>CAWATZ010000007.1:0-938277 GCA_963784995.1 uncultured Planctomycetota bacterium | reverse complement strand
TGCCAGTTGTCAGGGGTTCGGGCCTGGTGGACGGCAGTCCCTGGCCGTCCTCCGTCCAGCGTTCGAAGGTCGAAGACCATCCAGGAGCGTCCCCTCCAGAGAGCGCCGTTCTTCCTCGATTTCCGCCCAGGCCGCCGGGTTGGCCCGCAAAGCGGCATAGCCCGCGTTGGTCGCTTCCCAGAACTTGCGATCGTACTGATCTTTGATGGCCTGGTCCAGCGCTTCGGAAACAGAAATGCCAGCCCAGCGGGCCAACTCGCGCAGCCGGGCCAGGGTTGTTTCCGAGATGGGAATGGTTGTATCGGCCATGTCCTGCCCTCCCACGATGTTCTGGCCATTCTCGCAGAATGCACCCCCGACAGGAAGAACGTGGCCGGGGTCGAGAGTACAATTGCATTGATCGTACTCTCGACCCCGGCCACGTTTTCCACGCCGGCATCGCTGGCCTGCTTGATCCAGTTCAACCGGCTCATGCTGCAGAAGACTGTTCAAGTTTCTTCAAGGAAAACAACCCACCTCGGCACTCTACAATTCCTGAGGCAACCAGCGCGTTGAGCATGTCAGAAGTCGCTCGCGAGCGAGAGTCGCTACAACAAACGACATACAGGTATCGTCGGATTTCCCAGAAGGCCTTCGGTCCACTTTTTTCCACGAAATCGACAATGTCCTGTGCCTCTGTGTTCCCCAACCGTGATGGTGGAATGCTCATGGTTGAACCCTCATGAAGTTATGGATCATCCAATGGCTGGTCCTCAATTGTGGAAATCCAGCCCCGACTATAGCACCCTCCTTCATCAGCCCGCAGGGTCTGCGGCGGTGCTTCTGCCCTGCATCATCGCCTCGACCGTCAAAAAGCAGGAGTCCGAATCAACGATCAGTCGAACCCCCCCATCGGTCAACCGATCAACTGCCACACTGGCCCAAGTGCCATTCCCTCGCACGGTCACGTGAAAGGCACCTTCCGGACCGATGTCGGTGGCCAGCCGAGGATAATCGAGAGGAACACCCTCGTGTCTTTGCTCGGCAGTTCCCCGGGCCATTCACTACCCCCCTTCAAACTCCCAGATGATTGTTTCTTGTTCGCTCCGGTGCTACTTGTCCGCTCCTTGCTCTTGCTGAGATTTGGCCTTCTCCCCTTGCGAGTCTGCTGCGGGCTTTTCGGGCGAAGAGAGGCAGTCTTCAAGCTGCGCCCGCTTCCCCACCACCTTGGTCTTGCCACAACTCCCAAATGTTGTCTTCGTCCTGGTCCTGATGGTCGTGGAGTTGAAGATCCAGAAGCCTCTTCGCGTCTTGAGGAAGTTCCACCCCTTGTGCTGCAGCTGCCTCCAGAAGGTACTCGAAAAACAGATCGCGCTTGGGGATTCGCCGCCACTTTTGGTAGGCTTCCGGAGTGGGGAGAATCCCCTTGAGTGCAGCCTGTACCAATAATCGACCAGACAACATCGTGTCCCTCCTTTCATCCCGAGTACTGAGTTCGCGTTCACGCGAGGTCTTGCTGGGAATCCCGACAAGCCTGGATCCCCGTCTCATATGATCCAATCTTGCCCTCCTCATCATCGACTTGCTGCCAAGGCTGTTCCCACATGCCTCCTATCCGATCCACGCTTCAACTGGCAAATGCTCGGTAGTTCCGAGTTCAAGGGCTTCCTGAATCAGAGCGATTGCTACTTCCCATTCGCCGGCACCGTAGGCCAAGAAGGCTTGATCCAGGCGTTGGAGTTGAAGCCGAAAGCGATCCGTTGGCAGCCCATCGCGCCGAGCCTGCTGGATGTCCCGATCAAGTTCCGCCTTGATCTTCAGAATCCTTGCAACCCAGGGATCGGGCTCGAAGTTCCTGCCGGTCATGCTCGTGATCGCGGTCATTATGGGTTTTCCCCCAAGCTCCCTTGTTTCAAGACTGCCAATTATTCCCCACATTCCCATTATTCTGGTCTGGCAATAAATGTCAACGCAAACACTGTATGAGAAAGGCCTTAAGGGAAAATCCGACGCATCAATGCAGCGAGCAGATACTAGGGTTCGTTCCCAATGCCATGTCCGGTCTGGTGGGAAGCACGCTTCGCAGCGCCTCGCAAAGAGGATAACGCAACTCTGACCACGGATTGACTGGGCAGTCTGGCCTTTCCAGCGCTGCGCAGCCTTGCCGCGAGAGGAAGCGGCGGATTACAATGTCTACATCATTTTTTTCAAAAAAGTCGAAAACGACCCCCAGCCGAACCATCCAGTTCGACATTGGGGGGTCAGAGAGGGTGCTATGGCGGGCCTCACTAATCCTGTTCCCCTCGAGCCGGAAGACCGAACGCTCGTACTAGCAGTAGCCTGGAATGACCTTCTGGCTTCGGTCACCGATGTGCCCGACTGGAAGCCTCTGGAAAAGGCCTTGTGTTTCACTGGAATGGGTCTGGCACAGGATGGAATTATGACTGAGAGTTGGTGGAAAGAATGGAAGAGGAAGTTAGACCCGAAGGCTCCGGAACAGGAATTGAGGCACCTTTCGAGCGAACTGGGGACTAAGTTCAGGGAACTGGAGGTAAGGTTGAAGGGAAGCACACCACAGAAGGGAGACGAGTCGGAATTGGCGATAACACGACTGGTGCATACTGATCGTGTCAAGAATCTGGCACGCAACATGCCAAATGGATCGGGGCATTTCTTCGGAACATATCTTCGGAAAAAAGCCAAAGTCGAAACATTGCTAACATCTGCGGCAACGAAAGCATTATGTGGACGAACGCCACAGGAGAATTCTGCCAAACTCAATTTCACGAGAAAAGCTGACCGTGCATATCTTGTATATTGCCCTGCACCTGAGATCACACACAAACATCAGGAGGTGCCGAAGAGCGGTGACGCGTTCTCCCATAATCACGGATCTGAAGAGAATTGCGTCCTGCTTGCTGTCAGAGATGTATTAGCGACTTTGACACAGACAACAATGAGGGAGGGGAATGATGGCATCGAAGATGCTTGCAAGGCCTTTTGTGGGATTTTCTATCCCCAGTGCCAGATAGCCTACTACCGAGACCCGTGGTTGAACCGGACTGAGTATCTCTATAAGGAAGGGTTGAGTTTTCCTGAAGCGGCACACGGCTTTCTATGGCGGAAACATGACTTGCCCACTTGGATTCTATTTGATGAATCAAAGCAGCTTGTCTACCCCCCTTTCAAAACAAACTCAGGTTTGCTCTCAGAAGAGGGCAACGACTTTTTTGGGAACCTCAGCGAAAAGGGACGGTTCCAGTGGCGAGAGAACGTTAACCCTCTAAAGGTTCTCTGTTTGAGGCTAGAGTGGGGTCGTTCCAAAGTCGTTCTCTTTCTTAACCGGCGCAATCCGGAGAACCCTTCCGAAAAACCACCCCACTCCCCAACCAAAGCCAGCGAATGGTTGAGCCGAGTGTGGGCCGAGATACAGGATCTTGGAATTGGAAAAGACGCCATAAAGCAGTGCTGGAACCCTTACGGTCAGCAGTAATGTATTTTCAGGGCTGGCTGGCAGCCTCCGGCCTGAAAATCAAACATGCCAAGGGTGAACGCCCGAAGATTGACTTGCCGAATCTTTGCTCTCGGGTGTGGTTTGGCACCAAACGTGAAGATGTTCACCATCACATCACCTACCCAGAACTCGCGGGTGTCATTACAGATGCTCTGGAATTGGAAGGCTCCCAGCACACGAATTGCAAGATTCATCCGATCTCCACGACCAATGTACCATCAGAACTAATCTTGGATAAGCACGGCGGCGAGTTTGATTTGGAAACTGGACCGAAGAACAACGATAAGGGAGGTCGGTATCTGCTTGAATACGACAATGGTAAACTGCCGAAGCGGTCAACGTCCAGAGCGGCTGCTTTATGGCAGACTGGATTGCTTATTGATCTGACCGACGAAAGGCCCCTCCCAGGGACTAAAGAGCCCTACAACACTTGGAAAACGATTTCTGTGATCCGAACAGAAATGGGGGACGACCATCGCTACGAAATCGTCGTCCCGATCCTCGGAAGCGAGGACAAACCGGTGGCAGTCGTGAACGTCGTGAATTCTAAGCCTCTTAACAGAGATCACTTGCGGCGGACAGAGCTGTTCGTCTACTTGCACCAGAAGCTAAAGTCATTGCGGGTCAATCTCGTGGATTTCAAGCGTTGGTTTAATACGTCTGCAGAACGTGCAAAGGATCCGTTCGGGAACCTCTCGAAGGAAGCGCTAAAAGAACTTGTCAAGGATCCGATTACAACCCTATTGGGAACAAAGACATCTCATGAGATTTGTAAAGGGTTGTGTACCCTGGTGGCGATACTCTCCGGTGCCAACCTGGTCCGACTGCTTCTCTACAACCCTCGCCAAGAGGCATTCCTGCCACATGGAGTCAAACTCAATGAATCGAGCGCTAAGGAGTATCTAGATAAGGAAGGCGAAACGCTTGACACAAACGGGATAATCAAGTCGGTTTACTACACAAACAAGAAAGATGTGCAGCAGGCAATCCACACATTGCTGGAGTATGTGATTGCGTGGCGGCTCTTACCGCGTCCAGAAGGTAGTAACACCTGGGACATTTTCAAGGATGGAAACTGCGTGTCCATCCCCGACACTAATGATGAAAAGGAAATCAGAGCTGATCCCTTCGCGAAAGCCTATTTCGATGCCATCCTCGGTATTCCATTCCAGCATGACGTCAATGCTCAGCCTGATGGCGTCTTGTGGCTTTCATGGAGACCGAAGCCGAGCAACTTTGAGGAAGTCGCGAACTTCTTTGCCAAACCCTCAATGAAATCCGAGATCGGAGAACACATCCGCTCCCTTTCTGAAGTGGTGGCAACCGTTCTAACTATTCATCGTTGTTTCAACCCCAAGGGCGTCCTCGAACCGTTGCCGAGAACGGTTCCCCATGGAGATTAAATCGGCATGTTCCACACAATGCGGAACCAGCCGGGCAGCTCCGTCTTCTTCCGCCAGCAGATGGTGGCACGCTGAAGACCAGCCGCCTCGAGAACTGCTGCCACCAACTCGCGGAAGCCATCGAGATGCTTGCCCCCTGTGACAGCGCTGCGGTCACCCCGATCTTTGTCTCCCTTCATCGCCTCCTTGCTTCTGGGATTGGCTGCCCCGGCGTTCCCAGAAGAAGACAATCGCCTGACGGAGGCGCTGGTCGAGATCCGCAAGCAGGTTACTCATCGCTGCCAGCCTCAAAGGTGGACCTTGAGCGTCGTTGTCGTGAACAACCCTGCCGTTTTCACCGAAACCCGAGTGCGTGCGAAGCTCAAATACTCGGGGTCCACTTCAACGCCAATGCTGTTCCGACCACACTGGGCCGCGGCCAGCGAGGTCGTCCCGGTGCCGAGAAACGGGTCGAGGACCGTGTCTCCGACGAAGGAGAACATGCGGATCAGCCGGGTAGCCAGTTCCACCGGATAAGGAGCGGGGTGATCGCGAGTGGAAGCGCCAGTCAGCCCGGTCCAGATTTGCTGGAACCACGCCTGGTAGTTGGCCTCGGAAATGATGCTGAGAATCCGCGTGGGCAGGTCCGGAGTCCGGTAGCCGCCGGGCTTGCGCTGCATGAGGATGAACTCGATGTCGTTCTTGATGACCGAGTTCGGCTCGTAGGGCTTGCCCAGAAAGCCAGCGCCGTTGCCTTCGGCCTCGAGCTGGGCATTGGCGATTTTGTGCCAGACAATCGGAGCCAGGTTGTCGAAGCCGATGGCCCGGCAATGCTCCTGAATGGAGGCGTGCAGCGGCACGACCGTGTGACGGCCCTTGTTCTGACGGCGCGACAGGCAAACGTCGCCCACCACGCAGACCAGCCGGCCGCCTGGGACGAGGGCTTCAAAACACCGCTGCCAGACCTTGTCCAGTTCGGTGAGGAACTGCTCGTACTCCGCGATGGAGCCGAGTTGCCCGTCGGTCTGGTTGTACTCCTTGAGCGTCCAGTAGGGTGGCGAAGTCAGGACGAGATGGACGCTCGCCGGCGGAAGGACCATCTCCCGGGAATCTTGCCGATAAAAGTGATGCTCGGTGGGGATGAGCGGCAGGGTCCGCTCGATCTCGGCCATTAGTCCCTTGTCCTTGGCAATGCGTGGAATGTCCTTCTGAGGGTCTTCGAGCGATAGTAAGGGTTCCGCGAGGAACCGGGAGAGCCCAAGGTCCCCGGCTGGCTGCTGGAGGTGATCGGTGACCGCGGCTTGTGACATGGCTGCTCCCCGCTCCAGGAATAGGGCCAAGTATTCTGTACGTGCGCCCATTGTATACAGAAGATGCTTCCCCGCCCAGTATAAATCGCCATCAAGAGATTATCGGCCCGCTGAGCTGGCTTCCTTGTGCCAATCCAGGGCAGCCCGCCCGGAGACAGAGGCAAGACCCCAAGTACCAGCAGTCAGAGCATCCCGGCGATCCTCCGCGTCATCCAGCCAACGAACTCGAATCGCTGTGGCGCTGTCTTGCTGAAGGCCCCAGATGTCTTGTCCGAAACACTCAGCCCACGAGGCCCTCATGATTCAGACGCCTGTCCTCGACCTGGAACCCCTCCTTGCTCCCCTCAACCGGCGCAATCGCTCTCTCACCAGCAAGGAGCTGCTTGCCCTGGATGCGCTGCGGAGGAAACGAGGCGGCTTCTCGCCCGACTGGGATGGAATCATCGCTCGCGCCACCGAACTGCTGCGCACTCGCAGCAAGGACCCGCAGCTGGCCGGCCGGCTGACCGAGGCCCTGGTCTGGAAGCATGGCTGGGCCGGGCTCCGGCCCGGGCTGCTGTTGCTGCGCCGGCTCAAGGAGCTGAACCCAGGCAAGAGGTTCTACGATCCGGCTCATCCGGCAGTCAAGGCGGCTAACTGGCTCAACCAGCGCCGCAAGGGCGCTCACCTGGTCCGGGTGCTTCGCAACCACGTGCCCGTGGCTCAGGTTGGCAAGCACACCTTTACCTGGAGCGACTGCGTTCCCCGGCACCAGGCCTTTCATCCCGAACGGGCTCGGCTGCCGGCCGAGCTGCTCGAAGGCACTTCCCGCCAGCACTGGCAGCAGTTGCTGGAGACGGCCTCGGCCTCTCTCAACGAACTGTCCCGTGTTGCAGGCCATGGGGGCCATGGCTCCCTGAGCGGACCTCAAAGTCTGAGGTGGGCCCTGGGCCAGTTTATCGAGCTGCTGCACCACGTACTCGAAGTCAAAGGAGATCCACTGGATTGTGCCGAGGGACAGGCTTTCCTGTCGGCCATCGTGGAGGACCGGAACGATCCAGCTTCCTGTCTGGTCCTTTCCGACTGGCTGGACGAACACGACGATCCGGCCCGGGCGGAGTTCATCCGCCTGCAATGCGAGCGAGCTCGCCGTCATCCGGGCTACGGGCCGCCGCCTCGGTGTTGCGATGAGCGCGAAGCGTTTCTGGCCGAGGCTCACGGTCGGCGCTGGAGCCAGGGTTTGCCCTGGCACAGTGTCCAGGACTGCTGGCTCGGCTTCCCGGCCCGCATCCGCGAACGGAGGCAGGAGGCCATCCCTCAGCTGCTGGAAACCATCCCGACCCTGTGCTGGCTGGAACTGTACCTTCAGGGTGGCCAGGCGAGCCCGGCCGATCAGCTCCGCCCCCTGCTGGAACTGCCGGCACTGACCCGACTGCGCTCCCTGACGCTGACGGGGTACTGGGACAACGCTCCCCATTCCGAGGGCGTCGCGGATGAGCTGATCGCGCTTCTGGCCGGCTGCCCACGCCTGGCGGGTCTGGAGAGCCTTTCCTTGCGGAACCACAAGATCGGACCGGCCGGGGCTGCGGCTCTGGCCTCTTCGCCGCACCTGGCCCGGCTGACCACTCTTGACCTGAGCGGCAACGGGATCGGACGCGAGGGCTTCCGGGCCCTGCTGGAGTCGCCCACGCTGAGCCGGCTACGCTGGCTGGACGTCAGCGGAGAAGCCTGGGACGATGAGTATTATGACTATCCCCAGCCACTCCAGCCGGCGGGGACGCCCAACGTCGGCTCCGAGGGCCTCCGTCTGCTGGGGACCTGTTCGGGTGCCGACCGGCTGCGCTGGCTGAACATTGCCTGCAATGAGCTGTCTCCCTCCGGCGCGGAAGCGCTGCTGCGCTCGCCTTACCTGAGCGGGCTGGAGCGTCTGCACGGCGGGGAATGGCCCTATGGGGAAGACCCGATCTGCGGGAAGCTCAAGGAGCGATTTGGTCAACGCCTCTCCTGGGGTAATCCTCTGACCGCGTTGAGCTAACGAGCGTTCGATGAAGGACTTGCGTCAAGTAGCGGCGACTGGATTTGAACCAGTGACACGCGGCTTATGAAGCCGCTGCTCTAACCGGGCTGAGCTACGCCGCCAAATACTTGCCAGTTCAGGACTTACGGCTTTTCTGGCTCCCTCCTTGACTGCCTCAGTACCGCCATTGTACCGCCATTCTTGGCCCTGGCCTCCCTGGCTCCGCAAACGGCCTTCCATTGCATCGGTATTGTAGGCACGTCGGCTTCATCCTGCAAGGAGTCCTCCCGGTTCAACCGGCTTCCGCCTCGCCGGCCTGGTTCTTCGCCCTGGCCTGACCGAGGATCTTGTTCATCGCCTCGGCGACCCGCTGCTGCATGGTCGGGAGAACGTGGCTGTAGGAGTTCTCGGTTGTCTGGGTCGAGGCGTGCCCGAGCCGCTCGCTGACCACCTTGGTATGCTCGTTGGCCAGGAGCAGCAGCGTCGCGCAGGTATGCCGCAGATCGTGGAAACGAATCCGAGGCAGGCCCGCCCGCTTGAGGATCGGATGAAACGAGCGCCGCGCCACGTTCGGCCGGCGCAGGTAGTTGCCTTCCGTGTCGCAGAAGACCAGCTTCCCGGCCGTGCCCTCGGCCAGCTGCTGCTTGCGGTGTTCGTGCAGCGCGTCGAGGGTGAAGCGCGATACCTGGAGCCGGCGCCGGCTCTTGGCCGTCTTCAGCTCCTCCACCGACAGCTGACCCTTGACTTCCTTCAACGCCCGCTGCACCAGTACCCAACCGGCCTCGAAATCGATGTCCGTCCATTCCAGGGCAAACAGCTCGCCTTCACGCATGCCCGAGTCAATGGCCAGAATGTACAGGGCGAAAGGCGATCCGTGGCAGCTCCGGCCAGGAATCGGCTCACTTCGTCCGGCCCGTACACCTGCATTTCCGGCTTCGGTGGCTTCGGCTTGACCACGTCGCGAACCGGGTTGCTCGCAATGAGCTTCAGCCGCACGGCATCCTTGCAGGCCCGGCCCAGGACGTTGACGGCCATCTGCTGGCCTCGCGGCTTGACGCCGGCCTTCTCCAGATCGGACAGCAGCTGCTCAACGTGGCAGGGGGTCAGCTTGTCGAGCCGGGCTTCCCCCAGGTGTGGAACGAGCCGCAGCCGCACCAGTTGCTCGTAACGTACCCAGGTGCCATTCCGCAGGCTCCTCTTGGCCGTCGTCTCCAGCCAGGCGCTCAGGTACTGGCCAACGGTCCGCCTCTCCGGATCGGCACCGATGCCGGCCAGCCCTTCATTCTGCATCTCGCGGAGCTTCTCCTGTGCCTCGGCCTTGGTCTTGGCGTACGCGGTCCGCCGCTTGCCGTTCGGCAACCGGACCTCGCACACCCACAGGTCCTTGTCGGCCCGGTAGCGGATGCTACCTTCGCCTCGTCCTCGTCGCTTTCTTGACATGGTGCGTTCTCCTCTCAGTGATGCTTGACACAACGGACACAACCGACACAATCGCCTTTACAGCTGCCCTCGCCTGGCTGCACTCTCGGCTCGGGCCGCGCCCGCTTCTGTTCCAGCTGCTCTAACCACTCCGTCCAGAAATCGGCCGGAGGACGCTCCGGGTTCGCTTTGCTCCATTCCTGGAAAAGCACAGCGCTTCTCTCCGAGACCTCCGCGACACTCATCTGGATGACGTGCGCTTCAATCTCGAAGGCGGGCAAGGCCAGCCGGATTATCTGGTTCAGCAGGCCGTTCATGTCCACGCCCAGAACCTCCGCGATCCTTGCCAGTTTTTCGCGTACTTCCGGCGCAACCCGAAGCGTTATTTGCCCCGCCCTCTTTTTCTTCGCCATCTTGCCTCCGATCTGGGGAACCTGGTCTGCTATCGTATAAGTGGACTGCAAACGAATCCACGAATCCAACCGAGTCCATGATAACACAAGGGGGTAAGCAATGCAAGACAGTAGTGGACAGAAAAACGAGGGGCTGGCGACTGTGGAGCAAGCGGCCCGGTTTCTCCAGATCAGCCGCGCCAAGCTCTATCTCATGATGGACAAAGGCGATCTGGCTTACGTCAAAATCGACAAGTGCCGCCGACTGCCCTGGAAGGCATTGCAGGAGCTGGTGCAGCGGCTGACTATCCCGGCCCGAGCGTGAGAGGCTTGACAATGATCGACCTGGCGACGCTGGCCCAGCACAAGCGCCTTCCCATCGAGTTCCTTGCCGGCCTTGGCCTCCGGGACGGCCCGCAAGGCGGGGTCATCATCCCCTATTACTCAATTGACGGCGGCGAGGTGCTGGCCGAGAAGCGGCGTACCGCCCTCAAGGCCAAGGACGGTTCCTTTTGGCCTTCGGGGTTGCCGCTAGAAGCCTACGGGCTGTGGAAACTGGACAAGGCCCGCAAGGATGGATTCTTCATCCTGGTCGAGGGCGAGAGTGATTGCTGGGCGCTCTGGTATCACGAACTGCCGGCCCTGGGTCTACCCGGGGCGGGCGCGGCCAAGGCCTTGACCGCCGAGGCTATTGAGTGCCTGGACGACATCTACATTAACCAGGAGCCCGGCCAGGGCGGTGTGACGTTCGTCAAGGGCGTGCGGAACCGGTTGCGGCAGCTTGGCTTCGCTGGCAACGTGTACGTCATTCGCACGCCCTGCGATTGCAAAGACCCGGCCGACCTGCACGTACTGCACGCCACGGACCCCAACAGCTTCCGGGCATGGATCAAGACCGCAATTGAGAGCGCGGAACGGGTGGACCTGGTTGGGGCTGACCAATTGCGGCACAAGGCCAACGGCCAAGCTGCCGCTGCCCCGACCCAGTCGCCGCCTATCGAGACCTTCACCGCTGCTGACCTCCTGGCCCTGCAACTGCCGCCGCTTCGCTACGCTGTCGATGGTCTCATCCCGGAAGGGGCAACGCTCCTGGCTGGCCGACCCAAGGTCGGCAAGTCCTGGCTGATTATGCAGATCGCCGTCGCTGTTGCCTCCGGCAAGCCGGCCCTGGGACGCATTCCAGGCCAGCCGGGTGAGGTTCTCTACCTGGCCCTGGAAGACAGTCAGCGAAGGCTCCAGGGTCGCCTCGGCTACCTCCTCGCCCAAATGCAGGGACAATGCCCGCAGGGGCTCTCCTTCGCGATCCAGTGGCCGCAGCTCGGCCAAGGCGGTCTTGACCAGCTCGCCCACTGGCTCGACAAGCATCCGGATGCTCGGCTCGTGATCCTTGACACTCTGGCCAAGGTCCGCGATGTCCAGCGCGGGAATGTCGGCATCTACGAGGAGGACTACAAGGCAATCGCCGGCTTGCAGCAGCTGGCAATCGCACGCGGCGTAGCCATCGTCATCGTGACTCACACCCGCAAGCCGAGAGGCGGGGGACTGGAAGAAGACCCGCTCGATAAGGTCCAGGCTACCTCCGGCCTGACCGGGGCAGCAGACTCCGTCCTGGTACTCGAACGGCCCAGGCACACCCAGGAAGGAACACTCTTTGTGACCGGCCGGGACATCAAGGAACAGAAGCTCAACCTTCGGTTCGACTCGCAATCCATGCTCTGGTCGATCACCGATCAGCCAGCCGACCCGCTGCGCCCTGACCGGTGCCGGGTTCGCGAAATACTCAGGAGCGCTGGCCAGCCGCTGTCGATCAACGACATCGACGCCCAGCTCGGCAAGGGGTACGAGGCAACCAAGAAGCTGCTGAAGCGGATGTACGATGACGACGAGATCGAGAAGCAAGGCCGAGGACGATACAAATTGCCCGAACCTCCCCCGGAAAGGGACCGGGCCCCGTAGGAGCGTACTTCTGTCCCTTTGTCCCTTTCCGACGCAACTTGCTGTCCAGCAGCGGTTTGGAAAGGGACAGAGCGGTATTCCCTGGCAGTCCCTTTCGGCTCTGTGTCCCGGAGTGCCTGTGGAGCTTACCAACCGGGGCGCACTGCGAACGGGACGCCGAGGAACAAAGGGACAGCAACGGGACAGGGGGGTGTCCCTTTCTAAACATAACCCGCACAAGGAGTTTGAGACGAAAGGGACAAAGGGACGCAACACTGCTTTCCTGGTTGTCTCAGCACCATCAGGACACCGCGCCGTAGCCCTTTGGTACACTCGTCAACCACCCGCCGTCACCCTTTGCGACATGCACAGATTGCACCGATTGAGGACAACGAAGGACAGAACGGGGAAATACCAGCAATGACGGAAAAACCGACGTGTCAGTTGCTCGCCGTCGCCGACGTGGCGGCCCTTTGCCGCGTCCATCCGCGCACCATTCGCCGCTGGCTGGCCCAGGGCCGGCTGCCCCAGCCCATCCGGTTCAACCGCAAGGTGATTCGCTTCCGGGGCTGCGACATCGAGCGCTGGGTCAACAGCCAGCCGCGCCGCTGACCGCACCAGCTACCCCAGAAGGCCGAGCTGCTGAGCTTGCTGCTCTGGCTCGTTGCAGCAGACCGGCCGCCGCGGGGGCCGCGTGGTGTGTGGGGTGTGCCGGGGGTGGCGTCTCCTCGGACACTCCCCGCTCGCCCCGACTCCGCTCGCCGCCCCTCCGCTGCGCTGCGGGCCGGCTCGCTGCGTCGGGGCTCGCTCGTCCTGGCCGCTCGCCGGGTCTCCGCTCCGCCCAGCCTCCGCTCGCCCTCCGGCCGCTGCGGGCCTCCGGGCTCGCTGCGTCTGGGCTCCGCTGCGCCCCGGCTCGCTGGGGTCGCCGCCTCCGGAAGACACGGCTACGCTCGCTCCGGGGCGTCCTGGTGACTCGCTCGGTCGGGGGTGGGATTCCGCTCGCTCCGCCGAAACCGCAATCGTGCCTGGCAAAGCACGTCCGCCCAACACTGTTGCTCTGTCGGCCCCAACAACGTCATGGACAGAATCGGGGCCGTGGCAGGGCCGACAGAGCAACAGCGGCGGACGTGCTTTGCCCAAAATGGCACGAGCGGTTTCGGCTCCGCTCGCTCCACCCCACCCCCTCCCTCGCTCAATGGATGGACGCCCCTGCGCTCGCTCCGCAAACGGCTGGTGCCGGGACCAGAAGGAGCCAGTCCCAACCCATTGCAGCACAATCCGCCTCTGGTTGCTTTGCATTCTGGCCCGAAGAAGAGCATCGGTCACGAGTACGTGACCAATGCAGGGGCCAGAATGCAAAGCAACAACGGGCGGCTTCAGCTGCTGGGTTAGTCCTGGCAGGGACGCACTCTATTCTCGCCGCTGCGCGGCTTCGCAATGACCGCACCCCATTCTCGCGGCTGGGCCCTTGGAGGCCCGGCCGCTTCGCAACTGGTTGTAGTTGCTCTGTCGCGGGGCCGGTGGGGTCCGCTCCGCCCGGCCGGGGCCGTCGGCTGCGCTGCCCCCACCGCCCCTCGCGAAGTCTGGCCCACTTCCGGCCGGCACGCTCGGGGTTGTGGACAGGCTCGGGTGCGGTCTGGCCCACTTCCGGCCGGCACGCTCGGGGTTGTGGACAGGCTCGGGTGCGGTCTGGCCCACTTCCGGCCGGCACGCTCGGGGTTGTGGACAGGCTCGGGTGCGGTCTGGCCCACTTCCGGCCGGCACGCTCGGGGTTGTGGACAGGCTCGGGTGCGGTCTGGCCCACTTCCGGCCGGTCGCGCCCACTTCCGTCATGTCCGCGTCGGGGTCGCGATGGTGGCTGACTTTCTGGCCGATCCACTTGTGGCCGGCCTCGTGCCCACTTCCGGCAATGCAGCCGCGGGGGCCGCGTGGTGTGGTGGGGCCACGATGTTGCTGGTGCCTTCAGGCATGGCGGAGTTCTTGTCTCACACACACCCGCTGGTCCGCGTTTCCTCGGCTCATTGCAGCTGACCGGCCCTCAGAGGCTGGCAGCTGAACGGCTCCAGTGCCATTGCCGCCTCGCTGACAATGGACGCTGGAAGAGCGCGTGTTGCGAGGTCAGGTTGTGATTCTGAATGGATGAGGAGGCAGCTCCAGACAGCATTCGACATGGCGAGGGCCAGGATAGAAATGGAAGCAGGCCGGGCGGCATCCCGGAGGATGCTTTCCCCACTGGTGCAGGCCGACCAGGATGTCGCCGCGCTGGATGCCCGCCTTGGCTCTCTCGATGCTCCCCCCCCCCATTCCCTTCTATGCCGGTCCCCATGCCATTGACGCGGTCCTTACCCCTGCTAATCCTGTAGTGCCAGGATCAGCAGGGGGCCTTCGGCGGAGTACCGCCTCCGGCATTCGCTGCGGCCGGCGAGTACGCCGGCCTCCGCCTGATGGCCTCCACCATCCCCCACCCACCCACCCGACCGAGCAGACGTTCGCCGCCGAGGTCGCCGCCTTGCTGTTTGACGTGTTTGCCGATGATCTTGTCCATCCAGCCTCCCCCACCCGCCCACCCCAGCCGAGACGATACTTGACGAGCCAGCAACTGTTAGCCCGCCGCGCAAGCAAGGGAGCCCTTTGCCTCGCCGACAATGGACGCTGGAAGAGCGCGAGTTGGGAGGTCAGGTTTTGATTCTGATTGAATAAGTCCTGCTGCTGACCACACCAGCTACCTGGCGTCTGGCTCAGGTCGCAGCTCCCGCGTCGCTGGTGAGCCTGCCAGGGGCCTTTCCGGGCATTTTCTGCTCTTCCCTGCTGGCGTCGATCCCATCTCCTGGGTAGACTGCACCTTGACGGCCGGCGTTGGTGCCGGCCGGATTGAATCCGAACCCAGGGAGTCCGAAACCAGCCCCGCGGCCCTGACACTGGCCGCGTAACAACCTGAAGACTCGCGTGAGTCTATCCGCTTCACAGGAAACCGCCAACCTGGGCCGAAAGGTCCTTGTATCCGCGCAGAAGCGGTGCTGACCGCGCTCCCGAAAGGGAGCGTCGGCCGGTGCCGTTCTGCGTGCGCCTTGGCGGGCGTCCTGTGAGCGTCGCTGGTTCGGCGCTCCTCATTTTTTCGGGACTCCTGCCATGAATGCCACGCAGCGGCCCATTCTGGGCGCCGGCCTGCTGATCGCGTTGACGCTGGCTGTTTTGCCGCCCTGGCAATCGACCATCTTCACCCAGGACAAAAAGACCCGGGCCCAGCTGATCGTCGGCCCGACTCCCGAGCAGCACCTGACCGCCTGGCTGGTCCGGCCTCCTCCAACGGGCTATGACGTGGATCGCGACAAGCTGGAGACGTGGACCGTCTACTCCGTGGACTGGTCCCGGCTGGCGGCGCAGCTGCTGGCGGATGGGCTGGCGTGTGCCGTGCTGATCGTGCTAATGGGGCACCCAAGGGGCCCAGGCAGCCCAGGAAAGGAAGCGAGTCAGGTGGACGGCCTGGGAGTCGGCAGCCCGTCTGCGGAGGGCCCGGCGGTGCGATCAGGCGGCTTTCGGGTGTTCCCCGGCCGGGGCTGATCCTCTGCCGACGACATCGACCTCGGCGGCAGAGACTGGCCAGGGTGCCAGCTGTCGAAAAATCCGCGTGACGCGGAAGGCGAGTGTGGTGCCAGGAACGGAATGGTCGGCCCCGGGCCATCCCTTGCATTGGGGCAGCGGACCGGCGAAGATAGCAGCATCGAGAACCCTAACCCACAGGAGAACATCATGGGAATCCTGCAACCTCGGCTCGCACTGGCGTTTGTTGCCTGCGCGGCCCTGTTCCTGACTGGCTGCCCCGAACCGCAGGGCAAAGAGAGCAAAGACCCGGTGGTCAAGAAGGAGGCCAAGCCCTCTGAACAGCCGACCCCGGACCCGGTGGCGAAGAAGGTTGATGATCGCCCTGCAAGCAAAAAGCCTGCTCCGCTGAAACCTACCGAGACGAAGTCATCGGAGAAGGATGCGCCAACAAACTTCCCTCTGGACAAATGGGGGGTAACTGCTGTTGAACAAGCCTGGGGATTGAAATTCAAGTCGGTGTCTTACCAATACAGCGCCTATACGTTCCTGGTGGAATTCACCAGAACCCTGACCCCCGAAGAACTACAATCGCTGAAGGAGGCTTTCCCCCAGGACAACGAGCAGCTTAGATCGCCGCCGAAAGTGGTGGTCTACTACTTCGACAAGGATTCGGTCGTCGTAAACACAGCACCACAGACAAACGAGGAGCCCAGGGCGAAAGTCTGGTGACGGGAGTGAAAGGCGATGCTTTCCGAGTGCGCGGCCTCTTGCCTTCGCCGAGGAATCCATCACGCCCTTCGGACGTGGTGAGGGCGGAGTTTCGTCTGATCGGGGTGCCGACAAAGCCCGCAACCACCAAGTCTGAGCCCAAGAAGGGCCCCTAGACCCGGCCGGAAGCCCTGGCGCGGCCTGATCGGTGCCTGATCGCCGAGGCTGCGGGCTGGTTTGCCGGCGCTATGCTCGGCCAGATCCGAGGATCGCAGAGGACAGATGAAGATATTGATTGATGATTCCCGCTTCGGACCATTCCACTGTTTCTTTTTTGTGCTCCAGCACACCGGGGGAACCGGCCACGGGGTTTCGGAGGGAACAAGGTCCGGCAGGCCGGTTCCCCCGAGCCCCCTCCGCCGGCCGTCCAGGCCGGCCGGCTCCGGGGGCTCCTGGCCTGAAAGACTCAGCTCCAGATGAGCGTTGCCGGGATCGAACGCCCACACCCCCAGCCTCCGCCCGGCCGTGCCCAGCCCGTCCCCATCAGCCGGCCAAAACCCCCAGCAGCACGTTTTGCTCTGTCTTTGCCCGGCCGGCCTGACAGTGATTACAAGGATGGCCGGCCGGGCAAAGACAGCAAAACTTGTGCTGCTGGGGGCCCTTTGGCCGGCTGGGGCGATGGGGACGGGGCGGGCTGGGCACAGGTGGCCGGGCGGGCTGGGGGACGGGCGTTCGACCCGCCAACGCAGGGGCCCGCCCGCGCCCCGCCCTCCGGGGTTGCGGGCGCCGGGGGGCCCTGGGCTGGCCCCCGGCGCTTGGGTCTCAGCTGGCCGCTCGCCACAGCTTCAGCCCGTTCACGCTGGCGATCCGGTCCGGGTCGATGATCTGGGCGCAGTACCACACACCCCGCCGGTTTCGTCGCAGCCAGCTGCGCGGGACCCGGACGACCAGAACGACAACCTCGACCTCCTGGACGTGGTGCCGACGGGCGACGTGTGCCGTTGCCCAGTCGGTCCGGTTGCTGGCGTGCAACCACACCGCCTTCAGCTTGCCCCTGGCCAGAGCCGGAAGCAGCCCACGCAGGAAGATGGACCGGACGTTTCGCCTCGGGGTCGCATGCTGGATGGTGACCGGCCGATTGCTGTTGACGGCGCGCACCGTCGTGCTACGATGGGACATGGTGAACCTCCTACACAGGTTTGCCACGGGGCGTCGGCGGGTCGTAACCGCTGACGCCCCAACAACTTACGTCATTCTACCAACTCCTATACACCTGTCAAGTAAATTCTCCCTGTTTTTCCAGGGTTTTTCAGCAGACATTGTCTAGTCGCTTTGTCTGTTATTGGTGCCGCGAGGAGCCCGGAGAGCAAGGGTCGGGGCCTTCGGCCCCGACCCCTCGCGCCCTGGTTGTCCGCCTCGGCCAGGACGACCTGGAAGGAGTACCGCCAATGTACCGCCAATAGGCTGGAAAAGCATGGATGGCGGTATACGGGGGTGGAAACGAAGATTGCCGTAACCATTCTGCTGTAGATGAGTTACGGCAATCATGGATGTTGCTGGAAACGCTTTGCTCGGCTTATGAAGCCGCTGCTCTAACCGGGCTGAGCTACGCCGCCAGCGGGTTGAGGTTTATTCTACACACCCCACCAAACCCAGCAAGCCCTATCCGCTGGCTCGATTTCTCCTCAGGTCCGGGTCTTTTCCCTCCTGAATCCACGTGTCGGAGCGATGGCCTTCGGTTTCGGTCGTCCTGGCAAACGCCCGCCGCACCCGTGGGACGACCACCAGCGCCAGCACGGCCGTGATCCAGTCGAAGACGACCGCCACGCCGAAGACCAGGCTCCAGCTCCCGGTCCTGTCGTAGACGAAATTGCCCAGCGGCACCAGCAGGGCAGCCATGCCCTTGGCGGTGTACAGCAGGCCGTAGCAGGTCGTGGCATAGCGCGGGCCAAAGATGTCGGCCACCAGGGCCGGGAACAGACTGAAGATCTCGCCCCAGGCGAAGAAGGTCAGGCCGATCAGGAGCACGAAGCGCTCGGGAACGTGAGCTTGGCCGAGCAGCAGCAGCACCATCACGCCTTCCAGACTGAAAGCGACAAACATCGTCAGCTCTCGACCGATCTGGTCGGAGATCCAGCCGAAAATCGGCCGCGTCAACCCGCTCCCCAGCCGCTCCAGGATCCCGGCGAAGGTCAGCACCTCCAGTGCGGGCAAGAACAGGAACTGGACCTTGTGCTCCGCAACGCCGTAGGCGCGTGCAATCGGGTCGAGCTGGGCAACGATCATCAAGCCGCCCGTGGTGACCAGGGTCATCATCACGTACAGCAACCAGAAGACCGGCGTCCGCAGCACCTTCAGGGGAGTGACATCCTGACGGTGGTGCCCGCCCTCCGGGGGTTTCCGCAGCACCAGAGCGACAGCCACCACGACCAGGGCCTGCCCCAGACCGAACCAGAGAAACGCCGACTGGTAGCCCGCCTGCTTGATGGTTTCCCGGATCGGCCAGACCGTCAGCGCCGACCCGGCCCCGAAGCCGCCCGCGGTCAGACCGGCCGCCAGCCCACGCCGGTCCGGAAACCACTTCAGGGCAGAACCCATGCTCGACGCATAAACCATGCCCACCCCGGTGCCGGAGAGGGCCGAGCCGAGGTAGAACTGGGCCAGCGAGCCGGCCGCGGAGTTGATCACCCAGCCCAGACCGGCCAGCACCGCACCGGTCAGCACGATCAGAAAGGGGCCGAAGCGATCGACCAGGTAAGCCTCCACCGGGACCAGCCAGGTTTCCATCAGGACGAACAGGGTGAAGGCGACCTGCACTTCCTCCTTGTTCCAGCCGAACAGAAGCCGGATCGGCTCGACGAAGAAGGTCCAGGCATACTGGTAGTTGGCCACGGCCACCATGCCCACAATCCCGGCCGCCAGCTGCACCCAGCGATTCGGGTTTCTGTGCAAATTGCTGTGCAAATCACGCACCCCCCTGCCACACAGAATGATTGAGAAGCTCCCAGAAGACGTCATTATCACCGCTGCCAGGTTCGGTCAACCGTCTCGGCGCCGCAGGCAGTAAGGCGCTGCCAGACGTTTTACCAATTGACAATCGTACTGTCTTTCTGCCAGGGGCTGGCCAACCGGCACGGGTGGATGGTACGATGGCATTTCCGCTAACAGTCCCTCCCTGAGCGTTCCGAATTGAGAAGGAGCCTGGACACACGTGCGTTCCACCCACCCAAAGATTCTGCTTGCTGCCCTGACCTTGATCAGCCTGACCCGCACGGCGAGCACCTCGGTTTTGGCCGATTCCCCCAGGAAAAACAAGGAGCCGCTGCCCATCAGCCGCTCCGCTCGGAGCGGCTCCTGGTCTGCCTCGGCTACCTGGGAGGGAGGCAAGGTGCCCGGTGCCGGCGCCCGCGTCCTGGTCCGTACCGGCCATCGCGTCACGTACGACGTGGTCTCGGATCAGCCAATCCGCTGCATCAACGTCGCCGGCACCCTGAGCTTCGCGGCCGACAAGGACACCCGGCTCGACGTCGGCCTCATCAAGATCCAGGCTAGCGAGGAATATACGGAAGAGGGATTCGACTGCGAGGCCCATCTGACCGCGCCCGATCCGAAGAAAGATCGGCCCACCCTCGAAGTCGGGTCGCCGGAGCGGCCCATCGAGACCAAACACACCGCACTCATCCGGCTGGTCCACGTCGAGGGCATGGACAAGCAATCGTGCCCGGCCATCGTCTGCTGCGGCGGCCGGATGGACTTTCACGGCATGCCCCTGAGCCGCACCTGGGTCAAGCTCGGAGCCACGGCCAAGAAGGGCGACAACACCGTGACGCTGGCCGAGCCGGTCACCGGCTGGCGCGTCGGCGATCGCATCATCGTCACGGCGACGGACAATCCGGACTATCACCGCGACCGGCAGACGGAGGAACGGACGATCCGGGCACTCGCGGACAGGACCATCACGCTCGACAAGCCGCTCGACGACCGAGCATCTTGGCACCGGCGAGTACCGCGGCGAGGTCGCCAACCTGAGCCGCAACGTCATCGTGGAGTCGGCCGATCCCAAAGGCGTTCGCGGCCATACGATGTACCATCGCCACTCTGCGGGGTCCATCAGCTACGCCGAGTTCCGCCACCTGGGCAAGGAAGGCGTCCTGGGCCGCTACAGTCTGCATTATCACCTGGTCGGCGACACCATGCGCGGCAGCTCCGTGATCGGCGCCTCCATCTGGGACAGCAAGAATCGCTGGTTGACCATCCACGGCACCAACTACCTTGTGGTGCGGGATTGCGTCGGCTATCAGAGCATCGGGCACGGCTTCTTTTTCGAGGATGGCACCGAGGTCTACAACGTCCTTGACCGCAACCTCGCTGTTCTGGCGGAACACGGCAAACGCCTGCCCAAGCAGATACTGCCGTTCGACGGCAACGAGGGGGCCGGCTTCTGGTGGGCCAACAGTCTCAACTCCTTCACGCGCAACGTCTCCTGTGAGAACGGCCGCTATGGCTTCCGCTACGAGGCGACGCCGACCAGCGCCCTCAAGCTGAACTTCCCCGTGCAGCAGCCGGACGGCACTCTCAAGACCACGGACATCCGCACGTTGCCCTTTGTCCGCTTCGACGACAACGAGTCGCACAGCGAAGGACTGTACGGCATGAACATTGGGGAAGGCGTGCACTTCGTCGGTCCGGACACGAAGCATCCCTTCGTGATGCGCAACACCAGGATCTGGAAAGTACACTATGCTTTCCGGCCGCAGGCCCCATCGCTGCTGGTCGAGGGACTGAAGATCTGGAAAGCCGAATACGGCGTCTATCATCCCAACTACGACAACCACGTTTACCGCGACTTGTACATCGGGTCCACCAACACCGAGCCATTCAACCGCGGGCACGACGATCTAAGTGCCCAGTATGGCGTGCTGACGGTCGATGGTCTGACGTTTGAAGGCATCCGCTCCGGCAGTCAGATGCCGCTGATCCAGATCAGCGACGACAACGTGACCGGCAAGGCGGAATCGCACTTCCGCAACCTGAAGGTGGTCAGCTGGACCGGCGACAGGCGGCGTGCGGTCCTTAACCTGGGCGGCGGTCCCCGGCCGACGCCGAAGACGGAGAAGACCGTGCCGATCTACGTCCACGACCACTTCGGCCCCGGCCGGCACGCCAAGGTCGTCAGCACCAAGACGAAGGAGCTGAAGAGCGACGGCCTCGACTACCGCGAGGAATCGCTGTTCACCGGCGACCAGTCGCGCGTGGCCGAGGTGAAGGGCGTCGCGTTTCCGAAGCTGCTCGACCCGGTGGACGATCTGCCGCCGGCCACGGTCATCACCCACGTTCGCCGCGCGGGGAGCAAGCTCATCGTTCGCGGCACCACCTCGGACAATGGCACGGTGAAGCGCGTCCTGGTCAACGGCAAGGAAGCCCAGGCAATCAGCGCGAACTTCGCCGAATGGGAAGTCGTGCTGGAAAACAAGTCGAGCGGCGGACTGCAGCTGCGTGCTTCCGCCGAGGATGCGGCGGGGAACGTGGAGCTGCGGCCCCACGTCGTGCCCTTGCGCTGATCGATTGGCTGTCCAATCTCCGGTCGGAGCCCCTGGCTCCAGCGGCCTGGAGAATTCCTTCTCCCGAGCCATCGGGACGGCCCGGGAGAGCCGGCCTGCGAAAGGAGGGGGATCGGAACCCCGATGGATTGCATTGCGCCGCGGCACACACACAGCGGCAATTCTCTCTGGCTCCCCTCTCCGAAGCGGGGAGGGGGCAAAGGATCTGGGATAGCTGCCTTGCTCCCCTTCTCCGCTTCGGGGAGAGGGTAAACGGATAACCGGGCCGCCTCAAAAGACCGGCGAACCGCGGTTGCTGACCGTCAGGTTGAAGGACACGTCGTCGGCAGCGGGCAGGCCGGCGATCGAGGCGATGACAGTGAAGCTGCCGCTCTTGTCGCCGGCGGTGAGCGTCGGTGCGCTGGCCACTCCAGAAGCCGACGTGGTCACGGTCGCTGTGCCCGAACCGTTGAAATTGCCCGCGACGACGCCGCTGCTGCTGGTCTGCGGCACGACCGTGAAGGTCACGGCCACCCCACTGATGGGGTTGCCGTGAGCGTCTTTGACCACCACCTGCAGGGCCGTGCTGAAGGCGGTCGCCAGAATGGTCCCTTGATTGGTGCCGGTCACGACGCTGATGGACTGGTTGGCTTGCTGGACGGCAATGGTCTCGACCACAGCGGTGGCAGGGTTGTAGTTGCTGTTGCCGGCCTGGCTGAAGGTGACGGTGCCGCTGCCTGTGCCGCTGCTCATGCTGATGGTGGCCGAGCCGCTGCCGCTGCCGGAGGAGCTGCCCTCGCCGCTGATTCTGACCGGCAGGCCGCTGCTGGCAGTGGCGGCCACGCTGAAGCTGCTGCCGTAGACGGCGCTGCTGGGCGCAGCCTGGGTGATGGTGATGCTCTGGTTGGCCCTGGCGATGGTGAAGGACTGCTCGACCGCAGGGGCGGCGCTGTAGGTGGCGTTGCCGGCCTGGGTGGCCTCGACGGTGACTTGCGTTCCGCTGGGTGTGGCCCCCAGGATGGTGATGGTGTTGCCGGAGAGGGAGGCGTACTGGCTGCCCGCCACGATGCTGAAGCTCACTGTGGCACCCGAGGAAGCGGTGGCCTTGAGAGTCACCGTCTCGTTGGGTGCGAAGGTGATCGGCGAGGTCGGAGCAGTGAAGTTGATGGACTGGCTGGCCTTGGAGACGGTGACGGGGAACGTGGTCTGGTTGCTGTTGCCGTCCGTGTCGCTGACGGTCACGGTCACGGTGTAAGAGCCGAGAGCCGCATAGGTGTGCGGCAGGCTGCCCAGCGTTGGCGTGGTCCTGGTGATGCTGCTGTTGGGGCTGCCGTCGCCCCAGTTGACCACCACCGACCATTTGCTGACGTTGGGGTCGCTGTCGCTGAAGGAGCCCAGGTTCAGCGCCGTGGCCGTGTGTACCGTCGCGTTCTGATTGACGGGCGCTGTCACCACCAGCTGATCTTCAAAGGCGCCGATGTCCACGGTGTCGTTGACGATGCGCGGCAGGCCGCGCTGGTCGGTGGTGACGCCGGGGGGAATCAGGGCGTTGCTGCCGGCGTCGATGGCGGGGCTGCCGGGCAGCAGGGCCATCGTCTGGGTCGGCCCGCCGTAGTCGCCCAAAGGTGCCAACAGCGGGTTGATGGGGTTGGTGGAGGTGGTGACGCCGCCGACCTGGTCGGTACTGCTCCAACCGTTGCTGCCGCTGCCATCGCCAATCAGGTTGGAGCCGTTGCTGCTGACGGTGCCGGCAAAGTCCGGGGCGATGCCCTGATTGCCCGCATCGATGGTGTCCTGCAGCGTCACCGCGCCGCCGGTGGTGAAAATGCCGCCGCCGCCGATGATGGCGGAGTTGCCGGAGAGGGTGCTGTTGCTGAGCGTCACCGTACCGTCGTCGTTGAAAATGCCGCCGCCGAAGCCGGCTTCGGCGTCGTTGCCGGCGAGGGAGCTGTTGCTGAGCGTCACCGTGCCGCCGTCGTTGAAAATGCCGCCGCCGGAGAATTCGGCGTCGTTGCCGGCGAGGGAGCTGTTGCTGAGCGTCACCGTGCCGCCATCGTTGTAAATGCCGCCGCCGAACTCGCCGAGTGGGCCGGAGTTGCCCTTGCCGCCAGTGATGGTCAAGCCGGAGAGGGACACGGTTTCCCCCGAGTCGATGACGAAAACGCTGCCTGTGCTGTTGCCGTTGATGGTCAGGTCGGTGGCCCCCGGCCCTTTCAGGGTCACGCTATGGGCAATGGCCGGCAGGGCCGAGCCCAGAGTGATCGTGCCCGACACACTGAACTGAATGGTGTCGCTGCCGCTGGTCGCATGGCTCAGGCAGTAACGCAGATCGCCGCTGGTGCCCGAGTACGAACCGCTGTCGAGCAGCGTGTTCACGGTGTAAGTCGTGGGCGTCAGCCGGTCCTCCAGGATCTCCAGGCCGGGCCGGCACCTGCGGGCCGCGGTCACCCCTCGACGCCGGGAGGGCACGCCCAACGAACCCAACCGCCACCACCGCCACAACAAGCGCAACATGATGCTCTCCTCCCCGGGCTCAGAAACGCCTCCGCTCGCCCCCGCACGCTGCTCTCCCCATCCCAAAACGACACCGGCTGGCTCGGCCGCGCCAAACCCGCGTCCCTGCAAGACAAGCGTCTTGGCCGAGGCGGCCTGCCAACCAGGCGCCGCGGCGCCGCAGGCACGCCACGTTGACCGCCAGGCCGAGCGGCGCCCGTCACGGTCCGCTTCTGATAAGCTCCTGTGAAAAGCCGGCGGCAACCCGACAAACAATTGCGGATTTTTTTTCGCGCTGTCTGGGAAACAGTCCGGGCAGAGTCTGGCAAACGATCCGGGAGGGGGGCCGATTGGTTATTGACGTTCAGGAGACGAGGGGCCGCCCGTAGCCGCGGGCTTTAGCCTGCGCTGTAGCCTACGCGGGGGCAGGGCGCAGGCTAAAGCCTGCGGCTACGGATCGTTTGCCAGACCCCCGACAGCCCGACAGCCGATTTCTGGTTGTTCCCTGGGCAGGCGCGTGCTATCGTAGCGCGTAGCCCAATGCAAAGGTGCGAGGGTGACTTCATGTCCGCAGAAGGCTCCGTGACGGCCTGGGTCGGGCTATTACGCCAGGGCAACGCCGCCGCTGCGCAGGAACTGTGGCAACGCTATTACACCCGGCTGGTGGAAGTGGCCCGGAATCGCTTGCGCGGCGCCTCGCGGCGCGCGGCCGACGAGGAAGACGTGGCCCTGAGCGCCTTCCACAGCTTCTGCCAGGCGGCGGCCCACAACCGCTTCCCGCGCCTGGGCAGCCGCGACGACCTGTGGCAGGTGCTGGTGCTGCTGACCGCCCGCAAGGCCTGCCAGGAGCGCCTCCGCCAGAACGCTCTGAAGCGCGGCGGGCAGCCGGACCCGGCCGGCGCAGGCGGCCGACTCTGCCCCACCTTCGAGGATCGCGACCTGGAGGAGGTCCTCGGCAGCGAGCCCAGCCCCGAGTTGGCCGTCATGCTGGCCGAGCAGCTCGAGCAACTGCTGGCCCTGCTGCCCGACGAAGATTTGCGGCAGCTGGCCCGATTGCGCCTGGAAGAATACACCAACGCCGAGATCGCCGCTCAGCTGGGCTGCAGCGAGCGCACCGTGGAACGCAAACTGGCCGGGGCACCCGCTTGCGGGTCCGCGGTTTTTGGGAAGAAGCGGATTTCGGTGTCGGGTAAGGGACGCCGTTTCACAGGATATTGAAGGAGGTATCTGGCACCGAGCTGGCTCACGCAGGAACGCGGATCATGGAACCCAACGACCTGACCGACTTCGACCGCCTGCCTCTGGCGATCCGTCACACCCTGGACCGCATCTGCACCGCCTTCGAGTCGGAGTGGCAAACCGGCCGGCGCCCCTCCATCGAAGAGCACCTGGAACGGCTGAGCGGCCCTGCGCGGTCTGTGCTGCTGGGCGAGCTGTTGCGTTTGGACCTGGACTACCGCAAGCGGCTGGGGGAAACGCCGGACCTTGCGGGCTATCTGACGCGCTTTGAGGAGCTGAGCCAGGTCGTCAGCGCCGTCTTTGGAGCGAACCCGACTTCACCTGCCGGTGAGGAGACCATGTCGCCAGCCCAGCCCGGCGCTGCCGGAGCGAGGCGGGGTTTCTCTGCCGGCGGCGCCCGGCTACGTCCTGGAGGGGGAGCTGGGCCGGGGCGGCATGGGCGTGGTGCTGCGGGCCCGCGACCCCGACCTGCGCCGGCCCCTGGCCATCAAGATGCTGTTAGAGGAACATCAGGGGCGGCCCGAGCTGGTGCAGCGTTTCCGCGAGGAGGCGCGCCTGACCGGCCAGCTGCAACATCCCGGGGTGCCGCCGGTCATGGAGCTGGGCGCGCTGCCCGACGGCAGGCCCTTCTTCGCCATGAAGCTGATCGAGGGCCGCACCCTCGCGGAGCTGCTTCGCCCCGCGGGCGCCTCACCCGCCCCTTGCTCGCCAGACGACCTGCCGCGCTTCCTGCGCTATTTCGAGATCGTCTGCCAGACGGTGGGCTACGCCCACAGCCGGGGAGTGATCCACCGCGACCTCAAGCCCAGCAACGTCATGGTGGGGGCCTTCGGCGAGGTCCAGGTCATGGACTGGGGCCTGGCCAAGGTGCTGGGCGAGCGTTCTTCGTTAGCCCGACGCGCCAGCGAGGGACCAACCCCCTCGCTGGCGCGTCGGGCTAACGAAGACAGCGAGGGACCAACCCCCTCGCTGGCGCGTCGGGCTAACACCGACACCCAGCCCGGTCAGGTGATCGGGACGCTTGCCTACATGGCCCCGGAGCAGGCCTGCGGCGAGGTCGAGTCCCTCGACGAGCGCGCCGACGTGTTTGGCCTCGGCGCCATTCTGTGCGTGATCTTGACGGGAGAGCCCCCCTTCCGCGGGTCCGCTCATCCGGACGAGCGGACGCCACCGCGGCAGGGCGATCTGTCGGATGCCTTCGCGCGGCTGGACGCTTGCGGCGCCGACGGCGAGCTGGTGCGTCTGGCCAGGGAGTGCCTGGCCCCGCTGCGCGAGCACAGGCCCGCCAATGGTGCGGCCGTGGCCCAGAGGGTGGGCCAGTATCTGGCCGGTGTGCAGCAGCGCTGCGCCAGGCGGAGATGGGACAGGCCCGCGCCGAAGCGCACGCCGAGGGCGAGCGCAAGCGGCGCCGCTTGACGGTGGCGCTGGCGGCGGCGGTGCTGCTGATGGTGCTGGTTGGCGGCAGCGGCGTCTGGATGGTGCAGCGGCAACAGCAACGCCGCTCTTCCGCCGAGCAGGACGTCCTCGCGGCGGTGCAGCATCAGCGCGAGCCGCTGGACGCCGCCTGGCAAGCGCACGACCTGGCGAAACTGAAGGCGGTGCTGGCCGAGGCCGACAGGGCCCTCGCCGTCGCCTCCCGGGGCGATGCCCGGGACACCGTGCTCGCGCAGGCCGTCGCTTTCCAGCACGAAGCCGAACAGCGTCTGCGGCGGGCCGCCAGCAACAACGAGCTGCGGCAAGCGGTGCTGGACGTGTCGGTGCCGGAGGACACCGACCTGAGCCTCCTCTTCGGCAGGCTGGACCGAGTGCTCAAGAGTGTCGATGAGCAATACCTCGAAGCCTTCCGGCGCTGCGGGCTGGACGTGGACCGTGTGGAGGACGAGGAGCTTGTCCAGCGGCTCCAGGGGGAGCCGGACATCGTGGTCGGAGACGTTGTCGCCGCCCTGGACCAGTGGATGCGGCACGCGCGGCAACAGGGGGCCGCCCCGAGATGGCGGCGTTTGCTCCGGTTGGCCGAACGCCTGGACCAGAGCGAGCAGCGCCGGCAGTTGCGGGCGTTGCTGGTCGGCGATGGGCCGCGAGTCGAGAGCGTGGTGGGATTGCTCAGCGCGCCGCTGCCCTGGCCGGCCCTGGGGGACCTGGGGCGCGACCAGGTCAGGCGCCGGCAGCAGTTGCGGTCCTTGCGGGAGCAGTTCCGCGCGGAGAGCGAGCCGGTGCTGACGGTCCTGCTGCTGGCGCAAGTGTGTGAAGACCTGGGCGAGGCGGCGGCGGCCGAGGAAGTGCTGCGGCGGTCCCTGGCGGTCCGGCCCGACGAGGTGGTGTTGCTCAGCGCCCTGGGCAAACTGCTGGAACGGCAAGGCCGAACGAGGCTGGCGGAAGCCATTGAGTGTTACCGGGCCATCCGCGTCCGACATCGAAACCTGGGCGTCGCTCTTGCCGGGGCGCTGGTCAAGGCGGTCCGGATGCCAGAGGCAGAGCTGGTGATACGCGACCTCGTCCGCCAGCAGCCAGACAATCCCGATACGTACCTTCTCCTCGGCACAGCCCTGGAGTTTACAGATAAGCTGCCGGAGGCGGAGGCGGCTTACCGCAAGGCCATTTCCCTCCAGCCAGCTCTCGTCGCGGCGCACTACAATCTTGGCGTTGTCCTGCAGGATCAGGATAAGCTGCCGGAGGCGGAGGCAGCGTTCCGCAAGGCCATCTCCCTCCAGCCATCTTACGACGAGGCCCACTGCGACCTCGGCGTTGCCCTGCAGGATCAGAAGAAGCTGCCGGAGGCGGAGGCGGCGTTCCGCAAGGCCATCGCCCTCCAGCCGGCTTACGCCGAGGCGCACGGCAACCTCGGCGAGACGCTGTATGGTCAGAAGAAGTTGCCCGAGGCGGAGGCGGCGTTCCGCAAGGCCATCTCCCTCCAGCCGGATCTCGCCGAGGCGCACAGCAACCTCGGCCGGGTCCTGCAGATGCAGAACAAGCTGCCGGAGGCGGAGGCGGCGTTACGCAAGGCCATCTCCCTCCAACCGGCTCTCGGTGCGGCCCACTGCTACCTTGGTATCGTGTTCGGGCGACAGACCAGGCTCCAGGATGCAGTGACCGCCCTGGAAAAAGGCTATGCCCTGCTGGGCGACAGCGACCCTTCTCGTCAATGGTTCCAGCGGACTCTGCTCCATCACCAGAGGCAGGTGAGTCTGGATACCAGGCTTCCCGCGATCCTGGAGGGGACCGACCAACCCGTCAGTGCCGCCGAGCAGCTCGAATTGGCGCAGCTGTGTCACCTCAAGAAGCTCTACGCCGCCTCGGTGCGTTTCCACCGCGCTGCCTTTGCCGCTGATTCCAAGCTGGCCATGGCCGGCCAGGGTCACCGCTACAACGCTGCCTGCTGCGCCGCGCTGGCCGGTTGTGGTCAAGGCAAGGACGCGGACAGCCTTGACGACACCGAACGCGCCGGCTTGCGCCAGCAAGCCGGCGACTGGCTGCGTGCCGACCTGAGCGGGTGGAGCAGGACGCTCGACAGGGCCAACCCCCAGGGCAAAGCCTCGCTCGCGCAGCGGATGCAGATATGGCGCAACAACCCGAACCTGGCCGGCGTCCGCAACCAGGCCAACCTCGCCAAACTGCCCCAGACCGAACGCATCGCCTGGCAGAAGCTCTGGGACGACGTCGCCGCCCTGCAACGGCGTGCCGCCGCTCGCTGAGGGACGTTATTGCGACTCAGAAAGACAATGTCCAGAAAGAAAGTTGGGAGAGTTCCTTGCCAAGCTCTGCCGGGTGTCAGAAGTTTTGAGAGTACAGGAAGTCGTTCCAGTTCCCCTGGTTGAACGTGTTCGCCAGCGGGTTCGCCTGGCTGTTGAGGAAACCAAAGAGATTCCCGGGGGTGGCTCCGGTCGTCAAAGTCAAGGTGTTGGAACCCGTGCCGAAGTTGAAGGTAATCGTCCAGTTGGTATTGCCGGTTGTCGTGCCCAGGGTGACGCTGCTGGAACCATTGCCGGCTGTCAGAGAGAAGGTGCCGGCTGGCGCGGTCGTCACGGTCACGGTGTCGTCGCCGTTGCCCAGGTGCATGCTCAGATTGCCGAAGAGGGTGGAGTCCACCAGAATGCGGCGCTCAGCGAGCCGAGAGTGAAAGCGTAGGTGCCGACGGGGCTGGTGGAGGTGGCGGTGGTGCCCAGCGCGCCGGAGAGCGTCGCGGTCGTGTCCTGGTTGACGAAGCCGCTGGGAGTGTAACTCAAGGCCGGCACGGCGGCACCATAAACCGTGGACTGGCCCGCGGCTGGCGTGATGGTCAGCAGCGCCGGGGCGATGGTGACGGTGTACGCTTGACTGGCCGTGGCGCCGCCGCTGTCGGTGGCCCTGACCGTGAAGGTGAACGGCCCCACCGTTGTGGGGGTGCCGCTCAGCGTGCCGTCGGCTGCCAGGTTCAGGCCGGGGGCTGTGTCCCGGCGGTGACGGCGAAGGAGCAGGGCCCACCCGCGCCGACGGTTTCCGTGGCCGTGCTGGCCTGCTGGTAGCTGGTGCCATACGTCCCGTCCGGCAGGTTGCCGCTCAGGCTGGGTCGCTGCGCCTCGAAGGCGCCGCTATCCACGGCGTTGCCGCTGAGGCGTGCGACGCCGCGCTGGCATGACGCTGATCGGCTTCTGGTCGCCGATCGATCCGAAGGAAGCGGAGGAGAAGCTGGTCTGCATCCTGGCCTTCCCCAGCAAGGAAGCGGCCGACAAGGCGTGGGCGGCCTTCCAGAACGATCCGGAATGGAAGGCCGCCAAGGCCGAGTCCGGGAAGGACGGCCCGCTGGTCAAGAAGGTCGATAGGATCTTCCTCAACCCGACCGATTACTCGCCCATCAAGTGACAGGTCCCGACGGACGAGCGGTCCTGCGTACCGCGCAGCACAAACAAAGGTCCCAATTCGCCCCCACCCCGCTTGTCGGGGTGGAGCACAGGTTCGTAACCAGAAGAACGCCAGGGCAGGCCCCAGGCCCTCTGGTTACGAACCGCCGCTCCATCCAAACAAGCGGGGTGGAGGCGAATGACTACCCTTTCTTGGGCGACCGTGTTCTACGGCACCACCACCGGCTGCGGCGCCACCGGCTGCGGCGGGCACGGGAGTTTGGCGTGAGCCAGCCGGCAGAGGATTTCCTGTTCAAAGGCAACGTCCCGGCCCTTGGGGATCCAGATGGCATCGAACGTGACCTGGTCGATCACTTCAAATTGCCGCTCGACGCCCAGGTCGTAGCGAAAGACCGCCGAGCTAGTCGAGGCCTTCAACGGCTGGGCCAGGTCCTCCAGTTCGCGGTAGACTTGCACGTCCACGAAGTAACCGCCGCCGTTGGCCGGTTTGATCAGCACGATGGCGCAATTGCGCATGCTCTGCAGCGTGGCCAGGAAGCGCTGATACGGGTCGGGACTGCCGCCCTTCCAGGGTTGACCAATTCCTGGCGACACTCGCGGGAAGGTCTCAATCCGGCCCTCGTAGCGGTTGGAGTAGGCGACCTCGAAGTAATCATCGAGCACGTCCAGGACTTTCTCGAAGAGCAGCCCATAGGTTTGCGGCGCGGGATTGCCGGCCACGTAGAGCGGATTGTCCTGGGGTTTGACGGGTTGGAGCAGGAGCGGGTTGTCCAGCATCGGACCGCTGACGCAGCCGGCACCGGCCAGCGGCAGCATCGCCGCGCAGAGGAACACTGCGAATCGCCCCATACTCTCCCCCCGGCGAAGGGCAGGCCCACGCACCCCCCCACTCGCCCGCCCGAAGTCCGGCCCTATTGCAAGGGGACGCCTTATGCCAGCCGAGCCGATTCCTGTCAAGCCGGCAATTCCCCCTTGCAACTCGCTGCCCGTCTCTTACAATCCGACGGTCGGGCCTCCTTCCCCCACGGATTGCTCTCCATGCTGCTGGCTGACCTGTACCAACAACATCTTGACCCGCTCCAGGGCCGGATTCCCGGCTCGGCGATTTGGTCCACCATCCTGGCGGCGTTGCCGGTCCTGGTGCTGTTCTGGCTGCTGGTGCCGCGGCGCTGGTCGGCTCCCAAGGCCGGGATGGCTGGCGCCCTCACCGCCTGGGCGATTGCCGTCCTGATCTATGGCATGACGCCGCTGATGGCGACCATGAGCTTTGTCAGCGGCGCCGCCTTTGGCCTGCTGCCGGTCGGCTGGACCATCTTCAACGCCATGCTGCTGTACAACGTCACGGTCCTGACCGGCAAGTTCGACATCATCCGCCGCAGCGTCTCGGGACTGTCCGGCGACGCCCGGGTTCAGGCCATCCTGATCGGCTTCGCCTTCGGGGCCTTCCTGGAAGGCTCCGCCGGGGGCGGCACGCCCGTGGCCATTTGCGGGGCCATGATGATTGGCCTGGGCTTTCCGCCCTTCCTGGCCGCCGTCCTCTGTCTGATCGCCAACACTTCCCCCGTGGCCTACGGCGGACTGGGCACTCCCCTGATCGTGCTGAGTTCGGTGACCAACCTGGACACGGCCACGCTCAGCGTCATGGCCGGGCACCAGCTGCCGCTGATCTCCCTGTTCATCCCGCTCTACATGGTCAAGTGCATGTGCAGCTGGCGCCAGACATTCGAGGTCTGGCCGGCCCTGCTGGTCGCGGGCGGCTCCTTTGCCGGCTTCCAGTACCTGTTTGCCACCATGCACAGCTATGGCGGACCGCAACTGTGGCCCATGACCGACATCGGCGGCGGCCTGTTCTCGCTGGTGGTCACGGCCATCTTCCTGAGCTTCTGGAAGCCGAAGAAGGAATGGCATTTCAACGGCAAGGAACTGGCGGCTTCGAGCCCGGAGCCCCCGAAAGTTCCTGTCGGTAAGGATCCTCACGCGGCGGAAGCGATGGCTCTGATGGGCGGCCCCAAGCCGGCGGGACCGGAGGACAACAAGCCGCTGACTCGCGGTGGGATATTCATCGCCTGGATGCCCTTCCTGATCATGTCCCTTTTCCTGCTGTTGACAGGCATTGTCCGGCAGTACGAGGGGAAAGGCGTCGTCCGGTTCGGTCCGATCCGCACCAACTATCTCATTCCCGTCTACGACCTTGATCGGCAGTCCATGCGCGACCCACGCTTGCACGAGATCAAAAGCGAGCAAGCACTGGCCATTCCTCTGGGCAGCAGCAATCCCTTGCAGGTCGCGGTCAACTTCGCCGTGGCAAATAAAATCGCGCCCCGGGGGGAAGATGCCAAGTTCAACTTCGCCTGGCTGACCGCCCCCGGCTCGGGCGTGCTGGTCGCCGCCCTGGTGTCGATGGCCCTCCTGCGCATGAACCGCCGGCAGATCGGCCAGGTCTTTCAGCGCACCGCTATCCAGATGAAGATCCCGATCCCAACGATTGCCTTCATGCTCGGCCTGAGTTACATCACGCGCTACGCGGGGATGGACGCGACGCTGGGCATCGCCTTTGCCGGGACGGGCATGGCCTATCCGTTCTTCGCTGCCATTCTCGGCTGGCTGGGCGTGTTCCTGACCGGCACCGACGCCGGCAGCAACGCCCTGTTCGGCAGCCTCCAGAAGATCACGGCGACCGAACTGGCCAATGGCGGAACTTTCCGCGCGCACCTGACACTGGAACAGGCCCAGGTGCTGATCTGCACGTCCAACAGCACCGGCGGCGTCATGGGCAAGATGATCGACGCCCAGAGCATCGTGGTGTCCACCGCCGCCACCAACCAGATGGGCCGGGAGGCCGACATCTTCAAGGCCGTGGTCTGGCACAGCATCTTCCTGGCGTCGCTGATGGGCCTGCTGTCGCTGCTGATGGCCTACGTCTGGCCGTTCGTTGCTCTGGTGCCCCGGCCGCCGGGATAGACGTTGCCCGTGGCAGAACGCCGGCAATTCCCGTATTCTTGATCTTGTGGCGTGGGAGTTGGTCCCACGGACAGACGCTGCCTGGAATGAGGATAACACCATGCCTTTTCCGCATCGGAGCTTTCGCAACCTGATCGTGATCGCCGGCCTGCTGGTCCTGGTCTCCTCGACGCTGGCCGGCAACTGGCCGCGGTTTCGCGGACCCAACGGCACCGGCGTCGCTGCCGACAAGCAGATCCCCGTCGAGTGGACGGACCAGAACGTCCTGTGGAAGGTGGCCATTCCCGGCAAGGGCTATTCCTCGCCGATCGTCTGGAACGACCGCATCTTCCTGCAGACCGCCTCGGACGACGCCCGCGAGCGCAGCTTGTTGTGCCTGGACGCTCGCAACGGCCAGACCGTCTGGACCCAGGCCTTTCCCGGCAGCAAGGTCAAAATTCACAAGTACAGTTCCTACGCCTCCGGCACCCCCGCCACGGACGGGGAGCGCATCTACTGCCTGATCTGGGACGGCAAGGATCTGCTGCTGACGGCCCACGACTTCAACGGCAAGCTGCAATGGCAGCGCGATCTGGGCACCCACACCAGCCAGCATGGCGCCGGCCATTCGCCGATGGTCCACGACGGCCGGCTTTACCTGGCCCACGATCAGGACGGCGACGCTGTCGTTTACTGCCTGGATGCGAAGACGGGCAAGACGGTCTGGGAAGCCAAGCGGAAACCCTTCCGGGCCTGCTATTCGACGCCGATCCTGCACGATCGGACCGACGGCAGCAAGGAACTGCTGGTGGGCAGCACGGCCGGCCTGACCGCGTACGATCCGGCCGGCGGCAAGGAGTTCTGGACCTTCAGCTGGGACTTTCACGGCGGCATGGCCTTGCGGACCGTGGCCTCGCCGATCGTGGTCGATGGCATGGTGCTGCAGACCGGCGGCGACGGCAGCGGCCTGCGCCACGCCATCGGCGTCAAGCTGGGCGGCAAGGGCGACGTTTCCCAGACGCACCTGGCCTGGGAAAACACGCGGGACTTGCCCTACGTTCCCACCATGCTGGGCCAGGGCGAGTACGTCTACAGCGTCAACGACGCCGGCTTCGCTGCCTGTCACGTGGCCAGGACCGGCAAGGAAATCTGGAGTGTGCGGCTGAACGCGAAAATGACGGCCTCGCCGGTGCTGATCGACGGCAAGATCTACGCCGTGGCCGACGACGGCAAGGTGTTCGTTTTCGCCGCCGCCCCGGAGTTCAAGCTGCTGGCCCGCAACACGATCGGTGAAGCGGTGTCCGCCAGCCCGGCCGTGGCCAACGAGCGCCTGTACGTTCGCGGGCACCAGCACCTGTTCTGCATCGGCAAGCCGGCCACCAGTGAGGAGAAGAAACCCGTGAACGCCAGCGGCGAGACGCGTGTTTTCGAGATGCGCACTTACTACGCCAACCCCGGCAAGATGAAGGCGCTGCACGCCCGCTTTCGAGACCACACCAACAAGTTGTTCGAGAAGCACGGCATGACGATGATCGGCTACTGGTCGCCGATCGATCCGAAGGAAGCGGAGGAGAAGATGATCTACATCCTGGCCTTCCCCAGCAAGGAAGCGGCCGACAAGGCGTGGGCGGCATTCCAGAACGACCCGGACTGGAAGGCCGCCAGGGATGCGTCCGAGAAGGACGGCAAGCTGGTCAAGAAGGTCGAGAGGATCTTCCTCAACCCGACCGACTACTCGCCCATCAAGTGACAGGCTGCGACGGACGAGCGGCGGGGTTTATCCCCGCCGTCTGGACCGCCGGGGTAAACCCGGCGGTTCGTCCACCCGTACCTTGCAAAAGCCGAACGCAGGGCGGAACTCCAAGCCAGCCCGACAGAAACCCATTCTTGACAAATCAGCCAAGCAATGCTTGACGCTGCTTCCGCTCACGGGCTACAATTCACTCATTCTTTCCTCCCCCAACATCCGGACCCGCACGGATCGACAAGGCCAGGTGCAACATGGTTCGCAACCGGCGTGCGTTCACGTTAATTGAATTGCTGGTCGTCATCGCCATCATCGCCATCCTGATCGGCCTGCTCTTACCCGCCGTCCAGAAGGTCCGCGAGGCCGCTGCCCGGGCCCAGTGCGAGAACAACCTCAAGCAGTGGGGCATCGCCATGCACATGTATCACGACAGCAACAGCCAGCTTCCGTTCGGGGCAAGAAACAATCCCCGCCAGACCTGGGTGATGTATCTGTGGCCGTTCATCGAGCAGACCGTCCTGGCCAATCAGAACAACTACAACAATGCGTTCTACGTGGCCCCCTGCACCATTAACAACTCGATGAGCGGCCTGCTGGGTTACAAGGTGCCGCTTTACTACTGCCCGTCCGACATTGGCCAGGACCTGGACGATACCAGCCAGACGTATCCGCGGCGGCGCGGCTGCTACGTGGTCAACTTTGGGATGGCTTACGTCGATCAGCCCCCTCTGCCCCCCGGGACGGCGCCTTTTTATGACATTGGGGGCAGTCGCAGTAATCCGGGCGTGGTCCGCTTAACTGACTTCACCGACGGCACCTCCAATACCTTGCTCATGTCCGAATGCCTTAGACCGGGCAGCCGCGACGACAATGACTGGCGCGGCGACATTCACAACGATGACGGCGAGTACAAGTTCATGACCTTTACCGGTCCCAATTCCCCGCAACCGGACATCCTCAGCCCCACCTATGAAGACAACCTCAATGACCCCATGATGCCAGTTGCACCGCTATCAGCAGCGAACCCCTACCAGTATTACGCTGCCCGCAGCCGGCATACTGGAGGCGTCAACACCGTGTTTGGGGATGGTTCAGTCCACTTCATCAGCAACAACGTCGCCTTGACCACCTGGCGGGCCCTGGGGACGATGAACGGCATCGACACGATTGGCGCCTACTGAACTCCGGAAGAAAACCATGCGACGAATCGGAACTTGGGCCGTTTTCCTGGTATTTGGGATGGTTTGCCTGGGTTGTGGCGACGACAAGGGACTTACGACCGTCAATGGGGTGGTGACGCTCAACGGAGAACCCATTGCAAAAGGGAATGTCGCCTTTTACACCCAGGACGAGCAGCCCGCCGTCGCCTCGGCGCCGATCAAGGAGGGCAGATTCACAGTTCGTGTGCCACCCGGTGTCATGAAAGTCAAAATGTCAGCCTCAAAGGCTGTGGGAGAGAAGAAACTGTACGACACCCCCAACAGCCCAACCAAGCCGATACTGGAAGAACAGGTTCCTGCCCGGTACAACAGTGAAACGGAACTCACTCTCGACGTCAAACCAGGCCGGAATCCTCTGGCAGAATTCAAGCTCACGAAACCCTGACGCGTCCGCCCTGGCTTCCGTTTCTGGGTAAGCGCCGCGGTAGGACTTGACAGCCCGCGACGAGAAGGGTATCTCCCGCCCCTCTGTTTTTCGTGTTCGGAGATGGTTTGCCCGCGAACAGGGGTGAAATGTCATGCGGCACGGCCTGGCCGCGATGCTGGCGTTGTCCACCGCTCTGGTGCAGGGCTGTTTCACGGCCCCGCCGCCCCGGAGCGTGTCGCTGTACAACGGCCGGGCCCCGTTTCAGGGCCCGACCGGCGACGACGTGGTTCACCTGATGGTGGCCGTGATCGAGCGGCCGCTGGGCGACCAGGCCCTCAACCAGGACATCTGGCAGCTGGCCGACGAGCAGGGCGTTGACCTGGAACAGAAAGTCCTGCTGCACCGCAACGGTTTCCGGATGGGCCAGTTCGGCAATTCGCCGCCGGCCAGTCTGCGCGATCTGACCCGCTCGGCCCGCAGCTGTGCCACCCCGAAGGGTTGGCTCGTCCGGGCCGGCAATCCGGTCACTGTCCTGCCGGACCCGAGACCAACCCACTGCACGTTCCAGCTCGTCTCTCAAGATCAAACCACTCCTGTGGAGCTGGACCAGGCCCAGATCCAGCTGCAGGTCACGCCCACGCTGACCAGGGACGGCAAGACCCAGCTCCAGTTCACGCCACGCATCAAGCACGGTCAGCCGACTGTCACCACTCGACCGGTGCAGGAGCCCGGCGGCACTCTGAGCTGGGCCATGGATTGTCAGCAGCCGGTCGAGAAGTATCCACAGCTCAGCTGGCAGCAGACGGTCAGCGACGGCGACTGGCTCGTGGTCGGCACCTGGCTGGACAAACAGAATACGCTGGGTCAGCGCTGCTTCCTGGAACTGGAGCCGCCGCCGCTGCAGCGCTTGCTGGTAATGCGTGCCTGGCGCAATGGGCCGGAGACCTGGTTCAGCGAGGACTCCCTCAGCAAGTCCTCGGCGATTGCTGCCCAGGCGGGGCAAGCGACCATGCGCGGCTCCGATCCCTAACAACCACCGCAGCAAACGCGGCAAGTCCGAGCCGCGCACGCAGCGCAGCGGAGTAAGCGGTTGGCAAGAAGACCGCTTACTCCGCTGCGCTGCGTGCGCGGCTCGGACTTGTCAAAGATGGGGTGACGAGACGCCTCCGGTGTGCTTTGCTAGTGGGATGAGCAACACACCCCTGGAACTGGATGGTTCGTTTGGCGAGGGCGGCGGGCAGATCCTGCGCAGCAGCCTGGCCCTGGCGCTGCTGACCGGCCGGCCCTTGCACCTGTTCAAGGTCCGCGCCGGCCGGCCCAAGCCCGGATTGCAGCCGCAGCATCTGCAAAGCGTCCGCTCGGCCGCGGCCATCGGCAACGCCACCGTCAGCGGCGATCACCTCGGCAGCACCGAGATCACCTTCGAGCCGGGAGCGGTGCGGGCCGGCCCCTACCGTTTCGACATCGGCACCGCCGGGGCGACCGGCCTGGTGCTGCACACGCTGTATCTTCCCCTGGCCCTGCGCGGCGGCGGTCCCAGCGAGCTGACCCTGGTCGGCGGCACCCACGTCCGGACCAGTCCGTGCTATCACTTCCTGGAGCGCACCTGGCTGCCGTACGTGAGCCAGTGCGGACTCAAGATGTCGCTGCGGCTGCAGCGCCCCGGCTACTATCCGCGGGGCGGCGGCCTGATGCAAGTCTTCATCCAACCGACGCCGCACTTGACCGGAGTCCGCCTGCTGGAGCGGGGTCCGATGCGAGTGAGCGGTTTCAGCGCCGTGGCGGGGCTGCCGGAATCGATCGCCAGCCGGCAGGCCCGGCAGGCCAGCAAGCGACTGAAGGCCCGCGGACTCAAGGTCGATGTCCAGGAGCAGACCTGGGAGGGCGGCCCCGCCTCGATCATCGCTCTGGAACTGGATACCTCGCCGGCCCCGACGCTGTTCTTCGCGCTGGGAGAGAGGGGCAAACCGTCCGAGAAGGTAGCCGACGAGGCCGTGGAGCAGGTGCTGGCTTATCTGGATCGGGGCCCGGCCCTGGTCGATCCGCACAGCGGCGATCAGCTGGTGCTGCCGCTGGCCCTGGCCGAGGGGCCCTCCTGCTATCGCGTCACCGAGGTCACCCGGCACCTGAATACCAACGTTGCCGTCATCCGGCGGTTCATCGAGCGTGAGATCGTTGTGGAGGGAGAAGAGGGTCAGCCCGGGACCGTGCGGATTGCGTGATAGTAGCCATCACGCTCCGCGTGATGAATTCATCACGCGGAGCGTGATGGCTACTATAATACCACATCAGTTGATCCCATGAGACCCAGACCATGACCCAGTCCGCGCAGTCCGAGGTATTTCTCCAGGTGGCCCAGATCGTCCCCACAACCGAGGCCGAGGGCCCCGGGCTGCGTCTGGCCCTGTGGTTCCAGGGCTGCCCGCTGCGCTGTCCCGGCTGCTGCAATCCCGAGATGCTCCCCTTTGAGGGCGGCAATCGCCTGAGCCTGGCCGAGGTCGTGGCCCAGGTGGAGGAATCGGCCCGCGACAACGGCATTGAAGGCATCTCGCTGCTGGGCGGCGAGCCCCTGGCCCACGCCGCCGCCGGTGCGGTCCTTGCCCGGGAAGTACGGCAGCGCGGCCTGAGTGTGATGATCTATAGCGGCTACACTCTGGAGGAGGCCCGCCGACTGCCCGACCCAGCCGTCAAGGAGTTGCTGGCGCTGACCGACATCCTGGTGGACGGCCCCTACGTGCGCGAGTTGCCCGAAACCCGAAGGCGCTGGATCGGCTCCTCCAATCAGCAGATCCATTTTCTCACCGATCGCTACCGGGCCGACGATCCGCGCTGGCTGCTGCCGAACACGCTGGAGATCCGGCTGCAAGGCTTGCAGCTAACCGTCAACGGCTTCCCGGCGAAGTCGGCCGTCGGCCTCTGGAAACGTCCGAAGTCCAATCAGAAATGACCCAAGGAAGAAGACCCCATGCGACTGTTTATTGCCGTCGTGTTCGTGCTTGGTTTCGCTTCGCTGGCCTGGGCCAGTAACCCCGAGGCACACAAGCCCGAAGCGCCAGCGCCGGGACAAGCCAATCCCGGCGCTGGCGCTTTGGGCTTGTGTAACGCTGCCAACCCCGAGGCACACAAGCCCGAAGCGCCAGCTCCGGGATTGGCTTGTCCCGGCGCTGGCGCTTCGGGCTTGTGTAACGCGCCAACCGAGGACAGCAAGCTGGCCGATTTCTTCAAGGCGTTCCTGGAAGAGGAGCTGCGGCAGCGTCCGCTGGAGGCGACCAAACAGGGCGACCACCGTTACGACGACCGGCTCGATGACGTTTCCGCCGAGGCCCGCGCTGGCTGGGTCCGCCGCTACCGCAAGACACTGGCCGACCTGCCGGGACATGTCGATTACAAGAAGCTGTCGCGCTCCAGTCAGATCGATTTCGAGATCTTCAAGCACTGGCTGACGGCCCAGCTCTGGCTGGCGGAGAACACCGATCCGTTCCGGAACGACCCCCGCGTCTACACTGAATACGTCAGCGACAGCATTTTTCTGCTGCTGACCCAATCCACCGTGCCGAAGCCGGCCACGCTGAAGAATTGTGCCGCACGCATCAGCCGGATTCCCGCGATTGTGGCGGCTGCGAAGGCGAACCTGGGCACGCCGCCGCGGGTGTTCGTGGAGACGGCGATCAAGCAGAACCAGGGCTCGATCGCCTTCTACAAGGGGGGCATCTACCAGCTGGCCGGCGAGACGCCGCAGCTGAGTGAACTGAAACAGCCGGCAGACAAGGTCGTTCCCGTCCTGGAGGAATACGGCAAGTTCCTGCAAGAGGAATTGCTCCCCCGGGCGAAAGGAGAATGGCGGATCGGCAAGGAGAAGTTCGCCCGCAAGCTGGACCTGGAGCTTGACGCGGGGCTGACCGCCGAGCAGGTGCTGCGCGAAGCCGAGTCGGAGTTCGACCGCGTTGAGCGCGAAATGTACGTCATCTCCCGGCAACTGTGGAGCGCGGCCTACCCCGGCAAGGCCCTGCCGCCCGACGACGTGGAAGGCCGGCGGACGGCAATCCGTCAGGTGCTGGCTCACTACAACCGCGAACACGGCAAGGGCGAGGACCTGGTCAAGGACGCCCGGGCCACCATCGAGAAGATCAAAGCGTTTATCAAGGACAAGGACATCCTCCGCTTGCCGGAGCCGGACCTTTGCAAGGTCGTCGAGATGCCGGAGTTCCAGAGGGGCAATTCGGTGGCCTACCTGAACCCGGCCCCGCCGCTGGACAGCAAGGCGTCAAGCATCTACGCCATCAGCCCGCCGCCGCGCGAGTGGGACACCCGCCTGAAGCAGAGCTTCCTGGAGGAGTACAACCGTTACATGCTCCAGATGCTCACCATCCACGAAGCCTATCCCGGACATTACGTCCAGCTGGAGTATTCCAACCGAAATCCGTCGCTGATCCGCAAACTCCTCTCCTCGGGAACCTTCGCCGAGGGCTGGGCGGTCTACACCGAGCAGATGATGCTCGACCAGGGCTATGGCAACGGCGACCTGCCGCTGCGGCTTGAACCAGTTGAAGTGGTATCTGCGGGCGGTGGCCAATGCCATCCTCGATCATCGGATGCACTGCAGCGGCATGACGGATGAGGAGGCGATGAATTTCCTGACGCAGCGGGCGTTCCAGTCGGCGGGCGAGGCCAAGGGCAAGATCGTCCGGGCCAAGCAGAGTTCGGCACAGCTTTCGACGTACTTTGTCGGCCGGACCGCGTTCTACCGTCTGCGTCAGCAAGTGGAGCGCGAGATGGGAGACAAGTTCGAGCTGGGTCGGTTCCATGAGGCGGTGCTGGATCATGGCACGTTGCCGGTCAAGTACCTGCCGGAACTGGTGCGCGAACGGTTGAATCGGCCGCGGTGAGACAACGACACCAATCGAACCGATTGTAACGGAGCCAGCAGCCGGGCCTTGCGGATTCCGCAGCTCTGTCGATTGACAGATTTGCTCCTTCTGCACAAGCTAGAAAAGATACCTGGTTTGAAGGAATTGTGCCAGCCAGGCACATTCTCCAACTTTCCCCGATCACCTCGCGTTTGCAGACGGAGACGTCCATGCTTCGCAGCCGCTTGTTGGTTCTGTTGCTGGTTCCCGGTATCGTACTGGCGTCGGCATCGGCCGCTTTCGCCCAGAAGAAAACGCTCGACACGCTGGAATCCAGGGACGTTCAGGATCGTGTCGCGGAATATCTGAAGGAACGGGCGCAACCCGGTTTGGCCTCCCTCGTTGTTCTCGATCCGAGGACGATCAGCTACACCAAGTCTTCTTCCCGGATCAGCTGGCCCCTTCAGCCCGCACGTCCCAAACTGACCGCGGATGAGGAAAGGCAAGCCAGGATGCAGGCGACGGGGTTGCTCAAGAATGCCATCGGCCAGTACAAGGGTGGGCTGCTGTCGGAGGGATTCGACAAGCTGAACTTCGACGTGACTGTTGCGCCGGCCGACATCCCTGCCGACGTCGATGAGGACGTCATCCGCAAGCGGGCGGCGGAATTCATCAACGAGAAGAGCCCGTACGTGCGGCTGGTGAGTCAGTTTGTCACGCTCGATCCGGAGGGGATCATTTATCGCCGGACCCGCAAACCCGGCGCCCTGACCTGGACCGTGACCGCGCGCAGCGACATCAGCGGCTACGAGTCGCTGCTCAAGACCAACGTCTACGACATCCTGACCAACATCCTGAGCAGCTACAAGGGCGGCCTGTTCAACACGCAGCAGTTAGACAAGATCAAGCCGCTGATCGACATTAAGATCAAGCCGGCACCGCCATCCAAGGAGCAGCATGCCAGCCAGACGGGCAGCTCCACTCCAACGCCGGCAGCGTGTGTGATCACCACGGCTCCGCAGAGTTCCTCGTCGGCAGCTCCAGGGGAGGCCGAGCGAAATCGTCAGAGTCCTACATGCCCCCGGCCGAGGACACGGAGAGAAGAGCCGAAGCAAGGAAGAGAAATAAACCACGAAGCACGTGAAGCAAGACAATGCACGTTCCTTGTCTTGCTTCACGTGCTTCGTGGTTTCTCGTCTGCTCGTTCACTTCCTCCGCACGTAGGCGAAGTAGGCCCCACACAGCTCCTTGCCGTCGGCGTCGGAGAACCACGTTTGGAGTGGGATCTTCTCGGTCGCTTTCAGCTTCACGGTGAAGACCACTTCCTTGTCCCGCGGTCCCACGTTCTTCGTTTCATCGAAGTCGCCGATCTTGAGCCGGGCCTTCGTAATGGGCAGGGCCTTGCCGGCCGGCAAGCCGCCGTCCACGGCCTTGAACGCGGGCACCCCCGCGGCAATGGCGGCGTTGGCTTCCTTCGGCCAGCGCCGCAGGGCAATCTCGTACTCGCCGTCCTTCTCGACGCGGACGTGCCAGGGACCGTTGGCCTTCCGACCCGTTCGCAGATCGCCCATGTTGTCGCAGTAGACGCGGGCCCAGTCCGCGGATGACAGCCGCACCGGGTTCTCCTGGTCCGCACCGATGCTCACCGGCTCGAAATTGCTGACGCCCGGCTCGACTCCCTTCCACCACTTCTCATAGTGGTCGAGCATCTTGCGGACCACCTCCTGATGCTTCTCCGCAACGTCAGTCTTCTGGCCGGGGTCGGTCTTGAGGTCGAACAGCTCCTTGCCGTGGACCAGCCGCCACCGGTTCCACAGCACGGCACAGAAGCCCTTCTCGAACTTGCCGCCGCCGGGCTGCTCGGCGTACTGCACCACCAGCATCCGATCGGGCAGCGATTGCTCCTTTCCGCGCAGCAGGGGCGCCAGGCTGATGCCGTCAAACTTCGCCGTCTTCGGCGTCGGCAAGCCGCACACCTCGATCAGAGTGGGCAGCAGGTCCTGCACCTCGGTCAGGCCGCCCTCGTCGCGCGGCTGACCCAGCTTGCCGGCCGGCCAGCGGATGAAGCAAGCGGCCCGGTGGCCTCCGTCGTAGTACATCGTCTTGCGTCCGCGCATCCCCGCGTTGAAGAGGTTCACGCCGGCGGTGCCGCCGTTGTCGTTGAAGAAAATCACAATGGTGTTGTCGCGCAGACCGGACTCGGTCAGGAACGTTTCCAGCCGGCCCACGTTCTCGTCGATGTTGGCGATCATGCCGAAGAACGCCGCGGGGCCCTTGCCTCCCTGGTAGAGGGCCTTGTACTTCTCCGGGACCCAGTGCGGCGCGTGCGGGGCGTTGGTGGGTAGGTAGAGGAAGAACGGCTCCTTCTTCGCGGTACGCTCCTTCATCCAATCCATGCCCAGGTTGAACCAGACGTCGGTGCAATAGCCCTTGTACGGCTGCAGCTTGCCGTTGTGGAAGAAGCGGCCATCGAAGTAGTCGTTCTCCCAGGTGTCGGCCATCGAGGTGATGCCCCAGCCGAGATGGTAGACCGTCTCCTGGAAGCCGCGATAGTGCGGCAAGTTCGGATAGCTGTCGCCCAGGTGCCACTTGCCGAACAGGGCCGTCTTGTAGCCGCCGGCCGCGAAGACCTCCGGCATCAGCGGCGTCCCACGGCGGACCATCGATCGGCCGGCGCTGACCGACGAGGCCCCATTGTGCAGGCAGTCCATGCCGGTCATCAGCTGGCCGCGCGTGGGGGTACACATGGGCGCGACGTGAAAATCGGTCAGGCGCACACTCTGGGAATGCAGCTTGTCGAGGTTGGGGGTCTTCAGCACGGGGTTGCCGTGACAGGAGAAGTCGCCATAACCCTGGTCGTCGCTCAGGATGACGATCACGTTGGGCCGGGTCGCCGGCTCGGCGGCCAGCGGGCCAGCAAGAAGCAGCATGGCCGCGAAGAAAAGAAGAATGCCTGGAAACGTCTTGATCACGATGAAGACTCCTTGAAGCCTGATCGGGGGATTGTCCACGGGGCCTACTGTTTCTGAACTATACGGAGACAGGGCCAAGGGGGCAAAGCCAGGCCGGCATGACCCGCCCTTCCCTCTCTTTCCTTGCTTGCCGTGCAACCCGCATTCGTGGGAAAAAGTGACGCCCTCCCCATCTTCCGATCGATAAAGAGAAGGAATCGACTGGATCATTCAAGGAGGGAGACATGGTCCGTCTGCCTGTCTGGCTGCTGACGGGGTTGGCAATCCTGATCGGCGGCGGATGCTGTTGCCAGCAGCGTTCGTCCGGGAGCTGTCACACCCGCCCCCTCCTGGCTCTGCCGCCGGCCTCGCGCACCCACGTGGAAGTGCAGTTCCGGGGAGGGCCGTTGCCGCCGGGCGATCCGTCTCTGCTCTTGCCGGTGAAGTACCGCTGCCTGACGCCGGAGCAGTGCCGCTGCCGGGCCGTCGAGACGCAAAGCATGGCCCGGATGCTCGACTCGCAGGCCGACAGCATCGCCCGGCAATCGTCGGGCTGTCCTCTGAAGTCGTGCTGTCAAAAGCGCCGTTCAGCCCTGGAGCAGGACATCCTCCGCGGCACCGCCCTGGAGCTGCGCAACGCCAATGCGGGAGCAGCACTCAACCTGTTCTTTCGCGTGGTCGAGGCCGAGGCGCTGTTCGATCTGACGGTCGAAGGTCTGCAGGTCATTGGTGCCGCCGTCGCCAAAACGGAGGACCTGAAGAACAAGGGCTTCAAGAGCACCGAGGACGTGGAAGCGATGAAACGGCAGCAGCTGGAATTACAGAGCGACTGCGCCCGACTGCAGCTGGCCCTCGACGAGGCGAACTCCGAGCTGATCCGCATGCTGGAGCTGGAGGACGGCCTCTGCCAGTGCAAGCTCCGCATCTGGCCGAAAGTGCAGCTGCACTGGCCGCCCGTGGGCCCCGACTGCGACGCCTCCGTGGCCGAGGGCATGGCGCATCGACCGGAGCTGTTCGTTCTGCAGCGCGTGAGCGACGAGCTGGATCTTTGTACTCTGGAGGTGGTTCGGAAAATGCTCAGCTCGCTCAGCCCGCTGATGGACATGGGCTCAGGGAAGTCGATCCCCTGTGTGCGCGAGCTGCTGGCGATCCTGTGCGGCAAGGGAGCCATGGCGGAGGAGCTGGAAACCCGGCGGGCCCAGGTCGAGGAGCATCGGGCCACGCGCATGCGGACCATCAGCAGCGAGATCCGCCAGGCGGTGTTCGCCCTGGGCCGGCGGGCCGTCCTGGTGTTCGTGGCCCAGGAGCGGGTGCGCAGCTGGGATGTCCGGCTGGCGGACCTGCAGGAGCGCGAGAAGAAGGGGGTGGCCAATTACGTGGACGTCACCGAGGCCAGACTGAAATGGCTCAAGGCCCGTGGCGACGTGGTCAAGGAGCTATCCGCGTGGGAACGCGAACTGGTCGGGCTGTGTACCCACCAGGGAGTCCTGGTCAAACCCTGCGGTCCTCCGACGCCGGACCATGAACTACTGCCGCCAGGACATGGCAAGGTTGAACCAGCGGCGTTACCACAAGCCGCTGTCGGAAACGGTCCGACCAATTTCCTGTCCGGTGTTGGCCCGGTTTCGCGATTATCTGAGTAGAGGTGGAATGAGGACCGTTGGTGGCAACAAGGAGACGCAGCGATGTGGTTACGGAGTTGGTTCAAGCGATTGGCGGGGAAGTGGTTCGGCCGACGCCTGGCCGCCAGCATCGCCCCCCGGCGGCGGTGCCGCAAACAGCCGGCGGCACGGCCGGAACTCGACACCCTGGAGGACCGCTACGCCCCGGCGATGCTGGCGGCCCTGCGGCAAATGAAGGACCTGTACCTCGACATCAAGGTGACCGACGCCAGTGTGCAGGAGCTGGCCATGCTGAACGAGCTGCAGTCGCTGGGCCTGAGCCGGGTCATCGGCCAGGGCGCCGGCCTGGAAGGACTGGCCGCCCTGCAGCGCCCGGGGAAACCGCAGCCGGCGCTGGCGTCCCGGGCGGTCGAAACCTGGCGCCCGCCGTCGCGTCGCCCAATCCAGGCGGCAACCCGCTAAAGCGGCACTGGCAGCCATCCTGTTCCCCGGAAACAATCACGAACGGCCCTGCGAGAGAGAAACACCCATGCATCTGCACCAGCACGGTTTCGGTTGTCTGATTCGGGCTGAAGACCTGCGGCCGGGAGACGTCTTCCTGACCCAGGGACGGACCAGGGAGTGCCGGTTGATCGCGGCGCTGTCCCGGGGGGCAGGCAACTACGCCCACTCCGGGATCATTGTCGATCCGCAGCATCTCTTGGAAGCCGACGATGACGGGGTGGGCGCGACCTACCTGCCCGGCGTCAGCCTGTGGCGCGGGGGTGTTCTGTCCCGCTGGGTTTACGTACCCTGGGCCCCCGGGACGTTTGTCTTCCTGCGCCACCCCCGCCTGGCGGCGGGCGACCAGCATCGGGTGGCCGAGCGGGTGCAGCGCGCCTGCAAGCGGTTCGAGGGGATGCCTTACGCCAAGTGGCCTGCCCTGCTGGAGGCGAGCCGGGTGTCGGGCCTGCTGAAAAAGGTGTTGCGCTGGTATCTGGGCTGGCGCGACCCACGCCGCCAGGATTCCCCCCTGGAAGGCGTCATCTGCTCTCAGCTGGTCGTCAAGGTCTACCGGGAACTGGGGATCGAACTGTTCGACCGGGACGAGGTCGATCAGACCATTTCGGTCAACATGCTGGCCGGCCTGGACTGCCTCGAGCTGGTGCCTCTGTCCGACGCCCTGGACGAGGCGGAGGCCCGGCGGCTGGACCCCGAGGTTTCGTTCGGGAAACTGTTCGAGGAAGCGACGAGCAGCCGCGGTCAGGTGAAGCACCTCGCGGCGTTCAATGACTCGATCGCGACGATCGGGAGGATGCTGCGACGGCAGCGTCAGGACCTGGACGACCAGCGCCGCGAAACGCTGGCCTCGTTTGAGAAGCTTTGCGAGCAAACCCGGCAGGAAATGCAGCAGCACCTGCAGCCGGAGGTCCGCCTTGCCGACCCGGACCATTTCGACCGGGTGGCCCGGTGGCGGCGGCGGTTCGACGAGTTGTACCCGCGTGCCCGGCAATACCACGCTCGCGGGGACGTCCAGTCCCGCCAGCCCTACGTGGACGCCTACTATCAGCTGTGCCTGGTGGTCTTGTATTATCAGCGTCACGTCACCCGCCGGGCCCGGCGGGCGTTGCGAAAGCAGCACGCCCAGGCCCGGGGGCTGCGGGGACTGTTTCGGCGCCGGTCGCTCCGGCGGCGGCACCGGAAGCTGGGGCGGGGACTGGCCCACGTACGCGGAGCCATTCTCTGGTTCCTGGAACAGCGGAAGGAAACGGCAACGCTGTTCCGCGCGTGATCGAAGAGGGAACCACAGAGACACAGAGACACAGAGAAGAAAAGGAATTGTCTTCTCTGTGTCTCTGTGGTTCCCTCTGCTCTTACTCCGGACATGCTTTCGGCTTCTGGATCTCCGGGTAGAGGTTGCGCAGCTCCTGGGTCAATTCCGGGCTTTCGGCCAGGGTCGCATCGAAGGCCAGCTTGTCCATGCTAAACAGCTGCACCTCTTCGAGCGCTCGCGCCGCGCCTGCCCGGCGGCGGTCGGGATCGAGTATCGCCTTTTCGCCGAACACCTGAGGCGGAGTCAGGATCACCGACTCGGTTGGCTCCCCCGGCTTGTCAATGAGGATCTCAATCTTGCCTTTCCAGATCAGGTAGAAGCGCTCGCCGCCGTCCCCTTGGCGGAACAGGAAGTGGCCGGCCTCGTACTTTTCCATGCCCATCCGTTCCGCGATCCGCCGCAGCGTTTGCTCCGTGAGCTTGCCAAAAATGGCGTTCTTCTTCAGCGCCTCGACGATGTGGTCAGCGTCGCCCTTGACCACGTTGGAGATGATCTTGCCATTGCGCATGAAGACGTAGCGGTCGGCCATGCCCATGATCTTTTCGTCGTGGGTGGCGACCAGGAGGGTGGAGCGCTCCTCGGGATTGGCGCCGCCCCGGGCCAGATCCTTGAATTCCTGGGCGACGATGTCGGTGGCCCCGGCATCCAGCGCCGCCGTCGGCTCGTCGGCCAGGATCAGCTTGGGCCGGCTGGCCAGGGCCCGGGCGATGGCCACGCGCTGTCTCTGGCCACCCGAGAGCCCGGCCGGTCTGTAATCCAGCCGCTCGTGCATCTTCAACTGGGTGAGCATGGCCGTGGCCCGTTGCCGGCGGAGTTGAGCATCGGGCTCTTGCAGCTCCAGGGCCAGCATCACGTTCTGCAGCGCCGTCAGGGAGCTGAAGAGGTTGTGCAGCTGAAAGATAAAGCCGATCCGCCGGCGCATCTGCACCAGGTTGGCCGCCCCGAGGCCGCGCATCTCCTGGCCAAGGACCACGACGCTGCCGTACTCGACCGTGCGCAAGCCGCCGATCAGGGTCAGCAAGGTCGTCTTGCCGCAGCCGGATGGGCCCTTGAGCAGGACGATCTCACCGAGGTTGATCTGCAGGTTGACGTCTTTGAGCCCCTGCTGGCGCGTCTCACCCTGGCCGAACCAGTGGTTCAGACTGGTGATGGTCAGCACCGGCCGTTCGTGGACCGGAGTGGTGACGTCCGGGGGGTATACCGTGCTCATCCAAACACCTCCTTCGGAACGGCGATTGATGATTGATGAAGAAGAGGATTAGGATTAAGATGAAGATTAAGATTAGGAAGAGGATTAAGAGAAAGAGTAAGAGTAAGAGTAGGACTCCAGTGGCCTGGCCTTCTTAATCTTACTCTTCATCCTGCTCTTAATCCTCTTCCTAATCTTCATCTTCATCTTACTCTTTCTCTTCTTCTCTCTTCTTCTTTTCTGACCAATCACCACTACCCAAACACCTCCGCCGGGTCGGCGGCAAGAACTCTGCGTGAGGCCATCAAGCCGGAGACAGTACACATCAGCATCGTGAGGAGCAGGACCGAGCTTGCTCCCTGGAACGTCATCACCAGAGGCAGGCCCGTCAGTGCTTCCAGGAACTTGTAAAACGCCCAGCTCACCAGGATCCCGGGAATGAACGCCAGCACCGACAGCAGCAGCGCCTCGGAGAGGATGACGTAGATCAGGTAAGCATTGCTGTAACCGATCGCCTTGAGCGTGGCATACTCGGGCAGATGGTCGGCCACGTCGGCGGAGAGGATCTGCGAGCAGATGATCACCCCCACCAGGAAGCCGACAATCAAGCCCAGCAGGAACACAAAGCCGACCGGCATCGTTTTTCTCCAGTAGGTCTGCTCCCGGTCGATCAGCTCGGCAATGGTCAGCACGTCCACCTCACAGGGAAGGGCCGCCTTCAGCTGGCGTTGGACGTCGAGAACGTCGCTGTCTGGCGTCAGGCGGATCAGGCCGACGTCCACGTCCTCCAGGGCCGACGCGGACAGCGTCTGCCCGCCAAAATAGTCCGCGAAGTTCTGGTCGGACATCAGCAAGGTGGCGTCATTATAAAAGTCTGTTCCCAGGGTGAACTCACCGACAATGTCGATCTTCTGTCCGTTCAGCTCGGCGGGCGGGGGCGAGAGGCGGACGTGGTAGATTGCTTTGGATCGGCGGTCGCCCAGGGCAGTCCCGGCCAGGATGAGCTGCTGGGCGTGCTGCTGGACCTCGGGAGTGTCCTTCAAGGCTCCCGTTCTCAGGTCATAGGCCACGACGCGGATCAGCAAGCGGTTGGAGACGTCTTTCTGGTTCGGCGGTCGATCAAGAGGGTTGCCCCAGGTTCCCGAGCGTATGTACAGGGGGACAACGGACTTGACGCCGTTCACCCCGCGTGCCTGGATCAGCCAGTACTTGGGAAACGGCTCGGTCACGACCAGGGAAGGCTTGTTCTTGTTGACCAGCACCAGCTGGCCGTCCATGCGCTGGACGATGGCGACAAAGCTCTCCAGCAGCGCGCTCCAGAAACCGAGCTGGACGAACATCAGCACGATGGCAAAGGCAATGCCGGCCAGGTAGACCGCGAAACGGAAGGGGCGGTGCGTCAGGTTGTACCAGGCCAGGGGAATGCGGTTGAACATGGCCAGTAGCCGCAGGCTTTAGCCTGCGCTCTCAGAACAGGTCCGCGGGATCGGCCGACTTGATTTTGCTCATGGCAAAGAGGGCCGAGATACTGCACAGCACGATGGTCAGCAACAGCACGGTCAGGCAGCGGATCAGGACGACCTCCCAGGGCTCACCCTGAAACCCGATGGGGATGCCGGCCATCGACGCGGCCAGGCTGTACAGCCCCAGGCTGATCAGCAGACCCGGCACGTAGGCGAACAGCGCCAGCAGCAGCGCCTGGTACAGCACCGTCCATTCCAGATAGCGGTCCGTGTAACCGATGGCCTTGAGGGTGGCGAATTCCTTGAGCCGATTGCTGATGTCGCTGGAGATCACTTGGTAAACGAAGACCATGCCGACCAGGAAAGCCACCACCACCCCGGCCTCGAAAATGATGCCAATGGGCGTCGCCTTGACCCAGTACCGTTTCTCCTCCGCCTGCTGGGAGGCGCGGTCTCGAACCAGGACGTCGGGAGTCTCCGAGGCCAGCCAATGATTGAGCTGTTCGGCCACCTGTGTGGGGGAAGCGCCGGGACGGAGCTTGATCAGACCGAGGTTCACGGCCTGGGGTTTGCTCAAGCCCAGCTGCCGGGCATAGGTTTCGTCGCTGGTGACAATCATCCCGTTGGCCGTGAAACCCGCACCGAGCGCGAACTCCCCCACGATGTGGACAGTCTCTCGGCCCAGCCAGTAGTTCTGCTGCGACAGCTGGACAAGAGGGACGTTGCCCGGCACGTCGAACTCCGGGCGCGACTCGCGGTCAAAGAGGACCTTGTTAATCTGCTTCAAGCGACCCTGCTGCGCGCGAATGGCCGGGAGGAGGAACGGCTGTTCGGACGGATCAAAGGCGATCACCAGGATCGGCCGTTTGTTGATTGGTTCACAGGAGGACCGTTGCTCGTCCTTGAACCAGAACTGCTCGAAGAGATAAAGCGGTGTCACCCGCTCGACGTCGGGATGAGCGCGCACCAGGGTAAGACGGTTGGGGGAGAAAAAGGCGGGCTGATCGAACCGGAAATAATTGCGGGAAAACAGCACCAGGTCGAAATCCAGCTGGTCGTAAATGATGACGGCATTGGCCTCGGCCGAGCCGCGAAAACCCAGCTGCATGAAGATCAGCACCACGGCAAACGTGATGCCGACCACACCCACCAGGGTACGGACCTTCTGATGCAGAAGGTTCTCCCAGACAATGGAAATCTTGCCGGCCGTGCCAAACATCGCCACAGGTTTCACTCGGGGAAACGAATCCGCTCGACCTCACTTCACTTCTTTCTGGGGATAAATGTCCACGTTAAACTGGTAGCCAATTAACCGTCGGAGCTTCTCCTGGTCCTCGGCATTCAGGTCGGACAGGTTCAGCTGGATTTTGACCTCGACGACCCGGCGATCCGTGAGGGTGGCCGGGTTCATGTCCACCAGAGTATTCCGTGTGACGGTTTTCCCGACTTCCTTGACCGTCCCTTTGATCTTCGTGGGCCCCAGGTAGCGGCTCAGGACAGGGCCCCGTACGTACGCCTCGTCATTCTTGCTGACCCGGAGGACCTCCCCTTCGTCAACCTCCGCGATCACGGCCAGGGTCGAAAGGTTCCCCACGCGAATCAGGGGCCTCGGTCCCGTGGTATCGCCAACGTGAACAAGGACGTCGAGGACCTGCCCATCGATCGGGGACGTCACCAGGCTGGCCTGGTAGCGGCGTTCAGCCAGGTCCGCGTTGAGCTGAGCGGATTCGATGGCGACTCCCGCTTCCGCCTGTTCCTGGCTCTTTTTCAGGGACTCGATCTTGGCAGCGGCTTCCTTGGCAGTCCGGGTCTGGCTCTTGGTGGCCCGTGCGAGCAGGTTTTGCGCGCTTTTCAGTTCCACCTCCGCGCTATCGACAGCCAGCTCTTGCTTCCTCACGTCCTCATCGGGGACCGTGCCCTTCAGGTCCTTCAACCGTTGTAACGAGTCCTGTGCGGCCTTGTACTGCTTCTGGAGCAATCCCACCTTCAGTTCGAGGGAGACAATCTCCCCGGCCGCATCCGCAAGCAGACCCTCCCGCTTCAGGTCCGCCTCCTTGACCTGTGCCTCACCACTCGCCTTGAGGGCGGCCAACTGTTTTTTCGCCGAAGCCAACTGGGCCTGGGCCAGCTGCACTTCTTTTTCCTGCATGGCCTTGCTGCGGAGGATCACCAGTTCCTCACCTTTGGCGACCGTCCAATTGTCCTTGCCAGCCACCTTCTTCGGCACCAGGATCGCTTGCACCCGGTCGCCGGGCACCGTGCTGATCGGGATGATGCCGTCATAAGGCTCCAGCCGGCCCAGGGCCGGCACCTTGTTGGAGCCGAACTCTCCCGCGGCCGGGGCAACCGGCCGCGCAGTGGGCCAGATGCCGAGCATCACAACGCCAAAGGCAAGCGCACAAATCGCGGCCACAACCAGGACAGACAGGATTAATCGGCTCATGGGTGTTCCAGCACTGGCCATCGCCCTGGCAACAAAACAACAAGCACTGTATCTCCTGGGATAGTGCCGGTCAATCACCTTGCCCATTCGCCGGCACATTCCCAGTCTCGTGGATCGTCAGGATCAAACCATCCCGCGCAACCGTTTTTCTCCTTGTGTTCCGCCGGGCCGAACGGACGGCCTGGGAAGGCCGTCCTACTTGTTTCTTTTCCCTTCGGGGGGCGGTAGTTCCAATCCGTCCGGCAAAGGCAAGTTGCTCCCCAGGGAGAAATACGCCCACATTGCCTCCGCCTGGACGTCGGCGTTGCCCCCCAGGAGGCTGTCCAGGAGCGACTTGCCGCCGGGAAACACCGAGGGCATCTTCGTTCCGGGTTGCATCCGCTGCGGCTGTTCCAGCCAGCGGCGATACCATTCGTAGCGGACGCGCTGGGTGGTCCCCGCCAGGTCCGCGCCGCGTGTACCGAAGTTCGGCTTGCCCGCCAGGTCATGGCACGAGATGCAGCCGAACGCGCTCTTGCCGACCAGCCGCCGGCCGGCCTCGATGGTTTCGGGAGTCCGCTTGACCGCGTGGACCGAATCGTCCGGCTCCGCCCCTTCCAGGGCGGCCAGCGCCTCGGGCAGCTTGCCAACGTGTTCCGTCCCAAACTGAGGCATGCGCAGCCCCAGCCACGGCCGGGCCCGGCCGGCCCGGGTCAGCACCTCCCGCAGCCAGGGCGTCCGCAGCCGGTGGCCCACCTCGGTCAGCGGCGGTGGAGCAACCGTGTCTTCCTTTCCCACTTTCTGATGTGAGCGGAGTTGCTCGACCTGCTCATTTGTCAATCCACCCTCACCATCCCGTTGATGGCAGGCGACGCAGTTGAACCGCTTCAGATCGAGCCGGGCGGCGTAGCTCGGTGCCGGTGAGCCTGCTCCGGTCAGCCCCTCGCTCAGGAACGCCCGGAGGGCCTTGCGGTCCTGATCCGCCAGGGCAAACCACGGGGCCGGGCCGCGCTGCTCCTTCTTCCCGGCCAGACAGCCCTTGCCGTGGCGGTCCGGCTCTTGCAGGTCCTTGAAGTCGGCATTGGCCTGTACGGAGGCGAACGGTTTGCCCTCCGGGGCGATGGTGTGGCAGTTGTTACAGCCCCGATCGATCACCAGCCGCTTGCCCAGGTCCACGACCTGTTCCAGGACGGGCAGGCGGGCAAACGCCGCCTTCTCCTCGGGTCGATTGTCCAGGCGGACGAAGACGGCCAGCAGCTGCTCTTGTGACGGCGTCGGCGAGAGCGCCGTGGCAATGTTCGGATCGGTCGAACCGCAGAGGAACCAGGCCAGGTCGCCGGCCTCGCTGTCCTGGAGCAGCAGGCCCGGCATCCGGCCGCTGGGGTCGATCTTGAGCGGATCGCGCAGGAAGCGAGCCAGCTGCTCCGGCGTGGTCTTGCTGCCCAGACCCGACAGCGGCGAGCCGTGGCAGACGCTGCAGCCGATGGAATGGAACAGGCCCTTGCCACGGTTGACGCTGGCAGCAACGTCCTTCGGTGCTGGGGGCCGGGGATTCGCCTTGAGCGGTCCACCGAGCGAGGCCAGGTAGCGGGCAACCGCGTGCCGTTCGGTCTTGCCCGCTGGATCGTCGGCGAACATCTCCGGCATGACCGATCCGGGCCGGAGCTGGCGTGGCGCTTGCAGCCAGCGCTCGATCCAGCCGGGCTGGATGCAGTGGCCGACTTCGGACAGGTCCGGTCCTTGACGCCAGCCAAGCGTGCGGGCCACCTTGTACGACTCATCGGCCTGATGGCACTTGACGCAACTGAGTTCCTCGGCCAGGAAGCGACCCTGCTCGACCAGGGTGTCCTTCTGCAGCTGCACCGGAGCGTCGGCGGCCAGATGGCCGACCACGTCAAAGGGCAGCGGCTCCTCGCGGAACCCCGGCCCTTTCCAGAGCAGTTCCACCCTGGCCGACCCGGTCAGGCGCGTGAACTCGGCCTTGATCGGATGCACACCCGCCGCGAGCATCACCTCGGCCCCCTGTTTCAGGGCAGGGCTCCTCTCCACCACCGCAGCCTGGAGAACCTCCTTGCCCGCCACGGTCAGCCGAAAGTTGCCGCGCAGCCGGACGGCGAAGCGATACACCCCTTCTCGATCGACGCGAAGCTGTCCCTGCCAGCGCACCTTGCCGCCATCAGCCCGGAGCCGGGGATGGCCGGATTCGTCCGCCTGCCAGCTCAGAGCGATGGTCGGCTCCAGCCGGAAGAGAGCGACCGCGTCTTGTACGTCGGGGTCAAGCAACTGGGTGACCAGGCCCCGACGCAGGGCTTCCGGCTCGGCTGCGGTAACCGGGCCCGGTGCCGTTGCGGTCAGAAACAAGACGAGTGCGGCCAGAGATCGCACTTCACACCAGAACTGCCTGGACATTGCACCTCCCGCGTATGCTGGTTCGTCAAGGTTAAGTTAGTCGATTGCCCCCGGCGTTGCCACGGTGCAGGTCAACGTTTCCGGGAGTCGAGTATTATTTCAGGGAGATACGCGATGCAGTTGAGCTGCCGTCCCATCCGGAGGTTTGCGATGCAGCAAGACACAGAACCTGTCTCCGCCCCGGCGCGACCAGCCGGCACCGAACTGGCCACGGTTGTGGTCGTCTGCTGCAACCGCGTGGAGCATACCCGCCAGTGCCTGGAGAGTGTCCTGAACGGGACGCGGCAGCCTTACGAGCTGATCGTGGTGGACAACGCCTCGACCGATCAGACCAGCGTGTTGCTGGAGCAGATGCGCGGCCGGCCTGGGCCGGAGCGGCTGGAGGTGATCCGCAACGCGAGCAACCAGGGCTTTGCCGCGGCGGTCAACCAGGCGCTGCGGCAGGCCCGGGGACGCTTTGTGGCGTTGCTGCACAATGACGTGGTGGTGCCGCGGGGCTGGCTGGGGCAGATGCTCAAGTGTCTGCTGCACCTGTGGCCGCAGATCGGCCTGGTGGGTCCGGTCAGCAATCACGCCGGAGGAGCCCAGCAGATCGAGGCCGCTTACGCCAGTCTGGACGAACTGGCCGCGTTCACCGAGCGGAGGTTCAAGGAGTACCGCGGCCAGGCCGGGGAGGTGGACCGGCTGGGGAGTTTCTGTCTGCTGACCCGGCGGGAGGTGCTCGACCAGGTCGGACAGTGGCCGGATGGGCGAGAGGAAGCGGACCTATGCCGCCTGGTCAAGAGTGCGGGCTATCGTCCCATGCTGGTGCAGGACGTCTTTGTCCACCACGCGGGCAAGGAAACCTCTCCCCTCGCAGTCAACGTGGCGACGGGCGGCTCGCCTGTCGCCCCTCCTCTCCTTATCGCGACCAAGAACTCCACCCAACGCATCTCCTTCTGCATGATTGCGAAGAACGAGGCGGAGCGGCTGTCGCGGTGTCTGACGTCGGTGGCGGACCTGGTGGCGGAGATGCTCGTGGTGGATACAGGCTCCACGGACGACTCCAAGGCGGTGGCGGCCCGGCTCGGCGCCCGCGTGGTGGACTTCCCCTGGGTAGATGACTTCAGCGCCGCACGCAACGAGAGCATCCGCCACGCCCGCGGCGACTGGATCTTCTGGCTGGACGGCGACGAGGACCTCGACGAGGTCAACCGCCAGCGTTTGCGGACCCTGTTTGCCGGCTTGCGGGACGAGAAGGCCGCCTACGTGATGCGCCAAGTGTCGGAGTCGGCTGGCGGCTCCTCTCTGGCGGTGGCCCAGGTGCGGCTGTTTCGCAACGACCCGGCGATCCGCTGGGATTACCGGGTGCATGAGCAGATCCTGCTGTCGTTGCGGCGAGCGGGACATCGGCTGGACTGGACCGACGTGGCGATCCGCCACTGGGGCTACCAGGAAAGCACGCTGTCGGCGGCCAAGCTGGAGCGGAACCTGCGGCTGCTGCGCTTGCAGCAGGCGGAGCGGCCGGACGACCCGGTGACGCTGTATCATCTGGGCCTGGCGCTGGGACAGCAGGGACGCGTGGCCGAGGCGGTGCCGCTGCTGCGCCGCAGTTTGGAGCGGACGCCGCCGGACTATTCGACGCGCCCCAAGCTGTACGCCGTGCTCAGCCGGGGACTCCAGCGTCTGGGCCAGCGCAAGGAAGCGCTGGCGGTCTGCCGGCAGGGCCAGCGCGAGCATGCCGACGAGGTGGAGTTGCTATTCATGGAGGCGTTGCTGCGTAAGCGTCCGGTAAAAACCACTGTTGCAGCGCCGGGTATGCTCCGAGCATGTTTCGCCCGACCCATGCTCTGGAGGTATCTCGTATGTCTGCCGGTCGATCTCGTGATCCGGACAAGGAGCGTTTCTGGCGCTCCCACCTCGAACGTTGGCTCGTCAGTGGTCTGTCCATCCGCGCCTACTGCCGCCGCCACCAGCTGGCCGAGGCGTCCTTTTATTGCTGGCGGCGAACGTTGGCCCAACGCGACACCGACGCCTGCCAGCACCCGGCCTCAGACCCTGTTACCTTCGTCCCCCTGCACGTCACCCCCGAACCTACCGCCGCCACGCCGAGCCTCGAAGTCGTCCTGGGCAACGGCCGACGCCTGTTCGTTGGGCCAGGCTTCGATGCCGCCTCCTTGCGTACTCTGCTGGCTGTCCTGGAGGAGAGGCCATGCTCCCCCTGACACCACCCGGACGCATTTTTCTCTGCCTGGCCGCCGTCGATTGCCGCAAATCGTTTGACGGGCTGGCGGCCCTGGTCAGCCAGGGGCTGGGCGACGATCCCCTCTCCGGTGACTGGTTCGTCTTTCGCAATCGACGCGGCGACCGCCTCAAGATCCTCAGCTGGCAGCAAGACGGCTATGCCATCTGGTACAAGCGGTTGGAAGAAGGCGTCTTTCGTTTTCCGACCGCACCAACTGGGCAGACTGGACAACTGGAGGTCCGCGCTGCCGAGCTGACCATGCTGTTAGACGGGGTCGTGTTGGAAAAGGTCGAACGCCGTCACCGCTACCAGCGGCCGGCAACGACGCTCTAAGTCCACTTTTCTCTCAGGAGGGCCTCCTGCGGGAGGCCCTCAGCACTTCAGACCAACTCATTCGCCGACCAGCAAGCAGTGGCTCACTTTCCCTGATTGCTACAGATTGTCTTCAGCACACTTAAGTTGCAAGCTGTTTTCCAAATGGCGACGAAAAACACGTCGCCGGCTGCTATGATGTCTAAGTATGAGTACTGCCACGACCACCACAACCGCGGCTTTAGACGTCCAGCACTTGCCTGACGATCCCGCCGTCCTCAAACGGATGATCGAGGAGTTGCTCGGAGCCCTGGCGGCACGCCAGCGGGAGCTGAGCCAAATCCAAGTCCGCCTGGACCAGCTGCTGCGTCGTCTCTATGGTCCACGCAGCGAACGATTCGACCCCAGCCAATTGTCTCTGTTTACGCAACCGGATGCGGCGGCAGCCAACGGAGACGGTCCAACAGGACCAGACGAGAGCAAACCAGCCAAAGCCAAGCGGCGCCACAAGCACGGCCGGCAGCGGCCTCCCCAACACTTGCCTCGGCAGCGTCGGCTGCATGAGCTAACGGAAGCGGAGCGTTGCTGCAGTTGCTGTGGTCTGCCCCGCGTGGTCATTGGCGAAGAAGTCAGCGAGCAATACGATTGCGTGCCGCAGTCGATCTTTGTCATCGAAAACGTCCGCCTGAAGTATGCGTGTGTTGGCTGTGAGCAACGGCGCCGGCAGCTGTCCGAGCAAAGCGAGCCGCCACCGGCCACGGTGTCTGAGCCGGCCGCCGCGGGGTCCGGCCCGACGGCAGCAACCACTGCTGGGGCCACTGCAACAGCGGACCCCGTTTTGTTCCAGCCCGGCGTCGTGCCTGTCGTGACGCTGAGCACGGCACCCCTGCCGCTGGAGGGAGTGCCACGCTGCCTGGCGGCGCCCGGGCTGCTGGCTCACGTCATCCTCAGCAAGTTTGGCGATCACCTGCCGCTGTATCGGCAAGAACAGATCTTCGCGCGGCAGGGAGTGCCGCTGAAACGCAGCACGCTGTGCGACTGGCTGAAGCAGTCGGCTGACCTGGTGCGGCCGCTCTATGAGTTGCTGCACAGCGACATCAAGAAGTCTCAGGTGATCGGGAGCGATGACACTCCAGTGACAGTCCAGAGCCGTGGCGTGCGTGCCAGCCATCAGGGTCGTGTCTGGGTCTACCTGGGCGACACGGACCATCCCTACACCGTCTATGATTACAGTCCCGATCGCAAGCAAGAACGGCCCCAGGACTTCCTGAAAGGCTACCAGGGCTTCTTGCAAGCCGATGCTTACAGCGGCTACGACCAACTGTATGCCGGCGGCAAGATCGTGGAAGTCGGTTGTTGGGCGCACGTGCGGCGGAAGTTCTTCGAGGCGCAGACGACAGACGCGGCGCGGGCGTCCTACGTGTTAGGAGTGATTCGCCAGTTGTATGCCGTGGAGAAGAAAGCGACCCAGCAGAGTGAGGATGCGGGGTTGTCGTTGGCAGAGAGTTGGCAGCTGCGGCAGCGGTTGCGTCAGGAAGAGAGTGTGCCACTGCTGACGTCGCTAAGACAATGGTTGGAGCAAGAACGAGGCGGAGTGCTGCCGAAGAGTCCAATGGGCGAAGCCATCACTTATGCCTTGAACCAATGGCAGGCCCTGGAGCGTTATACGACCCAAGGGTATTTGGCGATTGACAACAACGCGGCGGAAGGCGCCCTGCGCGGTGGCGGTTGGCCGTAAGAACTACTTGTTCTTTGGCAGCGATGGCGGCGGGGAGACGGCAGCGGTGCTGTACAGCCTGGTGCAGACGTGCAAGCGTCTGGGGATCGAGCCGTGGCGCTACTTGCGTGACGTGCTGCAGCGTTTGCCGAGCTGTGCAGCGGAGCAACTGCCAGAACTGCTGCCGGACCGCTGGGCGGCGGCGCAACGGCGCGCCAGCGAAGCGGTCGTGGACAGCGGCTGAGCGTGCCGCGGTCCAGGCCGCCCTGCCCGCCAAGCCAAGAAGGACACGTCCGCCGCTGCCCGTCCGGAGTTCGTCCCGGCGAACCGTTGGACCGCGCGGCTGCCCACCAGCACCGTCATGCCTGGGCAAGCTCTTGGTGCATCCCGAACGTCTCCTCCGTCTTCCCATCCCTGCCTGCGGTTCGGCGGACGCTTACATCGTTTCGGTGACGTTGCCGTCGCCGTCGTAGAACGTCTGGACCAGGTTGCCGTCCGCATCGATCGTGCCTGTCACCCTGCCGTCGCCGTCGTACAGGTCGTAGCTGTCGTTGTTGTCGGGGTTGATCGTCTCGGTGGCGTTGCCGTCCTTGTTCAGCAAATACTGGGTCAGGTGGTTCTCGGGATCAAGGGTGCCGGTGACGTTGCCGTCGTTGTCCAGCAAGTCCTGAGTCAGCTTGCCTCTACCATCAATCGTGCCGGTGACGTTCCCTTCCTTGTTGTACAGCGTCTGGTTCGTGTTGCCGTCGGCGTCTTCCGTTTCCGTGACGTTGCCGTCCTTGTTGAAGAACGTGAAGCTGGCATTACCGTTGGCGTCGATGGTCTCGGTGACGTTGCCGTCGGGATCGTATTCCGTCTGCGTGGCGTTACCGTCGTTGTCGATGGTCTCGGTGACGTTGCCGTCCTTGTCGGAGAGCGTCTTGCTCAAGTAGCCATCGGCGTCGATCACGCCGGTGACGTTGCCGTCCTTGTCCAGCAGGTCTTGCGTCAGGTAGCCGTCGGGGTCGATCGTGCCTGTGACGTTGCCGTCCACGTCCAGCAGGTCTTGCGTCTCGTTCTCCATCGGATCGATGGTGCCGGTGACTTGCTCCGCCACGTTGTAAAGCGTCTGGGTCAGATAGCCCATCGGGTCCAGCGTGCCCGTCACCAGGCCCCACTGGTTGAGGTCGTAGGTGGTCACGTAGCCGTCGCCGTCGGTCGAGGACATCACGTCCCCTTCGCCGTCGTAGCTGCTGCCGCTGGAGTCGCCGGCCGGGTTGGTCTGCGACAGCAGGTTGTTGTCGGCGTCGAAGCTGAAGGTGGTCACCAGATTCATGTTGTCCGTCTGCGTGGCCACGTTGCCGTTGGCGTCGTAGCTGGTGGAACTGGTGTAGCCGTCCGGGTCCGTCTCCGAGACCTGCCGCCGGTCGGTGTCATAGCTGAAGTAAGTCGGGACCAGGTCCGGATCGAGCGTTTCCACCAGCAAGCCATTGTTCCAGACGTTCTGGGTGGTGTTGTTCAGCGGATCGGTGGTGCTCAGCACCTCGCCATTGCTGGCATCGACGCTGTACGTCGTGGTATTGCCGTCGGCATCCGTGGCACTGGTCAGCTGGTGGAACGCGGAATCGTACGTGTTGACGACCGTATTGCCCAGGGGGTCGGTCTGAGTCAGCAGGTCGCCCCACTGATCATAGGTCGATGTCGTCATGTAACCGAGCGGATCGGTGGACTGCGTGACCAGGCCGGCCGTGTTGTACTGGTAGGAATACGTGTCTCCCGAGGGCAGCACTTGCTGGAGCAGGTGGGCCTGGGGATCGAGCAGGTACTGAGTGGTTTCACCCAGGGCGTTGGTGACAGTGGCCCAGGTTCCCGCCGCCGAGGGCGTCGGCGTCGGTCCTGCCGGCATTGCGCCCAGGGCCACGGCCGCTGCCGAGACGATGCTGTACGTGTCCCCCAGGCCGCGATCCATGCCCGTCAGCAGGCCCGTCGTCGCGTCGTAGCTGAAGGTCGCGTCCAGCGGGCTCCACTGGTCCTCGGTCAGGTCGTGGCTGCTGTTGTAGCTGAAGGTGCGGACGTAACCAGCGGCGTCGGTGATCTGGGTGAGGTCGCCGTTGTCGTCGTGCGTCAGGGAGACGATGCGGCCGCCGGGCTCGCTGATCTGGTCGAGCAGGCCCGTGCCGCCATCATAGCTCAGTGTGGTCACGCCGTTGTCGTCGGCCGTGACCTGGATGAGCCGGTCCTGAGTGTCGTAACTGTAGCTGCGCAGGGTCAGGTAGCTGCTGCCCAGGGCAAGCGGTTGCCGCACGGCCGTGAGCAGACCCTGGCTGTTGAACAGGTCCTGGCTCTGGTCTGGATTGGTGTACGTGTAAGTGCCGTTACTGTTCTGCACCAGGGTGCCAAACATGCCGGCCGGCGTGGTAAAGGTGCCGTTGGCCGAGCGCACAAAGGCGAAGATGTCGCCCTGGCCATCTTGCCAGAGAACGCTGCCCGACTGGACCATCAGCTGGGGAATGCCGGCCAGGCTCCAGCCGGCGCCGATGGCGTTGCCGTCGCCCGCGGCCACGACGGCGCTGCCGGAGGCTTTGGCCCACTCGGTGCTGTTGTCGGCCAGGGTCAGGGTAATCAGGGCCGACCAGTTGTAGGAGCCGGTCATGGTGACCGGATTGTCGGGCTGAACCGCCAGGTTGTAGATGCTGCCGGCCGGCAGACTGCCCAGGTTGACGGTAACCGGATTCTGGGCAACGCCGTTCCAGGTCCAGTCAATCTCGGCCTGGGTGGCCGGTGCGGCATTGGCGTCGCCCTGGATGGACAGGTTGATGGTCGGGCGGACGTTGACGGTGGCCGAGTTGTACACCAGTGCTGGGTCGCCGCCGACGCTGGTGCCCGGGCTCTGATCGAAGTCCAGCGGCTGAGTCAAGCGCAGGGCCCCCTGGTTGACGTCGATGGACGCCTCGCCGATGCTGACCAGCTGGCTGTTTTGCGCTGGGTTGGACGCGACCTGCCCGCTGGCGGGCAGCAGCGGCCAGATGACGTCGATGGACGCCGTGGCCACGGCCGTTTCCGCGCCGTCGCTGACGGTGTAGGTGAAGGTGTCGTCACCCACGAAACTCGGCGTGGGTACGTAGGTGAAGTAACCGCTCGAGGCAACGTACAGGGATGCGCCCGACGCCAGCGTGATCCAGGTGTTGACGTTGGCAGAGCTGTCATTGATGGCCGCGATGCTCAGCGTGTCCCGGTTGGCATCAAAGGCATTGGAGAGCAGGGGTGGCTGGCCCGCCCCAGGGGCATTCAGTGTGGTGTCGTGCTGCAAGACGTAGTTGCTGTTGGCAACCGTTGGAGCCACGTCCGTCACGTCGATGGTGACCGTGGCCGTACCGTTGGCGACGCCATCGGTGGCGGTGTAAGTGAAGGTGTCGTCACCTGTGAAGCCCGCTGCGGGGGTGTAGCTGAAATCTCCCTCGCTATCGACGTACAGTTGTGCGCCCGAGGGAAGGGTAATTGTTTGCCCGACGCTCGCCGCACCACCGTTGATTGCGGAAACGGTCAGCGTATCCCCGTTGGGGTCAAAATCCGGGGCCAGGAGCGAACTTGGCCCCCATCCCCCCGCGCTCAGCGTGCTGTCGTGCAGCATCACGTAGCTGTCATCGACGATTGTCGGTGCAGTGTTGGTAACAGTGATTGTCGCGGTGGCCGTGTCGCTGGCATCTCCGTCGGTGGCCGCGTAAGTGAAGGTGTCGTCGCCCGTGAAGCCCGCTGGGGGAGTATAGTCGAAATCCCCCTCGCCATCGACGTACAGTTGCGCGCCCGAGGGCAGAGTGATTGTCTGACCGACGTTGGCGCTGCTGCCGTTGATGGCGCTGACCGACAGGGTGTCTCCGGCATTGTCATAATCCGGGGCCAGGAGCGAACTTGGCCCCCATCCCCCCGTGCTCAGCGTGCTGTCGTGCAGCATCACGTAGCTGTCATCGTCCACCGTCAAGGGATTGCTGGTCACGTGGATGGTGACCGTGGCCGTGGCGTCAGCGACTCCATCGCTGGCGGTGTAGGTGAAGGTGTCGTCCCCTGTGAATCCGGCGGGAGGAGTGTAGGCAAAGAAGTCGTTGGAGCCGTCCAGACCGATGTCCAGGGTCGCACCCGAAGCCAGGGTGATCGTTTGGCCGAGGTTGGCGGCGCTGCCGTTGATGGCAGAGACGTACAGCGCATCGCCATTGGGATCAAAAGCGCGGGACAGCAGCCCCGGAGCGTACTGGTAAGGATACACGTAGCCGGCGGCGACCAGCTGCTGGTCTTGCAGGATGGTGTAGCTGTCATTGAGGACGATCGGCGCATCGTTGACGACGTGGATGGTGACCGTGGCCGTGGCGTCAGCGACTCCATCGCTGGCGGTGTAAGTGAAGGTGTCGTCCCCTGTGAATCCGGCGGGAGGAGTGTAAGCGAAGAAGTCATTGGAGCCGTTCAGACCGATGTCCAGGGTTGCACCCGAAGCCAGGGTGATCGTTTGGCCGAGGTTGGCGGCGCTGCCGTTGATGGCAGAGACGTACAGCGCATCGCCATTGGGATCAAAAGCGCGGGACAGCAGCCCCGGAGCGTACTGGTAAGGATACACGTAGCCGGCGGCGACCAGCTGCTGGTCTTGCAGGATGGTGTAGCTGTCATTGAGGACGATTGGCGCATCGTTGACCACGTTGAGGGTCACCGTGGCCGAACCGCCCGCCGTGCCGTCGCCGGCGGTGTAAGTGAACGAGTCGCTGCCGGTGAAGCCGGCGGCAGGAGTGCAGGTGAAGGTGCCGTCCGGATTGACGTTGAGGGAGGCGCCCGAGGGCAGAGTGATCGCCTGGCCGACGTTACTGGCGCTGCCGTTGATAGCCGTGACGCTCAGCGTGCCGTGCAGGTCAACGTCGCTGGCGAGCAATGGGGCGGGATCGCTCCCCTGCCCGTCGGCGGTCAGGGTGCTGTCGTGCAGCAGGGTGTAGCTGTCGTTGACAATGGCGGGCATGGTGGCCGTGACCGTGACCGAGCCGGAACTGTTCTGGAAGTGGCCGTCGCCCTGGTAGGCGGCCACGATCACGTTGCCGCCCGGCTCCAGGGCGCTGGTCTGCAGCGTTGCGACAGCGCTGCCGTTGAGCAGGGTGCTGCCGAGGGTTTGCCCGTTGTCGGTCCAGACGACCGTGCCCGACGGCGTCCCCTGGTCGGGGCTGCTGACGGTCGCGCTCAGGGTCGTTTCCTGGCCAAGGGGCAGCGTGCTGGGCGAAGCCGCGACGGTCACGCTGGTGCTGCTCTGATCGTCGATGGTCACTGTACTGCTGGCCGGAGTGCCCAGGGTGGCGTTGACCGGGTCGCTCAAGGCGACGTTGAAGATGGTGGTCGAACCAGCAGGCTGGGCGTCCAGGATCGGGACGCTGAAAGACTGGCTGACGGTGCCGGGAGCAAAGGTCAGCGTGCCCGACTCGGAGTCATAATTCGTCCCGGCAACCGCCGTGCCGTCGCTGGTGCCGTAATTGACGGTGACGGTCTGGCTGGAAGAAGTGTCCAGCGTGACGCCGACGTTGACACTGCCCGCGTTGTCGCTGACGCTGAAATTACTGAGGAGGAACTGGGCCACGGACGGCACCAGTCGCTCCTCCAGGATTTCCAGGGCCAGTCGGGCCGGTCGTGCCGACAGCAAGGCCGGCGTTGGCCGGAACCAGCTGCTGACCCACTTCCAGCTCCGGAACCAGTTCCGCAGTCCCCCTCTGGGCTGCAAGCAACCCCACAGCCACGACAGTGAGCGCATCTGAGTTCCTCTCTCAGGCTGTTGTTCCCTACCCCTATAAATCCCAAAACTGGCCTCTCCGACCAGGAATTTCCCTTTTTTTCCAAAAAAGGCAAATCGGGCCCTGGAACTGACACTTGCTGGAGACCTGGCTGTTCTCCGTTCCCGGTTTGTGGGAACCCCGAACACGTCTCAGGAAAGCCGCGCTCAGCGCCCTGGCCACTTTCGATTTCCGTTGCACCGTGGCGCGGCCTCGTAACGGCGTCACGATTTCCTAAAAAGAGCGCTGACCATCACGGATTGTGGGAAGTGCCAGAGGAGGGCAGGTAGAGACGCCGTGAGATGCTGGCGTGGTGGCGGTGTCGCTTTTTTGTCATCCGTGGGGCAAGCACAGTCACGCAGCGGCATTTCCTGGGACACCGCCAGGCAAAAAGCGCCGTTGGCGGTGTGGCGGTCTCAGCGCTTCTGTCTCGCCGTCCCCTTCCTCCCCAAAATGCGTGACCGTCAGGAACTTTTCCTGAGGACAATCGCCGCTCGGTCGTACCGGGTCGCTCCGCAATCAGCTCATCGATTCTTCCGTCGTGTCAATGGTCGCCAGTTCCATGCCCAGCCGCAGGACCTGCCCTGGATCGGCATGCCGCTGCACCAGGCGTCCCGCCACTGGACTGGGCACCTCGCTGACGCCCTTGGCCGCTTCCACCTCGGCCAGAGACTGGTTCACCTTGATCCAGTCGCCGACCGCGACCAGCCAGCGGATAAGCCGATGCTCCGCCTGGCCATCCGCCAGGTCGGGCACGTGGATGACACGATGCATGGACCCTGTCTCCCCGGAATGGTGGGGCGTACGTCCCCCACGGCCTCGGGAGCTGACCTTCTTGTTGTATTCCCGCTCATTCGCTGCCGCAAATGGAAACTCCGAAAAACGGTCGCGATCACAGAGAACTGGCTGTTGCTGTGCGCTTCAGAGAAGGCTAAAATGCCTGACAAGACTAACTCGACGTGCGTTCAGATAGCTGCCAGGAGTCTCGCCATGACGCCCGATGAGGCCTTCATTCAGGACATCCGCGCCAACCGCGACGACGACACGCCGCGCTTGATTTACGCGGACTGGCTTGACGAACACGACCAGCCGGACCGGGCCGAGTTTATCCGCGTGCAGATCGAACTGGCACGCTTGTTAGCCAGCCCGTCTCCGGCACACGAGGCCCGGCGAGGGGAACTCCAGGCCCGGGAAACCGAACTGTTCCGCAAAAATCAGACGGCGTGGAACAGGCCGCTGCGGCGGTTCGGCGGCAACCTGGTCTATCACCGCGGTCTGGTCGAGCGCATCTCGCTGGATGCGCGGCAGTTCCTGGACCATGCCGAGGAGATCTTCCGCCTGGCGCCGATCTGGCACGTGAAGCTGCTCGCGGCCCGAGGAGTGATTGCCAGGGTCGCGGACTGTCCGGCCCTGGACAGACTGACCTCCCTCAGCCTCAATTCCAATAACCTTGGAACCAGCGGCGCCGAGGTGCTGCTGCGCACACCCCACGGAAAGAACCTCACTTCTCTGGATCTCGCCAGCAACAACGCGGGTACGCGAGGTGGACGGGCTTTGCTGGCCTTTCCCCCCCTTCGCCAGCTCACCTTCCTGAACCTTCACGCCAACAGCATGGGGGACGCGTACGTCTGCGAGTTTGCCGCGTCCCGGGCTATCAGCCGGCTGACGAATTTGAACCTGGCCACCAACGAGATCCGGGTCTCAGGGCTGCGAGCGCTGGTGGAGTCGCCCCACCTGACGCGGTTGTTGTTCCTTGGGCTGATGAACAATCGCTTTGGCGACGAGGGCGTGCAGATCCTGGCCGCTTCGCCGTCCCTGGCCAACCTGATCGCCCTCGACCTGGGACGCAACCGGGTCACGGACGCCGGGGCCCGGGCGCTGCTGGATTCCCCGCACCTGGGCCAGCTCAGGTTCCTCGACCTGAGCGGCAACGTGATCAGCTGGGCGGTGGGGCGAGAACTGCTCCAGCGCTTCGGCCTAAACACGTGCAAGGTGTGACCCTTGCCGGACTTGCAGTCCAGCATATACCATCCAGGAGAGCTGCCGGCTGACCGGAGGTAGCGATCGCTGCGGCGTTACGGTGCGCTGCGTGGCGGCGCGTCTCGATCCCCGTGTAACACGGGGAGGGTTGAGCGTGAGACCCTCGGGTCACTGGACTAACCTGAAGGCGAAAGTCGGAGGGGAAAGCAGCATGTCCAGAAAGGCAAGGTACAACGGAACCTGCACAGTTGTACGCTGGTCAAGACCCGGAAGGTAAGGTGAAAGCTGGATTGCCTGAACCCCAGTGCCCGATCTGTAAACCGCACGGGTCGGATACGGCAGGGAGAAATCCGATGCTTCCTTGAGAACCGATAGGGCGTAACTGTCGGGAATACACGCTCCAGGAAGCAAGGCCACCTTTAGTGGTCATAAGGGCACGAAAAGGGCACCTAACCCTTCCTGAACGTCGGACGCGCAAGAAACGCAGGATCGCCTACAGGGCGAGAGCCCCAAGGCGACGGAGACTCCATAGTAGTCCGAGGACGGGAAAACCGTCCACATGGCGAAGGGAGTCAGGTGAGTCAGATGTACAAACGTGGAAGTATGCGAAATGCAGAAAGCCGACACGTTACTGAACATCTACCAGAAGAGAGGGTCCAAAGGACTCCCCCTGGAGCGTATCTACCGACAGCTGTTCAACCGCGAATTATACCTTCAAGGCTACGGCACAATTTACCGTAACTTTGGGGCTATGACACGCGGGTCCACCACGGAAACAGTGGACGCTATGAGTTCCCAGAAGATTGATACCATCATTGGCCTTCTACGGATGGAAAGGTACAGATGGACACCTGTTCGCAGGACGTACATACCGAAGGCGAACGGAAAGACGCGACCACTTGGCATACCAACATGGGGGAATAAACTCCTCCAGGAAGTCATCCGGTCGCTGCTGGGACCATACTATGAACAGAAATTCAGTGGCCTTTCTCACGGTTTTCGACCAGACAGGGGATGCCATTCGGCACTTCGAGAGGTCAGAAAATGGAGGGGGACAGTCTGGTTCATCGAGGGCGACATCAAGGGATGCTTCGACAACATCGATCATACGATCTTGCTGGACATCCTAAAACGTGACATCCACGATGGCAGATTGCTCAAGCTGGTCGATGGTCTGCTCAAGGCCGGGTACATGGAAGACTGGCGGTACTATGACACCCTGAGTGGAACTCCGCAAGGGGGAATCATTAGCCCACTGCTGGCTAACATCTACCTAAACGACCTGGACAAGTTCATCGAAGATACGCTAATCCCAGCGTATACGAAAGGCAGAAAGCGAAAAGAAAACCCGGAATACAGGCGGATCAACAACCGACTGGTCAAGGCCCGAAAGCGCGGAGACTCGGAAGAGATCAAGCGACTCGTGCAGGAACAGCGGAAATGGACGACGTTGATCCCGACTGATCCAGATTTCCGACGCCTCCGCTATGTTCGCTACGCTGACGATTTCCTCTTGGGTTTCATAGGGCCAAAGGAGGAAGCTGAAGCCATTCGAGATCGGCTGAGTGAGTTCCTTGAGCAAAAACTCAGACTCACACTGTCGAAGGAGAAGACACTCATCACACATGCGAATGATGAGAAGGCCAACTTCTTGGGTTATGAAATCAAGGTGATGAGGCAAGGAGACCTCATCTCAAAAAACGGGAAACGGGCTTCTAACTCTGGCATCGTGTTACTGATGCCGCAGAAGGTCGTCCGGAAATACCGCGATCTTTACAGCAGAGGCGGTAAAGTCTCTCACAGAAACGACTTAATCGACGAAACGGATTACACGATCCTCCAGCGACATCAGTCAGTTCTGCGAGGACTGTACAACTTCTACTGCATGGCAACCAATGTCAGTCACTCTACAAGGATGGGAAGAATCCGGCAAATCCTGGAGATGTCCCTGACCAAAACACTTGCACGAAAGTTCAAGTGCAGGGTATCCGAAGTTTACCGGAGATACAGGGTGACTGCCCTTGAACGCAAGATGCTACGGGTCGTCATTGAAAGACCCGACAAGGAACCACTGGTCGCCGTGTTTGGCGGTATTTCGTTTGAGAGGATACCACAAGGAATGGGGGTAGGGGACTTCTGCCCAGATATGGCCTGGCATCAACCTGCCAACAGGCGATCTGAAGTCGTACAACGGTTGTTGGCCAGTAAATGCGAGCTATGCGGGAAAGAGGGACCAGTCGAGGTCCACCATATCCGCAAACTCTCTGACATCGACCGCCCTGGAAGACGACCAAAAGAAGCCTGGGAACGATTGATGTCAGCTAGACGGCGGAAAACGCTAGTGGTCTGTACAGGAGAAGATGGATGCCACCATCGAATCCATATGGGCCTCTACGATGGACCATCACTATGAAAAGACTCACTGGAGAGCCGGATGCCTCGAAAGTGTGCAAGTCCGGTTCGGAGGGGGACGGTTGGAGAAGTACCAGCAAGGCAACTCGCTGGCCGTCCACCCTACCCGTGGATGGAAGAACCGCCAGCCAGGCAAAGTTTTCGCCCCGGAACATCACGAGAAGTGAAGTCCCGGGACGACCGTGCCCACCGGAGGTCAGTAGCTCGGCAGCCGGCCGCTTACTTTTCCCCGGCTTCTTCATGTCTCGGAGGGGAGCCGCTGCGAAAAAAGCAAACGGCTGACCTGTTGCAAACCCATCCCTCATGCGATAATCCTCCAAACGGAGGAACCCACAATGTCCACTGCACCTGTCGAAGTTGTCTTCAGTTTTGACACCACGGGCAGCATGTATCCCTGTCTGACCCAGGTCCGTCGCAACGTCAAAAACACCGTCACCCGGTTGAGCGAGGAGATCCCCGGAATCCGCATCGGCATCATCGCGCACGGCGATTACTGCGATGCCGGCACCACCTACGTCACCCGCCATCTCGACCTGACCAGCGACGTCGGCAGCATCTGCCGGTTCGTCGAGCAGGTCCCGCAAACGGGCGGCGGGGACGCGCCGGAGTGCTATGAGCTGGTCCTGCGCGAGACCCAGGGTCTTTCGTGGCAAGCGGGCACCAACAAGGCCTTGGTGCTGATCGGCGACGACCTGCCGCATCCGCCGGCCCAGACGCCAGGCAAGATCGACTGGCGCGTCGAGGTCCAGAAGCTGGCCGAGGCCGGCATCCCCGTCTACGGCGTGCAGGCCCTCAATCGGCCTTATGCACGGAAGTTCTACGAGGAACTGGCCCAGAAATCGGGCGGCTTCCACATCAGCCTCGATCAGTTCAGCCAGGTCACCGACATGGTCCTGGCCGTCTGTTACAAGCAGTCTTCCGATACCCAGCTGCAGCACTTCGAGCAGGAGGTCAAGACTCAGGGTCGGATGGATCGCAGCCTGAACAAGATGTTCAATACCATGCTGCGGCGTGCCGCCCCGGTCACGGAATTCGCCCCCACTGACCTGGCCGCGGTATCGTCCGGGCGCTTCCAGGTGCTTCAGGTGGACGAGGATTGTCCGATCAAGAAGCTCGTGCAGGATAACGGTCTGAACTTCAAGGTCGGTCGCGGCTTCTACGAGTTCACCAAGACCGAGACCATTCAGGGATACAAGGAGATCATCCTGCAAGAGCGGACCACGGGCGACTTCTACGCGGGTGAGAAGGCGCGCGAAATGCTGGGCCTGACGGCGGGCGAGACGGCTCGCATTGGACCCAAGAGCATGGAGAAGTACCGAGTGTTTGTGCAAAGCACCTCGGCCAACCGCAAACTGATGAAGGGGACCAAGTTCCTCTACGAGGTGGAGGATTGGGATAAGACGGCGAGCTAACGGAAGCCGCCTCCTTCCGACCGATTTATCGTTTCGCGCTCACCCACTTGAGCGCGAAACGATAAATCAAACAAACCCCTCATCCCACCTCCAGCGCGACCCGGAACCCAATCGTATCCGCGACGAAATCCGGTTCGTATTTGTTGCGTCGGGCGGAGCGGCACAGATGCCCGCTATTGTTCCACGACCCCCCGCGCAGCACCTTGTGCGTTCCCCGGTCCGGCCCCTGCGGGTCGGCTTCGGGGCTCACTTCGTAGTAGCGCTCGTCATACCAATCCTGGCACCATTCCCAGACGTTGCCGTGCATGTCATACAATCCCCAGGCGTTGGCCGGGAACTGGCCCACCTTGCTCGTCCGTTGCAGGTAGGGCCCCGGTTCGGCGGAGCCGTAACGCCGGGTGCCATCGAAGTTGGCCTGGGTCGAGGACAGGGCAACGCCAAGGGAGAACGGGGTTGTGGTCCCGGCCCGGCAGGCATACTCCCACTCGGCCTCGGTCGGCAAGCGGAAGCGTCGGCCCGCCTTGTGTTCGGCGGGCAGGGCCGACAGCCACTTGCAGAACGTCCGGGCGTCCTCCCACGACACCTGCTGCACCGGATGATCCGGTCCCAGGCCGCGCGGCAAGGAGTTGGCGCCCGTCATGACCTCGAACTGCTTCTTGGTCACCGGATAGATACCGAAATAGAAGGGCCGGGTGATCCGGATGCGCCGCTGCGGTCCCTCGTCGTTACCGCGCAGCATCTCGCCCGGCTCCGAGCCGCGCAGGAACGAGCCCGGCGCGATCAGCACCAGCTTGATTCCGGCGGAAACCGTCAGCGAGCGTGGCAGATTCAGCGCCGGCGAAGGCAGCGCGGCAAGCAGCAAGCGCAGGTCCTCGCGCTGGGGTTGCAGTTGCATCAACTCCTCGACCTGTGGGCGGAGACCATCGAGACGCGAGGACTGCGTGGCCTTGCGGATCGATTCGTCCAGGTCGCGCACCCGGACACGGTATTTGCTCACCCGCGTGAAGAGGGTCCTGTCGCGCAGGTCTTCCGGAAGCGACTCCAGGACGCTAACCGCGGCAGCGTAGTCGTGGGCCTCGTCGGCCAGGCGACGGGCTTCCTCGTGGGCGCGGTTCACCTGGTCTGGTCCGTGCCGTACCACCGCCTTGGCTGGGGGAGCTGATACCGCCGCGACCGCCGGACGGACCAGTGCTTGCAAGCGCTCCGCCAGTGCGGCTCCGTCGCGTGGCCGGTCAGCCGGCTCGTCCTCGACGCACTCTCCCAGCAGTTCCAGATGCGATTCGGGAACGCCCTGGTCCTTCAGCCGCTGCACCCAGCGCGAGCCGCCCGGCCGGCTGGCCATCAGGTTGCCGGTCAGCAGCTGATACCAGATGATGCCCAGCGAATACACGTCGTCGCGCGGATCAGGCGGCAGGCCGCGCATCTGCTGCGGCGAGGCATACAGCGGCGTGTGGGCGCCGCGCAGAGCGGTCACCAGGAAGGCTCCCTGGCTAACGTCCCGGCCGGTGCGGGCCAGGGCGTGGCTGGCGGCCACGCCGCCGATGCCGAAGTCGGCGACCCGCAGCTGCAAGCCGCCTCCAGGAACCTGCTGCACCAGGATGTTCGCCGGCTTCAGATCGCGGTGGACCACCGGCGGATTCTGCCGATGGGCAAAGCCGATGATGGCTGACAGGTCCTGCACCAGCCCGGCGGCACGCTGGGCTCTCTCGGCATTGACCGGCAGCGACCGCCAGTCGCCGAGCAGCCCGGTCAGATCGCCGCCGGCAACGTATTCGTACTCCAGGCAGGGCGGCTCGGCGCTCAGGTAGGTGTGCTGCAAGGCCACGATGCCGGGGTGCTTGCCTTGCCGCATTACCTGGTTGAGGACCGCCGCCTCGTGGCGCAACAGGCGATCCTTCGCCGAGGGATCGAGACAGAACTTCAGCGCCACGGCGGGCACCGCGTCGAAATGGGGATTACGGGCCTTCCAGACCTCGCCAAAGCCCCCCGCTCCCAGCAGCTCGACCAGTTCCCAGTCAATGCCGGGCAACGGCCGATCGCCGGGCTTGAAGCGCGGCATCTGGGCCGGCAGCAACGGCAGCACCTGATCAGGATCGTCGAAGGCCAGGGCCAGCGGCAGACTGAGGCCAACAGGGTCGGCTGGCCGGCGCAGCGATTGCCGGACCGCGACGGGCACCTGTTCCAGGTACAGTTCCAGCGATTTCTTGACCTCGGGCGGCTTATCGGCGGCGATCTCGGCGACGACCTCCTTCACGGCCGCACGGACCTCGCCGGCGGGGGCCTGGGCCAGCTCCTGGACTTCCTGCCGCTGCTGCTCGGGCGTCTTCTCCTTGCGCCACCACCCCCAGACGTGCCGGGCCACTTCGGGAAGGGCCTCGAAGACCACTTCCCCGACGACCCCGCCGCCCATGACGTTCAACGCCCCCTTGCCGATGACTTTTAGCAGAGCAACAGGCAAACCCATGTGGTGCGACTCCCCGGAGATTGCGAGAGATCAGTCCTTCTCCACTATACTCGACGAATGCGCACGTTTCAGCAAGGTCGGCAGGACGTGCAAAAAAAAGGAAATCGGGAAAGACCAAAAAAAGAGTTTGAAGATTGCCAAAAAAGAGATTAAGCTGGGTAGCCGGAGCATCTGGGTTGGCCTTGTGGATTCATGCGACAATTCCGTATACCCGGAGGCTGCGGTGCCACGTGGGCCGCGCGGCAAATGCAAACCCGAGGACCAGGGCATGGCAGTGCGGATTCTCGATCTGGATGGCGGCTTGACCGTTCAGAAGGGCCTGCGCGAGTATCGGCCGCAGGTGGTGCCGCTGCGCAGCTGGGGACCGAGGATTCGCCTGGCCTGTTCGCGCGGCCGGTTCGCTCGCTTCGAGAGCGACCTGGCCCGGGAGCTGGGCTCAACGCACGATACCGAGCCGACCCTGACGCTGGTTGGCTCGGGCGATTTCCACCACGTCAGCCTGGCCCTGCTGCGCCGTCTGGAGGGGCCGTTCAACCTGCTGATGCTGGACAAGCATCCGGACTGGATGCGCGGCCTGCCGTTTGTGCATTGCGGCAACTGGTTGGGCGAGGCGCTGCGTCTGCCCGGCCTGCGAAAGGTGTTTCACCTGGGCGGTGAACTGGACTTTGACAATCTCTTCTCCTGGCTGGCTCCCTGGTCGGAACTGCGTTCGGGCCGGGTCGTGGTGCTGCCGGCCGTGCGGCGTTTTCGCGGCCGGGCCTGGCAGCGGGTGCCGCACGAACCGCTCCGCAATCATCCGGTGCTGGAAGCGGAGGCCAGCCGGATCGAGGAATTGCTGGAACCTCATCGAGACGAACTGTCGCGCTGGCCGCTGTACGTCACCCTGGACAAGGACGTCATGGTCGTTCGGGACGCCGTGGTCAACTGGGACTCCGGCCTGCTCCACCTGGCCGAGGTGGAAACGATCTTGCAGGTGGTGCGCGACCTGGCCGGCGTCCCCTTCCTGGGCATGGACATTGTCGGCGACTGGTCGCCGGTCCAGGTCCAGGGCTGGTTCCGCGGCTGGTGGCACCTGACCGAGCATCCCGCGCTCGATGTCGATCCGGCCGCGGCCTGCCACTGCAACGAGGCCGTCAACCTGGCGCTGCTTGCCAGTGTCGATCCGATCCTCACCCGCAGTGCCGCTGTCGCAGGAACACTAATCCGCGCTAATCTTCGCTAATAATACCACGGCAAGAAAAAGGGCACACAAGCCCGAGCAAGCGACGGGACAGGGTGCCAGCAGGGGCGAAGTGTCCCGTCGCTAGCTCCGGGCTTGTGTGCTTCTTTCCTGCCGGAGTAAGAAGAGGAAGGAAAGCTGCATTCCGATTAGTGGGGATCAGCGTGGATTAGTGTTCCGATCTCTCCCGGGGCAACGGCCCTGGCTCCCTCGCGCCGTTTCGGGGAGGGGCTTGCGAGGAGTTGCTTCTTCCCCAGCGGCTTGTGCAGCTGAAAGACGCCGCCCACGCCGGCGTGTTTGCCCTGGTACAGCGGATAGCCGTTGCTGTCGGTGGTCAATCCCTTTAAGAATTCCCGATGTTCCCTTGCCAGGCGGTCGTCCGTGATCGCCCGGACAGCGCTCTGCTTGTGCCAGGCCAGCTCATCGCGGGACAGGTGGCCGCCCAGGTAGCGCCCCTGGAAGCCGGCCTCCCGGCAGAGGGTCAGGAACTCCTCGCCGGAATAGCAGCGCACCACCGGACAGTTCGGGCCATCGGTATTGCGGCGGAAAGCCTCTTCCAGGCTCAGGTCCGCGAACGTTCCTTCGATGATCTGCCGCAGGTAAGCCGTGTACAGGTGCAGCCAGAGGCTGTCCCGGTTGTAGACCATGACACAGGCCCGCCCGCCCGGCTTGAGGACGCGGAAGAGTTCGGTGAGCAGCACGTCGGGATGGCTGGTGCAATGCAGCACGCCGGCGCTGTGGACGTAATCGACGCTGTTATCCGGCAGTGGGATGGTCAGCGTGGTGTCCGTGATCTGGATCATGCGAACCCGGTCCAGTCCGACCTTGTGCAGCGCCAGCCGGCGGCGGGCCAGGTCCAGGGATCTGGCCGAGATGTCCATGCCGATCACTTGCCGGGCCCGGGTGTGAACCAGGAAGCCGGCCAGGTCGTTGCCGGGGCCACAGCCGTAATCGAGGATCACCTCGCCATCGTGCCGGCCCCACAGGTCCATGAACTCCCGGCACAGGGGATATTCCTGAAAGCGCCATTCGAGGTAGCGCAGCGATTCGCCGGCGCTGACGAACGGCAGCGAGTTGACCGTGTGCTGGCCCCAGTACGAATCGACTTCCGTTTTGCCTTCGGCATGGTGTCTCTCAACCGGCGGCAGCGGGCAGAGGAACGTCCGGCAAGCCAGGAGGGACCGGCGCAGGGCCCAATGCAGGGGCTGGCGCAGACCGGCGGGGATGAGGGTCCGAAGCAGGGAATGGGTATGCGCGAGCAGACTGGCCATGGGAAATCGACTCCTCCTTGCGTGGCAGGAATGCCTGCGTCCGTGCAGCAGTGAGGAGGTTGAGGCTATCCGCGAAGGCCAGGGCGGTCAAGGGGAATTGGCCCGCCCACTTTTTTCGTCATCCTGGCTTGCGCAGCTGAAAGACACCGCCCACCCCGGCGTGTTTGCCCTGGTGCAGCGGCTGGCCGTTGCTGTCGGTGGTCAATCCCTTGAGGAAGTCCCGGTGTTCAGCCGGCAGCCGTTCATCCGCCAGCGCCTGAAGGCCGAACTGCTTCTGACACTCCAGTTCGTGCCGGGACAGGTAGCCTCCCTGGTAGTGTCCCTGGAAGCCGGCCTCCCGGCAGAGAGTCAGGAACTCCTCGCCGGAATAACAGCGCGCCAGCGGGCAGTTCGGGCCATCGGTATTGCGGCGGAAGGCCTCTTCCAGGCTCAGACCCCGGAACTCGCCCTCGACGAGCATCCGCACGTAGGCCGTGTACAGGTGCAGCCAGAGGCTGTCCCGGTTGTAGACCATGACACAGGCCCGCCCGCCCGGCTTGAGGACGCGGAAGAACTCAGTCAGCAGCACGTCGGGATGGCTGGTGTGATGCAGCACGCCGGCGCTGTGGACGTGATCGACGCTGTTATCCGGCAGTGGGATGGTCAGCATGATGTCATTGGTCTGGATCATGCGGACCCGCTCCAGTTCGACCTTGTGCAGTGCCAGCCGGCGGCGGGCCAGGTCCAGGGCCTGCTCGGACACGTCCATGCCGATCACTTGCCGGGCCTGGGTGTGGACCAGGAAGCCGACCACGTCGTTTCCGGGGCCACAGCCGTAGTCGAGGATCACCTTACCGTCGTGGTGGCCCCACAGGTCCATGAATTCACGAAAGAGCGGGTATTCCTGAAAGCGCCATTCGAGGTAGTGCAGCGATTCGCCGACGCTGACGAACGGCAGCGAGTTGACGGTGTGCCGGCCCCAGTACGAATCGACTGCCGTTGTGCCTTCGGCCTGGTGCTTCTCGACCGGCGGCAGCCGGCTGGTCCTGGTGCGGAAAGCCAGGATGGAGCGGCGCAGGGCCCGATGCAGGGTCTGGCGCAGACCGGCGGGCACAAGGGACCGAAGCATGGAACGGGTGTGCGCGAGCAATCGGGTCATGGGGAATCGACTCCTGGTTCAGTTGAAGAAATGCCGAGAGGCCGTGCATCAGCAAGGACAAGAGTGTTATCCGTGACGGCCAGAACGGTCAAGGGGAACTGTCAGGTTTGCCGGAGCGGGTGAGAGTGGTAAGCTGGCAGAGCGGAAGCAAGTCTGTTTGCGGAGGCGGTGAGGCATGTTAACGGGAAAGATGGTGCGTGTTCGCTACGCCAAGAACCGGATCGTCGCCAGCTACGTCAACGTCGAGGATCCGGTCTGGCAGGAGGTCGCGGGCCGGCTGATCGAGCTGTATCGCGGCCAGGAGGGCAAGACCCGCGGCCAGATCGAGGAGGAGCAGGAGGAACTGATCGGCGACGACCCGAGCCAGCTGGTCCATCAGGGACTGGCCAAGCTGCTGGAGGATCGCTGCCAGTTCGAGGTCGTTTCCGGTCAGCCTCCCGATCAGCTGCGCTCGGTGATCTTTCGCCTGGCCACCCAGCATCGCCAGGCCGCCAGCAAGGCCGAGCCGGTCCCATTTGACCGCAACCGGATCCTCAAGCAGGCGGCCGACGAACTGGGTCTGACGGTCGAGGAGATCGATCACAGTCTGTTTGCCGATCTGAAAAGTGAACAACGGCTGATTCAGTTCAAGGACATCAGCGTCGAACGGCTCTTGCAGCGCTACAACGTGGCCCTGGCCCAGGCGATCCTGTACCGTTCGACGCGCGTGCTGGTGACGGTGCGTGGTGAGCCGCCGCAGCGTTACAGGGCCCTGCTGCGGCAGATCAAGTTCCATCGGCTGCTCTGCGAGATGGAACGGCTGGGGCCTGACAGCTTCCAGCTGAGGCTGGATGGTCCGCTCAGCCTGTTCCAGGCGACGCAAAAATACGGTCTCCAGCTGGCCCTGTTCCTGCCGGCGGTGCTGCTGTGCAAGGACTTTGAACTGAAGGCCGAACTGCTCTGGGGAACGGAGCGCAAGCCCAAGACGTTCCAGGTCGTGCCGGGCGACGGGCTGGTGTCGCACTATCCCGACCAGGGGACGTACGTCCCCGCCGAGATGACGATGTTTGTCGAGCTGTTCCGCAAACGCATCGAGGAATGGGAGCTGCTGGAAGAAACCGAGGTGTTTCCGCTGGGCAAGAGCTTCTGGGTGCCCGACTTCCGGCTGCGGCACCGCCAGACCGGCCGGACCGTGCTGCTGGAAGTGCTGGGGTTCTGGCGGCGCAGCAGTGCCGAGAAACACCTGGCCTGGCTGCGACAGCACGTCCGGGAACCGTTCCTGCTGGCGGTGTCGGATCAGCTGCACATCGAGGAGACGGAACTGGAGGGGCTGCCGGCCGGGATCGCTCGCTTCCGCAACATGCCGCTGCCTGACGAGATCGTCCGGCTGGCGTCCGAACTGGTGGCGAAATAGTTCGGGCGCCCCTCTCGCGGCTGCCGAGCCGCGCACGCAGCGCAGCGGAGTAAGCGGCCCTGCGGGCGACCGGGCCGCTTACTCCGCTGCGCTGCGTGCGCGGCTCGGCGGACCTGCCAGGAGGCCCAAATCGTTCAGCCCCTTGATTCTTCCCCTATCCGCGCTTACCGTGACGGAAACGTCCACGAGTTCCCACCACCTGACAGAGGTATCATCCATGCGCAAGCCCCTTTTCCTCTGTTCGTTCCTTGTCCTGACCTCCGGCCTGGCTGCCGCCGCCGAACTGCCGAAGGTCAGCAAGGTCGAACTCCAGCCGCTGGCCGCCCAGTCTGAACGGATCGCGCAGGCCCTGGAACTGCTGGGCGCTCCCCTGAACGGCCGGGAGCGCGAGGCCCTGGCCGAGGCTGGCAAGGACAATCAGAACGGGGTTACGATCATCCAGAAGATCCTGGACAGGCGCTGCCTGGCGGGCCTGACGATTCGCGGAAGCAAGGCCAATCCAACCCTGGAAGCCGTCGCGGGACCAGCCAAACCGGAACTGGCCGAGCAAGGCTGGCGCGTCTTCCTGGTCAAGGTCTTCAACGAGGCCGGCGTCGATAACCTGCAACTGCAAGGCGTCAGCCCCAACGCCGGTCTGCTGACGCGGCGCTCCAGCGGCAGCCCTGACCCCAAGGTGGAATCGGTCGAGGTGGTCCGCAAGCGCTTCCTGGAACTGGACTCGTACTCCGGCCAGCCGCTGGTCCAGAAGCTCTCGGGGTTGGAGGTGGAGTACCGGCCCCTTCAGATCTATTGCCGGGACGCCGGCCGGCGCGAGGCCGCCCTCGGCTTTGCCCTCTCTGTCCCCGCAAGCCCTCCCGCCCGGCCGCAGCCGAAAGGCACGTCACCCACAATCCCGGTGCTGTTCGAGTCCGCCCCGGCGGTGCTGGTCAAGCTGAGGGTGCTGGATCACGACGGCCAGAGCCGGCGCGACGGCAAGCCGGTGATTGGCCGCTTTCATCTTCACGCGACAGCCTGGGCCGGGTCTATCCCTCGCCCAGCCGCCGGCTCGCTCCCGACTTCAGCTTCCATTCGCAGGTCTACCGCGGCGACGGCGAGACCATCGCCCTGCAGCCGGGAACGTACACCGTCACCTACACGCGCGGTCCGGAATACCTGGTGCTGAACCGCAGACCATCACGGTGCCGGCCGCCAGCACCCACGACGGAGACCTTCCAGCTGAAGCGCTGGGTGCATCCCGCGGCGAAGGGCTGGTGGTCGGGCGACCATCACATCCACGCCGCCGGCTGCGCTCACTACGAAAGCCCGACCGAGGGCGTCACGCCCGAGGACATGATGCGCCACGTCCTGGGCGAGGACCTCAACGTCGGCTGCTGCCTGAGCTGGGGGCCGTGCTGGTATCACCAGAAACGCTATTTCGAGGGCAAGACCAACGCCCTGTCCACGCCCAATCACCTGCTGCGCTACGACGTCGAGGTGTCGGGCTTCCCGTCGAGCCATTGCGGGCACATCTGCCTGCTGCGGCTGCGCGAGCAGGATTATCCCGGCACCAAGCTGATCAACGATTGGCCGAGCTGGGACCTGCCGATCTTCAAGTGGGCCAAGGCTCAGAAAGGCGTGGTCGGCTTCGCTCACAGCGGCTGGGGCCTGGACGTTGGTGCGATCCGACGAGTTGCCCAATTACATGGTGCCGCCGATGAACGGCATCGGCGCCAACGAGTACGTGGTGGACGTGACGCACGGGATGTGCGATTTCATCTCCACGGTGGACACGCCGTCGGTGTGGGAGCTGAACATCTGGTATCACACGCTGAACTGCGGCTACCGCTGCCGGATCAGCGGCGAGACCGACTTCCCCTGCATTTACGGCGAGCGCGTCGGCCTGGGCCGCAGCTACGTCCACCTGGACGGCAAGCTGGATTTCGACAAGTGGGCCGAGGGGATCAAGCAGGGACGCTGCTACGTCAGCGACGGCAAGAGCCATCTGATGGACTTCACGGTCAACGGCCTCGGCGTCGGTCTGAAGAAGAGCGAGGTCAAGCTGGACGAAGCCGGGCACGGTGCAGCTCAAGGCCAGCGTGGCGGCCCTGCTGGAGCCGAAGCCGACCCGGGAAACCGAGGCCATCCGCAATCGGCCGCTCAACCAGAAACCCTACTGGGACATCGAGCGCAGCCGCATCGGCCAGACGCGCAAGGTGCCGGTCGAGGTCGTGGTCAACGGCCAGCCGGTGGCCAGCAAGGAGATCGAGGCCGACGGCAGCGAACAGGAAGTGACCTTCCAGGTGCCGATCAAGTATCAGCAGCTGGGTGTGCCTGCGTGATCTTCCCCTCCAGCCACACCAACCCGGTCTTCGTGCTGGTCGGCGACAAGCCGATTCGGGCCAGCAAGCAGTCGGCGGAGTGGTGCCTCAAGGCGCTGGACAAGTGCTGGGAGGAAAAGAAGAAGAAGATCCGCGAGAAGGAACTGCCCGAGGCCGAGGCCGCGTTCAACACTTCCCGCGAAGCGTACCGCAAGATCGCGGCCGAGTGTGAGCAGCGTTGACCGCGGATGGATTGCATTGCGCTGCTGCACACACACAGCGGCCAGCGCACTTTGGCAGGCAGCGGTCAGGTGGCCTCGCCCTGGGGGCCGGCCTCGGCCAGGGGAGCGACGAGGTTGAGGATGGTGCCCAGCTGGGCCAGGCGCATGCCGTAGCGGTCGAGGAAGTCCTGCAAGGCAAAATCGCTGTCCAGCGGCTCCTCCTCGCCGTTGAGCCGCTCGGCCAGCTCGGCGATCATCCGGCCATAGGCCTTCTCCAGGACCGGCATGGCTTTCCGGCAATCCTCGGACAGATAGGGGAAATCTTGCTGCCAGCGCGATAGGAAGGAACGCCAGCGCGAAGCCATGTCATGGGCGGCCGCGGCGGCCCGCTGGTAGGCCAGCTGCTCCTTCTGCACTTCGAGGATCTGCCGGAGCAGGTCCACCACCTCGGGGGTACTAGCCGGGGCCGCGGAAGCGGGAAGATCGGTGGGGAGCTTGGACAGACTGGGAGTGGCGTCAACCTGGAAGTTCATGGTGATGGTCCGCGCCCGGAACAGCAAGCCGGGTTTGCCCTGGGGGAGTTTGCTGGAGGCGCCGAATCCTGGCGCTGGCCTCGCCTCTCGCCGCCGGGAGAGGCACTTTTGGGTATTGTAGCAGCGGAAGGGGCGGAACGGAAGAAGCGGATTGGGCAACAAGTGGCACGACCGGCTGGCGACCGTGGCGGATGCCTGGGAGCCAGCCGGTCGGGTTGGTGGAGATCGTCTCGGGATGGTTCATTGAGGGGGTTTCTTGATGGGAATGGGAGCGGGAATGATGCGTTCGGGGACCACCGGCCCGTCTCCGGCGTTCTGCTGCACCAGAATCAGCGTCTCCGGACGGATACATTTCAGATAGGTCGGATCGACTTTGTGGTTGGAGAGCAGCACGACGGCACCCCCTTTGAGCTGCTTCCAGTAGGTGTCTGGACCGACCACTTTTCCTTCCGTGTCGTAAACGACAACGTTCTTCATGGACAGGAGACTGATCTTGTGAATGGGCACGGACACAACGACGTTGCGTGCGACCTGTACGGCTTTACCCCCAACGACTGCGTTCTCGGTGACCTGTCTTGTGACTGGGACTTGCTCGACCTCAAGCAAACGCAGTTCCATTCTGGCCTTGTCCGCTTGTTCGACGAAGATGATGCGCGGTGGCCCGCTGGCGGGCCTGGGCGTCTCGGTCGGGAGAGGAGCGGCAACGACTGCCAGCCCCGACAGCAACCAAAGGGTGCTTCCCATGAGTGGTGACCTTTCTTGAATGCATGTCGTCGTTGGTTATCATCAAGATCCTGTTATCGCACACTCGGCACCCGATTGCAATGGCCCTCTGCCTTGGCTTCGCCGGTGCTTTCGGTTGTCTGAGGAGAGGCAGGTATTCGGAGCAAAATGAGTTGAAAGAAGCAGACCAGTGGCGCCGGGCAGATGCGGAACAGCTCCGAAGCCCAGAATTGCTCCGCCTGGACAAAATGCCGGACGCTCTCCTTGGGCGCTTTCAGCTCAAACACGATGTGCCGCTCGTCGCGCAGTTCGGGGTCTGCCTCCACGGAGATTGTCAGGCTGGTGATCTTCGGAAACAGCTTTCGCGTGGCCTCGACCAGGGGATCAAGGTACTGCTGAACCTTCTTTTGCTCCGCGAAGGCAAGGACGTCCGCCGGATACGAGTAAACGCTCGGCTGGGTCAGTGATGGTGCGGACATACCGAGTTCCTCCAAGGGCTGTGCGGCGGATGCTTCCATTCTACTCCGAACATCGCAGCCGACTTTTCCCTCGCGCATCCTGCCACCACGACCAGCTGGCTACCGCAGCGGAAGCCCGGAAGCCAGTCAGTCTGGTCGGAGGAGATTGTGTCCCGATGGTTCACGGCCGGGGCGCCGGTTTTGGAGCAGGGAGAACTTCCGGTGTGGGAGCAGCGCGGATTTCCTCGGGGGGGCCAAACGCCTCCTTGCCCTGAACCAAAATCAATGTTTCTGGACGGGCGAATTGCAGGAACACCGGATCGACTTTCTCGCCACCCCAGGACATCAGCACGACCGTGCCCGCTTTGAGACGCTTCCAGTAAGTGTCCGGCGGCACGACTTTCCCCTCGGGGTCGTAAACCACAACACCCTTCATGGAGAATTCAGAGATACCATAAGATGTGCTGATATTCAGGAGCATCTTGGCTTTGTCCACCTCGTGGATGAGGACGATCGATGGGGGTTGGCTGGTGACAGTCCTGGGGGTATTGGCAGGGAGCGGAGCGGCGACGACGGCCAGGCCAGAGAGCAACCAGAGAGTGGTTCCCATGAGCGGTTTCCTTTCCTCGGGCGGGTTTCGTGGTTCACGTCAGTGTGCCTGTTATCGCACACTCGGCTCGCGATTGCAATGTCCCTCCGCCTTGGCTTTCCCCCCGCTTCCTCTTATCCTCTTTCGGTAGACTCCCCCGCTCCTTCACCCACGAGACGCACCCATGCGCCGATCGCTTCTCTGCTGCGTGTTCCTGGCCGCCCCCGCCGACGTCTGTTACCTGGCCTGCGAGGAAGTTTCCGCGGCCGACCGGCTTACGCCCGCCCCGTTTCGCGCGGGGCGATCGGTGACGCTGGCGACGCACGGCATGGTCGCCACCAGCCATCCGCTCGCCGCTCAGATCGGGCTGGACGTCCTCAAGGCGGGCGGCAACGCCGTGGACGCGGCCATCGCCGTCAACGCCGCCCTGGGGCTGATGGAGCCGATGAGCTGCGGCATCGGCGGCGACCTGTACGCCATCGTCTGGGACAGCAAGACCGGCCGACTGCACGGGCTCAACGCCAGCGGCCGGGCGCCGCTCAAGGCCAGCCGGGCATGGTTCGCCGAGAAAGGCTACCGCGAGATTCCCACGATCGGGCCGCTCAGCTGGTCGGTGCCGGGCTGCGTCGATGGCTGGTCCGAACTGCACAAGCGCTTCGGCAAGGCGCCCTTCGCCAGCTTGCTGGAGCCGTCGCATCCGCTACGCCGAGGAAGGCTTCCCGGTCACCGAGGTGATCGGGGGCTACTGGCGCAGGTCCGAGGCGCGCCTGAAGGAGACGCCCGACGCCGCTCGCACTTACCTCAGTCAACGGCCGGGCGCCCCGGGCCGGCGAGCTGTTCAAGAACCCGGCCCTGGCTCGCTCCTATCGGCTGATCGCCGAGAAGGGGCGCGACGCCTTTTACAAGGGGCCGATCGCTCAGGAGATCGTGGACTTCTCGGACAAGGTGGGTGGGCTGTTTTCGCTGAAGGACTTCACCGAACACACTTCCACCTGGGTCGATCCGGTCAAGACGACTTATCGCGGCGTGGACGTCTGGGAGATCCCGCCGCCGGGGCAGGGGATCGCCGTCTTGCAGATGCTCAACCTCCTCGAAGGCTACGACCTGAAAAAGCTCGGGCCGCAGTCGGCCGACTTCTGGCACCTGATGGTCGAGGCCAAGAAGATCGCCTATGCGGACCGCGCCCGCTATTACGCGGACCCTACCTTCGTTTCCGTGCCGACGGCCGAGCTGATCTCCAAGACCTACGCCGAGAAGAGACGGCAGCTGATCAAGCCCGACCAGGCGCTCAAGGAGATCGAGCCGGGCGATCCGAAGCTGGGCAAGAGCGACACGGTGTACCTGTGCGTGGTGGATAAGGACCGCAACTGCGTGTCGCTGATCCAGAGCAACTACTTCGGCTTCGGCTCGGGCCTGGTGCCGGGCAAGCTGGGGTTCGCCTTGCAAAACCGGGGCACGCTGCTGGCCCTGGACGAGAAGCACCCCAACCGGCTGGAGCCGGGCAAACGGCCGTTCCACACGATCATCCCGGCCATGGCGACGAAGGACGGCAAACCGTGGTTTGTCTTCGGCGTCATGGGCGGCGACATGCAGCCGCAGGGGCAAGTGCAGGTGCTGGTCAACCTGATCGATTTCGGCATGAACGTGCAGCAGGCCGGCGAGGCCCCGCGGATCGAGCACGTCGGTTCGGCCCGGCCGACCGGGACACCCGGCGACCCCGACGGCGGCACCTTGCAAGTGGAGCCCGGCATTCCGGATGCGGTGATCGCGGAGCTGCGCAAGCGCGGCCACAAGGTGACGCAAGTGCGGACCAACGGCGGCGGCTACCAGGGCATCCTGATCGACCCGGAAACGAACGTGCTTCACGGCGGCTCGGAACCACGCAAGGACGGCGCAGCCGTGGGGTATTGAGAAGAACGACCCCTGCCGGCTTGCCCGGCAGGTGAAGCAGGTCATTGGCTAGAAACAAAGGCAGAAGCGTTTTCTTGCGCTCCTTTCTAGCCGCTGACCTGCTTCACCTGCCGGGCAAGCCGGCAGGGGTCGAACACTGGCTGATCGCCTCGTGCCAGCATCCAGTCTTTTTCCTGCCGGAACAGAATCTGGCCGCATCCTCACGAAAAAAAACCTACAGTTGAGCGCAGGCATGACTGAATTCGCATCTGCGTTCACGATTTCGTGGGGGAGCAAACAATGAAGATCAGCTGGCTGATCGGCGCCGTGCTGTTCGCCGGAGGACTGGTGATCGCCGGAGTGATGAGCAGCAACAGGGGGCCAACCGAGGACCCGCCTTCCGGTGGCCCGGCCGTCAATGAAACCATCCGCCTGGGCGAGGAAACCGACGTCAACCTGGCGGAATGGCTGAAATTGCCGCGCGAAAAGCTGGCCGAGAAGGCCCATGATTCGCGCGATCGGCTGGAAAACTCCCTGAAGACCGTCTACCGCACCGATGCCGAGTCGCTGCTGCTGGAAAAACTCCGGCTGCCGTTGTCGGTGCCGGTGCTGGCGGAGGCGAAATACTCCGAGGCGGTGGGAATCAGCCTGCCGCCCTACGCCAAGGAAGGGGAAAAGGACGCGGACCTGGCCCTGCACCTGGCTCGCCACGGCGACTGCGAGGCCGCTCGCAAGCTGGCCGGTCCCGAGGACCAGAAGCTCCTGGAGCAGATCGAGGCTCTTCAAGGCGAACGCAATTATCCGGTCGAGTGGACGCGCCTGGTGGCCCTGACGTTGCAGGAAGCGGAACTGAAGATGGCCACGGGCGATACGGAAGGGGCGACCGAACTGGTCCTGGTGCAGCGGCAATTGCGGGCGCTGCTGGACAAGAAGTCGGCGGCCGGGCCGCTGGGGGCGGACTTGCTGCCCATCGGCATGCAGGCCCTGCGCGAGGCGGTCAAGGCCTGGCGCGAGTCCAAGAACCGCCTGCCGCTGGTGGCCGACGAGATCGAGCAGTCGCTCAAGGACTGGGGCGAGCCACCCATCCAGCAACCGACCCTCAAGCCGGGGGCCAGCCGGTCCGAGGTCGCACGCCTGTTCAAGGGCGGCGCTGCCGGACCGATCCTGGCGGCGCACACACCCAATGCCCTGCTGCGCCTGCTTGACCTTCAGGACATGCCGATCGTGACCGAGCGCCTGATCGGGGCCCTGGCCTTCTTCGACGAGAAGGACCAGCTGGGCGAGCTGTGGTATCTCTACCCGGCCACGATCAGCGAACTGTTCCCCGACACAACCAACCTGGCCTTTCACCTGATCGACCAGAGCGCCAGCGCGGGTTCGGTCGAGAAAGTGGCGGGACTGGCCCGGCAGAGCTGGACCGCCGGTGCGCTGGTTTACGAATTTACCCTGACGCCGGCTCGTTCCCGGGCCCTGGGAGCGGTCTTGCGTGTCACCGCACCGGGAGCGAAACCTCTGCCGAGCCGGCTGCCGGCCGACCCGCTTAACCTCGGGCTGGTCAACCTGAACCGAACTTATGACCACACGCGCTGCGAATTGATGCCGGGGGTTGTCTCCGGCAAACCCCTGGAGCTGAAGAAGGGCGAGGCAAAGCAGGCGGAATTGCTGGCCAAGCTGTCGGTGCCTGTGGGTGAGGCGAGGCCGGACCTGGCCGTGTTCAGCAAGGTCAAGGACGCCGACCTGTTCGACTCGCTGACCCTGAGCTGGTCCGCCGAGGAGAACATGAGCAACCGTGCCTGGCCGAAACTGCTGCTGCCACTCTGGTCGGCCTACGGTCCCTGTCAGCTGATCGGTGCCGAGCAGCACCTGAACCTCCTCTGGGAACAGTCCCCGACGCAGGTTCAGCTTTCGTTCCCCTACGACTCCTCCGAGTCTCCGGAGCTGGTCTACCGAGACACGCGCGGCAAGGAGCTGGCGGAGCGGCTGAAGTCGGCCGTCGCCCTGGACGAGCAGGTGCGCAAGCAGCGTCTAGAAGGGGACAAGCCGCTGGTCCGGCTGCCGCGTGCCCTGCACTGGCTGAACCTGGAACTGGGCATCAGCCGGGAACAGGCCAGCAAGGAGCTGCCGCAGGACCTCAAGAGCCGGCCGATGATCAAGACGGCCGACGGCAGTTTCAGCATGCTGTTTTCCGGCGTGCTGGCCGTGGACTCGGCCTCCCCGGCCCAGCTGGTGCTGCGCTACACCCCGGACAACAAGCTGGCCGAGGTGCGCATCCGCTATCGGGAAGTCCCGGTCAAGGCCGGCACGAAGGTGCCTTCGCTTCTGGACCGGCTCAAGAAGGCCAACGGCGAGCCCGAGGCGTTGCCGGCCCCGTGGCTGGGCCTGTGGACCGACACAGCGCAGAGCAAGCACCCTCCGGTCTTCTATTGCTGGCAGGACGATCGCACCCGGCTGACCTACCAGGCCGATCCCTATTGCATGGAAGTGGTCCTGACCGATTGCCCGGCGGACCAGCCGCAAGGCGTCAAGCTGCCGAAGCTGGAAGTCTGCTCGCGCGGCGTCGAGTTCTGCCACCTGGGCGACCGTCGGGAAGACCTGATCCGGCGCTGGAAGCCGACCGCGACCAGCACGACGGCGGACGGCGGCCTGGTGCTGTTCCAGCCGGCCAAGAGCCCGTATGACCTGTGCGTCGTCTATTTCGAGAACGGCAAGGTGAGCCGGATCCTGGGCCGGTATCGCGCCGTGCCGTCCTCGACCAGCGAGGACTTCACGACGGCATTGCAAAAACACTGGACGAGCGACGCGGATCGGCTGGGCGTGATTCGGCGCATCGATCAGGTGCAGAACCTCGAAACGGGCGATCTGGTCGTGCGGGGATACAGCTGGAACGACGATCGCACCCGGGTCCACACCTTTGTCGAGAAGACCAAGGAGGGACACCGCACCTACACCGAATGGCGCGACTGGCCCATCCCGGCGAAGGCCAAGGAAACGACCGTGAAGCGCTAGTGTTAGCCGCGACGCGGAGCGCAGCGCAGCGGAGCGCGGGGCAGCTGCCCCGCGCTCCGCTGCTGCGCTCCGCGTCGCGGCTAACAGCTCCGTATTGACCCTTGCCGGTGCTACCGCCTAAACTGGTTACGTTGCGTGACTCGTCGAGTCACGTCCCTCCAGGTGAGCAAGGCGAGTACGAGTCAGAATTAGTATGCACGATCTAGCGCACGAGTTTCTTCGCAAGCTCCTCGAGACACCAAGCCCCTCCGGTTACGAGCAGCGTATCCAGGACGTTGTCCGCGACTGGGCAAAGACTTACGCCGACGATGTCCGGACCGATCGGCACGGCAACGTCATCGCCATCCGTTATCCCATCAGCGAGAAAGCGGGTCCAACCGGCGAGGTCCCCCGGATCATGCTGGCCGGCCACTGCGACCAGATCGCCCTGATGGTCCAGCACGTGGACGACAACGGTTTCCTCTACGTGCAGCCGATTGGCGGCTGGGACATGCAAATCCTGCTGGGCCAGAGCCTGACCGTCTGGGGCAAGGACGGCGGCATCCCGGGCGTGATTGCCCGGCGGGCGCCGCACCTGCTGACCAGCGACGAGCGCAACAAGGTGCCGCAGTTCACCGACGTCTGGATCGACATTGGCGTCAAGGATCGCAAGGAGGCCGAGGAGCTGGTCCAGCCCGGCGACACGGTGACGTTCGCCCTCGGCTATCGACCCCTGCGCAATGGGTTGGCCGTGTCTCCGGCGATGGACGACAAGGTCGGTCTGTGGACCGTGATGGAGACGCTGCGGCTGCTGCACGGCCAGCCGGTGCAGGTCCCGGTGTATTGCGTGTCCACGGTGCAGGAGGAGATCGGCCTGCGCGGGGCGACCACCAGCGCCTACGGCATCCATCCCACGGTCGGCATCGCCGTGGACGTCTGCCATGCCACCGACACGCCCGGCAACGACAAGAAGCAGCTGGGCGACACCCGGCTCGGTTCGGGGCCGGTGCTGTTTCGTGGGCCGAACATCAGCCCGCGGGTGCTGGACCGTCTGAGCAGCACGGCGAAAGAGCGCGAGGTCCCCGTGCAGATCCGCGGCACCCCCCGGGCGACCGGGACCGACGCCAACGTGATGCAGCTGACGCGCGAGGGCGTGGCCACGGGACTGGTGGGCATTCCCAATCGCTACATGCACAGCCCAGTGGAGATGGTCAGCCTCGACGATCTGGACCATGCCGCCCAGCTGCTGGCGGCGTTCTGCCAGGGGCTGACGGCCGACATTGACTGGACGCCGTAGGTCAGGCTTTCCAGCCTGACACTGCTTGTCAGGCTGGAAAGCCTGACCTACTGAGGCTTCCGCGGAATGAGGAAGCGAAACAGCTGCAGCGCCAGGAACAGCCCCAGCAGGACGAAGATCACCACGCCCAGCCACGGGGCCCAGCGGGCCAGGAACAGCATCAGGATCACGGCCCACAGGACGCCGCAGCCAACGAGTGTCATCGTCCCCTTGAACCCCACCTCCTCGCTGGCCTCGGGATACTCCAGGGTGCTGCTGCGCCGCTTCTCGATGCTCCGCCGGGCGGCATCGTCCAGTTCCGCACCCCGGATGGCGTCTTGCCAGTCCAGCATGGCCGTTTCGCCCGTGGCACCTGGCACGCCGGGAATCGCAGTCCGAATCTCCGGAATCTGCGCTTCCTGGATGGCGGTTGGACTGGGCCTGCTCTGGGGAGGAGTGGGAGCAGCATCCCGGGGCAGGGCCGATTCGAACGCTTCCACCAGGGTTGGCCCCGCCCGCCAGGGCGGCCAGCTTTCCTCGTCGCGTTTTCCCCCGTACGTCTGCCAGCGGAGCGCGGCCTGACCTTGCAGGCCCGCTGGAAACAACAGCTCGGCCTCGCCCTGGGTTGCCTGCACGGTCAGGCGACAGCGTGCTTCCACCCGATCCGGCAGCAAGGTTTCCTGGAACAGCCCGCCCCTCTGAAAGCGGCCGGCCACCAGGACCGGCTCGTCCTCCGGCACCTCCTCGGGGCCGGCAAACGCGGAAATCTCGGCGATCTCGCCACCGATCCGACCCAGCAGGTCCCAGCCCGGAAACGACGGTTTCAGGCCGTCCAGACCAGTGTTGAGCAGCACCGGTCCAGGCTCGGATCGTTCCAGTTCCAGGAAGCGGAGTCGGCCCAGGGGGCCGGTTTCGTCGGCGGTGTCCAGCAGGGAAGCCAGCCGCCGGACGGCCGGGTGCAAACCCTCGGTCAGGATGGGCAAGAGCAGGCAGCCGGTGTCCTTCTGGATCAGGGAAGCCTCGTAGGCGATGTCCGGGGTGTCATCAGGCGGCCAGACGCACAGGACGTGCCGCTCCGACTGCAAGGCCCGGCGCAGGTGAGCCGCGCGATTGTCCAGTGAACTGGCCACAATCACGACCTCAACCGCCGGATCGGCCAGCACTTCCTCCAGGTCATTGACGCCCTGAGCCTCGGCGGCCCAACTGGGTAGCGGATGCGTGTACACCAGGAGCTGCTGCCGGCCCGACTCGACCAGGGCCCGGGCCAGCTCCACGCCGTCGGGGTGATTGCCCAGGAGCGCAAACCGCATGAATGGCCTCACCCTTTCCCCGGAATCGGCCGACCCATCAGGGTGAGCAGCTTCTGCATGTCCTCCCACACTGCTTTCTTGTCCGCCGGATTGCGCAGCAGGTAGGCGGGGTGATAGGTGCAGACCACAGGAATGCTGTTGTAGCGAAAGACCCGGCCGCGCATCCGGCCAATTCCCTGCGTGGTGCCCAGCAGGTTCTGGGCGGCACACGCGCCCAGGCAGCATACGTGATGCGGCCGGACCAGTTCCAGGGTCCGTTCGAGATACTCGCGGCAATGGGCCGCTTCCTCGGCATTGGGCACGCGATTGTTGGGAGGCCTGCAGCGAATGATGTTGCAAATGAACACGTCCTCGCGACGCATTCCCATCGCGGTGATGATCCGGTTGAGCAGCTGGCCCGCCTCACCGACAAACGGCTCGCCGCGCTGGTCCTCGGTCGCACCGGGGGCCTCGCCGACAAAGCAGAGTTCCGGGTCGAGCGGCCCGACGCCGAAGACGGTCTGAGTCCGCGTCGCGGCCAGGTGCGGGCAGCGGGTACACTCGGCGACACGGGCCGCCAGGGCGGTCAGCTCCCGCTGGCGGGCTTCCGGCGTATCCTCGCCGGGGGGAGGTTCCGCCGCGAACAGGAGCGAATTCTGCGTCACCACCGGCAGCGGCGTTGCGGGAGCGGCCGGGCTGGACGCGCTCCCGGCCGGGATCGCTGCCGGTGGCGGCTGCGGTGCCGGCTCGCCGGCGCTGGCCGGCAAGAAGTCGATGCCGGCGGCCTTGAGGCTTTCCAGGTGGTTGCGCAGTTGCCGGCCCAGTTCGGCTGGGTCGGGACGCGATGGCTCCGACATGCTTTTCCTCCAGGGGACGCAACAACAAGGCGACAGCGCCCCTACAATAAGCCTATCCGGAGCTTTGAACGAATCCAGCCGAGTTTGAGGGTGCCCCTCTCGATTCTGGCAGGGAGGAAGCCGGATAGCAGTGGCCGAGCCGCGCACGCAGCGCAGCGGAGTAAGCGGTCCGGGAGCCCGCAGGGCCGCTTACTCCGCTGCGCTGCGTGCGCGGCTCGGCGGCCTTGCCGAATTCGAGAGGGGTCCGAGTTTGAGGTGACCAAGCGATGCCGGCAGCCAACTCGTTTACCGTGGGCCTGGTGCAGATGCGCTGCAGCCAGGATCCCGCCGACAACCTGGAACGCGCCCTGCAGGGCATTCACCGGGCCGCGCGCGAGGGCGCCCAGATCATCTGCACCCAGGAGCTGTTCCGCTCGCAGTATTTTTGCCAGCGGCAGGACCCGAGTCTCTTCGACCTGGCCGAGCCCATTCCCGGTCCCTCGACGGAGCGGCTGGCCCGGGCCGCCCGGGAAACGGGAACGGTGATTGTCGGCTCCCTGTTCGAGCAGCGCTCGCCCGGCCTCTACCACAACACCGCTGTGATCCTGGACGCCGACGGCAAGCTGCTCGGGTTGTATCGCAAAATGCACGTACCGGACGATCCGCTCTACTTCGAGAAGTATTATTTCACGCCAGGCGATCTGGGTTTCCGGGTCTTTGAGACGCGCTTTGCCCGGATCGGCGTGCTGGTTTGCTGGGACCAGTGGTTTCCGGAGGGGGCCCGGCTGACGGCCCTGCAAGGGGCCGAGGTGCTGTTCTACCCGACGGCCATCGGCTGGCACCCCGCCGAGAAGGAGCAATGGGGCGAAGCGCAGCGTGACGCCTGGGTGACGATCCAGCGCTCCCACGCCATCGCCAACGGCGTCTACGTCGCGGCGGTCAACCGCGTCGGCCACGAAGGGGCCGCGGACGGGGGCTTGCAGTTCTGGGGCAATTCCTTCGTCAGCGATCCGTTCGGCCGGATGCTGACCCAGGGCAGCACCGACAAGGAAGAGGTGTTGGTGGCGACCTGCGACCGCGCCGGATGCTCGAGACGCGCCGGAACTGGCCCTTCTTCCGTGATCGGCGGATCGACTTCTACGGCGACCTGACCCGGCGGTGGAAGGATGGTTGAGCTTTGTTAGCCGCGACGCGCAGACCCAGGGCGATGCCCTGGGCTATTCTGTTGCGCCCCTTCGGGGCGAAAGCCAACAGCCCCGAAGGGGCGCAACAGAATAGCCCAGGGCATCGCCCTGGGTGGAGTTCAAGGCGTGTCCTTGCCGCCCCCCTCCTTCGCATTCAGGGCCGCGATGATGTCCTGAGTGATCTCGACCCCCGGCGCCATCGTACATGGGGATGGTCGCCCCGGCCTGGATTTTCCGGGCGACGTTGCCTGCCTTCCAGTACTCCGGATTATCGGCCGGCACGTCGTTGTAGTGCATCACCAGGTCGATGTCATGGGCCTTCGCATAACGGTGGGCTTCTGCCATGACTTCCTTGTACACGATCAGCATTTGCGCCTCGTTCTTCTTCGTGTACAGCTCCTTGGCTTCGTTGGCGAGGTCCTCCATCTTCCGCTCGCGGAGCTTGCGTTTCCGCTCGTGTTCCTTGCGAGTCTCCTCGGGAAGCGTCTTGTCTTCCAGTGCCTTGGCGTGCGCCTCGATCTGTTCCTTCAGCTCCTTGGCCTTTTCCTGATAGGGCTCCAGCAGCTTCTTGCTTTCGTTGGCGTAGGCGGTGACCTTGTGGTAGCCCTTGAACACCTGGGCCAGGTTGATCAGTGCGATCCGGGTTCGCGGTGTCGGGGTCTGCTTCGGCGCGGAGGCCAGGTGGCCGACGAGTACCAGCGTCCCCAGGATCAACACCATTCCTCCGACTTGAAGCGACCGTCTCATTGTCCTTCTCCCTGGAAAGTACCTGCGTCTTGCAGACGGCGAATCGACAACGCAACCCGCCACGGTGCCTCTTCCGTTCCACCGATCATTCGTCGCTCTTGCTCTTGCGATAGCTCTCGTTCAGCGTATCCACAAGTTCCTTGGTAATGTCCACTCCCGGAGCGACGTACAGCGGGAACAAGCTGCCGTTCTGGATCTTCCGGCTGACGTTGAACCCACTGTAGAACTCGGGTGAGCCGGCGGGCAGGTCGTTGTAGTGCAGCACCAGGTCAAGGTCCTTGGCCCTGGCATAGCGCCTGCGCGGCTTCCGCCACTTCCTTGTACACGCTGGTCATCTGCTCCTCGTTCTTCTTGGCGAACTGCACCTTGTAGTCGTTGGAGACGTCCTCCAGTTCCCGCTGGCGGGCCTTGAGCTTCTTCTGGTGCTGGGCCCGGCTCTCCTCGGACAGGTCCTTTTGCTCCAGCGCCTTGGTGTGGGCGTCGATTTGTTCCTTGAGGTCCTGGAGCTTCTCCTGGTAGGGCTTGAGCAGCTTCTGGTTCTCCGCGGTCAAGGCCGCGACCTTGACATAGTCCCGGAGCACCTGGGCCATGTTGACCAGGCCCATCCGCGTTCTGGGCGCTTGAGGCGGCTTGGGTTGAGATCCTAACCGATCGGCGAGGATCAGTACAGCGAGAATCAGCACCCCTCCGATCACCAACGACCGGCGCATGGTTCGTCCCCCTCTGGAATGGAAACACTGGTGGCTGTTGTCATTGCCCGTTCGGGCCGGGCGAGTTCTTCTCGGTGCAATCCGGGCCGCCGAGAATTGGGGAAGGACATGAATGTTAGTGTACCCGGCCGGAGCCAGGAGGACAAGAAGGAAGCGGGGCCGCTCCGGGCCGTGGCCACCGCCTGGGATTGACCAGTGCCGGCTGTGCCGGTATGAGGATGGGTCTGTTGCCAGCACAAGGAAGATGGTTTGCCGAGGACTCCGGAGCGCATGCCGCAGCCGCGAGCGATCCGGCCGCGCACCCGGCGGCGCGGCTTCTGGGCGTGGTGGCTGCCGGTCGGGATGCTGCCGGCCTGGGTGCTTGGCTGCGCCTGCTTCCACACCGATCCCGCACCGGGCGGCCTTCAGCAGCGCATCTTGCCCCCTCCTGAAATCTTGCCGGTCTCGACAGCTCCCGAGCCCAGCGCAGCGCCGGCCCCAGTGTCACAGCCCGACGAAGCCGGCACCGTTGCGGTCCTTTGCGGCGATTCGGCGGTGCCGCTCACGCCGCTGACTCTGGAGCAGGCGGTGGAGCTGGCCTTGCAGCACAGCCCGCAGCTGGAGGCAATGCACGAGCGGATCGCCCGGGCCGAGGGGGGCGAGCAGATCGCCTTCGCCGATTTTCTCCCCGACGCCCGCTTCTCGTTCCGCCACCTCCAGAGCGAGAATTCCTCCGACACGTTCGTATTGCCGACCATCCCGACCTACGTGGGCAACGTCGCTTACGGGACGGCGGCCGACCGGTTTGAGCGGAGCGAGCTGAGCGTGCAAGGGATCCTCTGGGACTTTGGCCGAACATCCGGGAAGTACGGTCAGGCCGTGTCGGCCGTCGAGATCGCTCGCTTGCAGTACTTCCGGGCCCGGCAAACCGTGACGTTCCAGGTTGCTGCCGCGTACTTCGCCGTCCTGCAAGCGCAGGCCAGCCGGCGGGTCGCCGAGGAGGCGGTCCGCCGGGCCGAGTCGGACCTGCGCGACGCCCGCAACTTCCTCAAGCGCGGCACCGCGATCCGCAACGACGTTTACCGGGCCGAGGTGTTCCTGGCCGAGATGCAGCTGGGGCAAGTCCGGGCCAGGACTGCCGAGGCCGGGGCCATTGCCCAGCTGAACCAGGTGATGGGCGTCAACGTCAGCTCGAGTACCCGGGTCGTTGACGTGACCGGCGAGCCGGTCTTCCACAGGAACCTCGCCGAGTGCCTGCAACTGGCCGCGGACCACCGCGACGAGTTCCGGGTGGTCCTGGAGACGGTCCGCTCCGCGCGGCTGGGCAAGGACGTGGCGAAGGCGGAGTTCCTGCCGCGCATCCTGGTGGGGGGCACTGGATCGCACCAGGATGGGCCAACCGTCAGCCAGCCCAACCTCCTCGTGGGCGGGCTGAACCTGGAGCTGACCCTCTTTGAGGGCGGACGCCGGGTGGGTCGGGTGCGTGCCGCCCAGGCGGAGGTCCGCGAAGCCATCGCCCGCGGCAAGGAAATCTGCGACCGCATTGCCTACGAGGTCAACATCGCTTACCTTGGTATCGAGGACGCCCGGCAGCGGATTGAGCTGAGCCGGACCATGGTCACTCAGGCCGAGGAGAATCGCCGGCGGGTGCGCAGCCTGTTCGCTCGCGGCGACGCCACGCCGACCGACGTGGTGGATGCGGAGCTGACCCTCATCCGCGCCCAGCAGAATCGTGACAGTGCCCGCTACGATTACCAGACGGCCCTGGCCCGGCTGGTGTACGCGGTGGGCACCCCACTTCCCGGAACTCTGACGATGGGAAACGATCACCCCCATGACTAACCCTGTCCCCACACAGCCGGCCTCTCCCGCTCCCCGGCGCCGCCGCTGGCTGGTGCCGATCCTGCTGGTGTGTGTCCTGGCCGTCTTCCTTCCCTGGGGGATCCGCTGGATCCTCTACCGCTGCACGCACTCCATCAGCAAGGACGCCTTTGTCGAATCGCACCTGGTCAACGTGGCGCCTCAGGTGCCGGGCTCGGTGGTGGAGATGCTGGTGCAGGAGCAAGACCGCGTCCAGAAGGGGCAGCTGCTGGCTGTGATCGACCGCTCGACCTATCAGCGCGAAGTGGACCGGGCCAGCGCGGGAATGGCCGTCGCCGAGGCCGCCCTGCACAAGGCGGAGGCGGACCTGGAGGTGCTGATCGCGGAGGTGCCGAAACGCATTACCATCGCGGAGATGAAGCAGGCCATCGCCCGGGAAGATCAGGTCAAGGTGAGCGACACCCTGGCGCTGACCACCAAGGACGTGGAGGACGGCATCACCGCCGCACGCAATGCCGTGGAGCGGGCCCGGGCCGACCTGGTGCTGGCCGAGGAGGATTACAAGCGCTATTCCGAGCTGTTCAAGGACGGCTCCGTCTCGGAGCGGCGTTCCCAGGAGGCCACGCGGGCGCTGCACACCGCCCGGGCCGACGTGCGCATCATGGAGGCCCGGCTGGGACAGGCCGAGGCGAACCGCAAGCAGATCGCCATCGCCGAGCAGGCCGTGAAGTCGGCCCGGCATGCAGTCGCCGAGGCGGGGGCGTCCGTGGAACTGGCCAAGCTGGGGAACCTGCAAATCGAGGCGGGCCGCAAGCTCGTCGCCGAGCGAAAGCAGTCGGTCACCGAAGCCCGGCGGACGCTGGAACTGGCCCAGACCAACCTCGGCTACACTCGAATCCTGGCCCCGAGCGACGGCATCGTGGCTCGCAAGTTCCGCTACCTCGGCGACTACGCCCGGGCCGGCGATCCGATTTTCAGCGTCTACAACTCCGAACTGCTCTACGTCACGGTCCAGCTGCCGGAAACCTTGCTCGAAGGCGTCGCCCCCGGAAACCAGGCCACGCTCAGCGTGGACGCCTTTCGCCGGCCGTTTCGCGGTCGGGTTCTCTGGGTTGGCTCCGCCACCAGTGCCAACTTCTCGCTGCTCCCGCGCGACGTCTCCTCCGGGGAATTCACCTACGTCGTCCAGCGCGTGCCGACACGGATCGCCATTGAGCGTGACGAGCGCTGGTCACTGCTTCGGCCGGGCCTTTCGGTCACGGTCGCTATTGAGCATGGTCCAGGTGATCCAGAGTGGGCCCGGGAAGCCCTGCGGCGCGAGGCGGACATCGAAGGCATTCCGGAGAAGAAGCCTTGAGGGAAGATTCTCTCGCCGGGCAGCTCCTCGGCGTCCTCCGGCAGCAGGGTCGGATCATGGGGGCCGTCCTACCCGGCCTGGCCCTGACCATGCTCCACTCCACCGCGCTCGACCTGCCGCGCGCCGACGTGATCGACGCGCTCGACAGCGACCACTACCGCATCCAGTGGATCGTCGGCTCCTACGTCCTGGGCAACGCGGTCGGCCTGGCCCTGACGCGCTTCCTGGGTGATCGGCTCGGCTTGCGCCGGGCGTACCTGCTTGGCCTGTTCCTCTTCGCCACGGCGGGAAGCAGCTGTGCCGCGGTGTCCGAGGTGATCTGGATGACGCCGCTGCGCCTGGTCCAGGGACTCGGCGCCGGGTTGGTGCTTTCGGTCGGCATGGTCCTGGTGTGGCGTGCCTTCCCGGTTCGCAAGGAGTGGGCGATGGCGGTCTACGGCATGGCCGTCTACCTGCCCGCGCTGGCCGGGGCTGTCCTGGGTGGACTGCTGGTCGCCTGGTCCTCCTGGCGACTGATCTTCCTGATCAACTTGCCGCTCGGCTGCCTGGTGGGTCTGCTCGCCTGGGGGCTTCCCCGAGATGAACCACACCCTCCGACGCATGGCCCCTTTGACTGGTTTGGGCTGCTCTTGCTGTCGGCCACGGTGGTGACGCTGAACGTGGTGGTGGACCTCGGGCAATACTGGGGCTGGCTGGTGTCGCCGTACTTCGTGCCCTGGTTTGTTGGTCTGCTGGTGTCGCTGGCCGGCTTTGTCGCCTGGGGCATCTGCGCCCCGGCCTCACTGGTCAATTTCCGCGTGCTGGCCCGCGGGCACTTCGCGCTGGGGCTGGGGATCAAGGTGCTGTTCAGCATCAACCTGTACGTTCTTGTCGGCATGCTTTCCGGTTACGCCATCGGCCTGCGCGGCTACCAGTGGTGGCAGGGCAGCCTGGTCTTGCTGCCGGCGCTGGGGACGATGCTCCTGTCCCTCCTGGCCAGCATCGCCTTTGGCAACGATGGCAACCGCAAGTTCCGCCTGTTCCTGGGGCTGAGTGTCATGTCCGTGGCGACGTGGTTGTTCTCGTCGCTGGACGTTTACACAAGCAAGATTTGGCAGGCGTGGGTTGTGGCGTTGTGGGGATGCGGTGCCGGAGTGGTTTTTGGTCCGGCGCTGCTGACCGCCTTCGAGGGGCTCTCGAATGAGGAAACGCTTCGGACTGCCGGCGTCTTCAACATCATGCGCGCGCTGCCCACCTTCCTGATCGCGGGGCTGCTCGCCGCTGTGCTGACTCAGCGGACTGACGTTAATGATGACTGGCTGCGTCGGAACTTGCGGCCGAGCCGCCCGGTAGTCCGCCAGGCGCTGGAACAGCCGGCCAACTCCTTCGTTCAGCACGGCAGGAATGCGGCAACGGCACAACGTCAAGCCCATGCGGCTCTCGGGAAGTGGGTTCACGCCAATGCTCGGGCCTTTGCACTGCGAGACGTGTTTGAGTTCCTGGCCCTGGTCCCGGCAGCCGGACTTGTTTTCGTTCTGCTGGTCCGCATTCCTGCCACGCGACGGCCGATCACTCCGCTCGACCGCAGACCGCCACGGCGCGAAACAGCTCCTGGAGCGTGACCGGCTTGACCAGGCAATCGTCGAAGCCGGCTTGCATGGCCTTGCGGCGATCGCTTTCCCGACCCAGACCCGTCAGGGCCACCAGGCGCACGTCGTTGCCGAGCCGATTGCGGATGCGCCGGGCCACCTCGAAACCGTCCAGGCCAGGCAGATCAATGTCCAGCAACACCACCTCGGGACTGTGGTCCAGGGCCATTTGCAAGCCCTGCCGGCCATCGCCCGCCACGTCCACCTCGACGCCTTGCAAACGCAGCACGAACTGCAGCGCTTCCCGGCACTCCTCGTCGTCCTCCACCAGCAGCAGCCGGGACGGCACGCTGGAGCGGAGAGCGGTCTGCACTTCCCCTTCGCCCGGCGCGGGCGCCTCGCCCAGGGGTAAGCGCAGGTCCAACTCCACCTTGTCTCCCAGGGAGGAGCGGAGACTGCCGCCGTGCATGGCGACCAGCTGCCGGGCACGCTGGAGGGCCGGATTCTCATGCCAGACCTGTCCGGAACCAGGGGTTTTCCCAGGCCCGCGCACCCGACACAGCGCCTTGCCGGACTCCGCCTGGACCTCCACCCGGATCTCCCCACCGGGGTCGGCCTGTTCGACGGCATGATGGAGGAGGGTCGTCAGCACCTCCTCCAGCCGGGCCGGATCTCCCGTGACCCAGACCGGCTTGCTAGCCAGGTTCAGGGACAGTTGCTGCCGGGGTTTCAGACTCCCCTCGGTCCGGTGGGCCAGCCGTTGCCCCAGGGCCATCAGGTCCACGGGCTGACGGCGCAAGGTGACGTCGGCCCAGATGGCCTCCCGCGGTTCCTGATAGTCGCCCAGCAAGCGTGCCAGCAGCAGCGTTTGCCGGCGGACCAGGGCCCGCTGCTCGGCCGCCGGCGAAGTCAGTGTGCCGAACTGATCGAGGACCTCCACGGCCATCAGGATCGTACTGAGGGGCGTCCGCATCCGGTGGACCAGGCTGGCCAGCCGCTGGTCTCGCTGCCGCACTTCCTCCAGGAGCAGGTGGACCTGCTCCTGGGCTCGCTCCAGGCACGACTGGCTCCGCGCCGCGGTGCGGACGGCGCTGACCAGCGCCAGCGGCCGCAGCGGCCGTTCCAGGACCGTCAGGTTGCCGAAGGGCTCCAGCAGGTCCAGCAGTCGAATGGCCTCGCTGGCCGTGGTCCCCGGACTGTCGAAGAGCAGCACAAAGGGATAGTCCCGCCGTCCCTCTTTGCTGTCCAGCGTTTGAACCAGGCGGGTCATCACCGGGGCAGTCAACGCTTCCTGGCTGACGACAGCGGCCCCGGTCTGTTCCAGGTGCTGATACAACTCCTGGGCGCTGGCACAACTCCGGCACCTCAATCCGGCACTGGTGAGGGTGGATTGGACCAGCGCCAGTTCCACCGGCGCGGGAAGAAGCAACAACACCTGATCGTCAGCCTTCATGGTTCTCAGTTCTCAGTACCCCGCAGCACAAACAAGGGTCACAAATCGCCCCCACCCCGCTTGTTGTACTGCAAGCCGTGTGCCTACCCCCAAGGTGGCCGTGCTGCCTGGCACTCCAGTTGCATCCTTTCCTGCTGGCGAAGCGACAAGAAGTCCTCCCTCGGAGTGCTGGACCAGCCGGGCTGGACCCGGAATGGGCAAAGGACTGCGCAGTCCCGAGAAACAAAGTACCCAGGTCTTGTTAACTGGATGGGAGAAATCATGAACACAAGGCAATCGGCCACGCTGGATCATCCGGAGATGCGTGAAGGATCGGACCTGCTCACCCGCGAGGAATTGATCAACCTGCTGAACGAGGACCTGGCCCGGGAATACCAGGCGATCATCGCCTACGTCGTCTATTCGCAAAAGCTCAAGGGGGCCGCGTACATGGCGATCGCGGCGGAACTGGAGAAGCACGCCCAGCAGGAGTTGAGCCATGCCCTGATCATCGCCAGGCAGATCGATTACCTCGGCGGCCAGCCCACGGTGACACCGGAAACGGTCAAGGTGACCGACTCCAATGAGGAGATGCTCCGTGCCGACCTGCACAACGAGAACGCGACGGTCCGCAACTACCGTCAGCGCGTTCGCCAGGCGGAGGCCCTCGGGGAGTTTGCCCTCGCCGAGCAAATCCGCAAGATCCTCGTCAACGAGCAGGACCATCAGATCGACCTGGCAACCGCCCTCGGGGTTGAGGTGCCGGACGTGGCGGAGCAAGAGGAGATGGCGTGAGGCCCAATTGTTTAGCCGCGACGCGCAGCGGAGTCCCTGACCCAGGGCGCTGCCCTGGGCTATCGTGTTGCGCCCCTTCGGGGCTGTTGGCTTTCGCCCCGAAGGGGCGCAACACGATAGCCCAGGGCAGCGCCCTGGGTCAGGGGCCGAGATGGACTTTCTCTTTCTGAGTCGCAATAAATAAGGCTTCTTGCCCCTCGCCAATTTTTTTCTCAGGAGGGCTTGTCCCGGTGTATCGGGATGGTACAATTATTAATGTCCCGGTAGGGTTTGGTCCTCTACGCTGATGGGCGACAGCGCAGGGGAACTCTGCCGGGATTTTTTTTTCTCCCGGCAGCTCAACCCTTCCCGCAAGCAGGACGCTGCCATGCCACCACCAGAATTGAGTGCCGAGCGCGGCTCGCGGTGGCAGTCGCTGGGCCGGGCCCTGGCGCACCGCAATTATCGCCTGTTCTTCGTCGGTCAGGGGATCTCCCTGATCGGCACCTGGATGAGCCGGATCGCCACCAACTGGCTTGTCTTTCGTCTGGCTGGTGCCGATTCCGCCTTGCTGCTGGGCATCATTGCCTTCGTCGGACAATCCCCCACCTTCTTTCTCACGCCGCTCACGGGCGTTCTGGTTGATCGCTGGAACCGCCATCGGCTGCTCGTTGTCACGCAATCTCTCTTTGGCATCCTGTCGGCCGCGCTGGCGCTGGTGGCCTTCACGGCCACGCCTGGAATGGAGACAATGGTGCTGATCGCCGCCCTCAGTTTCTTGCAGGGCATCCTGAACACTTTCGACATGCCCGGCCGGCAGGCGTTCCTGATCGAGATGATCGAGGACAAGCAAGACCTGCCCAACGCCATCGCTCTCAACTCGTCGCTGGTCAACGGGGCTCGTCTGGTGGGGCCTTCCGTGGCCGGCGTGGTGATTGCCGTGGCGGGCGAGGGCTGGTGCTTCCTGATCGATGCCATCAGCTACCTGGCCGTCATCGCCTCGCTGCTGGCCATGAAGATCCGACCGCGCGCCCGACCGCAGCACCATGCACCCGTCTGGCAGGGGATGCGCGAAGGGTTCGCCTACGCCTTCGGCTTCGCTCCGATCCGCTCGCTCCTGCTGCTGCTGGCCCTGGTGAGTTTCATGGGCATGCCCTACGTGGTGCTGATGCCGATCTTCGCCCAGGACATCCTGCACGGCGGGCCGTATGCGCTGGGCTTCCTGTCCGCGGCCTCGGGAGTCGGGGCCCTGACCGGGGCGTTGTACCTGGCCTCGCGCAACACCGTGCTTGGCCTGGGCCGGACCATTGTCATCGCAACAACAACGTTTGCCGTCGGGCTGATCGGGTTTTCGCTGTCGGAGTGGTTGTGGCTGTCGCTGCTGCTGATGGTGCTGACCGGCTTCGGCATGATGGTGCAGATGGCGGCCAGCAACACCATCCTGCAAACGATCGTGGAGGAGGACAAGCGCGGCCGGGTGATGAGTTTCTACAGCATGGCCTTCCTGGGCATGGCGCCGCTGGGCAGCCTGTTCGCGGGCGGCCTGGCCCAGGTGATTGGCACTCGTACCGGCGGCCTGGCGAGTGGGGCGGCCTGGACAGTCCTCCTTGGTGGGGCCTGCTGTTTGCTGGCAGCGTTGCTCTTCGCCCTGCAACTGCCGAGACTGCGGCAGCTGGTCCGCCCTCTCTATACCCGCCTGGGCATTCTGCCGGAGGTCGCGACCGGGATGGAGTCCGCCACGGAGCTGACCGAATCGCCCAAGGTGTGACGGGCCGCCGTTCACCCCTCCCCGTTTCGGGGAGAGGGTTGAGGGGAGGGGATTCGGACCTCCCCGGATTCCTCCTGTCCGGGTGGACCCTGGAGATAGCGCAGGTAGGCACTGGTAACGTCGGCACGCTTCACGATGGCAATGACCCGCTTCTCGGGGCCCTCCACAACGGGAAGCGACAGCCGATCGCTTTCCACGAACAGCTCCAGGGCCTGGTCGAGCGGATCTTCCGGCCGCAGCGGCGTGATGTCGGTCCACATCACGTCGGCGGCCACGACAAAGTCCTTTAGATCGGGAGACTGGGAAGCGAGCAGCACCTCGGCCAGGCACACCAGGCCCAGGTAACGCCCGTCCGCATCCACCACCGGCAGTTCCTGGAAGGGCGAATTACTGAGGGACTCGAGCATTTCCGGCAGCTTGGCTTCCGGCCGCAGGGTCGGGATTCGCTGCTGCGGCCGGAGGAACTGCTTGACGCGCAGGCCGACCATGATCTGCCGGACAAAGTCGCCCTGGTGGGCCGGGGAGCGCGATCGGCTCTCGACCTGCGAGCTGTAGATCGACTGCTCGTCGGAGAGCAGGAAGGCGATGGCGCAGACCCAGAGGGTCGGCAGCAGCAGACCGTAGCTGCCGGACATCTCGCTGACAATGATCAGAGTGGAAAAGGGCGTCTTGGCGGCCGCGGCGAAGAAGCCGGCCATGCCCACCAGGACAAAGGTGGCTGGATGAGGCACCATGTCCGGCCACCACCAGTGCAGGAAGATGCCCAGGGCGCCGCCGCCACAGCCGCCAATCACCATCGACGGGCCGAAGACGCCGCCCGAGCCGCCGCTGCCGATGGTCAGGCCGGTGGTCAGGATCTTGCCCAGGGCCACCGCCAGAAGGACCTGCGCCAGGAAGAGGTTGGATTCCCCCTTCGGCGTGATCGTGGTGGCGTCTTGCAAGGAGCCGTAGCCAAACGACAGCACCGAGAACACCGTCGGGTCGTGGCTCACGACGTGGTAGAGCAGCAAGGCCACTGCCCCGCTGAGGAACGCTCCGATGGCGGGTTTGAAATGAGGCCGGATCGGCAGACTGTGAAACAGGCGCGTCAGGCCGTAGAAGCTGCGGGTGTAGATCATCGCCAGCAGGACCATGAACAGGGCCAGCACCAGGTAGGGCAGCAAATGCAACGGATTGGCAAAGATGAGCCGCTGCAGCACCTCGTCCGGAATGGTGAACAGGGGCTGCCAGCCAAACGCGGTCCCAAAGGTGCAATAGGCGGTGATGCTGGCCAGCGAGGCGGGGATGATCACCTCCGACTCGAAATCGGGCGAGCGGTACAGCACCTCCGCGGCAAAGAGGGCCCCGGCCAGCGGTGCCCGGAAGATGGCCGCCACTCCCGCCCCCATGCCGGCGGCCATCAGGATGCGCCGCTCAGAGGGTCGCATCCGAAAGAGCTTCCCCAGGAAGGAGCCGAAGCCGGCCCCGATCTGGGCGATCGGCCCCTCCCGACCCCCCGACCCTCCGGTGCCGATGGTCAAGGCGCTGGCGAAGATTTTGATCAAGGGGACCCGCGGCCGGATCTTGCCCTTGCCGACGTGATAGGCCGCGATGGCCGCATCGGTGCCGTGTCCCTCCGCTTCGGGAGCCAGCGAGTAGACCAGGAACCCGCTCAGAATGCCTCCGATGACCGGCACGATCAGGAACAGCCAGGGACGAAAGGGATGATCGGTCGGGTCAAAAAGCTCCAGCTCGCCTTGCGGATGGGCCGGCCGATAGCCGACTCCCCAGTCGAGGGCGTAGTGAACGACAACCTGACAGACCGCATAGAAGAGGATGGCACCGAGCCCGGCGACAACGCCCACCACCAGGGACAGCCCCAGCAACCGCGCCTGAGGGCGAAGGCGCTTGCGGCTTAATTCCAGGAACTCTGGCAGCCAGCGAAAGACGTACGACAGGTAGCGAGCAGTGGACGGCCTGGTTTGCATGGGAATGCTTCCTCTCCGAATCGCTTCGGATTCCTGGGGGGCTGGCTGCCGGAGGCTGACCTGTTCGTGCAAGGACCATGCCGACGCCGTGATACTCCGCATTGTCGGTCTGGACGGCATCTCCGGCAACTGCTGGACCTTGAAGTCCCGGCTCCGTCCGCTTCTCCAGCCACAATTGCGAGAGGCCCCGCATCCACTCCAACGTGCCCGCCGAGCCGCGCACGCAGCGCAGCGGAGTAAGCGGTTCGCAGCAGGGCCGCTTACTCCGCTGCGCTGCGTGCGCGGCTCCGTCCGCTTCTCCAGCCACAATTGCGAGAGGCCCTGCATCCACTCCGATCGCTTTCTGATAGAACAGCAGCAACGCCTCTCACAAGGGAGAACACCATGTTTCGCGCAACGTTGAGTCTGTTGGGCCTGCTGATCGTTCTGGGTTGCGTCTGGGCGGCGGACCCGCTCAAGCCGACGGCGCCGCCGGAGCCGGAAGGGATGAAACCGCTGTTCAACGGCAAGGACCTCAAGGGCTGGGAGGGGAACCCGAAACTGTGGTCGGTCAAGGATGGCGTGGTGCGCGGCCAGACCACTCTGGAGAACCCGACCAAGGGCAACACCTTCCTGATCTGGCAGGACGGCAAGCTGGGCGACTTCGAGCTGCGGCTGACCTTCCGGATCTCGCCGACCCCGGCCAACTCGGGCATTCAGTACCGCAGCAAGCAGGTCGAGAGCAAGGACAACAAATGGGTCGTGTCCGGCTACCAGGCCGAGGTGGAAGACACGCCCGGCAAGGTGGGCTTCCTCTATCACGAGAGAGGCCGGGGCTACCTCTGCAAGGTCGGCGAGAAGGTCGAGATCGGCGAGGACGGCAAGCCGAAGGTGGTCGGCAAACTGGCCGAGAACGCCGACCTCGCTGCCACCTACAAGAAAGGGGACTGGAACGACTACGTCATCATTGCCAAGGGGAACCACCTGAAGCAGTATCTCAACGGCTACCAGACCATTGACGTGATCGACAACGATCCCAAGGGCCGGGCGCTGTCGGGCATCCTCGCCCTGCAGATCCACGCCGGCAAGCCGATGCTGGTGGAGTTCAAGAACGTCCGCCTCAAGCAGTACGAGCAGCCCAAGGAGAAGTGAGGCGACAATCCTTGCTGCCGTAGCCACAGGCGGCTCGCCTGTCGGCTCCTTCGATTGGGAGCTTGCCAGTCGAAAGAGCCAACAGGCGAGCCGCCTGTGGCTACGGGGAAAGGGAACCTCAGTTGACCAGACAATCCACGGCTTGCTGACGTGCCAGGTCGAGCCGCTCCTCGGCACGGGCGAGCAAACTGCTCACCGTGGTCGAGGCGGGCGAGAAGCCGGCCAGGCCCAGGCGGATGCGCGGGACGGCACGGATCCCTTCCGGCAGCGAGTCCACGTGTTGCAGCAGCGGACGCAAGCGCTGGCAGCACTGGATCGCTCCCTCCTCGTTGGTCTGGGTCAGCAGCAGCAGGAAGCCCACCGGTCCATACTGCCCGGCCACGTCGGAGCGCCGTTTGTGCTGGCCGAGCCCGGTCGCCAGCCAGGCCGTCAATTGGCCTGGATCGATCTGGTCCAGCGGCTGTCCCGGGTTGCCGGCCAGTTCGCCCACGACCACGGACAGGTCGTCGCCATAGCGCTTGCAGCGCGTCACTTCTTCGTGCAGCCGTTCCAGCATCTGCCGTTGCGTGAACCAGGGCGCTGGGGTCTCTGAAGGGATGGTGTTCCAGAGCAAGTTGACCAGCCGATTGACCTGGCGCCGGCTATCCTGCAGTGCTTCCTCACGATACTGCAAGATGCGATTGAGCTGGCTGAACTGAGCGGCCTGCCGCAAGACCGTGGTCAGCGCCACCGGGTGCTCCAGGACCAGCTGCCGGGGCAGCCAGTGTTCGGGCACCTGTCCGGCGTGGAGGTGAGCGGTCCGCGCCGCGTCCACCAGCACGATCAGAGGCGTTCGCCTCGGAAACGTCAGACGGGTCAGCTCGGTGCGGTCTCCCTCGGTCATCCGCGAGCTGTCCACGAGGATGACGTCACAGGGGTCCCACTGCTGCAGGAACCGGGCATGCTCCTGGCTTTCCGCCTCCAGCACTTCCCATTCCGCCAGGGGACGGGTGGCCAGCAGCGCCCGCAAGGTTTCTGCCTCTGCGGGATTGGTCAGTAACAAGAGCCGATGAGTGATAATTGCTTGGGGTTGCATGATCGTCTTTTCTGGTTGTGTGACTTTCACTGTTCTCCCTATCTTCCCCAGCGACGGCCGAATTGGGCGGGGGACAGGAAAGGAAGCCCGGCCGGCCCGAACGGTCCATCGTTTGCTGGATGGAGTTTTCCCGGCAACGGTGGGGCCGTTGCCGGGCCGGCTTCCCAGGGATACATTATCCCGGTCCGGGATGGCCAACGCCTTTTTTGCAACCAGGAGAATGCCATGGCTTTCACGTTACCCTCTCTGCCGTATCCAGCGGATGCCCTCGAGCCCGCCATCGACAAGATGACCATGGAGATCCACCATGGCCGGCACCACAAGGCCTACGTCGATAACCTCAACGCTGCCCTGGCCAACCATCCGGCCCTGCAAGCCAAGTCGATCGAGCAGCTGCTCCGCGAGATCAACAGCGTCCCGGAGTCCGACCGCCAGAAGGTGATCAACAACGGCGGCGGTCACGCCAACCACACCATGTTCTGGGAGATCATGGGCCCCGGCGGCGGCGGCGCGCCGACAGGGGCCGTGGCCGAGGCCATCAGCTCCACCTTTGGCGACTTCACCACCTTCAAGACCAAGCTCAAGGAGTCCGCCCTGGCTCGCTTCGGCAGCGGCTGGGCCTGGCTGGTCCTCAACGGCGGCAAGCTGCAGATCCTCTCGACCGCCAACCAGGACAGCCCTTTCATGACCGGTGCCTATCCCGTCATGGGCATCGACGTCTGGGAGCACGCGTACTATCTCAAGTACCAGAACAAGCGCGCCGACTATGTGGATGCGTGGTGGAACACCTTGAACTGGGCCGCCGTCGGCAAACGCTTTAGCCAGGGGCAGTCTGGACATTGAGTGGTTGGTTATTGCGACTGAGGAAATGAATGAACGGGGGTTCCGTCCCGTGGGTGCGCTGCGCGACCCACGGCTGGGTTATGCAACCCCTTCGGGGTAGAAAACAGGGCTCTCGTTGTCTTCCTACCCCGAAGGGGTTGCATATCCCAGCCGTGGGTCGCGCAGCGCACCCACGGAACACGCAGGTGCCGGGGACATTCGTGTTAGGAGTCGCAAGCCCCAATCTCCGCCCGCGCAATGGCCGGCGTCCCTCCCGCCTTGCTGGCCACCAGCGCCGCCAGGCGATTGGCGAAGTTCGCCGCCTGCCGGACGGATTGTCCCTCCAGAGTGGCCACAAGCAAGCCGGCCGCGAAGGCATCCCCCGCGCCCACCGTGTCCACCACCTTCACAGGCACACCCGGCACGTCGATCTCCTCCCGTTCCGTCCGCACCAGGCAGCCCCGTTCACCGCGCGTCAGAGCCACCAGTTCCAGCTCGTAACGGCGACGCAGGTCCGAGACCAGCTCCGTGATTCCCGATCCAGACAGCCCCAGCAGGCCGCGCAGCACAATCAGTTCCTCATCGTTCAGCTTGGCCCAGCGACTCAACCGGAGCGATTCCTCGAGGATCGCGCGATCGAAGAACTTCTGCCGCAAATTGACGTCGCAGATCACCAGCAGGCTGCGCTCCCGCGCTCGCCGCAAGGCCTGCTGGATGGTCTGACGCGAGACGGGATGCCGCTGAGCCAGGGTGCCGAAGCAGACCGCCCGGGCCTTCTCGATCAGAGCGGCCAGGGAGCCATCCCAGGCCAGGAAATCATAGGCCACCCCGGGAACAATCACATAAGTGGGCCGGCCGGCCTCGTCCAGCGTGACAGTCACAGTGCCGGTGGGATGGCGGTGGTCGGTCTGAATCCAGTTGTCGCTCAGAGCATCGCTCGGTCACCTCGGCGCGAATGGCCTCCCCGAGGTCGTCCGCCCCCACCCGGCTGACCATCACGGCGCGATGACCAAGCTGGTGGCAGTGAAACGTGAAATTGAAGGGCGCTCCCCCCAGCACCCGGCCGGAGGGGAACAGGTCCCACAACACCTCGCCCAGACCCACGACGGGGGCCTCGGAAGGATTCATGGCATGCACTCCTTCAGCGTGGCCGGCTGGCCAGGGCGGTCTGGATCAGCTTCTGGGTGGCCATCAGCTCCTCGCCATCCAGCTGCAACCGCGGCGGCCGGACGCGCGCCGAGCCCATGCCGACCGCGGCCTGACAGAGCTTGATCAGCTGCACGAATTTGGGCACCACGTCCAGACGCAAGAGCGGCAAGAACCAGGAATAGAGCCGGACCGTCTCCGGTCCCATGCCTTGCCGGGCCAGCTCGAACAGGGCCACGGACTCCCGCGGGAAGGCGTTGACCAGGCCGGCGATCCAGCCGACCGCTCCGGCACAGACCGCCTCGACAATCAGGTCATCGACGCCGCACAGCAGCTTCAGGCGATCGCCGATCAGGATGCGGATCGCCATGAGGCGGCGCACGTCGGCGCTGGACTCCTTGACGGCGTGCAGGTTGGGAAACTCCTGGGCCAGTTCGGCGATCTGCTCGGGAAGGAAGTCGGTCTTGTAGGCGATGGGGTTGTTGTACAGCATGCACGACAGCGGCGTGGCCCGCAGGATGGCCGCGACGTGGGCCTTCATCTCGCGGAAGTCGGTGGAGTAGACGTAAGGCGGCAGCACCATCAAGCCCTGGCAGCCCTCCTCGGCGGCGGTGCGGGCCAGCCGCACCGCCTCGGCCGTTCCCAGGGCCGAGACCCCGGCAATCACCGGGACCCGGCTGCCGACCGCCTTGACCACGAGCCGGGCGACGCTGCGCTTCTCGGCCTCGCTCAGCGTCGCTCCCTCGCCCAGCGAACCACACACCACGATTCCAGTGCAGCCGCTGTCCACCAGCCAGGCCGCATGCCGGCCGACGAACTCCTCGTCGATCGAAAGGTCCTCGCGGAACGCCGTGGTCATGGCCGGGATAACGCCGGTCCAGCTGAGTGCCATGTGTTCTCCTTGGTTCAGGTTGCCCGTCGTACTCGCTTCAACTTGCATCGGACTTGCTGCGCGGACGCGCTCAATGTCGGATTCCCACACGGAACGGATCGCGCTCATCGAGGATCAGCTGCGCCGCCGCCGTGACGTACGCCGAGCCGGTGATGGACGGGATGATCTGATCCTCGACGATCTCCACCGAGCCCTCGAAAACGCTGCCGACGATGCTCTCCTGTCTCCAGACCTGGCCGGGCTTGAGCTTACCGTCCGCGACCAGGCAGGCCAGCTTGGCGCTGGTGCCGGTGCCGCAGGGAGAGCGATCGTAGGCCCCGCCGGGACAGAGGACGAAGTTCTTGCTGTCCGCCTTCGCCGAGGGGCCGAACAGCTCGACGTGATCGATCTCCGCGCCGTTCGCTCCGGTGATTCCCTGACGGACAAGGGCGTGCCGGACAGCCCAGGTGAATTCGGTCAGGCGCTCGACGTTGGCCAGGGTCAGCTCCTGGCCGTGGTCGGCGACCAGGAAGAACCAGTTGCCGCCCCAGGCCACGTCGCCGACGATCGGCCCGACACCCGGGACATCGACGGCCACGGCCCTGGCCAGCCGATAGCACGGCACGTTGCGGACAGTGACCGTGGCTGCATCGTGCAGCCGGGCCTCGACAATGCCGACGGGGGTTTCGATGCGGTAGACGCCGGGGCCAATCGTGCCGCGGTAGGCCAGCGTGACCATCAGGCCGATGGTTCCGTGGCCGCACATGCCGATGTAGCCGACGTTGTTGAAGAAGATCACGCCGGCCACGCAGGACGGATCGGCCAGCTTGCAGAGCAGGGCGCCGACGATCACGTCGGAGCCGCGCGGCTCGTTGACCACGGCGGAACGGAGCCAGTCAAAGCGGGTCCGCAGCAGCGCGAGCTTGTCCACCAATCGCGGCGGCGACAGCTCGGGGCCGCCGGCCACGACGACGCGGGTTGGTTCGCCGCCGGTGTGGGAGTCGATGACATCGATGGTCTGACGCTCTGGCATGGCAATCCCTCTCGATGGGGTTCGCCCGGTCTTCTGGTACGCGGCCGGGGCTCATTCTACGCCGTGACAGACGGCTCGGCTGCATCCGCCTGGTCCAGCGGACCGCTTCATCTTCTGGAGGCCGATCGATTGTTGCGGACAGGGTGCCGGGGGACGCCGTATAATCCAGACAACGGTCTCCCCCTGACCGAACCCAACAGGTTATCCTCCTGGCGATGACAGGGAACTGCGATGAGCCAGCCTACGCCGTCTGTTCCCCCACCCGAGCCGACCCTGGTCGGTGCCGCGGACCTGGCCCAGCAATTCCGGGCCCTCTGCTGCGGCCCCGGCCCGGCTCCGGATGTCCGGCAGTTCCTGGCCCAGGCGGGCAGCGTCAGTCCGCAACAGCTCGCGGCCGTTCTCTGTGTGGACCTGCGGCAGCGCTGGCAATGCGGCGAGGCCGTCCGGGTTGAACGCTACCTGACTGACTTCCCCATTCTCGGACAGCACCCCGACTCGTTTCTCGACCTGGTTTACACCGAGTTGCTGCTCCAGGAGGAGAAGGGGCCATCTCCGAACCTGGAGGATTATCGCCACCGGTTCCCGGCCCTGTTCGATCGTTTGAAGCAGCAGGTGGAGTTTGGCCGGGTCCTGCAACGGGAGAGCGAGCACGGCGGGGATGAGCTGGTGGCCACCCGGCGGCTGGGCGATTTCGAGATCGTGCGCCAGCTGGGTCGGGGCGGCATGGGGATCGTCTACGAGGCCCGGCAGCTATCGCTCAACCGCAAGGTCGCTCTCAAGGTGCTGCCCTTCAGTCTGGGCGGGACGGCGCGGGTCCTGGCCCGCTTCAAACGAGAGGCGGAGGCCGCGGCCCGGCTGCATCACACGCACATCGTGCCGGTCTACGCCATCGGCGAGGAGGACGGCTTCTATTTCTATGCGATGGAGCTGATCGAAGGGCCATCGCTGGATCGCGTGCTGGCCCAGATGCGCGAGCAGGCCCTCCCTTCCCGACAGGATTCCACGAGCAGCGAGAAATCCCAGCCGCCGGGTACTCTGCCGAACCACGCGGAGGCGGCTGTGCCGGCGCTCTCGGCTGGCACGACTTCCTCGCTGGGTTCCGGGAGTCACTACTTTGACCAGGTGGCGCGGTTGATCGCCGACGTCGCCGACGCCCTGGACCACGCCCACAAGCAAGGCGTCCTCCACCGCGACATCAAGCCCAGCAACCTGTTGCTCTCCCCGGACGGCCGGCTCAGCATCACGGATTTTGGGCTGGCCCGGTTGCTGGAGCAGCCAGGCATTACCGTGCCCGGCGAGTTCGCCGGCACGCCGGCTTACGTGAGCCCGGAACAGGCGATGGCGGGGCCCATCCCGATCGATCACCGCACCGACGTTTACTCGCTGGGCGCGACTCTCTATGAGTTGCTGACGCTCCGTCCTCCTTTCCTGAGTGAAAGCCGCGATCAGTTGCTGGCCCAGGTCCTGACAAAGGAGCCGCTGCCCCCGCGCCGCCTCAACAAGGCCGTCCCACGCGACCTGGAAACGATCTGTCTGAAGGCGCTGGAGAAGGACCCGGACCAGCGTTACCAGACCGCCGCGGCCCTGGCCGACGACCTCCGGCGGTACGTCAACCGCTTTGCCATCGCAGCCCGGCGGGCGGGCCCGGTGGCCCGCATGGTCAAGTGGGCCCGACGGCATCCGGGCGTCAGCGCGGCGCTGGCGGCCGTGCTTCTGGCGGTTGGCCTGGCCGGTTACTTCGCCTACCAGACTCACGCCGCCCGGCAGCAGGCCCTCGCGGAGAAACGGCAAAACACGCTGGACAACGCCATGCTGCACGCCATGAGCGGCAACTTTGAACAGGCCGACCGTGCCGTCGCCGAGGCGGAGCAGGTGGGAGCGTCCCCGGCCGAGGTGAGTCTCCGCCGGGGCATCGTGGCCTTCTACCGGGCCCAGGGCGACCAGGCCACCCAGCATCTGGAAAAGGCCCTGGAAGCCCGGCCGAACTGGGTCGCCGCTCAGGGGATGCTCGCCCTGGCCTACGGCTACCAGGGACGGGGCGAAGAGATGACGCGGATTCAGAAGCGACTGGAACAGTTGCCGGCGCTCACGGCCGACGACTACCTGTTCCGGGGCTATTCCCAGGGACTGCTCAATCCGGAAGCGAGCCTGGACGACCTCAATCGCGCGCTCGCCAGCCGGCCCTCGCTGATCGGCTACCTGATCCGGGCCGAGGTCCGCTCCTGGCGCGCCGACGACACCGGGGAACTCGTTCATGCCGAGCTGGCCCTCAAGGACGTGGAACGGGCCCGGGCGCTGCTGGAGACCAATCCGGTCGTTCTCTGGGTCAGCGCCTTCACGCACCTGGTCGCAGCCAACATTCATGCGCGGGATGGCCGGAAGGATCGGGAACAGCAGTGTCTGGAGCAGGCTCGCAAGGACGTGGAGGCCCTGCTGCCCTACAACGAGCATCCGATTGCTGCCTCGAATCGCTGGCGCTATTACACCCAAATCGGCAGACAAGCCGAGTTGCTGGACGAACTGCGGACCAGCAGCGAGAAGACCTGTCATCCGAGCCTGATCCTCGATTACGCCCGAACCCTCTACGGCCTGGGCCGGTTCCAGGAAGCGAAACAACGGCTGGAGCACCCGGCCACGCGCACTCTTCCGGGGGCCTTCATGGTCCTGCGGGCCCTGCTCCGGGCGGAGTGTGGCGAATGGGAAGAGGCCCTGCAACTGTGGGAGACGCAGGCGAAGGACAACCCGGCCGCTTATCCCGTGCCCATCCTCCTGCTGCTCGGCAAGCCCGCCCAGGCGCGGGAGTGCGCGCGGACCTTGCGCCGCAACGCCCAGTCCGGACCTCCTCATCTCCGCGACTGGTACGAGACGCTCTATCGCTTTTCTTCCGGAGAGATCGGCGAAGCGGAGTTGCTCGACAGTGCCGGGAAGTCCCGCTGGAAAACCGCCGAGGCGCACCTGTTGCTTGGGATGTGGGAGCTGTCCCAGGGCAATCGAAAGAAAGCCCGGGAACACTTCCAGAAGGGCAAAGAAGTCCGCGAAATGGCGCGAAACGCCTCCGACTGGTGCGGGATGCTGTCCCGACGCATGGAAGAGGATCCGACTGGCATTTGGCCTCCCTGGATTCCTTCGCGCTGATCGTGCGCGCCGGTTGTGCCTCTCCATTTTGACCATTTTTCCAAAACCCTGCAAGCTGCCACTGCGAATCTTGTCCGGCAGGAAAATTGCATGTGGGCAAGATTCCTGTCCCCGATCCTGGGCCGCTCTCGCTAAATGGATTGAGGGCGGAAGTGGAAGCAAGGGCTTCCCAGCCGAGCGGGAAGTACCTCTTGAGGAAAGGGAGAAACAAATGATGCAGGCAGCAACCCAACGTAATGCAATCCGGGTGAACGAGGATACCAGGATATTGTGCGGCACCTTGACGAATCCCGCCCACGACCGAACCCGGTGGGCCCAGCACTTGCTGGCTCAGACGCCGGCCTGCGTACCCTGTCCCTCCTTCGAGGACCCGGCCAGGGAAGCCGAGATCCTGGCCCCGATGCCGGGGGCCCGGGAGTACGAGGCGAAACGCAGGACACTCAAGGCACCCAAGGATGCGCCGGCGGAGCTGGCCGCCATGTACGAAGTGCCGCTGCTGTCGCGTGAACAGGAACAACACCTGTTCCGCAAGATGAACTTCTTGAAGTACAAGGCGGCCAAGCTGATCGAGGACCTGCGTCAGGAAGGCGAGTCGGGAACGTCCGCGACTGGAGCCGCAAAACTGACCCGGGAGCGCATCCAGAAGCTGACTCACCTGGAGCAACTGCTGAGCCAGGCCAACGAGACCAAGGAGCTGCTGATCCATGCCAACATGCGGCTGGTGGTCAACATGGCCCGGCGGAAGGTCGGGCAGGTCGAGAACTTCTTTGATCTGCTGTCCGACGGCAACCTGTCGCTGCTCCGGGCTGTCGAGAAGTTCGACTATCGCCTGGGGTTCAAGTTCAGCACCTACGCCAGCCGGGCCATCCTGATGAACTTCGCCCGCAGCATCCCGGAAGAACACCAGCACCGCTCACAGTTCCAGACGGGCCAGGAGGAGGTCTTCCAGCTCGTTGCCGACCAGCGCATCGAGGAACACGAGGTCCTGGCCAGCCAGGAACGGGCAACGCACAGCGTCAATTGGCTGCTGGAGTTCCTGGAGCCGCGCGAGCGCGAGATCATTCGCATGCGGGCCGGCCTGGACAATCAGGCCCGGGCCATGACCCTGGAAGAGATCGGCCAGCGCTTCGGCATCACCAAGGAACGGGCCCGGCAGCTCAATGCCCGGGCCATGAAGAAGCTCCGCGACCTCGCCGAGCAGCACGTCCTCGACCTGACCTGAAATACCTGCCAAAGGCAACAGCCCTCCTCACGCGGAGGGCTTGTTCTTTTCTCAGTGCAAGTTGTTTGTCCGAACCTTGGGCCTGTTCTTTTTGAATTCGCCCAGTCCCGCGTCGCTGATCTTTGTCTTCCAGATCTTCAGCATTTGCAGCCGCGGCAGATTGTACAACTCACGCAGACCCTCGTCGTTCACGCGGGTTTCGTCCAGGCTCAGGAATTCCAGGGAAGTCAAGCCCTTCAAATGCACCAGCCCGGCCCCGGTGATCTGGGTCCGCCAGAGGGACAGCTTCTTCAGGTTGGTAAGGGACTTGAGCTGTTCCAGCACCGCGTCGGTGATGGGCAGCTTGTCCAGGCGCAGCTCCTCCAGGCTTGCCAGGTTCTTGAGCGTTGCCAGGCCCGCATCGGTAACCAGTGTGTTGGTCAAGGAGAGGGTCTTCAAGCTGCTCAGAGTGAGAAGCTCCTTCATCCCTTCGTCCGTGACGGGTGCGGTATCCAGGTTCAGGTCGCGGAGGTTGGACAGGCCCGCCAGCTTCACCAGGTCCTTGTCGGAGATTTTCGGGAAGGACCGAACGTCGATGGTGTCGCTCTGAAGGGCCTTGACGCGGTCGATCGCTTTCTGGAAACGAACCTCGTCGGTGTCCACCTTCTGATACTGCGGTATGGCCGGCTGCGTTCGCGGAGGCGGGACCTCTCCCGACCTTTCGGGCAGGCCCGGACCTTCGGTGGGAGGCGGCACTTCCTCCACCTTCTTCTGGCAAGCCGGGGTGAGCAGCAGCGAGGCCAGCAGCAACCCGGTGGCGATCCAGTTCGGAACAGTTCGGCTCACGTGTGTCTCCCTCATCTCTTCTGAGTTACTTGTTGACGCGCAGCCGGGGCAAAGCAGCTCGGATCTCTCGGGCCCCGGCGTCCGTGACCTTGCTTTCCCAGACCGTCAGGTAACGGAGATTGCTCAACTCGTGCAGGGGCCGCAGCCCCCGGTCGGTGACCGCGGTCTGGTCCAGGCTGAGGTGCTCCAGGAAGAAAAGGTCTTTCAGGTGGACCATGCCCGCGTCCGTGACCTGGGTGCGGAACAGGGACAGTTTCCGCAGCTGGGGAAACGCCTGCACGTGGACCAGCCCCGCGTCGGTCACGTCCAGCTCGTTCAGGCGGAGGTTCTCCAACCGCTTCAGGTTCCGCAATTCGGCCAGGCCAGCGTCCGTGACCCCGGTCCAGGACACGTACAGGGACACGAGGTTGGTACAGCGGGCCACGTCCTTCATCCCGGCGTCGGTCACCGAGGTGTGCTCCAGGTTCAGGTGGCGGAGGTTCGGCAGACCCTGCAACAGCGCCAGATCCTTGTCGGTGACTTCGGGGTGGGAGTTGACGTCGATGGTGTCGCTCTCCAGGGCCCGGACCCTCTCAACCGCTGTGCGGAATGGATTCTCGTCGGAAACCGGCGGCGGAGTTGACTTTGCACCCATCCAGACAGCGACCACAATCAGCAGAAGGATCACCACCGGCACCGCGACAACGGCCGCCAGCTTCAGTGCCGGCCAGGTACGGCCCTCCGGAGGCAAGGACTTGCTCTCCTGGAGGGCGGGGACGGCCACCTGGTTGCCGCACTGCGGGCACCTGACTTTCTTCCCGGCCAGGTCCGGCCTGGCTTTCAACTTGCGGTGACACCCGGAACACTGAAAGGAAATCGGCGGGGTTGTTGTTTCGTTCCCGGCTTCTGTGTCCTCAGAGGTCAGCGAGTTCCTTTTTCCGCGGTAGCGGTAATAACCGAGTGCGCCAATCGACACAAACACCGCCGCGAACAGACCAAGGGCCAGCCAGAGGTACCTCCTGGGACGTGCGAAAGTGCCCCCCAGTACGGTCGCTCCGCGCTTCAATTCCTTGACGCGGTCGGCATCGACGACGAGGTCGCTGAAGCGGACGTCCACGGCCACCGGGCGATTGCCGCTGTAACCGATCAGCCGGATCAAGTGGAGGTCCTCGGCGCCGACGCTCACGGATCGGACCTTGTGATACTCCGATTTGCCATCCACGCACCAGTATTCGAGCTGCGAGCCGACCCGCTTGAGCTTGAGTCTGCCCTGGGGCCCTCCCGCCCGGAAATTGAGGACGTCCAGTTTGGTTTCCTTCCCATCCGGGCCGTAGTGGATTCGTGCCGCTCCAAATGTCTCTCCCTTGCTGCCAACGTGCTCGAACTTTCGGCTCGGGGGATCAAAGGGGTCGGTGGGTTTTCGCATCCGGGTCAACTTCGCGGCCTGCTCCGGAGCCGAGTCGAAGACGATCATCAGCTGCACCCCGGCCCCGGCTTCGGGAGTGGGTTCGCCAACAGCCAGCAGTTCGTAGCCGACGTCAATGTCGAAATTGCCGCCAATCCGCAAGGGCAACTCCACTCCCACGTCGAGTTCGGGGTTGCTCCGATCCGCAGGCAGAGTGATCCGCAGTCCCTTGGCGTCCGTCGTCACGACGGCAGCGCCTTGCGGTCCGAAAACCACCGCCGGAGACAAGGTGTCAAAGGGTTGGCGGAAGTCCCAGAAGCGCCGGTGCTCCTGCGGCCGTGGTTCGGGACCGTCGCCGGCCAGCGCCCACCAGCCAATTCCCAGGCCCAGGACCAACAGGAGGGCCACCGCTGCGGAAGTAATCAGTGACCAGTGACCAGTGACCAGTGACCAGCGACTGATCACTGATGACTGATTACTGATCACTCTTTTTGGGGCATTCGATGCAAGCGGCAGTTCGGGTGCGGTTACGTGTGTCGGTTGCCGGAGGTGAGCGAGGTAGGTCTCCAGCAGCGCCGCCACTTCGGCGGCGCTCTGGAAGCGATCGACCGGATCCTTGGCCATCAGCCGGGCGATGAACGCCTCCAGCCAGGCCGGCACGTCCGGGTTCAGGTCGCGGATAGGCCGAGGGGCCTCGTCGCTGACGCGGCGCAGCACGGCCAGCGTGGTACTGGCGCGGAAAGGTGGCTGACCGGTACACAGGGCATACAGCACGCTGCCCAGGCTGAACAGGTCGGCCCGGTGGTCGATGGTCTCGCCCCGGGCCTGCTCGGGGGCCATGTATTCCGGCGTGCCGGCCACCACGCCGTGCTGGGTCAGCTGGACGTCGTCGGCCAGGCGGGCCAGGCCGAAGTCGGTGATCTTGACCTTGGCCAGGCCGTCCTCCAGCAGCAGGTTGGCAGGCTTGATGTCCCGGTGGATCAGGCCCTGACTGTGAGCGGCGGCCAGTCCCAGGGCGGTCTGCAGACCGATGCGGACAATCTCCACCACCTCCAGAGGCCCGTTGCGGTCCAGCCGAGCCTGCAGCGACTCTCCCGGCACGTACTGCATGACCAGGTAAGGCAGCCCCTCGGCCTCGTGGACCCCGTGGATGGCGACAACGTGATCGTGAGAGACCGCGGCTGCCGCCCGGGCTTCGCGGGTGAACCGCCGGCGGGCGGTGGCATTGCCGGCGATGGCGGCGGCCATCACCTTGATCGCCACCAGCCGGCGCAGGGCCGGGTCGAAGGCCTTCAGCACCAGGCCCATGCCGCCCTCGCCGATCACCTCTTGCACTTCGTATTCGCCCAGCAGACCCAGGAGGTCCGGCCGGCCCGCTGGTCGCAAGAAGGAGAGATCGCCGGACTCGGGCTTGCTCGGTTCGCTGAGATTGGCCCGGGTCAGCCGGTCCCGGATCTCGAGCAGAGTCGGGTCGGCGGGAGTGGCGGTCGGGTCGCCGAACTGCCGGCCCAGCCTTCGGAGGATCGCCTGGTATTCCTCCCCCAGGTCGATCCGCTCCTGGCAGTTGGGACAGCTTTCCAGGTGGCGCTCGCAGCGCTCCCGCTGCTCCAGTGGCAAGGCGTCTTCGAGCAAGGCCTGCCAGCACGGACTGTCGGGACAATCAGGTCGTGGGGTGGACATTGGCGTTTTTCCGTTTGGCTCAGGGCTCTTGCACCGACTGGACCAGTTCCTTCAGCCGGGCAATGACCCGGCTGCGAGCAATGTACGTGTTGGCGACGGTCATCCCGAGGTCGGTCGCGACCTGTTTGCAGGGCTGGCCATCGATGGCGGTCCTCCAGAAGGCCTGCCAGGTATCGTCCGCGACGTCCTGGCGAACTTGCTCGCAGGCCCAGCGGAAGAGACTGCGCCTCCCATTCCAGCTCCCAGGCCGGGTCGGTCCGGGGGGCCGGGTAATTCTCCAGGACGGCGCTGCCGGACGACTTCTGGCCATAGGGTCTGATCCGCTCGCTCCTGCGCCAGCTGGACAGCTTCCGCCGGACGACGGTGAACAGCCAGTTGCGAAACGAGCCCCGCTGCGGGTCGTATTCCAGCTTGCCAATGGCCCCGGCCACGGCACAGAGGACTTCCTGGGTGCGGTCGGCCGCGTCGGCGTCCTGCAGTCCCTGCTTGCGGAGGTAACTGTAAACCAGCGGCGCGTACAGCGCGACGAACTCCTTCCAGGCGGCCTCGTCGCGCGGGTCGCGCAGGCGGACAAGCAAGCTGGCACGGGTGGCAGGAAGCTCGGCCATTGGTCCTCGCGACTACGTGTCCCTTCTTCAGTACGCACCGGTCCTGGAAACCTTGCACGGCCCCGAGGAATTTTTCCGGGCTCCCTCCAGGGTAGCCGGGAGGCCGGCCGGAGGGCAACTCTTTGCCATTGATTCCCGGCGCAGCTATTGTTGAATGCTGGAGCCGAGGCCGGCGTCTTCCACAAGCCCGAAGCGCCAGCGCCGGGACGACCTTCCACAAGCCCGAAGCAGAAGCCCGGACCATCCCGGCGCTGGCGCTTCGGGCTTGTGGAAGGCCGGCGTCTCCTCCAGCCCTGAGTGCGGGAGGAACGTCCCTTGTCGGAAGTTGCCGAGAACGTCACGCTGGTCAGTCCGGACAACAGCTCCAGCATGGAGCCGCCAGTCGATCAAGAGGCGCCCGAGAGCGCCGAGCCCACGCTCGATTCCGGGGTCAAGAGCGGCCACCGGACCGTTTCCGTCCCTCCCGGCTACGACATCCTGGGCGAGCTGGGCCGGGGCGGCATGGGCGTCGTCTACAAGGCGGTGCAGTCGCGGGTCAATCGCATCGTCGCCCTGAAGATGGTCCTGGGCGGAGGACACGCCGAGCCGACCCAGCTGGCCCGGTTCCTCCGCGAGGCCCGGGCAGTCGCTCACCTGCGGCACGACAACATCGTGCAGCTGTACGAAGCCGGCGAACACGAAGGACTCCCCTACTTCAGCCTGGAATGGGTCGCGGGCGGCAGCCTGGACCGTCGGCCCAGGCCCCTGCTTCCCCGGGAGGCCGCTCGCCTCATCGAGCAAATCGCCCACGGCGTGGAGCATGCGCATCAGCACGGGATCATCCACCGCGACCTGAAGCCCGCCAACATCCTTTTGCAATCACGGGGCCCCTCGTCCCCGGTGGTTCCGAAGATCACCGATTTCGGTCTGGCCAGGAGCGTGCAAGAGGACAGCCGGCTGACCGGGTCCGGCGCGGTCCTGGGAACGCCGGCATACATGGCCCCCGAACAGGGGTCCGGCGACCCGCGGCGCGTGGGCCCGGCCACCGACGTCTATGCCCTGGGAGCCCTCCTCTACGACTGTCTGACCGGCCGGCCACCTTTCCAGGGGCCGACGCCGATGAACACGCTCCAGCAGGTGCTGACCACCGAACCGGTCCCGCCGACCCGGTTGCAGCCGACGATCCCCAGGGACCTGGAAACGATCTGTCTGAAATGTCTTCAGAAAGACCCCCAGCGGCGCTACGCCAGCGCGGTGGCCCTGGCCGAGGACCTGCGCCGCTTCCAGGCCGGCGAGCCGATCACGGCGCGTCCGGTTGGTCCGCTGGAACGCGGCTGGCGCTGGTGCCGGCGGCAACCCCTGGTGGCGGGGCTGGTAGCCGCGGTGGCCGGCTCCTTGCTGCTGGGCACAGCCGTCGCCGTGGGCCTGGCCTGGCACGCCCAGGTCAAGGCCGAGGAGGCGCTGGAGCAGAAGCAACGGGCCGAGGACGCCCGCACGGTCGCGGAGAACAAGACGCAAGAGGCCGAGGCCGCCCGGACCCTGGCGGAGCAGGAGCAGTCCCGGGCAGCAAAGGAACTTCTGCGATCGGAGGGGTTGCTCTACGCTTCGCGGATCGCCTGGGCACAGCGCGAGTGGCACGAGGGCAACTTCCTGGTGGCCCGCGACGTGCTTGACCTGACCCGGCCGGACTTTCGCGGCTGGGAGTACCGCTACCTGCACACCCTGTTCTGGCACCAGGGTCAGCGGACCATCCCTGAGCACGCGCTCTTCGTCACGAGCGTGGCCTACAGCCCCGATGGGCAGCGGCTGGCCAGCGGCAGCGCTGAGGGGACCGTCAAGGTGCGGGACGTCCGCACCGGCCAGGTCCTCTACCAATGGAGGATGCCGGGCGGAGTGCGCGGCCTGGCCTTCAGCCCCGATGGCCAGTATCTGGCAGCCGGCTGTCTTGACGGAAGGGCGCGCGTCTGGGACCTTCGCACCGGCAAGCCCGGGGTCGATTTCCTCAACCCCTCCGGGCCGGTGACCAGCGTGGCCTTCAGTCCGGATAGTCGCTGGCTGGCCAGTGCCAGCGAGGATAAAACGGTCAAGGTCTGGGACGTGCGAACCGGGCAGCTGGCCGGTCCCTCCCTGGAACACAAGTTCCCGGTTTCCAGCGTGGTTTTCAGTGCGGATGGCCAGCGCCTGATTACCAGCTGCGGAGGCTTTCCTCCCCCGACCAGGAAGGGTGGTCAGGTGACGGTGTGGGATGCCGGCAGTCATCAGCCCATCCGGATCCTCAAGGGCCGGGAGTTTTCCGTTCAATCCCTGGCCGTGAGTCCCGATGGCAAGCGGATCGCCGGCGGCGGTTGGAGCATGCTCAAGGTCTGGGATGCCGGCACCGGCGCGGAAGTCCACACCCTCAAGGGGCACGTGGGCATGGTTGCGAGCCTGGCTTTCAGCCCCGACAGCAAGCACCTGGTCAGTGCCTGTTCGGACAAGACGATCAAGGTCTGGGACGTGCGGACGGGGGAACCAGCGTTCGCTTTGCTGGGCCACACCGCCGGGGTCCGGAGTGTGGCTTTCCGTCCCGATGGGGACCAGATTGCCAGTGCCGGCGACGACCATGTCGTGAAGGTGTGGGTCGCCCGGCTCGGCCAGCAACCAGTGGTGTTCCGCGGCCACAAGGATCAGGTGCTGTGCCTGGCCTTCAGCCCGGACGGCCAGCGGATTGCCAGCGGCGGCTGGGACCACACCATCAAGGTGTGGGACGCCCGCACTGGCCAGGAAAGGCTGGCCTTCGCCGCACACACCAACTGGATCACCAGCCTGGCGTTCAGTCCCGATGGCCAGGCGCTGGCCAGTGCGAGCACCGACAAGACCGTCAAGGTGTGGGACGCCCGCACTGGCCAGCAAACCCTCTCTCTCGAAAGCAAAGCAGCGATCCGCGGCGGCGTCGCTTTCAGCCCCGATGGCAGGCAGCTGGCCTGGATCAGTGCGCCGCGCACCGTGCGCGTCTGGGACAGGCAGGCCGGCAAGGAAGTGTTCCTGCTCGACGATCCGTCGGGAGACATTCACGGTCTGGCGTTCAGCCCGGATGGTCAGCGCCTTGTCACCGGAGGCACGGGCAAACGGGTGCTGGTCTGGGACAGTCAGACGGGGCAGCGGCTTCACGATCTGGCAGGGCACGGCAACCCGGTCATGACCGTAGCTTTCAGCCCGGACTCCCGGTCCATTGTCAGCACCTCCTCCGACAAGACCGTGCGGGTGTGGGATGCCCGTTATGGGAAGCAAACTCTCCTTCTCGAGGGCCACACGGCGACAGTCTACGCTGCCGCGTTCAGCCCCGATGGCCAGCGCATTGCCAGCACCGGCGTGGACCGATCGCTGAAAGTGTGGGATGCCCACAACGGACAGCTGATGCTCGACCTGCCGGCCCACTCCAAGCCGGCCACCAGCCTGGCATTCAGCCCCGACGGCCACCGCATTGCCACCGGCAGCACGGACAACACCGTGACTGTGTGGGACGCCAGTGCCGGCAAGTAACTGCTGGCCGCTTTGGCGGCACCGAGATCTCACCGAGGAGCGGGGCGTTCCGGGCGAGGCGCGGCCTTTGCCGGTTGGTCCGAGGGCTCGCTGCGGGTGTCGCTCGGAGGCAGGATCAGTCCTTGTGCCGGCAGCGGGCCGATTCGCCCGTTTCTTATCGGATGGCTGGCGTTGATCGCCCACCAGGGGCCGCTTCGGACACACCGCCCGGAGCGTGCTTGTCCCTGCCTGTCAGCCTGCCGGCTGTCCCGCAATGGCAGCCGTGCCAACCCAGATCAGGCATCACAACTGGGCGTGCAGGATCGGCGCTGCTCGCCTATAATACCTCCAGAGTCGCTCGCCAACGTTCACAGAGGAACTTGTGGTCCTGGGCGTGCGACCGTGAAGCTTCTGCCGGGGGGACCATGTCCACTCAGCCAGACCCGCGAGATGGGATTTGCTCCCTCTTCCTGCTCCTGGCTACCCCAGCAGAGGAGAAGGGACTGAAACAGGCCGCGCAGGCCCGTGGACTTCCCTTCGTCAAAGTCAGGGCCGGGGATTCCCGTTTGGCGGTGGACTACTACCACCTGGGGCCCATCGGGAATGAAACCGGGGTGATCGCCCTGCCACCTGCCAAAGACGCGGATGACAACCTGGTCATGGGGTCTATCGGCTTTTTCGGGACGGCCGCGAGGGCGCTGCGGCTCCGGGCCATGACGGGTGCGCGTGGGATCGTGCAGGTCGGGATGGCCTTCGGCATCGACCCCCACAGGCAGAACGCTGGTGACGTTCTCGTCTCGACATCAGTCATCCCCTACGACAATCGGGACATCAAGCCGGCCACACGGGATTGTCCCCGTTGCGGGGATCGGGCGGTGGGGTTTGTGACCGAATATCAGGAAACGAGGCGGGAGCAGGCCAGACCCGCCCTGGTCGAGCTGTTCCGGCGTGAGCAGGGGAGGGGTGGGTACGGCTTCCAGGTCTACCTCGGCGCGCTGCTGTCCGGGTCCGCCCGAATCCACAGCGGTTTCTACCGGGACGAGCTTGCCCGGAGTGTGCCTGGCAACGGCGAGGAGCAAATCGTCGGCGGGGAGATGGAAGGGGTCGGACTGTTGGGTGCTTTCGTCAGCCCGGACGATCCGATCTGGTGTGTGGTGAAGGGGATCTCGGATTTCGCGGACGAGCATCGGGACGCGGTATTCCGCACGAACCGGCCGGTCGCGTGCCTGAACGCGGCGACGTTCGTCCTGTCCGCGCTGGCGAACGATGGGACGGGCTAATCAAATGACCGGGAGACGACCCATGATCACATTGGATGAGTTCTTCGAGAAGCCGGCCGACTTGCGGCACCCGCGGTTGCACAACTGGAAGGTCCGTCTCGAACAACCGGGAGCCTTCGCGACGCTTGAAGTTTCGAGGGAACAGACTGAGTTCGGGCAAGCCCGGCCCGAGATGCACGTCCAGTTCAGGGAGAACGGCAAACTGTTACCGCTGGAGACGATCCCCTGGGACGACGATCTGAACTCCGGACTCCTTCGACTGCGGGTGCGGTCCGCCAATCCCAAGCAGGAGGCGGAGCGATTCGCGCTTGGGTTGCGCGCAGCACTGCGGAAGGCGGAGCGGGAATTCGGCGACGGCTATTTCAATGCGGTCCTGGTTGATTTGATCAAGGACAGCGACCTGACCAAGCAGGCGCCGATTGCCGAAGTCATGAAGTACGCTTGCGCGATCGCTCCCCACCGCGAAGGTGGGGTCTACGATCGCTACACGATCTGCCGGGAGCTGATTGCCGAGGCGATCGGAGGACGGGCGAAAGAACTCAATGACGTCCTCGGCTATCCGCCGGAGGAGGCCAAGCACATCCTGGTAGCCGCGCTGGCGCGTTACCTGGACGAGCGGTTTTCGGTGAGCAGTCGCCGGGCGCTTGGCATGCTTTGATGACCAAAGGACGCCCAAGCGGAATCCTCTGGCCGTTTCATCTTGGTCGCTGGTGGTTTTGGACCGTACCTTGTGGCGCCGAAAGTGCGCGTTGGTCACATATCGACTTATTTCGTAAAAAGCGAGCACTGTTGGATTGACTTTTTTATGAATAAGTGACATCATAACTTTGGAGCGTAGCCTGCGGAGGGACATCGTGGACTTCGATCTCGTCAAGGAACTCGGCGCGAAAGGCGCCTGCCGGAGACCGGCTCACTCTTTACGTACCCAACAAGGACCGCAATGGTGACGTCATTGCCAATCACCAGAAGTGGCTCACGGAGGGACAAGAGTTGCTCACCGACATCGGCGGTGGGGCATCTTGTTTTCCGCCCATCACGGGAACCTGGCGAAAACCGGACGGAGAGATCCTCTGGGAAGAGACCACGATGATCTATTCCTTTCTCGACCCCGACAAATTCAGGGCGAACCTGCAGCGGTTGCGGTCCTTCCTGCATCGATTTGGACGAGAAACGAACCAGGGACAGGTGGTCTTTGAACTGGGCAATCTGTTTTGGAGCATCGTCCAGTTTGACCCACCGGGAGTCAATAAACGTGGCGAAGAAAATCAACGTTGTCGGCGCGAAACCGAAGAGAATCGAGATTGTGAACCCGCCCAGGCCCCGGCTGGACCCGGCCGAAATCGCCGAAGGCCTGGGCGCTGTGCCGTGCGGCGGGCCCACTCCTGGGAACCTCGATCTGATTGGTCTGGCCGAACTGGGGACACGGCTCCTGGCCCGCCTGCGCTCCAGCGGCGGCCGCCCCGCCCTCGCCGACGCCACCGAGATTTGCCGCGTGCCGTTGAGCGCCGCCGACGTCAAATCCTTGGAAGAGATGGTGGCCCAGATTGAGGGTTCGAGCGGCGCCAGGCCGTCCGTCGGCCAACTGGTCAGCGTCATCGTCCAAAGCCACCTGGACGCGCTCAGGACCAGGCCCGACTCCGGCACAGCCGACGCTGCCTCCAGGGGTGAGGCGGAACAGCCGGTATCCATGACGATCCTGCGGAAAATGCTCGACGAGCAACTCACCCCGCTCCGGGAACAAGTGAACCGGCTGGAGAGCGAACTGCACGCCCTTGAAGCCGGCAGGAAGTGAATGAACGCTCGGCAATGATGGCTGCGGTCGCATTATGGAGATGAGATGCTGTCGCCGCGCCGAGCCGCGACCGTCTCCTCCAGATCCGCGGCGACTACCGCTACGCTGCCAAGAACCAAGACAGGAGTTAAGGAGAAAAAGTGTGAGGGGCCAATATTACGATTATTGTAATCGTAATATTGGCCCCTCACGCCTTTTTTTGGTCCTCTTAGGAACTTACGATCAGCCGCTGCTTGCCGTAGACCAAGTCCATGGCCGGGTGCAAGTCCTCGTAACGTCCGTAGATCAGCCGCACGGCATGCCGGATAGCGGTCCCCACTAGATACCGCTTCTCCTTGCGCCACCGGTGTTCGATACCCACCAGCCGGACGTCGTCCGGCGTCCAATCGGCCATGCGCTTTCCCGGGGTCAGCAGTCGCCAGATCCCGCAACCGCTGATCCCCTTCGGGTTAGGAACGGCCGCCAATTGTCCAACGGCGTCCTGGTTCTGCTCCGGGTAGTCCAGGAGCAGTTCGGTGACACTGTCCCGGCTGTCGCGATCGCCTTCGTAGAGGCCGGTCGCGTAGGAGAGCGCCTTGACCTCCGACGTCCGCGCGACGGGATCGGTCCGCGTCATCGTGAGCGGGAAGCCGAGCACAAAGTGGTAAGCCTGGCGCGGGCGCAGCGATGTCGAGTTCCATCAGCCGCGCGAACCGCCAGTAGGGGGTGAGCGTCGTCGCAGTGTCCGGGTGCAGTTCCGCGACGGCGATGTCGAAGGGGTCGTTGTCACGCATGTCGAGGTCGAATTTGTCCGCCCCCCCGGTAGTGGAGAGCTGACGATCTGGACCATCCTTAGCGGCACCGGCTCGCCCTGATCGGCCGAAGGGACGCAGTACAGGACATTGTGGATGCCCGGATAGTCGAGGACGTGCGTGCGCTCAGCACAAAGGAGCGCAACCGATGCTGAAGAGCGTGCCAGTTCCGTTCAGGATCACTTGTTGGCTCTGCAGGCCGAACAGCGGCACGGTGCAGCGTGCGATTGTCGGCGCGGCGGCCTTTACGATTCGCGTGCAGAAGACCTGGATAGTAGCCGGGGACGTGTCTTCGGGCTCGCTAGACATTGGCTTTCTCCTCCAAGCGGCCATCGACGGTAGCCGCCTCAACCATTCTACATCCGCGCGATGTCGATGGTCTGGCTGTGCATGTTGACGATTGCCGTGTTCTCGACACACACCCGGGTCGGTTCGGCTTGCGCACCCCTCGTTGGGCCGCGCACACCAGCATCGCCACGTCGAAGTCGTCCTCGCCGCATAATACGCGGCCGTATCCATGTGTGCATGCCAACCGTGCAGCTAAGGGGCCTGTCCCTTTTTACGGGTCCATCCCAGACGATCACGACCATTGCGGCCGAACTGCAACAAGGGCATGGAAGCCCTCCCTGGAAAGTTCTTGCCTTTTCCTGCTGGCCACGCCGAGTACGCGATAGGTAACCACATCGGGTTGGTCGGCGCGAACCGCACCCGCCTGAACCAGGCCCAGTGAGCCCTTTGCCCGGACGGACAGCGAGAAAGTGAGGCTCAAATCTTCGCTGAACAGGGAGACCAGTCGCACCAGCGAATCGAAGTTGCCTGCCGCCGCAGCCATGAAGAGTTCTCGACATTGGACAAGATGGGCATTCGCCGCATGGGCCGCCTGTTCCATCCGCTCCTCGGCCACGCTCAGGTCGTGCAATGACTCGGCAGACCAAACTGGCTGTACGAACTCTCCACCCAACGTCAGCCACACCGCTTGTCGCCCATTGAAGAGCAATCCCGACCTGCACCGGTCGCGGAGCATGTAGGTCCGCAATTGCCCGCCGTGGTTGGCCAACTCCTCTTCGAAGCGCTTGGTCTCGATGATGGCAACCGTCACCACTGGGCGAAAACGATCATCCAAGGCCGCTCCGGCGAAGTAACCGACGATGTCCAGCGAGGTTTCTTCGACACCGAAGCGAATATCTCCCGGAGTGCGGCAGCACAGTTCACCCTTCCAGCAGGAACCAGATCATGGCCTGCCGAACGCGCTCCTCTGGTGTGAGCTTGATGAGCCGCCCACGAACGCTACATCGAAGGAACTGCTCCGCCCCACCACTGTCTTCGACCGCCAGCGTGGCGACCAGGGCGTCCCCGAGGTATCGGAAACAGGGCACATTGAGAGTAGCCACATCCGCTACTCCTCCGCCAGATACGCAAGAACGGGGTCGATTACCACCCGCTGCCAGGCTTCCTCCGCCGCATCAGTCAGAACGGTCTCGTGGCCGTCCATCGCATCTGCGTACATGTTCTACACGTCGTCGCGGAAACCCGGTCCCTGACCGAATCGCTTCTGGACGTTCACCCAGAACGCATTGCTGTGGTCCTGCGGGGCAAGGGCGGTGTCGTGCAAGTAGGTCTGCATCGGCGCCCCGACCTCACGGACCATATTCTCGAACGAGGAATCGATGCGAGTTTCCAGCACCGCCAGCAGTTCCCGGAGATCGGATTCCGGCGGCGAAGTGTTCCGCACGCCACGGACGATCTCCAGCACCGCTTCCTTGGAGCGGGAAACAGCCGTCCGTACCAGCTGCTCGGTGATTGGCACCGCATCGTAGTAGACGTCAATGGTTTTGGGCGGGTAGTAACCGAAGCGATTGTTTGTGGCCCGGAGCCAGCCGGCGAGCCTGCTTCCCGCACCTTCCCAGTTGCGGCGGTACAGTTCGAGGAACCGATCCGCGTTGGCCAGGGTGATATGGCGGTGCTCGATGATCTTCGCCCGAGCCTGGCGGACCAAGGCCTCTTCCTCCGGGTTCAGCCCCTTGCCCTCCCGGATCTTCTGGAAGCTGTCGCCGATCTGGGTGACGCGCTCCCACGCCTTGTCCTCGCGTAGCTTGATCGCGCCGAAAATCTCCTTCCAGGCTTCGTCACGGTCAAACGCCACCTCTTCAGGCTCGCTGTCCGAACGCCGCTTCCAATCAACTGCGCTCCCGCTCGAAGTGCTGCAATGGGTCGAAAAACAGGACGTTGAGGCCGCGAACGCCCAGGCTCGCCAGCGTCCCGTCGATCTGGCTGCGCAGAAGCTCGATCCGGCCTCCCGTTCGCCAACCGGCCCCTGGGTGCCAACCTTGTTCTCGGGCTCGCTACCGCGTGGCACGACCATGAGCGCGAATTTCGACAGCGACATCGGGGATTCCGGGGTGACATGGCGCTGCAACAGCGGGGCCACGTTCGTCGGTGCGGTCCCGAACCCTTCGACTAGGATGCAGAAGGCCCCCCTATCCTCGCGGATGTAGCGGTCGAGGTCTGGGCGATTGAACTGGACCGCGTCAATCCCTTTCGTGTCCACCACGGCCTCGACGTTGGCCATCTGCGGTGTCAGCAATTTGGCATCGACGTGCAGGGTGATCCGCCGGGGGATCGACACGGTTTCCAGGCGCGCCAAATCCAGATCGTCGAAGGTCTTCTTGATCCATCCCCGTTGGTCTGCTTCGCCAGCGGGGAAGGCAAGCCGCTTGAGCGTCCGACCGTCGAGTTTGGCGTTGCTCATCACGCGGGCCTGGAACTGATCGAACCCGGTGGCCGGGAATTCGCGTGCCAGGCGGATTTCTTCGTCGTCCTCTCGCCGCTCACCCTCTGCCAGCCTCACCACATCCGCACGGCCCGGAGGAGTTCTTGGGGAAAGGCCGACTGATCGCCAGCCTTTTGCTCCTCGCTGCTCTTGTCTGGGTAGACCCGTTTCCATGTCGTCAGGCAGAAGTCAGCGATGATCCGCTCCACCTCCTGGCGGGGATAAGGGTCGATCTCAAATTCGGTCTGATCTGCCGGGGTCACCGCTACCTCGCAAAGTGTGGTGGAGCCCGATCCGGTGGCCATCAGGTCTTCAGTGACCTGAACGGGCTTCTCGACACCACCTTTGACAGTCTTTTTCTTCTCGCGGTCGGCGGTCAGACCAACCAGATGGCAAATGGCCGTGGTCTTGCCGGCGAAGACCTGCCCGATGAACACCAGGCGATGCCGGGTCGTCACCAGCAACTCCGCAAGCTCGCCAAGGTCGGACCGCAGGTCCGCGAGCGCGCTCTTGCGCATCTGCTCCAAGACCCTCTTGGGGGCCTGGCGTTTGGCAAGTTCGCCCTCAATCTCACTGACAAGTTCTTTGGCCCGTTTCAGGCGGGCGACACGCTCACCGTCGCTCTGGACGGGTTGGACGGTTTCGTTCATCCGAGGGTGCCTCTACGGAGCTGATCGTGGTGTTTTTTCATTCAACAGCCGCAAGAGCCGGAATCTCATTAGGCTAGCAGCCTTGCGAAAATCGGCAAGCCCCGCTCACGGCACGCAGCTGGTCGTAGAGCAGGACGCTCGGCGTCTTCCGTCCCCCTTCGGGCGGGTCAACGCGAACGTGGGCCGGGATGTTCTTCGATTTCGCCGTCTTGGATGTGAGCGGCACAACCACGACCAGCTCGTCCGGGCCAGTGTTGAACCCTATGCTGAGGACCAGCACCGGACGCTGCCCGGCCTGTTCGCGGCCGAGTCCCGTCCCCAGGTCGGCCAACCAGACCTCGCCCCGGCACGGGTCAGCCATCCTTACTTCCCCTCCGGCTCGGGGTTTACGCAGCGGCCATCTTCCGTCCAGCGCTCCTCGGGGTCCAGGCCGTCCATCAGGGTAGCGTCCCACAACTTCCGCTCGGCCAAGTGTTCCGCCCGCGCCTCCGGGTCGGCCCGCAGTGCGGCGTAGCCCGCGTTCACGGCATCGACAAACACCTGGCGGCGGTAAGCATCCAGGGCCTTGTCGAGAACCTCCATCTCGGTCTGACCAGTCTGCTCGGCCAACTCCTTCAAAACCAGGAGCGATGCTTCGCTGATGCGAACGGTCGGCGTGGACATGACGTTTCCCTCCCTTATATACCTGGCAGTATATCAGACAGGACACAACGGCAGACAGGTCAGGTCCAGGTTGTGCTGAGGGTTGGATGCCCAGTAGCGTGCCCCAATCTTCACGCCCGGTGACTGCTGTGCCGCCACCTGTCGTTGGTCTGTTGAAGCGGAAAATGTTCCAGTAACCAATATTACGAAGTCGATTATTGTAATATTGGTTCCTGGAACCTTTTTCCTCTTGGAACCTTTTTCCTCTCCTCCTGTCAGGTCACTTCGCCTTGGCGGTGACGCCACTGGGGGGATATTTGGTGACCAGCTCCCAGGCCAGTTCCTGAAGTTTCCGGTTCATCTTCTCATCCCACTCGGGCCTTTTGGCGTTCTTCAGGTTGTCGGGCATGGGCAGGCCAACGGGGCTCCGGTTGTAGAGCACGGCAAAGTGAAGATAGGCGTTCAGCGCGACAACCGGCTGCCGTGGGGTGTCCGATGGGGTCTCGGAATACGTCCTGCTGGTCGGTCATGCCGGGCATTTCCTTCTTGAAGATCAGAGTCCTCAAGGCGTTGTGGGCCTGGGCCGTCGGCACCAGGAAGACGATGGTCTTGCCTTTGCCGAATTCTTGGTTGAGCTTCCTGGCCTGTGCCTCGGCATTCTTGATGTCGATCGCATTGATCCTGGCCAGCTCCTCAGGCGGTTTGTTGTCGGCCGGGGTGCGAAACATGCCGCCTCTCTGGCCCCTGGTGTTGAACTGTTCGTTGTCCGCATAGCCCAGCCCGGGCCAGGAAATCTGCATCAGAAACTTCACGTTCGGATTGTGCTCGAGTCCGAGCTTGACAAAGTTGGTAATGCCCTCGTCGGGATGGACCAGGCAAGACGTGACGAACACGTCTACTTTGCCCTCCTTGAGGGCCTTCTTGGCCTGGTTCTTCTCCTCGGCCAGGTTCCAATGCTGAAGCGTGCGCGACACACCAATGCGCTGGTGGCCCACAATGGTGTGCCCCTTGATGCCGTAGGCCTCCACCTGCTGCGTCAGCACGGGTGGCATGTCCCACATTAAACTGTGAGACGCATAGAAGACGCGCTGCCCGGCGGGCTTGTCGATCGCCCCCGTCTTGTCGGTCGTTGGGGCCTTCCCCTTGTCCTGCTTCTTGTCTTCCTTCTTGTCTTCCTTCCTGGCGTGTTTCTCAAAGAACTCGAAGAGCTTCGGCATCCCCTTGCCGATGACGTCACCATGCCCAGCGCCGGCGATTTCCAGGTATTCATGCACGACGTTGAGTTCTTTCAACCTGTCCACACACCGCCGCGCACTCGCAACCGGCACGGCCGTATCATTGTCGCCATGCACGACGAAGACGGGGATGTTCTTGAGCTTGTCCGCGTTTCTCGGCGGCCCGGAGGCAGCCGCGATCGGACCCAGGCCAGCCCAGACCTCTGGATACTTGCTGCCAAGGTGGTAGGCGCCGGCGCCGCCCATCGAGTGGCCGATCAGGTAGATCCGCCTGTCATCGACGTTGAACTCCTTGCGAACGATCTCCAGCACGTTCATCACGTCCTTTTCGCTCAGCTCGCCGAGGTTCCTTGGGGTGTCCTGCCCTCCGCCGCCGAAACCGCGACCGGCGTTTGCCTTGAGGTCTTTGAGCTGCTTGTTCTGCTCTTCGGTCAGGACCTTCTGGACCCTGGCATCGACTTCCTTCTGAATCTCCTCGATCTTCTTCTTCTGCTCGTCGGTCAGCTTCAGGTCCTGCTGCACGCGCGGCGACAGGACCGTGCCCGGGGGCGCGCCGAAGCCGCCGGGCCTGCCGAAGCCGCCGGGCCTGCCGAAGCCGCCGCCCGGCCCCTGGGCACCGTACCAGCCGCTGCTGTTGTACCCCATCGGCGCCGCCACGACGTAGCCGTATTTCTCGGCCAGCTCGGTCAGGCCCCGGGAGCGGATCATCTGCTGCGGGTTGCCGCCCAGGCCGTGCAGCGCGACGATCAGGGGCGTTTTCTTCTCATTGTCGTATTTGGAAGGAACGAACAGGGCGTATTCCATCTCCTTGCCGGCTTCCTTGAAGTTGTAGGTCCGCTTCTGAGTCCCAGTACTGGGCGCCTTGTCGGGCTCCTTCTTCGGCGGTTCCTGGCGCAAACCAGGGTCGCCAAACCGAGGACCAGAAGAGCGGTGCCGGTTCGAGGCACCCATCGCGTTCTGCTGTACCACTGCATCGGTGAACTCCCTTGAAAAGGACCTGTGTTGTGGGGCTTGCCGGGCGTCCAGCTGCACTCGTCGCCGACCGAATCCGTCCAGCAGCCATTTCGGTTTTGCTGCGCAAACGTACTATACGGGCCGCAAAGCACCGCGCTCCGCCAGCTCGCTCCAGGGGGTACCGAGGGCTGCCGCGGGGAGCGGAAAGCCTGCGTAGTTCTCGGCCAGACTCGCAGCCGCGGCGGGACAATGCACGACCTGTTCCAGTTCGGCGAGCTGCAATTGGATTTGATAGTCGTCCAGATTCCTGGTGTCAACCACCTGGCGCAACGTTTGAAACAAGAAAAAATGGCACTGCGGGACAAACCGTGGTAGAGTGATCGGAAACGTACTCGGCTGACCGACCGGTCAGCCTCTTTCCGCTTCCCGGTCAGCCGAAACAACTATTCGGCAGCAAGGAGCGTGCCTGGCGATGGAGCGGCTGGCAAGAGGGCGGCCGTCTTCGCCCTGGTGGCCGCTGGGGGAGTGACGTGGTGGACGAAAAGGACTATTCGCCGGAAACCGGTCGAGGAATCTGCGAATGCGATCACGAACTCGTGTTGTCGCCTTCCTTGCGGCGCTCTGCGTCGGCTGTGGCAAGTCGAAGCGGGACGCCATCAACGATTGTCACCCGAAGATCGATGCCAGGCAAGAGGCGCTCGCCAGCTCAGCCAGAAGTTGCCGCCGACCGAAGCGCACGCAGGCGTGCGTGGGGTCGATGGGGGCCGACTGAAGCTCAATCCCTTGCCGGTCTTCGCTGGGGCCAGCGGGCTCTCGGCGTTCCGACTTTCGGCTCGCTCGGCGCCCATCATCGAGTACGTGTTCAAGGAAGGAGAGGACCGCACCCGGGCGGCCGAGAGCTGGGCGCGCTCGTCCCTGACGATGGACGCCCGCAAACAGCTCGCCCAGGCGTTGCTCGAGCGCACCGGCGGCACCTTCGTGTTCGACCCGTGAGGCCGGCGGAGCGCTGGGAAGTACGTCACCAATGGCAGAGGGCAAGGCAATGCTCGATGAAGCACATGGCCTGGCGATGGCTTTGCGGGGTAGTTATTTGACCATGCACCGCAAAGCGGACTCCTTTTTCGTCAAGCACGGCGTGACGGCCGATCAGTACGTCCTGCTGCACCTGCTGGCGAGCGAGAGCGGCGTCACGCAACAAACGCTGGTCGCGCGGGCCTCCTCGGACCCCAATACGGTGCGGGCCATGCTCCTGCTGCTGGAGGGCCGGGGGTTGGTGACACGCAAGCGCCACCCCGTTGACGGACGGGCGCGAAGCGTGAGCATCACGAAAAAAGGCCTCACGCTCTTCAAGCGGCTGCAAAAGCGCGTCTCAGCCGATCCTGGCACAGCTTGTGTCGGACTTCCGGCCGGAGGAGGTGCAAACCCTGCTCGGATTGCTCCGGCGAATTCCCGCCGTTATGACGGCCAGCTCCTCAAGGACCGCTCCTCGTTGACAAGGACCTCCCAGACGCCGCTGCACGTGGTACGTCAACGTAACAAATGGCCACGGCACGTACAAATGTCCTCTTGCCGCCTCCAGAGCAGGGGCTAGGTTTTGTTACGTTAACGTAACAATTCGCCACAGTCGCGACATTCGAGTTCGCTTTTCACGCTTGGGAGGTCTGCGATGAGGACGTTGACGAAATGCGGGTGGTTGCTGGGCGGATTTGTCCTGGCGGCAACCCTCCTGCCAGCCTGGGCGGCCGGCGAGGACAAGGCCAAAGCGGACAAGAAAGACACAGCCAGCGCCCCAAAGGGCCAGCGCGTCTTCTTTGCCGCGCACAGCCTGATGTGGTACGTTCCCAAGCCGCTCGGCGAGATGGCCGAGGCGGTGGGGATCAAGGACCACGTGTTGGTGGGCGTCCAGTCCCTGGGCGCCTCCAGGACCCTGCAACACTGGAACGTGCCGGAAGAGAGGAACAAGGCCAAGCAGGCCCTCAAAAAGGGCGACGTGGACGTCTTTGTGATGTCGCCGATCCAGCTCCCGGACGAGGGCATTGAGAACTTCGTCAAGCTGGGGCTGGAACACAATCCCAGGATGCGTTTCCTCGTCCAGATCTCCTGGGGCGGCTGGGACGCCGACCCGCAGAACCTTTCCCCGAGGCGCCGACCCAAAGGGTGGATCGCAACAAAACTCCCGAGGAGCTGAAAAAGATCCACGAAGCCAACGTCAAGGCCGCGGAGGAGCAGGCCGACGCGATCAACAAGAAAGTGGGCAAGAAAGTCCTGTTCCTGGTGCCCAGCGCCCAGGCCTGCATCGCGCTGCGGGCCAGGATTTACAACAAGGTAATGCCCGGCCTGACCAGCCAGGCCGAGCTGTTCCGGGACCCGATCGGTCACCCGGCGGCGCCGCTGGAAGCGCTCAACGTTTACTTGCACTTTGCCGTCATCTACGGCCGAAGCCCGGTTGGTTTGCCCATGCCCGGCCTGCTGAAAAACGCCAACAAGGAAGCCTGGAATGAGAAGCTCAACCGGGCCTTGCAGGAGATTGCCTGGGAGACGGTAAGCAACTATTCCTACAGCGGCGTCACGCAGGCAGAGAGTCCGAAGCCCGCCGACCCCATCCCCGCGCCCAGCAACGTTCGCGGCGCGGAGTATCCCAGGATCCACAGCGACCTGCGGATGACGTTCCGGATCAAGGCCCCGGACGCCCAGAAGGTCGAGTTCGGATTTTTCGGATTTGATGGAGGCAAGCGGTATCCCGCGAAGAAGGGCGAGGGTGGCTTCTGGATGGCGACCACGGACCCGCTGGTTCCGGGGTTCCATTACTACAGGGTGTTCGTCGATGGCGCGGAGGTCAATGACCCCGGCAGCGAGACGTTCTACGGGACCGGCAAGATGACCAGTGGGATCGAGGTCCCGGAGAAGGGCGTCGATTACTATCTTCCCAGGGACGTGCCGCACGGCGAGGTCCGGGAGAAGTGGTATCGCTCGAAGACGACCCAGGCCTGGCGGCGCCTCTTCGTCTACACTCCGCCCGGCTACGACGACAACCGCGACACGCGCTACCCCGTGCTGTACCTGCAGCACGGCGGCGGCGAGGACGAGCGCGGCTGGCCGAACCAGGGCAAGGTCGGCTTCATCATGGACAACCTCATCGCCGAGAAGAAGGCAAAGCCGATGCTCGTCGTCATGGAGCAGGGCTACGCCCGCAAGCCCGGCGAGGCCGCGCCAGGGGGGCCCGGGAGGTTCGCCACGTTCGAGGAGGTCATGGTCAACGACCTGATCCCGATGATCGACGCGACCTATCGCACCATCCCCAACCGTGAAAGCCGGGCAATGGCCGGGCTCTCCATGGGCGGCATGCAGACGTTCCAGATCACACTCAAGCATTTGGACCTGTTCGCTTACCTGGGGGGATTCAGTGGAGCGGGCGGCTTCCGCGCCCCCTTTGACCCGAAGACGGCCCACAATGGCGTCATGGCGGACGCGGCCGAGTTCAACAAGAAGGTGCGGCTGCTCTGGCTGGGCGTGGGCACGACCGAGGGGCGGCTTTACGACAACATCAAGAATTATCACCAGGCGCTGGAGAAGGCCGAGATCAAGCACGTCTACTACGAATCGCCCGGCACGGCCCACGAGTGGCTGACCTGGCGCCGCTGCCTGCACGAGTTCGCACCACTGCTGTTTGTCAACGAGCAGTCTGCCCGCCAGCCCGGCCGGCCGCCGCGGGGAGGACCCATCACGCTGAACCCCGACGACGTGCCCGCGTTTCCCGATCCGCCCGCCGGGTTTGACAAGGAGAACAAGGACATTCCGCACGGGAAACTGGAAATGATTTCTTATGACTCCAAGTCGGTCGGCACGACGCGCAAGATGCAGGTCTACACGCCGCCGGGCTACACCAAGGAGAAGAAGTACCCGGTGCTGTATCTGCTGCACGGCATCGGCGGCGATGAAACGGAGTGGCAGCGCTTTTGCAAGCCCAACGTCGTCCTCGACAACCTGCTGGCCGAGAAAAAGATCCCGCCCATGATCGTGGTCATGCCCAACGGCCGGGCCCAGAAGAATGACCGGGCCCAGGGGAACGTCTTCCAGTCGGCACCGGCTTTCGCGGCGTTCGAGCAGGACCTGCTGAAGGACGTGATTCCTACCATCGAAGCGCGCTACTCGGTACTGGCCGACCGCGAGCACCGGGCGCTGGCCGGTCTGTCCATGGGCGGCGGCCAGTCGCTCAACTTTGGGCTGGGGCACCTGGACACGTTCGCCTGGGTTGGGGCCTTCTCGGCAGCGCCCAATACGAAGCCGGCGTCGCAGCTGGTGCCCGATCCGAAGGTCGCCAGGGAGAAGCTGAAGCTGCTCTGGCTCGGCTGCGGCAAGAAGGACAACCTGATCCGCATTAGCCAGGGCGTGCATGCCTACCTGAAGGAAAAAGACGTCCCGCACGTCTGGCACGTGGACGGCAACGCCCACGACCCGACGGAGTGGAAGAACAACCTGTATCTGTTCTCGCAACGCATTTTTCGCTGACAGGCCAGCGGAAAAGAAACTCCCCTCTCCTTTTGTGGGAGAGGGGAGAAAAAGACCTGCCGCTCGCTTTACGTGTTCACAATTTCGCGAACGACCTGGCCGCTGACAATGGTCAGGCGCTCATCCCGCCCGTCGTGGGGGAACGTGAGTTCCTTGTGGTCCAGCCCGAGCAGGTGCAGGATGGTGGCGTGGATGTCGTGGACGTGGGCCGGCCTGTCCACGGCATACAGGCCGATCTCGTCGGTGCTGCCCACGGTGACGCCGGGCTTGACGCCGCCACCGGCGAAGACCGTGGTAAAACCGAAAGGATTGTGGTCGCGGCCATTGCCGCTTTCGCTCATCGGCGTCCGGCCGAATTCGCCGCCCCAGATGACCAGGGTGCTGTCCAGCAGGCCGCGCCGCTTCAGGTCCTTGATCAGGCCGGCGATCGGTCGATCACTCTCCTTGCAAAACTGGGAGTGGTTGGCTTCCAGATCGCTGTGCGCATCCCAGCGCGTCCCCGCCCCCACGTAGATCTGCACGAAGCGCACGCCTCGCTCCACCAGACGCCGGGCCAGCAGGCAGTTGCGGCCGTTGACCTCGGTTTCCTTCTGATCGATGCCGTACAAGTGCAGCGTTTCCTGAGTTTCCTTGGAGAAATCGACGACCTCCGGTGCGCTGCTCTGCATGCGATAGGCCAGTTCGTAGGCCGCGATCTGGGCATCGACGTGATCGTGGGACTGCCGCTGCTCACGATAATGCTGGTTGAGCTGTTTGATGAAGTCCAGCTTGGAACGCTGGCGGGTGTTGCTGACGCCGTCGGGAGGGGTCGCATAGAGGATCGGGGTCTTGCCCTGGGCGAAGCGGGTCCCCTGGTAGGTGGCCGGCATGAAGCCGGTGCCCCAGTTCTGACCGCCGCCGGGCGGATCGTTGCCGGAATCGGACAGCACCACGAAGCCGGGCAGGTTGTCGCATTCGCTGCCCAGGCCGTACAGGGCCCAGGCCCCGAGCGAGGGCCGGCCCGGCAACAGGCTGCCGGTGTTCATCTGGCAAACGCTGGCCACGTGCGTTTGCCCGTCGGCCCGGCAACTCCGCAGGACGGCAAGGTCGTCCGCGCAGCTGGCAATTTCCGGATACCAGTCGCTGACCCAGATGCCCGACTGCCCGTGCTGTTTGAACTTGCGCTGCGATCCCAGCAGCGGCGTGTAGGCCGTGTTGCCCATGGCGGTCATCGGTCGGGCAAAGCTCGAGGGCAACGGTTTGCCGGCCAGCTGGTTCAGCTTCGGCTTGGGGTCAAAGAGATCGATGTGGCTGGGCCCGCCATCCATGAAGCAATAAATGACGCTCTTCGCTCGACCCGCGAAGTGGGGCGACCGCGGTGCCAGGGGATTGAGAGCGGATGCGTCTTTCTTCTGGTCCGCCCGGCTGTCGCGCGTCAGCAGCGCCGCCAGGGCCAGGCCGCCGAAGCCGGCCCCCGCGCGCAACAAGAAGTCGCGCCGCGAGGTCGGCTGATCCACGTGGCCACAGGAATGAGGAGAGGGGGTCATGGGGGATTCCAGAGTGCCGTAGGTCAGGCTTTCCAGCCTGACAGGAAACACCAACGTCAGGCTGGAAAGCCTGACCTACAGCGAATCACTCAACGTAGAGAAACTCCGCCGAATTCAACAGGGCGTGACAGAAGTCCGTCACCGCGGCCTCGCGTGCCGCACGGCTGCCATCTGCTCCTGACCCGGAGGCGAGCAAGTGTGTCTGCCGCTCCAGGAACTGGCGGCCCGCCGTCTGCTCCGCGCTGTCCGGCTCGCGGCTGAAGACGTTCTGATAAGCCCGACGCACCAGCCGGGCGTTGTCAAGATCGGGGACCGCCAGCAGCTGCGCCGCCAGCAGCCGGGCCTGGCTCAGGGTAAAGTCGCCGTTGAGCATCACCAGCGATTGCGGTGCCGTGGTGGTCGTGGCCCGGACCGGACAGCTGTTGATGCGGTCCGGCACGTCGAACGCGCGAAACAGCGGCAGGGTGAAGTTCCGATCGACGAACACGTAGATCGACCGGCGATTCTGGTCCTCCGGACGCGGGTCCGGGTCCCAGGAATAGCGGGCTTCCGCCAGCAGGGGCGGGAGGTGCGGGTGAGCGCTGGGGCCGTACGTCCGCAGGTTGAGCTGCCCCGACAGCTGCAGGATGCCATCGCGAATCGCTTCCGCGTCCCGGCGTTTGACCCGGGCATGCCAGAGGAGCCGGTTCTCGGGATCGCCGCGGACCGCCGCCACGGCCTGGGGGTTCCGCTCCGGCTGCGCGGCCTGGCGGTAGGTGGCGGAAGTGACGATCAGCCGATGCAGGGGCTTGAGCTTCCAGCCCTGCCGGACCAGTTCCGTGGCCAGGAAGTCCAGCAATTCGGGATGAGTCGGCGGCGTGCCCTGGACGCCGAAGTCGTTGGGCGTGGCCACGATCCCCTGTCCCAGGTGATGCTGCCAGAGCCGATTGACCATGACCCGGCTGGTCAGCGGATGATCCGGCTGGCACAACCAGCGGGCCAGGGAACTCCGCCGGCCGCTGCTCTGAGGCTGGCCGGCCGGCCGGGTGATCCGGGGCTCCTTTGGATCCAGGCACTCCGGGAACCCCGGCTGCACTTCCTCGCGCGGCTTCAGCAAGCTGCCGCCGGCCAGGCGGTAGGTGGGCGGCGGCGCGGCCTCGATGTCCCTGACGGCCATGACCGTGGGCAGCGGCTCCGGTTTGAGGTGGTCCCAGCTCGCCAGCGCCTTCTTCAATTGCTCATACCGGGTTTTCTGGTCGCCGGTCAGCCGGCGGTGCATGCGATTGTACCGTCGGGCCAGCTGCGGGAAAGCCAGGGCCGTGAGCTGCTGCTGCAGGGCGGTCTGCCGCTGGGGCGGGGTCTTCATGGCCGTCTGCGTGTCCGGGTCCAGGGACACCAGCGCCTCGGAGAAGACCTCTTTGCGGATCGGCTCCAGCAGTTTGGCGATCTCGGCCCGAATGTCGCGGGTCGCCTCGTTCCACTTGGCCAGCTGCTGCTCATACCGGTCCCGGTCCGCACGGGAAACCACCGGCAGATCGTTGCGCTGGATCATCGGGGCCAGAAAGGCCTGCAAGCGGAAGTAGTCGGTCTGGGTGATGGGATCGAATTTGTGATCGTGACAGCGGGCGCAGCCCAGCGTCAGTCCCAGGAAGGTGACGCCAAAGACGTCGGTGTTGTCGTTGAGGATGTCCTGACGCACGGCCCGAAAGTTAGAGGCGGTGGAGTCATCCGCAGGCAGGCGAAACAACCCCGTGGCGATCAAGGCGTCGGGATTGTCGGGCTCCAGTTCGTCCCCGGCCAGCTGCTGGCGAATGAACCGGTCGTAAGGCATGTCGTCGTTGAAGGCCCGGATCACGTAATCGCGATAGCGATAGGCGTCAGGCCGGTTGAGGTCGGACTTGAACCCTTCCGTCTCCGCAAAGCGAACCCCATCCAGCCAGTGCTGGGCCCAGCGCTCGCCGAACCGCGGCGAACGGAGCAGCCGGTCCACCACTTTCTCGTAGGCATCGGCGGACCTGTCTTCCAGGAAGGCGTCGCGCTCGGCCTGGGTCGGCAGCAGACCGGTCAGATCAAACGTGACTCGCCGCAGCAGCGTCAGCCGGTCGGCCTCCGGATTCAGCCGCAGACCCTTTTCCTCCAGCTTCGCCAGCACAAAGCTGTCGATGGGATTGACAACCCGTTGCTTCTGCTGGACGGAGGGAATGGTCGGCCGGGTCAACGGCCTGAAAGGCGTGCCGTTGTCTTTGGGTTCCACGGCTCCGGCAACGCTGCCCGAGAGGAGGACCAGGCAAACGGCAAGCGACCGCAGACGACCGCTGCAATGGGCGCAAGTTCTCAGGAGGTGGATCAGTCGGCAGCAACTCATGGAAGCAACTCTGCTCCGCGAACAACTGGCCCCGGTGGTGGGGATACCCAACGCGGCTGTCGGGGGGCACTTGGATCCAGGCGGGATTACTTGTGGGACGTTAGCCGTTCCCAACCATGTCTGTCGAGAAAGACTCCCTTAATTTAGAGTAACGAGCCCTGGATAAGTGTCAAGAACGAACTGTTGGACTTTTGGCCTTTCTTTCAAAAAGTCGTGAAAAGATGCGGGCGGAACAGTTTGGGCGATTCAGCTCCCCTGGTCGTTACCCCGCCGTTGGCATCCACTGGCGAATCCCATCCTCGGTGGCGGCCAGCGCTTCCTCGATCGAATCAATACCGAGAACAACCAGGTCACCGGGACGTAGCGTCCTGAGCGTCTCCGAGATGGCCTGCAGCTCGCTGCCGGCTTCGCGAATCTCGGTGGTCCGGGAGCCGCGCGCCAGCCCCTGGCGGAGCAGAGAGGTCAGTTCCCCCTCGGCCCGCTCCCGGCTGGCCCGGTCGGTGATGAGCACCACCCGGTCAAAACTGTTACCCAGCAATTCCCCGACCGCAATCACGTCGGCGTCGCGGCGATCAAACGGCGTGAAGACAATGGTCCGCGAGCGGTGCGGGAATGCGTTCAGGGAACCGACCAGGGCGGCCAGGGCCGAGTCGTTGTGGGCGTAATCGACGATCACCGTGGCCTCGTGAACCGGGAAGACGTTGAAGCGGCCCGGCGACTGGCGGGTGTTGCCGGCGAAACTTTGCAGGCCCGCCCGAATGGCGTTGAGCGGCACTTCCAGCGTCCACGCGGCGGCCACCGCCGCCAGGACGTTTTCGACCTGGAACTTGACCTTGCCGCCGTGAGTACACGGCACGTGCTCCAGCGGTAGCAGCACTTCCTCCTGACCGTTGTTGGCCAGCACGATGGCCCCGCCCCGGGTAAAGACGGACCGGCCCGGAGGATGGCGCTCGGAGCCGCTGCCGGAGCGGCGGGCCCGCACCACGATGTCGGGGTCCACCGCGAAGAACACCACCGAACCCGGGCAATGTCCCGCCATCGCGGCCACGAGCGGGTCGGCGGCGTTGAGGACCGCCGCGCCGCCGGGAGCGACCGCTTCCACCACGGTCCTCTTGACCTCGGCCAGCTCGCGCGGCGTGGCCACGCCCCGCAGCCCGAGGTGGTCCCCGTTGCCGACGTTGGTGACGACGGCCACGTCACACTGCTCGAAGCCGAGGCCCTCACGCAGGATGCCGCCCCGGGCCGTCTCCAGCACCGCGGCCTCGACGCGCGGATTGAGCAGGACGGCGCGGGCGCTCCTGGGCCCGCTGCAATCGCGGGAATCGGTGCGCCGGCCATTGAGATAGGTGCCGTCGGTGCAGGTCATGCCCACGAAGAAGCCGGCCTCGCGCAGCAAATGGGCCAGCAGCCGGGTCGTCGTCGTCTTGCCGTTGACCCCGGTGACGGCCGCGATCGGGATGCGTCCCGTCTGGCCCTCGGGAAAGAGCATGTTGACGATGGCATCGCCCACCGGCCGGGGCTGTCCGGCCGAGGGTTCCTGGTGCATGCGCAGACCCGGCCCGGCGTTGACCTCGACGATGCCGCCGCCCACTTCCTCCAGCGGCCGGCTGATGTCCGGAGTGACCACGTCGATGCCGGCAATGTCCAGCCCGACGGCCCGCGCCGCCTCGACCGCCCGGGCCGCCACCTCGGGATGGACGCGATCGGTCACGTCGGTGGCCGTACCGCCCGTGCTGAGGTTGCCGTTGCGCCGGATCAGGACGCGCTGCTGAGCCGGCGGGATGGATTCGGGACTAAAGCCCTGTTCCGCCAGGACACCCAGCGCCACCGGGTCGATGCGGAGGTAGCTCAGCGCCGTGCTGTGGCCGTCACTGCGGCGCGGGTCGCGGTTGGCCACCTCGATCAGCTGGGTGATGGTCGATTTGCCATCGCCGATGACGTGGGCCGGCTCCCGCGTTGCCGCGGCGATCAGCTGGCCGCCGATCACCAGGAAGCGATAGTCCGCTCCCGGAAGGTAGGTCTCAACCAGCACCTGCTCCGATTCCGCCCGGGCCGCGACGTAAGCGCGGGCCACCGCTTCGCGCGTTGTCAGGTTGGTGGCCACGCCGCGGCCGTGGTTGCCATCGCGCGGCTTGACGACCACGGGCAGGCCAATGTCCTCGGCCGCCGACCAGGCATCGTCGGCATCGCTCACCGCGCGCCCTTGCGGGACCGGAACGCCGGCCGAGCACAGCAAGGCGCGGGTCAGCTCCTTGTCCTTGGCGATGGCCTCGGCGATGACCCCGGTGCGATCGGTCTCGGCCGCACAGATCCGGCGTGCCCGGGCTCCGTGGCCGAACTGGACCAGGCTGGCGTCATTGAGACGGCGCACGGGGATGCCGCGTCGCCGGGCCGCGCGCACGATCGCTGCCGTGCTGGGCCCGAGCCGGACGTCCAGGGCCAGGTGCCGCAGCTTCCGCATCTGTCCGGCCAGGTCGAAATGCGTGCCGCGCATGACCGCCAGACACAATTCCCGGGCCGCCTCCAGGCAAGCCCGGCCCAGCGGTTCCTCCTCGTATTCGACGGCGACGCGCCAGGTGCCACGGCCGTCCGGGCCGCGCCCTTCGCGGGTTGCTCCGAAAACCACGTCGCTGCCGGCCAGGCATTGCAGTTCCAGCGCAACGTTCTGAAGGGCGTGGGCCGGCGTCCGCGCCCAGCGTCCATCGGGGGTGAGGCGATCCGAACTCCCACCCTGCAACGGCAGAAGCCGCTCGACCAGGCGAGAGCCATGGGCGGCAGTCCACAGAGCGGGATCACTGAGTTCGACCTCGACCTCAATCACCGGTACGCGGGCCCAGACGTTCGGCCCGCGCAGCACCCATAATCTCCCGAACTCCATGCCATCCCTCTGTTCTGTTTACTTGTTCCTCGTTCTTGCAACGGCAACGGTTGGGGTGAACGACCCCTGCCGGCTTGCCCGGCAGGTGAAGCAGGTCACCAGCTAGAAATGACGGCACGACAAGCATTTTTCTGCCTTCGGTTCTAGCTGTTGACCTGCTTCACCTGCCGGACAAGCCGGCAGGGGTCGTCCAATGCTTCCCGTTATCGCTGCATTACACTGCGGCCACCACCTTGCCCCGGGCCAGCGCCGGCGGGTGCGCTCGTTTCTCGGCCTCGGCCAGGCAGCGCCGGACCAGTTCCACGGTCTGGTCCACCAGGTCCACCTGGATCAGCAGCAGGTCGCCCGGCCGGCACGATTGCAAGGCGATCTCCGCCGCCTTGACGGCGCCGACCACCTCTTCGATCTCGCGGACCCGCCGGCCGGCGGCCAGACCCTGCCGGAACAGGGCGAAGGTTTCTCCCGGCTTGCGGTCCCGGATGCAATTGGCTTCCTCGAAGATGATCACGCGGTCAAACGCATTGCCGAGCATCTCGCCTTGCCGGATCATGTCGCCATCCCGCCGATCTCCGGCCGCTCCGTAAACCGCGATCCGCCGGCGGTGCTGGAAATTCTCCAGCGACGCAATCACGCAGGCCAGCGAGGAGGGGTTGTGGCCGTAGTCGAAGATGCAGGTGGCGCCGTTCAGTTCCACGACGTTGAAGCGAGCGGGTGCCAGGTCGATGTCACAGGCAAAGGTTTCCAGCCCGGCCCGGATCACCTCGCGCGTCAGGCCCAGCGACCAGGCGGCCCCGGCCGACGCCAGGGCATTCTCCACCTGGAAGCCGATCTTGCCGCCGTGGGTGAACGGCACCCGGTTCAGCTGCACCACCGGCTGCTCCTCCGCGCCGCAGGCCAGGATCAGCCAGCCATCGCGCACAAAGGCGACCCGGCCGCCGGCAGCACGGTGAGCCGCGAGGACCGGGTCCTTCTCGCGCTGGGCGAAGAACAGGACCGAACCGGGGCAGTGTTCGGCCATGGCGGCGACCAGGGGGTCGTCGGCCTTGAGCACGGCGGTGCCCTGCTTGCTTACCGCCTCCGGGACCGTGCGTTTGACCCGAGCCAGGTCCTCCGGGGTTTCGATGTCCGCGATGCCCAGGTGGTCGCCGTCAGCGATGTTGGTGACCACGGCGACGTCGCAGCGGTCGAAGCCGAGCCCGGCGCGGAGGATGCCGCCGCGGGCCGTCTCCAGCACCGCCGCCTCGACCAGCGAGTGCTGCAGCACGGCACGGGCACTGAGCGGGCCGCTGCAATCGCCGGCCTCGATGCGCCGGCCGGCGACGTAGATCCCTTCCGTGCAGGTCATGCCCACGTGCAGCCCGGACTGCTGCAGGACGTGGGCGATCAGCCGGGTGGTCGTGGTCTTGCCGTTGACGCCGGTGACGGCGACAATCGGGATGCGCCCGGTCTGTCCCGGCGGAAACAGGTCCGCAACGATGGCCTCGGCGACCGGCCGGGGCTCGACCAGGAGACACAGCTTGGGATTGGCGACCACGGCCACCACCACCCCGCCGTTCTCTTCCAGGGGCCGGCCGAGGTCCGGCGTCACGATGTCGATGCCCGCCACGTCCAGGCCGACGGCGCAGGCGGCGTCCACAGCCCGGGCGACCACTTCGCTATGAATGCGCCCGGCCACGTCCACCGGCTCGCCGGTCGCGTGATCGAGCGCGGCGACGACACGCTGGCCGACCACCAGCAAGCGGTAGCTGGCCCCGGTCGCGAAGCGCTCCACAAGGACGTTGGAGGTTTCCTCCGCCACGGCCAGGTAGCCGGCAATCACCTCGTCCCGGGTCGTGAGGTTGTGCCTGGATTGGCAACGATGGCCATAGCGCGGCTTGACGATCACCGGCAGGCCGACTTCCTCCGCGGCGGCCCAGGCGTCCTCGGCGTCGGTCACCGGCCGGCCTTCCGGGACCGGCACGCCCGCGGCCAGCAGCAGCGTTCGCAGCAATTCGCCGTCCAGGGCCATGTCAGAGGCCAGTTCGCTGGTCCGATCCGTTTGTGTCCCCAGCAGACGACGCTGTTTGGCCCCGTGACCCAGCTGCAGCAGCGAGCCGCCCAGCGGCAGCACGGGGATGCTGCGCTGCCGGGCGGCCTGGATCATCGCCGCCTCACCGGCGTCCGGCAGGATGCGTTCGGCCAGCTGCCGCAGTTTGGCGATGGCTTCCTGCGCGTGGAATGGCGTGCCGTGAACGGCCGCCAGGCATACCTCCCGGCCAACCTCCAGACAGGCCCGGGCCAGTTCCTCGTTCTCGTATTTGATGGCGACCTTGTAGACCCCTTCCTCGCTGGTCTCGCGGGCCCGGCCATAGCCGACGTTGGTGCCCGCCAGCGATTGTAATTCCAGGGTGACGTGCTCCAGTACGTGAGCCAAATACGTCCCCCGCCGCAGCCTCTCGAAAAAGCCGCCGCGCGTGCCGACGCTGCAGCGGTGCTCGATCAGACTGGGCAGCCAGCCCATCAGCCGATCGTTGAATCCAGGGACCTCCTCGGAGGACCAATCTTTGTAGACGCCCAGGTCCGCCCAGATCTCCAGGACCGGAAAGTTCGCCCAGACGTTCGGACCACGCAAAGCTCGCACCTTGCGGAATTCCATCGTCAGCTCCTCAAAAGGCCGCCCGCGATCGAAGCAGCGCCTTACGGTTCCGCCTTGCCAGCAGACACCGCCAGGTCACGGGACGCTTGGACTCTTGGATACAATCGTCATTGTTCAGCCGCATCCTGAGCGTGGAATTCGCGAAACGGGCGAATTCCTGCAGTCCCTCTTCCTTCTTCCGTTCGTCCTGAGCGGTCAGGGTGCCATCCTTGGGCAAACAAGTGCCCAGTCCCTTTGCGCCGGAGACTCGCCAAACGGGCGTATTCCTGCCGGCCGAGCAACCGAGGGAGCACCAACAAAACAGACGAACTCGAACGGTCCAGGCTTCATCTTCGCCGTTCGGTGACGTGGAGTGTGACATTCCCCCCTGTCACGCTCATGGGTTTGGCAATCGTTTTCGCTCTTCGCTGAGCTGTGGCATGCACATCCTTACAAGCGAATCGTATGCCGGGAAGGGAATTTGACCAGGGGGTTTCTTTGGAAAAAGTGGGAATTGGCCTCGGGAGACGCTCTCACAACAGGGAAACTTTACCGTGGCGCAGCACCTTTCCCACCTTAGCCGTGAACGGAATTCGGACTTCCGGGGATGCGGCAGGAGCCCCGACCGGGTAGAATCAAATCGAAGGCACCACAGGAGAACGACAGGTCTTGAGCATCTCAACACACGCCTGGGGATCACTCACGTCCGAACGGCAGCGCGAGGTGGAAAAGCGCCTCCAGCCGGGCGAGGTGGTCCTGACCACGTTCGAGCCCGACCTGGACGAAGCGCTCTTCTTCAGCCGGGGGCTGGTGGTCTTGACCGATCGCCGGTTGCTGGCCCTTGAGCCGACCCGGATCGGGAGCAACGGTTCCGGGCCGCACTGGCGGGACTGGCCGCACCACCCCGACAACCAGCTCCGCAGCGAGGAGTCCGGTCCGCTGGGCACTCTGGAATTGTGTTCTCCTTCGGAACGGCTGGCCATCTGGTATCACACTCCAGGCCAGAGCCAGGCCGCTCACCGCCTGGTGCAGCGCTTGACCGGCTGGCAGCGGCAAGGCGGATCGACAGTACCGCCAACCAGCAGCGTCTGTCCCAGCTGCGGGGCGGCCGTGGCCGCCGATGCGGGTTGCTGCCCGGCCTGCGCCGCCGGTCAGAAACCGGCATCGGTGTCGGCCCTGCTGCGAGTCGGCCGCTTTGCCTGGCCCCATCTCCGGATGATCTTCCTCGGTTTCCTGCTGTCGCTGGCTTCCACCTCGGCGGGCCTGATTCCGCCGTACCTGACGATGCCGCTGCTCGACAAGGTGCTGGTGCCCTACCAGAACGGCGACAAGGAGGCCGCCTTCGGGTTGGTGCCGTGGTATCTCGGCGGGCTGCTCGGGGCCGCCCTGCTGGCCTGGGTCCTGGACTCGGCCCGGCTGTACGTCCTGGCCCGGGTCAGCGAGCGCGTCAGTGCCGACCTGCGCAAGCACACCTACGGCCACCTGCTCCGGCTCTCGGTGGAGTTCTTCGGCGGCAAGCGCACCGGCGATCTGATTTCGCGGGTCGGCAGCGACACTGAGCGATTGTGCAACTACCTGTCGCTCAACCTGGTCGATTTTGCCTCGGACCTGCTGATGATCGTCATGACCGCCGGCGTGCTGCTGAGCATCGACCCGGTGCTGGCGCTGGCGGCCCTGTGTCCGTTCCCGCTTGTTGTCTGGCTGGTGACCGTGGTGCGTGGCCGGCTGCTGCGCGGCTACCGGGGGGCGGCCGTGGCCTGGAGCACGCTGCTCAGCGTCCTGGCCGACACGGTCCCCGGCATTCGCGTGGTCAAGGCGTTCGCCCAGGAGACGCGGGAGATCGGTCGCTTTGACGGCATCAACGAGCGCGTCGTCGATGCCAACAATCGCCTCAATCGCATCTGGGCCCTGTTCGGCCCGACCGTGACGCTGCTGACCACCACCGGGTTGCTGATCGTCTGGGCCTTCGGCTGCTGGCGGCTGGCCTCGGGGCTGGTGACCGTCGGCGTGCTGACCGCCTTTCTTGCCTACATCAGCCGGTTCTACGCCCGGGCCGAGTCGATGATCCGGATGGTTTCCGCGACCCAGCGCGCCGCCGCCAGCGCCCAGCGCATATTTGAAGTGCTGGACCGCACACCCAGTGTGCCGGAGCCGCTCAGGCCGGTCCACCCGGGCCGGCTGGAGGGAAGCATCGAACTGCGCGGCGTTCGCTTCAAGTACGGGGCCCGCGAGGTGCTGCACGGCATCGACCTGTCCGTCCGCCCCGGCGAGATGATCGGCCTGGTCGGCCCCAGCGGCGCCGGCAAGAGCACGCTCATCAACCTCGTCTGCCGCTTCTATGACGTGACCGAGGGCAGTATCCTGGTCGATGGTCGCGACGTGCGCTCGTATCCGGTGGAGGAATATCGGCACAACATCGGCATCGTGCTGCAAGACCCCTTCCTCTTTTACGGCACCGTGGCCGAGAACATCGCCTACGGCCGGCCGGACGCGACCCGCGAGCAGATTGTCGCCGCTGCCCGGGCCGCTCGGGCTCACGAGTTCATCCTGCGGCTGCCGGCCGGTTATGACTCGATCGTCGGCGAGCGCGGCCAGTCGCTCTCCGGCGGCGAACGGCAGCGCATCTCGATCGCCCGCGCCCTGCTGATCGATCCGCGCATCCTGATCCTCGACGAGGCCACGTCGTCCGTCGATACCGAGACCGAGCGCGAGATCCAGGAGGCCCTGGACAACCTGATCCAGGGCCGGACCACGCTGGCCATCGCCCACCGGCTGAGCACGCTGCGGCGAGCCGACCGCCTGGTCGTGGTCGAGAGCGGCCGGATCGCGGAAACCGGCAGCCACGAGGAACTGCTGGCCGCCGATGGGGTCTACGCCCGGCTGCATCGGGCCCAGCTGGAACTGATCCAGGGACACGCGGTCTGAGCCGGAGAAGCGAGGATGAACGAGCACGCAGAAGAGGGTTTCTTGACACGCGATCGCCACGGCCGGCTCCTGTACACCGACCAGGAGGGGCAGCAGCACGTCGCGCAGCCGATCCGCGCCTTTCCCCTGTCCTCCCCCCGTGAGGGGATCGCCCTGTGCGACGCGGCCGGCCGGGAATTGCTGTGGATCGAACTCCTGGACGATCTGCCGCCGGAACAGCGGTCACTGCTCGAAGAAGCCCTGGCCCGCCGCGAGTTCGTGCCCGTCTTGCAGCGGATCGTGCGCGTCAGCGCCCCGGCAGAGCCCTCCGAGTGGGAGGTGGAGACGGACCGAGGGCCAACGCGCTTCGTCCTCAACAGCGAGGATGACGTCCATCGCCTCGACGGCGACCGGGCCCTGATCAAGGATGCCCAGGGTTTGCGCTATCTCATTGCCGATCTGCGCAGCTGGACAGCGCCAGCCGACGCTACCTCGAACGCTATCTCTGAGCAAGCGGAGCCTGCACCGCTTCAAGCAGTTGCCGCAGATCGAGCTGGTAACAGCTGGTGTTGGCGTTGCCCGTGTACAGGAAGCGGCCGTCCGGAGAGAACGCCAGCGCCTTGATTTGCGAGTCCAGCTCCACCGACTGGATCTGCTCGCCCGTGGCCGAATCCCACAGGCGGACGGTGCGATCGTCGCCGCCGGAGGCCAGCAACTGGCCGTCGGGGCTGTAGGCCAAGGCGGCGACGGAATCGAGATGGCCCAGCAGCTCGTGGAGCAGCTTGTGCGTTTGCAGGTCCCAGATGCGAATGGTCTGCACCAGCGAGGCAACGGCCAGGTGCTGGCCCGAGGGATGGAACGCCGCCCGGCTGGCGCCGCCGCGAAAGCGCACCACCTCCTTGCGCTCGACGATGTCCCAGAGGGCAACCAGACCATCCTGGCCGCTGGTGGACAGGTAATCGATGGCGGTCACGGCCAGCAGCCGGCCGGCGGGATGGAAGGCCACCGAATCGACGCAGCAGGATTCGACGGCCCCGTTGAGCAACAGGACCGGCTCACCTTGAGGAACGCTCCAGAGCCAGACGTCCGGCCCGTGGAAACTGGCACTGGCCAGCAGCCGCGAGTCGGGTGAGAACGCCAGGGCGGTGGCCGGATCCTCCGGTCCATCCAGGACCGCTTGCCTTTGCCCCGTGGCCGCCGAGTACAGGGCCAGGGGCGGACGGTCCTCATTGTCCTGCGGCGCCAGGCTGGCCGCCAGCCACTCGCCGTCCGGACTCAGGGCGAAGGTCCGCAGCGTGCCGGTGTTTTGCAACTGCTGCACCGAATCGGCCGTCTCGCTGTCCCAGATGCGCAGGGGCGTGCTGGTCCCGATGCTGTACAGGCGGCGACCGTCCGGCGACAGGGCGACGGAGGTCCGACTCAGGTGCGGCTCGTCGGTCAGGTCCAGCTGCAGTTCCCGGCGAGCGTCCCAGAGGGCGATCAGGTGATCGGCCCCGCCCGCGGCCAGGATCTGACCATCGAGACTGAACGCCAGGCAACTGCACTCGTGTACCTGGTCGCGCAAGACGCGCAGGGTCCGGTAGCTTTCAAAATCCCAGACGTGGACGTTGTTGGACGAATCGGCACAGGCCAGCAGGCGGCCCTCGGGGCTGAAGGCCAGGGTGTGGACCTGGCCGGAATGGCTGTTGAGCAGGATGATCGGCTCGCCCGTGGTCACGTCCCAGACGCGGGCGGTAGTGTCCCAGCCGGCCGAGACCAGCCGCTTGCCGTCGGGGTGCCAGGCCAGGGCGGGGATGCGATCGGTATGTCCCGTCAGGGTAGCCAGCAAGTGCTGCCCCTGGGCGTCCCAGACCCGGATGGTGCGGTCCTCGCCGGCCGAGGCCATTTTCATCAGGCCATCCCGGCTGAAGGCCACCGCGCTGATCGGCATGTTGTGTCCCTGCAGCTGGATCGGCTTTTTGGGATCGTGCCAATCCCACAGGCGCACGACGCCGTCATCATGGCCGCTGATCAGCAGCTGCGAATTGGGACTGAAAGCCAGTGCCGTGGTCCACGACGGCACCGCCCAGCTGGCCAGCTGCTCGCCCGTGGGGCCCACCCAGACGGCAATCTCGTCGCTGCCGGCCGCCACCAGCCGGGTGGTGTTGTTGAAGCACCAGGTCGTGGCCCGCTCTTCCAGCGGGTGCCACTCGATCTGTTTCTGGGCGTACAGGTCCCAGTTGCGCAGCACGCCCGGCTCCTCGACCGACCAGAGGGTGCCGTCCAGTGCGAAGCCCAGGGCCAGAAGGTCGCCGTCGGTGTGGAAAGGCCGCAGACCGTAGCTGTGGCGGACCAGCGACGTGACGTCACCGAGGAAGGTCGGCAGTACAGAGGGACTCATGCGAGGCACACTCCTATTGGGAGGACGGCTCCTGCGGTCGCAGGCTTTATTGCGACTCAGGAAGCGAATATCCGTGGGAGTCCGGCCCGCCCCGCCATGAATGACGGGGCTAGACGCCAGCAGGAAGCCCGGTAAACCGGGCTGACAGGCTGGAGGCGTCTCCCTGCAGCCCCCTTCAGGAGGCTTTCTGCTGGCGTCTAGCCCCGCCATTCATGGCGGGGCGGCCGGAGGCCGGGCGATCGCCCTTTCCGGCTAATCTCAAGTTTACACCATTTCTGGCTGGAGTGCCGGCTCCGGTGCTGATAGCCTGGTAAAAGGTAACGAAGGAGACGCCTCCCTCCACCGCGACCGTGGATGGCCATGCCAGACGAAACCCCGCCCGTGGGCGAATTTGCCTTCATTGATTGGCTGCGACGGCAAACTCCCTCAACCGAGCGCGTCCTTCTCGGTCCCGGAGACGATACCGCCCTGCTCGCCTGGCCGAGCGGCGTCCCCTGCCTGGTCACCACCGACATGCTGCTGGAGGGCAGCTGCTTCCTGCTGCACGAAGCCGGCGCCCGCCGCGTCGGTCGCAAGGCGATGGCGGTCAACCTGAGCGACATCGCCGCCATGGCCGGTATTCCGGTGGCCGCGGTGGTCAGCGTCGGTCTGCCCCGCCAGGGCGGCCAGGCCTTGGCGGAGGAATTGTATCAGGGGCTGCGCGAGATGGCTGACGCCTTTGGCGTCGCCATCATCGGCGGTGATACGAATAGCTGGGATGGGCCGCTCGTCATTAACGTGACGCTGCTTGGCGAGCCGGGAGCGTCCGCGACCGGAGAGCGCATTGCCGTCCGCCGCAGCGGGGCGCGGGTGGGAGACTGGTTGCTGGTCACCGGTCCCCTGGGCGGGAGCATCCTTGGCAAGCACCTGGATTTCACTCCCCGGGTCCGCGAGGCCCTGCTGCTGCACCAGCACGCCGACCTGCACGCCCTGATCGACATTAGCGATGGCCTGGCTGCCGACCTGGGCCATCTGTGCGACGAAAGCCGCTGCGGCGCCGTGGTGCGTGCCGAGACTGTCCCGCTGACGCCCGAAGCCCACCGCATGAAGGATGGACGTTCCCCCCTGGAGCATGGCCTGGGAGATGGCGAGGATTTTGAGCTGATCGCCGCCGTATCGCCCGAGGACGGGCAGCGGCTCTTGCGCGAGCAGCCAGTCCCAGGAATGACGCTGTATCACGTTGGAGAATGTGTCGAGCAAGGGCTGTGGCTGGAACAGACCGGCCAGCGGCAGCCCCTGGAGCGCAAAGGTTACGTGCATGCGCTGCTGTAGGGAACGCCCTCCGTGGCGTTCCGCTCGCCCTCCGTGGCGTTCCGGTCCCATGCGGAACGCCACGGAGGGCGTTCCCTACAGCGCCGCGGTGAAACGACAAACGCAGGTTCCTTTTCTTCGAGGAGTTGGATTGATGAGAGTGTCTCTGTTCGTCGGGTTGGTCGTTCTGTTCGGTGCGGCGGTCCAGTCAGCCCCGCTTCCCAGGCCGTCCGGAGAAGATTGGCCCTCCTGGCGTGGGCCGCGCATGGATGGCACCTCCCTGGAAAAAGGCATTCCGCTGAAGTGGAGTAAGACCGAGAACGTCCTCTGGAAGACGCCGCTCCCCGGCAAGGGCCATTCCTCGCCGATCGTCTGGGGCGACCGGGTCTTCGTGACCTGCTGTGCCGAGAACGACCTGAAACGGCTGCTGCTTTGCCTGAATCGGCTGGACGGCAAGGTGATCTGGGAGCGTGAGGTCCTCCAGTCCAAGTTGGAAAGAAAACACCGCGAGAACAGCTTTTCCAGCAGCACCCCCTGCACCGACGGCAAGCACGTCTGGGTCACGTTCCTGGAATACCCCGACATGGTGGTCGTTTGTTATGACCTCGACGGCAAGGAGGTCTGGCGGAAGTCGCCGGGCAAACTGCTGTCGGTGCATGGCTTCTGCACCTCGCCGATCCTGCACAAGGACTTGCTGATCCTCAATGGCGACCAGGACGCCCCGGCGTACGTGGTCGCCCTGGACAAGAACACCGGGGAAGAGAAGTGGCGTGCCAATCGGCCCAACAAGACGCGCTCCTACTGCACTCCCATCCTGATCCAGGCCCCCGGCAAGCCCGGCGTCACCCAGCTGGTGCTGTCGGGCAGCAAGTGCGTCACCAGCTACGACGCCGACACGGGCAAGCTGCTGTGGATCATCGACGGCCCGACCGAGCAGTACGTTGCCAGCCTGGTCTATCTCGACGACACCCTGTTCCTGACCACGGGCTTTCCCGAGTATCACCTGATGGGCATTGACCCGGCCGGCGAGGGGAACATCACGCACAGCAGGTACGTCCGCTGGCACGTACCCAACAAAGACAACGGGCCCAAGGGGGCGTCCTACGTGCCGTCGCCGATCGCGTATCAGGGGCATTTCTTTGTCGTGTCCGATCCGGGATACCTCAGCTGCCTGGAAACCCAGACGGGCAAGCGGCTGTGGATGGAGCGGCTGGGGACCAAGCATCGTTCCTCGCCAGTGCTGATCGACGGCCATTTCCTGTTCCCCGACGACAAGGGCGTCACCCACGTGCTGAAGGCGGGTCCGACCTTCAAGGTGGTCGCGGAGAACGACCTGGGCGAGGAGATTTATGCGTCTCCGGCCGTGGCGCATGGCCAGCTGTTTCTTCGCACGGCCGGCAACCTGTACTGCATTGGCCGGAAGTGAAAAAAGCCGCTTGCGGCTTAGCGCGGCAGATACGTTAAGCCGCAAGCGGCTTCGGGATTCCCGACTGGAACCTGTTGCAGCGGCGCCGGGGTGCGCATACACTGAGCGCCATGTTGCTTTGCGACTCATCTTTCAAGGGAGATTCATCATGAGCGAGACCAATCGTCGAGATTTTCTGCAATCGACGGCCCTGGCGGGCGTCGGCTTCTGGTTGGCCGGCGGCGTCAGCCTGGCCGACAAGAAGGAAGGGCCCAGCGACCGGCTGCGCTTTGCCTGCATCGGCGTCGGCGGCAAGGGCGGCGGCGATACCGACCAGGCCGGCCAGGTGGGTGACGTCGTGGCCCTGGTTGACGTTGACGACACCACGCTGGGGAGGAAGGCCGAGAAGTTCCCCAAGGCCAAGAAGTACAACGACTACCGCAAGATGTTCGACGAGATGCTCAAGTCGATCGATGCGGTGGTGGTCAGCACACCCGACCACAACCATACTCTGCCGAGCATGATCGCCATGCAGCATGGCAAGCACGTCTATTGCCAGAAGCCGTTGACCCATACGGTCTTCGAGGCCCGGCAGATGCGTGAGACGGCGAAGAAGTACAAGGTCGCCACCCAGATGGGTAACCAGGGGACCGCGGAAAACGGTCTGCGCCGGGCGGTCGAGTTCGTGCAGGCCGGCGGCATCGGCGCGGTGAAAGAGGCCCACGTCTGGACCAACCGCCCGATCTGGCCGCAGGCACCGGGGATCACGGCTCGGCCGAAGGAAGACCCGGTGCCGGCGTACCTGCACTGGGAGGAGTGGATCGGCCCGGCGCCGATGCGGCCCTACAGCCACGGCGGCAACGACCCCAAGAAGCACCGCGGCGCCTACCACGACTTCGCCTGGCGCGGCTGGTGGGACTTCGGCACCGGCGCCCTGGGCGACATGGCCTGCCACACCGCCAACATGGCGTTCATGGCCCTGAAGCTGGCCCACCCGCTGAGCATCGTGGCCGAGGCGGGCGACGTCAACCCGGAGACCTATCCCTCCTTTGCCCGGATTCAGTTCGAGTTCCCGGCCCGCGAGAGCATGCCGCCGGTGAAGTTCTGCTGGTACGAGGGCAAGAAGGACGGCAAGAACGTCCTGCCGGCCCCCGAGCTGGTCAAGGGCCAGGGCGAGCGCAAGGAGGGCTTTGCCATCTTCTTCAAGGATGGCAAGTGGTGGTTCCGCGACATCGAGGAAAAGAACCCCAAGAAGCAGCTCAAGAACGTCTCCAGCGGCTCATTCCTGATCGGCGAGAAGGCCGTGCTGTTCTCTCCGGACGACTACGGGGCCAAGTCGTTCCTGGTGACGGAAGCGGGAGTGGAGAAGCTCACGGGCAAGCTGGAGAAGCTGCCGAACAACGGCGGCGGCGACCAGGGCATGAAGAATGAATGGGTGGCCGCCATCCGGGGCGGGGCGCCGGCGCTGTCCAACTTCGACTACGCCGGCATGCTGACCGAGACCATCCTGCTGGGCAACGTCGCCATTCGCGTCGGCAAGAAGATCGAGTGGGACGGCCCGGGCCTGAAGGCCACCAACTGTCCCGAGGCCGACCAGTACATTCGGACAGAGTATCGCAAGGGTTGGTCGTGGTAAGCGGCGGTTTCTGATTTATCGTTTCGCGCTCGCCCGGTTCAGCGCGAAACGATAAATCGGAAGCCAGTTCTTCACCCCGTCGTCGCCACCGCATCCAGATCCAGCGGCGCCACTTCCCCGCGCCGCCACTTCTCCACCGCCACGGCCGCCATCGCCGCGTTGTCGGTACACAGCGACAGCGGCGGGATAAACAGCTCCACCCCTCGCTGAGCGGCCATCTGCTCCAGACCTGCCCGGAACACCTTGTTCGCCACAACGCCCCCGCCAACCGCCAGCCGTTGCAGTCCCGTCCGTTCCAGCGCCTGGCGGCACTTGGCAACCAGGACCTCGACCACGGCCGCCTGGAAGCTGGCGGCCAGGTCCGCTCGCGTCTGCCCGGTCGGCGGCGGTTCCGGGTGCGGGCAATCCTGCCCGGCCAGGGCGTAGCGCACGGCTGTCTTCAGTCCGCTGAAGCTGAAATCCAGCCGCTCGTCATGCAGAAACGAGCGCGGAAACCGATACGCCTGCGGGTTCCCCAAGGCCGCTTCCCGCTCCACGGCAGGCCCCCCGGGAAACCCCAGTCCGAGCAAGCTGGCCACCTTGTCGAACGCTTCGCCGGCCGCATCGTCGAGCGTCGAGCCGAGCCGCTCGAAGTGCAGCGGATCGTGGCAATGGTAGAGGGTCGTGTGTCCGCCGCTGACCACCAGGCCGACACACGGGAAGATGTCGCGCCCCGCGGCAAGCCGGCAAGCGTAGACGTGCCCTTCGAGATGATTGACGCCCAGCAGCGGGATTTCGAGAGCGACCGCCAGCATCTTGGCGGCGCTGACGCCAACCAGTAACGCCCCGACCAGGCCCGGTGTGTGATGCACCGCAATGCAGCCGATGTCGGCCAGGCCGACCCCGGCCTGACGGAGTGCCTCGTCGATGACGGGGAGCAGCCGCTGCAGGTGGGCACGCGCGGCGACCTCGGGAACGACGCCGCCAAAGCGGGCGTGCAGGTCGGTCTGCGAGGCGATGACGCTGGAGAGGATGCGCGGCTCGTCGGTGAAGACGGCGGCGGCGGTCTCGTCGCAGGAAGTTTCGATGCCCAGGAAAAGCATGGTTCCGCAATCCGCTCTGTGCTATTGTGCCTGTCAAAGATGGCAGGATCAGGGATTCTCCTCCAGAATGTTCGACAGATCGCGAGAACCATGCAAGACGCGCAAAATCTCGACCCCGTCAGTGATGGGCCGGTAAATCACCACATACTTGTTGAAGCCGCGAATCCGCCATTGTCGGACGCCTTGCATCCGTGGATTGTGCAACGGACAGATGGCTCCCAATCCTGGCATGGCCTCCAGGTCGGAGAAGGTTTGCTCGGCTGCGTTCAAAAAGCGAACGGCCAACGCGGGACTGCGCGAGGCCAGGTAATCGGAAATGTCTTCGAGGTCTTGGAGGGCCTCCGCTCGCCGCAGAATGGTCATCATTCCCCCTGGGCGGTGGCCTCCGGAAACCGATCCGTGATCCGGCGTTTGAGCCTGTCCCACTCACCTGAAGTCATCGGCATGGCCGGGGGGCCATCCAGCGCCTCGCTCACCTTGGACTCCACCCATTTCCAATACAGCCGTTCCTTGGCGTTTTCAATGAGCTGCTGGACGTATTCATCAACGCTTTGCTTGGCCTCCGCGGCTTGCTCCTCGAGCCAGCCGCGGAAAGACTCGGGCAGGGTAATGTTCATGATCGTTCGTCCTCCTCCCCTGACCCTACCACGGCAGCGTCCGAAATTCAATGCGTTTGCCCGCCCAGCTTACCATCCGGTCCAGGTCCTTCCAGATAAAGCCGGGCCAGGCGCGGCAAGCGTCGCCAGATCTGCTCGTCGTCGTCGAAATCCCAGCGTTCGCCCTTCAGCTCCCCGCGCGGGCTTGGTCCAAGACGATCCCACTCGGCGGTATACTCGTCAGTGGACCGGCCGGTCCTTTCCTCCCAGGCAGCGACACCAACAGAATAGATCTCGGCCTCGTACTCGCGATCAGGATCGACCACGTCTGCAAGGCTATCCGGGTTTGCCAGGGCCTGCTCGCAGACTCGCTTGCCCATGCCGACCAGCCAGCAACGGAAATAGAAGAACCCATCATCCGAAGCGCCGCCGTTGATCAGGTAGGCGGCTCCCCACAGATCGACTGTGTAGGCTGCATTCGTCCGTTCGTGGAACTGCCGGTCAAATGCCAGAATCTCCTCGGGCGGCAGCTGAGCGAGTCGAGCTACCAGCGCGGCATACCAGTCGTCTTCTTCGCCCGGCCGGCAGGCCTTCCTGATGATGTCCCAGAAGCGTTGGGCGTCCACGTTTCACCCCTTTACAGGAAGCGCGGCTCGACGAGCCTTCCCGGTCTCCGTGGTTTCGGTCGTCTCGGCGGCGGCGACCGGCGTCCACTCCTGCCACCGCTTGCACTGTCTCCAGAAGCTCAGCGGATTCTCGTACACCACCTTGCGGATCGCGTCCTCGCCGTGCCCGCGGCGACGCATCTCCAGCATCAGCTCCGGCACCGCCAGCGGATCGGACTTGCCCCAATCGCCGGCCGAGTTGGCCATGATCCGGTCCGTGCCGACCATCTCCAGGATGTCCACCGCCCGGGCCGGGGTGCATTTCGTGGTCGGATACAGCGTCATGGCGCACCAGAAACCGCCGTCCAGGGCCAGCCGGACCGTGTGTTCCTCGACGTGGTCAATGCACACCCGGCACGGATGGACGCGGCGATCGTTCTTGAGCATGTCGATGATCATGCGCGTGCCCTTGTACTTGTCCTCCAGGTGCGGCGTGTGGATCAGGATCAGCTCGTTGGTGCGCATGGCCAGATCGACGTGCTCCTGAAAGACGGTGGCCTCGTTGCGCGTGTTCTTGTTCAGGCCGATCTCGCCGATGCCCAGGACGTTGGGCCGCTGCAGGAACTCGGGGATCATGGCGATCACTTCGCGCGACAGCTGGACGTTCTCGGCCTCCTTGGCGTTGATGCACAGCCAGCTGTAGTGGCGGATGCCGAACTGAGCGGCCCGCTTCGGCTCCACCTCGGTCAGGTGGCGGAAGTAGTCGCGGAAGCCGTGGACGGTGCCGCGATCGAAGCCGGCCCAGAAGGCCGGCTCGCTGATGGCGGCGCAGCTGCACTGGGCCATGCGGTGATAGTCGTCCGTGACCCGGGAAATCATGTGGATGTGGGGATCGACGTAGAATGACATAGTCGCAACTCCAATCTCAGCAAGCTCTTGGATTGTTGAGCTTCACGGACACGTTGTTTCGATTATCCTACCAGCAATCCCCAGTTCCTGCTAATGGATTTGGGGCTATCGACACTCCTGTTGCCTTGAAATCCATCTTCGCCAGTGCTGCTGCGCTGTTTCGCTTTTTCCTGCCTGGCAATCCGCGTACATTGGCTGGGTGCCTTCTCGCCATCAGGGGAGCGCTTACCCTCTATTTCCTGGCAGTCTTGTCTAACCATGGCAAAAGAAATTGATCCCCAATCAGGTCAAGGAAAGCAACCGCCCGACGAAACTCTCCACCCTGCCGGCACTGAGCCGCCAGCCGGCGGCGCGGGCGTGGGTGCTTCTGGGCAACAAGCAGCCACTCCAGCCGCGATGCAAACGCATTTCACGGGAAGCAGCGGCCAGCTGGCCGTGATGGCCGAGTTTTTGCACCGCTGTATCAACGTCGCGGTTCCACTCGTCGATGCGGGGGATGACGTCTTTGTTGTTCGGCACGATGAAGAATCCGTCATCAGGGTTCAAGTGAAAACAGCAAACGGCGTCGGCAACGACCAGGCGTACACTGCACAATTCTCCCTCCCCCTCGCCCAGTTGCAGCGGGTCGAACCGCCAGCACTTGTCTACGTCTTTGCCGTTCGCCACCTTGGTCGCTGGTTAGACTTCATCGTTATCCGGAGGACCACCTTGCAGCAAATTCGTTCCGATTTCGGCATTGGATCCAGGTACGTGAAAGCAGGGAAAGAGTACCTGAACTTGACTCTTTCGTTCACACAAGGCAATGTCACCAACAAGGAAGCCAGTTTTCAGCAATACCGGAACGTCTGGGAACCCTGGCCACCTTCTCAACCTCAACCAGGAGTCGAAGGAATCTGTCCCCGTCTCCCTGGAGCCACCATCCCGGCGCCGCAAGGCGATGCCGGGCACCCTGCGGCAGACGAATAAACCATCAGGCCGACAGCGAAGCCGGCTCTCGAAGCAGTTGCCTGGTGACAGGGTCGTAAACTTCGTAGCCCCCCAGGCGCTCCAGTTGATCCGCCGACAAGCCGCTCAGAATGATCGCTACCTGGTCCCAGATCCGGTCCTGGTTGGTCGCGCCGTTGGGGCGTGTCGTCGCGATGAAGACGCTCGGAGTGACGTTGGCGGCCGGGAACATCTTCCAGATCAGTTTCTTGCTGCTCGGGCTAAGACTGTAGGACAGGCCCTCGCTTTGCCGGCCGATCAGGATAACGATTGGCCCCAGAGGACCGATCGACGATTCGCCATCGGGCAGCTCGCGGACCTGCCAGTTCTGGTTTTCGGTTTCCTCCCGCAACCGGGCGGCGAACTCCTCGGCCTCTTTCCTGCTCGCCCACGCAGGCAGCCACCGCTTTCCATTGGCCGGGTCAAGAACGCGTTTTGGCGCTGGCAAGGTTCACCCCTGCCTTTTCCAGGAGTCGGACGTAGGCTTCATACTCGTCGTCCCTTGTTCCTTCGGGATGGCTGACCGTGAAAACCATGCGGAACTCCTTTCAGAGAGTCGTCGCCTCGTGCGTGAAGCGCGGTTGCGGCCGTTCCCAGGTGGGGTCATACTCCAGCGAGAAAATCTGCTGGATGCGCTCGGCCCGGCCGCCGCTCATGTCGTGCAGCACCTCCAGGGCCTGACGGACCTTTTCCAGACGCGGGTCGTTGGCGATCGCCTCGGTGGGCAGGCCGCGGTTGATCCGGTCGAGGATGGCGGCCAGGTCAAGCAGCTTGCAGCGGGCCTCCAGGAAGAAGGAGTCCAGGGCCTGCCCGGCGGGGAGTGGGGCGAGAGTGCCGCTTTTGCGGGATTGCGTGTCGTTGTTCATGGCTTGGGATTGCTAAAGAGCCTCTGTGTTTCCACGCTGACCAGGGTATTAAGACTGCCCGACCGGAAGCCTTCCAGGTCGAGCGTGACAAAACGAAAACCCAGCTGGCGCAGGTGCCGCACCAGCGGTTCGCGGACCGCCGGGTCCGCCAGGCGTGCCAGGTCATTGGCCGGGACCTCGATCCGGGCCACTTCGCCCTCGTGCAGACGAACTCGACATTCGCGATAGCCCAGCCGATGCAAATACTGTTCCGCCGCCTCGACCCGGGCGGTCCGTTCCGTGGTGACGGCGACCCCGGGAGCCAGCCGGCTCGACAGGCAAGGCGAGGCCGGCTTGTCCCAGGTGGGCAGGTCCCAGGCCCGGGCCAGGGCGCGAACGTCGGCCTTGGTGAACCCGGCCTCCTGGAGCGGATGCCGGACCTGATGCTCCGCCGCGGCCTTCAAACCCGGGCGATAATCCCCCTGGTCGTCCAGGTTGGCCCCGCTGCAGATGAAGGATACATCCAGCTCCGGGAGCAGCGTCTCGATGCGGCTGTACAGCTCGCTCTTGCAGTAATAGCAGCGGGCCCCGTCATTCCGGGTATAATCGGCATCGTCGAACTCCTCGGTGCCAACGACAACGTGGCGGATGCCGATTTGTTCCGCCAGCCGGCGGGCGTCCTCCAGCTCCTGGCGCGGCACGCTGGGGCTGTCAGCGGTGACGGCCACGGCTCGCGGACCGAGGGCCTGGAACGCGGCCCGGGCGACGACGGTGCTGTCGATGCCGCCGCTGAAGGCGACCGCGACGCTGCCCAGCCGTTCCAGGATGCGCAGAAGTTGATCGCGCTTGGCGAAAAGTGTATCACCCAGAGGGGAAACAAGCGAGGCTGGCATGGACGCTCCTGCCGGCGAAGGTCGGGGATACCTTGATCATAGTCGATCCGACCGGCCGTCTCAAGCAAATCCACTTTCAGCGAGGAATGCAAATCGCGGCAAGCTCGTGAGGTGCGGCAGGCGCCGGAGCAAACTCAAGCCTCCCACCCCAACCCCTGCAGCGGGATTGGGGTGGGCGAGCGCCGTTACTTGGGGGTCGCGCCGGTGTAGAAGTCCGGAATCTTGAACAAGTTCAGGAACGTGGTGGTCTTTTCCCCCTGGACGTCCTTTTGGGTGCCCGTGGAGGACGCGAACCAGACCATGTCATCGGCAGCATAGATCCGATACCGGGTGTAGCCGGTCTTCGTCTGAACGTAGAATTCCTTGCCGGCAACCTTCCCCTGTTTGACGTTCGCCTCCATGCCGACAGCCTTGCCCTTGAGGTCCGCGACGAACAGGGCCTTGAGTTTCGCAATCCGCTCTGCAGGCTTGAGCTTGCTCCAGTCACCCATGATGCCGATGGTTCCGGCCTCGAAGACGGGACCACCGCCTCTGGGTTCGTAGGACATCGTCGTGAATTTGAGGTCCACGCCCTTCAGCGGCGACTTGTCCACGACATCTTCTTTGTGTTTGGCCACAGCTGTTGGGATCCAGCACGTGAAGTCCTTGCTTTTGTGGTTGGACATCTTCCAGCCCGCCGGGATCTTTACCTGCGCCTCGACCTTGGGAATGATCAGCAACACCGCAACCAGCAAGCCCAGGACGACTCTCATGACGTATCCTCCGCGACAATGGTTTTGAGGAACGGACCCAGGGGCACGGCAAGCCCCAGAAGAGAAAGGCGCGCTTGTCGCGGATCATTTCAGAAAAAGCGCCGCTGGGCAGAAAACTCAGTCAAGATGAGATGGGCTGTCGAGTCCCTGCGAGCCATGCCCGGCCACGCCAGGCAGGATCGTCAGCGTGGCGTCGGGCAGGAAATGCCGCCGATCCGCCAGCGGCGGGCGCTCAGTTCCTCGCTGCGAGCCCCCAGGCGGATCTCGACGACCTCGTCGCCGCTCTCGGCACCGAAGCCGTGGGCCAGGGCCTGTTCCGTTGTCTCCCCCGGAGGCAATTCCTCGCGATAGACGACGTAAACGTCCCGGTGAGCGCCCGCCGCCGCGCCGATGATCTCGGCCAGGTTCAAGCGCATCCGGCTATCCCAGTCCAGTCCGGGCAGCAAGGGCTGCAGAAACGCGGCCAGCCGATCACCCAGCAGTGAGCGCGGGGGCAGCAGATAGAAGGTTGACATGCCTGGCTCTCCTCAGACCATCCCTGTCCTTTTCTGGGATCGGTCTGGGGAGAGTCGGACCTGTTTGGGATCGCGCGGCTTGACGCCAGCAAGCGAACCGATCCGGACGAAGAATCGGCAGCAACCGTACAGACGGCATCCGAGCCGCGCACGCAGCGCAGCGGAGTAAGCGGCCTTCTCGCGGACCGCTTACTCCGCTGCGCTGCGTGCGCGGCTCGGACAGAAAAAAGATCTATGCCAGGTGGCCGAAGCGGACCAGGGCGCTGCCCCAGGTCAGGCCGGCGCCGAAGGCGATCAGCAGCACCAGGTCGCCCTCGCGAATCCGGCCCTCGGCGCGGGCCTCGTCGAGTGCGATGGGAATGCTGGCGGAACTGGTGTTGCCGTAGCGATCGACGTTGAGGTAGACGCGGTCCTTGGGAAAGCCGGTCTTTTCGGAAACGGCCTCGATGATCCGCTGGTTGGCCTGGTGCGGGATCAGCAACTGGATCTGTTCGGGGCTGATGCCGGTGGCGTTCTTGACGTCCTCGACCAGCTCTTGCAAGCGCGTCACCGCCAGGCGGAAGACGCGCGGACCATCCATGCGGATGAAATTCTCGGTGCCCTTGGTGGGCTTTTCCCGACCCTCGCAGCAAGGGTTCAAGGTGCCGGGAGCATGGATCAGGGGAGCATTGGCGCCATCGGCGTGCATGCGCGCGTAAACGATGTCATTGCTGGCCGGGTCGGTGCGGCGCAGCACCGCGGCCCCGGCACCATCGCCGAAAAGGACGGCGGTGTTGCGCTGGGTGTAATCGGTCATCCGGCTGAGCGTGTCCACGCCCACAACCAGGGCATGCTCGAAATGGCCCAGCTGGATCAGGGCGTGGGCGACCGAGAGAGCGTAAAGGAAACCGCTGCAGGCGGCCACCACGTCGAAGGCGGCGGCCGCGCGGTTGCCAACGGCCAGGCGCTGCTGCAACAGGCAGGCGGTACTGGGCAGAGCTTTCTCGGGAGAGCAGGTGGCCACGATGATCAGGTCCAGCTGGTCGGAAGTCACGCCGGCCCGTTCCAGGGCAAGCCGGCTGGCGGCCAGGGCCATGGTGCCGGAATTCTCCCAGTCCTCGGCGATCCGGCGTTCCCGGACCCCCGTGCGTGCCAGGATCCACTCGTCGCTGGTTTCCACCAGCTGCATCAGGTGATCGTTGGTCAGGACACGCTGCGGAACGTAATGACCCGTGCCGATGATGGCTGTCCCGTAGCGCAGGTTGCCCGGTCTGGTTAGGCTCACGTCGAACGCCTCTCGAGAGGGTTGCTGGGTTACTGTTGCCGGAGCCGCGCTTCCCTGCCATCCGTTCTCAGGGCCAATCGTCTTGACTGGTGGAATTCCCCTGCGCTGGTATCCTATCTTCAGCGAGAATTTTTGCAAGCGGTACACTTCCCCAACACGCCATCCCGCTGTCCGCCGTCCCCCTTCTGGGCTGTGTATCCGAACCGAGGCGCCTGGACGGCCGAGTTTACCTAAACCCTCTCGGACCCAGGCTCTGCCTGGGTTCGAGGGGCAAGGGGGAAAGCATCAGGGCTGTACGGCTTGCGGCCGCACAAAGCCGGTTTGATACTCTTCCTCTTCTTCCATGATGATGATGCGCGGCGTGACCATGATCATCAGGCTGGCCGTGTCCTTGCCGTAGGAGACGTTGCGGAACAGACGGCTGACGTAGGGGATCTTGCTCAGGATCGGCGGGCCCAGTTCCTGCGCGCTTCCGACAGCAGCTTCAGACCGCCCAGGACCACCGTGCCGCCGTCGGGCACCATGACCGTGGTGCCGACCAGGATCGTGTTGAACACCGGCAGGTGGATGTACTGGGTGAACACGATCGGCGAAGGACTCCCCGGACCAATCGGGCTGATCGGAAAGACTGGCACCACGATCGGGAACAGGTTCACCGGGCCCGGCACCGGCACGGAGAACGAGGGCATCAGCGACAGCCGGACAAAGCGCCGATCGCCCGAGATCACCGCCTGCAAGGTCAGCGACACACCCGTGGTCAGCGGCGTCACGATGGGCGTGAACAGCACCAGGCCGTTCTGCACCGTGGCCGTCACGTTGCTCACGAACGGGGCCGACTCGCTCACCGTCAGCGTGGCCGTCTGCCCGTTGAACAGGGTCAGCTTGGGTGCTTGCATCACGTTAGTGCGCGAGTCGCCCTGGGCGGCCTGCATGAACAGGAACACCTGGATCTCGCTGAGGAAGGCCAGGCCCATGGTGATGCCGCCATAGCCCGGCACGCCCGTGCCCTGACCAAAGAACGGCAGCGACTGATTGGCGAAGATGTTGTTCGTGATCGGGATCGACAGGTCGTTGGTCAGGTTGCCGGCCGGGGTGATGCCCGAGATCAGCCGGGAGGGAATGTACCCCTGCGAAACCTGCTGGGCCACGCCGGCGCTGTTGGTCGGAATGTTCATCGTGAACGAGACGCCGATCTGCTCGAAGAAGTCCTCCGAGATCGACACCACCTTGACCTCGACGGCCACTTCCTGGTCCTGCAAGCGGCGCAGGGCCACCAGCAGGTCCTGGATCTGTTCCTGCAGGTCCGGCGTCTGGTTGATCACCAGCGACATGGTCAGCGGGAAATACTCAATGGTGCCGGGACCGCCCAGGTCCGACCAGGTCTTGGGGTTGATCGTCCGGGTGATCAGGTCGATCAGCATGCGCTCCTGCGTTTGCGTGGGTGGGGCGACCCGGGCCTGCTGCGACGGCGGCACGTTGCCGCCGCCGATCGGCACCCCGGTGCCGCCGCTGCCGTAACCCTGGCCGTAGGTGTTGCCGTTGCCGTAGACGTTGGTGTTGTACATCGGGGCCGGGGGGCCCGCCGGGGTGCCGCCCCACAGCCCCATCAGCGGCTCCATCGGCGACGGCGACATCGCCGGGGTCGAGGTGGGCACGTTGCTGCCCCACGAGGTGGTCAGGCCGGTCGTACCCAGCCGGCCGTAGTCGGTGATCGGAATCACCAGGTCGGCCACCAGGTAGCACGACGTCACCAGCTTGCCGCGGGCCTCGTTCTCCGTGGTGATCTCCACCACCCCGTCCTTGACCACGTAGGTCAACCGGCTCGAGCGCAGCAGCAGCGTCAGTGCCGACTTCAACTGCACGTTCTCCAGCTTGATCGAGACCAGCTGGTTGAGGTTGATGCCTTCCTGCTGCAGCGCCACCTCGTCCACCCAGAAGTTGATCCCGTGGAAGGTGCGCAGATCGTCGATCACCTGCTTCAGCGGCGTGTCGGCAAAGTTGAGCGTCGCCGGGGTGCTCAGCCGGTTCTCGATTTCGCGATCCTTATCCGTCCTTCTGTTGTTGGTGATCGATGCGGGGCGGCGGTTCCGCGCCGTTTCCCAGATCTTGGGATCCTTGTTGAAAACGAAGGGCTTGGAGGAGTAGACCCTGGAGTCGGCCGGGTCGTCAGCATCGTTCAGTGCTCTGAGGTTCGCCTCCTCCGAGCGAGCGCTCCTGTCGTGAGCATCCTTGATCCGAGACTGGTTTCTCGCAATGCTGTAGGCCGCAGCGGCAATGGAGCTATCCGGATCCAGCTCGCGTGCTTTCAGGGCGGCGGTCATGGCCTCTTCGTACTTGCCCGCAGCGTAAAGCTCGTTGAACATCTTCATCTGCTTGGCGATTTCCTTCTGCCTGGCCTCCTCATGATTGAACTTCTTCGCCCTTTCCGATACCCCGTTCCTCCTGGCCTGGTCGGTTTTCGCCATCAGGTCCTGCTGGTTTTTCAGCACTTTGTATTGGTCCAGACGGGATTCCACCGAGCGCGTCAGCAGTCTGGTCTGGGTCGGGTCCAGGCCGGACTGCGGATCTCCCAGCGTCTGCAGGTGCTCCTGCAGCATCGCCAGGGCCTCGTCGGTCTGGCCCATCCGGAACTTCTCGGCAGCCTCGCTCTGGATGCGCAGGCTGTCCTGGCGCAGCTGCTGGAACTTGATCGCCCGCATGGCCTGGGTTGACTCCAGGATGCCTGGCTTGGGCAGGTCGGTCGATTGGGCGAACCCCGGCACGCCGACGTGGAACGGCCCCGGTGGGACTGGGACTCCCGGTCCGGCTGGATTGCGGTTGTCCGGTCGGCCGGGACCGCCATCGGCCTGAGTGGGGAGCAGCATTCCGGGGCCGACGCCCTTGCCGGTCACCTGGGCCAGGGCGTTGTCCATCCTGGGACTCATTTCCGGCGTACTCATGATGTTGCGGAGCCGTTCGCGGCGGTCCCCGTCGAGCATCTGCGGATTAACGTAATTCAGGATGCTGCGGGCGTGGGCAAAATCGCGGCGATAGTACGCCTTCAGGGCGGCGTCAAAGCCACGCCGGGCCTCCAGCACCTGCTGATTCTTCACCTCCGCGTCGATGCTGCGGATCAGCGCCAGGGCCTGCTCGCGGGCTCCCGGGTCCAGGAATGCCTCCTGGGCCTTGCGCTTGGCACTGGCGGTGTCTCCCGCTCGCAAATCCCGGCGAGCGTCCCGCAGGTTCTCCTGGCTCCGGGTCAGAGGAGCCGGCTGCGGGGCTGGCGGAGTCGTGTTCTGGGCCACGGCGATGCCGGGCTGGCTGTTCCGCAGGTTGGTCAGCCAGGTCAGACGCGCTTCAAAGGGCTGCGTATCCTGGCCGAAGGCGGTGGCCAGTTGGCGAGCGTCCAGGAAGCACTTCTCGGCATTCTGAAAGCGCTGGGCCTCGGGGCCCTTGCCGCAGGTGGCCGTTTCATAGCCGGTGCGCAGCAGGAAGTCGCTCAGCATGCGGGCCTGGCCGTCCAGCTGCCCCAGGATCAGTTCCGGGCTGTCCTCCTGAGGACCGAACGGAGCACCGATCTTCTGGGCCTCCAGCGCCAGAGTCCGGGCCTCGATCAGTTTGCCGTCTTTCTGCAGAGCGCGAGCCTGGGCAAGCAGCTGCTGCGCCTGGATCTTCCGCTGCGCCATGGCAGACTGTGACGGGATCGGGCCCATGCCGGCCCGGATGGTTCCGTCCGGCAGGCCCGGCACCGGGTCCTGCCCGGAAGTCTGGCTCAGCCCGGAACCGCCATTCAACCGCGTGCTAGGGGCGACCGGCAGATTCGAGCCCGGCGGCGGGCCATTCACAAGCACGCTGGGCGGCAGCACCGGTATAACCGGCTGCACGGGCTGGGAGGGCTGACCTGCACCGGGGGTCGGATTCGCGGCCGGGGTCACGGAAGCCAGCGGTCCCTGAGCGGGACCAACCGGTGCCGCGGGCATGGGCGGTCCCTGGACGACGGCGGGGTTTGCGGGCGGAACGGGGGTGGCCGGCCTGCCGGCGCCGCCTGCTCCCGCCTGGGCCAGCTCGATGTCGTGGTAGACGGCGTCCGGCGTGTCCTCGCCGGGATTGAAGCGGACGTTCATCTTTTTGACGTGATCGGCCAGATACCTGGCCCGGACGAGATCGCCCATTTGCAGGGCCTGGCGGGCGTCGCTCAGGAACTTGCTTGCCTGCTGCCTGGGGTCAACCGCGGGTGCCGGGTTCTGGGGAGGGCCTCCGGGGCCCTGGCCGGCGCCGGTCGCCGCCAGGGCAGTCCCTTGCGCGGCATTGGCCTTGGCGGCATCCGCCAGCAGCTTCTTTTTCTGTTTGGCCTTCTCAATTTCGCCCAGCACCATTGAGGGACGGTCGCGGATGTCCCAGATGCTGTAGGTGCCGTGCAGGGTATGGGCGCGGTAGCAGGCCCGCATCGCGGCTTCCAGTTCGCTCGCTTCCAGGAGCCGGCGCGCCTCGGCGAGCACCTTATACGATTCGGCCTTGTCGCGCTCAATGCGCGCCTTGGTGATGTCCTTCTGCAGCTTGTCCGGGTTGTCCTCGAAAAAGCCCCATTTCACGTTCAGGCCGCGCGCCTTGATGGCACACTGCATGGCCTCGTCGAGTTTGCCGTCGTTGCTCAGAGTTCGCCCCTTGTGGAGCAGATTGACCGCCTCTTCCTTGCGCTTGCTCATCAGGTCCTGTTTGGTCGCGTTCCCCGCCGCTTCGCCCGGCTGGCTGGTGCCCGATGCCTGCCGCACGCCGGCAAAGGCTTCCTTCTCGGCGATGCCGGCAGCGACCAGGTTGGGGTTGTCCTCCCACCAGGCGAGGTTGGACTTCTTCAGCCGGGCCTGGTCGTTGAAGTTCTTGGCCTGAACCAGGTTGCCTTGCTGGAGCGCGAGCCGGGCCTGGGCCACCAGGGCCCGGGCCGCTTCCGTCTCGTCCACCGGGACGGCCGGCAGCGGCAGGGACGCCCGGGGTGGCGGCGGCGTGCTGGCTGCCGGGACAGGGGCCGGCTTCGCGGAAACCTGGGTCAGGCGCGGATCATGGATCGGCCCCGGTTGCTGCGGCGAGGTGGTTCCTCCGGAGGCGGGCGGAGTCGGACGCGGTCCGCCCGGAGGATTGCTGGCCGGGCCCCGCACGCCTGCGTGCGCTCCGGCCGGCAGGCCGGCCTGCGCTTGGGGCGGCGTTGTCTGCGCCAGTTCGATCTTGGTGGGAGGCTGCAAGGGCCGGGTGGGCGGCGTTGCTGGAGGCGTCGGCGTGACCTGGCGCGCCACGGGCGTCTGGCCGGCAGCCGGCGGCACGGGGCCGGAAGGCGGCCCCGGCGGAGCATCGACGGCGCTGACCCGGGCGCGAGGGAGATTGGCCAGGCCCGGCGGGTTGCTCGGTGCCGTTCCGGGGGCCGGCGTGATGGAGCCAACCAGGGCCCGGGGCAGGTCCTTTCCCGGGGCGAGAGTCGGCGTGGCCGAGGCCAGGCCGGCGGGCGTTTGCGGCGGTGCTGGCTTGCCGGGGGCGGCGTTGCTGCTCAGGCCGCCCGCCGGGAGCGTGGGCGAGAACGGCTTGAGGTCGCCGGTCGCACCCGGCTCTTGCCCCGAGGCGTTCGCTGGAGGCGTCGCGCCGGGTTTGCCGGCGTCGCTCTTGTTCTTGCTGCCGAAGGGGTTCAGCCAGCTGAACATGCTTCGTTCTTTTTGCGGGGTCTGCTGGCTCTGGGCGGTCCCGGCGCTGGCGCTTCGGGCTTGTGGCTGAGCAGGCGGCACCGAGGCGGTGCCAGGTTCCCCATTTGCCCCGGTCTTCCCTTCTCGCGGGGGCAGAGGGAGAGCAGGCCCTTCGCTCTCCCGGGCCCGGGCCGTCTGGACGTCCTTGAGGACCTTGGCCGGGGTGTCGCCGAACAGTTGCAGCGACCAGCTCGAGCGCAGCTGACCGGCCAGCTGGCCCAGCTGCTCGGCCCGGTCATAGTCCTTGCGTCCCAGGGCAGCGCGGGCGGCGGTGAGCAGGGATTTCGGATCGGAGCGAGCATGGGCCGCGTCGCGCAGCACGTCGCGCGGCGTGTCCTCGCCCCGGTTGTAAACCTGGTGCATTTCTTCGGCCTCGCTGGCCAGCTTCTCCGCGGCCTCGAACTGGTACGCGGCCAGCTGCACCCGGGCCTGCTTGACCTTGTCGCGTGCCAGCAGTGCCGGGTTGGTGGGCTGGGCGGCGGCGGTCGGGTTCGCCGTTGCGCTTGCGGAAGTCCCGGCCGGGCCCGCCACGCCCGGTCCGGTCCGGCGGAAGGGCTGAAACAGGGCCTGGTAGCGCTGGCGGTCGGCCAGCAGCAGGTACTGCTCATTGAGGGAGACCCGGCGCAGCTTGGCATTGGCCTCCTCCGGGCGGTTCTCGGCCAGGAACTTCTCGGCCAGGCGCAGGCTCTCGGTGGCGTCCTTGCGTGCCTGGAGGGCCTGGGTGTTGTCCTGCATGAACTGGGCCAGCTCATGCTGTTTCTGGGGCGACAGGTCGGCCTGGCGGCGCTGGGCCTCCAGGAACAGCGGCGCCGCCCCCTCGTAATCGCCCTGGCGCTGTAATTCGATGGCCCGGTTCAGGACCACGTGCGCCTGCGAGGGCCGGCCCTGCAGCGGCGGCAAGGCCGGCCGGGAGGGGCCGTCCAGCAGGGAACTCCCGGGCCCGGCCGGCGGTTGGGGCGGCAGGGTGCCCATGCTGCCGGAACTGCCCGGCCGGGACTCATCCTGTTGCTGTGCCGCCAGCGGTGACGCCGCCATGCTGACGAGCAGACTCGCAGCCAGGTGAATCCCCGTGATTTGAATTGCCCTGAACACCTTGGCCTCCTTCCCTGGCCTGTGCCGTCCAATCGCTCAAGTGTCCAATGGAACTTGAGTCCTGCTTTTTTTCTCAGGAAGACTGCGGAAAGCGACGGGACCATACTCAGCCCCTGGGAGAAGGTCAAGAGCAGTGCGCGGCTACCCAGGACTCACGTCCTGGTCTATTGACTGTCGCCCCTTCGGGGCTTGTTGTCTTCAGCCCCGAAGGGGCGACAGTCAATAGACCAGGACGTGAGTCCTGGGTGGCAGGCTGGGGGTTCTCATTCGGCGCTTCGCGATTGCGGGACAACCGCGTGGGCGGTAACATGCACTAGACGGTACACGAACGGTGGAGCGCACGGCACCCCAGCTGCCAACCGGCGGCGAACGGTTGGCGGCCTGCCGGACCCGATTTCCTCCGCATGAAAGCGAGGCTTCTGGACATGACCCGATGGTTTCTTCTCCGCAACTGGTTTCCTCTCCTGCCGGCCTTGATGGGCCTGCTCTTGCTGGCCCCGCAGGCCACCACCAAGCCCGAGGTGGGCAAGCAGGATGCCAGGCAGGATGCCCTGGTGGCCAAGATGGTGTGCGAGTTCCTCCAGTTCGCCCATCCGACTCAGCCCAAGATCGGCGACGAGATTTCCAAACGGCTGTTCAAGCGTTTCCTCAAGAGCCTTGACCCCAACAAGGTCTTCTTCCTCCAAAGCGACATCGACGAGTTCAAGAAGCTCGAAACCGAACTCGACGATCAGCTCCTCAAGGGCGATCTCACCTTCGCCCACGACGTCTACAGTCGCTTCAAGACGCGCCTGGCGGAACGGCTGAAGCTGGTCGAGGAACTGGTGCCGGCCAAACATGACTTCACCGTCAAGGAGTCACATGGATACGGATGCGGACACCCTCCCTTATGCCGGCTCCGAGGAGGAGATGCGCGAGCGCTGGCGCAAGCGGATCAAGTTCGAGCTGCTGCAGCAGCGTCTGGCCGAGAAACCGCTGCCCGAGGCCGACGCCAGGAAGAAGATCCTGCAGCGCTACCAGTCGATGCTGAAGCGCTGGAAGCAGATGGACAACTCCGACCTGCTGGAAATCTATCTGACCGACATGACCACCAGCATCGACCCGCATTCGACCTACATGTCGCCGACCTCGCTGGCCGATTTCGAGATTGCCCTGCGGCTGAACCTCGACGGCATCGGCGCCGTGCTGCGTTCGGAGAATGGCCAGACGATCGTGGTCGAGGTCGTGGCCGGCGGAGCGGCGGGAAAGGATGGCCGGCTCAAACCCAACGACAAGATTGTCGCCGTCGCCCAGGGAGACGACAAGTTCGTCGAAACGGAGGACATGAAACTGCAGGACGTGGTCAAGATGATCCGCGGCAAGCGCGGCACCAAGGTGCAGATGAAAGTGGTGCAGGTCGGCAAGGTGGAGCCGGTGCTTGTCGAGCTGACCCGGCAGAAAATCGAGCTGACGAACACAGGAAGCCCGCGGCGAGGTGGTCGAGGACGGCAAGAAGCCGGACGGCAAGCCGTACCGGATCGGCGTCATCGATCTGCCGAGCTTCTACGGCGACAAGGAGGAGCGCAAGAGCGCCACCGAGGACGTGCGCAAGCTCCTCAAGGAGTTCGAGGCGAAAAAGGTGGACGGCGTCATCCTCGACCTGCGCCACAATGGCGGCGGCCTGCTCACCGAGGCCCTGGGCCTGACCGGCCTGTTCATCGACCGGGGAGCGATCGTGCAGGTGAAGGGGCTCAAGGGCCGGGTGCAGCGCAAGGACGACCCGGAACGGGGCGTCGTCTACGGCGGGCCGTTGATTGTCCTGACGAGCAAGCTGAGTGCCAGCGCCTCGGAGATCCTTGCAGGAGCGCTGCAGGATTACCACCGGGCGCTGATCGTTGGCGACTCGCAGACCTACGGCAAGGGAACAGTGCAAACGGTCATCGACCTGGGCGAGCACCTCCAGGTTCCGCAGCCTGGCAAGCTCGGGGCCCTGAAGCTGACCATCCAGCTGTTCTACCGCGTCAACGGCCACAGCACCCAGGCTCGCGGCGTCCTGTCCGACGTCGTCGTCCCCTCGCTCACGGGGCAGTTGGTGGATGGCGAGAAGGAGCAAGAACACGCCCTGCCCTTCGACCAGGTCGATCCGGCCGAGCACAACAAGGTCGGGCTGATCACGCCCGAGCTGAAGACGGCCCTGCAAGAGCGGTCGGCCAAGCGGATCAAGGAATCGAAGGACTTTGCCGGCCTGGCCAGGGACATCGAGCTGCTCAAGGAACGCAAGGCCCGCAAGAAAGTGTCGCTTAACGAAAAGGAACTGCGCGAGCTGAACACCCGCGACGAGGCGGACAAGCTCGATGCCAAGATCACCGAGGCGATGCCCTCCGAGTCGCGCTCCGGAGACAGCAACTACAAGTTCAAGCGGAACTTCCTGAACAACGAGATGCTGCAGATCATGGAAGATCTTCTGCAGAACTCGAACAAGGGCAAATGATCGGGCACGGAGCGTTCCGAAAGCCGCTTGCGGCTTAGCGCACCAGCGTGGTGCGCGAAGCCGCAAGCGGCTTTCGGAACAGACTCGCAAGAAACCTCTTGACACTCCACATTTCCGGCAGTCACATTAATAGGTGTGTCATTGAGATTGGATGCTGACCCTCCGTTCAGATCGTTCCGCTGCCTGGGAACGGTTCCGGAGAGCGGATTTGGATGGAACGGCTCCCTTTGGTGGAACCATCTGCCGAAGGTCAACGTCCCAGCAATGGGCAAGTTCTCTGGACGCAACTTCCTCGACAGGAACCGCAACATGACTTCTTCCGCAGCGCCCTCCCCGCCCTGCTGGATTCGCTGGGCAGGCCTTTGCCTGCTGGCCCTCTTTCTGCTCTGCTTTCTCTCTCCCGCCGTTTCTCCCGCATTTGCCCAGGATGCCGCCGACGGGGCGGCCAAGGACGGAGGCGGCGGCAGCAGCAGCATGTTCATCCACATCCTCAAATCGACCGGCATTTTCATGGGTCTGATCCTGGGGACGCTCTCCATCGCCATGGTGACCATGATCGTGCTGCTGACCCTGGACCTGCGCATGGGCGCCTTCATTCCGCCGGGCTTTGTCGAGGACTTCACCGAGACGGTCAATCAGCGTAAGTTCAAGGAAGCCTACGAGATGTCCAAGGAGGACGGTTCCTTCCTGGGCCGGGTGCTGACCACGGGCATGTCCCGGCTGCAATACGGCATCGAGGATGCCCGCGAGTCGGCCTTCAACATGGTCGAGAGCATCAAGGCCGGCAAGGAGCAGCTGATCAGCTACCTGGCGACCATCGGCACCCTGGGCCCGCTGCTCGGCCTGGTCGGCACGGTGTACGGCATGATCGGCGCCTTCCAGGAACTGGGCAAGGAAGGCACCACCCCCAAGCCGCAGGTCCTGGCCGAGAAACTGTCACACGCCCTGGCCGTGACCATGATCGGCATCGGTCTGTCGGTGCCGGCCATCTTTGCCCACACCTTCTTCCGCAATCGCCTGATCCGTCTGACGATGGACACCAGCAACATCGCCGACGACCTGCTGACGCAGATGTACCACAACTCCAAGAAAGCCAGCTCCGCCCCCGTGGCCCAGGTGGCCGCGGACACCCGCGCCCCCGCGACCCAGGCGGCGATCAAGAAGTAGGGATGAGGGATGAGTCAAGTTAGCCCGAAGCGCCAGCGAGGGACGAAGCCTCCCTCAAGCCAGCGAAGGACACAGCCTCCCTCGCTGGCGCTTCGGGCTAACATCCTTCATCCTTCCGAGGGAGGTGAGCCATGAGTCACGGACCAACTAGCGAAGGCAGCTCGGCGGAACCCAATTTGACGCCGCTTTTGGACATTGTCCTTCAGCTGCTGATGTTCTTCATGATGTGCGTCAACTTTGTCAACGAACAGGTCACCGGCGAGGTGGTCCTGCCCTCGTCCAGCTCGGCCATCCCCCTGAGCAAGGCCGAGACGGAAGTGCTGTTCGTCAACGTCAAGCCCTTCTACGAGGAAGATTACGCCAAGGCCCCGGCCGCCTGGCGCGAGAAGCTCCGGGCCAAGAACTTCGACACCAAGGCCCCATCGATCATTGTCCTGGGTGAGGAGTTTCCTCTGAAGCTGATCGAGTTCAAGGAATGGTTGCGCACCAAGCGCCGGGACATTGAAAACCTCAACGAGGGGAAGAACGAGAAGGTCAATCCGACGATCATTCTCCGGGCCCACGGTGATCTGGAGTATGGCTCCATCTACCAGATCCTGACCATGTGCAAGGATCACAAGTTCAAGAACATGAAGGTCCGGGCCACGATAAAGGCAGGTGCATGATGAGCGGAAACCGCAAAAAGACCGATCCCCCCCAGGACATAGCGCTGCCAATCACGCCGATGCTGGACATGGCGTTCCAGCTGCTGATGTTCTTCATCTTCACCTACAACCCCTCCGCGCTGGAAGGACAGATGGACCTGGCCTTGCCCGCGAAACAGGTGACGCAGGCTCCAAATCAGGCCGAGGTGAACCAGAAGGCCGAGTCGCACAAGGAGGCCGACGACATCGACGTGCCGCTGGACCTGAACGTCCGCGTTCACGCGCACGAGGTCGGCTACACCATGTCCCTGGAAGAGGGAAGTGCCATCAACACGCCGATGGACAATCTCACCGCGCTGACGGAGCACCTGAAAAAGACCTTCAAGGACAAGGCCGTCGTCATCTTTGACAAGCTGAAGGGGCTGGAAAGCGCAGAGCGCGATCAGGCCCTTCGAGACGAACTGAGGAGGGTGGCCATCAAGGTCCAGGGGGATTCCAAACTGGCCTGGAAACACGTGGTCGAGGTCATGGACGCCTGCCGGTCGGCGGGAGTCAAGGCCTTCGAGGAGGCCGCCCCCGACGAGGATACCAAAGCCCTCCTCAAACGGCTCAACGTGGTCAACGTCAGCTTCGCCGCCCCCCCGGATCAGAACGTCGGCCAGTGAGCGAGAGAGACCCCACAAGGAAGGCGACAATGCCTCGGTCCCCGACAGTTTGCCGCCCCCGTCTGCTGGCTGGACTCCAGCTCTGCCTGGTCGTTCTCGGACTGAACGCCTCGACCGCGCAAGCCCAGATCCAGGCGCCCCAGGAAGTGGCGACGCTGCTCGTGGGGGTCAGTTCCGCACCCTCGGTCGGCAGTCTGCAAGCGGTGAGCATGCTGTATGCCGGCAGCAAACCTCTGGAGGTCTGGTCGCTGGAGCCGGCGGAGCCGCCGTTGCTGCCGATGGACGTTCGCAACCAGCTGGGGGCCTGTGTGCTTGTCCTCTCCGGGGCTGATTCCTGCCGGACCATCCCGGGGATCATCCCACAAACGCAGACGCTGGCCTGGTTGTATCTGGGCGGCAAGCTCGATTACTTCCGTTTGCTGGACACCACCCGGGTCCAGAAGATCCCGGACCTCATGCTGAACTTTGTCCGGGACGAACGAGACATCCCCAATCCCGACGATGCGCCCCTGGAACTGGACACTTACTGCGCGATGCTGCGCTACGCCCGCCACACCGGAGCGGACGTCTTCCTCAAGGCGGCTCAGCGCGACCTGGGTTACTCCCAGCTGATCAACAAGCCGAAGAAATTCCGCGGCGACGTGGTCCTGGTCCAGGGCCGACTGCGGCGCATCGAGAAACACGACGCTCCCCTGGCCCTCCAGCTGGAGGGCGTGCCGTTCATTTACGAGGGCTGGCTGTTCTTCAACGGCTACAGTTCCACGCCCATCTGTCTGCTGTTCACCGAACTGCCGCCCGGAGCGAAGGTGGGCGACAAACTGACCCTGGAGGCGAGTTTTGCCGGCTACTACTACAAGAAGTACCGCTACGACGCCGTGGACCAGCGCGGCAAGCAGCAACGGCGCTTCGCTCCCCTGCTGATCGGCCGCATGCCCGAGATCCAGGTGGTACCCGTCAAGGACGAGGACAGTGCCTCGGACAGGCAACTGTTGTGGATTGTCATGGGGACCGTGATCGGGACCGTGTTTGCCGTGCTCGCCTTGACGGTGTGGTTCCGCTTCCAGGACATGCGCGTCCGGCAAAAGCTGGCCCTGGCCACCCGGCGCGAATTTGTCTTGCCGCCTCCCGACAGCGAGGAAAAAATTCGTCCGGACCAGGTAACAAACACCGCCCTGGATACGACAGAGAATTGGAAGGGCGGCGCTGAGACGCCGCCGCACGGCGCCCCGGAACTGAACTTGAGTCCACGGAACCGGCTGACGGACTTTCCTTCCTCTTGAAATCCCCGTAGCTCAGGAAGCAACCGAGTATGTCCACCAATGATCTGAACAATGTCCCCAACCCGGCGCCGGCCCCGCAGGACAAGCGGCGCAAGGTGGTTGTCGCCCCGACGGTGCCCACGGAGGGGAAGGTCAACCTGCTGGTGGCCCTGCTGGCCGCCGTGGTCAGCGTTGGCGCCCACGTGCTGCTGATCCTGCTGATGATGACGATCGGCCTGGGGACCGCAGCCGCTCTGCCCACCGGCGAGGTGAAAAGCGAAACGGTGGTGGAGGATCGGAAGGAGGAGAAGGACGCCGACCTGACTCAAGATGACGTTGGCCTGGACCCCAGCGTGCCGACCAACTTCAACGTCGATCGCCTGGAAGAAGTGAGCGTTCCGGGCATGGTCAATCCGACCGAGGCGGTCGGGGTCGTGGGCGCTCCGGAAGGCCCGGCGCGAACGCTGCCGGCCCCCCCGGGCACGGGCGGCGGCCAGGGCGGCGCGCTGGTTGATGCCACCCAGGCCGGCACCGGGGCCATGTTCGGCGAGATCGGCGGCATGAGCGGCGGCATCGCCAACCTGGGCGGCTTCGCCGGCCGATCCGGCGCCACCCGCGAGAAGATGCTGCAAGAGGGCGGCGGCAATGCGCTGTCGGAAGCCTGCGTGGCCAAGGGGCTGAGCTGGCTGGCCCGGCACCAATCGCCCAACGGCAGCTGGTCGCTGAGCGAGTTCCACCTCAACGCCCACGAAAAGGCCGGCCAGGCCGGCCGGATCTTCAAGTGCAACTGCACGGGCATGGCCCACCAGCCCGACCCCGTGGCCGCCACCGCCTTTGCCCTGCTGCCCTACCTGGCGGCCGGCATCACCCATCGGCCCTCCAAGGCCCAGCTCAAGGAGGACTATTACAAGACCGTGCTGGCCGGCGTCGAGTTCATCCGCAGCAAGCAGTCCACCCGCAACGGCAGTTACAGCAACAGCATGTATGCTCACGGTCTGATCAGCATTGCCATGTGCGAGGCCTACGGCTTGACCTCCGACCCGGTCCTGAAGCTGTCGGCCCAGCGAGCGATCAACTTCATTGTCCAGGCGCAGGACGCCAAGGGCGGCGGCTGGCGCTACTCTCCCGGTCAGGCGGGCGACACGTCGGTGGTGGGCTGGCAGCTGATGGCCCTCAAGAGCGGCCAGATGTCCGGCCTGAGCGTTCCCTACGAGTGCCTCAAGAAGGCCGAGCAGTTCCTGGACGCGGCCGAGGTCAAGAATTCTGATGCCACCAAATACGGCTACGGCTACATGCCCGGCTACCCCGCCAAGGACACCATGACCGCGGCCGGCTTGCTGTGCCGGATGTACATGGGCGTCAACCCGCAATCCCAACTTGCTGATGGGCATTGACAGGCTCAAGGCCCAGCCGCCCGGCAAGGGCCAGCCGAACTACTACTACCTCTATTACGCCACCCAGGTGATGCACCATTTCGGCGGCGAAGCCTGGGAATTGTGGAACAAGGGCGACAAGGGCAACAACGGCATCCGCGACATCCTCATCAAGGAGATGGACCAGGGTATCAATCCCGCGAACAACCACCAGCTCGGCAGCTGGGCCCCCAACGGCCTCGGACACGTCAGCTCCGGCGGCCGGATCATGTCCACCTCGCTGGCCCTGCTGTGCCTGGAGGTGTACTACCGCCATCTTCCCCTTTATCGCCGCGACCTGGGCGTCATGAAGATGGAGAAGTGAGGTCGCACGGACGGTTACGCGATTGATTCCCCACAACGATTTATCGTTTCGCGTGGGCCAGGACGCGCGAAACGATAAATCAACAAGTCCCCAAGGGACAGCAGCCCTGCCGCCGGGATCACCAGAGCCAGCACCAACCCCCACTGTTCCCAGCCCAGCGGCGTCAGCTCGAAGTATTGGAACGACAGCACGGGACAATACATCAGCACCAGGTACACCACCACGTCTCCCACCAGCAGCGGATAGAACCAGCGATCCTCCGGCCGCCGTAACCGGCTCACCGTGACCAGGCCGAGCAGCACCAGGGCGGTCACAAGCATGGTCTGTTCCAGACGCACGTCCCGGCCAAAGAGCCGATCCGCCAGCAGCAGCAGCAGCAAGCCCGCGACCCCGATCACGCTCCCCGTCCCGAGCACGAACCGACCCACCTCGCCCAGGAACGTCCCCCGGCTGGCCGCCGGCGACTTCTCCCGCCCCACGGTGATCAGCAGTGCCGGCAGCCCAATGGTGAGGGCGTTGAACAGGGTCACGTCGCGCGGCAAGAAGGGGAAGGGCAGCCCGAACGCAACCACCGCCCCAAGGATCAGGATGGGCGTGAAGACGTTCTTGGTCAGGAACAGTTTACTGGCCTGGCGCAGGTTGCGGACAATGGTCCGTCCCTCGTCCAGCGTCTCGGGCAGGAGCCCGAAGTCGTTGGTTTCCAGGATCAGCCCGGCCACGGTCTTGCTGGCCTGGCTGCCCTCGCCCATGGCAATGCCCAGGTGAGCGTTCTTGATCGGCAGCACGTCGTTGACACCGTCGCCGATCATGGCCACGTGCCGCCGGCGCTCCTTCAGCGCGGCCACGATCCGCACCTTTTGCCAGGGCGACACCCGGCCGAAGACCGTGCGGGTGCCGATCAGTTCGTCCAGTTTCTCCGCTGCCGATTCCAACTCGCTGCCCGTGACCACCGGCAGCTGGGCGAGGGCCTGCAAGGCCGGCTCCTCGGCTCGCTCCGCCAGCGGAGCGATGGTGGCGCGCACCGTGTCAGGATTGTCGCCGGAGATGATCTTGAAGTCGATTCCCTGTCTGGCCAGCAGCCGAAGGACCTCGCGTGCCCCGGGTCGCAATTCGTCGCTGAGGGCCAGGAGCGCCAGGGGCCGCAGCGTGAATCCCTCCAGCGAACCGCGGAAACCTTGATCGGGTCGGTCCCTGTCCTCCACCTCGGCAAAGAGCAGCAAACGCAGACCGGTCGGCAGCAGCGCGCTCCAGGCCGACTCGACCGCGTCCCACTCCGCCGCGGCCAGCAGCGGCCGCAGGGCCTCGACCGCTCCCAGGGCCAGGATCGATTGGTTCATTTCCCGGCGCAACCGGACGGCACTGTAGCGGTTCCGCGATTTGAACGGCAGCAGATCGAGCACCTCGACCAGGGTTTCGCCGACCTCAGTCCGGATGGCGGCCAGGCTCTTGTTACCCTGGTCGAGCGATGCCGACGCGAACCAGCGCAGCCGCTCCCGGATCTCCTCTTCCGTCAAGCGCTGGACCAGCGGGAGGATGCGCTGAACCTTCAGCTGATTGGTGGTCAGTGTGCCGGTCTTGTCCATGCAGAGCGTGCTGACGGCCGCCATCGACTCGACCGCGTTCAGCCGGCGGACCAGGGCCCCTCGTTTGCTCAAACGCACCGCCCCGAGGACAAAGGCCAGGGTCACCATCAGCACCAGCCCCTGGGGGACCATGCTGGTGATGGTGGCGGCGATCATCTTGACCAACTCGGCCAGAGGCAGCTCTTCGGGGCCGCGCAGCAAGAACAGGCCAAGATACAGACCGCACAGGGCTACCGCAACAATGGTCAGCAGCTGGATCAGATGGTTGACCGTCCGCTGCATGGGGCTGCTGGTGGGACGATAGGAGCGAGCCGCACTGCTGGTCTTCTGGGCGAACGACTCCGCCCCGACGCGGTCGGCCCGGTAGACTCCTTCCCCAGCCACGCAGAAGCTGCCGGAGAGGACCTGCTCCCCCTGCTGCCGCGGCACCGGGTCGGACTCGCCGGTGAGCAGGGCCTCGTCCACTTCGAGGAAGCGGGCTTCGAGGAGGGGGCCGTCGGCCAGCACGGAATCGCCGGCCGACAGCAGCAGCACGTCGTCCTTGACCACGTCGCCGGAGCGGATCTCGACCACGGTGCCGTCGCGCACCACCCGTGCCCGCCCCTCGGTGAGAAGGGCGAGCTGTTCCAGATGACGCTTGGCCCGGATCTCCTGGACCAGGCCCAGCAGCGTGTTGGTGATGGCGAAGCCGGAGACGGCCAGGGCGTCATTGACAGCCCGGAGGAAAAAGAGGGCAACGGCGGCAGGGACGACCATGGCGTTGAAGAGAGTCAGGACGTTGCGGGCGACAATGCCCAGATACTCGGCCAGGTCGGAACGCTTGACCCGGTTGACCTGTCCCAGCGCGACCCGCTGCTGGACCTCGGCCGACGTCAATCCGGAACGGTTTTCCATGCGCATCGGGAAGGGTCCGCCTGTCTGATGCCTCTGTCAGCTCCTGTGCTTGTTGTATCAGTTGCCAGCCGGCCGGGCTGATGGTCCACCTTTTCCAAGGGGATAGGCGAGCTTTCCGGAGAGACGGGCATTTTCTTGCCAGGACCACTTGTCCGGAAAGGGCCGACTGCGTACATTCGGGACCATTCGCGTGCGGAATCGAGCGGGCGCCGGTTAGCGGAAATTCGGACTTCCGTAACGGACCATCCTGACCGGCCGTTCGACAGAGTCGATTGCTCCTTCCCATTACCATCCGAGCCAACGTCCGACGTGGGGAGGGTTTTTCAGCCATGATGCGTCCACTCCGACTGACCGCTTTGCTGGTTGCCCTGCTGGCCCTGATAGGTTTCGCCCGTCTCGGCGCCCAGGAGGAAGGGCATGTCCTGGTCGGCAAACCCGCTCCCGAGATTGCCGGGGCGTTTGCCGTCAACGGCAAGCCGGTCAAGCTGGCCGACCTCAAGGGCAAGGTGGTCCTGCTGGACTTCTGGGCCGTCTGGTGTCCCCCGTGCATCGCGACCTTCCCGCACCTGCGCCAGCTGCACAAGGAGTTCAAGGACAAGGGGGTGGAGATCGTCGGCCTGACGCTGTACAACGGCGATCACGGCCGGGGTTACCTCTTTGACGAGACGACAGGCCAGCTCGACCGAACGCACGCGATGACCAACCAGCAAGAGCAAGAACTGCTCAAGGCGTTCGCCGCGTTTCACCGCTTGACCCATCAGCTCCAGGCCATGTCGGGGCTGGAGTGGGAAAAGATCGGTGCGGCGTATGGAGTGGCAGGCATCCCGCAGCTGGTCGTCCTCGACAAGAAAGGCGTCGTGCATATGGTCAAGGTCGGCTCCGGCGAGCAGAACGCCCGGGCCATCGCGGAGAAGATCAAGGAGCTGATCGCGGCCGAGTAACCGCAGCGCCGGAACAAGCCAGGGCCGATCCGTGACAGCGGATCGGCCCTGTTCGTGTCCTGGGCGTCCATCCCGGCTCACACTGTCGCCGGCGCCGGGCCCCGTCCCAGCGCCTTGACGCCCTGGATGTGTTTGCACAGGTGGTTGGTGAAGCTGCCGCGGTAGATGGCATCGGCGCAGGTGCAGTGCCAGGAGAGCCGGCCATTCTCCTGCCGCTCCAGGGCCACCTGATAGCCCATCCGGCCGCCCACCACGTCCCAGAGCAAGAGGCACCCGGCCTCGCTGAAGTCCCCATTGCGGAAGATCAGCCGGTAGCGATAAGGCACTTCCGTTCGCTTGCGCGTCGGGCCGGGAAGGACTTTGTAAACAACGTTCGATACAAGGGGCGTTCGCAGTTTTTTGGTCTTGGTTTCGTTCATGGTACGTGTCTCGAAAACGGGCACTTCTTCCACATGAACGATTGTACCACACCGGAGTGAGAACGGGAGGTCAGCAGCGAACGCTGGCATTCCGAGGATCGTTCCATTCCGGTCTGCCTGCCCTGCCGGCCACTTTGCTGGAAGTGGCCGAGAGGACAGACGCGGTCTCTGATTGTCCCACGGATGCCAGCAAAGGGCAATTCGCTCCCTGCCCGCCACCCGCCAGGGTATTCGGGAGGGGCCGACGTGAGCCCGGTTTCCAGGTCATTCCGTGTCAACTTTTCGCAGTTCCTGTTGCCCACGCCATTCGCCTGTTCTGTCCAATCACACCACCCAGAAAGAAAGTGCGAACCTGGAGACAATCAAGGTTACCTGGCCAGTTCGACCAACGGAGGGAGCGCATGGAGATACCTGAGGATCTGCGTGCATACTTGGCTCGACCCGAAAACCGGAAGCTCACGCTGCCCGGCTGCGAAGTGAAGGAGGTGACTCTCTTCGCGCCGGAGGAGCTGGCGGTGACGAAGCACGACGTGAGTACGTTCGACTTCGCGCTTCAGGAGAAGTGGGAGGACTGGAACCGGATGGAACACCAGCGATACTGGTTCCGCGGGGTGAACCTCGTCAAGACGTGTCGCCATTACCAGGCAGCAGGAGTTTTTCTCTGGTTCCCGGACTTGGGCACGTACGGGCAGTGGGACTGCGACCACCACAAGATCATCGTCTTTCCAGAGGCGACGTGGGCGGACATCATCAAGAATCCCACCCGCTACTTCAATGGGATGTGGGAGTCGTTCCCCCTTGTGCATCGCAGGTATCTGCGGCCGTGGGAGAACGAGGCCGAGCAAAGTGCTGCAATACGCCGGTCACGCGAATAATGTCCTGCCGAGTTCCCTGTCGCGTCTGCGTGAGCCGGCTGCGGAGCCTGGCGTTTGGGAGCGAAGGCGAGTCTTTGGATGAACGATCTTCTGTCCGTCTTGCGTTGCCTCGAACAGCAAAGGCTGGCCGCGCTTGTTCGCTTCGGAGACGGCAGCGCCTACGAGTTGCAGGTTCTCTCCACTGCGCATGCGGAAGAGGGTGGTGACATCGTGGCCGACGTGCTGTGGGTCATTTCTCCAGAGGCTGGTGGAATTGACTGGAGCGGCGCCTGCATGGACTTCTTGCTTGCCGACGTGGTGCAAGTTGCGGTAGCTGGGCATTGTCTTTACTCTGCCGCAACAACTGCCGAACGAGGCGCGGCGCCAGACCGGCCACACAACTGAAGGTTTTTCCAGCATCCCAGCCGGCCCGCGTGAGCCGGCTGGTGACCGGTGGCTCACGCGAGCGGTGACTTTCTGCCATTCGGCCGGACTCGCAGCAATTCGACCAATTCTCCCTTGCTCCACTTGTTCTATAATGACTCCCGCCCTTTGGATTGCACCAGGATGCGCGAAGTACCATTCACTCAGGAGGGTGCCCATGTCGAGATTGTCTCGTCCCATCGATGTGACCTTGCTGGTCCTCGCTGTTGTCGGGCCGCCGCTTGCAGCGGGCGTTGCTTTCCCCGGAGGGCAAGCGGGTTGCTTTTTCCGCTGGTCGGTCTTCGATCGTCGTTGAGGCGTTGGTGATGCCGTGGAGGCTCAGGACGTTCATCTTCCCTATCTGCAAACCTTCTCAAAGGCCGCCGAGCTGAGCAGCTTCACCAGGGCGGCGAAGGTACTCGGCTTGTCGCAGGCAGCGGTCAGCCAACGCATTCAAGCCCTCGAAAAGACCCTCCGCAAGGGCCTCTTCCAGCGTCGCGGGGGTCGCGTGATGCTGACCGAGGCGGGGCAGACCCTCTACGCCTGCGCCCAACGGATCCTGGCCATCCATCAGGAAGCGCGCCGGGAGATCACGGGACTCGATGCCCCGGTGGCCGGCGAACTTCTGCTCGCCTCCAGCTCGATTCCCGGCGAACACATCCTCCCGGCCCTGCTCTCGGTCTTTGGGCAGCAACACCCGCACCTGAGAGTTCGTGCCTCCGTCAGCGACAGCCTGGGAGCGATTGGACAGGTGGAACGGGGCGAAGTCAGCCTTGGGCTGGTGGGGAGGAGGGTCGAGAAGCCGCATCTGGAATACCGCTTCCTGGTCAGCGACCGCATGGTGCTGATCGTGCCGACTGGCCACAACTTGAGCAAGCGAAAGAAGGTGACGCTGAAGCAACTGCTCCCTCACCCCTTCGTCTTGCGGGAGTCGGGGTCAGGTCTGCGGCACTGCTTCGAGAATTCCCTGGAGCGGGCGGGGCGGTCCCTTTCCGAACTCCGAGTTGTTCTCGAACTCGGCAGCAACGAAGCCATCAAGGAGGCGGTCCTGCGGGGGGCCGGAGTGGCGATCCTGTCCAGCTACGCCGTTCAGAAGGAACTCCAGGCGGGTCAGCTCCGTGCCCTTGTGGTCAGCGATCTTTCCTGTGACCGCGATTTGTTTGTTGTGCAAGACAAACGGCGAGTACTGCCCCTTCCGGCACGGTTATTTCTGCTCTTCCTCGAAACGCATCCTCTCTCTGACACCCCGTCATAAGCTGGGCTTATCGGCCGGCATCGGGGTATCATCGGAATGCCGTTCGCGCTTCTTCCGCCACGGAATAGGCTGGCAGCAGTTCCGAGATCCTCCCGGGAGAAGGCCGATGAGCGAGACGCTGGACCAAATCAAGACTGACATCCAACAGAGGTTCGTCAAGGTAGCCCTCGAACCGCAGGCGCAGCAACGCTTCCCGACTGGCCCTGCCAGTGCCAGGCAGCTCGGCTACGACGCCGCGGAGCTTGACGCCCTCCCTGCCCAGGTCACCGAGTCGTTTGCCGGAGTGGGCAACCCGCTCGCCCTCGGAGAAGTCCGAGCCGGTGAGACGGTGCTGGACATTGGCTGCGGAGCCGGACTGGACAACATCTTCGCTGCTCGGAGGGTCGGTCCAACCGGCAAGGTGGTCGGGGTGGACATGACCGAGCCGATGGTTGAGAAGGCGAAGGCGAACGCCCTGGCCGCGGGGGTCAATAATGCCACGTTCCACCACGGCGAGGCCGACCATCTGCCCGTTGCTGATGAGTCAGTGGACGTGGTGATCTCCAATGGCGTGTTTAACCTCTGCCTCGACAAGCCGAAGGTTTTGGCCGAGGTCTTCCGGGTCCTCCGTCCCGGTGGCCGCCTTCAGATGGCCGACATCTTACTGGACGAGGAGGTGACGGTGAGTCAGGTGGAGAAGAAGGGAGCGTGGTCAGATTGAATTGCCGGTGCGATCAAGGGGCGGACGCTCCTGCAGATGCTCACCGAGGTCGGGTTCACGGACGCCAGGTTCCACGGGTGGACCGGCTACGTCACGTCATCCTGCACGCAGGGAGGTTTGGTCACGGCCCGCAAGCCTGGCCTTGAACCTGACTCCAGCTCTCAAACGGTTGGCCCAATGGCGAAGGTCGCTTCGCTGGCCTACGGCGCCATCTGCTACCTGCTCTTCCTCGGCACGTTCTTGTACGCCATCGGGTTCGTCGGCAACCTCGTTGTCCACGAAGTCCATCGACTCCGGGCCGGTGGTGTCGTTGGCCGAAGCATTGGGCGTGAACCTGTTGCTGCTCGGCCTGTTCGCCATCCAGCACAGCGTCATGGCCCGCCCCGGCTTCAAGGGGTGGTGGACACGGACAGTGCCGCCACAGGTCGAGCGCAGCACCTACGTCTTGTTCAGCAGCCTGCTGCTGGCTCTCCTGTTCTGGCAATGGCATCCGATGCCGGGGGTGGTGTGGGACATTGTGCAGCCAGTGGCCAGGGCCGCCCTCTGGCTGCTTTTCGGCGTCGGTTGGTTTGTGGTGCTGATCTCCACTTTCTTGATCGACCATTTCGACTTGTTCGGGCTGCGGCAGGTTTACCTCTATGCCAGGGGCCAGCCGTACGTACCGCCCCCCTTCCGCACTCCGGTATTCTACCGGGTCGTCCGACACCCGATCATGCTCGGCTTCTTGATCGCCTTTTGGGCCACGCCGACGATGACGTGGGGCCACCTGCTGTTCTCCGGGATGACGACGGCCTACGTGTTCGTCGGTGTCTTCCTGGAGGAGCAGGACTTGAGGCGTGCTTTCGGCGGCGGCTACGAGGAGTACCGGCAGCAGGTGGGAATGATCTTGCCCCGGATGGCTGGGAACAGCCGCCGCAGGTGACTGCGAGGGTGCCAAGAAACGCTGGCTGGGAGATATGGGAAGTCCATCAAATGCAGCAGGGAATGTGTTCCACTGCGCACTTCCGAAACCTTGCCGTCCTTGAAGGAGAAGTAGACCTTGATCTCGTCGGACATGGACAGGGTTTCCCGCCAGTTGCGCTGGGGCTTGTACCTTTGAGCAGAATCGTAGTTAGTTCTCACCCCGCCTGGCCGGGTCGGCGTCCACCCAGCGTTCTGCATGCAAAGTTGCTGCTCGAAAATGCACTTGATCCCCTGCGTTTCCATCACCTTCTTGGCCTCGTCGATGGGCATTCCAATCGCGACGTAGCGGGAAACCTCGGCCTTCATCTCATTTGTATCCAGATGAAGTCCCATCGTTGGCGTTCGCACCCGACATTGCCAAGTCTCGCAGCCAGCCAGGAAGCAGAGACTGGCGAACGCCGGCACGAGGCAAGCAGCAGGACGGTGCATGATAGTCCCTCGGTTTGAGAAGGGGCAGGTGATACCCCTTGCTCCCAAGGAAGTCAACTCCGAACGTTACCGATCGTCTGCGAGCGACGAAGGCGAAACCGGCCCCCATCTCCAGGATGAAGCGTCTCCACTCGTGGAGGATGGCGCTCCGATCCGCCGCTGGAAACGTGCTTCATCTTCTCAGCCAGCCCGTACTCCTCCACGGCAGCACCGGATCGGGCTCACCGGCCACGAGAACACCTCAAGGCGATGAGCCGGAGTCTCCTCGACGCCCGGCGCTCCGACCGAAGGCAAGGTCCGATCTCTTGCGGAGATTGGAGGCCAAGCGCTGACAGCCGCGCCTTGCGCCGGGAATACGTCAGCGACCCTCGGTGGGGCCTTGCTCGGCCTCGGTGAAGTTGCTCCGGCTCAATTGTCTCGACGCTGTCGAGACAAATGTGGCGATCAAGAACCACCTCGGCGAAGCGGATCATGCAGAACAGATTGCGCTTGCTGAAAGCGTCCTGAAATCGGTAGCCAATTGTGCCGACAGTGTTGGCACAATCACGTTTCTTTCGACAGTGTTGAAAGAATCTCTTCGCCGTACGTTGCCCGCTGGGATTTGAGGATTTCCGTGCGGATGCGGTGGCCGACTTCCCAGTAAAGCAGCACCAAGGCGGAATTGACGGCCTGGGCGACTCCCTCCCGGGTTTGCCGGATCAGGGAGCGAAGGTCATCAAGCAGCGCCTTGGGTGCGGATACCTGGACGGCCCTGGTCGGGGGAGTCGGTGATTTGTCGGCTGGTTTCTTCCTGGGCATTGCGTCTTTCCTGAGGAATGAGTTGGCCGCACTGTAACGCTGATAGTGCGGCCAGTCAATCCTGAGTTGACGCAAGGCACAAGATACCGTCAGCGCTCGTCAATCACCGACAGCGCCGCGAACGGCGTCCCCTCGACGTACTCCAGGAACGCCCCGCCGCCGGTGGAGACGTGCTTCATCTTCTCGGCCAGGCCGTACTCCTCCACCGCCTCGGCCGTCTCGCCGCCGCCGACCACGGTCACGCCCTTCGACGCCGCCATCGCCTCGGCCATCGCCCGGGTGCCCTTGCTGTACGGCTCGTCCTCGAACTTGCCCAGCGGGCCGTTCCACACCACCGTCGCCGACTTGCCCACCTCCGCGGTGTACTGTGCGATCGTCTTCGGGCCAATGTCCACGCCGACCAGCCCGTCGGGGATCTCGCCCTCGACCACACGGACCCCGGCCGGCTCCTCGATCTTGGCCACGGCCAGGTGATCGACCGGCAGGAAGATCTTGCCTTTGCCCAGTTCCAGCAGTTCGCGGGCCACGTCCAGCTTGTCGGCCTCCAGGCGGGAGTTGCCCACGTTCTTCCCCTGGGCCTTGAGGAAGGTGTAGGTCATCGCCCCGCCGATCAGCACCTTGTCCACGCGCTGGAGCATCGCCTTGATGAAGCCGATCTTGTCCGACACCTTGCCGCCGCCCAGCACGCCCAGGAACGGTCGGGGCGGCTTGGACAGCAGCGTTTCCAGCACCTCCAGCTCCTTGGCCACCAGCAGGCCGACCACGCGCGGCTTGCCGGCCATCGCTTTCGGCACCGCGTACATGGAGGCGTCCTTGCGATGGCAGGTGCCGAAGGCGTCGTTGACGTAAACGTCGGCCAGGTTCGCCAGCTGGGCGGCGAAGGCGGGGTCGCCCTTCTGCTCGCCGGGATGGAAGCGGAGGTTTTCCAGGACCAGCACCTCGCCCGCCTGCATGTCGGCCACGGCCTGCTCGACCTTCGGGCCGACGACCTCATCGACCTTGCGGACGGGCGGCGGGTTCCAGGAGAAGTGATTCGGTTCCTGTTCGCTCATCTCCTGCACCAACTGGCGGAGACGATCGGCGACCTTGTCCATCCGGAAAATGGCGTCCCTGGCCGGATCGCCCTTGGGCCGGCCCAGGTGGCTCATGACGATGACCCTGGCGCCGCTCTGGTGCGCTCCATCTTGAGCAATAGCTTGAGGGTCGGGATGGCGGCGCGGATGCGGCGGTCATTGGTAATGTTGCCGGCAGCGTCCTGGGGCACGTTCAAGTCCAGCCGCACCAGGACGCGCTGGCCTTTGCCGTAGTCGGAATACGGCGAGAGGTCCGCCAGGGTCTTCTTGGCCATGATCAACCTCGCGAAATCATGTATTTGAGCAGATCGACGCAGCGGTTGGAGTAGCCCCACTCGTTGTCGTACCAGCTGATCAGCTTGAAGAACCGGCTGTTCAGCTCGATGCCGGAGCCGGCGTCGAAGATGCTGGAGGCCGAGTCGTGGATGAAATCGCTCGAAACCACCTCATCGCCGGTGTAGGCCAGGATGCCCTTGAGGTACGTCTCGCTGGCCCGCTTCATCGCGGCGCAGATCTCCTTGTAGGAGGTTTCCTTCGTGGTTCGCACGGTCAGGTCCACCACCGAGACGGTCGGCGTCGGCACCCGGAACGACATGCCGGTCAGTTTGCCCTTCAGCTCGGGAATGGCCAGGGCGGCGGCCCTGGCCGCTCCGGTGGTCGAGGGGATGATGTTCATCGCCGCCGCCCGGCCGCCCTTCCAGTCTTTCTTCGACGGGCCGTCCACCGTCTTCTGCGTGGCGGTGTAGCTGTGGACCGTCGTCATGAGTCCTTCCTCGATGCCGAAGCCTTCCTTGAGCAGGACGTGAACCACGGGCACCAGGCAGTTGGTGGTGCAGCTGGCGTTGGAGACGATGGTGTGCTTGCTGGCGTCGTATTTCTCGTGGTTGACGCCCATCACAATGGTGATGTCCTCGCCCTTGGCCGGCGCGGAAATGATCACCTTGCGGGCCCCGGCATTGACGTGTCCCCGGGCCTTCTCGGCCTCGGTGAACAGGCCGGTGGACTCGATGACGTACTCGACGCCCAGCTGCTTCCAGGGGAGGAGGGCCGGGCCTTCCTTCCCGCCAATTGCCAGGCACTTGATCTTGTGGCCATCGACGATCAGGATGTCGTCCTCGACGGCGCCGGGCGACTTCTCGGTCGCGACCGTGCCGTGGAAACGGCCCTGGGTCGAGTCGTATTTCAGCAGGTAAGCCAGGTTGTCGGCCGGCACCAGGTCGTTGACCGCGACCACTTCGAGCTGCTTGCCCAGCAGTCCTTGCTCCACCAGGGCGCGAAAGACCAGGCGTCCGATCCGGCCAAAACCATTGATACCTACCTTCTTGGGGGACATTACCTTTGCTCCTTCGCTCTCTTCCCCGGGCGGGCAGCAGTTGAGGAGATAGCCCGGGGAAGCTGATAGCCAGTCCTCGTTACCTTCGCTAGTTATATCCTATGGCTGAAGCAGAATGAGGCGAGGGCTGGACACGTCGCGCCAGACAACCAAGAGCAAGCAGCGGAGGACGCCATGAGTGGGAATGTGATTCGAGTAGCGGTGACCGGAGCGGCCGGACAGGTCGCCTATTCCATGCTGGGCCGGCTGGCCTCCGGCGAAGTGTTCGGCCACGACAAGAAGGTGGTCCTGCAACTGCTGGAGATCCCGCAGGCGATGCAGGCCCTCGAAGGGGTCTTGATGGAACTGGAGGATTGCTCCTTCCCCACGCTTCAGGAAGTGGTCATCACCGACGACGCGAACAAGGCGTTCAAGGATTGCAACTGGGCTCTGCTGGTCGGCTCCTTCCCGCGCAAGCAGGGGATGGAGCGCAAGGAACTGCTGGGGATCAACGGCAAGATCTTCACCGGCCAGGGCAAGGCGCTGGCGGCTCACGCGGCCTCCGACGTGCGCATCCTGGTGGTCGGCAACCCCTGCAACACCAACTGTCTGGTGGGCGTGGCCAACAGCACCGGTATCGCTCCGGAGCGCTGGACGGCCATGACCCGGCTCGACCACAACCGGGCCCGCAGCGCCCTGGCCAAGAAGGCCGGCGTCAATGCCGGAGACGTGACCTGCATGACCATCTGGGGCAACCACAGCAATACCCAGTATCCCGACTTCACCAACGCGAAGATCAAGGGCAAGCCGGCGACGGAAGTCATCACTGATCGCGGCTGGCTGGAGAACACGTTTGTGGCGATGATCCAGACGCGCGGGGCGGCCGTGATCAAGGCACGCGGCCTCAGCTCGGCCATGTCGGCCGCCAATGGGGCCATCGACCACGTCAAGAGCCTGCTGACGCCGACGCCTGCCAATGACTGGTTCAGCGCGGCGCTGGTGTCCAAGAGCGAATACGGCGTGCCGGCGGGTCTGGTGTTCGGCTATCCCTGCCGGAGTGACGGCAAGGGCAACGTCAGCGTGGTGGAAGGCGTGAAGCTGGATGCGTTTGGACAGGAGAAGTTCAAGATCACGCTCAATGAGCTGCTGGAGGAGCGGGAGGCGGTCAAGGAATTGATTGGGAAGTGACTCTGGTTTGTTAGCCGCGACGCGCAGCGGAGCGCGGAAGTCCGCGCTCCGCTGCGCGTCGCGGCTAACAAAGTCGGATCGAACCTCTCACTCCTCCACCAGCTGCTCCACCGTCGTGCTCCGGAAGTGATGGCTGCTCCCCTCGCCCTGGTGATTTTCCAGGGTGCGGTCGATCTTGAGCTGAGCGCTGAGCAGCCGGCCGTTCTTGCAATCGAACACCCACTCCCCTTCCGGCACCACCTGCAACAGCGGCACCCGGTCGGCCAGGATGGTCGGCTGCGTCTTCAGCTCCGTGTTCAGGATGATCGTGATGGCTTCCCCTTCGCCGCTTTTGATCCGATATCTCTGCACGGCCGCGAACTGTTCCCCGGTCCCTTGTGGCGGGGCCAGGGTGACCTTGTAATGCCGCTCCCACGCTTGCTCCTGACGGGGCATCGTTTCCGGCAGCAGGCCGACGAACGGCAGCTCGTTCTCGTACTTGCTGGCCGGTCCGAAGTTCGATTCCTTGACCTCGACGACCCGGCCGCGGCCATCGACGCGCAGCACCGCCAGCACCGGACCAACGAACCAGTTCAGCTTGTCGCGCAGGCCTTCCGTGCTCTTGGACACGTTGGCCGAGTCGAAGAACACCATCTCGCCGCCGGGCGTTTTCGTCTCCATCTTCAGCGCCAGCAGCTTGAGCTGCAGCACGGCCACGCCCTGATCGTTCACCTCCAGGACCTCCCAGCGCTTGGTCAGCTGCAGTTTGGTGCTGGTTTCGCTCGTGTTGTTGCTGATCGTGTCGGCCACGTGTGTTTTCTGCTCGGAGCGGTAGACCAGGACTTCCCCTTTCTGCCAGTGCCAACGCGGCGCCGACGTCCCTCCCGGTGAACTTTGAGCGTGGGCCCGGGGGAGCCCGGTCAGCACCAGCGCCGTCAGCATCGACACCACCAATATGCGCACCATGAGGCTCCTCCTTCCCTCGCGTGGATGAATGCGTCGCGGCCTATAGCAGAGTTGCCCCGGCCAGGCCAGATCAATTGGCACGGGCAACCGCCAGGTCGGTCTCGCGGAGGAACGCCTTCAGCGCGGCAAAGCAATCAGGAGGGACGAACTCATCGTGCGGCCGGCCGTGGATGGTGAACAGGCGCTTGGGCTGCTGGGCCGCCTCGTACAGGCGCTCACCCATCCAGTAGGGGATCAGCCCATCACCGGTACTGTGAGAGATGAACACCGGCTTTTTCAGGCCACGAATCCGCTTCAGGTTGTTCATCTGATTGCGAACCAGCCAGCGCGCCGGCAGCCAGGGGAATTGCTTCTGGGCCATGTCGGGAAAGGACGTGAACGTCGAGATCAGCACCAGGGCCCGGTAGGGCCTGCACGTCGCCACGTGGATGGCCACGGTGCCGCCGAGCGAGCCGCCGACCAGGAGGATGCGCTCTCCCGGCACCCCGGCCTGCTTCGTCAGCCAGTCGTGGCCGGACTCGCCGGCCGCGTGACAGCCAGCCTCGGTCGGCACCCCCTGGCTGCGGCCAAAACCGGGATAATCGACGATCAGCACGGCCAGGCCCAGCTCGTCCCGCCAGCGCACCATGCTCGGGCCGCGCTCGCTCAGGTTGCCCGCATTGCCGTGAAAGAACAGGACAGCGCCGTCCCTGGGCTGCCAGCCGCTCGGCTTCAGCCACCAGGCATGAAGTGACGTGCCATCGGGCGAGGTCAGATCGACGTCCTCGACCCGGGCCCCGGCAGGCGGCGGTTCCCAGACCGACGCGGCGGTTCGGGGATGGAACAGGAACAGGTTCTCCAGGGCCAGCAGCACGAGCAGCACTCCAAGGTAGATGACGGCCAGGCGGAGGACCTGCCAGCCCAGTCGATGCCAGATGCTCCGTTTTCGGGGAGGCGATTCCGGTTGTGTCGTTAGCCCGCCGCGCGAGCAAGGGTCAGACAGTTGGGGTGTTTGTTGCATTGGCAGCGACGCTTGCTCCTCTTCGGACCGTAGAAAATCGGCTGACAACGGCTGTCAGGCCGAGAAAGCCCAGGCATCCCCAGGGCAGCCAGTCGCCCCAGCAAGCATAGAAGCTCGACCGGGAATCGATCGGCATGGTGGCCAGCAGTACGCCGGCGACTTTCTTGTACTGGGACCACTCCCGCACCGGCAATGCCTGCCAGTCGGACTTCTGCTCCGGGATGCTCCAGACCTACCACCATTCTACGTCGTCGGGAGCCGAAAGCGTCCGGGGGCGCAGCACCCGGCCGTTGCCGTCAATCACCGCGGAGACGCCCATGTTCACCGACCGGGCCAGGCCGCGGCGGCACTCGATCGCCCGGAAGCGCGAGATGGCCAGGTGCTGTTCATGCTCAGCGGCGCCGTCGAACCAGCCGTCGTTGGAGACGTTGACCAGGAAATCGACCCCGGGGCCATCCCCGGCGACGTAGGGCGGCGAGATGCTCGGATCGGTGTCCTCGTAGCAGATGTTGGCCCCGAAGGTGTAGGTGCGATTGTCCCGACCCACGATGGGCAGGGCGGGATGCCCCTGGCCGGCAAGTACCTCGTAATCGTAGTCGTAGGGCGCGAGCTTGTTCATCAGCGGCACCCAGTCCCGGAACGGAACGTACTCTCCAAAGGGGACGCGATGGCTCTTGTCATAGCGGCCCACCACCCGGCCGCTGGCATCGACCAGCAAGGCCGAGTTGTAGCGCGTCGGCCGATTGTTCCTGTCCAGGACGCTCACGGTGAGGCCCAGCAGGTGGGTCCCCGGCCAGCGCTTGACCAGTTCAAGCCCTTCCTGTTCGTAGATGCGTTCATAGTCCCGCCATTCCTTCGGAACGTCCTGGCGGGGATGGTCGGCCGCGAGCTGCTTCCACTCGCCGGGGAAGCTGGTTTCGGGCCAGACGATCAGGTCGGGACGACAGCGGGAGGCCACGGAGGACAGCAGGAGGAAGTGCTCGGCCGACAGCAGGGCGGCGCTCTTTTGTTTCTGGCTCGGCGGAGCGGAGGCTCTTTTCCGGACCCCTTGCTCCATGTTCCCCTGGATTAGCGCCAGACGCGGCCCGGGCTCTTGCGAATCCTGGCTCAGGCGGAAGATGCCATAGCCCAGCACGCCCAACAGCACCGTCAGCAGCCCCAGCGCCTGGACCAGCAAACCCACCCGACTCTGCCGCGGCACCGACGGCGGATCCAAGGAGGCTCCGGAACCAGTCGCGTTGCCAGAGGACCTCGAACAGCAGAGCGTTGACCGCGGCGACGAGGAAGCTGACCCCGTAGGCCCCGGTCAGGTCGGAAACCTGGATCAGCTCCAGGAAGTTGTGCTGCGCGTGGGCCAGCAGATACCAGGAAAAGCCGGTGCCAAAGGTGGCCCGGATCATCTCCAGGCCAGTCCAGACCACGGGCAAAGTCAGCACCAGCGGCAGCGGGGTTCTCTGCTCCAGCCAGCGCAGCAGCCACAGGGTCAGCGGGAAATAAGCGGCACAGTAGAGGGCCAGCCCGGCCCAGGTGGCGTACATGCGTGGATCGGCCACGGTCAGCCAGAACAGGACCGGCAGATAGAAGGCCAGTCCTCCGAGGAGGGACACCCAGTAAAGCTGTCGAGGCCGGGCCGGGCTGCGCAGCAGCGCAAGCCAGGGAACCAGGGCAAACCAGGTCAGGAAGCCGCAATCCACGGGGAAGAACGATAGGTATAGCAGCGATGACGTGAGCAGCGTCAGACCCAGCAGGACCAGGAAGCGAGGAGCGGGGAGCTGGCGCGGAAACAGGCTGCGTCTCTGCACCGCAAATACGCGGCTGGGTCCGCCCCGGTCCGGTCGCGGCCGATAAGGCTTCGATTGTCGCCATGCTTCCTCCATCTGGTTTGCAACCCGTCGAGTCCTCGGAAGCAAGGGCGAGCGGCGCGGCGTCAGCCCGCCGGTAAAGGCTTCACCGGCGGGCTGACGCCGCGCCGCTCGCCCTTGCTTCCAAACCCTCTTACCCTTCCATGTCCAGCACCGGAAAGACCTGCCCTGCCCGATGCAGGAAGTCCCCCGGCGGCAACACGATCAGAGCGTTGGCCCGAAGCAGTCCACGCAGGTCGGGCGAGCCCAGCCAGGGGACGACCCGCACCCGGAAGCCCGCGCTGGTCGCTTCCAGCCAGGCGGGATGATACGTCGGCCGATCGGTGCGATACGGAAAATCCTCGACCAGCTGGGCCTGCACCATCTTCGGTCCCGGCTCCGAGAACCCTCGCAGCCGGCGAATGGCCGGACGGATGAACAGCTCGAAACAGGCCAGGGCGCTGACCGGGTTGCCTGGCAGACCGAAGACCAGCGTGTTTCGCCCCTTCTGCCCTTGCTCGCGCGGCGGGCTAACAGTTCGCGTGCCAAAGAACACTGGTTTGCCGGGCTTCAGCTCGACCTTGTGGAAGTGCGCCACAACGCCCGCATCTTGCAGCACTCCCGGCACCAGATCCAGCTTGCCCGCCGAGACGCCACCCGACAGGATCAGCACGTCTCCCTTGAGCCCCTCCGCGACCAGCGACGCCAGGCTGCTCAGCTCATCGCGAGCAATGCCCAGGTAGCGCGGCACGGCCCCGGCCCGGCTCACCTGGGCGGAGAGCATCGGCCCATTGCTGTTACGGATCTGCCCCGGGCCGGGGTTCTGGCCGGCCTCGACGACCTCGTCGCCGGTGGACAGGATGCAGACCGTGGGTGGCGGCACTACCCGGATCGTGGTTCGTCCCAGCGTGGCCAGGACGCCGAACTCCTGCGGCCGCAGCCGGGCGCCCGGCTTGAGGACCACGTCGCCACGGCGGATCTCAAGACCGCGGTGCAGGACGTTCAGCCCGGGGCGGGGCGGCCGAGAGTCGATCTCGACACGGTCGCCATCCACCATCCGGGTGCGCTCCACCTGGATGACGGCATCAGCCCCTTGGGGAATCGGAGCGCCGGTCATGATCCGGCTGGCCTGCCCGACCTGAACGGTTTTCGAGGGAGTCTTGCCGGCGGTGATTTCCTCAATGACAGTCAGGGTTCCCTTGCCCTCGGGTAGATCCTGGCAGCGAACGGCGTAGCCATCCATCATCGCCTTGTCGTAAGGAGGCGAGTCGAGGTCGCTCACGATCTCCTCGGCCAGGACGGCGCCCAGGAGCGCAGGCGTCAGCGAAGCCGCTTCGGCAGGGAGCGGCCGCGCGTGTTGCAGAACGATCGCCTGGGCGACCTCGACGGATAGCATGACGGTCCCTCTCCTCGGCGCCTCACGGCTGGATTGTAGCATCGGCCGGCTTTGCCAGGCTAGACCGATGATTCCGTGACGATCAGGATTTTTGGGTTGCATCCTCTGCGGTAAGCGGGGACAATCACAAACAGTTGGAAGCACCTACAGAGGATTGCGCCCATGGCCCCGACGCCGCCCACCCTTCTGAACCGTCTCCGCGAAGCGCCCGAGGACGCCGACGCCTGGAGACGCTTTGATGCCATCTATCGGCCACTGCTGCGCCGCTGGCTGGGCCGGTATGCGTTGCAGCCGCACGACAGTGATGACCTGGTCCAGGAAATCCTGTAGACGGTGCTGCGCGAACTGCCCCACTTCCACTACAGGCCGGACCGAGGCACCTTCCGTTCTTGGCTGCGGCGGATCATGGTCAACCGGCTCCGGGAGTTCTGGCGCTTGCAGAAACGAGACGCTCCGTTCCTGGGCCCTCTTCTGGACCAGTTGCAAGACCGCGACAGCGAGCTGAGCCGGTCGTGGGACCGTGAACACGACCAGCACGTCCTGCAAAAGCTGCTGGCCCAGCTGGAGCCCGACTTCGCCCCGACGACCTGGGAGTCCTTCCGCCTGCTGCTGGCCGGAGAAGACCCCCAGACCATCGCGGCCAGTCTTGGCATTTCCCCCAATTCTGTCTTTCTCAACAAGTCGCGCATCCTCAAGAGGTTACGCGAGATGTCCCACGATCTGACCGATTGAGGACGCCATTTTTCTGACAAGATTGGACCGGATCTGTCCATTAGATGTAGAGCGCTCTGAGGAGGACAGTGTATGACCAGCAACGAACAACAGTCGCACCCGACCGCGGACACCCTGGCCAGCTTCGTCCACGGACGGCTGGAGGATGACGAGGCGGTCGCAGTCGCCGAGCATCTGGACGTCTGCTCCACCTGCCAGCAAGCACTGCGGACCATTCCCGAGGATTCCCTCTTCATGCTGCTGCGGACACGCAGCAGCACGCCGGTGCCTCATCCGGACCAGGTGGCCCTGACCGCTCCCCACGTGCCTGCCGGCGCTCCGCCTGAGCTGAGCAACCATCCCCGCTATCGCTTGCAGCAACGACTGGGCGCCGGAGGCATGGGCGAAGTCTACAAGGCCGAGCATCGCATGCTGCGTAAGCCGGTCGCTCTGAAGGTCATCAACAAGCAGTTGACGGCCTCGCCCGACATCGTGGCCCGGTTCCGACGGGAAATGCGCGCCGTGGCACTGCTGTCGCATCCCAACGTGGTGCAGGCCCACGACGCGGAACAGGCAGGCGAACTGAACTTCCTGGTGATGGAATTCATCGAGGGAATCGATCTCGCCGCGCTGGTCGAACAGCAGGGGCCGCTGTCAGTGCCTTGCGCCTGCGACTGCGTGCGGCAGGCCGCGCTTGGTCTGGCCCACGCCTTGAAGCAAGGGCTGGTGCATCGGGACGTCAAGCCCCAGAACCTCATGCGCACCCCGGAAGGCGTGGTCAAGGTTCTCGATTTTGGGCTGGCGAGTCTTGGCACGGAGCCGCGGGCCGAAGGCGGCCTGACGGGCGTGGACACGCCCATGGGCACACCCGACTACGTGGCTCCGGAACAGATCCGCGACGCCCACTCGGCCGACACGCGGGCGGACGTCTACAGTCTGGGCTGCACGTTGTACTTCCTACTGACGGGTCGGCCTCCTTTCCCGGAGGGCAACGTCGGCCAGAAGATGGCCGCGCAGCTCGAACGGCAGCCGGAGGCGCTGGCGGCGCTGTGCCCCGGCCTTCCCCCGGACTTGATCGGGATCATCGACAAGATGATGGCCAAGGATCCCGCTCTGCGCTTCCAATCCCCGCTGGAGGTTGCAGCGGCCCTGGAGCCGTTCTGTCAGCCGACCCAGCAACCGATGCCGAAACGCTCCCGGCTGAAATGGTGGCACGTGGCAGCGGGGCTGCTGCTCCTGGCCGTTGGGATTGGTTTGGCGATCATCTATGTCCAGACTAAATACGGGCTCCTGAAAATCGATCCCAGGGACGGGGACGTGGTGGTGGTCGTCAAGAGAAATGGCGAGGAGGTTGAGGTCATCGACACCAAGAAGAAGCGAACCGTGAAACTGAAGACAGGCAACTACGAACTGGAGTTGCGCGACAATGACCAGCCGCTGAAGTTGTCCAACAATCGAATCACCTTGACCCGCGAGGGCGAAACCATCGCGGTGCTGGAGCGTGAGCCGCCGCCTCCCCCCCACCGATTGGCCCTCAGGTCCAGATCCGACCAGCTCCCCGCACAATCTCGTTCTGTGATGGCGATGGGCAGGCCATTGGGAAATGGTGGGACAAAGAGGATCCGGAACCGAGGATTCGGTGGAGGCCCGTTGTGTACCACGTGCATGACTCCAGTGGAACGCCGCGCTACGCATCAATCTTCTTCAAGAACAGCCCGAGTGTTCGCTGGCATGTCAGGGACCCGTTGACCAAGGGTGAACACGACCAACTCATTGAGCAGCTGGAAAGGGATGGGTGGCATCCCATCTGCGGGACGTCTTATCGCGTCGGTGCCATCATGAAGTATGCTTCTGTCTGGCATTTGGATCATCGAGTGGGGTGGCTGAGGTTCTACCCGACCGAGGCCGACTACAAGGCCGACCTGGAAGTGAGGAAGAAACAGAAGCAACGTCCCGTCCAGGTCAATGGCTATCCCACCATCGACGGTTACGGGTTCGCCGTCATCTGGGAGCCGGAGGACGGTACTCCCTATCGAGTCGAGCACAAACTGACCGCCGAGGAGTGCAAGCGGCTCCTCAACGAGGGCAAGGAGGCTGGGTATCGGCCGATCAGTCTCTCGGCCTACCCGCATCAGGGGCAGTTGTTCTTCACGGCGGTGTTGCTCAAGGACAACCGGAAACCGATTTGGCACGACGCGCGCGACCTGACCTCTGAGCAGTTTCGCGATCAAGACGAGAAATGGATGAAGCAGGGTTATCTGCCGGTGATCCTCTCCGGCTACTTGCAGGGCGAGAGCAGCCGCTACCTGGCCGTCTGGATCAAGGATGAGTCCAGGTAGCCGCTAACCGAACGGCGAGCGGCGCGGCGTCAGCCCGCCGGTGAAGGCCTCTACCGGCGGGCTGACGCCGCGCCGCTCGCCGTTCGATTAGTGGGTCGCCATGCACTTCAGCCTCCTGGCAGCGAAACCTGGTCCAGGAAATCTTGCCAGATCCTCCTGCTCACCAAATCACACATTTTCAAGGGGTTACAATCAATGTCTTGCGACCGGGCCTACCGGAGGGCAACATTTTTCTGACAAGATTTCGCTGAAACGCTCCATTAATAATAGAGCGTTGCTCGACCGCTGAAGAATCACAGCATCAGCTGCGGAGTTCCAGAGGTTGCGGCCTGTCTGGTCGGCCTCGAGTCAGCCCGCCGGGGAGCCTGCGCTCTCTCCGGCCAACGCCTCTTCCACACGACAAACGGCGTCCCTGCCCGCGTCAATCGGTGAGGAACGTGTCCCACCGAACGGTCCCTTATTGTCCTTGCAATAGAGGAGTTCCCCATGTCTCACGTCTCGTTCATCGGTTGGCTCACGGCGGCGCTGGCTCGGTCCAGCCGATGGCACCGGCAGGCCCGACGGGCGCCCGGTCTCCTCCGTCCGCGCTCTGCGCCCGGTTGGAGATCCTGGAGGATCGGCTCACTCCCAGCACATTGACAGTCACCAGCGCGGCCGACGACAGTTCCGGCGGCACGCTCCGCTCCGTCATCGGTGCCGCCAGTCCAGGCTCCACCATCGTCTTCGCTCCCTCTCTGATCGGCAAGACGATCACCCTGAGCCAGGGCGAACTCAACGTGAACAAGAGCCTGACCATCGTTGGCCCTGGCGCCAGCTACCTGACCATCAGCGGCAATTCCACGAGCCGGGTCTTCGACGTCAGCAACGGGGCGACCGTCACCATCGACTGCGTGACCATCGCTAAAGGCAGTTTCACCGGGAACGACTCGCCCGGCACCCCGGTCACCAACTACGGCGGTGGCGGCATCCTCAACCAGGCCGGTTCCACTTTGACCCTGAATCAGGACGTCTTGACCGGCAACACCGCCAATGCCCTCAACAACACTGTCGATGTCTTCGGCGGAGGTCTGCTCAACGAGGGCAGCGCCACCGTGAATTCTTGCACCTTCCGCGGCAACCAGGCTGTCGGCGGCGGCGGCGGCTCCTTCTTTGGCGGTAGCGTTGGCGGCGGCATCGACGACTATGGCGGCGGAATGCTGACGGTCGCCAACAGCACGTTCACCAACAACCAGGCCCTGGCCGCCGCGGGATTCTGGGCCATGGCGGGTGCCATCGGCAACGACGCCGGAGTTGACCTGGCGCACCCCTCGACGGCGCTGATCAGCAACAGCACCTTCACCAACAACCTGACCGGCGGCGTTCCGGGCGCCGAAGGCGCCACCGGCCAAGGCGGCGCGCTGAACAACCAGGGCACGGGTGCGACCATGACCGTCAGCAACTGCTCTTTCACCGGCAACAAGGCGGTCGGGGGCGGCACTGGGGCCAATAGCGGCAACGGCAACGGCGAAGGCGGCGCCATCCTGAATCAGGCCCTCAGCCTGCTGATGGTCACGAACTGCTCGTTCCTCAACAACGAGGCGCTCGGCGGCCCCGGAACGGAAGGAATCGGCGGCGCCATTCAGAACGGGGACTACAACCAGTCCGCCCCTTTTTGCCCCTCCGACGGCGATCATTAGTGGCTGCACCTTCAACGGGAACCTGGCCATTGTGGGCGTCGGCGGGCCCGACGGCGTGGGTGGTGCGCTCAACAACGCGGGCTTCGGCGCAACCATGAACGTCAGCAGCTCCACCTTCCTTGACAATCAGACGGTCGGCGGGGGCGGGGGCGCGATCAACAACGCTTCCGCCGCCGTGCTGACAGTCACGACCAGTTCGTTCCTGGCCAACAAGGCGCTCGGCGGCGCCTCCGGCGGAGTGACGGAAGGCCACGGCGGCGCCATCAAGAATAATTCCGGCTTCTTCACGGATCCCTCGGATCCCGTGACGGCGAACGTCACGAACTGCTTCTTCCTCCAGAATGTGGCTGCTGGGAGCGCGGGCGGCGCCGGCGACGGCGGGGCCTCTACAACCAGGGCGGCAACGCCACCCTGCGGGTCAGCGGCTCGACGCTCATGGGCAATCAGGCCATTGGCGGCAGCGGGGCCAACGGCTCCGGCGGTGCCATCTACAACGCCAGCGGCAGCACGCTGACGGTCCTGCTCAGTTCGATCGTGGGCAACCAGGCGCTCGGCGGCACCGGGGTGGCCGGAGCCAACGGCGGCAACGGAGTGGGCGGCGGCATTGCCAACGCCGGCAGCCTGCTTGTCAGCAGCAGCACCTTGTCTGGGAACGCCGCCCTGGGCGGCCGGGGCGGCAGCGGCGCCAACGGCGGCGACGGTCAGGGAGGCGGCCTGGCTGCTCTGGCCGGTTCGAGTGGCACGGTTGGCGCCAGCAGCATCGTTTACAATGCGGCCGTGGGCGGCCTTCCTGGGACAGGGGGCAGCAAGGGCCAGGGGTTGGGCGGCGGGGTCTATGACCCCGCCACGGTCGCCTTTCCCCTGACCGTCATCAAGTACAACTTTGCATCGACCAGCGGAAACGACATTTTCCCGTGACGTCCAACAAGCCCGGTCCGCCTCGTCATTGCTGGCGGGGCGGACCTCCGGGACCCTGGCTTGCTGAAGGGCAGCGACAGTGGACATTTTCCTTGATCTGGGGGTGGGAACGTGGTTTGTTAGTTGAAAGACAACCCCTGCCCAGAGTAGCCGGCACACTTCGTGTGCCGGCTACTCTGGGCAGGGTTGAGCCCGCCGCAATGGACCGGAGACAACGCCATGAAGACCCCGCTTTCCCGCCGCCGACTCCTCCAGATCGGCAGTCTCAGCATGCTCGGCCTGACGCTCCCCGACCTGCTGCAAGCCCGCGACTCGGCTCCCTCCCGGAATCGCTCCGAGAAGTCCTGCATCTTCATCGTGCAGTACGGCGGCATGAGCCACGTGGACAGCCTCGATCCCAAGCCGGACGCCCCCGAGGGGATGCGCGGCCCCTACAAGCCCATTGCAACCCGCATTCCAGGCGTCCGCTTCGGTGAGCTGCTGCCCCGGCTGGCGTCGCTGGCGGGCGACTTCTGCGTGATCCGTTCGATGAGCCACCGCAACGGCGGGCACGATGGCGGCATGCACGTGTGCATGACCGGCAACTCCCGGCCCGACGCCAGCACGCCGTATTTCGGCTCGGTGCTGGCCAAGGTCCGGCCGTCGCCGCCGACCATTCCCTCCTACGTCTGGATTCAGAACCTGGCCGGGGACGTGAAGCCGTACTACCTGACGGGCGGCATCCTGGGACCGACGTACAGCCCGCTGCGGATCGGCCAGGACCTGGACAATCCCTCCGTGCCCGGTTTCCGCGTCAAGGTCTTCGAGCCGCCGCCGGACGTGCCGGCCGACCGGCTTCTCCGCCGCCAGGAGCTGCTGACCGGCGTGGAGCCGGCCACGAGCCCGCTTCTGCGCACGTCGGTCGGCCGGACCTTCCTGCGGCACCAGGAGCGGGCGCTGGAGCTGGCGTCCGGCAAGGAGGCCCGGCAGGCGTTCGACCTGGAGCGCGAGCCGGCCGGCCTGCGGGAGCGCTACGGGCGTGGTCCTCTGGGACAGAACCTGCTGCTAGCCCGGCGGCTGATCGAGGCGGGCGTCCGGCTGGTGACGGTTACGGCCTGGGCAGGGCTGCCGCCGGGCGAGAAGTTCCGCAACGTCCAGACCTGGGACATGCACGGCGGCGGCCTGGGCAGCATTTTCGGCACTGGCCATTTTGGCCTCGGCTGGGCTTTGCCCCAGGTGGACGAATCGGTCTCCGCTTTGCTGGAAGACCTGAAGCAGCGCGGCTTGCTGGAGACGACGCTGGTGGTGATGGTCGGCGAATTCGGCCGGACGCCGCGGCTGGAAGGCAAGGACGGCCGCAACCACTGGCCGCACTGCTACTCGGCCCTGCTGGCCGGCGCCGGCATTCGCGGCGGCGTGGTGCATGGGGCGTCGGACTCCATCGGGGCGTACGTCAAGGACGCCCCGGTGTCGCCCGAGGACTTCGGGGCGACGCTGTTCCACGTCCTGGGCGTGCCGCTGGAGCGGCGGCTTGGGCCCGCGGAGTTCATGGGACAACCGACCTCCACGGGAACGCCGATCAGGAGTATTCTTGGCTGAAGTGTGCGGAGGACAACGTGCGACCAACTGCCGAGCCACCACGTGACTTCATTGATCGGCTCATGCGAGAGCTGCTTGGTAAGGTAGTTAACCTCGCCGACTTCTTGCGCTGTGCCAGGCCGCAGCTGGCGAACGGGTTTGTTTTCGAGCGGGGCCGTGCCGGTGCCCCGGGAGTTCGTCACGGAAGATTGGCGGCGGCGCGAAGCGGACCTGCTCTTCGAGATCCCCTATCGTTGGGCCGATCGACAGACCGAGGTGCTGGTCTGGGTGCTGCTCGAACACCAGAGCGACACGGACCCTGTGGTCCCGTTGCGTTTGCTGTTCGAGAGCGTGATGGCCTGGTCGCACCAATGGCAGCAATGGGCCGCACGGCCGACCCCACGAGGCTCGCTGCGACTGCGGCCGGTGTTGCCGATCGTGCTGTACACGGCCAACCTGCCCTGGGGCAGCAACGAAACCCTCCGCGACTTGGTGGATGCTCCACCTGAATTGATGGAACTCGTGCCCAACTGGGGGCCAATCTTCTGGAACCTGTCGGACCACACGACTGCGGAACTTCTGGGAGCAGGGCCGTTCATGCAGCTCCTGGCAGTCATGCGCGCCAGAGAGGCGGAGACGGAAGCCTTTCAGGGCATCTATCGCCAGGCGTCGGCCAACCTGGCTCCCCTTGCAGCCCAGCAGGTGGTACGCTGGCAGCAGCTGATTCACGGCTTGCTGAGTTACGGGCTGTGGCAGCGCCCGCGGGTTGAGCATCCTTCGCTGGTGACCGCGGTGCGCGAGACGAATCGGTCCAAAGAACCGGAGGTGAATGCGATGGCGCAAACAATGGCAGAATACTTGCTGGAACAGGGCGAGGCTCGTGCAATGCGACGGTTGCTCCGCCGTTCTCTTGAGGACAAATTTGGCGCGTTACCCGATGCTGTCCTCCAGCGCATTGAGGCTTGCAGCGAGGCGAAAAAACTGGAGGAAGCGGCGTTGAAAGCTCCTCGATTGGAGAAACTGGAAGACCTGGCGCTGTGAGCTCGGTCATTGCCAATCAGGTGCGAACGCTGCCGCCTGCCGATGCCACACACAAGACGAATCGGTCCAAAGAACCGGAGGTGAATGCGATGGCGCAAACCATGGCAGAATACTTGCTGGAGCAGGGTGAGGCTCGTGGTGAACTGAAAGCAGCTCGGCGATTGTTGCGTGGCCTGCTGGAACAAAAGTTCGGTCCCCTCCCGGAACCCGTCCTCCAGAGAATCCATGCCAGCCAGGACGTGGAGCAATTGCTAACGGCGGCTCTGGCAATCCGCACGATGGATTCGCTCGATAAACTCACCTTGTGATTCGGCCCGCCCTCAAGTTTAGCTGCTTGGGTACTTGACGTTGCCCACACCCGATTGAATCACGAACAGGCAAATGAGCTGCTGGAGGCAGGCACTTATGATCTCCCATGCTCGTTTTGGCAAGCTGCGCCTCGCCCAATTCCGGCCCGACGCCGAGATCGCCGAGCTGGCCGGGTGGGAGTTCCTGGATCGCCTGTGGGTCGGCGAAGCGATCGGCTTTTCCGAATGGTTACGGCTAGAGGACAATCCAGAGACGTTGCGGTCACTCGCCATCGATTACAGTGAATTCCCTGAGTACGCTGCAGCGGAGGTGCTGCGAACCATCGACCTGCCAGTCCGGGCCGGGATGAATCTCAGCGGGCTGCGTGAGTTGTGGGGCGAGCCGATCAGAGAGCATCGCTTCGTCAAAGATCGCGTGACTTATGAGTTCGTTGTTCCAGGACCGCCCAGATATGATTTGTCGTGTACGGTTCTCAAAAACGGCGGGCTAACGTATCTTGTGGTTACAGCCCCGCTACTGACCGGCCGTGGCTGACAGGTCTCATTCTCCTTTATTCCCGCTCTCCCTGTGCAACAGCCTGCTCCCGCAACGACCGCAGTCGCTGCCGGTGGTACTTTAACCCCGGAATGAAAAAGCACAACGCCGACACGACCCCGAACATCAGCGGCCCATAGTCCGGGTACAGTGCCATTGGAATCGCCGTCAGGTACAGGCACGCCGCCGCGATGTAGAACGCGCCCGACAGCATCCCCGCTTTTGCCAGGAACGTCATGCCGGCGATCACCGCCAGGATCGGCGACAGCATCAGCACCTGTTTCGGCGGCGGCAGCAGGTACTCGACCACGAAGACGCTCATCGTCGCCAGCACGGCGGCCCCCCAGACGTGGGCCACCTGCCTCTCCACGAACAGCACCGGGCCGCCACGCTTGCGCAGCCGCCAGAAGATCGAGCCCCACACGAACAGGCCGCCGCCCCACAGCAGCAGATACCACAGCGGGCTTTCCACCTTCAGCCAGAGCATGACGTTGGTCAGAAAGCACATGCCGAAGACCGTGAGGCTGTGCCACATCCACAGCAGGCCCCAGTTCTCCAGCACCACCGCATGATGCGTCTCGCGCAGCATCCGGTTGAGCAGAGCGGCCAGGCCCCACAGGCCGCCCGAGCGCACCGACAGCGGCTCGTTGTTCAGGTACGCCTCCAGGTCGGCGGCCAGCTCGCCGGCGCTCTGGTAACGCAGGTCGGGCTGCTTTTGCAGACATTTCAGGCAGATCAGCTCCAGGTCGGCATCGACCTTGGGGTTGAGCAGGCGGGGCTGGACCGGCTCCTGATCGAGGACCAGCAGCAGGGTGTCCACGGGCGTCGGGGCCTGGAAGGGCGGCCGGCCGGTCACCATCTCGTAGAGGATCACGCCCAGGCTGTAGACGTCGCTGGCCGGGCTGGGCGTGCCCCGGCTGCCGCTGACCTGCTCCGGGGCCATGTACGCCGGCGTGCCGACGATGGCGCCGCTGATCGTCAGACCGCTGTCGCCGCGGCACCGGCACCGAGCCCGCCACCCGCTTGGCCAGGCCAAAGTCGGTGACGTGCGGCACCCCGCCCCGATCGATCAGGACGTTGCTCGGCTTCAGGTCGCGGTGCAGGATGCCCTTGCGATGGGCGAAATCGACCGCCCGGCTGATCGTGGCCAGCAAGCGGGCCGCGTCGCGCGGCCGCATCGGGCCAGCGGCCAGCAGCGTGGCCAGGGTCTGGCCCTCGACGTGCCGCATGCTGAAATACGGCATCCCGTCGCACTCGCCGGCATCGTAGACGGCCACGATGTTGGGATGGTCCAGGTGGGCGGCCGCCTCGGCCTCCACCCGAAAGCGGGCCTGGTCGGCCGCGGTGGCCCGGTCGCCGCGCAGGATCATCTTCAGGGCCACGGTCCGCTTCAGCGAGCGCTGCCAGGCCTTGTACACCACGCCCATGCCGCCCTGGCCCAGCTTCTCCAGCAGATCAAAGTCGCCGAACTGCCGCGGTAGATTGCCGCCCTCGCTCCGGCCGGGGTCGGGTTCGCCGGGTTGCCAGACGACGGTGGCAGGAATGGAGCCGTCCGAGGGCTGGCCTTTCCTTTCGGGCCGGCGGGCAAAGCTATTGGCGAACTCGACGGTGGCCCACAGCTGCCGCAGCTCCGAGGCCAGGTCCGGGTTCTGCTCGGCCAGCGCATCCACGTCGGGTACGTGACCCTCGCGGGCCTGTTGGTTCAGCTGTTCCAGCAAGCCGGCCAGCAGTTCATCGCGATCCCGGCTGCTTGCGGGCGCCTGGACGCCAGGGGTCATTGTGGGTTCCCTCCCGGCAGCAGCTGGCTCCGCAGCCGGCGCACCGCCCGCAGATAGCGCATCGACGCGGCGGCCTCGGTCAGCCCCAGGGCGGCCGCGACCTCCTGGTTGGTCAGCTGCTCGGCGTGCCGCATCAGGATGATGTCGCGGTCGTCCTCTTCCAGGCCGGCGATGGCCAGTTCCAGGCGCTTCTGCAATTCCTTCTGGATGGCGGCCGAGGCGGGCGTCAGCTCCTGGTCGAGCAGCTGGCCGGCCAGCTCGAACGAGGAATGATCGGCCAGGGCCACGGGGACCAGCGGCTGTTCGCGGTCGAGGCTGCGGCGCTGGGCCTGACGATGGCGGCGATGAGCGTCAATGACGTGGTCCTTGGCAATGTGCCGCAGCCACAGGTGGAAGGGCATGGCCGGGTTGCGGAGATAATCGCTGAGCCGGCGATGGGCTTCGAGCAGCACGTCCTGGACGATGTCGCTGGCGTCCACCCGGGCGGCCAGGGCCGGGTCCAGGCGGAGGCTGATCATGCGGCGCAAGGGCTCCCGATGCACGTCGAGCAGCTGCTCCACCGCCTCGGATTGGCCCTGCTGGATCTGCTCCAGCAGCTTCTGCGTTTGCGGTTGGTCCGGCCACATTGTCGGAGTCTCTTGCGGGTATCGACCTCGCCACTCCCTTCATTGTATGGCCTGGCAGCAGAAACGACGATGATCGGACGCACAGCGAGACCAGAGGACAGGAAATCGACAGCCCCTACCGCGGCATTCCTGGGAGGCGGGTTTCGACCCTTGCCATCCGGCCGAGGAGGCGTCGCCAGGCTGGCGCCGTGGGTTCAGTGTCGCGTCCCGTCAGCTCGCGCAACGCTGCCAGTGCGGCGCGGTGGTAGGGAGACAGCACTCCCGGCTCACGCGGCTGGAGCTTGTCGCGGTAGCTTTGGGCCTCCTCCTCGGAGAGCTGGCGCGTGCGGACCAGGAAGTCGAACTGCTGCATTGTTGGCCAGGGATCGGCGTTCGCGATCGGCAGCAGCAACGAAAGTCCTGCCGCAGATAGGTCACGTCCACACGCACCAGCAGCGCCGGACTGGAATCGGATAGTAACCGCTGGCAGCGGGTAGTTACTGCGGCTGAGGAAATGAATGTCCGCCGCAGTGCCCTGTGTTGCGTCGTCTGCCCGTGTGCCCATAGACCTATGGGCGGGCGAGCCCGGCTTGCCTTGGAAGTTTACTTTGGGCCTGCTACCATAGAGAGATGGCGAAAAAAGGCAGGCATTCTGCTTGTCGAGCCAGATAGGAGGAAAGCATGAACCTTGGGAAGGGTATCGCTAAAGAAGAGGTTGATTTGTGCCAACAACTCCAGACTGTTCCGGAGAACCTGGACAAGATTCGTCGTCTTGCGGATGAGCTTGGTGGACTACAACGCCTCAAGCAACTGGTGGATGGGTTGTGCAGCCAAGAGGCCTGGAACAGCCCCGGCACCCCAGCAACTGGAGGACAGCAACAACAGTTCCTCTTGGACCACGGTAGCCAGCCGCCGAAGAAGCCGAGATAATTTCTGAACGGGCAAGGCCAGGGGAAATCTTATCCCCTGGCCTTTGTGGTAGCGCCAAACTACCAATTGGCCGCGGTGAAGAAGAAAAAAGCTCGATTTCTCCAGCTTTTCGAGTACCTTATCCCCCAACCGCTTGTCTCTGGCTGGTTCTGGCAGCCCGACTTCATCTGAGGAATCGGCAGCAATGCTTGCCAAGTTTCCCACTGTTCGCCTGGCGACGGCAGCCTTGGTCGGTTGGCCGAGGCTGGCAGTGAGAACATCCCTCGCGTCGAACTGGCTCTAGTCAACCTCGACTACAGTAGGATTCCCCTGCTCAGGTGAAACGCCTCGTTATCCAGTTAGCCTGCGGAAGCCTTGGCGCATTGCTCCCGGAGGAACTGCTACCTGATGGTATGGCCAAGCAGTCGCACGAGAAGGAGCCGCTACTGAGGTCATGCCGAAGGGACTATTGGATGGCTTGCATTTACTCCAAGCGGAAGTTGGCTGCGTCCCAAACGATTTCCATACCGTGCAGGGTTTTCATGAGTTCCCGAAGACCCTTATCGCTTGCGTTCTGTACTTCTCCGATCAGCCGTACTCCTGTTCCTTCGTCAAGTAGACCTTAGTCGGTTCCTTGCCGTCGTTTTTCCGAATGAACTCCTTCTCAGCTTCGATGATGTCATTCAAGGTCTTGCCAACCATACAGACTCCTTCCCATCTCTACGGAATTAACGACCAAAATGATTAGATTGCTGAAGATCCAGACTTCTGCTGATGAGCAACGCCGCCGCACCTCTCAGGTATTGCATTCCAGATGCCCCTGGCCTACAACTGCTCATGACCTTGCCGAGCTTTCTGCAAGGCACGCCCGATAGCATTATGGGCAAAGCCGAGGGCTACGCAATTGCGGCAAGCGAACTCGACTTCGTTCGCCTGGTTTCATCGAGTTCTTCTCGCAGGTGAACCACACACTTTCATGTTTGTCCACCTGACATTGCTGGCCTAAAGCGGGAAGCCAATCTGATTGAAGAATGCCGCAGCCAGGTGGTCTCCTAACTGTTCCAACCCCTTTACGACGTTACCCGCGATGTTGTCGTGCATCGGGTTACACATGAGGTACAACCCGGGGGCAGGAACCTGATAGGCAGCGTGAGTCGCATCCCATCCCGCTTGTTCGCACCTTTCCCGGAACTGCTGGACTATAGCCTGATCCGCTGCATGGTCCTTGCCGCTGATGATGAACATGAACGCGGCCAGTTCGCCCTGAATCACAAAGCCCAACAGACAGCCGGAAGCGTTCCGGGCAACCACGGTCAGGTCCACAGGTTTCTGACTCCATGGGTCCCCTTTCTGTCCACCGCCCTGCGTCAACCAGCGTTCACAGAAGAGGATGGCCCACGGCTCCAGTTGTTGCCGAGTGTCAACCGTCCTGGTGCCGATGTCGGCCACCCCCTCCACGTTGCAGGCCACACTGAACTTCATTCCTGGAACCTCTTTCGTTTGAGAACGATCCATTCTCGTATCTCTAATCTACCTCTTCGGTCAACAGGTCGAAATCTTCCTTGAACTCAAAGAGCAACACGACTTCCTCGTTGTCAATCATCACTTTCGCCCTGCCCGTCCTGTAATAATCGACCCACACGACCCGGGCTCCAATGGACGACCCGTTGCCCTTCAGCGTGACGCTTCGCTTTCGCTCAGTCTCGACTCCGTAGGTTCGGCTGGTCGATTTCTCAAACCCAGCCTTGATGCTCGACCCAATCTCCACTATCCAGACAGACACTTTCCCCTTGAGTTCTGCCTCGGCCTTCCAAGTATCCGATATTGTGACCGAGTGCTTAACCTTCACTGTGTCTTCCACTGTCTTCTCGGTATCACGAGCGAGGCGGATGCGTGGTCCCTTCTTGACCACGACCTGCTTTAATTCTTCATCTATGTTGATGGCAATGAGTTTTACGGTTGGTGATGACCAAGTTGTCCTGATCTTGTTGGTCAGTTTCGTCATGTTCTCAGAAGCCGGGGCAACCTTGGGGTCGAGGCGGATAGCCTCGGTGTAGTCTGACAGAGCCTTATAGGAGTGCTTCTTCTGTTCGTATGCCCAGCCCCGGGTGTTGTAAGCCTGGGCAAACTTGGGGTCGAGACGGATGGCCTCGGTGGAATCCTCAATGGCCTTGTCGAAGTTCCCCTTTTTGGCGTATGCCATGCCTCGGTTGCAGTAAGCCGGGGCAAACTTGGGGTCGAGTCGGATGAACTCGGTGAAATCCTCAATAGCCTTGTCGATGTTCCCTTTGTCAGCGTATGCCGCACCCCGGTTGCAGTAAGCCTGGGCAAACTTGGGGTGGAGACGGATGGCCTCGGTGTACTCCTCAATGGCCTTGTCGAAGTTCCCCTTTTTGGCGTATGCCACGCCTCGGTTGCAGTAAGCCTGGCAAACTTGGGGTGGAGACGGATGGCCTCGGTGTACTCCTCAATGGCCTTGTCGAAGTCGCCTGCCTCAGAGTGCGTCACCCCTCGGTTGTAGGCAGCGGTAGACTGATAGCTGTTGCAAGCTAGCGATGCAAGAAAAGAAAGATGACGCAGGCAAGACGAATACTGCTCATAGTTGCTCCCCCATCTTCCTTGTCAGCAAATGATGACTCGAACTGCTCCGTCGGTTGTTCGGCTTTCTTGTACTCTGGTTGCGCCTCTACTACAAGAAAATGGCTGACCGTCACTGATTTTGGGGCGGGGCCGGCTTATATACGTTTGTTCAGATGCCAAACCTGAAAAAAGGAACGTCGGTGTAATCCCGCTCCCGGCGAACGTGCAGTGCCTCCACGACCGCTTTCCGGACCTCCTCGTCGGAGGAGAACGGACCAGTCGGGCCAGCGCCCGCGTGGCGTCGGCATGAGAGACCGAGGCCAGATACTTGACCAGCCCCAGCCGCTTGACCCCCTCTTCCGGCCCCAGGATTTGCATCAGGGCCGCGACCTGTGCGGGGCACATGCGACCGACCGGAACAGCGGCCTCACCCAAGAGCCGGTCCGCCTTGTCGGCCTCCGTGCAGCGTGCCTGATACTGTTCCCAGAAAGCGACCGGGTCACTCTCGGCCGGGACTCCTTCCTCCTTGAAGCGCACCCGCCTGATCTCCCCGGCGAAGTAGCCGTTCCAGTCCGGCGCGTCCGGCAAGCGTCCCCCAGCACAAAGGAAGCCCGGCCAGGTCGGAGCGGCGGCCAGGAGAGCCTCCATGAACTGGTCGGTCTTCTGCTCGTTGACCCGGCAGATCGCGCCATTGCTCCGCAGCGGTCCGTTTTGCGGATTTCGCCTTTCGGGGAGCTTGCTGAAACGCAACCTCGACCTGTCAGTCATCGTGAGCAATGACCGATCCGGAATCGTCTTCGGGCACGGCACCAGCTGCTCCAGCGCGGGTGCCGCAAACCTTGTCCTCGCCGCGGAGTCCTCCCCCACAGACCCAACCAGCGATCAGACCAACAGCGCAGCCACCACAAGCACTCCAACTACTTCAGATATCCCACCAATGAGTTTTCAAGAGCGAAGACCGCGAATGAGCCATCATTCCCCCTTCCCAAGTTGCCTCGTGACACCCTCAAGCTTGCCATATTACTCCTCTCAAACCACCCCACACGACAGCCCTCTTAAAAGCCAATCTCCCTCCATAACACCCTCCCCAAACGTACGTGCGACACCGCGAGATGGAGACACGGTGGCATGGCGGCAACCCGATCACCCCGCCAGCGGCATGGGTTGGCCGGCACCGACAGCAGACTCCGCCAGTTACAACAGCCCGTACGCCCGCAGCGTCTGGGCAATGCGGGCCTCGCCGGCACTGTCGAGCTGGCACATCGGCAAGCGCAGCTCGCCCGTGTCACGGCCCAGCAGCTTCATCGCGGTCTTGACCGGGATCGGGTTGGTCGCCACCGACAGCAGGTCCCGCGACAGCGCAAACAGCTTGCGGTGCCACTGCAGCGCCTCGGCCGTTTTCCCGGCGTCATAGGCCGACACCAGCGCCTTCAGGTCACGCGGCACAATGTTGCCGACCACCGAGACGACGCCTCGGCCGCCGATGCTCATCAGCGGCAGCGTCATGCTGTCGTCGCCGCTGAGGATGGTCAGGTTGCACAGCGAGGCCACGTGCGACGCCTGATCGAGCGAGCCGGTCGCCTCCTTGATGGCCACGATCTGCGGCAGGGCGGCCAGGCGGGCGATGGTTTCCGGCAGGATGTTGGAGCCGGTCCGGCCGGGAATGTTGTACAGCACGATGGGAATGTCCACCGCCTCGGCGACGGCGGCGAAATGTCGGTAGTACCCTTCCTGCGTCGGTTTGTTGTAATACGGACCGACCATCAGCGCGCCGTCGGCCCCGGCCTTCTTGGCGAAGCGGGTCAGGCGGATGGCCTCGCGGGTGCTGTTGGAGCCGGTGCCGGGCATGACCTTGATCCGGCCGGCCGCCTGCTCGACCACGGCGGCGATGACCCGCTCGTGCTCCTCGTGGTCCAGCGTCGGCGATTCGCCGGTGGTGCCCACGGGGGCCAGGCAGTCGGTGCCCTGCTCGACGTGCCAGTCGACCAGCCGGCGCAGGGCCGCAAAGTCGATCTCGCCCTGGCGGAATGGGGTCACGAGGGCTACCGTCACGCCGGCAAACTGTTCGCCCTTGGTGGGGGTCATGGCCGTCTCCTGTTCACGGAAGGCAAGGCGTCATGGTCCTGTCGGGTGTTTTGTACAAATCGGCGCAAGAAAGGGACAGAGGCAGCGAATAGCTGAATAGATACGCTGCGGAGGGTCTCGCGATGACGCTGGAACGAATCGTCTACACCCTGGAAGAACAGCTGAAGCTGCTGGGCAAGCAGCTTGTCCAGTCCGATCCGCGCGGACCGCTGTACGAGGAACTGGCCCGGCTGGAAGAGGAAGAGCAGAACCTGCAGCGCGGCCTGGGCTGCTGGCAGCTCGATCTGCACGAGGCCCGCAAACAGGTCGATAACCTGCAAGTCAAGGCGGCCCTGCTCCTGTCGCGCATCGAGACCCTTCTGAAACAGGATCAGCTCCCGGAAGCGTACCAGCTGGCGATGGAGCTGGACGCGGTTCGCAGTGAGATCCCCGAGGCCACCAAGCGCCTGCCGCCGCTGGAACAGACCTGCTGGAGCATGCAGTTCCGCATCCGCCAGCTGCGGCGGCAACGCGAGCAAGTCAAGGCTCAGATCCAGCAACCCCGGTAGGACGCCAGGATTTCGATCAATGCCGTCGGCCAGTCCTTCGGTGGATCTGAAGCCGCTTCTCGGCTTAGATGTCACACTCTCCAGTGACGGTAGGGAGCTTCGGCACTTCAATGTCGTAAGTCGTGTCCGCCCGGGGCAGGTCTACCTGCAACTCGTACTCGCACAGCGTCTTGCCCCCGGGCCCGCTCATGCCATTGACGCGAATCAGCGTCGGTCCGCCCGCCATTCCCTTGCCACCCGTCGCGCGCGTGTTGAATTTCCCCTCGTGAATCTCGGCGATTCCTTGAGGGCCGGAGTTCTGCTGTTTCGAGTCCGGAGTGAAGAGGACCTCGCCGTAAGGAATCGGCTGGCCAGCCAGCTTCACGGATCCGGACACGGCGTAGGATCTGGGTTTCGCATCCGCACAACCCAGCAACACCGCGGGAAACAGAAGGAGGGCCATTTCAAACCATCGTCGGGTCGTTTTCATTGGGATTCCTCGTTTGGGTTCGGCTCAAGCTCCCGGCCGACGCTCAATAGTTGGGCAGAGCCTCGCCACCGTTGCGGCTGGCCAGGGGTAACAGAACTGTGTTCAAATCAACGTTGCTATTCAGGAAGCGGACACTTCCGTCACCCATCACCACGTTGCAGCCGCCGGTATGATTGCTTCCCATGCTGGTGTTGTTGTAGGTTCCTGTCGTGGTGTACTTCTGGACGTTCATCGCATTGGCCACATTCTTCGAGCAATCGCTGTCGTTGTTCCAGGCAAAACCGCGCACCCACGACCGATACGTGGCGGCGTCCAGACCGGACCACGACGCCTCAAACGCCATCAGCGTGTTGCTCGTTCCGTCCACGACATCCGTGAGGCGCACGCCTACTGGAACGGGAGTGGGTGTCGCACTGGTATAAACGATTGGGACAAAAGGCAACATGCCATCGGCCGCCAGCCCGCCCTGGTTGGCGCTCACCGTGTTGACGTTGTAAGGAAGGCCCGTCGCGGGATTCGTGCCGACGGGGCCGGCATTGCCGACGTAATGCGTTGTATAGGCTTTGTTTATGCCGTCCGGCGAGTCACCCAGGCTGGCCGAGAAAACCGAGGTGGCGCTGGGACAAAGGTAGGTAGGAATTCGATAGCCTCCCAGCGGCTGATTCGGCAAGGAACGATTGGTCTGAGTGTCGTAGGCGGTTTTGGTCGGATCTACCTGACCGGCCACGCTGCCTTGCTCGACGTATGGCAGGATAAAGCAATGCCAGCCGACCCCGGAATAGGGAGCATAGGCCGGGCAGGCGGGAAACGATTGGTTGGCGTCGTGATAGTTGTGCAGAGCCAGACCGATTTGCTTGAGATTGTTCTGGCAACTCATCCGGGCGGCCGCCTCGCGCACCTTCTGAACGGCAGGCAAGAGCAGGCCGATGAGGATGGCGATGATGGCGATCACCACCAGCAATTCGATCAATGTGAATGCTTTGCGCTCGGTCCGATACACAAGTCTTCTCCTGGCAGCTAGGATTTCGATACCCCCAACCTGCGAGCTTGCCATCTACAGCACGGTCGAGCGGAAAAGCGAACAGCCTTTCTTCCTTTTTCGCAAGTTTTTTTCGTGCTGGCCGGGAGCTGGCGATTGTACCAGCCCAGCCGGGACGAGTATAATTGCATCTTGTTTACTACCAGGGAGGTGCAGCCATGGAATCGGACGGCGAGTTCCAGCAACTCTTGGAGCCGCGTCCGGCAGAACGACGAGTCGGCTATCAACGAGCTGATTCGGCGCTATGAGCCGGTGGTCCGCACGATGGTTCGAGCCTGGCTGCGTCCCTGGGAGGCGCGTCTGCGCACGCTGTTCGACTCGGCCGACATCTGCCAATCGGTCCTGGCGTGGTTTTTTCTCAAAGGCGCACCGCAGCGCTATGACCTGTCCCGGCCGGACGATCTGCGCAAACTGTTTCTGGTCATGGTCCGCAATCGCGTGTTTTATCAGGTTCGCCGGCACAAACAAAACAAGCAGGTCGTTGCCATGACGGAGGACGCGGCGAGCCGGGAGCTGCCGCCGGACGAGGTGGTCGCCGGGCGGGAGCTGATGGAGGCGATCACACGCCGCCTGACCCCGGAGGAGGCGGAGCTGGCCCAGAGACGGGTCCAGGGCATGACCTGGGGAGAAATCGCGGCCGAGCTGGGCGGCTCCGCCGACGGCCGCCGGATGCAGCTGGCTCGTGCCGCGGAACGGCTGGCGCACGATTTGAAAACACACCAATGAAGCGACTTCGATGGCTCTTCTCCCCAAACACCCATCCAGGATCGACAGCGACATCCGTGCTCGGCTGGCTCGCGCCGCGGACCTGTCTCCGACCGAGGTCGTGGAGGTGATCGCCCGCGACCAAAAGCGGCGCTGGCAGCAAGGCGAGCGGGTGCTGGTCGAGACCTACCTGGGTGCGCTCCCGGGAACCATCGATGCGGATACGCGGATGGATCTGATCTACAATGAGATCCTTGTGCGCGAAGCCGTGGGAGATCGACCGGGACCGGCCGAGTATGCCTTCCGCTTTCCGGAGCTGGCGGAGCGAATCCAGGATCAGTTCCTGCTGCACCGCGCCTTGCTGGATGATCCCGCCGCTGCCGAGGCAGAGCCCGTTGGGGAGCCGCCGCTGCCGCAACCGTTCGCCCACAACGTGCCCGGCTACGAGATCCTGGGCGAACTGGGCAGCGGCGGCATGGGCATCGTTTACAAGGCACGCCACCTCGGTCTGGGGCGCACGGTGGCCTTGAAGGTGCTGCGCCCCAGCTCCTGGGATCGCGACCCCGAACTGCGGCTGCAGCGCGAAGCCGAGGCCCTGGCGCGGGTGCAGCATCCGCACATTGTGCAAATCTACGAGGTTGGAGTCGCCGGCGGTCAACCGTATCTGGCACTGGAGTACGTCAGCGGCGGCACGCTGGCTGACCGCTTTCGTGCCGGCCCGATGAAGGTGCGCGACGTGGCGGCGCTGGTCCGCATGGTGGCCCTGGCGGTTCACGCCGCGCATGAGCTGGGGCTGGTGCATCGCGATTTGAAGCCGGCCAACATCCTGCTGCCCGCGCCGCTCTCCCCGCCCCTGGGGGCCGAGGGGGGAGCCTCGGGACGGTCCGGCCGGGTACCCGCGCAGCGGGTGCCCGAACCGCTGGTGAAGGTGACCGACTTCGGCATGGTCAAGCGGCTCGATCAAAGCGACTTCTCGCGCACCGGGGAACTGCTCGGCACGCCGAGTTACATGGCCCCGGAACAGGCGGCCGGGAGAAAGGACGTCGGCCCGGCCGCGGACGTCTATGCCCTCGGAGCGATCCTTTACGAAGGCCTGTCCGGCCGGCCGCCGTTCCAGGGCGACACGGTCATCTCGCTGCTGTCGCAGGTTGCCAGCGTCGAGCCGATTCCCCCGTCGCGCCTCTGCCGGGGCGTCTCCCGCGACCTGGAGGCGGTCGTCCTGAAGTGCCTGGAAAAGGCCCCGGCCAAACGCTATGCCAGCGCCACGGCTCTCGCCGAGGACCTCCGCCGTTTCCTGGCCGGAGAGCCGACCCAGGCCCGACCCCTGAACGCGCTCGGTCGGGCCGTCAAACTGGTCCGGCGGCACCCCCTGCCGGCGGCGCTGCTGACCTTGATTGCCCTGAGCCTGGCTGGCGGCCTGACGGGAATCGTCTGGCAGTGGCGCAAGGCGGTCCAGGCCCGCGGCCATCTTCAGACAGCGCTGGGCTCCGAGGCCGAGCAGCGCCGTCAGGCCGAGCAGAACCTGTACCAGAGCCACGTGGCCCAGGCCTCCCTCCTGTGGGAAAACGGTCAGGCCGCCCAGGCCCGCGACCTCCTGGCCTCCTGCCGGCCCGGCGCCGGCGAACACGATCTGCGGGCCTGGGAGTGGTACTATCTGAACCGACTCTTTCACGCAGAAGTCCGCACGGAGCGGTTGCCCGGGCCGGTCGCCGGGCTGGCCTTGTGTCCTTCCCGCCCCAACAGTCCAGACGAGCTGGCCGTGGCTCTGGGTCAATCCCTTCCGGGTGAAGGGTGGAGGGTGGAAGGTGGAGGGTGGAGGGAGAAGACACGGAACCCTCTTCTTCTCCCTCCACCCTCCACCCTCCACCCGGAACCCGGAACCAGCGTCGCCGTGCAGCCCAACGGGCCGCTGGCTGCCTGGGGAACTGGCGACCATAAACTCGTTGTGAGTGATCGAACCACCGGGCAAATGCTCTGGACCGTGACCCTCCGGGAAGGAGTGAAAGGGCTCTGCTTCACTCCGGAAGGGACCTTGCTCGCCGGCGGAGCCTTCAACCGCGTTCGGGAGTGGAATCCCCAAACGGGTGAAGAAGTCGGGCAACACTCTGCTGCCATCGGGATTATCGATGCGCTGGCGATCCAACCCACTGGCTCTCTGGTCGCTGCCGGCAACAAGACCAGCTCGAGGATCTCGGTCCGTGAGCGGCCGACCTATCGGCTGGTCAAGGAGCTTCTTTCGCAGGGAACCGGCCTGCTGACCGTTGCCTTCTCCGCGGACGGCAGCCGGCTGGCCGCCGGGTATCAATCGGGGAACGTCAGCGTCTGGGAAACAAGCTCCTGGCGCGAGGTCTGGCGCTTCCAGGGGACGCTCGGCCCGGTACGGTGCGCTTGCTTTCCATCCGTCCGGCCGACTGCTGGCGACCGGCGGGGCCGATCGCATGGTTCGGCTGTGGAACCTGACGACGGGCCAGTCCACGGCCGTCTTCCGCGGCCACGACGCCGACGTCCTCACCCTGGTCTTCGGGCCGCGCGGCGACTGGCTGGCCTCCGGCTCTGGGGACCACACTGTGCGGCTCTGGGACCCCACGCACGATCCGCGGGGCCAGCTGCTCTCCCACCATCCCTCGCCAAAAGGAACTGCGTTCGACCGACCCCCCGCCAACCTGACCGTGCGGACGCTGAACCGGGAAGGCAAACGCCAGGCCTGGATTCTGGCCGACGACCGGCCCTTGCTCCAGAGCGAACTTCTCCTGCGAGACCAATCCGCCTCTTTCCTTCGTCCCAGCGCGATGCTCACGGGCGGACGGGTGGCCATCGTCTCCGTCACGGATCGGCGCAGGCTGGCGATCTGGGACAGCGAGCCCGGCGAGGCAGGTCCGTCGGGCAGGCCGCTCGTTTCGCAGCCGCGTCGCGTCTTGCCGGCGGGAACGGGACCCGTGCAGGCCGTGGCCGCCGACTCGACCGGCCGCTGGCTGTTCTGGGCTGCCGGGGCCAGGCCGGACGGGGTCACCATCCGCCGCTGGGACTCGGCCAGCGAAGTCGAAGCCGAGCCGATCCGGCTCCACGTGCCTGCGGTGCAGGCGCTGGCCGCTGAACCGGCCGCGGGCTGGCTGGTCGCCGTCACGAGCAAGGGGAAGCCGGACTCCCAGGCAGCAGGCGCCGGCAGGCCGGCGGTGGTGTGGGCCATCGACTTGACCGGCAAGCAGTCTCCACGCGAGTTGCCGCGGGACAACCTGCCCGTCGGCGGCGTGGCCTTCCGCCCGGACGGCAGCGAGCTGGCCGTCGCGGTCGGCGACAGGGTCTCCCTCTTCCAGGTGGGGAGCTGGGAACTCGTCCAGCTCTTCTCTTGCCTGGCGCCGGCCACGGGCCTTGCTTACAGTCCCGACGGACGGCGGCTCGCCGCTGTCAGCGACGCTGGCGTGGTGACACTCCTCGATCCCGCCACCGGAAAGTCGCTCTTCCAGCTTCACAGCCTGGGCCAACCGGGTGTGCAGGACGTGGGCTACCACGCCAGCGTCGCCTTTAGTTCCAACGGTGCCTGGCTGGTCTCAACCAACCGGGACGGAACCTTCAATGTGTGGGATGGTTCCCCACTTCAGGACCCCTGACCGCGGAAGACAAGGGCCGGAAGCCGAATCCAGGCATCTGTGCGGACGCCGTGGATTTACCGCACCAGCCAGGCCATCATCTCCTCGGGAGACTTCTTGCCGTCGATGCTCTGGAGTCGGTCCGCCACCCCGGCCGCCTGATACACCGCCCGCGTCCAGCCGCCGCTCTTCTTTTCGGGCACGTTCATCCACCCCAGCTCGCCCGGCACGGCCAGGCCGGCCAGCACGTCCACATCGCCGTACTTGACCGCCCCCGGCAGCATCATCTCATCCGTGGTCGAGTCGATGGACGCGAAACGGAAGCCCGAGCCATCGGCGATGGTCCGACTGACCGCGTTACCGCACAGGCCCCGGGCCAGCAGCACCCACACGCCAGCCTTGGAGAGGCCGGCCAGGTGGACCGTTTTGGTCTTCTCGTGGCTGCGGGCAAAGGCCACCGCCGTCAGGATGTCGTGGACGCGCTGGGCCAGCAGCGGCCGGTTGTAGCCGAAGGTGTAGCCGGCAAACTTGGCGTCCACCGCCGGCATCTTCTCCGCCTTCAGTTCGCCGACGCCGAAACAATCGATGGCCAGGATCGCCGCCTTCCGGTCGAGGACCTTCCGGGCGGCGGCCGTCAGCTTCCCACCCTCCCAGAGGCTTTTCTTGCCCTCGGGATGAATCCAGACCACCACCGTGCCGTCGAACTCCTTGCCCATGATGCCGATGGCCGGCACCTGCTCGCCCTGGCCTTTCCGGCCCAGCAGATACTTGCGCCAGGTCAGTCCGTCGCGCTCCACCTTGTCGCCGACCTCACTCGCCTCAACCTCGCCGGGGCCCGGCAGCTGGTCGTTGACCATGACCCGCAGGGCCGTGCCAATCACCTTCCGATACTCGGCCACTCCCCTGGCATCTGTCGGCTTGAGGGCTTGCAACTGCTTGTCGCTGGCCGCCGTCCACTGTTTCCGCAGTCCGGCGGCATCGAGCGTATCCTTCGGACGCGGATGCTCTGCATCCCACACCGACAGCTCGCGCGGCGGCACCGGCTCGAACGCTGCTTCCTTGATCGGCTCGGGCTGCCCCAGGCGCAGATGCTTGTTGAACCAGTTGTACATCATCTCGCGCGAGTGCTGGTTGTAGTTGTGCCCGAATTCCGGCCAGCATCTCGCCGTGACCCGATCCTCGGCGTTGTACAGCCGATAGAGGGCCTGCAATTCGGGCAGTCCCTTGCGTTCGACGTTGATGGTCCAGTCCTTGGCCCCGGACATTGCCAGCGGCTTCGGCGCGAACAGGCCGGCCAGTTCGACGTTGCCGGTGCCGACGCGCAGATAGGAACAGTTCTCGCAAACGCAGCCGCCCTGCATCTGCGAGGAGACCATCACGGCCGGGAAGGCGGCGGCCGGGCGGTCGTCGATGCCGCACAGGATGAACGTCTGCGTGCCGCCGCCGCTGGCCCCGGTGACGCCGATGCGCTTCGGGTCCACGTCCGGCAGGCTCAGCAGGAAATCGAGAGAGCGAATCGAGTTCCAGGTTTGCAGACCCATGAAGTTTTGCAGCCGCAGCTCGGCCTCGGCGTCCTTGAAGCCCTCGCGGTGCGTCAGGGCCTGGCTGTCGGCATAGCCGACCATGTCGTAGTGGAAGACCACACAGCCCATCCGGGCCAGTTGGCGCAGCGAGCCTGGAGGAAGTACCTCGCGCCTTCGCGGGTCGCTTCCGCCTTTTGCTGAAGGGCCGCCTTGACCTTGGCCTCCGGTTCCATCGTGGAGCCGGCCATCTGTCCCAGTGGCCGTGCGGACACAGGACGCCGGCATGGGGGCCCTTGCCCGTGGTGGGGCGATAGAGGTTGCCAGTGACGTAATGGCCGGGATAGCTGGCGAAATAGACCTTCTCGATGGTGTAGCCGTCGCGCTGGATCTTGCCGTGGATGACCGGCTGGAGCGGTTTCTTCTCCGGCATCGGCCAGAGTCCGGTGGCGACCAGGACCTGCTCGCGGAGGGCCTGTTTGCGGGCCTCCCATGCCTCGCGCGTCGGTGGGACGGCAAGGTCGAAGTCCTTGTCGTTGAGTGTGCGGACACGAGAGAGCCGGCTGTCGGCGGGCTTCTTGTCCGATGGCAAGACCTGGGATGGGTCGGCGTCGGCGAGGAGAGGGAAGCAGCTGAGCAAGAGCGCTGGCAGGGGAAGGAGGAAGAGTTTGTGCATGGAGTAACGCTCCCTGGGGTGAATCAATGCGGGCACACTCGGCAGAGTAAGCGTCGGAAGCAGGGGCGTCAAGGCGAGCAAGGATCAACGCAGCCAAGAGCGTCCCGAACGGCTCCAGGAAAAAACCCTCAACTCCTGCTAGGTTTTGCTGGGATTCCCCGTACCTCCTGTACACAGCCGCTGGAAACAAGGCACCCGGTCGGCTGGCAACCCATGCCTCTTTCCCGTACAGGAGTTTGCTCATGAATCTGTTCTCTTTTCTGTTTCGTCGTAAGGCCCGCACCGCCCGTCCCCCCCAGAATGCCCGGCTCGGTCTGGAGTCTCTTGAAGACCGTCTGGTTCTGGACGCAACCACGCCCGTGGTCTACGGCACCGAACAGTACGTGTTAGGCCAGATAGCCCTGGACGAGTACAAAGCGGACAACAACCAGCTGACGCGCACCGACGTCATCAACCTCCTGGACGTTGTGGACGGCACGGAACAGTACCAGTTAGCCAACGGCAAGGTGACCTTTACTCCGGTCAGCAACCCCAACCCGGATGCCAACGTGTCTTCCGCGGGGCTGAAGTTCCTGAGAAATCTGGACGCGCACTCCACCGATTGGGGCATGGACCCAGACGTCGCCAACCTGTTAGGCAAAGTCGTAGACTCCAACCCGGCCAACATGACCTACCAGGACGCGGACGACATCTCCCAGGAGCTGCTCCCCTCGGGCAAACTGACGGGAAAGTCTCCGGAGTGGAAGATGCAAACACTTGTCAACAAGTGGTTCGACGGCGACAACCTCCCGACCATCGACATCCCGGACGCCACGTACGAGAACGCCGAGGGCAACTTGTTCGGGCCCACAGACGTCCCCAAGCCCAGCGACGTACATCAGGGCAGCGTGGGGGATTGCTACTTCCTGGCCGCCCTGGCGGAAACGGCCCAGCAAGATCCGCAGGCGATCAAGAACATGTTCATCGACGATGGCGATGGCATCTACACCGTGCGCTTCTACCAGTACAATCTCACCACGCAACAGTGGCAGGCCGACTACGTCACGGTGAACAGCGAGTTGCCGGTGAACCAGAAGGGCGACTTCGTTTATGCCAACCGAGGCCAGAGCGCCTCGGACCCCAGCAACGTGCTGTGGGTGGCCCTGGCGGAGAAAGCGTATGCCCAGCTGGCGGAAGAGGGTTGGAGCCGGGCTCCGAACCTGGAAGGCAGCACGGCAGGCGCCGACAAGGGCGGCACTGTCGATGCGTACAGCATCCTGGCCGGTGGCAACCCCAAGGTCGCGATGCAACAGATCACCGGCTCAGCCGACGCGAGCAAGTTGACCTTCCCCAGCACGGATCCCACGCTGGCCGAGAGCAATTTTGAGACGATGGTCACGGACTTTCAGAAAGGGGACCTGGTCACCATCGGCACACCCAAGGACCTGTCGGGCAGCACGCTGCACAAAAACCATGCCTACTACGTGGTGGCTATCGATGAGGCCAACCAAACCGTTACGCTGGGCGACCCCAACAAGCCCGGCCAGGAGATCACGGTTTCACTTGCGAACCTGGAGACAGATGCCAACGGCGCCTCTGTGGTGGTGCCCGGTTAACTCCCCGAGAGTCCGCGGGCCAGCCAGGCAAAAGGGGGTGCGTCAATGGGGGAGCTGGCGATCTCACTCGGGAAAAAGACCAGGGAGGTTGTTGTAGGTGGGCCCGGCAGGGAGTAAAATGCCGCGATCCAATCCTTGGGGTTCGGCTGTTCCCGATGGCTTCGGTGGAGATCGCCTGATGCAACAGGTTCCCTTGCAGCGGTTCGAGGTCCTCCCGACTAACTTCAGCCGCTACCGGGTCGTGAAGCTCCTGGGCCAGGGTGGCATGGGAGCGGTCTACCTGGCCCAGGATATGCAGCTCGACCGGCCCGTGGCCCTGAAGATCCCGACCTTCAGCGGCAACGACGGGCCGATGGTCCTGGAGCGCTTCCAGCGCGAGGCCCGTGCGGCGGCGACGATCCTGCACCCCAACGTCTGCCCCCTGTACGACGTCGGCGAGATCGACGGCGTGCCCTATCTGACCATGGGCTACATCGACGGCAAACCCCTGGCCGCGTACGTCGCCGCCAGGCCGCAGCCGCCACGCCAGAGCGCCTTTCTGGTGCGCAAGCTGGCCCTGGCCCTGGCCGAAGCTCACAAGCGCGGCGTGATCCACCGCGACCTGAAGCCGGCCAACGTCATGATCGACAAGCGCAGCGAGCCGATCATCATGGATTTCGGCCTGGCCCGGCGGGCCCGCTCCGGCGACGCACGCCTGACGCAGATGGGCTCGATGATGGGAACGCCGGCGTACATGCCTCCCGAGCAGGTCAGCGGCGACGTGAACCTGATGGGACCGGGCTGCGACATCTACAGTCTCGGTGTGATCCTCTACGAGCTGCTCGCCGGTCGGCTGCCGTTCACCGGCGACGCGATGGCGATGCTGTCGCAGGTCCTTCTCGACGATCCGCCGCCGCCGTCGAAGTTTCGGCCGGACCTGGACCCCGAGCTGGAGGCGATCTGCCTGAAGGCGATGGCCAAGAAGATCCCGGACCGCCATGCCTCGATGACCGAACTGGCGACGGCCCTGCAAGACTACCTGCGCGGCAAGCCCCAGGCGACCGAGCCGGCAGCGCCGGCCAGGAACGCTTCCAAAGCCACTCTCGTTCCCGGGACGCGGGCCGCGGACCTCGTCGAGGCGGAGGCGGAGACGCTGCGACCGGAAAAGAACGCCAGGGCCCCGGACACCATGCCGGTCGTCGCCCCAATCGCCGACAGTCACCCGACGGCCAGGACCTCCCGCAAAACACGTCGGCCACGCCGCAAGTCCAGGGGCCGGGGCGGCGTTCCGTTGTGGGCCTGGATTGCCGCTGGGGTCGGGTCGGCGGTTGTCCTCGTGCTGGCCCTGTTGCTGATCTTGTCCAGGAAACCTCCCGTGAAGTCCCCGGACCAGCCTCTTCCCCCGAAGCCCGTAGCTCCCAGGCCGCACGACAATGGCCCCGACAAGACTTTTGCCGGCCTGGACAACGGCCAGTTCAATCTTCCCAACATTACGGCCCGAGGGCTCATCACTGTGAGCGCCGACGGCAAACTGCTGGCCGCGGCGTGCGGCAACAACCTGTACCTCTTCGACGCACACACTGGCGAGAGCCGAGGAGTCCTCACGGGCCATACGGACTCCGTGTCCGCGGGAGTGTTCACTTTGGACAACACCCGCATCATCACGACCAGCCGCGACCATACGATCCGGGTCTGGGACGCGAACACGCATCAGGAACAGCTGGTTCTCCGGCGACACACTGGCCCGGTTTTTTACGGCAGTCTCAGCGCGGACGGCAAGCGCTACGCCAGCTCAAGTGCCGATGGAACGGTCCTGGTGTGGGACACGGACTTCAAGCAGGGACCGCTGGTCCTGCGCGGCCACGCGGCTGGCGTCGGGCCGACGACTTTTAGCCCGGACGGCAAGTGGGTCGTCAGCGGCAGTAACGACCGGACGGTGCGCGTGTGGAACGCGAAGACGGGGACGGTACACCGCGTCCTGCCAGGGCATTCCCTCCGCGTCCTTTCGGTGGCGTTCTCCCCCGACGGCAAGACGTTGGCGACCGGAAGCAATGCCGAGCTGAAACTCTACCACGGTGACACCTTCAAGGAAATCCGCACCACTCGGGAACCGGCCGGCTGGCTCGCGTTCACCCCCAATGGCCAGTCGCTGTGGACCGCCAAGCACGACCATGACCCCGGGGAGGGCTACCTGGTCACGCGCTGGGACGTGTCCACGGCAAAGAGCATGGCGAAGTTCCCCTTGAAGAGCCAGGGCGGCTGGGGGTTCTACTGCCTCAGCCCGGATGGGAAGACGCTGTTTGCTTACGCCAACTCGGACCCCTTCGTGGGGGCTTACGACACACAGAGCGGCGCGGAACGATTCCCGCGACACGCCCCCGCCTCCCAGATTGGAGGCGGCTTTGGTGGTGCCAAGGGGCTGGGAGCTGGCGGTGGCTTTGGCGGAGGGTTTAACGGAGGCGGAGGCTTTGGCGGAGGGATTAACAAGCCGCGGCCCTAGTGCGAGCCGAGACATGAGCATTGCCTTTTTCCGAGGAAGCGATCGACCACCTATGGTTTGCCGGCCAAAGATAGTTGCACTGCCCAGAGGCGGCACTGGTTTTCACCTTGGTTGTTCGGCGAGTGTTCCGGACGTCGCCCGCTTCGGTCCTTGAAGCTGAGAAGGCCGAGCAAGCCCCTGCAGCTACCTGGCCACGCGATTGACGCTTCATCGCGTTTCAGCGACTCCTCCCACGTGAGCCGGCTGCTGAGTGCTGGCCTTCGGCTGTTTCCTATGGCTTCGGTGGAGATCGGGTCATGCACCAGGTTCCCTTGCAAGGGTTCGAGGTTTTCCCGACTACCTTCGGCCGCTACCGGGTCGTGAAGCTCCTGGGCCAGGGGGGCATGGGTGCGGTCTACCTGGCCCAGGATACGCAGCTCGACCGGCCCGTGGCCCTGAAAATCCCGACCTTCAGCGGCAACGACGGGCCGATGGTCCTGGAGCGCTTCCAGCGCGAGGCCCGTGCGGCCGCAACGATCCTGCACCCCAACGTCTGCCCGCTGTACGACGTCGGCGAGATCGACGGCGTGCCCTATCTGACCATGGGCTACATCGACGGCAAACCCCTGGCCGCGTACGTCGCCGCCAGGCCGCAGCCGCCACGCCAGAGCGCCTTCCTGGTGCGCAAGCTGGCCCTGGCGCTGGCCGAAGCTCACAAGCGCGGCGTGATCCACCGCGACCTGAAGCCGGCCAACGTCATGATCGACAAGCGCAGCGAGCCGATCATCATGGATTTCGGCCTGGCCCGGCGGGCCCGCTCCGGCGACGCACGCCTGACGCAGATGGGCTCGATGATGGGGACGCCTGCGTACATGCCGCCCGAGCAGGTCAGCGGCGACGTGAACCTGATGGGGCCGGCCTGCGACATCTACAGTCTCGGCGTGATCCTGTATGAGCTGCTCGCCGGCCGGTTGCCGTTCAGCGGCGACGCGATGGCCATGCTGTCGCAGGTGCTGCTCGACGACCCGCCGCCGCCATCGAAGTTTCGCCCGGAGCTGGACCCCGAGCTGGAGGCAATCTGCCTGAAGGCGATGGCCAAGAAGATCCCGGACCGCCATGCCTCGATGACCGAACTGGCCGCGGCGCTGCAAGACTACCTGCGCGGCAAGCCCCCGGCAACCGAGCCGGCAGCGGCGCCCAGGAACGCCTCCAGGGCCACTCTCGTTCCCGGGACGCGGGCCGCGGACCTCGTCGAGGCGGAGGCGGAGACGCTGCGACCGGAAAAGAACGTCAGGGCCCCGGACACCATGCCGGTCGTCGCCCCAATCGCCGACAGTCCCCCGACGTCCAGGACCTTCCGCAAAACACGGCGGCCACGCCGCAAGTCCAGGCGCCGGGGCGGCGTTCCGCTGTGGTTGTGGATTGCCGTCGGCGGCGCGGCGGCGCTCGTGCTGGTCGTGCTGCTCGTGGTCCTCTCCCGGAGAGGGCACGGCACGCAGCTCGCTGCCGCGCCGACCGGCCCCACCGACAAGACTCCCGCCAAGCCGATCTCCAAGGGGGTTTTGAAGGAGGAGAGGCCCGCCGGCGATCCGGTCCGCCAGGTGACGGCGCCGCCCGCGAAGCCCGAACTGCTGCACGCTATCCCCTGGGAGGACGCCGAACAGCGCATCCATGCACACGTCTTTCACACCGGCATCTCGGCCGACGGCAAGCTCTTTTTTGGAGCAGGCGATGCGGGTCCGACCGGTTCGATCCGCATCTTTGAGGTGGCCAGCGGCAAGCAAGTCCATGACCTTCGCCCCGGAGGCAATGTCTGGTTCAGCAGCGCCGCCTTTGTGCCCGGCGGCCAATACCTCGTGGCGGCGTACAGTCAGGCCAAGGACTTGTATCTCTGGGACATTGCCACAGGCAAGGTCGTCCGCAAGTTCACCGGCCACACGGGGCGTGGGAACGGCTTCGCTGTCTCTCCCGACGGCAAGTGGCTGGTGTCCTGGGGCGACGATCACACGCTGTGCCTGTGGGACGTGGCGACAGGCAAGCTGCAATTTCCTCCGCATTACGAGGCCAACGCTCCGGTTCCCAGCGTTTTCTCTCCCGATGGCAAGACGATCCTCAGCTTCTATCCCAGCTTCCTGGAGGTGTGGAAGGCGGAGATGCCGGGGACTCACACGCTTCTGCGGAGCGACCCGAAGGGAGGCAGCCACTCCGGCTGCTTTTCGCCGGACGGCGCCCAGATCCTGTGGTTCGCCTCGGACAGGACGATCCGGCTGCTGGATCGCAGCACGCAACGCACGAAGGACATTCGCCGCTTTGCCGGGGGGAGGGTCAAGGAGGGCGGTGGGTTCATCGCCGACGGCCGGCAAGTGGCGGCCTATTGCGAGGACCGCACCTATCACGTGTGGGACACGGCCAGCGGCCAGATCGTTCGAGTCCTCGATCTGTCCGACGCTGGCGAGGAGGGCAAGTTCATCACGCCCTCCCCGGATGGCCGGATGGCCTTGCTCGGGCATCCGGACAAGTCGGTGCGGGTGTACGACCTGGCCGCCGGGAAAGAGGTTCATCGGTACAACGGCTGCCCCAACGCGAAAGCCTTTTCGTTCACGCCGGACGGTCAATTCGCGGTGGCGGGCAGCTTTCGTGCCGGTCTGTACGTCTTCCGCCTGCCTTCCGTTGGGCCGGGGAAACCGTAGGGCGCGGCGCTGCTGACATTCGCCGTGGAGCAAGCGATGGCAGTAAATCCGTCTCCCCTGGAGCGAACGCAAAGCGACGACAAATCCTCCCGGAACTGGCGTGCCCTGCACGGTGGAGTCTATCTCGCGTTCCTGGCGCTGCTGGCCCTGGGCCCGCCGATCCTCCTGACCTGGCCCTGGTTCTGGATCGCGCCTCTGGGGGGCTACTTTGCCGTCGTGGCCCTCGTACCGCCGCTGCGGCGGACGTTCAGCTGGCTGCGTTTCGGCACGATCCGCTGGCCCGCTGTCGCGGCCACCACGGTGATCATCGTCCTCACCAGCGCTGTCCTGGTACTGTTCCAGGTGATCGTCCGGCCGGACGTCCGCGAACTGGGAGCAAGCCTGCCCGTGGCTTCTCTCGGCGGCGTGGTGACCGCAGGGATTGTCTTCGCCGTCCTCAACGCGACGCTGGAAGAGTTGGTGTTCCGGGGAGTCCTCTTTGACGCGATCGAATCGCAGTGGAACTGGCTGACGGCGGCTTTCGCCACGGCGGTCCTTTTCGGAATCGGCCACCGGGCCGGCTATCCGCCCGGCCTTGTCGGTGCGTTCCTGGCCGGTCTGTATGGGTTCGTGCTGGGGCTGCTGCGCGTCTGGGTGGGCGGACTCCTGTTGCCGATCGTCGCTCACGTTGCAGCCGATGCGACCATCTATGTGCTGCTGGTTCAGGCAGGGGCGATCTGACTATCTTGGATGGCCAGGGTGCCCTGTCTCCGTCATAAGCGTCAGTGTCCGCTACTGGGAGCGCCGGTGAGGGTGAAGGCCGCCCAGAAGAAGGGATGGGCCGACTGGTTCTGCTGCCGGCGCTGTTTGAGGAGCGTCAGCTGGGCATTACGAAGGGCGTCGGCCCGGTCCTGCTTCTTCGCCAGGTTGTCGAACAAACCGGTCAGCAGCTGGGCCGATTGCTCGTCAGGCAACCGCCACAGGGAAGCCACGACGCTGTCGGCGCCAGCCAGCAGCAACGCCTGCCGCAAACTGGCAACGCTGACGCCGCTGCGGCCGTCTTCCAGCCCGATCGTGCAAGCCGGCAGCACGACCAGTTCGCAGCCACGCAAGTCCACTCCGACCAGCTGCAAACCGCTGAGGATGCCGTTGTCCTGATCCTCCCTGGCCTGCGCCGCGTTGTTGCAACCTGCCAGCAGCAGCCCGCAACGCAGCAGCGGATTCTCCAACCGGGCTGCGGCCGCTGGGCGCTGGGCTATCGGTCCGTCGCTTGCGTTCGGGTCGATCGGCTGTTCCGGCAGGAAAAAGCCGGGGCAGCCGAGCAATAGCACACGCGGGTTGCGGGCCAGCTGCAACCGGCTGGCCAGCGCTTCCTTGCCGGTGTGCAGGACCGACCGCGGCAACCGGGAACGGACCTGTTCCGCCTCGCTGGCTGTCGCGGGCAATCGGGTCACGCGGTTGAGCTTCTCGGCTGTGCGGAGCGGCTCGGTGTTGGGCACGCTGGGCTCGGCAGGACGTTCGCCTTGGAGGGTCCGGACCAGGCGGGCGACCTCTTCCAGGGACAGGTCGAAGTCAGGATCGGCCAGCAGCAGGGGTCGGCCCGGCTTGACCGAGGCACGGACCTCGGCGTTTACCACGTCCCGGCCGCTGACGGCACAGGTCACGGTGTGCTTCTCAATGGCGTAGCTGCCGTCAGCCAGAAGCAGGGCCGACCAGGGGATCAGCCACAGGTTCGCGTCGGGACTGATGATCCAGCGCGGGCTCTGTCCGACGTGAGGCAGCAGCGGCTGCAACACCAGGCGGGACAGCGTCTCCAGCGGCTGTCGCAGCAACTGGTCGGCCTCCGCTTCACCGCTGAGGAGGATCTCTCGGGGTGTCGCGTCCAGAGTCTGGCGGAGCTGCTGAATGGCGTCGTCGATGACCTGAGCCGGGCCCAGGTCGATCAGCCGGGTCGGGCCCTGCTTCGGAGTGATCCAGGCCGCGTAATGAGCCGGCTGCCATTTCTTCTGCTGTCCGGTGGCCTGGAAGTCGCGCACGTCAAAGCGGGCAATGTCGATGAAAACGGCGTCGGCCGGCAGGCAACGCCGCAGCTCGTCCAGCTCCACCCAGGGATCGGGTCGCAGAGTTCGTCGGCCCGTCTGACGCAGTTGCTTGAGCAGATCCTGCTCCTGAGTTGCCAGCTCTTCCAGCTGACGCAAGCGCTCTCGCAACTGTTCGGCTTGTGGGATGGTCTGGTTCAGCTGGACGCGCTGCTTGCGCAGGGCAGTCAGTTTGGCGGCGCAGTCGGCGGTGGCAGCATCACGGCTGTCGCGGGAGAGCAAGACGGTCTCGGCGCTGGTTTGTTGCCGCAGGGCCTTACCGTTGAGCAGCCAGGCAGCCGAGCAAGCGGCCAGGTCGGGCTGATCGCTGTGGCGCAGACCCAGCGACAGCGCCCCGTGCCAGCTGGACTGATCGTCGCGCAGGAAGGAGGCTTGTTCGGGTTGCGAGAGGGCGGGGAGGACCGAGGCGGTGTGCCGGGCGACGAGGCGCCGGGCCTGATCGAAATGGTCCGCTGCCTCGGCGCTGCGGTCGTCGGCTTCACAAAGGTAGGCCAGGCGGTAGAGAGAGTCGGCCACGTCGGGATGATCCTTGCCCAGCCGGGTTTCTCGGATCTCCAGGCTCCGGCGGTAGAGTGGTTCCGCCCTGGCGTACTGGCCCTGCATTTTGAAGAGCCCGCCCAGACAGGTGAGGCTTGTGGCGACGTCCGGGTGGTCTTTGCCCTGACGGGTTTCGGTGATCTCCAGGCTGCGCTGTAACAGCGGCTCCGCCTTGTCATACTGACCCTGAGAAGAGCACGTCCTGGCCAGCTGGAGGAGGAGGATAGCAACGTCGGGATGGTCCTTGCCCAGGCGGGCCTCGGTGTTCTCCAGACTTCGCCGTAACAGCGGCGCCGCTTTGGCGTATTCACCCTGAGCGGCATACAGTGCGGCCAGGAAGTTAAGGCTTTGAGCAACGTCCTTGTGATCCTTGCCCAGCTTGTCCTCGCGGATTCGCAGGCTGCGCTGGTACAGTGGCTCCGCCCTGGCGTACTCACCCTGGGTGCGGGACAGCCAGGCCAGGTTGTGGAGGATGGTAGCGACATCTTTGTGGTCCTTGCCGAGCTTGTCCTCGCGGATCTGCAGGCAGCGCTGGTACAGTGGCTCCGCCTTGGCGTACTCACCCTGGACCACGTACATCCTGGCCAGGCCATCGAGGGTGTTGGCAACCTCTGGGTGGTCCTTGTCCAGTTTGGCTTCACGGATCTGCAGGCAGCGCTGCCAGAGCGGTTCCGCCCTGGCGTACTGGCCCTGGGCGCGGTACAGCCAGGCCAGGTTGTCCAGGACGCGAGCAACCTGGGGATGGTCCTTGCCCAGGCAGGCCTCGTTGATCTCCAGGCTCCGGCGCAACAGCGGTTCGGCCTTGGGATACTGGCCCTGGTGGTAGTACAGAGCAGCCAGGTTATTCAGGTTCAGGGCGACGTTGGGATGGTCCTTGCCCAGGCGGGCTTCGTTGATCTCCAGACCGCGGTCTAACAGCGGCGCCGCCTTGGCGAACTGGCCCTGAGCGTAGTAGACAGCGGCCAGGTTGTTGAGACTCTCGGCAACGTCCGGATGGTCCTTGCCCAGCTTGGCTTCTCGGATTTCCAGGCTCCGGCGTAACAATGGTTCTGCCCTGGCGTCCTGGCCCTGAGCGTGGTACAGCGCGGCCAGGATGTTAAGGCTCTGGCCGACGTCCGGGTGATCCTTACCCAGCCGGGCTTCCCGGATCTCCAGACCGCGGCGCAACAGCGGCTCCGCTTTGGCGTACTGGGCCTGAGCGGAGTAGACCATGCCCAGACCGCTCAGGCTGTTGGCAACGTCGGGGTGGTCCTTGCCGAGCCGGGCTTCCCGGATTTCCAGGCTCTTGCGGTGGAGCGGTTCCGCCTGGGCATACTGGCCCTGAGCATGGTACAGCATGGCCAGGTTGTAGAGGCAGATGGCAACATCGGGGTGATCTTTGGCGAGCCGAGCTTCCCGGATCTGGAGGCTGCGGTGTAAGAGCGGCTCCGCCCTGGCGTACTGGCCCTGAAGATAGTACACCGAGGCCAGGTTGCTGAGGCAGACGGCGACGTCGGGGTGATCCTTGCCCCGCTGGGCCTCCCGGATCTCCAGGCTCCTGCGGTAGAGCGGTTCCGCCTGGGCGTATTGACCTTGGGTCTTGAGCAGCGTGGCCAGGCCACTCAGGCTTTGGACGACGTCGGGGTGATCTTTGCCCAGATTGGCTTCCCGGATTTCCAGACTCCGGCGTAACAGCGGTTCCACTTTAGCGTACTGACCCTGAGCCTGGTACAGCATGGCCAGATCGCACAGAGAGGTGGCGACGTCGGGGTGGTCCTTGCCCAGCCGGGCTTCCCGGATCTCCAGGCTCTGGCAGTAGAGCGGTTCCGCCTGGGCGTACTGGCCCTGTTCCTGGTACAGCGCGGCCAGGCGGTTGAGGCAAACGGCGACGTCAGGGTGATCTTTACCGAGTCGGACCTCGGCGATCTCCAGGCTCCTGCGCAAGAGCGGTTCGGCCCTGGAGTTCTGTCCCGCGTCGGCATAGACCCGGCCCGCCAGGCCGAGGCTGACAGCCGTCTCGATGCTCTCTGCCCCCAGGACTCGAGGGGCTGCCTCTGCCAGCCGTTCCGCCAGCGGCACGGCCTCGACCGTCTTCCCGGCCGCCTGCAACTCCGTTGCCTTCTTCAAGAGCTTGCCCAGCTCATCCTTGGTCAGGTCTTCCGCTTTCTGCCCCCACCCTGCAGACATCAGCACCAACACGATGACCGGGACCGCTGCCCATCGCATTCCTGGCATGGCTCGCTCCTTTCCTTACTTGAGGATGCTCCAGCAACGGCCACTTGCCTCACACGGAGCGACCCGGCAACTCGACCCCAGTGTGACAATGATGGCAACCGGGGACAAACCCACACTCGACCAGGCTCAGGGCTCCAATTTATGGCCTGGTTCAGAATCGGTGTGCAACAGGTAACATTCTGTGCAGGGGAGGGGTGACCGATTTGCACCGCATTCTGCACAGAAACCCGCTGCGCCTGTTACCTCCTTTTGAACCAGGCCCAATTTCATGGCAGCCCACAACTCCGAACGCCATCCGTCGGCAGGACGGCGTCAATCGCCCCTGCCGGGATCGCCGGTGAGGGTGAAGGCCGCCCAGAAGAAGGGATGGGCCGATTTGTTCTGCTGCCGGCGCTGCTTGAGGAGCGTCAGCTGGGCCTGACGCAGGCCTTCGGCCCGGTCCTGCTTCTTCGCCAGGTTGTCGAACAAACCGGTCAGCAGCTGGGCCGATTGCTCGTCAGGCAAGCGCCACAAGGAAGCCACGACGCTGTCGGCCCCGGCCAGCAGCAACGCCTGTCGCAGACTCGCAACGCTGACGCCGCTGAGGCCATCCCCAAGCCCTGTGGTGCAAGCCGGCAGCACGACCAACTCGCAGCCACGCAGATCCACTCCCACCAGTTGCAAACCGCTGAGGATGCCGTTGTCCTGATCCTCCTTGGCCTGCTCCGCGTTGTTGCAACCTGCCAGCAGCAAGCCGCAACGCAGCAGCGGGTTCTCCAACCGGGCTGCAGCCGCTGGGCGCTGGGCTATCGGTCCATCGCTTGCGTTCGGGTCGATCGGCTGCTCCGGCAAGAAAAAGCCGGGGCAGCCGAGCAGCAGCACGCGCGGCCGGCGAGCCGACAGCACCCGGCTGGCCAGCGCTTCCTTGCCGGTGTGCAGGACCGACCGCGGCAACCGGGAATGGACCTGTTCCGCCTCGCTGGCTGTCGCGTGCAATCGAGACACGTGGTTGAGCTTCTCGTCTGTGCGAAGCGATTCGGTGCCGGGCACTCTGGGTTCAGCTGGACGTTCGCCGGAGAGGGCCCGGACCAGGCGGGTGACCTCGTCCAGAGGCAGGTCGAAGTCAGGGTCGGCCAGCAGCAGGGGGCGGCCCGGCTTGACCAAGGCACGGACCTCGGCGTTGACCACGTCCCGACCGCTGACGGCACAGGTCAAGGTGTGCTTCTCGATGGCGTAACTGCCGTCAGCCAGAAGCAGGGCCGACCAGGGGACCAGCCACAGGTTCCCGTCGGGACTGATGATCCAGCGCGGGCTCTGTCCGACGTGAGGCAGCAGCGGCTGCAACACCAGGCGGGACAGCGTCTCCAGCGGCTGCCGCAGCAACCGGTCGGCCTCCGCTTCACCGCTGAGGAGGATCTCCCGAGGTGTCGAGTCCAGAGTCTGGCAGAGTTGCTGAATGGCGTCGTCGATGACCTGAGCCGGGCCCAGGTCGATCAGCCGGGTCGGGCCCTGCTTCGGAGTAATCCAGGCCGCGTAATGAGCCGGTTGCCATTTCTTCTGCCGGCCGGTGGCCTGGAAGTCGCGCACGTCCAGGCGGGCAATGTCGATGAAAACGGCGTCGGCCGGCAGGCAACGCCGCAGCTCGTCCAGCTCCACCCAGGGATCGGAACGCAGGGTCCGTCGGCCGGTCTGACGCAGTTGCTTGAGCAGATCCTGTTCCTGAGTGGCCAGCTCTTCCAGCTGGCGCAAGTGTGCTTGCAACTGTTCGGCTTGTGGCGTGGCCTGGTTCAGCTGGGCTCGCTGCTTGCGCAGGGCAGTCAGTTTGGCGGCGCAGTCGGCGGTGGCGGGATCACGGCTGTCGCGGGAGAGCAAGACCGTTTCGGCGGTGGTTTGCTGGAGCAGGGCCTTGCCGTTGAGCAGCCAGGTCGCCGAGCGAGCGGCCAGGTCGGGGTTGTCGGCGTGGCGCAGTCCCAGCGACAGGGCCGCTTGCCAGCCGTCCTGGTCGTCGCGCAGAAAGTCTCCCTGCTCGGGCTGGGTGAGAGCAGGGAGGACCGAAGCCGCATACCGGGCGATGAGACGCCGGGCCCGGTCGAAATGGTCCGCCGCAAGGGCGCTGCGGTCGTCGGCCTCGTACAGGAAGGCCAGGTGGTCCAGGACGCAAGCAACCTCGGGATGGTCCTTGCCCAGCCGGGCCTCGTTGATCTCCAGGCTCCTGAGCAGCAGCGGTTCGGCCTTGGAATACTGGCCCTGGTGGTAGTACAGGGCAGCCAGGTTATTCAGGCTCAGAGCAACCCTGGGATGGTCCTTGCCCAGCCGAGCCTCGGTGATTTCCAGGGCGCGGTGTAACATCGGGATGGTCCTTGCCCAGCTTGTCGGGATGGTCCTTGCCTTGCCCGCTTTGGCGAACTGGTCCTGAGCGTAGTATACCGCGGCCAGGTTGTTGAGGCTCTCGGCAACGTCCTTGTGGTCCTTGCCCAGCTTGTCCTCGCGGATTCGCAGGCTGCGCTGGTACAGTGGCTCCGCCTTGGCGTACTGTCCCTGGACCACGTACAGCCCAGCCAGGCTGTTGAGGGTGTTGGCAACCTCTGGGTGGTTCTTGCCCAGTCCGGATTCACGGATCTGCAGGCAGCGCTGCCAGAGCGGTTCCGCCCTGGCGTACTGGCCCTGGGCGCAGTACAACCCGGCCAGGCTGTTGAGGGAGGAGGCGACGTCGGGGTGGTCCTTGCCCAGCCGGGTTTCGCGGATTTGCAGAGCGCGCTGCAGAAGCGGTTCGGCCCTGACATACTGTTTCTGATCACCGTACAGCGCGCCGAGGCCAGCAAGGCTAGCGGCAACGTCGGAGTGGTCCTTGCCCAGCCGGGTCTCGCGGATCTGCAAACTGCGCTGCAAGAGCGGCTCGGCCCTGGCGTATTGCTCCTGGGCAAGGTAGAGCCAGGCCAGGTTGGTGAGGCTGGTGGCCACATCGGGGTGGTCCTTGTCCAGCTTGGCCTCGCGGATGGCGAGACTGCGCTGGAGCAGTGGCTCGGCCCTGGCGTACAGGCCTTGCTTATGGTACAGCAGGCCCAGGTCGCGGAGGCGGCTGGCGACGTCGGGGTGGTCCTTGCCCCGGCGGGCCTCGGTCATCTCCAGGTCGCGCTGGCAGAACGGCTCGGCCCTGGTGTACTCGCCCTGGGCGTAGTACAGTGCGGCCAGGTGGTTGATGACGTTGGCAACGTCGGGGTGGTCCTTGCCTCGCCGGGCCTCGCTGATCTCCAGACTGCGACGCAAGAGCGGCTCCGCTTTGGCGTACTGTTTCTGGGACAGGTACAGTCCGCCCAGGTTATCGAGGCAAGCCGCAACGTCAGGGTGGTCCTTGCCCAGGCGGGCCTCGGTGCTTTCCAGGCAGCGGCGGAGGAGCGGTTCGGCTTTGGCGTACTCGTGCTGGGTACAGTACAGACCAGCCAGGTGACTGAGGCTGTCGCCGACCTTGGGGCGGTCCTTGCCCAGTTTGGTCTCGCGGATGGCGAGACTGCGCTGAAGCAGTGGCTCGGCCCTGGCGTACTGGCCCTGCTTATAGTACAGCATGCCCAGGTTGTCGAGGCTGCTGGCGACGTCGAGGTGGTTCTTGCCGAGGTGGGTTTCCTGGATCTCCAGGCTGCGGCGTGCGAGCGGCTCCGCTTTGGCATACTGGCCCTGAGCGTAGTACAGGCCGGCCAGGGCGTTGAGGAGGGTGGCGACGTCGTGGTGGTCCTTGCCCAGGCAGGCCTCGGTGACCTCCAGGCAGCGGCGCAAGAGCGGTTCGGCTTTGGCGTACTCGTGCTGGGAATAGTACAGACCAGCCAGGTGACTGAGGCTGGCGACGACCTCGGGATGGTCCTTGCCCTGTTTGGCCTCGCGGATTTGCAGGCTGCGCAGGAGGAGTGGCTCCGCCCTGGCATGCTGGCCTTGAGCCAGGTACAGCGCGCCCAGGTTGTCGAGGCTGGTAGCGACGTCCAGGTGGTCCTTGCCGAGGTGAGTTTCCTTGATCTCCAGGCTCCGGCGTGCCAGCGGCTCGGCTTTGGCATCCTCACCCTGAGCGTGGTACAGCATGACCAGCTTGTTGAGACATGCGGCGACTTCGGGATGGTCCTTGCCTCGCCGGGCTTCGGTGATCTCCAGACTGCGGCGCAGCAGGGGTACGGCCCTGTCGAGCTGGCCCTGTTCGTAGTACAGACCGGCTAGGGCGTTGCCGATCCTGGCGACGTAGGGGTGGTCCTTTCCCAGGCGGGCCTCGGTGATCTCCAGGCTGCGGCGATAAAGGGGCTCTGCCCTGGTGGGCTGTTTCTGGCCATAATACAGTGTGGCCAGGTAGTTGAGGGTCAGGGCGACGTCGAAGTGATCCTTGCCCAGTTTGGCCTCCCGGATTGCCAGGCTGCGGAGCAAGAGTGGCTCCGCTTTGGCATTCTGGCCCTGATCCTGGTACAGCGCCGAGATCGTGGAGGTTGGAAGCAACGTCGAGGTGGTCCTTGCCCAGCCTGGTCTCGCGGATCTCCAGGCTGCGCTGCAGGAGCGGCTCCGCTTTGGCGTACTGGCCCTGGTCCTTGTGCAGCCCGGCCAAACTGTTGAGGCTGGAGGCGACGGCGAGATGATCCTTGCCCAGGCGGGTCTCGCGGATCTGCAGACCGCGCTGCAGGAGCGGTTCCGCCCTGGCATACTGGCCCTGGGCACGGTACAGACTGGCCAGCCCACCCAGATTGGTGACGACGTCGGGATGGTCCTTACCTAATTTGGCCTCCCGGATCTGCAGGCCGCGCTGCAGGAGCGGCTCTGCTTTGGCATACTGACCCTGGGCACGGTACAGCAAGGCCAGGCCGTTCAAGCAGGAGACCACATCGGGGTGGTCCTTGCCCAGCCGGGTTTCGCGGATTCGCAGACCGCGCTGGAGGAGCAGTTCGGCCCTGGCATACTGTTTCTGGGCACGGTACAGCCAGGCCAGGCCGTTGAGGCTTTGGGCCACGTCGGAGTGGTCCTTGCCCAGCCGGGTCTCGCGGATCTGCAGACTGCGCTGGAGAAGCGGCTCGGCTCTGGCGTACTGCTCCTGGGCAAGGTAGAGCAAGGCCAGGTTGGCGAGGCTGCTGGCCACGTCGGGGTGGTCCTTGCCCAGCCGGGCCTCGCGGATCTGCAGGCTCCGCTGCAACAGTGGCTCGACCCCAGCGTCCTGGCCCTGGGACTCATACAGATTGTCCGCCAGCCAGAGGAGGCTGTTGGCGACGGCGGGGTGGTCCTTGCCGAGCTGGGCTTCCCGGATCTCCAGGCCCCGGCGCAAGAGCGGCTCTGCTCGGGCGTACTCGCCCTGGGCCTGGTACAGCACGCCCAGAGTGCTGAGGCTTCGGGCGACGGCAGGGTGGTCCTTGCCCAATTTCGTCTCGCGGATTTGTAAGCCGCGCTGGCAGAGCGGCTCCGCTTTGGCATACTCGGCCAGGCTATAGTACAGGTCGGCCAGATGGTTGAGGCTGGAAGCGACAGCAGGGTGGTCCTTGCCCAGGTTGGTCTCGCGGATTTGCAGGCCGTGCTGATAAAGTTCCTCCGCCCTGGCGAACTGGTCCAGTTCGGCATAGACCCGGCCTGCCAGGGTGAGGCAGTCGGCCGTCCTGGGATTGTCTTCCCCCAGCACCTGGGGAGCCGACTGGACCAGGCGTGCAGCCAGCGGCTCCGCCTCCAGCGGTTTGCCTGCCTTGCGTAACGCTTTCACCTCCCCGAAGAGCTTCAGCACCTCTTCCCGGCTCAGGTCCGTCGGCCTGGGTTCCGACCCCGCCGACAACAGCACCACCACGGCGATCGGAACCAAGGCCCACCGCATCCCTGGCATGGCTCACTCCTCTCCGTCCTGGGATAGTGTTCAGTGTTCAGTTGGGAGGTGAGAGGCCACGCTTCCTACTGAACACTGAACACTATCAAAGGTGAGCGCATACCAGACCAAATCGCTCCGAAGCAATGCCAATCAGTGAGACCCCTCATCCGTTTGTTGTCCTTTGACTCGTGACCGGTTCTGGATGGAAATAACCCTCCGGGCCCGCCATAATAAGTGCATGAACCCGACACCGATTCAGCTGGCTTACGAAGGCGGCACGGTCGTGCTGACCGGGGCCCCCGCGGAAACCCTGGCCGCGCTGCCGCACGTCCAGTACGACCAGCGCACTGAGGTCCACCGCACCCAGGGCCTGCACTATCGCGCCCTGGTCGAGCATCTGCGGCAGCAGAAGATTCCCTACGACGACAAGGCCCGCGCCTGGGACAAAACGCCCTGGCCGCTGCGCACCACCCGCGATCCGTTTCCGCATCAGACCGAGGCCCTCGACGCCTGGTGGAAGACCGGCGGCCGGGGCGTCGTCGTGCTGCCGACCGGCACCGGCAAGACCTTCCTCGCCATCCTCGCCATCGCCCGCACCGCCCGGCCCGCCATCGTCGTGACTCCGACCATCGACCTGCTGCATCAGTGGTACGCCGAGCTGCGCAACGCCTTCGGAACTGAGATCGGTCTGCTGGGCGGCGGCGAGTACGACATCCGCCAGCTGACGGTGACTACCTACGACTCGGCGTATCTCTACTTCGAGCGCTGGGCCCATCGCTTCGGGCTGCTGATCTTCGACGAGTGCCATCATCTGCCGAGCCCGGGTTACATGCAGGCGGCCATCGGCAGCCTGGCACCGTTCCGCCTCGGCCTGACCGCCACCCCGGAGCGCACGGACGGGCAGGACGATCTGCTGCACGGGCTGATCGGGCCGCTGGTCTATCGCCGGGAGATCAGGGAGCTGAAAGGTGACTTCCTGGCGGAGTATCGGACGGAACGGCTCTACGTGGAACTGTCGCCGGAGGAGGAAGCACGCTACCAGAAAGCCCGCGACGTCTATAAGCAGTTCGTCGCCGACCACGGCATCAGCATGGGCGGAGCGCACGGCTGGCAGCGCTTCATCCAGGAGACGAGCCGCTCGCGTGAGGGGCGCGTCGCCTTCCAGGCTTACCGCGAACAGCGCCAGTTGGCCCTCGCTGCTCCGGCCAAGCTCCGCGTCCTGGAGAACCTGCTGGAGAAACACGGTCAGGATCGGGTGCTGATCTTCACCTACGACAACGCCACGGTGTACCAGATCGCCCGCCGCTTCCTGGTGCCGGCCATCACCCACCAGACCAAGGCCCGGGAACGGCGGCAACTGCTTGACGCTTTCGGCAAAGGCGACCTGTCCATTGTGGTCACCAGCCGGGTGCTCAACGAGGGCGTGGACGTGCCGGCCGCCAACGTCGGCATCATCCTGTCGGGCTCCGGCACCGTGCGCGAACACGTCCAGCGTCTGGGCCGGCTGCTGCGCAAGGTCGGCGACAAGCAGGCGCATCTCTACGAGGTCGTTACCCGCGGCACGGCGGAGGAGTTCACCAGCGAGCGGCGGCGACAGCATCATGCGTATCAGTAAGCCGCTTGCGGCTGTAGGGAACGCCCTCCGTGGCGTTCCGCGTGGGACCGGAACGCCACGGAGGCCGTTCCCTACAGCCGCAAGCGGCTACCCTTCTCTATCGCCCCGTTTGCGGAACACGATGGTCTCGCCCAGGTGGACCGACTCGAAGCGCGTGCTGACGCCGTACAGGTTCTCGACCGAACCCAGGATCAGCAAGCCGGCCGGACTCAGGAGCTGATACAATCGGTCCACGATCTGCCGGCGCGTTTCGTCATCGAAATAAATCAGCACGTTACGGCAGAAAATGACGTCGAACTGGCCCAGGCCGACAAACGGCTGTACCAGGTTCAGCCGGCGAAACGTCACCAGCCGGCGCACCCGGTCACAGGCGATCCAGGTGTCCTTTTCCCGGCGGAAGTAGCGCTCCTGCAAGTCCTCCGGCACGCCGCGGCGAACCTCCCGGTCGCTGTAGCGCCCGTGCCGGGCCACGGCCAGCACCCGCGCCGAGATGTCGGTGGCCAGGATGGAGAAGTCGCTCTCGCCCAGGCCGCTGGCGCGGCCCGAGGCGAGGAAATCGAGCAGCGTCATCGCCAGGCTGTACGGTTCCTGCCCCGTCGAGGCGGCGGTGCTCCAGATCCGGCCCGTGGAATGGCCCGAGCGGCAAGCCCCCGTTTGCGAGACTCCAGCACGCGCTCGACCAAGAAGGGGAGGAGGTGATCGCGGAACGTCTCAAAGGGATGGCCGTCGCGGAAGAAGGAGGTTTCGCTGGTGGTGATGGCCTCGATCACTGGCTCGCGCAGCTGCTGGCCTTCCCGGCCGCGCAGCCTGCTGGCGAAGGCCTCAAAGCTGCCGCAGCCGCTGGACGCCGCCAGCGGTTGCAGGCGCTGCTCGACCAGGTAGAGCTTGTCGTCGGGCAGGGCCAGGCCGCACAGGTCGTGGATCAGGCCGCGCAGCTCCTGGAAGACCGGCAGGGACAGTTGCACGTCAGCTCCTCCGTCCCGCCTGGACCAGGGCCGCGATCACGGCCGGGATCTGCTCCAGCGGCAGCACCTCATCGACCAGCCCGGCCAGCAGGGCGCTCTCGGGCATGCCCCAGGTCACGCTGGTGGCCTTGTCCTGGGCGATGACGTGGGCCCCGGCGCGCTTCAGCGGCTCCAGCCCCCGCGTGCCGTCGTTGAGCATTCCGGTCAGGACCACGGCCACCACGTCGCCGCCCCAAACGTGGTGCGCCGACCGGAACAGCGCATTGGCCGAGGGCCAGAAGTTGTTTTCCTGCGGCTGCTCGGTCAAGCTGGTGATGACCTGGCCGTTGGGCCCTTGCCGCACCAGCAAATGCCTGCCGCCCGGCGCGAAGTACACCGTCCGGGCAAGGACCGGGCCGCCGTCGGAAGCCTCGACCACGGGACAACGGCAGCGGGCCGCCAGGCCCTTGACCAGGTTGGTCATCATCTCCGGCTGCTCGGGCGGCATGTGCTGCGCCACCAGGACCGGCAAGTCGGTCCGCTCACACAGCTCCGGCAGCATCCGCGCCAGGGCGGCGGGGCCCCCGGTGGACACGGCGATCACCACGGCGCGATAGGGCCGGACCTTTCGGGCGCTTTCGCCGTGTCGCGCGGTTTCGTGGGCTCCGGAGTCTCCGTACCCCGGGGGCTGACGCCCCCGGGCTCGCCGCGCTCCCGTCTCGCCAGGAAGCCCCGCTGACTGCACTGGCGGATCTTGCCGACCAGCTGCTGGGCCAGGGCGGCCACGCTGGCTTCCACCGTGTTGCCCTGCGGCTTGTGGACGAAGGTCAAGGCACCCTGCTGCAGCGCCTCGGCGGTCACCTGGGCCCCCTCCGTGGTGGAGACGCTGACCATGATCACTCCGACCGGCGCCTGGTCCGGCCGGCTGCTGTTGAACTGCCGGATCGCACGCAGGGTTTCCAGCCCATCCATGCCCGGCATGGTCACGTCCAGCGTCACCAGGTCGGGCGGCGACTTGCGGATGAACTCCAGGGCCCGCTCGCCACTGAAGACCGAACCGACCACGTCAATGTCGTCGCAGGCGGACAGCACGTCCTTCAGCGCGGAGCGGAAGGAGCGCGAGTCATCCACGATCAGGACCTTCGCTTTGCTCGACATTGCTGGAACCAGGACCTTCACAGGCATCTCCGGTTCCAGCGTACCCGAAGCGGCCGGTTTTGGCTACGCGGGACTCCGCTCACGCTTTTGCCTTCGCTCCATACAGATCCAGGACCGCGCCGAGCAGGAACGCATCTTCCCCCTGCGCTCCCGCCAGGGACACCCCGACCGGCACTCCGCCAGCGTTGCCCAGGGGGAGCGACACCTGGGGGAGCCGGCCGATCCCTGCCAGGCTCGTCAGCGCCAGCGCCCGCGGGTAATAGTCCTTCCCGCTTGCCGAACGGGGCAGCTGCGCCCCCTTCAGCGGTGGCAGCGCCGGCGTCGTCGGGAGAACGATAAGATCGGTCGGTCCAAGCACGGCCCGCAGCCGGCGGTAGAAGCGTTCGCGACTTTCGATTGCCCTGGCCACCCGCCTCCGATCAAGGCTTGCCGTCAGCGTGAAGTTTGCCTCGGTCGCCGGTCCGAAGTCCGGTCTGGTGGCTTCAATCCACGCGCCCAGGCTGCTGCGGATTTCGGCCCACTGGACCACGCAAAACGTTTCGCCCCAGGCGGCAAGATCACCCTGTGCCAGTTCTCCCAGACTCGTCTCCCGCAGCCGCTCTCCGAACCGTTCGCGCAGCAGCCGCAGCGGCTTGACCACCGCCTGGCGAACCTCCTCGTCAACCAGCTCGAAGGCGTCACGCAGGAGGTAAACCGTACCCGGTTGCACCTGGTGCGGAACTTCACTGGCCAGCAGAACGGCGGCAGTTCGCGCGAGCACCTCCGCGCTGGCAGCGAGAACGCCGACCGTATCAAATCCCGGTGCGAAGGGCATTACTCCAGCAACGGAGATGAGGCCGTGGGTCGGCCGCAGGCCGAAGATGCCGCAGTTGGACGCCGGCACCCGGACCGACCCGCCCGTGTCCGTACCGAGGGCAAAATCGACCAGACCGCAAGCGACCGCCGAGGCGGACCCACTGGAGGAGCCGCCCGGAACCCGGTCCGGCGCCCGAGGGTTGAGAGGCGTGCCGTAGAACCGATTCTCCCCGAGCAGGCTAAAGGCCAGCTCGTCGGTGACCGTCTTGGCAGCACAGCGAGCCCCGGCCTGAAGTAATTGCTCGACGCAGACGGCGTGAGCCACCGCAGAGGGGTGGGTGTCGCGCCAGGCAGGGTTGCCGCCCCCGGTCACCGTCCCGGCCACGTCGATGAGATCCTTCACACCGAAGCGCAAGCCATCGAGCGGGCCAGTGCCGGTTGGGGCCACGTCGAGGCGGGCAACGAGGGCGTCTTCGGGAGAAGGAGGGATCATGGTGCTGCACTCCAGGGAGGTTTGATCCGGCCGCACGGCTTCCACCCGGCAAGTTACGTGGCGACGACCATGCCGGCAATCATTCTCCGAAGAGGTGGCCTCTGATCAAGGAACTGGGTCCACCCCACTCCACTACAGTTCGCGCAAGCCGCCAGGTTGCAATCGAGAGTTGGTTCACTCCTCGGCGGCGGAAGAACGTTCTTTGGCCCGGTCAGACGAGGGAGAGGCTTGGCCATTGGTTCTGGGTTGCCGTTCGTCGGATTGGTGCCAGATGGCCTGCCAGTCAACACTCGCAACCCAGCAATGATCTTTCTCGTTGAAGGAGACGGTCCCCCGAACCAGGATTGGGTCGGGCTTGCCGTTCTCGTCGGCATCGTCCATGTAGAACGTGAGGGGCAGACCTTCGCTTAACTGAACCTTCTGGCGTGCCAGGTCCTCTTTCGTACCCTGGCAAGTCAGCCGCAGGCGGTTGAGATCGTCGAGGTTGTGGAAATCAGCATAAATCCGTGGCTCGGTCATGGTCCTGCCCCTTTCCCGGGTTGTTTCTTGCGAGGGTTCGCGGTGGTTGGGCGAAAGAGCGCGCTCGCCTGCTCGGGAATGAGTCCGATCTGGGTCGCGTGATGGGGATTGCCTCGTGTGGGCGAAGGCACAACGTCTCCTCCGGAACTTCGGATCGCACCTACGGTGGTCACGCCGATTTGATTGTTGAGAATTCCCGGATAACCCGTGCTGGAATTCGCAGCCGTCAGAACATCGACGGATAACCCTGCAGCGCAGTTTACCGACACTCCTTGAAGTGTACCATCCGGGGCGACCGTGACGCCAGACCCCTGCGCGAAGTTCTCCGGCAAGTTCTGGCCGCCGCGAACAACCAGTGCATCGTCGGGCAAACGGCTCATTGTTTTTTCCCGAGGCAGTACAAATACCGATCGTTCCGCAATAGCAGGCACCCCGCATGGACAATCGGCGACGCATTGGTCCGGCTGTTGTCGTCGGCGAACCTGTTGTGGGCCAGCACCTTGAAGGGCGGCTCGCTGCTCAGCACGCAGGTGCCGGTGAAGCGGGAGACGCAGTAGATTTTCCCGTCCGCGGCCAGGGCGGAGGCGTAGAACCGGGGGTTGCCGGGGAGCCGGCCGCGGTAGACTTCGTTGCCGCTGGTCGCGTCCAGGCACGTGACAATGCCGCCCGCCACCCAGTAAAGACGGCCCTCGTACCAGACCGGCGAGGAAACCTGAGAGGAACCCTTGGCTCGCCACAGGACGTGCGTCTTCGTGACGTCGCCCCGGCCGCCGGCCTTGATCGCCAGGAGGCCGCCGCCCTCGGAACCGCTGCGCAGAAGGTAAACCACACCCTTGTGAGTCACGACACTGGGGCTCATGTTGCCGCCAAAGCCGCTCACGCGCCACAAGGGCTGTCCGCTTTTGGGATCGAAGCCGCGGAGGGATTTGTTGTCATTGACAACCAGCTCGGTGCGGCCGTCGGGCAGGTCCACCAGGACCGGCGTGTCCCGCGAAGAGAACACTTCCTGGACGGACCAGACTTCCTTGCCGGTGTTCCTGTCCAGGGCGACCAGAGTCCTGCTCTCGATGCTGGCGTTGACGATCACCAGGTCCTGGTAAAGCACCGGCGAGTTGGCTGATCCCCAGCCGTGGACCGTGGAGCCGACGCTGCTGTGCCAGATCTCCTTGCCGTCCAGATCGAGACAGTGGACTCCCGACTTGCCGAAGAAGGCGTAGAGCCGCTTGCCGTCGCTGGCCAGCGTGCTGGAACTGTAGCCGTGCTCCGTTTCGTTGGCATCGACGTAGTCCGATTCGGGCAGCAGCGCCTTGAAGTCCCGGACCCAGAGAATGTCCCCCCTGTCCCGGCTGACGCACACCAGGTGCCGCATCAGCTTCTGCATGTCCCCCTTGCCCTTCTCCAGACCGTAGCCGGTATAACAGGTCAGGTACACCCGCTTGCCCACCACAATCGGGCTGGACGAGCCCGGTCCGGGAAGCGCTGTCCGCCAGAGGAGGTTCTCCTTGTCGGACCAGGTCGTGGGCAGGCCGGTGTCGCTGCTGGTCCCCGAGCCGCCCGGTCCCCGAAACTGGGTCCAGTCGGCCCCACAGGCCGCCAGCGCGATCAGGAAGGCCGGCACGAGAAGAAGCGAGGGTTTCATGGGTGGTGCCTTTCGGTTCCAGGGGAGAGCGGGTTCACTCGTCGGGCAGGCGCACCAGCAGCAGTTCCATCGAACCCTCGGGCAGGCAGGTCACCCCCGGGCAGGCGGCCGCCAACAGCAGGGTGGAGCCGGGCCGCACTTCCTGGCGAACCGAGCGGCCCTGGATGACACCGCGGCCGGCCACGATCAGCAGCGCCTGCAAGCGGCCGCCGGGAATCGCGAACGGCTCCGTTTGCCGGGTGTGTTCCAGCTCGAAGTAGCGGCAGCGGACCAGCCGCTGCCAGGGCCCGACTTCGGCCGAGGCCCGGACCGGCTGGATCGGTCCCTGCTGCCAGTTCAGCGACGCCAGGGCCTGCTCGACGTGCAAGGGACGCGGCTGCCCCTGGGCGTCGCGGCGGTCCCAGTCGTGCAGCCGAAAGGTGGCGTCGCTGGTCTGCTGCACCTCGGCCAGCAAGACGCCGCCGCCGACCGCGTGGACCGTCCCCGCCGGCAGGAACAGGCAATCCCCCACGGCCGGGCTGATGACGTGCAGGCACTCGACCACCCGGCCCGCCGACAGGGCCGAACGCAAGGCCGGCTCGTCCACGCCCGGTTTGAGGCCGGCCCAGATCCGGCTGCCCGGCTGCGCCTCCAGGACAAACCAGGCCTCGGTCTTGGCCCGCTCGCCCGGCCACAAGAGCCGGACCGCTTCCTCGTCCGGATGCACCTGCACCGACAGGAAGTCGCGGGCGTCCAGGTACTTGATTAGCCAGGGAAATACCTCGTGGCTGGGTGCGGAGGGGCCCAGCAGAGCGCTCCGCTGCCGTTCCATCAGCTGCCGCAGGGTCTGGCCCGCCAGCGGACCGCTAGCCACCACGCTGCGATGGCTGGGATGATCGCTGATCTCCCAGGACTCGCCGCAGGCAACTCCTTCGGGCAGGGTCTTGCCCAGGTGCGTTCCCAGACGCCGGCCGCCCCAGGGGAGGGGTCGCAGCCACGGCTCAAAGCTCAGCGGATCGGTCACGATGCCTTCTCCGGGCGACAAATCCGAAATGTGAATTTCGAGTTTACGAGCAGGCTTCCTGCCTCCTTGCCGGCCGCCGCGCCAACGAACGCTGGGGGTTGCGGGTTATCTCCTTGAAACCGCTGCTGCCTGGCACTGGCCGCGCCGCTCGCCGGAGGTCTTCCCAACCCTCTCCAGGCGTTATATCATGCCAGTATTGGCAAACACAAGCCGCTTGCGGCTGCCAGCCCGCGGAGGATGACCTCGACGAGCCTGCGGAAAACACCGGTTTCGCGGATTGTTCGGTCCACGAGCAGTTTGCCGAACTTTTCGACGAAACAATCCGCTGGCGGCGCAAGTCGGGGAAGTTTTAGAATTCGTAGGGGTGATCGACTTCCGGAGAAACCGTTCCGTAGCCGCAGGCTTTAGCCTGCGAAGTTTCGAGCGTACAGGGGGTCCGAGCATGTTTGAGGTCCGCCGACTCATGATGGTCGGGGGGATTCTGTCCCTGGCAGCCATCATCACCAGTGCCCACGTCTGGGGCGATCCGAAGAACGACAAGAACAAGGCGCTCAAGGACTTCCACAAGGGGAACGCCACCGCCGACAAGCTGATCAAGCCGGATCCTCTCGCCGACGGGGGTGTCGGCAATCGCTTCGCCGATCAGCCCCTGAGCATCTACCAGACCACCGACAAGCAGACCCTGTTCGCGCTGCAGGTCAAGCTGCAACTGCAGGATCTGCCGCGCCGGCCTCGCGACATTGCCTTGCTCATCGACACCTCGGCCAGCAAGGTCAACGGTCCGCTGAGCCAGGCCATCGAGATCGCCCGGACCCTGGCCGGCAAGCTCGACCCCACGGATCGGCTCGCCCTCTGGACGGTCAACACCAGCGCCAAACGGCTCGCGGACTTCAAGGCCGTCAAGGACCTGGCCGGCACCCTCAAGGACCTCGACCAGCAATATCCCTCCGGGGCCGTCAACCTCAAGCAGGCCCTGACCGACGTTCCGAAACAGTTCCACGACGCCCCGGGCCGGCAGCGGATCATCGTGCTGCTGGGCGACGGCCAGAGCGTGGCCGGGCCCATCGACAACGACGACCGGGCCGCCCTGATGAGCAAGCTGGTCGAGAAAGAGATCGCCTTCTACTCGGTGCCGCTGGGCGTCAACTTTGAGCCGCTCAACCTGCACGGCTTCGCCAACGGCAGCGGCGGTAAAGTGGTCCGGCTGGATCCCAAGACCGGCCCCGAAGCGCAGGCCGGCCTGCCGGCCGGAGCGCACGCAGGCGTGCGGGGCGTCGCCACCGGTCTGCTCGAGGCCTTCGCCGAGCCGATCCTCTATCCCACCCAGGTGACCTACCCGGCCGAGGTCGCCGAGGCTTACCCGGCCCGGCTGCCGCCCCTGCGCCGCGATACGCCGACCCTGGTCGTGGGCAAGCTCCGCAAGGCCCCCGAGCGGCTGAAGTATACCGTGGCCGGCTCGCTGGCCGGCCAGCCGGTTGAGCTGAAGCTCGACCCTCAGCTCCCCCCGGCCGACCTCGACAACTTCTTCCTGATCAACATCGTCAAGCAGTGGCAGCATCAGAAAGAGCGGCCGGCCCTGATGCAGGCCGACCGGCTGCTGGCCTACGCCTTCGAGCAGGACCAGTGGGCCCGGACCAAGGCCCTCGGCGATGCCGGGTGGGCCCTGGACAAGAACAATTATGACGCTGCCATGAAGCTGTTCCAGCAGGCCCAGGAGATCGATCCCACCTGCAAGGAAGCCCAGGTCGGCAAGGAACTGGTGCAAGACCTCCGCAGCGGCAAGATCACCCGCGACGAACTGAAGAAGCAGTGGAGCGCGGACCGGAAAGACCTGGTGGTTCACGTCCAGAACGGCCAGGTCGTCCGCGGCCCGCGCAAGGATGCACTGCCGGACGCCCCGGACAACGCGCCGGCCAAGGGCGACGTCGAGAAGAACGTCAAGGCCCGTCCTGACGATCCGCTCCAGGAGGCCAAGGCGCTCCGGGCAGTGGCCGACCAGCTGACCACCAAGCTGGTGGACGACACCATCCGCAGCGCCAACCGCATGGTGCGGAACGTTCCCGACGACGCCCAGGAACTGCTGAAACGGCAACTGGACGGCATCCGCAACAACATCGACGTCAGCCCGCAAGTCCGGGTAACCCTGAGCAATCGGCTGGAGCGGGCGCTGCAGAGCGTGGCCACCGAGGGCATCCGCGTCAAGCAGGCCCAGGCCGAAGCCGCCCGTCTCCGGGCCCGGGCCGAGAGCGACCTGGTCAAGCTCACCCTGGAGGAGCAGAGCGAGAAACGCATCGCCCGCCGGCTGGGGGTCTACCACAACCTGATGAACCAGGGCCGGGCCGACCTTGCCTTCCAGCAGGCCGAGAACATCCGCCGCGACCTGGCCGTCCAGGGCAAGGAAGTGCCGCAGCCCGTGGGCGCGGCCTACCGCTCGGGCGTGGTGGCATACCACGTCCGCGAGGTCCAGGAGATGCGCCGCGACCGCGAGGAGCGCTTCCTGGCTGTCATGCTCCAGGTCGAGAAATCGCATCGGCCCTTCCCGGACGAGCCGGGCATCGAGTTCCCGGACAGCACCATCATCCGCGGCCTGACCCGCGACCGCTTCGACAACTGGGCCGACTTCTCCAAGTACCGCATCGAGCGCTACGCCATCCAGACCTTCGGTGCCGGCATGCCGCCCGAAGCCTACCAGCTGCGCGACAAGCTGGCCCTGCCGTACAACTTTGCCGGCTTCGACGATCCCAAGACGACCCTGCAGGAAGCCATCGACCAGCTCCAGAAACGGCATGACGTCAACATCGAGATCAACGAGGCGGCCTTCAAGTTCGACCAGGTCATGGACGTGCTGAAGACGGAAATTGCCCAGCCCAATCCGATCCCGCCCAAGTCCAAGGTGACCCTGAGTACGGTCCTCAAGATGGTCCTGGCCCGCGTGCCCGCTCCGACCGGCGCCACGTACATCATCCGCCGCGGCGCGATCGAGATCACCACGGGCCGCTACGCCCTCAACGAGAAGACGGTCCGTGCTTACCCGGCAGCGGAACTGGTGACGCCGATCCCGACCCCCGGCTCCTTCGTCCAGCAGCAGTTCCTCAACCAGACCGGCGCCCTGGGCATCTTCGGCGGCTACGCCAACCCCTTCTCCCTGATGGGTGTTGGTCCCATGGGGGCCATGGGGGCCATGGGCGGCGCTCTCGGCGGCCCCATTGGTGGTGCTCTGGGTGGTGCCCTGGGCGGTCCGCTGGGCGGTGCCCTGGGTGGCGCCCTGGGCGGCGCCCTGGGCGGTGCCCTGGGCGGCGCCCTGGGTGGTGCCCTGGGTGGTGGTGCCCTGGGTGGTGCCCTGGGTGGTGCCCTGGGCGCTCAGCTTGGCGGCCTGGGTGCGATGGGCCAGGGTGGCTTCCAGGGGCAGTTCATGGGTGCGGGCCAGATCGGCCTGGCCGGCGGCGGCTTTAGCGGCTTTGCCGGCAGCATGGGCTTGCAGAACAACAGCCAGGCCACCGTCCTGATCAGCACCATCCGGCAGCTGATCGGCACCCCCCGCGACTGGGCAGGACAGGGCGGCCAGTTTGACCCCAACACCGGTCTGCCGATCAACCAGCTCAACATGGGCGACCCGGGCATGATGGACCCGGACGCCCTGGGCGGCCTGATGAACCAGGTCGGCTACTATCCGCCCGCCATGGCATTAGTGGTCAAGGCCACTTCGCGCATTCACACCAGCCAGGGGGCGATGTACAACCCCATGCCGGGCATGGGCCCCGGCAACGTCATGCTGGAGAAACACGTCAAGGACCTGCTCGCTAACCTGGACAAGAAGAAAAAAGATCCCAAGGTCCAGGTGGCGGGCAACGGCGAGGAGAAGCCGGACCTGGATCCCAGGAAGGTCTGGCAGAACATCCTGGCCAAGGGTTCGACCGATCCCGGCCTGATCGTCGCCGTGGCCGACTACCTGGCCCTGAACCTGAAATGGGAGCATGCGGCCGAGTTCCTCAAGGCCAACCTCCGCCAGGGAGTGCTGGTCAAACCCTGGGTCTATGAGTCCCTCGCGATCGCATTGCGCGAAAGCGGTGCTTCGCCCGATGAGATCGAACGGGCCGAGGTGTCCGCGGCCGACCTGGCGCCGCGGGACGCCAGCAGCTTCCTGCAGGCGGCCCAGGCCTGTTCCAGCAGCAAGCGCTACGACCGGGCAGTGGCCTTTGCCCGGCAGGCGGCCCTGCTGGAGCCGAACCTGGCCCGGCCCTACGCCGAGTGCCTGGCTTACGCCGAGCTGGCCGACGACGTCAAGGCGATGGAGTGGGCCGCGGGCAACCTGGTCCGCCAGGACTGGCCGTACAACAACAAGGAAATGCAGGATCGGGCCCAGCAGAAACTGGAGCTGATGGTCCAGAAGCTGGAGAAAAACAACCGCAAGGATGAAGCCGAGCACCTGCTCAAGGCGGTCAGCGAGCAGCGGCAGCGCGATCTGGTGATCAAGCTGGAATGGCAAGGCGAGGCCGACCTGGACCTGAAGGTGACCGAGCCCTCCGGCGGCACCTGCTCGTCGCTGTGCCGGCAGACGGTCGGCGGCGGCACGCTGATCGGCGACGCGCTGGCGAACGGCGCCGGTGAGACGTACGTGGCCGCCGTGGCCTTCCCCGGCGAGTACGTCGTCAACGTCGAGCGCGTCTGGGGCCAGCCGCTGGGCAACAAGGCCAAGCTGACCGTGATCCGCCACCAGGGCACTCCTAACGAACACGTGGACCTGCCGATCACCATCGAGGTGGGCGCCAGCAAGATCAAGCCGATCATGCTCAGCGGCGGCCGGCGGACGGAGACGGCGTACCTGCCGCCGCCGGAAACGGTGCAAGCCACGGACGGTCCGACGGCCCTGACGCCGGAAAGCCCCGACCGGGTGCTGAACCAGCTGCGGGTCATGGCCGACCCGGAGGTCACCGGCTACCAGCGCGGCTTCCAGGGCAGCGTCTCGACGTCGGGCCTGCCGCGGATGGCCCAGAAACCGATCAAGGTGCCGCTGGAGAGCAGAAATGATCGGATGCTGATCCAGAACCGGGTGAACTCGTTCCTGCACACCGGCGTGGACGTCACCGCCCAGGCCGTGCTGTCGGCCGACCGCCGCACCGTGCGGGTGTCGCTGTCGCCGGTGTTCAACACCGTCACCGCCCAGCCCAAGCTGACCAATCCGGTCATTCCGGGACGGTAACCCCACTCTTTCTCCCCTCTCCCCGCTGGGGAGAGGGGAGTTTCTTTCCTCCCCTTGACAGCAACTGCCTCCCTGTGGGACTTTGGGTGGCCCTGGTGCCCCATTGTTCCGGGAGGATCGGCCATGGATGGCGTTCCCTCAAGCTGGCGTCTGTCGCTGGTGCTGCCGGCCTTTAACGAGGCCGGGGTTGTTGCCGCTGCCGTGATCGAGGCCGACGAGGCCCTGACGCGGTTGACGGCCGCTCATGAGATCCTGGTGGTCGATGACGGCAGCAGCGACGAGACGGCGGCCATCGTGACCGAGCTGGCCCGGACCCGGCCGGCCGTGCGGCTGCTACGGCACGAACGGAACCGCGGTTACGGAGCCGCCCTGCGCACCGGGTTCGAGGCGGCACAACTCGAGCGCGTGGCCTTCACCGACAGCGACTGCCAGTTCCATCTCGACGACCTCCGTCTGCTCCTGGAGCTGACCGACACCAGGCCAATCGCCGTCGGTTACCGGATCGACCGTCAGGATTCCTGGCGGCGGAAGTTCCTGTCACGCGGGTACAACCTGCTGGTCCGCGCTCTGCTGGGAACGGGAGTTCGTGACTGCGATTGTGCGCTCAAGGTGTTTCGCCGTGAAGCGCTGGCCGACCTGCTGCCGGAGTCGAGCAATTTCTTCGTCAACACCGAGATGCTGGCCCGAGCGCGGATGCTGGGCCTGGACGTGGCCGAGGCGGGTGTCCGGCACCGTCCCCGGCCTGCCGGCCGGAGCAAGGTGTCGCTGCTGGACGTGCCAAGGACGCTGGGCCGGCTGCTGCCGTTCTGGTGGATGCGGGTGGTGTTCGCGGGAGTTGTTAGCCGCGACGCGGAGCGCAGCGCAGCGGAGCGCGGCGGGTCTCCACGCCATGGGGGAACCCCGCGCTCCGCTGCGCTGCGCTCCGCGTCGCGGCTAACAAACGCAGAATCCCTGGCCCTCCCCCTCCTGCTGCTCATCGCGTGCCTGCTGTTCCTGACCCAGCTGGACGCACCGCTGCTGGAACCGCAGGAGCCGCGCCACGCCGAGATCGCCCGGCAGATGCTTGTCTCGGGCGATTGGCTGACCCCCACGCTCTCCGGTGAGCCCTATCTCGACAAGCCGCCGCTCCTGTACTGGCTGACCGCCGGCAGTTACGCGCTGCTGGGCCCGTGCGACTGGGCGGCCCGGCTGGTCCCCGGCCTGGCGGGCGTCCTGACCGTGCTGCTGACCTGGTTCTGGGGCCGGCACGTGGCCGGGCCGGCCAGTGCCTTCTGGGGAGCGCTCATCCTGACCCTGTCGGCACGCTTCGTTTACCTGGGCCGGATGCTCACCTTTGACGTGCTGCTTTGCCTGTGCGTGACGGCAGCGCTGGCCACGGCCCACCTGGCCCTGCATCGGCCAAAACTGCGCTGGTCGTGGTGGTTGCTGTCGGCCGGGGCCTGCGGACTGGGTCTGCTCACCAAGGGACCGATCGCGCTGGTCCTGGTCCTGCCGCCGCTTGCGGCCTTCACGTTCCTGGACAAACGGCGGCCACGGCTGACGCTGGCCTCGCTCGCGGCCTACCTGGGGCTGGCCCTGCTGATCGCAGGGCCGTGGTACGCGATCATGATCTGGCGCTTTCCCCATTTCGCGACTTACTTCTTCTGGACACACAACGTCGTCCGCTTCCTGGCTCCGCTCGATCACCGCGAACCGGTCTGGTTCCATCTGCCGGGATTGCTGTTCGGTCTGCTGCCGTGGTCGCTGCTGCTGCCGGGCTTGCTGCTGTTCCTGGCCCGGCGCAGCGTGCGGACCAGTACACGCCGGCCGGCCGCCCTCGGTCTGTTCCTGCTGGCCTGGGTGTGGGGACTGCTGTTCCTGTCGCTCTCCGGCTGCAAGCGGGCCGGCTACGTCCTGCCGGTGATTCCGCCGCTGGCCCTGACCCTGGGCTGCTACCTGGCGCAGCGGTTGCCCCTGCAGCGGGCCAGGGTCTGGCTGCTGCGTCCGAGCTTGCTGGCCGGCCGGGCCAGCGCCCTGAGCGTGGTCCTGTGCCTGGGCATCGTGGTCCTCGCGTGGAACAACCGGCTCGTGGGAGCGCAGCCGGCCGTTGGCGTTGCGTCGGCCCTGCTGGGGTTGCTGCTGCTGCTCCGGCTCCAACCGATGCGTTCCTGGCCGACCTGTGCCGCTTTGACGTTCGTGCTTCTCCTGGGCGGCGTGCTGCTGCTGCTGCCCAGTTACAACGACCAGTTTGCCTTGCGCCAGCAGCTGAGCGTCCACTGGAACCTGGTCCGCACAGGACGGGTGCCGGTGATTTGCTGGCCGCAACGGTGGGATTCGGTGAGCTTCTATCTGCCGGGGGCGCAGGTGAAGGTGTTCGGCGCCGGACAGCGAACGGAACTGCTTGGTGAGTTGCAGGCGCACCCGGAGTCCCTGCTGCTGCTGAAGTCGGGCCGAATGCTGACGGACTTGCTGAACGAATTGCCGGGATTCGCTGGAGCTGATCACGCGACAGCCGCAAGGGGCGGTCACGGTCGCCTGGGTCCGCAACCACGGCATTCCGGAGACGGACGTGATGGCGGAGAAGTAAGCCAGCGGTGGTTGCTTGCAGGTTTCCTCAGCCATACGCTAACGGTAATGATCCAGGGAAAACAGGGGACCGTTGCGGACCTGAATCCAGCTAACCACAACGAGGCGTAACAATGGTCCGAAAGCGGCTCGGTCTGGCTCCCTGCTGCCTACCCGGCGGCGGGCTCAGGGCAGGGACAGTAAGCCCTTTTCCGCCAGCAACTGCATCAGCACCGGCCCGTTGGGGGACCGCCGGAACGGCAACCGGAACCACAGTTCAAACGTGTGCCGGGACGAAACATGCAGGGTTTGCTTCTCGACCCGGAGGATGAGGTCGCTCCAGCGACAAAATCCTCCAGCAACGAGCCCTTCCCGGCTGACTCCCAGGTTGCCGCAGACGATCGTTTCTCCTGCGTCCCATTGCCGCCGCATCCAGTCGAGCAGTCGCCTGGTCAATTCATCGAGCAGGGGCTGCAGCCCATTCACGAAACTGGTCAGCTTCCAGAATCGGCCATTGTCGCGGACCACGTTGACGGCCAGATACGGTCGCTCAGGTGCGAGGATGTTTCCTGTTTCCTCGGTTATCTCATACCAGGAGATCCTCTCCCAGCGGCAGCCTGTGACCTCGGTCTTGCGGACCACCACGAATCCTTCCGGGTAGAGTAGCAAGCGATCGACTCTCCCGCGCCACTCCTTCCAGTCCTCCCGAAGCCTGAGGCCCAGAAAGACGCAGCAACTGCCGCTCAGCCCAAACTCCCAACCCGGAGAGAGAGGGCAGTTCACCCAGCGCAGCAGCAGCGGAAGCATCCCCACACCGATCAGCAGGCACAGTTCCGGCAAGGCGGCCGCCAGGCCACGCCAGCGGCTCCCCCAGGTTGCCGGGTAGTCCGCGATCGGCTTGCCCAGCACCGGCAGTGCCTCCCGCGGCAAGCCGTCGATCCGATCCCAGAGCGGATCGGGCCGGAGCATCCCCGAGAGCGGCCTGGCACTGCGTGAGGTGGATCGGCTCCGGGAGGGGCGAATGTTGTCCGGCAACAGGGTGATCTCGCCTGGTCGGGCCTCCTCGTCCGGAGCCACGAAGGAGCCGGCAGGAATCGCCTCGTCTGCCTCGATGAACTTCTCCGGTAACAAGTGACGGATACAGGCAAAGAAGACACGGAAGTTGGGAACGTGATACGTTGAGCCAATCAGCCAGGGGGTCCGCCGACCGATCCGGTAAAGGACGAAGGAGCCTCCCGGCTCAACCTCGACGGTCTCGACTTCCGACCAGGCCAGCCAGTCAGTGCCCGAATCAATCCCTTCCGGATCGATGCCCACCCGGCCGAAGTGGATCTGCCCGCCCGCCTGCAGGATCGCCCACGCCTGCTCGAACAGGAAGGGGAAAGAGGATTGCTGGATGACCGTTCCCAGGGCGTTCAAGCCAGGAATCACGTACGGGTCCAGAAAAAACAGGGGACCATTCCGGATCTGGAGCCAGTAAGCCGCAGCGCCGTATTGCCGGACCGAGGCAATCTCATCCCAGGCCACCAACCGGAAGTACCAGGGCCATTGCAGCGCGAGCCCTTCGGGATAGATCAGGAACCGGGCCCCGACCAGGCGAACGGTCCGGACGATGAACGGGCCGAGGAGGAAAACAGCCACTGCGAACACCGTAGTGCCCACCACAGCCGCAGCCAGGATGGGGGTGAGGTTTGACTCGTGGTGCTCCAGGCTGCTTTGGATCTGGACGAAAGGCAGAGACAGAGGGAGCAGACAGAGAAAACCGAGAAACGCCGACACGCCCAGCGCCGGCAGCGCCCGGACCCGGTAGGTCGCCAGGGGCGGCGAAGCTGGCCGGCGGGAACAGCCTGGCTGCCTCGAAGCGGGAGGTTGCATGCCTTGGTTCCTCGGGGACGATCGGACGTTCCTTCCGGCAAACCCATCGTAGCAACTGCAGCCTGTTCCGCCAGCGGTGGTTGCTTGCGGGTTTCTCCAGCCATACGCTAACGGTAACTCACCCTCCAACCGACCACAACGAGGCACCACAATGAACCGCAACCGACTGTTCCTTTTCACGAGTTTGTTCCTGGGGTTGGCTCTTGTCTCGCCCGCCGTTGCCGCCGAGACGGCCGAGAAGCCCTGGGTCGTCTACGAGGGCTTTGAAGGCCCCGGCAACGGCAAGCACGTGGTCCTGGTCAGCGGCGACGAGGAGTACCGCTCCGAGGAGGCGCTGCCGCAGCTGGCGAAGATCCTGGCCAAGCATCACGGCTTCAAATGCACCGTCCTCTTTGCCATCGACCCCAAGGACGGCACGATCAACCCCAAGGTCACCACCAACATCCCCGGCCTGGAGGCGCTGCAGAAGGCCGACCTGATGATCATCGCCACCCGCTTCCGCAACCTGCCCGACGAGCAGATGAAGTACGTCGTCGATTACGTCCAGTCCGGCAAGCCGGTGATCGGCCTGCGGACGGCGACGCACGCTTTCAGCATCCCCGGCGGCAAGACCTACTCGCGCTTCAGCTACAACAGCAAGGAGTGGAAGGGCGGCTTCGGCAAGCAGGTGCTGGGCGAAACCTGGGTTGCGCACCACGGCAGCCACGGCAGGGAAAGCACGCGCGGCCTGATCGCCAAGGGCCAGGAAAACAATCCGATCCTGCGCGGCATCAAGGACGGCGACATCTGGGGCCCGACCGACGTTTACACGGTCAACCTGCCGTTGCCCGGCGATAGTCAGCCGCTGGTGATGGGCCAGGTGCTGGTGGGGATGAAGCCCGCCGACAAGCCGGTGGAGGGCAAGAAGAACGACCCAATGATGCCGGTCGCCTGGACCAAGACGTTCAAGACCGAGGACGGCAAGGTGGCCCGGGTGTTCACGACCACGATGGGCTCCTCGACCGACCTGGAGAGCGAAGGGCTCCGCCGGCTGCTGGTCAACGCCAGCTACTGGGCCCTGGGCATGGAAGACAAGATCCCGGAGAAGTCCAAGGTGGACCTTGTCGGCGAGTACAAGCCGTTGCCGTTCCGGGGTGACGGCCACAAGAAGGGCGTCAAGCCGCAGCGACCTGGAATTGAAGTGAGTCCGCGAGCGGAGCGCGGCCGGCCCCGCGCTCCGCTGCTCGTCGGTGGCCATCACGTGGCGGGCATGGCCGGCGGTGGGGACAGGGGAGTGGGTTCGCGCTGCATCCCTTTCAGGGCCAGTGCCAGTGCCACCCAGGAGGCGCCCTGGAAGAGCATGTCGATGCTGACGGCCATGCCGATGAACCAGAAATCACCAGGCCACCTTTGCCAAACGAAGATACCCAGAAGCATCGCGATCAGACCACTCAAGATTGACCAGATCGCCCCGGGATACTGCAAGAAGGCGGCGCTGATGGCACGAAACGATCCGCCCACAACCAGGAGAACCGCAAGAACGAGCGTCAGCTGAACAGCAGCATCGACGGGGTGCCTCACACAGAAAATGCCAACGAACAGAGACAGAAGGCCCAGCAGCAGGTAGATGAAAAAGCCTTCCCAGATGCGGACGTAGAACAGGCTCACGAAGTAGAAGACCGCACCGACAATCAGGGTGATGCCCCAGATCCAGACGTACGCAATCGACATGATGAACGCGAGCGGCAACGTGACCGCACCAAGGAGGATCAGCAGCAGCCCCAGCGCCAGGAACCAACCCCAGTTACGCCGGGCCGCCTCGATGCCCGCGAGCAGAGAACCTTGTGACATGAATGACCTCTGAGTTGAGTTGGAGCCTCATCCCTTCCCCCGGGTTGCTGCGCTCCACCCGGGGCTTTATTCCCAAATGCAACGGAGTAAAGCCCCGGGTGGAGCGCAGCGCAACCCGGGGTGGGAGGGCGCTCGACGATTATCCGTGTGGCTTCTCCTCGTGTCCGCCGAACTCGAACCGCAGCGCGGACAGCAGCTTGTCCGCGAACTCGTCCTCACCGCGGGACGTGAAGCGCTGGTACAGCGCCGCGCTCAGCACCGGGGCGGGAGCCCCCTCATCGATGGCGGCCTGCAAGGTCCAGCGGCCCTCGCCGGAGTCGGACACCCGGCCGGCGAACTTGGCCAGCTTCGGGTCCTGGAGAAGAGCGTGGGCGGCCAGGTCCAGCAGCCACGACGCGATCACGCTGCCGCGCCGCCAGACCTCGGCAACGTCGGCCATGTTGAAGTCGTACTGGTAATGCTCCGGGTGCCGCAGCGGCGTCGTTTCCGCATCGACCACGTGGCCCTTCTGGCCGACGTTGGCGTGGTGCAGGATGTTCAGCCCCTCGGCGTACGCCGCCATGATGCCGTACTCGATGCCGTTGTGGACCATCTTGACGAAGTGGCCCGCACCCGCCGGTCCGCAGTGGAGATAGCCCAACTCGGAGGTGCCACCCGCCTTCTCCCGGCCCGGAGTACGCGGGACGTCGCCCACACCCGGGGCCAGCGTCTTGAAGATCGGGTCGAGCCGCTGCACCGCCGGCTTGTCGCCGCCGATCATCATGCAGTAGCCGCGCTCCAGGCCCCAGACGCCGCCGCTGGTGCCCACGTCCACGTAGTGGATGCCCGAGGCGGCCAGCTCCTTCGCCCGGCGGATGTCGTCGATGTAATAGGAGTTGCCGCCGTCGATCAGCACGTCGTCGCGCTGCAGCTTCGGGGCGATGCCGGCGACCAGCCGGTCCACGATGGCGGCCGGCACCATCAGCCAGGCGGCTCGCGGCGGCTGGAGCTTGCCCAGGAACTCGTCCATCGAGGAGGCGCCGACCGCTCCCTCCTTGACCAGGGCCTGCACGTTGGCCGGGTTGGTGTCGAACACGACGCACTGGTGGCCGCCACGCATCAGCCGGCGGACCATGTTGGCGCCCATCCGGCCCAGGCCGATCATTCCCAGCTGCATGATGCTTGTCTCCGTTTGAAGTGAGGTCAGTTTCGTGAACCCCGTTGGCAGGCCTCGCTGCGCTCGGCTTACTCCTCTGCCTCCGCGATTGCTTGATCCGGCAAGTTCGGTGCCGGCGTGGTCGCCACCTCCTTCTCTGCCCGTTTGCGGGCCAGGTCGGCCATCTTGACGATCCGATCCACGTCGGGCAACGAGGCCTTGATCACCGGCTGCGGATACACACCCAGGAACACGCACAGGACCACGGGCGGCACCATCAGCAGCCATTCGCGGGCATCCAGGTCACGGATCGGATGGCCGTCATGTTCGGGCTCCTTCAGGGGACCAAACAGTAAACGCCGGAGCAGAGTGATCAGATACCACGCTCCCAGGATGATGCCGGTGCAGCCGACGGCGGCCAGCACGAGGTTGAAGTTCCTCCACGGACCCTCCAGCTGCACCACGCCAATCAGGCACAGCGCCTCGCCGACAAAGCCGTTCAGGCCCGGCAGGCCCGCACTCGACATCACCATGAAGACCAGGAAGAGCGCGAACAATGGCATCTTCGCCGCCATGCCGCTGTACTCGGCGATCTGCCGGGTGTGGTAGCGCTCGTAAATCATGCCGACCAGCAGGAACAGGGCGGCCGAGGACAGGCCGTGGTTGATCATCTGCAAGATCGCCCCCGTGACTCCCGCCGCGTTGAGACTGTAAAGCCCCAGCATGCACACGCCCAGATGGCTGATGCTGCTGTAGGCGATCAGCCGTTTCATGTCCTCCTGGCTGTAAGCGCAGAAGGCTGCGTAGATCACGCCGATGGCCGCCAGGATGGTCAGCAGCGGCAGCCCCACACTCAGGGTCACGTCCGGGGCCAGGGGAATGCACAGGCGCAGGAAGCCGTAGACGCCGACCTTCAGCAGCACGCCGGCCAGGTCCACGCTGCCCGCGGTGGGCGCCTCGACGTGGGCCAGCGGCAGCCAGGTATGCAACGGCACCAGCGGCACCTTGACCGCGAAGCCGACCGTCAGCAACGTGAAGACAAAGTATTGCACCCCGAGCCAGTAGTTCCGGTTGGTCGGGCTGGTCGGGTCGCTCTCGGCCCTGGCCAGCTGGTCGTGGACCATTTCCACCAGACGCGGAATGGAGAAGGTCAGCTCGTGCGAGCTCGCTGGCCTCGAAGCACATCTGCACAATGCCCAGCACGCCCAGCATGGTCAGCAAGCTGCCGGTCAGGGTGAAGAGGAAGAACTTGCGGGCCGCCAGCTGCCGTTGCGAGCCGCCCCAGATGCCGATCAGGAAATAGAGCGGCACCAGCGACAACTCGAAGAACATGTAGAACAGGATGATGTCGAACGCCAGGAAAATGCCCATCATAACGGTCTGCAGGGCCAGCAGCCAGGCGTAGAACTCGTTGGCCCGGTCATGGATGCTCCGCCACGAGATCAGCACGGACGGCAGCATCAGCGTGGCGGTCAGCACCACCATCCAGATGTTGAGACCATCGACGCCGAGGAAGAACTGGACCTTGCCATCGTCCTTGCCTGGCCGGAAGTCGAGCAGGGTCCAGGTGGTTTTGTGCGGATGACCGGAAGTAGAACCGGGAACGAACTCGGGAGAGAAGGTCACCTCCCGGGCTTCCTTCCCCGGGCCCGGATGCTGTCCCGAGGCCTCCAGAGCGATAAACCGGCCGGCCAGGATCAGCGACAGGATCACGGTGACGATGGAAGTCAGCAGGCTGATCCAGCGAATCAGCGCGGCCCGCCGGGCCCCCAGCAGGGCAACCACGATGGCCCCCAGCAAGGGCAGGCCCACCAACCACAACAGGACGTGATGGTCAAAGGTCACGTTCGCAAACTCCAGATCATGGATCTGGGGCCCGGACCGCCCCGCCATGAATGGCGGGTCTACACGCCAGCAGAAAGCCCGGTAAACCGGGCTGGAGGAGCGGGGCCGGGTTTCAGCCCCATTCATGGGGCTTTCTGCTCGCGTGCAGCCCCGCCATTCATGGCGGGGCGGTCCGGACCCCGACAATCATCTGAAGTGGTTCTACGTCGGCGACACCCAACAGGCCACAGGGAAGACGCCGGCCCCCCAGTGAAATCATCGTGAATCGTGTCGTTCGGTTGCCGCCGCTGGCCGGCTCCATACAGTAAACCCGGCTGTATTGCGAGATGAAGCACGGAACCGATCCGGGACCCAAGATGGACATTCCTTTCTTGCTGGCCGCCACGACTAGCGCCGAGCCACAGAATCTGTCGATCTTCGATCCTGTCACTCCCCCCGGCCATTCGATCCGCAACCTGTTCGTCCTGGTGCTGGCCATCACCGGGGGCATCTTCGTGATTGTGGAGGGCGTGCTGCTCTACAGCATGTTCCGCTTCGGCAAGCGTTCCTCGTCGCCTCCCGGCAAGGAGCCGCCCCAGGTCTACGGCAGCACGCCGATCGAGATTGCCTGGACAGCCGCTCCCGCCCTGGTCGTGTTCGTCATGGTGCTGGTCATCATTCGCACCGACATCGACGTCGAGAAGATACCACCGCCTCCGAAGGAGGGCGACAACGCCCTGTACGTTCGGGTGATCGGCCATCAGTGGTGGTGGGAGTACGTCTACGAACACCACGACGGGGAAAAGCTGAACTTCATCACCGCCAATGAGCTGTGTGTCCCGGTCGGCACCGAGAAAAACCCGGCGCCGATCTACCTGACGCTGATGTCGGCCGACGTCTGCCACAGTTTCTGGGTGCCGCGCCTGGCCGGCAAGATGGACCTGCTTCCGGGCCGGACCAACTACCTCTGGTTCCAGACCCACAAGGAGGTGGCCGACCAGGAGAACGGCGACCTCTACCTGGGCCAGTGTGCCGAGTACTGCGGCACGCAGCATGCCAACATGCTGCTGCGCGTCCGGGTGCAGACGCCCGAGCGGTTCCGGGAATGGCTGGAAGAGCAGAAAAAGCCGGCCGACGAACCGAAGGATGCGGACGCGCCCGAATACCGGGGCAAGGCCCTGTTCCTGGGGCAGACGTGCAAGGACTGCCATCGCATCCGGGGAACCACTGCCCTGGGGACAGTAGCACCCGACCTGACGCACCTGGCCAGCCGGGAGACGCTGGCGGCAGGGATGGTGCCGCTGAACCGCGAGGAACTGCGGAAGTGGATCACCGATCCGCAGAAAGTCAAACCGGGCTGCCTGATGCCGGCGTTTGGATTGCTGGGCAAGGAATCGGTTGGGCGGATCACGGATTATTTGATGTCGTTGAAGTGAGGAGTGACGTGATGCCTGTTCGCCGCGACGCGGAGCGCAGCGCAGCGGAGCGCGGGGGGCCTCCTCGCCACGGAGGCCCCGCGCTCCGCTGCGCGGCGCTCCGCGTCGCGGCGAACAAGAGATAACCGGAGACCACCGCAATCATGGCCCATGCTGACCTTCCCCTGTCGCTGCCGTCGCCGACCGTCGCGACTCGTCCGTCCCTGACGGGCATCCTGCACGAGTGGGTGACCACGGTCGATCACAAGAAGATCGGCATCATGTACGTCCTCATGGCCGTGTTCTTCCTGGTCGTGGGCGGCATCGAGGCCCTGCTGATCCGGCTGCAGCTGTTCGTGCCGCGCGGCACCATTCTGGGGCCGGACCGGTTCAACCAGCTGTTCACGATGCACGGCACCACCATGGTCTTCTTCATGGGCATGCCGATCCTGATCGGCATCGGCAACTACATGGTGCCGCTGATGATCGGCGCCCGTGACATGGCCTTTCCCCGGCTCAACGCCATGGGCTTCTGGGTGACGCTCTTTGGCGCCCTCATCGCCTATTTCAGCTTCCTGATCCCCGGCGGCCCGCCCGCCATCGGCTGGTTCGCCTATGCGCCGCTGACCTCAACGGTGTTCGCCCGCGGGGCCGGCACCGACTTCTGGGCCGCGGGCTTGCTGGTCGCCGGCGTCGGCACCATCGGTGCCGCGGTCAACTTCATCGCCACCATCGTCTGCATGCGCTGTCCCGGTATGGAGCTGCGCAAGATCCCCTTCTTTGCCTGGACCATCCTCTGGACCTCCGTGCAGATCGTCATTGCCATTCCGCCGTTGACCGCTGCCCTGATCATGCTGCTGCTGGATCGCCAGCTGGGGGCTCGCTTCTTCAATCCCCAGAGCCCCGGCGCACCCAGCGACGCGGCGTACCTGTGGCAGCACCTGTTCTGGTTCTTCGGCCATCCCGAGGTGTACATCCTGATCCTGCCCGCCTTCGGCATGATCAGCGAGGTGGTCCCGGTCTTCTCGCGCAAGGTGCTGTTCGGCTACGAGTTCATGGCCCTGGCCACGATGGGCATCGCGTTCATCAGCCTGGGCGTCTGGGCCCATCACATGTTCGCGGTTGGCATGGGCCGGGTCCTGAACTCCGCCTTTGCCATCACCAGCCTGCTGGTCTCGATCCCCACAGGAATCAAGTTTTTCAACTGGCTGGCGACCATGTACGGCGGCCGGATCAGCTTCGCCACGCCGATGCTGTTTGCCTGCGGCTTCCTGAGCATGTTCCTGATCGGTGGGTTGACCGGGATCATGCTGGCGGCCGCCCCGATGGACTTTCAGCTCACCGACACCTACTTCGTGGTCGGCCATTTCCACTGGGTGCTGATCGGCGGCACGGTCTTCGGCGTCTTCGCCGGCATCTACTACTGGTATCCCAAGGCCACCGGCCGGATGCTCAACGAGACCCTGGGCAAAGTGGCAGTTCTGGCTGCTGCTGATCGGCTTTATCCTGACCTTCGGCCCGATGCACCTTTCCGGCATGCTGGGCATGCCGCGGCGCATCGTCGTGTACCCCACAGACCGGCCCTGGCTCTGGCTCAACCAGTTGACCACCATCGGGGCCCTGATCCAGGCGCCCAGTTTCCTGCTGTTCGTGATCAACGTACTCTGGTCGCTGAAGTACGGCAAACCCGCCGGCGACAATCCGTGGGAAGCCTGGACCCTGGAATGGGCCACGCCGTCGCCGCCGCCCAGCTACAACTTCGAGGAGGTCCCCACCGTCCGCAGTCGCCGGCCGTTGTGGGACCTGATGCATCCGGATGACCCTGACTGGCAGTACGAGTGATGGGAGAGACGCCAACCGTGACCATGACGCAAACCCTGGCCGCTTCCGGCCCACCGACGGGACACCTGTTGCCGGCCGTGCATGCGCACCCCGACACCGTCAAGGCGGGGATGTTCTCGTTCCTGCTCTCGGAGGTCGCGTTCTTCAGTACGCTGATCATGGTCTTCATCTATTACCTGAACCGGATGGCGGCGGAGACTCCGAACCCCAAGCAGGTGTTTCGACAAGATGGGGCCGGTGCTGTTCTTCACCGCCTGTCTGCTGAGCAGCAGCCTGACCATCTACCTTGCCGAGCGGGCCCTGCATAAGGATTCGCGCGGCGGCTTTCTCGGCTGGTGGGGACTGACGATCCTGCTGGGGGTGACGTTCATCGTCGGCACCGCCCTGGAATGGTACGGCCTGCTCACCCGCGTCCGGCCCGGTCCCACTCCCGGACACCACGATTCCGGACCCGCTGACCATCAGCCGGAACCTGTTTGGCTCGTGTTACTTCACGCTGGTCGGCTTCCATGCCGCACATGTGACCGTTGGCCTGATCATCCTGACCATCACCTGGGGTCTCTTTGCCAGCCGGGGGATCGGCAAGGGATCGAGAGGGATCGTGGTGGTGTCCTGGTACTGGCACTTTGTCGATGGGGTGTGGATCGCGGTCTTTACCCTGGTGTACCTCGTGGCTCCTTCCCTGGTGCGAGGAAGCTGATGGCAACCGAAACCCAATCGGCCTCCCTCCCGCCCAGAGGACAGCCGCCAAAGCACGAGCACGGCATCGAGATGCCGCTGCCGACGGCGTATCCGTTTGTGCTGTCAGTGGGCGTGACGATGTTCGGGTTCGGACTGGCTACCTCCCTTGCCATCTCGGCGGTGGGGCTGGTGATCTTCGTCCTGGGGATCATCGGCTGGGTTGGCGAGATGCTGCCCGGTCGCGGCCACGGTCACGAGGAGCCGGCTCCGGAAGCGTTGCGGGCCAAACCCGTTGTCGGCCAGACCGGATTGGTGGAGCAGTTGCAACCCGGGATGGCGGGCTATCGCTTCCGCCTGCCGGAGAAGGTTCATCCGATCTCGGCCGGGGTCTGGGGCGGGATTGTCGGCGGCCTGGTGATGCCGATCCCGGCCCTGCTTTACGGGGTCATCAGCGGCAAGGGCTTCTGGTTCCCGGTCAACCTGCTGGCGGGCATGGTGATGCCCGGCCTGGAGGACAGGACGAAAGAACAACTGGGGCAGTTCGACCTGGGTCTATTCATCGTGGCGGTGGCCATCCACATCACGATGGCGGTGGTGCTGGGTCTGATGTACGGCGTGCTGCTGCCGACGCTGCCGGAGATTTCGCGTCCGGTCGCCTGGGGCGGGCTGCTGATGCCGCTGCTGTGGACGGCCGTGACCTACAGCGCGATGAGGATCGTCGATCCGGACCTGAACGCGCGCGTCTCCTGGCCGTGGTTCATCTTCTCGCAATTTATCTTCGGGATGGTGGCGGCGCTGACGTTCCTGCGCGCGCGGCCGCTTGGGACGGTCGCCGCCGGTCTCCTGGGCGGGGTGGTGGGCGGTCTGGTGCTGCCGATCCCGGCGCTGCTGTGGTCGCTGGCGGCCGGCCACGGACCGTGGTATCCGGCGAACCTGCTGGCCGGGATAGTGCAGACCCTCAATCCCAGGGAACTGGAGCAGTATCACGCCGACTGGCTGGCCACCGCGCTCGGGATTCATGCGGTCCTGTCGCTGGGTTTCGGCCTGATTTACGGCCTGCTGCTGGAGAAGTTGCCGGTCTTTCCCGGACCGCTGGCCTGGGGCGGCATCCTGATGCCACTGCTCTGGACGGGAACGAGCTACGGGCTGATCGGAGTGGTCAACCAGGCGATGGAGAAGTACGTGGACTGGGAGTATTTCCTGATCTCGCAGATCGTCTTCGGCGTGGCCGCCTCGATCGTGGTGATCCGGACCGAGGAAGTGCCCATTCCGCCCGCCGGGCCTGGTCGAGAACCCACTCAACCGCAGGGAGCGCAGCCATGAACCGCGTCACGTGCGGCACCAGTCTGCTCCTGCTGGCCCTGGCTGCCGGTTGCAGCGACAATCTGCCGGGCAAGCCCCGGAAGGAAGATCAGCCGAAGCCGGCCGACCAGATCGATGACTTTGCCACGCTCTATCAAACCAACTGCGCCGCCTGCCACGGCAAGGACGGCAACAAGGGCCCGGCACCGCCGCTGAACGATCCGCTGTTCCTGGCGATCATCAGCGAGAAGGAGATCCGCGACACCCTGATCGAGGGCCGGCACGGCACGGCGATGGCCTCGTTCGCCGCTAGCCCCAAGCCTCCGGAAACCGATCCGGCCCAGGTGCCGGCCATCGCCGCCACTCCTCTGGCCCTGACCCCGAAGCAGATCGACATCCTGGCCGAGGGGATCAAGAAGAATTGGAAGGCCGCTCCGAAGACGGAGGGGCTGCCTCCTTACAGTATCAGGGGAAGGAAGGGCACGGTCGCCAGGGGGAAAGAGGCCTTCAAGCGGGCCTGTTCGATGTGCCACGGCGAGGACGGCAAGGAGAAAAGCCTGGCGATCCACGAGCCGAACTTCCTGGCCCTGATCAGCGAGCAGGCCCTGCGGCGCATCGTCATCACCGGCCGGCCCGACCTGGGCATGCCGAGCTATCGGGAGGGGAAGGAACGCGGCAACGATTTCAAGCCGCTGAGCGACGAGGAGATTGACGGCTTGCAGGCGTTGCTGGCGTCGTGGCAACAGGGATCAACCGAACCGTAGGGTGTTTTTGTCATGTCTCATTCACCGCATCCCCCGCCGACGCCGGAAGCTGACCCGACCCGGCGCGGCTTCTTCGGCGTGCTGACCTGGCTGCTGGCCGGCCTGGCCGCCGTCGCCTTTGCCATTCCCTACGTCGCTTACCTCCTCGGTCCTCTGAAGAAACGGCCCAAGGAGTGGATCACGCTGGGACCGCTGGAGAAGTTCCCTGAAGGCGAAACCCGCTGGGCCACCTTTGTCAACAAGCTCAAGACTCCCTGGGACGGCGTGACCGGGGACACGGGCGTCTACGTCCGCTGTCTGGGCAAGGACGACAAGGGCGACCTCGATTTCTGGGTCTTCGCGGTCAACTGCGCCCACCTGGGCTGTCCGGTGACCTGGTTCCCGCAGTCGGGGCTGTTCATGTGCCCCTGTCACGGCGGCGTCTATTACGAGAACGGCGAGCGCGCCTCCGGCCCGCCGCCGCGGGGCCTGTTCAAGTGCGTCTGGCGCGTCGAGAAGGGCCGGCTGGAGGTTCAGGCGCCGCACTTCCCCACGTTGCAGGATGTCCTGGACCCGAAGGATCGGGCGTGAACGAGGAAACCCCATGAAGCGCATCCTGGCCTGGTTCGAGGCACGGTTAGGGCTGGCGGACGCCCTGCTGCCCATGCTGCGCCACCCGATTCCGAAGGGGGCGGCCGGGCCGATGGGCTGGTGGTACGTCTTCGGCAGTGCCTCGCTCACCCTGTTCGCCTTGCAGATCCTGACCGGCATCGGCCTGGCCCTGGTCTACGTCCCTGCGGCCGACAAGGCTTACGACAGCCTGCTGTACCTGAACTATGACCAGCCCTGGGGCTGGTTTTTACGCTCGGTGCATTACTGGGGCAGCTCGGGCATGGTCGTCATGGTCGTGGTCCACATGACGCAGGTGTTCCTGCACGGGGCTTACAAGTATCCGCGCGAGCTGACCTGGTTGATCGGCGTGTTCCTGCTGCTGCTGACGCTGGGCATGGCCTTCACCGGCCAGGTGATGCGCTGGGACCCGGACGCCTACTGGGGCATCGCCGTGGGTGGAGCGATGGCCGGCCGGGTGCCTGGGATTGGCCCAGGTCTGGTGCAGCTGCTGCTGGGCGGGCCGATCATCGGCGGCGACACGCTCAGCCGGTTCTTCACCCTGCACGTCTTCGTGATTCCGGGCTTGCTGATCATCCTGCTGGCGGCCCACCTGTGGCTGGTCCTGAAGAAAGGGGTGAGCGAACCACCCGTGCCCGGCGTCCCGGTCGATCCAGGAACCTACGACGCCCGCTACGAGAAGGAGCTGGAACACGGCGTCCCCTTCCTGGGCGATGCTGTCCAGAAGGACATTTTCTTTTCGGCCCTGGTGACCGTGATCGTGGTGCTGATCGCCGCTGTTGTCGGTCCGAAAGGCCCCTCGGGACCGCCCAACCCAGTGCTGCTGGCGGGCGTCAATCCCCGACCCGACTGGCCCTTCCTGTGGCTGTTCGGTCTGCTGTCACTCAGCCCGGCGGACCTGGAAACGGCGATCATCCTGATCTTTCCGCTGCTCCTGGTCGTCGGCCTGCTCCTGGTCCCGTTCGTCTCCAACCGGGGCGAGCGGGCCCCGAGCCGCCGGCCGGTGGCGGTCCTCATGGTGGTGGTGATTTACACGTTCCTGGGTGTGCTCAGCTACCTGGGCGCGACCTCGCCCTGGTCGCCGGTCATGGAAGCGTGGAGCCGAGATCCCATCCCGGAAAAGATGGTCACGAACAGCACCCCGGTGCGGTTGCAGGGGGCACTGATGTTCCAGTACAAAAGCTGTCGCAATTGCCATGCGCTCGACGGCGTCGGCGGCAAGCGCGGACCGGACCTGAGCCGGGTCGGGGCCCGGCTGACGCGCGATCAGCTGATCGACCAGATCAGCAACGGCACTCCGGGCGGCGGCAACATGCCCGCGTTCGGCAAACAGGTGCAGCCGCATGAGATGGCGGTGCTGGTCGATTTCCTGGTGAACCTGCGTCCCGAGGGAGTGGGAAAGGCGCAGCCGACGGCCGGGCCGTAGCGAAGGCGGCTCGCCCATCAAGTTGGTAGGCGAGCGGCGCGGCGTAGCCCGCCGGTAGCACGTTGGACCTACACCGGCGGGCTGACGCCGCGCCGCTCGCCTCTCAATCTCGATGGGCTACGGCAGAACCCACTCATGAATTCCCCTCTGGAAGCCGTTCTCCAATCCTGGCCCTTCGACCCCTGGCTGCTGGCCGGGCTGGTCCTGACCGCGTGCCTCTATCTGCGCGGCTACCTGATCCTGTCCCGCCGCGACCCCGCCCGCTGGCACGCTGGCCGGCTGACCGCCTTCCTCGGCGGTCTTGCGTCCCTGTTCCTGGCCCTGGCCTCCCCCATCGAACCCTTTGCCAGCCTGCTGCTGCTGGTCCACATGATCCAGCACCTGCTGCTAATGATGGCGGCCCCGGCCCTGCTGTTACTTGGTCAGCCGCTGCTGCCGCTGCTGCGCGGGCTGCCACGGCCGATCCGCGTCTTCTGGATTGTGCCGCTGTTTCGCTGGATGCCACTGCGTCGCTTGTTCGCCGGGCTGGTCCATCCCATCCCGGCCTGGCTCCTCTTTGTCGCCACAACCTGGATCTGGCACGCGCCCCCGGTCTATGATCTGGCCCTGCGCTCGACTGGCTGGCACTACTTGCAGCACGTCTGTTTCCTGGCCACCGGCTTGCTGTTCTGGTATCCTGTGATCCGCCCTTACCCCGCCCGACCCCGCTGGTCGCTGTGGGTGCTGCCGCCGTACCTGATCCTGGCCGACATTCAGAACACGGCCCTCTCGGCCGTGTTCTGCTTCTCCAGCCAGCCGCTCTACCCCTACTACAGCGAGATGCCCCGCATCGGCGGCATCTCCGTCCTGACCGACCAGGCGGCCGCCGGGGCACTCATGTGGATACCTGGCTCCATCGCTTACCTGGTGCCGCTGTTCACCATCGGCTACCAGCTTCTGCTCGGCACCAGGCCGGTCCGCAAGATCGCTCCCGTGGGAAGGATTCCTCTCCCTGTCCTCGGATCGGCTCCATCGCACCAGCGCCCGGACGTTTTGCGAATCCCGATCCTCGGGACGTTCCTGAAATGGCGGCATGCCCGGCTCGTGCTGCAGTTGCCGTTGCTGCTGCTGGCCGTGGTCCTTCTCGTGGATGGCTTTCGCGGTCCGGACTTGGCTCCAGTAAACCTGGCCGGTGTGCTGCCCTGGATTCACTGGCGCGGCCTGCTGGTGCTGGGACTGCTGATCGGCGGCAACGTCTTCTGCCTGGCGTGTCCGTTCCTGCTGCCGCGGACGCTGGCCCGGCGCTTCTTGCCGGCGGGCCGTGCCTGGCCGCGTTTCCTGCGTTCCAAGTGGTTCGCCGTGGGGCTGGTGGCCCTGTTCCTGTGGGCTTACGAGGCGTTCGCACTGTGGGACAATCCCTGGCTGACCGCGTGGATCATCGCCGGCTACTTCCTGGCGGCGTTCGTCGTGGACGGCCTGTTCAAGGGAGCGTCCTTCTGCAAGTATGTCTGCCCGATCGGCCAGTTCAATTTCCTGATGTCGCTGGCCTCGCCGTGGGAGGTCGCGATCCGCGATCCCGAGGTGTGCAGATCCTGCCGGACCAAGGATTGCATTCGCGGCCGAGACGGCATTCCCGGCTGCGAACTGCACCTCTATCAGCCGCGCAAGTCCGGCAACCTCGACTGCACCTTCTGCCTGGACTGCATTCACGCTTGCCCGCACGACAACGTCGGCGTGCTCGCCGTCGCTCCCGGCCAGGAACTGGGGAACGATCGACCGCGTTCCAGCATCGGCCGGCTGGAGCCAGCGTCCAGACCTGGCGGCCCTGGCGGTGCTGCTGACCTTCGGGGCCTTCGCCAACGCCGCCGGCATGGTCGGCCCCGTCGCGGAGTGGCAGCAGCGTTTCTCCTCCTGGCTGGGGCTGAAATCGCCGCTGCTGGCGGTCACGGCCTTCTATCTGCTGGTCCTGCTGGCGCTGCCGCTGGTGCTGCTCGGCGGAGCGGCGCTGCTGACACGCTGGTGGGGCCGGCTGGAGGAGACGCCGCTGCGACTGCTGGTCCGCTTCTCGTATGCCCTGATCCCGCTGGGATTCGGCATGTGGCTTGCCCATTACGGCTTCCATTTCCTGACCAGCTGGGACACGGTACTGCCGACGACCCAGCGTTTCCTCAATGACGCGGGCTTCGCTGCCGGGGAGCCGGAGTGGGGTGCGTGCTGCCGGCCGGTCGGCGACTGGCTGCTCAAGCTGGAGATCCTGTTCCTGGACCTGGGGCTCTTGCTGTCGCTGTACACCGTCTATCGGATCGCCCGATCGCGGACAACCACCTTCTCCCATATGCTGGGAGCGGCATTGCCCTGGGTGGTGGTGCTGCTGCTGTTGTTCGCGGTGGGGGTCTGGATTATCTTTCAACCAATGCAGATGCGCGGCACCATGACCATGCTGGGGTAGAGCGGTGACAGACTGGTTTCGGTTCCGTCAGGAGGTTAGACTGAATGAGGTGCTGCCGGTGAGACTGATCCTGTGGCCAAGGGAGGATGGGGAACAATGTCAGTCTATCGCTTGCTTCTTCTCAGTGCCGGTTTGACGCTGATTCCTGTCCTGTTGGGCCGGGCTGCCGAGGAAACCCAACCGCGCACCGATGCCTACGGTGATCCCTTGCCAGCGGGCGTCCTGGCCCGGCTGGGAACCGCACGGTTCAAGGTTCCCAGCCACCCAGATGTGCTTATCTTCTCGCCGGATGGTTCCTTGCTTGCCCTCACTGATCAATACCAGATCTGTCTCGTCAAAACCCGCACGGGCAAGATGGTGCGCGTTTATAAAGAAGAACAAGAGATTCCACGCTATTGTGACCGCCTGGCCTTCTCTCCGGATGGTCGGTTGCTCGCAGCCAGCGGCCGAGAGGCCGTTGTTCTCCTTGATCCCGTCAAGGGGGGGCGGGTGGCTGCCTTTGCGACCCCTGGCTCGGAAAGTGTCGCCGTGTCTTTTTCCAGGGACGGCAAGCGGTTGGCCCTGGGGACGGAGGGGAATGGCCGAAACCAGAAACCTACCGTCTGGGATGTGGGCACGAAACAGAAGATTGCCACTCTGCCGGCCTCCCACGAGAAGAGGGTGGATGTTTGTCTGTCACCGGATGGCAAGTCTCTGGCTTCGTGGGAAGCTCTCGACCTCGGCAATCCATTTGACAAGAACGGGGTCGTGCAGTTGTGGGATGTCGAGACAGGCAAGGAATTGCACCGCATCCGGACCGAGAAAGGGCGAGGGGGCGAAGGGGCTTTCTCTCCAGACGGCAAGCAGTTTACTCTTGCCGAAGCATACTGGAACCCGACCAGCTGGGATGTCGGAACGGGCAAGAAGCAGCACGATCTGCGACTCGCGTTTGGATGCAGGCTACTGCGTTATTCTCCGGACGGCAAGCGGATACTGGCTGGTGAGGGAGATGGTGCCATCGAGCTTTTCGATGCAACTTCGGGGAAACGACTCGGAAGGTGGCAGGGCCCTGGTTGGCCTGTAGATACGGTGGCCTTTCTCCCGGGGAACAAGATCCTGGCCGCAGGAATTCAGCATCAAACGCTTCAGTTCTGGGAAGCGCCCTCCGGCCGGGTTCGGCCCATGCCGGTGGGCCATCTGGGATCGATTAGCCAGGTCGGCTTCAGTCAGGACGGCAAACAGGTTGTCTCGGCTGGCCTGGACGCCGTCCGGTTCTGGGATCGGGCAGCTGGAAAAGAGATTCGTTGGCTCAGCCTCTCTCAAGCAGTTCCTGGTTCTCGGGTAAGGGAAGGGACCTCCTGGATCTTGCTGTCGCCCGGCGGGCAACGTCTGCTCGCCTCCAATGGGGCGGCGTCTGAAGCCAGCGTCGTGGATTTGGCAACCGGCGGGAGACTGCTCGGTTTCGTTCCCCGGGCCTCGGGCATCGTTCCGGTGGCGGCCTTTTCGGGAGACGGCGCGACGATGGCAGGGGTTTGCGAAGGGGACAAGGAAGAGGGGTACAGGCCAGTGGTGCAACTTTGGGATGTCCCAAAGAAGAAGCCACTGCGCCGGATTCTCGTCATGGGTAGACTCGACAACCCGGTAGGCTTAGGGGGCAACACGATGGCCCTGTCCAGGGATGGACAGGTGCTGGCCCTGTTTGATCGTTCCTGCTACCTCTGGGTCTGGGAAACCCGGACCGGGAAGGTGCTGGGCAAGACGACTTTGAGCGGTGGTGAATGTACCGCCGTGGCAATTTCTCCCGACGGTGGCCAGCTGGCAGTCCAGGAGCGAGGAGCCGACTCTCGCGTTCGTCTCTGGGACGTTGCCCGGAAGGCAGAGCTTCGCTCCTTTCCGATCGAGGAGGGACCGCTCTACAGGCTGGCTTTTTCTCCGGATGGACGTACCTTGGCTGCGGTGGTCGGCGACAGCAAGGTCCTGAGCAAGGTGGTGTTGTGGGAACTGGTTACCGGCAAGGTTCGGGCAGAGTACCGCGGAGACCAGGACTGGATCACCTCTCTGGCCTTCGCTCCCGATGGCCGGACACTGGCAACTGGTGGCAACGATTCGACGGTCCTGCTCTGGGACCTGACCGGACGCACGGGAACTGCTTCCAAACTATCGCTCAAGCTAACGGCCCAGGAACAGACCCGGCTGTGGGATGACCTGGCCAACCCGGACGCCCGCAAGGGGCACGAGGCCATGATCCGCCTGGCCGCTGCTCCAGCAGACGCTGTGGCCTTGCTGAGCCGAGAATTGAAGCCTGACGCGGGTCGGCCGCTTGGGGACAAGGAAATCGATCAAGTGATTGCCGAGCTGGACAGTGACGAGTTCGAGATCCGGGAAAAGGCGAGCCTCCGCCTCGAACTGGCCGGCCAGCGCGTGCGTCCCGCAATGGTCAAGATGCTGGCGAAAACGCCTTCACCGGAAGTGAAACGCCGGCTGCAAGGGCTGCTCGAAATCTTGGCCGGGACCAATCCGCTCCCCGGCCGAATCCGTCCCACCCGAGCCGTGGAACTGCTGGAACGGCTGGGAACGCCCGAAGCGCGGCGGCATCTGGAAGCCATTTCCCGAGGCAATGCGGATTCCACGCTGACTGGCGAAGCGCGGTCGGCCTTACGGCGCTGGTCGCCCCGTCCATGAGGGAGCCGGCCGGACAAAGCTCACCGGGCTCGTTTGTCGATCAGGATGGCCCGATCCGGACGCTTGTGCAGGGCAGGCATCCCGTCCGACCAATCCTCATGGGTTTTCGTCCGGCCTCGACGTGGGAAGCGTAGTCGGGCAGATGGGTTGCGCGAAGGCTGCACCATGACCATGCTGGGGTAGAGCGGTGACAATCAGGCGATTGCTGACGGGGCTGTTCACGCCCATTCTGCTGCTGGCCGCGGCCTTGCCCGCGTGGGCGGACATGGGCAAGCCGGTGATCTCGAATGCACCGGTGGGGAGACTACCGCGTATCGGTTTTCCTCGATCCCGATCCGCCGCGTGCGGGCCTGGTTGAGGTGAGCGTCCTGCTCCAGGACCACACGGGCAAGAGTGTCATTGACGTGCCGGTGACGGTCAAAGCGACCCCGAAGATCGATCGAGTGCAAGCAGTGGTGCCCATCGCCGCTTCAGCCACGGGGCTAGCGGGTGGCCTGCCCAATCTTTGGCAACCAGGCCTGGTGAAGGCCGACCCGATGTTCGAGACCATGCTCCACAAAATGCTCCAGGAAAAACACAGCATCACGGCCAAGGCCTCGGTGACCACTTCAACGAACAAGATGCTGCTGTCAGCGGTGCTGGAGATCCCCAGGCCCGGCAAGTGGGATTTCAAGGTGCAGATCAAGCCGCCTACCGGCACCAGCTTCACCATTCCAAAGGATGTTGGCGAACCGCTGCCGGCCTGGATGCAATATGCCGGCTGGGTCCTCTGGCCGCTCGGGATGATCGTGGTCTTCATCCTCCACCGCACTCTGGTCCGCTGGCGGCAACGCAAGGCCAATCCCCAGCCGGCACCGGCGGAGCAGAAAGAGAAGCCGAAAAAGGCGAGGAAGGGACGCAAATGAACGACAGCGGCTTTCTGGAGGCACCGACAGAAACGTTGGCTGGCACCTGATGAGAATGGCATCCTGCTCAGGACTGGCGACCGCCGGCCGCCGGGCCGGGGATGAACTGCCGGGCCCAGGCTTCATCCGCCTCGGACAGGGGCGGCTCCGGAGTCTCCTGATAAACGTACTTGCCGTAGTCCGCGGCATCGTAAGCCCGGTCCAGTACGGCCCGCAAGTCGAGCCACACAGGGGCGTCCGGTGCCGACAGGGGAACGGGAATGCGCGGCAGCGGTTCGCGCAGGCCGATGGGCCAGAAACCCAGTCGCGGCCGATCCTCGTAGCGGCTGACCAGCACGTAATAATCGCAAGCCGGCAATTCCGGCAGGTTGGGCCGAACTCCTCCGCGCCGCAGATCAATCTCGACCAGGTGCGTCTGCCCAGCCAGGACCTGCCGCCTCTTCGCCAGGTAATCGTCGCGGTCGCTGCCGGCGGTTTTGTTCGAGGGACTGAGGAGTTCCAGGACGGTGACGACCCGGCGATTGCGCCGGTCGCGGATTTCCAGCGACGTATGCCGTTCCCTTGCCACGCGGGGGAGCAAGCGCACTTCGATCTTGACCAGATAGTCAGGACCGATCTGTAGACTCAGGGCTTCCCGAGCGCGAACAATGAAGTTGATGTGGAAGTCCTGCCAGGCATCACTCTGCTCCAGATATGGATTCATTCCGGGGAACGGAGAAGGCATGACAGGTTCCAGGCAACAGGGACAAAGTGGACTGGCGTTACCCATCAGTGATTGTAAGCAACCGCCCTCCCTGTCGCGAGAGCATTCCGTGAAACAAGAGCCCAGCGGCTCTCACGGCTTCTTCTCCGGAACCCACCCGAGAGGCGCTGCCAGGCCGAAGGGATTCTGCACGTCCTTCCAGAGCGGAGGTACTTTCTTGGCCGGGCGCGTTTCTGCCTCGGATTTCTTGGCCAGATCCAGGATCGTCGCTTGAAGGATCCAGTCCGGCTCGCTCTCGCGCGGGACCGGCTTCGGCTTGGTCCGCAGCGCCGCGTCCACCTCGGCCCAGAACGCTTGCCAGGATTCTCGCTCGGACGGCGGCAGCTTTGCCAGGGCCGCCGGCTCACGGACGGCGGCCAGATCGACGTGGCACTTCCAGACGTTTAGACGCTGCATCGCGATCGTGCGATTCCGCGGCCCTGAGTCCGCCAGCAGGTCAGTCCACCCCTTGAGGTCCAGTCGCAGCCACTCCAGCGCTTGCTTTCGCCATCTCGCACGCTCGGTTTCGGCAAGGCCCTTGGCCTTCTGGTCCAGACCGCAGCCAACGTGGAGCGCGGCGCTGATCGCCTCGAAACGATCCTGGCTGCGGACGTCAAGGGACGGCGCGGCAGATTCCTGGCAGCCGCGTTGAAACAGCCGTGCCGCTTCGATGTCCTGGCCCTGGCAGCGGCACAGCGTCACCCATTGGGCCGTCTCCAGCACGCTCGCCGGTTTGACCTGACCGCTGAGGACGGCGGGCAACCGCGGGGCACATTCCAGAAGCAGGCGAGCTTTTTGGACGCCGCCGATGGCCTGCTCGCTCAACGGGTCGCCCAGCGGAATCAGCTCCAGAGCGTGCTGCTCCGTGGTCAACGCCGTCTGAAAGTCGCCCTTGCGCCACTGGACCTGTCCCAGCAGGACCTGCGTGGCCGCATCACCAGGGCGGAGTTTGAGGGCCTGCCGCAGCACCGTCAAGGCTTCGTCTCGCTTGCCCTGGAGAGCAAGGGCCTTCCCCAGAGAGGTCAGCACTTTCGGGTCCGTGGGGGCCTGGTCGAGAAGCCCGCGGAACAACTCCACGGACTCCGTGAGCTTGCCTTGCTCCAGCAAGAGTGTGGCCAGGGCCTGCCGCGCTTCGACGTGACCGGGCTCGACTTTGAGGGCCAGCCGGTAGGCGGCGCTGGCCTCGTCGAAGTTCCCCTGTTTGGCCAGGGCATTGCCCAGTCCGAAGGGCGCCCGCGCCTGTTCGGGAAGCAGGCGAAGGGCTTGCCGATAGGTCTTCACGGCCTCATTCAGACTTCCCTGCTCGGTCAGGAGCTTGCCCAGGGTACAGAGGACCTCCGGATTGCGCTTGTCGATGGTGGTTGCCATGCCCAATGCGGCGATGGCTTCGCGTGATTTGCCTTGGTTTGCCAGGGTCGCGCCGAAGACGGCAAAGGCGCGAGCATCCCGTAAGTCCCGCTGCATGGCCTGGCGAAAAGCAGCACTGGCAGCGACGGTCCTTGTCTGGTCTTCCTGTACCGCGGCGAGCCCAACGATTGCCAGCCGATTGTCGGGTCCCAGTTGCAGAGCGCGTTCAAAGGAAGCGATTGCTTCAGGTCTACCCTGGGCGAACAGAGCCAGGCCGAGATACGCATGAGACTCGGCATCGAAACGATCGACTTGAATGGCCTGTTGGAAGGAAGCGATCGCCTCCGGCTCTGCCCTGCTCCCACAGAGCCACCCCGAGGAGGAGATGAGGAATGCTCTTTTGAGGGGCCCTTTTGACGTACTCGCGATAGAGAGCGATGGCCTCGTCTCGATTCCCCGTTCTCTGCAAGGCCATGCCCAGAACTCCGAATGTCGATGCGGTGGGTTGAAGCCGGATCGCCTGCCGTAAGGTGGCCACGGCTTGCTCCGGGTGTTCTTGCCTCAGTTGACAGCGACCCAGCAAATCGAGGACCGCACCGGAATCGGGGTCGATCGTCGAGCGCCTCGCGGAAGGCGGCTGCCGCCTCATCAAGCTGCCCCTGCAGGGACAGGATGATGCCAAGATTGGTCAATGTCATCGGGTCTTTTGGGCGCAGCCGGTTGGCCTGGAGGGTGACGGTTAACGCCTCACCAAGTTGGCCCTGCTTGCGCAGGGCGACTCCAAGCCCACTGAAGGCAGCAGCACATTCAGGGTCGAACTGGATGGACTGGCGGAAGGCGGTCGCGGCCTCCTCGAACCTTGACTGGGCAAGCAGGCTCGAACCCAAATTGAAGTGAGTCGTGGCATTGCTGGGCGCGAGCTGGACAGCCTGGCGAAACTGTGTTGTGGCCTCACCGAACTTGCCTTGTTCTATCAGAACTGTCCCCATCGCACCGTGGACGTCGATTTCCTTGGGGTTGAGATCGATGGCTCGTTGGAAGGCCGATGCCGCTTCAGCGGGTCGATTCTGGGACCAGAAAAGAACGCCGAGGTGGAAATGGAACCTGGCATTGTCGGGTTGAAGCTGAACGGCCTGGAGGAGCGATTCCCTGGCTTCCGCCATCTTGTCCTGGAAGGCAAGGGTCATGCCCAACCCGTGGTGCCCTTCCGCGGTATCGGGTTGGAGGCGGATGGCCTCCCGCCAGGCCGCAACGGACTCATCCAGCCGGCCTTGCCGCTGCCGCACCTTCCCAAGGAGCACGTGGGCCCTCACCAGTTCGGGCTTGATGGCCAGGACTTGAAGGCAGTATGCTGCCACCCGTTCTAACTTCTCCTGCTCGGCGGGTTTCAGCCGTTGGGAGGAGGCCCAGGGGGTGTCCTTGCCGACCGTGTGGACAGTTCGTGATTCGACGTGAAGCACCATTGACTCGGAAACAGTCGTCCCAGAGGGCACGTCCTCCCACAACTGCTCTGCCCTGGCCAGCAAGCGCGGCACCGCCTTCTCCTGCTCCAGCCGCTGACGCTGCCGCACTTCGCGCCTGATACAGACGCCGATGCCAATGAAGAGCAACACCGCCAGCATGCCCACCATTCGAGGATGGCGAGACAGCCACCCTCGACGATCAGACCCGTGTGAAGCGGAGGCAAACGGCCACATGGAAATCTCCTCTTGCTTGTGCAGGTCGCCGCCGTCGCTGGCAACCGGAATCCGGCCGGCGCTCACGGCTTCTTCTCCAGAAGCCACTCGGGAAGTCCCGTCACCCCGGATGGTGGCTTCTTTCCCCGGGAAGCCGACGAGGACTTCCCGGCGGAACGCTGTTCTTCCTCTTTCTGAGCCCAGTCCGCGAAGGCCGCGCCGCTGGTCAAGTCCTGCACGCTCACGGCGGGGAACGGCTTCGGTTCCGTCCGCAGTGCCGCGTCCACCTCGGTCCAGAACGCTTGCCAGGCTTCCCGCTCTGGCCGCGGCAACTTCGCCAGGGCGGCCGACTCGCGGACTCCGGTCAGATCGACGTGGCACTTCCAGACGTTCAGATGCTCCACGGCGGCGTTGCGCTCCTTTCGCTTGGCGCCGGTCAGCAGAGCGGTCCACGCCTGAAGGTCTTGCCGCAGCCACTTCAGCGCTTGCTGACGCAAGGACGCACGCTCATTCTCCGGGAGGTCCCTCGCCTTCCGAGCCAGGCCGCAGCCAGCGCGGAGCGCGGCACAACTCGCCGCGAAACGATCCTGGGATTGAACGTCGATGCTCAGGGAGGGATTGTCCTGGCACCAGCGCTGAAACAGCCGGGCCGCATCGGCTTCCCGCCCCTGGTCACGACAGAGCCACACCCATTGGTCCGTCTCGGCACAGCTGCACGGTTTGACCTGGCCGTTGAGGACGGCGGGCAACTGCGGGGCACACTCCAGGGACAGCCGGGCTTGCTGGATCCCTCCAAGGGCCTGCTCGCTCCGCGGATCACCGAGCGGAATCAGTTCCAGGGCGTGCTGCTCCGTCTTCAGCGCCGTCTGGAAGTCGCCGTTGCGACACTGGATCAGGCCCAGCAGGATCTGGGCGGATGCGTCGCCGGGTTGGAGTTGGAGGACCTGACGGCACACCGCCAAGGCCTCGCGGCATTTGCCCTGGAATGCCAGCGCCTTGCCCAGCAAATGCAACGTCGGAACGTCTCCGGGCGACGCAGCGAGAATCGCGCGGAAGAGTTCCACCGCTTCGCTGAGCTTCCCTTGCTGGATCAACAGTGTACCCAGGGCCTGTCGCGCTTCGGCGTGTCCGGGTTCCACTTTGAGGGCCAGCCGATACGCGGCACTGGCTTCGTCGAGGTTGCCCTGTTTGGCCAGGGCCTTGCCAAGTCCGAGGCGAGCGGCAGCCTTGTCGGGAAGCAGACGCGCGGCCTCGCGATAAGCGGTGACGGCCTCCGCGATGCGACCCTGCTCGATCAGGAAGTTCCCAAGCAGGCAGTAGGTGTCCGGATTGGTCTTGTCAAAATGCACCGCCTGGAGAAAGGCGATTACCGCGGGGTACGCCTTGCCCTGCTTCGCCAGGACGACGGCGAGGTTGGCGTTGGCCTGGCTGTCCTCGAAATCGCGTTGCACGGCCTGGCGAAACGCAGCGCTGGCTTCCGGCTCGGTGAACTGCAACCGGGCCGCAGCCAGCCCAACGATGGCCAGCGACGTCCGGGATCTGTGCCGCAGGGCCGTCTCGAAGGAGGTGATGGCCTCCTCCGGGTTGCCCTCGGCGAACAGGGCCAGGCCCAGGGCCGCATGCGCCTCGGGAAACGACGGCTCGTCCTGGATTGTCTTGCGGAACAGGGCCAGCGCCTCTTCGTGCTTGCCCAGCTTCCACAGGACGCAGCCAAGGACCATGCGCGTGTTCTTGCTCGAGGGGTCGAGCTGGAGTGCCTGGCGGTAAGCAGCAGCGGCTTTGACCAGCTGTCCCTGGAGCTGCAAGGACCGACCCAGCAAGATGTGGGTCCAGGCATCCCTGGGATCAAGCTCAAGACTCCGCCGAAAGGCGGCAATCGCCTCGTCCCGCTTCTCCTGCTGGGCCAATCCAAATCCGAGGTAGGTGTGGGCCCGAGCGTCATGGGGCTGAAGCTGGATCGCACGCCGGTAGTCGGAAACGCTCTTCTCCAGGTCGTGCTGTTCCAGACGACACCTCCCCAGACCGGTCCACGCAGTCGCATCGTCTGGTTGAATCTGAATGGCTTGCTGGTACGCGGCGACGGCCTCGGCCAGCTTGCCCTGGGTGCGCCGAATCCATCCCAGTTGACGCAGGGCGTCAGGAAAGGCGGGCTGGAGCCGGACTGCCTCGGTAAAGGCGGCCGCTGCTTCGTCCAGGTGTTTCTGCTGCAGCAGAGTACCCCCAAGATCGTAGTGCGCCATGGGCTCGTTCGGCCTGAGCGGGATGGCCTGGCGGAAGGCCGCTGCTGCCTCGTCGAGCTTGTCCTGTTTGTACAGGGCAGCGCCTAGATTACAGTGAGCCGAGGCGTCTGCCGGCCGCAGCTGAATGGCCCGGCGAAAAGAGGCGGCTGCCTCCGCAAACTTCTCCTGGCCCAACAGGACTGCTCCGCGATTGCAGTGAGCCTGCGCGTTGCCTGGTTCCAGCTGAAGGGCCCGGCGAATCGCCCTGGTCGCTTCGTCGAATTTCCCCTGGGTTGCCAGAACACCACCCAGACAGACGAAGGCATCGGCGTATTTGGGGTCGGATTCGATGGCCCGGCGAAAGGCGGAAACGGCAGCATCGGGTTTGTTCTGGGCAAGGAAGATAACGGCGAGATGGTGGTGGGCGCAGGTATTGTCGGGGTGCAGCACAAGGGCCTGGCGGATACTGGCCTCGGCCTCGGCCAGCTTTCCCTGAAAGGCCAGGGTACTGCCCAGATGGTAGTGTCCCTCAGCCAGGCTGAGCCGGAGGCGGATGGCCTCCCGGCAGGCAGAGACAGCCTCATCCAGCCGGCCTTGCATCTGAAGCACCCGGCCTAACTTTGCCTGAGCTACCGCACAACGGGGCTTGAGGGCCAGCACCTGACGGTAGAGTGCCGCTGCCTGCTCCAATTGCTCTTTCTGCCCGGGAGTCAGCGGGTCCAAACAGGCCCAGCTCGCATCCTTCCAGGGACGCTGCAACGATCGCGGCTGCTCCCGGAAAAGAACAGGCACCGAAAGGGTCTGAGGCAAGTCCCGCCACAACTGCTTCGCTTCGGCCAGCAAGCGCTTCACCGCATTGTCCTGCTCCAGCTGCCTCCGTTGGACTACGCTCCCGATGCTGGCACCAATTCCCAGAAGCAGAAGCAGCACGGCCAGCATCCCTGTGGATTGGAGCCGACGCGACACCCACCAGCAGCGTCGAGTCAGGGGTAAAGTGGAGGAAAACGGCAACATGGGACCCTCCCTTCGCTCGTGCGGCCCCACCGCAACCGGCGGACCCTGCACCCGCGGAGGGCCAGACCATAGCGACCGGGCGATCGGGGTTCCAGATGGGTTTCCGTCTTCGGAGGATCTTACCGCTTCAACCGCAATTCCTTGAACTCCCGCGTCTGGGCCGTGATGGCGACCTCGGCCGGCAGCCGTTCCATCGAACTGGCACCGTAGAAGCCGTCGAGCCCCTCAACCCGGTCGAGCAGGTACTGGGCGTCCTTCGGCATGGCGATGGGACCGCCGTGACACAGCACGAACACGTCGGAGCGCACCTTCTTGCAGGCCGCGACAATGCCGGCCACTTCGCGGACAGATTGGTCCAGCGCCTTCGCCGTATGGGCCCCGATGGTGCCGCTCGTTGTCAGACCCATGTGGGCCACGACAATGTCGGCCCCCGCCTCGGTCAGCAAGCGCCCCTGGTCCGGCTCGAAGGCGTAAGGCGTGGTCAGCAGATCGAGTGTGTGTGCCGCTGCAATGCAATCGATTTCGACCTGGAAGCCCATCCCGGTCTCTTCCAGGCCAACGCGAAACTGGCCGTCGATCAGGCCGACCGTGGGGAAGTTCTGGATGCCGGCAAAGCCCAGCTCCTTCAGCTCGCGCAGGAACAGGTCGCGGATCAGGAACGGATCGGTGGCGCAGACCCCGGCAAGAACGGGCGTCCGCTTGACCGCGGTCAGCACCTCGAAGGCCATCTCCTTGACGATCTGGTTGGCGTTGCCGTAGGGCATCATGCCGGCCAGCGATCCCCGGCCGGCCATGCGGAAACGGCCGGAGTTGTAGATGACGATCAGGTCAATGCCGCCCGCTTCCTCGCAGCGGGCGCTGATGCCGGTCCCGGCTCCGCCGCCGACGATCGGCCGGCCCGAGGCCACCTGGCTCCGCAAACGGGTGAGGATCGCGGTTCGAGTTTCCGTCATGGAGTCACCTTGGAATGGTCTGACTTACACCGGCGGCAGGAACCTGAGCAAGCCGATGAGCAGCCCGCCCAGCACCGTGGTGCCCAGGGACAGCCACAGCCAGGCTCCCAGGCTGCTCTCGTACCACGGGAAGCCAACCACGCCCCAGAACAGGCCGCCCGGTGGGTCCTTCCGCACGGCGCGCTGGCCTCCCTTGCGGCGCGGCTTCTTGCGGCGAGGTTGTTCCGGGCGCGCTTGTGGATTGTCTTGCTCCGACGTCCCATAACCGCACCTGGCGTCTTCCTCTTCCGGATCCAGCGGCCGCTGCTGGCCGGAGGGCGGCTCCTCCGGTTGCGATGCCGTGCCGGCCTTGTCGTCGGCGAGGCCGTAGGGATCGCAATTCTCCTCCTCCAGCAATCCGGTCGGGCTGACGTGGACCCGGGGACCCGCGAGCGGCTCCGGCTCTGTCTGGGGCATGGCCCAGGGATCGTGGACCTCGACCGGGACGAGTGGTCGCTGGTCCGGAGCGGCCTTGCGTGCCCGGGCCGGTTTCCGGGTGGGGCTGACCGGCAGGGGCCCCAGCTGGATGATCCGCCAGGCCAGCCGGCCCAGCATCCGGGCGTAGATGAGCAGCGCGGCCGCGGCCAGCGGGCCGGCCAGGAGCAGCAGCCCGCCCCGGCCGCCCATGATCGCCGCATACGTGGACCCCAGGGCCAGGGCCCCGAGAACGGCGCTGCCCAGGTAGAACAGCACCGTCCAGGGAAACAGCAGCAGCATCCGGCTGGCGATCACCGGACGGAAGAAGACCCAGCGCGACACCGCGCTGAGCGACGACAGTGAGCCGATCGGAAACGTGAGCCAGATGGCGGGGACGGCGAGAATGATGGTGCGCAGCACTCCATAGCCGGTGAGCCAGGTCCCTTCCAGACCACGCGACAGAAAGCCGACTGGCACCAGCCAGATCAGCACCAGGCCGACCAGGGCCAGTGAACTGCTGACCCAATCGACGATCGGTTCATCGACCCACTCGACCCGGTCCATGCCGCCCGCGGTCGCCTGCACCACGACCAAGATGCACCGGGCGGCATAGATCAGCAGGTAAAGACCGACAATGGTCGCACTGACCAGGAAGAAGATGAACAGGAGAGCGGAACCTGCGTTCTGAGCCATGATTGGATGATTCCCGAAAGACCAGTGACTGGATCACGCCAATTCAGTATAACGCCGGGCCCTCCCGATCTGGGAGAGAAATCCGGTCACTTCGGCAAGGCGAGCGGCGCGGCGTAAGCCCGCCGGTAGGAGGCCCTTACCGGCGGGCTTACGCCGCGCCGCTCGCCTTGCCGTTCGAGCCGCTCACTTCTCGGAAACGACCGGCAGCGCCGCCGCCTTTTCCTTGATGCTGTCGCGGATGTCCTGGCTGATGCGCATGGAGCAGAACTTGGGACCGCACATCGAGCAGAACTTCGCCGACTTGAACACGTCCTGCGGCAGCGTCTCGTCGTGCATCCGGCGAGCGGTCTCCGGGTCGAGCGACAGCTCAAACTGGCGGTTCCAGTCGAACTCGAAGCGCGCCTTCGACAGCTCGTCGTCGCGCTGCCGGGCGTTCTTCCGGCCGCGGGCCACGTCGGCGGCGTGGGCGGCGATCTTGTAGGCGATCACACCCTGGCGGACGTCGTCCTTGTCCGGCAGGCCGAGATGCTCTTTCGGAGTGACGTAGCAAAGCATGGCGGCCCCGGCCTCGCCGGCGAGGGCGGCGCCGATGGCCGAGGTGATGTGGTCGTAACCGGGAGCGATGTCGGTCACCAGCGGCCCCAGGACGTAGAACGGCGCCTCGTGGCACAGTTCCCGCTCCTTCTCGACGTTCATCTTGACCAGGTGCATTGGAATGTGGCCGGGGCCCTCGATCATCACCTGGACGTTGTGTTCCCACGCCTTGTGGGTCAGTTCGCCCAGGGTCTTCAGCTCGGCGAACTGGGCCTCGTCATTGGCGTCGGCGAGGCAGCCCGGCCGCAGGCCGTCGCCGAGGCTGTAAGTCACGTCGTAGGCCCGCAGGATCTCGCTCAACTCGTCGAAGTGGGTGTACCACGGGTTCTGCTCGTTGCGCAGGTGCATCCACTGAGCGATCAGCGAGCCGCCCCGGCTGACAATGCCGGTGATGCGGTTGCGCGTCAGGTGGACGTACTCCTTGAGGACGCCGGCGTGGATGGTCATGTAATCGACGCCCTGCTGGGCCTGATGCTCGACCATGTCCAGCAGCAGCCGCGGCGTGATGTCGCCGAGATCCTTGAGGTTCTGGATCACCTGGTAGATCGGCACCGTGCCGATGGGCACGGGCGAGGCGTCGATGATGGCCTGGCGGATGGCGTCGATGTCGCCGCCGGTGGAGAGGTCCATGACCGTGTCGGCCCCGAGATGGACGGCGGTGTGGAGCTTCTCCAGCTCGTCGTTGATCTTGGAGACGACGGCAGAGTTGCCGATGTTGGCGTTGATCTTGCACGTGCTGGCCACCCCAATGGCCATCGGTTCCAGGCGTTTGCCCAGGTGGACCTTGTTGGCGGGAATGACCATCCGGCCGCGGGCGACCTCGTCGCGGATCAGCTCGACCGGCAGGTCCTCCCGTTGAGCGACGTAGCGCATGGCGTCGGTGATGGTGCCCTGACGGGCTGCTTCAAGCTGGGTGGTCATGGGTCAAGCTCCTTTGCGAGGACCGGCCGCGTGCCATCGGGACGTGGAGCCGGTGCGGACTCCGAGAAACAAGGGGAGCGCGGGAACAGCGAGCAGCCACAGGGAGGAGAAGGAAGAATCGGCATGGAGCGCGGATCGCTTTCCTTCGCCGGCATTACCCGGACCAGGTTCCGAGGGTCTGCTCTCAGACCCGGGCGGCACGTCCGCCCAGGACACCCCTAGCGATACCCGCGCTGATTCTATGCCGGCGGCAGGCGAATGACCACAGGTCCGCTTCTCTGACATCCTGCCTGCTCGGTACAATGCAGGTGGAGGTGAACATGATCGAGCTAACTCTTGACCAGGCGCAGGTCCTCGCTCAGGCGGGAAGTCCACCCACCGTGATCGACCCGACAACCCGGAAGACCTACGCCCTGGTGCCGACGGATGCCGGGTCTTCCTCGCAGGAGAGACCCGGACCTCGGGAAACGCCCGCCCCTCCCTGGAAGTACCTGGTGGTGCGCAAGCACCCGTGGCGGAAGCAGCTGTACATCCAGGGCCGGAACATGACGGTTCGGCAACTCGTCGGCACCGTGAAGGCCAACCGCTTCACGGAAGAGCAGGCGGCACAAGACCTGCATCTGCCGGTGGAGGCGATCCGCGAGGCTCTGGCGTATTTCGAGGCCAATCCCGAGGTGATCGCTCTGGACCACGCCACCGAGATGTATCTGCTTTCCCTGGAGGGGGGCAAAGGCCGTGGCCCTGAATCTGTACCTCGATGATTGTGCGAACTCCGACATTCTGGCCCAGTTGCTCACCCAGGCGGGGCACACCGTGGTGCGGCCGGTGGACGCCGGAATCGCCGGGGAAGCCGATGAGGTTCATTTTCGCTATGCTCAAGGGCACGGGCTCGTTCTCATCACCAAGAACCCGAAGGATTTCCGTGCCCTGCACAATCAGGACCAAAACCACCCCGGGATCTTCGCGGTCTACCAGGATAACGACCCAGGCCGAGACATGAGCCCGGCGGACATTGTCGCCTCCATCGCGAATGTCGAGGACGCCATCCCGCACGGCTACCAGATAGCCGGGGAGTTTCACAACCTCAACGCCTGGCGATAACCCCTGGTGCATTGGAGCAGGAACCTGCACGCATCGGTCCGACACACCCCCGACGCCCTGCGCTCGTCAAATGGGTCATGGGTCAAGCTCCTTTGCGAGGACCGGCGATCTGCCAAGATGATGCACCGCCGCCGGGTTCGCGGCCTTCGGCCTCCTGGGGAGTTCTGGTTGACTTGACTGGAATCTCGATAGTGGTCTTGTCTGGCCTTTGGTGTCTGTATATTATGCGTATAGCCAGGGGTGATCGCTTGCGGCTCTCCCCCAGGCGTCGAGCTGCGTCAATTGCACCCTCAGCTCTTTCAGGCTGCTTTGCTGGAAGGTTAAGAGGGCCGCGCTGAGCGAAGAGACCAATCGAAGAGCGACACGGAGGAGAGTATGAATCTCCATGCGTCGCTCGCGTCGGAACGACCTCCTCCCATGAGGAGCATCCGATGTCCGAGCGGCGTAACGACGAAGGCGGAGCGAACAAGTCTCAGGAAGACTACCTGATCGCGTACCGTGGGGTCTCGGAGCGGGAGGTTCGGATCGGCAAGGTTCCGCTCGCGGTCCCTGTCACGCTGATCGCTCTGGCCACCCTGGCTGTCCTGTTCGTGGTCGCGTACACGCGCGCCCACTGGATCATCGGAGCATTCGCTGTCCTTGTCGGCCTCGTGGCCGGCGTGATCGTGGTTAGGTACGATGGAAAAACCAGCGAAGAAAAACGAGCGGATTCGGCTGAACCTGGCCATCACCCCTGAGGTGCAGGACAGGCTCACTCGTCTCCAGGAGTTAAGCGGCTCCGAGTCCACCACGGAGGTCATCCGCCGCGCTCTGGCGGTGTATGACCTCCTGTTGACTCACATCGAGCAAGGCGGAAAGGTGATCCTTCGCCACGAGGGCGGCGAGGAGGAGACCGTCCGGATCCTGACCTAGCAGGATGCCATGTCCGACAGAGGCAAGCGGAAGAGATCCAAGCGCTCTCGCAATCACGGGCCCGGCACGGTCGAACGCTGCCGGGCGCAACGGCAGACGCTGCGCTCCGTGATCAACTCCTACGGTAACGTCGATACGCGCAACGGGCTGCCAGACGACCTGGTCCATCTCGATGACGCGGCCATCTGCAAGGTCGTGGATGAGTTGGACGTCCCCCATGCCGAGGCGCTCATCGGTTTCGACAACAGCCGGGGAAAGTACCGGCCTCTTCTCAGCGGCATCGTTGTCGCCAAACTGGACAAGGAGGCTGTCGAGGCGGCAGTTGCCCGGCTCACGTCGGCGACCGCGAACCGACGTCGGTTGGCCACACTGGCGTCACTGGACGTCTCCCGCGGTGTTCCTGCCGGTCTCTGTCACGTCCGCGGCCAGCGTCTCCAGAACCTCGCGCGAAAACTCAAGATCCCTTTCGCCGTGGCGATTGTCTATTGGCACGTCGGCTATCTCGGGAAGGAAAAACCCGTGACGGACGGTGTCGTCGTGTCAATCGCCGACGCGGCGAAACTGCAGCAGGAAATCCAAGCTCGCAACGCCCGAAGCGCGAAGCGATCGAAGAGCGTCTTGCGACGCGACGAGCGAATCGAATCGGCTTTTGCCGCCAAGATCCGCGAGCGATTCCCTTCGATGCCCGCCGGTGAAGAGTTCACCATCGCTGCCCACGCTACTGAGCGAGGCAGCGGCCGCGTCGGGCGAAGCACAACCGCCAACGACCCGGTGGGCCTGGCCGTTGCGGCCCACGTCCGCTGGGTGCATACGGAATATGCCGAGGTTCTTTCGGAGTACGAGGATCTTTATCACGAGGATAGGGACTACCGGAACCTGGCCCGCGAGTTTGGCGACACCCCCGCCATCGAAGCGAAGAGGGACACGCGGGCAAGGGTCCACAAGATCATGCAGGAATGGGCCAAACCCGCCAGCCAGCCGTCAACGAGCACGCCCGGCCGCCCCCTCGCTCAAGTGGAATGACGGTTCCTTCGCAGCGCGTCCCCGCTTGAGGACTGGCATTGTCTTTGTCCATGAGTGTAAAATAGGGCGGCCTGACAAGCACATCCTCATCCCTGGCGGAGGTCAACGCCATGTCCGGCAGCACGGAGCGAGATTCCCATGACCTGTTCCTCTCGCACGCCTCGGCCGATAAGCCCTGGGTGCGGACCCTCTGCCAGGCCCTCGCCGGCCACGGCCTGGGCGTTTTCCTGGACGAGCAGGAACTTCGGCCGGCGGACAACTCGGTCCTCACCCTCGACCGCGGTGTGCAGAACAGCCGCTTCCTGGTCCTGATCTTCAGCCAGCATGCAGCCGGCCGGCCGTGGGTCGAGCACGAGTGGACCTCCTTTCTCGCCAAGCACGGCCCGGTCGGCCGGTTGATCGTCGTCCGCCTCGACGACACCCCGCTGCCGGCCTTCCTGGCGGCCCTCCAGGCGATCCGTGAGCGCGACGCCGCCCGCGCTGCCGAGATCATCGCCGGGCGCGTCGGCCGGCTCGACAGCCTCCCTGCCGGCGACGTTCGCCGGCAATACATCGGCCAGGACTTGGTCTTCGTGCTCCGTCCCGATGGGGACCGCGTTCAGGTCACCGACCCGGCCGGGCGCAGCGCACTGTGGATGCCCCATGGCGGACCAGTTCCGCCTGGAGGGCGGCCCGGCTCGGCTTCGACGACTTCGCCCGGCGCTGGCTCACGGAGGACGGCGACCGGCTGATGCTGGAGTGCGACGCGAGGACCCTGGGCCGGGCCCTGTTCGACGTGCTCTTCGGCGAGCCCGGCCTGCCGCTGCTGGCCGAAGCGCTGACGCCCGGCCGGCCCCGGCCCCTGCTGGTGGTCCGCAGCGACGACGATGCGCTCTTGGCGCTGCCCTGGGAATTGCTCCACTACGCCGGGACTCTGCCGGGCCGGTCGGTCCCTCTTTCGTCCTTCCTGGTCCGCGACGGCTACCTGGACGTGGCCCGCACGACGCTGGACGAGGTGGCCGAAGGCGCCCTGCTGCTCCCGCCGCAGGGGACGTTCAAGCTCGTCGTCAACGTGTCCGCACCCCAGACGAGCACCCCGCTGTCCTACGAAAAGGAAAGTTACCGCATCACCATTACGCTGACCGAACACTGCCGGCCGGTGCCGACGGAGTTGGGTACGCTCGACGACCTGGTGCAAACCGTTGCCGCTGTCAAACCGACGGGGATTCACTTTTCCGGCCACGGCTACCGCGGCGGCCTGGCGTTCGAGGGCGAGGAGGGCGAGGAGCGCCGGGTCCCGACGGGAGAGCTGATAACCCGGCTCCGGGCCGGCTCGGATGGCCGACTGCCGCCGTTCTTCTACCTGGCGAGCTGTCACGGCAACGAGCCGGGGCAGGACGGGGCGGAGAGTTCTGCCGCGCAGCTGCACCGGGCCGGCGTCGCACAATGGTCGGCTATTTCGGGCCGATCCACGATCACCTGTCCACCCGCGCCGAGGCGACCCTGTACGCCGCCATTGCCGAGGGCCAGACGATGAATTATGCCGTGCGGCAGGCACGGCAAGCGCTGGCCGCGCTCCTCGTCGAGGCGGACGCGGTCTTACACCTCCGCGATGAGGAGGGGCTGGCCTTGCCTTACTTCGCGGACGCCGGGCTATTGCCGCGGGCCAGGCCCGAGCCGTCGGCGGCCGCGGATCAGGCTGGCCACGGCATGCCTTTCGCCTGGGCGCAGCTGGTCCTGTATCATCGCGGTCCCGATTATCCATTGAGCACGCCGGTAGCGGCCGGGCGGCGCCGAGCGGACGAGGAGGGACTCGAGCGGGGGTCCGCAGGTGGACCCGAGCCGGTTACTTCTCGACGAGCCCACGGACACACCGCGCCGGCTGCTAACGGGGTTCATCGGCCGACGCCGCGAGCTGCACGCGATCCGCCGCAAGAAGCGCCGCGATGGGGCCCGGGCCTTCATCTTCCAGGGGCTAGGTGGCCTGGGCAAGACCACGCTCGCCTTCCACATGCTGTCCCTGCTGGGCGAGCCCGAAGACGTCTGTACGCTCTGGTGCCACCTGGCCGAAAAGCAACCCGACCGAGTGGAAGCTCTGCTCCAACAACTCCTCGACTTTGGCAGCAAGCGAGTCAAGGGCTGGGATGCGGACGTGGCCGGGGTGGATCGCGAGCCAGACGCGGCCCGGCGCTTCCTCGCCTACGTTCAGCACCTGCTCCAGACGGTGCCGGGGCTGGTGCTGTACTTCGACAACCTGGAATCGCTCATGGTCGGCCCACCGGAGGACGACAGCCAACCGCCGCGCCCGGAAGCGTTTGCGGAGTGGCAACCTCCGCAGGCCGGAGGGCTTTGGCGAGCCTTACGACGGCTGGCGTGCGACAACCGCAAGCTGTTCCTGGTGGCCAGTTGCCGCTATTGCCACGCCGACTTTGGCGACGACCGCATGCCGGTCGGGGCGCTGAGCGACGACGGCCTCTTCCGCATGATGGAGTGGTTCCACGGCCTGCGCCGGTTGGCCGCGCGGAACTGCGCCATCTCGTGGTGCGCCTGAATGGCCATCCCCGGCAAGTGGAGTACGCCAACGACCTGATCGAAAGTCGCCTGGCGCAGTGGACCTTCCCACCTGAGCGCACCAGGGAGTATGTGCAGCGGGAATGGGACAAATTGGTGGAACCCGTCTTGCCCCTGGTACAGGGCAAACTGCGGGACAACCTGCTGCTGGGGGCGATCTGGCAGCGGGTGCTGAACGACCGCGAGCGGCGGATGCTCTATCGCATGACCCTCCTCCGCCGGCCGTGGACCCAGAAGCTGACAAGGCTACTGGGGGAACCGGAAGAACCGGAATCGATGGCCGAGGCGACGGAGAAGCGGCTGGAGCGGACCTCCCTGCTGGAGGTGCGCGTTGAGTCGGAGCGCCGCCTCTTCACCCTGCACCCGGCAACGACCCAGTACATTGAAGGCCACTTTCCCTCGGACGAACTCCTTCGTCTGGCTACGCACCGCCGCGTCGGCGCGTACCTGGAAGCGGAGGCGAAGAAATCGCTGGACATCGATATTAAGATCGAAATTAGGGTTGAAGCAGGCTATCACTTGTTTCAGGTAGGCGAGTATGACCGGGCCTATATACTCCTGGGCCCGGCCTCAGATTGCTTGATGCAGCGCGGTCGAACTCGTGAAGGCCTGACTATCCTGGAACTGTTTCAGGCAAGTGACGCCTGCAAGCGCATGAAGCGTGAGCTGGTGGGAGAACTCCATGGTACGGCTGGCAACGCCTACCTGTACCTCGGTCAGGCGGAGAAGGCTATCGAGTTCTACCTGCAGAGCGCTGACTGTTTTCCGCGAGATCAAGGACCGGCACGGCGAGGGCACCACCCTGAACAACCTGGGTGGCGCTTACCGATACCTCGGTCAGGCGGAGAAGGCCATCGAGTTCTACCTGCAAGCGCTGACTGTTTTCCGCGAGATCAAGGACCGGCACGGCGAGGGCTGCGCCCTGGGCAACCTTGGCATTGCTTACAATAACCTCGGCCAGGCGGAGAAAACTATCGGGTTCGCCCTAAAACACTTGGGGATCGCCCGCGAGATCAAGGACCGGCACGGCGAGGGCAACGCCCTGGGCAGCCTTGGCAATGCCCACGCGACCCTCGGTCATGTGGAAAAGTCTATCGAGTTCTCCCTGCAAGGGCTGGTGATCGCCCGCGAGATCAAGAACCGGCACGGCGAGGGCACCACGCTATGCAGTCTGGGCATCGACTACGCGGCCCTCGGCCAGTGGGAGAAGGCCATCGGGTTCATCCTGCAATACCTGGAGATCGCCCGCGAGATCAAGGACCGCCGCGGCGAGGGCTACGCTCTGGGCAACTTGGGCATCGCCTACGCTGCTTTGAGCCAGGCCGAGAAGGCGATTGGGCTTCTCCAACAGGCATTGCAGATCGGTCAGGCAATTAAGGACCCCAGCATCGTGCAACTGGGATCGGTAGCCCTGACCCGTCTGGGCCGGCCACCGGGGCCGTGAGACAACTGTTGCCTCAGCCATCGCGGCAACAACCGCTTCCCTCACCCCGCCGCCCCGAATAGAATCCCTGGGTTTAGTGCCCCAACCTCGGTGAGTCCTCGCCATGCAACCGAACGTGCCTGCCCCGCTGCCCATCGTCCGCCACCTGATTGCCTGCGAGGACATCCAGAGGGGCAGCCCGGAGCGGTTCACGCTGGTGAATGTCATCACCCGCATTCGCTCCCTCGACCCCGTGCCGTTCCCGCTGCTTTACCGCGAAATCTGCTTTATCGCCATCTGCACCGCCTGCCGGGGCCCAGCCCGCGTTCAGCTCCGCATCGTCGAAGAGGAGTCCGGCGTACCCATTTACACCGGCCCTGTCTTGCCTGCGGCCTCTCCCGAACGATCCTCTGCAGGTCGCCGGCCTCCCCTTCCGCATTCGGAATCTGACTTTCCCGCGGGCCGGCTGGTATCAGGCGCAGTTGTGGTATAATGACGTTTTCTGGGCCGAAGAACCTCTCCGCCTGTCGGAGTGAAGCCATGAAGCAGCCATCCGTAAGCACCGACTGCCACCTGCTCCCCGAAATGGTCGATGATGCCATGGGGCAGCTCGCCAGCCAGGAAGGGGACGTGCGTGCCGCCGTGGCCGAAGCCCGGCGCGTGGCGGACGCTGTTGCGCGGCCAGGATTCGAGCCCGGGACCAGCGCCACGCCACAGGAGCCGGCCTGGCCGGTTGAACCCGGCAGCCTGAGCGAGGCCGTTTACTGGTATCGCCAGACCGCCGGGCTCGGAGACGCCCCTGGGCCCGCAGAGGTGGCCGCCTCGCTGAGCAACCTGGGTTACGCCTGGCGCGAGCAACAGCGCTGGGCCGAGGCCGAAACCGCCTTTCGCGAATGCTTGCAGCTCCGCCAGCAGCACGGCGACCGCGCCGGCGTGGGGCAGACCTTCTTCGACCTCGGCTCGCTCTACCAGGCTCAGGAGCGCTGGACGGACGCCGAGCCGGCCCTGGTGCAGGGCTCTGGCGATTGCCCGCGAGGTCGGCGACCGCCGGGGCGAGGCCAACGCCCTGGGCAACTTGGGTGTCGTCTACGCCACCCTGGGCCAGGCCGAGAACGCAATCCGCCACCTCCAGGAGGCCGTGGCAGTCGCCAACGAAATTGCCGACGAGGCCTTGGCGAAGCGAATGCGGGAGTACATCACCCGCATTCGCCCTCACCAGCCCCAAGAAGGAGCACGCGATGGCAAGGGCACGTCATAGCCAACAAGACGGGAGATGGGACGAAAGACTGGGTTGCTGGCTCCAGCGCTTGGTCTACGATGCTCGCACCCGAACCGGCAGGCTCGACTTTCCACCCGTCAACTGCTGTGACATGACCGGGGCTATCGGCCTGTTCACCGCCATTGACCGAGACGTTTGCGTGATCGAGACCTTCGCTGGTGGTGTGCCGGATGCGGTCTACCGCAGGGAAGGAGGGGAATGGGTTGCGCTTACGAGATAAGGAGCCGCGCCGTGAATGCGTCTGGGAACTCGCTTTTCTTCTTGCCCTGCCCGAACTGTCTGGAATGACGCGCGGGACCAGCAAGCGCAACTGCACGTGAGTTTGCTCCCGGCTCTCCGTTCTGGAGCCACTCCAGGGATCAACGCATGAGCGAATTTCAATACGTCGGCTTCCGGGCCGCCGAGAAACCGGTCAGCGACAAGGACCTCGAGTTCATGCACCAGCAATCCTCGCGGGCGGAGATAACGCCCTGGTCCTTCGACAACGAATACCACTTTGGCGACTTCCGCGGCGATGCCCTCACCATGCTCCGCCGCGGCTACGACCTCCACCTCCACTACGCCAACTTCGGCATTCGCACACTGCTCATCCACTTGCCACGCAACCTGCCCGACACCCCTGGGGCCAGCCCCTACTTCGGCAAGGATGGACTCCAGTTCCTCAAGGACAAACAGGGCCAGGGCGGCATCCTGTCCATCAGTCCGTTTCATGAGTCGGGCGACCTGGACGAACTGTGGGACCTCCATGAACTCCTCGACCGACTGGTCCCACTGCGAGCCGAAATCCTCGAAGGCGACTTGCGGCCTCTCTATCTCGCTCACCTGGCCATGATGTCCGATGGCGAGCACGACCCGGAGGAAACAACCGAAGGCCCCGTTCCCGCCGGTCTGGGAAAACTCACGGCGCCCCAGCGAGCCCTGGCAGAGCTGTTTGGCCTCAGCGATGCCCTGATCGCCGCCGCGGCCGAGGGCAACTCAGGACAGCCAGGGCAAGAGGATCTCCGGGAGCTGCAGGCCCGCTGGCTTCAGGGCCTCCCGCAAGCGACCAGGGATGCCTGGCTTCTGGACTGGCTGGCAGATGCTCACTCCAGCGCCAGAAGCGACATGCTGGCGGCAGTTTCGCAAGAGCCGGCCGCTGGCGGCCTGGCCGACCGTCCAGTGCGATCGGACCATTGCCGAGCTGGAAACAGCAGCGGCAGACATTCACAAGAAAGCGGTTCGCAAGGCCTCCGAAAAGGCCGCCCAGCAGCGCGCCAAACGACTTGCCGGCATGGCGGCTGACCCGGTTCCAACTCTGCTCGAAACAGAGCGGCTTGTGAAGGTGCGCTCCCGAGACTCCTACGTTGAAATCGCCACGCTCTTGAAGGACCTTCGCGAGGCCCTGGCGGGTACAAAGCAATCCGGCCTGGCCGAACAACAGGCGCAGAAACTGAAGAAGGAGAATCCCACGCTCAATCTGCTAACCTCGGAACTTCGTCGTGCGGGATTGGTGACAAAATGAGATGAGTCCTGGTGGTTTGAGGTACGCTTGCCCTGCGAGGGAGAAGTAACCTGCACGCGTCGTTTGTTTCCGTCCCGTGGGGGGTGTCCCAGGGGGTGCGGAAACGAATCGACTGAACTGCCAACTCCATCAGGGCTTGCGCCGAGAGAATTCGTTTCCGTGTAACTATTCGTCTGCCACTGTACGACATGCGTAATTCCCGGGATCTGCGCGTGTCGTACAGTGGCAGACGAATAGTTACGTTTCCGTCCTTCGTTTCCGTCGATCTTGAACCTGGCAATGTGGGATCGCTGCCATAAGTAGCGAATGACAAACCACTTCAAGCCGTGGAAGAACCGACCTTGCCAGCGTGCCATCACTCACCGCTGCCTCAGCCGGGCCACGGCCTGACGGCACCAGGGCAGCAGGCCGAGGTCGCTCAGCTCCTCCTCGACCGAGTCGGCGTCGCGGGCGAGCAGGGTGCGGGCGACCGCGTCCACCAGCAAGTCGGCGAACTTCTGGCGCGCGCCGAAGCGTCTGCCGGAAGGCGTCTTCGCCGAGCGGCCTACCCAGGCGGTCCCCGGCCAGGCGGGCCAGGGCGGCGGAGGGCTCCCCGGCGTGTTCCACCCGCAGGGACAGGACCGTGTGGTAGGGGCAGCCGGTCCCCTCCTGGAACTGGGCCAGCGCCTCCCACGCCTCGCCAAGCATCTCCGCCCGCCACCCTTCGAGGAACGTCCGGTCGGCCTCGGCGCTACCGAGGTCGGGCGGGGGCGGTTGCCGCCTGGGCGGCGGGCGTTGGCGCCAGTCGGCCTCGAACGCATCGACCCCCCGCCGGGGCGGCGGACCCCGGCGCCAGTCGGCCTCCACGGGTGTGATCTGCCAGTCCTCCACCAGCGGGATCGGCAGCAGCTCTTTCTTCGCCCGCTGGCGCTTCCAGTAGTCGATCGCCAGGTTCCGCAGCGCCCGTTTGAGCAGATCGCGGAAGCGGCCGCGGCTTGGGTCAGCCTGCCGGAAGTCGCCGCGGAGGAAGCGGACAGCGAACTCCTGCGTCAGCTCTTCCGCTGCATCGTCGTCGCGGACCATGGCCCGGAGGTAGTTGTGGATGGGCTGGTAGTAGCGAAGCAGCACCAGCCGCTGGGCGGACGCCTTTTGCTCGCCCTGCCCCTGGTGGGCCTGGCAGACTGCCGACCAGGAGGTGCTGATGCAACTCAGCAGTCGGTCATATTGCTGCGACTCCATTGGCCAGCCTCCTCCCCGGCTCGGTCTGGTCCTTTCCCTTCGACACGCCACGGCGGTGTGGGTGTGGCAATATGATAACCCTCCGGGCCGCGAAAACAAGAAGCAATCCTCCGACACGAGATCACGGAGAGCGGCGGCCCGAATTATGAAAGTATCATGATAGCCGGCCGGCGGGACGGCATATCCTTCGCGGGGCGAAAAAAATTCTGGCGCCGCGCGTCACAAACGCGGGGACGATCGTATGGGAGGTTAGCACCAGCATTAGAATCGATTTCAACAAGGTATCTGGAACCCGACAATCCCAGTTCCAGACACTTGTTGAAATCGTTTCCGAGAACCGCTGACGCATTGGCGAGCGGTGCGGCGTAAGTCCCTCGTGTCTGGCTGTCCACGGCCGGCTGAGGCCGCGCTGCGCCTTCTGTGAGAGCCTTTTTGCCAAGCGACCGCACTCGAACCGATGAGGACACCATGTTCCTGTCCTTGCCGCTGAAGTTCCGCGCGACCTCCGGGCATCTCCCCTGCCTGGCGGCCGCATCCTCTTCTGCACTCTCCCTGTTACTGTCCATCCTTTTCTGTCATCGTGGAGCATCATCCCATGGTCCGTCCCCAACACCGTCGTCGCCCCCGCCGCGCTACCGCCGGTCGCGGCCCCAAGGTTCGCCTTTGCCTGGAGTATCTGGAGGACCGTACGCTGCCAAGCAGCGGGGAGTGGCTCGCCGTCTTCGGCGGCATCAGCCCCGCGGACAACCTGGCGGACCAGACGCAGGTCGGGCAGAACCTGCTGGTCAGCTCCGGCGTATCTCCGCAGGCCGTCCAGGTCGTCAGCGCGTTCGACCTGGACGGCACCTTCCTGCTGCAGACCGCCACTACCGTTGACCAGCCGACCTTGACCGCCGAGCTGCAAGCCGTCCCCGGCTTCGTCTTCGCCCAGGATGCGCAGCCCGACCCGATACCTCCCGCCGACCCCGACGCGACGGACCAGCCGGTCCCCAGCGCGCCGGGAGATCCGCCTCCGGTGGTAGAGGACCCGCTGGTCAACAACAACAACGGCAGCACCGGCACGTCGAACTTCACGCAGAACACGCCCAGCGTCCTGGCCTTCGGCAACACGGTCGTGACCGCGTTCTACGACACGGGCTCGGCCGCCGGCGGAGCCAACCACTTCACCGGCTACGCCTACTCCACCGACGGCGGCAACACCTTCACCGACGGCGGCACGCTGCCCAACAGCAGCAACGGCGACGGCGGCAACCCCGTGCTGGCGATGCGCAACGGCGGTCGCATCTTTCTCGCCACGACGCAGGCCAGCGGCTCGGGCATCGATGTCTTCCATTCGGACAACAACGGCGTGAGCTGGTCCGCCCCGGTCCAGGGCGCGCCGCTCAAGAGTGGCCCGCAGACTCAGCCCTGGATCACCGTCGATAACTTCGCCGGCGGCCCCAGCGGCGTCGTCTACCTGGTCGAACGGGACAACAGCACCACCGGCAACGGCCTCTACTTGTTCCGCTCAACCGACGGCGGCAACACCTTCAATTCCCTCTTCGGTACTTCCGGCGGCACCCTGATCGCCTCGGGCAGCAGCGATCAGGGCGCCTGCGTCACCGTCGGCCCAGACCACTCGCTCTACGCGTTCTACGATGCCGGCTCGAGCCTGATGATGCGCAGGGCCCCCTATTCCGGTACCGGCCAGGGTATGTTGCCCTTCGGCCCGGCGTTCCCGGTGGCCACCTTCGCCAGCGCCGGCGGCACCAACGGCGACCTGGGGCTCACCGGCAAGCGCAACGGCGATACCACTGCCTCCAGCTTCAGCACGAACAAATTCCCCCAGGTGGCGATCAACCCCGTCAACGGCAACATCTACGTGGTGTACGACGATGCCGGCGCCTCCGGCGACAAGGCCGACATCAAGTTCACGATGTCTACCAACAGCGGCATCACCTGGAGCACGCCGGCCAGGGTCAATGACGACACCACCCACACCGACCAGTGGTCGCCGAGCATCGCTGTCTCGTCGGACGGCACCAAGCTCGGCATCTTTTATTACAGCCGGCAGAACGATCCGACCAACGACAACCTGTTCCAGGAATACGGCCGCACCGGCACGATCTCCGGCTCGACCGTCACCTTCACGCCCAGCTTCGCGGTCAGCACCACGCCTTCCCTGCCGGAGTTCGGCCGCGACAGCGCCGACAGCTCCAGCACCGACATGGGTGTCTACAACCAGGTCGTTTACAACAACGGCGGCTTCGACGTGGTCTGGTCCGACAACAGCACCGCCTTGCCGGGCGGCGGCTCGCGCATGGATCCCAACGTCTACTTCGCCACGACCAATCCGACACTGGCCGTGACCGGCACCACGCCGGCAGCCGGCAGCACGGTCTCGGCCCCGCTGACCTCCTTCACAGTCACCACCAGCGCCCCCATTAACCCGTCTTCCATCCAGCCGAGCTTGTTCAAGGTCAACGGCATCGGGGCAACGTCCGACACCTACGTGGCCGGCAGCACCAGCATCACCTTCAACTTCGCCACCACGCCGATGCCCACGCAGGGCCTGCAGACCATCAGCGTGGCCGCCGGCGCCTTCAGCCGCGCCAGCGACGGCCTCCCCGTGACCGCGTTCAGCGACACCTTCCATTACGACGCCGTCCTGCTGGCCGTGACTTCGACCAACCCGCCGTTCCCCAACGGCGTCTTCAATCTGCCGGGGCCGTTCACCTATGACGTGAACTTCAACGAGCCGGTCAACCCGACGACCGTGAAGGCCAGCGACCTGACGCTGAGCGGCATCCCGGGCGCCACGGTTACGGGGGTCACGGTCCTGCCGGGCAACACCACGGCGCGCTTCACCCTCGGCGGCATCACGACCGAAGGCACCTTGACGGCCAGCATCCCCTCGGGGGCCATCACCGACGCCTTCAACAACCCGGGCTCGGCGGCATTCTCGGCGACGTACCAGGTGGACGACGGGGCGCCGATACCCTTCCCGACGCCGCTGAGCGCCGTGCAGCCACTGGGCTCGCTCGTCTACGACCCGATCGCCACGGGGATCATCAACTTCGCCGGCGACACCGACAGTTTCACCCTCGCCATCGACCCCGGCCAGACGGTCACGGTCCTGGTCACGCCGTCGGCCAGCCTGCGGCCTACGGTGACGTTGGACGACCCGAACCAGACGCCCTTGGGCACCGCCACCGCCTCGTCCGCCGGCCGCACGGCCCCGCTGCAGACCATCCCGACCACCACCGGCGGCACCTACACCATCGTCGTGGGCGGCGCGGGGAACACGACCGGCACGTACACGGTGCAGGTGATCCTCAACGCGGCCGCCGAGGCCTCGACCTATGGCGGCCCGAGTAACAACACCCGGGCCACGGCCCAGGATCTGAGCCCCTCCTTCATCACCTTGCAGACGCCGCAGGCCTCGGCGTCGTGCGCGGCGGTGGCGGGCCAGTTCCAAGGCAATGATAACTTCTACTCGTTCAACCTGGCGGCCGGCCAAACGATCACCGCTGGGATGAAGGCGTTCAACACCGGCACGCTCTACAGCGGCTCCACGACCTACCCGGGTACACTCGCGCACGACGTGGTCTACGGCGACTTCAGCGGCAACGGCCTGCTCGACATGGCGGTCCTCAACGCGGTCAGCAACCCGCCCGGCGCCAACCCCGGCCCGCCGGGATATGTCACCGTGTTCCCGAACCTGGGCGGCGGCGTGTTCGGCGCGGGCACGAATTACGCCGTCGGCCGCAATGCCTTCGCGATCGCCACCGGCGACATCAGCGGCGACGGCAAGCTCGATCTGGTCTGCACGAACGACCGCGACGGCACGGTGTCGGTGCTCCTGGGCCAGGGCGATGGGAGCTTCCTCCCCGCCGCCACTTACTCCATGTCGCAATTCGGCAGCGGCAGTGACGGCCTGGTCGTGGGCGATTTCAACCACGACGGCCGGGCCGACGTCGCGGTCGTGAACCCGAACGAGGAGCGCCTGTACGTGCGCCTGGGGCAGGCCAACGGCACCCTCGGCTCGGCGCTGACCGAGACCCTCCCGAACCGGGCCTTCCGCCTGGCCAGCGGGGACCTCAACGGCGACGGCAACCTCGACCTGGCCGCGGTGGATAACTTCGGCGACATCGATGTGCTCCTGGGCAACGGCGACGGCACGTTTGCCAATGCGGTCACTTACACCTCGTTCGCCCACACCAGTGACGTGGCGCTGGGCGACTTCAACGGAGACGGCAAGCTCGACCTGGCGGTCCTCGACGGCAATCAGAACTTCGGAATCCTCCTGGGTAACGGCGACGGCACGTTCCGCCCGATGGTCGCCACCTCATCCGGGATTGACCTCGCGACCCGGTTCGCGGTCGCGGACCTCAACGGCGACGGCCGGTCCGACGTGGCCGTCGTGAACTCGACGCTGGCGAGCAACGCCCAGGTCAGCGTCCTGCTCAGCACCGGCGGCACCAGCTTTGCCGCCCCGAGCATCCTGACCCTGTCTGCGCCGATGGACCTGGAGGGCGTCACCCTCGCCGACATCACCGGAGACGGCGTCCCCGACCTCACCACCGCCAACGGCACCAGCAATAGCGTCTTCGTCTTCCCGAGCCTGCCGCCCGGCGTGCAGCTGCAGCTGCAGGACAGTAGCGGCAACGTCCTGGCCACGGGCACTTCCACCGCCAACCTGACGGCCTGCGCTGAACTTCACCGCCCCCGCCGCCGGCACCTACTACCTCCGGGTCACCGGGAGCGGCAGGGCCAACTACAACCTGGTCCTGACTCGTGACGCTGCTTTCGACACCGGGGGCAACTCCAGCATCAGCACGGCCCAGGACATCTCCGGCACCGAGGGCGTTCTGGGCTACGTGGGTGCCACGCCGGAATGGTACTCGGTGCAGGTGGCCAGCGCCGGCAGCGCCATCCGCCTGGAAACCAGCACTCCGGCGGGCGGGCCAGGTCAGTTCGTGAACGACCTGGTCCCGCAAATCGACCTGTACGACCCGTCCGGGATGCTGGTCGCCTCGGGGTCCCTGATGGCCGACGGCCGTAATCAGTTCATCCAGTACCAGCCCCTGGTCGCCGGGACCTACAGTGTCCGCGTCACCGCTAATGGGAGCACGAGCGGCGAGTATTTCCTGAGCAAGAACCTCAGCCCGGCTGTCACCCTGGCTGCGACATCGCCCATCAATGAGAACGACTCGACCACTCTGGACGGCGCCATCAGCGACGACCCGCAGGATTCACATACGGTGGACCTCAGCTGGGACGACGGTTCACCTGATACCATCCTCAACCTGGCGGCTGGAGTCTCCACCTTCAGCACGAACCACCAGTACCTGGACAACCTCCCGGGTAACGCCCCCCATACCGTCAGCGCCCTCGTCACCGACAACCACGGCGCTTCCGGCAGCGCCACCACTTACGTGGTGGTCAACAACGTGCCCCCCACCGTGTCGGCGGCGGCCAACCAGAGCAGTAACGAAGGAGTCAGTTCGGCCTTCGCCCTGGGCTCTTTCAGCGATCCGGGGACCCTCGATGCGCCGTGGACCGTCACGGTGAATTGGGGCGACAACTCGGCCAACACCACCTTCACCACGAACACCCAGGGGACCCTGGCCCAACAGACCCACACCTTCGCCGAAGAAGGAACTTACACCGTCACGGTTGGTGTCACCGACAAGGACGGCGGCACGAACACCAGCAGCTTCACCGTCAACGTGGCTGACCCAGCCGTGGTGGCGGTCGGCGTCCCCGTCAACGCTCTGCGGGGCAACCCGTTCAACGGAGCGCCGGTAGCCGTCTTCGCCGACCCGGGCGGTCCCGAAGCGGTGGGCGATTACACGGCCGCGATCAACTGGGGCGATAACACCACTTCGACGGGAGCCATCAGCCCCAACGGCACCCTCTTCACGGTCACGGGCAGTCACACCTACTCCGCGTCGGGGCCCTACACCGTTACCACGACCATCAACCACGAGGGGATCATCACCCAGGTGATGACCTCGGCGACGGTCAAGGACAACATCGGCATCCTGATCCTCGATCCCGCCGGCAGCGACGCCTTGACGGATACGGGGAACGGCAGTGTGACGGTGACCGGCCCGGGTGGGACCATCGCCGTCAATTCCAGCAGCGCCAGCGCCGTCACCGTGACGGGCAACGGCACGGTCAGCGCGACCGACATCGATCTGAGCGGCGGCGTCCGGACGACGGGACATGGTCAACTGCTGGGGACAGAGTTCCAGCAGGGGCCGACCCCCGACCCCCTCAACCTCCCCTTGCCGCCCGCTCCCACCACGACTTACGCGGCCGTGAATTACTCGGGCAGCGCCCCGCTCACGCTCTCCCCGGGCACCTACGTCGGAGGGATCGAGATCACCGGGCAAGCAGCCGTCACGTTGCTGCCGGGAGTCTATTACCTCCAGGGGGGCGGTTTCTCGGTCACGGGCCAGGCCAGCGTCACCGGCTCCGGGGTGTTGCTGGTCAACGCTCCGGCCACGTCCAGCGACTCGATCCGTTTCACTGGCCAGGGGAACATCACCCTGACCGCGCCGGCCAGCCTGAGCGGCGTCTGCGCACCCTACCAGGGGATCGCCATCTTCCAGGACCCGGCATCCAGTGCGCCGATCAACCTCACGGGTCAGCCCGCTGTCAACGTGACCGGCATCATCTATGCCCCTCGGGCCACGTTGAACCTCACCGGCAACGGTAGCCTGCAGGTCAGCAGCGATGCGGGGCACAACCTCAACGCGGAAGTAATCGTCTCCAACCTGAACGTCACCGGCAACGGCGGCATCACCGTCAACCTGGCGGCCCCAGCTGCCGCACCGACCGACCCGCTTCTGGCGGCCCTGACTGCCCTGGCCAGCGACAACGGGGTGGATGCGTTCACCACCCTGATGGCGCAAACGCCGCTGACCGAGGCGTCCGCCGTCCGTTCCGGGGGCAGTGTCACGGCCGCGAGCGACGCCTATTTCGCGGCCCTGGGGACGCCTCCCGGAGGTGGTCCTGCCAGTGTGGCGACCGTGCTGGCCAACCCCACGTTGGCGAACGAGGAATGGCTGTTGTGGTTCCTCGCCGAGTTCCTGATCCAGAACGGACAGGGCGTGTGAAGCCATCGAGGAGAGAGGAGCGGCACACAACGGGGGAGGCCGGCTTTCCGGAGCCGGAAAGCCGGCCACCGGAATGGATGCCGGTACGAGACGGCGCGTTTATCTCGCTCACCTGGCCATGATGTCCGATGGCGAGACGACCCGGAGGAAACAACCGAGTCTGTTGTTGATTACGTCCTGGGCTGGCTGGCCCCGGTGCTGATCGGGTTGTCCGTGCGGCTCCTGGGCCATTCGCCCGTCTGCCACCTGGCCGGTAGGTGTGCGACGCGATCCTCCTGGAATCCCCATCAACCCTGAGTTCTCTTGATCTCCTTGAGTCTCTCCAGGATCTTGCCCCTGCCCAGTCTTCTCAGTGTCTCTGCGTTGCGCAGCGGGATGGCTCGTGCCTGAGCCGGATTGCTCACGGCCGCCGTCACGCTTTCCTCACGGAGCAGGTGCAACATCGGGTAGGGGGAGCGGTTCGTGTAGTTCTCCAGCGCTTCCTGGCGGGTGCCGGCGAACCGATAATCGGGGTGAAAACTCGCCAGTTGGATGGCGCCCCGCAGGCCGAGTTTCTTAACCAGACGCTCCGCGTCGCCCAGGAAATCATTGAAGTCGAGAAAGTCTCTGAGGGCCAGGGGATGGATGAGCAGAGTCGTCTCAACGCCCCCGACCGGGGCAGCCAGAGCCTTGAGTTCGCCCGCCAGGGCCTCCAGTAAGGTCGCCTCATCCCCAGCGTCGGTGACGGTGTAGCGAATGCGCTCGGCCAGGAAAACGCCTTGGGCAAAGGGGCACAGGTTCAGCCCAATCACCATGGAGGCAATCCAGTGGCGGGTTTCAGCGAGGACGGCTTGTTGATCCATCTCCGCCTCCTGGCCGCAGCGGTAAGGGAGCGTCACTCCCCGACATAAGGAAGCAGGGCCATGAAGCGAGCACGCTTGACCGCATCCTTGACCGCACGCTGGAACGCGGCACAGGTCCCGGAGCGCTTGCGGCTCATCATTTTCCCCTGGCTGTTGCACAGCTTCTTCAAGGTCATCACGTCCTTGTAATCGACATAGGCCGGGCGGGGGCAGCCCTCCTTCCGGCAAAACCGGCAGCGATTCTTGCGATTCCGACCTACTTTCCTGCGGACCATTGGACCGCCACCTTTCGTGAACGGGAGGGAAAAAGGTCAACATAGGAGCGGTTGCCCCCGCTGGCCACGTGCCTCCCTGCGACCCCATTCCATCCCTTACCCCTTCCGCTTCCGCTTCACGCGCTGGTCGGTTCCCCGCCTGGGCAGCGTATTGCTCCCCTGGCCCAGCGATTCCCTGGAATCCGCGTTGGTGCCCAGGGCCGCGATCAACGCCGGACGCAGAAAGGCCGGGACCACGGTCCCCTTCTCGTCCATCCAGTTCCCGCCGCGGCGGGTGTAGGTGCGTCCGTTCAGCACGACAGACAATCGACTGCTCATTGTTTGATCCTCATCAAGGTCTCCCTCAATCAAATGTCATGGTATCACATTACGGCTTGTCGTCGCTCTCCCCGGCCCCGTCCCGTAGCCGCAGCGGGCCGCGTCTGGGCCAGATAAGGCGGACCAGACGCGGACCAGTCCGATTCCTAGAGGCGGAAGTTGTCGCTCAAGGCGCGGTCAGCGCTCTGCAGAAAGAGCCTGAACAGCATCCCAATGCAAACGGTGGCAAAGAGCAGGCCGGCGAGCCACAGCCATCTGTACCCGGACTCGACCATCGTCATCGGCACGATGATAGTGGCAAGCCCAAGCGTCAAGCAGACGCAGCCGAACACCAGAATGAACAGAACCTTCCAAACAGGCATGCGGGTCTCCCATGAAACGGGCAAGGACAGAGGTAGGAAAGCCCAAAGTGAACATCGGGGACGCATGAGGGAAGAGCCGCGAGCGCGATGAGCAGATCAGGTATTGAGATAATATACTGATCTGTGTTGTTATTTACAAGGCGATGCCGTCGTGGAACTGGACCTCGAAACTGACCGCTGGGACAGCAGTCCACGGCAACGAATGGTCACGGCGAAACAGGCCGACACGTCCTCCGTTCAGTCAAGTACGCCATGACCAAATCGAAGGACACAGCCGGAATGTGCTTTCTGGACGCTGCGCGGTTCACTTGTTTGCTGCTGGTCACTTTCCATCTCCGATCACGCTCACGTCTTTGAGCCGGATGTTTCCTTTCACCGGTTTCATTTGCGTGAGATCGAGTGACTGGCGATGTGTCTGCACGTAGAGGCCGACGAGCTTCAACGGGTAGGCGAGGACGCCGCCGGTTTTGCCCTGCCACTGGCCGATGCCGGCACCTGGTTCGATGTGCCTCGCGGGTGATTCTTTGGTCAGTGGAAAGGTGACGAAGCACCAGCCATCGAAGTCAATGGCGGATTGATTGCCCCAGTCGCCTCCATCGAGGTCTTTGGAAGAGCGCCAGCGCTCGCCTTTGGCATCCTCGATCTCCCAGAAAATGCGCCCCCAACTGCTGTCGCCCTTGACCCACACGCCAACGGTGTGTGGCTTGCCGGGAATGGGCAGCGGCTGCTTCAAGCGCAGTGCGGTGTATTCGCCGACGACGTGTGGCACTTCGCCTTCGCGTTTCAGTTCCAGTTCGAGGCACGCGCCTTTCTCGGCGTCGTTTACCTGACGAATGTCAAACTTACCCGGCCGCCGCAGCGGAGTTGTGATCGTTTGCTCATCGGGGACGAGTTGCCATTGGGCCAGGTCATCCACGTGGCTGATGACCTGCGTTCCGACGGGAGGCTGATGGTTTGGGAAGGCCCGCTTGCCTGCGGTGATGTTCGTCGCGGCGATAGGACTGATGATGTAGTTCACCGCACTTGCGGCGGTGATGGTGAGTCGCTTGCCATTCGTTTTCAGAGAGTGCCGTCGTCCGTAAAACTCGACCTGCGCCACGGCGGTGTCGGTTGGGAACTCATATTCCATCTCACACCGCCCTCGCGGCGTCCAGAGCGCGTAGATGCGATCCTTGCCTCGTTCAAACTCCAGTGCGTACGCGCTCGATGAGCCGGAGGGCATCTGCCGAACGAGCTTTGCACCATCGAGCACCTTCGTGAGCGTGGCGAGTGCGACATAGGCCGGCTTTGGGTAGTGCAGGGGACTGCGCTGACACAGCCCCGATGCTCCCCAGAGCGTGTCATAGTAAGCGTTCCCTACGTCTTCGATCCCCCCTGGTGAGATGGTCGGGAAACGGTACGCGAGACCTATGAGCATGTCGCGTGCATACCACTCCGCGTGCCGCTGCGCACCGAGGTCGCGTTCGGCGCGGCTGGTATACTCAAAGCAGCCGGCCAAGGGAATGTCGCAGCCGAACTTCCGCGCCGTCTCGGCCATCAGCCAGATGCCTCCCGTGGTGTGCGGTACGAGTTTTTCCGGCGCGAAGGTCTGGCCGGTCGCCTCATTTCCGAGGTAGTCGATGAGTTCACGAGGGAAGCCGCGCCGCAGCATCACGGCGATCATGCCGGCTGAACCACCGCTGTTTCCCGCGATGATCTTGAGCTGAGGGAACTTGGCGCGAATAAATTTGGCGGCCTTCACTCCCAGTTCAAACAGTTCATCTTCGCGCGCGGCGAGCACGGCATCCTTGGCCACGTACTTCACCCCATAGATCTCCGGAGGATACACACGCGGGTCGTAGCTCTCATGAAACAGATCAATGTACTGGCAGTGTGGGAAGCGCTTCAACATCCCGCCAATGGCCAGCTCGGCACGCTTCTCCGCGGCAGGCCAGTCCTTGAGATCCGCAAGACGGAAGGGCCACTGGATCTGATTGAGCGAGAACTTCCATGGCGCAAAATCCTTCTCGCTGGCTTTGGTCCATGCCATCGTCGTGCGCCGGAATCCGGCTTTGAACAACATCGGTCCAGCCACCGCCGGATCCTTGGTAGTGTAGTGGACACCATTGAACCACCACGTGCCAAAGGGCGATTCATAGTCAGCGGTGCGTGTGTCCTTGCCCAGCAGTGCAAATGCTGCCTCGTGCTTGAGCAGAGTATGTCCACCGGCATCCGCGAGCGTCACGCTCAGTCCATACCAGCCGGCGTCCGGCATGGTCAGCGGCAAGGTAATGTCTGATTCGCTGCCCACGGCTGGAAGCTCGACAGTCTTCGCTTTCTTCACGAGTACTCGGCCATCGCTGCTGGTGATTTCCCAGCGCAATTCGTAGCGTCCTGCAGTGTTGGCGTGAATGGCGAAGGTTGTCTCCGGCGTCTCATCGTTGTGGAAGATGTTGCCTGGCTGCGCTTGCTTGAGCCGCAACTCCGCTGGAGCTTTTTCCAAAGTCACCCCGAAGACATGCACGGCGCTGGTCGAGGTCGGCACCGGTTTGCGACGACGATCATTTTGCACTTCCAACCCACCGCACTTGCCAAGAAACTCGAAGTCGAGATACGGCCCGATTTTCATTGGAGCATACGGGTCCTTCTGGTCGGCAAGGATGTCCAGAATATCGCCTGCCTTCAAATCAACCCGCACGAGATAGAGCGGCACATTGATTTTCTTCTGGTCGGCGGTGGTGTATCCCACGCTGCCCACCTGCTCGATTCCGTCGCCTGGTTTCTCCCCGCCGCGAGGCAAAGTGAGCGTCGTGTCCGCCATCGCGCCACCGCGGCCCCAGATGCCGAAACGTGTCAGTCGCGTGGTCAGCACGGGATCTTTTTTGACATCCGGATCGACCGCGCACAGCACCCAGGCCCGATGATAAAACGCCTGCGGCACCGAGAAGTGCAGCGACTCCTTCATGCCGTCCAGCGACGTGCGCGAGGTGTTCTCATTGTCCTCCAGCCCCCGTAATCCCTGCATCTCCTTCGCCATGCCGACATCCGCATTGCCCGCACCGTCCGCCACCACCATCGGCACTTTGTTGACCTGCTGCGCACCAGATTTCAGTGACACACGACACTCCTTCATCACGCCAGGTCGTGCTATGCGCCGCACATCCAGCGGCAGGAACATGCCAGAGTCCGCGCGCGTGAACATCCGCTCGCTGCGCACAGCGCCGTCCGCCTCCAGTTTGAAACTCACCTCTCTGAGCCGGCTTGCACTCGCCACCCGACCGCAGTAGCGCCCATCCATCCACAACTCCACACCCACAGCATCCGCACGTATTTCCAGCGGCACCCAGCACTGCGACGCAGCGGGCAGCGTCTCCCACACCTTCGCCAGATCCGCCTGCTGAGCCTCTGTGTAGCGTTTGAGACACGGGCGGCTGTGGTATTGAAACCTCAAGCCAGCGCCCATGAACTCGATCCAGCCATCGGCCATCGGCAGCATCTCCGGCGTTTTCTTGCCGTCTTTTTCCACGGTGCGCTTCAGCGCATCGGCTTTAACAGCGCCGAGCAGCGTCTGGGCTTTGCCATCGGCGAACTTTAACATCAATGCGATCTTCCCCGTCCCTCCGACACGAAACTCTGCCTCCACTGTATCGGCATCGTTCAAGGAGAGCGTCTGAGCTTGCACTGTCGCGGGCAGAGAGATCAGCGCGGCGAGCGCTGCCAGTGGCGTGAGCAGCAGGGCTGCGAGGGTGATGAGGTGTTTCATGAAGTTGGGCCTTGTCCAGACTGTGTGTTCGTGATGATTTGTACAGTTAATCCGGGATTCCCCAGATGGCTTGAGCCTGGAACCGATGCAAGCTCGTAACCATCGCCATTGTAACAACGCGTCCCCCCAGCGGCTATCGCTGATCGAGCAGCGTCTGCATCCCTTTGGGGCCGATCCCCAAAAGGCGGCCGTCCTGACAGGCAGGGGGATGGTCCCTGGCCGCTGACCAGGGTAGAATGACGCGCGGGACCAGCAAGCGCAACTGCACGTGAGTTTGCTCCCGGCTCTCGGTTCTGGAGCCACTCCAGGGATCAACGCATGAGCGAATTTCAATACGTCGGCTTCCGGGCCGCCGAGAAACCGGTCAGCGACAAGGACCTCGAGTACGTGCACCAGCAATCCTCGCGGGCGGAGATAACGCCCTGGTCGTTCGACAACGAATACCACTTCGGCGACTTCCGCGGCGATGCCCTCACCATGCTCCGCCGCGGCTACGACGTCCACCTCCACTACGCCAACTTCGGCATTCGCAAACTGCTCATCCACTTGCCACTCAACCTGCCCGACACCCCTGGGGCCAGCCCCTACTTCGCCAGGGATGGACTCCAGTTCCTCAAGGACAAACAGGGCCAGGGCGGCATCCTGTCCATCAGTCCGTTTCATGAGCCGGGCGACCTGGACGAACTGTGGGACCTCCCTGAACTCCTCGACCGACTGGTCCCACTGCGAGCCGAAATACTCGAAGGCGACTTGCGGCCTCTCTATCTCGCTCACCTGGCCATGATGTCCGATGGCGAGCACGACCCGGAGGAAACAACCGAAGGTCCCGTTCCCGCCGGTCTGGGAAACCTCACGGCGCCTCAGCGAGCCCTGGCAGAGCTGTTTGGCCTCAGCGCTGCCCTGATCGCCGCCGCGGCCGAGGGCAGTTCAGGATCGCCAGGGCAAGAGGACCTCCGGGAGCTGCAGGCCCGCTGGCTTCAGGGTCTCCCGCAAGCGACCAGGGATGCCTGGCTTCTGGACTGGCTTCTGGATGCTCACTCCAGCGCCAGAAGCGACATGCTGGCGGAGTTTCGCAAGAGCCGGCCGCTGGCGGCCTGGCCGACCGTCCAGTGCGATCGGACCGTTGCCGAGCTGGAAACAGCAGCGGCAGACATTCACAAGAAAGTGGTTCGCAAGGCCGCCGATAAGGCCGCCCAGCAGCGTGCCAAACGACTTGCCGGCATGGCGGCTGACCCGGTTCCAACTCTGCTCGAAACGGAGCGGCTTGTGAAGGTGCGCTCCCGAGACTCCTACGTTGGAATCGCCACGCTCTTGAAGGATCTTCGCGAGGCCCTGGCGGGTACAAAGCAATCCGGCCTGGCCGAACAACAGGCGCAGAAACTGAAGCAGGAGCATCCCACGCTCAAGCTGCTCACCTCGGAACTTCGTCGTGCGGGCTTGGTGACAAAATGAGAGGAGTCCTGGTGGTTTGAGGTACGCTTGCCCTGCGAGGGAGCAGTAACCTGCACGCATCGGTTTGACATACCTCAGTCTGATGTGACCGACGCGCGCCGACCTGAGGCCGTTGTTTCGATGTCCGCGAAGCTCGGGGCCAAACGATTTTCGATCCGCAAGCTCCTTTGTCTGGTACACCGGTTTGACCGGAGGTGCCTTGGGCCGTGCAGCGCTCGTGAGCGGTTGACCCTTCTCGCCCTCAGCCTATACTGACGTGAATGCTTGCAGATGATCGCCTGCACCGAATCAGACCCCGTGTGGTTTAGGGTATCCTTGGAAACGCGGCAGTACAGATAGGCCACAACCCAGTGGCCACGATGTCGCGTTCTCCAGGTTGGCGACGAGGAACTGGCATGTTGCGACGCATTCTGCTCTCACTCATCTTGCTGACACTCACCACACCAGCCATGGCCAATCCACCAACAAAGCCGCTTACTGATCTGCACGGTGATCGACTCCCCAACGGCGCTAGCGCGCGCTTCGGTGTTAATCGCCTGGTACACACAGGGGCCTCGTACCTGGACTTTTCGCCAGATGGCAAATGTTTGGCTTCCTCTGGGGCTGGTGTGCGCTTGTGGGATCTGCGCGATGGCAAACAGATACCACAATCCCATCTGCCGGATACCGGTAGTGCGCTTCTCAGGTTCACGCCCGCGGGCCTGCAGGTTCTGGCCTCCAGTGAGGGCGTGCGGCTCATCGACCCCGGGACTGGTAAGACCCGGTCACGGTTCCACGCGCCCAAACATAACGACACCCCAAAACGATTGGTCCTCGCAGTTGAGGGAAGGCTGGCAGCAGTCGCCTGGAAGTTGGGAGGGATTGTTGTCTACGACCTGACCAACCAGCAAGAGCACTCCGGTCCCGAAGTGAAAGGAGAGGTGGGAGACGTGTGCCTGAGTGCCAACGGGCAATTTCTGGCCTGGGCGGCCGAGGAACAGGTTGCGGTCTGGGATCTCCAGGCGGCAAAAACCGTGCTGCTCTACCCCGGACCAAAACAAGCGAAACTCCAATACACGCCCGGGGTCGTTGCCCTGGACTCCGAGGGCAAAAAGGTCGCCTTTTGGCCGAGCACGTACCTGCACGTAATCGAGACCGCAACCGGCAAGCCATTACACAAGATCAAGGCCGGCTACGGCGGCTGCCGGTGGATGCAGTTCTCGGCCGACGGCAAGGAGCTGCAGGCGATCTCGACGGAGTTGGAGATTGCGACGTGGTCCACCAAATCCGGCAAGGAGCTGCGTCGCAGGCCCCCGGTGAACCAGCTGCCCGGCCACTGCCCAACCCTCTCTGCCGATGGCAAGTGGTTGGCGTTGGTGGGGTATTACGGAGAAATCGAAGTTGCTGTTCTGGAAACCCGTCAACCATTGCTGACCTTGCCACGCCAACCCAATCTGGTCACACTGAGTTGCCCCACTTCGGACACCGCGGTGGGTTGCACCGCGACCGCTGAGTTGCTGTGGTGGAGTCTGAAAGACGGCCGCCTCCTCCGCCGGGAACAACTACCCCGACCGGAGAAGGACGACTACCCAACCTTCCGATTGGCTCCCAATGGCAAGGTGCTGTTCATTGGCACCTCGAAACAGTTCACGTTCTACGACACCACCACCGCCAAGAGGACCCAGACCATTTCGGGCTTGCCGAACGGTGGTTACAACGCGGCGTTCAGTCCGGACAGTAAGTTCCTTGTCAATACTGTCGATGAGGAGGAATGCCAATTCGGTGTCTGGGAGGTGAGTACCGGCAAGCAAGTTCGCCTCTTCTCAACCCAATCGCGGGCGGAAGCGCTGGCGATGTCTCCGGATAACCGCAGCGTTGCGGTACAGAGCCGTGCGGAGGCAATGCTGTACGAAGTCGCCACGGGCAAACTTCGTCAACGCATGAAACTTGCACCGGTCGAGCGCAGTGAAGACGTCGAGGGGACGCTGTTCGCGCCACACGGTCGCTGGCTGGTGACTTTTCGCGCTGGCGACATCCAGTTGCTTTCGTTGGCGGAGGACAGTCAAAAACTGTTGCGGCTGGGCCAAGGGCGGGGCCGGAGTTCCAGCGTGTTTTCACCGGACAGTCGCTGGCTGGCCTGGTCCGACTATTATCGGCCTGGCTTGCGCCTCCTGGACCTGACCCAACCGCTCCTGCACGCCGAGAGGATACTCGGCACTCAGGATGGCCACGTCCAGGTCCTGGCCATCTCTCCCGACGGCAAGAAGATCGTTTCTGCCAGCGATAATGGCACAGCCTTGGTTTGGGACCTGGCAAAACTGCAGCGGCAACCGCGCGTCCAGCGGGCGCAGCGTCTGGAGGAGGACTGGCAAACGCTGACGAATGCCGATGCAGAAATGGCTTATCACGCCATGCGGAGTCTGGAGAAAACACCCGAGGCTACCGTCACGCTTTTCGAGGAAAGGCTGAAAGCAGTCGCCGCGGTCGCGCCACAGCGGCTGCAAAAACTGGTCAGTGAGCTGGACAGCGACAAGTTTGCGACCCGGGACCGGGCCACTCAGGAACTGGAAAAACTGGGTGAACTGGCCGAGGCCACCCTGCAACAGACGCTGACGGAGAAGAACTCTGCAGAACAACGCAGGCGGATCGAAAACCTCCTCGAACGCCTGGGCGGCATCGAGGAAGACCCAGAACGGCTTCGCGCTCTGCGCGCGGTGGAAGTGCTGGAATGGGTTGGCACCCCAGCGGCCCAGGCCCTCCTGAAGCGTCTGGCTCAGGGAGCCACGACAGCGCGTTTGACCGAGGCTGCCCGCAAGGCACTGGAGCGACTGCGTCAGCGCTGAATCGTGTCGTGGGCGGTTCCTCGGTCGGATTGCTGGCGCTTCTGGTAGCACTCGGGCGGATTGCTCACGCAAGCGTGCGTGGCCGTGAAGGAGTGTTGCGCACGTCGGTCCGACACACCGCCGACGCCATGCGCTCGTCAAAGTCCTTATAGTTACCTGAACCTCGAACGGTGCAGCGTTGTCTATACACCTGAGGATTGCATCCATCAGGCTTCGCATCCTCCGGAAAACGGACTGCCTCTTTCGTCGTCCGGCGCTCGGCTACCGCACACCTCAAGCAGGGTGAATGAATCGCCGGAGCTGCTGCTGTCGCCGTCCGCCAATTCCACCAACCTGTTACTTCCGTTCCTTGAGGAGGGACGCACCATGTCAGAGGTACTCACCAGCCAGCTGCACGCTCCCGACAACGACATCGAAGACCTGGAAGCCTGTGCCAAGGAGGGTCGCGCCCGCGTCACGTGTCGCGTTACCGAATCCGCATCGACAAGGCCTCGTACGTCGTCTCGACTCCTTGCATGACCGGTCGCCAGCTGCTCCAGGTGGCCGACAAAACCGGCCTGGACCGCTGGAAGATCTTCCAGAAACTGAGCGGCGGTGAGGTCAAGGAAATCCCACACGACCAGCAGGTCGATTTCACCACGCCGGGGATCGAGAAGTTCAAGACACTGCCGCTCGACCAGACCGAGGGCGAGGACAGGGCGGCCCGGCGCAAGTTCCAGCTTCCGGAGGCCGACGTCGCTTTTCTCAATCAACTTGGTTTGCCCTGGGAGACTGTGACCGAGCGCAAGGTCCGGTGGCTGTTGATTCACGACGTGCCGGTCCCGGAGGGCTACAACCACGCGAAGGCCACGGTCGCCCTGCGGATCGAGGCTGGCTATCCCGATGCCCAGCTAGACATGTGCTACGTCCACCCCGCCCTGGCGCGTGCCGATGGCGAGACCATCGGCGCTCTCGCCACCCAGGCCATCGGCGGCAAGAAGTTCCAGCGCTGGTCCCGGCACCGCACCCGGAAAAACCCGTGGCGGCCTGGAGTGGACGACGTGGGCACCCACTTCAAACTCGTGGAACACTGGCTGGAGCGGGAGCTGAAGGCATGACCCGAGAACTCGTCTTCCGCCTGACGGGACGGCAGCACCAGGAATTGCGCGCGCACCTGTTCCCCGGCGACGGACTGGAGGCAGTGGCGGTCCTGCTGTGCGGCCGCAGGGCCGGCACGCTCCGTCACTGCCTGAGCGTCTGGAAGGTACTGCCGCTGCCGCACGCCGAGTGTACCCGGGCCGACAACCGGCTTCACTGGAAGACCGACCGGCTCGTGCCCCTGCTGCGTGAGGCCGCCGAAAAGGATCTCGCCGTGGTCAAGGTCCACAGCCACCCGACCGGATGGCGCGACTTCTCCAGGCTCGACGACCGGTCGGACCGGGAACTGTTCTCCTCGGTGTTCGGCTGGACCGAGGGCAACGCTCCGCACGCCAGCGTCCTCATGCTTCCCGACGGGGAGATGGTTGGTCGCGGCATCACGGCGGAGGGGGACTTCTTCCCCCTTTCCAGCATCTGCGTCGTGGGCGACGACATTCGTTTCTGGTTTCCTGCGCACAGGGACGAGCCGCTCGCGGACTTCACGGTGCGCAACGTCCAGGCGTTCGGCCGGGGCACGACGGCCTTGCTCGGCAGGCTTTCGGCCGGTGTCGTCGGCTGTTCCGGAACCGGCTCCCCGACGATCGAGCAGCTCCAGCGGCTCAATGTCCGGGAGATCGTGGGCGTCGATCCGGATCACGTCGGCGTGGAGAACCTCAACCGCATCCCGCAGGCCCGGCTGGACGACGCCCGGCAGCGTCTCCTGAAAGTGGCCGTCCATGAGCGGGCGATCCGGGAGGCGGCGCTCGGTCCGCGATTTATCCCCATCGGGGAAGACCTGCGCACGTCCGAGGTCATTGAGCGTCTCGCGGAGTGCGACGTGCTCTTCGGGTGCATGGACAGCATCGAGGGACGGCACCTGCTGAGCAAGCTGGCGTCCACGTACTGCATTCCGTACTTCGACGTCGGCATCCGCCTGCGCCGACGGCGCGGGCGGAGTGGAACAGGTGAGCGGAGCGGTGCATTACCTGCAGCCCGACGGATCGAGCCTGCTCAGCCGGGGTGTTTACACGCTGGAGCAATACCGCGCCGACTGCCTGCGCCGCAGTGACCCGGTGGAGTACGAGCGGCAGCGCACGGAGCGGTACGTCGAGGGTGGCGACGAGACGCGCCCCGCGGTGATCACCGTCAACATGATCTTCTCCGGACTGGCCGTGTTCGAGTTTTTGTGTCGCGTCCACGCCGTGCGGGATGAAGACAACGCCGGTTATGCCTCCCAGCGGATCAGTCTCAATCAGTGGATCTTCCACCGGGTGGGCGACGGGGAGCGCTGCCCGGTCGTGACGCGCAACGTCGGCCGGGGCGACATGGTGCCGCTGCTCGGCATGCCGGAACTGAGTGGAGAGCGTCCAACCGCATGAGGCTGCTCAGACGATTCTGGGACTGGCTGCGGTCGTGGTTTCCGCCGAAACCGCGCCGTTGGAGGGCGGTGCGAGTCGAGGACCTTCCCGACTCACTCGCACCATTCTCGGTCTACCTGGTCGGCGAAGGCCCGTACGTCTGGCAAGTGGCACTGATGTGCCCCTGCGGGTGTAAGGCAACACTCTGCTTGCCGGTCGTGCCTGGTTCAAAACCCCGCTGGGACGTGACCGAACACGCCGACGGGGTCGTGACACTCTCTCCATCTGTCCGGCGCAGGGTGGGGTGTCGCAGTCACTTCTTCCTGAGGAAGGGGCTGATTCGGTGGGCGACGTAACTCCCAGCTAGGGGTTGGAACGCCCCGGCCTTCCTTCAGCGTAAACGACCTGCAGCACACCCATCGCGGCAGCACTGTCGTCCACCACGAAGCGTGAAGACGTGCAGAGGACCAGGTCTGTTGTTGACCACCAGTTGAAACGCGAAGCAGGCCGACCCCGGGGCGAGGCGGAGCGCTGGATCGTTGCGCAGCCTGTCGCCCAGTTGCCGAAGCAGCACGTGCAAGGTTCGTGAAGAGACTGATCCGTCCCACCCGGGTCAGCCCAGAGTAGTTGCGCAGATACGCGAGAACGGCAGGATCAAAGTAAAGGGAGTACGTGATCGCATTCCTGTGGGGTGTTTACAGGTCGGCCAACGCTTCCTGAAGAGACAGGCCCTTGCCTTTGCCGGCAGGAATCCGAGACGGATCGAGAGGAGGCCAGGGTTGCTCCGAGGCCCGCAAGCAGGGCCAGAGTTTTCTCCCGAATGGTCTCGATTTGCCTGGCCTGGTCCGGCAAACAGCTCAGATCAGCCTGGTTCAGATCGAGCCGGGGCGGCAGCCGGGTCGCGGTCTCCAGGACAAGTGCAGCGCGGTCAGGGCAAGCTCCGTCGTGGCGAGGAAGTCGCGGAGGGTCGCGGCTAGCTCCCGGCTCTCCACGCCGCAGGTCAAGCGCTCGCGCAGATAGCTCCACAACTGCAAGTGCATGGGAGCCGCGAAGGCGCAAGCGTCGAGCATCTCCTTGACGTCGTGGTCGGTCGGGTCGGCGGTTCGAGCCTGGACTGCTTCCCAGAGCTGGCGCAGGCAGAGGTTGCCGGCCTGGGGCACGATTGTTCCAGACATGGTGTGCAAGGGCATGACGATCACTCCTCTCCCAGGATCAATTCCGCCCCGAGCGGTTCGGCGACAAGGACACACCCGAATCACGATTTAGCATATCAGAAAAGGGAGCCAGAAGGCAGTGTGAACTCTCCTGGGCCGGGCCATCAGGCCTGGCCCGGGTCTCTGCTGGCACCGTTGCCCCCGGCGGGCCGGGTGCCGTTGGGTTCCCGGCGTTTGCTGGTTTTTGCGGGTTGGCTTCGGAGCAAAAACCAGCAAACGCCGGGAAGGCCACCCGGAAGCTGAGCCGGGGACCAGGGTGCCGATTGTCGGTTTGGCTCTGGTGAATCAGGTCCGCTGCGGTATGAAGAGAGACGACTGCACTCCGGCTTCGCCTCCGTCGTGTTGGCGGCACAGTTCCGGCCTAGCAGCGGCGGCTGACGAGTTGGCCAAGCACACCACCGTGACACCGATCTACCACGTCCAGTCTTGACACCAACTGCACCACTTCCTCCCTTCGTGCTCGATCACCGTACCCGGCCTCCAGCACCTTTTGCATCCTTTGAAAGGTGATAGTGTGGCGATGTACAGACCCACAAACAGGCCGATCAACCCCCCGATAAAAGGGCTCGCGGAAACGATCAGACCATCCAAAAGCGTGACTGCCACCCAGCCTGCCCCGACACCGCCGAGGACGGCTCCTCCCGCCCCGAAACCGATGAAGCGGAGTGCTGCACGCCTCCCGGCCTCTTGTTCCGTCTCTCGGCGGGTCGTTTCCTCGAGCCCTTTTTTCTGGCGTCGCTTTTCTGTCTGTGCCCGCTTCTGTTGTTCCTCGGGCAACCGCTGCCGTTCTGCCTCCTCGGTCCTCCTTCGGGTTTCGACCTTCTCCTGCTTGATCTTTTCCAGCAGCAGCCCCAGGTCCGTATGGACCAGCGGCGAGAAGCCTTCCTTCTCAAGGTCGCGAAGGAGTGCCTGCCACGCAGCATGGTCCCAGCCCTGAATCCTCGACTCGACCCACCTCTCCAGCCGGCCCGACCCTTCCAGGCGGCGGAGGTTGGCCGCCTGCCGCTCTTCCAGTTCCCGCTGTTGTCGTGCTTGCTCTTGTCTCTGGCGTTCTTCCTCCAGCCGCCGCTGCTTCTCGGCAGCCTCCGCTTGGCGACGATTGCGTTCCTCTGCCTCCCCTTGCAGCCGGGCCTGGATTTGGGCAATCCGCGTTTCCCCTTCCTGCGCAGCCGGTCCGCCCGCTCCCGTTCCTCCGCCTCGCGCCGAATCCGTTGACGTTCTGCTTCTTCCGCCTCCCGGCGCTGTTTCTCCTCGATCTCCTGCTGAACCCGTTGCCGCTCCGCTTCTTTGGCTTCCTGACGGCGAGTCTCCACCACTTCGGGCAAGAGCACGTCAGCTGACGCGCCAGGACCACGGCATTATCGAGGCGTTTTTCCGCCTTGCGGGCAAAGCAAGACGCCAGCAACTGCACTATCTCCTCGCTCAGACCGCGTTCTTTTACCTCGTCGCGCCAGTCGGTGGGAACGCTGAGCATGGTCAGGTCGCCGGTCAGCATCTGAAACCAGATGACTCCCAGGGCATGTACGTCATCGCGCGGGTCCGGCTTCTCGGGGGGCCGGCACAGCATCTGCTCGAGAGAGGCGTACATCGGCGTGTAGGCCCCACGCACCGCCTCGGTCAGCAGCACCTGCCGGTTTCGGGTCGGCCGTCGGCTTTCCTGGGCGGCCACCACCGTCGCCACGCCGCCGATGCCAAAGTCCGTGATGCGCAAGGCGATGTCACCCGAGGTGCGCTGGACCAGGATGTTGGCCGGCTTTAGGTCGTCGTGGACGATCTCGGCCTGGTGGGCAAAGGCCACGATCTCGACCAGTTGCAGGAAGCGCCGGTTGACGACGTGGACGTCCGCAGATCCGGCCGCGTGCAACTCGCGGATCAGGCTGGTCAGGTCGCTGCCCGGGACGAACTCGTACTCCAGACACGGCGGGTCAGCGTTGAGATGGGTGTCGAGCAGTTCCACGATGCCGGGATGCCGGCCATACTGCATCACCCGGTCCAGCACTCCCGCCTCGTTGCGCAGCGATTTGACCGCCGCGCCGTCCAGGCAGAACTTGAAGGCCCGGGGCGGTTTGCTACCCAGGTGGGGCTGGCGCCCTTCCAGACTTCGCCGAAGCCGCCCATGCCGAGCAATTCCTCCAGCACCCAGTCGCTTCCGGGGAAGGGGTGGTCGCCGGGTTTGAAGCGCGGCGGCTGGGGCGGCAAGAACGGCATCAGGTCTTCGGGTCCGGCCAGCGCGTAGCGAGGCCGGCACCGTGGTGCCGCTGGGATCGGCAGAGCGGCGGAGGGAGCGCCGGATCATGCCGGGCACCTGGGTCAGGTAGGCGACGGCCGCTTGCTGCACCTGGGGCGGCAGTTGCGAACCCTCGGCAGCGATGGCCGCCTGGACTTGCTGGCGCACCTCGTCGGGGGAGGCCTGGGCCAGGGCCTCGACGTCGCGGCGCAGGTCGGTCGCGTTGTTCGTCTGACTGTAGTCCTGCCAGGCGTCCACGGCGATCTCGTAGACCAGCTCACCGCCGAATCGATTGGCGAGGAATTTGCCACCGTGACGGACGACGGCCTTGGCCAGGCACCAGAGGAAGCGGATGGACATGGGAGTGACTCCTGAGGGAACACAATGCGAGTTTGTTGCTTCCGAATCCCTTCCAGCCGCAGGCTGTCCTCTGTCCGTCCGCCGGTGGTCAAGGCTGGAGTGTAGTTATTCCCTTATTCGCTGCCGGCCGCTTCGGATTTGAGAGTCTGTTCCAAAAGCGCAGGCTAAAGCCTGCGGCTACGAGGGCGGCAGATGGCGACGGATGCGGACGTTGTGGGTCAAGTCCGTTCTGCCAGGTGACGACCCGGAGTTCTGCCTTTTCGAGACCTTGATTGTCGGATGGTGACGGCCACCGTTAGCAAACGGGTGTTTTTGGGACCTGTGTTCGGCGCGGTTAGCGTGGCAAGCCCGTGGCATTCAGCGCCGGGCTTGTGTGCTTCGTTCCTGCCGGAGTTATCCAGTGTTGGCGTGTCAACAGCCCGAGTGGTTTTTTTCTCTGGGCTTTCGCCCCTTTTGCTGTATCCTCAATGAAAAGGCTCTCCCACCTGATCCGCCATCCTTGAGGCTCCCTCCATGAAACTGACTCGCTGGCTGCTCGTTCTGCTGCTGGCCGCCGGATTCAACGGCTCCCATGCCAGCGCCGAGCCCTCGGCCGACGAGTTCTTCGAGAAGCACGTCCGGCCGGTGCTGGTCGAGAGCTGCCAGTCCTGTCACGGTCCGAAAAAGCAGAACGGCGGCCTGCGGCTCGATTCGCGCCGGTCGATGCTTCAAGGCGGCGACAGCGGGCCGGCTCCTTGGCCAGACACTTGAGGACAATCGTCTCCAGGTCTCTGGGCAGACCGCTTGTGACCTGACGTGGGGCGACCGGTTCCGCGTGAAGGATCTGCGTGATCACTCCCTGCGGGGTGGTGCTGTCGAAGACGGGCTTGCCGGTGGCCAGCTCGTAAAGGGTGGCCCCAAGACTGTAGACGTCGGTGCGGTGGTCGATGGGCTGTTTGGTGAGAGCGGCCTGTTCCGGGCTCATGTAGCGCGGCGTGCCCATCAACACCCCGGTCACGGTCAGCGTCACCTCATCGCGGCGCCGGGCCAGCCCGAAGTCGGTGAGCCACAATACGCCTTCCGTGTCGAGGATGAGGTTGGACGGCTTGACGTCGCGGTGGATGACGCCGCGCTGGTGGGCGTGGGCGAGCGCCTCGGCCGCCTGCAAACCCAGGCGGGCGATCTCGCGGGCCTCCAGGTCGGCTTTGGCCTCCTCGATCACCGCGGCCAGGCTGCGGCCCTCGATGTACTGCATGGCGTAGTAGTGGACGCCCTGCTCGCAGCCGACGGCGAAGATCGGCACGACGTTGGTGTGATGCAGCCGGGCCACCGTCTCGGCCTCGCGCTGGAAGCGCTGCATCGCTTCCTGATCGGCCGTCCCCCCGAAGCGCAGCACCTTGAGGGCGACGCGCCGCCGCAGCGATAGCTGTTCCGCCTCGTAAACGACGCCCATGCCGCCCCGGCCGATCTCGCGCACAATGCGGAAATCGCCGAGCTGAACGGGGGCCGCGCCGGCGGACTGAGCGGCACGATGCACGAAGTCGATGCCGGAAAGGCACTGGTCCAACTCCGCGGCCAGCTCGGGATGCTCGGCCCGCAGCCGGTCGCGGTCGGGCGCCCGGCCGGCTTGCAGGTCGGCGAGGTACTGGTCGAGCAGTTGAACGAGTTTTGCCGCGGTGCCCGAGGGATCGTAGCTGCCGGTGGCCGGCAGCTCGGTCGCTGAAGTAAGGGGCGCCGGCAGGCCGGCGCAGGGCTGAGTGTGAATGGGATCAGATTGGGTCACGTGCAAGGACTCCCTGGCCAGTGCCGCTCGCGTGCGCCATCGACCGGCCGATGGCTCCCTGGAGTATAGGGCCGAACGCCGCCTGGGTGTCACGGGAAAAGTTCGTGACGGGGTGAGCCGCGCTTGCCCTCATGGACGGATGCGCAACGGGCAAGTATCTTTTCAGAAGTCTCGCAACGATGAGTTGTCACCGGGGAGGAACAACCGTGAAACGTGGGTACTTGCTGGCACTGGCAACCTTGCTTCTGGGGACGGAGGCATTCGCTCAGGGAACCGATGGGTTCTACAAGCTGGGACCGGACTCTCTGGAACAGGAAGGGGTGCCGCGCGGCAAGGTGCTGGGGCCCTTTACTCTGCCGTGCAAGGTCTATCCCGGCACCGCGCATACCTACTGGGTCTACGTCCCCGCGCAATACGACAAGTCAAAGCCGGCCAGTCTGATGGTCTTCAACGACGGGCAGGCGTTCATGAATGAGAAAGGCGACATCCGGGCTCAGAATGTCATGGACAACTTGATCCACCGCCGGGAGATTCCGGTCATGATCGGGGTGTTCATCAACCCGGGAAAAACGCCCGAACAGCCGGAGCCCAACCCCAGGGAGTGGGGCGATCGCACGACCAACCGGCCGACGGAGTACAACACACCGGACGATAAATATGCCCGGGTGATCTGTGACGAGCTGCTACCGGCCCTGTACAAGGAGTACAACATTTCCAAAGACCCGGAGCAGCACGCCATCGGCGGAGCCAGCTCCGGTGCCATCGCCGCGTTCATGGTCGCCTGGGAGCGGCCCGATCAGTTCCGCAAGGTCATCAGCTTCATCGGCAGCTTCGTCAACCTGCGCGGCGGCCACGTCTATCCCGAACGAGTGCTGGCCAGTGAGAAGAAGCCGATTCGCGTCTTTTTCCAGGATGGCCGGAACGACAACCGGGGCACCGGTCGGGGCGGCAATTACGATCACAACCGCGACTGGTTTTACCAGAACGTGCGCCTGGTCGGTGCCTTGACGAAAAAGGGCTACGACGTGAACTACGTCTGGGGCATCGGCGGCCACAGCACCAAGCATGGAGGCGCCATTCTGCCCGACACGATGCGCTGGCTCTGGCGCGATCAGCCCGTCTCCACCGACGTGCGCGACAACGTCGAGCGCTCCTTCAATCGGCCGGCCTCCAGGGACAAAGAGGCTCCCAGGGATCAAGAGCGCTGATCGGGCTCGCCTGATCGACAACCACCTCAGGACCTGCAAAAGACTGGTCAGAATAGAGTGGCGGTGTAGAATAGCAAAGAAGAGATCCTCGCAAAGCCACAAAACACGCCAGGAAGAGAAGAAAGCGAACCACCGATCACACCGACGTCACTGCTCAGAACAAGGTCTGAGCAATCGTCCTCCACCTGATCCCACCGCCGTTGTGGCATGGTCTCCAGACCATGCCACAGCGCCGGTCACCGGCAGGGCAACATGACCGACAAACCAACCCCCGCCACCGTTGTGGCACGGTCTCCTGACCGTGCCACCCCCCGCCCGCGCAGCCGGCTGAGGGGCCTGCTCTTCCGCCTGACGGCCGTGCTGATCGGCCTGTCGCCGCTGCTGCTCGCCGAGGGGATCTTCCGCGCTTGCGGCGTCGGCCGGGCCACCGACTACGACGACCCCTTCGTCGGTTTCAGCGACATCCACCCCCTGTTCGTGCTCGACGACGCCGGCGCGTGTTACCGCATCCCCAAATCGCGCCAGTCGCACTTCCGCCCCGAGTCGTTCCTCGCCGACAAGCCCGCCGACGAGTTCCGCATCATCGTCCTCGGCGGCTCGACCGTCCAGGGCCGGCCCTACGAGATCGAGACCTCGTTCACCACCTGGCTCGAACTCAGCCTGCGTGCGGCCGAGCCCGACCGGCGCTGGGAGGTGGTCAACTGCGGCGGCATCTCCTACGCGAGCTACCGGCTGCTGCCGATCCTGCGTGAGGTGCTGGCGTATCAGCCCGACCTGATCATCGTTTGCACCGGGCACAACGAGTTCCTCGAGGATCGCAGCTACGAGCACGTCATGACGGCCCCGGCAGTGCTGGCCTGGTCGCAGCGGCAGGCCACGTCGCTGCGCACCTACAACGTCCTCCGCGGCGCCTGGCTGTCGGTGACTCGGCAAGAGCAGAGCGACAGACACCCCAAACTCGGCCCGGAGACCGACGCCATGCTCGACTGGAAGGGCGGCATGGACCGCTACCACCGCGATGAGAAGTGGCACCAGGGAGTCCTCGCCCACTTCGCCAGCAACCTCGAACGCATGGTCGCGATCTGCGCCGACGCCGGCGTACCTTTGCTGCTGGTCAGCCCGGTGTCGAACCTCGCCTGGCCGCCGTTCAAGCCCGAGCATTGCGAGGACGTGACGGAGGAGGAACGGACCCGGTTCGCCTCCCTGCTCGAGCGGGCACAGCAGCAACGCCCGCCGGAGGAAGCCCTCGCCCTGCTGGATCAGGCCCGCGCCATCGACGACCAGCATGCCGCTCGTCCACTACCTGACCGGTCGGGTACTGCTCCGCACCGGGCGTCCCGACGAGGCCCGCGCGGCGCTGCTGCGGGCGAAGGACCTCGACGTCTGTCCGCTGCGCATGCTGGAGCCGATGAAGGACACAATCACCGCAGTGGCACGCTCCACCCGCACCCCGTTGCTCGACGCCGAGGAGCTGATCGCCGCCAACAGCCACAGCGGCTTGCCCGACGATGAGTGGCTGATCGACCACGTCCATCCTACCGTCGAGGGGCACCAGCTGATCGCCGCCAAACTGTTGCAGATAATGATCGACCTGGGTTACGTCAAACCGTCCCCCGGCTGGGGAGTGGAGCAGCACCGGGTGTACGCCGAGAACCTGAAGTCGCTCAACCCCGCCTACTTCGCCCGCGGCCAGTTGCGCCTCCAGGCCGTCCAGCGCTGGGCACGCGGCCTGGCGATCCAACAACCCAGCAGCGGCAGGAAATGACCGCCCCATGAGTGATTGGGTCGATCGGCGAGAATCAGCTCTTGCTCGGTGTGCGTGGTGGCCGCCGCTTTGGGTGCAGGATGGAGGGTGGAGGGTGGAGGGAAAAGACATGGAGCCTTCTTCCGCACCCTGCACCCTCCACCCTCCAGCTCAAGTCCGGGTCAGGGTCACGTCGCCTCCCATGCCGCCCTGGTAGCTGATCGCGTAATTCTGACCGGACACGGTGACGGTGGTCCCTTGCGGCAGGCCCTGGAACGTCCCGGTGACGCCGGCGGTGGTGTGGATGATCGTGAACACCTTCCCCCCCGGCGGCACAAACCCGGACTGGAGCGTGAGGTTCAGGGGGATGCTGTTCAGGTTGATCACCCCGGTGACGTTGAGCGTAAGTGGCGTGGAGTTGAGCGTCACGTTCAGCCCGCCCGTGGTCTGCAGGAGCAGGTTGGTCGGGAAACTGACGCTGGTGGCCAGACTGATCGTCCCGCTGCTGTTGGCGCGGCCGATGGTGATCGACTGGAAGCCGGTGGTGCCGCTGGGAGAGATGGCGGCCAGGTTGGTCTGCGTGGTGAGCGTCAGAGCGCTCTTGACGTCGGTCGTGCCGCCCAGGACCATGTTCTGGCTGGGTGTGAGCGGCTGGATGACCAGGGTACTGGCACCTGTGCCGCTGATGGTCCGGGCAGCGCCCAGGTCGATGCGATCGCCGGTCAAGACGGCGGTGCCGGTGACGTGAAGACTGCTGCCGGAAGCGTCAAAGGAGACGGCCACGCCGCCGCCGGACGCCTGGCCCTGGAGGGTGGCTCTGCCCGACTGGAGCGAGGTGCCTGTCTCGACGTCGATGCCGCGGTTGGTCGTGCCGGCGCCGGTGCCGGTGCCGATGATGGTGAGTTGCCCGGCTGCATTGGCCGACACCACGGCCGCCGAGTTGAGGACCACCCCCTCCGCAAAGCCGCCCGAGCCGCTGCCGCTACCGGTGAGGTACGTGTTCCCGGAGGCCGCGCTCGACGTGGCCGCCCTGGAGCAAAATGCCGCGGTTCTGGAAGCCCGAACTGTTGGCCCCGGTGCCGGTGAGGGTGACGGCGCCTGTGCCGGTGGCGAGCACTGCGGCCTGGTTCTTGACGGCCACGCCCACAAGGCAGTTGCCGCTGCCGGAACTGCTGCCAGTGATCGTCAGGGCAGAATCGACCGCGCTCAACTGAGTGCCAGGCGAGTTGACGTAGACGCCGTAGTTGTTGCTGCCGGAGCCCGAGGTGCCCACGACCGTCAGTTGCCCGGTCGCCGTGGCCGACACCAGGGCCGCCGAGCTGATGACCACCCCGTGCTCGAAGTACCCCAGACCCCCACCACTGCCGGTGATGGACACACCTCCAGCGGCTGCGCTCACTTGCGTGCTCCTGCCCGAGACCTGAACGCCGAAGTTCCAGTAGCCCCAGCCGTGGCTGCCACTGCCGGTGATGGTGATGGCGGCGTCAGCCTGGGCCTTCACCTGGGTGCCGGCTGTGACAACGACGCCGGTATTGAAGCTGCCGCTGCCGCCGCCACTGCCGGTGATCGTCAGGGCCCCGGCGGCCGAGCTGGTCTGGGTGCCGCCGCCAAGGTAGACGCCGTAGTTGAAACTGGAGCCGCTCTGGCCGCCGGTGCCCTGGATCAGGACGGCACCCGTCCCGGTGGCCGAAACGGTGGCACCGGTGATGGCCACGCCCGTTTCGGAGTAGGCCAGGCCGCCGCCGCTGCCGGTGATGGTCACGCCGCCGTCAGCCGCGCTGACCTGGGTACGGCCGCCGCTGACGACGACGCCTTTGTTGCCGATCCAGCCGTTGCCGCCGGTGCCGGTGATCGCGACCACGCCGCTGCCGCTCGTCTGCACCGTGGCGCCGTTCTGGATTTCGACGCCAACAAGGCCGTTGCCCCAGCCCCCGCCGCTGCCGCTGAGGGTGACGTTCCCGCCGGCGGCGTTCAGGAATGCACCGTTCACGTTGACGCCGATGCCCACGCCGGCGTAGCTGCCGCTGCCCGTGACCGTGACGTTGAGCGGCTGGGCGTTGCTGTTGCCGAGGGTGGCTCCGTTGCTGATTAGCACACCGCCACTGCCGGTGAGCGTCACCGTGTCGCCGCCGCCGCTCGAGGTGTCGGTCACGTTCTGGCCGATGGTCAGCAGACCGCCGCTGGTGGTCGTCAGGCTGATGTCGCCACTGGCCGTGACGCCGGTGAATGGAGTTCTCGGGAAGCCCAGGGTAAGATTGCCGCTGTTGCTGAGGAACACGCCGCCCGTTGTCGTCAGGGCCACGAGGTTACTGACCTGGGTGGCCAGGGGAGCAGAGTGCCGGGTGCCGATGCCTGTCCCGGCCTGCAGCGTCAGGGAGGCGGCCTCGAACAGCCCGGAGCCGGTAGTGGTGATGCTCCCGGTGGTGGTGAGCGCCAGCGTGCCGGTGACGTTCAGGGGATTGTCGGCTTCGATGCCGGCAGAGTTCGCGGTGACGGTGGCGTTCCCCATGACGTGGGCAGCCAGGTGGCTGCCGTCGTCGGCGACCAGGACGCCGAAGGTGGGGCCGGTGCCGCTGGCGCTGCCGCTGCCCTGGAGGGTGATGGGTCCGCTCACCGGGGCCGACAGCGTGACGCCGCTGCCGAGGACCACGCCATCCTCAGCGGCCCCCGAGCCGCCGCCGCTGCCGGTGAGGGTGACCGCGCCGCCCGCGGTGGCGCACACCTGGGCACCGCCGCGGATGAAGACGCCATCGTTGTTGTTCCCCAGGCCGTTGCCTCCCGTGCCCGAGATGGTGAGTCCACCGGCCGCCGTGGCGATCTTGGTGCCGCCGTCGCTGATGAAGACGCCGTAATTGCTGCTCGTACCGCTGGCACTGCCGCTGCCCTGGATGGAGACGGCGCCACTGAACGCGGCCGAGACGGTCGAGCCCGCTGCGATGCGCACACCTTCCGAGCCTCCCGAGCCGCCTGCACTGCCGCCGAGGGACACGTTCCCAAAGGTCGAACTCACGTGGCCGCCCTGGAGCCAAACGCCGTGGTTTTGGGAGCCCGAGCTGTTGCCTCCGGTGCCGGTGAGGGTGACGGCGCCTGTGCCGGTGGCCTGCACCGCGGCCTGGTTCTTGATCAGCACGCCCACAAGGCAGTTGCCGCTGCCGGCGCTGCTGCCCGTGATTGTCAGTGGCCCATTTACCGCGCTCAGCCGAGCGCTGCTGCCGAGGTAGACGCCGTAGTTGTTGCTGCTGCCGGAGCTGGCCGTGCCGTTGACAGTGAGTTGTCCCGCCGCCAGGGCCGACACCGTGGCAGACGAGTTGACGACCACTCCGTCCTCGGCGTTTCCGGAGCCGCCGCCGCTGCCAGTGAGCGACACGCCGGCCGCGCCCCCGCTCACCTGAATGACGCTGCCGGTGACGAGAGCGCCGAAGTTGTCGTCGCCCGAGCTGTTGCCGCCGCTGCCGGTGAGGGTCAAGAGGCCGACGATCGTGCTCACCCGCGAGCCGGCGCTGACCAGGATGCCACAGTCATTGCCTGTGCCACTGCTGCTCCCGGTGCCTGTGAGAGCGACGGTCCCGGTCAGCGTGGTCAACACAGAGCTGGCGAAGAGGATGCCGTCCTCGGAGCTTCCCGAGCCCCCGCCGCTGCCGGTGATGGACACGCCGCCCGTGGCTGTGCTCACCTGGCCGCCCTGGAGCAACACGCCACAGTTCTGGGAGCCCGAGCCGTTGCCCCCGGTGCCAGCGACGAGGACGCCGCCGCTGCCGCTGGTCAGGACCGCGGCCTGGTTCTTGATCAGCACGCCCACAAGGCTTTTGCCGCTGCCGCCGCCGCTGCCAGTGATCGTCAGGGCGCCATTGACCGCGGACACCGCCGTGCCGCCGAGGTAGACGCCGTAGTTGTTGCTGCTGCCGGAGCCGCCCGTGCCGGTGAGGGTGAGTTGCCCGGCCGCTTTGGCCGAGACCACGGCACCGCCGTTATCGACCACCCCCTCCTCGAAGTTGCCCGAGCCGCCGCCGCTGCCGGTCAAGGACACGTTCCCGGCCGCCGACCCCACCTGAGCGCCGCCGGTGACCTCAACCCCGAAGTTGTTGCTGCCTGAACTGTTGCCGCCGGTGCCGGTGATGGCAACCGCCCCGCTGCCGCTGGTCCGGACCGCGGCCTGGTTCTTGATCAGCACGCCCACAAGGCTGTTGCCGCTGCCGGCGCCGCTGCCGGTGATCGTCAGGCCAGAATTGGCCGCAGTCACCGCCGTGCCGCCCAGGTAGACGCCATAGTTGTTGCTGTTGCCGGAGCCGCCCGTGCCGGTGAGGGTGAGTTGCCCGGCCGCTTTGGCCGAGACCACGGCACCGCCGTTATCGACCACCCCCTCCTCGAAGTTGCCCGAGCCGCCGCCGCTGCCGGTCAAGGACACGTTCCCGGACGCCGACCCCACCTGAGCGCCGCCGGTGACTTCCACCCCGAAGTTGTCATTACCTGAACTGTTGCCGCCGGTGCCGGTGATGGCAACCGCTCCGCTGCCGCTGGCCAGGACCGCGGCCTGGTTCCTGATCAGCACGCCCACGAGGGTGCTGCCGTTGCCGGCGCCGCTGCCGGTGATCGTCAGAGCGCCATTGACCGCAGTTACGGCCGTACTGCCGAAGTAGACGCCGTAATTGTTGCTGTTGCCGGAGCCGCCCGTGCCATTGACAGTGAGTTGCCCGGCCGCTTTGGCCGACACCACGGCGCCGGCGCGGACGACCACCCCCTCCTCGAAGTTGCCCGAGCCGCCGCCGCTGCCGTTGAGGGTCACATTCCCGGCCGCCGACTTCACCTGAGTGCCGCCGCCGGTGACGACAACGCCGAAGTTATAGAGGCCCGAGCCTGCGCCCCCGGTGCCGGTGAGGGTGACGGCGCCGTTGCCGGTGGCCTGCACCACGGCCTGGCTCTTGACCACCACGCCCAACAGGCTGCCGCCATTGCCGGCGGCACTGCCGGTGATCGTCAGGGCCCCGCTGACCGTGCTCACCGCGGTGCCGGGAAGGCTGAGGTAGACGCCGTAGTTGTTGCTGCCGGACCCACCCCCGGAGCCGCTGACAGTCAGAGCGCCGCTGACCGTGCTCACCGCGGTGCTGGTGGCGTTCAGGCCCATGAGGACCCCCTCGTTGAACGAGGTGCCGATGCTGCTGCCGGTGCCGATGATGGCCACGGAGCCGCTGCCGGTAGCCAGGACTCGGGGATAGTCCGCGAGCCAGATGCCGTCATTGAAGCCGTCTTTGCCGCCACCGCTGCCGGTAATCGTCACGGCGCCATCGACCGTGCTCACCACTGTGCCGGGGCTGAAGAAGTAGGCCCCGACGTTGTACTCCGTCCCCGAATTGCTGGCCGTGCCCTGGATGGTGACGTTCCCGCTCAGCGTGGCCGACACGATGCTGCCGCCCACGTACCCGCTCGGACTGCCCACGACGACCCCGTCCTCGAACGTGTCCGAACCGCTGCCGCTGCCGGAGATGGAGATGCCCCCGGTGGCCGCGGTCACCCGGGTGGCGGTGCCGACCACCCAGACCCCGAAATTGCCGGTCCCCGAAGTCCTGCCGCCGGTCCCGGTGATGGTCACCCCACCGGTGCCGCTGGCAGAAACCGTGACGTTGCCCGCGAGCAGGACGCCGGAGTTTAAGGCGCCGGCCCCGCTGCCGCCGCCGGTGCCGGTGATGGTCAAGGCGCCATTGACGGTGTTCACCGTGGAGCCACCGCTCACGTAGACGCCGTAGTTGTTGCTCGAGCCGGTGGTGCTGCCGGTGCCCTGGATGGTAACCGTCCCGCTCGCCGAGGCCTCGACCAAGGCGCCGCCATTGACGGCCACGCCGATTTCCTTGGCACCCCAGCCCACGCCGGTGCCGGTGAGGGTGACGGCGCCGGCGCCGGCGTCCACGGTCGCTCCGCTGACGCTGACGCCGAAGGGGTCACTGGCGTTCCCTGTGCCGGTCAGGGTGATTGTGTCGGAGGTGCCGTTGTTCAGGGTGGCCGGGTTCAGCCGGGCGCCCGCGCCGACGCCGATGGCCCCACCGGAGATGGTGAAGCTGGTGATTGGCGCCCCCAGGGTGCTGATGGCCAGAACGTGGGGGTTGGCCAGGTTGAAGTTGCTGTTGCCGCTGACGCCGGCTCCCGCCGTGATCGTGTCGGCGCTGACGCTGATCTGGACGTTGTCGGTGCCGACGTTGGGGGTGGAGACGGACACGACGTCCGTGCTGTTCGTCACGGTCAGCGTGAACACGCCGGCGTTGTAAGTCGCGGTGGCTGCCGGAACCAGCCGATCCTCCAGCACTTCCAGGGTCGGCCTCCTTCGGAAGGATGAAGGAGGAAGGATGAAGGATGAAGCAGAACGTCTTGCTTCATCCTTCATCCTTCTGCCTTCATCCTTCCGAGAGAACAGGGCCGCAACCAGTTTGCGCACGTAGATTCCAATCAGCATGATGATACCGTTTCTTCTCTTGGGAGGATCGGGTGGGACAAGCTCCGGCCACCCCTCACGGTAACCCGCTGTGGCATGGTCTCCTGACCATGCTACTTTGAGGGTGCGCGCACACCATCCGCGAAGACAGCACCGTGCAAATATCCCAATTTGCCCAAATTGAATGAGCAGATGGTAACCCTACCTGTCTTCTGCTGTCAAGCGAACACCAGGGTCCCGGCGCGGCCAGGTCATTGGAGGAGTGACAAGTTCCCTAGAGGAGCCACAACCGGTCGCGCCCGCTGACCTGGCAAGATCTGCGATTACGGACAATGAGTACAACTGGATGGATCAGTAGCGTCGCGCCCGGAAGGGCCGGCCCGGGGTGGAGACTTTCCAGACCTCCTTGCCGGTTGGATCGATCTCCACCACCAGTTTCTCGGTGGCCTTGGCCGCCAGGATGTTGCCGCCGGGCAGGCGATGGGCCGAGATGTTCCCGGGAGAGAGCCTGGCTTGCCAGACCACCTTGCCCGCCGCGTCGATTTCGCGTACCACGCCGTCCCCACCGCCCCAGCCGGCCGTGACCGTCAGGAAACGTCCGCCCGCCGCGGGCTCCGTTCGTCTCGTTTGCCCGACCGGGAGGCGGCGCAATTCCTTGCCCTCGGGGCTCAGTTCCAGCACGCCAAAATCCGCCGAACAGAGGATGCGCCCGCTGGGAAGCCGATGCCCCTCGTAGATGTAGCCGGTCTTCGCCGAGAAGACGGTCTTGCCGTCCCGGGTGACTTCAACAACGCCGTTTTCCTGGGCGATGAACGTGTTGCCGTTGGGCAGGCGCTGGCAGCTGATCGGTCGCTGGAGCGCATGTTCCCAGAGGACCTTGCCGGTGACGTCACGCTCACTGACCCGGCCGCCATCGTACTCGGCTACCAGCACGCGGTCGCCCGGCAACAGTCGGGCATCCATGGGCCCGCGCCTGGCTGAACTCCCAGAGGACCTTGCCGCTGGGGCCGCGCGCCCAGACCCGGCCCTTGCCGGTAGGCCCATCGTACTCGCAAATCAGGGTAATGCCGCGCAGTCTCTCGGCGCCGCGAAGTCGGGCCAGGTCTGCCTGGGCCGCGTGTTCCATCCACCACGCCTCCCAGGCGGTACGACAGCGGCGGCGCTCCTCCGGTGAGCCGGCCCCGAGAATCGCCGCCGGGGTTCGCTCGCCGGCCAGCCGTTGCAGCAGCTCCTCGCTCCGGTAAGCGCGCTCGACCGGAGACTCGGCCAGCAGCGCGATCAGGATCGGCACCGCATCTTTCTCGCCGGCACGGGCCAGTCCGACGCCGGTGCGGAAGCGGACCTGCTCGTCCGGGTCGCGGAGCAGCTTGCGGGCCACGGCCCGGCTCTCCGGAGAGCCGGCGAGGGCCTCGCCCACTAGCGCCCGGCAGCCGCTGTCCTTGCTGGCGGCTGCCGCGGTGATCGCGGTCAGGTTGCGCCCATCGCGCCGGCCCAGGTCGGTGAGGCCCGCGGCAACGGCATCCGCCACTTCGACGTCCTGAACCGAGGGTGCGAAGGCCAGGAGTGCCTCGGTCAGACCCGCTGGCCGGCGCAGAACCAGCACCCGGACCACCGCCTCCCGCAGGGCCGTCTCGGCTGCGCTCTCGATCCGTTCCAGACACTCGCCGGCACGCCGGACAATTTCCGGATCGGGGTCATTCAGCGCCGCTCGCAGCCGGGGCAGAGCAATCCGGCCGGCAGCGATCAAGGACTCCGAGGCCCGCTCGCGCACCTCGTAGGACTCGTCGCCCAGTTCCTTGACCCGAAGGGCCAGGCGGGCCCTTGTCTCCTCGGTGACCGTCCTGCTTTTCAGGAACGCCAGCAGGGCGGGACCGTCCGTGCCGAGCCGGGCCTCCTTGATCAGTTCTTCGGCCCGGGTCAGCTCCGGATCCGGTTCGGTGGGATCTCCGAGACAGGCCGTCAGCGCGGCCAGGACGAGCAGCGAGGAAAGCGTCAGTCGGACAGCAGTTGGGGGCGGCATGGTCTGTCTCCCGCGGTGGAGATTGGGAAACGCATTCGTTTCAGAGTAACCGCCCCCGAGCCAACGGACAAGTGGCGGGAGCATCCTGTCTTGTTCACCCTCCCCGAAGCGGAGAGGGGTTGGGGGAGGGGTTGGGGCCTCTCAGGTCAGCCCACGGATCGGATCGCCCTGGTAGACGAAATGGGGTCGGTCGAGGGAATCCTTCCAGGCGATCGTGGCCGGCAGGCCCAGCGCCTGGTAGATCGTCGCCGCCAGGTTCTCGGGTTTCTGAGGGTCGAGCGACGGATACGCGCCGATCCGGTCGGACGCTCCGATCACCGTTCCTCCCTTGACCCCGCCACCGGCGAAGAAGACGGACTGGACCGCGCCCCAGTGGTCCCGACCCGGCAGGCCCGACTTGGCCACGGCAGGGACGAACACCTTCGGCGTTCGTCCGAACTCCCCGGCCATCACAATCAGCACGTCGTCGAGCATGCCGCGCTCATGCAGGTCGTCCAGCAGCGCCGACAGCGCCTTGTCCGTTGGCGGCAGCAGGAAGTTCTTGAGGTTCCGGAACGCGGCCTCGTGCGTGTCCCACGATTCATCGTTGCCGAGGTTCACCTGCACCAGACGGACCCCGGCTTCCACCAGCTGCCGGGCCATCAGCAGCGACCAGCCGAACGAGTTCCGCCCGTAACGGTCCTGGAGCTTGGGGTCGGCGTTGTGAACGTCGAGCGCCCGGTGAACGCGCCCGTCGAGCAGCATGGAGACCGCGTTCTGCCGGTGGCGATCGAAGTCCTTGACGGTCGCCGCCCTGTCGAGGTCGCGCCGCTGCCGGTCGAGCGATTCGAGCAATCGGTTGCGCTCCTGCATTCGGCCGGCGAGGAGGTCCTGCGGGAGTTCGAGGCGCGGGGCCTCGTAGCGGTAGTTCGGCGGCGTGGTCTTCCCTTCGGTGCGCTGGAACCCGTATTCGGGGAAGGCGCCGTGGACGTACTTGGTGTCGCGGTACTGGCTGGCTTCGATGAACCACGGGTCGAAGCGCGGGCCCATCTCGCCGGCGAATTGGCCGGGGATCGTGCGTCCGGTGACGTGAACCAGCTTCTCGGGCAGCACGGCCGCGGGAGGGAGGTTGTTCCGCGGAGCGAACAACCCGGTGACGACCGAGGCGAACGATGGGAAGTCCGTCAGTTTCGGGCGGTTGGGGTCGAACCCGATCGGGGTCGGCGTTCGGCCTGTGAGCATGACGTGATGGCCGATCGAGTGCTCGTTGTACGGATGCGTCAGGGAGCGCACCAGCGCCCAGCGGTTGCTCCGGGCCGCCAGCAACGGCAGATGCTCGCAAACGAACAGGCCCGGGGTGCGCGTGGCGATGGGCTTGAACTCGCCGCGAATGTTCTCCGGGGCGTCGGGTTTCGGATCAAAGCTGTCGTGCTGTCCAAGCCCGCCCGAGAGGAAGACGTAAATCACCGCCCTGGGCCGGCCGGTCGGGACGGGCGAGGCGTTCTCGGCGGCAAGGCTGCGGAGTCCGGCGACGTGGTTCATGCCCAGGCCAAGCAGACTGATCGCGCCGACTTGCAGCGCGCCGCGGCGGGTGAGAACAGGATGCTGGGGTGCCGGGTGAGGAAGAGCACTCATGGGACCACTTCGTTCCTCGGAAAAGGCGGCGGGGGGAGGACTGCACCAGACATTATCGCCGTCACGGTCGGGCCTGGCAAGGGTGGCGCGAGTCTCCGGACGCCATTTCCAGGAGCGGCTCCGACGCGCTTGCAGGCTGGATGAGAATTTCACACTTTTTTGAAAGAAATCGCGGATTCCCCTTGCAAGTTCCCCTCGTGAACTTCAAGATAATTCTACCTCACCACATCCCACTGCCCTTGGGAGTGCCTACCTCAACCAACCCGCTTGACCGATGGCCCACCGCTCAAGCCAGCGTGCCTTGGATCTGCCGAATAGCCTGCCGTCCTCCAACCGCAGAAAGGTGTTTCGCATGCCTGCCAACCGTGACGTTGTGACCTGGAATGACGACCCGGCCCACTTCCGCAAGCCCGGCCGTCGCGAGTTCCTGCGCGTGGGCGTGGTCGGAGCCCTGGGCCTGACCCTGGGCGACTTCCTCAGGATGCAGGCCCAGGCGGACCAGAAGTTCTACGAGAGCAAGGAAGGGCCGGCCAAGGCTGTCATCCAGATCGTCCTGCCCGGCGGCATGGCCCATCAGGAATCGTGGGACCCCAAGCCCGACGCGCCGCTGGAGTATCGCGGCCCCTTCACCGTCGTGAAAACGAAGCTCCCCGGCATTGTCTTGAACGAGAACTTCCGCCAGCTGGCCCAGGTGGCCGACAAGCTCACGGTCATCCGCTCCATCGCCGGCAAGGAGGCCGACCACGGCCGGGCCACCTACACGATGTACACCGGCTATCGCAAGAGCCCGGCCATCGTCCATCCCAGCCTCGGCGCCGTGGTGTCGCACGAGTTCGGCCCGCGCAAGGATCTGCCGCCCTACGTCGCCGTCCCCAACGGCACGGAGTATGGCGGCACTGGTTACCTCGGCTCGCAGTACGGGCCGTTCGGCATCGGCACTGACCCGGGCCGGCCGGGCTACCAGGTGCGCGACCTGAGGCTGCCTCCGGGCGTGGACGACCGCCGCTTCACCACCCGCCGGGAGATCCGCGGCGTCGTGGACGATCACTTCCGCCAGCAAGCCGACAAGGCCGAGGCGCTCGGCGCGATGGACTCGTTCTACCAGCAGGCCTACGCGATGATCAACTCGCCGGCCGCCCGTGACGCTTTCGACATCAGCAAGGAGTCGGCCCAGACCCGCGCCCTGTACGGTACGACGGAAGCCGGCCCGCGCTTCCTGCTGGCCCGGCGGCTGGTCGAGGCCGGCGTGCGCTTTGTCACCGTCAGCTACGGCGGCTGGGACATGCACGCGGGCATCGAGAACGCCATGCGCCGCCAGGCCCCGGGCCTCGACTCCGCCCTGGCCGGCCTGATCCGCGACCTGGACCAGCGCGGCCTGCTGGGCTCGACCATCGTGCTGGTCACCAGCGAGTTCGGCCGGACGCCGAAGATCAACGCCTCGGCAGGCCGCGACCACTTCCCGCGCGTCTTTTCGCTGGCCGTGGCCGGCGGCGGCTTCAAGCAGGGCCTGGTGTACGGCTCCTCCAACGCGACCGCCAGCGAGCCGGAAGACAACCCGGTGCGCGTCGAGGACGTGCTGACCACCGTCTACCACCAGCTGGGCATCAACGCCGACAAGGAGCTGCTGGCCCCCGGCGGCCGGCCCATCGAGATCATCGACGACGGCGAGGTGGTCAAGGGCCTGCTGGGTTGAGCAGAAGAGTTGAACCACAGAGACACAGAGACACAGAGAAGAGAAGAAGAGAAAACAGGAGTTATAAATGAGTGGTCCTCCGCTGCCGGGCTCAAGGTTTCGCAACTGTCTCGTCCACGCTTTTCTCTGTCTTCTCTTCTCTGTGTCTCTGTGTCTTCCGTGGTTCCCCATTGCCTAGCCAACCCGCGACTGGTGCGGCTTTCGCCGCCCGGCGGTCAGCGGGGGACGACGGTCGAGGTCGAGTTCACCGGCCGCTACCTCACTCAGCCGCGCGAGGTGCTGTTCTACGAGCCGGGAATCACGGTTGAATCGATCAAGCCGGTCGATACCGCGATCGGGCCCAACGGCAAGGAGCAACCGGTCGAAGCCGGCACGCGCATCCACGTCCGGATGAAGCTGGCCGAGGACTGCCCGCTCGGCGCGCATGGAATGCGGCTCCGCACCAGCAACGGCCTGAGCGACTATCGCCGCTTCTTCGTCGGCCCTTTCCCGACCGTGGAAGAGAACGAGACTTCGACCAAGCGGAACAACACCCGCGAAACCGCGCTGGCCGTGCCCGTGAATTCCACGGTCCTCGGCCGGCTGAACGACCCTGGCGACGTGGACCTGTACCGGATCGAGGTGAAACGCGGTCAGCGGATTTCAGCCGAGATCGAGGCTGCCCGCCTTGGGGTTGATCGCGGCATCCCCGACCTGCACCTGGCGATTTACGACGCCGACGGTAAGAAGCTCGCCGCCGCCGATGACTCCGCCCTGTTCGTGCAGGACCCGGTCCTGTCGGTCCTTGCTCCGAAGGATGGCGTGTACTTCGTCGAGGTGCGGCACTCCACCTACAACGGCGCCGGGGAGACGTATCGGCTGCACATAGGCACGTTCACCCGGCCCACGGCCCTTTACCCGGCGGGCGGCCAGGCCGGGACCGAGGTGAAGTTCCAGGTCCTCGGCGACCCGCTCGGCGTCCGGAACCAGAGCGTCCGACTGCCGGCGACCCCCGGAGACTTTGCATTCGTCGCCGTCGATTCCGCGGACGGTGTTCCCGCTCCCTCGCCGAATCGGCTGTGCGTGTCGCCGTTCCCCAACGTCCTTGAAGTCGAGCCGAACGACACGCCCGACCAGGTTGCTTCTTCCGCCACCGCCACGCTGCCGGTCGCGTTCAACGGCATCATCAGCAAGCCGGGCGACGTGGATTGCTTCCGCTTCCGGGCGAAGAAGGGCGAGCAGTTCCGGTTCCACGCTCTGGCCCAGGCCCTCGGCTCGCCGCTGGACCCGGTGATCTGGATCAAGCAGGTCGGCAGCAAGTCGAACGCTCCCCTCATGCGGGCGACCGAATCCCGGCCGAACCAGCTCGGTCTCGCACCCGTCGGCGGCCTCAACCGCGAAAGCCACGACCCGGTCCTTGAATTCACTGTCCCCGCCGATGGCGAGTACGTCCTGGGAATTGAGGACGAGCGCGGCGAGGGCGGCAGCGACTCCGTCTACCGCATCGAAGTTCAGCCCGAAGAGCACGCGGTCCATACCTACGTCGCTCCGGAGCCCGAGAACCAGTTCCAGCCGCAGCTGCGCCAGTCGATCGCGGTCGCGCCGGGCAATCGGTCCACGGTGCAAGTCGCGATCTTCAGCACCGGCCGGCCGTACAATGGCGAGCTGGAACTGGTTGGCGTGAACCTGCCCAGGGGTGTCACTCTGCGGGCTCCGAAGCTGACCGTCGGCATGACGCGCATCCCGGTCGTCTTCGAGGCCGCTGCTGACGCCAAACCGCAGGCGGCGCTGATCGATCTCGTCGCCCGGCCGGTCGGCGGCAAGGAGTCGCTGGTCGGCGGCTACCGTCAGACCATCCTCATGAATGCCTACGGCAACAACGATTACTACCTGCACGTCCCGATCAGCAAGCTGGCCCTGGCGGTGACCGAGCCGGCCCCGTTCCGCGTCGAGGTGGAGGAGCCGAAATCGTCCCTGGTGCAGAACGGTGAGATGGCCCTCAAGTTCAAGGTGCATCGGAGCAGAGGGTTCGACGGTCCGGTGACCGTACTGATGGAGTGGAAACCGACCGGTCTCAGCACCTCGACCCCGGTCACGGTCCCCGCGGACCAGACCGAGGGAACGTACCTGCTGGGGGCCGCTCGCAACGCCGCGGCCGGCACGCACCAGATCACGCTGACGGCCATGAACGGTGTCAGCCGCCGCGGTTACAACGACGGCGAGGACCGGACTTACGTCGCCTCGCGGCCGTTCCGCCTGACCGTGGCCGAGCCGCACGTCCAGGCCCGGATCGCCCGCACGTCGATCGAGCGCGGCAAGACCGCGACCTTGGTGTGCAAGCTCACTCACCTGCAAGCCTTCAGCGGCAAGGCCAGGGCGACCCTCGCCCGCCTGCCGCGCGGCGTCGAACTGGTCGAGCCGATGCGCGAAATCACCCCGGCCGACAAGGAAGTGTCCTTCACCCTGCGGGCCACGCCGGAGGCGCTGGTCGGCAACTACCAGGGGATTGTGCTGGACCTGACCGTGATCGACAACGGCCAATCGGTCCGCCAGCTCAGCGGCTCCGGCATGCTGCGCATCGATGCGGAACGTGGGGCGAAACCGAAAAGCAAGTAACCGAAGATGAGGCGATCAGAACAATGCACGCACGCATTTGGTGCCTGGCGGTTGTCGCGTTGCTGCCGCTGACGGCGCGAGCGGAGTCCCCGGTCGGCCTGAAGGTCTTCCCCACGAAGGTCGAACTCCGAGGCCAGGACGACCGCCAGGGAATCGTCGTCCAGTTCGTCGATCGCGAGGGCGTGACCCGAGACGTGACTGCGTCCGTCCGGCTCCGGACAGCCGACCCTGCTCTGGTGACCGTCAGCGGTCAGACGCTGACCCCGCAGAAGGACGGCAGCACGCAACTGATTGTTGAACACGCCGGTCTGAAAGCCGAAGTGCCTGTCGTTGTGAAAGAAGCGGCCGTGTCGCGTCCGATCAGCTTCCGGCTGGACGTGATGCCGGTGTTCATGAAGCACGGTTGCAACAACGGCAGCTGCCACGGCGCCGCTCGCGGCAAGGACGGCTTCCACCTGTCCCTGTTCGGCTACGATCCGGCGGGCGACTACTATCGCCTGACCCGACAGCTCGTCGGCCGGCGCATTGACCTGGCGGTGCCGGAAAAGAGCCTGATGCTGGAGAAGACCACCGGCGCCGTGCCGCACACCGGCGGCAAGCTCTTCGACACCAACCACGACGATTCCAAGACTCTGCTGCGCTGGCTCAAGGCAGGGGCCCCGGACGACAGCGGCGATACACCCGTGCCGGTCGGCGTGGAGTTGCTCCCGTCCAAGGTCGTGTTCGCCGGCAAGGGTGGCACGCAGAAGACCGTGGTGCTTGCCCGGTACTCCGACGGCTCGGTGCGTGACGTCACCCGGCTGGCGCTCTACCTGACCAACAACGAGGGGATTGCTGCCATTGGCAAGGATGGCATCGTCAAGGGCGGCGGGCGAGGCGGGGCCTTCGTCTTCGCCCGCTTCAGCAAGTTCACCGTTGGCGCCGAGGTGATCGTGCTGCCGACCGACGACAAGTTCGTCTGGCCGAACACGCCTGAGCGGAATTACATCGACACGCTGGTCTTCGACAAGCTCAAGAAACTGCACCTGGCTCCCTCGGAACTCTGCTCGGACGAGGCGTTCCTGCGGCGGGCGTCCTTCGACCTGATCGGCCTGCCGCCGACCGGCGAGGACCACGACCGCTTCCTGGCGGACAGGGACCCGAACAAGCGGGCCAAGCTGATCGACAACCTGCTCGACCGGCCCGAATTCATCGACATGTGGTCGATGAAGTGGGGCGAGCTGCTGCGCATTCGTGCGTACAACCAGGCGCCGCAGTATGGTCGGGACGCCAAGGCGATGTTCTCCTATGCCGCCTGGGTCAAGGAGCAAATGGAGAAGAACCGGCCGCTCAACGAGTTCGTGGCCGAGCTGGTTGTCGGTTCGGGCAGCAACTTCAAGTCGCCGCCGGCAAACCTGTACACAGCATCGGAACGGCTCACACCGCAGAAGACCGCCGAGGACATCGCCCAGGTGTTTCTCGGCACGCGCATTCAGTGCTCCCAGTGCCACAACCACCCGTTCGATCGCTGGACGCTGGACGATTACTACGGCTTCGCCGCCTTCTTCGCGGGCGTCAACCTGAAGCGCGGCATCGAGGGCCGGGAGGTGCTGGTCGCCAACAACAACAACGCCAACACGGTCCTTCACCCCGTGGACGGCCGGGCGATGAAGCCGAAGTTCCTCGGCGGCGACGCCCCGGCGGTCGAGGGCAAGGACCCGCGCAAGGCGCTGGCCGCCTGGATGACCGCGCCCGAGAACACCGCCTTCTCCCAGACGATGGCCAACATCATCTGGGCGCACTTCTTCGGCCGGGGGATCGTCGAGCCGGTGGACGACGTACGCATCAGCAACCCGCCCAGCAACAAGGAGCTGCTGGAAGAGCTGGGCAAGAGGCTGGTGGCCCACGGCTTCGACAAGAAGAAGCTGATCCGCGACATCTGCAATTCGCGGACGTACCAGCTGGCCGCGACGACCAACAAGACCAACGAACTGGACAGCACGTACTTCTCGCACAGCTCCGTCCGCCGGCTGCGGGCGGAGGTGTTGCTGGACACGATCACCCGCATCACCGGCACCGAGGACCGCTTCCCGCGGTCGGCGCCCGGCACCCGCGCCGTGCAGATCCACACCGGCGAAATCTCGACTTACTTCCTGACGACATTCGGCCGGGCCCCCCGCGAGACGGCGTGTTCGTGCGAGGTCAACCGCGAAGCGAACCTGTCGCAGGCCCTGCACCTGGTCAACGGCGACACCATCACGCAGAAGATCGCCCAGGGGAAACTGCTCAAAGATTTGCTCGCGGAGAAGAAGTCGCCGGAACAGGTGATCGAGGAGCTGTACGTGCGGACGCTCTGCCGCAAGCCGACGGCCGCCGAGGTGAAGAAGCTCACCGACATCTTCCACCGCGAGACGACCGACCCGAAGCGCGTCGAGGAGATGGTTCGCCTGCAAGCGGGGCAGGATCCTGCGTTCAAGCGGGGCGAGGACCGCTTGCAGAAGCTCAGGGCCGACCTGGGCAAGTTGGCGAACAACAGCAAGGACGCGATCGCCCTGGACAAGCAGATCAAGACCCTGGAACAGCAGCAGAACAGTATCCGCCAAAGGTATCAGGCGAATGCCGCCCAGATGGTCTACGGCGACATCTTGTGGGGGCTGTTCAATTCCACCGAGTTCACGTTTAACCACTAACAAAGTAGCCATCACGCTCCGCGTGATGCGTCTCATCACGCGGAGCGTGATGGCTACTTTCCTGGAATCGCTTTCATGCCAAAGCACACCCTCCGCATCCTGCCGCTGCTGTTCCTCGTCCCCGGCCTGACCCAGGCCCAGAAGGCCGACCCGGCGGTGACCTACAAGGACCACGTCCAGCCGATCCTGCGCAAGCACTGCCTGAACTGCCACAACCCGGACAAGGCGAAGTCCGACCTGGACGTATCGACCTACCAGAAGCTGCTGAGCGGCGGCTCCAGCGGCGAGGCGGTCAAGCCCGGCAGTCCCGACCAGAGCCTGCTCTTTCGCGTGGTCTCGCACCAGGCCGAGCCGAACATGCCCCCCAAGGGGAAGATCCCCGACGCCGACCTGGCCGTGATCAAGAAGTGGATCGAACTGGGTGCGCCCGAGACGGCGGTGGGTGCCGCCAAGATCGCCACGCGCAAGATCGACATTGATCCGGTCACCATTTCGCTGAGCAAACCCGCCGGCCCGCCGCCGATGCCGGAGAAGCTGCCTGCCGTGACGCTACCGAGGACGGAACGGCCCCATCCGGTCACGGCGCTGGCCAGTAGCCCGTGGGCTCCACTGCTGGCCGTCGCCGGTCACGAGCGCGTGCTGCTCTACAACACCGAAACGCTGAAGCTGATCGGTACGCTGCCGTTCCCGGAACGGATCCCGTACGTGCTGAAGTTCAGCCGCAATGGCAAGTGGCTGCTGGCAGCGGGAGGCCGGGCGCGAGCGCCGGCAGGGTGGTCCTGTGGGACGTGACGACCGGCAAGCGCGTCACGGAGATCGGCGACGAGGCCGACATCGTCCTGGCGGCCGACGTCAGCCCGGACCACAAGCTCGTTGCCCTCGGCGGCCCTGGCAAGCTGATCAAGGTTTACGACACGGCCACGGGGGAGCTGCGCCACAAGATCAAGAAGCACACCGACTGGGTGACCGCGATCGAGTTCAGTCCGGACGGCGAGCTGCTGGCCACCGGCGACCGCAATGGCGGGGCCTACGTCTGGGAAGCCCGTTCGGGCGGCATCGTCTTCACGCTGGGCGATCACAAGGACTCGGTCACTCAGCTGAGCTGGCGTCTCGACTCGCAGATGCTGGCCTCGGCCAGCGAGGACGGGCGGGTCATCCTGTGGTACGCCGAGGACGGCTTCCCCACCCGGTCGATCAACGCCCAGGCCGCCAGGGGCACGCCAGCCAATGCACGCACCAAGCTGCCCGGCGTGCTGTCGGTCCAGTACGCCCGGAGCGGCCAGTTCGTCACTTGCGGCCGCGACAACACGGCCCGGGTCTGGAAGCCGGACGGCAGCCAGGTCATGCGGCTGGAAGGCTTCACGGACGTTCCCTCGCGTGCCGTGTTCTCCCACGACGGGGAGCGTGTCTTCGTCGGCGACTTCACGGGCACCATCCACGTCTGGGCGCTGAAGGACCTGCGACCCATCGGCAAACTGACGACCAACCCGTAGGTCAGGATTCCGACGGACCTTCTTCCTGAATGCCTTTGCCCGGGAGCCCAGGGGGAGACAACGCCAGACTCCAGGATTATTCGGACAACGCAACAGAAGCCTGAAGGCCTCGAAAGCTGTCCCGGCCCACGCAACAGCGATCTGGCAGGTGGAGCACTTGGAGATCAGGCTTTGGCCGCCCGGAACTACCGGTGGCGGTTCCACGCCAGCGCCAGCGGCGCCAGACCGATCCGGGCGATGGGCACCGCCAGAACCACTACCGCGACCAGAGTCGCTCTCCCCACCACTTCCGGCGGGAGCAACCACGCCAGCCCGCCGAACAGCGCGCTCGTCAAGGCAAGCCACGCGCCCAGCGCCAGCAGGACAGCCCGGCGCGAGAGAAGTCGTTGCCGCAGGTTCTCTCGGAAAACAACAATCGTTAGCACTGCTTTGACAAGGATGGCCCCGATCACCACGACCGGCAGGGTTCGTTCCAGGACGTGTCGCACTTCGGGATGCTTGGTACTGACTCCGATGAGGACGATTGCCACACCCAGCAGGGTCATCCCGGTCGCCACGGCCAGGGACTCGGTCCAGCGTCGTCCGGACAGGCCGACCCAGAGCCCGGCAGCCAGTTGGCCCCAGGTGAGAGCGATCAGAGCCAGCAGACCAGCCGTGAGGACCAGCACGGCAGCGAATCCGGAACCGCTCCACGCCAGCAGCCGACCGCTCATCTCGACCCAGTGGCCGGTTGGAAAGGCCCATCCCACCGCGATGGCAAGGATCACCGCCCAGCCGAGCAGGACCGCCCCGGCACAGAGCCAGAACTTGGTCTTTACCAGGGTCGCGACGCTGACGGGACGGGCCAGCACAAAGCTCATCCCCTCCCGCGAGCCGGGATTGGCACGACCGGCCTCCGCCCACCCGGTCATGCCAAAGAGAAACGGCAGCAGCAGCAGGTGAGCCAGCGTCAGCCAGCCCGGGCCGACCGCCTGGACCGCGGCTGTTAGTCGCAGCACCTCCACGTACTGTTCATTGTCCAGGACCCGGCCGAGAAAATACAGGAAGGGAAGCCCGGTAACCAGGGCGATCCCGTAAACAAACAAGAACCACCAGCAGAACACTCGCCACTCGCGCCAGAGCAGGGCCCGTTCCGGGGAAAGAAAGGGCCTGGCTTCGATCGTTCGTACGATCGGTTGCTCCCATTGGGCCGCCTCCCCGGCCCCGTGCCGGGCCCGCTCCACCCCGGCGACTGCCACGGCGTAGGCCGTCAGTGCCAGGCAGATCAGCAGCGCGACCAGTCCCGGTCCCGGCAGCACAACCTCCGACCCCAGGAAGGCGACCACGACCACCAGACCAGGTATCCCCAGCCCGGCCAGCCACATCCGCAGGTAGGGTACACCAACCGGGACCCAGCACAGCACCTGCAGCCAGGCGACCGCATTGAACAGGAGCAGGGCCGGCCAGATCAGTGGTGCCCGCGCTCCGAGCGGCCACAGGATGGTCATGGCGGCGAACGGCCAGAGCAGGGCCAGCGGCCCAGCCCCACCCAGCATCGACCAGCCCACCAGGGCTCGCGCCGACATCGGCAAGACCAGCAGTCGCGCCGGCAGCATCGAGCCGGCCACTTCCAGCTTGCCGTCAAAGCCGTGGCACACACTGGCGATGAGGACCAGCAGGGCAAACTGCAGCGGGAACAGCATCGCCACCGTCAGGTTCTTCCCCACAGGCCCAGGTAGCGTTTGGGCCAGCAGGACCATGAGGAGCAGATAGCCGACCAGGGCTCGCGCCAGCCATCGCTGCCGGGCCCACGGTTCCCAGCACAACGCCCATCCCGCCGACATGGTTCAAGCCCTCCGCAACGGCTCCACCCAAAAGCAAACCTCTCAACGACAACGATTCCACGCCAGGGCCAGTGGTGCCAGCCCGATGCGGGCGATCGGCAGGACCAGCGCCACGCCCAGCGCCAGGTTAGCTCGCGCCACACTCTCCACCGGGACCAGCCACGCCAGCTCGGCGAAGAGCATCGCGGCCAGCGCAAGCCACACCCCAAACGCCACGACAACGATGCGGGAGGAGAGCAGGCGGCGGCGGACGTTGGCCGCAAACACCACGGTCGTCAGCACAACCTTCAAGGCGACCGCCCAGGCCATGACGGTCGGCAGCAGCCGGGCGGTTTCGGCACGCCAGCTGGGCTCCGTCAGCAGTTGCGTCAAGAGGAGCGCCAGCCCGAAGAACCCGGCCATCCCGACTCCCACCGCGACGGAGACAACCCAGACGCGCCCGGACAGGCCCACCCACAGCCCTGCCGCAAGCTGTCCCCAGGTAATCGCAAACAGCCCCGCCAGTCCCCCCACGAAGATCAGCCCCGCGGCCCAGCCCGACCCGCTCAGGGCGACGAGCCGATCGCTCATTTCGACCCAGCGGCCTGTCGGCAACGCCCACCCCAGGCCAGCCGGGAGAAGCAGCAGAAGACAGGGCAGCGCCAGGCAACCACAGATCCAAAGTTTCCCGGCCACCAAGGTCGCTGTGCTGACCGGACGGGCCAGGACAAACGAGGCCGGGACGCCCTGAGTCACGGACTTGATCTCGCCGGTGTCGCAGCCGATGGCCCCCAACAAGAACGGCACCCACAGCAATCCGGCCAGGGCCAGCCAGCCAGGGCCAACCGCTCGCAGCGCGGGACCCAACCCGGCCGTTTCCGCCAATCCCGGCTGCTCCAGTGCCCGGGTCCCCATGTAAAGGAACGGCAGCATGGCACTCAGGGCGATGGCGCTGCCGAACAGGAGTTTTCCCCATTCCCGCCGCCAGTCCAGCCAGAACAACGCCTGCAATGGACTGGTAAAGGGCTTCCTCGTCGCGCCGGGACTGAACAAGAGGCCCTGAAGCGTCCATCCTTCCCAGGAGGACCCAGCCCCCTTGCGGGCCTGTTCGACTCCGGCAACGGCCAGCTGGAACGCTCCCAGCCCCAGCCCAAGGAGCGGCACGGCCAGCAGCCATTCCGGAACGCCCCACTGGGCGAGCAGGTAGGGCACCCCGATCAGGAAAGGGATACCCAACCCCGCCAGCCACAGCCGGAGGTACGGCACTCCGAAGGGCACGAAAGACAGCGTTTGCAGCCAGGCGACCACGTTGAACACCACCAGGGCCGGCCAGGCAAACGGCACCCTTTCCCCCAGCCAGCGCAACCCCAGAGCCACGATCGGCCAGAGCAGGCTGATCGGCACGGCTCCGGCCAGCATCGACCAGCCGACCAGTGCCCGCGCCGACAGCGGCAGCACCAGCAGCCGGCTGGGGAGCAGCGAGCCGGGCCCCTCGAACTTGCCCTCCAGACCACGACACAATCCGGCAACAAGCACGGGCAGCACCCCGAGCAGCGGCACCAGCAGCCACGCGACCACCTGGGGAGTCACCTGGCCCGGCAGCAGCCGCGCCAGGACAACCACGAGAACCAGGTACGCCACAGTACACCGCAGCAGCCAGCGCTGCCGGGCCCACAATTCCCAGGACAAGGCCCATCCCGCTGACATGGTTCAGCCCTCCCCAAGCACGTCCCCGTTGCCTGGAAACCCCTCAGCGATGCCGGTTCCACGCCAGGGCCAGCGGCGCCAGACCGATCCGGGCAATGGGCACCGCCAGGGCCACGCCCTCGGCCAAGGGGACTCGGCCCACTATCTCCACCGGGATCAGCCAGGCCAGCCCGGCGAACAGCGACCCCGCAAACGTCACCCAGGCGAGCAGCGCCAGCACCACGGTACGCCCGGAGAGCAGCCGTTGCTTCAGGTTCGCCCGGAACACGGCAATTGTCAGAAGCACCTTCAGGACCAGCACTCCCGCCAGGATCGCGGGCAGACGGGGGCCCACTCTGGCACGGAAGTCGGGTAACATGGCAACACACTGAAAGAGGAGTCCGCCTCCCAGCAGCACGACTACCCAGGTTAACGAGGCAATCCATTCGAGCCAGTGCCGTCCCGATAGACCGACCCACAGCCAGGCCACGACGTGGCCCCAGATGAGGACGGACAGGGCCAGCACTCCTCCCGCCAGGACCAGCACTGCCGCCCACCCGGACCCGCTCACCGCCAGCAACCGGTCGCTCATCTCAACCCACCGTCCCGTTGCCAGCCCCCACCCAAACCCGCAGGTGACAAACAGTAAGACACTAAGCAACGCCCACAAGGCGCACAGCTGGAGTTTCGCGGCCACCAGACTCGCCGTGCTGACGGGCTGGACCAGAAGGAACAATCGCCCCGAGCCTCTGCGTTCCGAGTGGACAAGCCCCAGCGGAGTCCACACCACGCCCAGCATGATTGCCAGCCCCAGGCCCAGCCCGGCCGCCTTACCGAGCGATTGTTCCAGCCCGCTGAGAATCAGGAAGGGCAAGGGCAACCCAAACACCAGACCGAAGCAGGTGAGCCAGAGCAAGGGGGACCGGTAGACCCGCCAGTCGAACCACAACAGGGCCTGGGCCGAAGACCGAAACGGCCCGCGCTCGACCAGCGGCACGCTCTCCGGGAGTTGCCGGGAGCCCTCGACCGTGTCCATCCCTTGCCGGGCGCGCTCGAGACCGGCGAAACCCGTGACAAACTCCTTCAACGCCTCCTCCAGGCCGATCCCATCCCCATGCCGGGCGCAGCGGACAGCAGCGACGCCCACCGCGAATGCCACCAGCCCGAACCCACACAGCAGGCTGACCACGGTGGGTTCGGACACGCCCATTCTCTCCCTCAGGTAGACCGTCCCCCAGATCAGGCCCGGCACCCACAGCCCGGCGGCCCACAGCCGCAGGTAGGGGACACGGAACGGCATCCAGCAGAGGACTTGCAGCCAGGCGACGACGTTGAACACCAGCAGCCCCGGCCAGAGCAGCGGCACCCGCGCCAGCGGCCACCGCAATGCCAGGGCACAGAGCGGCCAGCACAGGGCCAGCGGCACCGCCCCCGTCAGCATCGACCAGCCGACCAGCGCCCGCGACGAAATGGGCAGCACGAGGATCCGCTCGGGGAACATGGAGCCGGCCGCTTCCGCCCGCCCGTCAAACCCCCGGCAGACGCTGGCCAGGATGACCGGCAGCGTCAGGATCAGCGGGATCACCTCTAACCCGCCGATGGTCGCCCAGATTTCCCTCGGTAGCTCTTGGCCCAGCACGATCACGACGGCGAAGTAGGCCGCACAGGTCAGCACCACCCACCGCTGTCGGGCCCACGTCTCCCAGCACAATGCCCAGCCCGCCGACATGGTTCAGCCCTCCGTCTGTCCGGCCACCTGGGCCGCGAACACCTCGTCCAGCCGCGGCACGTGTTCCTCGACCACCCGCGCCCCCAGCCGGCCCGCACCGCTCCGCAGCTCATCCGGCTCCCCGCGACACACGGCCGTCCACTCCACGCCGCCGCCCTCCCACGCCAGCGCCCCCGGCAGTTCCGGCGGCGTCAGCCGGGCCTCGCTGAAACGCAGCGTCAGCCGGCGATGCCGCTCCGCGAACTCCTCCACCGTGGCCGAGTACACCACCCGCCCCGCGTTCAGGATTGCGACCCGGTCGGCCACCCGCTCCACCTCGTCGAGCAGGTGCGACGAGAACAGCACGGTCCGGCCCTCCTCGGCCACCGTGCGTACCACCGCTCCGAGGATGTCGCGCCGCACCAGCGGGTCCAGCCCCGACGATGGCTCGTCCAGCACCAGCAGTTCCGGCCGATGGGCCAGCGCCGTCACCAACCCGGCCCGCGCCTTCTGTCCGCGCGACAGCCCGGCCACTTTCGCCCCGGCGTCCAGCGCGAACCGCTGCCGCAACTCCTCCGCGAAACGCGCATCCCAGTCCGGGTAGAACGCTGCCACGTAGCGGAACAATTCGCCGACGCGCATCCATCCGGGCAGGTCGTTCTCCTCCGAGAGATACCCGATCCGTTTCAGCACCGAAACCGGATCGGCCACCGGGTCGATCCCGAAAGTGCAGACCGTTCCTTCCTGCGGCCGCAGCAAACCCAGGACGTGCTTGATCAGCGTGGTCTTGCCGGACCCGTTGACCCCGATCAGCCCGAACACGCCGCCGCGCGGCACTGCGAGCGTGGCCCCGGCCAGCGCCGTCCGGGCCCCGAAGCGGCGCACCACCCCCTCGACTCGTACCACCGCGTTGTCGCCTACTGCTTGATCTGCCATGGTTGATTCTCCGTCCAGCGTTCCCGCACCAGGCCCAGCAGTTCGTCCAGCCCCACACCGACGCGCTTGGCCTCCCCCACCAGCCGGTCCACCCGGCCGGCCAGTTCCTGCCGGCATTCCAGCCGGGCCCGCTCGACCGCCCGGTCCGCCACAATCGTCCCCGCCCCGCGCCGCGTCGCCAGCACCCCGGACCGTTCCAGATCCCGATAGGCTCGCGCCACCGTGTTCGGGTTCACCGTCAACTGGAAGGCCAGGGCCCGGATCGTCGGCACCTCCTCGCCGGGCGTCAACCGCCCGGAGGCAACCTGTTCGCGCACCTGGTTCACGATCTGCAGGTAGATCGGCACCCCATCGCCTGTTTCCAGGTGGATCTGCATTGGCCGCCTCCCCGCTTGAGCGGGATCGCTTGTACTACTTCGACTGGTACAAATAGTACAATGCCTGCGCGGAGGTGTCAAGAGGGCAAACAGTCAGGTTTTGCTAAATTCGGAGAGAAAAGAGAACGACCCTGGTGGGCGGTTGCTCAGGACAACCGCCCACCAGGGTCCTGGGCGACCTCTGGAGCGTGCTGTGCGCCCACTCCGGACGTCAATCGTCATCGTCATCGCGTGTGGGCCGACGGCGCTTGCGTGGAGCGGGTTCGTCCTCATCCTCCTCGACCGATCGGGCCGAGCGTTTCCGGCGGGGCGGGGCCTCGTCTTCGTCCTCATCGACCACCCGCGTTGGACGTTTGCGCTTGCGCGGGGCCTCGTCCTCATCCTCGTCCTCGTCGGCGGCTCGGACCGGGCGTTTGCGCTTGCGTGGCGCCTCGTCCTCTTTGTCTTCTTCCTCATCCCGGCGATGGCGCTTCTTGCGTCGGGTAGTGGTGCCCCGTCCTTGCTGGCTCCACTGGAAGACTGCAACGCCGAGGCAACCGAGGCCGGCCAGGGCAAGGACGCTGCCGCTGCCGAGCAGCACCATCAGTTTGGTCGCGCCGGCGGGTTCTCGGCCTTCGTGGATAATCAAGCACTGGGAAAAATCGGTCCCCGGATAGCTTTCACTGAGTTTGGTGCGTTCCTGGGCGCTGATGGAGGCGATCCGGTTGGTCACCAGGGCGCGCACTTTCGGTTGCGAGCAGATCCGTTCGACCTCTTGCTGCGTTTTGGCGCTGGTGGAGCGGATGAGCGCCTGAACCTGGGGAGGCCGGAAGGGACCACCAATGCCCTGGGGCATCATCTCCGGAGGGACAACCGGCACGCAGACGGACTCCCAGCTGCCGTTTTTCGTCAAGGCGACGTAGTCGCCGGGAGCGACGTAATCCGTCAAAATGATGTTCGGATTGCCGTTCGGTCCGCGGGCAATGAGGTCCTTGAGCTTGATCTCCTCCGGAACCGCGCTGGACATTTTGGCCAGCCCGCGTTCCTGCATGCCGGCCACGATCAGGCAGATGCCAACGATCAGCAGGAAAATGCCTATCCAAGTCAGATTCTTCATTGCGCCACTTCCCCTGGATCCTGTTCCTGACACGATTGAATGCGTTTGATTGTGAACGCTTCGCCGGCATCGTGCAAGGAGAATTCTGCCGGGAAGCACGCTGCGCCTGGGAAACGAGTCCGGACCTCCCGAGCAAAACGTTGGCCCCAGCACCCTTGACAATGACACATTGACAATTCTGTTGCCATTCCCAAATGCCGCTACCGGACGGCGCGGCAAATGGTTTAATAGAAGATGCTCGATCCCACCCCCTGCTTCCTCTCCGGCGAGGACTCGGACTGATGCTTGCCTCCTTCCGAACGTATCCCGGCCTGGCCGGATTGCTTGCTCTCCTTGGCCCGCTCGTAACCCCAGCCACGGCGGAAGTGCCGCCGCTGACCCAACGGATCAATCAGGCGATCCAGGAACAGCTGGATCGTGAGAAGATCCCGGTTTCGTCCCTGGCCGACGACAGCGAGTTCCTGCGCCGCGTCTACCTCGACATCACGGGCCGAATTCCCACTTACGAGCAAACCACGGCCTTTCTCGACAGCAAGCAGCCGGACAAGCGTACCCGGTTGATCGATGAGCTGCTAGGTCGGCAGGAGTACGGGCTGCATTTCGCCACCGTCTGGCGTGACCTCATTGTCGATCGGACTCCGGAGAATTCCCAGGTCCGCCAGGCGTATTCCTGGGAGTTCATCACCTGGTTGGCCGAGGAGTTCAACAAGGGCAAGGGCTGGAATGAGACGGTAACCGCCATGCTCACCGCCGAGGGAGAGTCAAAGAAGAACCCGGCGACCATGCTGGTCCTGGCCAACCGCATGAGCAACTATCCCAGGCCGCCCGACCTGGTGAGCACGACCGGCCGGCTCTTCATGGGGATGCAGCTGCGCTGCGCCCAGTGCCACGATCATCCCTACGTTCCGGAGTGGAAGCAGGACGACTTCTGGGGCCTGGCCGCCTTCTTCAGCCAGGTGCGCGACCTGGCCATGAAGCCGGACGGCAGCTCGCCGGACCCATCCTTCTTCGAGAAGCCCAACCCGGACGCCAAGAAGGAGACCAGTTACCTCAACCGCGCGAAGCGAGAAGGTTTCCTGCCGCCGCTGATCGGGGCCCAGATCTCAATCCCGGGCCAGGCGGACCTGACGAAAGCGGCCCGGGTGGCCAGGGCCCGCTTTTTCCTGGGCACGCAGCCCGAGCTGAGTGCGGAAGGGCCCTACCGCCCCAGGCTGGCCGCCTGGCTGACCGCTCCCGAAAATCCCTATTTCGCCCGGGCCGCGGTCAATCGGCTGTGGTCGCACTTCTTCGCCCGCGGTCTGGTCCATCCGGTGGACGACATGCGGCCCGATCAGGCAGCGTCGCATCCGCAGTTGCTCGACCTGCTGGAGAAGGAGTTCAAGACTCACGGGTTCAATCACAAGCACCTGATCCGCTGCATCTGCAACAGCCAGGCGTATCAGCGCACCAGCCGGCCGCTGCCGAAAAACGCATCGGACCGGACCCTGTTCAGCCACCAGGCGATCAAACTGCTGAGTCCGGACCAGACGATTGATTCGCTCGCCATCGCGGTCGGCCGGCCGCCGGCCACCGGCAAAAACCGCGATCAGATGACGACCCCGTTCGTCACCAAGGAGGCGGACGCCGATGCGACCGAGTTCACCCACGGCATCCCGCAGTTCCTCTTGCAGATGAACGCCGGGCCGGCGAACTCGCCGCCCGCTCTGCTGGGCAAGCTGACTACCAAGAAACCCAAGGAGGAGGCCGTCACGGCGCTGTACCTGGCCGCACTATCCCGTTCTCCCAGGCCGGAGGAACTGAAACGCATGCTGGCCTACCTCGACACGGAACCAAACCTCAACAAGGGTTACAGCGACATCTACTGGGTGCTGCTCAACAGCGCCGAGTTCATCCTCAACCACTGAACATTCCCGCAAAATCCCACCTTCTCCGGAAAGGAGCCCTGGATCATGGCACCTCTGAGTAAACTGGTCGGTCCCTGCACCCGCCGCGACCTGATGCGGCTGGCCGCGTTTGGAGCGCTGGGCACGAGTGTGTCCGGCTGGATGGACGTGGTGGTCGGCCAGGCGCTGGCCCAGGAAAAGACGACCCGGCGCAGTGCCAAGGCGTGCATTGTCCTGTTCATGAGCGGTGGGCCGGCCCACACCTTCACCTTCGATCTCAAGGGGGGCGCGAAGGGCTGTCCCTACAAGCCGATCGACACCGCGGTGCCGGGCATCCAGGTCAGCGAGTTCCTTCCCGAGGTGGCCAGGCAAATGCGGCACCTGGCCCTGGTGCGCGGCATGTCCACCGTGATCGCCGAGCACGAGCAGGCTCACTACCTGATGCGGACCGGCTTCCGCCAGCTGGCCGGGCTCACGCATCCGCACTTCGGCTCGGTCGTCTCCTCGCAGCTGATCCGCGAAGCGGGTGGAATGCCCAATTTCGTCCTGCTCAAGCCAGGCTCCGGCGGCCTCCGAGGAGCCAGTGCGGGCTTCCTCAACCCCGAGCATCGGCCGGTGATCTTGAAGGACGTCGCCCAGGGCATCGCCAACCTGAAGCCGGTCGGTGGCATGGAACCGCTGCGCAAGCGGGCCGGTTTGCTGGAACAGGTCGATCAGGGTTTCCTCGACGAATACCAGGCCGACGCCATCCGCGCCAAGATCGCCGGCTACCGCAAGGCGGTCGAGTTGATGGACCTGGAGAAGGCGAAGAAGGCGTTCCAGATCGAGCAGGAGCCGCAATTCATCCGCGACCTGTACGGCGACACGCCCTTCGGCCGGCAGTGCCTGGGGGCCCGCCGGTTGATCGAGCATGGCGTCCGCTTCGTGGAAGTGATGCACCCCGCCTACTGGGACACGCACGGCGGCGCGGTCAAGGGCCAGCAGAAGCTGACCGAGGTTCTGGATCGACCGATGGCCGCACTGCTGGCGGACCTGGACCAGCGCGGCCTGCTAGACGAGACGCTGGTGGTATGGATGGGCGAGTTCGGCCGGACTTACGACGGCAACGACCACTACGCCAAGGCCTGGACCACGGCGTTTGCCGGGGCGGGAGTCCGGGGCGGCCAGGTCATTGGCAAGACCGACGCCAAGGGCATGACCGTGCAGGATCGGCCGGTCACGGTTCACGACTTCGTCGCGACCATCTACAAGACGCTGGGGATCAACTACACCAAGAAGAACTGGGTGAAAGGGCGGCCCATCGGCCTGGTGGACGGCGAGGCGAAGCCGCTGGACGAGCTGTTCAGTTGAGGAAATGGAGGGCGTACGTAGGGTGGGCCGAGCGCAGCGAGGCCCACCACGTGGGCCAACTTGCATCACGGCAGGGATCGGATCAAGGCGTCCGAACTGGACACGGTCCCGAACACGCCGCCCTGCATTTTGATCATCTTGATGGCCGCCAGGTGGTTGCCGTGGTCGGTCGCCCCGCAGCAGTCCTCCAGCAGCAAGCACTCGAAGCCGCGGTCATTGGCCTCGCGCATCGTGGTATGCACGCAGACGTCCGTGGTGATGCCGGTCAAGACCAGGTTGACGATGCCTCGTGACCGCAGGACCAGTTCGAGGTCGGTGGCATAAAAGCCGCCTTTCCCCGGCTTGTCAATGATCGGCTCCCCGGGCTCCGGAGATAGTTCCGGAATGATCTCCCAGCCCCCTTCGCCGCGGACCAGGATTCGCCCGCACGGACCGGGATCGCCGATTCCGGCCCCGATGCGTCGGGAGCGCCAGCGCTTGTTCTCGGGCAGATCGCTCAGGTCGGCGCGATGCCCCTCTCGAGTGTGGAGGACGTGGTAGCCGCCGCGCCGCATCGCCGCCAGTACGTGCCGGATCGGCTCGATCGGCGCACGGGTCAGGGACAGGTCGTAACCCATTTTGTCCACGTAGCCGCCCATCCCACAGAAATCGGTTTGCATGTCGATGACCAGCAGGGCCGTATTCTCCGGCCGGAGGTCTCCGTTATAGGGCCACGGATAGGGATCGCCTGGTACGAATGTTCCGCTCATTGCCACCCCCTCCCAGAGGCTCGCCCTGTCAGCCTCCTACACCACCATGCACTCTACCACGGTTCGTCCCGCAGTTCCATTTTTTTCTCTTTCTGGTTGACCGCTGGCAGCCTCTTGCCATCTCCCTGTTTGTCCGTGACAATAGCCAAACCTTCAAGGACGTGAAGCCTTTCCACACGACCAAGATCGTTGCCCCAGGATGCACCCTGCGGCCAGGGAGTCACCGCCGCGGCCTGCACTGGACACCAGGGAGATCGCGTATGTTCTGGGCATGCAAGCGACTCGACTGTCCTGACGTTGGCTCTGCTGGCACTGATCCTGACCACCCCGGCAGGAGAGTTTATCAGAGGCGAGGTCCTCGGTGCCCGCACCGTGCGGCTGGACGACACCTACAACTACCTGCCCGCTGACACCAATCTGGTCTTCACCGTTCGCATGGATCAGCTGCTGGCCAACGCCGGCTTCAAGAAGCTGCGCAAGGAGGTTCCGGAGATTGACAAGAACTTCGAGAGCGGCTTCCGCAGTGAATTCGGTCTGGAGGTTGGCAACGTCGAACAGATGACGGTGGGGGGTCCGGTGAAAGGACAGCCAACCGCCCTGTTCCGCCTCATGAAACCTGTCAAGGTGGAGTCGCTCCTCAAGGCCGCGTCGCAAGCGCGCTTCCCCGGTGAGAAGGACCATACCTTCAAGGAAGAGAAAGTGGGCACGTTCACGATGTACGTCCCCGACCAGGAATATCGTTCCGCGTTCTGTCTGCAGAACAACAAGACGCTCCTGTCCGGACGGGTCAAGGAACTCAAGCCCGTGCTGGAGCGAACCAAGAAGCCGGAGCTGAGCCCCGGGCTGCACGCGGCGCTGCGGTCGGCCGATACCAGGGCGACAATCCTGATGGCCTTCGATCCCAAAAGTATGCTGCAAGGCGAGACGATGCCGATGGTTCCCGGCGTGGACTGGAACAAGGGCCTCGACGCCGTCCGTGGAGGTCGCCTGACGATTGAGCTTGGCGAGAACGTGGTCGTTCGTGCGGTCGGGGTGTGCAAGGATGACAGGGCAGCCTCGGAGACCAGGGACGGGGCCGTGACGCTGCAGCAATTCCTCAAAACACAGGTGGAGAAGGCACCGCCGGGCACCCTGCCGAAGGAAATCCTGGGATTGCCCGCCAAGGTCAAGCTCAGCACCAAGGACAACCTGGTCGAAGCAACCCTCACCGCCACCGTCGAGGAAGGTGTCGCCTTCTTCAAGGCGATCGTTTTTCGGGGGCTGGCTGGAGCAACCGAGGTGAAGCCAATTGAGAAAAAGCCAATCGAGAAAAAGCCGTGACCGGATGCGTCGAGGAATCCTTGCGTGCAGCGGCGAGTTGTTCGTCCAGACGAGCCACGACGGCGCGCAGCCGCTCCAATTCAGCGAACTGCTGATCCAGTTGCTCTTGCAACCGTCGGCATCCGGCACAGGGGTTCGTTGCTGCTTCTGCCATGCCCTCATTTTAGGCTTGATCTGCCTGATCGGCCAGAATGCCAATGCCGTGAACGCTCACGATGGCAGCAGTCAGGTCGCGCAAACGCTCGTGTTGGACTTTCATGACAGGACTCATTCACCCAGTCGTACGAACTTCTGCAACGTGTGACAGGAGGCCGACACCAAGCCAGTGCGTCCGCCTCCTGACAGCGCCACTTCGGCCACGTAAACGTCGCCACGCGAATCGACCCAGATGCCGTGAGGTGCGAAGAAGTCGCCCGGAGCACCTGGATTGACGCCTCCGCCCCAGCGTGCCTGGAGGACGCCGCTGTGGTCGAAGACGCTGACCCGGCCGCCGGAGCTCCCGGGTTCCGCAGGGCCGGTGCCTGGCCAGCGACCCGCGTGGAACCCCAACTCGGCCACGCAGATCCAGCCGGCCCGCTGGTCGATGAACAGCTGACACGGCCGGGCCACGTCGGTCCACTCTCCCTGATAAATCCCCTCTGCCGTGAAGAGCTGGAGGCGGCTGTTCTCGCGGTCGGCTACGTAGACCGTGCCGTCTTGGCCCACGGCCAGGCCATGAGGGACGTGAAACTGGCCCGGACCGCTCCCCGGTTCGCCCCAGGACTGGAGAAGCCGACCGTCCGGTGAGAAACGATGGACGCGGGCATTGCCGTAGCCGTCCGCGACGTAGAGATCACCCTTCGGTCCTACCGCCAGATTGGTCGGAAAGTGAAACGGTGGGCCGGCGCGCTGAATGGTTCGGTAATCGATGCTGGTGGCTCCCGTATCCGAAGGCCGGCCGCTCGTTCCCAGCGTCAGGAGCAGCCGTCCCTCAGGCGTGAAGGCGCGGACGGTGTGGTCGAAGTCGTCGGTGCAGTAGACCGTGTCGTCGGGACCGATGAAAAGGCCGTGCGGTCGCACGAACAACCCTTCTCCCCAGCACGTCACCAACGTACCGTCCGGCTCGAAGATGCGCACGGGAGAGGGGCCACGGAGGAAGACGTACACCCGGTCGTGCGTGTCACAGGCGACGGCAACCGCTTCGCCGCAGGGTCCGTCGCCGGGAAACTTGGCCCAGCTCTCCTCGACACGGTAACGAAACTGCCCCTGGCCAACGCGGATTTCGTCCATCTCTGTCCTTTCAACTTCGCAGGCATCGAAGTGGTTTCACGCCCGGCAACCGTTCCCAGACAAATTGTCCCGATGACCACGCCCTACCACTCAGCCACCACCGAACAGGGCTCGAATCCGCTTCTGATACGTGTCATTCGGTTGGGTCCACTCGATCTTCACTTGAGGCAACTCGCGCCGCAGCCGCTCAACCTCTTCTCTGGGAATGTCGATGCCTCCTAGCGTCAGCTTCTTCAGTGCAGGTAGCTGTTTCAGTTTCTGAAGCGCGGCCAACGTCAGTCGCGCCTCTTCAAGCTGTAAGGACTCCAGCGACTTCATCCCTGCCACCACGGCAATGGTCGCATCGGTCGGACAGGCAGGTGGTTTGTAAGTGAGTCGCTGACCGAGGTACAGGCTCTTGAGGTTTTTCAGCTCCTTGAGCTTCTTGACACCCTCGTCCGTTCCACCGGCGTGCCAGGTACGAAATTCCTTGAGTCCGGTCAGCTTCGCGACCGCGGCCATTCCTTCATCGTTGAACGCCAGAGAGCCAGCGACCGTAAGGCTTTCCAGTTTGGGCAACACCGCCAGGCGAGCCAGACCAGCACCGGTGAACGACTTCCCCGGATGGAAAAACTTCAAGTTCTTCAGGCTCTTGAGCTGGGCGAGCGGTTTGATGCCATCGTCGGTGACCTGGGCGAGGTTGGTCTGCAAGTACTCGAGTTCCGCCAGAGTGGCCAGGTGGGAAAGCCGCTCGTCGTTCAGACCGTTGCTCAAGGAAACCGTCTTCAGATGGCTCAGGCGGGTGATCGCCCGGAAATCCTCGTCAGTGAGCCGTGAACCGTCCTGAACGCTGAGTCCGGTTACGATGCCCTTGGTTTCCTTGACGTCGGCACCTTTCGCCTTGAGGATCTTGGCAGGCTCTGTGTCATCGGCACGGGCGGAAGCAACCAAGAAGACCAGTCCCAGCAGAGCGAGGATGGTCCCGCGGATCAGGGAAAAACGGCTGAATCGGTAGCGTGGCTCTTGCGGTTCGTGGTGTGTGGTCATGCTTCGCTTCTCTGGGTTGGAGTCCTGGGTTTTCGTCACTGGCCATTCTACGACCTGGCGACCAGGAATCACGGAATCGATGAACAGCGACCTCGCCCGAGCCGAGTTTGTACATCCAGATACACAAGTGTCAACCCGATCTGACCAGTGACTTGAATGATTCTTGGGAGTCCCGTTCCATCTACCCCCGGCAGAAGGGGGCCCCGAGAACCCACCGGAAGGTGATTCTTGCTGCTGGACAAATTGTCCAGCAGTTCCTCGTGTCAACTCTTTGGCCAGTCGAAAGCGGGATGAGGACGCGGAACAGTCGAAGCTGAAACCGGGGCCTGTCCAGCCGCTGTTTGCCAACCCTGCTCTTGTAGATCGGGTCGTTGAACTCACAGTGCAAGCTGTTTGTTGTTTTGTCTTTGGGGTCTGGCTTGCCGTCCGCCAAAGCCGCCGGCCTGCCATCAAGCCTGCCGATTCCTCGCCGGGGTGACCTTCCTTGCATTCCTGCCGCAAGTCTCTTCTCCTCGCTGGTCGTTCTTGGCGGCAGGTGGATATTCTTCGGCTGTGCCTTGATTGGCAGCTTTGGCTGTTTTGTAGGCAGCCCGCCAGGCCAGAAGAGAAGACGAGGATTGAAATAGTTGATTGAAAGTTGCTCGACCGGATTCTGCGCTCATGGGTTCTCGATTGTGATTGGTGATGGCTCGAAGGCCATTACCAGCAAACGGGGTTGATAGCGATAGCATACTACCAAGCAAATTGCGCGCCAAGGCCAGAAGATGGCTTGCTGGAATTTCTCGGCGCTGGACCGCACCTGATCCGGGCAGAATGTGCAAACCTGCGCCAGGAAAACCGGCACAATCGGTAACTCTTACACACCCCGTCAGTGATCCCCAAGCTCTCAGGAATCGCGTCGATGATGGAAGAGATGGGAAACAAAGGGTTTACATCTCACAATGCCCTTCACTCGGCCTTTTGGCACGCCAACTGCTTCTGTTCTCCTCAGAAAACACCAAGTCGGGCTGTTTCCCCCAGCCCGCTGCTCATACCCCATACCAAATCTTCCTGGCATATCCCTGAAGGCCAGCAGCTTCCCCCAGCCGCTGGCCTCTTCTTTTTCTCCTGGTTCTCCTTTGCCCCCATCCTACAATAACGCAGAGCAGGGACTACTCACGGATCAGTTGCCGTTACGGAGGAAGCCAACATGCTGCATCTGAATTTGCTGCTGGTCGGGCTGTGCGTTGCCGCGCAGCCAGAGAAACCCGCTTACCAGGTGCCCCAGCCAAAGGGGTGGGGGAAAGAATCGATCATGCTCCCACCCCCATTCGCCCCGAAGGTGACGTGGAAGGGCACAGAGGAGCTGCGGTTTGCCCCTTCCTGGATGAAGGCGGATTCCGACACGTTCTTCTCCTATGCGGTGTTCTTCTGGCTTACTGCCGATCAGAAGGTGGACAAGGCAACGATGGAAAAGGAGTTGCTTGCCTATTACCAGGGGCTGGCGACAGCGGTCTTGCGACAGAAGAAGCAAGAAACCGACGTGTCTGCCTTCTCCGTCACCCTGAAGGAGTCTCCCGCTGACAAGCGTGCCACAGGAGAGAAAGTCAGCGGGTACGTGGGCGAGCTGAAGTGGACAGAGCCGTTCGCCACTGGCAAGCCCCAGACGCTGAAACTGGACGTTCACACCTGGTACTGCGAAAAGCACAAGCACCACTGCGTCTTCCTCTGCGCCTCACCCCAACCGCAGACGGCTGCCGTGTGGAAGACACTCCGGGAGATCAGAGCGGGCTGTACTTTCCCCTGAGCGGCCCAGCCGTCAACTTCCGAGCTGCAGTAACTTGACCGTTTCAAGCTCGCGTGAGTACGAACAACAGCGAGGGAGGATGGCACGGGATAGGCTCTGTTGCCCTCCCTGAGACTGGACTGTCGCCTCCGGAGGAAGATCATGGCATCCCACCCGGGACCGACCCGAAGAGAGCTGCTGCTGGCGGCTGGCGCCGTGGCCGGAACAGGCTCGGGCACGGTGGCAAGTGAACCGGCCGACAAGGTGTATCGGATCGGAGTGATCTCCGCCAGTATCCGGGGGAAGCCACAACCCAGAAACGGGCACACCTGGCACTTCGCCCAGTATCTGCATCCTCGGGCCGACCTTGATGCCATCAAGAAGTACCTTGACCCCGGCTCCGCCGAGATGTTCCGCAAGTACGTCCGCAACCCCAAATTCACCTTCGACCAGTTGCCGTTCCCCGATACCCGGATCACCCATTACTATGATGCGGATCCCAAGGTGATCGGACCGTTCACCGAGGCATTTCCCGGTGTCGCGGCGGCCCGCTCGGTGGAGGAGATGGTCGAGCAGGTCGATGCCATCTGGCTGGGCGATGCCTCCGGCTACGGCGAGGATCACTTCGATCTGGTGACACCGGGATTGCGCAAGGGCTTACCCACCTTTTGCGACAAACCGATCGGAGGCAGCGTCGCCGGCACACGCAAGATCCTCGAATTCGCCCGCCAGCACAAGGCTCCGATCATGTCATCCAGCCTGTTCCGGCATGAGTGGGGTGCCGAGGCTGCCCTCCGCAAGAGGGACTCCGGCGAGTTCGGACCCATCCAGTACGTGATCGCCGCTGTCCAGGGCGGCTACACTCCTGACGGCTGGATGATCTACGGTCAGCACCCGGCCTGGTCGGTGATGACCTTGCTGGGCCCCGGTGTCGAGGCCGTCAGCACGTACGCGCGGCAGAACAGCTGTCACGCCCTGGTCACCTACAAGGATCGGATGCCGGCCGAGATTTGGTTTGGCCGGCCCAACGAGGTCTTTGAATACTGCCACACCACCGTCTTCTTTCAGAAGAAGCGCTACGAATACACGCCCTCGATCGAGGGGGATTTCTGGTACGGCCACCACTACGAGATGTTCCGCCTGGCCGCCACCTTCCGTCAGATGGTGAAGACCCGGCAGGAACCGATTCCCCATCAGGAGATCCTGGAGGTGACGGCAATCGTTCATGCAGCCGCCCGGTCGCTCAAGGAAAAGAGCCGGTTGGTGGAGTTGACCGAGGTGATGAATTGATGAACCACAATCCTCGCCTTCTCCATCTCTCAGCGATTGTCAAGGTAAGATGCTGCCTTGAGAAGGTCAGCCAGATGAGCCCGCGGAACTTCAGTGTGGTTCAATGTCGATGCCTTGCTCTCGCGCACAACCGCGACATTGCTCAGTTGTTGCGCTTTGGCCAGGCGCTCCAGTTCCATTGCGGGGAAAGTAGTGCCCGTTGGTGCCCGATGGTCGAGAGGGTTGCTGGCGCTGACCGGCAGCTTGGGATTCTTGCCCACGTCCTTTTGTGTGAAAAGGTAGAACATGGTGACTTTGGTGCCGGCGTGCCTCTTGGCCCAGTCGGACCAGAATTCGGCGTCCTTGTCCTTGACTCCGTAAATGGAATCGAACCCCCAACATTCTTTCAGTTTGTCCTTGAAACTGTCATCGTTGCCCAGCACCTGGACGACCTGGCGCAATGGCACCCCGCCGCCGGAGTGAGCCGCGAGGATCAAGTGCCGGATCGTCGGACGCTTCGTCAGGCCAGAGTGGGGACCCTTCCGCCAAAGTCCGTCGAGGACGTGACCGAGGAACTCCTGGACGCCACCGTTGTCCTTGAGCTTGCCGGCCTCGGCGAAGGGGCCGAGCGCGGGCACGACCAGGATCACGTTCTTGCCGCTCTTGTTAATCTCTTCACGAAGCAGGAAGCTTTTCAGGACCGGATGCCGCGGGCTGTTCCAGTATTCGCTGACGGACGTTGCCGCCTTCGGCCTGTTGACGTCGTAGCCGCGCAGAAACACGACCAGATCGACCGTGTTGCCGACCCGGTAGCCGCTGGGAACGAAGACCCCGGTCGATTGAGTCTTCACACCTGGCACGTCGAGGGGGATCGGCAGGTAAAGGGACATGAGCGGCGGCGTGGTGTCACGCGGGACCGCATCGTTGCTTGTGTCGTTGGCGGCCGGTGCATTCATGAGGCCAGCAGCAGCGACCAGAGCAAAAAGGAGTAGCAGCACGTGAATGCATGAGCGTGTCATGGTTTGCCCCAAGCTGGTTACCCTGCAAAAGCACTTCCCGCTTTATTGAGGCCGTTATTCTAGGAGTCAGTGCTTGCGTGGCCACGGCGTGGTCATGGGTACGGTCTATCTGGGCCAGATGAGCGTTTGACGTGGTGGCTGTTCACGTCTCCTGACCTGCTTTCTTTTCATCATGCACCATGAATGAGTAGCTCAAGACGAACGCGGCGTAAAAGGTGACAAAGAAACACCAATGGCTGGCCGCACTATCAGTGAGGACAAAGCTCACAACGGCCCACAACCAGCCCCAGGACACAATCAACAGGCTTTGCCAAAGAGGTCGCCACCAGAATAAGAATGGAGCACCAATCACAATCCCCCAAAAGCCATACGCCCAGGGCACAAAAGCAGGTGGATTCCGCGGCGACCACCAGTTCAGATGTCCCTGGGGTGTAACCTGCGTGTAAGTCGGTTGGTAGATGAGACGAGCCAGGACCACGGTAGTCAATCCCACAATCAGCAACAGGAAGAAAGGTAGACGGCGAGCACGCACTGGCAGATCAAACAGCGAACCAAGAAGCGGACCCCACGCTTGGGCCAGGAGTGCCAACGGAATCAGACCGACAGTCAACAGTTGGTTGATCAGGCCATGAGGCATCGGACCATCGAGCCAAAGTAGCCCCTCGACCCACTGCATCGCGGTAATACCCAGCAACGCTACCGCGCTCCACCGAAGTCGCGGATGATCACGGCGCAGCAAATAGTAAGACACGCTGTAGGCACAGCCGGCGGCCAGCAGGCTTGAGGTTGCGTTAAAACACATCCGGCCATCTCGCAGTTGCTCCACAGACCAATACTTCCGTGTGGAAGTGATGCGCGGCTTTGTCACTCGGAAAGCACCCGCTTGTCGTCAGCCTATTTCCATGGTGTCAGCAGGGCAAGCCCATGCGCTACCCGCGCCTCGGAGCGGCTTGCCGACCGTGGTGTGCAAACGTGAGAGATCAGGGAATGGTGAAGGCCAGAAACAAGCAGACAGCGGCCATGAGAACCAGCCCGAGCAGCAAGAAGCCCTCCGCGAAACGATGCAAGAGCCGCTTTCGCTTCGGTTGCTGCATTCGCATCCCGAGATAGGCAGCACCACAGCTGGCACCAAAGATTGTGGCGGTGAAGGCCAGCAACTCCTCCCCGACCGATGCAGCCGACCGCATCTGCGAATGGATGGCGAACAGGCCGATCCCGCTCAGGGATACTCCCATCAGACCAGCCGCAACGGCGAAAATGTGCGGGAGGTGATCGTGCGTGGGTGGCGTTGGTTGGGTCTTTTGCTCCGGCAAATCTGGGAAAGGGACTGGATACTGCCAATCTTTTCCCGAATCAGGGCGAGCTCGAACCGGATCCCGTCTTCACTTGTTTCATCCCCTGAACTGCTGGAGAAAAAGATCCCCCGATCTTCTGGTCCGGCCTGATAGCCAAAGCCGAGTCCGGGGTCAACCGCAATTCTCTTGCGGAAGGGTGGTCCTGGCGCAAAGAGCTGGGCGTAAGCCGGATGGACAGTGAAGGGTAAAAGTTTAACGCGATCCGGCCGAGCATGAAGTTGAAGGAGCAGATCGACCCTGAGGGGACGGGCTTACGCCGCGCCGCTTGCCTTTCCGTTCGACTGACCGTCGCGGATTGTGGGGAGGGAGGGGACGGCGAGACCGAAGCGCCGAGACCGCCACACCGCCAACGGCGCTTTTGCTTGGCGGTGTCGCCAGGAGATGCCCGGGCGTGTCTGTGCTTGCCCCACGGATGACAAAAAAGCGACACCGCCACCACGCCACCAGCACACGCCGTCTCTTCTGGGCCTCTTTTGACCCTTCCCCAATATCCGTGACGAGCAGCCGTTCGAGCTTCTCAAGTTCCCGGGGTCTACAACCGCGGATCAACCGGCTCGCTCTCCAGGGCCAGCACCGCGAAAACGCACTCATGCACCTGCCGCAGTGGCTGGCCCCGGACGAACCGCTCCAGGCCCTCGATCCCCAGGGCAAACTCTCGCAGCGCCAGGGATCGCTTCGCCCCCAGGCCGCGCTGCCGCAGGCGCTCCAGGTTGCCCGGCAAGCGATATTCCGGACCGTAGATGATCCGCAGATACTCCGGGCCGCGCACCTTGATGGCCGGCTGTTCCAGTCCGCGTTTGCCGCGCGCCACGAACTCCAGCGGCTTGACCACCATCCCCTCGCCGCCCGAGCCGGTCAGTTCCTCCCACCAGCGAATGCCCTCAGCCTCCGATGTCTCGTTCCCCAGCTCCACCACCTGCAGGCGCGTTGCCTGCAACGGGCAGCCCGTGTTCGCGGCGGCGGCGACCAGTTCACCGATTGTCTTCATATGCCACAAATGATCCCGGTCCGCGTGGACCGCCCCCTCGCTGGCCAGGATGTGGAACGGCGCCAGGCGGAGGTCGCTCAACGCGTGGACCGGCCAGCAGTAGTGCCGATAAGCCGAGACGTAGTTGCGGGCCGCTTCCTCCCGGGCCTGGAACTGCTCCAGCAAGGTGGAAACCTCCTGACCGCGCTGTCGGGCCTGCTCCAGCAGCGGAACAGTGCGCGATAACGTCGTCCGCGCGGCAATTCCAACGGCCGCGTATTGCTCTCGCAGCAACTCCTGGGCTTTCGCCGACCAGGGCATCAGCTCGCAGTCCAGGCACAGCCAATCCGTTTGCAGCCGATCCCACAGTCCTGCCGCTGATACGGCGGCTGACAGCGTCTGCAACATTTGCGTTTCCAGGGCGACATCGTTGAAGAAACGCCGGCCGGTCCTTGTGTAAACGACGCCGACGCCCTCCCCAACCACGCCAAAGCGTCTGCGCGCCGAGGACTCGTCGCGGAAAATGATTGCCACGGCTCGGCTGCCCATGTGTTTCTCTTCCAGCACCACTTGCTTCACGCCCGCCTGGCGGAAGCTGTCGAACGCCTCCTCGGGATGTTCCAGCAAGCCGGGCCGATTGCTCGTGCCGCAGGGCGCCATCGTCGGCGGCAGGTAGATCAAGAAGCGGGGATTGACCGCAAACCGGCTCATCACCTCAAGCGCCGCCAGGGCTTGCTCTTCGCGCACGGTGACGCTGTGATGCAGCCGGGTGTGAATGATCCGCTTGCCCAGCACGTCCGCCAGGTCGAGGACGTCGTCGTGCTGCTGCTGGGCCGACCGCCCATCCGTCCCGGCGAGGGCCGGCTCCGCCTGGGGCCGGAGCGGACGAGCCGGATCGGCATAAGTGCGGTGAGCGGCCACGCTCACCAGGTCCTTCTCGGGATAGCGCAGGGCCGTCAAGCGCCCGCCGAAGACGCAGCCGGTGTCGATGTTGATGGTGTTATTGAGCCATTCCGGCTCCGGAACGGGGGTGTGGCCATAGACGACCGTGGCCCGGCCGCGATACTCCGCCGCCCAGTTGTAACGGACCGGCAGGCCGAACTCGTCCGTCTCCCCGGTGGTCTCGCCATACAGGCAGAACTCCCGCACCTTGCCTGAGCCGCGGCCCTGCATCTCCTCCTTCAGGCCGGCATGCGCCACCACTAACTTGCCGTCGTCCAAAACGTAGTGGCTGACCAGGCTGTCGAGGAACTCGGCCACTTCGCCGCTGATTTGCCGTCGTTGCTCCTCCGGCAAGGCGTTGACTTCCGCCAGCGATTGCTCCAGTCCGTGCTTGACCTGGACCTGCTTGCCGCGCAGGGCCCGCATCAGCTTCATGTCGTGGTTGCCGGGGACGCACAGGGCCGATCTCGCCTCGACCATGCGCTTGACCAGGAAGACCGTGTTGAGGACCCGCGGCCCGCGATCGACCAGGTCGCCGACGAAGATCGCCTTTCGCCCTTCGGGATGCCGATAGACGCTATCGGGCCCGACCTGGTATCCAAGCAATCCCAGCAGTTCCTCCAACTCGTCGCAGCAGCCGTGAACGTCGCCGATGATGTCGAACGGCCCGTGTTCGTGGCGTTTGTTGTTCCACAGCGGCTGCCGTTCAATCGCGGCGGCCTCGACGGCTTCCAGCGAGTCCAGCACGAAGACATGGCGGAACCCTTCGCGTTCCAGACCGCGCAGTCAGCGCCGCAGTTGCTGGTTCTGCTGCCGGACGACGTGAGGGCCGAAGTCGCGCTCGGGCCGATTCCGGTTGCGTTCGTGGCAGACCGCTTCCGGCAACTGAAGCACGAGAGCGACTGGAAGAACGTGATACCGGCGGGCCAGTTCCACCAGCGGTTTGCGCGACTCGGGCTGAACGTTGGTCGCATCGATCACGGTCAGATGGCCGCGTGTCAGCCGTTTGCCGGCGACGTAGTGCAGCACGTCAAAAGCGTCCCCTGTGGCCGCCTGGTCATTCTCGTCATCGGCCACCAGGCCCCGGCAGAAATCGCTGCTCAGCACCTCGGTGGTACGGAAGTGCTTGCGGGCGAAGGTGCTCTTGCCGGAGCCGGAAGCGCCGATGAGGACCACCAGGGAGAGTTCCGGGATCGTGATCGTCATGATTCGCTCGTCGATACCTGAAACTGGGCCAGTTGCGTCGGCGGACCGTGCTGCGGATGTTCCGGGCCGACCGGAAGGAAGCGCACACGATAGCCGTGCCGCCCGCCGACCGTCTCGGCCCAGGAGCGGAACTGCTCCCGGCTCCACTCGAAGCGATGGTCGCGATGGCGGAAGCGACCGGCCGGGAGGCTGGGCCAGAGGACGTTGTACTCGGCGTTTGGCGTGGTCAGCACCACCGACCGCGGCCGGCAGAACTCGAAGACCACGCGCTCGAACGCCAGCAGCCGGGGAGGGTCCAGATGCTCGACGACCTCCACAACCGCCGCCGCGTCAAACCCTTCCAGCCTGCGATCCCGGTACAGCAGCGAGCCCAGGATCAGTTGCAGCCGCTGCCGCACCTTTTCCGGCAGCCGTTCCAGGTTCAGCCGCTCGGCCGCGATCTCCAGCGCCCGGCTGGACACGTCCATCCCGACAATCCGCGAGAAGCGCTTCTCCTGGAGCAGCAGCCGCAGCAGCTTCCCCTCGCCACAACCCAGGTCCAGGACGCTTTCCGCCTCACTTGCCTTCAGCAGATCCACGACGGTCCGTAAACGCACTTCATTCAGGCAAGGCGGTTTCTCCGCATCAGGTGTGGGACAGAGGATCGTCTGCTCGGCGGACTCTTCCTCGGCCTGCTGTCGGCTCGCGCGACTTTCGGGATCGACCTCCTCTTCTCCAAGCAACTGCTCCAGTGCCTCCCGCAGCAGGTGCCGCTGGTGCTTGAGGTAGCGCCGGGCGATCAGGTCGCGGGCCGGATGATCGGGCAACCACTCCTCGCCGTGCCGCAGCAGCTTGGTCACTTCGTCATCGCCAACCCAGTAGTGCTTGTCGTTATCCAGGACCGGCACCAGCACATACAGGTGCCGCAACAGGTCGCACAGTCGCACGGTCCCGCTCAAGGTGACCTGAGAATAAGGACTCTCGCCCCATTCAGGAAAATGTTCGTCCAGTGCCAGCGGCTTCGCCTCGATGGTGTAACCCAGCGGGCCGAACAGTCGCTGCAAGATGTCGCTGCCGCCCCGGCAGGGCAGCACCGGAAGATGGGCCGATAGCGGCAAGGGCTTCTCGGCCAGTTCCGGCCGTTCCTTGCTTCGGCCGGCCAGGGCAGTGCCAAAGACCTCGGCGATGGCCACACTCAGCATGCTGGAGGCGGCATAGGGCCGATCGTTGACGTACTGCTCCAGGACGAAGCCGTTACCCGAAGGGCCGCGCCGATTGCGGATCAGGCCCACTGGATCGACCTCCACCAGCAGGGCGGCAGTGCAGCGCTCGGGGCTCGACTCCGGGTAGAAGACGTGTGCCCTGCCAAAGGTCAGGTCGAAGGACTGCACGCGCTGGGGGTTCTTGTGCAGCAGATAGCCCAGGTCGGTGGCGGGCTGGTGCGTGGTGGTGAGGGTTAGCAGCATGTCCGAGATAGGGCCTCCTGCGGAACCCGATCTGTCCGGTTGTCGGCAGGCGCGATTCCTGGTGTGATTATCCGGCAATGGAGGCAATGGTCAAGCGTCGAAGTCGAGCCAGCTATTCTGGGGGTCTGACAAAAGAATCGGGCGTGTCGCGCCCGCCCGGCTTGCCCGGGCGGAGCGAGGGTTTGACGACCAGAAGAAACGAGCGCTGTGCCTGCCTTCTCAGAAGTGAGGCATGTTGTTGGTGTTGTTGGCGTTGAGCGAGTAAGTGAACTGGGTATTGGCGGCGCCAGCCGGCTCATGCGGAAAGAATCGCGATGCCACGAAGAGACTTAGAGGCACTAACAGAAAGGCGAGCGGCGCGGCGTAAGCCCGCCGGTGAGGGTGCCCATACCGGCGGGCTGACGCCGCGCCGCTCGCCTTTCTGTTAGTGGGTCTTATTCACCTAGCCGATCTGCTGCGGTTCCTTGTTCGGCCACGTTTTCCTGTCTGCGGGACTCGTATCCCGGCCAACCGTAGGTGCCGTTAAAGTGATCTACGAACAACTCGCAGTCGGTGGCCTTCGGCAGAACCGCGAACACGCCATCAGCGCGGGCCTGGAGCAGCACCGCCTTGATCATCTCGCCCAGCACTTCCCCGAACTGCTCATACCGACCCTGGGCCGATCCCACGGCCGGTATTTCCATCCGTGAGCCATTCGGCAGTATCAGCCAGATGCCTCGCTTGACAAGTGTCTTGAGGGCTTGCAGCCAGTGTGGGCGGGCCAGTTCATTCCTCTCTTCGATGTATCCGGTCCACTCGCCGTCACATTCCGCGTCTGGGCGGGTGTCGAACACCACTGCGACCCAGGCTGATTGGTCACACTCGAAGCCGACATCAATCTGTTTGACCAGCCCACCCTTGCCCGGCCCACGGTTGTTGGTTGGGTCAAAGGTCCGGACGCGATCCTTGACGTAGGCATAAACGTCTGCGAAGTCGCGTCGGAGATCCAGTGGCATCTCCACCCGGAAACCCCTCTGTTCGGCGAGCAGGAGGTCCACGGCCCAGCAGCCGCGAACGTGCGGCCCCGGAAGGTGGAGATGGGCGAGGAGGGCCTGCTCCGTGCAGCCGGCCTCTTCCAGGGCGTCGGCCAGCACGGCGAGGCGGGCGGCGTCGAGGGTGCCAGCTGCGAGGATCTGCTCGTGGTATGCGGCCGCGGCGAGTGAGGCGACGTCAGGAGTCAGCCAGGCAGGGTCAGGGGTGGTCGGCCGCCAGGGGTTGCCGAAGATGCAGCGGAGCAGGCTGGCCTGGGCCGCGTGCTCCTCCACCCACTGCGGTCCTGCTGCCGGGAACACAACGTGCGCGGCGTACTCGGCAGACCGCCGGGCTGCACCGGCTGCGTTGTACGCGGCGGCTTCCGTGGCGGCCTGGGCTGCGTTGTACCGGGCGGTGTCGGGCCCGCCATTCAGAGCGTGGCCGACCCGCCAGGCCTGCAGTTCGGCCTGCCGCAACTCCTTCCGGCTGGGTGGCCCCTTCTTGCCACGGTCGGCGTACTGCTCCGCCACGTCCAGAGCCTGGCGGCTCCGCTCATCGTCAAGCAAGTGGGACAGACGCCGGACGCAGGCGACGGCGAAGAGCCGCAGCTTGCGGGGGTCCGCGCTGCGTCCCAGGAATAAAAGCATCGGCCCCGGGTCCTGGCAAGCCAGCCACTCCGCCTCGGTCACGTGCCACCTCTTTTCCTCTACGCGAAGCTCACCTGCTGGCGGGGCGCAGGGATCGCCACATCACGCAAAGCCGATTGTGCCCCGCCAGTCAGGTGTCGCGCCGGGTTCGCCAACCCTTGTTGAGCCACGCCAGCCCGACGCCATCCGAGAACTCATCCGGCGCAGAGAAAGCCGACTTCGACTCCAGACTGCAAGACAACCACCGCTTGATTGAACTGCGGCTCGGCCCGGATACTGTAGTCGCAACCAGCCTTCTCAACCGCGCTGAGAAACGTTTCCCTCGCCAAGCCCTCGCGAATCACCCAGGGGTCAATCCTCAGCCGCCCCCAGCCTTGTGGGACTCTGCCCTGACCGAAGAAGTGGTCAATGTGGATCATGTCCAGTTCGCCGCCGGGGCGAGTGAAGTAGAACTCCACGTCGCCGTACTTCCAGATGTTCGGTCGCCGGTGCTTGCGTGACTGGCCCCCTGTGGCTTCCGGTTCTCCCAGTACGGCCTCCAGGGCAGTTCGTGTGCAACCGAAGACCACCGGCCCGAAGACACCCGTTGCGGCAAAATCCTTCAATGAGACGGAAACCATCGCCCCTCCAATTGAGCCGGCTAATGTTGCATCCCGGTCACGCTTGCAAGTGGCTGGTCGGCCTCTGGACAACCGCCCGGTCAGCCTCGCATTCCCCGGTCATCTATCGCGGTTGGTTCTCCGGTTCCATTTTTTCTTTTTCTTCTTGACATCATGACAGAAACGAGCAGTTGTGTCGAGTTGCTCGGGATCGTGGTCATGCCGAGTGGACCGTGCCCCATGATGCCACGTGGGTCCGCCACGATTCGGCCGAGCAAGAAGTCGAATGAGCCGATCGACCAGGAGGGGTTGTGAAAGGTGAAAGAAAAGCTGACCCCGGCCCATGCCGTGAACTCATCGGGAAATGACCGGTTAGAAAGGATTGTTCCGTGCCGAAGGACTCTTCGCGTTCTCCCAGAAATAGCGGTGGAAATAGGAAAAGGCATCGTGCAGTCCGTAGCGGGTCATCTCATCGTAGGCTTCCTTGGGCTGCCAGCCCTGGCAGCGTACGCGATACAGTCCCACGAGCAGGCCGGTTCGGTCCTTGCTCTGGTAGCAGTGTACGTAAATGGGACCATCCTGCTTCCTCAGGAGCAATCGGTAGGCGTTCTCAATCTCCTCCGTCCCTCCAGGCAAGGGAGAAACAGGACAGTTGCGGTAGGTGAGGCCATGCTCGACCGCCAGTTTCTCCTCACGATCCGAGACTTGCGGCACCACGACCTGCAGATCAAGGATGGTTTTCACGCCCGCGGAGCGCAGTTTCTCGAAGTCCGCAGGAGTGCGCGGCGCCCGGCCGCGGTACACTCCAGGGTCCACCTGGGTGATGGTGAAGTCATCCGTGGTCGCGCAGGACGGCAAACTCAGCAGGCCCAGCAGCAAGCTAGCAGCGGTCAAGGATCGCATGGCCGTAAGCCACCAGCAGTTGATCGCGGTTGCGAAACGCCACGGCGGCTATCAGAACAATTCGCCCAGATTGCGGCAATGGGAGTTGGCCGCATCGATCAAAGAAAGGATGTTGGGGCGAAGTCGCACCCGGTATTGTCCGCAGGGATGGAACAGAGTGGCTACCACCCGCGTCGCCTGCTTAACTCGGCCCGGATCAGCCCTTCCGTTTCGGGGCTGATGGGATTTCCCGAGAGGGTGAGTTCGAGAAGCCCTGCCAGGCCCGGGGAGGCGCAGGAGTGCCAGCGCTCCCGCATCGCTGATGCCGCAACTGCTGAGCTGGAGAGAAAGCAGTCCCGGGAGGCGAGCCGACCCGGCCAACCGCTCCGCCCCTTCGTCCCCGATGGGGTTGCTGTCAAGCCGCAGGCGTCGGAGTCGCCCGAGGGACGGGCAGGCCCCCAGAGCCGCCGCACCAGCTGCCCCGATTTCGCAGTTCCTCAGATCGAGCCAGAGCATCTGGGTCAGGTGAGGAGAACCGGCCAGGGCCGTCGGTCCTTGATCGCCCAGGGGGCTCCGGTACAGGACCAACTCCTGGAACCGTGCCAGCTGAGGCAGAGCTGCCAACCTGGCCATCGCTTCGGGGCCAAGCTGGTTCTTGCCGAGATCCAGCCGGGTGAGCCGGCCGAGCCGGGGCGAGGCAACCAGGGCTGCCGCGCCCTCCGGGCCAATGTTGTTCTGATAGATCCACAGCTCCGTCAGGTTCTCCAGAAACGGTGAGTCGGCCAGGGCCTGCGCACCCCGGTCGCCGACCCCGTTCCCGGCCAGCCGCAAATTCCGCACTCGCAGATGCGGCGATTCAGCCAGCACCTCGGCAATCTGATCGCCATCCTGGTACTCCTCGCTGACGCCACTTAACCCGAGTACCGAGAAGCGGCTGAGTTGCGGCAAGGATGCCAGCAACTCCACCCCGTCCCGGGCCAGGAAGAGGTCAGACAGTTCCAGCCGGGTGAGCGTCGCCAGATCGGGCGACTCGATGAGGGCCGCCGCACACGGCGCGCCAATCTCGTTCGCGTCGAGGTCGAGGGCTTGGAGGTTGCCCAGGAAAGGGCATTCGGCCAGAGCCAGGGCCTCTACCGGTCCCAGCTCGTTCGTCGACAGGTCCAGGGTCCGGAGCCGGGACAGGTGCGGGGAGCTGAGCAAGGATTCGGTGAAGAGGCCAGGGCCTCTTCGACTGACACCGAGCAGGTTCAGGCGGACTTTGAACAGAGGGCTGATCCGGAACAGCGTCTCGGCCTTGTCGAGAAAATCCTGGGCGTTGAGGTCCAACCCCTCCACGAAACCGCGGCGGAACTGGCACTCGGTATCATCCGGCAGGTCAGGCCCCCAGACAGCCCGGAAAAACTCTTCTTGCCAGGTCTCTCCCCGTTCCTGGAGCAATGCCTGTTCACGCAGGGTAAGGGGCAGGTGATCCGGGTCATCCTCGCTCATCCGGGCCAGGCGGCACTGGACGCGGATCAGCTCGGCCCGCTTCGGCCGGTCATGCTCGTCGAGCCAGTCGGCGTAGATCAGCCGGGGCGTGTCGTCGTCGGGGTGGGCAACGATGTCCTGGAGAAACGCCTCATCTTCCGTCATGGGATTTCTCCGCTCCTGTGGGCTAACTCTCGCCCGTGCCCGTGAACAGCGCCTCCATCACCGTGCCGCGGTTCAGCTGCACCGGCCGGTTCTGCCGGTCGCGCACCTCGCACTGGGGATCGACGCCCAGCAGGTGGTACACCGTGGCTCCGAGGTCGTCGGGCGAATAGGGAGGCGTGGTGGGATAGCCGCCGATCTTGTCGGATTTGCCGATCACCTGGCCGCCGCGGACTCCCGCGCCGGCAAAGAGGGCACTGCTGCACCGCGCCCAGTGGTCCCGGCCCCCTCCGGCGTTGATCTTCGGCGTGCGGCCAAAATCGCCCACAACCAGCACCAGCGTGTCGTCCAGCAGGCCTCGCGCTTCCAGATCGTCCAGCAGGGCCGAGACGCCCTGGTCCAGCGGCGGCAGCAGCCGGTTTTTCAGGGTCGTGAAGATTTTGCTGTGATTGTCCCAGGTTTGCACCCGGCCCATGTTGACCTGCACCACCGGGACGCCCACCTCCACCAGCCGGCGCGCCAGGAGCAGCGATTGGCCGTTGGTGTTCCGGCCGTAACGGTCGCGCAGGCCGGCCGGTTCGCGCTCCAGGTCGAAGGCGTGGGAGATCTTACCGGAGGTCAGCACCGAGAAGGCCAGCTGCTGCTGATCCGTCAGCCGGCGGCAATCGCCCAGGCTGGCCAGCTGCTTTTGCTGTTTCTCCACCTGTTCGAGCAGGCAGCGGCGGTCCTGGAGCCGGTCGATTTCCAATCCTGGGGCGAGGCTGAGTCCATCCACGCGGAAATCCGGGGCGTTGGGGTCGCGGGTGAGCTGCAGCGGATCGTACTTGCCGCCGAGGAAGCCGGCGTGCTGGCCCGGCCAGGTCAGCGGACCTTGCATGAGAAACGTCGGCAGGTTGACGCCGGTGGGCACGCCATCGGTCCGCGGCCGGAGATAGTTCAGCGTGGAGGAATAGCTCGGCCAGTCGTCCCGCGAGGCCACCTTGTCGAAGAACGCTCCCGGCATCTGATGGCCGGTCAGCACGTGGTGGGTGGCCACCAGGTGATTGTCCTCGCGGTGAGACAGCGAGCGGACCACGGCGTACTTCTGGGCCCGGGCGGCCAGGCGCGGCAGGTGTTCGCAAATCTGCAAGCCCGGCACGGTCGTGGCGGTGGGCTTGAACTCGCCGCGAATCTCGGGCGGGGCGTCCGGCTTGAGGTCGAAGGTGTCGTGATGGCTGCCGCCGCCGGTCTGGAAGACCAGGATCAGCGACTTCGGCTTGCTCTTGTTGCCGTGGGCCCGCTGCGCTTCGGCGGCAGCCCGCTGGGTCAGGAGGGAGGAAAACGCGATCCCCAGCAAACCGGAATAACCGACTTGCAGCAGCTCTCGGCGCGTGACGCCGACGGGGTGTTGAGGAGTCGAGGCAGGGACGGACATCACCGTGAACTCCATTCAGGCAAGAGGCAGGGAGGTTCCTGGCAGAATGTCATTAGAGCAGGCCGGCTCGCTGTTGTAAAGCGCTTGCCTGGGCCATTGCACTTTCTCCCCTCTCCCCTGTACTCGGGGGAGCCGTAGGGTGGGCCGAGCGTAGCGAGGCCCACCGGGGTTCGCGGTGGGCCTCGCTACGCTCGGCCCACCCTACCAGGCACGCCGAACATTGTCTTTCTGACACAATAACAGCTCGACCCCTCCCTCCTCCGCTACCACGGCCAGTAATACCTGGGGTGGTAGGGGGGGTAGACCATGACCGGCGGTTGCTGAATGATCGACTGTTGCTTCTGCAGCGCCTGATCCCGGGCACGCCTGTCCTCCTCCCGTTGCTTCTGGACTTCATCCATGAACTCTTTCTGCCTCTTGATCGCCTCCTTTCTTTCCTCTTCCAGTTGCCGCTGCTTTTCCTGGAACTGAGCCTCGAGCTGGGTCTTCTCCTTCTTGTCGGCGCCAATGGCCTCCAGCAGCCGGCGCAGGTCGTCACGGTTCCTGTCTTCCTGGGTCCTGATTCTTGCCGCCACATCATCGGCCTGCCGGCGTGCCTCGGCTTCTGCCGTCTTCATCTTCTGTTCCCATTCCCTGTTCTTCTGCTCATGCTCCATTTGCAGCTTTGCCAGTTCCAGCTGGGCTTTCATCAGAGCATCTCGGTCTTCAGATTTGCCGCCGCGGATGACCGCAGGGACGACAAGCACAAGCAGCAGCAGGACGGCGACAGCGATGCCGACGTTCTTCGGGGTCAGCAGCGCCGCGGCCCCGGTGGGTGCGGGCGGCGAGCCCGTGCCGGTGGGGGCCAACCCGTGGGAGCCAGCGGTCGAGGACACGCCCGGCACAGCGCTCGCCGGCACCATGCTCTCATCCGAAGCCAGCATCGTCTTGTTGCGGTTGGCCGCGCCGGCGGGAGCGGCCGGGACCTGCAGCCGCTGGGAGCAGTTGGGACAGTTCTTCTTCGTCCCCGCTTCGCTCGCCGGGGCCTCCAGCGGTTCCTTGCAGCTGGGGCAGTTGTACTTGATCGGCGGCCGCGGCGGCGCCGCGATCTCGTCGCTGGCCAGCATCGTCTTGTTCAGGTTGGGCGGCGCCGCGGGCTCCGGCTTCGGCTGGTTCGGCACCTGCAGCCGCTGCGAGCAGTTGGGACAGTTCTTCTTCGTCCCCGCTTCGCTCGCCGGGGCCTCCAGCGGTGCCTTGCAGCGCGGGCAGTTGTACTTGATCGGCGGCGCCGTGTCCGCGAGCATGGTCTTGGAGTAGCTGGGCTGGGCTGAAGCGCAGGCCGGCCTGCCGGCCGGAGCGCACGCAGGCGTGCCGGCCGGGGCGTTCGGTTTGGCCTCGGCCACCGACTTGCCGGCAACGAACGGAGATTGGCAGCTGGGGCAGATTTGCCGGCTGGCCATTTCCCCTTCCGGAAGCCAGTACCTGTGCTTGCAGGCAGGGCAGGTCACGTTGGCAAACATGGGTCCTTACTCTTGGGGTTACGTGAATCGGACTCCGTTTCTCGCTCTGGATTCCAGAACGCGGCCTGCCGGCAAAACGTTTGCAGGCCGCCCTCGGCTGCCGTTCCGTTCCAGATGCGCTCAGGGCGCCACCCAGACGCCATTGCGGTAATGGCACTTGCGTGGGTCGAACTCCGTGATCGTATCCAGACTCAAGGGCAAGACCGGGTTCAGCTGGTGCCTCTGAAGAACGCTGGACCAGCCTTTCGCTTCGGCGGCCTCTTTGCCGCCGGCGTCGGCGCCCGCGAGCTGATCCATCGCCCACAGCTCGGCACGAAGGACGGTGTGCAGGACGTCGTCGGGCAAGGGGAGACGGACGTGCGTCCCATCACAGTCCGGGCAAACGACTGTTCTCTGCCCCCCGCACGTCGGACACCGTTCGCGCCGGCCAAACATGGTAATCGTGCCAGTGCCCTTGCAAGCGGCGCAGGCCACTTTTCCCTCCGCCTTGCAGGTGGCACAGTTGGCGTCGGTACACCACCGCAGGAACGTCCGCCGGTCGTTCATCCCCGGCGCCCTGCTGAAGATCTTCTCCACGCTTTCTCGTTTGGCGATGTCAGTTGCCGTTTTGATCTGGCCCGCGCGATAGCTCTGCAAGGCCTTCATGAAGTCGCGCAGGGCGCCGGCCGGAGCTTTGGCCGGCTGAGCCGGCTTCACGACTTCCACCTTGAGGAGCCCGTCATCCACCTTCGGATCGAGCAAGTACGCCAGGGCCCGGTACTTGCGTGCTTCCGCCGGCACGCTGTCCTGCTCGCTCATCTTGAGCAGGGAGCTGGAACCGAACTGTTGCGGATCGAGCTTGGCGGCAATCAAGTACAAACGCCTGGCCACGTACCGGGCTTCCGGGTCGGCTTCCTGGCGCGCCAGCTCGTCCGCATAGTCGCGATACGCCCCGGGATTGTCCCTGGAAAGCTCCTCCAACCGCTTCACGTCGAGCCGATGAAGGACCTTGACCCTGGCAGAGGCATATTCAGTGACTTTTTCCTGACCGTCCGGAGTGGTCACGCGGATCGTCAGTTTCATGCCGTCCTCGCTGACCAGGAAGCCGCCGACCTTGCTGCTGCCCGTGTCGATGAGGATAGCCGAAGCCGAGGAAACCAGGCAGCCCAGGCCAACCGCCAACCCAAGAATGAAACGGCACGCCCGCATGAACCACCCCCGGGATCATTTGAGATTGTGCGCCAGCGTCCAGACACGAAGGACCTTCTCCTCGCCGGACCGAAGCTGCTCAAGAACGCTGCGCGACAGGCGATCTTGCGCATCCAGCTCCTGCTGGACTGCCAGCAGGTCTTTGGCCTGTGCCGGCACCTGCTTCTGCAGGACGGCGATCAGCACCTTGAGCCAGGTCCGCTGGAGCAGGACCACGTGCTCCAGGTCGTTGGCCGCAACGAACCGCGCCGCCCGCAGGTGCCGGTCAATTTGTTCCAGGTAGTCCTTCTCCGCGGCAGGAAGGTCCTCCCTGGCGGCCCTGGCGGCGACGTGTTTGATCAGACCTTCCAGGACCGGATTGAGCTGCGTCTGAGCCAGGAAATCGGGAGATTCCAGGCCAAAAGCCAGCCCCTGTTCCTTGTACAGGTCGCGGAGGAAATCGGCGGCCCGGTCGGCAGCGTGGTAGTGCCGGCCCGTCATCTCCAGGGCCCGCTGCAGCAGCGGCTTGCGGCAGGCCGACCGCCAGTCTTCGTCTTTTGCGAACCGAAGCGGCTGTCGCAGGATGCCCCCGACAATCGCCTCCGTCCGTTGCTGGGTGACGTTCTCGCTGGCGATCACGTCCGCCAGCGCCTGCAACAGAAAGCGGCACTTTGCCAGCGGCTCCAGCTTGCCCAGCACTGCCTCCAGTTCGGCGCCCTGCCCGGCCGTCAGGAGCAGATACCTGGCGATTTTCTGGCCGTGCTGATACGACAGATCGCTGGGAAGGCTGTCGGCCAGGTTGTTGAACGCGGCGATCCGGACAGGACCTTGCTTGCTGCCCAGGTCGGTGAGATCGATCGGGTTCAACTGCGGCGCCTTGTTGTCCATCCCTTTCGGTGCTTCCTGGACGGGCATGCCAGGCCGCACCGGCATCAGGGCGCCCCCGGGACAAACGGTCCTTTCGGCCCAAAGATCGGCCGCGGGATACCGAACCCACCGAAACCGCCCCCCAGTTGAATCTGCAAGGTGAAAGCCCCCACCGCGTCCTTGGCGGTCGATGAGGCCACCAGACGATAAACGCCATCGGCCTGCGGCACGTGCAGGATGCTTGCGTTGGGAAAGCCGTTGCCGACAGCCACCTGGACGCCGGCAGCCGATTCCAGACGCAGATAACAGTTCAGGGCGGCGCTGCGCATGTCGATGCTGTAGAACTGACCGGCTTGCAGGGCCACCGCATAGGTCTTGCGGAAGGCCCCGCGGCGCGGGTCGCGTTCACACTTGACCGTCAACCTGTCCTGAGTGTTCCAGAACCCCGCTTCCAGGGTGATGACGCCCTTGGCCACGGGCTGCCGCGGTTTCTCCTCAGGGTTTTTTGCCTCCTGGTCCATCTTGTCTGGCCGGATTGCGGGGATTTTGCCGATCAGCGCGTCGAACCGCTCCGGCTCGGCATCCTTGCTGAACAGAATGGCCCCCATCGTGGAGGCGTGGGCCAGGCGCACGCAGTCTTGCAGCAGGGTGGTTTCCGGCTGCTGGCCCGGCTGGACCGCAGCCAGGGTGCCGCCGGCCAGCTTCTGCAACTGGGCCAACCGTTCGGCACGGGCCATCCGGACGGTGTTGGGATCGCTGACCAGCCCTTTGCGGATGGCAGCCACCTTGGCGGCGTGCGTCAGCCTGGCGCTGCCCGCGGCCTTCCACTTGCCGGCCAGCAGCGTTTCCATTTTCGGGGCCAGTTCAGCGTTGGCCTTCGCATAGAGGTCGATGAGTTTCAGGCCAACGTTGACGTTAGTGCTTGCCAGGCAGGTCTTGAAGATCGCCTCCAGTTTCGGCCACTGGTCGTTGCCCCGGGACAGCCCGACGGCGAGCAGGTCCACGTCGATCTGGTCGCGCAAGTCCGGCGCCAATTGCTGCGGGAACCTGGCGAGCAGGGCAGCACGGATGGTCAGGGCCTGGTCGATCGATTTCACGGCCGTCGGCAGCGTGTTGTGGTAGCACCGTTCCGCGAGCAGTTTCTCGGTCTGCGTCCTGAGTTCCTCCGGAGGGACCCTGGGATCGAGGGCAAAGCCAAAGACCGTGGCCAGTTCGTTGGCCAGGCTTCGGCCCCGATCCGGGGGAACGGCCTTGTGGCCGAGCACGTCAAAGACGACCTTCAGCCAGAAGGCGGCGCGCTCCAGCTCTTCCCCCTTATCCTCGGGCGAAAACTCGATGCCGTCGCCCGGAAACTGACCGACCAGACCGCGCCGCAGCGGCGCGACGTTCAATTCGGAAGGTTCATGGACACAGCACTCCACGACGAAGCGCCCCAGCGGTTCGCGCACCTTGGGATTCGCGCCAGCTCCGCCAGCTTCGCCGCCAGTTGTTCGTAGCCCTGGTAGCGCTCGAAGTCCGCCTTGACGGACAGGCGGTCGATGATCGGCCGGGTCTCCGGTGCGGCTTCCTGCAATTGCGCCGCCGCCGCGGCGAGATTGCTTTTGGGAATGCCGTCCCACCAGGCTTCGACCTTCGGCCGCGGCTGCGCCGGTTGCTCCGGCGGGACCTCAGCCACGTCAGGGGGTGGATTCACCCGGGCCGTGCCTCGCCGGCTCAGGAAGATCACGAGTGCCAGAACGAGGACCAGACCGACTCCCGCACAGATCCAGCCAAGTGGCCGGCCCAGACGGGGTAGCGGCGGTGGACCGGCGCTGGCCTTCTTCTTCTCGGGGGGCCTGACCCCCGCGACGGTCAGCGTCACCGGCACGAGGAACTGCTGCTGGCCATTGCCCTGAAAAAGCACCTGAGCGTGAAGGGTTTCCCCCGGGGACGGCGGGATGTCGATGCGCAAGGGGATGGTGACGCTGTTGCCCTGCGTCCGGGCCGGTTCCACCGTGATCCAGTCCTGATTGCTCTGGGCGTCGGCGGTGACAAACTTGGATTCCGCGGTCTTGACGGTCACTGTCTTTGTCAGGGATTGCCCGGCTTCGCCCTGGCAAACGATCTGCTCGGTGCTGATTTCGAGGCGGGGCGGCCTGGTCAGTCCCAGTGCCTCGAAGAACTGCTGCACTGCTCCCTTGCCCTTGCCTTGCGTGCCCTGGATCGGATAGTTCCAGCCGTTGCTCTCGTACCAGGCCTTCACGGCTCCCTGCTCGAACAGGACGGCCGCCTCCTGTGGATGGGCCTTCGCCTTGACCGCCAGCTCACGCGGGGTCCGGGCGCCCGCCAGGACGTTCGGGGCGCCTTCTCCTTTGGGGAACGGCCGGACCGGCACGGTCGCCCGCACCGTGATTTTCTGGCGGCCGCCGTTGGTATCAACGACGATCTGGCCTTCCAGCGGCTTGAGCCCGGCACGCAGCTTGTTCCCCAGGACGCGGATCGACAGGTTGTACGAGTCTCGGGTCTGGAACAGTTTCGTCACGGCGGTGCCCTGGCGTTCCCCGAAAAACAGCCAGTCGCAGTCGCTCAGGACCGTGCCGCGGAGGACGAGCATGCCCTGGTTCTCGAGCACCAGCTCGAACTTGTGGTCCTTTCCCGGCTCCAGCGTCTCCAGGTTCACCGCCGACGACAGCAGCGCCAGTTTCGGGGGCTGCAGGGCGTCGCTGTCGGCCGGCAATCTCTCCAGCAGATAGCTGAGCCCCGCATCGAGGTCGGCTTCCCGGGCCGCCTGCCGGGCCACTGTGACCAGGTCCATCCGCCCGATGGAGGCGAAGAACGTCTCCCAGATGCCATTGCCCAGGTAACCGCGCGCCTCGTTCCACCTGCGGTCACAGGCGAGGGTCAGCTGGTTGTAATTCTCGCAAAGCTGGCCGTCGGCAAAGGCAAAGGGCGTGCGAAAGGAGAGGACGCCCAGCCCCAACGACCCACCCGGGCCGTCCTGGGCAAGGGCCCGGCCATCGTAATGGCAGTAAATGGCGTTTGCCGGGTTGATCCGGGAACAGGTTGGGCACTGGATTGGCATGGGCACCTCGAACTCCCGAGATTTGGTGAACGCCAGCAGGTGGCGCAACCCCGCGTCCTTTGGGTATTCCTATCTTCCAAGTAAAGCAGTCGCATCCCCCCAAGGCAAGGAAAAAATGAAATAGGACCCCGGGTTGCGCTGCGCTCCACCCGGGGCTTTACTCCTTTGCCTTCGGGAATAAAGCCCCGGGTTGCGCTGCGCTCCACCCGGGGTTCCCTTTTGCCGCTCGCCTTGCGCCGCTGTTTCGGATATGCTGGCAGACAAGCCAAACCACAAGAACCACCGCCCTCCAACCGCAAGGGAGACGCATCGTGACTGAACCACTTGACCGTCGTGATTTCCTGGGTGCAACCGCCACGGCCGGCCTGGCCCTGGGGTTGTCGGCCCTGCCGGCCCGTGCCGCTGTCAAGGACGCCAATGAACGCATCCTCGTCGGCGTCATGGGCACCGGCGGCCGGGGCAGCGGCCTGGCCCAGCTGTTCGAGAAATTGCCCAATTGCCAGGTCGCCTACGTCTGCGACGTGGATCAGAAACGGATGGAGTCGGCGGCCGCCGGCGTCGCCAAGGTGAAGGGGAACACGCCCAAAACCGTCGGCGATTTCCGCAAGGTCCTCGACGACAAGACCATCGACGTGCTGGTCGTCGCGACGTGTAACCACTGGCACGCTCCGGCGGCCATCCTGGCCTGCGCGGCCGGGAAGAACGTCTACGTCGAGAAGCCGTGCAGCCACAACCCCCGCGAGGGCGAACTGCTGGTCGAGGCGGCTCGCAAGTACAAGAAGAACGTGCAGATGGGCAACCAGCGGCGCAGCTGGCCGAAGGTGATCGAGGCGATCCAGCAACTTCGCGACGGCGTCATCGGCCGGGTCTGGTTCGCCCAGTCGTGGTATCTCAACAACCGCGGCACCATTGGCAAGGGCAAGGCTGTCCCGGTGCCGGAGGGCCTGGATTACGATCTGTGGCAGGGCCCCGCTCCGCGCAAACCATTCCACGACAATTACCTCCATTACAACTGGCATTGGTTCTGGCATTGGGGCAATGGCGAACTGGGCAACAACGGCATCCACATGATCGACCTGTGCCGCTGGGGCCTGGGCGTCGATTATCCCATTCACGTCACCTCCTCGGGCGGCCGGTTCCGCTTCGAGGACGATCAGCAAACGCCCGACACCCATGTCGTCAGCTACACCTTCCCGGATCGCAAGACCATCACCTGGGAAGGGTTGAGCTGCACCCAGCTGCCCAGCGGCAAGGGCGCGGACGTGATCTTTGTCGGCGACAAGGGCAGCCTGATGATCAGCGGCACCGGCTACACCATCTGCGATCCCAAGGGGAAGGAGGTCCGCAAGGAGACCGGCAGCGGCAGCGACGCGATGCACGCCGGCAACTTGCTCGACGCCATCCGCTCGGGCAAGACGCTCAACAGCGAGATCGAGGAGGGACACAAGAGCACGCTGCTGTGCCACCTGGGCAACATTGCACACCGCACAGGGCGGGCCCTCCGTTGCGGTGAGAAAGGGCGCATCCTCGACGACAAGGACGCGATGGCCCTGTGGACTCGTGAATACGAGAAGGGCTGGGAACCCAAGGTGTAACTGATTGCCGCTTGCGGCTTAGCGTCGGCTGGCCCGGACACTCCGCGCTAAGCCGCAAGCGGCAAAACCGTCCCTGGAGAAAACTCCCATGCCTCTCCCCATTCCTCGTTGCCAGGTCATTCCGCTGCCCGATTTTCAGGTCTCCTTCCAGATCGACGGCGTCGAGCGTCTGCGCTGGCACCATGGCCCGAACTACCCCCGGCCGTTCTTCTATCCGCTGGTCAGCCCATCCGGCAGCGTGCTGACGCGGATGGGACATCCCGGCGCACCGGACCATGACCACCACCGCTCCATCTGGTTCGCCCACAACAAGGTGCTGGGCATCGACTTCTGGAGCGATCGCACGCCGGCTCGCATCCGCCAGAAAAGCTGGCTGTGCTACCAGGACGGCGACAAGGAAGCGGCGATGGCCGTGCTGCTCGGCTGGTACGACGGCCACGATCCCAAAGAATTGTTGGAGCAGGAACTGATCGCCGCCGTCCGTCCAGGGGCCGAGGGCGAGACGCTGGTGGAACTGCAAGCAACCTTCCGACCCACGGCCGAGTCATTGGAGTTCGGCAAGACCAACTTCGGCTTCCTGGCCGTCCGCGTGGCCCGCAACCTCTCAGCCCACTTCGGCGGCGGCCAGTTGACCGGCGGCAGTGGGGCGCAGGGAGAGCCGGCGCTGTTCGGCAAAAAGGCGGTGTGGATGGACTACAGCGGCCCCGTGCCGAAGGGCGGCGAGGAGGGTATCACCTACTTCGACCATCCCGAGAATCCCAATCATCCGGCCAACTGGCACGTCCGCGAGGATGGCTGGATGGGAGCGGCGGTGTGTCTGGAGCAACCGCTGACCACGACGCGCAAAGAGCCGCTGCGACTGCGGTATCTGCTGCACGCTCACAAGGGGGCCGTCAAGAAGGAGCGAGCCGACCAGGTGGCGAAGGAGTTCGCTGCCACGGCTCGGTACGAGGCCGTCAAGGCCCAGGTCAAGCACGAGCAATACCGGATTCGGCGCAAAGCGTAGCCGCGGAAACAGCGCTCACAGAAAGAACCACGCCCGGGAAATCCCCCAGAGAATGAACAGCGACACGAGGACGAACCAGGCCAGCTGAAGCCACTCAACCCGGCGCCGTTCCAGCACGCGCAGCAACAGCAGCATGGTGAAGCCCGACAGGGAATAGCGTTGCTCGATCAGCCGGACCGGGATGATGGCCAGCACCCAGAAGGGGTAAAGGCTCCAGCTGCCGCGTTCGTGCAACGGCAGGGCCGCCAGGGAGAGGATCGCCAGGGCAATGGGCAGGAAGAAGGCCGTTCGGGTCGCCAGGTTGCTGGTCGCAAGGTCCAGCAGCCGGTTGCGGAGGAACTCCTTGTTGACCTCCTTGGCGGCGAGATCGTTGGCGGGGTCCGTGACCTGGAAGGTCGCCGAGTACAGGACAAAAACCAGGCCAACCGCGACCAGCAGCAGCGGCCGGCGGCGGATCAGGCCCAGCGTGTTTGGCAGGCGGACCAGGAAGATCGGCCACAACAGAAACGAGCAGAGGAACAGGGCAAACCAGACGTTCCCGAGATAAACGCCGGGGGGGTGGACCTGTTCGTGGTGGCCCAGCGTCAGACCGTGGTTTTTGATCACAAAGACCACGAAACCCGCAAAGATCAGGCAGAACGTCCAGCCGCGCACCAGGTGGCGCAGGATCAGCGCGGGACGCAAGGACCAGCCGTGGTCGCGGAGGTACGTCCAGACGAACAGCCAGGCGACCCAGACGATCTGGTTTTGCCGTACCAGGACGTCCAGCAGGGCGGCGACCCCGGCCAGAGCCGGGTGATCCTCCAGGGCCAGCCAGACGGCCAGAACGAAGATTGTCAGGGCGAACGCATCCGTGGTGAGGATGAACAGGTACGGCAGCAGGATCGGCAGGAACAAGAACTCCAGCGATCGGAGCGAGGCATTCGCGGAGTCAATCTTCCGGGCACAGAGAAAGAACCAGGCCACGACCGGCAGGCTCAGAAGCAGCGAGATCAGGCGCAGCCCGTTGAGGTTTTGCTGCACGGAACGGATTCCGAGCAGACGAGCGATGCTGGCGACGAGGGCGTGATAGGTGGGAGGAACGGCGAGGTCGTCCCGCACGGTCCAGTCGCCTGAGAGGAATATCTCAACCTGGGGAATGGTGGCGTACTCGTCACCGATGCCCGGTATCCGCTGGAGCAGCAGCCACCCGAACAGGGCGGTCAGCAGCACGACCAGAACCAGGAGCCGAGTCTGCGCGATAGAAGAAGGGTTCTGGGACATGGCCCGGGTGCCGGTGAGGAGGTTCAGGGGAATGCGGCCCGGATGGCGGCAACAGCGGCCGCCGCCCGGACCGGGTCGCTGACGATGGCATCCAGGAGGGCGAGAGCCGTTGTCGCATCCACGACGGCCAGTCGAGCCCGGGCGTCTGTCGCAAACCAGGTCGAGGACAACCGATAGTCCGCCTCATTCCGCAATCGGTTGAGAGTCTCCAGGATGGCGCCAATTTTCTTGAGATCCGCGTCGGCTGGATACACGAAACGCAGACGAACGAAGGAATGCACGTTCTCGTGTGGCGGAAGAGGAAATCCCCAGCGAGACAACGCCTCCCGGCACTCCAGCATCAGGCCGTAATACGCCCGTCCGGCGGCGGTTCGCCAGCTGACTTCCGTGCCGCCGCCAAGCAGCCCGCGCGCGTAAGCGACATAGTCTCTTCCTTGCATTGTCAAACATACGCCGTTAGAAACGTGAAGTAGATGAACACTTCGGGTGGGAACGTTGCCACCTGCCAGTAACCCAGTTCTCGGTTCGTCGGATCGTCGTCTCCTGGTGGAGCGTCCATGAAGACACCAATCAGGACTACCGGCTCTCCTCCGGAATCGTACAGGGGAGGGACTTCCGCCGTGATCTGGCGCAGTCCGGGAACAACCTGCAAGGCGTGGTCGATCATCTGCTCGAAGGGCCCTTCCAACCCCAGCTTGCGTACGTACTCCTCCGCCTCCGGGGTCACCGTTACGGGAACGTTTGCGTTTGTCACCATGCTCTTGCTCCTCCCTCACTCGACCTTGAACGCCTCCTTGAGACAGGCCCAGGCTTCCTCGCCATGTTTGCGCTCCACCACCACGCTGATCCGCACCTCGCTGGTGTTGATCATGGCAATGTTGATGCCGCGCTGGGCCAGGGCCCCGAACATCCGTCGGGCCACGCCGGTGTGCGTCCGCATGCCGACGCCCAGGACGTAGACCGTGGCAATGTTGGCGTCCGCGGCGACGCGCGAGCTGGGGTCAAGGGCAGCCACGACGTCGCGGGTCACCTTCTGGGCCCGGTCCAGGTCGGTCTGCGGCACGCTGAAGGACAGCTCGGTCCGGCCCTCGGTGAGGTTCTGGATGATCATGTCCACGATGATGCCGGCCCCGGCCACCGCCTGAAAGACCCGCGAGCAGGTGCCCGGCTGCGAGGGCAGGCCGAAGAGGGTGATCCGGCCCTGGTCGGTGGTCAGCAGCACGTCGCTGACCAGGATGTCCTCCATGCTGTTGAGGCGCTGGGTCAGCGCCGCCAGGTCGCGCCGCGGCGGCGGTGTCGCTCCCGGCCGTTCCCGGAACGAGTGCGAACCGGTGCCGGCAGGGCGGCCCGCTCCGGCACGGGGCTGGTCCAGTCCGAAGGCGCTGATGGACCGCGTTGAGGGCGCGTGTGCCGTCGGCCCGATCGACCAGCACGCTGATCTTGATGTCGCCGGTGGTGATCATCTTCATGTTGACAGCGCTGGCCGACAGCGCGGCGAACATCCGCTCGGCGACGCCGGTGTGCGTCCGCATGCCGGTGCCGACGATCGACACCTTGCTCACCTGGTCCTCGTGGTCGATCCGCGCCCCCCACTCCTGGGCCAGCGGCCGGAGGACGGCCAGGGTTTGCGGCAGCTCGCCGGCCAGCACGGTGAAGCCGATGGCGGCCCGACCGTCGCTGCCGACGTTCTGGGCGATCATGTCCACCACGATGTTGCGGTCGGCGATGGCCGAGAAGATGCGATGGCTGATGCCGGGCCGATCGGGGACGCCGACGATGGCGACGCGGGCCTCGGTTTTGAGCAGGGCGGCGCCGCAGACGACCACCTCGCGCATCCAATCCGCCTCGGGCACGATCCACGTTCCCTCGGCGTCGCTGAAGCTGCTGCGGACCATGATCGGCACGTCGAACTTCTTGCCGAACTCGATGCTCCGCGAGTGCATGACCCCGGCGCCCAGGCTGGCCAGCTCCAGCATCTCGTCGTAGCTGATGGCGTCCATCTTCCGCGCTTCGGGCACGATCCGCGGATCGGTGGTGTAGACGCCATCAACGTCGGTGTAGATCTCGCAATCGACCGGCTCGGCAGGAGCCTCGCCCTCCCGGCCGTTGCTGCCCGGATCATGCTTCATCACGGCGGCCAGGGCGACGGCGGTGGTGTCGGAGCCGCCCCGGCCGAGGGTGGTGATGTTGAAGTTCTCGTCGATGCCCTGGAAGCCGGCCACGATGACGATCTGTCCCTGTTCGAGGGCCTGGCGCATGCGGGCGGTGGAGATGCTCTTGATGCGGGCCTTGGTGTGGGTGCTGTCGGTGACGATGCCGACCTGGGCCCCGGTGAAGCTGATCGCCTTCTCGCCCAGGGTCTGGATGGCCATGGCCAGCAGCGCGATGGAGATTTGCTCGCCGGTGGATAGGAGCATGTCCATTTCCCGGGCCGGCGGGTTCTCGGTGATCTCGCGGGCCAGCTCGATCAGGTCGTCGGTGGTGTCGCCGCGAGCGCTGACGACGACAATCACCTGGTTGCCGCCGCGCCGCGTCCGGATGGCCCGGCGGGCCGCCGCCTTGATCCGCTCCGCGGTGGCCACGCTGGTGCCGCCGAATTTCTGGACTACCAGACCCACTGCTGAATCTCCCCTGTACGGAAGCCGCTCGCCGTATCCTGGCGCGGCAGCCGGGCGAAAATGCTGGATGCGACAACTGCCATCCTACGAAGCGGGGAGGGACGCAACCAGACAGGCCGCGGGTGGAGCCGAGCGGAGCCAGGGGTATCATTTCTCGGGCTTGACCGGTTCCAGTTCGACCATCTGGGTGACCGTATCCAGAGGCACCCACACCTTTCCTCCAGGCCAGATTACCTTGTTGGTGAGCTTCGGATACAGAACCTCTTGCCCTACCACGAACGAACGTCCACCCAGTTGCCGGACCTCAGGCTTGCCCAGAAAGTACTGAAAGTCCTTCCCAGAGACCATGACCGGTTTGTCCGAGAAGGAGACTGCGGGAGTCGGCTTGTCCCCGGCCTCGGCAGAAGGGGCCAGCAAACGCAGACACCCCAGGAAAAGCAAGCCGACCGTCACGAACACGAACAGCAATCGAGCCATGACTCATTTCCTCCATAAAACAGCCTGTCAACTCCACCTCAACCGGCATCATTGTACCACGGCCCCGCACTCACCCGCAGCGCCAGCGCCAGCGAATGGAGCCGGGTGGCCGTGGTGTCGGCCCGCGACATGAACACCACGGGGCAGGCCGCCCCGCACAGCACGCCTCCGAAGCGGCAATCGGCGGTGTACATGATCGCCTTGACCGTCAGGTTCGCCGACGACAGGTCCGGAAACAGCATCACGTCGGCCGCTCCCGTGACCGGGCCGCTGATGCGTTTCTTGTCCGCGGCGCTGGCCTCGCAGGCCAGGTCGAACGACAGCGGTCCCTGCACCAGGCAATCGGCAATCTCTCCGGCCTGCTGCCGCCGCTGCAACTGCTGGGCATCGAGCGTTTCCGGCATCGCTTCCGTGACCGACTCGCTGGCCGCCATCACGGCCACGCGCGGCAGCGGTTCGCCCAGGGCCCGCGCCACAGCGACCGCACTCTGGAGGATGTCTTTTTTCTGCTCCAGCGTCGGCTTGATGCAGATGCCGGTATCCGCCAGCAGGAAACAGCGGCCATTCCGGGCGATTGTCAGCAGCACCACCTGGCAAATCACCCGGCCGGTGCGGAGTCCCTTGTGCGGATCGAGCATGGCCCGGAGCAAGGCCGGCGTGGCAATCTGCCCTTTCATCAGGAAGCGGGCCCGCCCATCGCGGACCTCGGCCACGGCCGTCACCGCCGGCTCCTCGCTGTCCAGGATGGTGAAGCCGGCCAGGGAGATGCCAGCTTCCTCGGCCGTGCGGCGAATGTCAGCTTCCCGGCCGGTGACAATCGGAGCGACCCAGCCGCGCCCCCAGGCGGTGCGCAGGGCTGCCAGGACGGTCGGATCGGCGCCGCCCGCCGCGGCCACGGGGATCGCGGGACGAGCGGCGTCGGCCTCGGTGAACAGCTGGTCGAAATTGGCAAGCGGCATGGCTATCCGGGATTGTCAGGGCGGAGTTCGTTTCCCGGGATCTTACCGGCTGCAATCCGTTTCCGCCACTGCTCTCTGGTAGGAGACGCGCTCCGCTGCGCGTCGCGGCTAAACTGCTGGGGCTCGTGGTTGCATCAGCTTGGCCACCAGGGCCGTCCAGCCGGTCTGGTGCGAGCTGCCCAGTCCTCGTCCGTCGTCGCCGTGGAAGTATTCCGAGAAGGTTACGTAATCACGGAAGTGCGGATCGTGCTGCAGCTTAGCGCTGGCGCCGTGGGCCGGCCGACGTCCCTGTTCGTCACGCAAGAATAACCGCATCAACCGGTGCGATAGTTCGTTGGCAATCTGCAAGATCGTCAGGAACTTGCCGGAACCCGTTGGGCACTCCACTTTGAAGTCGTCGCCGTAATAGTAGTGGAACCGCTGCAACGACTCGATCAGCAGAAAGTTCACCGGAAACCACACGGGGCCGCGCCAGTTGGAATTGCCGCCGAACAAGTTGGAATCTGACTCCGCAGGCAGATAGCTCACACTGAAACGGTGGCCAGCACAGCTGAACTCATACGGATGTTCGCGATGATACCTGGACAGAGAACGCACACCATAAGGTGAGAGGAACTCCGTCTCGTCCAGCATGCGCCGCAGCAGACGCTTGATGCGATGTCCCCGCAGGAGCGACAGCAGCTGGCGGGCGCCCCGACCAGGTTCCTCCCAGCGTGACACCAACCTGGCCAGGTCGGACCGATAGTTGAGATACCAGCGCAGACGCTTCCGAAACTCGGGCACCTGCTTCATCACTTCCGGTTCCAGCACCTCCACGGCGAACAGTGGGATTAACCCCACGATCGAACGGAGGCGCAACGTCAGCCGCCGGCCGTCCGACAGGTCCAGCACGTCGTAATAGAACTCATCCTGCTCATCCCACAACCCGATGCCGGCACTGGCCATGTTGGTCATCGCCTCGGCGATGGTCAGGAAATGCTCGAAGAACTTGGTGGCAATGTCCTCGTACACGTGATTGTGCAGCGCCAGCTCCAGGGCGATCCGCATCATGTTCAGACAGTATGTGGCCATCCAGCTGGTGCCATCTGCCTGGTCGAGCCGGACGCCGGCCGGCAGCGGGGCGCTGCGGTCGAAAACACCGATGTTGTCCAGACCGAGGAAACCGCCCTGGAAGAGATTGCGGCCGGCCGAGTCCTTGCGATTGACCCACCAGGTGAAGTTCAGCAGCAGCTTGTGAAAGACCCGCTCCAGGAATACCAGGTCGCCCTGGCCGGTCTCCCGGCGATCAATCTGGAACACACGCCAGGCGGCCCAGGCGTGGACCGGCGGATTGACGTCGTTGAAGTTCCATTCGTAGGCCGGGACCTGCCCGTTGGGATGCATGTACCACTCGCGCAGCAAATGCACCAGCTGATGCTTGGCGAACTCAGTGTCGATGAGCGCGAACGCCACACAATGAAACGCCGTGTCCCAGACGCAGTAGTAAGGATACTCCCACTTGTCCGGCATCGTAATCACGTCGGCGTTGTTCAGATGCCGCCAGTCAGCGTTGCGACCGTGCAGCCGTTCGAGGGGCGGCGGCGGATAGGCGGGATCGCCCTGGAGCCATTCCGGGATGTCGTAGTAATAGAACTGCTTGTTCCAGATCAACCCCGCCAGCGCTTGCCGCTGCACCAGGCGAACGTCCGCGTCCGCAATCTCCTTTTGCAGATCGGCATAGAACTGATCCGCTTCCTCTCGCCGAGCTTGAAAGGTCTGATCGAAGTCGATGAATGGAGCGTCGTTCGCACCCTCACACAGCCGGAAACGCAGCCGGGCTGAGCCTTGACCGGGGACCTTCAAGACGTGATGGACGGCCGCCTTGGTCCCTTGCTGCTGTGCATTGACGGCGAAATGATTGCCATGCACGACGTAATCATGGAACGCATCCTTGAAATGCCGATGATCCGACTCCTGAGCATACAGACGTTGCACGTTGGTTTCATTGTCGCAAAACAGCAGGCCCGGTTCGCCCTCGCTGCAGAAAAACCACGTTCCGAGGTCCTGGTGTCGTGCCTCGATGGCATCACTCGCGGCCACCGTCAGTTCCGGTTTCGGCAGACCGCCTTTCCATGACCAGGTGTTGCGGAACCACAATTGCGGCAACACGTGCAGTACCGCCTCGTCCGGACCGCGATTGTGGATCGTGACCTGCATCAGGATGTCGTTAGGACTGGCCTTGGCATACTCCACGAAGCAATCGAAGTACCGGTCGTCGTCGAAGATTCCCGTGTCGAGCAACTCGAATTCCAGGTCCTGCTTGCCGCGCTGCTGGTTGCGCTGGATCAGTTCCGCGTAGGGGAACTCCCTTTGCGGATACTTGTAGAGCATCTTCAGATAGGAATGCGTCGGCGTCGCATCGAGATAGTAATAGATCTCCTTGACGTCCTCTCCGTGATTGCCCTGCGGATTGGACAGACCGAACAGCCGTTCCTTGAGAATGGGGTCCTTGCCGTTCCACAGAGCGAGGGCCAGGCAAAGGTACTGCTCCTCGTCGCAGATCCCGGCAATGCCGTCCTCGCCCCAGCGGTAGGCGCGACTGCGGGCCTGGTCGTGGCTGACGTAGCTCCAGGCGTCGCCGTTGCTGCTGTAGTCCTCGCGCACCGTGCCCCATTGCCGTTCGCTCAGGTAGGGGCCCCATTTCTTCCAGGCTTGCTGTTTGAGCCGGTCCTGTTCGAGCCGGTGTTTCTCGGCATTCATGAGAGTCAGGTTCTTTCCGATTGGGGGGGATGCCCCGTGGGTGCGCTGCGCGACCCACGGCTGGGTTATACAACCCCTTCGGGGTAGGAAGACAACGGAGACCCGGTTTTCTACCCCGAAGGGGTTGCATAGCCCAGCCGTGGGTCGCGCAGCGCAGCCCACGGTTCGGGTGGACCAACCATTTCCCTGTTTCCGCTTCAGGAACGGCGCACTATCCAGATCGCATCCCGTTCCGTATCGTGACCTTGTTGATTGTAGCGTCCGGCAAGGCCCCGACGCCGCCGGACGAGAACTTTCGCTTCCCTGGTCCAAAGACACCCGAGTCCTCCCATGAAACCTCTCCGTGCGTTGAGCCTGATCCTGGCCGGCCTTGCCCTGGCCCTGACCGGCTGTTCCAAAGGCAAGCCCGCCGTGGGCTTTGTCACCAATAACCCGGCCGAGTTCTGGAAGATCGTCGAGAAGGGCGCCCAGGATGCGGCGAAGGAGAAGGACGTTGAGCTGGTCTTCCAGCGGCCGGCCAACGGCACCGCGGCCGAGCAGAAGGAGATCATCGACACCATGCTCGCCCAGGGCGTCAAGGCCATCAGCATCAGCGTCAAGGACCCCGACAACCAGACCACCTATCTGAACGAGGTGGCCGACCAGGTGCCGCTGCTGGCCATCGACAACGACGCCGACAAGAGCAAACGCCGCTGCTACATCGGCACCGACAACGTCAACGGGGGGCGAACCGTCGGCAAGCTGGTCAAGGAGTGCATGCCCGACGGCGGCAAGGTCGCCCTGTTTGTCGGCCAGATCGAGCCAATCAACGCCCGCGAACGGGTCCAGGGCGTGCTGCAGGAGCTGGGCTTCGAGCTGGATAGCAAGGGGCTGCCGAAAGAGCTGGCCAGCAAGGACGGCAAGTTCAAGCTGGTGCGCAAGGAACCGTACACCGATGACGTGAAACAACCGGTCGCCCGGCAGAACGCCAGCGCCGTGCTGGCCCTGGAGGAGAGCGAGCCCAACCTGTGCCTGATCGGCCTGTGGGCCTACAACCCGCCTGCCATCCTCAACGCGGTCAAGGAGTCGGGTCGGCAAGGCAAGGTCAAGATTGTCGGCTTCGACGAGGACCTGGAAACGCTCAAGGGCATTGACGACGGCTTCATCTATGCGACCGTGGTGCAGAATCCCTACGAGTTCGGCAAGCAGGCCGTCTCCGTGATGGCGGACCTGGTTCACGGCAAGAAGGTGGACCTGCCCAGCGACGGCAAGAAGTACGTTCCGGTGCGGATCGTAAACAAGGAGGGTGACAACGGGCGGATCAAGGCTTCCGAGTATCGCAAGGAAGTCCGCAGCCTGCTGGGGAATTGAGCGGGATTGACTTTGCAAGGCACGGTCCGGGGCAGTATCATCCAATTACAATACCGCCCCGCCATGAATGGCGGGGCTACACACAAGCACAAAGCCCGGTAAACCGGGCTGAGGAAGCGGGGGCAGGCTCCCTGCAGCCCCATTCATGGGGCTTTCTGCTGGCGTCTAGCCCCGCCATTCATGGCGGGGCGACCGGGGGCTGACGGGCGTTTGACGTGACCTGATTTGTTCGAGGATAGTGATGCCGATTCTTGTGACGTGCGATTGTGGCACCAAACTCCGGGCCAAGGACGAGCAGGCGGGCAAGAAGATTCGCTGTCCGTCCTGCAAGGAGGTTATGCTGGTCCCCACCTCGACCAGCAGCGCTGTTTCGAGCAGTCGCCGTGACCCTGCCGAGGATGAGGAGCGCCCGGCCAGCCGGAAACTGCGGTATCCCGACCGGGAGGACTCCGAGGACGCGGGGGATGAGGACGAAAAGCCACGGAAGAAACGCAAATCCTCCGACAAGGTCCAGCCGACGCCCCAATCCTCACGCTACGAAGTGGACGAGGATGAGGACGAGGATCGTTCCCGTCGCCGCAAGCGCCGGGACGAGGAGGACGAAGACGAAGACCGTCCGCGAGAGAAGAGAAGGTCCCGGAAGGACCTGCAGCTTAAGACCAACCTCAATGACAAGTACCTGAAGAAGACCGGCAACCCACCGCAAGGAAATGCCTTCAACGCCGGTGTTTTTGGCGGACTGGCCATGATGATCATCGCCGTCGTCTGGTTCGTCGGCGGGCTGATGGCCGACATCCTCTTCTATTACCCGCCGGTCCTGTTCATCATTGGACTGGTTGCCACGATCAAGGGCGCGGTCGATGGCAATCTCACCGGCAAGCGTTGACACCCCGGGCGTTCATCCGGGGGAGGGGAATCAGGCGTGCTGCTGAACGTCCAGGGCATCCGCAAGCATTTCCCGGGTGTGCAGGCCCTGGACGGCGTGTCGCTGCAGCTGGACCGCGGCGAGGTGCTGGCCGTCGTCGGCGAAAACGGCGCCGGCAAATCGACCCTGATGAAGATCCTGGCCGGCGTCCACGAACCCGACTCCGGTACGCTGCTGCTGGACGACGCCCCCGTGCGCTTCACCACCGTCGGCGAGGCCCAGCGCCGCGGCATCGTCCTGATCCACCAGGAACTGAACCTGGCCGAAAACCTCACGGTGGCCGGCAACCTGTTCCTGGGCAAGGAGATTGTCGGGGGCGGCTTGCTGGGCTTCCTCAAGCAGCGGCAGATGGATCAGCAGGCCCACACCCTGCTGCAGCGCGTCGGCCTAGACGTGCCGCCCAACCGGGTGGTGGAGACCCTCAAACCGGGTCAGCGGCAGATGGTCGAGATCGCCCGGGCCCTGGACATGAACGCCCGCATCCTGATCATGGACGAGCCGACCTCCAGCCTGACCCAGAGCGAAACCGATCGGCTCTTCGAGGTCATCGCCGACCTGCGCCGGTCCGGCGTGGCGGTGGTTTACATCTCCCATCGGCTGGGAGAAGTGCGGCAGGTCGCCGACCGCGTCGTGGTCCTCCGCGACGGCAGGAACGCGGGGCAGCTGGCCCGCGCCGAGATCACCCACGACAACCTGGTCCGGCTGATGGTGGGCCGGGACCTGAAACAGCTCTACCCCCGCCGCCACAACGGCGGCACAGGTCCTGTCCGGCTCGAAGTCCGCGACCTCCTGTTCGAGGGCGGCGGCAAGCGTCCGGTGTCGTTCCAGCTGCGCGGCGGCGAGATTGTCGGCATGGCCGGCCTGGTCGGCGCCGGCCGGACCGAACTGGCCGAGGCCCTCTTCGGTCTGCGGCCGCTGCGGGGCGGTGAGGTGCGGATTGACGGCCGGCCCATCCGGGTCCGCACGCCGCGCGATGCCGTCAAGGCGGGGCTGTTCCTGGTGCCGGAGGACCGCCGGTTGCACGGGCTGCTGCTGGAGAGCAGCATCCGCGACAACCTGGCCCTGCCCAATTTCGATCGACTCAGCCGGTTGGGGTTCGTGGCCCCCGGGCGCGAGCAGGTGCTGGCCCGGGAGATCATGGCCCGGTTACAGGTGCGGGCCTCGGGGTTGGCCCAGGAGGCCGGGTTGCTGTCGGGCGGCAATCAGCAGAAGGTGGTGCTGGGCAAGTGGCTGGCCCGCCAGCCCCGCGTGCTGATCCTGGATGAGCCGACCCGCGGCGTGGACATCGGGGCCCGGGAGCAGATCTATGCCCTGATGGATCAGCTGGCCCAGGCCGGCGTCGCCATCCTGATGATCTCCAGCGACCTCGAAGAGGTGCTGGGCATGAGCGATCGGGTGCTGGTCCTCTACCAGGGCCAGCTGGCCGGCGAGCTGGAGCGCGCCCGCTTGAGCGAAACCAACGTGATGCAGCTGGCCACCGGCGGGGCCGTGACCCCGATGGCGGGGTGAGCCCAGCAGGCGTAGCCGCAGGCGGCTCGCCTGCTGGTTCGTCCCGACCGGAACCAAACGTCGCCGCGCCAGCCAGCAGGCGAGCCGCCTGCGGCTACGGGCGAAGCTGCGCAACTCCGGCAAACTTTGCCGCTTGCAGGCCCCTGAGCGCGCACACGGAAGGTCCGGGCCACAGGAAAGTGGCTGGTTTTTCTCGTTGTTGCGCCCCTGCCTGACCGATTGGTATTATGCAGCCAGGGCCGGTGATTGTGAGGACCGGGCTGTGGAAAGGGTGAAGTGCCGGATACTTGGCCTGAGGGAATGGGCCGGGGGAAGGCCCTGGACGGAAACCCTTGCACCCGCGAATCGGCTGCGGAACGGACCTGTGAAAGGAGTCGCGATGAAACGAATCGCCTTGGTTGCCAGCACGGTCCTGGTGCTGCTGCTGGGCAGCGGTCGCGCCAGCGCCAGCTGGGGTCAGTTGTGTTACAGCGGCTATCAACCGTGGTGGAACATCTTCGCCAAACGGTACAAGTGCATCACCCCCGAAGAGGAACGGCTGCAGAAGTTCTGGCATGACTACTACCACGCCATGAAAGAGTACTACTGCGCTCTGGATGCGATCGACTGGGTCGCCTATTACAAGAACCACGGTTACCAGATCAACACCTGCGGCCCGGGCGGCTGCGGTCGGATCAATTACGCCCCGGTCTTTGTCAGCCCGCAGATGATGTGGGCGGCGCCGAGCGTGCCGATGCAGGGCCCGCCGGCCGGCGCGGCCGGCGGCATGGGCGGCGGCTGTGGTCCGGGCTGCTGCCCGCCTGGGCCAGGAATGCCGATGGGCATGCCGATGGGCGGGCCAATGGGCGGGCCGATGGGCGGCGTCTTCCCGATGGCCAGCGGCGGCTATCCCCCACCAATGATGGGCCCGCCCCCCGGCTATGGCCCGATGGCCGGCCCGCCCCCCGGCTATGGCCCGATGGCCGGCCCGCCCCCCGGCTATGGCCCGATGGCCGGCCCCCCTCCGGGCTTTGCCCCGATGGGACCGCCCCCCGGCTATCCGGGTGTTAACCCGCCTCCGCCTTACGCCCACGGCGGGTGATAAGCGGTAGCCCAACCCCTCCCCCCAACCCCCTCCCCGAAGCGGGGAGAGGGAGAAGAAGGTTTTGCTCCCCTCCCCGCTTCGGGGAGGGGTTGAGGGGAGGGGTTTTGAATCCGCATGCGGACGGACGGGAGCGACCAGAGCGCTCCTGCCCGTCCGTTCTTCTTTTCACCCCGTGACCAATTTGAGGAGGATTCCACAGCCCGCCGCGGGAAAAGCGGATTTCTCCCCTCTGCCAAGGGCGAGTCCCCTGCTTTCGTGGGGTAAGCTACCGGTGGTCTTGACTGTCCCCGCCACTGGATCTTCTCCCACGAAAGGAGTCGCCTTGAACTTCAAGAGCTGCACCTTTGGACTATTGACCAGCGCGGCCCTGCTGCCGGCCTCGGCCTCGGCCCAGAACGCTGGTCCCCATGCGATTCCCGCTGCTCCCGACGCTTATGGTCTGGCCTTCTACGTCACGAACTGCCCTGGAATGGTCTACGGCCCCTGTTACAACGTCCAGCCGTGCTTTCCGCCGTTCCAGGGGATGATCTTCGCCAAGCCGATGGAGCCGGTCACGAAGGAGCAACGCAACGCCCCCGACCCCCGACCGTACTACTTTGGCAGTCCGCTGTTGCCATCGGGCCCGCTGGCGCCGCCACCGCTACCCCCGGGCGGCTGGGGACCGCAGGGCTATGGCTATGGCCCGCCCCCCTGGCAAATCGGGCCGCCTCCGATTCCCCGGATGATCCCGTACGAGGCAGGGATGGTGAACCCCTTCGGCTACCCACCGCCCTCTTTCCCTCGACCCATGCCCACCGGCCCTGTCCCAGGCCGGCCTCCTGGCCAACCGCTGTCCCTGGCCCCAACTCCGGCCACGGACGGCAACCCCGAGGGCGTGTTCCAGGTCCAGGCCCGGTCCGTGCCGCGGCGCGAACTCCACTCCCCCGGCATGAGCTGGCCCAATCCTGACCCGGACCTCCTTCCCTGTGCCGACTCCGGCAGTCCCAGACCAGGGCGACCCGACCTGGTCGGACCCGCCCTGCCGGTTCCGTCCGGCGACGGCAACGTTTCCCCCGGCGCGGGCCCCCGGCCCGGTTCGCCCAATCCCGGCACGCCAGGCCAGCCGCTTCCCTTCACCTTCACTCCCTGGCCCGGCTTCCCCTTTGGTCCCGGGTTCAGCAGTGGCGGGCCCGTCCCTCCGGTCCTCCCGGGGGCCAAACCCGGCCTGCCTGCCGGACCAAAACCGCCCAGCCCACCGGCCGCGTTTCCAGGCGGTCCGCCCATGCCCGGCGCCAGCACACCGCTGGGAACGCCCACTGCGCCGTCTCCGGGTTACTTGCCGGGCATGGGTTCACCGACCGGACCGGCGTGGCATGATCCAGGAATGAAGTTCCAGCTGGGACCGGTCAACCCGGGCCTGTATGGCTATCGGCCCGGTTACCCGATCATCCAGGGGTACCCGGCCGGCCCCAGCACCCCGCCGATTCAAGGGCCCGACATGCGGATCTATTATCCGATTCTCGGAGGGCCGGGGCCCTACTACCCCGGCAGAATCGGCGTTTATCCCCAAATGCTTCCGGGCCTGCCCGGGGGAATGCTGCCCGGGGGGCAGTACCCGTATGCCGTGCCGCCACCGGGGATGCCGTGGTATCCCTACCCGGGCCCTTACTCCCGCCCCGGACCGATGCCGGTCCCGCCTTGGTTCGCCGGTCCGAACCTGCCGTGGGTCGGCGGTCCGGGCAGCTACCGCACCGGACCCAACGGAATGGTCTACGGACCGGGTGGGGGGTACTTCGGTCCGGGCGGCGGTGTGGTGTATGGCCCTCCCTGGTTGGGGAGCGGTCCCGTCGCGACCGGCCCGAGAGTCCCCAGCCTGCCGCCACTTCCGGGCGGCCCGGCAGGCCCCAACCTGCCGCCGCTGCCGGGCGGACCGGCAGGCCCCAACCTGCCGCCGCTGCCGGGCGGACCGAGCCTGCCTGGTCTGGGTTTGCTTCCTCCACCCGGCCCGGGTCTGCACGGCCCTGCTTTGCCGCCACCGCCCTTTTCCGGCGAGGGTAGGCCTCAACCTCCGCCGGGGGGCGGAATGGCACCGTGGGGGACCGTGTGGAGCACGCCTCGACTTCCCCAGTCGTTCCAGGTTGGGCCCGATGGCATCGCCTACGGTCCCGGTGGCATTTACTACGGCCCCACAGGAGCATACTGGGGCCCGGATTGGATTCGTGGTGGTCCGGGCGCTCCCTGGTTAGGCCGAGGGGCCCCGGGCGGCATGGCTTACGGGCCACACTTTTCGGGCAACGGACCTCTCGGAACTCCGAGAGGCTGGGTTGGGCCTCAACCTCCCCCTCCTACCGAGGGACCCGTGGCACCTGGGCCGCGTCCTGGCTGGCATGGCAGCATCACCGATGGCGAGCTGGACGAAGGCTTTGGTCATGGTCCGTGGGACCGGATCGGTCAGCAACCGCCCGGTGCGGCCGGAAGGAATTTTGCTCAGGACGGCTCCGGCTTCGGCCGGAACGGCATGGGCTATGGCGCACCTCGTGCGACCTATGGCGCACCTGGAGGAACCTACGGCTCTCCCTTTGGACCTGACGCCTGGCTCGGCAATCGCTCCGGGGCCCCGGCTTCGTCCTTCGCTGCCAACCAGGGAGGGTCTCCCGAGGGCTTTGGCTCCGGTTTCGGCAATCCCTTCGCTGCTGGCGGTGGACCAAAGACGGACTATGGCAATCCGTACAAGGGACCGTACGGCAATCCCAACCCGCAAAAGAAGCAAGGCGTCGCGAGCTTTCCGGTGCATCCCTGCGCTCGCAGTCCGCGTGACTTTTTCATGTCGGGCGAAGAGCGGTAAGTGGCTTGTTTATTGCGGCTCAGGAAGAAAAAGACCGCCTCGGCTCCGGACTGCCCTGGGCTATCGTGTTGCGCCCCTTCGGGGCGGAAGACCTGGTTTTCCGCCCCGAAGGGGCGCAACACGATAGCCCAGGGCATCGCCCTGGGGGCCAGCGACGATGGACGTTTGTTTTCTGAGCCGCAATAAACAAGGACTGTTGCGCCCCTTCGGGGCGGAAAACCTTGTCTTTCGCCCCGAAGCGGCGCAACAGATAGCCCAGGGCATCGCCCTGGGGACCAGCTCACGCTGCTCACGCCGCGCGCTTGCGTGCCAGGGCCTCCTGGAACACGGCCAGCATTTGCCGGTAGTGATGCTCGAAGGTCCAGGTGGCGGCGGTCTTGCGGGCCGCCTGCCCGCAGCCGGCACGGCGGGCCGGATCGAGCAGCTGGGTGAGGCACCAGGCCAGGTGCTCGTGGTCGTGCGGATTGTCGATCACGTAGCCCTCCCGCGGCGGATGCACCATCTCGCTGGCCCCGTTGAAGCGCGAGGTGATGACCGGCAGACCACACGTCATGGCTTCCAGGACCACGTGCGAACAGGGATCGTAAAAGGTCGGATGCACCAGCAGGTCCGCGGCAAAGTAGCCATTGCGCATGTCCTTGCAGTAGCCGATGAACCGCACCCGATGCGAGATGCCCAGCCGGACGGCCAGGCGCTCGTACTCGGCCGAATCCTGGTGGCCGGCCACCAGCAGGCAGAAGGGCCGTTCCGGCAAGCGCTTGACCGCATGCAGCAGCGGCTCGATGCCCTTGAGACGATAATTCAGCCCGACAAACAGGGCCACGGTGGTCTCGGGAGCGATGCCCCAGTTCTCGCGCCATTCCAGCCGGCGCCGCGGCCGATCGCACTCCTCCAGCCGATCCGGGTCCGGTGCCAGGCGGACCAGGCGAACGTCCTCGGCCGAGAACTGGTAATGCTCCTGGAAGTGCTGCCGGACCATTTCGCTGATGGCGATGACCAGCGGCTGCTCGCCGCCCAGGTATTGCTTGTTCTCCAGGGCCAGGAAGGAACGGTGGGCCGGGTCGAACCATTTGCAGATGCTGACCAGCTTCCGCATCATGGGACTGCGATACTTGAGCAAATTGTGCCGGGTCGAGGCCCGGTACAGACCGCCCTGCGGATAAACGACGTCCATCCCCCAGATCTTGTCAAAACCGATCGATACCTGATGGTTCGCGGCTTTTAGAAGGCGATTGCAGGCGGCGGAGAAACACCACGGCCGCAGGAACCGAGGACAGAGAGGCAGGCGAATGGGGTGATAGTGAATGCTTTCCGGAAGAGCGGTTTCATCCCAGCGACAGGCGTAGAGATGCACTTGATGACCGTCGGCCACCAGCCGACGGGCCAGCCCGGCGATGTAGGTTTCACATCCCCCCCGGGTGGGCAACACACTTTCGTAACAGAAAGCAATGTCCATATCGTCGGGCCCCCTCTCTGGCAGGGTTTGCGCTCCCTGGGTCCCGTGCCGGGGCCTTCCAGAGGCCGGGGGCGTATCTCTTATCCTCGACCGAATTTCAAGTCCACTCTTCGTTTCTTGCAGGAAGTTCTGTAAGCCGCTTGCGGCTTAGCGGTGCAGCCTCTTGCGCCAAGCCGCAAGCGGCTGAGGCAACGGACTCATCTTCCCGCAACCGGGCCCGATGTTCCGGATGGCGGGCGTTGTGCCGGCGATAGTGCCGCCACTTGAACAGGACGGCCCAGCGCAGCCAGGCGCGGGCGCTGCGCAGGGGCCCGGCCCGCGATAGTCGCGCCAGAAATAGAGCCGGTCGCGATCGTCAATGCCCTCGATGTCGGTCGAATAGAGCAGCTGGGCCAGGTCCTTGATCTGCCACCACCACCAGGTCCAGGGATGATGGGTCAGGCGATGCAGGTCGATCAGGAAGACCCGGCCGCGCCACCGGGGAGGCAAGTGGTTGAGGTCGCCGCGGAACACGTAGAAATGGCAAAGATACAGGTCCTTGTGAAAGGCCCGGCGATCGTGCAGCAAGCGCGTCAGCCGGGCCAGCTCGCGGATCAGCGAGCGCTTCCAGAGGCGGAACTGGTCGGGCGGCAACTGCCGCGACGCCAGTGGGATGGCCTCCTCCAGAGGCAGCATGCCGGCCAGTTCCTCGACCGCCAGGAAGCTGCGCAAGCGGCACCAGGGCCCGATGAACTCGCCCGCGGCCACGACCCGCGGCACCGGCACGCCTTGCTGGCGGGCCCATTCCAGGTGGTTCCACTCCTTGACCGCGGGCGAACAACCCAGCCAGGGGAAGAGCGTGCTGATCAGCCCTTGCCACCAGGACACCCGGTAGTGCCGTTTCAGGTAGACCGTCAAGCGATCGACCTCGTTGCCGCTCCACGCTTGCAGTTTCAGCCGGCCGACCGTGCGGCCCTGCTTGGCCTGAAAGCGATCAGTGACGGGCCAGTCCATGATCCGCTCCACCCAGCCGGGCCCGGCGAAGTGGTCCCAGTCGTCGCGCAGGCGCAGCCGGCAGGTGCCGCGGAGCAGCCGTTGCCAGAAGCCGGTGCGGTCCGCCGGTTTGTCGCTGTCGGACAGCAGAGGGGTCAAGCTTGACATGATGCCTCCTTCCGGGTCGCCGCAGGGCGTCCCGTCAATTGGCGGCGATAGCCGGCGTCCATTTGCTTCAGATCGTCCGGAGCGCAGCCGGCCTCGAACAGGAAGCGGCGCAGCCGGGCGTGGTCCCGGCAGGTCTGGGCCAGGTCCGGGGCCCGCGCGGACTCGATCCCAGCAATGTCCTGCAGCAGCACCCGGTGCGGCTCGGCGGAAACTTGCACTGCCAGCAGACCAATGGTTGCCGACCGCGTCAGGTAACAGCACGCCTGGTGCATGCGTGCCAGCAAGCTCCCGGTTTGCTGGAGCACCTCGCACCGCTGCCGGACGGCCGAGTCCGAGCGCTGCCGGGCCTGACGCTGCAACCAGAGATCGAGCCGGAGGGCGTCGGGGGCCGGTTCGGTGAGCAGGAAGCTGTCCACCCAGCCGGAACGGCGGATCACCTGTCCCATCGCCAGGACGTTTGGCCCGATGATGCCGTGCCGTTCCAGGCGCAGCAGCAGGCCGGCCCGGCGTGTTTCCGGGGAGAGCCAGCGCGGCCGGGATAGCAAGCGCGACAGCAGGGCCAGCAGCGACCAGCCGGCCCGGCGTTCCAGGCGGGCCTGTCTCCAGCCGGGCAACGGCAGCCAGCGGCGGGCCTGCCGGGAGCGAAACGGCGCCGGCTGCCGGTCCAGGGCCAGGAAGCCCGGATCGCGCTCCTCGGTGGCCCGGGCCAGGTTGGAGGTCACACAGAGGGCCTCGCCGTCCAGGCGCTGCCAGGTCTGGGAAACGCGCACCAGCCCTTGCTGCCGTTTCTCCAGCACGTGCCGGCGGCGCAGCCGGCGTTGGCCGGCCTGTTCCAGGCTGTCCAGGAGTACCCGGCACTGCTGGCTGTGCAGCACCCGATGCCTGGGCCATTTGCCGTCGCTGTACTGAGCCAGGTGGCGGGCCTCGGTCAGGTAAGCCCGCAGGCAGCAGAACCGCTCGCGGGGACTGGCCAGGCTGCCGGGCAGGGTGACGTGCAGGGCAGCCAGGTCCCGGCCGCGCTGCCGCCAGCTGACCCGCTTGCGGCGGTCGGGTCCGCTGCCAGTCGAGCAGGACCAGCCCGTGGACCGTCGGTTGCAGTAACACGTGGTTGGCGTACAGGTCGGGATGCGTGAAGCCATTGTGGTGCAGCCGGGCCAGGGCCTGACCCAGCACCACCGCCAGCCGGCGCCGGGAGCGGGGGTCGCGATCCTCCTGGAGCTGGCGGCGCAGCTCGACACAGCCCTCGTGTTCGCGCAGCAGCAGAAAGGCCCGGCCCTGGTGGTCCTCGCCGGCCGCCAGCCAGTCGGGGCAGGGGAGTCCCTCACGCTCCAGGGCCTGCAGCACCCGGCACTCGCGCAGCGACCGCGACACCCAGCCAAACCCGGCCAGGACGTTGTGCCAGCGGGCCCGCCAGGAAACGACGTGTTCGCGCTTCAGAAAGGCCGTGAGCGCCGTGAGCCCCTCGCCCAGCACCACACGCGACACGTTCCGATCCACGTGGCCGCTCACCGTGAGCGACGGCAGCGACAGGAAATGTTCCGGCTCCGTCAGCCCCAGCCGGCGCAGCAGCGAACGGTAGCCTGGACAGATCTCGACAAAGCCGCGCTGCCCGCAACCCCAGCGACCGCGGCGCAGGACCAGCCTGGACAGGACCAGAAACACGGTCAGCAGCAGCAGGGTTAGCAGCAGCCCTTCAAGCCAGGCGGAATGAAGGAAAGAGATCATGCAGCGTTCCTTTCCATCTGTTCCAGCAACGTTACCGAGACCTGGAAGACCTCATCGGGAGTCAATCCGGTCATGCAGCGATGGTCGAGCGGACAGACCCGTTTCTGACAGGGACCGCAAGGCACTTGCTTTTGCAGATGCACGGCCCGCCGATGATACGTTTCCGTCCAGGCGACGTGAGTCGGCCCAAACAGGGTCACGACCGGGCGATCGAAGGCGTGGGCGAAGTGTCGCGGTCCGCTGTCCGTGGTCACCAGCAACTGGGCCCGCCGGACGCAGGCCTTGGACAATCCCAGCGACAGCGGCGGTCCACCCGGTCGATCCGAGACGCCGGCAAGCCCACAGACGGCGGGATGCCCGGCCCGTTCAACGATCTGCAGGCACAGGGCGCGCTCGGATGGGCCGGACAGCACCAGCACGCCACAGCCACGCTTCTGGGCCAGGTTCCGGGCCAGCACGGCAAAGTGATCGGCCGGCCAGTGCTTGGCCAGTCCAAAGGCGCTGCCGGAATTGAGACAAATCACCTCCTGGAAGCGATCCAATCCGGTCAGGTGCCAGACCTTGTCGGCGTCGGCCTCGTCCGCCAGCGTGGTACACAGGTGCAGCCGGGTCCCGGGGGGAGGACAGCCGACCTCCTCGGCCAGCCGGTTGTACGCCAGCAGGATCGGGCTGGGCGTGAGTCGTCCCCAGGAGTCGCGGATCGGCTGCAGGGCGTCGGTCAGCAGCAGGGACCGGCCATAGCGGGCGTAGCCGATGCGCCGCCGGCAACCGCCGAGCCAGACAGTGAGAGCGGAGCGGAACGAGTTGGGCAGGATCAGGCCCAGGTCGATCTGTTCGCGGCGGAGTTCCCGGCTGAGGCTGAGGATGCCGCCGTCCCAGTGTTTGGCCGGAATGGTCAGGACGCGATCGAACCAGTCGCCGCCGGCCAGCACGCTGGCGACGTAGGAGCGGACGATGCCCACGATCCGGGCCTGGCGGAAGTGGTCGCGCACGGCACGCAGACAGGGTGTCGCCATCACGGCGTCGCCGATCCAGCTGGGCAGGTATATGGCAATGTTCATCGGGGGACGGAAACTCCTATGGAAGCGACAACCGAGCTGTTTTTCGACCCCTGCCGGCTTGCCCGGCAGGTGAAGGAGGTCACTGGCTAGAAAAGAAGGCCCAAAAACGCTTTTCTTGCCTTCTTTTCTAGCCTTTGACCTCCTTCACCTGCCGGGCAAGCCGGCAGGGGTCGAAAAACACATCCCTGGAAGGAGCGCTATGCCGCCCTGAGCTTCTGCAGGATGGCGCTGGTCGAGTAGCCGGGCGTCAGCGCGGCCAGGTGGACACGGCCGCCGCAGGACTCCACCACGTCCGCTCCGACGACCTGCCCGTGCTGGTAGTCCGACCCCTTGACCAGCACGTCCGGACGCAGGGCGCGAATCAGCTCCAGCGGGGTGTTCTCGTCAAAGATGGTGATGCGATCGACACACTCAAGCCCGGCCAGCACCAGGGCGCGGGCGTCGGCGGGGTTGATCGGCCGACCCGCTCCCTTCAGGGACCGGACGCTGCTGTCGCTGTTGAGGCCGACCACCAGGGTGTCGGCCTGGGAGCGGGCCTCTTGCAAGTAGCGCACGTGGCCGGCGTGCAGCACGTCGAAGCAGCCGTTGGTGAAGGCCACGCGCTGACCCAGCTGCCGGCGGGCGTGGACCTCCTGCACCAGTTGCGACCGCGATCGGACCTTGTGCTTGCTCGCCAGCGGCTCGCCAGGGCCATGCGGATTGTGCAGCAGATCGTGCAGGATCTCCTCGCGGGTGACGGTGGCAACGCCGATCTTCTCCACTTCCAGACCGCCGGCCACGTTGGCCAGCCGGATGGCGGGGCCATAGTCGGCGCCGGCGGCCAGGACCATGCCAAGCACGGCCATGACCATGTCGCCCGCGCCGGTGATGTCGTAGACCTGCCGCGGCCGGGTCGGGAAGATCTCCCGGCGGCCAGCGACGTGAGCCAGGGCCATGCCTTCCTTGTCCAGCGTGACAATGGCCGCCTCCAGGTCCAGCCGTTCGCGCAATTCGCTGGCGGCGTGCAGGGCCTCGATGGCGTTGGTCAGGTTCCGTCCCGTGGCCAGGCCAGCTTCCAGGCGGTTGGGCGTGATGGCCGAACAGCCGTGATACTTGCGATAATCCTGGCCGCGAATCGGGTCGGCGATGGTCCGCAGCCCCTGGGCCCGGGCCCGGGCAATGACTGCTGCGAGCAGGGCCGGGGTGCAGACGCCCTTGTCGTAATCGCTGATCAGCACCACGTCGGCCTGGCTCATCCGCCCTTCGATGGCCTCGATCAGGTCCGTCTCACGGACGCTGTCCAGCGCCTGCCGGACCTCGTAATCGACCCGGATCATCTGCTGCGGATGCCGCTGCTGGGCCCGGCCGATGTAGCGCTCCTTGACCGTGCTGGGCCGACCGCGATCGACCAGGACCGCCTCGTCATCGATGCCGAGGTCCACGAGCAGGTTGCGGATGCGGACTCCGTCTGGGTCCGCGCCGACGACCCCGGCCAGCGACACCTTGGCCCCCAGCGCCCGCAGCATGGTGGCGACGCTGCTGGCACCGCCCAGGCGCTCCTCGCGGCGGTCGGCGCTGAGCAGGATCACCGGCGCTTCCTGGCTGATCCGGCTGGCGTTGCCCCAGACGTAGCGATCCAGCATCAGGTCGCCGACGACCAGCACCCGGGGCTGACCCAGCCGTTGCACCAGTTCGAGCAAGTCCGCATCCATGCAGGAGCCTCCGTGGGAGGGTGGTTGGGGATTGGTCATGCGGCCACGCGCAGCGGAACCGGCGAGCCGGGGGCGTCAGCCCCCGGATTCTCGGGAGAATCCGGGGGCTGACGCCCCCGGCTCGCCAGGTTCGCCATTCCGCAAGCAACCGCGGCGTGCAGCAGCGGCAGCAGGATCTCGTGATGACCCACCAGTTCGATTCCCTGGGACGCGGGCCGGCTCAGCACGTTGACCGTGCTGCGGTAGCGCGATTCCTTGTCCAGGTTGACCGTGATCAGCCCTTCCAGACTGTGGCCGAAGTTCCGTACCACGCTGACGGCTTTGAGCAGCACCTCGGGCAGGACCACGGCACTGCCCAGGTTGAGCCAGACGCCGTGCTGCATGGTGGCGACCACACTGCACAGGATGCGGAAGTCGATCAGCGACGCCTCGCCCAGCGCCGCTCCGGAAACGTGCGGATGCATGTGGACGATGTCAGTACCCAGGGCCACGTGGATGGTGCAGGGGATGCCCGCCCGGTGAGCGGTCAGTAGCAGGCTGTGGTCGCCATGCGGACATTGCTGCTGCTCCAGGAACTGGCCGAGGCCGGCACCGAGGCCCAGGTCGTTCTCGGCACCGCTGCGAGCCGCCAGGGCGAAGGCATCCGCCGTCTCGCGGGCCATGCCGAAGCGGCCGGTCGGCAGGCTGCTGGCCACGTCTTCGCTGGTCTTGCCCACCAGGGCCAGCTCCAGGTCGTGGATGGCGGCCGAGCCGTTCAGGGCCACCGCCTTGATCAGACCCTGGTGAATCCAATCGATCAGGTAGGGAGCGCAACCGGTCTTGATCACGTGCCCGCCCAGGGCGGCCACGATGGTCCGACCCTGCTCGTGAGCCGCCAGCAGATGATCGCGAACCTTGCGCAGATCGACCGCGGCGAGCTGCCGGGGTAGACTGTCCAGGAAATCGCCAATGCTGGCCGTGGGCCCGATCGGCGTGCCGAGGTCCTCGACGAAGACCTTGGAAGGCCGGGTCAGCAGATCGTAGGTTTTCAGCCCATGCAGATTGAACGGCTTCATGCTGGCTCCCCTTGCCAACGAGCCGCCGGGTTTATCCCGGCGGCTCGTAATGGTTCGCACAACAGGCGATCCAAAATCTCCTGACCCTGGCGCACCTTCAGCCGGATGCGCACAGCCCAGAGGGGCACTTCACCCAGGTTGGTCAGACGAATCTTGACCAGGTCTTTCTGAGTGGTGACCGCTTGCACTACCCGACCGCGCACCCAGTTCATCAGGTCCGTGACGTCCTCCCGGCTGTACGCATGGTGATCTGGATAGGCGCGGAACCCTTGCAGGTTGGCCCCCAGGTCCACCAATGTCCGCCGGAAGGCCTCGGGCTGCCCCAGGCCGCAGAACGCCACAATCGGCCGATCGCGAAGCCCCTCCAGAGTCCGCGTGACCCCATCACTGTTGACCAGCTCCACCGGTTCGTGGCACGTCTCGACCACAGGCAGGCACGGCGCGATCTTGGCAATCCGTTGCCGCAGTCCAACAAGTTGGGCCGGCTCGACCTGATCGCAGCGCGTCAGCAGCGCCAGGTGGGCCCGGCGGAGACTGCCGACCGGTTCGCGGAGCAGGCCGCGCGGCAACAAGTAGCCATACCCCCAGGGCAAAGTCGCGTCGATCAGCACCAGGTCGAGATCACGAGCCAGCCGACGATGCTGAAAGCCATCGTCGAGGACCAGGATCTCGCTCTCCAACTCCTCCAGCGCAATCCGGGCCATGCGAACGCGATCCGGATCTTGCAAGTGCGGCACGTCGTTGAGGTTGGCGTACAGCACCAGGGCCTCATCGTTGTGGCCGCTGGTGCCGCCATAGCCCCGGCTGAGGATGCTGACCCGACAATCCCGCTGCCGATAAAAGCCGGCAACGTACTCGACGCAAGGCGTCTTGCCCGTGCCGCCGACCGTCAGGTTGCCGATGCTCACAACGGGGACCTCGACACGCTGGCTCCGCAACCAGCCAAACCGGTAGCCGGCGTTCCGCAGACGGACAACCACCCCATAGAGCAGGCTGGCCAAATACAGGCCAAGCCGCTGCAAAGAGGGCCAGAGGCCGCACGTACGGCCGCTGATCAGTGCCAGGTAGCGATGGCGGAGATCGTCCTTGTGGGCAGCAAGGGCGGAAACAGAGGGCGCGGCAAGACCAGGGGCTGGCACGGCAATCCATTTCCTTCCATCGGACACACCGTCAAGCGGGCGATGTTATAGCCCGGCCGCGCTGGTGGTGTCAACCGCGATCCGCCTTTCCCCTGCCCGAGGGGAAAACTGGTTGACAGTGGCACACGTGGCGCGTAACGTGCCAGCAACGCGGTCAGCGTCCAACCCTTGCTTCGTTGTTCGTCAACATGAGGAGCCCGAGAATGAGTCCTGTGCATACCGCAACCGACTCCCCGCAACCGATCGCCAAACAGATCGCCGAAGAGGGCCAGTCGGAGGCGTTCATCCCCTACCCACCCCTCGGCGACAACCTGGAACACGTTCCCATCCACGTCCGGGCGGACGTTTCGTATTACGTCTCCCGCATGGGGTTCCTGCCCAACGCCATCAAGCTGTATCTGCACGTCCCCTGGATTGCCGAGTTCCTGATCGGTCTGAACAACGCACTGATGCGCGACGAGCGCAATGCTCTCAGCGAGCACTTCAAGTACCGTCTGAGCATGCTCGCCAGCCGGGTGAACGAATGCACCTACTGCACCGCCCACCATGCGGCGACGCTGAAACGGCGCTGGGGCTACGGCGACGAGGGCCTGCGTCAGGCGCTGGGCCAGGAAGGGCCCGCCGACGAGCGCGAGGCCGTGGCGATGGAATTCGTCCAGCAGGCCAGCAAGGACGCCACGGCCGTCTCCGACGAACTGCGGGCGCGCCTGGCCAAGCATTTCACGCCTCAGGAGGTGATGGAGATTGTCCTGGTGATCGGCTTCTGGAAGATGTACAACACCATGCACTCGGCCATGAACGTGCCGATCGAGGACCCCGTCCTGGGCGACCAGTGCTGGGTCAAGGAGCCGACGGAACCAGCCAATGCTTGACCTGCACGGTTTCCTGGCCGAGCATCAGCGGCAGCACCTCCACGTCCGCAAGCCGGTCCGGCTGCTCGACGTGGGGGCGCTGTCGGCCCAGGCCCCGGATACGATCGTCTTCGAGGACCTGCCGGAACATCCGCACTTTCGCCTGATCGACAACCTGTTCCTGCATCGCAAAGCCCAGGCCCGCGTGCTGGGTTGTGAACCACGCCAGGTTGTCCCGCGCCTGGCGGAGGTGCTGCGCCGAGGACCGCGACCGTTGCGCCAGGTGGACGGCGGCCCGTGCCAGCAGCACGTCCTCACGGGCGATGACATCGACCTGTCAACTCTGCCGATCATCCGCCACACCGAGCGCGATCCCTATCCGTACACCACCAGCTTCGCGGTCCACCGCTTTCCCGACAGTGGCGCCTACAACGCCATGTTTCCCCGCTGTGGCGTGCTGGGCCGGCGCGAGATGGTCACGTCGTTCGTGACTCCGACCGCGAATCGCATCCTGGCCATGCACCGCCGCGACGGCACGCCCATGCCGCAAGCGGTCGTCATCGGCTGTCATCCCGCCTGGGAGCTGGCCGCGTGCTACTCGCATCCGCACGACAACTGGTGGGAACTGGAGCTGTTCGAGGCGATCACCGGCCAGCCCGGCGCGGTGACCCGCTGCCGGACCGTTGACCTGGTCGTTCCCGCCGACGCCTCCATCGTCATTGAGGGACTGGTCTCCCCCACGCGCACGGCCCAGGACGGTCCCAGTCCCGGGCCGACCATGCTGTTCACGCCCTACGCGGCCCCGCAGCCGGTCTTCGAGGTGACCGCGATCACTCTCCGCTCCGACCCGATCTATCGCAATCACCAGATGACGCCCTTCACCGATCACCAGGAGATGCCGCGTCTGTTTCACGAGGCCATCCTCTACGAACGGCTGCGGGCGATGGGCATTGCCGTCCATGACGTGCATTTCCCGCAGGGCGGCGGCTCACTGTCGGTGATCCTCCAGGTCGAGCCGCGCTGGGATGGCCAGGTGACCGACGCCCTGCTGGCCGTGCTTGGCTCGCCCTGGACCAACACCAAGATGGTCATCGCGGTGGACCCCGACATCGACATTTACGACTATCGCGAGGTCCATTACGCTCTGGCGACGCGGGTCGATCCCAGCCGGGACGTGATCACGATCGGCAACGCCCGCGGCTCCATCTTCGATCCCAGCGCCCATCCCATTGTCGAGGCGCTGCCGGACACGGCCCAGACCCGGCATCCGTCGGTGGTCGGCAAATGGGGCATTGACGCGACCAAGCCGGTGCCGTATCGCTCGGCCGAGCGCCGCAACTACGAGCGGGCCTGGCCGATCGGCTGGGGTCAGGTCAAGCTGGCCGACTATCTCGACAGCGAAACAGAGGCCCCATGAACGCGGCGGTCCTGGTGATCTACGATGGCAAACCGGCGGACCCGGAGCTGCCACCCAGGGCGATGCCCTGGGCTATCAAATTGCGCCCCTTCGGGGCTAAGACCTGCGAACCGCAAGGCGAGCGGCGCGGCGTCAGCCCGCCGGTGGAGGCTGCCACCGGCGGGCTGACGCCGCGCCGCTCGCCTTGCGGTTCGTGCCTCCAATGGCTACTGTCTTCAGCCCCGAAGGGGCGTCATTTGATAGCCCAGGGCGATGCCCTGGGTGGCGGGGTCTCACGCCCCCATCGGAGCCAGGTGGAGATACGCATCCCCGAACACGTCCGCGTTCAGGTCCGAGTTGCTTGTCTCGGCCCAGAGTGAATCGCTGGCTGCCTGATCCGCACCCTGCGTCAGAGCCGTCAGCAGCAGCGAGCCGTTGGCGCCAGGCGTTTGTCCCGCGACCACGAACCCGGTTTGCACGTACCCGCCTCCGGGCGTGCTGGTATGGTCCAGGGTCGTCTGGAAGAACTCCGCCCCGTTGGTCCCAATCCCGCTCGGCGGAGTGGCCGCGATGGCCTGCGAGGTAAAGTTCTGGGACAGGAACGCGCCGTTGGCGATGAACAGACCCCAGACCGAATGCCCGTTGTACGTGCCCAGGGCAATCCCGGAGGAGTTGGTTCCCCACGGGTTGTACACCTCGAAGGGCAGGCCGCTCGACGGATTGTAGCCGACGACGGCGTAGCAGTGCTCGGGGACGATGTTGGTATTGGGCGGGTTGGTCGTACACATGCAGATCAGTTCGCCCGCGTTCCAGGCGGCGGCAATGTTGCTGGGGTTGACGCTGTAGGAACTCGCCGACTGTCCCGTGATGGCGTGCAGCGCCCAGACCGGCCAGCCGCCGTTGAGGGCCGCGTAGGAGTCGCTGCCCACCGTGCCGCTGGTCACCAGGCCCATGCCGTTGGCCTCGACGTAGGCCTTCTCGGCCAGGGACACCCACATCGTGCCGTTGGCCGGGTGGTCGTACAGGCCGCCGCCGCTGGGCAACTCCGTGTCCACGGTGACGTAGAAGGCCGCGCCGCTGTTGCTGTACAACCGAACGGAGTAGAGGCCGACTGTCACGCCGTTCTCCAGCTCGGTCCCCTTGTAGGTGAACATGCTCTGGATCACCCCCGGCTGCCGGGCCGCCACCTCGGCCAGGCTCGCATCCAGCCAGCAGTCGCCCAGCGCACCCTGATGCACGTCCAGGTAGGACGGGCCATTGGGGCCGAACAGCGCACTGGTGACGTTGGTGTACGTGCCACCCGCGGTCGGATGGTCGATCGTCGTGATGCTCTGCCAGTTGGCAAAGCTCGTGCCATAGGCGTTGTAGGCTCCGATCTCGAAGTAGTAGGTCGTGTTCTTGCTCAGGCCACTGACTGTGCAGCCGGTGGTAGTGCTGCCGAAGTTGGCGAGCTGATGCCAGGCCCCGTTGATCCACTCATCGACCAGGTAACCGTTGGCACGACTCACGGACTGCCACGACAGGCTGATCGCCGTCGAGGACGTGTCGCTGACCACAAACGACGGCGCGGCCGGCGGAGTGAAGTTAATGATCGAAATGGGGTTCAGGTTCGGATTGACGGCATTCAGCATCAGGTTGGTGGTGCTGGGCAGCAGCCGGTTCTCCAGCGTCTCGAAGCTGGGCCGGAACGACCGCGGCGCCCGCTGGGCGTCGTGGCCCGCGGGGCTCTTGGCCTGGCGGGAGGCGCCCCGGAGGAACCGAGGCAGGGAGAGCAGGGACTTCAGGAGCTTGACGGCTTGCATTTGAATACCTTTGAGTAAAAGGACGTTCCCCGGACTGCAGACGCAAGGTCGCGCTTGCGGCAGAAATCAAACGCCTGCAATCGTCGAGGATGAAAGTGGTTCCCGGTCGAAGGTTTTGACTGGGCCTTGCGACTCACTTCGAGAACCGTTACGAATGCCTTCTACTTAAGTAATGTTCAAAAGGCCTGGCAGGCGGACAGAAAAAAGAAAAAAAGAAAAGACGGGTCCGGCGTGGCGAGAGGTCAAGGTTTGTCGTCGGCGTGAAAATAGTGAATCTCCAGCAGCAGGCAGCCCTCATCGCTGCGGAAGGGGCCGTGCCAGACGTGTGGCGGCCGGCAGGCGTAGGTCATCGGGCCGAACGTCTGGCCGCCCACGGTCAGGGTGCCCGAGATCTGAAAAACCTCTTCCCAGTACTCGTGATAGAACGGCCTGGTGGTAAACGTCCCGGGCAGGAAGCGCAGCAGCCGGGTTCGCGACCCTTGCTTCCGCTCCTCGTCCAGGTGCCCGGCAAGGACCTTGTGCTGCACTCCGTCGGGATAGCCAGGGATGGGTTCCCAGCCGGTCGTCAGATCGAGCGTGAAGAACTCCAGGTGTTCCTTGAGCATCGGCCAACCTCCCGTCAGATGAACACACGATCCCGCAGGGCCGGGAACTCCTGCCGCACCGTGGCAACCAGGCCCGGGTCCACGTCGGCACGGACAATCTCTTCGCCCGTGCCGCCTTCCGCGATCACCTGCCCGCGCGGGTCCACGAACAGGCTGTGTCCGGCATAGCGGTTGTCTCCCTGCTGGCCAGTACAGTTGCAGGAGAAGAGATACGCCAGGTTCTCGTTGGCCCGGGCCCGGTTGAAGAGACGCCACGACTCCAGCCGCGGTTCCGGCCAGGCGGACACGACCAGGAACAGCTCGGCCCCGCGGTCGAGCATCCGGCGGAACAGCTCTGGGAAGCGCAGGTCATAGCAGATCGCCAGGCCGGCCTGGCCCCACGGCGTCGGCACCACGGTGACCTCCTCGCCCCGGCGGAGCAGCCGTTTTTCCTCCGACTGGTAACCGAACAGATGAATCTTCCGATACCGCCCCAGGATTTCCCCCGCCGGACCCAGCAGCAGAGTGGTGTTGAACAGATCGGTCCCCTCGCGTTCGACAAAGCTGCCGATCAGCAGGTGCGTGCGGAGCTGCCGGGCCTTCGCCTGCAAGGCACGCACGGTCGGGCCATCCACGGTTTCGCTGTCACTCCGGTAGCGATCGTAGGCGAAGAAACCACAAGGCCACATCTCCGGCAGCAGCACCATGTCGCTGCCCCGAGTTTCGTCCAGCAGGGCGAGGACGTGCTCCAGCGTCTGCTCGCGGGAACGCTCCTGGATCTCCAGTTGTACGCTGGCCACGTGCATCAGCAAGCCCTCTGGTTTCTGTCGGGTCAGGAAACCAATTTCCGCCTCGCGTTTTCCCAGGGCTGCCCTGGGCTATCGTGTTGCGCCCCTTCGGGGCGAAAGACAATCGCCCCGAAGGGGCGCAACACGATAGCCCAGGGCATCGCCCTGGGTGGCAGGGGCGTCGGCCTTTTTCTTTCTCAACCGCAAGAGCTCAGTTGCAGAGTTTGAGGCCGCCATTCCGAGAAAAGCAGCGGCCCTGTTCGATATAGTAACCGGCATCCGGCCGACAAGGGACTTTGTGATCCCAGCAGTGGGCTCCCGATTACCGCTTCCCTGGTGTGACATGGCTACCGAAGCAATCTTCTTGCAGGACATCCTCGAACACCCACAGGACGACAGTCTTCGGCTGATCTACGCCGACTGGCTGGACGAGCATGGCGATCCCGACCGGGCGGAGTTTATCCGCGTGCAGATCGCCATCGCCCGGCTGACGCCGGACCAGGACTGGGAGCCGCTGTACCAGCGGAAGTTTCAGCTGGAGCAGGGCCACCGCGAGGCCTGGCGGGCGGGGCTGCCCGAACTGGACGGGATCGACTGGTACGATTTCTACCGCGGTTTCATGGGGAAGATCCACGTCGAGAAGCCGCGGGCGCTCCTCGCTCAGGCGGCAACTGTGTTTGGCAGCGCCCCCGTTGAATTCGCCGAATTCCGGTCTCTGGAAGGCGTGGAAGAGCTGGCAGCCTCGCCCTGGCTGCGCCGCTTCACTCAGCTAGTGCTGGCTCGAGACGTCCCCCAGGGCCAGGTGATGACGTTGCTGGCCTCGCCTCACCTGACCGCGTTGACGAAGCTCGATCTGAGTATCGAAGGCAGCCCCCAGTTCGCCCGGGCACTGGCTGCATTGCCTCCCCTGCCGGCTTTGACCGCTCTGGAACTGAGAGGTTTCGGCGTGCAAGCGGAAGGAGCTCGCGCACTGTTCCATTCTCCCTTTGTCGGCAAACTCCAACAACTGGATCTGATGAGCAACGACTTGCGAAATGAAGGCATCCAGGAACTGGCCTGTTCGACTCAGTTGAAGGAGCTGAGATCGCTAACTCTGCGCATCAACCACGTCCAGGTGCGCGGAGCCAAGGGCCTGGCCCAGGCACCGGTCCTGGCCGAGTTGGTAGCGCTGGATCTCTCCTCCAATCCGCTCGGAGATTCAGGAGTGAGGGCCCTGGCTTCGTCGCCGCACCTTGGGCAAGTCAAGCGGCTGGACCTGGGCGGCACGCGCTGCGGTGACAAGGGCGTTGCCGCCCTGGCCGCATCTTCCAGTTTGGACCAACTGGTAATCCTTGACCTGGCCGGAAATGTGATCGGTGCGGAAGGTGTGAAAGCCCTTGCCAGATCATCCAACCTGGGCCGGCTGTCCTATCTGAACCTGAGCAGTAATCGGATTGGAGTCGAAGGCGCCCGCGTCCTGGCTTCCCTTTCGCTGCCGGCCCTGAGCTGTCTGGAGTTGCGCAGCGCGAACCTGGGTGACGAGGGCATACGGCTCCTGGCCGCATCGCCGGTGCTGTCCAGTTTGCTCGTACGGCTTGGCCTGTCCAGAAATGGAATTGGTTCGCCAGGGGTTCGGGCACTGGCAGCCTCACCGTATCTCTCCCGCCTGGCCGAGCTGCAGTTGGCCTTCAATACGATTGGTCCGGACGGAGCGCAGGCCCTGGCGGAGTGCGAATCCTTGAAACGGCTGACCGCGCTCAATCTGGCAAGCAATGGAGTGGGAGACAATGGGGTGCGAGCGCTGGCAGGATCGCGACATCTGTCCGGCCTGCTCAGCCTGGACCTCAGCGGCAACGGAGTGAGTGATGGCGGCGTGGAAGCGCTGGCTCAATCGCCCTTGCTCGCCAGGTTGTATTGGCTGAACCTGGCCGGCAATCGCATTGGAGACCGCGGGGCCCGGGCCCTGGTGAAGTCTCCGTTCCTGAGCCAGTCGGTGGACCTGAATCTCCTCGGCAACCCTTCCATCCGAGCGAGCGGTTCCGAACTGCGGGCGCGCTTCCAGCACGTGCTCTTTTGACGGTGCGCATTAGCTGCGCGTGTGGAGACTTGACGTGCCAGCGGAAAAATGTAACAATTGCAGCAACTGCAACTGAACCAGCGTATGAAACCAAGCTGGTTCAGCGACGGCGGGAAAGGCCCTGTTTGTTACTCCCGTTCCCAAAGGCCTTTCGTCCGCTCACACCCCCACCCATTGATGCCCACAGTGGTCAGACTCGTCGCAGGGAGGACCGCGCGAGCCCAGCACACTCGCAAGGATTCTCTTCCACGGAACGTACTGTCTTCCATTGGCTCCAGTGTCAATCTGTCGGCCGGGCTCGCTCCCTGGTCCGATGCAAGGGAGGTGTTTGATGTCGAGGTTCCGTTCCACGTTCGGCAAGGCAACCACCACGGTGTCCCATTTCTTTTTCCAACGGCGCAGGGCACAGGATCGCAAGCGTGTCATCCTTCAAGTGGAGCAGCTCGAGGATCGTGTGGTTCCCACCGTGGATACCAATCCCGCTGTCGCCTACCAGGTCGTCAACAGCTGGAATAACGGCTTGCAAGGTCAAATCACGGTCACCAACGACCAGACCAGCGCCATGAACGGCTGGCAGCTGACCTTCAATTACACCGGGTCGATCAACGACGTCTGGAACGCCCAGATTGTCAGCCATCAGGGGAATCAGTATGTCCTCTCGGGTCTCAACTGGGACAGCAACGTCAGCGTTGGCGGCAACCAGGCCATTGGGTTCACCGCGAACGCCGCGACACCAGCTGCAACTCCGTCTGGCTACGTCCTCCAATGGAATGGGACAACCCCGGTGCAGCCGCCATCACCTCCGGCGTTGCCAGGACTCAGTGTCGCGGACGTAAGTGTCTCGGAGCCAACCTCCCAGGGTGGTGCGGGCGCTGGCTATTTCCACACGTCCGGCAACCAGATCCTGGACTCCAACAACGTGCCGGTGCGCATCGCCGGTGTCAACTGGTTTGGATTGGAGACAACCACCTATGCTCCGGACGGCCTGTGGGCGCGCAACTACCAGGACATGATGAATCAGATGAAGTCGCTGGGCTTCAATACGATCCGCATTCCGTTCTCCGAAGACATCTTCAACCCGGCCAATGTGCCCAACGGCATCAACTACAATCTCAACCCCGACCTGCAAGGGTTGAGCAGCCTGCAGATCCTCGACAAGGTGGTCGATTATGCCGGACAGCTCGGGATGAAGATCATCCTTGACAATCACAGTGCCATGGCGGGGGATTACGCCAACGAGGGAGTTTGGTATATCCCTGGCAGCACGGTGTACACGCAGCAAGCGTGGATCAACGACTGGGTATCGCTGGCGCAGCGCTATGCCAATAACCCCACGGTCATCGGCGCGGACCTGAAAAACGAGCCGCATGGAAACGCCACCTGGGGTGACGGCAACCCGGCCACGGACTGGCGCATGGCGGCAGAGCAGGCCGGCAACGCCATCCTCGGCGTCAATCCCAACTGGCTAATCTTCGTCGAAGGCATTCAGACGTACAATGGCCAGAGCACCTGGTGGGGCGGCAACCTGATGGGAGCGGGCCAGTTCCCGGTCGTGCTGAACGAGGCCAACCACGTCGTTTATTCGGCGCACGATTACCCGGCCTCGGTCTTCGATCAAAGCTGGTTCAACGCGTCCAACTATCCCAGCAACCTGCCCTCCGTCTGGAATCAGTTCTGGGGTTACCTGTACCAGCAGAACATCGCACCGGTCTGGCTGGGAGAGTTTGGCAGCTTCTTGCAAACAACCAGCGATCAGCAATGGGCCAATACGCTCGTTTCCTACATTGACGGCGGCGTTGACGGCGGCACTCTGCCCGCCGGGGACCAGGGCATCAACTGGACTTGGTGGTCGTGGAACCCCAACTCGGGTGATACCGGCGGCATCCTGAACAACGACTGGACAACAGTCAACACGACCAAGGTCAATCTGCTCCAGCCGGCCATGTTCCAGTTCGGCAGCCCCGGCACTGCACTGGCCACGTTTACCGTCACGCTATCGCAGGCCTCGACGCAGGCGGTCACGGTGAACTACGCCACCGCCAACGGCTCCGCAGTGGCCAGCCGGGATTACACCGCTACCAGCGGGGCTCTTACCTTCAACCCGGGAGTGACCTCCCAGACCGTCAACGTCCCAATCCTGCACGACCCGAATCTGAACAGCAACGAGACGTTTACGCTGCAGCTGACAAGTCCCAGCGGCGCGACCCTGACCCGTGGCCAGGCCACTGCGACAATCACTCTGACTTCCCAACCGCCGCCTCCTCCGCCTCCACCCCCGCCTCCCACCCCGTCACTCTCAATCGGCAATGCGTCGGTAAACGAGCCGACCAGCGGCACGACCAACGAAGTATTCACCGTCACACTCTCCGCTGCCAGTACCCAAACGGTGACGGTCGCCTACAACACGTCCAGCGGCACCGCGGTCGCAGGCAGTGACTTCACTGCCACCACTGGCGTGCTGACCTTCCTTCCAGGACAGACGCAAGAAACGATCAGTGTGCCCATCCTCAGCCATCCTCAGCCGGGCGCCAACGAAACCTTAAGCGTCCAGCTGAGCAACCCAACCAACGCCGTGATCGGCGCCGCTCAGGGGACCGGAACGATCGTCGAACCGCCGCCACCGCCGCCACCGCCGCCAACCGTCAAGCCAGTGACCTTCACCAACACGTCCGATTGGGGCAGCGGCTTCACGGCCAACATGACCATCACCAACACCGGCAGCACGACCATGAATGGCTGGACGTTGGCGTTCGATCTGTCTGCCAACGTCACCAACATCTGGAACGCGGTGATTGTCAGCCACGTCGGCAATCATTACGTGATCAAGGCGGCATCGTACAATGGCACGATCGCGCCGGGTCAATCGGTCACGCTTGGCTTCCAGGGGGCACCCGGCCTGAACGGTGCGGTGCCGACCAACGTGACGCTGAATGGGGTTGCAGTGTAAGTGCGTTGATTATTTCGTTTCGGAAAGAGAAAGTCAACCTCGGCCCCGACCCAGGGCGTTGCCCTGGGCTATCCTGTTGCGCCCCTTCGGGGCTTGTGGTCTTCTGCCCCGAAGGGGCGCAACAGGATAGCCCAGGGCAACGCCCTGGGTCGGCGGCGAGTTGGTCTCTCTTTCCGAGACGAAATAACCAAAACCCTGCGCAGCCTTTCGCCCTGTCCGTCCCGGCGATATACTGACCGGAGACCGGAACCATGGCTGAACGCAGGGACAACGATGAACCGTACCTTCTTGATCCTCCTCGCCATTGCATGCCTTGCCACTCTCCCCCCCACTCTCCTCCAGGGGCAAGAAGGCCCGGAACAGGAGGCCAAGCTGGTCCAAAAGGCCCAGGAACTGGCAGGAGCGAAGCAGTTCGAGCAGGCGGTGGCGACCATGAACAAGGCGCTCCAGTTTGCTCCTCGCAATGACCTGTACCTGGCGATGACCAGCGAATACGAATACAAGGCCGGCGCCTTCGCCGCCGGTCTGGAGCACGCTCGCAAGGCCATCCAGCTGAACAACAAGGTCGGTGCCTATTACGTCCTGGCCTCAGGCAATGCCTATGCCAACCAGGACCTTGACGTGGCCCGTGAGTACTGCGAGGAGATCCTCAGCGCGGACCCAAAGAGTTCGGCGCCCAGGCATGCAAGGATGCTCAGGCGCTGCAGGATCGGCTGGTGAAGAAGACCTACACCGTTTACTGGAACCTCGATCCGAAGAACGGCCGGCTCGTCAGTGGCTCCTTCGCGGTCGCCTTGCCCAAGAACAACCTCCCCTATCAGACCGTCACCTACGAGCTGACCGGGGCCCAGAGTCATCGGCTCGTCAAGGGCGAGGTCAACGACATTCTTTACGTCGTGCCCCAGGGCACCAAGGTGATGGCGCTGACCACCAAGGTCACCGTTCAGCCGTACTCCTTCAAGAAGGAGCTGGCCAAGGCGAAGGGCACGACCCTGCCCGCCGAGGCCCGGGCCTTTCTTGGCCCGTGCTTTTCCATCAATCCCAAAAGCCCCACACTGACGAAGATCGTGGCCGGGCTGAAGGGGACAAATAACGTCGAAACGGCCCGCAACATCCTGAGCTGGATGAAGAAGAACGTCGATTACAAGCTCATCAACACGGCGGTGGACAAGCTGGATTATGAGACGGTCGACGAGCTGGTGCAGCGCGGTCATGCCGAGTGCCGGGGCTACGCGATGCTGTTCACTGCCCTGTGCCGGGCCGCCGACGTCCCCGCCCGGCCGATCTGGGGCCTGACGCGCGTGTCGGCCGGCCAGGACCAGCGCTACGGCGTCGTTGCCAGCCACAACTGGGCCGAACTCTACGTTCCCGGCTGCGGCTGGATCCCCGTCGATCCGCAGAAGCCGGAGTCGCTCGGCTGCCTGCCCAACAGCTGCATCCGCTTCTTCATGGATGCGAAAAAGAGCAAGAACTCCTGGGAGAACTTACCGCAAGTCAACCTGCTCTTCATGAATGGCGACAAGCTCAAACTGGAGGAATCGCGTTGAGGACCACGAACAGCAAGGCGAGCGGCGCGGCGTCAGCCCGCCGGTAAGATGCCTTTCACCGGCGGGCTGACGCCGCGCCGCTCGCCTTGCTGTTCGTGTCTCTGAGGCAAACCACAGGGGGGTCCTTGCCTCCTGGAAAGGGCTCGACTCAGCAACGCACCACGACCTTGCCGAAGGCCTTCGTGGCCTTCGGCAAGGTCGTGGTGCGTTGCTGAGTCGGATTCATTGAGGCACCTTGACGATGAACACAGGGCAGCGTCTCCCTCCATGAGCCGCCGTTCGACCAATTCCGCACACCCCCTGCGCGGATTCGCCTTCTGTCTCAAGTTGGGCATCCCGGAGACGAGTTGGCATTGCCTGCTGTTCGCCGGTCCTGGCCTGAAATAGTGGCCAGGGCACGGGGATTGCAATGACCACTGGCAGACAGAAGCATCCACAAACACAAGAGAAGGAGCCTGCCATGTCCTCGATCCGTACCATCCTGTTTCCGACCGATTTCTCCCCGACCGCCGAACAGACGTATCCCTTCGCCTGTTCGCTCGCCCGAGACCTTGGGGCCTCCGTGATTGTCTTGCACGTGTATCCACCTCCGATCGATCATTCCGAGGTCGTGGCGCGGCGCGAGCCTGACGGCTATGAGGAAGATCTCTGGCGGAGGCTAAAGCGCTACGAAGCCTCGGGAGCGGCGGGCGGTGTCACGCATCTCCTGGAAGAAGGGAACGTGGTCGAGTCCATCCTCCGCGTGGCTCAGGAGGCCAGTTGTGACCTGATTGTCATGGGCACCCACGGCCGTTCCGGATTGAGCCGACTGCTGCTGGGCAGCGTGGCGGAATCGATCCTCCGCAAGACCCTCTGTCCCGTTCTGACCCTGAAGACACCGTTCTCGACGGGCAGCGCATAAAAACCTCGCTCGGCCTCCTCTCCACCTATTTGCATGAGCCGGCAGTCAGCGAGGATTCAGGCGGCGATTCCGCTGCTTCGGTGACAGCCCCCTGTGCGATCCTGGCACAGGCAAGAGCGGAAATGGCACTTCACTCTCCCCGCAGGCCGGGAGGGCCCGGTGAATCGCAATCTGTCTGGCAGCGGTCCGAGAATTGCAGGCACTTCAACTGCAGGACCAGGGATTTGCCCATCAGCCAGCGCGTTCTCGAAACGTGAGGAGAGTCCGGTGGAGGAGAAGCAATGACTCCTGAACGCTGTCCCCATTGCAACAGTCCCATCGAGCCCCCGTCCCCCGGGCTCGCCGCGCCGCGCCGCTCGGCGGCCGACCGGGAGCGTACTTGCCCCACGTGTCACCAGCCTTTCCCTGTGCCGGGTCCGTTGCCTCCAGTGGAAGCCGGGGCACTCGGGCCGGACGATTTCCCTCCTGAGCTGCCGAAGGAACGGCGCGAGCGCCCGCAACCCCGACGCCCCCTGCCCAGGACGTCCAAGTACCCCTGGATCCTGGCCAGCGCCTTCGGATTGCTGACCGTGGCGCTGGGCATTGTGGTGGCCATCCTCATCAGTCGCCAGTCGGTCGCCGAGAAGCTGATCTACGGGGGCGAGGAAAAAGAAACCCGGCCGCAACCAACCCCGGCTCTTCGGCCGCCCACGACATCTCCCGCCGGCACGGGAAGCAGCGAACTCTACCCACCGGGCCGGCGAAGCGGGTACAGCGTCAGGCAGCCTGCGGCGGTGTCCTTACTCCCGGGCGGTCCCGGCCAGTGTCGGAGCCGGGGACCTGATCTTGTGCGTTACATGACATTCGAGACGTGGGAGGGGCAGCCCACGTGACAACTTGTCGGTGAAACTCTGTCTCCCCTCTTGCCACCGGCGAGAAGGGAGACAGTGGCCGGTCGCTCACAGCGGCGGCCTGCGGTCCGCCCACGGAGCGTTTCAATCCGCCCCCGGGTGGGCCCCCGGGGGAAACTTCTGGTCCAGGCTGCTCAGTCGGTGCTTCGCCGGTTTCAATCCGCCCCTGGGTGGGCCCCCAGGGGAAACGGTGACCGCTGGGATAGCCGACCTGCCAGACCACCTGTTTCAATCCGCCCCTGGGTGGGCCCCCAGGGGAAACTTTGAATCCAGTCGGCACGCTGAGCGCTCAGCTGCCGGTTTCAATCCGCCCCTGGGTGGGCCCCCAGGGGAAACACTCCCAAAGAACAACCTCGGCCTTGCCGAAGCGTTTCAATCCGCCCCTGGGTGGGCCCCCAGGGGAAACACGTCCACGTTGAGCAGACTGGCGGCAAAGGCAATGGTTTCAATCCGCCCCTGGGTGGGCCCCCAGGGGAAACAGCTCCGCGGCGACGGCTGGCTGCTGCACCTGGACGTTTCAATCCGCCCCTGGGTGGGCCCCCAGGGGAAACCATCCTCGCCGGCGAGCCCTGGCACCTCGACCTGGCGTTTCAATCCGCCCCTGGGTGGGCCCCCAGGGGAAACCCTGGTTGTCCGGGGCCTGCACGGCCGGCAGCGCCGTTTCAATCCGCCCCTGGGTGGGCCCCCAGGGGAAACCTCCACGTCCGAGACGCGGAGCGGGAACAGGGGTTGTTTCAATCCGCCCCTGGGTGGGCCCCCAGGGGAAACGGTCCACGCGCGGCGGGCGCTGGAACAACGGCATCAACGTTTCAATCCGCCCCTGGGTGGGCCCCCAGGGGAAACTTCCTGCCTGGAATGCTCGTTCCGATGCTCCAGGCTGTTTCAATCCGCCCCTGGGTGGGCCCCCAGGGGAAACGGTACGCGCGCATAGCGTGCCCGTGCGGTGAGCCGGTTTCAATCCGCCCCTGGGTGGGCCCCCAGGGGAAACGACCCAGTTATAGAAGAATTCCAGGGTTTCGATGACCTGTTTCAATCCGCCCCTGGGTGGGCCCCCAGGGGAAACGCCGCTCTGCGTGCCGCCTACGGAGTGTGACCGATGTTTCAATCCGCCCCTGGGTGGGCCCCCAGGGGAAACTACGCCTGCGAGGAGGAATCCGTCGGGTTGAAGATGTTTCAATCCGCCCCTGGGTGGGCCCCCAGGGGAAACAGCTCCGAGGCCTCTTCGGCTTCCCGATCGGTCTGTTTCAATCCGCCCCTGGGTGGGCCCCCAGGGGAAACACCGAAGATCCGCGCTGGCAGACGGTGGTGGCGCTGTTTCAATCCGCCCCTGGGTGGGCCCCCAGGGGAAACGCCAGGCCGCCTATGCGGTCTGGAGCGACGCCCTGTGTTTCAATCCGCCCCTGGGTGGGCCCCCAGGGGAAACAAGTCGCTCCAGTCGCTTCCGCCCATCACCTGAGAGTTTCAATCCGCCCCTGGGTGGGCCCCCAGGGGAAACCTGATTGTGGCGATGCTACCGAAGGGGGAACTGCCAGTTTCAATCCGCCCCTGGGTGGGCCCCCAGGGGAAACGCTATCGAAAGCAGCCAACAACCTATCAGGTCTGTTTCAATCCGCCCCTGGGTGGGCCCCCAGGGGAAACAACACTGAATGCCCAAACCCCTCTAGTACCTTGTGTTTCAATCCGCCCCTGGGTGGGCCCCCAGGGGAAACAACTAACACCGAGCCACCAGGGCGGTTGTTAGCAGTGGTTTCAATCCGCCCCTGGGTGGGCCCCCAGGGGAAACCGGAGGAGGCGGCGGAGAGCCTGCTGGGAAAGCAGTTTCAATCCGCCCCTGGGTGGGCCCCCAGGGGAAACACCCTCTTTGCCGTCGAAAGCAGCTAGCATTAACTGTTTCAATCCGCCCCTGGGTGGGCCCCCAGGGGAAACATTTGTTGCTGTAACTGGGTCAACTGGATTCCGTGTTTCAATCCGCCCCTGGGTGGGCCCCCAGGGGAAACTCTGTTATCAACTTGCTTTCCTCTAAGAGTGAAGAGTTTCAATCCGCCCCTGGGTGGGCCCCCAGGGGAAACGGGAATCGAAACAGGAATCAGAATCGATTCTAGGGTTTCAATCCGCCCCTGGGTGGGCCCCCAGGGGAAACCGGACAACCAGGTGAGTTTCGACTTCACGATCAGGGTTTCAATCCGCCCCTGGGTGGGCCCCCAGGGGAAACGCCAGGGTCGCATCAATCGGTCCGGTGCCGAAGGTTTCAATCCGCCCCTGGGTGGGCCCCCAGGGGAAACTTCGCCCTGAATCGCTCACGTGCCTGGTTGAGTGTATGTTTCAATCCGCCCCTGGGTGGGCCCCCAGGGGAAACTGGTGTTGGGTCAGTGATGGATACCCCGTTGAGCCAGTTTCAATCCGCCCCTGGGTGGGCCCCCAGGGGAAACTGCCGCCCCATGCGTGAAGCACAGGTAAGTGATAGCAGTTTCAATCCGCCCCTGGGTGGGCCCCCAGGGGAAACCAGGAAGGGTTATCAGTGGGTTCAATCCGCCCCTGGGTGGGCCCCCAGGGAAACCTGATGCAGCCAGAGCCATGGAGTTTCAATCCGCCCCTGGGTGGGCCCCCAGGGGAAACCGCCGTCCTGGCAAGTGGCGTACACACAAGCACTTACCGCTGCCCAATCGCGAACCTCGGTTGCCCCGCCTGTCGTCCTTGTTGTGCTTGGCGCTCATTTCGTCGTACCTTCCCTTGGGGGACGTACTTGTGGCTTTCGCGAACCTCCCAGGCAAACGCTCAGCACTTGGGGTTCGCGGAAACCGTTTCACACGACCAGTGGGCCCTCCAGATCCCAGGGTTCCTTCACTCCATGATGCTCGATGTGGATGTCGGAATCCAGAAAATAAACGCGCAGCGAATCCTTCGTGGCATCCATCTCGTCCAACAGCCGCTGCCGAAGCAGAATCCACTCCGTCGGACCCACCAGGCACTCGAAAACCGACTTTTGGACCCGCTGGCCATAATCCTCACAGGCACGGGCCACGCGCCTCAGGCGCCGAATCCCCTCGGCATCCGCCGTGGACACGTCGTAAGCGACAAGAAGTTTCACGTTGCCCTCTCGCTGAGAGTTATGGGGAACCTGCCACCGAGACGGATCAGTTTTTCAAGATGCAGGGCACGTAAGTCGGCAGGTCGCCGCGCAGGTAGCGAGCAAAGAGCCGGGCTTGCAGGAACGGCAGCCGGCCAAGCGGCACTCGTTGCTCCAGCAGCGGATGCGTCACGTCCTCCCGTTTACGCTGCTGATAGGCGGACAGCACCGTTTTGCGGGTCGCCTCGTCCATCAGCACCGCACCGCCTTCACGGGTGACAAAGCCAGTCGGCTTGATCTGCTGGCGGTTGACCAGGGCCAGCGCCAGACGGTCGGCCAGCAGCGGCCGAAACTCTTCCATCAGGTCCAGGGCCAGCCCGGGCCGGCCTGGACGATCGACGTGCAGAAAACCGACGCTGGGGTCCAGACCAGCGGACGTGGCCGCGGCCACGCAGTCGGTCGTCAGCAGGCTGTAGAGAAACGACAGCAGGGAGTTCATCGGATCGGTCGGCGGCCGACGGGTGCGGCCGTTGGGCGTAAAGGCCGCTCGGTTTTGCCGAAGCATGGCGGCAAACGCGGCGAAGTAGTTGCGGGCCGCGTCGCCTTCGTGTCCGCGAGCCGAATCGGCATCGGCCGCCTGGGAGAGCGGCGACAGGGCGTCGGCCAGGCGGTTGGCGGCATGCTGCAGCGTCTGCTGGTCCTCGGCCACGTCGGTTTCCCGGGCGGCCCGGAGCAGCAGGTTGCGGCAGTTGTGGATCTTGCCGGCCACCAGCCAGCGCGACACCTCGGCTCGCCGCTCGGGCAGGTCCGCCCGGCGATACTGCTCGCGCCGCACCAGCACGTTCCCCGAGCCGGGTGCATCCACGCGCGACAGCAGTTTCCCCGACTCGGTGAGGAAGTGGACCGCCACCCCACGCTCGGCGCACAGGGCCATGACGGCCGGGGTAACGTGGACGCCGCCGAAGACAGCGATCGTTTCCAGCTGGTGGATTGGGACAGTCAGCCGGGGTTTCTGTTCAACAATGACGCGGATGGTCAGGTGATCGCGGCGCAGGGTCGCGCGGCGCGTCACGACATACAGGGTATTGAGTTGCACATCCACAGAGGGGGCCTCCAGAATCCGTCAGGTGGGAACGGCGAACAGGTTAGCGGCGGCCCGGTGATAAGCCTGCGGCCGGGCGAGCAGTTCCGGGAGGCACAGGTGCCGCACGGAGCATTGCTTGCACTTGGGGTGAAGCACGGGTGGCGGCGTGACGCCGGCAGCCAGCAACTGGTGCAACCGCTGGACGGCCTGGCAAGTGGTCTGGCGCAAGGCGTCGTCGAAGGTGACATCGCGGCGGCGCTTCGAGAGGACGTGGAAGATCGCCCCCGCAGGGATGTCCACGTCGAGCATTTCCTCCAGACACAGGGCCTGGGCACACAGTTGCACTTCGTCGTTGTCCCACCGTCGCCGCCGGCCGCGCTTGTACTCGACCGGAAAGGGTTGATCGGGCTGACCCGGTTCGGTGGGGTGAAACTCGACCAAATCGGAAACGCCGATGAGGCGAAGCTGATGGCTGACCAGCGGCAGTCCGCGAGCGGTGCGGAAAGGGGCCTCGTCGGAATCACGCTGGCGGTGGACCTTGCGATGGTCCAGCGTACCAGCCGTGGTGTGGACGTTGTCGGTCCAGACCCCCTCCAGCCGGTGCAGGGCACAGCGGCGGGGGCAGAAGAGCAGGTCGTTGAGGGCCGACAGCGGCGGGTAGGTGTCGCTGTCGGCAGAGGGCAATACGGGCAAGGGTGTGGTCATGGTTACATTTCAACCTACGAGACGGTGTAAGGTGATCCCGGACGGCAGCTTGGAGTCATCAATGACAATGTTCTCCTTGTAGTCGGCGAATTGTCTGGGTGCGGCGTCGGGTCCAAGGGGAAACACCTTGATGCGATCAAACAGTTCGTGTGCCGGTGCGCTGCCCAGCGGCGAGGCATGTTCAAAGACGTACAACCCGCGCGTACACATCAGTCCCCGGCTGGCGGATCGGTCTATCTCCCACATGGTTCCCTTGAGAGCGGCCCAGAGCAAATTGAGGTCCGCCTGGCTGAATCCCGTGTCACGAGCCAGGAAGGGGTTAATGAAGCCGTAAGCTCGAAAAAGCGCGTAGGGGATGGTGTTCTTGCGGCCCATCGTGCCTGTGATGGAGCCATCCTTCTTTGCTTGGGTGGCTGCCTCGTCTTCCGTTGTCACTGACTTGCGCGTGATGGAAAACTCCAGTGGAACAATCGGATCGAGCGAGCGGGCAAACGTGATCTGCACGGGACCGCGAACCTGGCCACAGTTGACCCCGGTGGTCATCACAGCACCAAAAGCTCGAATGTCGAAGAAGTTGTCACACATCCACTTGCGTGCCCGGCCGGAATTCTCGGCCATTGTTTTAGCGTCCTTGGTGTCCTTCTTCTTCTCCCCGGTCCCAAGCCCCAGGGCCTCATAGGCACGCTGGTGCTGGAGGTTCAGCACGCGCTTCTCGTAGACTGCGTCTTGAGTCTGGAAATACAGCTCGCAGCCGGGCTTGCCTTCGCCCAGCACAGTGATGGCGTTGCGAATCTTTCGCTTCAAGCATCCGTCCGTGACGAGCCCCTGAAGGGACTGCGGATCGATCCGAGGTAAGTTGCCGGCATCGGGATCGCCGTTGGGGTTGCCGTCGGCCACGTCGAAGAGGAAGACGAAATCGTAGCGGCGGTCGAGAGGGGATGCAGTCGTCATGGCAAGAATCTCCTGTTGGTTGATGGTGGTTGAATGGAGTTAGCTGACGGCGCCCGTTTCTGGCTCAGCGGCAACCCGGGCTTTTCTCTCGGCTGCGGCCTCGAACCGTCGGGCTCGCTGATGGTAGTAACCCAAGGCGAAACGCCCCTGCTCCTCCAGCGAAAGTTGCCTCCGTGGCGGTGCCGGCGGGAGCAAACCGTAGAGGTCTGTCAAGAGTTTGTTGAGGGCAATCAACAGGGGTCGCTTGTCTTCCATCCCGCGCAGTTTCCGGAGATGGTTCTGGGCGTTCGCGGCTAACCGGGAGAAAACCAGGGCAGGGGCAGCGCTGAAGGTGCCGTAGAACTTGTCCACGACGTTCGCGTTCACCTCGCCGAGAGCGGCGTACTGGATCTGCTCAAAAACGGCGAGCAGACGACCGTAGAGGTAGGCCGGATGCGTTTCGTCGGGATTGAGTGTCTCTGTCACTGGGATGTTCCTCCGAAGCAGGATGATCTTGATCAAGGCCATGCGCGCGGGACGGAAGCCCGCGCTTCCCTCGGCGCGCAGTCGTCGCACGCAGGCGACCAGGAGAGATTCGGGCACGGGGTCGCCTTTCAGGGCGGCCGTCAGTAAATACGTCGGAGTTTCGGGGGCGACCTGATCCATGTCGAGAGCAGTGGACCCAGCAAGCAGCCACAAAGGAAAGCGACTGGTTGGCTTCCCGGCCCCTTCCTTGCTCAGGTCAGCAATGCGCAGATCGCCGAACCACTTCGCCAGGTTCCTCTTGATACACGGCAGCGGTGCTTCGAGGTAATCGCGGATAATTGCTCGGGCCGAGTTGGCGGACAGGCCGAGCAAGTAAAAGTCGTTGGTGTCGCTCAGGGATTGGTCTTCCTGACCGGCGCGGGCCGAGGCAAAGAGGTGTTCGACCTGAGCCGCATCTGGTGAGTCCAACAGGTCCATGAAACCTGTGTCGGCCGGCTTACGGGTCCAAAACAGGAAGAGGACATCTCCGACCCTCAGTCGCGTTCGTGGGTTATCCCTGAGCTTGTTCGAGATCAACGCAGTCAAGGCACGCAAGTAACCGTCGGCCCCAAGATAACCAATGCCAGCGTTGGCCGTGCCCTCCAGGCCATAGCTCTCAAACGCCGCCTTGTCGAAGGAGACGATGCTGACGCCAGTCGGCAGTCCGCCCGGAATGCCGCTCAACCGGATCGAGTGTGTCGTCGGCATCGGCCCAACTGTCTCGGTCAGCTGGCACACGCCGCTCGGGCCCTGCTGTTGCCGGGTTGTGTTGAGGGATTGGAAGAATTGCTGGAACCAGGACCGCACCGCATCCCGCTCGACGACTGTGGTCCCCTGGTCCGGATGCCAGGCGAAAGTACAGCGGTCGCTGGCACCGGGCTTGAGTCCTTCCACATCCGTCTTGATGCGAGCGGTCAGCGCGGCGTCGCTCTGGATACGCTGCCCCAAAGACAGCACCGCGCGAAGGGCTGGATCATTCGTATCGCACCCAGCCCGGTCCATTTGTTCCCAGAAGGTCTTGCGGCTGCGAACGCTCTTTTCCTCGTCGCTCACAGGCAGCACGCGGGCCAAGGTGTCAACGAAATAGCGTGCAAAGCCCTGGTTGGCGGTATTGCCGTGGGCACGGGGGACGAGAAGGATTCGACCCTTGTCCGAGAACGTCTTTGGAGGGCCGTCCTTCTTCTTGCTGGGAATGGTAATCGTGCCCCTCCGTTCCTCGATCCCCAGGTATTCGCCGTTCTGGCCAACCTGGACAATGAACGGGACTGGCTGTTCCTCGAAGGCCAGATCGTCCAGAAGGCGTTCCCGAACAGCCAGTTGATAAAGTCGTTGCAGAATCATGCTGGCGCCTCCTGCCAGCCCAGGATATGGACCGGCGGCTCGTTGTTTGGCCCGGGATCTCGCGTGTCGCAGTGCAGAATCCCTTTGCGCACCGCAGCCTGGAAGAACCCAGGTCGGTTCTTGCCATTTCTTCCGAACTGGATGTCGTAAAGCATTAACCCCAACCCCTCGCTCCACTCCACAAGGAGTTTCTCGGTGCCGTCCACAGGACCGAAAGCACAGGCAAACTCGCGGCAGCCGAGGTAAGGCCGATGAAAGCACTGGCCCTTCTGCACGCGCCGCTGGAACATGCCGGCATACTTGATCTCGGTGTCGGGTCCAGGCTCCTCGTCTGCATCCTCTGGCTTGACTCGCGGCTTGTTGGCCCGTTCCGTCAGAACGGGCGAAGCCTCGATCAGGTAAGCAACGTGGTGCAGGATCAAGCTGTTTCGTTGAGTGCGGTTCTGTCCTTGGGCTCCCTCGCGACCGGCTGAATCGACGAGATACGGTTCGTAGGAACCCGGATCCTTGATCCAGCCCTCCACGGTACGCGGCGCGATTTTCCCCTGGATCTCGTTGCGGCGAATGCCAATCAACCGATAATGCGGCCGGTCTGGGTCCGGTGGCAGCCACCACGGCTCAAGAGCGGTAATGCTCCGGACGTGCCAGCGCATCTGAGGCTTGAACAGGATGGCATCCAGGACTCCTCGGGCTGCTGAGGGCGTCATAATGGGGTACGAGAGCCGCTCCACTTTGAGTTCTGGACGAGTGAACAGGGCCAGTTCACCCCAGACCTTGACTTTGACTCTTTGCGTCATACCATAGCCCTCGTCGGGAACTTCGGCTTGACACTGCCCCAAGCCGAATGGTTTCCCCTGGGCACCCAGCCCGGGGGCGGATTGAAACCGGATTGAAACGTATGTAGTGCAAACTACGAGCTTGAGCCAGTTTATGTCGATAAACTGGCTCTTGTTTTCCCAAACTAAACCAGCAACAACGTATCGATCATGTCGCTCATCAAGCCCAGGTTCCGGTCATAGCCGCCACACCAGACTTGAACACCCGAGGCATCCTCGGCAACCTGCAATCCCAGATTCTTCATCTCATAGAAACGCAAGTTGACCTGGAACGGGGCCAGCTTGCGGAAAGCGCTTCGACTGGGCGCAGGCGCACCTGGTCGAGCAGTTCCTCCACTTCCGTCTTCTTCTCATCCCAGGTCGCGATGACAACCGGGATGCCATCATCGTCAATCAGCCGGTACTTCTCGGCGACTGTCTCGAACTGGCTGCTCCGGCGCAGCCCCTGAATGTTCTCCTTGTCCAGATCTCCGGTCCGGTACAGGCGGTGGAAGTAGTCGCGCACGTCCGCCGGGTCATCGATGCACGGCAGCCGGCCGTTGTTCAGGAACGCAGTTTCAACGACTGAACGCCCAGCCTTGTACCATCGGTCCTTGGGCAGCGCCCCCTCGACGCTGCGAAAGACCAGGACGCGCCCTCCCGGCGATCCGTCTGCTCGGTTGAGCAGCCCTTCGCGGTTACACCGACCCGCCGACTGAATGATTGCTTCCAGGGGCGCCAGCTCCCGGAAGACAAAGGGGAAGTCAACGTCCACGCCCGCCTCGATGAGTTGAGTGGACACGAGGTAGCAGGGCTCCTTCTTCTTGAGCCTGGTTTTCACCGTGTCAAGAACTGCCAGGCGGTGGGCCGGGCACATGCTGGTGGAAAGGTGGAACACGTTACCGGCGGCTTCCGGACTCAGGACCTGGAACAAATCCCGGGCCGCCTTGCGTGTGTTGACGATGCAGAGGGCAGCCGATGATTTCAGCATTTGGCCGGCAATGTCTGGCCAGTCCAGGATTTCATTCTGGTTCGGCCAGGTGACTTCAACACGGCGCAATCGTCGAAACACGTCGCATTCTTTCGGAATGATTTCTCGAACACCAACGAGCGGCTCCGGCATGTCTGGATGATCGAAAGCCGGCTGCGTGGCCGTGCAGAGAACCAAAGTGGCGCCCAGTTGCACGGCCACCTGGTTGAGCATGCCGCAGGTGGGGGCAACGAGATCAGGCGGCAGCGTCTGGCACTCGTCCAGAACGACCACACTCCGCGCGATGTTGTGGAGCTTTCGACAGCGGCCCGGCTTGTTCGAGAACAGGCTCTCGAAGAACTGGACGCTGGTGGTAATGACAAGCGGAGAGTCCCAGTTTTCCGCTCGCCGGGCTGCCGCTTCTCGGTGCGTTAACTCGGTATCTGGATCTCCGGGTGGCGGAGCCAGGCTGTGGTGCTCAAATACCTCCGCAGCGTCTTTGGCAACACCCAGAGCCTTCCGAATGACAGCGGCATTCTGGTCCAGAATGCTGAGGTAAGGAGCGACATAGATGATCCGACGCAGTCCATGCTTTGCGGCGTGCTTCAGAGCGAACGCCAATCCTGAAAAGGTCTTGCCGCCGCCGGTAGGGACGGTGAGTGAGAACAACCCAGGTTGCTGTTCCGCAGCGTTGAGGCAGGCTTGCAGGATTTCGGCTCGGAGAGCGGCGATTTTCTGATCCTTGCATTGAGCCGCCTTCTCTCGGATTGCTTGCAACAGCCGCTCCAGCCACCCTGGAGCGTCCAGTGACGGAGGCGCCGGCTCGGCGGGAAGGTGCTTGATCCGCCGATCGTGATTTCCTGTGTCGGTCCAGTCGGCATCAACCAGACAGCTGAAAACAAGCCGGGTGAACAGATCGCCTTCCAAGGAATCCGTAATCGCCGGTGAATGCACGCTCAATCGGGTCAGGAGCGGGCAATCCGTGATTGCAACGGGCCAGATCGCCTTTGCTACCCCCTGGCCAGCATCCCCTTTGATCAGACTTTGAAGGTGAGCCTTGTCCGGAAGTCCTCCGTGATGCCCGGCGATGCTAAACGCGACAGGGACGTGCCGGCCCTCCGCTGCCTTGGCCGCCCCAGCTTGTTTGTGAAAGGTTTTTTCCCTTTGCACTGCAACGCCCCTGAGCATTTGCTGAAATTCAGGGCGATATTTCCCCAGATCATGCAGTAGCCCGGCCATCCAGGCCGCCTCAGCCAAGGGCACGCTCCCTGGACAAGCAGTCATTGCTCGGATCTTGGCCAGTTCGGCCACGGTTTCCAGATGCTTGTGGAGAAGTTGCCAATCGCTCCCGTCCGGGAGTAATCCGGAATGGGCGAAGAATTGAGACCGCAGGCTGGCGCCGAACGTGTTGATGCCCGGTTGCATCGTTGCTGCTCCCTTGAATCGGAAGGCGGTGGAGCAAGGACAAATTATCATCAGCATACAAAAGAACAGATCGAAGGCAAGACGAAAGTTGATTGTTCTGACTCAACCATCAGAGAGACAGTTCCTGCCCGTAGTTGTCCGTCAGCCGCCCCCGAATACCCTGGCGGGTGGCAGGCAGGCACGATTTTGACAAGCTCTGTCACCCGTCCGACACCCACAGGCATGCTCTGTCCTCTGAGCCAACCCTCAAAATCTGGCAGGCAGTGGCAGGCACCCCACGCTCGGCCATCGACCCGGCTGCACCTGCTCGGGTGGCGTTCCCTGGCCGCGACCGCCACCGCTGCCTCGCTGCCCCTCGCGTGCCGGTCCCTGCCCGGACGTGACACCGTGTTACGTGGCATGCTGGCGATGTTGCTGCCGGAGCGAGCGCAAATGCCTGTTTTTCTTGGGGTTCATGAAACCAGACCCACATTGCCAACCCTTGCGCCGTTGGCAATGTGGCAATGAGGGCTGCCGCTGACAGTCACAGGGCCGCGGATCATTCTGACCGGATGTCGGGCGAATGCAAGAGGATTTCGGATTTCACGGCGCGCTTTGAGCCCACGTGCGTTCCCCTTTCTCCGAGTCCCTGCTGTCTCATTCCGGACGCTTCACCTCGACAAAATACGCCCCGCGTGACGCGCCGTCCTTGTCGGTCAGCCAGGTCTGCAGCCGGGCGCTGCCTCGCTCGAGATCGACCTTGAACGTCACCGCCGTCGCCCCCGGCGGCACCGGCCGGCTCACGTCCACTCCGCCGACGCTCAGCCGGGCCGTGACCGCCTCGACCGCAAAGCGGGCCACCGCCGGTTGCTGCCGTAAGGTGATCTCATACTTGCCGGCGCGGGCCACGTCCAGGGCCCAGAAACCGTTCGCCTTGATACGCTGCCGGACCATCGCCTGTCCGGAAGGGGCAGGCTCGCCGTGCCAGTCGTGACAGGCCAGCTGCGACGGGTTCTCTTTCTCCGAGCCGACGGTGATCGCGCAGTATTCGCCGAAGCGTCGGGAAATGTCCGCATACCAGCGTTCGCAGGCCGTCCGCAACTCGGCAACGACCTTGGCGTGCTGGCCGGCCACGTCCTGCTTCTGTCCCGGGTCCTTGCTCACGTCATACAGTTCCGTGCCGACCGGGCCACGTGGACCAGGGCGCGAAATAGCGTTCCCACAGGGCCTGCACCGCTTGCTGATCGCCCTGCCGCAGACCGGGAATCCAGCAGGTCACCGATCCTGCGGGTTCCGACCCGGGACGTTTCGCTGTCATCGTTTTGTCTCCCCTTCAGGCTGTCTTTCCTTTTATCCGCGTGGCCGGCCAAAACCCCTCACAACAATCCCGACGATTTTTTGTGAGGGGTTTTCGCCCCCGGTGCGGATTACCCAATAGAGGCCCGGATGCGCTTTCCGGAAAAAGAGTGTAACGCCGGCGGTAACCAGTCCGTCCAGGTATTTATAGTTGCAGGAACAGGAAGAGTCGTTCACGATCGTGCCCTCTGACACTCGGTCGCAAAGGAGACCGCCCCATGAAAAGACCGCGCCTGGGTTACAGCCTGTTCGTCCTGTTCCTGCTGGTCACCTTGACGGGACCGGCACCAATCCCAACCCGTGGCGTGAAATCGAGGGGAGTCGGTTGTTCCGGATCTCGCCCCCCGATCACTGCGCCGATCACGACTGCCGAAGAGTCCAGGAATGCCGCTCGGCTCGCGGACATGACCCGCCGCATGGAACAGCAACAGGTCAAGCCCATCCAGTTCCGTGGTCCGGGAGGCCGGCCGTTCGTGCATCCGCAGGAGGAGTTCGGCCGACCCTGGAACCCAAACCCGTCGGGCTTTCCCGGCGGCATGAGGCCCGGCATCCGAGATCCCTTTGAGCCATTCCCCGGGGGGTTTCGCGGCATTCCCGGCGCCGGCAGGCCCGTGATCGTCGAGGTGGTTCCTGTGGTTCGCTCGGTCCCCCGCGCTCCCACCCAGGCGGAGACCCGGCAAGCCCTGAACAGCCTGGCCGACGACCTAAAGCAGGCCCATCAGCTCGGCGTGAACAAGGATTGGAACGCACTCGGTCAGCACGCGCGCCGGCAATTCGAGGGCATGAACCTGCCGCCCAAGCTGCGGGAGTCACTCAATGCCGTGCAGACCACGGGCCCACGGGTGGAGCGGTTGAATCGGCTCCAGGAACCCCTCGCCGCGGGCAAACGGGTGGTCCTGGGCAGGGAAGACGTGAACGTCCTGCCCCCTCCGCTCAAACAGGGCTTCGAGGAGCTGGCGCATCTGGAGCATCTGGAAGCGGGCCTGACGACGAAATGGTCCGGCCAGCCGGATCTCGCGGAAATCGAGCAGGGCCTGTCGCAGCTGGCGTTCGTCCGCAAGGACCCCAACCCGGTCAGGAAAGTCCGGGTGGCCCTGGTGCTCAAGGCCGCCGACGAAGGCCACGAGGACGTCGCCCGGCGGCTGCTCCCGGCCGACTTGCAGACGGAAGATTTCCCGGCCGTGCTGCGCGACCTCAAGGCCGCTTCTGCCGCGGCGAAGTCGGCCCCGACGGCAACCAGTCAGCCGGCCCTTCCCGCAGAACCCTTGCTGATTCCGGAGGGCACCGCGGGAACCCGTCCCGCTGTCAAGGAGCGGGTGGCAGCAGGCTTGCCTCCCCTGGAGGAAGTGACCACAGTGACCCAGCAAACCCGTCGCCGCCTCCTTGACCGGGTGGCGGCCGAACTGGAGACGCAGTCGCATCACTTCCATCTGCACCTCCATTGCATCCACGATTTCTCGCAACAGGCCCAGACTGCAGCCAGGGAGGACCAACCCCTGGCGGAGCCCAGCAACGAGAAGCCTGAGGCGGCCGTCGCCCGTCTCCTGGGTCGATCCATTACCCCCACGGAGCGAATCCTGATTTCCGGGATGCTCGCCCGGGGCAAGAAGCCGGCCGAGATCGCTGCCGAACTGCGGACCCTGGACAGCGCTTCCGGCTCCCGGTGAGCCCGTGACGAGCCGGAAGCGTTGGCGACGGTTCACCGTTGACCGTCGCGGACGCTTCCGGCTCGTTGTCACCCCATTGTCCCATTGAGAAACCCGACCAACACTCTGAACGAGGTCCCGCTCATGACCCCCCATGCGCTCTTGCGTTTGTCTGCCGGCCCGGTCCGGTGCGTCTTCTCCCTGGCCCTGGTGATCGGGGGCCTCCTGGCCTGTCCGCTTGCAGCCGCGGAACAGGTCCTGGCCCTCCTGGAAAAGGGCCAGGCGCTCGCCGCCCTGGAGAAATACGACGAGGCCATCGCGGCCTATACCGAGGCCTTGAAGCTCGAACCGAAGAATGGCCTGGCCTTTGCCCTGCGTGCCGAGGCGCACGCCTCCCGGGCCAGCCTCTGGAGCAACCAGGCCGAGGTGGAACGGGCCCTGGCGGATTGCAACCAGGCCCTCCAGCTGGACCCCAAACTGGTCCGGGCCCTCCAGACGCGCGGCTGGGTCCAGGCGCAGAAGCGAGACTTCAAGCAGGCCCTGGCCGACTGCGATAAGGCCCTGCAGCTGGAACCGAAGTCCGCCGCGGGCTACCTGAATCGCGCCCGCGTCCACGACCTCCAGTGCGCTTCCGACCGGGCCCTGGCCGATTACGCCGAAGCGCTCCAGCGCGAGCCGGGTTCAGCCAGGGCCCTTCTGGCCCGGGCCGGCCTCTTGCTGCATCTCAATGACCTTGACAAGGCGCTGGCGGACTGCAACCGGGCGGTCGAGGCCGTGCCGGACAGTCCGGCAGGGTACGTGCAGCGCGCGAGCGTTTACCTGAACCTGGGGCAGACCGACAAGGCTCAGGCCGATTGCGACAAGGCCCTGAAACTGGCCGCCGACCCTTCCGGACACCTCTGCCGCGCTGCCCTGCTCCTGGAGAAGGACGAGTTTGACAGGGCCCGCGCCAGCTGCGACGAGGCCCTGAAACTGGCCCCCGGCCACGGCAAGGCGATCGCTTTCCGGGCCCAGGTGCGCCTGCAGCAGGGCGAGTTTGACCTGGCCATCGCCGACCTGAACCGGGCCATTCAGATCAACCCCCTGGACGCCACGGTGCGTGCCACGCGCGGGGCGGCCTACGCTGCCAAGGGGGAAATCGGCCGAGGGCTGGCGGATTGCCAGGAGGCGCTGCGGCTGGCCCCGACCGACGCCCAGTTTTACGTGGCCCGAGCGCTGGTCCAGGCCGCGCGGGAACGTTGGGAGCCCGCCATCGCCGACTTGCAGCAGGCACGCCGGCTGCAACCCCGGGAAGCGACGGCCTCCCTGGGACTGGGTGCCATCTATCTGAAGCAGGGCCGCCGTCAGGAAGCCCAGGCCGAATTCACCCGAGCCATCGAACTGGACCGACGGAGCATCGAGGCCCTGGTCTATCGCGGCCTGGTCCACGAAGTCCAGGGACAGGCCCAGCAGGCCGCTGCCGACTTCAAGGCCGCACTCGAGCTGGACCGCAAGCGGACCCTGCGCGAGAGGGGTGAGGGCTACGCCCAGCTAGACCGCCTGGACCAGGCCCTGACCGACCTGAACGCCGCCCTGCTTCAGTCCCCCAGGGACGCCGTCTTGCACCTGGCCCGTGCCGAGGTGTATGGCAAGAAGAAGGACCACGCCCGGGCCCTGGCCGACATCGACGAAGCGATCCGGCTTCTGCCCGGGAGCAGTTACGGCTACTACCACCGGGCGCACACTCACCTTCTGAACAGGGACGTGGCCCGCAGTCTGGCCGACCTTGGTCAAGCGCTCCGGATCGATCCGGAATACGTGCAGGCCCGTGCCCTGCTGGCCGCTGTCTACGGAGAGAAGGGCGATTTGAGCCGGGCCCAGGTGGAAGCGACCCGGGCCCTGCTGCTCGATCCGGAGTGCGAGGAGGCCTTGCTCGCGCGCGGCCAGGTCTACGTCCAGCAGCTGGAGGAGAACAGGCCGGAGAACAAGGACCGCCGCAAGGCCAAGTTGATCCGACACTTCCGCTGGGACGGGGTCAACGTCTGGCACACCGCCTTCTCTCCGGACGGACGTCTCTACCTGGCCACGGGAGACACCCCGGCAATCCGTCTGTGGGAGACCGCCACGGGAAAGCTTGCCCAGGAACTGAAGGGGCACACCGGCAGCGTTCATCATGCGGTCTTCACGCCGGACGGCGCCCGGGTCGTGAGCGCGAGCCAGGATGGGACCCTGCGCACCTGGGACGTGATGACCGGAAAAGCGCTGCGCACACTGACCGGCCACGCCGGGACGGTGCTGACCGTGGCGCTGACCGCGGACGGCAAGCGCGCCCTCTCGGGCGGCACGGATCGGACGCTGCGTCTGTGGGACCTGGACTCCGGCAAGGAGATCGTCAAGCTGGCAGGACACACCGATTCCTGCGGCGGCATTCTCACGGCCGACGGCAAGCAGGCGGTCTCATTCAGCGCCGACCAGTCGGTCCGGCTGTGGGACCTGGAGTCCGGCAAGGAGGTGCGCCGCTACCAGGGCCACAACGGAGCGGTCGGGGGAGCGTTCCTGCTTGGTGGCGGTCAGCAGATCATGGCCATTGGCACGGATAGGACCCGGCGGATCTGGGACACGGCCACCGGCAAGGAAGTCCATTCCATGCCCCTGGGCGACGACCTGATTCTCCCGGTCGGGGACTACCTGACCCGATCGCTGGCTCTGCTCGGCTCCCGGTTCCTGACCAGCCACACCGATCGGACCGTGCAGTTGCGGGACTTCCGCACGGGCAAGACGAGTGTCCGCTTTGGGCCTCTGCAGGGCAACCCCCAGGGGTTGAGTTTCGCGCCGGATGGCCTGCAAGCGGCAGCGGGGGACAACCGTGGCACCATTTATCTCTGGCGCCTCCCCAGGGCCCCAGGCAACGTCGGCGTGAGCAGTTTTGTGGGGGCCAAGGAGGTGGTCCGGACGGCCCTGTTCACCCGGGACGGCCGGCAGGTGCTCTCGGCCGGGGGAGGCATTTACAAGGACGGCAAGCTGCAGCCCGGAACGGCCAGCCCCATCTACCTGTGGGAAGTCAGCACCGGCAAGGAGGTTCGCCGCTTCGAGGGGCACGCGGGCAGCGTCAACGCTCTGGCCCTCCTCCCGGATGGCAAGCACTTCGCTTCCGCCAGTGCCGACGGGACGGTCCGGCTCTGGGACCTGGCCACCGGCAAGGAGCTGCTGCGGCTGGACACCCCCAAGGACATGCTCACGGCCCTGGCCATTTCGGCGGACGGCCGCTGGCTGCTGGCCGGCGGCGAGAAAGGGACGGCCCGGCTGTGGGAACTGGCCACCGGCAAGGAACTGCGGCGCCTGCAAGGGCACGCCCACGTCATCTGGGGGGCTGCCTTCTCCTGGGATGGTCACTGCTGCGCCACCAGCAGCGACGATGGCACCGTACGCCTTTGGGACACGGCCACGGGCCAGGAAGTCCGGCGCATCCATCTGGCAGGCGACAAGGTCTTCACGCCCGCGGACAAGAAAACAGATTGCACCATCCAGAGTGTGGCGTTTACCCCCGATGGCCGGAGCGTTCTGGGCGCCTGTGCGGACAGGACCATCCGGCTGTGGGACGTGGCCACGGGCCGAGAGCTGCGGCGCTTCCTGGGACACGAGAAGGCGGTGCGATGTGCGATCTTCTCCCCGGACGGGACTCGGATCCTCTCCGGCGGCGCGGACTCGGCCATTTGCCTGTGGGACGTTGCCAGCGGCCAGCGGATTCATCGGATCATCGGCAGCGGCAACATCCGCAACGTGGCCTTCTCACCCGATGGACAGATGATTGTGAGCGCGGAGATGGGTTACTCGGTCAACGTGGCCCTGCTGCCGCTCACTTTTGAAGGGGTGATCGAAGACCTCACCCGGGTGATCCGTCTGAATCCCAAATCCGCGAGCGCCTGCGTCCTGCGCGGCAACTGCTACGCCCTGAAAGAACGCCCCGTCCAGGCGTTGCGGGAATTTGACGAGGCCCTCAAGATCGACAGGAAGTGTGTGGATGCGTATTTCTCGCGGGCCCTGCTCCAGCTGGAGCGGCAAGAATTGGACAAGGCCCTGAGCGATCTGTCGGCCGCGATCGACCTCGATCCGGAGCACGCCGGGGCGCTCTATGCACGCGGCCTGATCTACACCGAGAAGGGCGATTTCGCCCGGGCCAAGAAGGACCTCGACAAGGCCATCAAGCTCAAGCCCGAACTGGGCGAAGAGAAGCCGGAGAAGTAAAGTCGGTGCCTTGTGAGTCGTAGGGTGGTCCGAGCGCAGCGAGGCCCACCGGCAAGCATGGTGGGCCTCGCTGCGCTCGGACCACCCTACGACTCCTCTGAACCTCCTCACGCAGGACCGACGTGCGGCACCGGGATCACCAGCAGCCGGCGCTGCCCCTCCGGTGCCGGCCCCTTCTGGACGCGCACCCATCTCGGCGCCACGGACCCTTCGCTCTGTCGTTTCCGGCTCACCCTCCTCGGGCCCCAGGCCGGTGCGTTCCAGCCACTGCCGCCATTGCAAAGGAGTGCGGCGCACGTCCCTGGCGGACCAGTGGATCAGAAGGCGTTCAGTTCCGTCGGGGGGCGTCAGCTGGAAGATCAGCGTGCAGGGCTGGCCGGCTCGGAACCGATTCTCCGGTTCCGTCGGGCACGGCAGGCCAACCTCCACGTCCCCGGACGAACCAAGAACCAGGACCGTGAGATAGCCGTCAGCGCTGGCCTGGGCTTCGACCTTGATGAAATTGCCAGTCGTCGCCGGCTGGGGCCGGCCGGCCTGTACCAACGGGCGGAAAGCGTTGGGTTGCTCGGCAGTGGCGACCGCGACGGAGGCCTGCAACTTGACCGGGCTGGGCGTTTCTGGGACGGCGGCGAGCATCTGGTCGGTCACCGCCTTCCAGCGGGCCTCGCGGAGCAGGGCGACGAACCGGGCCGGGTCGGGACGCTGGTCGGGGTCAGGGTCCAGACCGGCGAGGATGACCTCTCGCAACTCCTCCGGCAGAGACGCCCAGTTGGCGTGGCTGGTCGGCTGGACGTTTTCGCTTTGGCCGTTCGCCCGTGACCAGGTGCAGCAACGTGGCGGCCAGGGAGTAGACGTCCGAGTGAAACGCGGCCGCACCGTGGTAAACCTCGGGTGCGGCGTATCCCCGAGTGCCGCCGCCCCGGTGGACCTGATCGATGGAAACGGCGATGCCGAAGTCGCCCAGCACCGCTTCATCGGGTTCCGGATCGAGGAAGACGTTGTCGGGTTTGACGTCGCGGTGCAGCAGACTGCGGGCGTGGACGTCGAGCAGCGCGTCGCCCACCCCGGCCGCGTAGCGGGCGGCCCGGGCCCAGGGCAGCGGCCGAGCCGGCGACGTGAGCCGGCTCAGGGCCCCACCGGAGACGTAGTCCATGACCAGGAAGCAGTTGGTGACGCCGTCCTTGAAATAGTGGACGGCGACACGGTTGCGGTGCTTGGGCAGCTGGGCCATCGCCTGCGCTTCCTTTTGCACGTGCCAGACTTCGCTCTCCCGAATGCGCTCCTTGGGCAGCACCTTGATGGCTCGGAGAACGTTCAGCCTGACGTCCAGGGCCTTCCAGACCTGGCCGAAGCCGCCGCCGCCCAGGTAATCGAGGAACACGAAGCCGTCCAGTTTGGGTTTGGGAGGGGGAACCATGATCTGCTCCTCTTCACAGGGGTTGTTCTCACGTGGGTTTGTTGCCCGCCGGCAGCGGCGATGGGTCGCCCTGGCAGATGAAGGCGCCCCAGAAGAACGGGTCCGCGAACGGGCGGTGATCGTCCGGCTTCTGGGCCAGCTGCTGGAGGTAGCGGCGTGCGTTCGCATCGCCGGCCGCGAGCCGCTCGATCATGGCCGGGGTGAGCCACTCCGCTTTCAGTTGCGCGACGGTGGCGTCGCGGGTGCAGCGCTGGGCCTCGCTGAGGGCCAGGTCACGGTCCAGGCCGCGGGTCAGCAGGTTGTCGTAGAAGCGCTCCATCAGGAAGGTGGTAATCAGGTCAGGCACCTTCCACAGGCTCAGCACCAGTGTTTTGGCCCCGGCCACGATGAAGGCTCGCCTCAGCCCGAAGACTCCCTCGCCGACGTGGATGGCCCCCAGCCCGGTCTCGCAGGCGGACAGCACCACCAACTCGGTGTCCAGCAGGTCCAGGCCGGCGACGTCCTCGGCGGTCAGCAGCCCGTCCTCGGCCTCGGCGGGCAACGCTGCACCGCGGAGGAAGGTGTTGACCCCGGCCAGTGCCAGGCCTGAGCGGAGCATCGGGTTCTCCATTCCCGGACCGCTCAACCGGCCCAGAGCGGGAGCGTCGCCGACACCCAGCAACTCCATGTTGCGGCCGATCCGGTTGAGGTCGCGTTGCTGGTCGGGAAGGAAGAAGCCGTGGGTGGCCAGGTGCAGGATGCGAGGAGAGCGGCTGGCCTTGAGGTGTCCCTCCAGGGCTGCGCCGCCCAGCAGAGGCTGCACGCCGAGCCGGCGGCCGACAAACTCTCCTTCGGCGCGAGTGCCTGGCAGACGTCCAAAGTGGAGGTGGCTTCGGTCCAGGTCGCGGGAGAGGCGACTGGCGGCCGGCGCAGAAGGGATGGGCGAGACCATGCCGAGGTCGAAGTCCGGGTCGGCAGCGACCATCGGCTCCGCGGGTTGCCGGCCGATCCTGGTCTGGAAGCGGAGGATGTCACGGCCAACGCTCAGATAACTCATGCGGTAGGCGTCGAGCAGGTATCGGCCGTCGGCGAGGGGCAAGGCCTCGAATGGCAGGCGGTTCAGGTCACCGTCGGGGGCCAGGAACAGCCGCTGACAACCACCGAGGTTGTCTGCAAGCGGGTCGAAGACAGCGGCCCGCAGCCGCACGCCGGGGGTGTCGGCATCCGCGCTCAGCCGGCTGGTCGCCCTGGACAGGTCACGGAGCTCGGCCTCCCCGGTGATGCTGCCACGAAAGGCGGCAATCAGGCGGTCGATGGGGTCGGCTTCGCCCAGATCGACCATCCGCACACTGCCGGACTGACCGGAGGACACCACGAAAGCGAGGTAGCGGGGGGCTTGCCACTCTTGTCCGCCGCGGCCAGGGACGGCCTTGAAGTCGAACGGGCAGGACCAAACGAACTCGACCAGTGCCGACCGGGGGGGAAGTGCAAGCATCACAGCTGCGCAGTTGGCAGCCCGCATCTGCCGCTCCAGATTCATCTCGGGGATTTGCTTGGCCAGTTCGCGTTCCAGTTCCTCGCGCTGTTCCTCCAACTGGGCGAGCAGGTGTCGATGCGCCTGGAGTCCTTCCGGCCCAGGGCCTGCCAGCGTCCGCTGGGCGATCTGGGCAGCAAGGGTATTGAGTTCCTGCAATTGTGGCCGGAGGTGGTGGTATCGGCCACTGAGAACGGTTTTGCGACCAAACCAGCGTTTGAGCCGTCCCGAGGGCAGGCCAGGGGGTGGGGCTTCACCACCGAGGACGGCATTGCGGCGAACGGCGTCAGCTTCGGCGCGCACAGCCTTGCGGCGCAACACCACCTTCAGGGTAGCGCGAACGCTCTCGGCGTCCTCGGTCAAGAACGATGCAACCAGCGACAGGAACACCGCCAGGTGCGTCCGAGGCCAGAGGAGGTTAGCGGCTCGCTGGCGGTCGGAGGCGCTGGAGAAGACTTGACCGATCAGGTGGTCGTCAATGTCGGCTGCCTGTCGCAGAAGGGCGAAAGCCTCCGCAGGGCGGTTACTGGCAGCACAGAGTACCGCCAGTTTATTCAGGCATCGGGTGTACTCGGGACGGGTTTCGCTCAGGGTGGTGCGGTGGATGTCCAGGAACTCACGGAACAGACTCTCCGCCCGGGCAGCGTCCCCGGTAGACCAGTACAGGATTGCCAGGCTGTCGAGGGTGGCCAGGTATTGACTTGTGAACTTGAAGAACTCGCCACCATAGCGGGGATCGAGTTTGTCTCGTGCGGTGCGCAGGAGGTCAGCTGCCTGTCTGAGCAGAGGTTCAGCCTTGACGCAGTCCCCGGCAGCCAGGTAGAGCAAGGCCAGTTCGTTGAGGTTTTCGGCGAGGTAGGGATTGCTCTTCCCAAGGGTGGCGCGGCGGACCTCCAGGGCCCGGCAAAATAACGCCTCTGCCTGGGCGGTGTCGCCCATGGACTGATACAGGGCCGCCAGGTTGCGGAGACTTTGGGCGTAGCGGGGGTGAACCTCGCCCAGGGCAACACGGCGGACCTCCAGCGCCTGGCGGTACAGTGGTTCAGCCCGGGCATAGTCTTTCATGAGGTGGTACAGGACCGCCAGGTTGTGGAGGCTTTGAGCAAAGTCGGGGTGGGTCTCGCCCAGCGCGGTGCGGCGAACCTCCAGTGTCTGGCAAAACAGCGTTTCGGCCCGGGTGCAGTCGCCCACGGACTGGTACAGGGTCGCCAGGTTGTTGAGGCTTTGGGCGTAGTGGGGGTGAGTCTCGCCCAGGGAGGTGCGGAAAATCTCGATCGCCTGATGGAGCAGCGGTTCGGCCCGGGCGTAGCCCTCCGTATCCAGGTACAAGTTCGCCAGGTTGTTGAGACTTTGGGCGTAGAGAGGGTGAGCTTCACCCAACGTGGCACGGGCCTCCTCGCACGCCTGCCGGGCCAGAGAGAGCGTCTTCTCCCCTTCAAACGACGCGCCCACCCGAAGGTTGAGTTCGCGAATCCGCTTCGCCGCAGCCTCCTCCGACCTCGATTGTCGTCCCCCATTCCCCGAGAGGAGACGCCAGATTCTCGACCAAAGACCCATTCCGGGACCCCCTTCCTGTAATTGCCAGGCCGTTGCCTGGAAGGAGCGAGCGACACACTCGCTCCTGCAAACCATCCAGCATCGTCCCGTTAGCGAGTCTTCCATTCTCCATAGCACGCGAAAGTCCCCCACACAGCTGGGTCGGGATGTGCCGCGCGGCAATCCCGTTGCGCCTCGCGCAGTGCTTCCGCACTCGATTGGCCCGCCAGTACCCGCCGGTGGAACTCCGCCAGCAATTCCCGTCTCGGCCCGTCGGCCACGGGCCAGAGGCTCACGATCACAGCCCGCGCCCCCGCCAGCACGAACGCCCGTGCCAATCCCATCGTGCCGCACGTCGTTCGCCGATCCTTCCGGACCCTAAGAAGGCGGAAGCACCACCACCTCGGTCTGCCCCAGTTCGAGCCCGGTCACGTCCCATGCGGTCAGCAACCTCTCCGACTTGTTCCCACCCGTGCCTTCGTCTCCGGCAATCCGGTTCGCTCCCGCCAGGGCCAATCCCACCCGCTGCAAGGGGTTCTGCCAGCCCACTTGCTTTTGTGCTTCCGGTGCGGAACTCGTTGGGCGAGCCGGTTCGCCGACGGTTCGCCGAGGGAGAATGCCTGTGTCGCCAGGTGCAGGATTCGCGGCGAGCGGCACCCGGTCAGCCGCGACCTGTCTGCCTCCTGGCCCAGCCAGGCGCGCACGCCAAGTAGTTCGGCGATCTGCTCGGCCTCCGGCCGGGTTCCGGGTAGGGGTCGGAATTGCAAGCTGCTGGGCTGCCCGCCGGGCATCGAGCAGTTGATCCGCGTTGATCTGGATAGCCCCAGCGTAATCACCTGTCGAAGCAGTGTCCACACCCTGCTCCAGAATTTCTCACGCGGTCGCGATGGCCTTCGGGGCCTGGCATCTGGCGTCTGCGGCACCGGGCCGAAGTCCGGGTCGCCGATGACCACGGGCGGCGAGGCAGTCCCCGCGGAGGGCACTTCCGCCTGGAGCAGGTCGCGGCCAACGTGCAGGTAGCTGATCGCGTAGTGGTCGATGAGATCACCGCCGTCCATCGGCAGCGCGTCGAATGGCACGCGGACCAGGTCGCCGTCGGGAGCCAGCAGGAGCCGGCGGCAGCCGGCAGCGGCTGCGGCAACCTTGTCGAAGACGGCCGAGCGCAACGCAACGCCTGCCGCGGTCAGGGCTTCGGTTCGGCCTGGCCCGGCAGTAGTGGTCAGGGCAGCCCTGTAGTCGGTCACCAGACGGTCAATCGTGTCGGCCGATCCCAGATCGATCAACCGCAGCTTCTCGGGCTGTCCCTGCACGCAGCACGAACGCGAGATAGCGGGCCGGCGGCGCGGCCAGCTCGGTCTGCGTGAACAGCGCCCGGAAGTCCCAGTCCGACACGCGCACGAACTCGATCAGAGCGCTGCCGGCCGGCAGGGCGTCGGCCACCGTTCGCCGATCCGCCAGCCGCTGCTTCCGCCGGGTCGCCAGCTCCGGGACGTGGTCGGCCAATTCCGCCTCCAGGCGATCCGCCCGGCCCTCCCAGTCCGCCAGCAGCCGCTGGTGCGTCGCCAGTCCCTCGGCTCCAGGGCCGCTCCAGCGCCGGGCCGTGGCCTGGCGGCGCAGGAAGTACAGCTCCGCGATCCGGGCACGCTGCTCCGGGTGCCGTTCTTCCAGCACCGACTTGCGGCACACCGCCAGCGTCTCAACCCACAGCGCCTTCCGCCGCAGCACCATGTCGAACGCCCGGCCCACGGCCTCGGGCTCGTCGGCCAGGTGCCGCGACACCAGGACCAGGTAGACTTCCCCGTACAGGTCCAGCGACGCACAGCAGGCCGACCGCAGCCGGCTCGAGTGCATGGCCAGGAGCGCTGCCAGCGCTCGCTCGCCCTGTGCGGTCAACTGCTCCAGCAGCGTCACCGCTTCCGCCTCCCGGCCGGTCGCGGCACACAGGGCCGCCAGCACGTTCTGGGTATCGGCATACTCCGGATTCTCCTGTCCGAGTACGTCCCGCTGGAAGCGCAGCGCCTGCCGCAGCGGCTGCTCTGCTGCGGTCCATTTCCCCTGCGCCAGGTAGATCATGGCCAGGCCCTTCAGCAGCGGGGCGTGCAGGCCGCCTTCGTGAGGCACCGACCGCCGGACCGTCTCCAGCGCCTCCTGGTAAGTGGCCTCCGCGGCCGGGAAGTTCCGCCGGGACCGCTCCAGGATGCCGCGCAACTGCAGGCTGATCGCCACCAGCGGGTGGTTCTCCGGACAGAGCCGGCGGGTAATCTCCAGGTGCTTCCGCAGCAGCGGCTCGGCGGCGCGGTGGTCTCCCGCCGCACGGTGGCAGTTGGCCACCACACGCAGACCGTTGGTGTACTCCAGGTGCTCTTCCCCGCACGTCTTCTTGACGATGTCCAGTGCCTGCCGGTAGAAGTGCCCGGCCTCCTCGTGCCGGCCCACGGTCTGGCACAGGCCGGCCAGGTCGCTCAGACTGCGGCCGACGGCCGGGTGGTTGGGCCCGCCGGCGGCCCGGTAAATCTCCAGCACCTGCCGGTGCAGTTCCTCGGCCCGGCCGAACTGCTCCATCCCCTGATACAGCCCCGCCAGCGCGGTCAAGTAGACGGCCGTTTCGGGATGGTCCGCCCCTCGGGCCGAGCGGATCATTGTCACGGCTTGCTGGAGCAGAGGTTCCGCCCGGGAATAGTCGGCCAGCGCCCGATAGAGCTGGGCCAGCTCGACCAGGTCGGGAGCGTGGGCGGGGTTCGGCTCACCACCGTGAAATGCCAGCACTTCGCGGAGCAACGGTTCGGCCGTCAGGTGATCACCGACGCTGTTGTAAAGCCGGGCCAGGTCGCGCAGCAGCGGGACGAGCAAGAGATTCCCCTCCCCGTACGCTTTCCGTCCCAGCTCCAGCGCCCGCCGCAGCTGGGACTCGGCCCGGTCGTATTCCCCTCGGGCATGGAAGAGCAGGGCCAGCGAATGCAAGGTGCCGGCGTAGCCCGGGTCCTCCTCCCCGCCGAGGCCGCGAAACACGTCCTGGGCCTGGCGGAACAGCGCCTCGGCCTCGTCGAGCCGGCCCGTGTCCCGCAAGACCAGGGCGAGGTTGTGCAGGCTGTAGCCAAAGTCCCGCGAGGTCTCCCCGGGATTGGCCCGTCGCAGCTCCAGGGCCCGGCGGTAGAGCGGCTCAGCCGTCGCCACGTTGCCGGCCTGGTGATACAGCGACGCCAGGTCGTAGAAGCTCTCGGCCACCTCGGGATGTTCCTCGCCCTCCACCTCAACGCGAGTGGCCAGCGCCTGCCGGAACCGCACCTCCGCGGCGGCGAAATTGCCACAGGCGAGGTAGAAGTGGGCCAGCTCACTCAGGGCGCGCGCGAAGCCGCGGCTCTTCTCACCGCTGCGCTGCCGCTCCGCCTCCAGGGCCTGGCACCACTGCGCCTCGGCTGCCGGCAGGTTCCCCATCTGCTGGTACAGCGACGCCAGGCACTGGACCCACCCGGCCACCTCGGGATGCTTCTCGCCCTTGGTCCGCCGGGTTGCTTCCACCATCTCTCGGACCAGAGGTTCCACCAGCGCCAGGTTCTTCTCCACACCGCAGGCCGCGAGCCGGCCCAGCGCCTCCACGTAGGCCGGGTGCTCCTTCATTCCCGATTCGACAGAGACCTCCAGGGCCTCGCGATACAGCGCCGCTGCCTTGCTGGGCGCCGGGGTGAGCTTCCCCAGGGAAACGAGGCTGCCGGCCAGCAGGACGGTCCGCGCCTCGCCCTCCTCTTTGCGGGCCAGGTCCACGGCCTCCTGGGCCAGCGCCCGGGCTGAGGCGCGATCCTTCCGGTCGGCGCGGGCCTGGGCCAGACCCAACAGCACCGAGACCCGGTCGAAGGGGCTGGCATCAGCGTCCCGGCGGACGATGTCCTGGGCCTCCCGAAGCAGGGCTTCCCCTTCCTCGTGCCGATCCTGGGCGCACACCAGGCCGGCCAGTTCGACCAGGAGCCCAGAGGCCGAGGACTCCCCGAGCAGTTCGCGCGTCAGGTTCAGGGCCTCCCGGTAGAGCGCCTCGCTCTCGTCGCGTTTCTCCACGGCCCACAGCACGCCGGCCAGGACTTGCAGACTGCCAAGGTAATACAGATGCTTCTCGCCAAGGGCCTGCCGGGTGATCTCCAGCGCCTCTCTGGCCAGCGTCTCGGCCTCGACGGCATGTTCCGGCCCCTGCTGGGAGCGCACCAGGGCCAGCGTTTCGAGGCTGCCGGCATAGTCGGCGTGGTTCTTGCCCAGCAGCCGGCAGCGAATGTCACTGCTGCGGACGGCCAGCCGCTCGGCCTCGAGCAGGTGTCCCTTGTGGTGGAGGATGCCCGCCAGCAGGTTCAGGCCCCGGGCGTAAGCGGGACAGTCCTCGCCCAAGTCTGCCCGCAAGATGTCGAGAGCCTGGCGTGCCAGCCGTTCCCCTTCGCGCATCCGGCCCAGGCCCAGTTCGATCCGGGCCACTGCCAGCAGACTCTGGGCATAGTCGGCGTGGCCCTCCCCAAGGGCCGTGCATCGGATCTGCAGAGCCTCCCGGGTCAGGGCTTCCGCCTCGGCACGCCGATCGAGCAGATCGTACATCGAACCCAGATGGTGCAGGGTCTGGGCGTAATCGGGGTGTGCCTTGCCAAGCAACTCCCGGCGGAGATCCAGTGCCCGCCGATACAGCGTCTCGGCTTGCTTGCAGTTGCCCATCGTCTCGTACAGTCGGGCCAGGTCGTGGAGACTGGCGGCGTACTCGGGGTGGTCCTTGCCCAGGGAGACAGCGCGGATGTTGAGTGCCTGCAGGCAAGGGGCTTCCGCCTGGCTGAGCTGGCCCAGTTCGCGGTGAGCCTCCGCCAGCTGGCTGAGGCAGCGTGCCAGCTCCGGGGAGCTTTCGCCGTGCTGGACGCTGGCTTGCTCGCAGGCGCTGACCGCCAGGGGCAGCGCTTGCTGATAGCGGCCCTGGCGCAGCAGCCTGGCGACCTGGCTGTTCAATTCGGCCAGGGTTGTGTCAACCGTGTCGATCATGGTGCGATTCCTTGGGACGGGGGCCGTTGCGGATCAAATGCAATGGCGCTCCAGGCCGGGGAGACACCCGGGTGGCCTTTGGGGAAAAGGACGTAACACCTGCGAAAATGTTACAGGAGACGAGGACGAGGCTGTCACTTCTTCTGTGTCTTTGTTTCCACGACGATGGGACCGCTGATCTTCCTCTCGACCTTCTGTCCCTGCACGGTGATGGTTTCCGTGAAGGTGATGGTTCCCGTGAGCCGTGAGTTGAGGGTGAACCACCGTTTCAACGAACGCAGAGAACTCCCGGCCACCTTCATCTCTCCACGCGCCACGTCTCCTCCCTCTGTGGGGGCTTTCCCCTGCAATTGCAGCTCCTCGGTCAGCAGGGCACACAACTCGCCGTCAACGTCGGTGATCTTTTCAAACAGGACCTTGCAGTTGCCGGACTCGAACTGGGAGTTGCTTCCCATCATCTTTTTCAGCTTGGAGGCGTCCATGGTCCAGCGATGACCCAGCTTGACAGGCCCGGCAGGGTAGTAGTCAACGACCTGGTCCGGTGTCGGGAACTCTTTCAACTCCTTGGCTTGCTTCGAGTCGGGCGTCTTGCCAACGAGCGTGATCTTCCACTGCCCGCCCACTTTCGCACACTCCACGGTCTCTCCCTGAAGCGGGCTGGTTTCGGTGTTCGTCTCATCTCTCCCATCGACGTGGACCGTCTGGTGCTCTTCCTGGCGAATGATCCGGGTCCGAGCCCGGGTGATCTCCCCCTTCTCCAGCGCGAGGACCTCCTCGACTTCGCTGGAGAGGATGGTCATCTTGCAGGGAAAGGTCTCGGTCATTCCCCCGGCAGTCAGGGTCATGGTGCCGTTGGTCATCGTGATGGTCTCTTCCGTGCTGTAAACCTGCCCGACCATTGGACCGGGACCGCGCAGGTCGTACGTGACCCCGGAGGAACAGCCAGGGGTGAGCAAGCTCACGGCAAGCAGGACCAGGACGGTGCAGGTGCAAAGACTTCGAGTGAGCGGTCTCATGAAGCGGTCTCCATGGGGAAGGGATGGGCAATGGCCCTTGGAAATCAGCACGTGTCCTTGAACCTGGACGAGAGGCCAGCTCGCCGCGTTACCCTTTTTTTGGAATACGTGCTTTTTTCTCAAGAAAAGTGTAACGTGGCAGGGTGTCCTCTCGTCTTCCCTGACATCGGCTAGGGAGGCTCAAGCTCGCATGGACAACGACGATCTTCTCCAACATGCCCGGCAGGGAGATCGCGAGGCCTGGAACCTGCTCCTGCAGCAGATTCGCCCCATGGTACTCGCCTTCCTGCTCCGGCGAGTCGAGCAGGACAGCGATGCCTCGGACCTGGCCAACGCAACCCTGCTCCGCGCCGACCAAGGCTTTGCCTGCTTTCGCGGCGACGCTTACCGCCAGTTCGAGGTGTGGGTGCGCAAGATCGCGGCCCGCCTCTTCATTGATCACGTGCGCCGACCCCGGCCACCGCTGGTCAGCCTGGAGGGGGATTTGCCGCAGCCCGAGGCGGTCGCTCCGGACTGGCAAGAGAACTGGGAGCGAGTCCTCGTCGCGCTGCCGCAGCTGAAAAAGCACCAGCGCAGCGTCATCGAGAACCGCTTTCTGGCCAGGTTGCCCTGCGCCGAGGTGGCCCGGCGGATGGGCCAGTCCGAGGGCTGGGTGCGCGTCACCTGCTTGCGGGCCATCCGGAACCTGCGCCGCATCTTGCAGAGGGGGGAATCATGATACCGCACCAGGACCAGGCCGCCGAGGAGCCCCCGTTCACCGCCGACGAGGAAGCGCTGGCCCGCTTGCTGGAAGAAGCCATTGAAGCGCGGGCCCAGGGCAAACGCCTCCCGGAAGGACGGATGGACGATCAACCCCACCTGCGCCAGCAGGCGCGCGAATTGCTCCAGGAGGTGGAGCGGGTCTGGCAGGCCGCCCAAGCCGTCAACGCCCAGTCCTCCTTGCTGGCCAGCGACGTCTCCGAACTGGCCAGCGAGGTTGTCCCCGAGTCGGAGACCACCATCCTGCCAAACCCCTTTCCCGGGGAATATCAGTTCGAGCGACGCCTGGGAGGCGGGACCTTCGGCACCGTCTGGCTGGCGACCGACCTGCATTTGCATCGCCCCGTGGCCATCAAGACCATCCTCCCCGGGCCCGACGGGGAGCGACGGCTGCATTTGTTGCGCGACGAAGCGCGAGCGCTGGCGTCCCTGCACCATCCGCACGTCGTCCAGGTCTACGCCTGGCGGGAGTCGTGCCAGCCGATCCCGGGTGGGGGCCAGCACTTCCTGATCCAGCAGTACGTCGCCGGCGGGTCGCTGGCCGAGCGGCTGCGTGCCGAGGGCCCACTGGCCTGGGAGCGTGCGGCCCGGTTCATCACCGAGGTCGCCGAGGGATTACTCCTCGTCCACGCCCGGGGCATCGTCCACCGGGACGTCAAGCCAGCGAACATCCTCTGGGACCCGGAGAGCGACGAGGCGCTGCTGACCGACTTCGGCATCTCGACCCGGCTGGCCGAGCCCGGCAACGTGGCCGGGACGCCCTTTTACATGCCGCCCGAAGCGTTTGCCGGCGAGGTCAGTCCCGCCCAGGACGTCTACGGTCTGGCCGCCTCGCTCTTCTGGCTGGTCACCGGCTCGGTGCCGTTCCCCGCGCTGGATCACAAGCGGCTGCTCGAGCGGATCGGCCGGGGCCTGCCCGACCCCGACTCCCGCTGTGCCGGCCTGCCCCGGCAGCTGGAACAGCTGATCCGGGCCAGCCTGGCCGCCGACCCGGCGCGCCGCCCGACCCTGGGCCAGTTTGTCGAGCAGCTCCGCGGAACCTTCAACCAGCTGCTGATCGACAGTATCCTGCTGGCCCACGCGCCCAGCGCCTGCGCGCACAGGTGCGCATCAGCCCCCGGTCCGGTTGCGCGTGACCGTCAGCCGGCAGACGCCCCAGCGCCAGTTCGTGCCGGTGGCGACCTCGGAGCCGGCCGCCGAGCGGCTCCTGCGCGACCTCAAGCGCGTGCCGCGCGCTCCGGATTCGGTCGCGGTCCGGACCGGGGACCGCCTGCGGGTTGAGGTGGCGGCCGACCGCGCCGGCTACCTGTGCGTGTTCAACGTCGGTCCCACGGGCAACCTCGACCTTCTCTATCCGCCGGGCCTGGAGCCCGGGACCATCGAGGCCGGCCGGCCGCTGGGCATCCTGGACGTGGAACTGAGCCCGCCGGTGGGAAAGGAGCGTCTGGTCGCCCTCTGGTCGCGCGCACCGCTGCCCCTGGACGTGAAGGAACTGCTGAGCCTGGCCGAGGGCCAGGAAGCCACTCGGGCCGTCCACGCCACACGCGACATCAAGCGCGTGCAGGCGTCCGTGCAACACTTGCGTCCGGAGGAGTGGCAGGCAACCGTTCTGGAATTGAATCATCACCCTAAGACCCAGGAGTCCGCCCCATGAGAAAGCCGCGCTGGCACTACGTCCTGTTCGTCCTGTTCCTGATGGTCACCCTCCCTGGACCGGGACCACTGCCCAGGGTCCCTGCATCCAGGGGCGTCGGGTGCAAGGGCTCTGCCGCACCCAGGGGCGTCGGGTGCGGCGGTGCTCCAGTGCCGAAACCGCCAATGAAACCACCCGTGATCATTCCCCCTCTGAAGGGAGGGCACGTTGGGTTCAAGCCGCCCCCGCCGCCCCCACCCCCGCCGCCTCCGCCGCCTCCGCCGCCTCCGCCGCCTCCGCCTGTGCGTCAGTTCCCTGTCACCCGCGTTGTCCTGAACCGTCCGGTCCAGGGCCACGTACACGTTGTTGTCCCGCACGAGGAAGTGCTGATAACGCCCTTGCGGGCGGTCCAGGCCCAGGAGGCCGCCTCGCAAGCAGCCCGGGCCAAACTGAACGTCGATTTTCGCGCGCTCGCCTCCAATGCCGAGCATGAGGACTTGCCGGCCGTGCAGGGGGCAGTGAACAAACTCCTGGACTCGCCCCACCTGCCGGACTCGGCACGAGCGCCGCTGCGGGCCCTGAAGGGCAAGCTGGACGACCAGGCTGCCCTGGCTCAACTCCAGAAGACCTTGCAGAAGGGGGACCTTCTGCCGGCAGGGATCGAGCCCGCGCTGTTGCCAGGCTCGGTCCGGCCTGTCTTGAACAAGGCCCGGAGCGTGCAGAACATCGACCTGGTCCTGGGCGGCAAGGTGAATGCCTCGGAAAGACTGGAAGCGCACCTGAACGATCTCAAAGAGCTGCTTCCTCCCCAGGACGTTCTCCTCATCCGGCTTCAGCTGGCCGAGCAGGCGGCCAGCCAGGGGAACGTCAACCTGGCCCGGAAGTTGATTCCGCGCGAGCTTCCCATCTCGCCCGAGGATGGGAACGTCCTCCGGGACATCAAGATCGCCAGGGACAACGTGGAAATCGTCCGTCAGGTCCAGCAGACCGACCTTGGGCTGCTCATGCCTTTCGCACCACCGGGCGCCAGACCAGCCCAGACCGGCTCGGCCCTGACGGGACTGCCTCCATTGCAGTCGGCCAGGGTCCAGGTCCAGAAGGCGCTCAGGCAGGAAGTGGACCTGCACTGGTCTTCGCTCTGGTCCGACGTCCGCAGGAACCTGAGCAACCCCTCGTCCTTCCACCAGTTTCACCTGGCTCACCAGCTGAATCAGCAGTGGGACCGTGAGCGCGAACGGGAGCGGGACCGCCAGCAATCCCCCAGCCCCCTGGTGCTGACGGTCGAGAAAAAACTCGGCCGCGCCCTGACCGGAGCGGAAACCGTCATGGTTTCGGCCCTGCATCACCAGGGTCACAATCCCGATCAGATCGCCAAGGTCCTCAAGGACCCCAACTGACAATCGACTCCCCAGGTTCGGCCCCCGGGTTGCGCTGCGCGCAACCCGGGGGCGGAGGCCAACCAATGCCCCTGCCGAGCGCTGCACTCCGCGTTCGGCCAATGTTCAATGGAGTACGCCTATGGTGTTCTGGGTCTTCGGCTGCGACGCACAAACGAAGCAACTCCGCGATCCGTTGTACCTGGAGGTTGACAACGAAGCGGCGGCCCGAGATTTGGCAGCTCAAGCAGGCATGGAGGTCGAATTCGTCAATCGTGCCTTTCAACCATCTCCCAATCCGGGAGAGGCTGGGCCAAAAGCAACGCTCACGGCTTCCGATTCTTCGACGCCAACACCGGAACGCAATGGAGCCGGCTCAGGATCACAGCGCAAATCACAGGGCAGGACCACAGATTCGCTCTGTGATCCTGAGCCGGTTGAACCGCTCGACCCCCGTGGGCCGGATTCCCACGAGCCGCAACAACAGAAGCCGGCGGCCCCCCGGGACCCTCCAAGGGATTCGGCGCCTCCCGCTCCGGCTTCGACCGGGGAAGCATTCGAGGAGATGTTGCTGGCAGCACTGGGGGAGCAGCAGGACGCGCGCAAGGCGGAAGCGGAGAGCCAAAACTGGGTCCCGCCTGGACCGGATGCGCTGCCATCCGCCCAGAAGTCGGCGGAACCCCGCAAAGGTTGGGTTCGCTGGCCTCTGGGGATCATCCGCGTGCCTTTCGTGCTGGCTGGCCTGTCCTGGGGCTGGTTTCGCCGGCATCCCCGGGTCGCCTGCATGCTGCTTCTGCTCATGCTGGCCGGCCTGTGCTGGGCCGGTTGGGGCTGGTATCTCGATTACCGCGAGGGGGAGTATACCCGCCTGCTTACCGAGGCCCAGGACCTGCTTGGCAGCGGGAAAACGCCCCAGGCTGAGGCAGCCCTGGATCGTTGCTCCTCCGGTCAGCGTGGCTGGGAGTGGCATTTCCTGAAGCTGCGCTGCCAGGAGAAGCCGGCCGAGTTGATCATCCGGCCCACCTGGGAGGATCGCTCGCTTGGCTGTCTGAGCGTCCAGGGTCCGCTGCTGGCCTGGGTGGCCGGTAAATCCGACGGCAGCACCGCTGTCGAGGTGCGCGATCTCCTGGACGATCAGCTCCTGCTTGGGTTTCACCTGCCGCAGGCCAGGATCGATCGAGTCCGGCTGAGCCCGGACGGACGTTACCTGGCGCTGATGCAGGGCCACCGCTCCGACTCGGGCAACCTGGTCTGTTATGACGTTCACACAGGCATTGAGACCTGTCGTGGCGATAAGGGACAGAGGGGGGTGGACTTTGGGCCGTCGCCTCTCCTGCTTCGCGGCCAGGTACAAACACTGCGTGTCCCTGACCTGCGTGGCGATAAGGACCTGGAGGTCCTGCTGGTTCGCAATCTGAAAACCGAGACGGAACAGTCGCTGGAAATCGCGGGTGCAGCGACCGCCGCTGCCTTTTCTCCCGATGGGAGTCTGCTGGCCGTCGGAGACCGGAAGGGGGGACTCAAACTCTGGCACTGTCCGGACAGGGGCGAGCCGAACACGCGGGCCAAGGTCCATCAGCAGCGCTTCCACGTTCCAGCGGGCGGCCTGGGTTTGGAAGGGCAAGCCAGCCCGGCAGGCATTGTCATCACCCGCATTGCTCCCAACGGGCCCGCGGCCAAGGCCGGCTTGCTGCAACCGGGCCAGCTCATTGTCGGGATCGGCTCCTCGGAACCCAGTCACTCCACTTTTGGAATGAAGGAGCGGGAATTCGCCAGCCAGGTCCTGGGCGAGCCCGGCACCAGGGTGGCCTTGCGCGTGGAAGTCGCGCCCGGGACCCCCTCGGACGTGACCCTGATCCGTGAGACGGAACCGACCCAGATGCGCGAGTTGCGTTTCAGTCCCGACGGCCAGATGCTGGCGGCCCTGACGGATGGGCAGCTGTTCCTCTGGCGGATGGATCAGCCGAAACCGCTGTCCCGCTGGGTCAGCTACGAAGCTCCGCTGACCTTCACCCCGGACGGTCGGCGTCTGCTGCTGGGGCTCGGCAGCAGCCTGGCAGTCGTGGACGTTGCCACGGGCAAGGAAGTCGGCAGGCTCAGCGGGTTGCTCGACAGGATCGCGGCTGCGGAGTTCACCCCTGACGGACGCTTCACCCTGGCGGGCAAGAAGGGAGACAAGACCATCGCGCTCCTGTTCGACGCGGCCGTGCCGACTGGAAAGGAAGACGTTCGCAGCGAACCGGAGAGTTCTTCCCCATCTCTGGACAAGGACATTGAAACGCTGTCCGAGCTGATCCGTCTCGATCCCAACAACGCCGCGGCCTATCGCCAGCGCGGCCTGTTGTACCTGGAAAAGCGCTCCTATGCCCAGGGAAAAAAAGACCTCGAACGGGCCCAGGAGTTGAATAAGAAAAAGGAATCGCCATGACACCCGAGGCGATCCTCCAGGTCGAGTCCCAGATCGACAAGGCCCTGGAAATGCAGTCCTTCGATGATGCCGAGCAGTTGGCCGTGGTTTACCTGGCCGGCGCGGGGCCCATTCCCATGACCGACGCCGGCCGATCGCCCGGGTTCCGTTCCCACTACGTCGCCGCCCAGGTCCTGCTGGCCAGCGGCAAACTGAACCAGACGCTGGAACGGCTGCTCCCCCTGCAACCGGTCCTGCCTCATCTACCCTGGGAACTGGCCGGGCGGGTCCGGCTCCTCTTCGCCGAGACGCTGGCCCGCCTGGGACGATTGGCCGAGGTGCCTGCCTGGCTAGACCAGGTTCCCGACACTCTGCTCCAGAGCGACGCCGCCCAGCAGTTGCGCTGGTTGCGCGTCCGAATGTGGCTGGGGGAGGTGCTGCGGGTGCAGCCGGAGTTGCGTGCCTGCGAAGCACGCCTGGCCGCCGCGAAAGATACCAGTAACCAGGTGCTGCTCCTGTGTGACGAGGGCCTGGCCTGGGACGCGGTGGGGCATTTGTCCCGGGCGGCGCAGGCCTGGGAAGCGGCCGAGAAACAGAGTCGGTCACTGGGTCCCGGGGTCCACCGCACCGATGCTCTGATCCAGCTGGCCAGCCTCGATCACCTGGGCGGCCACCTGGCCGCGGCACTGGACGGCTACGATTCCGCCCTGACCGAATTTGCCACCCACGGACAGGCCCTGGAAATCCGCCTGCGCCGGCTGCTGGTCTCTCTCGACATTTGCCCGGGGAACCAGGTCCAGACCGAGATCAGTCAGGTTCTCGCCGAGATTGATAGCACGACCTGTCCGGAGGAACTGCTGCCCCTGGTGAACCTGGTCCGCAGCCTCACTGCGGGACCGTCCGCTGAGCCTTGTTTCGGCGAGGCCGAGGCGTTCCGTCTGGCAGCGGCCGGCGACGTGGCCGCGGCACGCTGGGTTTATCGCCGGACCCTGCAAGCCACTACCTCGCCAGAACGCCAGGCCCGGCTGGCACTGGCGCTGGGGCTGCTGGCCCTGGTAGAGCGCGATCGGGAGGAAAGCCTCTCCTGGTTGCGCCGGGCCGAGGAACTGGCCCGGCAGCACGATCTGCCCGAGGTGCTGGGCCGGGCCCTTCAGGGCCGCGGCCGGATCGCCTCCGAGCTGGATCAGAACGATGAGCTGGCCCGGCCACTGCTGGAAGAAGCCGCCCAGGTGTTCGAGGTGCAGGCCACCCAGTTCGTCAGCCTCATCGAGGCGCTGCGCTACCGCCACAACAAAGAAAGCACTCTGCGCTCCCTGCTGCACGCAGCCTGCCGGCGCGGCGACGCTCAGGCCGTCTTTGCCTACCAGGAACTCGACCGGGGCCGATTCCTGCTCGACCTGTGGCAGGCAACGCAGGGCCGACCGGGACGGGAAGCCCAGAAGGCGATTCCCCGGCTGGAGGCGATTCAGCAGGAAATTGCCGGTTGCGAAGCCCGCCTCGCCTCCCTTCCTCTGGAACGCGAGAACGCCCTCGAACGTCGGGAACTGCTGGGCCTCTGGGAACGGCTGCACAGCGAACGCGATCGGCTGCTGGAGGGTTATCTGCGCGACCGCAAACGCCGGGGCAGTTCCGCTCTGCCGGTGATCGGCGAGCTGCGTGACCTGCACCGCTCTCTCCCGGCGGACACTGTTTACGTCGCTCCGGCCGTCCTTGCCAGTGAGATTTACCTCCTGGTGGTGCGGAGCGACGAGCCGGGGCGCATAGTGCCAGTGTTCGGCTCGGCAACGGAAGTCCTCGAAGAGGTCGCCCGGTTACGCGACACGCTGACCAGCCAGCTGGAACGCTACCGTCATGGCCGGAGCAACCCGAGCGACCGCCAGGACCTGGATGACGTCCTGGCCGAGATCGGCCACGGCCCCCTTGGCGTGGCCCTGTTCGGGGAACTCTACCGCGGACCCCAGCGCCCCCGCCGGCTGATCTGGGTCCCGGACGGTCCTCTTCACGGGCTGCCGTTGCCGGCCCTGCGCTGGGAAGGCCGCTACCTGATCGAGGACGTGGAGGTCGTGCAGACCTTCAGCGGTTCCCTGTCGGCGCATCAAAGGCGCGTCCCTGGCCGACTCTTTCCAAGCTGGCGACGGGCGCTGCTGGTCTCCGAGTCAGCCGACGTATTGCCCGACGCGGAGCGGGAAGCGGCCCTGGTGGCGACGACGTTCTGGCGCAGCCTGCACCTGCACGGTCCGGAGGCCACCCGCGCCCGGTTGCGGCGTTACCTGGCCACCGCCCAGGCCGTTCACTTCGCCTGCCACGCGGATTTCGACCCCGAGCGACCGCTCTCGGCCTTCGTCCAGCTTCCCTCGGGCGAACGTGTCCACGCTCCCGAATGGATCGACGAACCGGTCCGAGGCCTGCCGCTGGTGACGCTCAGCGCCTGCCGCAGCGCCGCGGTGGGACCGCTCCAGGGGAGAGAGGTGTTCGGCCTGGTCACAGGGTTGCTCGCCGGGGGCCTCGGCGCCGTGGTGGCCAGCATCTGGCCGGTCGCGGACCAGGAGTCGGTGGCGCTGATGGAGCGGTTCTACCAGGAGCGCTTGCGAATGGACCTGGCCTCCGCCCTGGCCCAGACTCAGCGGGCCATGCTTTCGCGGCCGGAGAGTTCGCCCCTGTTCTGGGCCACGTTTGCTCTGTTCGGCAACCCGCGGGCGCTTCTGGGCCGATCCTGGCTCTCCTTCTTCGGGATTGGCTAACACTGAACCGGCAAGCTGTGGAAGCCACGGAACACCAGGCTCTCGCACCGTCTCCGAGGCCTTTCCTCCTCGGACAGCCGAAGCGCCGGCATCCGGCGGAAGAGGGTCAACAGCCCGATCTCCAGCTCACGCCGGGCCAGGCCCGCACCGATGCAGACGTGAGGGCCGGCGCCGAAGGCCAGATGCTTGTTGTTCTGCCGGGTAATGTCGAAGCGATCCGGCTCGGGGAAGACCTCCGGGTCGCGGTCGGCCGCGGCTGTGCCGAGGTACAGCACCTGCCCTTGCCGGATCGTCTTGCCGTCGATCTCCAGGCCCTTCACGGCAACACGATGGATGAAGGGCACGGCCCCGTCATAGCGGAAGCACTCCTCCACCGCGGTCTTGATCAGTCCGGGATCGGCGCACAGTTTCCGCAGTTGCTCGGGGTGCCCCAGCAGGGCGCAGACGGCATTGCTGAACTGGTCGATCGTAGTGACATGCCCGGCTGCCAGAAGAAGGATGCACTGGCAACAGACTTCCGCGGCGCTGAGCCGGCCTTCGTTCTGACCCTCGATCAGCAAGCTCATCAGATCGTCGCCGGGCGTTTTACGGCGTTCTTCGAGCAGGTCGGCGAAGTACCGCTCCATGCGCACGGACGCTTCGCTGGCAGCCCGGGCGTCCTGCTCGGGGTCGCCCAGGGTCCCGCCGAAGAACCTGGCCAGAGCGTCGGACGATCCCTGGAAGAGGTGCCGGTCCTTGGCGGGAATGCCGAACAGCTCGGCGATCACAATGGCGGGTAAGGGCTGGGCCAGGTCCCGGGCGACGTCAAACTTGCCTCGGGGCTGAATGGCGTCCAGCAATTCGTCCATGACCCGCTGGACCAGGGGCCGGGCCCTGTCCAGCATGCTGGGAGTGAATCCGTGGTTGCCGAGGGTTCGCAAGCGGTGGTGGTCGGGACCGTCCTTCATCAGCATCTGCTCGCGTGAAATCCGGGCATAGTCGGCAGCCAGAGCTGGGTCACTGTTCCGCAGCTGGAAATTCACCAGGAAATCCGTGCGGTCGGCGCTCAGACGCGGATCGCGGAACGCCTTGAGCACATCCTCGTATCGGGTGAGGACCCAGGCCTGAATGGGCTCCGACCAGTGGACCGGATCTTCCCGGCGCATCTGGTGGAAAAGGGGATAGGGGTCCGCAAGGACCTCGGGGTTGATCAGATCGAATTGCCGTGGCTGAGTCGAGTGCATGGTATCCTCCAATCGGTATCCTGGATCAGTCAGGGAATGCAAGGCTTACCAACAAGGGTGGCCGAGAATTCGTTCTCTACCCAAGGCGGAAGCGATCGGCCGATTGAGCGCGGAAAAACGAAACACCCGCGCGCTCGTCCGCGCACCTCTCACCCACCGCTCCTTGCGGGGGGGTTATCCACAAGATGAAGGGCAGGCGTTGCGTCGGATGCAACGTTGGCGGCGCCGAAGCCGTTCGCTGTGATCGACTCCGACTGCTCGACCTCATCGTACGGACGCCACCCGACCCGCATCCAGCGCCGGGCCGCCGCGAGCCGCGAGGTGCAGGCCTCCCTGAGTGTCCTCGCAGGCCCGGCAAACGTCCGCACCAGTTGCCGCCAACTGGCGAGCCCCAGCCGCCGGTGACCCCCGAACAGTGAGTACTTGGCCAGTGTCCAAAGCACCCGGGCCGGTGACGTGAGCCGACTGTGCGCCCAGCGCTGGAGGGACCGCATCTCCTCAGGGCCGATCCGGGGGTGGTTCCACACCAGGTTGCGGGAGTTGTACTTGCTCAAGTTCCAGTCCCGGATGCCGTACCGCTGCTCGATCCGGTCCCGCTGCTCCGTTCGCGGAAACGGCGTGAGGACCTGGACGTGGATGATGTCGATGTCCAGGCCGGCCAGGGTCTCGACATCCCGCCGGATCGACTCAGCCGTGTCGGTCTCGAACCCGATGATGTAGAAGGCCTGCACGACCACGTGGTGGCGGCTCATCTGCCGCAACAGGCGGATGGTATCGGCCTGATCGATCCGCTTGGACGCCCCGGTAAGCGCGCTCTGGCTCAAACTCTCGACCCCGAGATGGCGCCGAACAGACCCTGGGCAGACCAGTCGTCGAAGTTCCTCAACAGAGTATCGACGCGGGTGAGAGCAATCCATCGCATTCCGTAACGATGCAAGAGCCCGACGACCTCGCGCGCGTGGGCGGGAAAGGTGCCGAAGCTCTCGTCCAGGATGTTGATGGAGCTGACCCCGCGCTCCCTGTACGTCCAGAGGACCCGCTCGATCGTCTCGAGCGGGATCGGCCGCGCCCCGCCGTAAAAGCTGGGAGTCTGGCAGAAGTTGCATGTCCACGGGCAGCCTCGGGCGGTGAACAAGATGCCGGACAGGAACATCTGGTGATACAGGTTGGTGCCGAACGCCGTGTACATTTCGGGGTGCTCGAGCTGGTCGGGCTTGATGGCCGGAAGCCCGAGCGCCTCGGCCACACTGCTCTCGCCCCAGCCTCGAAAGACCCGGTCGAAGGCACCCTGGACCTGCGGGGAGTGGGCACCGAAGTTCCCGGCCCACACCTCCCGGACACCCGCGCGGCGAGCCTGCGCGGCCATGCGGAGGGCGATCTCCGTTTCGTTGATGTAGAAGGAGATGCCAAGAATGTCGGGCGGGTTGGCCAGTGCGGCGGTGAACTGCTGTTGACTGGGGTACTCAAGGATTTCGCAGGGCACGTTCACCTTCAGGAAGGACAGGCCCGGGTGGTTCAGGAAAGCGATCACGATGCGGGGCCAGCCCGAAGGCTTGTCCCAACAGAACACATTGGGCGAACACCCTCCGATGGGCTGGACGGGCGAGGTGAACAGGGCCCGGCGACCGCGATGTGGAGAGCCAGCCAGGCCCGGTTTTGCCTCCGCGCCTCCGAACAGGGGTTTGTACAAGTGCCGTCGCATTCGCTGGCTCCTGATGGGGAGTGTCCGCCGACCGCAGCTTCGGCACCGCGCCGACAGCGGACGGAGGACTGATTCACCCTCATCATTCAAGGCGGAAAAGGCCAGCGGATGGAGCGCCGCGGCGCGACGTTATTTCGGAACACCTGCCCGCCACCGTTGCAAAGCCTCCCCGGCTCCAGACGTGCCTCAGCTCAGCTCCTTCCCGAGTTTGCGGAGATAGAGGCCCCAGATGGAGCATCCGACCAGGCAAGCAAGACCGTAATAGAGCGGGGCCCGTTCCAGACGGCCGATCATCATGTAAATCCCAGTGAACCAGCATCCAGCCGCCAGGAGATAGAGGACTCGCGGCATCTTGCTGACCCAGGCAAAGACCGCCATCCCACTGAGGGCGGCAAACACGGGATAAACCAGCAGCAACGCCGTCTTCGGCTCGGTGGCGAAGTGGACCCGCAAGGCAATGCTGATGGAGAGGGCCGCGAATAGCTTTCCTCCCCAGATCCCCCACAATTCCCGCCGTGAGAGGGCCCCTTCATGGCCGGAATCTTTCGGTGGAGCCAGCAGGAACACGCTGAACAGGGCCGGATACATGCTGAACATCAGCAGCCAGATGAAGGGCTCCCAGGCGTTGTGCTGAATCAGCAGGTACACGCCCAGATTGATCAGCAGGACCACCGGCGCCAGGACCAGCATCAGGGTCCCCATGCCGACAAAGTTTCCGGCGTGGCGGACGTCCTGCAAGTAGCGCCGCAGCTCCTGGGCAAACTCCAGGGCGGTACGATAGCGCTCTTCGGGGTCCTTCTCCAGACACTTCAGACAGATCGCCTCGATGCGCGGGCTCACGCCCGGCCGCCGTTTCCGGGGCGGCACGACCTTCTTGTACCGGATGCGATCAATCAGTTCTTGCCGGGACTTCCCCTCGAAGGGAGGCTTGCCGGTCAGCAGTTCGTAAAGCGTCGCCCCCAGGCTGTAGACGTCGCTGGCCGGCGTGACGCGGTCGGCATCCTCGGTCTGCTCGGGGGACATGTAGGGGATGGTTCCCGCCAGGCGGACCTGCGAGCGGACGCTCTCCTCGCAGACCTCGACGGCCGGCGCCGGCCGATCCATCTTGGCCAGTCCGAAGTCGGACAGCAACGCCTCGTCTGTGCGCTCATCGATCAGGATGTTGTGCGGCTTGAGGTCCCGATGGAGGATGCCACGCTGATGTGCTTCGTGAACCGCCTCGGCGATGCTGGCCAGGTAGCGAAGTGCGGCCTCCTTGCTGACTCCTTCCGCTTGCTTGATCTTCTCCGCCAGGCTCTTGCCCTCGATCAGCTCCATTGCATAAAAGGGCCGGCCATCCTGCTGGCCCAGGTGGAGGATGCGGACGCGGTTGGGATGGCGCAGCCGGGCGGCGGCCTGGACCTCGAACTGAAACTGGCCGATGGCCTTGTGCTGGCTGTCCAGGTCGAGGCGCTCGATCCAGTCCGGATGGAGCATCTTCAGGGCCACGATCTGCTCCGTCCCTTTCTGGCGAGCCTTGTAAACGACCCCCATGCCGCCTCGGCCGATCTCCTCCAGGATTGTGTATTCCTCCAGCTGGGGAAACGGCGCGACCGCTCGGCCCTCCAGGGCCTGGCGCAGGGGGCGGGCTACCTGGTCGATCCGCTCCGCGGCTTGCAGCAGCGGTCCCAGCTCGGCCGTCAGGCCGGGGTAGCGAGCCAGGAACGCTTCTCGATCAAGAGACCGGCCCTCCTCTCGCGCTTGCTCAAACTCCGCCAGCGCCTCTTCCAGACGCTCGGGCTGGTACGGCCGGGTTTTCGCAATGGACGACATGATGCTATCTCCCTTCGAGAAGTTCCTGAAGGCGTTGCCGGCCGCGGAAGAGCAGGCCCGCGGCCGCGGCAGGCGTACAGCCCAACCTTTCGCTGATCTCCTTGAGTGTCAGCCCGGACAGGTGCTTGAGCACCACGGCCTCACGCTGCTGTTCCGCAAGCTGTTCCAGTGCCTCGGCCAGCTGAATCACCTGTTCGCTGTGCATGGCCTGCTCGCTGGGAGAGCTTTGAGAATCGACCAGCAGCTCATCCAGACCGAGGAACGACTCGGTGAGGTCCGCCTCGCGAACCTGGCGGCCAACGTCGCGTCGGGCGGCCCGAGCTTTCTGGCAGGCATCGAGAAAGTTGTGGTGCAGGATCCCGCGCAGCCAGGCGAACAGCTGCTCCGGAGTGTGCCCGGCAAACCGCTCCCGGTCGCGGTGCGCTTCCAGCAGGGTTTGCTGCACCAGGTCGGAGGCTTCCACGTCCACCAGCCTCTGGCGGCCAATCTGGGCACGGGCCAGCATCAGCAGGGCCGAGCGGTACTGTTCGGGACTGGCGTTTGACATGGGCTCCACCTCTCGGGACCGGGGCACGTACCCGACTCTATCCCACCGGAGCCCGAAAGGGAAGCATCTTGCGAGGGAAAAGTGGAAAAGCGGGGTGGGCGACCCCGCCGGGCCCGGCTGAGGGCGACAGCGTGGTGCCGGGCTCATGCCTCTGGCAGGCCATTGTGGTCCGGACCCGCGCCCCACATCAGCCAGCCGTCGTCGCGGACATCGCCCGTTTCCAGGCAGAAGAGGCTGCCCGAGTGGGTGGTGACGTAGACCCGGCCGCCGGCCACGGCCGGCTGGAAGAAGATCGGCTCGCCGACGCGGACCGACCAGAGCAGATCTCCCGACCCGGCGGAAACACAGCAAACGTCTCCGCTGATGGTGCCCAGGAAGACCTTGCCATTGACGATGGCCGGCGGCGTCAGCGCGCCGTCGAGCAGTTCCTCGCCATTTGGGTGCTGGTAGAGCTTGCGCTTCCAGTACGGGGTTCGCGTTGCGGAGTCCACACAATGCAGCGTGTCGCCCAGGGCGCTGTACAGCCGGCCGCGCCACAGGAACGGCTTGGACCCCTGATGGGACCAGACGGCATGGATGTGCGCCTTGCCGAGGTTGCTCATGGACTGGTGCATCTTGGCATCGCCCTTGTGGGCCCCGAACCCCACGGTCCCATCCGCCATTGCACTGGCCTGGTCCCAGGGCGACTTCCCCCTCCGTTTGAGGTAGTCGAGGTAAGCCGCCGGCGTCCCGGTACAGGGAAAGGAGAGCGTCTCGCCCATCGCCCCCCGGCCCCGGGTGGCCGACGTGTTCGGTCTGTTGTGGTGTTCCGTCGCTGCTCTGTTCCCTGGCGACCTCCTGCCGCTGGCTGAAATAGCAGCGGCCCATCCAGGCGACCGGCGCGGAGGTCGCGTTCTTCGGCTCCTGCCAGAGCCGCTCGCCATCGCTCTGGCGGAAGCAGGCGAGGGTGCCGTCCAGCGTCGCCAGGTAGACGCAACCGTCGGCCAGCACCGGGGCGGTGATGACCTCGCCGCCGAGCTGCCGCCTCCAGAACTCCCGGCCGGTGCGGAGGTCGAAGGCGGCAAGGTAGTGCTGGTGATCGCCTCGGCTGTCGGGGTAAGCGACGTAAACGCGGCCGCCGCCGACGGCCGGCATGCTCATCAGCGGGTCGCCCAGCCATTTCTTCCAGACGGGTTGGCCCTGGACGGTCAGCACCTCCAGTTCGCAACTCTCCGTACTGAAGACGACGTGACCATCGCAGACGACAGCAGCAGTCGGCCCGTCGTCGCTGGTCTGGTACTGCCAGGCCAGCTTGCCGGTTACGGCGTCGAGGGCGTAGAACTCGTAGCTGCCGAAGCCGCCGCCGAGGAAGACCAGACCGTCCACCACGGCAGGTGTCGCCAGCGGGTGACGGCCGGGAATGGTTGCTTTCCAACCACGGATACTGCTACCCCGGTCCAGGAATGGAGTGGGAGGTTCAACGCGGGACAGGTGCCCGCGGAGACTGGGATTGATTTGCATGGCTTGGCCTCGGGTTGTGGACACGGTTCAGCACGACAACATGGATGAGAAGGATCAGGCTTGTTGTCTTCACACCCCAAGGGACGTGGCGAAGAAGAAAATGTTACATCGTAGTTGTCAGATCCGGCGGGCCCGGGGGCGTCATTGCGACTCAGGAAGTCAATGTCTCCTCGGCGCCCCGGCCGCCCCGCCATGAATGGCGGGGTGGCCCAACTCACTTGCGGAACGAAAAGAACCGGGTCAGACGCTGCCAGAGGGTCGGAGGGCGGGTGACCAGCTTGCCCTGTAACCAGAGGTCCAGGTCGTCCGCCAGGGCAGCGCCGCTGGCATAACGCCTGGCCGGGTCTTTTTCCAGACACTTCAGACAGATCACTTCCAGCTCACGCGGAATCTCTGGACGCCGCTGCCTCGGTGGAATGGGTTTTTCACTCAGGATGCGGGCCATCAATGCTTCCAAACCTGACGTACTGGGATAAGGCCGGCTGCCGGTAAGCATTTCATAAAAGATCACTCCCAGTGCGAACAGGTCGGAGGCGGCGTCGGCTTTCCCCTGGATTTGTTCGGGCGCCATGTAAGCCGGAGTCCCCAGGATGGTCCCCTCGATAGTCAGATGAGCTTCGTTGTCGTGCTGCAATTTCGCCAGACCGAAGTCGGTAATCTTCGGTAGCCCCTCCGCGGTCAAGAGGATGTTGGAGGGCTTGAGGTCCCGATGCAAGATGCCCCGCTGATGGGCGAAGTGCACGGCACGGGCCAGGATGGCAAGGAACCCGGCCGTCTCTCGAAAGGGAAGGGGGCCCGCCCGCAGTTTCCGGGCCAGGTCGCCCCCTTCGACAAACTCCATGGCCAGGAAGGCATTGCCCTGGTACTCCAGGGCATCGAAGACCTGGACGATGTTGGGATGCTGCAAGCGGGCCAGGGCCTCGGCCTCGCGACGGAAGCGGTGCTTTCCCTCCCCGGAGATGCTCCTGTGGACCACTTTGAGGACCACCAGACGGTGCAGGCTCCATTGCCTGGCCTTGTAGACGACTCCCATTCCTCCCTGGCCAAGCGTCTCCAGGATGTCGTAGCCGGGCAGGACGAGCGGCCCCTTCGGCTCACCTGGAAGCTCGCCGACCGATTCCAGCTGGGAAGCCGCCCATTCTCCGGTCAAGGGCACTCCCGACTGGTCCAGGTTCAGGACCGATTGCCCGGCCTGGTAGTTCAGCAGTGACGACTCGCGCAAGATCGGAGCCGGGGCCGGCCCGGGGCCACTCGGACCGTGGGGTTGTCCCCCACTCGCTTCGGGTGGTTCCTCCGGCCTGGTTTCCAGGGAGGCCAGTGCCAGCAGGACGTCTCGCAGCGTGTCATACCGCTCCGCGGGCGACCGTGCCAGGAGCTTCAGCAACAGCCGGTTCACTCCAAGACTCACCGGGCAACCCCGCTGGCCCGGAGGAAGGACCGGATCATGGAGGTGGCAGGCGGCCAGCTCGTGAAAATTGTCGGAAACGAACGGGGGCTGACCACAGAACAGCTCGTAGGCCACGCAACCCAGGGCGTAGAAGTCGGAAGAAGGTCCAGGTGTGCCAGTGCCTTGAAACAGTTCCGGAGCAGCGTAACGGTAGTCGTAGGCCAGCCGGTCCAGGACCACGCCAATCCCCTGCGCCGGCAAGGAAGGATCGCCCAGAATCACCCGGTCGTCCTCGCTCAGGAAGACGTTGGACGGCTTGATGGCGCCGTGACAGAGACCCTTGCGATGCAGCGGAGTCAGGCCCTCCGCCACTTCCCGCAAGAGCCGGATCACCTGCGGTGGCTCGAAGCGCTTGCCTCCCTCCAGCACCCGCTGGAGCGTCACTCCGGGAACGTAATCGCGCACGGCGAAATAGACGTTCTGCTCGGGAAAGGCCCGGGCCTCGCGCGTCAGGGCCAGCTTGTCGTGAACCAGGTGGACCGATTGCTGGCACAGGTCGAGGAACCGAGCCCGGACCTGGGGCTGACCGGCAAACTCGGGACGCAGCACCCGGACCACGACCTCCAGGCCCGTCGCCTCGTCGCGGGCCAGGTAGGTTTCGGTGAACAGTCCCTGTCCCAGGGCTTTCTGGATCTGGTAAGGGCTGTGGATCTCCCGAAACAGCGCGGCGACACGGTCCAGCCCCAGGCCCAGCCGTTTGCGTTCCAGCAGCAGGATGGCCCGGTTGCGCAGCTCGCCCTTGAGAAGCACCACCAGCTGATCGAGCAGGTTGACGACCCGCGGGTGCGCCTCGATGGCGGTCAGCCCGTCCAGGACCGCGGTCATCGTCGCCGGGTCGCTGCCGCGGGCCATGCCCGCCACGCCGGTCGCCAGGGTGTCCCAGCCAAAGGCATGCACGGTGCGGAGGGCCTCGTTGCGGATGGTCTCGGACGGATGGCCCAGGCAGCGAAACAGCGGCCCAATGCCGGCCAGCTCCTTCCGGCGTCCCAGCAAGCGCAGCGACTGCTTCACTCCTTCCTCGTCGCCCTGAAGGATCAGCTGCTCGATGGCTGGCGCCGGGGCCGGGCCTCCCGGATCGCGCCCTGGCCGGTCGCCGGCTGTGGAAACGAAGGTGCTGGTCCGGGTGGTCGGGGACGAAATGTACGTTTCCTCGGCCCAGGTGGCGCTGGTCCACGGTTTCTGGTCGCAGCCGAACCTCTGCCGGGCGTCGCGGGAGACCGCGGTGGCGACGTAGTTGAACAGCTCGGCCAGCCCCACCTGGCCATCGCCATCGCGGTCGGCCGCCCCGGCGATCCCTTCCAGCAGGTGGAAGGTGAAGAGTCCGTGTCCCAGGTCATCGCACTCAAAGGACTGCTGCCCCTGGTCACAGGAGGCAATCAGGTAGCGCCCCCGGCCCGACATCCCCTCCAGGACCGCCGGCCTCAGCTCCATGTTGCGGGCCCGGGAGGCGGACGGCTGGCCGCGCGACCCGAGGACCTTGCCGCTGTGGCAGCAGTCCAGGCAGACGACGACGGCCCGGCTCTGCAGGCCGTCGATCCAGCTGGCGACGTCGCTCATGGCGATGCCGCGGGTCACCAGGTCGTCGGGGTCGGCATCGTAGGGCAGCAGGAACCCCTCCTCGCGCCGGCCGATCGCTTGCACCATGCCGTGGCCGGCAAAGTAGATCACGGTCAAGTCCGTGCCCCGCGCTCGTTCCGGCAGCCAGCGCGAGAGCCGGTGAACAATGGCGTCGCGGGAAGCCTCGGCGTCGGTCAGCAGCAGGACCTGTTCCTGCGGAAAGGCACACAGCTCCGGGTCGGCCAGGGCGTCCGCCAGGGAACCAGCGTCCCGGGCGGCAAACCGGAGCGAATCGATCTGCTCGGTGCGCAGATAATTTCCGACCCCGACAACAAGGGCGACTCCTGCTCGGCTGCCATTCCTCTCTGGCATGTGGTGAGCCCTTCCCTTCAGGTGCGGTGATCCAATTCCAGCACCACCGCGTGCCAATCCTCACGCTTCAATTGCTGCACTGACTGCTGCACACGCTCCATGTTGCGAGTGGCCCGGTAGGACGCCGACACGTTCTCCTTGCCGCCTCGGGCCAGTTCGACCGCCTGTTCCAGCGGCAAGGGCACCCGACTCCAGACGGCGAACAGCCGTTCGTTCCCCGCCGGAGGCGTCAGCGCCACATCGGTCACGTGCAACGGTTGCCTGGCGGCTACCGGAATCTGGAGCGCGATTGATCCGGAATCCGGATAGAGCAAGTTCAGCTGCCCCGTGGGCCCCACGTTGAACACGGTCACAAACCCGCGCTGGTCGGCCACAACTTCGAGCCGGACCCGGTCGCCGGTCCGCAGCCCGACACGCTTCGGCAGGGGCGGCACTTTCGTCAGGTTGCGTGTGATCCCTCGGGGTTGGGGATGCGTCTGGGCCACCGGCACAAACGTGTCTCCGCCCTCCCAGCGGGACACGGTCAACCGTAATTCAACCGGGCTGGCCGGCACAATGAGCGAATCCGCCAGCAAACAATTGAGAGAGCCGCGCAGGTCGGCGACAAAGACATCCAGTCCCGGCCGGCGCTCGGGCTGCGCTGCCAGGCCCGAGCGGATGATGCGCTCCAGCCGTTCCGGCACCCCGGCGAAAAGGGGCTCGGGATCGGGAAGGCCCCGGTTGATCTGCTCCAGGAGTTCCTCGCGCGTCCGGGCGGGAAACGGGACTCGTCCCGTGACCAGGGTACACAGCGAGGCGGCCAGGCCATAGACGTCTCCCGCCGGTGAACTGTGCCCGGCGAAGGCCTCGGGAGCCATGTACAGCGGCGTCCCCGCCACCTGCCGGCCCTGCGCCAGGCGGGCGGCCAGGCCGAAGTCGGTCAGGAGGGCCTCGTCCCGTTTCTGGTCCCAGAGGATGTTGGCCAGCTTGACGTCCCGGTGGACGATGCCGTGGGCGTGGACGTGCAGCAGCGCCTCGCCCACGTCGGCGACGTACCGGGCGGCCCGTTGCCAGTCCAGCGGCCCGTCCTTCTGCAGCCGGGCTTCCAGCGATCCCCCGTCCACGTATTGCATTACCAGGTAGTGCTCGTCTCCGGCCTGGAACAGGTTGTAAACGCGCACCACGTTCGGGTGCTGGAGCTGGACGAGCACCCGCGCCTCGTTCTCCAGGGCCGACAGCGCCAGTGCCCGGTCAGCGCCGGAGCCCTGGAAGCGCAGGGTCTTCAACGCCACCGGGATCTGGAGTCGCAAATGGTCGGCCAGCCAGACCTGGCTGAACGTTCCTTCGCCCAGGAACCGCAAGACCCGGTATTCCCTGGGATTGTGGTCCGGTAAATTCCTGTTGTCGGCCAGAAGATCGCCGACGTAGGCCACTGTCTCCGCTCCCGCTGGGTCGGCCAGTTCCCTCTGAATGCTGGAATGTTCCAGGACGCTGGACACCAGCTGTTCCAGACCCATCGCGGCCTGGAGGATGGCTTTCCCTTCCTCGGCCAGCTCGGGGGCGTCGGTGAGCAGAGGCTCGGGCGGGATCTCCTCCCCTCGGGCCCGGAGTTCCAGAAAGCGGTCGAGGAGCAGAATCAGGGCCTCCTCGTTCTTGCTGACGGGAGGCTCCCCCCATTGCAGAAGTTCACTGTCAACGGTCATGGAATTCCTCCAGCAAGGAGCGGAGTTGCGGGGTTCGGAGCAGTGCAAGGCCCGGCAACGAAGCACGGAAGCGGCCCTGGGGCTGCAGCCCAGACGTTGGCCGATGGCCGCGTCCGACAGACCTTCAAACCAGAACAACTCGACGACCTGCCGCTTTTTTTCGGGAAGCAGGGCCAGCGCCGCGGCGACCTCCACGGCAATCTGTTCGCGCTTCCGGGGACGGTCCGCATCCGGACGCCCGGGAACGTCCTCGATGGCGGAGCCAGCTGTCCTGGCCCGTTCCCGGATGAGGCGGCGCAATTCGTCCTTGCTGCGATTGCGGACGATCGTGGTGATCCAGGCGAGGAACCGGCCCAGGGCGCCGTCGCGGGGCCCATCCGGGAAGATGTCCCCGATTCGCTCCCAGGCACGCCGTAAGGTGCTCTGGACAACGACCGAATGCTCCACCAGTCCCTCCACGCCGGGGCCCAGGACCTTGCGGGTCTCGGCGTGCAGATGCTTGCGGATCTGGCGAAAGAACTCGTTCCAGGCACAGGCGTCCCCTGCCAGGGCTCGCCGGAGAAGGGGTTCGAGCTGCCGTTTGTCGATCGTGTCCATCGATGGTTCTCCTGGCCTGACTCAAAGGACGCCAAAGCGGGGGATTTGTTACAGAGAGAATCAGAATTGAACGTACCCGATCTCCCCGGCTTCAGCAAGAGGCCGGAAGAACGAGTGGCGGGAGCAATTGCCTGTCTTTTCCCTCGACGCTCAGTTATTCTGGTTCCAGCGGGGCGGTGGTGCAGGTGGGCTGCAACACCGGCAGCCAGCGCCGTCCGCTCCGACCACGACACGGAGGCCCTGGCCCAGCTCAAGCCGAAAGACTGGGATCCGCCGAGCATCTTCTTTCAGGGGATGAAGTTCCTGCTGTTCGGCGACCCGACGCTGCCGCTCGCCAGTGCAACTCCCTGAGCGTGAGGGGACGGCCATGACCTTGACGGACCTGTTCCTCTTCTGGGTGGGCAACGCCGACGCCATCCGCCAGCTGGCCGGCAATCCCTGGACCTTGGCGGTCGGAGCGCCCTGGTGCTGGCAGCCGGGCTGGCCCGGAACTGCGACACGCACGACCTGAGCCGGCAGCGGTGGCGTTTGCTGCTGCCCTTCGCCGTCTCCACCCTGGCGGCGGCGGTCCTGTTTGTCGTGATGATCATCGTGGGCACCCGGGGGGACCCCACGCTGTCACGGGGTGTGGGTCTGCTGGGGCTGTTCTGGTTGACCGCTCCCTTTGCCTTCTTGTACGGTCTGCCGTTTGAACGGCTCTGGCCAGTGACCGAGGCCGCCCAGGCCCGCCGCTGGACGGTTGCCGTGGTCGCTGCTTGCCGGGTGACGCTGATGGCTCGCTGTGTCAGCGTGCTGCTGAGTTGCGGCTGGTGGGAAGGCCTGCTCCTCGTTGCTGGTTTCGCGGTTCCGGTGGGGCTTGTGGCCGTCGGAGTGGCCTTCTTGCTGGTGCAGAAACCCGAAGACGAGCGGGTCCGACATCAGGGGCCCGGCCACGCCGGCGTGGCCGGGGCCACCAGGAGAGTGGTGGACGCCATGGGGATGGTCATTCCCGAGGACCTGGAGGAACGCATTGTTATTGTTGAAGAAAAGGGCAAGCGCTCTGCCCTGGCGAAGCTGGACGCCCTGATCAATGGCGTTTGCTACTTCCTGGGTTGCGCGGTCATGGTCGTGGGTGTCATCGCGGCACTGGTGCATGACGCCCTGCGAACCTCGCCGAGGCACTGGCGGCTGGACCAGCTGGGGAACGCGGCGGTGCTGCCCGCGCCCGCCCTGTGGCTGGCCGTCTCCCTTGCGGTCGTGTTCTGGATTCCCTGGCTGGCGCTTCGCCAACCGGCCCAGCAGCGGCGGACCAAGTTCGTCCAGCGTTTGCGCTTCGATCCGTTGCCGGAAGTCATGCGCGACCTGGCCGCTCTGCGGCCAGGTGACTTTCCCGCGCGCTGGAACCCCGCAGCGGCGCTGGCGAGCCCGGAACTGGCCTCGCGGATGCTGGAAGCGACTCAAATTGCGGCGAAGTTACCCGCGGGCTCCTGGATTCGAGCATGCTTCCTCAGTCGTCTGGGACAGACCTTGCCGATCTGGCTGGACTCCTGGGGGCTGTGGCTGGACCCAGGCCACCCCATGCCGGAAGACCAGCTCCGAGAACTGGCCAGCCTGGAAGAGCTGTTGCGGCAACTGCCGGAAGCCCAGGAGATCCTGAAGCCTCACCAGGACTACCTGGAGAAGTTATGCGCCGACACCCAGGAGCGCGATCCACCGCGCCATGCGATCCTGGAATCCCTCGCCGTCCTCGCCCTCAAGCGTGGGAGCCAGAGCCGGGACCACCAGAGGCTGCCCGAAAAGATTGGCAGTGCTGCATCTGGGCCTGCTGAGTGATGATCGCGTTGTTCCAATCCTCCCCAGGAGGCAACACGCGCAACTCTTACAACTCTCTCATTTTGTTCTTTTTGCTTGACAGCGCGGACGATCCCGGTAAGGTTGAATGGGAAGTGGCGAAGGTGCGCACCACACAAGAACAAGCCAGCCAAACCTGAATCCCAACAACGAACCACCTCTCCTTTCTTTTCCACCACCCGACGGAGACAAGCAGTGCATCGACTCACACGCCGCGAGTACCTCAAGGCCGGCTTTGCCGCAATCGGTCTGGCCGGAGGCGCCTGGGGAGAAGCTTCCGCACCGCCCTCGGAATTCTCGTTCCATCACGACCACGTCCTCGGCACCTCCCTGGACCTCTGGCTCCGCGCAGCCGACGCCGGCGCCGCGGAGGAAGCCGAGCGGGCCGTCCTGGACGAGGTCGAACGCCTTCGCCGGGTGTTCAGTCTTTACGACCCGGACAGCGAGCTGGGCCGGCTCAATCGGTCGGTCGGACCGGTCCCGGTTTCCGTGGACTTGCGAACGGTCCTCCGCGCGTACCAGCGCTGGCAGCCGCTGTCCGGTGGGGCGTGCAATGCCCAGGTCGGGGCCCTGGTGCAGCTCTGGGCTGAAGCCGAGCAGGCGGGAAGGCTCCCAGACCCGGTCGCGCTGGCCGGCGTCGCCAGGGAGATCGCGCGTCCTGGCTTCTGCGTCGAGGACGCCGACGGGACAGTCACCCGCTTGACCGACCATCCGCTGAACCTGAACGCGGTCGCCAAGGGGTACGTCATCGCCCAGGCGGTGGCTGCCGTGGCGCAGCGGGTCTGGCGGTCGCAGGAGGGCTGATCAACCTCGGCGGGGACATGGTGTGCTGGGGTGGCGGGAGATGGCCGATCGCGGTGCAGAATCCGTTCCAGCCCTGGGAGAACGCCCGCCCACTCGGCGGGTTCTGGTTACGGGACGGCGCGGTTGCGACCAGCGGCGGCTATCAGCGGTCCTACGCGGTCAGCGGCAGCCGGCACTCGCACCTGATCGATCCGCGCACCGGCCGGCCGGCGGATCAGGTGGCCGCGGCGACGGTGCTTGCGCCCGACAGCCTGACCGCGAACGTGCTGGCCACGACCCTGTGCATCCTCACGCCGGAAGAGGGGTTACGGCTCATCGGCCAGACGTCGGGGGCGGAGTGCCTGCTGGTCGCGGCAGGGGGCAGACAGCTCCACAGTCCGGGTCTGGAGTTGCTTCCGGTCCATCCGTACCTGACCGCCCTGGAGGCAGAGACCGGGGACGAGAAGAACGCGAAGGGCGATCCCTGGCCCGAGGGGTTCCAGATGACGGTGGCGATCGAGCTTCCCCGATTGGATGGGGAGAGACGCTACCGCCGGCCTTACGTGGCGGTCTGGATCGAGGACGGCAGCGGCAGAGTGGTCCGCACTCTGACCGTCTGGGGCAACTCTCCCAAGTGGATCCGGGAACTGTCCGACTGGTGGAAGATCGGCAAGGGTGACGCCAACCTCGTCAAGGCGGTCACGCGGGCGACCCGTGGACCGGGCAAATACCAGCTGGCGTGGGACGGCAAGGACGACAGGGGCAAGCCGGTCGGGCAAGGCACGTATACGGTCCGGGTCGAGGTCCACCGCGAGCATGGCAAGCACGTTCGGCAGACCGGCAAGATCGAGTGCCAGGCCCAGGAAGCGAAGCTCACTCTCCAGAAAAACGAGGAAACCGGCGCCACCCAGGTCGAGTTCGGGAAGAAGAAGCCATGACTCCCGCTTACCGCCGGCTGCTGAAGTGGTCCCGGACGGTTCACGTGTACCTGACCCTCTTTGGGCTGGTCCTGATCCTGTTCTTCGCTGTCACCGGGTTCATGCTCAACCACGAGGACTGGTTCCTCCCCACCGAGCCCCGAACCTGGAAGGCCGAGGGCATCGTGCCTCCCACTCTTCTGGATCCGCTGGACAGGCTGGGCCTGGTGGAGTCTCTGCGCAACCAGTTCGGGGCGACGGGTGCGGTGAACTCGTTTCGGGAGGACGATGACGCCATTCAGGTGGAGTTTGTCAAACCGGGTCTGCGCGTGCTGGCCGAGGTTCGGCGCGACGATGGCCAGACCACGGTGGAATTCGAGGGCCGCGGCTGGGCGGCGGTGCTGACCGATCTGCACAAGGGGAAGTCCGCGGGCTGGGCGTGGGGACTGGTGATCGACAGCGTCTGTGTCCTCTTCCTGGTGATTTCCATCACCGGATTGGTGCTCTGGGCCTCCCTCAGAAGCCGAGGACAGGGTGGGGTCCTCGTCATCCTGCTCGGGCTGGCGGCTGCGGTGTTCGTCTTTGTGCGGTACGTCCCCTGATGCTATCAAAAAGATTTGGCGAGCCGGGAGCGTCAGCGACCGGAGCAATCCCTCCGGTCGCTGACGCTCCCGGCTCGCCATGCGCAACGATCACTCAATCGTCCACAGGTAGAGCGAATCCTTGTCCTTGACGAAGATCCGGTTGCCGGCAACGATGGGATAAGCGTAGGTCTGCCCGTCGGCGACCTTGTAGTGGGCGATCTCCTCGAACTTCTTGTCGCTGGGTTTGAAGACGACCAGCTGGGCTTTGGGGGTCAGGGCCAGAAGGACGGGGCCCGCGTCCACGATGCTGCCATATCCTCCCTGGCCGCGTCCGCCGCCACCGCCCCCAAGTGAAGTGTCCCAGGCGGTCTTGCCGTCCTTGTCGATACAGAACAGCTTGTCGCGATCGGAGATCGCGTAGACGCTGCCGTCCTTGACAATGGGCGTGTTAAACTTGACCGAATTGTCCGTGTTGCTCCAGAGTTCCTTGCCGGCCAGTCCGCCGTCCTTCTTCTCGAACTTCACCGCCCGCGTGCCCCGGCCCGAGCCGCCGTAGATGAGGGTGGTATCGGAAACGATCGGGGTGGAGGCGTTGTAACTCATCCGCGCAACGGCGAACGGAGCCTCCCACAGCCGTTTGCCGTCGGCCAGGTTCAGGGCCACGACGCTTTGTTCCGTCTCGGCGATCACCGCCTTGGTTCCATCCACGGAGAGGAGGACCGGCGAGGCGTAGGCCGTGCTGCCGTCCCACTTCCATTTCTCCGTCCCATCGGCCAGGTTGTAGGTCGCCACCGCTCCCTTGGTGTCCGAACCGATCTGAACGATGGCCAGACCATCCACGACAATCGGCGAGCTGGACGTGAAAAACTTGGGACCTCTCCCGGTCTCCTTGCGCCACAGGAGCTTGCCGCCGACTGCATCAAAGCAGGAGAGCGTCCCCTGCACGCCGAGCGTGACCACCTTGCCGTCGGCCACGGTCGGGGAACTTCTCGGCCCGACAAATTCATTGTTGAAGCCCGAAGCGGGCCTGCCTGGTTTGGCTGCTGCATACCTGTCCTTCCAGAGTTCCTTGCCGTTGGCCGCGTCCAGGCAGCGGAGGACTTCATCGCCGCCCTCCCGGCAGAAGACGTAGAGCTTGTCGCCGACCAGGGCCGGCGTGGCCACGCCCTCGCCCACGGTCACCTTCCATTTCTGGGTCAGCTCCTTGGGCCAGCTCTTGGGCGCGGTGAAGCCCGTCACGCTGGCGTCCCGTTTGGGCCCCAGCCACTGGGGCCAATCCTGGGCTCGAACGCTGCTTGCGCCGAGTAGCACCATGCAGCCCACAAACAGACCAATCCTCGGATTCGCGGTTCTCATGGTCACGTTCCCCTGGGTTCCTGCTTTCGGACCTGCGAGGGCCGAACGGCTCTCATCTGTTCTTAACCCCGAGAACGGGCAGGAGTGACGAGGAAGTCAATCGCCGGTTTCGGCTAGACCGTCCCAGGGAGGAGGGATAAAGTGAATACTGACCTCTTGTTTTCGCATTCCGCAGTTGGGGGAAGCATCATGCAGCCGGAGGATTTGACTGTCCGCCAGCTGGCTGGGTTCGAGAAAGATGCTCCCAGCGCCAATCCCTCGCTGGGCGAGCAAGCGGAAGCGACTTTTCGTAAGCTCTTACCCCAGTTGCTTCTCGAGAAGCCAGGACAGTGGGTTGCCTTCCACGGAACCCGGTTGATCGGCTTTGCACGCACCGATCTTGAACTGTATCGGGAATGCCGCAAGCAGAACATCCCCGCTGCTGACTGCGTTGTCCGCCCCATCGAGGCCGACCCGCCTGACTTCCTTCTGTTCCTCGACGCACCACCAACGTGAAACGAGTTCCACGGCTGTCGGACCTCCTCCGTGCTTCTCTTCATTGATCGACTCCCGCTTTCCAGATGGGTAGAAGGGACCACTCAGTCCTGGTTTCCCCTTTTGCCCATCTTGGTCAGCGAGCCCGAACAAGAAACACCACCCGAAACCAAGTGCCGGTTATGGAAATTTGACACGGGAAATACCTATGAAGCCTATGCGTGGCGCTTCCATCTCCAGCGCTGCGGACTCTACCCTTGCGCTCCGGATCGCCTTACCCCTCGAAGGGTCACTGCCATTGTCGCCAGCGGGAACACGTTGAGCTTGCCGGTTCGCAAGGCTTGCCTGTGGTTGGTGAGCAACATCCCTCATTTGCGTGACACTCCCCTCCGCATCCCGCTTTACTCGGGAATTCCGTTCGTCAACGAGGAGCATCCGATCCCCAGCGTCAGGACTTTCACGGCTCCCTTGCTGGGGATCAGAGCCTTCCGTCGCGTTGGGCTCACTGTCCAGATCAATCTGGCTGATCTGACTCTTTCCGTCTGGACTCCGGGATCATGGTTCCGCGGCCTCGGCCGGTTCCTTCGCCGCGCCCCGAATCGGTTCTCTCGCATCCCCCTGAAGACTCTGCGGGAAGACGACTGGGTTTCCTAAAACGTTTCGTCTGAAGAAACAGCGGCAGCATCCTTCAAGCCCGTTCCCGCTCCAGCAGCCGGAGAAACAGGCCGCGAATCTGCCCCACGTGCTGTTCCAGTTCCGCGAAGAGCCGGGCCCCCGTCGGTGGCGAGTTGGAAGCGTCTCCGCCCAGATACCCGCTCAGCCGGCGGGCCAGCTTGTCGTTTTCGGCCGCGGACTCCGGCAGCTCGTCCAGGGTGCGGTTGTGGACAATGCGCAGCCGGCTCTGGACGCGCAGCAGAAAGTCATAACCGCTCTTCAGGATGCGGTGTTCCTCCGCGCTGAGCAGCCCGGCCGACTCCAGGGCGGCCAGGGCCCGCCACAGGTTCGGTTGCCGCAAGTTCGGCTGGGCGCGACCGTACTTCAGCTGGAAGGTCTCGACCAGGAACTCGACGTCCATCATGCCGCCGGGCCCACGCTTCAGATCGCCCCGGTTCCGGCTCTGTTCGAGTCGCTGCCGCATGCACAGGATCTCGTCGATCACCGCCGGTCCCCAGACCGGCGGCGGCATGGCCTCGGCCACGGCTGCCATCACTGCCTCGCCAAAGTCGCGATCGCCACAGACCACCCGGGCCCGTGTCAGCACCTGGCGCTCCCACAGCTGTGCCGTGGCCGTCTCGGCCGCGGCACAGCCGACGCCGTAGTAGGCGCGGAACCCGGACAGCGGGACGGCCAGGCTGCCGGACCTGCCGGTCGGTCGCAGCCGCATGTCCACCGCGTAGAGCCGGCCCATCGGCCCCTGGCAACTGGCCGCCCGGATGGTCCGTCGAGCCAGTTCGGTGAAGAAGTGGAGGTTGTCCGTCTCGCGTGGCCCGGCGGTGCGACCGTCTCCTTCGTAGATCAAGATCAGGTCCAGGTCGCTGTGGTAGATCATCTCCCGACCGCCCAGCTTGCCCAGGGCCAGCAGGACAAAGCGGGACGGTTGGCCGGACCGGGGCTGGCCCGGTCCCAGGGTCGGCGTTCCGAAGCGCTCGACCAGCGGCGGGTACTGCCGCTCGGCCAGCTGGACCAGGATGGTCTCGGCCAGGTCGCTCAGGGCGGCGGTCGTTTCCTGGATCTGGTCCTTGCCCAGGATGTCGCGCACGCCAATCCGCAGCAGTTCCTTGTCCTGAAACGAGTGCAGGATCGGTTCCAGGTCGTCGGCCCCCTTGCACAGGTCAAGGAGTTCTGTGCGCAGCTCCTCGGCACGCCGCGGTTGATTGAGGACCAGGCTGTCCAGCAGCTCATCGATCATGCCGGGATTGCTGATCAGGATGTCCGACAGGAAGACGCTCCAGGCGCACAGATCGACGTAGAGCTTGAGGCTGGGCGGGTTAAAGCTGAACAGTTCCCACAGGACGGCCTTGCCGCCCAGCGAGCGGGTGACCTTCTCGAGGTTGAGCAGGGCCATGTCGGGGTCGGGCGTCTCGGCCAGGGCCCGGAGCAGGCTGGGAGCGATACTGGCCAGGAAGTGCCGGCAGCGGCGCGCCGAGAGGAACGGCACCTCCTCCTGGGCCAGCTGGGTCAGGTTCTGGTAGGCGGCGGCGACGTCGCGGAAGGGATAACGGCCCAGCACCGTGCGGATCGTTTCCGGATCGGGGTTGGGATCGAGGATCAGGTCCGACTCCGGTTCCGCGGTCCCGGTCTCGCCAGCGAAAGTCTGGTGCAGCAGATGTTCCAGGATGCGCCGGGTCGGCTCGGTTTTCTCGCGGTAATCCGTGAGGAAACGCAGTGGCAGGAAGTGAGTGAATCCGATGAACACGGATGTCACGGATGTCACGGAAGAATTGTTTCCCATCCGTGGTTTCCGTGTTACTCCTGACTCCGTGTCTCCCGACTCCTGTGCCCGGTATCCCATCCGCAGCGCCAGTCGGGTCAATTCCTGCTCGTCGGTGGGCAGCCGGTGGGTCTGGAGGTCGAACAGCAATTGCAGCCGGTGTTCGGTTTTGCGCAGGAAGCGATAGCTGTCGTCCAGCACCCGATATTCCAGATCGGTCAGGCAGCCGACGCGCTCCAGGGCGGTCATGGCCAGGAAGGTGTTGCGCTGGCGAAGATCGACCAGGTCGCCGCCGTTGAGCAGCTGCAGGAACTGGATGGTGAACTCGATGTCGCGGATGCCGCCCCAGCCGACCTTCACGTCCGTGTCCCGGCCTCCAGTCCGGCCGCTCTTCTGCTCGATGCGGCGCTTGACCGATTTGATCTCGTTGATCTCGGCGAAGGTCAGGTACTTACCGTAGACGAATGGCTCGATGGTCGTGAGGAAGCGCTGTCCCAGTACCGGGTCGCCGGCCACGGGCCGGACCTTGATCAAGGCTTGCCGCTCCCAGGTCCGGCCGAGACTGTCGTAATATCGCAGGGTGCTGGCCAGCGAGCGTGCCAGGGGACCGCGCTGACCCTCGGGCCGCAGCCGGAGATCGACCCGGAACGCCTGGCCCTGTTCGGTGTGCGCGGACAGCAGCCGGATCACCTCGCTGGCCGTGCGGGCAAAGAACTCGTCATTGCTGACGCAGGCCCGCCCCACGGTCGAGCCTTCCTCCTCGAAGACAAACATCAGATCGATGTCGCTGGAGTAGTTCAGCTCCTCGCCGCCCTGCTTGCCAAAGGCCAGCACCACGCAGCGGCACTCGTCGCCGCCCGGCAGGGTCGGCTGACCAAATCGCCGGGCCATGGTGCGCCGGGCGACGGTCAGGGCCACTTCCACCGCCGCGTCGGCCACACGAGTCAGGTCGGCGGTGATCTCCTCCAGGGAGCGGTTATGAATCACGTCATTGGTGCCGATGCGCAGGATCTGCCGTTGCCGGAAGCGGCGAAAGGCCCGCAGCACGCCGCCGTCGTCGCTGGCGGCGTCAACGTCGGTCTGCAACTGGGCCCGCAGTTCGTCCGGACCGGGACTGTGGCGCAACGGCACCCGCAGCATTTGCAGGAAGTCCGGGTTCATCCGCAGCAGATCGCAAAAGAAATTGCTGGTGCTGAACAGTTGCAGGACCGTTTCCAGGGGCCGGCCGTGGTCGTCGAGCAGGCCGGGCAACTTCGCGCGGGCCTGGGGATTGGCCAGGAACTGCTCCAGGTTGTTGATCGCCATGTCCGGATCGGGACAGCGCGGCAACAGCCAGCACAGCACCGAGCAGAGATCACGCAGGTCCGGCAGGAGCAGGTTGTTGGCCAGGTGCCCCAGGTTGCGGAAACCGCGCTCCAGGTCGCGGAGCTGCCACAGCCGCAGCAGGGGCCGGGCCGTGTCCGGCGAATTCAGATACTTCTGCAGCTGCTCGAGTTGCATGGCGTCATCGGAGCCGTTCATATCAGCGGCAAGCTCACCCGGTAGGACGGCTCCCCTTTCGCAAGTTGCGCTCCGGCCGACAGGTCGGCCTGCGCTTCGCCGTCCGGGATAGGCTGGACGGCTCTGGAGAGCCGTCCCACGTGCTCGCTGGTCACCACGCTGCCAAACAAGGTGAACGCCGAGGCATCCTCGACGTGGACGCTGATCGTTTGCCCAATCAGCCGCTCGTTGCCCTCGAAAACAACGATGTGATCGGTGCGGGTCCGGCCGGTCAGCTGCCGCGGTCCGGGAGTGGTCTGCTTCGCCCCGTTCTTGCTCAACCCCTCGACAAGGACCTCGACCGTGCTCGTGATCCGAGAGCGGTGGTCGGCCAGGCTGACCGCGTTCTGGATGGCGAGCAGGTCGTTGTTGCGGCGTTTCTTGACCTCCTCCGGCACGTCGTCGGGATAGAGGTCGTCGGCCTTGGTGCCGGGACGAGGGCTGTACTTGAAGATAAAGCTGTTCTTGAACCCGGCCGTGCGGACCAGGTCGCACGATTTCTGGAACGACTCCTCCGTCTCGCCACAGAAGCCGACAATGAAGTCGCTGCTGATGGCCACGCCCGGCACCAGCTCCCGGCAGCGGGCCAGCATGTCGCGGTAGAACTCGACCACGTACAGCCGCTTCATCCGCTTGAGGACCTCGTTGCAGCCCGACTGGGCCGGAACGTGCAAGTAGGGACAAACCTTCGGCAGCGTCCGCACGGCGTCGAGCAGGTCGTCGCTCATGTCGCGGGGGAAGTTGGTGATGAATTTGATTCGCTCCACGCCGGCCGTGTCGTGAATGCGCCGCAGCAGGTCCGACAGCCGTTCCTGCCGGCCGTCGCCGTAGTGGTAGCGGTAGCTATTGACGGTCTGTCCCAGCAGGGTGATCTCCTTGCAGCCCTCGGCGGCCAACTGGCGGACTTCAGCGGCGACGTGTTCCGGTGGCCGGCTCTGCTCGGGGCCGCGAGTGGTCGGCACGATGCAATAGGTGCAGAACTTGTCGCAGCCGATCATGATGCGGACGTACGCCTGGAAGGGGGTCGGCCGCATCGACGGATCGCGCATGGGGTCGTAGCTCTCGAAGCTGCGCTCGACCTCCTCGCGGGAGGCTTCCTTGCGATCCAGGCTCAGGGCCAGCTGCGGCTTGCCGCTCCGGCGGGCCTCCTCGATCAGCTCGGGCAGGCGCGACAGCTGGCCGGTGCCGCAGATGATGTCCACGTGCGGGGCCCGGCGCAGGATCAGCTCCTGGTCCTTCTGGGCCATGCAGCCCAGCACGCCCAGCACCTTCTCCGGATGTCGGACCATGTGCCCACGGAGCCGGCCCAGGGCGCTGTAGATCTTGTCCTCGGCGTGCTGCCGCACGCTGCAGGTGTTGAAGAAAATCACGTCCGCCTCGGTCGGCTCGGTGGTCAGCTCGTAGCCCTGGCGGCGGAGCGCGCCCACCACCAGCTCGCTGTCCAGCACGTTCATCTGACAGCCGACCGTTTCCAGATACAGCTTCCTGGTCATGTTCAATTCCCACAACATCCGCTGATAGTGCCGCAGTCTGCTATTGTCCTCAAAACCGGCCGGAAAGCCAAGACGTGTCGGCTCATCGCCACAATGACTGGAGCAACAAGAGAATCCCCACGCAGAGAAGGCCGGCGTGAACCGCGAGCAGAAAGGCGCGTCCTTTCAGGCGGCGATTGAGGATTCGCCCCAACACAATGGCCGTCAGGGCGACGGGCAAAGACAGCAGGAAGTAGCGGATCACGTCCCAGACCAGGAGATTGTCCACCCAGTAACCAACCATGCCGAGGACGCTGGCTGGAAGGAAATACCCCTGCAGGGTGGCTCGGAAGTGTTCGGCCGACCAGCGCCGAAACGTGCCGTAGACAACGAGGGGCGGCCCATTCATCCCGTAAGCACCGCCCAGGATTCCAGCGGCGAACCCGAATAACCACGCCAGCCGATCATCCTTGAGTTCCAGGGGGCTTCGGCTGAGCAGGCAATACAGCGAAAACGCCATGATGACCGACGCCAGGGTCGCCTTGACGACCTGCGCCGCGCCTTGGTGAGCAGCAGTAATCCCAAAGGAATGCCGAAACAGGTCGCGAGGACCAGCCAGCCGGCGCTCCGCAGGTGAACGTGCCGCCAGTCCTGGGCAACGACAAGGACGGCAACGGTGATGGAGACCAGACCAGCCAGCGGCACGGCGACCTTGACCGGAATGAGGAGAGCGAGCAGGGGAACCGCGATGAGAGCTTCGCCAAAGCCGAAGGCCGAGCGGATTAGCGTGGCGAGGAAGATGATCCCCAGAACGGGGAGAAGCGTCCAATCCGCAAGCATCGCGTTCTCCTTTTTCTGCCTGGGTCTTGACATTATTCGAAGATCGTCTTAATTTGAGGGAATGGGTTTCTCTTCGTTCCTCGTTTCCAGGAACAAGCTGTGAATCCCCAGGAATACCGGGAAAACCGGGCACGATTCTCCCTTTCTGAATTGGCGAAGCATCAGGGGCAGTGGGTGGCCTTCAGCTCGGATGGTCGCCGGATCATCGCCAGCAGTGAAGACCTTGCCACGCTGGACAGGCTTGTCGTAGCCGCCAACGAGAACCCGGAGGAAGTGGCTCTGGAGCGAATCGAGCTGGATGATTTTTCCCTGGGTGGAGCGGAGGTTTCTTGATGCTGCGGTTCCCTTACCAGGACGAACCGCTCAGTCACTCACCACCGCCATCCTTGCCCGCCACAGCGACGGTCCGCTGGCGACCTCTCGTCCCTGTGACCATCATCGGACCTACCGGCAAGCGTCGCTTCTTTCCGCGTGCGTTGGTGGACCCGGGCGCAGACGATACGGTATTCCCTCTGGCCATCGCGGGACTGATTGACGTAGTTCTGCGGCCTGACAGCGGACATGGGCTCCGCTGGCGCGGCCAAGGCTACTCATTGCGGTTCGGCGACGTTACCCTTGAGCTGAACGACGGCCAGGAAATCTGTCAGTGGCCCGCCATCATAGGTTTTTCCCAGGCCCCACTTCGATACCCAATCCTTGGGATCTGCGGTTGCCTGCAATTTTTCGATGCCCGGTTCCTCGGCCAGAATCAGTTCGTGGAACTGGAAACCAATGGGTCGTATTCGGGAACAACTTCCTGACGCAATCTGTTGCTTCGCAAAGTCTCACTTTGGAAGTGGGCTGTACAGTTCCAGACGTTAGCCCTTCCGCGCGGCAACAAACTGGTGCAGATTGCTCGCCTGTCACGGCATCACTCGCTCTCCGAACTGCTTTCGCAACTCCCCCTGTTTCTGCCAAGCCGCCTCATTGCCACTCAAAACGAGATACCGGATTCGGGCGAGATACGGCGACTCCAGAATCGCCGTTACTCCAGCTGTGCCGATCCCACAATAGCTCAGGTCGAGGGAGCGGACGCGCATCAAACCGGGCCAGCGAGAAAGTGCCAAAGTGCCCTCGTCGCCAATCGGGACGCCGAACAGGTGAAAGTGCTGGGGTTGGAGGCACGGCGATGCGACGAGTGCTTCCACCCCTCGAGCACCGAAATCGTTCCCGGCGAGGCCAAGGTACTTTACCCCTCGAACTCCTGACCATGCCGCCAAGGCTTCCGCCCCGTCGTCGTCGATCCGGTTATAACAGAGTCCCAGTTGCGTCAGGCGGGGTTGATGCGGAGAACAGGTCATGGCCAGCACGCCAGCAGTGCCGATTTCCGCCCCATCAAGCAGCAACGCGTTCAATTGGGTCATAACAGGAGAAGCAGCGAGCGCTTCGGCCACCCACGGGGTCGGGACCATCGTTAGCGCTCGGCCCCTTCATAGACGGATGTTTTGTGGACGATCAAGCGGACGAGCTTGGAGGCAATAGGGCTGTTCATCATCTGGCTGAAGGCCGAGACGCTCATTCGCTGGACTGAGAGGGACAGAAATCGAGGTCTCAGGTGGGATGAAACCGCAAAGGCGGCGGCCGCCGGATCGTCAAAGTGACTCCAGCCCAGGTGGAGAGTCCGCAGATGACGAAGGTGCGGACTCTCTGCCAGGGCATGAGCGGTTTCCCGGTCAAAGGTCGTCTTGATCGGATGCAACCCCAACTCCCGGACCTGCTCCAATGGGCGGAATTTCAGGAGTTTTCTGCGCTCCCGTCCACGAACCCCTTCAAGTTCCAAGGCATCAATTGGGTGGCGGCGCCATAGCTCGTTGTCGGACTCAAGCAGCCGTTTCATGTCCACGCCTGCCGTGCTAACGAAACCCCGGCGAAACCGACTCCAGGGCATTTGGTAGACTTGACGCGACCACGACGGTAACCCCTCCTCCCAGGTGGGTGCGTACCGGCACAGCAACCTTGCTTCCTTGCGGAGCAACCGGAGGCGTTCAGCAGTGAAGTAGGACTGATATGCGAAAGACATCTGCCCCCAAGGGGTGGATGTTACGAGTCTGTGTCCGTTTCTCTGGAGGGAAAGAGGCTCCGGATCCGTCGCCTGGATTGTAGCGAGCCGAATTTGCAGACGGATGAATGCAGCGCGGTCCAGCGCTGCTTGTCGCACTGCTGGCGAACCTTCTGCCTGCTCCTCCAATAGGTCGGTGAACGCCAGGCGCGCCCCGTCATCATCTGGATCGGCGATGATTTCGGCTAACAACCTGGCGTGGTCTGTCATCCTTTCTCCCTGGCATTCGAGGACGTTTTCCCTGCTCTGAGCGAATAGTCTTACGTGCACTGGTCAGCGCCTTTGGTCTCGCCGTTCATGATCGATTCTCCAGACAGAGGACTGGGCCAGCCTTTCCCGAACCACCTTGCCACTGGCAGGCAGGCAAGAAGACGCCCCTTCCTGGCAGCATCTGAACCAGCACCGACAGTTTCCGTCTCGTCCGGCACTCCCTCACCCGTGGCAGGCAGACCTGGCGGGCAGCTAGCCGAGGATGTCCCTAACCACCTGGCCATGCACGTCGGTCAGTCGGAAGTCGCGGCCCTGGAACTTGAACGTCAGCCGTTCGTGGTTGAAGCCCAGCAAATGCAGGATCGTCGCCTGCAGGTCGTGAACGTGCATCGGCCGGTCCACTGCATGGAAGCCCAGCTCGTCGGAGCCGCCGTAGGACACGCCCGGCTTGATGCCGCCGCCGGCCAGGAACAGCGTGTAACAGTGCGGATGGTGGTCGCGGCCCAGGTTCGCGCTGGCGGCGGTCCGGCCCTCGCGGAACGGCGTCCGGCCAAACTCGCCGCCGCAGATCACCAGCGTCTCGTCCAGCAGACCGCGCGCCTTCAGGTCCTTGATCAGGGCCGTCACTGGCTGATCCATGCGCTCGCAGCGCTTGGGCAGACCGGTCTTGATGTCCTCGCCCGGACCGGTGCCGTGGAAGTCCCAGCCCCAGTCGAACAGCTGGACGTAACGCACTCCCTTCTCGACCAGCCGCCGGGCCAGCAGGCAGTTGTTGGCGAAGCTGCTGGCACCCGGCTTGGCCCCGTAAGCGTCCAGCGTCGGCTTCGTCTCCTTCGAGAGGTCCATCACCTCCGGCACGGCAATCTGCATCCGGAAGGCCATCTCGTACTGGGCGATGCGCGTCGCCGTCTCGGGATGGTTCAGCTCCTTGCCTTGCAGCTCGTTCAGGTCGCGGAGAGCGTCCAGGCTCAGCCGGCGCAGGTCGCGGTCCATCCCCTCGGGGTTGCTGACGTACAGCACCGGGTCGCCGCCGGAGCGGCACTGCACGCCCTGGAAGACCGACGGCAGGAAGCCGCTGCCCCAGATGCTCTTGCCGCCGCTGGGCAGCACGCCGCCCGAGACCAGCACGATGAAGCCCGGCAGGTCCTTGCTCTCCGAGCCCAGGCCGTACGTCACCCAGGAACCCAGCGACGGCCGGCCCTGGCGGGATGATCCGGTGTAGAGCAGCAGCTCGGCGGGGGCGTGGTTGAACTGCTCGGTCCACAGCGACTTGAGGAAGCACAGTTCGTCGGCGATGCCGGCGATGCCGGGCAGCACGTCGGAGACCCACGCACCGCTCTTGCCGCGCTGGCGAAACTTCTGCGGCGTGCCCAGCAGCTTTGGCACGCCCGAGGTGAACGCGAAGCGCTTGCCCTTCAGGAGCGAGTCGGGGCAGGGCTGGTCCGTCCGCTTGACCAGCTCCGGCTTGTAATCGTACATGTCCAGGTGCGGCGGAGCGCCCGACAGATGCAGGTAGATGACGTTCTTCGCCTTGGCCGGGAAGTGCGGTTGCCGCGGGGCCAGCGGCGAGCCGGGAGCGTCAGCGACCGGAGAATGGGCTCCGGTCGCTGGCGCTCCCGGCTCGCCCAGCAACCCCGACAGGGCCAGGCCGCCCAGGCCCAGGGAACAGTTTTGCAGAAAGTGCCGGCGCGTCTGCTGAGCGAGCGACGGCAGAGTGTTCGTCTTCATGGTAATCACCGCCTGGCAAGAGTCTCGTCAAGGTTGAGCAACACGTTGCCGACGACCGTCCAGGCCGCCAGGTCCACCACGTTCATATCCTTCGGAGCCGGCCCGAGCGGCTTCGTCGCCATCGCCGCTGCCCTGGCCGGATCCTTCTCGTACGTCAAGTGTGCCTTCTGGAACAGGTCCGTCAGCCGGGCCAGTTCGCGCTCGGTCGGCGGCCGGGTCAGCACCAGCCGGAAGGCATGCACCACACGGGTTTTGACTGAATCACCGCCCTCCCGGACCACCCGGCGGGCCAGGGCCTGGGCCGCCTCGACGTAGACCGGATCGTTGAGCGTGACCAGGGCCTGCAACGGCGTGTTGGTCCGCAGCCGGCGGATGTTGCAGAAGGTCCGCTCCGGGGCGTCGAAGGTGGTCAGGGACGGATACGGGGCGTTGCGCCGCCAGCGCGTGTACAGGGCCCGGCGGTAGCGGTCCTCGCCGGTGCTGGCCTGCCAGTCGGTGGTGCTGCCGAACGCGGCCGACAGGCCGAAGTTCGGCCGGGGCGGCTGCACCGGCGGACCGTACAGCTTCGGGCTGAGCAGGCCGCCGACAAACAGGGCCTGATCGCGCACCGCCTCGGCCGACAGCCGGACACGCGGACCTCGGGCCAGCAGCCGATTGGATGGATCGCGTTTGACCAGTTCGTCGGAGACCTGCGACCCTTGCCGATACGTTGCCGAGGTCACCAGCAGCCGCAGCAGGGCCTTGGTGTCCCAGCCCAGGCGGACGTACTCCGTCGCCAGGTAGTCGAGCAGCTCGGGATGGCTGGGCAATTCGCCCTGGAAGCCGAAGTCCTCGCTGGTCTCCACCAGGCCAATGCCGAAGATCTCTTCCCAGAGCCGGTTGACCGCGACCCGGGCCGTCAACGGATTGTCGGGACTGACCAGGAAGCGTGCCAGGGTCAGCCGGGTGATCGCTCCGGTCGCTGACGCTCCCGGCTCGCCTGGACGCAGGAAAGCGGCCGGCAGAGCGGGACCGACCTCCTCGCCCTTGGCGAGGAAGTTGCCGCGGATCTGGACGTGCGTTGTCCGGGGTTTGGCCAGCTCGCGCAAGATCGGCGTGGTTGTGCCCACCTTCTGGAACTCCGCCGTCAGCCGTTTCACCTCCGCGTCCAGCTTGTTCCACGCCGGCGACAGGGAGCGGTGATACGCCTGGAGCTTCGGCAGCAGTTTCTTGTCGCGCTTGCCGGCCGGCTGATTCAGGATGTCCGCGATCTCCTTCGGGAGCTTCGCCCGATCGACGCTCTTTTCCCACTCGGCCTGGCGGGCATTGACCGCGCGTGTCTCCTCTTCGAGCTTCTTGCGCATCACCATCAGCTGGGTGTTGACCGTCTCGAATTCCTTCTCCTTGCCGGTCTGGGCAACGGTGACAAACGGGGCATCGTTGCCGCTGTTGCTGTCCTCGGTGCTGTTGAGGATGCTGTAAACCTGGAAATACTCCTTCTGGGAGATGGGATCGTATTTGTGGTTGTGGCACTGAGCGCAGGCCATCGTCAGGCCCATCCACACCTGGAAAGTGGTGTTGACCCGATCGACAATCGCCGCCGAGCGGAACTCCTCGGGATTGGTGCCGCCCTCGGTGTTGGTCAGCGTGTTGCGATGGAAGCCGGTCGCGATCAGCTGGCTGGTGGTCGGATTGGGAAGCAGGTCGCCGGCCAGTTGCTCGATAGTGAAGCGGTCAAAGGGCACGTTGTCGTTGAACGCCTGGATGACCCAGTCACGCCAGCGCCAGATGGTCCGATCTGGATCGTTGGCGTAGCCCTGCGAGTCGGCGTAGCGGGCCAGGTCGAGCCAGACCTGAGCCCAGCGCTCGCCGAAGTGCGGCGACGCCAGCAAGTGATCCACCAGCTTTTCGTATGCGTCCGGGCTTTTGTCCTGAACGAACCGCTCTGTTTCCGCGATGGTTGGCGGCAGGCCCGTCAGATCGAGCGACAGCCGGCGGATCAGGGCGTAACGGTCGGCCGGTGGCGTGGGTCGGAGCCGTTCCCGATCCAGCCGGGCGAGGATGAAGTTGTCAACGGGATTGATCGGCCAGCTCCTGTCATGGACCAGGGGCACGGCCGGGCGGGCTGGCTTGACGAAAGCCCAGTGCTGGGAATAGGCAGCGCCCTGCTCGATCCAGCGTCGGAGGAGCGCGACCTCCTTCTCGGACAGGACCTTGCCGCTCTTGAGGGGCGGCATCCGTTCGCTGTCCTCCGCGCTGGTGATGCGCAGAAACAGCTCGCTCTGGTCGGGTTTGCCGGGCACCAGGGCATGCGGACCACTCCGTCCCGGTTTGAGCGCTCCCGTGCGGACGTCCAGGCGCAGCCCCGCCTTGCGGGTCTTGTCGTCGGGACCGTGGCAGGTGAAGCACTTGCTGGCCAGGATTGGCCGAATGTCGCGGGTGAAGTCGATCAAAGGCGTCGAGGACGCCGGTTCAGCGCCCACGGCAGGACGGCCCAGGGAAAGCAGGCTCGCCAGGCCAAGCAACAGCAGAAGAGGTCGGTTCATGGAAGGATCGTTCCCGGGGGGAAGAATCTTGGTTAGCCGCGACGCGAAGCCGCGCAGCGGCGCAGCGGCGCGCGTTTGCGGCCACCCCACGCGCTCCGCTGCGCCGCTCGTTCCTCGCGGCTCCGCGTCGCGGCTAACCAAGTGCTGTCAAGCGGGTTCACTTGCTCAGCCGCAAGCAGATCAGCTCCTTGTTGTCACGAACGTAGAGCAAGCCATTGGCCAGTGCTGGGTGGGCCCAGGTGTGGCCGCACACCTTGGCCCGGCACAGTTCCTTGTACTCTTTCGGGTTCGGATCGAGCAGCACCAGTTCGCCGTTGTCCTGGTGCATCAGCAGTTTACCATCTCCGGTGCGCAGCAGGGCGGCGTGATACTCGCCGACCTTCGGTTTCTTCCACAGGCTTTTGCCGCTGGCCAGGTCAACGCAATGCAAGGTGGCCTCCGGCCTCCCTCCCAGGGGGAGCATGCCGGTCACCAGGTACAGGTGTTCGGAGCCGATCGGCACCGGAGTCGAGAAGTAACAGGTCAGCTCGGGGTTCTTCCAGACCTCCTGGAAAGCCGGTTTGCCGTCTTTTGTCTCCAGTTTGAGGCAGGCGCTGCCGTAGGTGATCGAACTGGCCACAATGCGATTGCCCACCTTGACGGGAGTGGTCGAACTCTCGAACAGTCGGTCCCGGAGCGGGAACCGCCAGACCAGCTCGCCGGACGCGGCCTCCAGGGACACCAGGCCAGCCGCGGTCAGGAACACCACCTGCCGTTGCTTGCCGTCGCCGAAGGCGATCGGCGACGAATAGCTGGCCCCGTCATCGAGGCTTTTCCAGGCGGCCTCACCGGTCTTGCCATCCAGGGCCACAATGGACGCTCCCTTGGCTCCGACGTCTACCAGGACGCGACCCTGCTCAACCAGCGGCGAACTGGCCAGGCCGAAGAACAGGTTCTTGCCCTTGAACTTCGTCAGGGTATCCACCTGCCAGACCTTCGTTCCCTTGGCGGCGTCGAGGCAGGTCAGCACGCCGGTGATGCCGAAGGCGTAGACCTTGCCATCGACCACCGCCGGGGTGGCTCGGGGACCATTGCCGTAGGCGCTCTTGAACGGCACCCGCTCATAGCTGTAGCGCCACTGTTCCTGGCCGGTCCTGGCGTCATAGGCGACGACCTCTTCCTCGGTCTTGTCCTTGATCTTGCTGTGGACGAACACCCGGCCGCTGGCGATCACGGGCGAGCTGTTGCCCTCGCCGACCGGCTGCTTCCAGACGACCTTGGGGGCCTCCTTCCACACGGCCACCTTCTCGGTCGTGGAGCCATCGCGGTTGGGGCCCAGCCACTGCGGCCAGTCGCCGGCCAGGGCCAGTGGCGCGAGCAGGAACAGGACGACAAGCGAACGCAGCCAGAGCATCACGGAGTCTCCTGTCATTTTCTCCCCTCTCCCCTTGTGGGAGAGGGGTCGGGGGTGAGGGGTTGTCGGGGGGAACGATCAATCCGTCGGGGTTTCGGGCGGGGTGGTGGTCGCATCCTCGGGGTGGTTGAGAAAGTGGTGCAGCGGGGCGTACCGCCAGGGCAGCCCGCGCTCCTGGGCCAGCTGCTTGAGCCGGCCGAGGGCCTTCTCGGTGATCCGGGTGCCGGTTTCCTGGTAGGACGGATCGCAGTAGTAGATCCGGCAGCCCAGCGGCCGGGGTTCGCGGGCGGTGCAGAGGTTGTCCTTCTGGAACGGGCAGAAATCAGCCGACACCGGCGTCTGGTAAGGCGGGGCCGATTCCAGCAGCACCTCGGCCTCCAGGTTGCTCAGGAACAGGACGTGGCCGTACTCCTTGAAGCGACAGCACTTGCCGCTGGCCAGGCAAACAGGGCCGGCGGCAGCGACCTCGCGGTCAACCTCCCGGTAAAGCTCCAGAACCTGACGCAGCGTTTCCGGCATTGCGCCTCTCTTCCCCGGTGGGCACGGGATGGAAAACCAGGGCGGGGATTGGACCCCCGTCTCGGAGACCAACCCCCGCTCATTGTACAAGGTCCGAAGAGAGCACACCACATCCTTGCTGGTGGGGTCGCTCAACCGCCAGTGCGGGCCAGGTCGATCTCCAGCGGCTTCTTGCCGTCGATCTCCATGACGAAAGGGGTATTCTTGATCGAAAAGGCGTCTTCCAGCACGTCTTTCCTGGTTGTCTGATCCATCAGGTGGATGACGACCTTGTACCGACCCATCGGGACGTTTTCCACGGTGAAACTTCCATCCGGTTCCGCCTTGGTCGGACATCGCGCAAAGTTTCTCCCTGGTGGGACATCCTGCTGCAGGATCACACGGAGGGTCTGAGTTGGGCTCATCTTGATCGGTTGACCCCCCCGCGTGACCTTGCCCGTGACCGTGACGGGCGACCCTCCTCCGGAAAAGGAGCAGCCAGCCGCCCACAGCAGGGACAGAGCAAGAACCAGACCACAATGAACGCGGAGAGAGAGTCGCATGAGCCAATTCCTGTACGTGGGGCATACTCCCCAGACCATTTTACTGCGGGGGCGTCAAGTTGAAGGGCCGGTTATAGACCCACATGGCCTGGAAAGTCGCGACGTCTGTCCAGTAGGTAGCATTCACGAGGAAATTGGCGGGCGGGGCGGGCGCCACGTAGCGGTAGGCGTATCCCCGGACAGAGCCATCCGCGTACACCACGGGCGAGGCGGCGGGGTGGGGGCCACCCAGGTGGTTGGTGTCGCCCCCTGTGTTGGTATTGCCGTCCCCGGTGCCGTCCTGAACGTAGCCGTTGTAGATGTGGTTGTCGCTGTCTGTCCAGCGCATGTGTTCGTAGCTGTTGCTGGCGCTGTATAACGCCCAGCCGCCATCGTTGGGGCCGTTTGGGTTAGTATAGTTGGCCGGGGACATGATCTTGTGAGCGAGCAGCAGGGTGTTGGAAGTCCCGGAGCCGGAGGACACGATGTTCAGGGCGACGTTGGCGTTGTTGACGATCGATTTCAAGCCGATCACAGCGTTTTGCCCGAGGGCGTCATCCAGATCGCCTTCGCCACCGCCCAGGTGATCGATGCTGGCGTCGTAAACGCCGGCATAATCGCACTTGGCCCCGATTGTTGTGTTGCGGCGGGACGGACAGAGGAAGAGATTGACGGGCTTGGGGGCACTCACCACGGGGCCGTTGGCATTGAAACTGGTGATCTGTGCGCCTTGCTCGACGTACGGCAGGAGGAAGGCGTAGAACGAGAGATTCGTCTGGCCCGTGCCGCCGTTGCCGCCCTCATTGGGGAGCGTGCCATTGGCGTCGTGGTAGTTGTGGAAGGCGAGGCCCAACTGCTTGAGGTTGTTCTCGCACTGGGTGCGTGCGGCGGCCTCGCGCACCTTCTGGACGGCGGGCAAGAGCAGACCGATCAGGATGGCAATGATGGCAATCACCACCAGTAACTCGATCAAGGTAAATGCGGACCGTCCGCGAGGGTTTGGCCGAGAGAGGCGGCGACCCATGACACGACTCCATGAAAAGGGATGGAAATGAGAATCTTTTGTGTAATGTAACCAGGGAGAAGAGACGCGACAAGGAAAAAATGACTGAAATCAAATAATTGAATACAAATGCAGGACCCCAGCTTTCGGAAGGAAAGCGGGGACCCGCTCGTGCAAGTTGCCGAAATTCACCAATCCGTTTCTTGACGTTGTGGTCTCTTGATCCTGCTCTCATCCCTCCAGACCGCTAAGCCGGCCGGTGCTGTCGCCGAAGCTCTTCTCCTGCACCCCCATGCGATCGAGCAGGCACAGGTACAGGTTCATCAGCGGCGTGTTGCGTGGATAGACCAGGTGCCGGCCGGGCTTGATGGTGCCGCCGCCCTTGCCCAGCAGCAGGACCGGCAGGTCGTCGTGGTTGTGCCGGTTGCCGTCGCCGATGCCGCTGCCGTAGACGATCATGCTGTTGTCCAGAATCGTGCCGGACCCTTCCTTGATCGAGTTCAGCTTGTGCAGCAGGTAGGCCACCTGTTTGACGTGGAACTCGTTGATCTTTTGCAACTTGGTCAGCTTGGTCCGGTCCCGGCCGTGGTGCGACAGGTCGTGGTGCCCCTCCGGCACCTCAATGGAGCGGTAACTGCGATTGCTGCCGTCGTTGGCGAAGACGAACGAGCAGACGCGCGTCAGGTCAGCCTGGAAGGCGAGCGACAGCAGATCGCCCATGAGCCGGATGTGCTCGCCGTAGTCGGCCGGCACGCCGCGCGGCTGCGTGATTCGGGATTGACCGACCTCGACGACCGGCTGGGCCTTGCTGATGCGCTGCTCGATCTCGCGAACGCCGGTCAGATACTCGTCCAGCTTGTGCTGATCGGTGGAGCCGAGTTTGCGGCGGAGGTCGTTGGCGTCCTCGGCGACAAAGTCGAGGATGCTCTTCTTGTAGTGGTCGCGGCGGGCCTGGTCGGCGTCGCCGGCCTTGCCGGGCTTGCCGAACAGCCGCTCGAAGACCAGCCGGGGATTGGTCTCCTTCGACATCGGCGTCGATTCGGTGCGCCAGGAGAGGTTCGCCGAGTAGGCGCAGCTGTAACCGGAATCGCAATTGCCGGAGTTCTTGCCGCCCTCGCAGCCGATCTCCAGCGAGGCAAAGCGGGTGGCCTGTCCGACCTTCTGGGCGGCCAGCTGATCTGCCGAGATGCCGATGCGGATGTCGGCACCCGACGTTTTGCGGGCCTGCCGGCCGGTCAGGAAACTGGCCATCGCCCGGGCATGATCGCCAGGACCATCGCCGTTGGGCCGGGCCTTGTCCAGGGCCAGACCGGACAGCACGGTCAGGTGCTCGCGGAACGGCTCCAGCGGCTTCAGCGTCGGAGTCAGTTCCTCCAGCTTACCTTCTTTCCGCGGCGTCCATTCGGCCATGTTGACGCCATTGGGAACGTAGAGGAACGCCATGCGCAGAGGCGACCGGCCCGGCCAGGCCAGGGCCGAGCCGGGCAGCATGGCCTCCAGCAAGGGCAGGGCGACCGACACCCCCAAGCCCTTCAGCGCCGTGCGCCGGGAAATCCGCGTTTGCTTGCTCATTTACCGTCCCCCTTCTTGCCTTTCCTCCACAAGCCCGAAGCGCCAGCGCCGGGACCACCCCGGCCTTCACGCTAGCGCCGGGGTGGTCCCGGCGCTGGCGCTTCGGGCTTGTGTGCTTTCCGCAGCAGGAAAGGCTCACTCTTGACGACCTCCAGCACCAGGCTGGAGAACCGGTAGCCGTTTTTGGCCACGTTTTTCGCAATGTCTTCGACGTAACAGCGGTCGCTTCGTTCCATGCCGCGGCCCAGAGCGTAGGTGAGCAGCTTCTCGGTCAGGGAGCGCGTGAACAGGTCGCTCTTGCTCTTGAGGACCTTCCGCAATTCGGCAGGGCCCTGGAACTTCAGTCCACCGGGCAGTTCGCCGGAGGGATCAATCTTGTACTTGCCGTCGTGAGTCCGCCAGGCGCCGATCGCATCAAAATTCTCGAAGCCGAAGCCCAGGGCGTCCATCCGGGCGTGGCAGGAGGCACAGCTGGGGTTGGCCCGATGCTGCTCCATCCGTTGCCGGAGACTGCCTTTCAGTTCCGCCTGCTCACCTTCCTTCAGTTCCTCCACTCCAGGCGGCGGCGGTGGCGGCGGCGTGCCCAGGATGTTTTCCAGGATCCACTTGCCGCGCTTGACCGGCGAGGTCCGCGTCGGGTTGGAGGTCACGGTCAGGATGCTGGCCTGTGTTAAGATACCAGCGCGCGGCCCGGCCGGCAGCGTCACTTTGCGAAATTCCGCTCCCTTGACCCCGGAAATTCCGTAATGCTTTGCCAGTGTCTCGTTCAGGAAGGTGTAATCGGCGTCCAGAAAGTCGAGGATGCTCCGGTCCTCACGAACGACGTACTCAAAGAACAACTCGGTCTCCGCGAGCATGGCTTTGCGCAGCGGCTCGTTGAAAGTCGGGAACTGCTTGGGGTCGGGGGCGAACCCTTTCAGGTTCCGCAGGGTCAGCCACTGGTCGGCGAAGTTCTCGGTGAGGGCCCGGGCCCTGGGGTCCTTGAGCATGCGCTTGACCTGAGCCTCCAGCACGTCCGGCTTGTGCAGCGATTCTTCCCGGGCGGCCTTGAACAGTTCCTCGTCGGGCATGCTCGACCAGAGGAAGTACGAGAGACGCGACGCCAGTTCCCACTGGCTGATCGGGTGGACCGCGTCGGGATTGGTCGCCTCCTTGTCAATCTCAATCCGGAACAGGAAGTGCGGCGACACCAGCACGGCCTGCATGGCCAGCTTGATGCCTTCGGTGGAGGAATCGCCGTTCTGGATGGCCTGATCGACCAGCGTTTGCAGCCGGCGGACTTCCTGGTCGGTGGCTGGCCGGCGGTAGGCCTTGCTGGCGAAGCCCCGCAGTAGATTGCGAATGGCCTCGCCCCGGCCTCGCCGGGAAGTGCCCTCGGCCAGCGGCGGGCCCAGGATGCGCCGTTTGCCCTCGTCGGTCTTGAACGTCTCGCTGACGATCTTCTCGGCGGCGGCGAGGTACTTCTCCATCAGGATGGGCGGCATCGACAGCACGTCGCCGATGTTGTCGAAGCCGTAACCGACGTCATCGGCCGGGAAGTCGTTGGCCGGCCGGAACTTGACGCCGAGCAGATCGCGGATGGTGTTGTTGTATTCGGCCCGGTTGAGGCGGTGGATGGTGACCCGGCCCGGATCGCGCTTGCCGGTGCAATCGAGCTTGAAGACCCGGCGATCGAGCCAGGTGTTGAAGCGATCCAGCTCTTCCAGCGACGGCCTCGGCTTGCCGGGAGGCGGCATGTCGCCGCCGCGGATGGATTCGGCGACCTTTTCCCAGAGCACGGCCTTCTTCAGGGCATCGGCCTCATCCTTGAACGAACCAAGATCCACCTTGCCCTTGGGTTTCGCTCCGGAGTGGCAGTTTGTGCAGTATTTGCTGAGGAGGGGGATGATTTCCTTGGTGTATCCGGGAACGGAAGAGGACGCAGTCTGAGCGGGGGCCAGGGAGGGAAGGAGCGTCGGCAGGCACAAGGCCAGTAGGAGGGATCGCTTCATGGATGGTCAATGTCGGCCGGGCCGGGGTGGGAATATTGTAAGAATAAACCCCGAAGTGGCGAGAGGGTATCGGAGATTTCATCTTGTGGCAGCTCGACCCGGCGATGAGGAGGTCGGAAATGCTGATTGCGATGGCTGGGCTACCCGGCACCGGGAAGAGCACGATCGCGGCTTGCCTGGAGCGGGAGCTGGGGGCGGTGGTCCTGAACAAGGACCAGGTGCGTGCCGCCCTGTTCCCGCCACGGGTGCTGGATTATTCGGCGGAGCAGGACGAGATCACGATGGCGGCCATCTACCAGGCGGCCGCGGCCATCCTCCAGGCCCATCCCGGGCAGGTCGTGGTCATCGATGGCAGGACCTTCCTGCGGTCCAGTCAGGTGCAGCCGCTGCTTGACCTGGCCGGGGTTCTGGGTGAGCAGCCCCGGATCATCGAGTGCGTCTGCGACGATGCGGCGGCGCGCAGCGGCTGGAACGGGATCTGGAACAGGGCAGCCACCCGGCGGGCAATCGGACCTTTGAACTTTACCGCGCGCTGAAAGAACAGCTGGAGCCGATCACGCTCCCGCATCTGGTCCTTGACACGGGCAAGTTGCCGCTGGAGGAATGTGTGCGGCGATGCCTGGACTCCCTGGGATGCTAATTCCTGACCGGCGCGGATGTTGGGGAGGGAGGGGACGGCGAGACCGAAGCGCTGAGACCGCCACACCGCCAACGGCGCTTTTGCTTGGCGGTCTGGCCAGGAGATGCCCCGGCGTGTCTGTGCTTGCCCCACCGCTGACAAAAAAGCGACACCGCCACCACGCCAGCAGCACACGCTGTCTCTTTGGGTCCTCTTTTGACCCTTCCCCAAATCCGTGACGGTCAGGCTAATTGAACACCGGGACGGGCTCGCCAGCACGGGCAGTGATCAGAGCGAAGAAGACGGCGGGAGAAAGGCTTGCAGGCAGCAGATGGACGGAGCCGTCCGCGAAAGCGGCATGGGCCCCCGGATCGTGAAAGCTGTAAACGCCCCGGTAGTTGCTGCAGTTGATGGTGCAAGGGCCTCCCTGCATCCTGCCGTCCGCGCTCCAGGTGCCCACGTTGAAGTTGTTGTTCTGAGCCCAGGAGCCGAAACCGTAATTCAGGGCGACGTTGTCCGGTGCATCCTCGGAACTGGTGGAGACGTAGGAAGGATAATTGGCAGCGGAGATCTTCTGGCCGCCGGCCAGAAACAGCCAGGGCCGGCCCGACATTTCGCCAATCAGCGTGGTATTTGAGGTTCCATCGGTCACCTGGAGAAGCGGCCAGGAGGTCGGCGTGGTGCTTTGCGCTCCGAAAGGGCCGCCCAGGTCGATCGTGCTGGGAGCATTGGGATAAACCTGGAAATAGCCGGCAGGAGTGGTGCTTGGTGGCTTGATCGTTGTCGCGGAGGACGCCCCCGAAAACGCGAAGTGGTCGGTGCTGGCGACGGTGAAGGTCGTGTCCGGGTTGGGGCCCTGGCCTGCAAAGCCGGCATCCGTGGCAGTGTAAACCCGCGGCTGCCCATTCGAGGGACACTCCAGGATCGGGATTCGTTGAACGACCACGGCCGCATTGCTGGCGTCAAACCAGGGCGCGCTGAAGTTGTACTGGTTGCAGAGGGCCGACTGCTCGAGGTAGGGCAGCAACTGCGCCACCCAGCCCAGCTGATTCGAGGAGGCGTAAAGCAGCGGCAGCCCCTGGTTGCTGCTCTCGTAGTTGATGCAGGCCAGGGCCAGCTGCTTCAGGTTGTTCTGACAGCGGGCTCGATTGCTGCTCTCGCGAACCTTTTGGACCGCTGGGAGCAGCAGACCAATCAGGATGGCGATGATGGCAATCACCACCAGTAACTCAATCAGCGTGAAACCGGGGTGGAGGGAACGTGGGGAAGTGGGCTTTCCCTCCGCGGTGCGGACAGCAAGCATGGCATTTCCTCGGACAAAGCCTTCGTCTTCCTCCCCGCAGAACGGCAGGAGGCCGATGGGGCCAGCCTTGCGGCAGGCCTCTCGTGAGCGGCGGGTGCAATGCAGATCGCGTGCCTTGGCGAAAAGGTGCTGTTTCCCAGGGAATGCGAGCAGGGAAAAGGAGTGAGCTGGCGATTCTTTGTCCAGCGCTGCTGATGGCGCGGACACGTCCGACCGGGAGTGGTATACTCCGGGGAGCAGTGCAGCTTCCTGTCGAGGGGATGCCATGAGTTCCATCCGAGCAACGCCGGGACCGCCGGATCGCCCGCAACCGGACAGAGATCCCTACTTCTACGGCTGGCGTGACGTTGTCATCCGGGACGAGAAGGGCAGGCGGGTGGTCCGACAACCACTGACCCGCGAGGACGCGCTGCATCCGCATGAGGGCGACTGCATGCCCCAGAATCGCGATCACGACCGGGACGTTACTTACCTGCGCGACGTTCTGGTCACTCAACTGCAAGGGGAGCCGACGACCCTGGTCGCCCACGATCTGCTGATCCTCTGGGGCGTGCCCGGGTTGAAGAACCACAGTCCGGACTTGGTGGTGATCCCGGACGCTCCTCTGCCCCATCCCCGCGACTCGTTTGACGTGGCGGCAGCCGGCGTTCGGCCGCAGCTGATCGTCGAGGTGACCTCGCCAAGCACGCACGACCTGGACCTCAATGACAAGCGGCGCCAGTACTGGCAGGCTGGGGTGCCGGTGTACGTCATCGTGGAGGAGCAGTTCCGCCGCGGCCGGCGTCACTTGCGCATCCTGCCCTACCGCCGAGGCCCGCGTGCGTACCGCAGACAACGTCTGGCGTCCACGGCAGGTTCTGGCTGGAGGCGGTCAACCTGTGGCTGGGACAGGAGAATGGCCGGGTCGTCCTCTACGACGCCCAGGGAGAACGGATGCTTGGTCACAGCGAACTCAACGACGCCCTGGAGCAGACTCAGCAACAGGCCCAGCAGGCCGACCAGCGCGCTGCGGATGCGGAGCAGCGAGCGACCCAGGCCGAGCAACAGGTAAACCAGGCGGAGCAGCGAGTGACCCAGGCCGAGCAGTCGCCACCGATGCCGAGCGGCGGGCAACTCGGCTGGCCGAGCTGAGTCGCAAGGCGCGGCGCGGCCAGGCCAGTCCTGACGAGCTGCTTGAGCTGGAACGCCTGGAGGAGCAAATGCCGCCCCCTTGAAACCGCAGTGCGCACCTCGATTGTGAAAGCCCCTTTACGTGCAAATTGCTGTGCAAATCACTCAGGCCACCCCCACGCCGCTGTCGCAACTGTGCATTTTGCTGGAAGAGGGCGACCTGCCTGGGTATGATGCAATGCAGACAAGTTGTATCACTCCCTGAATGAGGAAGCCCATTCATGCCCATAGCGCAAGATGACGCCCCGCGTGATGCCGCAAACCGGCCCGCAGACGGCGATCCGGCCGCGGACCGGAACAACGGGCCCTGGCTTCCTCTGAAGGAGCTGCACTGCGTAAGATGTTGGCCTCCCGGTCTCGCCCTGCACAATGGGGGTCGGATCACTCGGATTGCGTGCGTCCAGTTCCGGGGTGTCTGTGATTCGCGGTTGGGGCACAAACCGGTAAAGCAGCCCACCACCCCTCATTCGCGTAAGGATAGCCAAGGAAGGAGAGAATTGCTAGAACAAAGTCATGGAGACACAACCTGTTATCGTGCAACAAGAACGGATCGACGACATTCCGCTACTGTTCGGGATGATGCGTCGCATGCGGATTGCTGAAATCATCGACAAGCACTTGGGGCAGCATCACAAGCACCAAGGGCTGTCCAACGGCAACCTGGTGCTTGGTTGGCTGGCGTACATTCTCTCGCAGGCCGATCACCGCAAATACTACGTGCAGGAGTGGGCGAACACCCACCACCACACCTTGCAGTCCCTGTTTGGCACTGCACTGCGCCCCCACGAGTTCAGCGACGATCGATTGGGCATCGTCCTCAACAACCTCGCTGCTGCTGAGTGGGATGATCTCGAGAGCGACCTCTTTCTCTCCTCCTTTGACGTCTATGAACTGCCCAAGGATGTCTTCCGCGTCGATGCCACCGCCAGTTGTGGTTACCATACCATTAGACTTTATGCGAAATAAGGAATCTTGCCCCGAAAACCGCAAAAACCTACGGGAAAACGTGCAAGAAAAGCTAACGGAAAGCTTAATTCGCATAAAGTCTATTGCGCTGCGTGTGCTGACGCTGCTTGAGATTGTTGTGCGAGCAAAGTTGGCAGAAAACGGAGAAAAGTTGGGTGGGATGTACGAAGGTCAGAAGAGCAAACAGGAAAGGCGCGCCGACCGGCAAAAGGACGTTGCGTGCCATAGCCGGTTTGCAGATGACGTTAAGCCTGATCCAAATGGGTGAGCAGCAGTGGTGGTATCTACCAGCGCTGCCACCGTTGTTGGTTCGTGTCCTGGAATTGTTGGAGTTGTCACCCTCCCTGTACACCAATCTGACCAACCCCTGTCCATACCACCCGCTCATCTCTGTTGCTCTGGTCTTGCTCGATCGTTCGGGGTAAGAGATCTATTGAACCTCCCAAAAGCTTACGCGAATGAGGGGCTTGAAGCTCCAGGTCCTCGAATCCGACCGCCCGGTCCGCGTCCGCTTGCCCGGCAAGGACCTGCTCGTCACCGACGTTGACATCACTGCCTTGCTCGAACTGGGTCGCCAGAAGACCGGTGAACCGCCCCCGTACACCCTCCTGCCGCCCGCTGCCGAGCGGCCTTACCTGCGGCTGATCTTCGCCCGTGCCGAGGAGAGCCAGAACTCCTCGCGCCAGCACATCCTGCTCCAGCCGCTCCCCTCCGACAAGGTCGCCGTCACCAACCGCAGCCAGGCCCCCTTGATCATCCGCGATGCCGCCGCGGCCATCATCGCCGCCGGGTAGACCCTGAAACTGACTCCGCCCTTTCGCCTGGTCATCGAGGCACGCACCGTCGCCGTTGCCGCCGGCGACTCAATGGACATCTTCGGTCTGCAAACGCTTGACCACGCCCCATCGGGCCAGCCTCCCTCAGCGAACTGTCGCAGCACTTGCAGCCGCTGCCGCTGTTGGCTGGGCCCGCCGTTCCTCGCCCGCCGCGTGGTCAGGGCCCGCGTGGTCAACATCGTCGAGCCTGTCGATCTGTACGAGATCGCCACCGCCGGTTCAGCCGAACAGGCCGAGTTCTTCCGGGCGTCGGAAGAAGCCCTAGCCCTGGAAGCCGAAGAGTTCGCCCGGGCCGCCCGGCTCGCGGGCCAGCTGCTCAGCGACCACCCCGGCGACGGTCCCCTGCTGCTGGTCCTCAGCCGGGCCGCCCACGTGCTAATCAGCCCCGGGCCCTGGAACCCCGTCTGGGAACCGCCGGGGAAGTGAGACGCCTTGAAAGCAGAATGGCGAGCGGCGCGGCGTAAGCCCGCCGGTGAGAGGGCCTCTTACCGGCGGGCTTACGCCGCGCCGCTCGCCTCAGCGATCGGGATATTCAGTAGCTGTACCCTCGCAGATTCAACCGCCGGCCCAGCCGCTCCTGGAGCCGGCCGGCCGCCGCGTCCGAGAAGGGGTTTTCCACCCGGCCGAGCATCAGACGCAGGCCCGGCGGCAAATGGGGTGAATCGGCCAGGGCTGTCACCCCTTCGTCGCCGATCTCGTTGGCGTTCAGGTTCAGCCGCAGCAGCCCGGCCAGATCCGGCCAGTCCGCCAGCAGCTGGGCGCCTCGATCGCCCAGCCGGCACAGGCCCAGGTCCAGCTCCGTCACCTGTCCAAGCCGACCCGAGTCAAGCAGATCGCGCAACCCATCAGGGCCGATCCGAGCGCCAGACAGGTTGAGTTTGACGACGCCACCCAGCCAGGGTGCGCTGGCCAGGACCCGCGCCCCTTCGGCCTCGTCGATGCCGGCCGCTCCCAGGTCGAGTTCAACCAGACACTCCAGCCCGGGGCAGTCCGCCAGCAAGCGGAGCAGGTTGGCTCCGGGGTAGCTGTGGCCCAGGTTGAGCGACACCAGCCGCTGCCGGGCCAGCCAGGGGACCAAGGCCCGGCAGGCATCAAGAGGCATTCCGTTGGAGCTGATGTCGAGATGAGTCAGGTTGGTCATTGCCGAGCTGGCCAGGTGCTGGATACCCTCCCTGCCGAGGCGGTTGTGCCCCAGGTTCAGCCTGCGGAGCCCGGCCAGGTGGGGTGTGGCCGTCAGGGCCGCGACAGCCTCTCCGTCCAGGAGGTTGCGGAACAGGTCAAGGCGCTCCAGCCGGGCCAGCACCGCGCGCCGGCCAGGGCCCGGATCGCGGGCAACTTCAGCCGACACTCGCGCAGGGTCAGCGACCGCAAGCCCGGCAGTTGTCCCAGGGCCTGGACAGCGCCCACCGTCAGCCGTTCGCCGGAGAAGTGCAGGTGTTCCAGGGATGCCAGGTGCGGCGAGCGAAACACGGCCAGGAAGCCCTGCGTGCCAAGCCGGGTGGCGAGCAGCTCCAGCCGGCGCAGCCGACTCAGGAGGGCGAGCGAGCCAGGGCCTGACCCCCAGCCGGGCCGAGATCGGCTCCAAAGAGTCGGAACGATTCCAGGGAGGGATGTTCGATCGTCGTCAGGCGGTCCAACCCATCGGCCTTGATCTGAGTAAAATCCAGGACGAGGTGACGCAGCCGGGCCAGGTGCGGGGAGGACAGCAACGCCACCAGCCCGGCTGACCGGCAATTGCTGCTCTGCACTTCCAGGGAGGTCAGCCGATCACTTTCCGGACACCGGGCCAGCGCAGCAATGGGATCATGCTGGAAGCGGTCGCTGGGGCTGAGAAACCGGAAGCGAGTGATCCCACGGAAGCGGGCTTCAGCCAGCACGCTGACCATCGGGTTCGACTCGGGCACCGTTACCTCGTCCACCCACTCCCAGTTCGGATCCTCCGGAAACGGGGCTGCAGGGTCGGAGGGCTCTGGAGCCAACGTCACCGCGAGGAAGCCGCGGCGGACCGTCGCGTCGTCACACAGATCGGCCAGGGACCGCAGCCAGGGGCCGCAAAGCCTGCGCAGGATCGCGGCCCGGCGGATCAGCTCTGCTTGCCGCTCGCCTGGCAACGGGGCTCGTTCAAGCTCCATCTGGACCCGGACCAGTTCGCCGCGCGGGTCGCCGCGTTCTTCCAGCCAATCGGCCAGGACCAGACGCGCCACAACGTCGTCCGGATTTGCTCGGCATGCCAGGAGCAGGCCCGCCAGGCTGCTCACAGTGCTGCTGTGTTCCACGCTGGGACCTCCACCACCCTCGGAGCGAACGCTTGGGCCTCCTCTCAAAGCCGGATCACCTTCAACCTCCGTGTGATCTCTTCCTCCGGAATCAGTTCCCCCTGTCCCGATCCCGGGCAGACCGCACACGTCCGCTCCCAGCTCTCCGGCGAGGCCACGTTGCTCTCCCAGAACGGCCAGGTGCGGCACTGCGGCGGCCGGACCGGATAGATGGTACAGCCGGCCTGTCTGTCGTAGAAGACGCAGTCGCCGTTGCTCTTCTCGCGCAGACTCAGCCCTCGCGCCGCCAGCTTGGTGGACATCGCCCGGACTTCCGCGACCGGCTCGCCCAGGAACTCGGCGATGGCGGTCAGGTCGGCGTCGTTGACCCATACGTAGCCCGGCTCGCCGGTGCAGCAGTGGCCGCACCGGGTACAGGTGAATCGCAGACCGTCCTTGTACCAGGGAGCGGTCATGGCGGAACCTCGCCCTCAATGTCAGGCTGGAAAGCCTGACCTACGTTGTGAAATCCTGGGTGCATCTGAACCAGGGCCGGGCGTTCGACCGCCTGTTCGCTCCTGGGATTGGCGTGGGGGCGGATGAGGAAGAACCAGATCGCCGCCCCGATCAGTGCGATCACTCCCAGGACGAGCAGGATCGCCAGAAGGACCTTGCCCGCACTGATTGGGTAATCGCCGGAGACGTCGCCGGTGGCCCCGTTGATCAGAACCTTGTACGGCTTGCCGCCATACCGGTAAGTCCCCTCGTAGGCGGGCACCAGCAGCAGCTTCATCGAGACGCCGACGTGGCGCGTATCCATCCGGTTGACGCGCTGCTGCTTGCCGCCGATGTCCCTCTCCACCTGAGCACGGAGCTTCTTCTCCATCGTGTCCCGGGCCCTGGTGAATGCTGTTCGGGCGTCGAGAAACACGGCCCGGGCGGTCGTCTGGGCGACCGCTTCCGGACTGAAACTCTGGTGGTTCCTGACCTCCCGCGGCTCCAGGACAGCGAGGTGAGTCTCCGGAACGTCGCCAGCCGCGCACAGATAGACGTTGTCGAACAGTTGTCGGACCTCGCCCCAGGCGGGATGCCACTCGATTTTCGTGACCTCGCGGGTCTTGACCTCGCCGCTTGCGTCGGTGTATTCCTCGGTGGTCTTGACCTCCTCGCCGCGCTCGCCGGAGTAGCTGGTGCAGGTTAGCGAGTGGATGGCCCAGAAGGGGACGTAACATGGCGTGAGCGCCCCCAGGTCGGCCCGGGTCTTGAGGGTGCCGGGCACGAAGGACAGGCCCTTGAGCCATTTGTGGAATCGGTTCAGGGCCTCCGTCATGTCGATGGCGAAGGGGATCACGAAATCCGGCTGGTTGCCCGCCGCGACCAGGCGCGAGAGGGTCGCTTCCAGCTCGCGCTCGGCGGTGCTGAAGTCGCCGAGGACCTCGGTCTTGATGAACTCGAAGAGCGGATTGGGCATGACCAGGCAACCTCCCGCGCCGCAGGCTTGTTACCGCTTGCCCATCAGGTGCGTGGCCATGCCGTAAATGGACTCGGCCAGCTCGCCGAGCGTCTCCGACAGGGTCGGGTGCGCGTGGATGGTCATGCCCACGTCCCGGGCGGAGGCGGCCATCTCGATGGCCAGGACCGCCTCGGCGATCATCTCGCCGGCACCTGGGCCGACGATGCCGATGCCCAGGATGCGCTCGGTCTGGGGATCGACGATCAGCTTGGTCAGGCCCTCGGTCCGGCCCAGGGTCATGGCCCGGCCGGAGCCGGCCCAGGGGAAGCGTTCCCGGCGAATTTCCTTGCCCTGCTTCTTGGCCTCGGTTTCCGTCAGGCCGCACCAGGCCACCTCGGGATCGGTAAAGACCACGGCTGGGATCGCCCGGGCGTCGAACACCGCCGGCTCGCCCAGGATCACCTCCACCGCGATCTTGCCCTCGTAGGTGGCCTTGTGGGCCAGCATCGGCTCGCCGGCCACGTCGCCGATGGCGAAGATCTTCGGTGAGGTGGACCGCCGCTGCTCGTTCACCTTGACGAAGCCGCGCTCGTCCAGCTGCACGCCGGCCTTTTCCAGGCCCAGGTCCGTCGTGTTGGGCCGCCGGCCGACCGCGACCAGCACCCGGCCAAAGACCGGCTCCTTCTCCGCCAGTTCCTCGCCTTCCAGGTGCGCCTTGATGCCGCCGGGCACTTCTTCCAGGCGGGTCACCTTGGTCTTGAGGTAGATCTTGTCGAACAGCTTTTCGAGCCGGGCCTTCAAGGGAACGACCAGGTCGCGATCCACGCCGGGGAGCAGGCCCTCGGTCAACTCGACCACCGTGACCTTGCTGCCCAGGGCGGCGTAGACGTAACCCAGTTCCAGACCGATGTAGCCGCCGCCAACCACGAGCGTCCGCTGCGGGATCTCCTCCAGCTTCAGCGCCCCGGTCGAATCCATGACCCGAGGGGTGGGCAGATTGAGCATCGGCGGCCGGACGGGAACCGAGCCGGTCGCCACAATGGCATGCTCGAAGCGAATCAGCCGGCCATCCTCGGCCTGGATCGTCTGCGGATCGACGAACTTGCCCTTGCTGGCCACGTAATCGACCTTGCGCTTCTTGCTCAGGTCCGCGAGGCTGGCGGAAAGGCGATCGATGACCTTGTTAGCGCTGCCGCGAACCACGGGCAACTCAATCTGGGGCGGGCCGAACTTGATGCCGGCATGCTCGGCATCGCGGGCGTCGGTGATCAGCTTGGCAGCGTGGAGCAGGGCCTTGGAGGGAATGCAGCCAACGTGCAGACAGGTGCCGCCGGGCCGTTCGCGCGGGTCGATCATGGTCACTTTCAGACCTTTGTCGGCCGCCAGGAACGCCGCCGCGTAGCCGCCCGGGCCGGCGCCCAGGACTGCAAGTTGAGTGGTGATGGTGTCAGGCATGGCTTCTCATTCAGGGTGAAAAACAGGAATCAACCACGGATGACACGGATAACACGGATAAAGACAACAGGCATTTTATCCGTGTTATCCGTGTCATCCGTGGTTGATTCATTATGCGTGTAATGCCAGCAACAACGGCTCCTCCAGCAACTCCGCCAGCTGCCGGGCGAAGCGTGCCGCGGCCGCCCCGTCGATGACGCGGTGGTCGTAGGACAGCGACAGCGGCATCAGCAGCCGGGGCGCCAGGTTGCCGTCGCGATAGACCGGGTGGAGCCGGCTCCGCGACAGACCCAGGATGGCCACCTCGGGCCAGTTGACGATCGGCGTGAAGGCGGTGCCGCCGATGCCGCCCAGGTTGGTGATGGTGAACGTGCCCCCTTGCATCTCTTTCATGTCCAGCTTGCCGCCCCGGGCCTTCTCCGCGATGGCGGTCAGTTCGCCGGCGAGCTGCATGACGCTCTTCTTGTCCACGTCGCGGATCACCGGCACCACCAGGCCCCCCGGCGTATCGACCGCAACGCCGATGTGGTAATAGCGTTTCAGGACCACCTGGCCGCCCGCGCTGTCCAGGCTGGCGTTGAAGGTCTCGAAGCGCTTGAGCATGATGGCCGACGCCTTGAGGACGAACGCTGTCACGGTGAGCTTGCCGCCCTTGGCCTGCTGTTCCTTGCGAAAGGCCTCCAGCTCGGTGATGTCGGCCTCGTCGTGCTGGGTGACGTGGGGAATCAGGTTCCAGGCCAGGCTCATCTGCCGGCCGGTGGCCTTGCGGATCGGCGACAGCTTCTGCCGCTCCACCGTGCCCCACTGCTCGAAGTTCGGCAGCGCGGGCTGCGTCACCGCGCCGCCGGCAACAGGTGCGGCCAGGCCACCCTTGGCCAGGTCGCGGACAAAAGTCTTGATGTCCTCCTCGGTGACCCGGCCAAACCGGCCCGAACCGGCGACCTGACCGAGGTCGATGCCGAACTCCCGGGCCAGCCGGCGCGTGGCCGGCCCGGCCGGCGTGACCTTTGGTCCGCCGTTGCCGTCGCCGTGTCCTGGGGGATGAGCCGGGCCGGGCAGCACCGCGATCGGGGCTGCCTTTTCCACCGGCCGCGGCTCGGGTGCCAGGACTCGAGGCGCGGACGGCTGGGGTGACGGCGCGACAGGCTCCACCTTCGCGGTCGGTTCCTTGCGCGGGGTGGCGGGAGTGGGCGCAGGGACGCTGTCGCCTTCAATGACGCAGTAGACCTTGCCGACGGCAATCTCGTCGCCTTCCTTGACGAGCAGCTTGGCGATCCGGCCGGACATCGGGGCCGGCACTTCCAGCTGGGCCTTGTCCGCCTGTACTTCCAGCAGCGGCTGCCCTTTAGAGACAACGTCTCCCACGGCCACCTTGACCGCGTTGATCTGGACGCTATCGACGTTTTCCCTGGGCGCTCCAGGACGATCTCTTTCGCCATCAGTGGTCTCCGTGTGCGACCCCTGCCGGCTTGCCCGGCAGGTGAAGAAGGTCACCAGCTAGAAGAGAGTGCAAGCAAACATTTTTCGCCTTCTCTTCTAGCTTTAGACCTGCTTCACCTGCCGGGCAAGCCGGCAGGGGTCGAGAACTGCCACGCCCTCGAACAATCACGCCCGCATCGAACTCATTTTCTCCGGATTGATCCCGAACTGCTGAATCGCCTGCTGCACCACGGCGGGCTTGACCTGGCCGCGACGGGCTAGCTGATACAGGCCGGCGACGGCGACGCATTCCGCATCGATCTCGAAGTGCCGGCGCAGGGCAGCCCGTGTTTCACTGCGGCCGAAGCCGTCCGTGCCCAGCGCGTACAGACCGCCCGGCACCCAGCGGTTGATCATGTCCGGCATCGCCCGCATGAAGTCGCTGACGCCCACGAAGACGCCCTCTTCCTTCGCCAGCACCGTCTCCAGGTAGCTCTTGCGCGGCGTCTCGGTCGGATGGAGCATGTTCCAGCGCTCGACCTCCAGGCAATCGCGGCGCAGCTCCTTGTAGCTGGTGGCGCTCCAGACGTCCGCGGCCACGTTGAATTGCTGGGCAAGCAATTCCTGGGCCCGCAGTGCCTGGGGCAGGATGGGGCCGCTGCCGAACAGGTGAATTCGAGGCCCGCGCGTCGGGATCGCCGAGGGGCGGAGCTTGTACAGGCCGCGCAGGATGCCTTCCTCCACTCCCGGGCCGGCCGGCATCGGCAGCATCGGGTAGTTATCGTTGTACAGCGTGATGTAATAGAAGACGTCTTCCTTGCAGTCCTCGTACATCCGCCGGATGCCGTCGCGGATAATGACGGCCAGCTCAAAGGCCATTCCCGGGTCGTAGGTCACCAGGTTGGGCACGGTCGAGGCGATGACGTGGCTGTGGCCGTCCTCGTGCTGCAGGCCCTCGCCGTTGAGCGTGGTCCGGCCAGCCGTGGCCCCGAGCATGAAACCGCGGGTCCGCATGTCGGCCGCGGCCCAGATCAGGTCGCCGATGCGCTGCGGACCGAACATCGAGTAGAAGATGAAGAACGGGATGGTCGGCACCGCGTGGACGGCGTAGGCCGTGCCCGCCGCGATGAACGACGACATCGAGCCGGCCTCGGTGATCCCTTCTTCCAGGATCTGGCCGTCCTTGGCCTCACGATAGGCGGCGGCCTGGTACATCGCATCAACCGGCTCGTACAGCTGGCCGACGCTGGAGTAAATCTTGAAGGTGCTGAAGAACGGGTCCATGCCGAAGGTGCGGGCCTCGTCGGGCACGATCGGCACCACGTACTTGCCGATCTCGCGATCCTTCATCAGCCGGCCGAGGATGTCCACGAAGACGCCGGTGGTCGAGGGGGCCTTGTCGCCGCTGCCCTTGGTGTACCCCTGAATAAACTCGGGGCCGGGAGCCTTCAGCCTGGGAGCGCGGATCACCCGGGCCGGCAGCGGGCCGCCGAGCTGTTTGCGCCGCTCCTTGACATACTTGATCTCCTCGCTTTCTTCCGGCGGCTTGTAGAAAGGGGCCTGGGCAATGTCCTCGTCGGAGATGGGCAGGCCAAAGCGGTTGCGGAACTCGATGAGGTGCTTGGCCTTGAGCTTCTTCTGCTGATGCGTCGTGTTCTTGCCCTCGCCGGCCTCGCCCAGACCATAGCCCTTGACCGTGTGGACCAGGATGACCGTCGGACCGCCCTTGTACTCGACGGCGGCCTTGTACGCGGCGTAGACCTTGTCCGGATCGTGGCCGCCGCGCTTCAGCTTCTCCAGCTGCTCGTCGGTCAGATGCTCGACCAGCTTGAGCAGCTCGGGATACTTGCCGAAGAAGTGCTCGCGGATGTACTTGCCGCCCTCGACGGTGTACTTCTGGAACTCGCCATCGACGACCTCCATCATGCGCTGCACCAGCAGACCGCTCTTGTCGCGGGCCAGCAGCGGGTCCCAGTCGCCGCCCCAGATGACCTTGATGCAGTTCCAGCCAGCTCCGCGGAAGGCGGCTTCCAGCTCCTGGATGATCTTGCCGTTGCCGCGCACCGGCCCGTCCAGCCGCTGCAAGTTGCAGTTGATGACAAAGATCAGGTTGTCGAGCCCTTCCCGCGACGCCAGGGTCAGGGCGCCCAGCGATTCGGGTTCGTCGCATTCGCCGTCGCCCATGAAGCACCAGACGTGCTGGCGCTGGTGGACTTCTTCAGGCCGCGATGTTCCAGGTAGCGATTGAAGCGGGCCTGGTAGATCGCCGTGATTGGGCCCAGGCCCATCGAGACGGTCGGGAACTCCCAGAAATCGGGCATCAGCCAGGGGTGCGGATACGACGACAGGCCGCCGCCGGGGGCCAGTTCCCGGCGGAAGTTCTGCAACTGCTGCTCGTTCAGCCGGCCTTCCAGGTAGGCCCGGGAATACATCCCAGGGGAGGCGTGCCCCTGGAAATAGACCTGGTCGGCGCCGTCGGGATGATCGTGGCCGTGGAAGAAGTGGTTGAAGCCGACCTCGTACAGAGTCGCCGATGAAGCGAATGTCGAGATGTGGCCGCCGATGGTGCCGTCCTTCTCGTTGGCCCGGACGACCATGGTCATGGCGTTCCAGCGGACCAGGCTCTTGATGCGGCGTTCGATTTCGCGGTGTCCGGGAAAGCGGGGCTGTTTGGCGACGGGAATGGTGTTGACGTAGGGCGTGTTGGCGGTGAAGGGGATCTCGACGCCGCTGCGTTCCCCTTTCTGTTTGAGCTGACTGAGCAGATAGCGGGCCCGATCCGCTCCGCCGGTTTGCAGCACGCCTTCCAGCGAATCCAGCCATTCGCGCGTTTCCAGGGCATCGGCATCCCCATTGCTGCCGATGCCGGCGACCTCGCCGTTGCTGCCCTTTACACCCTCTGGCGCCATGATCACCTTCTCCCAGGCCACGTGAGAGCGCAGTCGCTCTCCCTACCAACCAGATCGTCTATCAACATTCTAGTCAGATCGGCTTTTCGGAATAGAGGGACTTGCGGAAACGGAGTTGCCGAGCCGCGCACTGCGCGTTGTGGCATGGTCCCCGTTGTGGCATGGTCAGGAGACCATGCCACAACGGGGGGGGCCGCTTACGCACACGTTGTGGCATGGTCAACGCGTTGTGGCATGGTCTCCTGACCATGCCACAACGGGGGCCAGAGGAACAGCAGCGCCAGACCGCCCTCGAAGAGCGTCGGCGCGCTGCACGCCCTCTGGTTACCAACCAGCGCTCCACCCCAGGCAAGCAGCGCCGGCAGGCCGGCGGCGCGGGGTGGGGGCGAATTATGACCCTTTCTTCTGCTGCTGCTTAGATCGAGAAGTCGAGCACGCGTTGTGGCATGGTCTCCTGACCATGCCACAACCTGTGGCATGGTCAGGAGACCATGCCACAACGGGGCCCTCGAAGAGCGTCGGCACGCTGCACGCCCTCTGGTTACGAACCAGCGCTCCACCCCAGGCAAGCGGCGCCGGCAGGCCGGCGGCACGGGGTGGGGGCGAATTATGACCCTTTCTTCTGCTGCTGCTTAGATCGAGAAGTCGAGCTTCTCGTGCTGCATGGCCAGGACCACGGCGACGACAAGTGGGACCAGCAGCAACAGCGTCTGAAGAGACAAGCGCAGCCCGGGCCGGAGCCGGGAGACCGCCGGTATCAACGTCGCCCCGAGCGTCAGCGGAGCCAGCGCCACCAGCCCAAAGCAAATCCAGGGAACGTTGCTGTAGGTTTGCGTCTGTCCCGAAAGCATCAGGCCGGCGAGCAGGACCGAGGCACCCCCGGCGACAGGTCCGGTCTCTCCCGACCCCCAGTTGCAGCTCGCCGCCACACCGAGCAGACTGGCCGCCAGGATGAGGGCCAGGTCCATGAAACGCTGCGCATGCGCGTGGATCAGGACGATGGCCGCGGCCAGGAAGACCAGGGCCAGCCAGACCGGAACGATGGCTCCTGGCTGACGCCGGGCCTGTTCGTCGGCCAGGGCCCAGTTGCCGGCCACGACCACGGCCAGGACAGGTACGGACCACCAGGACTCGTTCAGGACCTCCGGCGGCACCAGCTTCCAGAGCATGCTGAAACAGACCGCCACCAGCCAGGGAGCCACACGCGGCCGACTCCCCTCTCCGGCAACGGCCCCGGCGAGCAGGGCCGCCAATCCAACCCAGAGCAGCCAGTCGTGGGCGTACCGGTCCGGAAGCCAATCGAGGGCGCCGCGCATGCCGTTGCCGGCGGCGAACCCGGCGGCGAGGGCCACGGCTGAACCCACGCCGCCGGCGCGCTTGCCAGCCAGTGGCACGGTCAGGAGACCGTGCCACAACAGAAGGTGTGTCCCGGCCGCCGCCAGGAAGGGCAGGCCCACGGCGGACAGCAGTGCGGCGTTGATCTCGGACTGAGGAGGCAACTGCATCCGGACCTTGGGGGCTGGAATGGATTGAGGTAGGCCGGCCTTCCCAGGCCGGCCAGGACGGGCTGGGAAGCCCGTCCTGCTCATTCTGTTCGAGACACTTACTTCCTGGCGTTGAGAGTGATCTTCAGCACCACGTCGTCATCGATCTGGCCCTTCATGTGAGTGATGCCCAGATCGTGACGGTTGACCTTGAATTCGGCATTGAGCGTGAACGCCTCGGCCGTGAGGGTGATCTTGGCGGGGAAGGTGATCTGCTTGGGTTTGCCGCACAGGTTCAGTTCGCCGGTGACGTTGAACACGTCGCCCACCTTCTCGATCTTGCTGGTGACAAAATGGGCCTTGGGGTTGGCCTTGACGTTGAAGAAGTCCACGCCCTTCAAGTGGTTGGTCAGCGTGGCGTTGTCGGTGTAGATCGAGTCCATGTCGATGTCCAGCTCGATCTTCAGCCCGGTGTTGGTGCCGAGGGCGGCGCCGGTGACGTTCTTGAAACCGCCTTCGTGCTTGCCGTTGGGCTTGGTGCCGATGAACTGGATGGTCGTGTTCTGTCCAGTCAGGGGGAACTTGACGTCCGCCCGGGCCTGCTGCACCAGGGCCAGGATCGCCAGGGCGCTGAGAAGGGTACGCATGGGTTAGCCTCCTTGCCATCGGGGATGAGGTCTTCTTGGACCTCAGCGAATTCCTCGATCGGCAACACTGTACCCATCCGCCGTGGAATACACAAGATGTTGTCAGCGGAAGGGCCCCCCTCTGGAATTGTGGCGAGCGGCGCGGCGTCAGCCCGCCGGTCTCGGCCGCACCAGCACCGGCGGGCTGACGCCGCGCCGCTCGCCAAAATCCAGAGGGACACCCTGAGCGGAAAAGCGGAACGCGAAAACAATTTGCCGCTGGAAATGCCTTCTGGGATCAGATACAACTGAGGAGCGACCAGGAACCACCAACTCGCTTTGTTCCCCCTTGTCTGGACCTGGTCGGAGAGGCCGGACTCATGCGCAGCATTGCCGCAGTTGTGTCGCTCGCTGTCCTGTTGCTCCTGTGCGGTCGCGGACCGGTGGCACGGTCAGGAGACCGTGCCACAACGGAAAAAACCGGACCCGCGGTCCTGCAGGCCCTGGAGGAGGCCCTGGAAGGGGTCATCGACAACTGCGAGGCGTCGGTGGCCTGCGTCCTGGTGTCGCGCAGTGAGGAGTACGCCCGCTGGCGGGCAGCCCCGGCGAACGATGGCACCGGCAAACTGGGCAAGTTCGATGGCGGGGCCGCTCGCGCCACCATCGACAGTACCTACCGTGACAAAACCAGCAAAGAATACAAGGAGCAGATCAGCGCCATCCGGGCCATCGACCTGGAGGCGCCGGACCACGTCCCCGAATCGTATGGCAGCGGCATTGTCGTGGACCCGGCCGGCCTGATCCTGACCAATGCCCACGTGGTGCGCAATGCCACCAAGGTGTACGTCCGGCTGCCGGGCGGCAAGGGAAGCTACGCGGACATTCACGCGTCCGACCCACGGAGCGACCTGGCCGTCCTCCGGCTGCTGGATCCGCCCGAGGGCCTGAAGCCGCTCAAGATGGCGCAACCGGGCAAGTATCGCAAGGGGCAGCTGGTGCTGCTGCTGGCCAACCCCTACGCGGCCGGCTTCCGGGACGGCAGTCCCACGGCATCGTGGGGCATGATCGCCAACGTGCGCCGCCGGGCCCCCGCGCCGCGGAGCGAACTGGAGCCGAACCGGCAAACCCTGCACCAGTACGGCACGCTGCTGCAGCTCGATACCCGGCTGGAGCTGGGCTGCAGCGGCGGGGCGGTCCTGAACCTCAAGGGGGAACTGATCGGGATGACCACGGCCCTGGCCGCCCTGACGGGAGTCGAGACGCCGGGCGGCTTTGCCGTGCCCCTGGACGCCGGGATGCGGCGCGTGGTCGAGGTGCTGAAGCTCGGCAAGGAGGTCGAGTACGGCTTCCTCGGGGTCGGTCTGGTGCCGGGAGAAGACAACCGCGGGGCCAAAATCTCCACGGTGGAGGGCGGCACCCCGGCTGAACGGGCCGAGCTGCACGTCCACGACCGCATCCTGTCGATTAACGGAACACCTGTCCACGAGGTGGACGATCTGTTTTTGCTGCTGGGCACCTGCCTGGCTGGGTCCCAGGCACGCATCGAGGTGCAGAACGCCCTGGGACAGAAGCGAACGGTGACGGCCCGGCTGGCCAAGTATTACGTTCCGGGTCCGGTCATCGCCGCCAACCGTCCCCCCGCCCGGTTCGGACTGCGGGTCGATTACAGCAGCATTTACACCCAGCGGGTGCCACGGATCGGCAGGCAGTGGCGGAACCAGGTCGTCCCTGAAGGGGTCGTCATCCGCGAGGTGGTTCCCAGCAGTCCGGCCGACAAGGCCCTGCTGCAAGTGGACAAGGTGATTACCCGGGTCAACAATGTCTCTGTCACCACCCCGGCCCGGTTTTACGAGGTGATAGCCAAGGCGGGCCGGTCCGTCGAGGTCACCTTGCAAGACCTGGATGGCCGGGTCGAACGGGTGACGCTGTCGGAAGAATGACAAGGTGACAAGGTGACAAGGTGACAAGAGGGGCCCTTGTCACCTTGTCACCTTGTCACCGAAGGAGCACCATGCGTTACGCCATTTGCAATGAAACCTTCGGGGACTGGGACCACGAGCGCACCTGCCGCTTCGTGGCTGGCCTGGGCTATCAGGGTCTGGAACTGGCCCCCTTCACCCTGGCCCCGCGCATTACCGACGTGACCCCCGAGCGCCGCCGCCAGCTGCGCCGCCAGGCCGAGGCTCACGGTTTGCAGATCCTTGGTCTGCACTGGCTGCTGGCCAAGACCGAAGGTCTGCAGCTCACTTCCCCCGACGCCGTTGTCCGGGACAACACGGCCTGCTACCTGGTCGAACTGGCCCGCTGCTGCCAGGAGCTGGGCGGCACCATCCTGGTGTTCGGCTCCCCCGCTCAGCGGCGCATCCCCCCGGGAGCCAGCCGGGAGCAGGCCGTCGAACTGGCTGTGGATACGTTCCGCCGAGCGAAGCAGGGCATTGCCGACAGCGGGGTCCAGCTCTGCCTGGAGCCGCTCTCGCCTCCCGAGGCCGACTTCATCAACACCGCGGCGGAGGCCATCGAGATCATCGATCGGGTTGCCTCACCGCATTTCGCGGTCCACCTGGACGTCAAGGCGATGTCCACGGAGACGAGCCCCACGCCCGAGGTGATCCGCCGGTATGCCGATCGCCTGGGCCATTTCCACGCCAACGACCCGAACTTGCGTGGTCCCGGTTTCGGCAAGACCGACTTCGTGCCGATCTTCCAGGCCTTGAAGGACGTCGGCTACCGCGGCTGGGTTTCGGTCGAGGTGTTCGACTACTCGCCGGACCCGGAAACGATCGCCCGCGACAGCATCCGCTACCTGCGCGAGTGCGAGAGCAAGCTGCGGTAACTGAACGGGATTGACGCTCGGAAGGCGACCGCTACACTGAAACAGCAAGCCGAAGTGGCGGAACTGGCAGACGCGCTGGACTCAAAATCCAGTGCCCGCAAGGGCGTGTGGGTTCGACCCCCACCTTCGGCAGTAACGACTTACGACGAATCTTGCTCTCCTGTACCAGAGTCTTTGGTACAATTTTGGTACAGTCCTCATGGTCACATTGGTCTGACGTTGCGGCCCCATTTCAGAAAGGCAATCGTCATGGCGACCCTCCAGGAACGCAACGGCAGTTTCCGTATCCTCTTTCTGTATCACGGGAAACGCGAAACCTTCTCTCTGGGCAAGGTGCCCCGCGAGATAGCCGAGGCCAAGTCGGCCAAGGTGGACGAAGTTCTCGCCCTCCTCCGCAACGGCTACATCGCCATCCCCCCCGCGACCGACATTGTCACCTTCCTGAAATTCGACGGCAAGCCGCCCGAAAAGTCGGCAAGTGTACCAGCAAGTGTACCAACCACCCTGGTTTCCCTCCGTGATCGCTACCTGGAAACCCACCGGCACGGTTCTCTGGAAGAGTCCACCCTCGGCGGCATGGAGATCCATTTCAACCACCTGGTTGCCACCCTGGGCGAGAAATTCCCCGTGGAGCAACTCTCCCTGGCCGACTTGCAGAAGCACGTAGACCGCCGCCGCCAGATGCGCGGCCAAGGCGGTAAGTTGAGCCCCGCCACTATCAGGAAGGAGATCGTCACTCTGCGGACGGCCTGGAACTGGGGAGTCCCTATGGGACTGGTCGCCGGCCGCTTCCTCTCCATGAAGCAACTCACCTTCCCCAAGCCGGAGGAGAAACCTCCCTTCATGACCTGGCAGGAAATTGAGAACCGCATCGCCAGCGGACGGCTGACCCAGAAACAGAAGGACGAACTGTGGGATTCGCTCTACCTGACCCGGCCCGAGATCGCCGAACTGCTCGACCACGTTCACAAGCAGGCCAGTCAGCCGTGGGTCTACCCGATCTTCTGCACGGCGGCCCACACTGGAGCCCGTCGTAGCGAACTGCTCCGCATGGAGGTCCACGACGTCGATCTGGCCGGCGATACGGTCCTGATCCGGGAGCGGAAGCGGTCCCACGAGAAGAAGACCACCAGGCGGGTGGCCTTGACGCCGTTCCTGAAGGAAGTGCTGCGGGACTGGCTGGTCGTCCGGCCCCAGTGCTCGAACCTGTTCTGCCAGGGCAGCAAGGTCGTCCGGAGTAAGACCAGGCGGTCCGCCCCCACCCCGGTCACCCGGGATGAGGCCCATGACCATTTCAAGCGGACGCTGGCTGGGAGCAAGTGGGAAGTGCTGAAGGGATACCACACGCTGCGGCACTCGTTCATTTCCTGTATGGCCGCGGCTGGGATTGACCAGCGGATCATCGACGAGTTTGTCGGGCACCAAACGGAGGAGCAACGCAGGCGCTATCGCCACCTCACGCCCGATGTGAAGCGAGAAGCTATCCGCTCAGTGTTTGGGGGGTAAGAGCCCCTCTTTCTGAATTCGCTTCAACTCGGCGTGTGAAACCTACATTCCGCGAATGGGTTGAGGGCATTTCCAGTGAATTATCCTGAACCAAAGAAGATCAAGGAAGTCCGTAGGGTGCGCCAGCGACGCCCAGCGGCCGGAGTACCTCCTGTGCCGCTTGTGGTAGCTCATCGTGGAAGCGACGCAACTCCTGCCTCTGCTCATCCAACAAACGGTGCCGCCGATGCCCCTCCAACCTCCCAAACACCACAGCCGCCGTCGGCGCTTCGCTCGGCCGACCTTCCGGGTACAACGCCAGACTGCTCCAGCCACGCGCCGCCATTTGCCCGCGTACCTCCCGCTCCAACAACGCCTGCACCAACTCCACCACGAAGTACAGCCACAGCAGGCTGTCCACCCGACCCACGTTTTTCAGCAACACCGGCGCCACCCCAAACACACTCTTGAGCTGCTCGTGACGCTTCTCCACGAACGGTTGGTATTTGTACTTGCCCAAGGCATCTTCCAAGCTCAGCGTCTCATCGTTGCTCAGCAGCGGGAACAGACCGTCACAGCGGGCCGCACGCCGCAACGCCTCCGCATCCTCCTCCAAGCGGATGCGATACCGAATCGTCTGCACCGAGCGGTACTCCGTGTCGGGTCCGGGTCGGCCGGGGCCGACTTGCTGATACGACTGCTTCACTTCCTGCTCCAGGACCAAGCGCAGCAGTCCCTCGACTTGTTCCTCCGCCACGATGCGTGCGGCGGCCGTGCGTGCTTCGCTGGCCGTGCGCCACTGCCGCCGCCGACCCGGCGCCTGCAGACCGTCCAGCCGGGCGCAGGTACGCTCCAGACGCTGCTGCCGCACCTGCCGGTCTTGTTCCTCCTTTTGCGAGCTGTGATACCACAGCACCCGGTAGCCTTCCGAGCTGCGGCGTGGACTCTCCACGCCCCGGTAGACCACGTCCTCTCCAGCGGCACGGCGTGGATGGGGCTCGCGATGCACTTCACGCCACTCCACCGGGTGCGTCTGCAGGTAGTCGCGGAACCAACCATCCTCCGCCCGGGTGCGCGGCATGACCGTGAGAAAACGTCCGTGCCGCCCGGCGATGTAGCTCATGTTGTCGCGGCTGCACAGCTTACTGTCGGCCACGTACAGGAAGTTACTGTGGCCGATGATCTGTCGCAGAAACGCCCAGGTGTCCTGGTGGACCTGGTCGTCGCTGGTGTTGCCATCGTAGGTCTTGCAATGGACCGGCACCGCGCCGTCGGCTGTGATGGTGATGCTGTAGAGCAGTTGTTTCAGATCCGGCCGATGGTCTTTGTTGTAGCCGAAGGTGATGCGTGGCGGCCGGTCGGCTTGCTCGGCAGGGGGTTGCTCGGCATAGTCACCACAGAAGGTGACGGTGGTCGTGTCCTGGTGCAATTCCTCCAGGCGGATGTCGAAGGCGCGGATGGCCTGCAGGACCAGTGCCGTCAGCAGGCTGGCGCGGTCGGCACGCCGCAGGTGGTCCAGAGCGCGGCCGATGCGGTCGTCATTGAGCAGCGGCAGTTGGTCGGCGTGCAGGCCCAGGTGCTCGGGGACACGTCGAGCGACCCAGGCGGGGATGGCGTACAACGGTTGGCGCGCCAAGAGGAGGTTGCTGAGCAAGAGCGTGAGGGTGACGGCAGTGGGCAGGGCCGGCTGGCGTCCGGGCAGAAGGGGCAAGTGCTGCTGGAACAACTCGGTCAGTTGCAGGCGGTCCAGGAAGTGGCGGACCACAGGGGTGGCACCGACTTCGAGCGACTCCAAAGAGGTCTGCTGCCAGGTTGGGGACACGGTAGCCTCCACGCGAAGAAAACGGGCGTGGAGGCTGTTATGGCAGCAGCGGCAACAACGACAACGGAGCAAAACACCTGGAAAAAATCCTGACCAGGCTGGGTGGCGACCGGGGGCAGCCTGGTCAGGATTTTTTCCAGGTGTTTTTGGAGTCGTCAAGAGGAGGGGCGGCCAATAAAAGTCCAAGGAGACTGCCTGCCTGCTGGCAGGAGCAAAGACGCTGACCAAGCACGGGTCAGCGTCCCGCCCAGGGTGTCGAGTTAATTGCCAGGAAATGCCTTATCCCCTATCGCGGAATGTAGGATGTATGCAACCGGGAGGCTGAATTCTGCACGTTTGCTGCTTGATGACGGTCCTTTTTCCAGCGGCTGGCTGGCGAACCTTCAGCGTGTCCTCGTAGTTTCTGCTCCCTGAGTCAGCGGGTTCCTCGAAGGGGTCGGTGGCGAAGAGGCGCTGGGCGACGACGATCTCGCTGGCTACTGCTGCGGGCTTGCCGTCCTCGAAGACATGCAGGAGGGGTGGAAGAGGAAGCACTGCCAGTGATGCCGGGAAACGGCTCCCCAGGGGAATGAGCCGAGGAGTAAAGAATCGAGTATTTATTTTGAGAAAAGTTTCCAAGTGACTGCTAGGGTGGCCGGTCCCATACGGCTACGGCGTGTTCCTTTCTTATCAATTGCTCAATTCCGGCTCTCCAGGTAGAGGCTGAAAGCTTTTCAAGGGACTCCTACATTCTGAAAAAAAAGCACCGAAAAAAACGGTCTGGCTGCATATTTCCAAAATAATCAATTCCCGATCCTGCTCGCTCCAAACCCAGGCTGAAAACATTCGCAAAGGCTCATTCTAAAAATGCGCCGTCAGCGGGTTTTCTGCGTGGCGGGTAGGGATTCGCGCCATTCTTCTCCAGCCCGGCAGCCCAAGGGTGGCCTTGCGCTTCGCTCGATGCTGCTCTACCCCCTCCCCGTCCTTGTCATAATTGGGTAAGTGCCAATACATCCCGAACAAAAATTTGCGCTCATGCTGACATCTGCCAATACATCCCGAACAGGGCGCTCAATCCTGGAAACCGCAGTTGGGCAGTCGATAGTCCACTTCCAGGATCTGCGGCTGACTGGTCGGCGCCTTGCGGCGCAGGGTGAAAAAGCGGATCTTGTCCTGGTCCAGATCCACTTCACAGCGGACCAAGCGATTGGGCCACACCTGGCCCAGCGGCCAGTTCTGCCCCAGCAAGGTCGACCTCGCTCAGGCCGTTGCTTCGCCTCAAGTAGACCAGCCGGCCCGCCGGCCGTTTCTTCAGGTTGAGCTTCCAGTTTGCCGGGAAGGCCCGCCGGTCTGGGGCCGCCTCGATCCGTGCCGCCCGCTGCTTTCGCAAGGCAGCGACGTACTTCTGGGAATGCCCCTGCAAGTCCTCCAGGTTTTCATGCTGGAAGCGTGCCCAGACCTTGCTCTGCCACCAACCGTTGTAGCTCTCGATCATGGCCTGGAAGCCGGTTTCGCGTGGGGGCACGAGTACCGGCACCACCCCCAGGCTCAGACACAGCCGCAGCACCCGACCCAAGGCGTCCGGGTAGCGATGGGTGCCGTGGAAGATCATGTCGTTGTCGAACTGGGCGTAGCCAGGCAAGCCAACCTCGCGCCAGTGCTCGACTCAGCGACTTGAACGGTCATCGCGGACGTGACCGGCGATACGATCGGCCAGGAGACGACCAGGCCGCCGTGCAAGGAGACGCCGTTGAGCACCTCGATCTGGGGTCCCTCCTTGATCACCAACCCCTCGACGATGTCGATGCTGTCCAGCTCGGCCTGGGCCGCTGCGACCTCGGGCAAATACCACCCCAGCGGAGGAGGCGGTCGCCGGATTCTTTTGCGGCCATCCAACGCGCCACGGCGTCCGAGGATGCGGTTAATGGTCCGCACCGAGGGCACCTGGGCAAGATGCTTGGTCCACCAGAGCCTGACGGATGGCGGCGGCACCGATGGCACCCAGGTCGCTCTGGGCCAAGTCGCTCCGCGTCTTCAAAACCAGATCCTCCAAGGAGGTAGCGGTGCGGCGGGACTGGTGCGGCGCACAGGAGCGATCGGACCAAGCAACGCGATCGAGCCGCTTGCCTTTGGCACGCTGGACCCAGTGGGCGACCGTGGCGACACCGACGCCAAAGCGGCCAGCGACGGCACGCAGGGACTGACCGCGGCGGACAGCGGCTACCATGTCGCGACGCCGCTCTTCTTGACGCTTTGCTTGCTCATGGAACTACCTCATGAAAGATCAGGTTTAGAGCAATTGTAGCCCTCCCGCCGTTCGGGAGGTACTGGCACAAAACTGTTCGGGATGTATTGGCACTTACCCCATAATTGAAGGACCGCCGCCAGCCCGCAGCCTGCCAGATGGCATCGAGGGCGAGTCGGAGGACGGTGGTCGGCTACTGGCCGAACTCCCCGACCATTACATCAGGGAGCAGTAGGTTGTCACGGTCGATGGGAGGGTAGGTGTCCTGAAAGTGCCCGCGGACGATGTGGCACCCTCGCACGCCGAGCGGGGCCGGGATGACGACCAGTGGGGGCATGACACCCAAGCCCCTGACGATGCGGACGTACTCCCGGAGTCCGCGGATCAAGCTCTTCTGGACCTTCGTGACCGGCAACCGCTCTGACTGGACGGTACTCGGCAGCGTCCAGGTATCCACGAACTCTGCGGCATCGTTGCGGAACGCAGGTTGATGTCGATGATTGTCCCCGCCACCAGGGATGAAAGTGGCAGGTCATGGAGGACCACTTTCGGGCCGTCGCCCAGGAGTCCGCTCGAGCGGGAAGCAGCATCAGCGCCGTCCCGTGTTCCGGCCCCTGACGCCGTGAAGGGGCGGACGCGCCTGGGGAGTGTCGTGGTGCGGCGACCAGCGTGCCTCATCGGGCTGGTGCGTTTGCAGCCAGCCGCGCAGAGGGACGTCCGCCTCCTCGGGGTCATAGGCGCTGTTGGCGGACGAGGCCTGGCCAAGGAGTTGCCGACGAATGGGATCGACCCGCTCCAACAGATGCTGGACAGTCATCTCGTCCTTGGTGCGCAGCCAGCGGTAGGCGTAGCCCAACCAGAGGACCTTGCGCGTGTGCGGGCCGCAGTTTGGGCTGCGGGAATGCCACAGCCGGCGATCCAGCAGCAGAGCGGAACCGGCCGGCACCTGAAGCGGAACAGCCCCCGGCGGGCTGGTGATGCCATCGTTGGGGCAATCGAGTTCGTCACACAGATGCGAGCCGGGCAAGAGCAGGGTGTTACCCCAGTTCGGACCCGACACGTCGGTCAGGTAATAACCGATCTTCAGGGAAAGCCTCGGCCGGGGATGGCATTCCACTTCCTCGTTGACGCGCATGCTATCCTGGTGCCAGGCCACGGGATGAGCCGGAGGTGTCTCGACGCGCGGGCTCACGTCGAGATGGCTGTGGTAGACGTAGATGTTCCAGCCCAGGATGCCCCAGACCTTGGGAAAGGTCCTCGGCCAATCGATCAATTCCACAAACGCCTCGTCCTCGGGAAGGATGTTGGCAAAGGAGAGCAAGCGATCCCGGCCGTGACGGGGTGTGCGTTCGCGTGCATCGACCCGGTCCACCGCGGTAATCAGCCGCTCGATCATGGAACCATCCAGCGCCCCGGGACCACCAGATAACCGTGGTCCTGGAAGTGCCGACGTTCTTCCTCGGTCAGACAATGGCGCAAGCAGGTAGAATCCATGAGGAGACTCCGAACGGCCCTGGCTGGTCTTCGAGGCACGTTCTACGACCGGCTACCCACGCTGCCGAGAAAGTTCAAAGCAACCAGCCGGTCTTCAATCCACCAGTTCCTGGATCGGCTGCGCGTCGCTGAGCAGATGCTGAGGCCGGCCGTTGAAGTCGAGCAGCATCGTCTCGGTGTCGATCCCGAGGACATTGTAGATGGTGGCGACAATGTTCTGGAAAGTGACGTTACCGCTGCGGGCGCGTTCGGCCCGGGAGTCGGTCTCGCCGATCACCTGTCCCATCCGCAAGCCGCCCCCAAAGAGGACGGCACAACCGGCCTCCGCCCAGTGTTCCCGACCCGGGCCAGGCTGGGAAATCTTCGGCGTTCGGCCGAATTCGCCCAGCAGCACGACCAGGACGTCCTGATCCAGGCCGCGGGCGTGCAGGTCCTCGATCAGGGCGCACAGGCTGCAGTCGAGCAGGGGCAGCAGGTGGCGGAGGGCGAAAAAGATGTCGCTCTGTGGACCGCTGTGATGGTCCCAGGAGCCGGGTCGCAACGTGACCACACGCACGCCGGCCTCCACCAACCGGCGCGAGGAGGAACGGCCGGGCGTCCCAGTCGTAGAGGATGTTCTTGACGGTCTGGTGGGGGAACTTGCCCTTGCCGTAGCGGGCCAGCACCCGGTCAGGCACCTTGCTCAGGTCAAACGCATCGCGAACCCGGGGCGAGGTGAGCATCTCCAGCGCCTGGGCCTGGAAGCGGTCGCTGCCGTCCAGGGCGTTGGTCCGATCCAGGTCGCGCCGCATGGTATCGAACGTGGCCAGCAACGTTTTGCGGTCCTGCAGTCGATCCAGGGACTTGACCGGCTGGAGGTCTTGCAGGGCCTCGCCGAACGGGCGGAACGGAGCGTGTCCGGCCCCGGCGTAGTACGGCTTCTCGTACTCGAACTCATCGGTCGTCGGTCGATCGAGGCTGACATAGGTCGGGAGCGGCGAAGTGTTCCCCGCCAACCGGCTGACCACCGAGCCGAACGCCGGCCGTTTGCCCGCCGTCCGCGGCAGGCCGGTGTAGACCTCGCTGAGGAAATGGTCATTCTCCACCGAGCGGATGCCGCGCAACAGGGCCAGCCGGTTCATGATCTCTGCCTGTCGTGGCATCAGTTCGCAGATTTGAACTCCGGGCAACCGGGTGCTGATCGGCTGGAACGGGCCGCGATACTCCTCCGGGGCGTCCGGCTTGAGGTCATACGTGTCGATGTGGCTGGGCCCGCCGCCCAGCACGATGTAAATGACTGACTTTGGCCGGCCGGGCTTGTCGCCGCGGGCCTCGGAGCGCAACAGGTCGGCGAGAGTCAAGCAGCCCAGGCCAAAGCCGCCGATGCGCAGGAATTCACGGCGATCCAGGCCATTGCAGAAGCGGTGCTTGCGACCCCAGACAGTGAACACGGTGGGACTCCCGAGAGCAGATGTTTCCAGGTAGGAGGCAATTTCCACCCGTGGAGCTTGCCTCTTCTGGTTATACCATCCCTGGCCAATCTGGAAAAGCTACTGGAAAAAAATCGGCATGACCAACCCGTGAGGGAAGTAACATAAGACGGAGATGCGTCCAGGGAGCCTTGACATGGGCAAACCGAAACAGCGGACTCTCAACGAAGCCCTCGATCACGAAGAAGAACACGGGCGTCAGGAAGATGCCGAACAGGGTCACGCTGCAAGCGCAGCTGGCTCGCAGCCAGCGTTGTTTCGTCGCGCGGCAAACCGGATTCGCGCTTGTGCTTGGCGAACTCGACGATCAGGATGGCGTTCTTGCTGGCCAGGCCCACCAGCACCACGAAGCCGATCTGCGTGAAGATGTTGATGTCCACGCGGGCCATGACCACACTGCTGATGGCGCACAGCAGGCACATGGGGACGACCAAGAGCACCGCCAGCGGCAGCGCCCAGCTCTCGTACTGGGCCGCCAGCACCAGAAAGACCAGCGCCACGGCCAACAGGAAGACCCACATGGCCGTGTTGCCGGTCCGCAACCGCAACAGAGCCAGCTCGGTCCACTCCACTCGATCCGCATTGAATGCGGCAGGAAGTGCTGGCTCATCCCGAGTTGGCCCGGATCGCCCAACGCGACCGCCAGACCGTCAGCCAGGTTGTGTTTCGGTTTGCCCTTGATGTCGGCATGGCGGCCCTGACCGAGACCACCGCCACCCGCCACGTGCGGCAAGATCTGGATCTCTTTCACTTCTCTCAGGAGCCGGAAGAAGTCGAGCAGATCGAGGGTCTGGCTTTGCTGTGAAGTCACGCATCATGGGCAGGGAGCCTTCATTCTCTCTTGCCATTCCTGACGCTTCCTCGCATTTGGTGACAACTGGCCGTAAACTCTGTAAATACATGGTGCCAAGCGCGAATGGCTGTTGATGAACCGTTTCTTGCCCGATTGCTTCTTCTTTCGACTTGTCCCTTCCCCTGATTAGTGTCAACTGACGGTAAGTCTTGTACCCATAAGTGTTTAACTTGACACTGGCCCAGGTGTCAGGTGGTGTCAACCCTGTCAAGTTGACCCACCTGACACCACCTGACGCTTGACCGAGTGTCAGGTTAAACCTTTCTCATTCAGCACGTCTGCCGCAGGCTTTCTATATATCATAACTGGCATCCTTGTCTCCCCTGACCCGAGGTGCTACCGATGCGCAAGAAGACCTCTCTGTTCCTCTGCTTGAGTCTGGCCTTGCTGGGCATGAGCTGGCCGGCGCCGGCTGAACCAGGATTGCCAAAGGTTGAAGCCCCCGGATTGCCCCAGCCGCGTTACCAGCAGCGCTGGTTCTACGCCATGCACAACCTGCTGGTGGATCAGAACGTGGATGACCTGATCGCACTGATCCGCCGTGCTGGCAAAGCCGGCTACAATGGTCTGGTACTCGCGGACTACAAGTTCAACATCCTGGGACGCATGCCGGAGCGCTGATTTCAAGAACGTTGCCCGGGTCAAGGAGGCAGCACAGGCCGCCGGGATCGAGATCATCCCGTGCGTCTTCCCGATCGGTTACAGCGCCGGGTTGCTGGCCCACGACCCCAACCTGGCCGAGGGAGTGCCGGTCCAGGAGGTGCCGTTTCTCGTCAAGGGTCGGGAGGCCATCCTGGCTCCCGATCCAGCCGTGCGTCTGGTCAATGGCGGCTTGGAGGAGGTCAAGGGCGACCGCTTTGTCGGCTTCAGCCTCCAGGACGATCCCGGCAAGACCACCTTCGCCGACCGAGAGGTTGTCCACCAGGGCAAGGTTTCCTGCCGGATGCAGGACGTCGGCAAGAACAGCAGCAGTGGCAATTGCCGGCTGGCGCAGCGTGTCAAGCTCCGGCCGCATGCTTGCTACCGCTTCTCCTGCTGGGTCAAGACCCTTGCACTGCAACCGCAGAGCGCCTTCCGGCTCCTGGTCCTGGGAGCCAGAGACGGCCGACCGCTGACCTTCTACGAGGGACGCCTCAAGGGCACGCAGGACTGGACCCGGCTGGAGGTGGTCTTCAACAGCCTGCAAGAGAGCGCGGTGACGCTCTACGCCGGACAGTGGGGCGGACGCTCGGGCTCTCTCTGGCTGGATGACCTGGCCGTGGAAGAGCTGGCCCTGGTCAACGTGCTGCGCCGCACTGGTTGCCCGCTGGTGGTCGCCAGCGCCGACGGCAAGACCCTCTACCAGGAGGGCAAGGACTACCTGCCACTGCGCGACACCAGGCTCGGCCAGGATCCTTACGCTGGTGAGTATGGTTTTGGTCACAACGGTCCTGCACTGCAGCTCACGGACAGCTCACGCATCAAGGACGGCGCTCGCTTGCGGGTCAGCTGGTATCACCCGCTCCTGGTTCACGGTAACCAGGTGGCCTGCTGCCTGAGCGAGGCAAAAGTTTACGAACTGCTCAGCGACCAGGCCCGGCGCGTGAATGACCTCTTCAAGCCAGGCACATACTTCATGTCGCACGATGAGCTTCGCATGGCCGGCTGGTGTCGTGCCTGCCAGGGGAGCGGGCAGACGCCCGGTGCCTTGCTGGCCGAAAACGTCAAGCGCTGCGTCAAGATCCTCAAGGAGATCAACCCCAAAGCACGCATCGTCGTCTGGTCGGACATGTTCGACCCCAACCACAACGCTCTGGACCGCTATTACCTTTGCAACGGTCCCATGACCGAGTCCTGGAAGGGCCTGCCCCAGGAGGTGATCGTCGCCAACTGGAACAGCGGCAAGGCGGCCGCCAGCCTGAAGTGGTTCGCCGAGCGGGGGCACACTCAGGTCATCGCCGGCTACTACGATGGCGACCTGGCGAACTTCAAGAAGTGGGACGCCGCTGCTCAAGGAGTGCCAGGCGTCACAGGCTTCCTTTACACCACCTGGCAGCGCAAGTACGACCATCTGGAAGCCTACGGCAAGGCGATGCTTGGCCAGGATTGACCCGCAAGAACGGCAAGCACGACCCTCTTGACACCCCGCAAGAACGTCCGGCTGGGATTCCAGCACAGGGCGTGGTGGATGACGTGGCGACAAGACCTGTGCAGGTCCACTCCGTCGCCAGCACCGCGCTGCGATGGCGGACTGGTCGCCCCGGCACCAGCGGCCCAGAGCGTAAAGAACCAGAAGCGGCTTGTGCGGGGCTCGCTGAGCACCGCGGCTCCATACGGTCAGGCGGTCGAAACGATCCAGGGCAGATTCGGGGGTCACGTCGTTGGCCTCTGAACTGGAAGCGGCTCGGGCCGAGTGCCCTCGTCTTCCTGCAGCGTGTACGAGTGGTCCGGCACGATGCGTCGATGCAGGGCCTGTTGCTGTTCGGCCTTGCGAGGCCAGATGCGGATGGAACCGCTCTCGCAGGTCAGCTCCACACGCCCGGCCGAGTAGCCGTGCAGCCTCTGCTTCTTGCCGTCCTCGCCCCAATCCTCCAGGCCGAAGAGCGAACACCCCTGCCACTCCCTTCTTGCCTCCGCCCCGCCCACCGCCAAGTTCCGGGCAGTGGGTTCGTGCATGTGGCCGAAGAGGTGTACTGCGAACCGGCCCGGCACGGCGATCTCACCGTAGAACTGCTGCTGCGACTCCGGCGTCAGCCAGCTCGGCGGCTGGTGCGTCAGCAGCAGGCAGACCTCGTGACGCCGCACCCAGGCGACACCATCACCTCCGCACGCGAGGTGGTACTGCTGCGGTGAGACGGCAAGCCGGCCCTCATAGTCTCCTCCTTCGAGTTGAAGGAAGGTGGTGTTCAGGCCCACCACGCCCATCTTGACGCCTCCCTTCTCCAGGGTCGCGGAGAAGTCACCGGGCAGCAGGCCTGCCTTGTGGGTGTCGAGGCGGGGGAGAGTGTGTGCGTCCCACCAAGCGATGAAGTTCTTGAAAGCCTTCTGGACGACCTTTCGGTAGCCAGACCGCTCCTTATTCCAGAACTCCTGCTGAACGCGGGCATCGCCCCAGCCAGTGCGGAGTGCCGAGACGGCCGGGTCGGCTGGCCTCGGCCTGACGAGGTCATGGTTGCCCGGAACGCCGAGGAGGTAGGGGTCCGAACCGAGCCGTCGCAGGCGTTCCCACAGCTCACCGAGAAGTTCATTCAACTTATGGAACTCGTCGGCCCCGCCCTTCTGCACGAAGTCCCCAGTGAACAGGACGAGGTCCCACGGCCCGGACTTCCGATGGAGCTTCTCCAGGTCGAGGAAGAACTCCTCACGGATGTTGGGCCACAGCCACTTCTGCCCGGACATGCCGAAGTGGAGGTCGGTCAGGTGCAGCCAGCCGAAATGCGTCTTCATCTGTCCTCCTTGCAAAGCAGAACCATCACCATCGCTCACGCCCACCCGCGTCTCCTTCACCGATCCTCCTACCACAGCACCTCGTTGGTGCGAGCGAGCGGCGACGAGGGCCAGCATGGAGGTGGGTTCGAGCGAGGTATCAACCAGCTGCCTGGCGTGAGCCTCGATCTGCCGCTGGAGAACCGACATTACTGTCTCCCCATGCCGCCGGTGGAGTCTGATCAGTTCCAGGGCAGCCTGAGCCTGTTGCGGCAGATGACGGACGGCTCGAGTCAACTGCTGATTAAACCTAACCGCCATCTGTTCTTCGCTCATGCGGGCGAGTTCCATCCCGAGGCTGGCGTAGTTCACCGCCATGTTCCGCTCTTCCCCCTCCTTGCGGCAGCCCGTGAACACGTCACAGACGTAGTCCCCGGCCGCCTCGTGTTCTACCTGCCCCGCCGCTACGATGGCGATACGCCGGTCGATGCACTGGCTGCACGTCCCGCAGTGCCACTGCGTTCGGGAGTGGAAGATGCCCTGGTGGGCACAGGAGCAGGTGTAACCGATCAAGGGGCCGCCCCGGTTCGCCGCCAGTGCCTCGACCACATCCTTCTTGGTCTTGAAGAGGTAGGGGTTGTCCACCGCGAGGTCCCGTCCGAGGACCATACTGAAGAGCCGCCCGAACAGGTGGAGTGCCTGGGGGTGGGTAGTACGGGATGCCCGTGCCCCGATCACCTCGTCTGCCACCGGCAGGTTCAGGCTGACCACGCCGTTCTCGAAGAACCTCACCCCTTCGGCCTTCACTGATGCGGCCACGGCGGCCCCCAGGGTCGCATACAGGAAAGACCGCGTCCGCTGTGTCGGCTCCTTGCCTAGCTTCTCGTCCTTGTTGATCCACACCGGGACGTGGATCATCGGTACGTTCCAGGTTGCCCGAACCCGGTCAAACAACTCCTTCTGGCGGCTGCTCTGGGTGGACACGGGGCGGTGGCTGACCAGGACCAGCCTGCCGCCCGCGTTCGCGGTCTCCGCCGCCCCGGCCAGGGAGTCCAGACCGCCGGAGAACATCAGGACCCGGTCCACCCCGTGGAAGGGCCAGTCCTCATTCTCCGCGAACTCCAGATACGCCTGGCGGACGTTCGTCCTCACGTCCTGGCGGAACTCGAAGCAGAACGTGTCGTCGGAGAGGAACCGCAGGGTCTGGGCCAGCAGCTGTTTCACCTCCGGGCGGTCCCAGAAGGGCAGGTCCCTGACCGGGACGACGAACCGCATGTCCCGCTTCCAGGGCTCGGTCGTGTCGTCGTTGGCCCAGGCTCCGCCTCGCAGGGTCGCACAATCCGCGGCGTAGACGTAGGCGGCGATCTCCAGGGCGTCTTCCATCCGGGCGGAGAGGTGCCTGTCGAAGACACGGGCCAGATCCATCAGGCGGATGTGGACGTTCGCGTCGTCGCCCTGTGCGGACAGCTCGACGGCGTGTCTGCCGATGCGGAGCGGGTCGTCGGCCGGGAGAACAACGCCGCTACAGAGGAACAGGCGGGGGCGGATCATGCTCCCTCCCTCTGCCGCCTGAGTTCGGCCTCGAGCTTGCGGAGGGCGACAGCCATGAAGCCGGACGTGTTGTCGAGGTCGATGCCCCGCTGGAACTCCGTCTTGGAGTACCACTCGCCGCAGAAGTCGTGGACGATCTGGGCACTCTGGAGGCAGTGCGTTCTCAGGGCTTCGTTGAAGCCGCCGAGGTCGGCCGCGTCAATGATCCTCTGCCCGCCGACCTGCCCGGCCGTGATCCTGCTGAGGTAGAAGTTGAGGAAACGGGTCATGAAGCAGCCGAAGAACCGTTGACCCAGGTCCGAGAAGCCGCCCTTTGTCGAGAGGCTCCTCACCGCCTCCTGTAGCTCAGCCTGGCCACTGCCGAAGAGGGTCGCGGCCCGCGGCCCCGCGAGCGAGGCGACGGCCTCCCCGGCGGCCTGCTGGGCCATCTCACTGATCTCCGTCGGGCCGCCCCCGGCATCGACATGGTCGTCAATGAAATGCTGCATCCCGGCGGTCAGGTCGAAGACGGAGGCGTCGTCGGAGAGGTGGATGCCCAGTTCTCCGAGTGCCTCCCGCCACTCAGGTTCCCTCGCGGCCAGGACGACCTGAGTGAGCAGGTAGAACGTGTAACGGAGCCCCTCGTCGTCGATGGCCAGACGCAGCCCCTCCTCTGCCGCCTCCAGCACCCTGGAGGAAATGTCGCCGATGCACTCAGCTGCCGATGGCCCCACGCCGCCAGACATGGCCGGCCCACCGGCCACCTCAGTAACCACGGCCGACCACTTCCTGGATGTAGGGATCGTCCCCAGCCGTTGGTGGCCCACACCTTCCCTCCCGCCCTGTTAAGGCTGCCCTGCTCCTCCGTCTCCGCTGATCCTCCGATCACAGCTGCTTGACTCACGGCAGGTTCCTGGCTCTCACTCAAACTAGAGGTCTTCAGCCACCTCACCCAGCATCTCGTTCATCCTGGCCGCCGCGAACTCGCACGGCTCGGGGCTGCTGTCCACCGCCCGCTTCAGTCCCCTGGTCCGCAGGGCCGCGTCGATGTACGTGCGGCCGGACAGATATGGCAGCGTGCCGCCCCGCATTCCGCGACAGGGCGTTGCTGTTCACGTTTTTGGTCTCGGGACGACAAGGACTGGTTCGGGTCGAGTTCCCCCATCCTCCTCCAGAGTGAATGAAGTGGCCGGCACGATGTGCAGATGCTCTGCTTGGTGCGGGACCGCCAGCCGCGGCCACTGGCGGATGGTGCCCTGGTCACCTTCTAGTTCGATACGCCCAGCAGCATAGCCGTGCAAGCGTTGCTTCTTGCCCCCGCCCTCGCCCCACTCCTCCAGCCCAAAGAGCGAACACCCCTGCCATTCTCTCCTTGTGTCTGCCCCACCCTGGGACAAACTGCGAGCGGCTGGCTCGTGCATGTGCCCAAAGAGATGGGCCACGAACCGCCCTGGCCGAGCGATCTCGCCGTATAGGTCGCTTCGCGACTCCGGCGTCAGCCAGTGCGGTGGCTGGTGCGTCAGCAGCAGGCAGACCTGATGCCCGCACACCCAATCAACCCCATCGCGGCCGCACGCCTCGTGGAACTGCTGCGGCGAGAGGGCCAGCTTCCGTTCGTAGTCTCCTCCTTCTCGTTGAAGGAAGGTGGTGTTCAGGCCCACCACGCCCATCTTGACACCGTCCTTCTCAATGGTGGCAGAGAAGTCGCCGGGCAGGAGACCAGGCCGATGGCTGTCGAGCCGGAGTAGCTTGTGGGAGTCCCACCAAGTGGCATAGTTCTTGAACGCCTTCTGGACCACCTTCCGATAGCCTGACTTCGAGTTCCCCCAGAACTCACGTCGAATTTCGGCGTCGTTCCAGCCAGTGCGGAGTGCCGCAACCGCGGCATCGCTGGGATTAGGACGGACAAGGTCGTGGTTGCCGGGCACGCCGAGGAGGAAGGGAGCCGAGCCGAGTCCTCGCAGGTGTTCCCAGAGCCGTCCGAGGAGTTCGTTCAGGCCCTCGAACTCGTCGGCCCCTCCCTTCTGGACGAAGTCCCCGGTGAACAGGACGAGGTCCCACGGCCCGGACTTCCGATGGAGCTTCTCCAGGTCGAGGAAGAACTCCTCACGGATGTTGGGCCACAGCCACTTCTGCCCGGACATGCCGAAGTGGAGGTCGGTCAGGTGCAGCCAGCCGAAGGACGCCTTCCTCGGCTCATCATCAGTCCGCCGCGAGCCTGGCCGATCAGCGGACGCGGGCGTCACGGAACTTCGCCGCGGCTGGGTATCCTGCGGTCCAGGAGGCAACGAATCCAGAAAGGCCTGATCGTTCAGTTCTGGCGGAACATCGAACCCGGCAACCGCCAGGAGCCGGTTCAGGGTCGTGATAGCCTCGCGTGTGATTGGCGAATGGCTCTGGGGGCCCTTCCCCTGGCGACGCCTGATGCCTCGATGGACAGCAGTGAGTATCAGGCCGCAGAACGAGCCTGGCTGGTACTGAAGGGCCGATTCGAGCAGCCGAACGATCACCGGCCGCTTGCTGCCCTCCTGCCAGTAGTCCCCCAGCCCGTTCTCGACGGCCACCTCACGCCAAGTGTACGACGCACCGCTGTTGGGCAAGAAATCAAAGTCAACAAACAAGTCCGCCAGTCCAGCGATGGCTTGGTTCTGAGCGAGCGTGAGATCTGCCATGTGCGATGCGGGTTCAGCCGCCCTCCGTCCGATTTGTGTATCTTGGCCTTGAGCATTCTCCAGTTCCTCGCACCACCGCACCACCTCATCGAGTGCTTGGTGTGCGGCGGGCACGTCGGGAACCTGATCGGGTTCTCGTGGCGGTGCCTTCCAAACGGTCCCATAGGCGACAGTGCGGACCATCTGCCACAGCTCCCGGACGCAGTTCTCCGGGAAGTTCGGGTTGCCGTGCCGGGTCGTGTTCCAGACGTCGAGGGCCAACCGCCGGGTTCGGCACTCCTCCCGCAATTCGGCCAGTTCTTGATCCAACCCGGCAACCGACGACGCAGAACCCAAACACGACAAGGCTGGCCGACGCTCGCAGACGACGTGGCTGCCCTTGCCCGAATCGCCAGTGTCTGCGAGGAGTTGATCTCGCCGTCGTTGCTGCCAGATACGAAGGTAGCCGATCGTCCGTCGGAGCTTCTCGGGGTTGATGTCCCGACGACAGACAACACGCCCCCACACCTGCCAGCGGACCGGAGTCTCGATGTCGGGATGAAACACGCTCAACCACCGCTCGTTCACTACCCCGCACTCGGTTACTTCCTCCTCTTTGAAAGGCTGTCGGTCAGCTTTTGCGAGTGCTGCCTGGCGGGCGAGCCTGTTGATCTCGGTGATGTTCAGCCCGCCCTCAAAGTCGAGTTTCTTCTCAAACAGGACCGTCTGCGTGTTTTCCTGAAGGTGAAGTATGGAGGCCTCAAGGGCAGCCCAAAGGGCATCGCCTCGCAAGCGTGGGTCACTCTCAACCGCCAGTTCCATGCTTCCCTCCGTACTCCTTTGTCCCGCCGTCGGGTCGGCTGCTGCCAGGGTGTCGGCTACCTCGTCCAGTGTCATGGCGTTGACCTCGGCCAAGCTCACCGCGAGCTTGCTGTGCGCTTTGGCTCGGAGCTTGCGGACGTTCTCAACCTTGAGTCCTGTCCCCCATTCTTCGTCGCACAACGCCTCGATGCGATCAATGCCCGGATGTATGGCGGAGTCGGGCTGGAACGGGCGCGCCTCAACCCATCGTAAGAAGGGGGTTTCGATCGCAGCCCGCTCAGCCATTTGAGCGTTCCTCTGGTCCGCCTGCTCACTCTTCTCAAGGTCGGAGATCAGCTGACTGAGGGTGTAGCGGCCTTCTAGCGGCTTGGTGTCGTCAGACATGGTCATGGTTCCCTGAGGTTCTCGGGGTTGGGCAGCGACCATGCTGAAGTCGCAATGGCAATAGCCCTCAGCGATGCCTGCCTGCCAATCCAGTGGATGGTCTGGCCGTCCTTCACCAGCCATGCTGTCCAGTCGGTTGTTGTAGCCCATCACCCAGTCGAGCATGGCGTCGTCTACGGGACAAATCGGCGGCCGATACACGTCTCCCACTGTCCCTTGCCGGGTTTCCCGGCTATCCTATCATCTGCTGGCATGGTTTGGTAAGGTTGATTGGCAGGCGTGCTTACCTCACGGGGAATTGGCGATGGAACGGCTCGACGACTACCTGCGAATCCAGGAGGCGGCCGAGTTTCTCGGCGTCTCGCCGAACACCCTGCGGAATTGGGGGCGGGAAGACAAGATTCCCGAGTTACGCCACCCGGTCAACAACTACCGCCTGTATCGGCGGAGCGACCTGGAGGAAGTGCTTCGCCGGATCACGCGGACGGGGACGCGGCGACAACAAGCGGAGCGTTGAGAAGCGGCTGAAGACGGGGCGGTGCCATGAGCGACACGAAGAAGAACTGGATCACCGTCACCGAATCGAAGTACCCCTGGGAGCGGGACGCACTGGACTTCGTCCGCGACCGCTGGCCCGACCACGAGCCGTACCGGGCCTGGGCCAACTTTGAGTTCATTGCCCTGGACGGCAGCATCAACGAGGTCGATCTGCTGGTACTCACCCCCATGGGCTTCTTCCTCGTCGAGGTCAAGAGCCGGCCCGGTCGCGTCTTCGGCGACGCCGGCACCTGGACCTGGGACACCGATGGGCGGCTCGTCACCGCCGCCAACCCGCTCCTGGGAGCCAACCTCAAGGCCAAGAAACTGAAACAGCTTCTTCTTCGCCAGAAGGCCGTCAAGGTCAAGGATTCGATCCCGTACATCGAACCCCTGGTCTTTCTGTCCGCCCCGGGCCTCCGTTGCGACTTGCGAGACACCGCTGCCTACGGCGTCTGCCTGCGCGACCTGGAGGCCGCCACCGGCCAGCCCGAACGGCCCGGCATCCTGGCCGCGGTCCGGGGGCGGAACTGCCCCGGCCTGCATCCGAAGTCCGGTCCCTTCGTGGATCGGCCCCTCGCCAGGGTCATCAGCCAGGCCATCGAGCAGGCCGGCATCCCCAGCGGCACACGCAAGCGGCGGGTCAGCGACTATCTGCTCGACCGTCTCATCGAGGAGGGGCCGGGGTATCAGGACTGGGAGGCGAGCCACGTCCAGAACATCGGCGGCAAACGTCGCATCCGCCTCTATCTGGTCGAAAACGAGGCCACTGCGGACGACCGGGAGATGATCCGGCGGGCAGCGCGCCGCGACTTCCAGCTGACCGAGGCCCTGCAACATCCCGGAGTCCTGCGGACCCTTGGCTACACCGAGCACGAGGTCGGCCCCGCCATTGTCTTCGAGCACGACCCACACGCCCTGCGACTCGACCACTTCCTGGCACAGAGGGGCGACCGCCTCGGGGCCGACGTCCGCCTCGACCTGCTCCGGCAGGCCGCCGAGGTGGTCCGCTTCGCGCACGAGAAGAAGGTTGTCCACCGCGGCCTGTGTCCGCAGAGCATTCTGGTCTGCGACCCGGAGGGGACCAGGCCGCGTGTCAAGCTGTTCAACTGGCAGGTTGCCTACCGGGCCGGTGGATCGTCTACCGCCGGCATCAGGGACATCACGCCAACGTCCCACGTCGAGCTGCTAGTCGAAGATGCTGGCTCCGTCTACGTGGCCCCGGAAGCCGTGCTGCCCCTGGATGGACCCGGCGAGCACGTGGACATCTTCTCCCTGGGTGCCGTGGCCTACCTCCTCTTCGCGGGGATGCCGCCCGCGGTCAACCAACTGGAACTGGCCGAGAAGTTACGAGTCTCCCGTGGTCTGCGGATCAGCGACGTCCTCAACGGGGCCGCCCGCAGCCTCCAGGACTTGGTACAGTTCAGCACCAACCCCAACGTGGCCGACCGCATCGGCTCAGCGGCCGAGTTCCTGGCCTATCTCGACGGCGTTGAGGATGAGTTGACCTCCCCGGCCGCCGATTTGCTCGCCGACCCGCTCACGGCCCAGAAGGGGGACCAGCTGCCGGGCGGCTTCGCCGTCAAGAAGCGGCTCGGCCAGGGGGCCACCTCCGTCGCCTTGCTGGTTGAACGCGAGGAGCAGGAGTACGTTCTCAAGGTGGCCAATTCGGAGGACCACGCCCGGCGGGTTCGCGACGAGGGCGAGGTGCTCTGCAAGTTACGGCACCAGCATGTCGTCGAGCACGTCGAGACGCTGACTCTGGGCGACAAGACCTGCCTGCTGTTGCGGTCGGCCGGCCCGGAGACGCTCGGTCAGCGACTCCGCAAGGAGGGGCGGTTGCATGTCGATCTGCTCCAGCGGTTCGGCGAGGATCTGCTCGAAGTCGTGAAGTTCCTGGAGGAGCAGGGCATCTCGCACCGCGACATCAAGCCCGACAACGTCGGCGTTGGGCCGGTGGGACGTGGTGACCTGCTGCACCTGGTCCTCTTCGACTTCTCCCTGTCCCGCACCCCGCCCGAGAACGTGGAGGCCGGCACGAAAGCCTACCTCGACCCGTTCCTGCCGCTGCGGAAACGCTGGGACCTCCACGCCGAGCGGTACTCCGCCGCCGTGACGCTGTTCGAGATGACCACCGGGACCCTCCCTGTGTGGGGTGATGGCCGCAGCGAGCCGTCCCAGCTGGAGTGCGAGGCAACCCTGGACGGGGAACTGTTCGATCCCGCCCTGCGGGAGACGCTGGTGCCATTCTTCACTAAAGCCTTGCGGCGCAACGCCGGGGAGCGTTTCGACAACGCCGAGGTCATGTTGCAAGAGTGGCGGGAGTGCTTCAAGTCCCTCGGGCCGCCCGATGCCGCCTTCGAGATCGACGAAGCCGAGCTCCGGCAGCGCCTGGCAGAGGCGACCTTCGACTCGTCCATCCACGAACTGGGCCTGGGAACGCGGGCGATCAACGCCCTGGACCGGGCCAACGTCCTGACGGTGGAAGACCTGCTTGGCATGCAGATGCGGCGGTTGCTTCGGCTGCGGGGCGTGGGCAACAAGACAAGGCGGGAGATCGCCTCGGCGGTCAAGATCCTGCGCGAGCGGCTCGGGAACCCGCCCACAGACCCCTTGCCTGTCGAGGACGTGGAGGAGCAGTCGGCGGGCGATCTGGCGCGGCTCAGCGTCGATTTGCTGGCCCAGCGGCTGACGCGGGTTAGCCCACGAGAGGGCAACACGGCCCGACAGACCATCACGGCGCTGCTTGGGCTGGAGGAAGCACTGCCCTGCATCTGGCCCGGCCAGGCCGAGGTCGCTCGCTTCCTGGCGGTCAGCCGGGCCCGCGTCGGCCAGGTCGTTGGCAAGGTCGTAGAGCGCTGGAGCCGCGACAAAGCCCTGACGCCGCTGCGCGGGGACATTGCCGGGCTTCTGGCGACGGCAGGTGGCGTGATGACCGCCCAGGAGCTGGGCGAGGCCATCCTGGCTGCCCGCGGCTCGGTGCTGGAGGGGCCACAGCGGTTCCGCCTGGGCCAGGCGGCCGCAAGGGCAGCCGTCGAGGTCGAGCGCACGATGGCCGAACCCCGCTATCTCGTCCGCCGCGATGACACGCGAACGCTGGTCGCAATCCATCCCGCCCTGGCCGACCACGCCGCCCGCCTGGGTGACAAGGCCGACGAGCTTGCCCGCGAGGACCCGCTGGCCCCGCCCTTGCGTGCCTTGCAGGTGCTGCGGGAAGTGCCCGCCCCCATCGGGTTTGAGCCGCTGACCGACGGCCGCCTGCTCCGCCTGGCCGCTGCGGCTTCGTGCGGGGCCGCCGTCTCCAGCCGGCAGGAGATCTACCCGCGCGGCATGGAGGCGTTGCGTGCCCTTCGGCTGGCACGGGGTGCGTTGGGTGGCGTGCGGGTGCTGTCGGCCGAGCAGGTCCGCGACCGCGTGGCCGGACGGTATCCCGAGGCCGAGCCATTGCCCGAGCGCCCCCGGCTCGATGAGATGCTGGCCTCAGCGGGCCTGGAGCTGGCCTGGAACCCGGACGCCCTCGACGGCCGGGGCGGCTACGTCACCGTCGTCCGTGACAGCATCTCCATCAGTTCAGCCAGTTGGCCACCGCCGCGGCTCCCCACTGCCCCCGGCCGCGACCCCCGCGAGCCGATCTCCCCCGAGGAGGCCGACGCCCGCCAGTTCGAGGAGAAGCTGCGGCGGTCGCTGAAGGGTGGGGCGTTCCTCACCTTGATGGTCCCGCCTCGGTCCTTCGAGCAGGCCCGGCGGGAACTGGAGGGCCGCTTCTCGCTCCGGGCCGTTGATGGCGACCGCGTGATCATTGACTCTCTCCGCGACACCGCGAAACGAGCCCGCGTCGATTGGTCTCTGGTCTTGCGGGCGGACGCCACGCCCGCCAACGGCGACTGGAGCAAGCTTCTGATGCTGGTCAATCGGGCCTTGCCGAAGGTCGAGGAGCAGCTTTGTGCGGCTGGCCCGACCGTGTTGCTGGTTCACGCCGGCCTGCTGGCCCGCTACGACAAACTCGATCTGCTCGAACGCCTGCGGGATCGCGTCGGCAGGCCGGGCGGCCCGGCCGGGCTGTGGTTGCTCCTGCCGGGACAGCAGCCCCAGATCGATGGCAAGGCCGTACCCCTCTTGAGCCCGGCTCAGAGAGTGAGTGTGCCAGAGAGCTGGATCGCGAATGTCCATCGTGGTGGCAAGTTTCCAACTTGCCCGTCTACGCCAGGACAGGGATGAGCGGCGCAGTGTATCGTGGTGGCAAGTTTCCAACTTGCCCGTCTACCCTGGTGGAACGTGGTGGCAAGTTTCCAACTTGCCCGTCTACCCTGGTGGAACGATGATCTTCGAGTCAGACCGCGAGTCGAGAAAAGGGCAAGTTGGAAACTTGCCACCACGAGGAGAAGCGAAATGAATCCAACCGAAGTGATTCGACGACGAAACTTACCACACTGGGACATGCCTGGGGCGGCCTATTTCCTCACAACTTGCCTGGAAGGGAGCATTCCTGCCCAGGGGTTGCTCGACCTCGACAACTACCGGACCGAGTTACAGCGGAGGCCTCGTCCCCAGAGTAAGACCGAGCAGCAGTGGGCTGAGGATCGCTGGAAACTGGCGTTTGCGAGAACCGACTGCTGGCTGGATCAGGAACCGGCTTGCCGCCACCTGGAGGATCCGCAGTTGGCCCGCATCGTTGTCGATGCTCTCTATCACTTCGCAGCTCAGCGTTACGACTTGCTGGCATTTGTCGTCATGCCCAGCCATTACCATTGGGTGTTCCAGCCGTGTGAGCGATGGATTGCTGAACGGAAGGAATCCAAACGAACGCCTCGTGAAGAGATCATTCACAGCATCAACCGCTTTACGGCTCTTGAGTGCAATCGCGTCCTGGGTCGGCAAGGGACGTTCTGGCAGCATGAGTCCTACGATCACTGGATTCGAGACGTGGACGAACTCGAACGCATCATCCACTACATCGAGAACAACCCGGTGAAGGCCAGCCTGGTGTCTTCTGCTGAGTTGTGGCCATTTTCGTCTGCCCACGACAGAAAAGTCCTCAGCCGGGAGTTTGGCGAGCCGCTGTGGCGACAAGTTTCCAACTTGTCGAAGGCAGAAGGCAAGTTGGAAACTTGCCACCACGAAACGGAGGTCCGCCCATGATCGACCGTGTCGCGTTCCTGGCCGACGCCCAGAAGCTCGTCGCCAAACTGGAGAAGGACCTGCGTGCCCGCTGCGACGACATGCCGGACGTAGGCCGGACCGTCGAGACCGAGTACCGGCGGGCCAAGGACGCCGGCCGCACCGGCCAGACGCTGGAGGAGTGGCGAGCCGATGCCATCACCCAGCAAGCCGTCGCCTGGGTGCTGTCCTGCGTCTTCGTGCGCTTCCTGGAGGACAACCGCCTCGTCGATCCGCCGAGGCTGGCCGGCCCCGGCGAGCGGCTGAACCGGGCACGCGACGAGCACGAGCTGTTCTTCCGCAGTCATCCGCACGACACCGACCGCGAGTACCTGCTGGCGATCTTCGACGAGTTGGCGAAGCGGCCCGGCACCCGCGACCTGTTCGGCGAGCACAACCCGATCCGGGCGATCCCGAACTGGCTCTCGCCGGACGCGGCCAAGGATCTGATTTTGCCCTTCTTCCAGCGGATAGACGCCGGCAGCGGGCACCTCGTCCACGACTTCACCGACCCGTCGCTCGACAGCCGCTTCCTGGGCGACCTCTACCAGGATCTGTCCGAGGCGGCCCGCAAGAAGTACGCCCTGTTGCAGACGCCCGTCTTCGTCGAGGAGTTCATCCTCGAACGCACCCTGGAGCCGGCCATCGCGGAGTTCGGGATGGAGAAGGTCCGGCTCATCGACCCGGCCTGCGGCAGCGGCCACTTCCTGCTGGGGGCGTTCGGGCGACTGCTGGACCACTGGACACGGCGAGAGCCGGCCACGCCCCGACGCGAGTCTGGTGCAGCGGGCCCTGGACGCCATCCACGGCGTGGACCTCAACCCCTACGCGGTCGCCATCACTCGCTTCCGCCTGCTGCTGGCTGCCGTGGCGGCAAGTTTCCAACTTGCCGATTCGCCTGGGCAAGTTGGAAACTTGCCACCACGGCTGGCGGACTTCCCGGCTTTCCGCCTGAACCTGGCCTGCGGCGACTCGCTGCTGCACGGCAGCACCAAGGCGGTGCAGGGCTCGCTCGGCTTCGCCACGCTGGACCACCACTACCAGCCCGAGGACGCCGAGGAACTGGAACGGCTGCTGCGGCCTGGGATCTATCATGCCGTGGTCGCCAACCCGCCGTACATCACGCCGAAGGATCGTGGGCTGAACGAGAAGTACCGAGAGCGGTACTCCGCCTGCCACATGAAATACTCGCTGGCGGTGCCGTTCATGCAGCGGATCTTCGACCTGGCATGCGAGGGCGGATTCACCGGGCAGATCACGGCCAATTCGTTCATGAAGCGGGAGTTCGGGAAGAAGCTGATCCAGGAGTTCTTCCCGACCATCGACCTGACGCACGTCATCGACACCAGCGGGGCCTACATCCCCGGTCACGGGACGCCCACGGTGATCCTCTTCGGGCGGAAACGTCGGTCCGTGGCGGCAGATACCCATTCGCACGGTGATGGGGATTCGCGGCGAGCCGACGACGCCTGATGATCCGGCCCGCGGGCAGGTGTGGACGGCCATCGTGGAGCAGATCGATCTGCCTGGGTCGCAGAGCCTGTTCGTGAGCGTGACGGATTCGCCGCGAGAGAATTTCCATAGGCACCCGTGGAGCATCGGCGGCGGCGGGGCGGCAGAATTGAAGGAGCTGCTGGATGACGCAGCCGAGACAACGCTTGCGGAGGCCACGCAAGCTGTCGGGCCAATGGCCATGACAATGCTCGATGAAGTTTTTGTTGCGGCCACCAGATTACTGGAAGAGAAGGCGGATCTCGACTCGGCCGTAATCACTGGGGAATCTGTTCGTAGATTGGATATGGTACTCGACTGAGGATATAGCTAACCCTTATGATAGTGGTATGCTCGCTCTGCCTCTATAACGAAGTGCCAGATTTCGGCAAACACGTTCTGGATCTTTCGGGCAGGACTGAAACAACGGCTGATGTTCGGCATCAAAACCCGCTGAAGAGGCTGGGCTTAAGTGGTACGAATACCGTTACATGGACAAAGGAGAGGGCCAGAGCTCCCCGACTGCTTGCTTTCGCCTTCGTCGCGACTCATAACCACTTCGTGCTGGATCGTCGAGGCACGCTTGTTGCAAATCAGCCATGCGCCTGTAATCAAATGGCCGATGACATCACCCGCGAAGAGCATCTCGCTCTGCTCGGTCTCCTGAATAGCTCGACCGCATGCTTCTGGCTGAAGCAGGTGTCGTCCACCAAGGGCAGCAGTGGGATTGGTCGCGGTGTCTACGATGAGAGGCTGGGAGAAGCATCACGAGTTTGCAGGGACAGGCTTGGGTCTGTTCCCTCTCCCCTCCGATCGCCCTCTTGCCCTCGCCCGTGCAACTCGACGCCTTGGCCCGCGACCTCGCCGAGCAGACCCCGACCCGCGTCCTCGCCCGTAGCACAGCCGTCTCGGCTGTGAAGCTCACAGGCGGGACGCCTGTGCTACGGAAAGACCTCGCCGACGCCCACGCCGCGTACTGCCGGATACGCGGCCGCATGATCGCCCTGCAAGAAGACCTCGACTGGCAGTGCTACCGCCTCTACGGCCTGCTCAACGACGAGGAGTGCTTGGGCAAGTTGGAAACTTGCCCCCACATGGAACTCGGCCATCGGGCCTTCGAGATCGTCCTCGCCCGCAAGATGCGTGACGAGGGACTGCAAACGACGTGGTTCGCCCGCCACGGCTCGACGCCCACGACCGAGACGGACGATCCGCTCACCCTCCGCCGCATCGCCGTCATCGAGAGCAACCCCAACATCGCCCTCATCGAGCAGCCCGAGTACAAGCGACGTTGGAACGACACCGCCTGGGAGGACAAGGTCACCGACGCACTGCACGCCTGGCTCCTCGACCGCCTGGAGTCCTACTGTGACCTCGACGGCCGCATGAACGCCTCGTGGCGGCAAGTTTCCCAACTTGCCGATTTCTCCGCGTCAGGGCCAATCGGCAAGTTGGAAACTTGCCACCACGAAGAGGTTTCCCTGCTCTCGACAGCCAAGTTAGCAGACATCGCCGGCCGGGACCAAGCCTTCCATACCGTGGCCGAACTGTACCGCGGTCGGCCCGATTTCGACGTGGTCAAGCTGGTCACCGAACTGGTCGAGGCCGAGAGCGTCCCCCTGCTGCCCGTCCTCCGCTACAAGCCCACCGGGCTGGACAAGCGGCGGGCCTGGGAACGCACCTGGGAACTGCAACGCGAGGAAGATGCCATCGATGCCCGTGCCACGAAACAGGGCCTCGGCGTCAACGACGGCGGCTGGACCGCCTCCAGCGACGATGGCAAGTCGCCCCTCAACAAGGCCCAGGCCGACGTACTCAAGAAGGAGAAGGTCGGCCCGATCCCGCCGCCGCCGAAGTACAAATCAGCAGACTTCCAGAAGGGCGACTACTGGCGTCTCCGCGGTGGCCTGGACGTACCCAAGGAACGGTGGGTGATCTTCCCGCACTGCGAGGGGGCTGACGGCCTGCCGCTGATCGCCTGGGCCGGCTACGACCACCTGCAACTGGCGAAGGCCATCGCTGCCCACTACGTCCGCGTCCAGGAGCAGGAGGGCGGCCGCGACGACCCGCGGCTGGTGCCGCTGCTGGCCTGCCTGGCCGAACTGCTGCCGTGGCTGAAGCAGTGGCATAACGAGTACGATGCCGATTATGGCGTGGCGATGGGCGACTACTACGAGGGCTTCGTGCAGGACGAGGCCCGGCAGATGGGGCGTACAATTGAAGAGGTACGGGCCTGGCAACCGCCCGCTCGGAAAACCTCACGCAAAGCCACGAAGACGCAAAAGACGAAGGAGGAATAACCATGCCGCGAACGACGAAGCCTAAACCGGGCTCGACACCGCAACCCGAGCCGCAGCCGGCTGCGACGAACGGCCCTCCTGGCGAGATCCTGTCGCTTGCCGAGGCGGCCGCGTACCTGCGACTGCCCGAGAAGGACGTGATCGCGGCGACCTCAACACAGGGTCTGCCGGGGCGGTTGGTGGGCGGGGAGTGGCGGTTTCTCAAGGCCGCCATCCAGCAGTGGCTGAGCGTCAGCCAGCCGACCGCCGAGATGCGGAAGGCCGCTCAGCTGGCGTTGGCCGGCGTGTGGAAAGACGACCCCGACGCGATGGAGATCCTCGAGGACGCCATGCGTCGCCGGGGGAGGGAGCCGGGCCCCGACGGCACCTATGCCGGATACCGGCCCGCCGAGGAGGAGCGGGAGTGATGTTCGTACTGGACACGGACACCCTCACATACCTGCTCCACGGCAACGCACGGGTGGTCGAGCGGCGGTCCCAGGTGACCGAGGACGTTGTCCTGACCGTCGTCACGCGTATCGAGGTGCTCCAGGGGCGGTTCGCCTCGGTGCTGAAGGCAGCGGACGGCGAGCAACTGCTGCTGGCCCAGCAACGCCTCGCGGAGAGCGAAGGACAACTGGCGTCCTTCGACGTCCTCCCGTTCGATGCGGCGGCCGCGGCGGAGTTCGACCGCCTGCGTGGGGTGCGGGGCCTGAAGAAGATCGGGCGGAGTGACCTGCTCATCGCCAGCATCGCCTTGGCCAACAAGGCGACACTGGTCACCCGCAACGTGAAAGACTTCGGCAAGGTGCCCGGCTTGAAGATCGAGAACTGGGCCGACTGACGCGAGGAAGGTGCTGCCCATGACGCTGTTGCGTGAGCTGATCGAGATCCCCGAACACGTCCAGAAGGGCGACTTTGTCCTCCGCCTGTCGGAGGGCGTCATCGACCCGGCCGGCACGCTGGGCGAATACGTCGTCACAACCGAGCTGGTCAAGTGCTTCGACCAGGCCCTCGACTTCGTCCGGGATGCAGTCTCCCGCCGCACCAGCAAGGCGACCTACCTGCACGGGTCGTTCGGATCGGGCAAGTCGCATTTCATGGCCGTGCTGCACCTGATCCTTCAGGGCAACTCGCAGGCACGCGGCATCCCTGAACTGGCCGGCGTGATCGCGAAGCACAACGACTGGCTGGGTGGTAAGAAGTTCTTACTGGTGCCCTACCACCTGCTCAGTGTTCACTCGATGGAGAGCGGCATCCTGGGCGGCTACGTGGACTTCATCCACCGGACCAACCCCACGGCACCGGTCCCCGGCGTCTTCCTGGCCGAGAAGCTCTTCGACGACGCCCGCCATCTGCGGGAAACCATGGGCGACGAGACGTTCTTCGACCGGCTGAACGCTCCTGCCGTGGCGGCAAGTTTCCAACTTGCCGATTCTTTCGGCAAGTTGGAAACTTGCCGCCACGACACGGGCTGGGGCGACCTGGAATCGGCCTGGGACGCCACGCGCTTTGAGGCTGCCACGGATGCCGACCCCGGTTCCGAGGAGCGGACCCGGTTGGTCAGCGACCTCGTCGGCACCTTCTTCAAGTCCTACAGCGTCCAGGCCGAGGGACAGCGGGAGGCGTACCTGTCGCTGGACAAGGGGCTGTGCGTCCTGAGCCAGCACGCCCGCGACCTCGGCTACGACGCTCTGCTGCTGTTCCTCGACGAGCTGATCCTGTGGCTGGCCACGCGCTCGGCCGATCTCGACTTCGTCCAGCGAGAGGCGGCCAAGCTGACCACCCTGGTCGAAGCCCAGACGCCCGACCGCCCCATCCCCCTCGTCAGCTTCGTGGCCCGCCAGCGGGACCTCCGCAAGCTGATTGGTGCCAACGTGGCGGGTGTCCAGCGGCTGAACTTCGACGACCTTCTCGGCTACCAGGAGGGGAGGTTCAACACCATCACCCTGGAGGACCGCAACCTGCCTGCCATCGCCGAAAAACGGGTGCTGAAGCCTCTGAGCGAGGCGGCGAAGAGCGAGCTGGACGCGGCCTTCGAGCGGACGGCGAAGGTGCGCGAGGCCGTGTGGAACACGCTCTTGACCAGCGAGGGCGACCGGCAAATGTTCCGCAAGGTCTACCCGTTCAGCCCGGCCCTGGTACAGACGCTCATCGCCGTCAGCAGCGTCCTGCAACGCGAACGCACCGCCCTCAAGGTGATGCGGCAACTTTTGGTCGATCAACGCGACACCTTGCAGGTGGGCGACCTCGTCCCGGTGGGCGACCTGTTCGACGTGGTGGCCCACGGCGACGAGGCGTTCAGTGCCGAGATGGCGATCCACTTCGACAACGCCCGCCGGCTCTACCACCAGAAACTCCTGCCCATGCTGGAGAAGCAGCACGGCCGGGTCGAGGAACTGGAGCAGCTTCCCTGGAGTGACCGCCGACGCACTGCCTTCCGCAACGACGACCGGCTGGTCAAGACTCTGCTTCTGGCCGCCCTGGTGCCGGGCGTCGAGACGCTGCGGGGGGTGACCGCCGAGCGGCTTGCTGCGTTGAACCACGGCACGATCAAGACGCCCATTGAAGGCCGCGAGGCCCAGGAGGTGCTGCGTCGGGTCAAGGGCTGGGCCGCCGGCGTCGGCGAGATCCGCGTCGGCGAGGGCAACAACCCGACGATCACCGTGCAGCTGACCGGCGTGGACACCGAGGCGATCCTGGCCAAGGCTCGCGGCGAGGACTCGATGGGCAACCGCCGCCGCCGCGTTCGCCAGATGCTGTTCGAGCAACTGGGCATCAACGACGCCGACCGGCTGACCATCGACCTGCCCTTCAAGTGGCGGAACACCGACCGGAGCTGTGAGATCGTGTTCGCCAACGTCCGCGACTTACCCGACCCTTCGCTGGAGGCCGGCGACTGCTGGCGGCTGGTGATCGACATCCCCTTCGACGAAGGCTCGCATGGCCCCCGCGACGACCTGGGCCGGCTCCAGCAGTTCCGCCAGTCCCACCCGGCTGGCAGCCGCACTCTAGTGTGGGTGCCCAACTTCTTCAGCCTCGACTCCCTCCGGGATCTGGGTCTGCTGGTGGTTCTGGAACACATCCTGGCCGGGGAACGGTTCGCCGGCTACGCCTCGCACCTGTCTCCCCAGGACCGGCTGGCGGCCCGCACCCTGCTGGAGAACCAGTGCAGCGAGTTGCGGCAGAGGGTGAAGCATCACCTGGAGGCGGCCTACGGCCTGGACGCCCTGCTGCCCGGCTCGCTCGACACCACCCAGGAGCTGGAGCCGCACGAGCAGTTCGCCTCGCTGAAGAACGGCTTTACCCCGCAACCGCCGGCTGCCGCCAACTTGAGGGGGGCACTGGAGCAGATTCTCGACCAGGCCCTGGCCGACGACTTCCCGGCCCACCCGCAGTTCCAGGCCGAGGTCAAAACGTCCAATCTGCGGAAGGTTCTCGACGTGGTCAGCCAGGCAGCCCAAAAAGAAGACGGCCGGGCCGAGGTGGACAAGGCGCTACGTCCCCTGATCCGCCAGATCGCCAACCCCTTGCATTTGGGAGATCTGGGCCCGGACGCCACCCACTTTGTGCTGGGACAGGACTGGAAGAACCACTTCACCCGCAAGGCCGCCCAGTCCGGTGCGGCCCTGACCGTGGGCCAGCTGCGCAAGTGGCTCGACGACCCCAGGCCGATGGGCTTGCCCCGCGAGGTCGCCAACCTGGTCATCCTCATCTTCGCCGAACAGACCAACCATACGTTTTTCGAGCACGGCGGTCCACAGGAGGGCACGCTGGCGAGGCTGCCTGACCACTTCGAGCTGAAGCAAACAAAGTTGCCCGAGGAGGCGGTCTGGGCTGTCGCCGTGCAGCGGGCCGCGAGCATCCTGGGAGTCGCCGTCTCGCCGCTGCGGAAGGCGGGCAACGTTGGGCTGCTGGTCGGTCAGGTCAAGAGCAAGGCAGCCGAGTACAGGGCCGGTTGCCAGGGCTACGTTCGCCGGCTGCGGGATCGGCTCGCGGGGCTCGGCATCACGGAGTCGCCCCGCCTCAAGACTGCCCAGGCCACACTGTCACTGGTGGAACGGCTGCATTCGGGCGAGGGGGATGGCCTGGTCGGGGTGCTGGCGTCCGCCGAGGTCGCCACGTCGGAGGCAGCCATGGGAACCTGCCTGAAGCACGCCGCCGAGTTGGCCGCCACGCTCGAAGCCTTCAACTGGGAGATCCTGGACGCGGTGGGTCGCTTGACCGACGCCCGCCAAGTCGGGGCCGCCGATGTACGGCGGATCGTGTGCGAGGCGTTGGCTGCCGACGAGCACGCCCTGTCACTTGCCCCGGCGCTCAAGGAGGCCCAGTCGAAGGCCGTCCGGCTGCTAACCCAGAAACTGCCTCCTCCACCCCCTCTACCTCCTCCACCTCCGCCCCCAGACCCTGAAAAGGTCCGGGAAGGGAAGAAAGACGGGTTGAGCTGTGGTGACGCACGCAAGCAGTTGGAGCAGCTGGAGCGGGAGGTTCAGAAGGGCTGCACGGTGACGGTGAGCCTGGCCTGGAAGATCGAGGCGGGAGGCGAACAGGCATGAGCCAGCCCGCACCCACTTTCAACCAGATCCGGGCCAAGGTTCTGGCCATCCGCCGCAAGGTTCCCGATGCCCGGTTCTTTGGCATCCGTTCCATGGGCCGCTACTCCGGCGAGCGGCTGCGCCACGACGGGGCAGAGGTTTACCGCATTGAGCAGTGCGACTCGCCGCTGGCCGCCCGCATTGCTCTGCTGGACGAGGAGCCTGGGGTCACGGCAACCGTGCTGGTCACCGCGCTCTCGGACCTGGATCTCGGCGACGACGTGCTGGTCCGCCTGGCCAAACGCCAGTTCTACGAGATCAACCCCTGGGAGATCGTCAAGGAGCTGTTTCAGGCCCAGGCCATCGACCCTCGTCTGCGTGCCCACAGCTGGATTGCCGACCGCCTGCTGGACCTGGCCTCGGGAGCTGGGTTGTCTCCGACGCCAGGGGGCTACCTGGACGCCGAGGCCGTCTGGCCGTTGCTGCTGGAGCGCCTGATCGGCCTGGAGGGGGAGCGGCCGGACCTGGCCCTCCTTCTGAAGTGGTCGTCCGTCGCCGACAACGTCCTGCGCTATCGCCGCCTCCCGCAGGAGTCCCGGCGCGCCGTCGAGGACTGGCTGGCCAGTGAGATCGGCCAGACGGCAACGTCCGTCCTCCGGTGTGCCGAGGCCACGGATCAGCCCGACGCCTTGCCGGTCGGTCTGGTTCTGGGCGTTGTGCATCACCCACAGGCGAACGGTCGGCTGGATCGTGCTGCCGGTCGGCTGGAGCGGTTCCTGGGCGGACCGACGCCCGACCCTGCCGTGGTGGAACGTTGGCACGCGGCGGCTACCGAGGCGGTTCGCCTGCTGGACAGCGACACGCGGGCAAAAAACCAGCTGTTGCACCGGGCCGACGACGTCCTCCGCGAGATCCAGGCCGAGGAGTTCGCTCACCTCGGCGACGTCCTGTCGCGTGGCTTCGATCAGCGGTTGGCCCGGCTGGGGAATCTGCTCGGCCCGGCGGTCGAGGGTGGCCCTCTCACAACGGCCCTTGCGGAAGCCCGCGATGCCATCCGCCGGCACGATCAGGCCCGGCGGGAACCGCGCCGTCTGGAGCGGGTCGAGATGGCCCTGCGCTTGGCCCGCTGGCTGGAAGGGGCCGCGCCGGCCGCACCCCGCTCGCTGGGAGAAGCCGCCCGCGACTACCTGGCTCAGGGCAGTTTTGTGGACTGGGCACGCTCGGTCCTGCGGGCAGGCGATCCCGTCCGTGAACTTTCGGAGGGGTACGCCCGGCTGGTGGAGCGGGTGGCCGCTCGCCGACAGGAGCAGAACCGCTGTTTCGCCGAACTGCTCCGCGACCAGACGGCAGCGGCCAGCCAGCCAATAGACCTCATCCCGGTCGAGCGAATCCTGGACGAGGTGGTGGCTCCACTCGCCGCCCTGGCTCCGGTGCTGGTGATCCTGCTCGACGGCATGAGCCCGGCGGTGGCGCGGGAGCTGCTGGCTGACATGGCCCCTCTCGACTGGGTTTCACTGGGACCGGAGGGGCAGCCCATGCGACCCGGGCTGGCAGCGATCCCATGTGTGACAGAGGCGTCGCGGGCCAGCCTGTTCTGCGGGCGGCCCTGCACGGGAACGGCCGACAACGAGGCCGCCGGGTTCGCAGGCCATGCGGGCCTGCGTTTGCACTGCCGTAGTGGGTTGCCGCCGGTGCTGTTCCACAAGGTCGCCCTCCAGGAGGCCACGGACGCCAGCCTGGCCGCCAACGTCCGGGAAGCCATCGCCTCGACGCAGAAGCGGGTCGTGGGTGTCGTCATCAATGCGGTCGATGACCATCTGCTCAAGGGCGAACAGCTGGACCTCCGCTGGACCCGGGACGAGATCAAGGTTCTACCCTCGCTGCTCTACGAGGCCCGCTCGGCCCGCCGCGTCGTGGTGATCCTGAGCGACCACGGACACTTGCTGGACCACCAGACCGAGGCCCGGTCCGGCGAGGGCGGGGAACGCTGGCGGCCCGACGACGGCATGGTTGGAGAAGGCGAGCTTGCTGTCCAGGGGTCGCGTGTGCTGCTGGCAGAGGGGCATCGCCTGATCGCCCCCTGGAGCGAGCGGGTCCGCTACGGAGCGAAAAAGAACGGCTACCACGGGGGGCTGACTCCACAGGAAATGCTGATCCCGATCACAGTGCTGGCCGCGGGGGACATCCGCCTGGCCGGGTGGGCCGAAGTTCCTGACCCGACGCCGGAATGGTGGGAGCCTACCCCCGTCGTGTCGGCAGCCCCGGCCCTGGTGCCGCCGCTGAAGCCGCCGGAGCAGAAGATGCCGAAGACACCCAGAACGCTCTGGGATACCATCGAGCCCGAACCGGCCCCGGTCGCCCCGGTGACCAGCGAACAACCGGCCCCGATGCCGCCGGACTGGCTCGCTGCCCTGCTGGTCTCGTCCCTCTTCATCGAGCAGAAGAAACTGGGCGGCCGGACGGTGCCTGCCGACGACGTGTTCTGCGGGCTACTCGCCAGCCTGGACGGAGCCGGCGGCAAGCTGACCGCGACCGCGCTGGCCCGCAAGCTCGCCCTTCCTGCATTTCGCCTGCGGGGCTTGCTGGCCGTGGTGCAGCGGGTGCTGAACGTCGAGGGATACGCGGTGCTGGGCCGGGACGAGCAGTCGGACACCATCGAGCTGGATCGCGGCTTGCTGCTGCGACAGTTCGACCTGCTCGCGGAGGACAGCCCATGACCATCAGCCCCCGGCGACGTCAGGAGATCATTGACGCCCTGCGCCGCGGCACGGTGCCGCACAGCAGCCTGGACGCCTTTGCGGTTGGCCTGGGCCGGTTCGAGCCCGCCCTGGAGCAGGAACTGCTGGTGGTCAAGGGCGGCGGTGCCGTCTTCAAGGCCATTCGCGGGGAGTACGGCTGTGGCAAGACCTTCTTCGCCCGCTGGCTGGCCGACCGGGCACGCAAGCTGGGCTTCGCCACGTCCGAGGTGCAAGTCTCCGAGACGGAGACGCCGCTGCACCGCCTGGAGACTGTCTACCGCAGGCTGTGTGAGCGGCTGGCAACGGCCGACGCCTCGCAGGGTGCGTTGCGGAACCTAATCGACGGCTGGTTCTACGCCCTGGAGCAGGACGCCCTGGCCGAGGGCGGCGACCTTGGCGAGAAAGCACTCCTGGCCCGCACGAACCAGTTAATGGAGCTGCGGCTGGCGAAGGTCACGGCCACGGCCCCGACCTTCAGTGCGGCCCTGCGAGGCTACCGGCAGGCCCAGGTGGGTGGGGATACGGCCACGGCCGACGCCCTGCTGGCCTGGCTGGCCGGCCAGCCCAACGTGGCCGCGGCCGCCAAACGCTCAGCGGGTGTAAAGGGGGAAATCGACCACTTCGGGGCGTTGAACTTCCTCCAGGGGTTGCTGACCGTTGTCCGCGACTCGGGCGGTGCTGGCTTGCTGGTCGTCCTCGACGAGGTAGAGACCATCCAGCGGGTGCGCGGCGACGTGCGGGACAAGAGCCTCAACGCCCTGCGGCAGCTGATAGACGAGGTCGATTCCGGGCGGTTCCCGGGCCTGTATCTCCTGGTTACCGGCACTCCGTCCTTCTTCGAGGGGCCACAAGGGGTGCAGCGGCTGGAGCCCCTGGCCCAGCGGTTGCACGTTGATTTCCGGACGGATGCTCGTTTCGACAACCCGCGTGCCGTCCAGGTCCGACTGGCGGCGTTCGACCTCGACCGCCTCGTGGAGGTCGGCTGCCGGGTGCGTGCCATCTACCAGGACCACTGCCCCTCGGCCGGCCGCATCGCCGAGCGGTGCGGCGACAACTATGTGCGCGGGTTGGCGTCCGCCGTGGCGGGGAAGCTGGGAGGCCGTGTCGGCATCGCCCCGAGGATCTTCCTGAAGAAGCTGGTTGCCGACGTGCTCGACCGCATTGACCAGTTCCCCGACTTCGATCCGCGGCAGCATTACGACCTCACCGTGTCCGAAAATGAACTGACCGCCGTGGAGCGGAACGCCGCGGCTGCGAAAGACGTGGACGACATCGAGCTGGAAACGTGACCCCATTCGACCGCCTGCACCCGGCCCTGCGCCACCACGTCGTCAACAGCCTCGGCTGGGACGACCTGCGTCCGTTCCAGCAAGCCGTCATCGATCCGGTGCTGGCTGGAAAGCACCTGCTCATCCTGGCCCCAACCGCGGGGGGAAAGACCGAAGGCGCGTTCTTCCCGGTGTTGTCCCGCCTGCTCACGGACGGCTGGCGGGGCCTGAGCGTGCTTTACGTCTGCCCGATCAAGGCCCTGCTGAACAACCTCGACGCCCGGCTGGCACGATACTGCACGTTGGTGGGACGGCGGTCGGCCCTCTGGCACGGGGACATCCCGGCCAGCCAAAAGAAAGCCATCCTGCGAGACCCGCCCGAGTGCCTGCTGACGACACCGGAGTCGCTGGAGGTGATGCTCGTCTCCTCGAAGATCGATCGCTCTCTTTTCACCGCCGTGCAAGTGGTGGTCGTGGACGAGGTCCACGCCTTCGCCGGCGACGACCGCGGCTGGCACCTGCTCGGGGTCCTGTCCCGAATCGAAAGACTGTGTGGCCGCGAGTTTCAGCGGATCGGCCTGTCCGCGACCGTGGGCAATCCCGAGGAGCTGCTGGACTGGTTGGCCGGGGCGTGCAAGGGGCAGCGGCAAGTCTGCCATCCACCGGAAGCGGTCGCGGCGACGGCCGAGGTGAAGCTGGACCATGTCGGCTCGCTGCACAACGCTGCCGTGGTGATCTCCCGACTGCACCGGGGCGAGAAACGCCTGGTCTTCGTGGACAGCCGGTCGCGTGCCGAACAGCTGGGCCGCGAGTTGCGTACCCTGGAGGTCGCCACGTTCGTCACGCACAGTTCGCTGAGCCAGGAGGAGCGTCGCCAGGCCGAGGAGGCGTTCGCCGGCCGGGATGACTGTGTCATCGTGGCGACGAGCGTGCTGGAGCTGGGCATCGACGTGGGCGACTTACACCGGGTCATCCAGATCGACGCCCCCGCAACCGTGTCCAGTTTCCTCCAGCGGATGGGCCGCACGGGACGCCGACCCGGCACGGCCCGCAACTGCCTCTTCCTGACCACGGACGACGACGCCCTGCTGCGTGCCGCAGCCCTGGTGGAACTGTGGTCGAACGGCTACGTCGAGCCCGTCCTCCCGCCGCCCGAACCCTACCACATCCTGGCCCAGCAGTTGATGGCCCTGCTGTTGCAGGAGAGAGGCATCGGCCGTCATGACTGGCGAGACTGGCTCGAACGGGTGCCGGCCTTCGCCCGGATGCTCGGGGAGCAGATCGATGAGATGGTCGCCTGGATGCTGGCCGAGGGCATCCTCTTCGAGGAAGAGGGGCTGCTCTGGTTTGGCCGCAAGGGCGAGGAGGAGTTCGGCCGCAAGAATTTCCTGGAGTTGTTCTCGGTCTTTACTTCGCCGCCGCTGTTCGTGGTCCGGCACGGTCGCCAGGAGTTGGGGTTCGTGGACGAGACTACCTTCCTGAGCCATCGGGAGGGGCCGCGAGTTCTACTGTTAGGTGGTCGGGCCTGGCGGGTCACGAACCTCGACTGGGGCCGGCGGATTGCCCACGTCGAAGCGACCGACGAAACTGGGCGGTCTCGCTGGCGTGGGACCGGGCCGACGTTGGGGTTCGCCCTGTGCCAGGCCATGCGTTTTCTCCTGGGTGGGGAAGAGGCGTCCCCGCGGTGGTCACGGCGAGCCCAGGGCCGGCTGGAGGAGCTGCGGGATGAGCACTCCTTCGTCCACGCAGAAGGCTCGACGTTGCTGTCCCGGCCTTCCTCGGGGGCGGAGTGGTGGACCTTCGCGGGGACGCGGGCCAACGCGACCCTGGCGGGCGAACTGTGCAAGCTGTGCGGCGGGCGTGTCGATCACGACGCACTGGCCATCACGGTTGGGGGGGGCGAGGGTCTGCCCGTGATTGAGAGGGCCGTGCGGGAGCTGGCCTCGCGGGACCCCTCCTCGATGGCACCCGCCGTTGAGGAAGCGGCCCTGGAGGGGTTGAAGTTCTCGCAGTGTCTGCCGAAGGAACTGGCCCTGGCGACGCTGGCCTCGCGGCTTCGAGATAGTGCGGGGGTTCGTGCTGTGCTCTCCCAGCCGATGCGGGTTGTCAGCGGGACTTGAAGGGGGATCGCCGGTCCCAGGATGCCGGTGTCAGCGCCGTCTCGGCCTGGGCGACATGGCGGCACCGCCCTTTATCGCCTCGTTATGACCAGAGAGGCGGCTTCTGGTAGTGGGTCCGTTTACTTGCCTTTGCAGGAGCGTCGAAGCACAAAGCCCACCTGGTTTGTACCACGCGGGCCTTGTAATTTCCCGTCTCGTTCCTCAAAGCTTCCACTTCAACTTCGACTTCCCGTAGACCTCCTGGCTCTTCCGCCTCCGGCTCGGCCTGCTCCACTCCTGCGACTTGACCTGGGCCACGATGTGCGCACCCACGGCCCGCAACGAGGCCCCCGACTCCTCTTCCAACGTGTAGGTGATGACTTTTTGGTAGCCCATGAGCAGGGCGATCCGCTTGACCCGCCCATACAGGAAGCTGTTGGCGTTCGGGGTTCCGTCCGTGCAGACCCGAAGGACTTCCAGAGTCTTGCCGTCGTCCAGCCTTCGGGCCACAGGTCTGCCCGCAATCGCCACACCAACCAACTTCCCGTCCAGGGCAGCGCCCACGGCGAACTTGCAGCCGGTCGCGGGCAGGTTATGCCGGTGGAATTTGCCGACGAACTCGTTGGCTTCTCGCAGGTGAAGGGGCACAGCTTCCATGCCTTATATAGCAGGCGGCGTGTCCGTTTCCTTTGGCTTGTCAAGCTGACGGCCTGCGCAATAATTCAAACGGACTCTGCTGGTTCCTGCACACCGAAAGCGGGAGGCTGGTGATACTCGCCGCTTCCGATCCACAGCGGGTGATCCGGGTCATTGTCAGGCGATCGTCTCGTGCCAACTCACTCCCGTCAACCCCCGAACGCAGAGACTTCCGAGGCAAGGCGGACAGCTACCCGCACTGGTCGTGTACTGTTTCTGCCCGCCAGTGATCTGTTCGGCCCTACTCTGACTGGATGTTCATCGACCAGCGCAGGCAGGGAATTGCCGAGCAAGGGAGGAAAGTGTAAACTTTCAACTGGCCGGACGCTGTTGCTGTTGGGGTGATTGGGCAACACCCCAGCTGCGGCGATCTGGCCTTTTTCGTTTCAGCGAGGACAGGGATGAGGCACGAAGTCCACCAAAGCTCCACCTTGGAATACCTCACCGTCTTCCCCGATGGCTACCAGGAAGGGGCCGCTTACCCCCTGCTCATCTGGTTGCACGGTTTCGGCGCTGACATGTATGACCTGGCACCTCTGGCAAAGGCTGTCCACCCGTCCGGCTACCTGCACATCCTGCCCAACGCGCCGCTCGGTGGATTCGATGGCCCTGAAGGCACGGTGCGGGCCTGGTTTGAGCGTGGAGGCAAGGAGAGGCCCGAGGCCGTTCGACTGGCACTGGCCGCCCTGGACGCTTTTGTTCAGGAGGTTCTGACGAAGTTTCACATCCCACCCGGTAAGGCGCTGCTAGTGGGCTTTTCCCAGGGCGGGAACCTTGCCCTGCGCTACGGCCTGCCCCGGCCGGAGATGTTCGCTGGGCTGGCGGTCCTGAGTTGCTCGCTGCGCCGGGCGGATGACCTCCAGGCCGACCTGCCTGTGGAGCGAACCCTGCCGATCTTTATGGCGCACGGGGTTGCCGATTCGATGGTGCCGGTGAATGTGGGCAGGAGCGTGGCTGAGTTCCTCAAAGAGCAAGGCTTCAGCCCGATCTACCAGGAATACCCGATGGGCCACGAGATCAACGAGGCGCTGCTTGACGAGCTGACGGCCTGGATCGCCAGAACCTTGCCGGCGCAAATGTCTGACCCCTCTGGAACCGGTACCTGGAGATCCCATGAGCGGCGAAGCAGATCACCCGGCGCTGGCAACGGCAACGCAGGCCATCTGGGAGGAGAATGCCCCGCCAAACTGGGGGACCAATCTGAAAGGGGCAAAGATGGTCAGCACTGCTACGACGGCCGTGACGTCTTTGAGCCGTTACCGCTACGCAAAAAACACATGGCTGTTGTAGGATCGGCCTGCAAAAGCCACGGAAAATCGCCGACGGATTGTCCCAACTGCGCAACTTGCTAATACATTCTCGCGAGCGCCGGAGAGGACGAAAGGATCTTCCCGTTCCCATCAGCCTCCAGGAAGTAGCTGTGGGCCACCTTGCACGAGGTGGCGTCTGGACCGACAAAGACGTTCACTCGGTAATTGGTACTCCCAACGCGGGTGACCTGTACCCGATGTAGTTCGTCCGGTCGGCCGAGGGTAACCAGCACGTTTTCACGAATCACGGCCTCTCGCAGTTCGGTTTCCTGCTTCTTCTGTTCGAGGGGTTTTTGCTCTTGCTGCTTCGCAGACATCGATTCTCCAGTATCGCGGCACCCTGCCGCGCGAGATGGGGCGAGTAGGCACATTCATTCTACGCAGGCCGAGACCCTGCAAGCGGGTTATTCCGGACCCTGCGAGCGGGAAATCCGGCCCATTGGTTGCCTCGACCCGGCGAAACGGCACGATCCTCCTCGACGAGCTACCCGCAGGTTGCGCCTCGGGAAAGGACAACGGAATCAGCCATTTTGCCTTCACGGGAGGCGAATGACCTGCTGGCCGCGTGCTTCGCCATTTTCCGGAAGCGAGCCGTTCTTCGTGATGTGGGTAGAGAACGCTGAACTCATGCAGCGTTGGTAGAACCGGTCAGCCAAAGCTGCTGCAAGAAAACCGGGCCGCGCTACTTCACCTTCTTCACCATTTCCTGAATCACGTCGAACATCGAGTACCCGGTGTTGCCCAGCCAGTGCTGGAAGGCAATGATCTGGCGGATTGTCAAGGTCGTCGTGAACGTCTGGATACCTTCCTCGTAGTAGTGGATGGGGAACCGCTCGATCTCAGGCAGAGGTTGCCTCGCCCGTGCATCCATGTACTCCGCGGCGATCCGGAACTTCTCCTGCGGGTCTTGGACGTGGGCGGTCAATTCTGCCACTGCCCGAACGGACGCCTCGGGGTCGCAGGCAACGGTTTCCTGCCTGTCGAAGATCTGGTCGGGCGTGATCCCCGACTCGTCAGCGGAAAAGAGCCGGTTGACGACCTCGGCCTCGGTCACCCTCGCCACGCTTCTCGGGATGTGCCTGTCGAAGAACGGAATCGCCAGGGTGGCCCGCTCACAGGAACGCAGGTCGAGGACCATCCTGTCCTCACTTTGCGGGATGAATGAGCCAATTACAAGGGGGTGGTGCTGCCTGGGGATCTGGGCGTAGGACTGCTTGAAGGGGAGGTTTCTGGCCTCGAAGTAGTAGAGCCATACCCAGCGCAGCCGGGTCGGGTCGCGGTCCACGCAGCGGAGGTTCTTGAAGGCTCGCAACACAGCGTTGCGGTTTAAGACCTTGAAATGAAGCCTGACCGGCTGGAAGTGTTCGCCGGTCATCGTCGCCAGGATCGTTTTCTCGGCCATTTTCGGGTTTCCAACGAATGGAGCATCGGGGCGGCCTTATTCATCAGTTTACACAGAAGATGGAGGTGAGCAAACGCCCGATACACCCGGTTGGTCGCCACTTGCTACGGCCAGGGAGTCAGTTCGGATCGGCCTCCATCCCGGCACGAACCTCGCCACTGCTCACAGTGTCCTCAATGTTGGGACCAACCAAGCCGAGAAAGATTTCAACATCGCGGAGTTCTATCGACAAGAGGGTCACAGAGCGGAAGCGCTGTTCTACTACGACCTCATATGCCGACGCTATCCAGGCACTCCCCAGGCCGAAATGGCGAAGGAGCGCATGGAAGTCCTGAAAAAGCCGACGCAGGAATGACCATTATCGAAAGAAGTGGCTTCAGGAGCAGGGAGGCATCCTGTAACACGTCATTCTTTGTGTGTTGCAAGCTAAAACGTGATAGGAACTCGTCATAGACTCCCACGCGGTACGCCTGTTCGTGGTTCTGCCGCACTCGGAAGATCGTCAACACATCCTCGGGATCGGCCTGGCTGGTCGTAAACAGCGGATGCCAGCGGTCCTTCTTGGGCCCAGGCACGATCTCCCGGCAGATGATGGTCCGCACCGCCTGCTCCGGATTCTCTCCCTTCAACACCGTTTGCGTTTCGGCCAAACGGATCTCCTTGGGCGGGGCGCCGACATAGGCCCCCTCTTCCTCACATGGCACGAACAGTCCGCTGGCCAACGCCTTCCAGGCACGCAGCCGATGGGGGTAACGGCAGGCCCGCAGTGTCACGTCCAGGTCAGCGCGGCCACCGGCCAGATCCAACAAGGCTCTGACCCCGGCGTCCGACTTGCCGGCTCCGGCATCGAAGAGCGCATGCAGGTGCTCAAGGCGTCCCTGTTCCAGGGTCTGCCGGGTCAGGGGCACGGCCAGGTCGAGCAGTTGTTGATCCCCTGGTGTGGCACGCACACTCAAGTACCGGCCGCCGCAGAGGTCATACCAGCTCGACAGCGGTTATGCCGAGTACACCCTGGCCGACCAGCACTACGCCTTTGCCCTTCCCGCACCGCTTGCGCACGGGCCGGATACACGGTGCGGCCGTGCTCCTTACAGGGCATACGGGATCATGATTTCCTGGTCGGCCCGCGCTGGCTCCCAGGTGCCTGTCGGCAATGCCGAGAACACTCAGGGCATGATCTCGGCAGTCGCCTGGAAGTCGATGCGGTTGTCCTCCGGCAAATCGGTGATGATCTGGAAGGTTTTGTGCAACACTCCGGGACCGCTTGCCTGGAGCTTGACTGTCAGGACATGGACCGCCTTGCTCGCCGGCACGCTCTCCTCCACCAGCACCTGAGCATCGGTCCCCTTCACTTCCAGAATGCGGAACGGTTGGTCGGCACAGACGACAACCGTGCGTTTGGCCTCGCTGCCCCTTTTCACCTGGCCAAGAACTGCTGTCTTGGGGCTCACGCTCAGGGCAGAGCCTATCTGCACGGTCAACGGAATTGGCAGTCGGGGCAGGGTCGGATTGTCGGTCCCGAGCCAGATCGTGCCATACCAGTTGCCGGCCGGAAAGTCGGGCCGCAGCCGTGCGGTCACCTGGTAAGCCACTGGACCCACGTCGCGCTGTAATTGACGGACGCCGACCTCAACATATGGGCTGTCGCATTTCGCTAGCAGTGTCTTGTAATCGGCAGTGCCGAAAAACTGAACTGTGACGCTGGCCTCCCGGGAACTGCCCCGCTTGATCCGGCCAAAGGCCAGGGAGTCAGGGGTCAAGGTCACGTCCGCGAGGACGTTAGCCTGGACGCTGAACGCCGTTTCCTCCCACTGTGGTTGATCGAGCTGGACGTAGATCGCCTTCTGGGTGAAGCCAGAAACGCGGCTAGTGTCCAGCTGGACGAAAAGGATGGCTGTCTCACCTGTCGCCAGTTCCTCTGGGGTAATCGAGGCACTGACGCAACTACAAGAGACACGGACCGAGCTAACGTGGATCGGACCAGTGGTGGTATTGGTCAGGCGAAAGGAGTGCCGCAGTATTGGCCCGCGTGGCACGGTGCCGAAGTTGTGAGAGCGTTCGCCGACCAGGGCCTGTGCCCACGAATTGTCCGGGACAGCAACTGCCCAACAGGTTACCGCAACAACCAGAGAATGACGCAACATGGTGCCCCTTCTTCGTTCAAGGTGAGAAGAGTCTGGGTCTTCCTGAAACTGCTCCCTTCGCTTCCTGAGACGCCGCCCGTCTGGCGTCCGGCGAAGCCCATTTCTCGCCTTTGCCAAGAGATGGCAGTGACAAGAGCGATACCCATGCCGCGTGCCCCCGCTTGAACACTTCGTTCGCTGGAGGACGTGAAGATTGCTCGGTCTCTCTGGCATTACCGTTACCGTTGGCTCTACCCTGGCAGTCTCGGCAAACCCGGCCACGGAGAAAGCATGCTCAGTTTGCCGATTGCAACGACATCATGAAAGTGATTGATCCTTTCCAGTCGGTCCAGAATCCCTGGCCGCTGTGCCGCTCCTGGCGCTCAATGGGTCGAAACTGCACACTGCGGATAACTCAGCTGTGAAACTACCCTTGGCCAAAACGTATTTCTCGCGAGACTGGTCTCCGGCCAGCAGGTGGAACAACTCGGCGAACGACCTTCGGACCACCCCGTACAGCCGAGTTCGGTCGTCAAGCTGACGACCGACGTCTACGGTAGCTCCTGGACATCCCCGGTTGGTAAGAGAAACGGGCCATCTGCAAGACCATGACTTATGATTCCCGCTGGACGAAGTGTCGTGTGCGTCGGTCTGATACACCAAGGGTGATTTGACCGACGCACACGACGCTTACCGCCTTCCGTTTCATCTGGAGAGCCAGAGTTGCCCGTCGTCACCCGTCCCGAATCGGCTCTGCCAGACCGTCCGCGCGCAACCAGGCGTCGAACCCGCCGCGCAGCACGAAGACGGAAGAATAGCCTTGTTCTCGCAACTGGCGCACCACACGGGTGCTGGTTTCCTGGTGCAGTCAGGCACAATAGACGACGATGTAGTTGTGTTTATGGCAGGGCGGGTGAAAGGCCCGGTCGTCGCCGACGATGCGGAGGGAGCCGGCAATCTGGATGGGACTTGCAGCCCGATCCTCGTCCTGACGAACGTCGAGAAAAACAACGGGTTCCCCGGTCTGCATCCGGACTCGGCAAACATCGACGCTGACGGAGAGCGTGTCCCGACAGACGATCTTGGGTTTGCGTGCCATTCGGTTCCTTCCTGGGCAACGTCGTGCCAACCTTCCGTGGGCTACCTGCAACCCTCAGCAGATTCTACCAATTGCTGCCAGATGCGTCTCTCCTTCTTCCCTGGCTCCTTGCTCGGGTCTCCCACCCCAGTGATCCTCTTTGAGCGGTGGCTTACCTTTTACCCACTCCTGATGTCTTCCTTCCTGCGTGCGACAAGGGCAGTGGTAGGCGACGGCCCGCACCCTCGGATAGAATCCTCGAGAGGAAGCGCTCGGCGTCCGCGCCCAGGGCTGGCACCAGCCATCTTCCAGGAGGACACTTGCTCATGGCTGCTCAGCCGCTCCGGGTGATTGAGAATGTTGCCTGCACCGGCTGTGGGTGCGTCTGCGACGACCTGCGCCTGACCGTGTCGGAGGAACGGATCGTCCGGGCCGAAAGGGCCTGCGTGTTGGCGGAACCTTGGTTGCTCGGCCAGAACGCCGCATCGCCTTCAGCCGTCGAAGTGGAAGGAAAGCCGGTCCCGCCGGAGGCGGCCGTCGCCCGCGCGGCCCTCCTGCTCCAGCAGGCACGCCACCCACTGATCTATGGTCTGGCCCGCAGCAGCACCGAGGGGCAGTGCGCTGCCGTGGCTCTGGCCGAAATGCTCGGCGCCACCATCGACACAACGGCTTCGCTGTGCCACGCGCCTTCCGTGATGGCCCAACAGGAGGTGGGCAAGGTGACCTGTACCCTCGGCGAGGTGCGCAACCGTGCCGACCTGGTCATCTTCTGGGGCTCGAATCCCCTCGTCAGCCACCCGCGCCACTGGGAACGCTACTCGGTCTATCCACGAGGCCGATGGGTTCCGGGTGGGAGGATGGACCGATATGTCGTGGTTGCCGACACCCAGCGCACCGAGTCCGTGGATGGGGCGGACCTCTTCCTGCCGATTGAACCGGAGCGCCATTTTGAGGTCCTCGTCGCTCTGCGTGCCATGATCCGGGGCACTCTCCCTGCTGGCGGCGAGGGCTACGGCGCCCCTGCCCTGGTGCTGGCAGACCTGGCCCAGCGTATGCGTGCGGCGCGGTGCGGGGTAATCTATTTCGGAGTGGGACTGGCTCGTGGCGAAACGGGGCATTGCAACGTCCAGGCACTGCTCCAGTTGGTTACCGATTTGAACGACGCGGCTCGATGGTATGCCATGCGGATGCGTGTCCAGGGCAACGTGGTCGGGGCCGATTCGGTCCTGCTGTGGCAGACCGGCTACCCCTTTGCCGTCAACGCGGCTCGGGGCTATCCGCGCTACAACCCGGGAGAGTTCTCCGTGCAAGGGCTGCTGGAACGGCAGGAGGCCGACGCCTGCCTGCTGGTCGGCAGCGAAACCCTGGGCTGGCTCTCAGCCAAGGCCATTGCCCACCTCCGACAAATCCCGCTAGTGATCCTGGATCCCCCCGACGTGGAGCCGGTCCTGAAACCGAACGTCCGCTTCCGGGTGGCGGTTCCCGGCGTTCATCTCGCTGGCACTGCTTACCGCATGGATGGCGTCCCTGTACCGGTGCGGGCAGTCCTGCCGACCCAATACCCGAGCGACCAGGCGGTGCTTACCAACATTTTGAACCAAATCGAAGGGAAGACTGGAGACTCCGGACTTTAAATCCCGGCCCCCTCAGCCCACTCGTTCCACACGTCCACGCTGCGCGTGGCGTCGAGGATGGAGTAAGTGCCCATGCGGAACAACGGCGGCGCGTAAACGTACTCCGGTCCGACACGCGGAAGAAGGCGGGCTGGTGAATGAGAAGCGGCTGCGGAATGCGGCTGATTCGTTGTAGGCAGCCCGCCGCTCCCATCGTGGTGAAGCAAACCGGCTGTTCCGTCCAGGTATCCAGGCAGTAGACGGCGACCCTCGTTATCGACTCCAGCGATGTCAACATGGCCCTAGATGACAGTAGTTCAGGTCACTTGCTCATCTTGGGGGAATACTCTTTCCACACCCATTCGATGGCGTGAGGAAGGAATTGCACCTTGGCATTGGCAATGCCGTGGCCGGAGTTCCGGCAGAAAAGATACTGGTAGTGATAGCCCTTGGCCTTCAGCACCTTGGCCATGCGGTTGTTGGCCTCGACCCAGTCGTGCATGCCGTCGCGCATGACGTTGGGGTTCAATACATCCCGGTCCCCTACGGAAATGAAAATCCGAAGGGGCTTCTTGGGATTATTTGGAATGAGCGTTTCATGAAAGTCCCAGGCGCCACCGGGCGTCTCGGAGTTGAAGGGCCATTGCTGGTTCACGAACGTGCCTGAAGTGGTCAGCACGCGATGGTAGAGATTCGTGCGATACCAGGCCATGATGAGTGCGGCCGATCCGCCGGAACTGCTGCCCATGACTGCGCGACCGTCGGGGTCCTTGGTCAGCTTGACCTCACAATTCTTCTCCACGCGCGGCAGGACCTCGGTTTCGACGTAATCCGCATACATCCCGGACATCGTGTCATATTCCTTGCCGCGCTCATGCCCCTGGGCATCGCCGCCACCGTTGGCAACCATGATGACAATCATCGGCGGCACACGCTTTTGCGCGATCAGGTTGTCGAGAATGCGCGGCAACTCCATGTTCGGTTTGCCCTGGGGACCGTCGTGGACGACCATGAATGGCGCCTCGGTGCTCGCCTTATACTGGGCCGGGATGTAAACGGTGATCTGGCGCTTGTAGTCGATGTTGTGGGTTTCGACGATCAGGGTCTTGGGGTTCTTCGGGTCCACCTTCCCGAAGACCTTTTGGGCAATCCCTGGGTTGAAGAGTTTGGTCTCCTTTGAATCGATGATGAATTGCTTCACGTTCCCTTGTGGAACGCCTTCAACCACCTTGCGTTCTGGGGCGGGCGCGTAGTCGGGGCCGATCACATCATTGCCGTCCGCATCCAGCGGCGGATTCTCACCGGCTTTCAGCACCCTGTACTTTGCGCGACTTCCTCACCGACCCAATAACCGATCCGGGAAGTCTCCGATAGGCGCTGTCCAACGAGGAGCCCCTGCGCTGCCGGTCCTGAGCCCGGCACGCCCGGCAAAACACGGCCCGCTCTGCCCCCCGAACCGCTCTGGATGCCAACCAACCGCTCTCAGACCGCCAGCGCCAGTAACTGCTCCGCCAGCTCGCGGTATCTCTGCGGGTTGGGCGGCTCCGACAGAACCGCTGTGATTTCTTGACGCAGCACCTCACGCTGCAACGCCTTACGTTTGTCCGCATGCGATGCCCTCCTTGGCTCCTTGTCCCACGGGCTGGCGCTGCGGTCCACCACCTGCTCCTGGGGTTTGTCCCACGCCCACGTCTCCACCACACTGTACAGCCACAGATTCAGGTTGAAGCACCCCTCGTTGCTGTGGACGTTGCGCACCTGCTGCTGACCGGCGCCCCACACCTCCTTGACATCCTTGTTCATTTGCTCCAACGCATTGCGGTCAGCGGCCGCCTCCAACACCTGCTGTGCCGTCGCCTCCGGCTTGGTGCAGAACAACGGCAGCCAGCCGTTGTCCTCCTTGACCAGCACCACACGAATCACACCTTCTGCGGGATGCCAGGTCGCCAGGAACGTCTTGATGGTCTTGGTCACCCTCTGCCCGTACTGCACGCACTCGATCTGTTGCCAACCCTGCGTCTGCCCCGCCCGCTTGGCCAACGAGTAGCGTTCCTTGCCGTAGGTTGCCGCCGGCCCAGGCTGGCTCGGCTTCTTGGGCAAAGGTAGCGACCACAGGGCCGCGTCCTTGCGCAGTCGGCCCACCACGATGAAGCCGGCCTGCCGCGCCGGCTTCAGGAACGGCTTTTTGGAGTAACCGCCATCGACCACCACCCAGTGTTCCTCGAACTGGCTGTCCACCCAGGGTTTGACCCAGTGCAGCTGCTGGGCGGCCAACTCCAATTTGGTGTGGAAGGGCCGGCGGCGGTCGGGAGGCAGTTTGGCCACATCGGTCTGGCGGATGTAGAGCTGCGCCTGCAAGGGCAAGGCCAGGGTGCCGCACTCTGGGTGCTGGCCCAGGGCGGCCAGGACGACCCAGTTGTGGCCGTAGACGTAGTTCTCGTCTGCGGGGCCAGGGCTGGGATTGTGATGCAGGCCAGCGCCCTCAACCTCGGGGCCCCAGCGTGCCGTCGGCGTATCATCGATGCCCAGCAGCAAGCGTTTGGGGCCCAGCAAGGGCTTGACCGCGAGCACCAGGCTGATGGCCAGGTGGTCGAACTGCTGGCCGACGGCGCAGACGAGGGCGTAGTGAGGGCGGAAGTCGTCTTGGATCCCGGCAGGGCGGAACCAGGAGGTGACGGTACGGCGTCCGTCGGCAAAGAGAATGCCCAGCAGGAGGACGGGAAGGCGAGCGGCGCTTCGGCAGTCCAGCCAGTGGGCCAGGTGGAGGAAGGTGCTGGCCACCAAGGCGGGGAGTCGAGACAATAGCATAGCAGGCTCCTTGACACGGAAATCTCTGAGCAAGGGTTATCGTGTTCAGGGAGCCGGCCTTTGTCCACCCGCCAGGACGCATTCAGGCACCTGCCTCTACCGCAAAGGTCATCCGGGACGAACGGCTGAGTGGCTGAAAAATGTGAGGAGGTCGCGCAAAGTACAGAGCACCTTGAAGGGCGGGGAACCGGGGTCATCAAATTTGCGCACTGGCGGTTGCGCAAGAGCCGTCTGCGTATACAAAAACGTGAAGCTCAGCAATGTCGCCCATGACCTGGACATGAGATGTCCTCATAAGTTCTTGTGGGTTCGGGATCAAGTCCCAGGCCGATGCTCTGCCTTCTGGAATGTCAGGATAGAGCGCCGAAGTGACGAAGACCATCCTGGTTCGTTGCTCCCCCGCCCCCTTCGCTCATCCCAAGGGGGCCGCCCAATAATAATGGCGCCCCGGAGGAGAGGTGATGGCCGACAAAACGTGGGTAGCGGTGGACCAGTTCTTCCTCGACAAGATCATCGGGCAAGATGCGGCGCTCGAAGAGGCGCAAAGGGCGGCCGAGGCCGCCGGTCTCCCACCGATCAGCGTGACGGCCGCGCAGGGCAAGTTCCTTCACCTGCTCGTCCGGATACGTGGTGCGCGGAAGGTGCTGGAGGTCGGGACCCTCGCCGGCTACAGCGCCACGCGGAGGTATTCAATTGAGGTAAGCCGCTAGACGGACGAAGAAGGGTCGATCTGGAGAGAGCGCAAGAGCTGGCTGCGTTTGTTCGAGCGCTTCCGGGCCAGTCTGGACCTCGGTTCCGTTGTGATTTTCGGTTGAGCGGTGTGTCGGACCTCGGCGGCGCTGGCGACCCTGGCTTGCGCGGAGGTCGATGTGACCTCAGCATCGAACATCATGCCCCAAAACTGCTTCGGTGGTCAGGACCGAAGCACGATGCAGAATTGGGTTTAGCCGCCGAGCCCGGCGAGCGCAGCGGTTATGGCCTCCCCGACTCCCCCGCAGCCCACCGCAGATAACGCCCTAAAGCCGGGCAGAACAACAAGCTCAGCAGCGGCGGGGGCCGAGTGAGCTTGAACCCTGAAATTACTATATGCCCCCGCCGTCGGCTGTAGCACCCGGTTCGGCGTCTTAGCTACCCGTGTCGTCTTCGTCCATCTCTGCATCAGCTTCCTGCGGTTCCTCGTCGGAGCCCACGAACAATCCCTCGCCGAACCGTGGCCGCAGCAGCTCCCTGTATGACGCGTCCTCGAATGGGATGATGAGTGTGCGTAAGCCCGGCAGCACATCCGGCCGCGCCAGGAGAGCGCCCATTTCGGGGTCGAGAGGAACCCCGGACATGTCGAGGCGGGCTAAACCAGCAAGATGGGGCGATTCGAGGATCGCTCTCACCCCCGCCGACGAGTTGGGCTTCGGCCAGATGAAGAGCGACCTCAGCCCGGCGACTCGGGGGGACTCCGCCAGCGCCCGCAAGCCGTCGTCCACGAGCCAGAAGCCTAACAGGAGCAAGCCTTCGAGACGTTCCATGACTGGCGAGTCGAGCAGTGCGTGGACAGAAGCCGTCGCCAGCAGAGAGCCTTCGCCACAAGACCGCCTCACCTCTCGAATCGCGAGCGTGTTCAACCGCGGCCAATGAGCCTGGCAGAGAACGCGCACCGCGTCGTCGTCCGCGCCGTCTGTCACAGACAGAGCCACCAGCCCGGTCAGGTTGTCCGGCTCGGTCATCCAGTGGGCTCGCTCTTCGGTGATCCGGAGCGATTCCAATTGCAGCTCGTACCACTCGCGAACCCACCGGGAGCGGAAGAGCTCCCGGATCGCGTCGCCGACCCGGTCCGACACCCCTTGGGCCAGTTCGGCTTCGGCTTCCTGATGCGATTGCAGGTTTCCGTGGAGCAAGACGAACGGCTCTGGGGCGTAAGGGCCGAGCCGGTCGATGGCGTCCCGGAGGGGCACGATCCCGGTTGCGATGAAAAAGGGAAACCCTCGTTTTGTCTGTGTGTTGACACCGGCGGAACTCCAATCTTTCGGCACTTTCCACAACGCCCTCACCTGTTCCTGGAGCTCTTCCCACCGGGGGTCGGTCTTCGGCAACCGATCCCGCTCAAGTTCCAGGCGGATGTACCGGGCGAAGTCCGACTCCCCGTGCTGATCGAGCCAGTCGGCGAACGCGAGGCGTGGGGCGTCGATGTCCGGGTTGGCACGAATCGCAGCGAGCAACTCGAATCGACCGCTCGGCATGGGGAAGTTCCTCATCGTCCCTCACACGCAGGGTGAGCCCGCCGCAGCTACCCGCGGTCCGAATCCGGTCGGGTAAGGAGATGGCGTTGCCGCCACCTCCTCCCCTAAGAACTGCGCGGCGCCTTTCGACGCACGCAGCTCAAGCCTTCACAAACGCCCCTCGCGGGACGCAGCCTTGTTCACCACCAATCGCTCGCTGTGAACTTGTCGATGACAGTTGGGGTGAAGCAGCACGAGATTGTCTACGTGGTCGTCTCCGCCATAGGTTCGCCAGAGCAGGTGGTGGATGTGCCAGCCTGCTTCCAGCGTCAACGGTTGACCGCACACGAGACATTTGCCGTCCTGCTCCAGCCAAAGGTAACGCGCCGTCCCACGACCTGTCAAGGTGCTGGCCATTTGAGTCGCCAAGCGCTCCTCGAAGTACAGCTCCCAGGCCGGATCGTAAGGATTCGCTTCACCTCGGACTTTCACGTGTCGTCGGATGGGTGTGGCTCCTGCTTGCACCAGGCAGACAGGGTGCCGCTTGCCCTTCGAGTCCTTGACCGTGCCACAAAAACGCCACCGGCCATCGCCTAACACCAGGAAGTATTTGGCTTTGATCCAAGTCGTTGACTTGTGCCGGTGTCGCCGTCGCGCCCAACGCCACAGTTTATTCTGAATTAATCGATCCATGCGCCGGCCGTTCGGGTTAGATTGGCGGGGGTTTTGGTAAATGAAGGGTGAGGCGGTGATACAGGTCCGGCGGCAGCTCCCAGAGATCCAACAGCTTCTGTTGCAGCGCTGTCAAGGCAACGACGTGGGCCAATTGTTGCCCTGCCGCCTCGACGATCACCAGGCTGATTCCCTTGAACGCGCGCAGCAGCAATTCCGCACTGGGGTTCTTGGCCTGGCGTCCTGGCTGGCCTGGATACAACCCCTTGAGCGTCTCCTTGCTTTCGTGCAACTTCTTCCGCACCTGCCATTCCACCACCGTCAGCAGCCGCAACGCCATGCTCAGCAACAGCACCAACCCGTGGATGCGGTTCTCGTATTGCAAGAACATCGGCGTCAGCCCCAGCGGCTGGCCCTTCAGCCGCGACCAGTTGTCCTCCAGCCGATTTTGCCCGCGATAACCCCAGACCACCGCCGCCAGGCTCATCAGTACCTGGTTCGTCGCATAGACGCGCCAGCCCATTTCTCGTTTGGCCAGTTCGATCGCCTCTTCGCGTCGGGACACTTCCAGCCGATGCTCCCGTTCCTTCTGGACGCGGGCTGGCCGGTCGCCATAAGCCCGCACCTGCTTGCTGTGCGTTGTCGTCTGCACCCGCACCTCCAGCATGCCCTGAACACGCTGCTTCTTGACGATCGCGGCGGCGGCCGTTTGCAGTTGCCCCGCCGTCAGCCGCTTCTTGCCTTGTTTGCGTTGGGTCAGCGCTGCCAGTTGCTCTTCCGCCTTGTGCAACCGCCTGTCCAACTGCTGGTGCTGCCCCTGGGCATAGGCCAGCGACCGCACCAGCCAACGCCGCTCCGTCCAGACCACCTGCCGGCCGTTGACTTCCGCCTGCAGCTGCACGTCCAGGGAGAATCCCTCGGCGACCAACTCCTCGCCTGCCTCCGGGTTGGCGGCGGGGCGGTAGACCTGCTGCAGGGGTTGTCGGCCTTCCCAGACCGGCTGCAGCAACGTGCGCCGCTTCTTCAGGGACAGTTGCGTTTCCGACAGCGGCGTGAGGTAAAAGTCCTTGGTGTCGGCCAGGTGGGCCCGCGTGGCCAGCGCGGCGCCCTTGCAGTCCATGACAAAGGTCTTGCCGCCTTGGCCGAAGGTCCGCTGCACCTTCTTGATCTCCGGGACGTACAGCGGGTCATCGGCGCTGTTGCCCGGCACGACCAAGGTGGTTACCGGCATGCCCAGCGGGTCCAGAGCGGCCAGGGCGACCTTGATCTGCGGCTGGTCGTCGTTATCCTTGCTGTGACCGAACTGGAACAAGCCCTGCTCGGCGAGGGTCTCGACGTAGGAGTTGGCCGTGCTCATGTCGATGCGAAAGAAGTCCGTCGGCAGTTGGTAAACGCGGACGGTGTTCTGGTTGAGGTCGCTCTCGCAGTCTGGCCAGGAACCGTCGAGAGCCAGGCGGTCGAGGAGGTCGGCCAGGCGGTCGTCCTGGAAGTCGAGCGGGCGGACGGCTTTGCCCAGACAGACCTGCAGGGTGTGCAGGTTGGCTTGGGCCCAGGGCTGCACGCTGCAGAGGCGGTGGTCTCCCTGGGAGGTGAGGAAGGCGAGCCAGACGCAGGCAACCTCGCCGAAGGTCAACTCGCCCTGCCAGCGGTGGCCGGAGGGAAAGTGGCGATCGAGGATCTTGTCCACCTTCAGGCGTTGGAGCGTGGCCAACAGAACGGGGATGTCGTCCACCCGTTCCACACGATGCACTTGCGGGGTTTCAGCGTTCATCCCCTCTTTGATATGCCACGCCCCGTTTCTGAAAACCCCTCTTTTCTAAGCCGAACGGCCGGCGATTGCCCGGAGCAGAACACAGCAATCTCTGACTGGTACTCCACTCACCCGATACCGACCTAAATCTCCTGCGAAATGCCGTCACATCAAGTGAGGTGCGTATCCATCAAGCCCATTGCAGGAGACGGAAGATGATCAAGCATCACCAGGTCCGCAAGGTATCCCGGTCAAGCAAGCTGTGGCAGTCGGTCCAAATGAAGATGAAGAAACGCAACGGCGAAACCTACGTCCAGGTCACGATCACGGACAAGAACGGTCTGGTCCACGTCCGGAACGGTGTGTACAAGAAAACCACCAACGAGGTTGTGTTCAACTACCGAACCAGGAAGTATCGCCTCAAGGTCAGGTAACCGGCCAGGCAAGGGTACAGCTCAGCGAGCCACTTCCAGTGGTTCGCTTTTTAGCTATCAGCGAATGCCTGAGCTTCAGACCTCTCGCTCCGAGACAATTTGTCCACAAGTCAGCGATCAGCGCAACCTGCCCTTCCGGTTTGTCACTCCTGGACAAATTGTCCACAAGTCAACCTGCGGCCTTTCGCAATCGGCGAATGCCTGGACCTCCGACCTCTCGCTCCGAGACAATTTGTCCACAAGCAGCGTGTCACACGAGCCGGCGTAAGCCAACCCACCCCCGTGACTTGATTTTTTTCCGGGAGTCCCGTTCCAGTACCTACCCTGGGTTTTGGGCCAGTCTTCACCGAAAACAGCTCACGCGAGCCTCGCAACTCTGGTAAAATGCACCTTGCGGAGTATGAAGCCGGACCTGCCCACAAGAAGGCGATGCAGCCGGACAAAGAGCTGAAGCAGAAAGTAGGGAAAGAGTAACACAGGACCAGCAAGCGAAAGGAAGGTTGAGCAGTGAGCGAGGCCACGGTAGCGATCCCCAGGGAATTATCGGTGATTCGACGCTCCTACCGCGCCTTCGGGTTCAGTTGCGTCGAGAAGGCCAAGGTGATTCGGGTGACGCCGAAATGGATTGTCGTTCGCTTGTCGGGTGGGCAAACGCAGCGGCTGGATCGTGCAGTTTTTGAATCTACAGGAACTGTTCAGCATGGAAGACCTCGAGGGATCAACCGCTATCGGATATACTACTTTGCTGAGAGCGTCCTGGATGAGCTTTACCCCTGTCGTGCCATTGCAGCTCGACCTGGTCAGACAATGGACATGAGAGGACGAAGTGTCCGGGCTCTTGTGAATGAAGAGGAAACCCCCTTGTTCGTCAGGCACCTGATGGAGGATAGCGGCTCAGAGGATGGACCTGCACTGGAACGGTTCTTCCGACTGCACCGACGGGCAGTAGTTGCCATTGGTCCCGCGCAAGGACAACCCTGGATGTGCTGGATGACCCTTCAAAGGGTATCCTATCCCCGCTACCCTGGCACAACCCGCGAGATCCTCAATCCGGACCACACTCCTCTCCTCCTGCGCTCCTGGCAAGATGCGGCCACGGCAATTCCACTGCTGGTCGAGACACCAGCCATCCTGGTCGATTGGTTGAGTGATAACCGCTACCCCGCTGAGACGGTAGAAACGATACGAGCCTTGGCGATGCTTGCTCGTTGAGCGGTGGCCAGATCACCCAGGCAACAATGGAGAAGTTCCCGTGCGTGAAGCCTTTGAAAAGACCCTGGACGAGAACTGCTGCGACTGGACCACTCGGCGAATCTTTGCGGACTGGCTGGACGAGAACGACCAGCCGGACCTGGCCTTTGCTCAGCGCTGGATGGCTCGCGACCAGATTGCACCAGCCTACCGGGTTCCGTACGTGGGGCCGAAAGTCACCAAGCCCTGGGCGTGGTATCCACCGGACTATCCTTTTGAGATCAGGGCTCCCCGCCATGCCCGTCTGCCCTTTCCCTTGTTTGCGGCCATCACGCAGTCACAGTTCCCGATCAACCACCTGTTTTACCGCACTCGATTGCAGGCCGAGCAAGACCTGGCTCGTGGTCTGCGGGCCCTACAGACCTTGCTGGAGGTGTAAGCGATGACGGAACAGGACTGGCTAGGGCCCGCTGACCTCAAAGCGATGCTCTCGTTTCTCGATTGCGGTTGGGAAACACGCACGGGAGCGACGGTCAACGTGCGGCGGCCCAGTGACCGCAAGCTACGCCTGTTCGCCGTGGCCTGCTGCCGGCGCGTTTGGGAGCAGCTAACCCACGATGCCAGCCGCGCTGCGCTGGTGGCGGCGGAACGATTTGCCGATGGCCACGTTACCGAAGCAGCGATGAACCAGGCGCACGAAGCCAGGCCATTCAGCATTCGGGGGCATGGAGATCCTGATGAAGCAGCAGGATGGTGTTGCGGTCGCATGCCCGAGCATTTGTTCTTCGTCACAATGCAATCAGGCCGGCGACAAACGTTGGTTGCTCAAGCTCAGGCCGACTTGCTGCGGGACGTCGTTGGCAACCCCTTCCGCCCTCTCACCCTTGATCCCTCCTGGCTGACCCCCACCGTCCAGACCCTGGCGACATCTGCCTACGAGCATCGCGATCTGCCTGCTGGTACGTTGCAACTCGAGCGCCTCGCCATTCTGGCCGATGCGCTCGAGGACAGCGGTTGCACCGAGGAGAACGTGTTGCGGCTTCTGCGAGGACAGGAGAGGTGCTACTATCCAGCCTGCCAAAAGGGAAGAGTACAGACTGAAGATCGTGTCACTGCCTACGATTCCAAGGGCGGTTACCCTCAAACGTCTCGTGTCTGTTACGATGAAAAGTGTCGTGTCTGTAATGGCACAGGCTGGGTTCCACTGCGCGGGCCGCACGTTCGTGGGTGTTACGTTCTGGACCTGCTGATTGGTCGGAGCTGATAAGGTGTCCCGGCCCAGCCGATCGGCGTCGCCCAGTACCGATTGCCAGAACCGGGACCCTGGGAGTGTAGCCCGGCCAGCGGCAGTGGCCAGATGTTCCTGAGATTCTGCTTGACAGCGAGCACGGGCGCTGGTCGATTGGGGTGCAGCAAGACCTGTTCCGGAAAAGGAGGGCTGACCATGTCAAGACACCGAGGGTTGTTCGTGCTGCTCTGTGGAGTCATTCTGTCCAGCATGCTTTGGCTGCCCGTCGCCGCCTCGGTTGCGGCCAAAGTTGCCGTCGAAGAGAAAGGCAAGATTGCCGGCATTCTCATCGAGAAAAAGGAGAACTGGATCACCGTGAAGGCGGACGGCGAAAAGGAACCTGTGAAGTACGTCCTCGGCAAGAACGCCGACAAGAAGCTGATGGAGGCTTTCAAAACAGTGTTCAACGCCAGCCGCGTGCAACTGACGTACAAGAAAGTGGGTGACAGCCGGGAACTGGTCAGCATCAACAGGCAGATTCTGAAAAAGGCGGGAACGGTGACCGGCGTTGTGGTGAAGGTTTATGACAATTTCTGGGTCGAGATCAAGCCCAAGGACGGACCCGCCAATGCTTTTGCTCCAGGCGTCAACTTCAAGGACAAAGCCTTCATGGACTCGCTCAGGAGTTTGAAACCAGGCGACTCAGTTACGATCACGTATGGCACCGACTTCGAGCGGCATCGCATCCTGATGATGCGGATTAATAGTCGAGCCAAGTGAACGGATCTTCATTCGTTGTACTCATTGCCGATCTGCTGGCCGTCCCCCTTGTCAAAGGCTACACCAGCCAGGAGCGGACGGCTGCGCAGAGGTAGCGTCTGCTGCGGCGATACGCCGTGGAAGTGTTCAGCCCCACCTGGGGAAACCACCCAGATACAGCAGGCACTTTCGGACCCAAATGGTTCAAGCGAGGGCCAGGGAAACTCGACATTCACGCTCGCTGGGGGGCATGGAAAGCTCGATCTGCTGGCTAACTTCTTCCGAAGGCAGCTGCCCCGGTGATTTGCTGCTCAACGACGGCGTATTCCGCTTTGATGGAGATCGTGTTTCCGTTCACAAGCTCCACGATGGTAGCCCGCCGATCGTCTGGTGATGCGTAGAGACGGACGATCTGGTCCAAATTGATGACCATTTGTGTATCATCCGTTGTGCTGAATTTGTGAAATGTTGCCATTGCAGGGTCTCCATTATCTCGCCATAGCAAGCCCCGGCCACAAGGACCGGGGCTCACGTTTTCTGACTCAGCCCTGTTTCGCCTTAGTAACGATCAGTCCCTTCGTTGTTGTCGCCGTTCTGAGAGCCACTGTAAGCATCTGCGTCCCGAGTTGCAGGGTGGTCGTCGTAGAGACTGGCCCAGGACCTCTCCTCATTGGGGGGAGCTATGATCGGCGAAGGCCACCCCCGGAATTGGTAATCCGGCATCACCGGGATGGCTTCCCGGTCATCCCTATCGGGCCGGATGGGATCCATACGGGGCTTCATTTGGTGGACAGTCAGGGACCGTCCCTGGTACACGGATCCGTCCAGACCAGCAACGGCCTGGTCGCCCCCCTCGCTCATCTCGACGTAGCCAAAGCCCCGAGACTCGTTGGTCTCTGGGTTAGTGACGATCAGGGATCTGATGACAATCCCGTAGCGACTGAACTCTTTGGTGAGATCACCGGCGGTTGTGTGGAAGGCGAGGTTTCCGACGTACAGGTTGTTGTTCATGGCGCTCCTTCTGGGCTCGCAAGCCCTGTTAGAGAGATGAACGTTGCCCCATGCTCGTCCTCGTTGCGGGGACAAGGGAGGCCTGTACTGTCTAGCGACAAGGCTTGAGGTTCTCGTGGATCTGCAAGGGCAAAGGATGTGCAGAGCAGGGAGAAAAGCAAACGCCGAAGCGGCAGTCTCGTTCCTGTTCTTCAAGGCGGGTACTAAACCCGCCACACACCATCAGTATACCAAGTTGCAAGAGGTGATGTGCGAATTCTTTCCTCTTTGTAGTCGTTTATCGGACATAACCCCTTTGCTGGGCGGGACATAAAAAATCCGACAGTCTTGCGCCTGTCGGGTAGATGTGGACCACCTCCTTCCGAGGTCAGAAAGAGAGGAATTCTGTCTCCTGGGCTGGTCGGTGAGCTGTCTCGCCACCGGGGCCATGCCCACAGTCCCGCTTGCCTGCCGGATCAATCGTGCTACACCAGAAAGAGGAGCGGCCGACTGCTCGGAGGTAGCGATGCTGCGGCGTTACGCCGTGGAAGGAAAGCATGCCTTGCAACGACATCCAGCCTTTTGAGTGCAGGCACATACTTCATGTGCCTACCGGAGGTCAGTAGCTTGGTAGCCGGTCGCTCACTTCACCATCACCAACATTTCGCCAGGAGCTACGTCCCGCCAGCAGACATGACTTTTGCCAACAGCGATGCCTTGTTCCCGCCGGACGCATTGCGCGCGGTGATCGCTGCCGGTTTCGAGGCGCAATGCCGCGTGTTGCGTTTCGGCCCGCTCCCCACCTGGAAGGAAGTGTCGGCCCGCCTTGAGGCGATTCGAGGTCTATTGTGACCGTTGCGGCTACGGGACGGGGCCGGAGAGAGCGCCGACAAGCCGTAATGTGATACCATGACATTTGATTGAGGGAGACCTTGTTGAGGATCAAACAATGAGCAGTCGAACGTCTGTCGTGCTGAACGGACGCACCTACACCCGCCGCGGCGGGAACTGGATGGACGAGACGGGGACCGTGGTCCCGGCCTTTCTGCGTCCGGCGTTGATCGCGGCCCTGGGCACCAACGCGGATTCCAGGGAATCGCTGGGCAAGGGGAGCAATACGCTGCCCAGGCGGGGAACCGACCAGCGCGTGAAGCGGAAGCGGAAGGGGTAAGGGATGGAATGGGGTCGCAGGGAGGCACGTGGCCAGCGGGGGCAAACGCTCCTATGTTGACCTTTTGCCCTCCCGTTCACGAAAGGTGTCGGTCCAATGGTCCGCAGGAAAGTGGGTCGCAATCGCAAGAATCGCTGCCGGTTTTGCCGGAAGGAGGGCTGCCCTCGCCCCGCCTACGTCGATTACAAGGACGTGATGACCTTGAAGAAGCTGTGCAACAGCCAGGGGAAAATGATGAGCCGCAAGCGCTCCGGGACCTGTGCCGCGTTCCAGCGTGCGGTCAAGGATGCGGTCAAGCGTGCCCGCTTCATGGCGCTCCTCCCTTATGTCGGGGAGTGACGCTCCCTTACCGCTCCGGCCAGGAGGCGGCGATGGATCAACAAGCCGTCCTCGATGGAACCCGCCACTGGATTGCCTCCGTGGTGATTGGGCTGAACCTGTGCCCCTTTGCCCAATACGTTTTCCTGGCCGAGCGCATTCGCTACACCGTCACCGACGCTGGGGATGAGGCGACCTTACTGGAGGTCCTGGCGGGCGAACTCAAGGCTCTGGCTGCCCCGGTCGGAGGCGTTGAAACGACTCTGCTCATCCATCCCCTGGCCCTCAGAGACTTTCTCGACTTCAATGATTTCCTGGGCGACGCGGAGCGTCTGGTTGAGAAACTCGGCCTGCGGGGCACCATCCAACTGGCGAGTTTTCACCCCGATTATCAGTTCGCCGGCACCCGCCAGGAAGCGCTGGAGAACTACACGAACCGCTCCCCCTACCCGATGTTGCACCTGCTCCGTGAGGAAAGCGTGACGGCGGCCGTGAGCAATCCGGCTCAGGCACGAGCCATCCCGCTGCGCAACGCAGAGACACTGAGAAGACTGGGCAGGGACAAGATCCTGGAGAGGCTCAAGGGGATCAAGAGAACTCAGGGTTGATGGGGATTCCAGGAGGATCGCGTCGCACACCTACCGGCTAGGTGGCAGACGGGCGAATGGCTATCGATCCGCAGCATGCTTGCCCATCACCTTCGCAGTTGCCCGGGGTCGAGGTGGCACGGCGAACGGGGCGGAGTCTCTCTGCAATTCGATCCCGGAAGCGCAAACTGAAACTTGCGGATGAGCGACAACAGCTGGAGTAAGAACCGGAACCTGGCCGGCATTTCCCGACCAGCTACCACGGACCACGCTGGACCCCCGAAGAAATGGCCCTGCTGGGGACCGCGCCAGACGACGTGGTTGCCAGGCGGACCGGCAAGACGGCCAACGCGGTCAGGGTGAAGCGAGAGCGGGCAGGGATCGCCAGGGTGATGAAGCCGCCCGGCCTTCCTCGTCCTCGGAGCAGCGGACCTCGGTGCTGGTGACGTAGTAGGGGAAAAACTTGCCCAGGCCGGTGGTTTTGACCTCGATCAGCTTCTCCGACTCATCCTGGTCGTCGAACGAGAGCACGTCGAAGCCCAGACCGTCGCCGATTTCCAGTGCAACGCATTGCACTTTTCGGGAGAGGTCGTCTCGGTCGGCGAGCAGCAGCCGGTGCCGCTCGAGTGCTACCACGAAGTCCTCGCCCAGCTTTCCCAGCTCTCGGTTCATGGCGTCACGCTGGGCAAAGTCGATCTTCCGACCCTTTCGGGATAACCAGGGCTTGCTCGCCTCGCTCGGTCCGAGGATCTGGGCCGGGGGATCGACGAATATCTTGTCCGGGTCGAGAACGTCCTGGGTCGGGTCTTTGTCCGGGTTGAGCAAGGGATCTGCCTGTCGCATTTGACAGACCACCGCGCCTGTTCCATGCTTGAAATGCCCAGCCGACAATCAAACCACTGCAACGGAGCAAAGGAGCTAACGTGTTGCCATTCACGCCCCGATCCCTGATGAACTTCCTGAAGAACGAAGACGGGCTAACCGCCGTTGAGTATGCCGTGATGCTGGCGTTTATCATCCTCGTCTGCTTTGCCTCCATTGCCGTGGTAGGCGCCAAGACCCAGGCCAACTTCCAGCAAACTGACGCCCAGATCAGCAAGACCGGCAGTTGAGCCGCTGAGCAGATCACTCCTTCCCCTCTGCTCTTTCTCCCCCAAGAATCGCACTGGATGCTCCCGCCAGGACGTTGGTGGTCGCAGACGGCTTCCCGTTCTTCTTGCGGCTCTCCGACGCCGTAGCGGGTTGTCTCGGTGGACCGGCAGACAGACTCCGCCGGATGCGACAGCGTTCACGGTGGCCTCCCCTGAGCGCGCGGAGGTCCGACACACCTCGGTGATTGATGTGACCGACGCGCGCGCAACACTGCGGCGCGCATACCCACCGGCATCACCCTGCTTCGTCCGTGAAAGCCAGTTGCGCCTCCTGACCAGTTGCATACATCTCGAACAGGCGCCCCCCTTAACGCTTGCCTCCTTTGGGGTAGTCTCGCCTGAGCCAGCGCATGGGATCAGGGAAGAGGTCAGCGCGGCGCAGGCCAGATGCACGCGGTGCCGTCAGCGCTGGTGGAGGCGATGCGCTTGCCGTCGGGGAAGAATGCCACGGCAAGGACGGCGCCGGTGTGACCTTCGTACTTGCGCAACTCCTTGCCGCTCTCCGCGTCCCAGACGCGCACTGTCTTGTCAAGGTAACCGCCGGAGACGATACGCTTGCCGTCTGGTGAAAACGCGGCGCCATGCAAACTCGTGGAAGTGAGCCGTTTCAGTTCCTTGCCCGTCTCCTCGTCCCAAATGCGCATTGTGCCATCCAGACTCGAAGACAGCAGACGCTTGCCGTCTGGCGAGAAGCAGACGCTGTGGACGATGTCGGTATGTCCAGTAAGCGTGCGAACCTCCTTGCCGGTTTCGAGATTCCACAGGCGAATCGACTGATCATAGCTGCTCGTGGCTGCAAGTTTGGCCTTGCCGCTGTAGGCGACACTGCGCACCAAGCTCGTGTGGCCAGTAAAGACGCCGGCCTTCTTGCCTGTGTCCAAACCCCACAGAATCATCGTTCGATCGCTGCCGCCGGAAAGCGCCAGGCCCTTCGGACCGAACGCGACGCCGAGTGCCTCGAGCGTGTGGCCTTCGTACTTGCGCAGCTCCTTGCCGGTAGTCGCATCCCACACACGCACGGTTGTATCGCAGCTGCCTGACAACACGCGCTTGCCGTCTGGTGACAGCGCCGCGCCGACGATTCGTTCCGTGTGACCCTCGAAGACACGCAGACATTTGCCGGTAGCGGCGTCCCACAGCCGCAGCGTCTTGTCGGTGCCGCCCGTCAACAGCTGCTTGCCCGTGGGTGCTCTGGCCGCCTTACTGGAAGAAACCCGCGGGCCATTACGCCGTGGCTCAGCTCAGCCCGTGGCTCAGCTCAGCCCGTGGGTGCTTGGCTACGCTGGCGTCGAGGTATGGTGATGGCTGGACGAGCAACACGCCACCGAGGCGCGGATCGGGGCCGAGGAGCGTCGCTTGCAGCCGGTCCGCTGGCGATTGCACGTCCTGGGCGTCGTGGTCGAGGAACTGGCCGCCGGTCGCCTGTCGCTGCTGGAGGCTGCGGCATGGGAGCGAGCCCTGGACCCATACCCGAGAGACAACGTGGAGCGGTATTGCAGCTCAATGCTCCAGAACCTGGCGATCCTGGTCAGCATCAGAGGGAGCCAGGAGGACGTCGAGGCCCTGCGGCGAGGTCAGGACGAGTTTGCTTGCTTGCTGGCTGGTGGCCCGCTGGAGCTGCCGGACCCGCCCGAGATTCACGGGCTACCACCGAAACCTGAGAAACCATGAACACTCCCCTGCTCAGTTGCTGGGCGAGGCTGCGGTGTTGATTTCATGCAAGTCACGCTCCCCAGGCGACGCAAGGCGACGCTGAGAAACCTTAACGGAACCTTAGCGGAAGGGGTCGCTGAGAAACGCTCCCCAGGGTAGTTGCGGGGTCAATGATGGCCACGAGCAAGGCAAGTGACCCACTTGCAGGTATTGCTCACGCGGCCAAGTTGCAACAACCGCCAAGGTCAGGACGATAGCGAATCGACGTCTCCGGAACGCTTATTTGCCGGCCCGTTTGTCCCAGGTGATTTCCACGTCGTTCTTCTGCTTCGGACCGGGTGTACTCCGGCCCTCCGTCACGTAGCGTTCCATCAGGGTCGCAAGTTCATTCACCTTCGCGGTCTCGGTCGCGTACCGGTTTTGCTTCTGAGTCGGGTCCGTGGCGAGGTTGAACAGTTCCCCGGCTTCGGTGTGCGGCGCGTACTCGCGCTCCTTCTGGAACCACACCGGTTCCCCTTGCTTGCGGTTGTCGTCGCCGGTGGCGGCGAGGATCAGCACCCAGTCCCCGCGGCGGATCGCGAACTTGCCTTGACCGCTGTGATGCACCGTCGCTTCCCGCAGCGGGGCGTTTCGTTTCTCGCCGAGGAGCGCGGGCAGCATGTTGACGCTGTCCACGCCGACATCGGCGGGCAACTTCGCGTCGAGCAGGGCGGCCAGCGTCGCCATGAGGTCGATGTGGCAGACGGTCTCGTCGCACGTGCTCCCCGCCCGGATTTTCCCCGGCCACCGGGCGATGAACGGGACCCGGTGGCCGCCCTCCCAGGCGTCCCGTTTCGCCCCGCGGAGGGCGCCCATGCTCGCGTGCCCGAACTCCTTCAGCCGGTCGTATGCCCCGGGGTTCACCTCGCCGGAAATCTCCGGGCCGTTGTCGCTCGTGAGGATCACGAGGGTCTTCCCCGCGACGCCGCTCCTCTTCAGCGCGTCGAGCACCTGGCCCACCACGTGATCGGTCTGCACCACGAAGTCGCCGTACTCGCCCGCCTTGCTCTCCCCCTTGAACGCAGCCGCGGGCACGACCGGATAGTGGGGCGATGTGAGGGGCAGATAGAGGAAGAACGGCTTGCCGCCCTTCGCGGCTTTCTCGATGTGCTCGACCGCACGCTTTTCCAACCCCGGCAGCACCTTGACCAGTTTCCAGCCGGGGACCATCGGGCCTGCGATGTTGAAGGAGTCGCGTCCGACCGGCGCGGCGGCCGAGGGGACGCCGACAGTGCGGTCGTTCTCCAGGAAGCAGTAGGGCGGGTAGTTCGGAACGTCGGTCCCGAAGTAGAGATCGAAGCCGCGCGTGGTCGGGCCGTCGGAAATCGGCCTGGTGAAGTCGCGCTTGCCGCCGTCGCCGGGCTTGGGCCAGCCCCAGCCGAGGTGCCACTTGCCGATACACGCGGTGGTGTACCCTTGATCGCGGAGCAACCCGGCGACCGTGAGTTGTTTCTCCGCGATGAGCGGCGGCGAGAACGGGCCGAGCACGTTCCGCTGCAACCGCGTCCGCCACGCGTACCGGCCGGTGAGCAGGGCGTAGCGGGTGGGCGTGCAGACCGCGGATGGCGAGTGCGCGTCCGTGAACCGTACTCCCTCTTTGGCCAGCCGATCGATGTTCGGCGTGGGAATCTTCGACGCCGGGTTGTAACAGCCGACGTCGCCGTACCCGAGGTCGTCCGCCAGGATGCAGACGATGTTCGGTTTCAGCGGCTCGGCGGCTTGCAGCGGGGCGACCTGCGACCCGACCACCGCTGCCAGTAACGCGAGCAGCAGGGTGCAGGAACGGGACGGAGTATCGGGGCCAGCCATCGGGCCCGTAATCCGGGCGAGTCGCGGGACGACTCGGGCAATAAACCTGAACGGGCTACACATGCCGGGACTCCGGGATGAGTCATGATGTCACAGGTGCGGCAGTCGCTTCACGCCGCGGGCGGGAAGAACTTCTGACGGTTTGCCCATTCCAAGTCCGGCACTGCAGCGCGACCACTACTCCTTCGCGGCTTGTCGTGTGACGATGGGCACGTAACCGATTTCCAAGCCCTTCGGCGGAGTCACGATCACCGCCGGGTCGAGGTCCGCGAGTTTGCCGACTTTCGGCGGGGGAAGGTACTCGCGGTCCTTAGTCCAGTTCTTGTGCAGCATCTCCACCCGCTTCTGTAAGTTCTCCCGCTCTTCGGGGGTCAGGTCGGCGTTCAGCAAGGCGGGTTGGTCGGCGAAACGATACCAGTAATAGGTCACCACACTGCCGTCACCCAGTTTTGCCTGGAACGGTCCCGCCGCCGGGCCCGGCTTCTTCCAGCAACTGTCCGCCTCCTCGGGTGTGACATACGGCTTCGGAGGGGGCTTCGCGCGGCCGAGGGAATGTCCACCTTGGCCAGGCCGGTCTCGGCTGGCACGTCCTTGGGGCTGACCACCACCCAGCGCTCCTTGTCCTTCTTGTCCTTCTCCAGGCGGTAGTACTCGGGCAGGGTGACAGGCGACCCGTCCTTCGAGTCGGGTTTCGTCACCAGGTCCTTGTTCCACCGATAACCGTAGGTGGTGTCATCGAGAGCGACGGGGGTGGCGAACGAACTCCAGGCGACCGGCACCTTCTTGTCGCGGGGAGTATTGGGAGGATAGATCTGCCAGGTGGCTCCGCCCTTCCCGTCGAAGGTATGGACGCTGGCGGCCTTGGGGTCGATCTCGCCGGAAACCGCCTGCCCGCCGTCGAACCACGCCTGGACACCGTCCCACAGCGCGGCCTTGCTGTACGCGGTGATGCGATGAACCAGCGGCGCGTCCCCGTCCGGTTTCCCGGGGAACAACGTGGGGGCGATCCGGGCGTAGGTGTCTCCCTTCGCGTCCCTGGCGAGGTACGCGGGGATGTGCTGGGTCTCCATCTGCACCGCCTTGTTCGGCTCGGACGGCCGGGTGTCGAGGAACAACCCACCCAGTTTCGGGTTTCGACGGAGGGACGCGACCAGAAGTACGGCAGGAAGAACGTCACCGGCCCCTTGAAGTTGCCGGTGTTGAGGAACAGGGTCCAGCAGTGGTTCCCGGTCGGCACGTCCTTGCCCGCAGTGGTCTTCTTGGGCGTCGTGAGCGGCAGCGGCAGGTAGCCGTACCCGAAGAGTTCCCCGGACGTGCCCTGCTTGAGGTTGAGGCCGTCCGGCGGCCAGAGCACCCACGGGCTGAGCTGAGCCACGGCGTAATGGCCCGCGGGTTTCTTCCAGTCGCGGCCTTTGCCGGCTCCGGGGCCGTTGGCCCATTCGCTGAAGTTCAGGGCCACGCCGCCCATGATGAACTTCGGCGTCTCGGTGGCGAACCGCGTGTCACGCCACCAGCCGAGTCCGCCCTCGATGTCGGAGTAGTGGTCCTTCGGCGCCGGGCCGTCGTACTGGGCGAACATCCACGTGCCGAACAGCCCGCTCTGGAACTGCTGCCCCGGGTAGTTCTTCAAGAGCGGCCAGGCCGCCACGTACATGGAGAACCCGGCGTTGTACTTGGCGGGCACCTTGCCGTGCGGGACGAGGAGGTAACCCGCCATCTCCGCCTGCCGGGGAGGTGCATCATCCCCCAACACGGGGGATGAACACCAGAGGCTCAGGAGCGCGAAGCCCACCGCGATGCGAGTGTGGCACGGAGAATTCAGCACGTGACAACCTCCGAGTTGTGGGAGTGAGTCGGGAGCGACAGGTCAGCCCTCACTTCGCGGGCTGCCTCGTCTCGCACAGCTTCTTCATTGCGGTCCCCATCGCTTCGCCGATGAGGTAGTAGGTCTCGGCGTTGGTGTTCCAGTGGTACGCCTGGCCGGTCGGCGACGCCTCCTTCTCTCGCCAGAACTCCTTGGTGCCGACGAACGCCACGTTCCCCTTGAACTCCTGGTACTCGGCCACCGCCGCCTGGGCCTTCATCAGAGACAGTGCCCGCGGGTGTTTCTCCTCCTTGCCGCTCATCCCGGTCTCAGCGATGACGAAGGGCAGGTCCTTCACGCCGAGGTCTTTGCGGATGTCACGGATGAAGTTGGCCATGTTCTTCTCGTACTCGTCGTTGAAGCCCTGGTTGACGCGGTCGTTCCATCCCTGGTGCCAGCCGAACCCCGCGAGTTCGTAGCCGCGGTCGCCAAACTCCGGGAACTCCTTCTTCAGGTTGCCGAGTACGTCCTTGGTTCGCTGGACGATCTCCTTGTAGTACGGCCCGACCTCCCCGCCCGAACTCGGCGGGCGGAAGTCCTTGGCCAGGCTCTTCCCGCCCCACGCCAGTTTGATGAGCAGAACGGGTTCCGCGTAGGCCTCACTGACGACTTGACCGAACCCCAGTTCCGGCCCGATCCGATCTTCATTGGCCCCGTAGCCCACCGTGAGCTTGCCCTTACGGTCGAGGTAGTGAATCCACACGTCGTCGCGGACGGCCCACTTGCCATCCTTGCCCAGGAGGTGCTTGAACTTGTCGGCCGTGGCCGGGTCCTTGGTCAGGTGTTCCAGGCTCCCTTTCCCGCCGTTCCGCTTCGGGTCGGCCTTGATAAACCCTTGCCCCTCCATATTCGACTGCCCGGCGAGGATGAACACCTTCAGTGGCTTGACGCCCTTGTCAGGAGAGGGGGATGCCGGTTTCGGCACGTCCGCGGCGATTGCGGGGGTCGTAAGAGCCACGAGTGTGACGCCGAGCATGGCGGCCTGAAACCGCCGGTGTGAAAGATCCATCGTTGTCTCTCGTAGGTGAACGGGCCGAAAGTACAGGCCATAGAACGCCATCACCACTACTTAGTTTACTAATTCGCGCTTGTTGGTGAAGGGGACAGGTACTCTTCAGCGACGGCGCACTCCATTCGCCGCGATACGGAGCCGAAGCAAATCGCCGAGCCGCTTCAGGCGGCCGGAGACCTCGCCCGAACTATCCGGCGTCGGCGAAAGGTTGCCGGCAGCACGGGCACTCACCGTCGTGCCCGTGGATCAGGGCCGAGAACGCGGTCGGCTGGGGCAGGGTCATGATCGCACTGAACGCCAGCGGGACGCGTAGTGGCGGTAGGTGATGCCGCCCACCGAGTGGCCCAGGATCAACTGACTATGCGAAGAAGTATTTAGTATTGCAGCCCCCAGTGAAAACCGCCGGCCGTCATGCTCAACGAGACGACCGGTTTTCGCCGGTCCCTCGACAATCACGGGGCCGTTCGTTTCGGCGCGATCGGGACATCGCCGAAGGTGAGCGCGGCGATCCCGTTTTCGCCTCGGAGCAGCGTGGTCTGGCTCCACGCCTTGCTGTCGAGGTACGTGAGTTTCTGCGATTTCGACGCCCCCGACAATTTGAGCATCACCGAGTTTCCGGAGGCCGTGCCGGACGCGACGAGGCCCTTTTCGCCGTCGAGGTAGAACTGGCCGGCCAGGGTGTTGTCCCACTTCACGGGCTGGTCAAACTCAAGGACGATCTCGTCCTTCTTTTCACCCGCGAAGTAGGCCCGCTTGAGATTGGGCGGCGTGATCGATGTCGTGGCGACCTTCCCGTAGTGGTCCCTTTCGACCAGCGGGCAGATCAGCCGGGCGAACTCCGCGTAGCCCGCAGCGGGGAAATGGCACCCGCCTGGCGGGTCGATTCCCAGCGTGGACATGACGCTCAAGTTGGAAAACGCCGTCGGCAGCGTGCGCTGCACCTCCCGGAGCCGGTTGTCGGAACCGTTGATGCCCATCGCGCACGCCTTGGGCCAGATCTGGAACACATAATAGTGCTGGATGTTCGGGTAGTCCTGCTTCCATGCCGCCGCCAGTTCGATGAAGTACTGCCGGTAGGTCTCCCAGCCGTAGCCTCCGGTGGGGCCGTCCGCACCCTGGTCGTTTTCGCCCTGGTGCCAGAGGACACCCCGGATGCCGTGCGTGAGCTTCGCCTGCCGTGTGCGCCACAGCAGTCGCCCGTAAATCGTGGACATGTCCTCAGGATCGGCCGGGTTGCGCTGGTGCTGGTCGATGCGCGTCCCGCCGACGGCTCCGTTGATCACGCAGATCGGGATTTGATGGTTCTCGACCAATCGCCGACCCAGTTCCATGCCCCAGGAGCCGATCTGGAGTTTCTCTGCGTCGCGGCTCCGGTGGACCGCGTTCCCCCAGAGGGCGATGCCTTTCGGGCTGCCGGACATGCTGCCAAAAGTGCGGATCCACTCACTGCGGAACCCCGGATCGTCCTTGCCGAAATCGGTCGCCACCGCGTTGGACTGCCCGTTGATCAGGTAGGCGTCGCCGCACACCAGATTCGACGCTTTGTGAAGCACCGTCTCGGTGTCACCACTCTTCGAGCCGAACTCGACCCGGTACTTGATCAGCCCCGGTTTGAGTTTCACCGCGAATGCGTACGACCTGTCGGCGCCGGGTTTCCGGCTCGTGCTGCTGAACAACTTGTCGTCGGCGTAGACCTTGAGGAACACGGAATCGACCGCTCCCGCGAGCGTCCCGTTGTAGAACAGCGTGCCCTCGTTCTTGTCGTCGCGGGCGTAGAACTGGCCATCCTCGGGCTTCTCATCCTTCGCGGGCACACGCTCCACCCAGGCATCTTTGGCGGGTTCCGTTACAGCGATCGTCGTCGAATGCAGGGTCGGCTTGCCGCCGTTGTCGATCGCAACCGTGACGGTCATCTTGCCGCTATTCTGGGCTCGCTTGAGGACGAGTTTTCCCCGCCCGGTGTCCTTGATCACGGCGATGTCGGACACGCTCCAGGAGTAGTTCAGCTTGTCCGCCCCTTTAGCCCGCATCTCGTCCAGGTTGGCAATCTGCGGAACAACCTCGATCGTCTTGCGGCCGTCCCACGAGGTCGGCGCCCGGAGCGTGAAGACCGGCTCCGGGATGTCTTTCCGAACCGTGACCGCGACGTCCCTGGTCTTCACTTCGTCGGGGTAGACCGCCTTGAACTGGAGCGTGAGCGCCTGGTCGCCGACCACCCGGCCAGCGTCATACGTGAACGAGAAGCGGTCCGTCGCCACGACCGTTTCCTTGCCGTCGCGTTTCACGATCCAGTACACCTTCTGCGCGCCGCCGGCCTGCGCCGTGAGCGTGACGCTCTGGCCCTCGACCACCGTAACCTTCGCCGTGGAGACGGAGAACTCCTTGCCCGGTCGCACCAGCGGGCCGACCAGCGTCTGAAACGGTTTCTGATTCTCGTACTGCAGCCGGATCCAGTCGGCGGAACGCGCGACCTTCGAGATGCGCACCTCGTCGATGTCGCCGACGAGGTTGTAATTGTGATACCAGCCGCCGATCCACAGGCGCGCCGGGCTCTTGATTGCCAGAGGTGCCGAGGCCGTCATGGAAACGCCGTCGAGGACGCCGTTCACGTAGATGCGTGAATTCCCCTTCTCGTAGGTGTGTGCGACATGAACCCACTCCGACATGGGAATCGTGCTCTTCCCCGCGACATCCGCCCCCGAAAAGTAGCATTCCATTTTGACGTGCGGCGGACTGCGATAGTGCATGACCACTTTCCCCTGTCCGTGCTCGTTGCCCCAGGCGAGGACGTTGCCGTTGGGTTTCTCCGCCCGGAACCAGGCTTCCGTGCTGTGCGAACTCGCACCGATGGGATAGTTTGGAATCTTGTCGCCGCCGAAGATGCCCTTTTGACCGGGGAAGTGACGCGCCTGACCGATGATCCCGATGGAAGGCGTTGTGCCAGTGTCTTTGGACTCGAGCGTGCTCACCTCATCGTTGACTGGCCCGTTCATGTGCCAGACGCTGAGGTAGCCGTTCGACTCGTTGAACACGGCCTTGCCGTCGGACTCCGACTTCGCGTCGGCCTTGCCCCAGTACAGTTTGATCTCTTGCCGCGCGTTCCCCTGAATCTTCGGCACGCGAACCCAGACGCTCGCAACGCCCTTCTTGGCGTCCCATTCCTCGATCTGGTACGCGAGCAGCTCGCCGGTGCCCGACCCGAACCGGAGATCTTCACCGTTCGCTTTCGCCTGGCCGAAGTCGAAGAAGTCCTTGTGCAACCGGACGAGCAGCGGGAATCCCTCGACGGACGCGGACGCCGGCAAATCGGCGCCGTCGGGTGTCGTGAGGACGAACACCGAGCCGGAGTGCTTCCAACCGGGGTACTCGGCGGCGGCCGGTCCCCCGAGTGCGAGGACAAGAACCGAACTCAGTGTGATAAGCGTTTTCATGGTGTTACATCCGTCGGCAGCGCTCCAACGCGGTCGGAGCAGGTGTTGAGCGGGACTCGAACTCCCGAATTCTACAGAACCGCAGCCCATCGATGATACGAATCGGCACAACGGCGTACAAGGGCTTACTCGTTCCAGACCAGGATCTCTGAAACCCCACTGCGGGCTTTCCCGCCCCTCGGCGTGTCCCCAAATTGCGGCCAGAGCGTGTCGAAGAACGCGGCGGCGACCTTCACTGGGGAGAAGTGTAGCACCTCTCGGCGGTGAAGTGCAGCACGAGACACTGCAACGGCTCGATCGGCCCGAGCGGGAGCGCCAAGGCGCGCGTCGGTCACATCAGACCGCGGTGTGTCGGACCGGAGCAGGCAAGAGGCTCGCAGGCCATCCATCTTCATTCGACGCGAAATGTGTCCGGACACTGCCGGCATTTCGTCTTCCTCCCGGGGCGTGGCCTATGCTTGGGCAGGCCCACACAACTGCTCCAGGAGTACACCATGCCCACCCTGCCCGATGAGGACGCGATCGCTGACATCCCCCTGGCCCTTCCGGTCGGAGCCGCCGAGGACCGGCTCGAGGAAATCCGCCATCAACTCCACGCCCGACTGCTCGACCAACTCGACCTGGGTGAGATCAAGAAACTACCCGAGGAGGGGCGCCGCTCAGCCCTCCGGCCGATCGTTGCCCAGGTGGTCTGGCGCGAGCAGCCCGAGCTGGGCTCGCTGGACCGCGACCGGCTCATCGACGACCTGCTCGACGACCTGTTGGGTCTGGGGCCGCTGGAACGATTGCTGCGTCAGAGCAACGTGACCGAGATCCTGGTCAACGGACCTCGCGAGGTCTACATCGAGCGGAACGGCCAGCTGGAGGAATCGACGGTCACCTTCCGCGACGACGACCACCTGCTGCAGATCATCGAGCGGATCGTGGCGCGGGTCGGCCGGCGCATCGACGACACCTCGCCGATGGTGGACGCCCGGCTGCCTGACGGCTCGCGAGTCAACGCCATCATTCCGCCCCTGGCCTTGAAGGGGCCGTGCCTGTCCATCCGCCGGTTCGGCACCCGACCGCTGGCCCTGGCCGACCTGCTGCACCACCAGGCACTGACCGAGGAGATGGCCGAGTTCCTGGAGTCGGCCATCAAGGCCCGGCTCAATGTCATCGTCAGCGGCGGGACCGGCTCGGGCAAGACGACCCTGCTCAACGTCCTGTCCAGTTTCATCCCGCCCCGGGAACGGATCATCACCCTGGAAGACGCGGCCGAGCTGCGGTTGCAGCAACAGCACGTGGTTTCCCTGGAAACCCGGCCGGCCAGCATCGACGGCCGCGGCGGCGTGGCCATGCGCGACCTCTTGCGCAATGCCCTGCGGATGCGGCCCGATCGGATCATCGTCGGCGAGTGCCGGGGGGCCGAGGCCCTCGACATGCTCCAGGCGATGAACAGCGGACATGAAGGATCGCTGACCACTCTGCACGCCAACAGCCCGCGCGACGCCCTAACCCGGCTGGAGACGATGGTGCTGATGAGCGGCATCGAGTTGCCGCTCAAGGCGATGCGCCGGCAGATCCAGTCAGCAATCAACCTGATCGTCCAGGCCGAGCGGGTCCCAGGCGGCGCCCGGCGGGTGACCAGCATCACCGAGGTGACTGGCATGGAGCAGGACACCATCATCGCCCAGGAGATCTTCACCTTTACCCAGCAGGCGGTGGACTCGGCCGGCCGGGCCAGGGGCTGCTTCGCCACGACAGGCGTCCGCCCGGCCTGCATGCAGCGGCTGAACCGGTCCGGCTGCGACCTGCCGGTGGCATTCTTCCAGCAGCGGGCGCTGCTCAAGGTCTGAGTCGTTCCGACAGACAGCCGCCTGCAGCTACGCCTGCCTGCCCAAGAAGGTCGTTTAGCTGCGGCCGCCCCGCGACCAACCTACGGTCCGTTAGCGCGCTTCGGTCACGTCAGACCGCGGTGTGTCCGACCTCCGTGCGCAAGACCAGTCCAAGGCTGGGAAACTTCAGTTCCTTCAGAAAACCATTTTTCTTGGTCATGATTCCCCCTCATTCGCGTAAGGATAGCCAAGGAAGGAGAGAATTGCTAGAACAAAGTCATGGAGACACAACCTGTTATCGTGCAACAAGAACGGATCGACGACATTCCGCTACTGTTCGGGATGATGCGTCGCATGCGGATTGCTGAAATCATCGACAAGCACTTGGGGCAGCATCACAAGCACCAAGGGCTGTCCAACGGCAACCTGGTGCTTGGTTGGCTGGCGTACATTCTCTCGCAGGCCGATCACCGCAAATACTACGTGCAGGAGTGGGCGAACACCCACCACCACACCTTGCAGTCCCTGTTTGGCACTGCACTGCGCCCCCACGAGTTCAGCGACGATCGATTGGGCATCGTCCTCAACAACCTCGCTGCTGCTGAGTGGGATGATCTCGAGAGCGACCTCTTTCTCTCCTCCTTTGACGTCTATGAACTGCCCAAGGATGTCTTCCGCGTCGATGCCACCGCCAGTTGTGGTTACCATACCATTGAACCCGATGGCATCATGCAGTTGGGGCACAGCAAGGACCACCGCCCCGATTTGCCCCAACTCAAGATCATGGCGGCCGTCACGCAACCTTTGGCTTTCCCTGTTTCCACTGCCATTGTTCCTGGCAACGAAACGGATGACAGCCTCTATTGGTTTACCATCGGCAAGGTCAAGGAGAAGGTGGGCGGTTCTGGATTGCTGTTTGCCGGAGATTGCAAGATGGCTGCGCTGGAGACACGCGGACGCATTGCCGACGCTGGAGACTATTACTTGACTCCGTTGCCAAACACCGGCACGACTGCCAAACAGCTCGGCTCTTGGATCGACACGGCACTTGAGAAAGCGGACCACGACGAGTTACAAGCCATTTACAAGCCGCGTGCGGAGGAACCTGCCGAGCTGATCGGCACGGGCTACGAGTTCACTCGAGCGCAGCACGTGCAAGTCGATAACCGGAACCACAGCTGGACGGAACGAGTGCAGATCGTCCAGTCTCGCTCACATTGGAACAGCCAGAAGGAGAAGCTGCAAAAAGGCTTGCGGCAAGCAGAAGAGAAGTTGGGCAGCTTGACATTGTCTGGCAAGGGGTGCAAGATCTGGCGTGAGGAGCAAGAACTGCGTGCGGCCATCGCGGCCATCGAGAAAGAACACGGCGTCGGCGGTTTGTTGACCATCACGCTGAACCGAGAAGTGCAGGAGAAGAAAAAGTACAGCAAGCCGGGCAGGCCAACGGAAACGGCAGTGGCGACAGTGGCTGTGGAAACCCGCTATCGGATCGCCGAGGTCAGGAGAAACGAGGAGCAGATCGCCGGCAAGGAAAAACGACTGGGTTGGCGTGCCTTCGTCAGCAATGCACCGGCACAACGGCTAAGCTTGACAGCGAGCGTGCTGACGTACCGAGAAGGTGGCGGATTAGAGAGGCCATTCCAGAATCTGAAGGGTGAACCGTTGGGAATAAGACCCTTGTGGGTAAAACTGCCCCAACAGATCATGGGCTTGACTCGTCTGTTGCTGATTGCGCTGCGTGTGCTGACGCTGCTTGAGATTGTTGTGCGAGCAAAGTTGGCAGAAAACGGAGAAAAGTTGGGTGGGATGTACGAAGGTCAGAAGAGCAAACAGGAAGGTGCGCCGACCGGCAAAAGGACGTTGCGTGCCATAGCCGGTTTGCAGATGACGTTAAGCCTGATCCAAATGGGTGAGCAGCAGTGGTGGTATCTACCAGCGCTGCCACCGTTGTTGGTTCGTGTCCTGGAATTGTTGGAGTTGTCACCCTCCCTGTACACCAATCTGACCAACCCCTGTCCATACCACCCGCTCATCTCTGTTGCTCTGGTCTTGCTCGATCGTTCGGGGTAAGAGATCTATTGAACCTCCCAAAAGCTTACGCGAATGAGGGGTAATAGAAGAGGTACTCGAAATAGCCGACCGCTCCGAAACTCAAGGTCAAGCAGAGCAGGCCGCGATGCCTCAGCAGGGCCGTGAAACGTCGTGGGTCAGGATTCCAGTCCTGACCGGGCCTGGCTCCGTCAGGATCGGAGTCCTGAGCCACGCGCGCAGGAGGATAATCGGAAGCAGCGAACGACCAGACCAGAGCTGCCAGGAGAGTCGCCCCGCTGGTGACCAAAAACGCCTGGGGCCAGCCAAAGCGGTCGATCAGCATTCCAAAGACAACGTAAGTCGAGGCCATCCCGACGCAGGCAGCGCCGTTGACCAGTCCGTTGGCCAGGGCAACGCCCCGATCAGGAACCCAGTTGGCGATCAACCGCGCCCCCGAGGGATGGAGAGGAGCGTTGGTAACTCCCAGCAGGGAGCGCACGACCAGCAGGCCCACCAGCAGTGGGACGGCCTGGGTGAAGGCCAGACCGACCAGGCCAGTCAGAGCCACGCCGACCGCCGAGCCAAAGCAGAGGACCAGCCACGCTGCGCGAGGGCCGCAACGGTCGATGAACCATCCGCCCGGAATCATGCAGAGGGTGTACAGCAGCAGGAAGGACGAGTAGACCAGACCCATTTGCGTCTGGCTGAGGAAGCCTGGCCGGATGATCTGCTCAGCGCCCGCCACCGTGATGCTGATCCGGTTGAAGTGGGCCAGGGCGACGACCAGCATCAATAAGGGAACGATCCGCCAGCTCATCGGCGTGACCCCGGGACCAGCAGGGAGCCCGCCCTCTCTGCTTCCTGAATTGGATCTTTGGCGGCGGCCACGGGCGACTTGAGCAAGGAGAACATCAGGCCCAGGCACGATGCGCAGAAGGTGAGTGACCGATTGGTCAACATCGGAGAACCTCCGGAATCGAAGGAAAACGAGGAGGCAGTTAGTGACTCCCAGTGCCCGCTGGGCTCATTGTCCGTGTCAGACCGGCTCGCGGCAATGGCGTTGGAGGTGTAACCGATTATTGGCCAGCGAATCGGTCAACTCGTGCGTCCGGCTGTGTTCCTGGGGCACCAGCGTGTTCTGGCCGTATTCGGTCAGCCCAAGGCTCGGGCCGCATTCCTGGGTCATCCTGTGCGACGAGAAGGGCATTTCCTTGGTCCTGGTCCATTGCCCCGCCGGTGCCCTCTTGCAGTCCGATTTGCCGCGCTTTATGCTCCTGTGAACAGGCATTCAGATGTTGCCACAATCCCATTTCGCTTCAGGAGTCGCCGTCAAAGATGCAGGAAGGGGGAGCCATGAAGATCCAGGTGCAACGGGACCGTTTTCTGAAGGGATGCCAGCTGGCCGCCCGGGTCTTCCCTGAGCGCGTCGTCGATCCTTCCTTTCGCAGCCTGCTGCTGCAGGCCCAAGAAGACACTTGCACCGTCTACGCCGTCGGGGCTGACGCAGCCCTGCGGCTGGAAGTGCCTGCCGTGATCGGAGAAGCCGGCGAGGCGATGATCCCTGCGCGGCATGCCCTGGCGGTCGCACGGGAAGCAATCGCGGAGGAATTGACACTGGAGTCAGGCCAAGGGCTGGTCCGGGCTCAGGGTCACGATGCCGAGTTCGTCCTGGAAGTGCCTGGGCCAGTTCGCGCCGGGGCGACTGCCGTGCCCACGGTCGGAATGGTCTCCTTGATCCCGTCCGACTTGTTTTGCCAGGCTGTTCGGAGAACCCTGTTCACGGTCGGCAGGGCCACGGCACGCTACAGACTCGACACTGTGCTCTGGGAAGTGGAGCCCGATCAGGTCCGCTTGGTGGCCTCCGACAACAAGCGGCTGGCTGCGGCCGAGATCTTTGCTCAAGGTGCTAACGAGCAGCAATCCCCAGTGCAACGCTTGTTGCCGGCCCGTGCCGTGGACCTGCTGGCTCGGCTGGCGGAAGGCCAGCCGGAACCCATCCAGGCCACCTTCGGAGACAAACACATACTGTTCCGGGTCGGCTCGGCTGCTCTGCTGATGCGCTCCATCGTCGGAACTTTTCCTGACTGGCGCAAAGCAGTGAACGCCCAGCCACGGCATCTATTTCCTTTGCCGGTCGGGCCGTTCCTGGCCGCTGTGAGGCAAGCAGCGGTCCTGCGCGAGAAGGAAGCAGCTCGACTGGAGCTGCGGTTTGAACCGGGATGGGTTCAGCTGCGTTCGCGTCAGGCAGGGGCTGGCTGGAGCAGGGTCAAACTGCCTTTGCCTCTTTCAGCCAGCCGGGCAGAGATTGCCTTGAATCCACTGTTGCTCATGGAGGTGCTGCGGGCCTTCGAGCCCGAAAGCAACCTGCTGCTGGGACTGACCGACCAGGACACGCCGGCGCTGCTTTCTGACGGTGACGGATACGTGTATGCGTTAGGGCCACTGCGTCGGCAGTGAACTGTCGCCGTGCCGCTTCGAGTGGGCCACCCGCCTGGCAGCATCGAACATGGCTTCTGGGCCAGCCCGTCGGGCAAGAGCCTCACTTGGCGAATAGACCGATCAGGGAATGCACCTTGCTCGCCCCAAACCGGTCCACCAGCCCCTTGACCGTCCGGATGTCTTCCAAGGCGACGCTCCCTTTGCCATTGTTACCATTGGCTGATTGCACCTGGGATCTGGCCTGGAACGTGGATGCCTTGCCAGATCTCTTCTTGCTGGGTGTGGTTTTCCCTTTTGCCTCACGAAGGGCTTGGCGCTTGGCGACGTAAAGGTGCTGCTTGGTCATCACGATGCCGAAGCGATCCTTCAAAAAGCCCTGGATCGCATCCGTCGTGGCCTCTTGACCCAGCTCCTGGACAGCACGACGCACTCCTTCGATCTTGGTAATCCCGTTTCTAGTCTTTACCATGTGATGCTCAGTAATGTGTTGCCGGGCGAGTTTGATCCTATCTTACAGATAGGCTATCTTGCCCACGCTCACAACCAAAATCCTTTCACAAGAGAGGATTTGACTTCGGTCGGCAACGTCACACCCTGCCCAAGCGGAACATGACGACCTGGGATCGCTGTCGGGACGGAGCCGCCTATGCTGGAAGGCGTCGTAGAGCAGATCCAGATTCTCGACCAAGAGACAGAGTTGATTGGGGAGGATGTGCTGCCCTTGCCTCGATGTTCAAACTTGATGGATTAGCGTTGCTCCAGGATGAGATCGACCAACCAGCACCAGCCCGTGTGCCGACCGCCGGAGCGGCAGTGGTCGAGGAGGACGGAATCGGCACAGCCGGCTTCCTGGAGTGCATCTCCGAGGACCGGCAAGTCACCGTAGGCGTCTTCTTCAGCGATACACCGGGCGATGCGGGGGATAGTGCCCCCCTGCCAGGCCAGCCAGTCGGCGTCGATCCTCACCCGAGGAAGAGTGAGCCTGTCCAATGGAGGAGCCAGACGAGGGCTGTTGAGGTCGAGGGCCTCCAGGATCTCCACCAAGGGGGTGGTCGGGATGCCCCACTCGATGGCCCACCGGACAATGTCGAGGTTCTCCTGCCCAGCCTGGAGGCGGTCGAGGACGCGATCCACCAGGAGGGAGTGGTCAAGGAACCGCTGTTGCAGCAGGCCGAAGTCGCCGCGGTCCAACTCGATCCAGAAGCGTCTCCCCCGGAGATGCTCCACCAGTCGAGTCCGCAGGTAATCCCGCCAGTGCAGCCGGACCCATTGCCTGAGAGCCTCGTCCTTCAGGTTGCAACCGGCTTTCTCGCTCTCGATCACCATGTAGCTGAGAGCTTCGTGTTCCAAATTGGCGTAAACGCTCACCTTGTTCATGCTCAACGCCTCCTCGCCTTCCAATCTGCTCCTGGAGCGGTGTTTTGTTGAAAGCCGCGACTGGGCAATGGTCGCTGCTGCTCATTCTACCGCGTCGAGGGTCTACAGCTGTTTGGGTTGATCTTGATGGCCTCCGCCGGCGTGTTCCTGGCTTATTCCCTCCTGTGATGGCTTCCGGCGACCAGGAGTATTCGGCGGCGTGAGTTGTTGGACACTCACGCGGCCCTCGACCAAGTCACCGCGTCGGGCGATCTGCTGCATTGCCGGTCATGTCCAGGCCGTTGCTGTTCGCCCGCTTGTGGCCCAGGGTCCGCTTGTTGGCACTGCCGTCGTTGAGGTGGGTATGAGTCGAGCCATCGCAAGAGATCCTGGGCAATCAGCCTGGCGATGATCGACTGGCAGTTGCTGATCTGTTCCCCTGTACCGGGGACGCCCGGATTGGTACAATTTTGGTACACTTGTGGGCCATCCAAAGCCCATCCGAGCGCAACGCGAATTGTTTGTGTTGGAACCGTAAGATGATTAAATTCATGTAATTGCAGCGTTAAACCAACGTGAGAGCAACGTGAGGGAAAGCAAGACGCGCTGGACTCAAAATCCAGTGCCCGCAAGGGCGTGTGGGTTCGACCCCCACCTTCGGCAGCTTCAAACCGGGTAATGACTTACGGCAAATAGTGGCCTCAGCAGCCGGTCACCGTTCACGCCGTCATCTGAGTGGGGCCAGTCGTAATGAGTGGCAATCGGCGCGTGCGAGATTCGATTGACGGCGCCCGCGGTTTCGCCCGCAAGAACGGGGAGTTCTCGGTGATGATCGCCCTGCTCGACCAGGGCCAGCCACCGGACAGCACCTTCTCACTCTGGTTCCGGCGTCGAGAACAGGTACACCGCAAACGATGCCAGCCAGTGTTCGCCGGCGTAGTCGCCACTGGCGACGTGGCCCAGCGCCGCCTCGGCGTGTCGCCGGGCTGACTCCGCGAGGACCTTCCGCGCCGGATCGTCCTTCGGCAGCGCCGCCGCGATGCTGCGCAAACACCACGCCCGGCTCAAGTTGAGTCCGTCCAGGTGGACGATCTGCGGGTCGCTGCGATCCGTCACCGTGGCCGGCGTGAACAGGCTTTTCGGCTCGCCCCTGGCCAGGTCCGGCAGATAGCGCCGCAGCCAGGCGCGGAACTCTTCCGGCGGCAACACGCGCCGCATCAGGTCCGCCTCCATCAGGCTCGGCGAGAAGAAGTCGGCCCCATCGGGCTCCCACGCCGCCGGGGCGCCCGCGTCCTTGCCGAAGTAGGTCCGGCTGCGTTCCTCGATCCGCTCACGCAATGGTTTGTGATCCACCGCCTTGGCATAGTCGAGAGCGAAAGCCAGACCAAAGGCCGTGTTCGGGTGGACTCCGGTGCGGATCGGATAGGTCTGCTTGGGAAGGAACGTCAGGTAGCGGTCCACCAGCACGTTAGTCAGTGGCTTGAGGTTCTTCGACCACTGGTGAGCGTCGGGGTCGTCCCAGGAGTGCAGTTCCTCCGCCAGCTTCAGCAGCCAGGCCCAGCCGTAGGTGCGCTCGAACGATTGGGTGTTCGGCCGGGAAAAGTAGTCGGCCTCGGTCTGGAGGTTCTTCGCCGTCAGATGCTCGTTCAGGACCGTGCGGATCTTCTGCCGCTCCGGCAGCTCGGGGAAGAGACGCAGCACGCGGACCAGCATCCAGTGGCCGTGAACCGCCGAGTGCCAGTCGAAACAGCCGTAGAAGGCTGGATGCAGCTCCCGGGGAAGTTTGTTGTCCGTGTCGCTGTTGAGGACGTGGCCGGGCTTGTTGGGGAATTGCTTCTGAATGCCCTTGAGCGCCAGGCGTGCGAAGAGGGAGGCCTGTTCCTGAGTCATCTTGAGAGGCTCCTTGGCGGCGGGCGAGCGAGGCTCCGTCCGCGCTTGCTGAATCAGACCCCACAGGCCCAGGAAGAGGGCCGGCACGAAGAGGGCAAGACCCCTTGGGACTCGCATTCGGTTCATGGGTTGGGTTTCCAGTAACAAGACCGCCGGGGTAAACCCGGCGGCTCGTTTCGAGAAATGGCGATCGTTCCAGTGCCCTCGTTACTCCCGGAAGCAACTCCGCTGCGGGTCGGAGCAGAGCGACAGCGAGACGCCGTCGCCATCGGGCCCCTGGCCCCGGGACGTACACAGACACCAGAAATCGGTCATGCCTTCCTGGTACTCCGGATCGGACTCGAAGTCCTCGCCGAAGACCATCATCGACTTGCAGGACAGGTTTCGGCAGCGCGGCCTGTATTCGCCGCGGTTGGTTTCGTCGGCCATGGCATAGCTCCCAAAGAAAAATCCCGGCGAGCGGCGCGGCGTCAGCCCGCCGGTAAGGACTCCCGATCCCGGCGGGCTGACGCCGCGCCGCTCGCCCAGGAGAGACTTACACTTCCCAGTACTTCTTGTGCCCCGCCGCCGTCAGCAGGGCACGCTTGACGGCCACGGCAACCAGCTTGACCTTGTAGCCGTTCTGGCTCAGCGGCTTCGCTCCCTCGGCCGCGGTTTCGCCGGCCGCGGTGGCGGTCGCCTCCGTGATCTCCTTGCCTTCCAGCATCTTGGCCGCACGCGTCGGCGACGATCGGCATCGGAGCCACGTGGCCCAGCACGATCCGCACGTCCTGCACCTTGCCGTCCTTGTGCGGAATGGCCACGGCGGCCTGGACCAGCGGCCAGTCATACGACTGCTTGTGCCGGACCTCGTAGCTGGCCGTGCCAAGCGCCAGACTTGACCCGGCACCCGGCCGGCAAAGCTGACCGACAGGATCAGTTCGTCCGGAGCCAGGACGTGTTCGCGCTCGCTGCGGACCGGTCGGCGCCTGGAAGAACCTGGACAGCTCCACGGTCCGCTTGCCCTTGGGCCCGAGGACCTCGACGCTGGCGTTCAGAGTCGAGCAGCACCGGGGCCAGCGTGGAGGGGTTGACGATCACGCACTTGTGCCCCTGGGTGAAGATGGCGTGATAGCGGTTCTCGCCGTCCAGGGCAAAGCACTGCTTGCCGCCCTTGAGCAGGCAGTGGACGTGCTCGTCGCGGAAGTACCAGCAGCGGTTGCGCTGGCACAGGTTGCCGCCCAGCGTGCCCATGTTGCGGATCTGCGGTCCGCCGACCATCCCGGCCGCGGTCGTCAGGGCCGGGTAGGCAGCTCTTGAGCATCGGGATGCTCGGCGATCTCGGCCAGGGTCGACGCCGGCGCCGATGGTCACGGGCATCGGCTGCGTTCCTGGCGGTGGGATCGCCTTGATCTCGCGGAACTCCTTGCCAGGCCGGAGAGGCTGACCACCTTGTCGGGCTGGGCGATGTACTCCTTCTGCAGGTCGAGCAGGTCGGTGCCGCCGGCCAGCAGCTCGGTCGTGCCCCAGCGGTCGGCCAGCAGGGCGACCGCGTCTTCGGCCGTCGCGGGCCGATAGTAGGTGAAGTTTTTCATGAGCCCTTACCTCCTCGGCCGGCCAGCGCGGCCAGAACGCGTTCTGGTGTGAAGGGAGTTGCGCCACGCGGACGCCGATGGCGTTGAAGATGGCGTTGCCGATGGCGCACGTGCGTCGAGATCGTCGGCGGCTCGCCGACGCCGATGACGCCGCGCTCCGGCATGTCCATGCATGTGGACGTCGATCCTCGGCATGTCCTTGATGCCGCCCAGCTTGTAGAACTCCATGTCCGCATTGACCTGCCGGCCGGTCTGGCGGTCCATGATCCGCTCCTCGAACAGAGCGTAGTTGAGCCCCATGATCACGCCGCCGGCCACCTGCGATTCCCAGGTCAGCTTATCGACGATCAGACCGCAATCCTGCACGGCCACGATCCGCGTGCACGCGGACCTGGCCGGTCTCGGTATCCACCAGCACCTCGGCCACCTGCACGCCGCCGACGCCGACGTTGGAGACGCCGGCATTCTCCGGCTTGGCGGACTCGGCAAAGGTCCAGACGCCGGTGCCCTTGGCCTGATCCATGCCCAGCCGGGCACAGGCTTCCTTCCAGGTCCACGATTTCTTCTGGGCCGTGTCCACGACCTTGCCCGGCTCGATGGTCAGGTCCTCGGGTTTGGCTTTGAGCTTGCCGGCGATCTTGGCGAACAGGTCGTCCCGGGCCGCCGTGGCCGCCCGCAGGGTCGCGGGGGACTGCGACGGGCAGGTGGTGCTGCCGCCCGAGCCGGTCGATTTGCCGTACGGGCTCTCGCCCAGGTGCGACGTGGATCTGGCCCGGCTCCAGTCCCAGGATCTCGGCGGCGACCACGGCCGTCACCGTCCGCTGGCCCGTGCCCAGGTCCTGGGTCGAGGTCTGGGCGGTGACCGAGCCGTCCTGGCTGATGATCACGGTGCATTCGTTGCTGCTGCGGGCTGGCCTGGCCGCCCCAGGTGTGCAGGGCCATGCCGATGCCATGCTTGATCGGCCCCTTGCCGCCCTTGCCCGGCGGATGCCACATCTTCTTCCAGCCGGACATTTCCGCGGCCAGTTCGATCTGCTTGGTGTAGATCGTGTTGCGCAGGGCCGGGTACGACAGCGGGAACTTCTGGACCGCGTTGGCGTCGTTCTTCGGCAGGTTCTTGAGCCGGACCACCATCGGATCGAGCCCCAGCTTGGCGGCCAGGTCATCGACGGCGCTATCGGTCAGGTAGCAGCTCTGCGGATGGCCCGGGGCCCGCATGGCCCGCTGGCCGCCGGTGTTGAGCAAAACGACCACGTGCTTGCGCTTGTTCTCGAAGGGATAGACGTACGGCAGCGGGCCGACCGTGGCGCCGCCGCGGAAGCCGGGAGTGCCGTAACTGTCAACTTCGTAAGCAGTAACGGTGCCGTCCTTGGTCCCGGCGATCTTGACCTTGCCGAAGGCCGAGGGCCGATTGCCGGCCGCCACGATCTCCTCGTAGCGGTCGAGCATCAGCTTGACGGGGGCTTTCGCCTTGAGGGCCAGCTCGGCAGCCACGGTTCCCTGGATGTCGGGTCCGAACTTGCTGCCGAAGCCGCCACCCATGTAGTGCGTGATGCACTTGACCTTGGTTTCCGGCAGGTCCATCCCCTTCTGCGAGAAGTAGCGGGCCAGCGCCTGGGCCGTGCCCGTCACGGCCTGCGTCGAGGCCCACACGGTCAGACCGCCCTCCTTGTCCCACTCGGCCACCAGCCCGTGCGATTCCAGACACTGGTGGATGATCACCGGCAGGCCGTAGGTGCCTTCCACCACGGCGTCGGCTTTCTTGAAGCCGTCCTCGACATTGTCGGTGGAGCCTTCGATGGGCGGCCGGACGTTGCTGGTTTCCTTCTTGGGGCCGACCGGCGGCACCGTCTTCAGGTTCTGGTTGAGCGCGTCCTCTTCCTTGACCAGGAAGGGGAGTTGCTGATAGCCGATCTTGACCTTGCGGAGGGCGTCGTGAGCATGCTCCTCGGTATCGGCGGCGAGGCCGAGGATTTCATCGCCCGCGTAGTACACCTCGCCGCCTTCCTTGACGATCAGGTGAACCGCCTTGACGCCGGGACTCTTCTCGGCGTCGGACGTATCAATGGAAGTGATTTTGGCGTGGGCGTAGGGCGACCGCAGGATCATGCCGTACAGCATGCCGGGGCGGTTGATGTCGAAGCTGTAGCGGGCCTTGCCGGTGGCCTTGGCGGGGCCGTCCAGCCGGGAGACCTTGGTGCCGATCAGGCGCCGCTTCTTGGGCCAGGACGTACCGGCCGGTTTCGGGGTATCCTGCATGGGTCACGCTCCTTTCTTGCAAAGCGCTTCAACGGCGTGCCGCATCTGCTCGTAGGTGCCGCAGCGGCAGATGTTGCCGCTGAGGGCGTCCACGATCTCGGCGGGAGTCGCCTTGGGGTTCTTGTCCAGCGCCGCTCGGAGGGCAACGACAAAGCCCGGCGTGCAGAAGCCGCACTGCTGGGCATCCGCCTGGACGAAGGCGGCCGGCACCGCGTCCAGCTTGCCGCCATCGATCAGCGACTCGGCCGTGCGGACCTTCTTGCCCTGGGCCTCCAGGGCCAGCATGGTGCAGGAGTAGATCGGCTTGCCGTCCACCATCACGGTGCAGGCGCCGCAAGTGCCGCGGTCGCAGACGCGCTTGCAGCCGGTGACGTCGAGATAGTTGCGCAGGGCGTCGAGCAGGGTGACGCGCGGCTCGACCTGGGTGGTCTGGTCGGTGCCGTTGACGTTGAGGGTGATCTTGACGGGACCGGGGCCGAAGGCCACCGCCCCCTTGTCGGCTTCGGCGGCCGCGCTGCTTCCCGGCAGCGGGACCGGAGCCAGGGCGGTGGCGGCCGCCGCTGCTCCCGAGCCGCGCAGGAAGTCGCGCCGCGACAGGCCCGAGCTGCCGCTGCGTCCTGGTGTGTCGCTCATTTCGGAGCCTCCCTTGTGCAGAGTGGTCAAAGTGGGCCCGGGGACTTTGGGGGGCTCCCGCGGTCCCGGGCCGTCGGCGAAGTGGATTCTAAGTCGGCCGCGGTGCCGGAACAAGGATTTTGTCGGATTTATCGATTTTCGGGATTTTGCCCCACCGGCGCCAGGAAACGCGGAGCCCGCCTCCCGGGAAAGGGCATGCTGGCCCCCGGGCATGGCTCTGCCCACGTGGCAAAATCGAGCAATGCAGCGAAATCGATCAATCGCCGCAAGATCAGCCAGCCGATTGCGGTGGAAATGCACACTCCCGGTTCCTGCTTGCGGGCAAACTGAGGGAAACGCTGATTGTGCGGAAAATGAGTTGCTTACCGAAGTCTTGCTAGAATGGGGACTTACGGAGTAGACAGGAAAGAAAAAGGGTGTGGGAAAGGATCTGGCACAGCGGTTGCTTTAGGTGAGGAGTGAAGGTTGGTTGCGAGTCCCAACCTTCAACACACGACCGAGTCCTTCCCTTCAATCCTTCCCACACCGGGCACGGGGTTGAGCCAGTTTGCGAGTCCTGGCTTTGCCCCGTGCCGCCACTTCTCTTTTTTAATCGATTTTTCATCAATTGCAAGCGCTCTCATCAAAAAAAGTGCGTTCCCGACAAAAAAACCTGAAATCCGGCTCATTCCCCGAAGCGCGTCCCGGTCAGTTTCAGAAACACCTGATGAAAGTCAAACTCGCGTGTTTGCAAGCTGGCGATGGCCCCAATCGAGACTTGCTGGGCCAGTTCCGTCCGCCCTGCCGTGCTTTCCAGGTCGAAGGTGCAGCGCTGTCCGCTGGTCAGGATGACATCGACCTTGTGTTCGACGTGCTGCTGCCGGAGGTGCAGGGGCGAATCCAGAGCGACCAGCCGGCCGCGGCAGAGGATGGCGACCCGATCGCAGATGTCTTCCACTTCCTGCATGTTGTGCGTGGTCAGCAAGACCGTGACGCCCTCGGCAACCAGCCGGCGCAGGATGCGATGCACCACCTCGGTTGAGTGAATGTCCAGGTTGGCGCTGGGTTCGTCGAGGTAAAGCAGCCTGGGCCGGTGCAGCAAAGCCCGGGCCAGCAGCAGCTTGCGGCGCATCCCCAGCGAGTAGCCGCGCACGACCAGGTCGGCCACCTCGTCCAGCTCCACCAGCTCCAGGCACTCCTGAATGCGGTCCGAATTCACGCGATACAACCCGGCAAATAGCTGCAAGTTGCGTCGTCCGGTGAACTCCTCGAAATGGTTCTCGCGATCCGGAACGTACCCGAACAGCGGTTTGACCGCGTGCCAGTCGCGGACCACGTCCCGGCCGAGAACGGTGACCTGGCCGCCGCTGGGCTGACGCTGGCCGATCAGCACGCGCAGGGTGCTGCTCTTGCCCGCTCCATTGGGACCGAGCAGGCCAAACAGTTCGCCCTGGTGCAGTTCCAGGTCGAGGTGATCGACGGCCACGAACCGGCCATAGCGGACGGTCAGCTGGTGCAGGCGGAGGATCGGGTCGGTGGTCACGCACGTGGTCCCTGGGTGTCGGAATCTGTGCAAGTGTAGGTTAAAAAGCACCACAATGCTGCTGAGCCGCGCACGCAGCGCAGCGGAGTAAGCGGCCTCTTGCAGGCCGCTTACTCCGCTGCGCTGCGTGCGCGGCTCGGCAATGAGGCGCATCCCAGTAGATCCTTGGCGTTGACCCCGACCGCTCGGGACGCTAAGAAACCCCCTCCTTGCACCTCTCGACCCGACACCGTGGCTGGTCCGATCCTTTCCGCGTGAGACGGGTCATGAGCCTTCGATCGGTTATTGTCACGGTCAGTTGCTTGCTTCTGGGCGTGGGCCTGCTGGCCACGGTCCTGGTCGGCTTGCTGCGTTACCAGTACCGCTGGTACAAGCTGGCCTCGCTGCCGCCCGGCGAGTCGCGCAAGGTCACGGCCCAGGAGTTCGTGACCGAATTTGCCGGTCTTTGGGATACGGCCGAGCCGGAGTGGTATGCCCACTTTTCTGACGTCCAGATCAACAGCTACCTGCAAGAGGGTTTTCGCGAGGGCGGCTTCGAGGCCCGCTCGCTTCCCGATGGGCACGTCAGCGACCCCCGCGTCGCCTTCGACAACGAACGGATTCACCTGGCCTTTCGCTACGGCAGCGGCCTGTTCAGCACGGTGATCTGCATTGACCTGCGTCTGTGGTTGGTGCCGCAGGAACGCAACGTCCTGGTCCTGGAGTTGGAAGGGTTCCACGCCGGGGCGCTGCCGATCTCGACGCGCTCTGTGCTGGAGAAGATTTCCGAATTCGCCAAGGGCGGAGACAAGGGCATCGGCGTGACCTGGTATCGCGACCAGCAAAGCGGTCATCCCGTGGCCGTACTTCGCTTCCAGGACGACAAGCCCAAACCCACCATCGAGTTGCTGGCCGTGCAACCGGAACCGGGTTACATCACCATTCGCGGCCGTTTCACCGATTCCGCACCGGTCCGCACTCCGACTGTCCCCATCCTGCCTTGAAGTCAGCAGCGGTCAATCAATCCCGTGGCTGCCAGTAAACCAACCAGCGGCCTGCCTCTTGCCTGCGCAACTGCAGCAGGCCCTGCAGCCGAGTCCCACGCAACTGCACCTGAACGCAGTCCGGCCCGTCCTGGTGGAAGTCGAACTCCCCGCTCTCCCAGCGTCTCACCGTGCCCCGGTTGCCGCTGATCGGTCCTTCGTAGGAGAGGTAGAGCAACCGATGATCGAAGGCAGCCTCGGCCCAGCCTTCGCCGGGTCTCGGGAGAGACAGCAGCCGCCAGGTACGCAGCACCGCACCGCACTCCAGCATCAGGTCCCAGTGCAGGAACGGATGGTCGTGTTCGAGGATCACAAAGCGCGGCATGGCACCACTGGGGGAATGGGAAAGCGGAGTCAAGGGCAAAACATCAGGTTGCCTGCATCCTCCGGCCCTGCCATCCTCGCCGATCCGGTGCAACAGTGTCAACCTCTCCAGGTGTTACAATCCTCTCCGGATCCGGGGAAATTCACGGGAAAGGTTCATGCGGCTTCTTGCTGGCCCGAAGCAGGTCGTCTACAGTTGTAATGCTGTGGCTCCAATCCGCAGCAAGCTCTCGAGGTAGTGGCTGGGTGGAGACTCGCGTTGGGTTTCCATCTCGCGCTGGGAGCCACTACCTCGATCTTTTGCCTTGTCACGGGCTCGTGAGGCGATGCCTCACGAGCCCGTTTGCTTTGTTACGCGGCCAGGGGAGGCGAGATGGCGCTGCTGAGCGGCTTGAACGCCTTGAGGATCAGGAGCTTGCCCATCAGCCGCTCCAGCAAGGGCAACGGCAGCCAGCGCCACAGGTGCGGCACGTCGGAACGGCGCAGGTGGCGCTTGTAGATCGACTGTTCGTTGAACTGGCCAAAAAGCCGGCGGACCTTGCTGGCCTTGTAACTGCTGGCGCGGTCGGCCGGGGAGGGGCTTGGCTTCAACCAGCGTCCCCACGGCAGCCAGCGGTAGCACCAGTAATCGGCATCGTAGTAGCTCCGGGTCAGGGCCAGGACTTTCCCGCCGGGCTTCAGCACCCGGTACACCTCCTCAATCACCGCCCCCGGATCGACTTCGGGCTGGAGCAAGCTGCTCAGGCAAACCACGTCGATGGACGCCGGTTCCAGGGGCAGAGTCGCAGGCGGACTGTGGAGAAACTGACCGGACAGACCGCGCAGCTCAAAGTTGCGCTGGACCAGGCTGCGCTGTTCCACGGTGGGACTGCAGGTGAGGACCTCGGCCCCATGCTGGGCGTAGGCGATCCAATCGGTGCCCAGCCCCGGGCCCAGGCCCAGCAGCCGATCCCCCCGGTGCTTGGTGAATTCCAGCAACCGCGGCAGCCAGTGATGCCGGCCGTGACGGACCGACTCGATTTCCAGGAACCACTGCAAACTGAACGCTTGTGCCCCTTCTTGCGAACGGGAGCGGCGAAAGAGGGTCTCGGTGGCGAAGTAGTGCTCGGCCAACTCCGCGGGATGGGCGCAAGGGGACCGCTCTCCGCTGGCCAGCGTCGCGTTCTTGACCAGCGGCGCCCAACCATCCCAGATTTGCAAATTCCTGGAGAACGATTCGGCCATGCCACCCATCCTTGGTCTGGCGTGTCCGGGATGCACCCGGTTTTGGTCGTACCTAGCCCATTTTCGCGGACAGGTCAAGACAGACCTCTCGCGCACCGGGGCGTGCTTCCCGTACAATGAAGGAGAAAGAGCGGACGGCGTAGGCCGGCCTTCCCAGGCCGGCCGGACGGGCTGGGAAGCCCGTCCTACTTCCTGAAGGAGAAAGAGCGGATTGGGCAACGGGGGAAATGGGGAACGCGGCATGTTCAAACGCATCCGACAGTTGTTCTCAACCCAGCCACGGGATGACGAAATGCAGAAGCAGCTGGAGGAATTGCGGCAGCGGCTGCCGGCTCCGGTCTTCTGGCTGTTTGGCAAGACCCAGAGCGGCAAGACCTCCCTCATCAAGTATCTGACCGGGGCGGAGCGGGCCGAGATTGGCCGGGGGTTTCAGCCCTGCACGCGCTTCTCGCAGGAATACGATTTCCCCACGGCCGAGACGCCCCTGCTCACTTTCCTGGACACGCGCGGCCTGGATGAGCCCGGCTACGATCCCAGCGAGGACCTGGCCCGTTTCGACACCCGGGCCCACGTCATCCTGGTCACGGTCAAGCTGACCGACCACGCCCTGGACAACGTCCACAAGAACCTCAAACGCCTCCGCCAGGCCCAGCCGCGCCGGCCGATTGTCCTGGTGCTGACCTGTCTGCACGAGGCCTATCCGCAACAGCAGCATCCGCAGCCGTATCCGTTCACCACGGACGGCCCACCCTTGCCGACCGAGCCGCCGCTGAGCGAGAACGTGCTCCGCCTGATTGCCGAGCAGAAAGAGCGCTTCGAGGGATTGGTGGACCGGGTGGTGCTGGTGGACCTGACGCCGTCGGAAGAAGGCTTCAACGATCCGGAGTATGGCGGTCCCCGACTCCGGCAGGTGCTGGTGGAGGTGCTGCCGGGAGCGCTGGGGCAGACGCTGGTCAGCCTGGACCGGGCCACGGGCGAACTGCAGGACTTTTATTCACGCCGGGCCGAGCCGTACATCCTGAGTTACAGCGTCCTGGCCGCGACGGCCGGGGCCATTCCCGTGCCTCTGGTGGACATGGTGCTGCTGCCGGGCATCCAGACGCGGATGGTCTACCACCTGGCCCGGCTGGCCGGCCAGCCAATGACCGGCCAGCGTTTTGCCGAGATGGCCAGCGCCCTGGGGATGGGCGTGCTGACGCGCCAGGTGGCCCGGCAGCTGTTTCGCAGCCTGTTCAAGGTGATTCCCTATCTCGGCCAGACTGTCGGAGCGGTGGCCGGCGGAGCGATGGGCTGGGCGGCCACGTATGCGCTGGGCAAGGCGTTTTGCTATTACTATCGGGCGGTCCATCAGGGACACATCCCCAAAGCGGACGACCTGCGGCGCTACTACAAGGAGCAGCTGGTCGAGGCGGAGAAACTGTGGCGGGAGCGGTTTGGGGGGAAGAAGTGACTTCGACCCCTGCCGGCTTGCCCGGCAGGTGAAGCAGGTCACCAGCTAGAAGGCAGAAGAGAACAAGGTTTGATCCTCTTCCTTCTAGCCAGCGACCTGCTTCACCTGCCGGGCAAGCCGGCAGGGGTCGAAGAGGCACCGAGGGCCACGCTCATGAGTCGCTGGCGTATTGTGGTGGTGCTCTGTCTGCTGGTGCTGCCGGTCCTGGCGCTGGCGGGCGTCGGCACATACTACCTCTGGACTCACCACTGGTGGATCTGGGCCTGGTTCGCGATGATCTTCCTGATGGGGGTCGGCTACGTCCTGGCCTGGCGCTGGCAGCAGAAGCGGGTCTTGCTCCGGCCGCCCGATTTCGAGAACCCGCCGCACTGGACCGAGCGCGACAGCGAGGCCCTGAAGCTGGTCGAGGCCCGGGCGACCGCGGCTGCCAAGCTCGACCAAAGCAAGTGGGTCGATCCGGCCTTCTACCTGGCCACGGCCCAGGAAATGGCCCAGGAGATTGCCACGTTCTACCACCCAAAGGCCAAGGACCCGGTCAGCAGCTTGACGGTCCCTGAAGCCCTGGCCGTGGTCGAGCTGGCCGCTCACGACCTGGCCGGCCTGGTGGACCGCTACCTGCCGGGCGGCCATCTGATGACCATCGCCGACTGGCGGCGAGCCCGGCAAGCCGCGGAATTCGTGCAATCGGCCAACAACCTCTACTGGGCCGTGGCCGCTCTCTTCAACCCGCTCGAAACGGCCCTGCGCTACACCGCGTCGCGCATGAGCGTCAGCACGCCGCTGCAAATGTTACAGCAAAACCTGCTGTTGTGGTTCTACGTCTCCTTCATCGAGCGCGTGGGCCATTACCTGATCGAGGTCAACAGCGGCCGGCTGCGGGTCGGCACGAAACGCTACCTGGAACTGCTCCGTCACCGTCTGCCGGACGAGGCACCGCTGAGTGTCGATGGCGGCCAGACGCCGGCCCGGGCCGTGGACCCCGCCGAGCAGGTCCGCCAGGTAACGGTCACGGTCCTGGGCCAGGTCAAGGCCGGCAAGTCCAGTCTGATCAATGGGCTGCTCGGGGAGCGCAAGGCCTTCACCGACGTGCTGCCGGCCACCGAAGGAGTCGATCGCTACGATCTGAAACCGCCCGACGTTGACACCCATCTGGTGCTGCTGGACACGGTCGGGTATGGTCATGAGGGACCGAAGGCCGACCAGATCAAGGTGACGCAGGAATCGGCCCGGCAATCGGATCTGCTGCTGCTGGTGCTGCACGCCCGCAATCCGGCCCGGCAGGCCGACCTGGAGATGCTCCGGGCCCTGAAAAGCTGGTTCAGCTCCAAGCCGGATTTACGCCGGCCCCCGATCCTGGCCGTGCTGACGCACGTCGATCTGCTGTCGCCGGCGCTGGAGTGGTCGCCGCCCTACGACTGGGAGCATCCGGTCCGCACCAAGGAAAAAAACATGCACGACGCCCTGGCGACGGTCCACGACCAGCTGGGCGAGTTCCTGGAGGGTGGCGTGCCGGTCTGTCTGCTGCCGGACAAGGTCTGGGGCGTGGAGGAGTGGCTGCTGCCGGCCGTCGCGGCCCTGCTGGACGACGCCCACGGCGTCGCCCTGCTGCGCTGTCTGAAGGCGGAAAAGGACACGGGCAAGGTCCGCAAGGTGTTCCAGCAGTTTCTCAGCACCGGGCTCGAAGCGGTCCGGATTGTCTGGCGGAGCGCCAGGGCCCCCGGGGCCCCCGCGAAAAAATAACAAAATCGATCGAAGGGTGTGCTGGCCTGGCGTCTCTATATCCCATGAGGTGGTCGTGTTCGACCCCTGCCGGCTTGCCCGGCAGGTGAAGAAGGTCATTGGCTAGAGGAAAAGAAAGAAAAAGATTGTTGTTTTGCTCCTCTAGCCAGTGACCTTCTTCACCTGCCGGGCAAGCCGGCAGGGGTCGGAAAGTGGCGAGGGCCTGATGAACCGTTCTCCCATCTTCTCCTTGCTGCGCAGGCTTCGTCAATCGATGGAGGTTGAAGGCAGCGGCGCCTTGACCGACGCCGAGCTGCTGCAGCGCTGGCTGGACCAGCGCGACCAGGCGGCCTTCGAGGCGCTGGTGTGGCGTCTGGGACCGCTGGTGCTGGGCGTTTGCCGGCGGCTGTTGCAGCGGCCCGAGGAAATCGAGGATGCCTTCCAGGCGACCTTCCTGATCCTGCTCCGCAAGGCGGCCACCATCCACCGGCACTCGTCGCTCGCCGGTTGGCTGTATCGGGTAGCTCATCGCGCCGCGCTGCGGCTGCGCTCGAGCAAGGAGCGCCGGCAGCAGCAGGAACAAGTGGCCCTTGCGGAGCCGGCCGAGCCGTCCTCGGACGAACTGCTGTGGCGCGACCTGCGACCGGTCCTCGATCAGGAGATTGGCCGGCTGCCGGAGCGTTATCGGATCGCGTTCGTCCTCTGTTACCTGCAAGGCAAGACCAACGCCGAGGCGGCGCGGGAGCTGGGCATTCCCGTGGGGACGATCCTGTCGCGCCTGGCGTGGGCGCGGGAGCGGCTGCGGGACCGGCTCGGCCGGCGTGGCGTGACGCTGACCGTTGCGGGACTGATCAGCGTGCTGGGCCAGGCCGTTGCCGAGGCAGCGCCACCTCAGGACGTGGTGACGGCGGCCCTGCGGTTGCCGGCAGGAGAAGTCCCCGTGACGGTAATGTCTGTGGCCAAAGGAGTGATGCAATCCATGACACTGACACAGTTGAAGGTGGCGGCGGTGGTTGTGGTAGCGCTGGGCTTGCTGGGAACAGCCGGTGGGCTGTTGTATCAGGCCGAGGCCCAGGTTCCTGGTCGCGGGAAGGGAGCAGCGGTGCCGGTCCAGCCTGTTCGGGACCGGGAGGAGCCGGCCCTGGCCGCGCCGGAGCGGGAACCGGCTCCGGCCAGAAACAAGGTGGAGGTGGCCAGCGAGCGCGACGGCATCGTCCAGCTGATCGGGACTTCGCTGAGCAAGAAAGAAATCGAAGCGGTCGATGCCAGGCAGCAGGAACAATTGTTCCGGACAGGCAAATGGATCAAGGGCGGCCTGAGTTTCCTGTTCCTGGAAGAACAGCATCCTGAGAAATATCCTCGCGACGAACTGTTGAAGTTTGCCGATGATCCCATGAAGCAGTACCGCCTCCGCAACCCCAAGGCAGATGCGTTGACCCCAGGAATGATTCGGATCGCACAGAAGGAGTTCATCTTCCGCAAACTGAAGGTTGGCGACAGCGTGAAAGAAGGCGAGTTGCTGGGACTGATCGATCCCAAGCTAGCCCTGGACGAGGCCGAAATCAAGCTCGCAGGCTTCGATGCCGCCGAGGCCGAACGCCGGGCCGCCGAGAAGACCCGAGACGAAGGCAAGAAACGCTATGAGAGCATCCTGGCGGCGCGCCGCGTCGTCGCCAACGCCGTCTCCAACGACGAAATGCGCGCTGCCGAGATGACCTGGCAGCGCTACCAGGAGGAAGAGGTTGCCAAGCGGGCCGCCCTGCGCAAAGCCGAACGGGAGGTGAACGCCGCCATGACCATACTGCGGATGCACGAGATCCGCAGTCCGGTGACCGGCGTCATTCGGAAGATCTACAAGCAGCGCGGCGAGGGAATCAAGGCTCTGGAACCGCTCATTCAGATCGAGTTTGACGAGGAGCCCTGATCTGTTGCGACAAGTAAGGAGATGCACGTCATGTCAGCATCCAGAGGGAAATGGTTTCCGTTCCGAGGAGCAACAGCGGTCACACTGGGTTTGCTCGCCGAAGTGGGTTTCTTCTTGTGCCAGGCTCTGGTACAGGCCCGGGCGCCCTTGCCCGTGAAGAACAAGGCGGACGTGGTCAGCGATTGCGACGGCGTCGTGCGGCTCATCGGCGTGATGCTGACCAGGCAGGAAGTCGAGGCAGTGAATCCGCGAGAGCGGGATCAGCTGCTGCAAACGCGGAAGTGGATCAAGGTGTCGCTGGCTTGCTTGTTCGTGGAAGAAAAACAGCCGGAGAAGCTCCCCGACAAGCAGTGGCTGGTGTTTGCCGACGATCCCAGCAAGAAGTATCGTCCTCATCGTACCGGGGAGCCGCTGACTCCGGGAACGGTGCGCGTGGGGCGGCAAGAAATCTACTTTCGCAAGGTGAAGGCTGGCGATCGCGTTGAGCAAGGCCAGACGTTGGTCCTGATGGATCCCACGGAGACGCTGGACGATCTGATGATCAAGGTAGCCAGGCTTGATACCGCCGAGGCCGAGCGTCGCGCTGCCGAGAAAGTTCGCCTGGAGGCCCGGAAATACCATGAGTCGATTCTCGCCGCTCGCCGCGTTGTCCCAAAAGCCGTGTCGGACGAGGAAATGCGAGAGGCGGAACAGGCCTGCCATCGATCCCTGGAGAAAGAGATTGCCTGCCGGAGCGCCGTTTGTCAGGCCGAGCGCGCGCTGAACGCCGCCTTGGTCCAGCTGAATCTGCACGAGATTCGCAGCCCAGCGACCGGCGTCATCCGCAAAATCTCGAAGCAGCGCGGCGAAGGCGCCAGGGCCGGGGAGCCGATCATTCGGATCGAGTTTGAGGGAGGAGAGGTGCCTTCCGATTCGTCTCGGGATGCACTGTAGCACGAGCCGGGGTTCGGAGGGCTGTTCAGGGAAAACAGGAGGGATCGCTCATGGCGACGTCAATTCGGACACTGATCCATTCAACCGTTGCAGCGTCGGTTGCCCTGTGTTGGCTGGGAGCGGTGCAAGCCCTTGAGCCGGTGATAGGGATCGGCCGGGCCCCTGCCGCTGGGAAGAGGACGCTCGAAGTCCCGAGCCTGCGTGCCGGTATCGTGCAGCTTGTCGGCGTTCCCTTGAACGCCGAGGAAGTCGATGCGGTCGATCCCGAGCAGCGGAAGACGTTGCTTCGAGCCCGTGCCTGGAGCAAAGCACACCTGGCTTACCTCGTTGTCGAAGAGAGCAACCCTGAACTGTTTCCCGAGGAGCAGCGGCTGCAGTTTGCCGACGCCCCCGGAAAGCATTTCCGACCGCGCAGCTCGCCAGAGCTGCTGGTGCCGGGAGAGGCACGCGTCGGGTTGATCGAAACCACCTTTCGCAAGCTCAAGGTTGGTGATCGGGTCGAGGAAGGTCAGCTGCTTGGACTGATTGATCCCAAGCTGGCGGTGGACGAGCTGGAGATCAAGCTGGTCCAGTTTGAACGGGCCGAGGCCAAACGGCGGGCTGCCGAGAAGAACCGTGACGAGGCCAAGAAACGCTATGAGGCCATCATTCAGGCCCGAAGGTTGGTCTGCTGGATTCTCCGCCGATGAACTCCGTGCTGCCGAGCTGACCTGGGCCCGCTGCCGGGAGGAAGAGATTGCCAGGCGGGCCGCCCTGGGTCAGGCCGAACGGGAACTGAATGCCGCCCTGACGGCCCTGCGCAGGCACGAGATCCGCAGCCCAGCAAGCGGCGTCGTTCGCAAAATCTGCAAGCAGCGCGGCGAGGGTGTCAACAAGCTGGAACCGATCATTCAGATCGAATGTGACGAGGAGCCGTGAGATGTCCCAATCCCCGTTGAAGGTCGCGGCCGTGATCGGATTGACTCTGGCCTTGCTGTACCCAGCTGCCGCGCTGCTCCACCAGGCGCAGCCTCCCACTCTGGACACGGAGCCGGAAGTTGGGGAAGCTCCCCTTGCGAGCATACTCGCTCCTGTTCCCGTGAAAAGCACTGTTGCCGTGACGAGTGATCGCGATGGCGTTGTGCCGTTCGTTGGCGTTCCCTTGAGCGAGACGGCAGTGGACACCGTTGGTCCCAGGGTGCGCGAGCGGTTGCTCCGGGAAGGCGAATGGATCAAGGGAACTCTGGGCCATCTGGTTGTGGAAGAGCAGCAGCCTCTCAAGATTCCGCGGGAGCAGTGGATTCAGTTCGCCGACGAACCCGCCAAAACGTTCCGTCTGGCGCAGCCGCGAGAAAGTCTCACTCCAGGAATGGTTCGGTTACACCTGGTCGAAACGTACTTTCGCAAGCTGAACGTGGGCGACCGTGTGGCGAAAGACCAGGTGCTCGTGGTGCTTGATCTCAAATGGGCCTTGGACGAAGTGGAGATCAAGGTGGCCGGGTTCGCCGCCGCCGAGACCGAACGCCGGGCTGCCGAGAAAACGCGCGACGAGGCCAAGAAAGAGTATGACTCCATCCTCAGGGCCCATTGGGATTTACGCATGCGCTTGCCTCCTCGCCGCCTTCTCTACATTCATCGCGACGATCTCCGAGATGCTGAATGGACCTGGCAATGTTGCCTGGAATGTGAGATTGCCATGCGTGCTTCGCTGCGCCAGGCCGAACGCGAAATCCACGCCGCCCTCACCGAACTGCGGAAGCACGAGAGACGCAGTCCTGCAGCGGGAGTGATCCGGAAAATCTGCAAGCAACCCGGTGACGCGGTCAAAGCACTGGAGCCTATCCTTCAGATCGAATGTGACGAGGAGCCGTAAGCTGTCGCAAGACATCTCAATGCGAGCCAAATGCGATCCCCAGGAAATACAGGAGCATCGAACGCCATGTCAGCGATTGGAATGAAGAGGACTATCGGAGTCATCGCCGGGTTGCTTGGTTTGGCCCTGCTCTTCCATCCAGGGCAGGCAACGGAACCCGCCCCGAACAAAAGCAAGGTCGAAGTTCCCAGCGCCCGCGATGGGATCTTGATCGTGGTCGGGACGGAATTGAAGGAGGGTGAGAAACTGCCGCCCGGACAGGTAATCAAGGTGAAGATCAACGATGAGGAGAAGCAGTTCCGGCGTTTGCGCGTCGGCGACCGGGTCGAGGAAGGGCAGCTGCTCGCCCGGCTGAACGACCAGCTGGCCCGCGAGGAACTGGCGATCACCCAGGCCAGGATTGAGGGCCGGCAGGCCGAGCTGCGCGCGGCGGAAAAGACGGCGGCGGAAGCCAAGTTTCGGTGGGATGCCATTCAGAAGGCGGTGAAGGCCGTGAAAGGTGCCGTCCCCATGGACGAGATTCGTGGCGCGGAGCTGACAGCGGCCCGGTATGCCGAAGAGGTCGCGAGCAAGAAAGAAGACGTGAAGATCGCGGTCCTGCAACGCAAGATCGCGGAAACAGTCCTGAAACAGTATGAGATCCGCAGTCCGGTCAAGGGTGTGATCCGGAAGATCTACAAGCAGCGCGGCGAAGCGATCAAGGCGCTGGAACCCCTCATGCGGATCGAGTTCGAGGATGATTGAGCCAAGAAGGGGCCTCGGAACCAGATTCAACCGCTGGTTGAAAACGCTGGAGACCCTTGCGGTCCGGGCTCACGCCTCGTCAGCATCCTCCTCTCGGGAATGCCGCTCCGCAGCCGCGCCATTTTTCTCCAGAAACTGCACCTTCACCGTCGGCCCCTGGATGTGGTGCAGCAGATGCTTCGGCAGCCAGCAATACACCGCGACCTCATTGTCGCGGTACTCCTGGCGGTAAATCTCCGCATGCGCCGACAGGTACGACAGCACCTTGCCGTTGCCCGCATCCGTCTCGATCAGCGCGTTGGCGAACTCCGAACTGAGCATCTCCATGACCGTCTCGGCCAGCGTGTCCAGCCCCTTGCCGGTCGCGGCGCTGATCGCCACTGCTCGCGGATGGTGCTTCTGCAGCACCAGCAGGTCCAGCGGGTCGGGCACGCGGTCCACCTTGTTCAGCACCAGCAGTGTCGATTTGCCGGCGCAGCCCAGCTCCTTCAGCACCTGGTTGACCGCCTTGATCTGCTCCTCGGCCTGCGGATTGCTCGCATCGACGACGTGCAGCAAGAGCCGGGCCTGGCGGGCTTCTTCGAGGGTCGCCTTGAAGGACGCGATCAGGTGGTGCGGCAGGTCGCGGATGAAGCCGACCGTGTCGCTGAGCAGCACCCGGCCCCAGTCCTTGACGTGCCATTGCCGGGTGCGCGTGTCCAGCGTCGAGAACAGCTTGTCCTCGACGTAGACGCCGGCCCCGGTCAGGGCGTTCATGAGCGTGCTCTTGCCGGCGTTGGTGTAGCCGACCAGCGAGACGGTGTGTTCCTCGCCGCGGCTGCGGACCTCGCGCTCCTTGCGGGCCTGCACCTCGACCAGCCGGCCCTTCAGGTCGCGGATGCGCTGATCGACCAGCCGGCGGTCCTCTTCCAGCTGCGTTTCGCCGGGGCCGCGGGTGCCGATGCCGCCCTCGATCCGGCTCAGGTGGCTCCACATCTTCCGCAGCCGGGGCAGGGCGTACTCCAGCTGGGCCAGCTCCACCTGCAAGCGGGCCTCGGCGGTGCGGGCCCGCGTGGCGAAAATGTCCAGGATCAGCTCGCTGCGATCCAGGACCTTGACGTTGGTCGCCTTTTCCAGGTTGCGGATCTGGCCGGGCGTCAGGTCGTTGTCGAAGATGACCACGTCGGCGTCGGAAGCGATGACCTGCTGCTGCAGCTCCTCCAGCTTGCCCTCTGCCGATGTAGCTGGAGGGGTTGATCTTCTGCCGCTTCTGGCAGAGACCGCCCACCACGCGGGCCCCGGCCGTGGTCGCCAGGCCGCGCAGCTCCTCCAGGGGGTCGTCGCTTACCCAGGGGCGGTCCGGCAACGCCACGCTGACCAGGAAGGCCTTTTCCAGGTGGACGGAAAGCTCTTCGCGCGTTGTATCGAGTGTCACTGTGCTTTTGTTACCTCCATCACTTTCCTCTCTATTTTACCCCGCTCGCCCTCTCCGGACCAAGGCGAACTTGTTTCCCGTTGCGGTCCGGGCGTGGCAAATGTTCCGGGACTTCGCCCCCGCCGGGCAAGCCGGGCGGGGACGAAGTACCACCCGGAACAATTGCCAGACCCGACAGGAAACCGCTTCTTGATTGATGCGATTGGTTGCTGACTTCTTCCTGGTTTCACTTCGGTTTCAGATCATAACAAACCAGCAAGTCGTGGTCGCGGAGGTACAATCGGCCGTTGGCGATGACCGGATGCGGCCAGGCGGAGCGTTTGCTGCGCTCGGGCTGCTCCAGCCGGCCCTGCTCCAGGTATCCCTTGGGGCTGGGCTTCACCAGGAAGATCGTGCCAGTGCGTTCGTTGCGGTAGTAGAAGTGGCCATCGGCCCAGGCGACGGAGCCCTTGCCGGGAGTCCGCTCCTTCCATACGACGTCCCCGGTCTTCCACTCGACGCAGGCGAGCATGTCGCCGATGCTGCCGTACAGGTAGCCATCGGACAGGATCATGCCGCCATAGGAAGTGGCCATCTTCTGGGTGGAATAGACCTCTTCCGCCCGGAAAGCCCCCTTGTTGGGGACGCGGACCTGGACCAGAGCGGTCTTCGACATGGCGTTGCGGTCCGGACCGCCCCACTGCGGCCAGTCGAAGGGACCCGCGCGGAGAGCAGTCGTCAGCCCCAGAGCCAGCAAAGCGAGCCAGGAAATGCCGAACAGGCGGAGACGGCACGGAAACATGGTAACTCCCTGGTAGAGGCGGTTGCTCGGGCGTGGTGGGCGAACAAGGTGGGTCCCAGTGACGCTGCATCCTGGAAAATCGGAAAGGCGGCCTCGGCCGCAAGGGCACGTCAAGGTTTGAGCTTGTCGATCAATTCTACAAACCGACGCACCAGCTTCAAGTGGCCGGCGGAGCGGGCAGGTTCGATTCTAATAATCGTCGCTGCGGACGAGAAGTTCGGGCAGCGCCTGCATGAGTTCCCGAACCCCCTCCACGGTCACAAAGGTGTCAGCGAGGTGCAACTCCCGGAGGTGGGTCAGCGCAGTCAGTCCCTTCAGCTCTGCGTCCGTCATGCTGAAGTTGTTCCCGCCATTGAGATACAGGGTCCGGAGGTGTGGCAGGGCGGCCAGCGACCGCAGCCCCTCAGCGGTGATTCGGACATTCGAGAGGTCCAGCGTTCGGAGTTGCTTCCAGGCGGCCAGTTGCTGGAGACCCAGGTCCGTCACCGCCGTGCCGGCGAGGTACAGGCCTTGGAGTTGGGTCAAACCGGCCAGCTCCTCCAGTCCCGCATCGGTCACTCGAGTATGGGAGAGGGGGAGAAACTGGAGGCGCGTCAGGTGGGCGAGGGATTTCATTCCCGAGTCCGTCACTGAGGTGCCGGAAAGGTTCAGTGTCCGGAGCCGCTTCCAGGGAGCCAGTTCCTGGAGCCCGACGTCGGTCACCTTGGTGGAGCGGAGGTCCAGCGCCTGGAGGGAAGCGAAACCGGCCAGCTCCCTCAACCCCACATCCGTGACGCCGCTGGGGAGGTCCAGTGTGTGAAGTCGCGTCAAGCGGGCCAGTTGCCGCAGTCCCGCATCGGTCACCTCGGTGCCGCGAAGGTTCAACGTTTCCAGATACGTCAAGCCCGCTGCTTCCTTCAGTCCCGCGTCCGTAACGTGGTTGCCGTAGAGGCTCAACGCCCGGAGTTGCTCCAGGCCAGCCAATCCCTTCAGTCCCGCATCGGTCAGCCAGGCACAGCTGAGGTCCAGTGCTCGGAGTTGCGTCAGCTGGGCAACTTCCTTGAATGCCGCCTCGGTCAACTTGGTCAAGAGGAAGGCGAGCGTCCGGAGGTGCTTCAGCCTCGTCAGCTCCTTCAAGCCGATCTCGGTTACCGGGGCTTCGCGGAGCGTGAGTATCTGGAGCTGTGCCAGAGCGGGCAGCCAGGCGCAGAACACAGCGTCGCTGCCGCTCTGCCGGAGAAACGTTGCGCCCTCGACCCAACCGGCGGCGAGACAATCGGCCAATCGCCCTGGTTCCGGCGACGTCGTTCCATCGACGACAAGAGTTAGCCGACCATTCTGGACCGTGAGCCGAGTGTCAAACGATTGCGGGCCGAGCCAGGACTCTTCATGCTCTTGCAGCCAGGTCCACTGCTGTTTTTGAAGTTCTTCGAGCTGTTCGGGCTGCTGTTCCTGGCGGTAGTCCGCGGTGAGACGGACCCACTCTGCCCGGGGGTCGGCGCTCGGCCAACCAATCGGCCAGAATCCGGCGTGTCGTCACGTCGTCCCCATCGCTGGCGATGCCTGCCAGCAGAGAACGCAATTGCGGGTTGGGGTCGGGAACCCAGTTCACTTCGGACATGAGTCTTCTCTTGGGGGAGGTTGTTCCGACGGGTCACCAGGGGTTGCAGGGTCACCAGGGATTCCACACCACACCCAGAATTGTTGCGGGTGCGCCGACAGCAGTCAAGAACCTGACCGTTCAGCCGTTTCACAAGGTCGGTAAACGCCTCAGGCAGCACGTCAGCATTGGCGAAGGATCACGGCAAGTTCGTGAAAGTCATCTGGTTGGTAAATCGCTCCAGGTCGATAGATCGGTGTCAGAACCCGCAGCAATTCCTCTTCCAGAAAGGAGGCCGTGAATCCGGGAGGTGTTCCAAGCCCCCGAAGATGGGCGGCGAGTGCAGCCATCAACTCGTGACCGCCCATGTCAATGAGGAAGTCCCCCGACGCCAGGAAAGCTGGGTCCTGGAACTGTGCATGCAGGGTTTGGTAGCGGGCCGCAATCGCGGCCGGCTGGAAGTTCGGGAGGGCTGCCGCAGCAGCGCAGACGTGGCAGAGCCGAGCGGCCTCTTGCTGGAGGGCGGACACCCACGCAGCCCCACCAGGGCCGCCGCCTCCTGGTGGGGCTGGCGGCCTGAGAGCGCCAAACTGGAGATTGCCTGCCGCAACCGAGTGTCCCAGCAGCTCGACGCGCAGCACCTCGCCAGCGTGGTTCTCCAGCAACGAGCCCGCCATCGCTCCGAGCCAGGTGAGTACGTCAGGTTCCGATGCCGGCAGAGCAGTAGCCCACAGGAACCCCGTGGCTCGGTAGTCGTCGAACAGGGCCAGGACAACGCGGGGGTGCAACAGGTAATTCTCGATTTCATGCCGACGCCAGACGTAGCTGGTCGCCCTTGGATTCCCCCAGGACGCATGAGCCTGAGCTTGCGTCCGGAAGTAGTCCCGATCCTCAACGGAGATCGCGACATCATGGGGTGAACGGTTCAGCAAAAAGACCCGAACCGCCCCGAGGCCGCCACTCCCACCCGATGGGGCCATCTGGATGGCGAGGTTGTGGAACTGGATGACGAGACGGTCCAGGATGCGATTGTCCAGCCCGGTGGTGCCTCCCTCGCAAACCAGGTGGCCAGCCATCACTCCGTTCTCCCGGTGCTGTGGTCGCCCAGGTCTCCGAGGTCAATGACCGCGTCCGGGCGAACGGCATCCCGCAAATAGGGGGAGTGGGTCGTGGCAATGATCTGGTTGTTTTCCCCCATCTTCGGAATCATGTCCAGCAGTTTCCGCTGCCAGATCGGGTGCTGGTTGAGTTCCATTTCGTCAATCAGCACCACGGACTGATGGATGTGTTCGGCGACAAAGCGGATCAGCAGGAGAAGGACGTTCTTCTCCCCGCTGCTCAGCCCCTCGTAGGTGTACTCGTTTTCGCCATCGCTGAAGTAAACGTCGAACTCTCCCAACTCATCCCTGACGGCCCCGACAAGCTGACGGGGGGCACAAACACGAGCGTACCGTTCCTTGACCCGTTGAAAGTCGTCCGGGATCTGCCCCTTCGAGGAGAGAGTAGGCACGAGGGATTTCAGCGCTAAATCGATCAGGATGGTGCGCGGGTCGGTCGTTCGGAGTTCTTCGTTCTCTTGAGCGACCTCGGTGGTCCCGTGGATGATGTTCCAGACCTGGCGCGAGATGCTTCTTCCCAGTCCAGTGCGCTCCTGATCGAACGTGAACATGCCGCCCAGCCGCTCGAACCAGCTCCAGTCCGCCCGCCCCGTCCCAAGAAGCTGGGCAACCACAAAACGGCCGGCAAGAGGAGTCCAACCCGACTCGGGTTCGTACTGGCTGTACCCCTGCGGCAAGGGAGGTTGGGGAGCGGTTGCAATCTTCACGGAGGGTGTTCCGGACACCCACGTGAAAACCTCCGATTCTCCGGACGCAGGAAGCCAGGTGCGAGAGGACGGGCCAGACATTACCCCCGAATACCACGAGCCAGACGCGAATCCCGAAGGCTTCCTCGGGTCAGGGTAAATCCAGGTGAGCCGAACCTCAGGCGTTTTCAGAGAGTCACGGTCGATTGCTGCAAGACGGAACAGGTCCCGAGTTGCCGCGATCTCCTCGGGGCTGAACCGGAGCCAGCACGTGACTTTGGCGTGGAGCGCTCCTCGGCGAACAACCGTTCGTGGACTGAGATTGAAGCCCGGCCGCAGGGTAGGCATCCCGAGGCCCGGTGCCAGGGCGGCGGCAATCGCGTCCAGGATGGTTGTCTTCCCGCTGGCGTTCGGACCGACGAGCAAGGTAAAGTCCCGCACGCGGCCCAAAGCGTCGGTGAAATCCAACATCAGGGGATGATCGCCACTTCCGAGGTGGCGAAAGTTTTCGATCTGCACCTTGGCAAGTTTCATGATCCATCCCCTCGCGAATGTCGGGATTCTGGGGTGCAGGCCCCTCGTCCGTACCAATCCCGACACTTTGTTGGGAAAACTGTCGGGATTCGCTTTTTCCAGCGTTCCTCGTTGAACCAATCCCGACACTTTGTCGGGATTATTGTCGGGATTCGCCTTTTTCCAGCAGTCCGAGCCTTGAATCCCGACAGAGTGTCGGGATTTCTGTCGGGATCGGCTCCGAACTCAGCCTCGGATCACCTCGTAACGTGTCGCCGGGCCCTTGCCGACTCGGTGAATCAGGTTCACACGAATAAGCTTCTTCAGAACGCGCTGGGCCTTTTTCTCATCAAAACCGAGCTGTTTCATCACCTCGCCGCTGGTTACGACACTCTTCGTGGCCACGAACTCCCAACAGGCTCGCTCATCCTCGTTGAGTGCGGCGAGAACAGCGGGGTTCAACGTCCGAATTACGCTCGCGGGGCTTTGATACAGCGTCAACACCAGGTATGGGGGTTGGTAAGCATAAGTTGGCAAGGGTAGCCCTGCCTGTTCGGCATGTTCCTTCATGGATTTCAGCCCCAGCCCGCGTTCCTCCGCGAGGTCCATCTGTGCAAAGACGAAGTGCAGAGCCGGGTTACGGCTGAGCATCGGTGCATTGAACGATTGCAACTGAGCCAGGGTAATCGGTTCAAGAGGCTTGCCGGGGCTTTTGATCGTGATGGTGTCGGCAGTCGCCTCAAGCTGGCATTTCGCCCCTTCAATCCCGTAATCGCGGTGAACGAGGGCGTTCACGATGCCTTCGCGTGCCAGCTCGAACAAGACCTGGTTTACTTCCCGGTGTTGTGCCTCGGATCGATCAATAGGATTGGGCAGCTTATCCCGCAGCCACTGCAAGGCCTGATCCGGTGCGAGTACCTGCGGGCCGTCGAAGTTCTTCGGCTCCTCGCGACCGTCCGGGAAGTGGATCGTGCCCAGCAGTCCAGCTTGCGGCATAGCTACTCTTGGTTGCTTGCCGAACAGCAACAAGCCAAATCCCGTGGGAATCCACCGCCCGCCTTCTTCCTTGAGCAACCCCTGCAAAGCCAAACGACGGTGAAACGCTGGCGTTCCGACTGCCTCGTCAATCCTCGCGACCTTTCGATATTGCTTGAGGGCATCTGTCGAGAGGTCGTCCATCACGGCCAGAGAAAAAGCGTTCTCCAACGGGGACAGCACGATCGGCCTGGGTTGCTTTTCGACCTCGGCAGCGGCCGCTCGTTCCAACGCCTGAGCAATGAAGTCCTTGTTCGCTTCACAGATTTGCTCCTGCAAATCCCGGTCAAACATGTGAACCGTGACGCCGTTGTCCTGAAGATACTTGATCCCTTTCCGGTCCACCGTCGGATCAGGGTCTTCGATGCCGACGTAGACCTCCTTGATTCGGGCCAGAACGATTCGCTCAGAACAAGACAGTTTTGGGTGACGACGCGCGCGAGGGCGCACGGTTCCAATGTTGCGAACAGGACCGACCCGTCCAGCTTTCGATCTCGGCATTTGCGTTCGAGCAGCGTGTACTCGGCATGGTCACCTTCCCGAATTTCACCACGATAAGCCGTAACCATCGAGCCAAACGATTGAAGCACGCGCGGGGGAATCAAGACGGCCCCGACCTTGGGGCTTGCCTTGCCGTCGGCGCGCGGCTCGGCAACCGATTGCAGCATCACTTCAATCGCTTTCCGCATCATCGCTTGCGGGTTGAAGCGGCGTTCGGCCATCACGTTTTCCTCCGGCGTGCCCTGCGGCGGGCGGCTCTGCGGTCGGCGCGTTCGCGTTCGGCCTCGGTGTAAGGGAAAGCGATTGTCGAATCCCAGCGCTTCCAGGCGTGAATCCGGTTGGCATTCCCCTAGCCCAGCACCTCGAACGGGGTCAGGAAAGCCATGTGCCGGGTTACTCGCCGTCCTCGGTGACGTTCGAGGACCATAGGAAGTTAAATCGAGCATACGCGAGCGGCGGACCGAGCCGCAGAATCGTGTCCGCGAAGTCAATGATCTCACACTCCTCTGTCCCTCCGAATACTGGCCCTCGAAGTCCTCGGCCGACGATCTGTTCGTAAAGGACGGGACTCGTAGTCGGCCGACAGAGCACGACATGCGAAGTCTTCGGGGCGTCGAACCCGGTGGTGAGCACGCTGTAGTTACAGAGAAAATCGAGCCCTTTTTCCTTGAACTCCTGAATCAACCCACGGCGAATAGTGATTGGGGTGTCGGATGAGATCGCCCCAGCATGGCGGCCGAGCCGAGACAGCAAAGCGGACAAGAAGTATGCGTGTTCAACCGTGCAGCAGTACACCAGTACCGAACTGCCGTGTGGTAGGCGAAGAAGGCGACGAAGGATTCGCTCATTCCGAGCTGAGTCCGCCGCCAGGCGGTTCCGAAACCGTTCCGGGAGGTCACCCTCCCATTCCTGTTGCTCCAACTCGCGATCGGTCAATTCGTACTCCTGCCCAGACTCGCAGACAATGTGGCGTGCCCGGGCCAAGTAACCTCGTTCGCGAAAGTAGCAGAGAGGATCGGAGTCGTACTCCGCTCCCAAGTGTGGCTGAATCAGGTGGACTTGGAACCGGCGGGCCAAGTCCACCGTCCGCTGGTCCCAGTCGCCGCCGGCCCGACCGGGAGTTGCTGTCAAGCCGCAGATTGGGAACAGATCTAGCCCACACAATTCCGATGCAACCTCAAACAGCCGGTCGTACATCTCGGTCGCAGCACGGTGGGCTTCGTCGATGATCATCGCGCCGGTATTTCGGATGATTTCCCTCACCACTTGGTCGCCGGATTTGATTCGGGAGTGTAGTTGCTGGATGCTCGCGACGACAGCTCCGCCTCGGAGAGTGTCGGGCACCACGTCGCGCGCCCCGAAGAATCGATACACGCGAAGCGACTCGACGAACGGGCGAGCGGACCACATCTGTCGGATGCATGTGATCGCTTGTTCACACAACTCCTCGCTTTGGGCCACCCAGAGCATGTACCTTCCTTCGGAGAACCGAGGCTCCATCCAATCAATGAACGATTCCACCGCCACTCGGGTCTTGCCGCCCCCGGTGGGTAGGGTGACCATGCACCGCGTCTTATTCCCCTCCTGGTTAAGGACGGCGAGCATGCGCTCTTTCAAATCCTTTTGGTAATCGGCCAGGTCGGGAGGGACTGTCCGTGGCTCGATGTCCTCGACTGTGGGGGCCGATTCCCGCTGAACTACACCCGCGAAAATCTCCGGGAAGCCAGCGGCGCGGACAAACGCTCGCGGCCATTGCCCACCGGCATGCCATCTCTTCTCGGCCAGCGGGGTGACCATCCGCGCAGGAACCGTGATCAACGAGTCCGCAAGGCCGAACCGCGCGAACAGACCAGCGATTACCTCGTCATCGAGCCCCTTGAGAATCCGACAGCGCAGTTCGCGGATGTCTTCATCAGCCCCGCCGAATAACTCTGCCCCCCGCCGACGGATGAGAAGATCGGCCAAGGTCCGCGTATCGAGACGGTCATGGCTCATCCGCCGAAGAATCTCATTCGCCTGGTTGCGCAGATCCTGGCCGAACAACCGGCCGAGCAACTGCGGTGATAAGTCATAGCGTCCTGACAGCAACTGCGCTGTCGTCGAAATGTCGTCGGCCGACGGAAAGATCTTCATGGACGATCTCCTAAACACCGGAAAATGCGGAGGCTGGGAATATAGACACCAGTTCAGGCAGCGCTATTATCCCGTCATCATTGCGGTAGTGGCCGGAGGTCCGTATACAACTGGGCATCGGCTAGTGGACTGCTTCGGTCAGGAACAACTTGGCCTGGGTGTGCAGGTTGACGTACACGGACCGGTTCTTGCCCGTCGAAGCCGGGTTCTTCCCGAGTTTCTCATACTCCTCGATCAGTAGCCCGACAAGGTCCGAGCCATACTCGTCGAAGAACTTGTGGGGGTCGGTCCGCCACGCAGTTGTCCCGGAGTCGAACCGCAGTAGAGCCCGGTGGGCGGCGAGGAGTGGGAAGATGAGGCCCTTATCCACCCGGTATTCAGACACCATACCGGTTAGTGGCAAGTGGGTATTCCGCCGCTCGATCCCTCGCCGCTTACCGGCCTTCGCTCCCTTGTTGTAGACTTCCTTGTTGTACCGCTCGTAGGCTGGTTCAAAACCGGCGTACACATGGTCGTGTAGCCGAAGGATGTCTTCAAGCACCGGCGTGAGGGTCCGAAAGCCCGAAGCCATGTCCCGGTTCGTGAGCCGACGGTCCGCAGTCCCCTTACTGGAATAGGCAACTGTCGGGGCCGCCAGGCGACGGCCGGCCCGTCCGTCATAGTCCGGGTGGAACAGGGTCATCAGGCTGATCAGGTCAAGCACCGACACGTCTGCCGAAGCGTTCTCCTCCCAGCCGATCTTGTCGCGGAACGGACCACCCTTACGGTCGATGAGAGCCTTCAGCCAGTCGAACTCTCCCTTGAAGTCGTTAAGCGACCATTCCTTGACAGGGATGCTCCGGTTACGCCCCTGAATCAGCTTGGCGATGCGGTTGTGGTCGGTCAACCCGACGACCACATCGAGATTGAACCGGGCCGTGGCAAGGGCGGCACGGAGCGTTTCCTCCTTCGACCTCTGCCACTCGTTTCGGAGCTTGGCCATGACCGCGTTGGTGGTAGCCCCGTCGGCCAATCCGTGCAGGTCTTCGTCGGTGAGGGTGATCTCAACCTGCCCGCGGTCGGGGTCGAATTTCACCCGGTCGGCAAGCAGGAACCCGCCGCGGTTGGCCAGCCAGAAGTCCTCAGGTTCGTCCCGCAGCGTCTTCTCAATGTCTCGTGCCACCTTAGTCTTGAGGCACTCTTCTTTGTGGCTGCGGGGATTGACCGTGTCCGGGATCTGCTCCGCAGGCCAGTGCAGAATGACCGGGCTGATCCGGTAGAGAGCAAACTCGTTTTCTCCGTCCTTGATGGGAATCCGACGGAGGTCGTCCTTGGCATGGGGAAAGCGGATAATGATGGGCTCGAACGAAGCGGTAGCAGATTCGCTCACGGCGAACTCCTTGGTCTGCGGGTGCGGGACTACCCGACTTGATTGGAATCCTGTCGCCGGGCCTGAGCCGCATGACACATGCGTGCTGGCGTCCCTCCGACGAAGGTATGAGTCAGGGTACAAGGTCCGACTCCCAAGATCAAGGGCCGATTGGGAATGATGCCCTGATTCCCCTGATTCCTGATTTTCACCCGCTACACAATAGCCTCCCGCCGCTCGTTGTGCGTCTGCCCGTTCAGCTCCTTCACATCGACCAGCATAATCCGCCCGCGCACGGGGTCGCCGACCAGCGTCACCTGCCGCGGGTTCTGCCGTCGCTTGTGCCAGCCGTGGTCGTACTGCTCCTCCGCGAACTGCCGCACCGACTCGCCGCCGAGCTGCTCGAAGGCCCGGCTGACGTGCCGCATGTCGAAGAACAAGTCCTGCTCCGCCGCCAGCTGGACCGGCGTGCGGATGCGCACCCCCGGAGTCCCGTCGCTGAAACCGATCTTGCGGAACCCTTCCTCGCTGTAGGCGCACACCTCGCGCGATGCCTCGTAGAGCATCTCCACCGCGCTGTCGTCCACGCCGACCAGACGCAGGTTGGCGTTGATGAAGCCGAAGCGCTTGCCCAGCGTGTGCAAGCTCGAGCGCAGCACCTCCACGAAGTGTTCCTTCTCCAGGGCCAGCATCGGGATCGCCTCGAAGCGGCGCACCAGCTCGGGCCGCCTGTTGCCGTAGCGGTCGGTGAACGCCTCGGCCAGCAAGTCCTTGACCTGGCGCTCAGTCATGTGGCGGTGCAGCCGTTCGGCGCCGGCGTTGGCCGCGCCGACGATGACGTGGCCGGGCCGACGCACTGTCTCGCCGTTGCCGGCGGTGAGGATGGCGGCGTCGAAATAGTTCATCAGCGCCGTGTAGACGTCTGGATGCATCTTCTCGATCTCGTCGAAGAAGACGATGGCCGAGGCATTGTCCTCGGCGAAGACGTACAGGATGCCCTTGTCCGGACCGACGTAGCCGCTCGGCGAACCGATCAGCCGGGCCACCGTGTGCGACTCGGAGAACTGGGCCCCCTCGACGTGGAAGAAGGGCATGTTCATCGCCAGGGCGAACTTCATCATCAGCTCGGTCTTGCCGACGCCGGTCGGGCCGGGTAGCAGCAGGGCCAGCGGTCGATCCACGTCGCGGACGCCCAGCACGTGGCTCTTCATCCGGTGGCCGATGGTGCGGATGGCCTGCTCCTGGCCTAGCACCTCGAACGGGGCCCGGGCCAGGAACTTGTCCACGGCCCCCTTGCGGTGGCGGATCTGCTCGCCGTCGGGCAGGTGGAAGATCGACGGGGCGGCCGCGGCCACGTCCTGCTCGGTCAGGCCGCGATAGCCCTCCATGCGGGCGTGCTGGGCCGCCCCGTTGAGCGTGTGCAGCACCAGGTTCAGGTTGTCCTGGTCCGGCCGGCGCGTCCGCTTTACCAGGGCCGCGGCGAACTCAAAGATGTCCGGCTCGATCGGCTCCTCCAGGCCCAGCTTGCGGCGCAGGGCCGGCTCCTCGACCAGCAGCCGATCGGGGATCTCGTCGTCCATGAACGGCTGGATCAGCACCTGCGGCAGGCCCGGCAGCGGCTCGCGCATGCGCAGGATCACCTTGATGCGATAACGCTGCAGCAGGCCGACGAACTGGCGGTACTGCTCCAGGTCCTTGACCGAGTCGGCATCGACGACCAGGATGACGTTCTCGTCGTGCAGCGTCAGGTCGGACAGCACCTTGTTGATCAGGCCCAGGTCCGGCGTCAGGTTCATGTCGATGCCGAGGAACTTGCGGATCAGCATCTCCCAGATCTTGTCGAGCTTGCCCGGCTTGCGGACGCACACCAGCGAGTGGTTGCGCAGCTCCTCGCTGACGTTGTCCTCCATCAGCCGGCGGGCAAACGACCGCACCAGCCGCTCGTGCGGCCGGACGTAATCGCCCCAGACCTCGCGGGTCTTCTCGACGTCGTCCTTGATCTTCTCCTCCATCACCACCGCACCCAGCTCCGGATGGAAGTTGGTCGTGTCCACGATGCAGACGATGCCCCGGCTGATCAGGTGCCGTTCCAGGACCTTGACCTCCTCGGCCATGCCGAAGGCGTCCAGGTGCAGCGTGCGGTAGTCGTTCAGCGTGGCGATGTCGCGGAAGACGGCCGGCAGCGTGCCGAGCTTGTTGGGCCGATACGACTGGGCGTAGACCTGAAACTGCGTCAGGATGGCGGGGGCATGATTGAAGCGCTCCGCCGACAGCTCCTTGCACCGGGCCGGCACGTCGGAGAAGCCCAGCTCGCGCAGGATCAGCAGGATGGCCTGCAGGTCCGGCTCGCCGAGATAGGCCGCGTGCTCGAACGCATACCGCAAGTAGTCGTCCGGCTTCGGGTCCTTCTTGCCGCTCCACTTGCGGACCAGATAGGTGAAGTGCTTGCGCTCCGCGACGCCGGGCAGCCGGACGTGGGTCCGCAGCGCGTCGATGAGCATGCTCACCTTGGGGTCGATCTTCTCGGGGAGGATGCGCTCCAGGATGAAGCGCAAGCTTGGCCCCAGCTGGGCGGGCACGATGGGGAACTCGCGGAGCTGCTGCTCGACGCTGCTGCCAAAGCCCTGGACGCGGTTGCCGCGCAGGGCCATGGCTGCGGCGGGGCTGAGCAGGAACGACGCCTGCCGCAGCCACTTGACGCCCTGGCGCGAGCGGTCGGAGCCGATCGAGAAGGCCCGGTCGAGGTACTTGCAGAACACCGTCCCGTCGGCGGTCCCCAGCAAACTGAAGACGAGGCGTTTCTTTTCCCGGACCGCCTTCGCCGTCTCCTCGCGGAACTTGCGGATGCGGCCCTGGCTGGACTCCGAGTCCAGCTGCTGCAGGATCGTCTTCCGCCGGGCCCGGTCGCGGTCGGCCTGCTTGATCTTGTTCTCCAGCTCCTCGATCCGCTTGGCCAGCTTGGCGTCCTCGCGCTCCCAGATTGACATCGCCTTCTTGGATTCGTCGTCGCCCGGGGCGCTCTGATGGTGCTTCTTGCGTTTGGCCCGCGTCTGCCGCAGCTCCCGCCTGGACTTGCGATAGTCCCGCTCCGTCTCGACGTGGAGCGCCTTGCGCCGCAGCAGGGCGCCGTCGCCGTTGCCGGTCAAGAACCAATCGATCAGCTCCGCCGCCAGCTGCCCCTGCTCGTCCCTGTCCACGTGGTCGGCGATGAAACCCGGCAACTCCGGAACCTTGACGACCACCAGCGGCGTCGGGATGCTTGGGTCCGGGCCGCCGACAAAATCGTGGGCCGTGTCGATCGCCGCATGCAGCAGGTCCACCGCGTCCTTGTCCAGCGGCGTCACGGCCGTCGCAGCCCTGGCAAGCTGCTGCTGGGCAGTCTCCGCCGTGCCGGCAGGGGGTTCCTCGGCTTCGTCGGATTCATACTCCTTGGCCGCATTGATGCCCTGAATGACCAGGAAGCGGAAACGGTCGTTGGACAGTCCTTCCAGCAGCGAGCGCAGGCGGACAAAGAAGGGCGTACACAGGCGCAGATAGCGGATGCCCTTGCGGGGATCGTCGCAGCCGCCGGCGATGAAGCGGCCGAAGAAGTTGACCGGCGTGACCGCGAAGGGGAACTGGGCGAGCAGGTCGCGCAGGTCGGCCTCGTCGAGGGCCCGCTGGTGCCGGAGGATCGCTTGCAGCAACTCGATCTGCGACCGGGTCGGCCCCGGGAACCGCCGGGCCAGCTGCTCCGCATCGACTTCCGAGAAATGCCTCCACGTCGAGGGTGCCCTGGGTGAAGCCCTCCAGCAGCGCCGGCACGGCGTCGTCCACGCTGGTCTTGCTTCGTTCGGCGCTGGCGACGACCTTGCGGTCGGCCGGCAGATAACCCATCACGTCGAGGTAAGTGCGGAGCGACTCGCGTACTTCCGATGTGTGGTCGGCTTGCAAAAAGAGGGCCCAGGTCATGACCGCCTGCACGGCCGAGAGCTGTGCCGGGGCCAGGCCCAGTTGCCGGGCCAGCTGTTCGACCCGCTGCCGCTCGGCCGTCAGCTGTTCGTTCACGGCCGTTCCCGTGGTGAACAGGGTGATTGTCTCCGTTGCCGGGAAAGTCGGTGTATGCATCGGTGGCTTTCGGGGTAAGGGGTTTCGCTTTCCTCCCTGAAAAGAGACAATGCCGGCGGGTGAGGTTCGCCTCCTGCCGGTGCCGCCGAGGTTGGGCCGCGGGATGCTGCCACCCCTGAGAGCCGCCGACGGATCGCTGCGTCCGGAGGCTTCCTGCTGGCATAGAGAGTCCGGATGCGTTCGGCCAGCACAACCCCGGCAGGAGGGGAAGAGCCGGGAAAGTGCTGGCCTGGCGATTCCCCGGAAGAGGAACCGAAATCTTTACCCGTTGGCCCCATTCGGTTTGGGAGTGGTGTGCGGGTAGAGTCCCTTTCGTTTGATGATTCGCAGCAGGAGCTGATTGAGTTGCTCGTATTCGGGCGATCCCAGGAATTCTTGCCGCTGGGCGGGGTCGGGGAAATACTGTGCAATCAACCCGCCCTGGGGGTCCGCAAGCGCGTTGGAAAGAGTGATCCACGAATCAGCTTTCCGGGCGATCTTTTTTGCCTCGGCGACGAGTTGCTTTGCCCTGTCCTGGTTCATCGCTGCTACCTCCAGTTGGGGCCGCCGGACCCGGCGGGCCTGACAGATCAATGAATGATGTTACCATCTCTGGAGTGTCCCAGGTAAGGGAAGTAGTATGTGGGAAAGAACCTCACCGGGCGAGAGAGAGGCCGGCCGATCGGAAACGATGAGACATCGCAGGGCCGCGCCGGCGAGCGCAGACCTCGGCGGGGCTCACGACTGCCCCTCCTGGGCGGCGAGGGGCGTACAAGCGAGTGACCGCCGTCAGACCAGCCTGGAACCTCTCTCCCTGACCCGGTGGTTGGTTGCCCCTGCCGGCATGGGCAACCTCCCTACAAAGCAATACGCTCCTGGAACGCGGACATTTACGTTCCGGGTCATGAAAAGGGGATGGGGAGAAAATTCCCTGGTATGATAGGAATTACGGCCCGCCCTGACAAGAGATGATTAGACCCCCGGTGATCGAGTGTTCGGGCCGCACCCGGGACATTGCAACGTTGATTCGTCCCCGCACGGTCCTTGCGGCCTCTTGCCTACCTGCCTACAATTCGGACATGCGTGACTTCAGCCGCGTCTTTCTCAGTTAGGGCCCATCCGCTCCCGCTTCGCGGGCGGCCTGCTCTCCCTCCGCAGGGGAGAGCGGGAGCCGGTAAACTCCGCATTCAACCAGACCCAGACCATACCGCCAGAAACCTGTGTGGATGCCCGCACAGGTTCATCGAGAAAGACCATGAATCCCAAGAAGCAGAAAGAGAAAGACCGCCGCCGGGCGCGCAAGCTGGCCGCCGAGGCCTGGGAAGCGGCCAACGCGGACAACCTCGACCTGGCCGTCAAGATCATCCGCCGGGCCGTCGAGGCCCAGCCCGACAATCCGGTGCTGTGGAACGACCAGGCCGTGCTGCTGCTCCGCCACGGCAAGGACCTGGAGGCCGAGCGCTCCTTCCGGGCCGCCCTCAGTCTGGCCCCGGATTACGCGGAGGCGTACGCCAACTTCGCCGCCATGCGCTTCCGGGATGGCTGGCTCGACCAGGCCGTTACCCTGCAAACCAGCGCCGTGAAGCACGCCCTCAATGACCCCATCCAGGCCGAGCGCCTGGCCACCTACCGCGCCGTCGCCGGACAGGCCGCCCCGCCCGCTCCATCGCCGGCGCCACCGGCCGCGACCCTTCCCGTTGAACCGGCGGAGGGGCCGACGTTTGAGGAATGGAAAGAACGGCTGGCCGGCCTCGACTTCTACACCCTGGGCAAGCGTTTGACACGGGAAGGCTGCCTGCTGCTGGCCGGGCTGGTCGATCCGGATACCTGTGCCCTGCTGCGCTCCTGGTTCCACGATGACGCACGCTTCAGCAAGACCGTCGTCATGGATCGGCCCGACTACGGCCGCGGCACCTACCGTTACTTCCGCCAGCCGCCGCCCGTGGTCGATGGCCTGCGCCGGGCGGTCTATCCGCACGTCGCACGCATCGCCAACGAGTGGCAGCGTCTGCTTGGCGAGCAAACGCTGTTTCCCGAGCAGTGGGAGGGCTTCCGCGACGTTTGCCACGCCGTGGGGCAATCCTCGCCGACGCCGATCCTGCTTCGCTACGAGCCGGGCGGCTTCAACGCCTTGCACCGCGATCTGCGGGGTCAGGTGTTCTTTCCGATCCAGCTGGCCGTCGTCCTCAGTCCGCGCTCGGCCGACGGGACCGGCGACGGCTTCGGCGGCGGCGACTTTGTGCTGTGCGACGTGCCGGAGAGCGACAGGTCCCAGCGCCGCGTCCTGCCAGCCGGCCTGGGCGATGCGATCCTGTTCTGCACCCGCGATCGGCTGGTGTCGGTCGGCGGAACGTATGGGTTGCAGCCGGTGATGCACGGCGTCACGCCCATCACGCGGAGTGATCGCTGCGTTCTCGGGGTGCCGTTCCACGAATATCGGTAGGCACATTTCGCGGCAGGCCTGTCCCGTTCCGTGGGTGCGCTGCGCGACCCACGGCTGGGATCTGCAACCCCTTCGGGGTAGAAAACCGGGCCTCCGTTGTCCACCAACCCCGAAGGGGTTGCAGATCCCAGCCGTGGGTCGCGCAGCGCGCCCACGGGAGGAGAGACACCTGCGAAACCGCATGAGGGCAGGGTGGGTATCCTCCTGCAGCAGGCCCAATTCCCGTGGTCCGAGGACACCAATCATGTTTTCCCAATCCGCACCCTCCCGACGGCACTGGCTCGTCTGCGCCCTGGCGTGTCTGACCTTGCCCTGGCTGTCAGGCTGCCTGGTGATCGAGAAGAAGACCCTGGTGATGGTCGTGCCGCGCGATTCCAAGGAAGTGCGGATGTACTACGTCTTTGAAGGACTGAGCTGCCTCCGGGGCAACAACGCCAGCCTGGACAAGGCCAAGACCGACCTGGAGGGGCTCAAAAAAGACGATCTCAGTTTCTTCGTGTTCACGGGGAATACGGTCGCGAACCCGGATGACCCGCTTCTCAAGCAAATGCGCTTCGACCCCTTGCGCTTCTACACCGACCCGGCACGTAAGCGATCGCTGTGCGCGGAGCGCAAGGTGACGATCGTGGATCGGGATGCGTTTGCCAGGTTTCTTAACGAGGCCATCTCGGCAGAGGTTCGCACCAACATGCCCGACGACCCCGAGGTGGCACTGGACAACGTCAAGAGGCTCATCAAGGAGGCAACGGAAAACAAGCAAGCTGCCGACGAGTTGGGGATGGGCGCCCTGGTAAAGGCCTTCCTGGGCCTGGCCCTGATGGCCGAGAACTTTGACAGGCCATCGCTCCGGCGCATCAAGGAGTCCGTCGCCAAGGGGAGTTTCCCCTGGATCGAGTTCGAGCCGGAGGCCATTCGCCTGACCGTCCCCGTCACGGCCGGATGCGCGCAAGATCGCGGAAGACCCGCTCATCGGCCCCGCGGCCCTGAAGGAACTGCGCACTCTGGTGCAGCCGATCGACATCGAGGTCAATTACAAGGTCGGCCGGCTCTCGCTGGTGCTGGGCGCGAAAGGGAAGCCGATCCGCCTGACCTACGCCGACGATCGCCCCCACGATCCCGACCAGGAACAGGCGCTGTTCCTCCACGTCGGCAACCCCAGGCCCATCAAGATTGACGGCAAGCCACTGGACGGGAGCAGCTGATCGACCGGTTTGTCGAGCAAGCCAGCAAGAAGCGGTGACCGCCTCGACCCGGAGCCTGGCTCTTGACGCAGAAACGCGACATGCTGACGGGATGAAGGGGCTAAGACTGTTCATCTGCTTTGCCATCTTCGTCCCGGCCTGGGTGTTTATTTGTGCCTCTGTGAGGTTTCACACCAATCCCTGGCTTGGCGGCGCGGTCGGTGCGATCTTTGGGATCTTCTGCGCTCTGGCGTTTGGCGGCTCCCCGGGCAAAAAGGAAGACCAGAAGGAGTAGGTTTGCTCAACCGCCCCTCCTGGTGTGGCGCCATCCTCCTCTGGTCCTTCCACCACGCCCGTTCCCGTTTCCGGCGACTGCCTCCACCTTGCTGATGGACCTGCCTCGGGTACAATGACCTGGCGGGACCGCTCGAACTCGACCATCTTCTCTACTTCCGGTTGCGCGCACTCCCTTTGGGGATGTTTGTGCCCATTCCGTTCCTGCATTGCTCCGCGAGACAACCGCCTGGCGGCGGGAGGAACTTCGATGTTCGATTTTCTGACAAGGCTGTTCGACACGTCGGACTTCTCTCCTCGCTGGCAGTGCGGGCGGTGGACTGCGGGACATGGCTTCTTGCACGTCCTGTCCGACCTGGGAGTGTGGTCGGCCTACGTCGCCATCCCCTGCGTGCTTGCCTACTTTGTCCTGCGCCGCAAGGACATCCCGTTCCGCACGATCTTCCTGCTGTTCGGAGCGTTTATCCTGGCCTGCGGCACGACGCACCTGATGGAGGCCCTTCTCTTCTGGTGGCCGGCCTACCGGCTGGCCGGGCTCATCAAGCTGGGCACGGCCATTGTCTCCTGGGGAACGGTCCTGGCCCTGATCCCCGTCACTCCGAAAGCCCTGGCGATGCGCACACCCGAAGAACTGGAGCGCGAGATCGCCGCCCGCAAGGAGACGGAGAACGCCCTGGCCAGGGCCAACGCCGAGCTGGCACGCCAGGTCGCGGCGCTGCGGGCCAGCGAGGAACGCTTCCGCCTCCTCGTCGAGGGCACACGAGACCATGCCATCTTCATGCTGGACCCGTCCGGTCGGGTCGCTTCGTGGAACCCCGGGGCGGAGCGCCTCAAGGGCTACCGGGCCGAAGAGATCACCGGCCAGCATTTCTCCCGCTTCTACCCGCCTGAGGAGGTTCACTCCGGCAAGCCTGAACAGGAACTCCAGACGGCCATCGCCGAGGGGCAATTCGAGGAGGAGGGCTGGCGGGTGCGGAAGAACAGCTCCCGTTTCTGGGCCAGTGTCGTCATCACGGCCTTGCGGGATGAGGGCGGGTGCCTGCGCGGCTTCTCCAAGATCGTCCGGGACAGGACTGAGCGGAAGCAGGCCGAGGAGAACGCCCGCCGCCTGCAGGAAGAGGCGGCGGCACGCCGGGCGGCGGAAGCCCACGCCGCCGCCATCTGGGAGGAACGAGAACGCCTGCGGGTGACGCTGCACAGCATCGGCGATGGTGTGATCGCAACCGACAGCGAGGGCCGGGTCACCCTGCTCAACCCGATCGCCGAAGCGCTCACGGGGTGGTCTGAACAGACCGGAGCATTTGGGATGCCCCTGGCGACGGTGTTCAACATCGTCAACGAGCAGAGCCAGCTGCCGGTCGAAAACCCCGTGGCCAGGGCGCTGCGCGAAGGCCGGATCGTCGGACTGGCCAACCACACGCTCCTCATTGCCCGGGACGGCACGGAGCGGCCCATTGCCGACAGCGCTGCACCAATTCGGGATCAGAATGGCATCGTCACCGGCGTCATCCTTGTGTTCCGGGACGTGACCGAACAGAGGCAAGCGGAAGAGGAGGACCGCAAGCATCGCGAGGTCCTGCAAACCGACATCGAGGACCGCAAGCGGCTGGAAGCAGCCCTGCGCGAGGCCGACCAGCGCAAGAACGAGTTCCTGGCCATCCTGGCCCACGAACTGCGCAATCCGCTGGCCCCGCTGCGCACGGGGCTGCAAATCCTGCGTCTGGCAGACCAGGGCCCGGCACGAGATCAAGCCCTGGAGATGATGGAGCGGCAGCTCGGGCAGATGGTCCGCCTGGTAGACGACCTGCTCGACGTCTCGCGCATCACGCGCAACAAGCTGGAACTCCGCAAGGCCCGCATTGCCCTGGCTGCCGTGGTCGAAAATGCCGTCGAGACCGCTCGCCCGCTCCTGGACTCAAAGGGGCACTCGCTCCTCGTGACCCTGCCTTCCCAGGCGGTTTACCTCGATGCCGACCTCACCCGGCTGGCGCAGGTGTTCTGGAACTTGCTGAACAACAGCGCCAAGTACACCGACCCGGGTGGGCGCATTGAACTGTCCGCCGAATGCAATCCGCGTGAGGTTGTGGTCACGGTGCGGGACAATGGGATCGGCATCCCCACCGGGGCGCTGCCGAACCTGTTCACCCTCTTCTCCCAGGTCGATCACAGCCTGGAGCGAGCGCAAGGCGGGCTGGGAATTGGCCTGGCGCTGGTCAAGGGCCTGGTGGAGATGCATGGCGGGACCGTGGCGGCTCACAGCACAGGCGTCGGCCGGGGAACCGAGGTCGTCGTTCGCTTACCGCTGGCCCAGGGCGGCCCCCAGGGAAATGACGACCCGACCCGCGCGGTCAGCAGAAGCCACTCCCCGCGGCGCATTCTCGTCGTGGACGACAATCGGGACGCGGCTGCCAGCCTGGCCATGATGCTGGCACTCCAGGGCCATGACACGCGCACGGCCCACGACGGGCTGCAGGCGCTGGACGTGGCGGCGGCATTCCTGCCGGAAATCGTACTGCTGGACATCGGCATGCCGAGGTTGAACGGCTATGACGCCGCCCGGCGGATTCGGCAGGAACCCTGGGGGAAGGGCATGATGCTGGTGGCCTGCACCGGATGGGGGCAGGAGGAGGACCGGCGCCGGTCGCAGGAGGCGGGGTTCGACGCCCACCTGGTCAAGCCAGTGGACCCCGCCGCCCTCGAAAAGTTGCTTGCGGCTCCGACTCCTCGGGAGGCGAATTGAGATCAAAGGCCGTCTCACGGCCGGGACATGCCCACAAAGCTGCCGTCGTTCTCGCGGGCCAGGGCCCACAGGAAGGAGCCGACGTCGGGGCTTTCGTAGAAGAAGCCGATGGTGTTGATCTTCACGCGCGGATACGCGGACGCCTTGCTGTTCCAGTCGTTGTTCATGGTCTTGCGTACGTACCTGGCGAGCCGGTCGCTCAGGTCGAACTCCTTCAAGGTGCGGGCCACCGACTCGGGCACCCCCTCGCCGAGGTTGGGCAGACCGTCGGAGAGCAGATAGACCGTGTCCAGTCCGGCGGGGCGGAAGCGGAACGCCGCCTGGAAGGCAGCGTACATGTTGGTGCCGCCCTGGGGCTTGCGCCGGTTCAGGGCCTGCTCCACCCGGGCGGCGCTGGTCTGGGGGTCATAGTCGATCCAGCCGTTCTCGTCGCCCAGCAGGTAGCTGACCCTCTCGGCAAAGACAATCACCTGGAACTTCTGCAGGTGCGGCAGGCTGCGCATCACCTTGGCGACCGTGGCCGCCACCTCGCCCCACTTGCCGGGGGCGGCCGTCTTCTCTTCCACCAGCTCCATGCTGCCCGACATGTCCACCAGGAAAATGACTCGCCGGCCGGTCAGGGCGATGCCGGCAAAGCGATTCTCGACCGCCGACCGCGCCCTTGCCGCCTCGGCCTTCCAGATCCGGTTTTCCTCCTTCAGCGCCTCCATCGCCTGGAGGGACAGCAGCGCTTCCCGGCCGCGCTCGGCCAGCAGCTTTTCCAGGGAAGCAATCTTCTGCTCGCCGGCCGCGAAGCGATCCTTGTACGGCCGCAAGTCGGCCAGTTCGCGGTTGCGGGCCTGCAGGTCGCGCTCCAGGGCGGCCCGGGCCGAGCGCACTCCTTCCAGGCTCTTGCTGGTCGCGTCGGCCGACTTCTGCTCCTGGGCCAGCTGGGCCTGGCTCAGGGCCAGCTTCTCGCGGGTCTTCTTGAGTTCGTCCTGAAGACCCGGCACCAGGGCGGCCACCCCTTGCAGGTCCTCGGCCCGTTTCGTGATTGTCTCCAGCTTCCGGTTCAGGGCGGAGGACTGGGCGGTCAGGGCGGTGACCTGCCCGGTGAGGGTGGTGACCTGATTCCGCGAGCCCTTCAGTTGCGCCTCCAGGTCCAGGACTTGCCGGCTCAGGGTCGCGTGCCGGTCGAGCAGGCTGGCCTTTTCCTTTTCCAGGCTGTCGGCCCGGGTGCGATAAACCGTCAGCTGACGCTGATCGGCGTCGCGGTCCACCTGCAAGCGGTGGAGGCTTTCCTCCGCCTGGTGCATCTGCTCGGCGGTGACGTCCTCGTGGTCCTTGGCCTGGCGGAGATTGATCAGCCACAGGAGGATGACGCACCCCAGGGCGCAGCAGAGGACGTCCACCATCGACAGATTGAAAATGGATGGAATGCGATGGCGCACACGCATGAAACCTTCCTCCCTCGGCAGCAGCCTCTTCAGTCAACCGGGACGTCAGGGGATTGTAGCAAAACCCGGCCGGGTTCTGGAACAAGAATAGGTCACGGCGGCGGGTCCTGCCGGTTCGCTGCCTTCGAGAAGGCTGACCAGAAAATCCGCTCAACCTGTCAGGGAGATATTGACGATAAGCAGATTGTTCGGTTAAGTAAACAAACGCGGGCCCCTTCGCCAAGTGGCTAAGGCAACGGTTTGCAAAACCGTCATCCCCAGTTCGAATCTGGGAGGGGCCTCTGAAACGCAAGCCTGGCAGGGGTCGCGCCCTTGCCAGGCTTGCTGCGTTTGCTCCTCTTGCCAGACTGGTCAATCCGAGAGATCCACCCGTGAGAAAGCACATTCCCAGGGGATGGCGAGGCTGGTCTGTCAAAACGTTCTTCTCGTGCCAGGCTCTTCTGGCTGCCTCGCAGTTCCTGCCGGAGACAGCCACGGGCGAACCGGCCAGGGTCCCAACCGAGCAGGCCCTGAGCGGCTATTACCCCGGCAAGGAAGATCCGCAAAGAGTAGGCATCACGCTCCGCGTGATGCAGCCATCACGCGGAGCGTGATGCCTACAATCTTTCTTGCCGGAGGAATACGTCCAACGGGCGATCACGCGGCCCGCCGTCCGTGGTTGGCCGCGCCCCGGGCCGAAGCGGCGGCGGCAACCTGGCCGACCGCGCGGGAGTGTTCCTTGTGGACCTGGAAGTTCTCCCGGTACTGCTGGGCCAGCTCGGGATGGCCGCGCAGGATCAGCATGTTCTCAGCATTTTCTTGCTCGGCCTGGTGCGTGAAATTGAAGCTGCCGGTGATGATCGTGCGATTGTCGATCAGCATGATCTTGTTGTGCGCGATGGCGTGCTTGGAATCGATCAGCGGCTTCAGCCCCTGCTCCAGCAGATGAGGCAGGTCGGTGTATTCTTCCTTCTCGTTGCTGTGATCCAGGACGATCTCCACCCGGACGCCGCGCCGGTGGGCCTCGACCAGGGCGTCGGTGATCGCCCGGGAGGTGAACGAATAGGCCAGCACCAGGATCTCCCGCCGGGCCAGGCACAGCTCCCGGACGATGGCCTCGGTGCAGCCGCCTTTGGGCGAGAAGTGGACCGCCTGCGTCGGTGGGGTCGTGAACAGCTTCACGAGCATGTTCCAGAGGAACCGCAGCGTCCAGGCACCCGTGAATCCCGTCGCCAGCAATACCCATTCCATGACGTGGACCTCCTGTCCTGAAACCGCACCGAGAATACCGCGGAGGGGACGGAAAGACAACCGGGGAATCACCAGCGGTTCACAAGCGCGACCACGATCAAGATCAGCACTCCCCCCCAGACCAGGATGGCGCCCCCGCCAAGGACAATCCCGATCCAGGCGTGGACGCTTCCGCGGGCGCTCGGGTTGGCCGCTCGCTTTTTCAGACCGAGGATCCCCAGGATCAGGGCCGCGATGCCCGGCAGCAACCCGATCAGGGGCAACAGCGCCAGGATGCCCAGGTAATAGGAAATGAGCGCCGGGACGTTTTTGTAGGGAATGATCGTGGTGACGGCGTCGTCCGGATCATTGCGAAAGTCCATGTCTTCGATGCGCTGTCTTGTGCGGGCCACAGCAGACCTCCCGGGCTTTGGTTCCCCATTGCGATGCGTGATTCCTCCAAGGTAGCGGTCCTGACGGGCCCAGGCAACACAAATCCCCTCACTTCGACTCCATCTCCTTGACCACCTCGGCGATCAGTTCCGGCTTGCGCTGCTGCAGCAGGTGATCGACGCGCGACTGGGACAAACCCAGCTTCAGCAAGCATTCGCCGACCAACTTCCAGGTCTTTTCGCGTTTCTTCCCTTCCGTCAGATACAGCTCGCCGACCAGTTCCGCCAGGCGCTGCAGGGAAATGGTGTCGAGGTTGTCATAGTAGCGCTTGATGATCTTCTGCTGGTGGGGAGTGAAGTCCTGCGGCATGAGCGGCTCCTTGAAAAAGTGGTACCGGGTTCGCGGCGTCCCAGAATCAGGGTGATGAATGGAAACAACCGAGTCAAGAGCGATCTCCTCGCCGCCGGCCGATCTGTCGCTATAATCATGGTTCAATAGGGTCAGGGAACCGGAACCATCCCTTGAAACAGGCCAGCAAGCATGCGTGCGGTGCTGCAGCGAGTCTCCCGGGCGAAGGTCGTGATTGACGGCCAGACCGTCGGCGCCATCGAGCGCGGCCTGCTGGTGCTGCTGGGCGTCGCCCCGGACGATACGCCGGAGAAAGCCCAGTGGCTGGCCGACAAGATCGTGGGACTGCGCCTCTTCTCCGACGATCAGGGCAAGATGAACCTCAGCGTCGCCGACGTTGGTGGCGGGGTCCTGATCGTCAGTCAGTTCACCCTCTACGGCGACTGCCGCAAGGGCCGGCGGCCCAGCTTTATCGGGGCGGCCGCGCCGGAGATCGCCATTCCTCTGTACGAGGCGTTCATCAACGCCGTCCGCGCCCAGGGCGTGCCCACGGCCACCGGTCGGTTCGGAGCCATGATGGACGTGGAGCTGGTCAACGAGGGGCCGGTCACATTGATCCTGGAGACGTAGGGTATAAATGAGGGGGACTGTTTCCTCCAGCAATCAAGGACCAGCCGGGAGCGACGAATGGGACAAAACCAGCTGTTTGCCAAGAAGACGCTGAGCATGCTTCTTGGCGAGATGGAGGGCGGGGGCAGGCTCAAGCGGGCCCTGGGACCGGTGGCGCTGACCGCGCTGGGCATCGGGGCCATCATCGGCACCGGCATCTTTGTGCTGATCGGAGAGGCAGCTCTCAGGGCAGGACCGTCGCTGATCGTGTCCTTCGTCGTCGCTGGCTTCGCCTGCATTTTCGCAGCACTGTGCTACGCCGAGTTCGCCTCGATGGCTCCGGTGGCCGGCTCCGCCTACACCTACGCCTACGCCACCCTGGGAGAGCTGATGGCGTGGATCATCGGCTGGGACCTGATCCTGGAGTATGCAGTGGCCTCGTCGGCCGTGGCCCACGGCTGGTCGAAATACTTCCAGAAACTGCTCGAACACCCGTACCTCAATCTCAAACTTCCCCACGTCATCGCCGACGCCCCCTTCGACTACAAGGCGGGGGAAATCGTGGCGACCGGCGCTGTCCTGGATCTGCCGGCGGTCATCATCGCCCTCCTCGTCACGGCCATCCTGGTCTACGGCATCAAGGAGAGCGCCACGTTCAACGGCATCATGGTGGCCATCAAGGTCAGCGTGGTCCTGCTGGTCATCGGCGTCGGCGCGTTCCTCATCAACCCGGACAACTGGAAGCCGTTCGCCCCGGCCGGCTTTGGCGGCATCAGCTTCTTCGGCCACAAGGTCTGGGGGCAGGCGGGCCCCTCCGGGCCCATCGGCATGATGGCCGGCGCCGCCATCATCTTCTTCGCCTACCTCGGCTTCGACGCCGTCTCGACCCAGGCCGAGGAGGCGAAGAATCCCAAACGCGACATCCCCATCGGCATCATCGGCTCGCTGCTGATCTGCACCGTGCTCTACATTTCCGTGGCCGCCGTCCTGACCGGCATGATCAATACTCCCGCACTGATCGAGTCCGAAAACAAGCCTGCCGTCGAGAAGGACTCGCTGACGCCGGAGGAGAAGGCCAGGCAGGAGGAGGAAGCCAGGCGCCTCAAGTCTTTCAGCGACGCGCCAGTGGCCTACGCCTTCGCGCAGAAGAACTTGCCTTGGGCCACCTTCCTGATCACCATCGGGGCCCTGACCGGCATGACCTCGGTGTTGCTGGTCATGATGCTCGGCCAACCGCGCATCCTGCTGGCGATGGCGCGGGACGGCCTGCTGCCGCCGGGGTTCTTCGCCTCCATCCACCCGCGGTTCCACACGCCCTGGAAATCCACCATCCTGACCGGGGCCGTGGTCGCGACCGCCAGCAGCTTGTTGCCGCTGAAGGTTCTGGCTGACCTGACCAACATCGGCACGCTGTTCGCCTTCGTGGTGGTGTGCAGTGCCGTGATGGTGATGCGCAAGATCGACCCCAACGCCGCCCGGCCCTTCCGCGTGCCGTTCAATCCGGTGGTGCCCCTCTGCGGCATTGTCTTGTGTCTGCTGCTGATGATGTCGCTGCCCTGGGAGAACTGGCTGCGGCTGGCGGTCTGGCTGCTGGTCGGCTTCTGCATCTACTTCACCTATGGCATCTGGAACAGCAAGCTGCGGCACCTGGCCCTCAAGCAGGCCGAGGGGGTCAAGGTATGACCGCCGTCGCCGAGAAGGCCCCGACCGAGCCCACCTTTCAGCGGCGGCTTGGTCTGTTTGACTCCACCATGCTGATCATGGGCACAATGATCGGCTCGGGCATTTTCGTCACCTCGGTGGAGATTTCCCAGAACGTCCGCTCGGCTGGCTGGCTGCTGACCGTCTGGGGGGTGGCCGGCTTCATGACCATCATCGGCGCCCTCAGCTACGCCGAGCTGGCCGGCATGATGCCTCACGCTGGCGGCCAGTACGTCTATTTGCGCGAAGCCTACAGCCCGCTGTGGGGCTTCCTCTATGGCTGGACCTGTTTCCTCGTCATCCAGACCGGCTCCATCGCCGCCGTCGCCGTGGTCTTCGGCAAGTACCTCGGCGTCTGGGTCCCGATGCTGGGCACTGAGAACGTCCTCTTCCCGCCCCAGGGATTCAAGCTGCCCCAGGGATTCAATTTCACCATCTCGGCCGGCCAGCTGGTTGCAGTGGGGGTGATTGCTTTCCTGACCTGGCTGAACTGCCGGGGTGTCCAGGAAGGCAAGATCGTCCAGAACGTCTTCACACTGGCCAAGACCTTCGCTCTCGTCGCCTTGATCGTGGTCGGCATCCTGGTGGTCGCCAATCCCGTGGCGCAGACGCTCAACGGGAAGGACTGGTGGGGCGGCATCCAGGAGGGGCAAAAGTACGCCGAGGTAAGCAAGAAGCTCGGCTTCTCCGGAACTGTGGTGGCCCTGATGGTGGTGGGCGGGGCCATGGTCGGAGCGCTCTTCTCGGCCGACGCCTGGAACAACATTACCTTCACGGCCGGCGAGATCCGCAACCCGCGGCGCAACATGCCGCTGAGCCTGGCCATCGGCACTTCCACGGTGATCCTCCTGTATCTGCTGGCCAACGTCGCCTACGTGCGCTCGCTACCGGTGGTCGGTGACCCGAAGCTGGACAAGGAAGTCCGCGCCCTGGACGCCCAGGAGGCAGACCTGCTCGCCGAGGGTAAGAAGACCGAGGCCGAGAAGGTCACCAAGACCCGGAAAGCGCTGCTGGACCGCGCCTCGACTGAGGATCGCGGCATCGCCTACGCCAAGGAGCAGCGTGTCGGCTCGGCGGTGCTGGAGCTGTGGTCGCCACGCTTCGGCTCGCGGCTGATGGCCCTTGCGATCATGATTTCCACGTTCGGCTGCGTCAACGGCATGTCTCTGATGGGCGCCCGGCTCTACTACGCCATGGCCCAGGACGGCCTGTTTTTCCGCTCGGCGGGCCATCTCAACCGCCAGGGCGTCCCGGCCGTGGGGCTGGTCCTCCAGGGGATCTGGGCCACTCTGCTGGTCTTCTCCGGCACCTACGACGAGCTGCTCGACTACGTCATTTTCGCCGTGCTGGTGTTTTACGTCCTGACGGTCACGGGCCTGTTCATCCTGCGCCGCAAGCACCCCGACGCCGAGCGACCGTACCGGGCAGTGGGCTATCCGGTGCTGCCGGCCCTCTACGTGTTGCTGTGCGCCGTCATCATGCTGGACCTGCTGATCGTCAAGCCCAAGTTCACCTGGCCAGGCCTGATTATCGTTCTGTCGGGAATCCCGATCTATTTCGCCTTCCGTCATCGGTTCCGGGCCGCTACCCCCTGAGCAAGCATGCGAATCACCCGCGTCGAGTGCCAGCTGTTGTACGTTCCAATGTCCCGGCCGCGGGCCTCGCCCGCCGAGGCCGCCGGCGGTCGGCTCAACCACATTGTCACCCTGCTCGTCGAGTTGCACACCGACTCGGGCCTGCGCGGTCTGGGTTTCGCCTACGCCCTTCAGGGCAGCGGCCGGGCGTTCCTGGCCACCGCCGAGGACGACCTCGCTCCCCTGGTCATGGGCGAGGACCCGCTGGACAACGCCCGGCTGGAGGCGAAAGTCTACTGGCGCATGCAGACGGTTGGGCGGCGGGGCCTGGTTCAGCAAGTGTACTCGGCCTTCGACGTGGCCCTGTGGGACCTCAAGGGCAAGGCGGCTAACCTGCCGCTGTTCAAGCTCCTGGGCGGGGCGCGCGAATCGTCCGCCGTCTACGGCTCCGACACCGCCTGGGTCTGGATGAGCCCCCAGCAGATCGTGGAGGCATCGCAGCCGTATCTCGATCAGGGGATGATGGGGATCAAGGTCAAGGTCGGGGCCGATCCGGAAGCCGACGCCGATCGGCTGACCCAGCTGCGCGAGGCCTGGGGCGAGGAGATCTGGCTGGGCGTGGACGCCAACGAGCGCTACGACTACGCCACCGCCCTGGCGATGGGCCGGTTCTTCGAGGAGGAAATCGGCGCCGATTGGTTCGAGGAGCCGATCTCCTGCGAGGACGTCGAGGGCCACGCCCGGCTGGCGGCCCGGCTGGAAATCCCCATCGCCGCCGGCGAGATGCTCTTCGACCGCTCCGAGTTCATCGCTTACCTGGACCGCAAGGCCCTCGCGGTACTGCAGCCGGACGTGACACGCCTGGGCGGCATCACCGGCTGGCTCAAGACCGCCGCCCTGGCGGACCAGCACAATTTACCCATCTCTCCCCATTTACTGCCGGAGATCAGCATTCACCTGGCGTGCGGCCTGCCGTGCGTGACCTCGGTGGAGTACATGCCGTGGCATGCGCCGCTGTTCGCCAATCCGCCGCGACTGGAGCGCGGCCGACTGGTGCCGCCGTCGGGACCGGGACTTGGGCTGGAGCTGGACCGCGAGGCGATTGCGCGGTTTCGGGTGGGATGAGTTCTTCTCTTCGATTTATCGTTTCGCGTTCAGCCGGTTCAGCGCGAAACGATAAATCAGATGACCGATAGCCCTTGCACCCCTCCCCCACGCTCGCTATATCTCACGGCCCTGACAGTGGCTGCAAAGGAGAAGTCGCATGAAGCGATCCCATTGCGTCGTGGGCGGTTTGCTGCCGGCGTTCTTGCTTCTATTTCCCCCGCTGGTCCGCGCCGACCTGGTCTGTTCCGAACCGGTCGCGGATGCCGGTGAGCTGCGCAGCGGGCTGTATCTGGCCCGGCGTTTTCTCATCCGCAACACGGGGACCAGCCCGGTCCAGATCACCGATGCCAAACCCAGCTGCGGCTGTCTCAAGCCGCGCCTGGAAAAACGCCGCTTGCAGCCAGGTGAGGAAGGCTCGATCCTGGTCGAGGTCAACACGCTGACCCAGGCGTCGGGTCCGCATCAGTGGCGCGTCCTGCTCCTCTACCGCGACGGCGAAACGCAGCAGGAACTGCCGCTCTACGTCACGGCAACGCTCCAGGCCGAACTGGTGCTGGAACCGGCTGCCCTGAACCTGCACACCACAAGCACCTGCCGGCACCAGCTCACCCTCACCGAGTATCGGCCGCTGCCGCTGAACGTCCACGCCACGCAAACGTCGCATCCCGAGCTGCGCGTCCAGGTGCAAGAAGTCCGGCAACTGGGGCCGGGCCAGTGGCAGCGAACCATCCAGGTCGAGGTGACCGAAGCCTTTCCCGAGGGTAAGCACGATGTCCTTGTCCAGCTGTTCAGCGACGATGCGGAGTATCGGGAGCTGAAGATTCCCGTGGGTGTGGTCAAGCGGTCGCGGAAACACGTCCAGGCGGCGCCGGACTCGGTCTCCTTTGCCGGCGGCGACGCCCGGATGATCCCTGCCCGGATCGTCCTGCTAAGCGGGGCCGACGATCAAGTGGTGGAGGTGAGCAAGGTCGAGGCGGACAATCCCGCCATCCAGTGCCGCTGGGCCCAGGGGCCGGGGGCGATGACCACCTTGAAGATCCAGTTCGATCCAGGACAGATGGAAAAGACGTTCCAGGGGCGCGTGCAGGTGTTCCTGAGCAAGCCCGAGGGCGATCAGATCAGCATCCCGGTGAGCTGGAAGAGGGAATGACAAAACAGCAAAGCCCCCGGAACGATCCGGGGGCTTTGCTATTGCGTCCATCCGGTCGGCCCGATCACACCTTGCCTGTCGCCTCCCCGATCTCCTTTTGCAGGGACGTGATCGGCCGGCGCGTGTCCAGGGAGTCGTCCTGGAAGCGCCAGAAACGCAAGGGCCTGGCGTCGAAGAGGTCAAAGACGTACCAGGCCAGCTGGTCGTTGTGAACAAAGGGGAGTAGCACCTGCCCCTGAACGGGGTGGAGTACGAAAATGTTGAGTGAATCCAGGTCGGCCGTGGCGTCGTCCAGTTGCTCCTGGGCCTTGTGCAACTCCTGGCGGATCTCGTGCTGGGTAATGAGCGTCTGGCGATCCGGCCGGCCAGGCTTCTGTTCCAGCTGCGCCAGCCGGCGGCTGGCGGACTGAACGGCGAGGAAATGCTCGCGCAGCGAGGCCACCACGGATCGGACGTAGGGGCAAGCACCCTGAGCGCGGGCGTACGTCCACAGCTGCTGCTGCAGGGCCCGGCGCTTGGTTCGTTTGGGCTGTCGCTTCATGGAAAGGTTCTCCTGGTGAAGGAGCCAGTGGGTAATTGGAACAACACAGGGGCGGCTTGCCCGCTCCTCTATTGATCGGAGAGCAACGGCCCGGAAAGAGTTCGGCTGCTTCGCTTCTTTCTCTTCCTGGTCAGTTCCCGCGGGCTTTGTTTCCCGGCGGGTGGACCGCGCTTCTACAATTATTGTACGCAGGGGCGGTTGCCCCAGATGGAGTTTGTGCCCCTCCGCCGCGGAAAATTCGCCCCGGCCCTGGACGAATTACCTTGTGGGGGTCAAGCTTTCTTGTTGTGGTTTGTTTGGCCCCGACTTCAATTGAATTAACGTAACACCCTGGGCTGATCGATCTCAATGTCGGTTGTCCCGGGGTGAGAGAAAGATAGGCCAATCATGTTGCGATCCTGGCGTCTGGGTAAACTGTTCGCCATACCCCTTTACGTCCATCCGACCTTCTTGCTGATCCCGCTGCTGGTCGTCCTCCAGGCCCTGAAGGCAGGTTCCGGGGTCCCGCTCGTGGGAATCCCGGTCCTGGTGCTCCTGGTGCTGAGCATCTTCGGCTGCGTGCTGCTGCACGAGCTGGGCCATGCCCTGATGGCCCGCTATTTCGGCATCGGCACCCTGGACATCACCCTTTACCCCATCGGCGGCGTCGCCCGTCTGAACCGGATGAGCGACGACCCCAAGCAAGAGCTGGCCATCGCCCTGGCCGGCCCGGCCGTGAACGTGGTCATCTTCGCCCTGCTCGCTCCCCTGGTGCTCCTGCTCTGGTTTAGCGGAGCGGTGTCACCGGGGAATCTGTTCTTCGAGTTCCTGGCGGGTTTGTGGATTGTCAACGGCCTGCTGGTGCTGTTCAACATGCTGCCGGCCTTCCCGATGGACGGCGGCCGGGTGCTGCGGGCCCTGCTGAGCATGGGCCTGGGCCAGCTGCGGGCCACCGAGATCGCGGCCAAGCTCGGCCTGGTGATGGCGGGAATGCTGTGTCTGTACTCCCTTTTCACGTGGAACGTGATGCTGTTTTTTGTCGGTGGCTTCGTGGCCTTTGCCGGCCAGCAGGAGCTGTTCATGCTCCGCCGTCGGGCCCAGGCCCAGGCGCCGCACCCGATTCCTTCCCCGCCGCCCGACGACGTCTACGACGTGCCAACACGTCCCTTCCACGTCTTCGAGCCGACCTACCGGCCCAGCGAGCCCGGTTTCACCGGCTACACCTGGGACGCCCATTACCGGGTCTGGGTCAAGTGGCTCAACGGCGAGCCGGTGGGCGCGTTCTGGGGAGAGTTGCACTGATCGTTCTCCCCGTTGCCTTCAGACCTCAATCCAGGCCGGCACCGAAAGCGCCGGCCTTTTCCATTCACCCAGGGTTGCCAACTTTCCGATCTTCACCAGAGCAAGACATGGAATTGACCGGCTGCAAGGAAGCCAGCTCCTCCTGTACAATAAGCACGGGAGTCACCCGGCAGGAAAGAGTAGGCGGCACACTCCGTGTGCCGCACGCTCGGCACACGGAGTGTGCCGCCTACTTTATCGAGAGGGGACGGCACCAATGGCAACTGGAAGCGTGGAGAGAGTATCTCCGCCCAACACCCTGTTTCAGCACGTTGACAACTTCTTCGTGGAGCTGGGCGACCTGACCGTGTTTGCCTGGCGGGTCTTCGCCTGGACGATGCGCGGGCCCTGCCGGGGCACCATCGTCCCGGCGATGTTCTCCGTGGGTGTGCTGAGCATGCCGGTGGTGGCCATCACCGGCATGTTTATCGGCATGGTCTTGGCCGTGCAGTCCTACGAGCAGTTTGCCGCGGTGGGCCTGGCGACCCGGCTGGGCCAGATCATCAACATTTCCCTGGTGCGCGAGCTGGGACCGGTACTGGCCGCGACCATGCTGGCGGGCCGGGTCGGCAGCGCGATGGCGGCCGAGCTGGCCACCATGCGCGTCTCCGAGCAGATCGACGCCCTGGCTTGCCTGGGGGTCAACCCGATCCATTACCTGGTGGTGCCGCGCTTCCTCGCTTGCCTGCTGCTGATCCCGCTGCTGACCATCCTGGCCAACTTTGTCGGCGTGATGGGTGGGGCCCTGGTGTGTACTCGGATCTACGGCATCGAATCCCATTTCTACTGGCAAAACGCCTCCGGGGTGATCCGGATGTGGGACATCATCGGCGGGCTGATCAAGCCCACGTTCTTCGGCGCGACCATCGGCATCTTCGCCTGTCACCGGGGCTTTCGCAGTGGTGCCGGCGCCCAGGGAGTCGGCCGGGCGGCAACCACGGCCTTCGTGACCTCCTTCGTGGTCATCCTGGCGCTGGATTTCTTCCTGGCGCTGCGCTCAACGCCATCGAGCTTTATCTGCCCGACGTTCACGTCCAGGGAAAGGGGGTCTGACGTGACCGGCAATGCTCCGCCCCAGGCCATCCCGGTTCCGGTGCTCCTCGCCCTGGAGCAGGTGACGATGCAGTTCGGCAGCCAGCGCGTGCTGCATGCCATCGATCTGCGCGTCCATCGGGGCCAGACCGTGGCTGTCATCGGCGAGAGCGGTTGCGGCAAGACGGTGTTCCTCAAGCTGATCATCGGCCTGTTACGGCCCACCGTGGGCCGGATACTGTTTGACAACCAGGTCCTGGTCGATCTGAAGGAAAAGGACCTGGTCCGGCAACGCTTGCGCTTCGGGTTCCTGTTCCAGGGGGCCGCCCTGTTCGATAGTCTGTCGGTCTTCGACAACGTGGCCTTCGGCCTGCGGGCGACCAGCCAGCGGAGCGACACCGAGCTGCGGGAAGTGGTCCGGCAACGGCTCAAGGAAGTGGGTCTGCCCTCCGCGGTCATGGACAAGATGCCGGCCGAGCTGTCCGGCGGCATGCGCAAGCGGGTCGGGCTGGCCCGGGCCCTGGCCCTGGACCCGGAAGTGATGCTCTACGATGAGCCGACCACCGGGCTGGACCCGATCATGACCGACGTGATCAACGAGCTGATTTTGCAGACCCGGAGACAACGGCCGGTGACCAGCATTGTGGTGACCCACGAGATGAAGACGGTCCTCAAGGTGGCCGACCGGGTGATCATGCTCTGCCCGCTGCCCCGGCTGGTCGCGGGAGAGAACCAGGTGATCTTTGACGGCACGACGGAGGAACTGCAGCGCTGCTCCGACGAGCGGGTCCATCAGTTTATCGAGGGTCAGGCCCGCGACCGGCTGCAGGAACTGGCGCGGGCGGAGTGAGTGCGAACCCCCTCCCCCAGCCCCCTCCCCGCTTCGGGGAGGGGGAGCCAGGGTGCTGCTTCTGTGTGTGTGCAGCAGCGCAATGCAATCCATTTACTCTCATGCTCCCCCTCCCCGCTTCGGGGAGGGGGTTGGGGGGAGGGGTTGGGGACCAGCCGATAACTCCTGAGGAGATTCTGCCATGAGCGAACGGGTAATGCGGATCTGGATCGGCCTCTTCGTGTTCGGGTCGCTGCTGCTCCTGGCGTGGCTGATCATCCTCTTTGGCAGCGCCCGAACATCTTCAAGAGCACGACCCAGTACAAGGTGATGTTCGCCGACGCCCAGGGCATTGGTCCGGGGTCGCCGGTGCGTCGTTCGGGAGTTCGTATCGGCGAGGTGCGCGACGTGATCCTGAACGATAACAGCGGTGAGGTCGAGGTGCTGGTGGCCATCGACCGGCGTTACACGCTGCGGAACAGCGACGAGGCGGTGGTGGTCACGGGTCTGCTGGGCGGAGACGCCGTCATCGACATCATTCCCAAACCGCCGGCAGAGCATGGCCCGGAGCAGGGTCGTGAACCCATTCCGCCCGGGGGCGTGATCCAGGGCGCCCGCCAGCCGACGTTCAACTCGGTCCTGACCCAGGCTTCGGGTGTGGTGCCGACCGCCCAGGACACGCTCAACGACATTCGCAAGTCGGTGAAGCGCATCGAGGATGCGGTGCCCGTGTTCGAGGGAACCATGAAGGAATACCAGTCGCTGGCCAAGGACCTGCGCCAGGTGGCCCAAAACCTGAAGCAACCCAGCGAGGACATCCAGGCAGTCGCCAAGGAGGTCCGCAAGGCCGTCCCGAGCATGACGCGCACCTCGGAGGAGATCGAGCAGCTGTCCCGGGGGCTCCGCGAGGCGCTGCCCGGCGCTCAGCAGACGCTCAAGGACATTGGCGAAGTGGCGCAGGCGGCCCGAAAGGCCATGCCCGACTGGACCAAGGCCGGCGAGGAGATCCAGCAGCTGGCCCGGGACGCCCGCACCAAGACGCTGCCGAGCATCACCAAGACCAGCGACGAGGTCCGTGAGCTGGTGCGGGAGTTCCGGGGCGTGCCCGCCGAGCAGAAGATGGGGGCGAAGGAAATGGAAGTAGCCGCTCAGAACGTGGCGGCCCGCCAGCCGGCGCAGGAAAACCAGGGGGTGCCAGCCCAGATGAAGAAGGCCCTGGAAGACCTGGGAGCGGCCTCGCGCTCCTGGGGCAAGGTCGGCGATCGTTTGAACGTGCTGATCCAGACCAATCAGGACAAGCTGGTCAAGGCAGTGGAAAACGCCAACGAGGCGCTGACGCGCATCTCCAACACCTTCAGTGACAGCAACCAGACCAACGCGGCGGAGGCACTGAAAAACATCCGCACGGCCAGCGGCAACTTCGACAGCATCTCCCGCAACGTCGATTACATCACCACCGAAGGCCGAACGAGTGTGCGCCGGCTCAACTCGACCCTGGAGCGGGCCGACCAGCTAATGAAGGACGTGCAAGGGGCAGCCAGCCAGCCAGGGACGACCGGCCGGCTCACGAACATCGTCAAGAACATGGACGAGAGCCTGGAGAAACTGAACGGCGCCCTGAGCGACGTTCGCGCGATCATTCGCACGGTGGGGCAGGCCGACGGCACAATCATCCGGCTGCTGACCGATCCGTCGCTGTACAACAAGATCGATGCGGCGTTGTGCAACCTGCCCCGGATGACGGCGCGCATTGAGCAAATCATCAAGGACTTCGAGGTCTTCGCGGACAAGCTGGCCCGGCACCCCGAGCTGCTCGGCGTCGGCGGCGCGGTCCGGGGGAGCAGCGGACTGAAGGAAACGCCGGTGGTGGTTCCACCCCATTCGTCGTACTATCCGCCAGGACAGGCGCCACCGCTGCCGCCGCGGTAGCAGAAGATGACAAGGTGACAAGGTGACAAGGTGACAGGGTGACAGAAAGCCCATCACCCTGTCACCCTGTCACCTTGTCATCTTCCGAGTCCTCGCCCGAATCACCACTGTCCACCTGCTGTTTGACGCTCAGGCCCGCTTCCCGGAGGCGCAGCCGAAAGGTCTGCCGGGCGATCCCCAGCACCCGCGCCGCCAGGCGCTGGTTGCCGCCGGTGAACTCCAGGGCCTGGGCCAGCAGGATGCGGTCCAGTTGCCGGTGCGTCTCGGCGTAGGTGTCGTTGCTGCCGGCCTGAAGCCGCTGGCGAATGAACTCCTCGAAGCGAAAACCGTCCGGCTCGTTGGCCGCCTGCCCGGGCGCGTCCGGAGCCACCACCGCCAGGGTGTCGGGCAGAAACGCGGGAATGAGAACGGTGCCGGTGGCCCGGAGCAACGCCTGCTTCAGCACGCTCTGCAGTTCGCGGACGTTGCCCGGCCAGGAATAAGCCCGCAGTCGGGCCAGAGCCTCCGGGGCGACCTCGCGCACCTCCCGGCCCAGCTCGCGGTTGAAGCGGCGCAGATACTGCTGCACCAGCATGGCCAGGTCGTCGCCGCGCTCACGCAGCGGCGGCAGGGCGATCGTGAAGACGTTGAGCCGATAGAACAGGTCGGGGCGAAACTGCCCCCGCACGCCTGCGTGCGCTCCGGCCGGCAGGCCGGCCTGCGCTTGGGCCCACGCCTTCAGGTCGCGGTTGGTGGCCGCGATCAGGCGCACGTCGGTCCGGATCGTCTCGCTGCCGCCGACACGCTCGAAAGTCTGATCCTGCAAGACCCGCAGCAGCTTGGCCTGCATCCCCAGCGGCATGTCGCCGATCTCGTCCAGGAACAGCGTGCCGCCGTTGACCTGCTCGAACTTGCCGATGCGGCGGCGGTCGGCGCCGGTGAAGGCTCCCTTTTCGTGGCCGAACAGCTCGCTCTCCAGCAGCGCCTCCGGGATGGCGGCGCAGTTGATGGCGTGAAACGGCGCCCGGGCCCGGGCACTGTGCTGGTAGATGGCCCGGGCCACCAGTTCCTTGCCGGTGCCGCTCTCGCCGGTGATCAGGACCGTGACGTTCTGGCTGGCCACCCGGCCAATGGCCTTGTAGACCTCCCGCATGGCCGGACAGCAGCCGACGATGGCGTCGGCCCGGTCGTCACCGGGCAGCGTCTCGGCGACCACGGCCGGCTCGCGGGCCAGGCGGGCCAGCTCCAGCGCCGGGCCGACCACGCGACGCAGCTGCTGCGGGTCGAGCGGCTTGAAGAGGTAGTCGTAGGCCCCTTGCTGCATGGCCTCGATGGCCGTGTCGGCGGCGGTGGTGGAGGTGATGAAGATTACCGGGATGCGGGCGTCGATCCGGCGGATGCGCTGGTAAACCTCCAGTCCCGACAGGTCAGGCAGCCGGACGTCGAGCAGGATCAAATCGGCCGGCCGCTCGGCAAGGCATGCCAGGCCATCCGCCCCGCTGCGTGCCACGTCGAGTTCGACACCGAGGGGGCCGAGGGCGTGCAGAACCTGGACCTCGATCAGGCCCGGGTCGTCGTCAACGAGCAGGAGTCTGGCCATCGTGTCTCCCCTTGTCCAGGGAGATTTTACACTGTGGACATGGATTGAACAGAGCGCTGGTGGAGCCCATAACGATCCCCTTGAAAACACCCCAGCCGGAGAAGAAGCCAGGAGAAGAGCCTGGTGCGGAACGCCAGGGAGGAGCGGAAGCAACAGGCATCACCTGCGGACGCCAGACACGCCGGTCATTGCCACATTGCCAACGCCGCAAGGGTTGGCAATGTGGCTTTGGGTTCATGAACTCCAATAACCACAGGCACTTGCGCTGGCGCCGTCGGCGACATTGCCAACGTGCGACGTAACACGGCGTCACCTTCGGGCAAGGTTTACACGTTCTGGAGCGTGAACGGCCCGAGCACTTGCCAGTTCACCCCCAGAGCCATCGCCGGATCGAAGGAGTTCGCGCCCGGAGGACCGCCCATGTCCACGAAGCCGGTGAGGTACTGGGTGGCCGGCACCGCGCCGCTCAGCGCGAACGTGTCGTTGCCGGTGCCGAACCGCGCGTTGACGTTCCAGGTTTCGGGACCGGTGGTGTAGGGACTATTCCCGAGCATCAAGGAGCTGTTGCCATTGCCGCTCGTCCAGAACAGGACACCACCTGGGGCGTTCGCAACGGTCAGGGTATCGTCCCCATTGCCGACGTTGAAGAACATGTTGCCGTAGGTCGTGCCGCGGATGGTGCCGATGTCCGTCCCGTTGCCGGCATTGACCCGCAGGCTGCCATAGATGGTAACGGCGGCGCCGAGCAGGTAATTGCTGTCGCCGTTGCCCAGGTTCAAAGTGACGTCGCCAGCGATCGTGGGCGGGGTGATGAGGGTGGTGAGATTGACGGAATTGGTCCCCGAGCCCGTGTAGGTCAGGCTGCCGCCGACACCGGAGGTCAGCGTCAGGTTGCTGTCGGTCCCTCTCTCAGTCACGTTGACGTTGCCTCCGATGGGGCTGTCGATCGTGACCTGGTTGAGACCGCCACCCGTGGAGGATTGGAAGTTCCTGGCGACGATCCCGTTGTCAGTTACGGTGACGTTGTGGCTTCCTGTGCCGTTGATGGTCACGCTGCCGTTGACTATCCCACCATCACCGACTCCGCCGAGCTGGAAGCTCCCGGTCGGACTGGTGGCGCTGAGGTTGCCGCTGATGAGGGTGCCGCCCTCGATAGTAAAGGTGTCGCTGCCGGAGCCCAGGAGCATGACGTTGCCGCCGATCATGAGACCGGAGGTTGTGCCGAGGGAGACCTGGTCGGCGCCCCGGCCCGTGTTAATGGTGAGGTTGCCGGCAATCTGCCCGAGGGTGTTGCCGTTGACGAAAATCTGGTCGGCTCCGTTCCCGGTGGTGAGGGAGACATTGCCGCTGAGCGTGCGATGGTTGGCCAGGGTCAAGTTGACGGTTTCCGGGGCGTTGCCGGTCTGGAGGCTGATGTTGCTGGCGGTGTAGGTGCCCAGGCTGGTGGTGTTGTCGAGCACCTGGATCTGGCCGGTGAGCACGGTCTGGTTCAGATTGATGATCCCGCTGGTGGAATCGCCGCTGACGTACAGAGTGTCGCTGATCAGACGAACGGTGAGCCCCGTGGGGCAGCATCGGTTCTCAAGGGACTCCAGGTTGGGTCGGGCGTGCCGTCTTTTTCGCATGATACCGGTCCGGTTGAGTTTCGCGACAAGGGTGAAGGACTCGGATGGGCAAGTCCGCAACGGTCAGGGCAAGTGTAAAGAGAATAGCGAAAGGGTGCCAGGCGACATCCCGCCATTTTACTTTTTCCTCACCCGGCGACGCCCCCACGGTAGGCTCATCCGCCGTTCATGCCAAAACAGGGCGGATCGGCAGGACCCGGTATCACGACACGCTCCGCATCACCGGATCACCGCTTATCCACTCCTCTCCGTTTTTTCCATTGCTCCTGCCGCCTGGCCCGGCGAGACTCCCCGAACGAGCCGGAAGCGTGAGCGACGGTCCGAGGTCCGTCGCTCACGCTTCCGGCTCGTTGGGGAGGTTTTAGACTGTGGACGTGGATTGAACAGAGCGCGGGTTGAGCCCATAATAATCCCCATGAAAACACCCTTGCCCGACAATGAAGCGCAGCTCACCCTCCTCCTCGATCACCTGCCCGTCATGGTCTACGGCCTCGACGCGGCTGGCCGCTTTTGCCTGTGGAACCGGGAAAGCGTGCGCGTCCTTGGCTACACTCAGGAAGAGGTCCTGGGACTGACCCGGGTTGAGCTGTTCCACCGCATGTATCCGGACGCGGAGTATCGCGAGCGGGTACTCGTTCAGATCGCCAGCCATCGCTACCGCGACCTGGAGACCACCCCGACCGCGGCCGACGGCAGCACCAGGGTCGTCTCCTGGTCCAATTACTCCGCGGACGTGCGTGTCCCCGGTCTGACGGTCTGGGGCGTCGGCATCGACGTGACCAGCCGCAAGCTAACGGAAGAGGCCCTCCGCGAGAACGAACGGCTCATGAACTCGATCCTCAGCCAGCTGCCGGGGCTGGCCTACCGCTGCCTGGTGGATCGCAACTGGACGGTCCTGTTCGCCCGCGGCAACTTCCGGCCCATCGGCGGCATCGACGCCGAAGAATTGGCCGAGGCCAAGGTCTGCTACGGCGACATCCTGCACCCCGACGACGCCGACTACTGCGCCGGACCGTGGCCGAGGCCCTGGCCCGCCGCGAACCGTACGAGAATGAGCATCGCATCTTCGACCGCGAGGGCAAGGTCAAGTGGATCCTGGCTCGCGGCCGGGGCATCTTCGCCGAGGACGGCACTTTCCGCTACCTCGACGGCCTGAACATCGACATCACCGAACACAAGCGCATCGAGGAGGAACTGCGTCAGGCCAATGCCCGGCTCGACCTGGCGGTGCGCGGCTCCAACGTCGGCATCTGGGAGAATGACTGCCCCGATGGCGACTACCGCCACGGCAAGGTCCACTGCATCAACATCTTCGAGCAGCTCGGTTATGAGCCGCCCGCTTCCGCCGCCGATTATGCAACGGTGACGTCGTCCTTGCATCCCGACGACGCGCCTGCGCGTCCAGGAGGCCTTGCGCGCCTACTTCGCCAGCGAGACACCGGATTACCAGGTCGAGTTTCGGGCCCGGCACCGCGATGGTTCGTACCGCTGGATCTTGTCTCGCGGCGTGGCCGTGCGCGACGCCAGCGGCAAGCCGATCCGCTTTGCCGGCATCCGCATCGACATCACCGACCGGAAGCGCATCGAGGAGGAACTGCGTCAGGCCAACGCCCGCCTCGATCTGGCGGTGCGCGGCTCCAACGTCGGCATCTGGGAGAACGACTTTCCCGACGGCGACTACCACCACGGCAAGGTCCACTGCATCAACATCTTCGAGCAGCTCGGCTACACGCCGCCGGCTTCCACCACCGATTACGCGGCCGTGGCGGTGCCGTATCACCCCGAGGACGCGCCGCGTGTGCAGGAGGCCTTGCGTGCCTACTTCGCCGGCGAGACCCCGGACTACCGGGTGGAGTTCCGGGCCCGTCACCGGGACGGCTCGTACCGCTGGATCCTGACCCGGGGCGTGGCCGTGCGTGACGCCAGCGGCAAGCCGATTCGCTTTACCGGCACGCGCATTGACATCACCGACCTGAAACGCATCGAGGAGGAGTTGCGTCAGGCCAAGGAAGCGGCGGAAGCGGCCAGCCGGGCCAAGAGCGAGTTCCTGGCCAACGTCAGCCATGAGATCCGCACGCCCATGAACGGCATCCTGGGCATGACCGACCTGGCGCTGGACACCCGGCTCAGCGAGGAACAACGCAAATACCTGACCATCATCAACGCCTCGGCCGACTCCCTCCTGAGCGTGATCAACGACCTGCTCGATTTCTCCAAGATCGAGGCCGGCAAGCTGCAGCTGGATCATGCCGAGTTTTCGCTGCGCTGCGTCCTGAACGAGACCCTCAGGGGCCTGGCCCATCGCGCCCACAAGAAAAAGCTGGAGCTGGTCTGCAACGTCCGGCCCGAGGTGCCTGACAGCCTGATCGGCGACGCCGGCCGGCTGCGCCAGGTCCTGGTCAACCTGGTGGGCAATGCGATCAAGTTCACCGAGGTGGGTGAGGTCGTCGTCGAAGTCGGAACATTAACCACGGATGACACGGATGGCACGGATAAAGACAAAAACCCTTCCTCTTCTTCATCCGTGCCATCGGTGTCATCCGTGGTTCAATTGTATTTCTCCGTCCGTGACACGGGCATCGGCATCCCGACCGAAAAGCAGGGGAAGATCTTCCATGCCTTCGAGCAGGCCGACACCTCGACCACGCGGCGCTACGGCGGCACCGGGCTGGGGCTCTCGATCGCGTCCTGGCTGGTGGGGCTGATGGCCGGCCAGATCTGCGTCGAGAGCGAACAGGGTTGTGGCAGCGTCTTTCGTTTCACCGCGGAGTTTGGCCGGGCGCCCGGCGCGGCCGCGGCGCGGCCCCGGAGCGATCTGAGCGGGCTGCGCGTCCTGGTGGTCGATGACAATGAAACCAACCGGCTCATCCTGGAGGAGTGGCTCCGCGGCTGGGAAGTCGAGCCCACGGCCGTCCCAGACGGCCTGTCCGCCCTGAATGCCCTGTGGCAGGCCCTTTCCCAGGGCTCCCCCTTCGCCGTGGTCCTTCTGGACAGCCGGATGCCCGGCATCGACGGCCCGACGCTGGCCGCCCAGATCCGCCGCAGTCCGCCGCTGTCCGGGTGCCCCATCATCCTGCTGACGTCGGAGGACCAGCCGGCCGACCGGGATCGCCTGCGCGAGCTGGGGCTCGCCGCCGTGGTCACCAAGCCGGTCCCGGAAGAAGAGCTGTTCGCGACCGTGTGCCGGGTGCTGGCTTCGGAAAAGGTGATTGGTGATCAGGGATTGGTGATTGGTGAAGAAGAAGACAAGACTGTTCTTTCTTCTTCACCAATCACCAATCACCAATCACCAATCACCATTCCGACTCGGCCCCTGCGCGTCCTGGTGGCCGAGGATCACGAACTCAACCAGCAGGTGGTGCAGCACCTGCTGGCCCGCCACGGCCACACCGTCGAGATCGCCCCGGATGGCCGGGCGGCCCTGGCGGCGCTGGAGCAGGGTGAATTCGACGCGCTGCTGCTGGACGTCCACATGCCGGAACTGGACGGCTTCCAGGTGATCAAGGCCCTGCGTCAGCGCGAGCAGGGCACCGGCCGACACTTGCCGGTCGTCGGGCTGACCGCCCGTACCATGAAAGGGGACCGCGAGCGCTGCCTGGAAGCGGGCATGGACGATTTCCTCGGCAAGCCGATCCGCCGGGTGGAGCTGTTCGCGGCCCTGGAGCGCGTCCTGGCCTCGGAAGATGACAAGGTGACAAGGTGGCAAGGTGACAAGGTGACAGAACACCCATCACCTTGTCACCCTGTCACCTTGTCACCTTGTCATCCTCTCGATGCGGCCACGCTGCTGACCGCTTGCGACGGCGACGAAGGGCTGCTGGCCCGGATGATCGCCGTGTTCCGCGCCAGCACGCCCGTCCAGCTGCAGCGCGTGGCGGCGGCCGTGCGCGACCGGGACCCGGACCGGCTGCGCGAGGCGGCCCACCGGCTGCGCGGCGTCGTGTCGGCCTTCTCCACCTCCGCGGCCGCGGCTGCTCTGCGTCTGGAACAGGCCGGGGCCGACCAGCGCCTGGACGGCGTGGACGCCGTCCTCGGCAGCCTGACCGCCCTTGTCGCGGAGATGACTCCGCTGCTCGACACCCTGACCGTCGAGGAACTCCGCTCCCGGCTCCGCTAGCACCGGGGCACGGAAGCGATCCCCCCCTGGACTGAATCCTGGCCACCTGGCCCAGATCGTGGCCACACTCCACCCGATCGCGGTCCGGGGCGGTGTTCCGTGCCGTTACCGTGATCCGTCGCAAGCCCTGTTCCACGTGACACTTCCACAGCTTTCACCTTCTGCCGCCGGAAAAAGGCGACGCCGGCCTGGCTCTGGCACAGCGGTTGCGTTTGGGGATGTCCACGAAACAACCCAGCACGCGGTTCACTCGGCTTCCGTCCGCCCTGCCAACCGTTGAAACAAAGGAGTTTCCGCACCATGATCGCCAATTGCCAGGACCCCTGCCGGGACCTCGCCTGGAAAAGCGGCCTCGACGCCGAGATCACCTGGGCGGGGACGTGCCTGCACCGGGTCGAGGAAGTCGTGCCCTTCCTTGACGAGGTGGGGGACGAGCTGCTGGATCAGGGTTACTCTCTCTCCGACTGCCTGGCGGTCCGTCTGGCCCTGCAAGAAGCGGTGCTCAACGGCTTGCGGCACGGCAACGAAGGAGACCCGACCAAGTGTGTCTGGATCTCCTACCACGTGACTCCGTGCCGTTTCCTGGTCGAGGTCGCCGACGAAGGGGCCGGTTTCGACCCCAACGCCGTTTCCGTCCCGACCCTGCCGGAAAACCAGGAGCGTCCCGGGGGGCTTGGCATCCGGCTGATGCGACACTTCATGACCTGGGTCCGCTATTCCGAACGTGGCAACCGAGTCACGATGTACAAACGGCCCTCCAGATAACACCTTCCATCAATCCCACCTGTTCGGTTGCTTCCATCCTGCCCTGGGAGAATCTCCATGAGAGTTGGTTCCTGTCGTCGAGCCGGCTTCACGCTGATCGAGCTGCTGGTAGTGATCGCCATCATCGCCATCCTGATTGGCTTGCTGCTGCCCGCGGTCCAGAAGGTCCGCGAGGCCGCCGCCCGCGCCTCCTGCACCAACAACCTCAAGCAGCTGGGCATCGCTGCCCACAACTACGCTGAAGCCAACGGGCAGTTGCCGCCGGGTTATCTCGGCACCTATCCCGACCTTGCCGCCCCGGTGGGGTCGGCTGCGCCCAGTAACCCCTACCCGTGTCAGTTCGTCGGCGTGCTGGCCTACCTGCTGCCCTACGTCGAGCAAGACATCCTTTACCAGTCCATGCTGCCGGGCGTCCCCGCGGATTATTTGTGCCTCACCGCGGTGTACAACCCGTGGTGGAGCTATTCCAGTACCTGGAACGCGGGGCAGACCCGAGTGAAGACCTTCTTGTGCCCCTCCGACGATGCTTACACCAACACCGTGGGGACCCTCATCAGCGCGCACGTTTACGTGGGTCCGGGATACTTCGACGAGGACTTTGCCTTCTTCCCAATCGGAGGCGGTGGCGACAACGTCGGCCGCAGCAACTACGCGGGGGTGGGAGGCTACGCCGGCACCATCAGCGGACCCAGCATCGGAGTGCTGACCAACCGCAGCAGCGTCTCCTTGAGCCAGCTCAGCGAGGCCGACGGCACCAGCAACACGGCGCTGTTCGGCGAAGCCCTCGGCGACACCGACGGCGGCCCCCGGCAGTACGCCAATAGCTGGATGGGCGTTGGTTCCCTGGTGACGGCCTGGGGCTTACCCACCCCCTCAAGCCCCTTCACCTTCGGCAGCAAGCACCCCGGCATCGTCCAGTTCTGCTTCGGCGACGGCTCGGTCCGCCCCCTGCTCAAGAATGCCGATTACAACAACTACTTGTGGGCCACCGGCTACCAGGACGGCCAGACCGTCAACTGGAGCTTGATCTCCTACTAACCTCCCGGAGCAACGAAAATGACCAGGCGTCATCTGTACGGACTGATCGTGGCGTACCTGCTGGGGCTGTCGGCCGGCTGCGGCAAGTCTCCCATCGCGCCGAAGCCGGCTGACACAACGCCGCTGCCACGACCCGAGAAGGTGAAACAGCTCAACTCGCGTCTCCCACTTCCGCAGGAGGCGCCCGCCGGAAACTAACGCCCACGAACAGATCAGGCAAGCGGCGCGAGCCCGGGGGTGTCAGCCCCCGGGGTGCCGGTATTGACCTTCACCGGCGGGCTGACGCCGCGCCGCTCGCCTTTCTCCGGCCGGTCCTGCCATTTCTTTGACAAATTTCCTGCAGGAGCTACGCTTCAAGGGAAAACCCAACCTCACCGGCGCGGAGCAAGCCCATGAGTTCACTGGAATCGGAGTCCCTGGGACCCTCGGCCCCTGCCTTCAGGGAGAAGGGGTTTCGTTTCCTGTCCTGGGGGTTCGCCCTGCTGGGAGGCTTCGCGCTGCTGGGTTTGGTCCACGGAGCGCAGTTGCTGGCGAGCCATTTCCCGCCGGGGAAAGCCTTGTCGCGGACCGTGGAGCTGCTGTGGCCCAGCTTGCTGATCCTGCCGCTGTGCTGGGGAATGCTGGTGCTGCAGCGTCTCCGCCGGCAACTGGAGGCCACGGATCGTGCCCGCCTGCAAGCGGAGCAGGAAACGGCCCGACGCCGGGAAATCGAGCAGGACCTGTGCGAGCGGGAGACGTGTCTGCACGCCTTGCTGGCGGAAACGAAAGCCCACAGCTACTTCACCATCAGCCCGGAGGGGACTGTCCTCAGCTGGAACCCGACTGCCGAGCATCTGTTCGGGCATCCCTCCAGAGGCATGCTGGGCCAGCCCCTGGCGCGGCTGTGCCGGGAAGAGGATCGGTCCGCGGCCCGGCTCGAACGTTGCCTCCGCCAGAGGGCGGCCCAGGAGAAATTCGAGGACAACTGCTGGCTGGTGCGCGCGGACGGCTCTTCCTTCTGGACGCGCCTGACCATCACTCCCCTTGGCTCCGGTGAGGGCCAGGCGTCCCGCTTGCTGGTGATGACTCAGGATTTGACCGACCAGCGCAAGGTCGAAGACTCGCTGCGGCGCAGCCGGATCCAGTATCGCAACCTGACCGAGACGGCACGCGACCTGGTGGTCACCGTTTCCCCGGACGGAGCCATCACCTCCCTGAACCCGGCCTTCGAGAAGATCACCGGCCTGTCCCGCCAGCGCTGGCTGGGCCAGCCGTTCGTCTCCCTGATCGTGACCGAGGATCGCGGCCGGGCGCAGGCCACCATGCAGGCCCTGGGGAAGGGCGAGACGCCGCCGCTGGTCGAGCTGCGCATCGCCTCGGCGAGCGGCAAGGTGGTGCTGCTGGAGTTCACCGCCTCGCCTCACCCCGAGCCGGGCCAGCGGGCCGGCTGGCTGGGGATCGGACGGGACGTCAGCGAACGCAAGCAGGCCGACGAGGCCCTGCGCCTGGCCCAGGAGCAGCTGCGTCAGAGCTGCAAGATGAAGGCCATCGGCCAGCTGGCCGGCGGCGTGGCTCATGACTTCAACAACCTGCTGACCATCATCAACGGCTACAGCGAGATTTTGCTGTCCCAGCTGCCCACCCAGGATGCCACCTGGGGCCTGGTCGGGGAGATCCAGAAGGCGGGAGAGCGGGCGGCCGGCCTGACCCGGCAACTGCTGGCCTTCAGCCGCAAACAGGTGCTGACTCCCCGGGTCCTGGACCTCAATCCGCGCCTGGCCGAACTCACCAAGATGCTCCAGCGCCTGATCGGCGAAGACATCGAGCTGGTGACCGATCCGGACCCGTCCATCTGCCTGGTGAAAGTCGATCCCAGCCAGATCGACCAGGTGCTGATCAACCTGGCGGTCAATGCCCGCGACGCCATGCCCCGAGGAGGCCGGCTGACCATCCAGACGCGCAATTACTACCTGGACGAGGCCGCCTTGCTGCGGGTCCCCGACGTCACCCCGGGACCGTACGTCCTGCTCCGCGTCAGCGACACCGGCTGCGGCATGAACGAGGAGGTCCTCTCCCACCTGTTCGAGCCCTTCTTCACCACCAAGGAGCCGGGCAAGGGAACCGGTCTGGGCCTGGCCACCGTGTACGGCATCGTCAAGCAATCGGGCGGCCACGTCGAGGTCGAGAGCGAGGTGGGGCAGGGCACCACCTTCCGGATCTATCTGCCCCAGCCCGAGGAAGTGACTTCCTCCTTGACCCGAAGCGGCGAATCGTCCCTGCCTGGGTCCCCAGGTCAGGAGACCATCCTGCTGGTGGAGGACGAGGAAGGGGTCCGCAAACTGACGCAGCGGACCCTGACCGACAAGGGCTACACCCTGCTGACGGCGGCCGACGGACGGGAAGCCCTGGCCGCCTTCGAGAACCATCAAGGGCAGATCGATCTGCTGATCACCGACGTGGTCATGCCCCTGATGAGCGGTGGGGCGCTGGTCCAGGCGCTGCGGGAAAAGCAACCCGACCTCAAGGCGTTATTCATCTCCGGCTACAATGACAGCGTCCTGGTCCGACACGGGGTCGCGCAGACCGAGCTGTGCTACCTGCACAAGCCGTTCACGTTGACGGAACTGGTCAGTCGGGTTCGAGACATCCTCGACGGCACGAAAGCTCCGCAAGGCGACGTTCCGGCCCCTTCGATGACAAGGTGACAAGGCGACAAGGTGACAGAAAGCCCATCACCTTGTCACCTTGTCACCTTGTCATCTTCCCGCCTGGACCAAATCCTGGCCACCTGGCCCAGACCGCGACCACCTTCCTCAGCGGCCGGCCTGGTCCGGCGCTCCTCCCGGGAACCCGGCTCCCGCCGCATACCCTCTCTCACAGGCCAATTCCGGACCAATAACCCTTCTCGTTCCGAAAAATGACAACCCCAGCACGCCCCTGGCACAGCGGTTGCGTTAGAAGGTTTTCACCAAACAAATCCTCTGCCCCTGAAAGCGTAGACTGCCTCTCCGTTTATCGACCGGGGAGGCGTGCGTCCGGAATGCGCCTGTTGCGGATTCCGGGACTGTGAACGACCTTCCCTGGAGTATCAAGCATGCGTAATCGGATTGGTTCCTGGTTCAATCGCTGCAACCGCTGGCTCGCCAACCTGTGTACCCCGCACGGCCGGGTCCCCACTCGGGTCAAGCCCCGCCGCACCTCCTTGAGTCTCGAAGCGCTCGAGGACCGCCTGGTCCCGGCCGTTTACGACGTCATCGGCACGGCCGACGGCGCCGGGAAAGTGATCCCGACCTGGATGCCGGACGTCTTCTATGCGACCACCCTCCGCGCGGCCATCACGGCGGCCAATGCCGACGCGGGTGGCAACACCATCAACCTGCTGATCCCCGGAACGTATCTGCTAACCGGCGGCGAACTGGCCATCCAGCCCACCGGCGGCGACCTCACCATTCAGGACCTCAGCCACGGCGCCGTCACGGTCAACGGCAACCACCAGTCCCGGGTGTTCGACATCAACCCCAACTTCGATCCCAACAATCCGACGACTCCGTTCACCGTCACGCTGACGGGCTTGACCATCACCAACGGCCTGGCCAGCGATCCCAACGTGCCGGACGGTCCCAACGGCAGTGGCGGCGGCATCCGCGACCAGGGCAACGCCAGCCTGGTCCTCAACAACGTTGTCCTCACCGGCAACACGGCCACCGCCGACGGCGGCGGCGTCTCCATGGAGAACACCGTCAGCGAACCGTGGAAGTTGACCATCAACAACAGCATCATTAGCAACAACCACGCCGGCGACGCCGGCGGCGGCATCGAGGAGGACGGCTCGGGCAAGGTGGTCATCAACACCGGAACGGTCATCACCGGCAACACCTGCGTCAACCAGGGCGCCGGCATCTGGCTGGACGCCATCGCGGTCACTGACGCCAACAACAACACCCTCTTCCAGACCGCCAACCTGACCGTGACCGGCACCCTCATCAGCAACAACCAGGCGCTGACGACCGGCACCGTCGGCGGCGGCATCGGCAATGCCGGCAACGGCACGGTCACCATCGTCAACTGCACCCTGGAAAACAACTTCGCCAACGGCTCGGGCGGCGGCTTCGGCGACCAGAACGGCGGGGGCACGCTGACCGTGGTCAACAGCCTGTTCCTCAACAACGTGGCCACCGGCAACGGCGGCGGCATCGAGGCGGCTGGGCCTCTGACCACCATCACCACCAGCGAGATCAAGGGGAACGATAGCGGTGGGGCCGGCGGCGGCATCTTCGCCAACGGCGCCACGCTGTTAGTCCAGAGCAGCACCATTGCCAACAACGTGGCCGCTGGCAGCGGCGGCGGCATTTATCTGCAGACGACTGGCGCCGGCTTGAACGCCTCGTCCATAACCGACTCGACCATCACCGGCAACGTTGCCGTGAACAATGGCGGCGCCAACGGTGGCGGCATCGACGCGCAATTCTTCGGCTCCGGTGACCTGGTGCTGCTCAACGACACCATTAACGCCAATCAAGCCCCGCGCGGCGGCGGCGTCGCTGTCAACTTCGACGTCGAACACGTTACCGTCCAGAACACCATTATCGCTGGCAATTTCGCACCCTTCATGCCCGACGTCTTTGTCCTGGATGAGCCATTAATGGACAATGGCGGCAACCTGATCGGCGGCAACGCGCTGCTAGGGCCGCTGGGCAACTACGGCGGGCCAGTCATCGGCGCCCGGGGCACACCCTGGTGCTGGAAACCGAGTCGCTGCAGGTGGGCAGCCCGGCGCATCGGCACGGGCCTGCTGGCACGGGCCCCGGCCACTGACGAGCGCGGTTTCCCGAACACGGTCAACGGGCTGATCAACGCCGGCGCCTCCAGTGGCGTCATCCCGGCGCTCTCCCAAACTCCCACCACCCTGAAACTACCCAGCGTGGTGGTCACGACTACGGTGGCCGGCGTGAAGACGACATACTACTACGTCGATAGCACGGCCGACATCCTGAACCCCCCGACCGGCGTCCTCACCTTGCGGGCTGCCATCGAGGCCGCCAACAACACCACCGGCAACAAGGTCATCTTCTTGCTGATCGGCGGGACCTACAACATCACGCTCCCCGGCACTCCCAACGAAGCCGACAACGCCGCCGGCGAGTTCGCCATCCTGCCCAGCGGCGGCAACGTCACCATCCAGAACGCCTCCGGCAGGCCGGTCACGGTCAACGGCAACCACCTGAACCGGGTCTTCGACATCAACCCCAACTTCGATCCCAACAACCCGACCACGACCGCCCCCTTCACGGTCACCCTGACCGGCTTGACCATCACCGGCGGACTGGCCGACGACACCCTGAACCCCGACGGCCCCACCTCCAGCGGCGGCGGCATCCGTGACCAGGGCAACGCCAGCCTGGTCCTGAACAGCGTCATCGTCACCGGCAACAGTGCCAGCGCCGACGGCGGCGGCGTCTCCATGGAGAACACCGTCAGCACGCCGTGGAAGCTGACCATCACCAACAGCACCATCAGCAACAACCACGCGGGCGATGCAGGCGGCGGCGTGGAGACCGACGGCCTGGGCGTGGTCACTATCAGCAACAGCGTCATCACCTGCAACACCTGTGTCAACCAGGGTGCCGGCATCTGGCTCGACGCCATTCAAAACGGCAACGTCTTCGAGAGCGCCACCCTGACCATTTCCAACACCCTGCTCAGCAACAACGTGGCCCTGGTGGCGCTGAACGGCAACCTCTTCAACGACGGCGGCGCCATCGGCAACGCCGGGGATGACATGAACTTCGAGCAGACCGTCCAGGGCCTCAACCTGACTCAACGACACCATCGAGAACAACTTCTCGGCCGGCGTGGGCGGCGGCTTTGGCGACCAGAACAACCAGGACACCCTGAACGTCCAGAACAGCCTGTTCCTGAACAACGTGTCGGGCAACGGCGGCGGCGGCATCTACTTCAGCGGCACCACCGGCGCCATCATGCGCACCCAGATCATGGACAACAGCACCGGCGGCGCCGGCGGCGGCCTGTTCGTGGGCGGACCGCAAACCTCGACCGGGACCCCCACCGGCACGACCGCCACGGTGCTGACCCTTACGGCCAGCACCCTCGCCGACAACGTCGCGGCCGTGGGCGGCGGCGGCATCGAGTTGGAAACGACGGCCAAGGGGTCGGCCATCACGACCAGCACCATCACTGGCAACATCGCCCTGAACAATGCCGGCGCCAACGGGGGCGGCATCGACGCGCCGACCACCTTCACCGACAGCGTGGCGCTGCTGAACGACACCCTCAACGCCAACTTCGCCGCCAACGGCGGCGGCATCTTCTGGGGCGGCATCGGCATCTTCGCACTCAGGAACACCATCGTGGCCCAGAACGTCATTGCCCTGGGGGGCGTCGGTCCGGACCTCGATGGTTCCGGGACCGCCTTCACCGACCTCGGCGGCAACCTGATCGGCCTGGCCGGTTCGGCCAACGGCAACACCGGCCTGGGCCTGGCCTTTGGCGGCCTGGCCAGCACCCAGGTGGGGACCACCACCGCGCTGAACCCGCTGCTGTTGCCGCTGGGCTACTACGGCGGCCCGATCCTCGGCGCCATCGGCCACCAGATGGGCCTGGAGAGCGAGCCCCCGATGTTCGGCAGTCCGGCCCTGTTCAAGGGTGCCCCGTACATGAACCCGACCCTCGTCCTGGGTGGCCCGATCGAGGTTCCGACCACCAACGAACTCGGCACGCCAAAACCACTCTTCAGCAAAATCAACGTCGGGGCGGTCTGAACCGTACGCTACGGCCCACTTCGAGGGGACGTTGGGGTCATCAGCCCCAGCATCCCCTCGGGCGTTCCCTTCGGAGTCGCCGGTCCGTTCGTCCCCGGCGAGATCAACTCGTCGATGCCAGGGCCCGTGCGCTGTCGGCCAGCACGGTGAAGAGCAGGTCCTGCTGCTCCGTCCCGTTGGCAACCCCAGCGGCCAGGGCAGCCGCCTGGTCCGGATCGCTGAGGAGGCCAGCAACCGGGCCCAGCCCGCGGCTCGGCAGCACACCGGCAGCGGACCAGTTGGCGAAGAGCGCATCGGACTGTGCCAGGGGGCTCGCAGGGGCGGGCAGGGTGTTGGCCGAGCCGACAGTGGCGAGGCCCGTCCCGATCCCGAACAGTTGGCCCAACCACGGCCCCGGCCAGGCGAAGGGGTTGCTGCCGGCGACCCCGGCAGCCGGGGAGGGTGCGGAGGCCGAGAAGGAGACCGCAAGGGTCGTGTGCGGGGCCAGCAAGTCGCTGGCGTCGGGCAGGATCCTGACCCCGGCCGCCAGGGTCGGGGCCATCAGGGTCGTGCCATTGCCGTCCATCAGCCCGAACTCGTGACCCAGTTCGTGCGTGAACACCGTCATCAGGTCGATCTCTGCCGCGGGGGGAACAGCCGTGACGGAGATGTCGGTGAACCAGCCGTAGCCATCGGCGGTCGGGTCGAGATAGATGACGCCCGGACCGGCCAGGCCCAGGTACGGCGCCGGCAGGGGCGTGATGATAATCGTGGTTCGGCTGAGGGCCTGGAGGGTGCCCGCATCCAGCCCCGCTGCCGCCCACAAGATCAGGGACTCGGAGAGGGCCGCATTCGCTTCTGCCTGTGTGAGCGCGGCCACCGGAACGGCCGGGTTCACGGGACCGCCGGCCGCCAGGAAGCCGTTGGGATCCTGGTTGCGGTTATTGGCGTCGGCGGTGATCGTGAAGTGGGCATTGCCGCTGAGGGTCAAGTCGGCCACGATCCATTGCGAGCCCAGGCTGGTGTGGCTGGGGTTGGCACCGGTCTCGTTGCCGGAGAGGGTGACTTTCGCGCCGGGAGCATAGACTGTGCCCGTCGTGTTCAGGTCACCATTGCCAGAGACGTTGATCGAGGCGTTCGAGGTCCGGTCCTGGAAGAGGACCACGCCCTGGTAGGTGCCGCTGGAAGGCGGAGTAAGGGTCACGCTGGCATTGCCGCTGATGCTGACGCTGGTGGGATTATTGCCCGTCAGGCCCGTCAGGTAGATCATCACACCGATCCCTGTCATGGTAGCGTTGCCGCTGACCGTCAGGCCGCCTCCCTTGAGGTAATACGTCCCCGGTTGCAGAGTCACCGAGTTGTTGCCGGAAACGGTGATGCCGCCCACGTAGGTTCCCGGCTGCAGCATGCCGGAGTAGGTGCCAGCCGTGTACTGGGTGGACGGCTGGGACGGAGCGACGAGACTGGCCAGCGGGTCGGGCATGGCAATGGCACCGGTATTGAGGACGGCGTGAGTGGTCGCATTGCCACTTCGGGACAGGCCGCCGGTGAGATCGATCTCGGTGGCGGTGATGCTGGCATTGCCGGAGACCGTTGCCGCGGCCGGGTTGCTGGAATCGACAACGATAGCCCCGAAGGTGTTCACGTTCAGGTCAGCATTACCCGAAACTGTCAAGGACTGACCGGCGGGGTCCAGCAGCAGGATGCCGGTGTTGGGCTGGATGATGACGGTGGCAGTGGCGGGCGTCAGAGAGCCGTCGGTGGCCTGGAGCGTGTAGGTGCCTGACAGGGTGAAGGCCAGGTGGGTAAAGGTCGCGATCCCACTCTGGGTCTGGACCGAAGTGACGCTGCCGGGAGCGAAGCCACCGCCTGCTGGCTCACTCGCCAGGCCCAGGGTGACAGTTGAACTATCGCCGCTTTCGAGGTTGCCGAACACGTCTTCCACCGACACCTGGACTCCAGCGGGGCTGTTGAGGTTGAAGCCGGCGAAGTTACTGGCCGGTGGTACGCTGAAGACCAGCTGGGTGGGAGGAGTGAACGACACGCCGAACGATGTGGTCGCAGTGGAGCCATCGGCATTGGTCGCCGTGATGGTCACCGTGTAGGGGTGGGCCGCATCGCCGGTGCCCGACCAGCTCCAGGTGCCGCTCTGGCTACCATTCTGCGTTACCGTGCCGCTGGAGGCACTGATTGTCACGGCATCGTCATAATCAGCGAAACTGCCGTTGTTGCTGACTGTTGTGTTCTCCGGGGCGCTGACGGTGCTGCTGGTGGCCGATACTGTTGGCGCCGCATCGGCGACGCTGAAGGTGCTGGTACTGGCGCTGGCCGAAGCGCCGCCGGCATCAGTGACCACGACGCTGAAGGTCTGGTTGCTCAGCTCCTCGAGATAGGTGTACGTCAGCTGCACGTCGAAGCCACCGCCATTGGCCACGATCTGGCCATTGCCGCTGGGCGTGCTGGTCAGGGTCACGGTGGTGCCATCGCCGAGCGTGACTGCGGCGGTGTAATCGCTGGCAGTGCCGTTCGGATCGGCGTCGGTGAAGTGGAAGATGGGGACGTTGTTGAAAGTCGCCCCTTCCGTGGCCGCCGGCGGCGTCAGGGCACCGGCTGTCAGGGCGGCATCGGACACCGTCACCATCGCTGTACCCGAGCCGCTGCCACTGTTACTGTCGGTTACCGTCACGGTAACGGTGTCGGGGGTACTGCCGTTCTGCTCCTCCAGGTACTGGTGCGAAGCGCTGAAGGTCAGCACGCCGGCTGGTAGGTTGAGCGTGCTGTCGGACGAGCCGTCTCCCCAGTTGAGATCGACCGTGTGCGTGTCCTGCGTGTCCGGGTCGGTGAATGTTCCGCTCACTGTCGTCGAGTCGCCTTCGTTGATCGAATTGGGACTGGCGTTGACACTGGTCACCACCGGCGCCGTGTTGATGTGGGTCAGGACCACTGTCGAGGAAGTGTAGGAGATCTGGAAGAGCATCCCATTTGGCGCGGTTACGATGCCGCCGGGGTTGCTGAAGGTGCCGCTGACGCTGGCACTGGCCGTCAGGACAGTGAACGTATCACCGACGGCAGAGGGGAAACCGACCGAGGAGACGTTTAACGTACTGCCTCCAAGGGTCGCGGTCCCGGTGACCTGGACCTGATCGTAGCCGCTGCCGGCGGTGGTGCCGTTGAGCATCACGTTATAGCTCGAAGTGGAGTTGAGGGTCAGCGCGCCGGTCTTGAAGATGCCTGTCGGGTTCGTCGAATCTCCGGGGGAGAGCGTCCCTGTCGTGGTGAAGGAAACGGGACCGCCAACGGTCCCTGCCGTGGTTCCCTGCCCACCCCCTAACGTGGCACTGTCGGCAACAGTGACCGTACTGCCGGTGGCTGTGGAGCCATCGACAAAGAGAGTGCCGGTGCTGACGGCGGTCGCGCCGGTGTAAGTATTGGTGCCGCCGAGGGTAAACGTGCCGGTGCCCTGCTTGGTGAGTCCGCCGGCGCCGCTGATGCTGCCGCTGTAGGTCGTCGAGGTGTTCAGGCCGCCGGTGGCCAGGGTGGCGGCCCCGAGGATGACATTGCCGCCGCTGCTGCCGCCGCCGGACAGGGAACCAATGGTGTCGCTGAAGCTGTTCAGGTTCAAGGTGGCGCCGGCCACGTTCGCCAGCGCCACGGCCGAGGCCGCCGGTATGGCGTTGGCGATGCCGGCGCCCAGCGTGCCGGCGTTGATGGTGGTGGTGCCGCTGTAACTGTTGGCGCCGCTGAGGGTGAACGTGCCGGTTCCCAACTTGGTCAAACCGCCGCTGCCGCTGATGACGCCGGTGAAGGTTGTCGTAAAGTTGGTGCCGCCGGTGGTCAGTGTTCCGCTACCCAGCGTCGCACTCAGGTTGCTGAGGGAGACGCTGGCGACGGTGGTGCCGCTGCCTCCGCCGCCGGAGAAGCTAACAGTCGGTGCCGAGGTATAGCCACTGCCGCTGCCGGTAACATTGATGTTGGAGATGCCCATCACAGCAGTGGCGCTGGCGCCGGAGCCGCCGAAACCGGTGTTGTTGAAGGTGATGGTGGGCACCGAAGTGTAGCCGCTGCCGGGACTGGTGATGGTGATGCCGGTGATCTGGCCGCCGGAGACCGTGACAAAGCCGGTGGCCGTCGAGGGCCCCGTGAAGCTCACGCTGGGGGCTGTGGTGTAGCCGCTGCCGGCGCTGGTGATGCTGACCCCCGAGACGCCCAGCAAGGCGCTGGCGGTCGCCCCGCTGCCGCCGCCGCCGGTCAGAGTAATGGTTGGCAGCACGGTATAGCCACTGCCGGGATTGGTGATGATGATGCCGGTGACCTGGCCATTGGAGATGGTGGCGATGCCGGTGGCCATCGTGCCGCTGCCGCCCGGCACCGAGAAGGCGACAGTCGGGGCCGAGGTGTAGCCGCTGCCGCTGCTGGTGATGGTCGCCCCGGTGACAAGAAGGGTAGCAACCGCGGTGGCCGTCGTACCGCTGGCCGGTGCCGCGATGAAGACGGTCGGCGGTGCCGTGTAGTTGGTGCCCACGCCGGTCACACTGATGCTGCTGACGCTCGTGCCGGAGAGGACCGCGCTCCCGCTGGCCGTGTTGCCCGCCTGGCCGGGCGGCGTGGAGAAGCTGATGGTCGGGGCCGAGGTATAGCCGCTGCCGCCCACCAGCCCGCTCGTGCCCACCACACCCAGTCCCACGGTCGCGCTGGCTCCGGAGCCGCCGCCCCCGGAGAAGCTGACGCTCGGGAGCGAGGTATAACCGCTGCCGGGGTTGCCGACCGTGATCCTGGTCACGCCGACTGCGCTGCTGGACAGATAGCCGATGGTGTCATTGAAGTTGTTCAGGTCCAGCGTGGAACCGAACGGGCTGTTGAGCGTGTTCAGCACCGAGACGCCCGAGGTCGAAGGAACCGCGCTGGCGACGCCGGCCTGCACGGTGCCGGTTTCGATGAGGGTGCTGCCCGTGTAAGTGTTGGCGGCCGTCAGGGTGATGGTGCCGGCGCCGAGTTTGGTGAGGTTGCCGCTGCCGCTGATGGTGTTGGGGACCGTCAGGCTGTCGCTGCGGTTAAAGAGGAGTGTGGTGCTGGTGCTGGTGCTGACCGGGCCGCTGCCCAGCGTGCCGGTCGTGCCGCCGACGCCCACGGTCAGCGAGCCGGCGCTGAGCGTGGTGGCGCCGCTGTAACTGTTGTTGCCTCCAAGACTAAACCCGCCGGTCCCCACCTTGGTCAGTCCGCCGCTGCCGCTGATGCTGCCATCGAAGGTCGGCGAGGTGTTGGCACCGCCGGTGGTCAGCGTGCCGCTGCCCAGGGTCACGTTCAGGTTGTTGACGGTGGCGGTAACGGTGGCGCCGCTGCCGCCGCCGCCCGTGATGGTGACCAGGGGCACCGAAGTATAGCCGATGAAGACAAGCCCCATGTTGATGTTCGAGACGCCCATGACGGCGGTGGCGCCGGCCCCGGAGCCGCCGAAGCCGGCACTGTTGACCGTGATGGCCGGGACCGAGGTATAGCCGCTGCCCGGACTGGTAATGGCGATGCCGGTGAGCTGGCCGCCGACGATGATAGCCGTCCCGGTGGCCGTCGAGGGCCCCGTGAAGCTCACAATGGGGGCTGCGGCATAGCCGCTGCCGCTGCTGGTGATACTGACGCCTGAGACGCCCATGAAGGCGCTGGCACTGGCCCCGCTGCCGCCGTCGCCCGAGAAGGTGATGGTCGGGACCGAGGTGTAGCCGCTGCCGGGATTGGTGATGATGATGCCGGTCACCTGACCCCCGGAGACCGTGGCGATGCCGGTGGCGGTCGTGCCGCTGCCGCCCGGCGCCGAGAAGGCGACGGTCGGGGCCGACGTGTAGCCGCTGCCGCCGCTGGTGATGGTCGCGCTGGTCACCAGCAGGGTAGCGACCGCGGTGGCCGTCGTGCCGCCGCTTGGAGCTGCCCCGATGAAGACGGTTGGAGGTGCCGTGTAGTTGGTGCCCACGCCGGTCACGCTGATGCTGCCCACGGTACTGCCGGAGAGGACCGCGCTCCCGCTGGCAACGTTACCTGCCTGGCTGGGCGGTGCCGCGAAACTGATGGTCGGGGTCGAGGTATAACCGCTGCCACCGACGATGTTGGTCGCGCCCACCACGCCCAGTCCCACGCTCGAAGTGCTTACGGAACTGCCGCCGCCCACGAAACTGACGGTTGGCAGCGACGTATAACCGCTGCCGGGGTTGGTGACCGTGGCGCCGCTCACGTAGGGCAACCCGGACAGAGAGCCGATGGTGGTGTTGAAGTTGTTCAGGTCCAGCGTGGAGCTGAACGGGGCGCTGAATGTGTTGCTCAAAGAGACGGCGGAGTTCGTTGGGACCGCGTTGGCGACGCCAACCTGCAGAGTGCCGAGGTTGATGGTGGTGGTGCCGGTGTAGCTGTTGGCGGCCGTCAGCGTGAGGATGCCGGCGCCGTTCTTGGTGAGGCCGCCGGTGCCGCTGATGGTGTTGGGAACGGTCACGCTGTCGCTGCGGTTGAAGGCCAGTGTGCCATTGTCGGTGACCGGGCTGCTGGGCAGTGTCCCGGTGGTCCCGCCAACACCCACCGTCAGAGTCCCGGCGCTGATGGTGGTCGTGCCGCTGTAGCTGTTGCTGCCGCCGAGGGTGAAGGTGCCGGTGCCCGCCTTGGTCAGACTGCCGCTGCCGCTGATGCTGCCATCGAAGGTCGTCGTGAAGTTATTGCCGCCGGTGGTCAGGGTGCCGCTGCCCAGGGTCACGTTCAGGTTATTGACGGTGGCGGTGGCGGTGGCGCCGCTGCCGCCGCCGCCAGCGATGGTGACCAGGGGCACCGAAGTAAAGCCGGTGAAGACATTCGAGATGTTGATGTTGGAGACGCCCATGACGGCGGTGGCGCCAGCCCCGGAGCCGCCGAAGCCGGCACTGTTGACCGTGATGGCCGGGACCGAAGTATAGCCGCTGCCGGCATAGGAGATGGTGATGCCCATGAGCTGGCCGCCTACGATGATGGCCGTCCCGGTGGCCGTCGAGGGCCCCGAGAAGCTCACGCTGGGGGTTACGGTGTAGCCGCTGCCGCCGCTGGTGATGCTGACGCCCGAGACACCCATGAAGGCGCTGGCGCTGGCCCCGCTGCCGCCGCCGGTCAGGGTGATGGTCGGGACCGAGGTATAGCCGCTGCCGGGATTGGTGATGATGATGCCGGTGACCTGGCCATCAGCGATGGTGGCGATGCCGGTGGCCATCGTGCCGCTGCCGCCCGGCGCCGAGAAGGTGACAGTCGGGGCCGAGGTGTAGCCGCTGCCGCCGCTGGTGATGGTCGCGCTGGTGACCAGCAGGGTCGCGACCGCGGTGGCCGTCGTGCCGCTGGTCGGTGCCCCGATGAAGACGGTCGGAGGCGCCGTGTAGTTGGTGCCGACGATGGTGACGGTGATGCTGCCCACCGTGCCGCTGGAGAGGACCGCGCTCCCGAAGGCGGTGGTCCCCGCCTGGCTGGGCGGCGCGGAGAAACTGATGGTCGGGGTCGAGGTATAGCCGCTGCCTCCCACGATGTTGGTCGTGCCCACCACGCCCAGTCCCACGCTCGAAGAGATCACGGTGCTGCCGCCGCCGACGAAACTGACGGTCGGCAGCGACGTATAACCGCTGCCGGGGTTGGTGACCGTGGTGCCGCTCACGTAGGGGAAACCGGACAGAGAGCCGATGGTGGTATTGAAGTTGTTCAGGTCCAGCGTGGAGTTGAATGTGGTGCCGAACGAGTTGCTCAGGGAGACGGCGGAGTTCGTTGGGACCGCGTTGGCGACGCCAACCTGCAGAGTGCCGAGGTTGATGGTGGTGCTGCCGGTGTAGCTGTTGGCAGCCGTCAGAGTGATGGCGCCAGCCCCGTTCTTGGTGAGGCTGCCGCTGCCGCTGATGGTGTTGGCGACGGTCAGGCTGTCGCTGCGGTTGAAGGTCAGCGTGTCGCTGGTATTTGCGCCAGTGCTGACCGGGCCGCTGCCCAGCGTGCCCGTGGTGCCGCCGACGCCCACCGCCAGCGTCCCGGCGCTGGTGGTGGAAGTCCCAGCGATTGTGGTGGTGCCGCTGTAGGTGTTATTGTCCCCGAGGGTAAAGGTGCCGCTGCCCACCTTGGTCAGGCCGCCGCTGCCGCTGATGATGCCATCGAAGTTCGTCGTGAAGTTATTGCCGCCGGTGGTCAGCGTCCCGCTGCCCAGCGTCACGCTCAGGTTGCTGATGGCAGCCGTTGCCGTGGCCCCGCTGCCGCCTCCGCCCGTGATGGCGACCAGCGGCGCCAAGGTGTAGCTGCCGCCGACGCCGGTAAGCGTGAGACTGACGACGCTGCCTCCCGAGAGGGTGGCGGTCGCGGAAGCTCCCGAGCCGCCGCCATCGATGAAACTGACGGTCGGGGCTGAGGTGTACCCACTGCCTCCATTCGTGAGCGTGAGACCGACCACGCTGGGCAACCCGGAAAGGGAGCCGATGGTGTCACTGAAATTGTTCAGGTCGAACGTGGTGTTCGGGCCGCTCAGGGAGACGGCCGAACCCGATGGAACCGCGTTGGTGATGCCGGCTTGCAGGGTGCCGGCGTTGATGTTGGTGGCGCCGCTGTAAGTATTGGCGCCGCCGAGGGTGAACGTGCCCGTACCGAGTTTGGTGAGTCCGCCGGTGCCGCTGATGACGCCGCTGTAGGTCGTCGAGGTGTTCAGGCCGCCGGTGGTCAGGGTGCCGGTTCCGAGAGTGACGTTGCCGCCGCTGGTGCCGCCGCCGGACAAAGACCCCAGGGTGGTATTGATGCTGTTCAAGTTCAAGTTTGCGCCGACCACATTGGCCAGCGACACGACGGAGGCCGCCGGAATGGCGTTGGCGACCCCGACCGCCAGCGTCCCGGCGTTGATGGTGGTGGGGCCGCTGTAAGTATTGACGCCGCTGAGGGTGAAGGTGCCTGCACCCTGCTTGGTAAGTCCCCCACCCGTGCCGCTGATGACGCCGCTGTAGGCCGTGGTGTTGTTATTGCCGCCGGTGGTCAAGATGCCGCTGCCCAGGATGACGCTGCCGCCACTGGCGCCGCCGCCGGACAGCGAGCCGATGGTGTCGCTGAAGCTGTTCAGGTTCAGGGCCACACCGGCCGCGTTGGTCAACGACACGGCGGAGGCCGCCGGAATGGCGTTGGCGACCCCAGCCGCGAGCGTGCCGGCGCTGATGGTGGTGGCGCCGCTGTAGGTGTTGACACCGCTGAGAGTGAACGTGCCCGTGCCGACCTTGGTGAGGCCGCCGGTGCCGCTGATGACGCCGCTGTAGGTCGTCGTGGCGCTATCATTGCCCGTAATCAGGGTGCCGCTGCCCAGCGTCACGTTGCCGCCGCTGGTGCCGCCGCCGGACAGCGTGCCGATGGTATCGCTGAAGCCGTTCAGGTTCAGCGTCACTCCCGCCACGTTGGCAAGAGAAACGTCGGAGGTGGATGGGATCGCATTGGTGGCGCCGAGCTGCAGGATGCCCAGGGTAATGCCCGTAGGACCCGTATAGTTGTTGGTCGCATTGGACAGGACCAGGGTCCCGCCGCCGGAGAGGAACAGGCCCCCACTGCCGGAGAGTTGCGAAGCCAGGGTTGCCGTCAGGCCGGAACCAACACTGAACTGGCTATCCGAGAGCGTGTTGTTCTGGATGGTGTAGCCCGTGGTGCTAATGTTGACGGCCCCGGCGGTGATAGCCGTGCCCAGGGAGACGGTCCCGGCAGAGCCGGCAAAGTCGGCGATGGCGTTGGTCGTATTGTCCCAGGCGACATCCGTGGTGCCGTTGAACCAGTCGAGGCTGCTGGTATCCCAGGTGCCGCTCCCTCCCAGGGCGGTCCCGTCGGTGTGATTGGGGTCCCAGAAGAGTGGAGTAACCGTACTGCTGCTCAGGAAATACTCACCCGTCGTGCCATTCTTGCTGGTCACGCGGACCGTGTAGGTCCCCGGGCTGGGGGGCGTGTAGTCAAGAAACTCATTCCGCCCGTCCGGCAAGGTGGTGCCGGAGGCAACCAGGATGTCGGCAGAGTTGTACAGCTCGATGTGCGGGCTCAGGTTATTGACGAACTGATTGGGCCCCCCGGCGGGAGTGCTGGTTTCCAGGCGTAAGCTGGACGTGCTGGTCACGTTGAACGAGTACCAGTCATCGTTGACCGCCGCCATGTCGAAGCGCGTGACCAGCCCGTAATTGACACCCAGGCTGCCCGTCGTGGCGTTGACGTTCCCCGCGGCATACACCCGGCTCATCACCGTCTGCTGAGAGGAGTCGGCCGCGTCGAAGTAGACGCTGACCAACGGGGTGCTGAACACCCGAACGTCCATCAGCAAGTTCCCAAGAGCGGGATTGTAGGTGAAGGGGGTGGTGAGGTTGATGACGATGTCAAAGGGGTTGGGCGAGCCGGTGCCGCTGCTGGAGAGGTTGAGCAGACCGTTGTAGACCGTGACGTCGCCGCTGCCGATGTTGTTGGCGAAGGTGGAGGAGATGGTGGCGGGGGTCGTGGCCGCGTAGGCCAGGTCGATCTGGACGTTGATGCCCGTGGTCGAGAAGGCCCCCTGGGTCGAGTCGCGGCGGAAGCGGAGGGCGGTGATGGTCCCCGAGCCCGTGAACTGGCTGGAGGCGTAGACTTGCTGGTAACGCATCTGCGGCGGGTTCACGCCTCCAAGATCGAACGGAAACGTGTTGCCGCTATCTCCCTCGGTGGTGGACAGGTTGCCGGGCACGACGGTGCTGCCCGCGGCCGACGTGATGTCGCCGAGGGCGCCGGTATTGCTGCCCAGGGGCTGGGCGGTGGCGAAGGTGTCGTTGGGCTCGGTGTCGAAGGCGGCGTTCTTGGTAACCACCAGGCTGTAGCTGGTGCTGCCGACCCCGAAGATGCGGACATAATAGGTGCCGGTGGCCGGCGCCACGAAGTTGTTGATGACCTCGTTCAGGTTGGCGGCCGGCACCCCCGTGGCCAGGACGTTGCCGCTGCTGTCTTGCAATTGCATCTGAAGCAGGGTGGTGGTGTTCAACCACACCGACACCGTGTTGCTGGAATAGTTGGCGGTGCTCAGGTCGAGCAGGCCGTCGCCGTTCAGGTCGGCCAGCGCCACCCCATAATCGTTGGTCCCGGTGGCGAAGGTCTGGGCCGTCCCGAAGGTGCCGTTGCCGTTGTTCAGCAGCACGCCGACCGTGCTGCTGCTCTCGTTCGCAGCCGCGATGTCGAGCGCACCATCGTTGTTCAGGTCGCCGACCGCCACCCGGATTGGGCTCCCCCCCGTCGAGTAGCTGGCCACGCTGCTGAAACCGCCCAGACCATTCCCCAGCGCCACCGAAACGGTGCCGCTGCCGTAATTGCCCGTCACGACGTCGAGTTTGCCGTCGCCGTTCATGTCCCCCAGGGCGATGCTCCAGGGTTCGGAGCCCACGGCGACGCTGGTGGGGCTGCCCAGGCCGCCGGAGCCATTGTTGAGCAGCACCGTTGCGGTCCCGCCGCCATAGTTGGCCGTCACCACGTCGAGCTTGTGGTCGCCGTTCATGTCTCCCAGGGCGACCGCGATGGGGTTGCCGCTGACACTGTAGCTGGTGGCCGCCCCCAGCACGCCGCTGGCCGAGCCGAACCGCACCGTCACGTTGCTGCTGCCATAGTTGGCTGTCACGACGTCGGCGTAACCGTCGCCGTTGAGGTCGCCGACTGCCAACCCGTAGGGGGACGTCCCCATCGAGTAGGTGGTGGCTGCTCCGAAGGTGCCGTTGCCGTTATTCAGCAGCACCGACACCGTGCTGTTACTGAGGTTCGAGGTAACGATGTCGAGTTTGCCGTCGCCGTTCACGTCCCCCAGGGCCACGGTCCACGAACTGGACGCGCCAAGGGAATACGTGGTCGGTGTGCCGAAGGTGCCGTTGCCGTTGCCCAGCAGCACGGACACCGTCCCGCCCGTGTAGTTGGCAACCACCATGTCCTGCTTGCCGTCATTGTTGAGGTCGCCGTAGACGACCGACAGCGGGCCGCTGAAGCCGCCAATGTCGCTGCGCGGGCCCAGCAGGCCGGTGCTTGGTCCGGTCTGCGCCAGGCCCAGGGTCGTGGACTGGCCGGCAGTCAGGCTGTAGGAGTAAAAGTCGTCGGTCCCGGTGAAAGAGCCCGTGACCGCGCCCCGCTGGGCCGAAGCCTGGGTCGTCTGCAGCGTGAGGAAACTCGGGTTCAGGTCCTGAGCCGTTGCCAGGCTGTTGTTCGCCGGGCCGCCCACGCTCTCGCTTTCGACGGCCGCGTTGAGAATGACCTGGAGGGTGTAGTTGCCCGTGGTGGCGCCGGCGCCGCCGACGGTGATGGTGTAAGTGCCGCCCGTCGTCGCCGGCACCGTCTGCAACACCGCCGGCTGGCCCACGCCGGTCGTGGCGCTGCCAAGGACCGTGCTGGACGGATCGGTCAACGTGACGGTCGGCTGCAAGGCGACAAAGGCGATGTCGCTGGCGGACCCGACGCCGGTCCCGCCCACCAGAGTTGTGGCCCCGGTCGTTGGGTTGATGGTGTCCATCTGGTCGTTGCTGCCGCCGGTGGTCGCGAATAGCACGCCGTCGCTGGGCCGGACGGCCAGCCCGTCGAAGTAGCCGGAGATCGGCACCGTGGAGAGGCGGGCCGCATTGGTCGGGTTGAGTTTGTTCAGCGAGGTGAAATCGAAGCCGCTGTCGTAGGCGGTCTGGTACAGCGTGCCGTCCGGGGCGAAGGCAATGCCTCCTCCCGCTCCCGAGCCGGTGGCGCCGACCAGGGTGGCAACACCGGTGGTCTTGTCGATGGTGTACAGCTTGCCGCCGTTGCCCGTCCCATCCGTGTTGGCTCGGATGCCGAACAGCACGTTCGTACCCGGCTGCAGGGCCAGGTCGCCGATGCTCATGGCGGGGCCGCCCGGCCCGTCCGTGATCGGGCCCACCGTCCCAAGCAGTGCGCCCGTGGTCGGGTCGATGCGGATGAGATTGCTGGTGCTGGCGTGCCCCTGGATGGTGGAGCCGAACAGGACGCCGCTGCTGGGGTCGTAGGCGAGGCCCGTGATGCCCCCGCTGGTCACCGGGTTGCCGACCAGGGAGCCGATCCCGGTGCTCTGATTGATTTGCAGCAGGGCGCCGGCATTGATGCTGCCATTGCCGACAACGCCGAAGAGCGTCGGAGCGCCGGGAGTCGCCACCACCGTAATGGTTTGCCCGGGATCGACGCCGAGGGTGAAGTTGTCGGTGTCGCCGACGAAGTTGATCAGTCCCGACACGCTCGGGTCGTAGATGAGCGAGCCCGGTGGATTGACCGAGGTCAGCGGCGTCGGGTAGGCCTCCGTGCCGATGTCCACCCGGTAGCCGGCCGAGAAGGCGGCGCCGGGATTGCCATAGATGTCCGTGATGGCCCCGGCGGCAATGCTGGCGGTCAGCGTTCCCTCGGTGGTGATGCCGCTGATTGTGAATTCCGCCGTCGTGTTGCCGTTGAGGAAGGTCACCCCGGTCACCGAGGCGCCCGTGATGCCGGACAGGACCAGATCCGAGGTTTGCACTGAGCTGGGGTCGAAGGCTTCATTGAAGTTGACGTCGCAGGTGAACGGCCCCGGCAGAGTGAAGACACCGTTGGGGAACGGCGGGTTGGTCGAGGTCACTTGCTGCAGGACGGCGTCGTAGCGGAACGTCGCGTTGAAGGCCGCGTTGCTGGTCGTGGGATCCCCAAGAAGGGTGACCGCGCCGGCGGCGATGGCCATCGTCTGCAGTCCCTGCGTCGTGACCGGATTGACCGTGAAGGTGAAGGTGGCCGAGGTGTCCGTCGAGTCGAGCGTGACGCCGGTGGCGGAGAGGCCGTTGACCAGCAGATCGCTGGCCTGCAGGCTGGTTGGATCGATGGCGGCGGAAAAGGTGATCGTGTAGCTGGCCGGAGGCGCCGACACGACGGAGTTGGCGGCCGGTGTCGTGCTGACCACGCTAAACGCCGTGTTGAAGTTGAACGGCGCCGAGGCAATGCCATTGGCGATCACCTCCAGCGAGTAATGCCCGGCAGGAAGTCCACTGGGCAGCACGAACTGCGTGCTTACCGGGGTGTTCCCGGTCGCCACCCCGGTGCTGCTCCAGTTGTACGTCCGGGCATAGGAGACATTGCCGCTGAGGTCCGTCAGCTGGACGATCGGGTAATTGGTAGCCATTTCCGCGTCGTCGCCGTAGGCCGCCCCCTCGGAAATGCCGTTGAGCTGCGTTCCCGTCAGGGTATAGCTGCCGTCGCCGTTCTGGGTCACGCCGGCAATCGTCGGCTGCCAGGATGCGCTCGGGCTGCCATCGGGGGTGTAAATCCACACCCGGTTCGAGCTGCCGGTGGTGAACAGCACCTGTCCCGTCGGCAGGACCAGCATCCGGCTGGTGTAGGCCGCACCGCTGAGGTCGCTGGTGAGCTGGGCGGGCAAGCCGGTGATTTGCGTGATCGTGTTCGCGGTTGGGTCGAAGTCGAACAGCTGCGTCGGGCCGGTGAAGAGCGGCGAGGACGTGTCGGCGGCGAAGATGACGTGGCCGTTGGGCAGCATGGCCCCGGGGGCATCGTCCGCGCCCTTGCCGTTGGGGATGGTCGGCCCGGCCACCCAGGTGTTGGTCGAGGGCGTGTAGATGGCCGTGTTGCTGTTGGCGCCGATCTGGAAGACGCGCCCATCGGACAGCAGAAAGGCCGGTCCCAGTTCGTAACCCAGCGCGGCACTGGTCAGAGGGACAGGAACAGTGCCGGCATCCACCCACGTATTGCTCGAGGGGATATAGCGCTGGGCATGGCCGACACCCGACGACACGCTGTAAAAGATGTCGTAAGACAGGATGCTGCCATCCGCCAACTTGACCCAGCACTCCTCATCGCTCTGGTCGCTGTTCAGCTTGGTCCCGGCGGCGGACCAGGTGTTGGTCGCCGGGTTGTAAATGTAGGTCTGGGGACCACTCACGTAACCGCCGAGGACCGTGCCGTTGGGCAGCACCTCCGAGGGATCGTCGCCAAACTGGGACTGGGGGAAATTGGCAATCGGCGACCAGGTGTTGGCCACGGGGTCGTAGATCTCCCCGGTGTTGGTCAAATTCTGGGCCCCGGAGGAGCCGCTGTATTCGCCACCGACGACGAAGACCTTGCCGCTGGGCAGGACGTTGGAGCCGAAGTACAGCCGCTGCGTACTCATCGACGCCAGGGACGACCAGGTGCCGTTGAGGTAACTGCCGGTCGAGTTGGGGGTCAACTGATACCAGGTGTTGCTGACCCCGCCTGCTTGCGCCATGACCGTGCCGTTGGACAGCAACATCATGGTTCCAATCGACGAGGGGGCCAGGTTGGTTTCTTGCGTCCAGGTGCCGCTCGGTGGCGCATCGCTGGAGGACGTCGTGGTGTTCGGGTCGCTCGGCCCATTGATGGCCTCAAAGCTCCCGTCCGGAGGAGGCGAGCCCGGCGGGGGGGTACTCAGGGGAGGAGGCACGTAGTTCTGGTAGTCCGTCACCGACACGAAGCCGGGCACGGTCTCCAGTTCGGTGGTGAGTGCGTCCTGGGTGACATCCACCGGGGTTTGCAAGACGAAGGTGCCGTTGAGGTCCAGGGCGGCCACGACCTGGACATTGGCAGTGGAGATGCCGGACGCCTGCAGCAGGTTTTGCCCGACACTGGCCTGGTCATCCAGGGCGGCGGCAGCGGGAAGACCGCCGATGACGGCGAGCCACTGCCCGGCGCTCGGAAGGGTCCGGTCCTCGAGTGTCTCGAGCAGCAGTTGCAGCCTGGCGGGGCGCCTGCTCTTGACGGAACGCGACTTGGTGGTGCTGCTGGAATTGCGCATCGTGAGGTTCCTTTAACCGATGTCCCTTCAGCGGCGCGGCTGCCGCTGTCTTGCTCGACCTTCCAACCGACTGCTGCACGGAGGCCTCGAAAGGAGACCCCCATCCAACTGGTTTCCATTCCCGGAACGAGCGGAAATGCAAGGCGCGAGTTTCCCCGCGGAGCGCGCACAGGGAAAGACCTGGGCGATCTCGATGGGAGCGCTGAAGTCTGGGGAATCGCCCGCGCGTACCGTCCCAGCCGGCTGGAGCGTGGTTGAGTTGCCTGGCGACACGTATCCGGCCAGGGAAGGCCGGACGACGCTTAGCCCTCTCCGCGCAGCAGGGGAGGAGACGATGGTTCAGGCGAGGAACCCATTATCCGCCAAGGGAAGACAAAGAGAGTTGCCGGACTCTGGACGACTTTTGAAACCTCAACGTACCTGTCCTGGGGAGATTAAGCGAGGTTACGGAAAGCCGCTCTGGGCGACAACTCGACCGAGTCAAACGGCGCCGAGCATTGTACCCTTACCGGGTTGCTGGACAGGACGTCATTGTCGCCACGTAGGAGTTATAGACGTGATAGAATTGGAAAGTCAACCAAATAATTGCAAAAACTTGGAATTCTCACTGGAAGCGGTTTGGCGACACAATGACCCAGGGGCTGACTTCGCTGATCTCGCACCTCGTTTGTTTTCACTCCTGGCTGCGCGGAGGACCGCTCGCGGACAAACTCGCCGTCACTGAAGTGCCTTCTCGACCTCCCGCGCCGGCAGGATCGGTTGCTGCCGCCCACGCATCACCTTGGCGACCGGACGGCGCAGCCAGTACCCCACCAGCGCCACCAGCCCGAACAGCAGCACGATGGCGAGCAGCAGCGCGGCCCGGAGCGGCCAGCTCAGCTGCTGGGCGCGCTCCGTCGAGAACAGCAGGGTCAGCGTGCCCAGCAGCAGGACAACGCCGACGGTCCAGCCGATCTGCCGGGCCCGCTTCGACGAGAACAGCGGCACCTCGACAAAGCCCTCGATGACGTAAAAGAACACCGGCGTCAGGAAGATGCCGAACAGCGTCACGCCCAGCATGCCGCTGAAGACCGCCGTGCCCAGCGTCCGCCGCATCTCCGCCCCCGCTCCCGTGGACGCCAGCAGCGGCACCACGCCCAGGATGAAGGCGAACGACGTCATCAGGATCGGCCGCAAGCGCAGCCGGCACGCCTCCAGGGTGGACAGGTCGCGCGCCAGACCATCCTCGCGCTTGTGCTTGGCGAACTCCACGATCAGGATGGCGTTCTTGCTGGCGAGGCCGACCAGCACCACGAAGCCGATCTGCGTGAAGATGTTGATGTCGCTTTTGGTCACGGCCACGCCGGTCAGCGAGCCGAGGATGCACATGGGCACCACCAGGATCACCGCCAGCGGCAACGCCCAGCTTTCGTACTGGGCCGCCAGAACCAGGAACACGAACACCACCGACAGCGGAAAGATCAGGTTGTTCCAGACGTTGTTGGCGGCATCGATCTGCATGTAGTTGATCTCGGTCCACTCGAACCCCATCCCAGGCGGCAGGATCTCGGCACACAGTTGCTCCATCTCCTCGATGCCCTGGCCGGACGACACGCCATCGGTGGTGGCTCCGAGGATGGCGGCCGCGGTGTACATGTTGTAGCGGCCGATGTTGATCGGTCCGCCGATCTCCTTGACCTCGACGAGCCCGCCAAGCGGCACCATGCTGCCGCTGCTGTTGCGGACCTTGAGCAGCTTGATCTTGTGCAGGTTGTCGCGGAAGGGCCCTCGGGCCTGGACGATCACCTGCCAGGTCCGGCCGAAGCGGTTGAAGTCGTTGACGTAGAACGAGCCGAGGTAGATCTGCAAGGTGCTGAAGACGTCGCGGGGATTGACGCCCATGGTCTGGCACTGCTCGCGGTTGAGGTCCACGAACAGCTGCGGCGTGTTGGCCCGGAACACCGAGAACAGGTTCTTGACCACCTTGCGGTTCTCCGGCACGTCCTCCGGGTCCAGCAGCCGATCCAGGATCGCTTTGCGTTGCCCCTTGTCCGGGACCTCCGCATCGACAATGTCGCTGACGGCCTTCTGGTACAGGTCGCGCGTCAGGAAATCCTTGTCTTTCAAGGTCTCCAGATGGGCCACAACCTCCTCAGGGACCGGCGTTTTCGTGCCGTCCTTGCCCATGCCGCGCAGGGCGGCAAACGATTTATCGGTGAGCTTGAAATGGCCGCCGTTGCCGGCCGCCATCACGCGCTCCACCTGCTTCTGCAGCTCGGCCAGGCCCAGGTCGCCGCGGTCCTCGATGATGATCTTGAAGCCGCTGGCGGAGCCCAGGCCGGACACCGGAGGCGGCGTGAACAGCGACACCTGCGCTTCGGGCACCTCCTCGACCAGCACCTCCTTGACCTTCTCAATGACGCGGAAGCTGTGCTTCTCCGGGTCCCGGCGTTTGTCGAACTCGGCCAGGGTGACGAAAAACTGGGCGAAGTTCGAGCCGTTGGCGTTGAGGGTGAAGGACTGCCCGGCGATCCCCGTGGCATGGACGGTTTCCTCCCGGCCCTTGGTGATGGAGGAAATGTGATCGACCACCTTCTGGGTGCGTTCCAGCGAGGCGGCGTCTGGCAACTGCACGGCGATGTAATAGCGGCCCTGGTCCTGGTTGGGGATGTAGCCGGTCGGCAGCCTGGTGGAGGTCCACCAGGTCAGGGCGAGCAGACCGCAGTAGACCGCCAGGATGATGACGCTGCCGCGCAGCGCCAGAGCGACCATGCGCGTGTAGCCGTGGGTCGAGAGCCGGAAACCCCAGTTGAACAGGCGGAAGAACCAGCCCAGCGACACGTCGAGCAGCCGGCCGGGGATGTCCTTGCGGGCGTTGCGGGGCTGGAGCAGGATGGCGGCCAGGGCAGGGCTGAGGGTCAGCGAGTTGAACGCCGAGATCACTGTCGAGACGGCGATGGTCAGGGCGAACTGGCGGAAGAACTGTCCGGTGATGCCACTGATGAAGGCGCAGGGGATGAACACCGCCGACAGCACCAGGGCCACCGCCACCACGGGACCTGACACCTGCTCCATCGCCTTGTGGGCCGCGGCCTGCGGCGACAGGCCATGTTCGATGTGATGCTCCACCGCCTCGACCACGACAATGGCGTCGTCCACCACGATGCCGATGGCCAGCACCAGGCCGAACAGCGTCAGGTTGTTCAGCGTGAAGCCGATGACCGCCATGACGGCGAAGGTGCCGACGATGGACACCGGGACAGCGACCAGGGGAATAAGGGCGGAGCGCCAGTTTTGCAGGAAGATCAGCACGACGGCGGCGACGAGGACAATGGCCTCGACCAGGGTGCGGACGACCTCGTTGATCGACTCCTGGATGAACGGCGTCATGTCCAGGGAGACGGCGTAATCGATGTCCTCCGGGAAATGTTTCTTCAGCTCCTCCAGGCGGTCGCGGACGCGCTGGGAGGTGGCGATGGAGTTGGCATCCGGCAGGGCCCAGACGGCCACGCTGGCGTTGGGCCGGCTGTCGAGCTTGCTGGTCGTGTCGAGGCTCTTGGCCCCCAGTTCGCTATGGCCGACGTCCTTGATGCGGACCTTGCGCCCTTCCCGGTCGGTGCGCAGCACGATCTCGTCAAACTCGGCGGGAGTGGACAGCCGGCCGACGGTGGTGATGGGGAAGTCAAAGACCTGGGCCCCGGTAGTCGGCTCCTGGCCGAAATGGCCGGCCGCCACCTGGCGGTTCTGTTCGCGGATGGCGCTGGCCACGTCGGCGGCGGACATCTTCAGCTCGGCCAGCCGATCGGGGTCGATCCAGAGGCGCATGCTGTAGTCTTGCTGGCCGAACTGCTGACAGTCGCCGACGCCTTCGACCCGGGAGATTTCGTCGCGGATCTTCAGAGTGGCGTAATTGCTCAGGTAGATCTGATCGTAGCGGCCGTGGGGTGAGTAGATGCACGCCACCATGAGGATGTCGGGGTTGCGTTTGCGGGTGGTGACGCCGGCCTGCTTGACCACGTCGGGGAGCAAGGGCAGGGCCAGGTTGATGCGGCCTTGGACCAGCACCTGGGCGAAGTTGAGGTTCACTCCCGGTTTGAAGGTGACCGTCAGCGTGTAGGAGCCATCGTTGTTGGACTGGCTCACCATGTAGAGCATGTTCTCGACGCCGTTGATCTGCTGCTCGATCGGGGCGGCGATCGACTCGGCCACGACCTGGGCGTTGGCGCCGGGGTAATTGCACATGACCATGATGCTGGGCGGCGTGATCTGCGGGTACTGGGCCAGCGGCAGGTTGAACACGGCCACCAGGCCCGCGAGGGTGATGACGATGGACAGCACCGAGGCGAAAATGGGTCGCTCGATGAAGAAGTGCGAGAACATCCAACCTCCCACCCAGCACAAGTAAGCACCACAATGGGATCATCATAGCAGCCGGCAAGGGGTTGCTCCAGACAAGCGCTGCCGGAGAGCAGGTAGCAAGGCTCGGTGCGCTCGTAAATCCGAAATCAGAACACTAATCAGCACTAATCTACACTAATCGAAATCCGAAACGGGCCCCAGCTTCGGATTTCGATTAGTGTAGATTAGTGCTGATTAGTGTTCTGATTTTTGCCAGTGCAGCGAGAGGAAGTTCCGCAGCAAGTGCGGCCCCTCGATGGTCAGGAAGCTCTCGGGATGGAACTGCACGCCGTGCAGCGGCCAGACCTTGTGGCGGACGCCCATGATCTCGCCTTCCTCGGTCCAGGCGGTGATGAGGAAATCGGGATTGTGGAAGGTTTCCCGGCGTATCACCAGGCTGTGATAGCGAGTGGCCTCGAAGGGATTGGACAGGTCGCGAAAGACGCCCTCGCCGTCGTGGTGGATCAGGGACACCTTGCCGTGCATGATGCGGTAATTGCGGACCACCTCGCCGCCGAAGACGTGGCCGATGCACTGATGGCCCAGGCACACGCCCAGGATCGGCAGCGTCGGCGCGAAGCGGCGCAGCACCTCGTTGGAGACGCCGGCCTCGCGCGGGGTGCAGGGGCCGGGCGAGATGATCAGGTGCGTCGGTTGCAGTTCCGCGACCTGGTCAGGCGTGATCTGATCGTTGCGGAAGACACGCACGTCCAGGGTCGGATCGATCTCCCCCAGGCGCTGCACCAGGTTGTAGGTGAACGAATCGTAGTTGTCGATCAGCAGGATCATCTCAGCTCTGTTTCTCGGGGATGGGCTGGGCGCTGTTTGCCTTGCCGTCGTACTTGGCCTTGGCCGTGGCCGGGTCCAGCTTGCGCAGATACTCCGGCGAGGCGGTGATGTCGTACCAGCCGCCATCCTGGAAATCGATCACGGCCTTGAAGTTACAGTTGACCGTGACCACCCGGCCGACGATGCCGGCAAAGCGCTTCAGCTCCGGCCGGTCGGCGTTGACCTCGACGTATTGATCGGTCCACTCGGCCTTGGCGGCCTCGTAACGACTATCTCCTGGGTCCATTTGCTTGCCTTTCAGCGGAAAGCCTGGCTGTCCGGCCGCGGGGCCGGCTCGAAATCCAGGCGTTTGACAAAGCGGCAGGCCTCCTCCGCGCCCGTGTCACGGCTCATGCCCGCGTCCTTCCATTCTACCGCCAGCGGGCCCTCGTAGCCGATCTCGTTCAGGGCCCGGATGATCGACTCCCAGTCGATGCCGCCGTGTCCGGGCGCCCGGTACTCCCAGCCGCGGCGCGGATCGCCCTGGGGCAAGTACGAGCCCAGCAAGCTCGCTCGGCCGTCCAGCCGGATGGCCACGTCCTTGACGTGGACGTGATAAATCCGATCGCGGAAGCGGCGCAGGAACTCGACCGGATCGACTCCCTGCCAGTGCAAGTGACTGGGATCGAAGGTAAAGCCGAACTCCTCACGCCCATTCAGGGCGTCGAGGACCATCTCGGCGCTGTACAGGTCAAAGGCGATCTGCCCCGGATGCACTTCCAGAGCATATTTCAACCCACATTCCTCGCAAACGTCAAGGATCGGCTGCCACTGATGGGCAAAAGCGCGCAGGGTATCAGCTATCAGGGCCGGCGTCGGAGCAGGGTAGCCGGCCACAAAGGACCAGAGCGGCGAGCCGGTGAAGCCGGACAGCACACTGACGCCGAGCCTCTGGGCCGCCCGGGCGGTGGCCAGCAGTTCCTCGACCGCGCGCTGCTGGACCCCCTCGGGCTGACCGTCGCCCCAGACGTAGTCGGGAAGCAGGGGCCGATGTCTCTGGTCGATCGGATCGCACACGGCATGGCTGACCCGGTAAACGCCCAGGACCGGGGCCATCAGCTCATGGCGATTGAGCAGGCCAAGGAGGTTCTGGCAGTAGTCCTCCTCGCCGGCGGCGCGCTGGACCTCGAAGTGATCGCCCCAGCAGCAGACCTCCAGCCCCTGGTAGCCCCACTCGGCGGTCTGGGCGGCCAGCTGCTCCAGAGACCGATCGGCGAAGGTGCCGCTGTACAGGATGATGGGACGCGCCATGGAGATGGAAATCGAACCTCGGGGAAGAGGAATGGAAACTATCCCGTGCGTGGCAATTCGCAATCACGTCCGAGCCGCGCACGCAGCGCAGCGGAGTAAGCGGTCGTCCGACGAACCGCTTACTCCGCTGCGCTGCGTGCGCGGCTCCGTGGGTCGCGCAGGCCACCCACGGGACTCTCACAACTCATCCGCATCGAGTTTCTTGTCGTCCTCGTGCGGCTCGGTCGGCTCCGGATGCGTTGCGGTGGCCGGCGCTGTCATCGGCACCGTCACGGGCCCCGGCGTCGTTGCGGGGCCCTGTGCCGGCGAAGTCGCGGCCGGGCCGGCCGGCTCACTCGGTGCCGGTGCCGGGGGAGGAGTCCGCAGTGTCGGCGGCTCGACCATGGTCAGGCTCGGTCCGGGCGGCTTGGGAGTGATGGCCCCGGGCGGCGGCGCCGGCGGCGCGGGGAAACCTCCCGGAACCAGGTCCTGCTCTTCCTCCTCCAGGTAGACCTCGTCCATCTCCGCCGTATCCACGTGACGCCTCATCAAGAGATAGATGAGCGTACTCATGCTCCAGAAGAAACTGTACCCGAACCCGATGATCATCAGGAACAGGATGCCGAGCCAGAACGACACCATGCCGGCGCCAATCTTGTTGTAGAACGCCAGGCTGGCGAGGTAATCCTCGTAGACCTTCTCATTGATCCGGCCGTCCTGGACAACGTGCTTGCCGTCCACTGTCGCGCCGGACAGCAGCAGGTCCCGCCAGTGGAACGAGGTGGGGCTGTAGACGAACAGGTAGGAGTCGTCGCGGAAAGTCGTGTTGACGCCCCATTTGGCCAGGTAGACCGTGAACGAGCCCATGAAGCCGATGAAGAAGATGGCCACGGCCCCGTAACAGACGCCGACCAGGGCATACCAGACGTAGTGCCAGGGCCGCTGGAAGACGTAGGTGAACGAGCGGCTCACGGCCTCCCAGCTGTCGGTGCCCTCGGCGCTGACCGTGGGGGCCATCAGCGGCCAGCCGACCGCCAGGCCGACCAGGGTGCAGGCCATGGCCAGGCCCAGCAGCAGCGCAATCCACATGAACAGGCCGTCCACAAGGAGGTCGCCCACGAACGGGATGCTGTGGAACAGGCTGAAGATCACCAGCAGCACCAGCAGAAAGACCACGAACAGCAGTGGGAAGATCGGCGCCGCCACGTAAGACAGCCAGCGTTTGCTGGTGAAACGCAAGGCCTCGCCCAGGCCGATCTTCTCGCCCCGGGCCACCTCCACGGCGGCAATGCGGGTGATGGCGCCGCCAAAGATCGACCAGGTCGCGAAGGTCCACAGGGCGACCAGCAGGAAGTAGAAGCGCGTGTAAGCCGTCGCCCGCGGACTGAAGAAATAGATGATGGGCCGAGCGACCTTGAGCACCGGCTCCAGCAGCACCGGCACCTGATCGCTGGAGAACCATTCCCAGAAGTGTCCGGGGGTCCAGTTGTCGCGAACCTGCCCCGTCAGCATCAAGTACGGATTGGGCCCCCGCTCCTCGAAGAACGGCCAGGTGGCCAGGGTGCCGTGGGGCTTGGTTTGCTGGAAACGCTGGGCCAGGACGAGGGCCCGCTCCGGCTGGATTCCCTCGGCAATCATCTCCGGCACAGTCGGCGGTTTGTCATCCCTGGTCACTTTCTTCAGCTTGTCATACTCACCCTGGTCCTTTGCCAGATCTCCGTAGGTGTATTTTTGGCCGGGCTTGCCAACGCCGGCGGTCTCGTAGAGCAGGTTGTAGGAGTCGCGCTGGCGTTTGTAGCTTTCCCAGCGTTCCTTCGCTTCGAGGCCGGTGAATTGCGGGGAGTCGTACTGTGGCTCCGACACGCCGACACTGAACACGCCGGCGAGGGCCCACCAGCCGATGGCCATGACCAGGATGCCGGCTGCCGCCAGCAGCAGCTTGTTGGGGTCCACCGCCACCTTGAAGCAGCGGAACAACTCGGTCCAGGGGAACAATTGTCGCCAGGCGCCTTCGCGGGCGTCTGTTTTCTCCTCGGCCATTTGTACTCCTTTAGCCAGTGAGGGCCCGGTCCTCGGGCATGAGCCGGCCCCGAGAACAGTTGCCGGATGTTGTTCAAAAGAGGGATTATATGGAGTTTGAAGAGACTGGCCAGGAAGGACCCAAGCCCGACGCGCGTACGCGCCGGGACCGACACAAGTCCAAAGCAGAAGCCCGGGCGGGTTGTCCCGGCGCTAGCGCGTCGGGCCTGGGTCAGAAGGCCAAGGCGAGGCTGATCGTGAAGCCGTCGAAGTTCCGCCAGACGTGGTCATACTGGTAGGCGGGCGAGCCCCAGTTGAAATTGACCGGCTGGACGGCTGCGATGCTGTTCAGCACGACCCAGAAGTCGTAGCCGGCCTTGAGCGTGACGCCCTCGATGGGATACCAGGTCAGTCCGGCATTGGCGGTGAACTGGAAGGCGACGGTGTAATCCTTCCGGCCGAGCTTGGATCCCGGGGCGGCGGTGCGATCGGCGAAGCCATAGGTGATCCGTTCCCGGACAATGTCAAGCAGAGCGGCCGTGCCCAGGTCCAGGTTGCAGGCAAAGCCGTGGCCGACGTACCACTCCTGGGAGCAGCCGATGCTCGGGCCGTACATCCGGTTGGAGACGATGTTGGTGTACACGGCCGTGTCCAGCGGACCGTTGTTGCCGGTGGCGTCCAGGTCGAAGGTCTTCCACTGGAACTGCTCCCAGATCCACAGGAAGCGGCCGCCCATCAGGCCGGAAATGCGATAGTTCTCGGTCGAGTAGAACGGCGCCCGGTAGGTGAGGTCCCACTGCTGCAACTTCTGGATGAACTGGAGGGTCATGATGCTGGCTCCGTTCCAGATGCCGTAGGCGGCACCCGGGTCGCCGGCTCCGACCTTGCTGGGCGGTCCGGAGTACTCGTTGGGGAAGGCATAGACCGGCGAGAACAGGAACGAGTCGGCCAGGGTCGCTCCTTCCTGGAGGAAGGGCGCCGCCAGGCTGGCCTGGGCGTTGTACTTGGCCTCGGTGAAGTACAACCAGCTGAAGGTGATCGTCGAGGCCTCCATTTCGCCGGGGAAGCGCCAGCCCAGGTCAATCTTGAAGCCCGGCTGATACGTTCCCGGACCGGAAACGTTCTTGGCGGTGAGGGCCACGGTCTTGCTGCCCACAAAGGAGCCCGGCGTCCCGGTAATCGAGCCATCCACGTCCACAAAGCCCCGGTAGGCGATGGTCTGGTTGCCCAGGGGGTTGGTCTGGCGGAAAAACGCGAAACTGGCGGCGGTGAAGAAGCCGCCTTGCTCCGGACTGGTGCTGAACAGCGGCAAGGGAAAGTTGCCGTCCATGAAGGTGGGACCGGGGGGAGCGTAACTGCCCGCCGGCTGACCGTACGCCGTCCCGCCCGCGAGGGCCAGCAGCAGTGGAAGCAGTCCCGACAGCCGCGAAAGTGTTACGCGCATTGAGCCCCCCATCCCTGCCTGACCAGGACGCCTCGTTCCAGCGCCAGCCGCGTTCCCCCCGCTGCTGGTGCCGCCTCGGTCTGCCGGTGCTGACCGCGGCAACCTCGCACGTCCGGTTTTTGACCCTGAGAAGCGGCGAAATATACCGAACGGCTTCGGGGTGTCAAGGCCATCTGCCGCGGATTTTCTGATTCCCGGCAAGGCCCCTTCCGGGCCGGCGGCCGGCTCCGGGAGGAGGGTTGGAGCGGGAAAGACAAGTTTTTCCTCCAGTTCTGCTTGACGATCGCCCGGGAATGGAGACAATGGATAATTGGAATCGGGCGACACTGATCCTTGCTGCATAGGCACGTCACCGGATGCGCCTTCGATCTCTCCGCGCTGCCAACGTCGTCAGTCCCCAGAAGGAAATGAGTCTGTCCGCTTTACCCGGCGCAAGTCTTGTCGAGCTGCGCATTCAAGGAGGGCCAGCGACCTTGCGACGGGAAGGGAAGATCGGTGCTTGGCCGCGCGAGCGTTCCTCTCCGCGGGAAACTGATCCTAAGGCGGTTTGCGTTACGGAGTAAAGCATGTTTTCGTATGCGCGACTCTTCCGCGTTGGCTACCTCACGGCGTTGCTCGTGTCCGTGGTCGCTTTCGCACTCCCGAGTAAGACCGAGGCGCAGCGGTTTCGTCCTTCGAGCCAGCTACCCCTCGGCCCACAATACCCCCCTGTCACGGGCGGCGCGGCTGGCGCAGCCGGCATGGCTGGCATGGCCGGCATGGCTGGCATGGCTGGCATGGCTGGCATGCAGGGCATGGCCGGCATGGCTGGCATGCAGGGCATGGCCGGCATGATGGGCATGGCCGGCATGGGCGGCGGCATGATGGGCATGGGCGGCGGCATGATGGGCATGGGCGGCATGGGCGGCATGATGGGCATGGGTGGCATGGCCGGCATGGGCGGCATGATGGGTATGGCCGGCATGGGCGGCGGCATGATGGGCATGGCCGGCATGGGCGGCGGCATGATGGGCATGGCCGGCATGGGCGGCGGCATGATGGGCATGGGTGGCGGCATGGGTGGCGGCATGATGGGCATGGGCGGTGGCATGGGCGGCGCAGGTCTGGCAGCAATGATGAAGAACTACTCCGGGCTGGGAGTCAATGGCGTTCAGATGGGCGGCGGCATGGGCGGCGGCATGGGCGGCGGCATGGGCGGCGGCATGATGGGCATGGGCGGCGGCATGATGTCCATGGGCGGCGGCATGATGGGCATGGGCGGCGGTATGATGGGCATGGGCGGCGGCATGATGGGCATGCGCGGCATGGGCGGCGGCATGATGGGCATGGGCGGCATGATGTCCATGGGCGGCGGCATGATGGGCATGGGCGGCGGCATGATGTCCATGGGCGGCGGCATGATGGGCATGGGCGGCATGATGGGATGGGCGGCATGATGGGCATGAGCGGCGGCATGATGGGCATGAGCGGCGGCATGATGGGCATGCGCGGCATGAGCGGCGGCATGATGGGCATGAGCGGCGGCATGATGGGCATGGGCGGCGGCATGATGTCCATGGGCGGCGGCATGATGGGCATGGGCGGCGGTATGATGGGCATGGGCGGCATGTCCATGATGGGCGGCATGGGCGGCGGCATGATGGGCATGGGCGGCATGTCCATGATGGGCGGCATGGGTGGCATGTCCATGATGGGCATGGGCGGCATGTCCATGATGGGCGGCATGGGCGGCGGCATGATGGGCGGCATGGGCGGCGGCATGATGGGCATGCGCGGCATGGGCGGCATGGGCGGCATGGGTGGCATGTCCATGATGGGCATGAGTGGCGGCATGATGGGCATGGGCGGTGGTTTTGGCGGCAAGATGATGGGCATGGGCATGGGTGGCTTTAATGGAGGCACCGGCCTCTAACCGCTGCTGCCGCGGAAGTGCTTCACCCGGAGAGGCGTGGTCCAATGGATCACGCCTCTCCGCGTTCCGGAATCGCGAGAAGGGCAAGGGTGGGCTCAGGCCGCGACCAGCCGGGTTTGCCGTTCCGAGGTGTGGATCAAGGCCACGGCTCCGGAATTGAACGCCAGGGCGTCGCGCTCCACGCCGTCGGAGAAGATCACGCCGCCGTCGGGCATGTGTGATTCGATTTGCAGCGTCTCGCCCGGCTCGACCAGGCCCGCCGTCAGCTGCACGTCCGACGCCTTGCTCCGGAACGGCTCGCGGACCACGAAGACCAGCCGGGGATCGTTCCATTCCAGCCGCAGCCGGGGCAGCTGCGGGGCCTTCTCCTGGAGCAGCAAGCGGCTGACCGCCGCCGCCATGTTCTGGGTCGAACTGAACCAGCCGGTCGAGCCGGCCCCGGTGCTGACCAGCACGCCGCTGGAGGATTGCTTCTCCGTCCGCTCGCGCCAGGTGACGCTGTAGCGCGACGACAGGTGCGTTCGCTGGCCGAGGTAGAAGTCGTTGAAGGCCAGCAGCTTCTGGCCGTCGTTCAGCAGGACCTCGGCCATGGTGATCGAATGATAGTGGGCTTTCTCCTCCAGGACGCGGACCACTCCCAGCCGGGCCTTGCTGGGGCCGTACGGCAGCAGGATGCCGTCTATCCGGGCCGGGTCGGGGTTGATCGCCAGGATCGGCTGGCCGGTCAGATACTTGGCGGTATTGACCACCAGGCCGTCCCGGCCGATGGTCACAATCAGGTCTTGCGGCGTGAACAGGAAAGTGGGCAGAAAGCCCCGCTCGATCTGCTGGAACTTGGGAAGCAGCCCTTCCAGCTGCCGTCGCAGCTCGCGCACCGCCCGGTGATAGACCTCATGCTCCCGATCATACTCGGCGAAGTTCAGCCCCATGTGTTCGATGTAGAACTTGGCCTGCTCGCGGGTGTTGAAACGCTCGACCAGCTCCTCCACGCGGGTCTTGAGCGTCACGAGAACGATTTTGTCGAACATGGGAAGACCCCTCCTGAACCCAGGGCGCTGCCCTGGGCTATCCTGTTGCGCCCCTTCGGGGCTAATGGCTGTTGTCTTCCGCCCCGAAGGGGCACAACAGGATAGCCCAGGGCAGCGCCCTGGGGGTTTGTTACCGATGCTCCTCCGCCCCATTCCTCTGCAGCAGCGTCTCCAGCAGGTCCGGGGAGATGTTGAGGTTGCCGACCTTGGCGGCGTTGGCGGCGATGTCCTGGAAGGCCATCGCGACCAGCAGCCGCGGATCGACGTTGCGGGCGGCCAGCACCTGCAGCGCCTTGGTGTCCAGGCCGCTCAGCGGCTTCAGGGTCGCCTCGACTGCGTATGCCTGAGCGTCGGCCCGGGTGCGGGCGTTGGCGGACTCCGTTTCCACCAGCTGCTTGCGCTGCAGCTCCAGGGCGATCTGGCCGCCCAGCCGGGTTTCCTCGATCTCGCGCTGCTTGGTCTGGACCGTGACCTCGGTGTTCAGCTCGTTCTCGCGGATCTTGCGTTCCTGCTCGACCGCGTTGTTGCGGCGATTGTAGATGGCGTCGTCAGCCTCCCGCAGCAGCCGTTCGCGGGCCTCGGCCTCCAGGGCCTTGGACGTTTCCGGCACTGGCCTGATGGCCAGGATGGAGAAACCCAGCAATTCCACGCCCAGCGCCTCCAGGGCGGGGGAGCCGGCCAGCGTCTCCTGGACGCGGTGGCCGATGACGTCCACCTCGGTCAGGGCCGCTCGCAGGGGACGCTCCTGGATCTCCGTCCGGGTCGCGTTCTGGGCGGCGTGGGTGATCCGCAACGGCAGCTTGTCGGTGTCATCCGAGCGGTGCTTGCCGTCGGCGCCGACGCTGTAATCGAGCAGGTGGGACAGCTTCCTGGCGTCCGTGACTCGGAACGTCAGGTGCCCTTGCACCGTGATTCCCTGGAAGTCGGACGTTGTCTCGTTGAAGATAAAGGGGACGTCGGTGCTGCCCACCGGCACGGCCACCAGCGTGCTCCAGGGGGCGAAATACCAGAACGACAGGCCGATTCCCTCACGCCGCACCTGGCCGTTGACGTACTGCAGGGCATAAGTCGTGGGAGAGGCCTTGAAATAGCGGAAGCCGAACATCGCTGCCTCCTGCCCGAGCGGGCTCTGAAGTGAAGAAGTTTGTCTTGCCATTGACAGTTTAGGCGCGAATTAGTGTATAGTCAACACTATGTCTGCGGAATCCTGGGAGAAGCAATTCATGGCGCGAAAGAAGCCTTACTGTTACGAATGGCCGCGGCCGGCGGTGACGGTGGACATTGCCCTGTTCACCGTGGCCGGGACGCTGAACGACCTGCGCTTGCAGGTGCTGCTGATCGAGCGTGACGACGAGCCGTTTGCCCGGCAGTGGGCGCTGCCGGGCGGCTTTGTGCGCGAGAACGAGGACCTGCACGCGGCAGCGGTGCGCGAGTTGCAGGAGGAGGCCGGTGTCGAGTGGACGGCCCTGGAACAGGTGGAGACGGTGGGCACGCCGGACCGGGACACGCGCGGCCACGTCATCACGGTCGTGTACGCCGGCCTGACCTCGGGGGATCGGCACCATCTGATCTCGCGCGGCGACGCCCGGCAGGCCCGCTGGTGGGACGTCTCCAGCAGCACGCCGCTGCCGGAGCTGGCGTTCGATCACACCCAATTGCTGGAGAAGGCGTTACGGCATCTGCGCCGCCGGCTGGGCGAGGCGCCGATCTGTGCCTGGCTGCTGCCGGAGACGTTCACGCTGAGCGAATTGCAGGCGCTGACCGAGGCGATCCTCGGGCGCAAGCTGGATCGGCGGAACTTTCGCCGCAAGATCGAGGACCTGAACCTGGTAACGCCGGCCGAGGGGACCAGGCGGCAGGGGCGACATCGGCCGGCCCAGCTGTTCCGCTGGGTGCCGGGGACCCTGGAGAAGCTGCACAACCGGGAACGCCCGCTGCCGCTGTGAGCGACTGCACGCGGGCCGCGTGACCAGATTCTGAACAGCTCGTGCCGGGAACTTGAGGAAAAACGGGGCTCCGGCCACAAATCTTATCGGTCCGGTGCCCAAACAACCGATACAAACCGCATAACCGCTCCAGACGGTCCTGCAAGCAGAGTTCGCCCGCGTGCGGTTTCCCGATTGGTTCCGAGGAAGAGGCCAGGCTCATGGACCGGAAGATCCTGACGCTGCTGGGAACGCTGCTGCTGAGCGGCTGCCTGTATTCGGGCTACAAGAAGGCGGACCAGGCGCTCTGCGAGATGGGAGCGCACCCCTTTGACCTGGCGCCGGCATCGTACAATGCCCACGTCATTGACGCGTCTACACTCCCAGCGACAAGCCTGCCAGCGAGAAGCCGAACAAGCCAACCTCCGGAGCATCCCTGGCCGGGGAGACGGACATCCGGACCGCGGCCCTGCTGCAAGGGGCGCAGACGCCAAAGGACGAACGCCCGGAGTCGGAGAAACGGCTGACGCTGCCGGGTGCCGTCCCCGGCGCGGAAACGCCGCTGGTGGACATGCAAGGCCTGACGCCGGAGCAAAAACAGGAGTACATCAAGCGTCTCTATCCGGAGCTGCCGGCACTCGCCGAAGCGCCCCGGCCCCTGCGCGGTCCCAATGGCTGTCCGCTGACGCTGGACGATTTCCAGCGCCTGGCCGCGGAGAACAGCCCCGCGCTGGCGCAGGCGGCTCACAACGTCGTCGTTGCCGAGGGCAACTGGAAACAGGCCGGGATGTATCCCAATCCGACCCTGTTCTGGTCGAACCAACCCTCGAACAACAACAGCACGCCGGGCGCTTACGGCGGAGCGTACGACCAGGTCATCGTGACCGCCGGCAAACTCAAGCTGCAGCAGGCGACCGCCCAGATGGACCTGGAGAACGCCAAACTGGCCCTGAAGCGGGCCCGCAACGACCTCTCGACCGCGGTCCGCAATGCTTATTTTGCCTTGCTGGTCTCGAAGGAAACTGTGCGCGTCAACAAGGCCCTGGCCGAGTTCACCTACAAGGTGTACCGGATCTCGGAGGACCTGCTGCTGACCAACCTGGTCGCTCCCTACGAGCCGGCGGCCATGCGGGCGCAGTGCTACACGGTCCGGCTGGCGTACCGCCAGTCGATCCAGACCTACCTGTACAACTGGGAGCAACTGGTGGCGACCATCGGCCTGCGGCAGATGCCCCTGACCGAGGTGGCCGGCCGCATTGACGCCTGCATCCCCTACTACGATTACACCGCCGTCCTGGAACACGTCCTGAAAAACCACACCGACGTCAAGACGGCCTGGAACGGCATCGAGAAGGCCAAGTACAACCTGAAGTACAACCAGGTTATCCCCATCCCCAATCCGGACGTGAATTTCTCGGTCTGGAAGGAATCGGCCATCGTCCCCTTCACCTGGTTTTACGCGGTGCAGGTGGGCATTCCGATCCCGATGTGGGACCAGAACCGGGGTGGCATCCTGGCGGCTCAGGGCAATCTGCGCTACGCCCTGGAAGAGCCGCACCGGGTGGAGATGGCCCTGACAAATACCCTGGCCGGCAACTACTCCACCTACAAGACCAACCTGCAGGCGCTGGAGGACTACCGGCTGTACATCCTGCCCGACATGGTCCGCGTTTATCGGGGCATCTTGAGACGGCGCGGGGTGGACCTGACGGGTGTGGCGTTTGCCGACCTGGTGACCTCCCAGCAGACCCTGGCCGCCGGCGTGGCCCAGTACCTGGCCACGCTGGGCTCGCTCTGGACTTCCGTGGTCAGCGTGGCCGACCTGCTGCAAACCGATGACCTGTTCCAGCTGGCCAAACCGCTGGGGGTGGCGCCCATCCCCGACCTGCTGGACAAGCCGCCGCTGCCCTGCAGCCATCCCGGCCCCTGCGGGGCCTGCCCGGTTGGCCCCCACCCAGCGCCGCTGCCACCCGCCGGACCTGCTGTGTTGCCGCCGGCCGCCGCTCCGCCGGCCCAGGGGCCCGCCTCCCCGGGTTGCGCTGCGCTCCACCCGGGGCTTTATTCCCAAAAACCGGAGTAAAGCCCCGGGTGGAGCGCAGCGCAACCCGGGGTGGGTGGGTGGAGCGGCGTCCGGGGTCCGAGGGAATCACGTGCCCTGGCCAGTGGGCCGGGGACAGCGAAGAGGAGAGGTTTGTCATGGTTAGCAGTCCGCACTGGCTTCGGCTGTTCCTCTGCCTGGCCGGCGCCACGGCACTGGCCGCACCCCTGGCCGCCCAAAGCCAGCAAGACGGCAATCTCCCTCCGTCCCAGCAGCCGATGCCGGTGACCGTGAATCCCTTGCCGGGACTGCCCCGGCCTCCGGACCAGCCCGCGAACCTGTACGCCCCGATGCCCCCCCAGCCCTACTGCTGTGGCGACGGCATGCCGGCCAAGTATTTCCAGGCCGATCCCCTGCTCGATCCGCCTGGCCTTCAGCCCGGCTGGTTTACCTCGGTCCAGGCTACCTGGAGCAAGCCCGCGGTGAACAATGCCGTCTTCGATTTCGTCCAGGTCGGGTTGCGGCCGGCACCTGATCTCGTCAACGTGCCCATCAACCATCTCTCCGGGACGGTCATCCCGCGTATCGAGATCGGCTACCGCCTGCCCTCGGGCTTCGGAGGGTTTTCCCTGGTCTATCGCGGTCTGAGCAGTTCCGGCAACTCCCAGCTGCAATCCGACAACGTCGCCAACCTCTCCAGCCACCTCGACTTCAACGTCCTCGACCTGGATTACGTCAGCCGCGAGTGGTCCCTGGGACCCAACTTCCGGATGGATTGGCGCATCGGCGCCCGTTTGGTTTACTTCTACCTGGATTCGCAGGCCAACCAGCCGTTCAACGCCATCACGGCCGCCGGCAGCGGCATCGTCTCTCAGCAAGTGACCACCTCGCACAACGGCTTTGGCCCGCATTGTGGTCTGGAACTGACGTACAACCTGCCCTGTGCCGGGCTGGCGCTGGTGGGCAACTGCGACATTGCCGGCACCATTGGACGCATCAAGCAGGGTTTCTACGAAACGGCCCTGGACCCGATCACCAGTTCGCTGACCTCCGCGGGCATCAACCAGTCCAGTTCTCAGCCCCTGGCCAACGTCATCGGTCGAGCCGGTCTGGCCTGGCGGCCTCCGACCTGGAGCAATTTTCAGGTCTTTACCGGCTTTGAATACGACTACTGGTGGGAAGTGGGCCGGATGGGCTCCCTTGGTCTGGTGGCTCCCTTCGTCAATCCCAACGCCACCGTGTGGGACCGGGGCATTCTCCTCCGCTTGCAGGTCGATTGGTGAGGGAACGTGGGCCCGCCGCCACGGTTCAGATGGCCCCGGATGAGATGGCCCGGACCGCGGTGCCAAGCCGGGAAGCGTATTCCACCGAGCAGGCCGCACCCAGCTCCGCGAGGCTGTGGCCTTCCAGTTTCAGCTTGACTCCCGGAAGGCGCCAGTAACCCTGTTTCAGCCGCATGGTCCACCGGAGTCGATACACTCCCTCCGCGGAGGGGCCCACCCTGTCCGCGCCGCTCCGCCGGCCCCAGTCCAGACCCGCGTTCCCGCTCCACAAGGCGAACGTCAGCAGGACAAAAGAGCCGACCAGAAAGATCGCCAGGTCGGTCTGAGGATCGAGAAGGGTGAACATGGCCAGCAGTCCTCCTTCGTTGGAGCGTTCATGGTGCGGGCGAGGGTCTTGTCTGTTCTCCCTTTGCAAAGCGAATGCCGGACCCGGCAGGGGACAACAGCCGCTCAACTAATGCCGTGTCCGGGCAAATCGCGGGGCCGACTGGTTGCCAGAGCCGCCGCGCTGATTGACCGGCTCGAAGGAACGAGGTGGACCGGCCGGGAACTGGTTGCTGATTGACCAGGCTGGTCGGTCAGCAACCAGTTCCCGGAGTGGAGGGAGCCGGCTTTGTCTCCTGCGTGCGGCGTCCTTGAGAGGGATTGCCTGTTTCGTCGTGCGCCCTTGCCGGGGCGCTGACTCGCTCTTATCTTCTTCTGCTCTCCTGACTTCCGTGTTCTCGCATCGATTTCTCTCTCGACCAGCGCCCGATCAGGCGCTGATTCCTCTGGACAAAGTTGAGATCCGGCATAAAAAGTGCCTGTATTTACCAGCACGAGAGACCCCGTTTCCATTGAGTTGTTGCCGTTTAGTGAGCAGGGGAAGTTGATGGTGCGCATTTTCAAGTACATCATGACAAGCGTGCTGATGCTCGGGCTCATCGGCGCTTTTGCCATCTTTGTACTTGACATTCCGCTGCCCTGGCAGGCCGCCGCACAAGAGGCCCACACTCCGCCTCCACCCCGGCCCGCGTTGCCGGCCATCCAGCTGGCAGGGAACGTGCCGCATACGCTGGAGCTTCCCGAAGCCGTCCGGCGGTCGCTCGGCATCCGTCGGGGCGACAAGGACATGCTGGCGGTGGCGACCCCGCCGACCCAGTCGCGTCCCCTGGTGATGCCCGGCTCCACGGCCCTCGACCCGGCCCGCGTCATTCGCATTCGCGTCCGGTTCTTTCCCGCCGAGGTCGTCAAGATCGGTGAGCATGGGCCGGACCGCACCGCACCGGGCGCGACCAGGTCCGAGTTCCGGGAGCTGCGGCCGGGAGACGTGGTGCGGGAGGGCGACGAACTGGCCGTCTTCCAGAGCGTGGACGTGGGTTCCAAGAAGAACGACCTGTTCGAGGCCATCATTCAGTACCGGCTGGACAAGGTGATTCTCGACAAGGCTGAGGCTGCGGCCGGTTCCCTGCCGGAAGCCTTCCTGTGGAACGCCCGCCGCAACGTGCAAACGGACCGCAGCGGCATCATCCGCGCCAAGAACACCTTGAAGACCTGGAACATCGCCGAAGAAGACATCGAGGGCGTGGTCAAGGAGGCGGAGCAGTACGACCTGACCCGCCGAACGAGCGACAAGGTCAACAAGCAAGAGGCCGACTGGGGCAAGAAACAGGAAGAATGGTCCCGGGTGGTCGTCCGCTGGGGGAAGAAGCCGGAGGGCCGGCCGCCGCAATCGGGCGTCATCATCGAGCGGAACCTGGCCAGGGGCGAAACCATCGTCGATGGCGCCACCAACCTGTTTACCATCGCCCAGGTGGATCGGCTCGCCGTGCTGACCAACCTTCCCGAAGATGATCTGCCGAAGCTGCAATCGCTCAGGCCGGAGCAGAGGGTCTGGACGATCCAGACCGTCGGCGCCACGGCCGTGCAAATGTACAGGCTCTCCGACGAGGCGCTGGCTCGTTTGCGTGAGAGCGGCATTCCCGACAACGTGCTGGCCAAGCTCAACGCCCTGCGCGTCAAGATGCTGGACCGGAAAGAGTTTGTGGAGGGGCTCACCCGCGGCCTTAGCCGAGCCGAGCGCGAGCGCTACCAGGCCCTGCTGCTCAAGCATGCCCTGGTCCCCGGTCTGCCCGGCACCGTCGATGAGATCGGCTATCTGATCGACCCCAACCAGCACACCGCCATCATCAAGGGCTACATCGACAATCCAGGCGGCAAGATCCGCGCGGGCCAGTTCGTGTCGGCCACAGTCAACCTGCCGCCTCCCACCGACGTGGTCGAGGTCCCCATCGAGTCCCTGGTGGACGACGGCAAGCAGAGCCTGGTCTTTGTCCAGGCCGACGCCGAGAAACACCGCTATACGATGAAGCACGTCGTGGTGATGCAGCGCTTCGAGAAGACCGCCTTCATCAGCAGCAAACCGATTCCGCCCGAGGAGCAACTGACACCCGCCGAGGCCGAACAGGGTCTCCTCCCCCGCGAACCGCTCCGCGACGGCGACGTTCTGCTGACCTCGGGTGTGCTGGAACTGAAAGCCGCCTTGCTGGAAAAGGAAGCCAGGCAGCCCCCGCAGGAACACAAGATCGCAGAGTGACGAAGCAAGAAGAGGAGAAACCACGAAACACACGAAACACGCGAATCAAGACAAGAATCATTCATAATGCCACTCGATCGGTTCGGATTTCATTGTCTGTCTTGATTCGTGTGTTTCGTGTGTTTCGTGGTTTCTCCTCTTTTTCTGAGTGAGACTAAACGGTGAGGCAACATGGTTCGCGTTCTGATCAGCTGGGCCCTCGACAATCCGTTGGTAGTGCTGTTGCTGGCGGTGGCTCTGGCCAGTTGCGGGATGTATGCCTTCTTGCACGTCAACGTCGAGGCCTATCCCGACCCCGCCCCGCCGATCGTTGAGATTGTCACTCCGTACGTCGGTGCCTCCGCCGAGGAGATCGAGCGTCAGGTCACCATTCCGCTGGAGGTGGCCCTGGCCGGCATGAAAGGCTTGAAGTACGTCCGCAGCAAGTCGCTGTTCGGCCTGGCGCATCTGCGCATCCAGTTCGATTATGGAGTCGATTACAACTACGCCCGGCAAGAGGTGATTAACCGGTTGCAGTTTGCCAAGAACTTGCCGCCGGGCGTCACTCCCGAGCTGTCGCCACAGTCCCCAACCGGCGAGATCTACCGCTACACGCTCGATTCTCCCAAGGACCTGTTTGGCAAGGACATTTACACACGCAACGATCTGAAGGCGCTCCAGGACTGGGTGCTGGAGCGTGAGTTCAAGCGCATCCCGCGGATCGCGGACGTGACCAGCAGCGGCGGCACCGTTCGCCGCTACGAGATCCATCCCGACCCGGACCGGCTGCGTCGCTATGGCGTCACCTTGGCTCAGTTGCAAGCCGCGCTGACCAACAGCAACGCCACCGTGGGCGGCGACAACATCAGTCAGGGCCACGTCAACATGAACGTGCGCATGGTCGCCCTGTTCAGCGGTGGCGAGGACCCGGTGCGCAAGGTGATCGGCATGCAGGACCCCAATCCCGGCGCTGCCGAGGAGTTGGCCCAGGCCGAACGGGAACACCGCTCCGACGTTCCGGAGCTGCGCGAGGCGCGGCGCCGCCGGATTGCCACCGCCGCTGCTGCTGTCCTGCGGGCCGAGGAACGCCGCCGGGTTCGCGAGATCCGCGAGCTGGTCATTACCTCCAACAACAACCAGCCCATCCTGGTCGAGGACGTGGTCGAGGGCGGCCGACTGCTGCCCGGAGACGTGGTTGGCGAGCGGGGAGTGGTCGTCAATTACCAGACCCGGCTGGGCCAGGTGGGCGTTACCAAACCCTTCCAGCACGCCGGGCCTGCGGACCAGACATTCTACCTCTCCAGCTCCGGGGAGCTGATCACGGACAGCAAGGGCGAGGTGATCGGCACGGATGAGCCGGACAAGGTGCAGTGTATCGTGCTGCTGCGCAAGAACGAGGATTCGCTGCCGGCCCTGAAGGACGTGGAGGCCAAGGTCAAGGAGCTGAACGATCCCGATTCCCCGAAAATGCTTCCTGGGGTCGAGATCGACACCTACTACGACCGCACCGAACTGATCAACGTGACCACCGAGACGGTCCAGGAAAACCTGGTCATGGGCATCTTGCTGGTGACGGTGATCCTGTTCATGTTCATCAGCAACGTGCGAGCGGCCCTGATCGTGGCCATCAACATTCCGCTGGCCTTGCTGTTCGCCTTCTCGGTGCTGTACCTGCGTGGCAAGTCGGCCAACCTGCTCTCCATCGGAGCGGTGGACTTCGGCATCATCGTCGATAGCAGCGTCATCATGGTGGAGAACATCTACCGCTATCTCTCCTCGGGCGAACACGCTGCGTTGCCGATCAAGGACCGAATCCTGCGGGCCTCCAGTGAGATCAACCGGGCCCTGCTGTTCTCCACGCTGATCATGATCTGTGCCTTCATTCCGCTGTTCACCATGCGGGGACCGGAGGGCCAGCTGTTCGGCCCCATGGCCGACACTTACGCCTTTGCCCTCGGCGGCGCGCTCTTGCTGGCCGTCACGCTGGCTCCGGTGCTGTGTATGTTCTTTCTCAGGAACCTCAAGCCCATCGCCGACAATTTCCTGTTCCGCTACATGAGATACCGCTACCTCACCCAGCTGAAGATCTGCCTGAAATACCGCTGGACCACGCTGCTGGTGATGGGTGCGTTGACCGCTGCCACCGCCATCCCGCTGCTGACGATGGGTCGGGAGTTCATGCCGGAGCTGGAGGAAGGCAACCTGTGGATTCGCGGCACCTTCCCCCTGAACGCCAACCTCGATCGTGCCTCGGCCGTCTCGCGGGAAGCGCGGGCCATCATGGCGACCTATCCCGAGGTGGTAACCGTGGTCAACCAGGTCGGCCGGCCCGACGACGGCACTGATCCGTGCGGCTACTACAACAGCGAGTTCTTCGTGCCCCTCAAGCCGCACAAGACCTGGCCGAAAAGCGAGGATCTGACCGGCTGGCGACGCTGGCTGTACGGCAAAAAGCGGGCCCGGACCAAGGTGGAGCTGGTCAACCAGATGAACGAGGAACTGCAGAACAAGCTGCCTGGCATTGACTGGAACTTCTCGCAGAACATCCGCGACAACGTCATGGAGTCGCTCTCGGGCGTCAAGGGCGACAACTCGGTCAAGATTTTCGGTCCCGATCTGGAGGACCTCCAGGAACTGGCTGCCAAGGTCAAGAACGCCATCGAGAAGGTCCCCGGCATCATCAACGTGGGCATCTTCGACATCCGCGGCCAGTCCAACCTGGAGTTCCGGGTGGACCCGTCCAAGTGCAAGAAATGGGGCGTCCAGGTGGCTGACGTCAACAACGTCATTGCCAGCGCCCTGGGCGGCCAGCCGATGACCACGATGATCGAGGGCGAGAAACGCTTTGACGTGTCCATTCGCTGGCCCAAATGGCGGCGGGGCAGCGAAACGTCGATCCTGGACATCCCGGTGGACGTCGGCAACAACCTGGTGATCCAGCCGCACGGCCCCAGCGCCACGCCGGCCGCGACCGGCTTTGGGCTCGCCAATCCCGCGATTGTCGGCAGCCAGACCAACACCACCAACCCGATCAGCAGCACGCCGCGGGTGCCGCTGCGGGAGCTGGTCACGCCGGTGGGCCCGGATGGCGTGCCCGACCCCAAGGGGACCTTCGAGCGGGCGGGGGCTTCGACGATTTACCGCGAGCAAGGCAACCGCCTGATTGCGCTCAAGTTCAGCGTCCGCGGTCGGGACCTGGCCAGCGCCGTCCATAGCGCCCGCCAGGCAACCAAGCACATCGTCCAGTCACCCTATCGGATAGTCTGGAGCGGGGAGTTCGAGGAGATGGAAGAAGCCGAGGCCCGGCTGCTGATTATCATTCCGGTGTCGCTGTCGCTGATTTTCGTTTTGCTGTACATAGCCTTCCGCTCGGTGGTCGATTCGATTGTGGTGTTCAGCAACGTGCTGGCCCTGGCCATGGGCGGCATCTGGGCCCTGTGGCTGACGGGGACGAACTTCAGCATCGCGGCGGCCGTCGGTTTCGTGTCGCTATTCGGCGTGGCCATCATGGACGGCTTGCTGCTGATCTCCTCGTTCAACGCCCTGCGAGCCCACGGCCGCAGTGTGAACGACGCCATCATGGAAGGCGCCTCCAAGCGAGTCCGGCCGGTGACCATGACGGCGTTGACGGCCGTCCTGGGTCTGCTGCCGGCCGCCCTCTCAACGCGCATCGGGGCCCAGACGCAGAGGCCGCTGGCCATTGTTGTGGTCGGCGGCATGATCATGACCCTGGCCCTGACGCGCTATCTGATGCCGGTGCTGTACAGCTTCTACGGCCATCGCACGCCGCCGGCCGGGTCGGGCGACCTGGCGCATTGATGGTTCGCCTCCGACCAGACTGCTCGACTGCGAACCAGTCCACAGATCGGCTGAAGGTGTCCATTAAGAGGTTTGCCTGTTTCGCGGCGCGTTCGTTCCGGGTTGGGCTCCTCGACCTCATTTTCCTATTTGTCTAACGATTTCCCTGTTGCGACTCTAACTGCTCTCTCCAGGCGCGACGGAACCGGCCCTGATCCAACTCATCTAAGCAGGGAACCGGCATCGAAATTGCAATTGGTTAAGAACTACTCAAAAGCTGCCTTTGAGAGCAATGGCTGACACGTGAGCCGTCTGTTGTTCCTTTTATGCGCAGACGGTCCGGACAATGCCTCAATGGTAATCCAACGATGGTTCGCACTCTGATCAACTGGGCCCTCGACAATCCGCTGGTGGTGCTGTTGCTGGCCGTGGGCCTGGCTACCTGCGGTCTGTATGCCTTCCTGCACGTCAACGTCGAGGCCTATCCGGATCCCGCCCCGCCGATCGTGGAGATCGTCGCTCCCTACGTCGGTGCCTCCGCCGAGGAGATCGAACGGCAGGTCACCATTCCGCTGGAAGTGGCCCTGGCCGGAATGAAGGGACTGAAGTACGTCCGCAGCAAGTCCCTGTTCGGCCTGGCACATCTGCGCATTCAGTTCGAGTATGGCGTCGATTACAACTACGCCCGGCAGGAAGTGATCAACCGCTTGCAGTTCGCCCAGAACCTGCCGCCCGGTGTGACGCCGGCGCTATCGCCGCAGTCGCCGACCGGTGAAATCTACCGCTACACCCTCGATTCTCCCAAGGACCTGTTCGGCAAGGACATTTACACGCTCAACGACCTCAAGGCACTGCAGGACTGGGTGCTGGAGCGTGAGTTTCGCCGGATTCCGCGCATTGTGGACGTGACCAGCAGCGGCGGCACCGTTCGCCGCTACGAGATCCATCCCGACCCGGACCGGCTGCGTCGCTACGGCGTCACCCTGGGTCAGCTGCAGGCGGCGCTGACCAACAGCAACGCCACCGTGGGCGGCGACAACGTCAGCCAGGGCCACGTCAACATGAACGTGCGCAGCGTCGGCCTGTTCAGCGGCGGCGAGGACCCGGTGCGGAAGGTCATCGGCATGAAGGACCCCAATCCCGGCGCCGCCGAGGAACTGGCCCAGGCCGAGCGGGAACTCCGCCCCGACGTTCCGGAACTGCGGGAGGCGCAGCGCCGCCGGATCGCCACTGCCGCCGCGGCGATCCTGCGAGCCGAGGAACGCCGCCGCGTTCGCGAGATCCGCGAACTGGTCATTACCTCCAACAACAATCAGCCCATCCTGGTCGAGGACGTGGTCGAGGGCGGCCGCTTGATGCCCGGCGACGTGGTCGGCGAGCGCGGTGTCGTCGTCAATTACCAGACCCGGATGGGCCAGGTGGGTGTGACCAAGCCTTACCACCACGCCGGGCACCTGGACCAGACCCTCTACCTCTCCAGTTCCGGGGAGCTGATCACGGACAGCAAGGGCGACGTGATCGGCACGGACGAGCCGGACAAGGTGCAGTGCATCGTGCTGCTGCGCAAGAACGAGGACTCGCTGCCGGCCCTCAAAGACGTGGAGGCCAAGGTCAAGGAGCTGAACGATCCCAATTCCCCGAAGATGCTCCCTGGCGTCACCATCGACACCTACTACGACCGCACCGAGCTGATCAACGTCACCACCGAGACGGTCCAGGAAAACCTGATCATGGGCATCTTGCTGGTGACGGTGATCCTGTTCATGTTCATCAGCAACGTGCGGGCCGCCCTGATCGTGGCCATCAACATCCCGCTGGCCCTGCTGTTCGCCTTTTCCGTGCTGTACCTGCGCGGCAAGTCGGCCAACCTGCTCTCCATCGGTGCCGTGGACTTCGGCATCATTGTCGATAGCAGCGTCATCATGGTCGAGAACATCTACCGCTATCTCTCTTCGGGCGAGCATGCCGCGCTGCCGATCAAGGACCGCATCCTGCGGGCGTCCGGCGAGATCAACCGGGCCCTGCTGTTTTCCACGCTGATCATGATCTGCGCCTTCATCCCGCTGTTCACCATGCATGGGCCGGAAGGCCAGCTGTTCGGCCCGATGGCCGACACCTACGCCTTCTCCCTGGGCGGCGCTCTGCTGCTGGCCATCATCCTGGCGCCGGTCCTGTGCATGTTCTTCTTCAAGAACCTCAAGCCGATCCCGGACAACTGGATGGTCCGCTTCATGAAGAACCGCTACCTCAAGCAGCTGGACATCTGCTTGAAGTATCGCTGGACGACGCTGGCCGTGATGGGCACGCTGATCGTGGTGACGGCCTGTCTGCTGCCATTCCTGGGCCGGGAGTTCATGCCGGAGCTGGAGGAAGGCAACCTGTGGATTCGCGGCACCACGCCGCTGAACGCCAACCTCGACCGGGCGGCGGCGGTCTCGCGCGAAGCGCGGGCGATCATGGCCTCCTATCCCGAGGTGGAGACGGTCGTCAACCAGGTCGGCCGGCCCGACGACGGCACCGACCCGTGCGGCTTCTACAACAGCGAGTTCTTCGTGCCTCTGAAGCCGCACAAGACCTGGCCGCAAAGCTGATCGATCAGACCGGCTGGCGGCGCTGGCTCTACGGCAAAAAGCGGGCCCGGACCAAGGTGGAGCTGATCAACCAGATGAACGAGGAGCTGCAGACCAAGCTGCCCGGCGTGGACTGGAACTTCTCGCAGAACATCCGCGACAACGTCATGGAGTCGCTCTCGGGCATCAAGGGCGACAACTCGGTCAAGATCTTCGGCCCCGACCTGGCGACGCTGCAGGAGCTGGCCGGCCGGGTCAAGAACGCCATCGAGAAGGTCCCCGGCATCGTCAACGTGGGCATCTTCGACATCCGCGGCCAGTCCAACCTGGAGTTCCGCGTCGATCCGGCCAAGTGCAAGAAATGGGGCGTCCAGGTGGCCGACGTCAACAACGTCATCGCCAGCGCCCTGGGCGGCCAGCCAATGACCACGATGATCGAAGGCGAGAAGCGCTTTGACGTGTCGATTCGCTGGCCCAAATGGCGGCGCAGCAGCGAAAGCTCGATCCTGGACATTCCGGTTGACGTCGGCAACAACCTGGTGGTCCAGGTGCAGGGCCCCAGCGTGACACCGAACGCGGCCGGCTTCGGTCTGCCCAACCCCGCGCTGGGGGGCAGTCAGACCAACACCACCAACCCAATCAGCAACACGCCGCGTGTCCCGCTCCGAGTGCTTGTAACGCCGGTGGGCCCGGATGGGGTGCCTGATCCCAATGGGACGTTCGAGCGAGCCGGTGCCTCGACGATTTACCGCGAGCAGGGCAACCGACTAATCGCCATCAAGTTCAGCGTCCGCGGCCGGGACCTGGCCGGTGCCGTGAACCAGGCCCGGCGGGAAACCGAGCACCTGGTCACGTCGCCCTACAAGACGGTGTGGTCGGGCGAGTTCGAGGAGATGGAAGAGGCCGAGGGCCGACTGCTATTTATCATCCCGCTGTCGCTGGGGCTGATCTTCATTCTGCTGTACGTGGCCTTCCGCTCGCTGATCGACTCGATCGTGGTGTTCAGCAACGTCTTCGACCTGGCGGTGGGCGGCATCTGGGCCCTGTGGCTGACGGGGACGAACTTCAGCATCTCGGCGGCGGTCGGCTTCGTGTCGCTGTTCGGCGTGGCCATCATGGACGGCTTGCTGCTGATCTCGTCGTTCAACGCCCTGCGGGCGCATGGGCGAAACGTGCATGACGCCATCGTGGAGGGAGCCGCCAAGCGGGTCCGGCCGGTGACCATGACGGCGCTGACGGCCATCCTGGGCCTGCTGCCGGCCGCGGTTTCGACGCGCATCGGGGCCCAGACGCAACGGCCGCTGGCCATCGTGGTGGTCGGCGGCATGGTCATGACGCTGGCCTTGACGCGGTATCTGATGCCGGTGCTGTATAGCTTCTACGGCCATCGCACTCCGCCGGCGGGGTCGGGCGACCTGGCGCATTGATTTCTTTCTCCCCTCTCCCCGCTGGGGAGAGGGGTTGGGGGTGAGGGGTGCTTCTGATTTATCGTTTCGCGCTGAACCGACTGAGCGCGAAACGATAAATCGAAGACACACCTCACCCCAACACCTCTCCCCAGCGGGGAGAGGGAGAGTGCCACGCTCAACTCGCGTTGCCCACCTCCAGCACCACGCGCAAGCCATTGTCGTAATAGCGAAAATCGGCGCTGTAGCGATCGCGGGCGGCTGCCCGGCAATTGACCCCGTGGTTCAGCCAGGAACCCCCACGCAGCACTCGCCGCTCGCCGCGCTCGGGACCGACTGGATCGATGGCGGGACTCTCCTCGTAATACCTGTCTCCATGCCAATCCCGGCACCACTCCCAGACGTTGCCGTGAATGTCGAAGAGCCCCCAGGGACTGGGTGGAAACGAGCCGACGGGCAGCGGCTGTTGGCGATAGGGCCCCGACTTGCCGCCGTTGTAGGGAAAGGCCCCGTTGAAGTTGGCCTGGTGCGACGACAGCGAAGGACCCAGGTAACTGGGCCAATCGGACGGTGTGCCGGAGCGGGCGGCGTATTCCCACTCGGCCTCGGTGGGCAGGCGGTAAACGTGGCCCCGCTGGCGTTCCTCGGCCAGCCGGGTCAGTTGCCGGCAAAACGCCTCCGCGTCCTCCCAGGAAACGTTCTCCACGGGAAACGTCGGCCTGCCGCCCCGCTCCGCCGTGAAATGAGAGGGATTGACCTCAACCACCCTCTGGTATTGCTGCTGGGTAACGGCAAAGACACCCAGATAGAAGGGCCGGCTGATCGTCACCTCACGTTGCGGCCGCTCGTCGGGCTTGATCCCGGTCTCATTCTCGGGCGAACCCATCAGGAACGTCCCGGCCGGGATGAGCGTGAACTCCATGCCGATGCTGTTCCCCAGCATCCGGGGCCAGCGGGCGGTGCCGGATGCTTGGCCCTGTGCCAGTTCCGGGAATGGTTGGTTCAGTCGGTTGCCCATCAACTCCAGCCGCCGCAGTTGTTTTCCCAGCGGTCCCTGGACCAGCAACCGCACCCCCTGCTGGGTCATACCGTTGTTGCGCAGATCCAGGAACTTCAAACAGGGCAGCCGGCCGGCCGACTGGAAAAGGGCCTTGGCCGCAGGATCGGTCAGGCGGTTGTTGCTCAGGTCCAGGACTGACAGCCGGCTCAGGTGCGGCGACCGCAGCAGGACCTGGAGCGAGTCATCCCCCAGACCGCAGCCGGACAGGTCGAGCCGGCCGACCTCGGCCAGGCCGGCGTTGGCGGCGATTCCTTCCAGGAGCGGAACAGTCGTGGGCTGCTCCAGTCTCAGCCCTTCAACCCACGCCTGCCGGAACAGTTCCGGCCAGTGACCGGCCCATCGTTCCGAGCAAAAGCGCCGGGCCGGGATGGCCACCTGGGCCAGCCCACGCTGCCAGCGCACCTCCGTGACGTGTCCCTGAAGCGGCCCCAGCCAGGCAGCCTGACGCTCCAGCAACTGCTGCTGCCGGGCCCAGGCGGCGGTCCGTTCTTTCAGGTCCGCAATCCAGGCGCTCAGCCGGCACTGCAAGCGCAGGAACTCGCCGCGCAGACTCAGGGCGGGGTCCGACTGCTCCTCGAGCCAATCGGCGAAGATCAATCGGGTGTCTTCTTGCGGGTCTTCCTGGATTGCCTGCAAGAACGACAACGTCCGCGGCATGCGCATCTCCGAAACGTTCGCGGTTAACCAATTCCGCCAGGCCCCACCGGCAACACCACGCGGAAGCTGATGCAGAAGCTGCCCGCGGCACTGGTCCCATACCGCTCCGCCGAGCGGCAAAAGCGTGCCCCGTTGAACCAGGAACCGCCGCGAATCACAAAGCCGGTCCCCTCGTCAGGCCCGGGCGGGTCCTCGCATGGACTGTGCTGATAATAGTCCGGGGCAAAGCGATCGCCGCACCAGTCCCAGCAGTTGCCGTGCATGTCGTACAGCCCGAAGGCGTTGGCCGGGAAGCTGCCTCCCGGAGTCGAGTGACCGATGGGCCCCCGTGAGCCGCCGCTCAGGCTGCCAAGGTCGCCGGACGGGTGCGAGTAATCGCTATTGCAGGTGGCCTGACGCGGTCCCAGCGCCCAGCCCGAAGAAAACGGCCAGTCGGCCAGACCGTCGGCCCGGCAAGCATACTCCCACTCAGCCTCCGTCGGCAAGCGATACTGTCGGCCGCGCTGCCGTTCTTCCGGCAGCTCCGATAGCAGCCGGCAGAACTCCCGGGCCTGCTCGATGGCCACCATCTCCACTGGAAACCAGCGTGTGTCCTGACCCTGGACCTCCGCGCCACCCGCACCGCCCGCCCGGAAATGACTCGGGTTACGGCCCATCACCCGGGCGTACTGCTCCTGAGTCACGTGACAGGCCCCCAGGTAAAACGGCCTGCGGATCCGCACCTCGTGCCGGGGCCCCTCGGTCGCATCGCGTTCCGGCTCGGAATCCGGCGAGCCCATCAGGAACTCCCCGGCCGGGATCAGCACCAGCTCCATGCCCACGCTGTTGAGCAACCGGGCCGGCCGGCCAGCCAGCAAACGCCGCCGCACGACTGCCTCACGCCAGTCGCCGAGCAATTGCAACGAGCGGGCGTTCCAGTGGTTGCCGGACACTTCCAGGCACTTCAGTTGCCGGCCGGCTCCTTGCAGCAGCCGGCAAATGCCGGTCGCCGTCAAACGATTGTTCCGCAGGTCCAGGCGGACCAGCCGCTCCAGCAATCCCGAGTCCACCAGCAGCCGGGCCGAGTCGTTGGACAGCTGGTTGTTGGAAAGATCCAGCTGGCGCAATCCTTCCAGACGCGCCAGGCGCAACAGTCGGTGCAGATGCTCGTCTTCCAGGTTGTTGCCGGAAAGGTCGAGCCCGGGCAGCTCCGCCAGGGCAGGACACCGTGCCAGGCGATTGACGTGGATCAGGCGCAGCTCCTCCAGCCGGACCATCTCCACCCAGCTGTGCCGGCACAGGCTCGCCGCCTGTTCCACGAAGGAACGAGCCAGGAAGCGATGGGCTTCCAGAGAAACCCGGGGCAAACCAGTGACGATGGCTGTCTCCGCACCCCACTGCTGCCAGGGACCGACCCACTCCTGGCGAACCGCTGGCAGCAGCGCCTGTTCGCGCTGCCGCAGCTCCTCCCGCCGCTGCCACTCGGGGACCCATGCCATCAGTTCGCACTGCAACCGGACCAGCTCCCCGCGCTCGGCAAGTGCCGGCTCCTCCTGATCCTGGAGCCAGTCGGCAAAGACCCGCCGCAAGTCCAGATCGTCCGGAGCTTCCCAGATCGAGCGCAGCAAACTCACTTCCGTGGTCATCGAACGCCCTCGCCCTCTTTGCCGCTCCTCGTGTTCTCCGTCCTTTCATGGTAGCATGAGCCGGCTGCTTTGGGGCAGAGCATCCTCCCACCAGCCTTTCTGGACCGCTTGCCTCGCGATCTGCTCACTTTCTTGCAACTTTTTGCAATAATCATTCAATAACACAGGAAAATAATGGAAGATTCGGCTTGACAACCTGTCTCAATCTTGCATAAACTACCACTATTCAAGCAACGCCTGAAAGAATCCAAGCAAGATCGTGCAAGGTATCGATGCTGGTCGAGGAACGCCGACAACGAGTGCTTGACCTGATCAGCTCGCGAGGTTTTGTCGCGCTGGCGGACTTGGCGCAGTCGGTCCAGGTGTCGGAATCGACCATCCGCCGCGATCTGGATTACTGGCACCAGCAGGGGTCGGTCCGGCGCACGCACGGCGGCGCCATTTACGTCGGTGATGCGACGGTGCTGCCGGCCCTGGAAGATCGGTCCAGCAGTCAGCTGGAGGAAAAACGCCTGATCGCCCAGACTGCGGTGGCCCGAATTCGGGACGGCGACACGGTGCTGCTCGATGGCGGCACCACGACGCTGGAGGTCGCCCGGCTCCTGGTCGGCCGCTCGGTGCAGATCGTGACAAACAGCTTGCCCATCGCCAACCTGTTCGCCTCCAGCCGGGACACCGACCTGGTCTTCCTGGGCGGCTACGTCTACCCCAAGACCGGAGTGGCGCTGGGTCCGCTGACCATCCGGGTGCTGGAAGACCTGCACGTCCGCCAGCTGATCATGAGTGTGGGCGGCATGACCAGCAAGGGGCTGTTCAACAGCAACCTGCTGCTGGTGGAGACGGAACGGCAGATGATGCGCTGCTGCGACGAGGTGATTGTCGTGGCCGACCACACCAAGATCGGCCGGCCCGCCCTGGCCTTCCTGTGCCAGCTGAGCGAGATCGACACGCTGATCGTTGATCCGGGATTGTCCGCGGCACAGAAGGAGATGCTGGAACAAGCGGGAGTTCGGCTGGTCCTGGCGGGGCCGGCGGGGAGCAACAACCATGAGTAGCACGACAACGGCCCGGTCCGGGCTGGACCGTGGACTGGTCGAGCGGTTGGTGCGTGAGGTGCTGCGTGAGCAGCTCAGCAATGGGCGAGCCGGGGCCAACGGCGCTGGAAAGCCGCGACTGGTGATCAACGTCTCGGCCCGGCACTGCCACGTCACTCAGCAAGACCTGGAGACGCTGTTTGGCAAGGGCCACCAGCTGACCCCTTACAAGGCGCTTTACCAGGACGGCTTCTTCGCGGCCGAGGAGGCGGTCACGATGATCGGACCCCGGCACCGGATGATCAACGGGCTGCGCATCCTGGGTCCGTGCCGGGACCACACGCAGGTGGAGCTGGCATTCTCGGACGCCATGTACCTGGGGCTGGACCTTCCGGTGCGCAAGAGCGGCGACCACCGCGATTCGCCGGGGGCGTATCTGCTCGGCCCGGCCGGCATGGTCGAGATGAAGCGGGGCGTCATCCGGCACGAGCGGCACGTGCACGTGGGGCCGAGCGACCTGGAGTATTACGGAGTCAAGGACGGGGATCGGCTGAACTTGCGGATCAAGAGCGATTGTTCGGCAGTGCTGGAGGGCCTGCTGGTCCGGCTATCGCCGGGGGCGAAGCTGGAGGTGCATCTGGACACGGACGAGGGCAATGCCTGCAATCTGGGGCGGGCGACCTATTTCGAGCTATTCAAGTAAAAATCGGAGTTCCTCTCCTCTCAACGAATCGGAGATAGTGCATGGCCAGTTCTCACATGGAAGCTCTTGGGATGATCGAGACCAAGGGCCTGGTGCCGCTGGTTGAGGCCAGCGACGCCATGATCAAGGCCGCCAACGTAACCCTGATTGGCTGGCAGAAGATCGGCAGCGGCCTGGTGACGGCCCTGGTGGTCGGCGACGTGGCGGCGGTCAAGGCCGCCATCGACGCCGGGGCGGCGGCGGCCGCGCGCGTCGGCGAGGTGGTCGGCGTGCAGGTGATTCCTCGTCCGCACGAGGACCTGGGGGCCATCCTGCCCCTGGCCGGCAAGAAACAGACCGCAGTGCCCGTGGGCACGTGACAGCAAGCAATCCCCAAGACCAACCTACCGCAGAGGAAACCAATGGCTCTCAACGGACGCAATACCAACGGCAACGGCGAGGCGCTTGGCATGATCGAGACCAAGGGCCTGATCGCCACGATTGCCGCGACGGATGCGATGTGCAAGGCCGCCAATGTGACGCTGGCCGGCCAGCTGCAAATCGGCAACGCTTTTGTGACGACATTTGTTCGCGGCGACGTGGGCTCGGTCCGGGCCGCCGTCGATGCGGGTGCCCAGGCCGCCAGTGCCAACGGCGAGCTGGTCAGCGCTCACGTCATTCCGCGCCCGGAGCGGGACGTGATCGAGACGTTCCTGGGCAAGTAAGGCGGCCGACAATGGAGCGGCGAGTGAAAATCCTGGTTGCCAACCTGGGAAGCACCAGCTTCAAGTATCGTCTGTACGACATGACAGACGAGCGTTTGCTGGCGCACGGCGGCGTCGAGCGGATCGGCTCGGAGCAGTCGCGGTGCTTCGTCGAGGCGGACGGCCAGCGTGAGGAGACGACGCTGGCGGCCAGGGACCATGCCGTTGCCGTGCGGCTCTGTCTGGAACAGCTGTCAGATCCGAAACGGCGCTGCCTCAAAGATCCAGGCGAACTGGCGGCGATTGGCTTCAAGGCGGTGCATGCTCGAGGAGTGACCGGCGTGCAGCGGGTCACGGAGGAAGTGCTGCAGGCGATGGAGCGCTACGCCGACGTGGCCCCGGCGCACAATCCGCCGTACGTCCAGGCGATGCGGCTGCTGTCGCGTGAATTGCCGATGATCCCGCTGGTGGCTGCGTTCGAGACCGGCTTTCACGAAACCATTCCCGCGGAGCAGCGACTGTACGCGGTGCCGCTGGAATGGACCGAGAAATATGGGATCAAGCGCTGGGGGTTTCACGGCGCCAGCCACCGCTACATCGCCTGGCGGACAGCGCAGTTGCTGAAGAATCCGGAGGCAAAGATTATCTCGTGCCATCTGGGGGGAAGCAGTTCATTGTGTGCCATTTCCGAGGGGATGTCGGAAGCAACCAGCATGGGTATGAGCCCCCAGTCTGGTCTGCCACAGAACAATCGCGTCGGCGACTTTGACCCCTTCGCGTTGCCTGTGATCATGCGGGCGACTGGAAAATCACTCGAAGAGGTTCTGGACGACCTCGCCAACAGATCCGGGTTGCTGGGATTGTGTGGGCACAATGACCTTCGCGACATCGAGGAAGACGCAAGGGGAGGGCCAGGATGCTCAGAGCAAGCGCTGAACGTGTACGTGGCGGCGGTGCGGCACTATCTGGGTGCGTATTTACTTCTTCTGGGTGGAGCCGATGCTATCGTCTTCACTGGTGGAATCGGTGAAAACTCCGCTCGTGTCCGTTCGGCTGTTTGCAAGAACCTGGATTGGTTTGGCATCTACCTCGACCCATTTCGCAACGATCAAGCGAAAGGTGAAGTTGCCATCCACGCGCCCAACAGTCGGGTCCAGCTGTGGATCATGCCGACCAACGAGGAATTGATTGTCGCCCGGCAGGCCAAGCAATTGCTAGAGACGTGAGGAAACAATGTTCCTGGCGCAGGTAACCGGAGTGGTGGTGTCCACGCAGAAGGTCGCCTCGATGACCGGGCACAAGCTGTTGCTGGTCGAGCCGATGCGCGTTGATCCGCAAAACCGAGATCGGCTGATCAGCACGGGACGGACTTTTGTTGTTGTCGATACGGTCGGTGCGGGCCAGGGCGAGATGGTCCTGATCGTTCAGGGATCGAGCGCCCGGCTCACTCCGGAGACCGAGAAATTGCCGGTGGACGCGACCATCATTGGGCTTGTCGATCACGTTCACGTCCACAACCAAACCATCTTCTCCGCCAGGGAGTAAGGGCCCGGATGAAACAATCACGCTGCGGCTGCAAGCTCTCTCCGGGTCAACAGTGTGAGACTACATCCATGCACGCAACTGATGAGATCGTTCGCACGGTCGTTTCGCAAGTCCTGTCCCGGCTGCGCAACGGAGCTGCGCCGGCTGCTCCCTCGCGCAACGGCCACGGGGCCGCGCAGCGCGGCGTCTTCAATGACGTTAACGCCGCCGTTGCCGCATCGGTAGAAGCTCAGCGTGAGTTCGAGCGGCGTGGCCTGGAAGATCGCCGCAAGGCGATCGCCTGCATTCGCAAGATCTGCACGGAGCAAGCGGAGCAACTGGGCCGGGAAGAACTGGAAGAAACGCAAATCGGCAAGCTCAAGCACAAGATCGAGAAGCTCAAGGTCATTGCCGACCGCATCCCGGGCGTTGAGTTTCTGCGAACCGACGCCTTCAGCGGTGAGAATGGCGTTTCTCTGCAAGAGTATGCTCCGTTCGGGGTGATTGGCGTGATTACACCCGTCACGCATTCGCTGCCGACGCTGGCCTGCAATGCCATTAACATGCTGGCCGGCGGCAACTCTCTTGTGTGCAATCCACATCCAAGCGGAGCGCGCATTGCTTGCAAGGGAGTGCATCTATTCAATCAGGCGATTGCCGAGGCCATCGGCATCGACAATCTGCTGACGATCATCGAGAAACCAACGCTCGAATCAGCCCAGGCAATCTTCGACCACCGGGACGTACGCATGCTCTGTGTGACCGGCGGTCCGGCCGTGGGCCGAGCCGCTCTCCGCAGTCCCAAGCGTGCCATTGTCGCTGGTCCTGGAAATCCCCCCGTTGTGGTGGATGAGACGGCGAACCTCGACCAGGCCGCACGCTCCATCATCATCGGTGCCGCTTACGACAACAACCTGCTCTGCATCGGCGAGAAGGAAGTGTTTGTCGTCGATGCGGTGTTCGACGAATTACTGGAACTGATGACGCACCATAACGCTGTCCGGCTCGATGGCAAGCAGATCGAAGCCCTGACGGCCGCTGCGTTTGCTCCCTCACCGGAAGATAAGTCCAAGCTCATGCTCCAGAAGGAGCTGCTCGGCCAGGATGCCAGCGTGCTGGCCGAGCGCGTGGGACTGAAAGTCCCGGCCGAAACGGAGTTGCTCTTTGGTGAGACGGATGAAACCAGCCCGTTTGTCGATCATGAGCAGATGATGCCGTTCGTGCCCTTTGTGCGCGTCCGGGACGTGGATACCGCCATTGCCCTGGCCAAGAAGTACGAGCATGGGTTCAAGCACACGAGCATTATCCACTCACGCAACCTGGACACGATCACGCGGATGGGCCGGGAGATGGATACAACGCTGTTCGTGCAAAACGGCCCCAGCACGGCGGGTCTGGGCAGCGGTGGTGAGGGCTATCTCAGCTTCAGCATTGCCACGCCCACGGGCGAGGGTGTCACCACGCCGTTGACGTTCACCAGGCAACGGCGTTCAACGACAGTGGGGAGCCTGCGCGTGCTGTAATCGCAACCTTGGTGTTCCCATGCAACTGGCTCGTGTGGTTGGACATGCGGTTTCGACGATCAAGCACCCGACGCTGAACGGCTGGCGCTTGCTTCTGGTGCGTGTGCTGGGACCGGGCGGCAAGGATGACGGCGATCCCTTGCTGGCTATCGATTATCTGGGTGCGAGCGTTGGATCGCTTGTCATTATTACAAGCGATGGTGCAGGTGTGCGCGAGACAGTAAAATCGAAGCAGACGCCGATTCGTTGGATGGTCCTTGGGTTAAGCGATCAGGCATGACCGGGCAGAAGCTAAGCACGAATGACGCACATGGCGACCTGCTCTGGCAAGGGCGAGTGCTGTCGGCCGATTCGCTGCGCCGCCGGTTAAATGGCCATCAGCGCGTGCTGATCCCTCCCGGGACGGTCGTGACTCCACTGGCCGCCGAGGAATTGCGTGCCGGTGGCGTCGCCCTGGAAGTGCAGCGGAAGGAAAACCAGGCCGCGTTTCTTACCTGGGGCTGCGCTCAGGATCGCAGCTACGTCGTCGTGCAGAGTGCCCTGATCGCCTTGAAGCGGGAAGAGATCCTGCTTCGCCCACTGCCGATCGTCGAGGAGGGGCAACTGCCCCGCTGGGCGAAGGCCATCGGCGACTGTGTGGCGCGGGGCGAGTGCTGTGGCGGAGTGGTGTTCTGTCAAGATCCGGGCCTGGTGTGTTGTGTGGCCAACAAGGTGCCTGGTTTGCGAGCTGTGGCCGTGACGACCGTGGCCCAGGCCGCGCGGGCGACGCTGACGGTCGGAGCGAACCTGCTGGCCGTGGAGATGCCGGGACGGACCTTCTTCGAGGTCCGGCAGATCCTGCGGCAGTTCTGTGCCGGAGGGCAGCGTGCCTGCCCGGATGAGGTGTCGAAGACGTTGCGGGAGTTGGACGGTCATGCGCATCGCTGAGGTAATTGGCACGGTGACGCTGTCGCGGGTACATCCGAGCATGATCGGGGCCCGCTGGATCATCGGCGTGCCGTGCAGTTTCAAGGCCCTGAAAACGGATGGCCGGGGCGATGGCGAGGACCTGGTGATTTACGACAACCTGGGCGCCGGGATCGGCAGCCAGGTCGGATTCAGCGAGGGCGGTGAGGCGGCAGCGCCGTTTCATCCGGACAAGAAACCTGTGGATGCGTATTGTTCCTGCATCCTCGATCAGCTGACGATTGTGCAATCATGAATGAAAAACAATTGAAAGAGCAGATCTGCGAGATCGGCCGGCGGCTCTACAATCGCGGTTTCGCGGCTGCCAATGATGGCAACATCACGATTCGGCTCAACGAGCGCGAGCTGCTCTGCACGCCGACGATGGTTTCCAAGGGCTTCATGAAGCCCGAGGACGTCTGCAAGGTCGATTACGAGGGCAAGCAACTGGCCGGCACGCGCAAGCGAACCAGTGAGGTTCTGCTGCACCTGGCGGTCTACAAGCATCGGCCCGACGTACAGGCGGTCGTTCACTGCCATCCTCCGTATGCCACCGCGTTTGCCGTGGCCCACGAGCCAATTCCCAAGTGCATTCTCCCGGAGGTGGAGGTTTTTCTCGGTGAAGTGCCGATCGCTAAATATGCGACGCCCGGCGATCAGCGCTTGCCCAATACGATTATCCCTTACGTCAAGGATTGCAACACAATCCTGCTGGCCAATCACGGCACGGTGACTTTTGGCCCCACACTGGAAAATGCGTACTTCAACACGGAGATCATTGACGCCTATTGCAAGATCCTGCTGCTGGCCAAGCAGCTGGGGCGCATCAATTATTTCGATGACAAGGACACTCAGGAGCTGCTTAACTTCAAGAAGCGGCTCGGTTATGATGACGTGAGATTTCACAAGGACGATTGCGACCTCTGTGGGCCGAGCAGCTTTGACGAGAGTTATTCCGACTTCGTTCCTCAGCCCCATGCGTTTCAGTGGGAAAACGCCGCTGCTTCCACGAACGGTAAAGGATCAGCTCTCGACGGGCTCGATCTGGAGCAGCTGGTGCGAACGATCACGGAACAGGTGATGGCCGCTCTGACCGGGGCGGGAGTGTAACGCAGAGTGAGTTTGGCGCATGTTCAGTTTTCGCTCGGACAAGACGGGGTTCTTCTCGACCCTGGTGCTGCTGGTCCTGGTTGGTGGGGCGCTGATCTCGACGGTGATCCTGCTGCTCGTTGGCGGCTGGGAGCGCTGCAACATCTGGATCAGGGTCATCCTCGGCTCGACCTGGGTGCTGTGCATTATCACGGTCTGGGTCCGGGTGATCATCTTTCGCCGGCAGATGGCGCAAAGAACAGCAGGCGAACGAGGAATCCTCCGATCAACAGTCAAGAGCAGGGTGAACCATGCCGGACCCGACCGATAATCTTCAGGAAGTTCGCCGGCTGGTCAAGCAGCTGGGAATCAAGGTGGAAACCGTTGAGGACCTCCAGCGCGTGCTGGCCGCGGTCAGTGCCAGTTACAATCCCGACGCCCTCCGGGTGAGAACGATCCGGACCATCAGCACCACGGCAATCTCCGTGAGCATGGGTGCCGCCGGCATCGTGAGCTTCTTTGCTCTGGCGAACCCGGACATGGGGAAAATGGCTGCACAGGGCTTCCCTCCGGTGTTCATCGTCCTGATCGTCATGTGGGCCGTGGCCGGGGTCGTGAGTTTTCTCGCCGTGCTGGTGGGGTTACGCTGGCTCAGACACTCGATGAGTCGCTCCACAACGGGGCCCCCGCCATTGGAGCGTCCCGGCCCGTTACCTGGATCGGACAAGATCACAACACCCGAGAACCTGAATCTTCCCCGAGAGGTCCCATGAAAGTCAGCATCATCGGCGGCGGCGGACTGGTCGGCAGCATGACCGGCTTTGCATTGCAATGCGGCGGCATCGCCAGCCACGTATGCCTGCTGGACGCGAACCAGGACATGGCTCAGGGCCAGGCCCTCGACTTACTTCAAGGTTCGTGCCTGACAGCCGATCAGCGAATCACGGCGGGGACGATGGACGATGTCGCCACCAGCGACGTCGTCGTCGTTACAGCCGGGCTGCGCCGCAAGCCGGATGAGAGCCGGCTTGACCTGATCAACCGCAACGTCGATCTGTTCCTGGGCTTGCTGGAACAAATCAAGTCTGCCGGCCTGAAGCAGAACAGCTATTTGGTGGTGGTGAGCAACCCGGTTGACGTGCTGACCTATCTGGCGGTACAGCGCAGCGGTCTGCCGTGGCAGCGCGTCATCGGCCTGGGCACGCAGCTGGACACGGCCCGCTTCCGCAGCCACCTGGCTCGTCGTCTGCAAGTGCCGCCCACGCAGGTGCAAGCCCTGATCCTCGGCGAACACGGCGACAGCATGGTGCCGCTCTGGTCCAGCGCCACCGTGGCCGGTCTGCCCCTGGAGCAGTGGCCCGGCTTCGGCCCCGCCGTGCAGCGCGAGGTCTTCGAGGAGACCAAAACCGCCGGCGCTCAGCTAATCAAGCTCAAGGGCGGCTCCGGCTTCGCGGTCGGACTGTCGATCCGCGAGGTGGTCCACGCACTGATGCTGGACAGCCGCAAGGTCTTGCCGGTCAGCACCTTGCAGCAGGGGCTTTACGGAATCCGCAACGTCTGTCTCTCGGTCCCGACGGTCGTCGGCTGCGGCGGCGCCCGCCAGCAGATCGAATTGAACCTGCTGCCCAAGGAACGGCTGGGCTTGCAGCAGTCGGCCAAGGTGCTGCGCGAGATCATCGATCAGGTGGAGGCACGCATCGGCAAGAGCCAGCCGAGCGAGCCGGCTGCGAAACCGGCTGCTCCCGCGGACAAGGCAAGGCCAGCGGTCAATGGTCAGGTCCGAGCGATTCCTCGGGCCGCGTGGCAACCGACTGGGAAGTGATTTGTTTTGCCGAGCCGCGCACGCAGCGCAGCGGAGTAAGCGGCCCCGCGGGCTCCCAGACCGCTTACTCCGCTGCGCTGCGTGCGCGGCTCGGCCAATGCTAACCGGAACTGATCCTCTGGGTCCTTTTGCCATGATCAAGTCTCTTGATACCAAGCTCGCCCGCATTCACGCTGATCCACACGGCAGCAAGGAATTCATCCTTGCCGACGCCAAGGACGCCGACATGGCCCTGGCCATCGGCGCTCCCGGCCGATCCCCCGAAGCCCACAGCGGCGAACTCCGCTACCGCACCCTCGCTGAGTTCCGCGACATCATCGTGCAGATCGTCGAACAGGGCCTCGTGGACATCATGCTCATGTCGGCCAGCACCAGCGAGGTGCTGACGATTCATCGCCGGCTCTTCGACAATAGTCCTGTCACCCCCGCCGCCCGCGCCAACGACACCACCGACATCCACATCATCCGCGGCAGCAAGTACCCGCAGGACCCCTCCCGGCCGTTCCGCACCGCAACGCTGGATCACATCCAGTGCGGCCATCTCGATTGCACGCCGCAGGAACGGCAGCTGGGTGCGAACCTCGGCCTGTACAGCATCACCTACAACAACGACACCGAGTTGGACCGCGCCGCTCTGGAGGAGTACAAGCAGTTCCGCCTGGAGGCCGAGCGCAAGGGGTTTCGTCATTTTCTGGAGATCTTCGATCCCAACAATCCGGAAGCCGTCGCTCCCGACAAGCTGCCGGGGTTCATCAACGACGCCATCGTGCGGACGCTCGGCGGCGTCACCGCCGCGGGCCGGCCGCTGTTCCTCAAGATGGTCTATCACGGCCCCAAGGCGATGGAAGAGCTGGTCCATTACGATCCGCACCTGGTCGTCGGCATCCTCGGCGGCTCGGCGGGAACGACCTACGACGCCTTCAAGCTGCTGAGCGAGGCCAAGAAGTACGGCGCCCGCGTGGCCCTGTTCGGCCGGAAGATCAACAACGCCGAGAACCAGCTGGCGTTCGTCCACTTTCTCCGGCTGATCGCCGATGGCGAGATCACGGCCGAGGAGGCGGTGCGAGCCTATCATGGCGTGCTCCAACAGCTGGGCGTCAAGCCGCTCCGATCGCTCAAGGACGACATGACGCTCCAGACTGGCGTCATGAACTATGCCGGCAATGGCACCGTCATCAGCGTGCCCCCTGCACCCGTCGAGGTCAAGAAATCGCAAGCGACAGCGTGTACCTGCCAGTGCAAGCACCAGCCGGCCGAGAAGACGGCCACGTGCAACGGTCAGGCTGGCCATGAGCAGGCAAGCACGGATTTCCGCAAGATGACGGCTGCCGAGAAGATCGCTTATCACAAGGCAAAGTGGGATCGGATCCTGGGCTAACGCACCTGTGTATTTCCGCAGCTGGTCTTGACCCCAATTGCCAATCCACTCTACCATTCGCATTCCGACCGTCCCCTGACCCGGCACCTGGCGACTCCTCCGTGATGGTCCTTCGCCGTCCCCGTTGCCGAGGTGCCGCATGCACGCGCAGTCCTTGTCGTCGCCCGCTTCTTGCAGCTCGCTCACCTCCTGCAAGGTTTCCGCTCCGCCCGACCTGCAGAAAGGCTGGCCCACCTGGCGCTGGCTGGTCCTGCTTCTGACACTGACCACCGCCATGCGTCTCTGGCAGATCACCCACACCGAGGTCATTTCCCGGGATTCCCTTCACTACGTACGCATGGCCTGGCGCTTCAACCACGATGGCTGGCAAGACGTGCTGCAGACCTCCGAGCATCATCCCGGCTACCCGCTTTCGGTCCTGCTGGTGTCCCGCGTGGTCCGGCCGCTGGTCGGCGGCAACCTCGTGCTGGCCATGCAGCTGAGCGCCCAGCTGGCCTGCGCCTTCGCCAGCATCTTGCTGGTCATCCCCACGTACTACCTCGGCCGCGAGCTGTTCGACCGCCGCATCAGCTTCTGGGGGGCGCTGCTGTTCCAGTGCCTGCCGGCCAGCGGCCGGGTACTGGGCGATGGCCTCTCCGAGGGCCTGTTCCTGTTGTGGTCGGCGAGCAGCCTGCTCTTCGCCGCCCGCGGCCTGCGGGCCGGCTGTCCGGCCTGTTTTGTCCTGTGCGGCCTGTTCGGCGGGCTGGCCTATCTGACCCGGCCAGAGGGACTCATCCTTGTTCTCGCAACCAGCCTGGTCCTGGTGGCGATGCAGTTCTGGCCGGCCTGGCGCTGCACCTGGGAACGCCTCACCGTGCGGATCGCCTGCCTGGTGGTCCCGGCCGTCCTGGTCAGCCTGCCGTTTGTGCTGACCATTGGCCGACTTACCGTCAAGCCCAGCGCCAGCACGCTCGTCTCCCCCGTCGCATGGTCCTGCCCGGTAGTGGACGAGAGCCAGGCCGGGACAATCACGGCCCAGCCGCTGGCCATCTGGTGGACCGGACCCGATGCGGGCATCGCCCGACGCATCAGCTGGAGCATCCAGGTGATGCTTCAGATCCTTAGCCGGACACTGTTCTGGGGACTCTGGATCGCCACGCTGATCGGCCTCTGGCAGCACCGCCGCCGACTGGCCGGGGTTCCCCTGACCTGGGTCATGGTCACGGCCAACTTGATCCTGCTGTCCCTGCTTTACTGGGTTACGGTTCGCCTCGGCTACCTCTCGGAACGGCACGTGCTGCTTGTGCTGCTGTGTCTGGTCTTTCCCACGGCGGCCGGCATCGATCAGCTTGGCTTCTTCCTGGCCAGCGCCCTCGCCCGGCTCCGGCCTGCCCTGGCCGGAACACGCTGGGTCAGTCCCCCATGCTGGTCGCTGGGGCTGCTCGTGTTCCTGACCGCGATCCCCGCTTACAAGTCGCTGGAGACGCTGCACTCCAACCGCGCCGGCTTCCGGGACGTGGGCCGCTGGCTGGCCGAACACACCTCTTCCAAAGACCCGATTGAGGATCCGTTTGGGTGGGCTTGGTACTACTCCGGTCGGATCTTTGTCGAGCCCGCGCCTGCCCCGGGAGTCCCGCAGCCCCCTCGCTACGTCGTGCTGGAGGAAACCGGCAACGAACACCCGCACCTGCGCGGCTGGCCTCACGCGAGGAAGGTGATTAAGCTAGGCAATGGATACGTGATCTACTCGCACGAGCTGCGCAAGGGCAAGATCAACGTCTACAAGGTTTCGCTGCCGGCTAACATCTGGCCGTTCTGAGCGCCGGTTCCGGTGTTGACAGGGTTTCTGTATTGATGTACATATGTGTTTTGACGTACACTAATACAAGCTCTGCCCGGGCTCCCAGCCCCCGATGCGGACGGAGAGAGGGAGAGCGGCATCATGATGGAAGTGCAGCGCGGCCAGGTCGTGCATCTGGACGTGGATGCCTTCTTCGCATCGATCGAGCAATTGCAGGATCCCACGTTGCGCGGCCAGCCGGTGGCGGTGGGCAGCGGCGTGGTGGCCAGTTGCAGCTACGAGGCCAAGAGTCGAGGCGTCCGCACCGGCATGGCACTGACCCGGGCCCGGGCCCTGTGCCGGACTTTGCGGATCGTTCCGGGCGATTACCGGCTTTACGAGCAGGCCGGCCGACGCATCCTGGCCATCTGCCTGGACCGCACCGCCCGCGTGGAAATGGCGGCCCTCGATGATCTCTACCTCGGCCTGACACTTCCGGAAGGCGGCACGGCCGACGTGCTGCGAATGGCCCAGCAGCTGCGCCGGCAAATCCGTGAGGAAATGGACCTGAGCGTGTCGGTGGGCATCGGCAGCAGCAAGCTGATCGCCGCCGTGGCCACGGACCAGGCCAAGAAACGGCCTCTGGACCTCCGCAAAGACGGTCTGACCGCGCTGCACAACGACCAGGGCGCCATCGTTGCCATCCCGGCCGGGACGGAGGGGGCCTATCTCGCTCCCTTCCCGGTGGAGGTGCTGCCGGGTGTCGGGCCGGTGCTGCTGGAACGGCTGCAGCGGCTGAACGTGCAGCGGATCAGCGAGCTGTCAGCCATGCCGCTGGAGCTGCTGCTCAGCCTGTTCGGCCAGCGCGGCCGGCTGCTGCACCAGTACGCCCGGGGAATCGACCTCCGCACTGTCGAGCCTTATAGGCCGCCGCAGTCGGTCAGCCGCCGTACCAGCTTCGACCCGCCGACGGCCGACCCCGCCTTCTGCGAGGCCATGCTCCAGCACCTGCTGGAGCGCGCCATCTCCTGGCTGCGCGTCCACGGCCTGGCCGCGCGCGGCCTCACCGTGACCCTCCGGTATGGCGATTACCAGATCGTTGATGGGCGCAGTTCGTTTCGCCGCCCGACCATCGAGGAGAAGGAACTGAGCGAGGCAGCCTGCGACCGCTATCGCCGGCTGCACACCCGTCGGCTGCCGTTGCGTCTGCTAGGCGTGGAGCTGTCGCCTCTGGAGCCGATCCCGACCCAGGGCGCGCTCTTTCCCAATCCCGACGACGAACGCCGGCAGCGCCTGGCCGAGTGCAAGGACGCCATCCGGCAGCGCTTCGGCTTCCTGTCGCTGATGAACGGCGCCGCCCTGACCCTCACCGGCCGGCTGGAGCATGATCGCGACAATTTCCGCCTGCGCACGCCCTGCCTGACACGGTAGGCGCGCACGGAGCCGCGCACGCAGCGCAGCGGAGTAAGCGGTTCGTCGGACGACCGCTTACTCCGCTGCGCTGCGTGCGCGGCTCCGTGGCTGCGCCCATCTCCGCCAAATTCGAGAGGAACGCCCGAACTCGCGCATTTTGTTTTCTCGGCGTGAACCTTTTTGCCGGTGCAAGAGTCCGGTAAGTGCAAACGGTTACGGATTCGCTACCCCGACCGGTTTGACTCATCTCGGTGCCTGGTCCGCTGTGCGCGCCGAGCCGATTTCCTCCAGCACCCATCGGGAGACACCATGATTGTTCTTTACACGACTGTGATTGTTTTGCTGTCCGTGACCTGGTTCCTGTTCAAGCGGCGCGCCAACAGCCTGGAACACCGCTACACGCGCCTGGCCGCCCGTGCCAGCGAACTGATCAACAAGCCCGTGCCCCGCAAGGGCAACAGCAACAACGCCGACCCCGCCGAGTGCGCCCGGCGGCAGTACGAACTGGGCCAGGTCGTCCAGAAGCGCGACCGGATCGAGGGCCGTTACACCGCCTGGCTGGCATCCGCGGAAAAGGTCGCAGGCATGATCAAGCGGATGCGGGCCTGGAAGGGCCGCAAGCTGCCCTACACCTTCGGCGTCCTCGACGTCACCGGTCTGCTGGCCCTGCTCGATTACCTGGGCGCCTCGCAGTACGCCAACGTGCGAACGCTCTATGCCCTGGTCATGAGCCTGTTTGCCGGATGATCGTTCTTTCTCCCCTCTCCCCTTGTGGGAGAGGGGTCACGAATGAGGGGTGTCTTGTTGATTTATCGTTTCGCGCTGGGTCGGGTGAGCGCGAAACGATAAATCAAAAGGCACCCTGACTCAGGATCTGAGGGGAGTTTGCCGAAGAGAACAAGGCGAATTTGAAGGTGTCTGTCCCAACGGTCGGCTGAACCTGACGCAGCAAGGGCACCAATCCAAGTGAGGCTCCCGTGAACCGGTTCATCTGGATCGCCTTCGGGATGACCCTTGGCCTGCTCGGCTGGCCCGCACCCTCCCAGGCCAATCCGCTGCACCCGTTCCGCATCCCCGTCCTGAAGAAGACCAACGCCCAGCTCCAGGGGCAGGTCCTCGATTACACCTACAATCACGACCAGGACCGCCGGCTCTGGTCGGAAGCGCTGAAGCAGAAACGCGACCTGTACGTCTATCTGCCGCCCCACTTCGATCCTCACAAACGCTATCCGCTGCTGCTGTGGCTGCACGGCTTTGCCCAGGATGAGCTGTCGTTCCTCAAGGACGTGATTGTCCCACTCGACCAGGCCATCGTGAGCGGCCAGCTTCCGCCCATGATCGTGGCCTCGCCGGACGGCAGTCTCGACGGGCACGGCAAGATCACTCTCCCCGGCAGCTTTTACCTCAACACCAAGGCGGGGCCCTACGAAGATTACCTGATGGGCGAGGTCTGGCCGTTCCTGATGACCAACTTCCCCATTCTGCCGGAGCGGGAAGCCCACATTGTGGCCGGCGTGTCCATGGGCGGCAATGGGGCCTTCAACAAGGCGATCAAGTATCGCGATCGCTTCGCGGCGACGGGAGGCATCTTCCCGGCGCTGAACCTCCGCTGGGAAGACTGTCACGGCCGCTATACGGGCAAATTCGATCCCTGCTGCTGGGGCTGGCGCACCAATTTCGAGAACCGGCACGAGATGGTGGCCCGCTACTACGGCATTTTCGTGGTGCGCCAGGGTCACGTGGTCTTCCCACTGTATGGCCGCAAGCACGATGCGGAAACGCTGGAAATGATCAAGCGCGAGAACCCCATCGAGATGCTCGACCTGTACGACGTCCGCCCCGGCCAGCTGGCCATGTATGTCGGCTACTGCGGCCAGGACGAATTCAACATCGATTCGCAGGTGGAGAGCTTCCTCTACCGGGCCCGGGAACGCGGGCTGCACGTGGACGTGGTCTACTACCCCGAGGGCCATCATGACCGCAAGTCGGCGTACTACTTCTTCCCCAGCATGCTGGCCTGGATCGAAAAGCAGCTGGCCCGCTACAAGGAAGGCCCGCCGCTTTGTCCCCCCGCTCCTTGAAAAATTCTTGTCCTCTTCCAGCCCGGAATCTCGCTAATCCTCTCAGGGGCCAATGAGACCCCGCGATTCTGGACGCGAGAAGGGGACGCCGCCATGTTGCAGTTTCTGCCGATTCAAGTTGAAGTGGTTCTGTTCGTGGCGGGCGTCGTCCTCCTGCTGGCCTACGCTCTGCTGGCGGGCAACGGCTATCCGGCTCAGGAAGCGAATGGCCGCCGGCTCGGGCAGCCGATGGGATCGGCTTACGCGGGTGGGGTTCCCGTGCTTGTGACGGTGGAACAGGCCAACCCCCGGCTGTACGAGACGCTGGCGAAGCACTGGCAGCCCACGGCAACCACCCCGGTCCGGACGATGGGTCCGATGCCGGCCAGCGCGGCCAGGCGGGTGCTGGAATATGCCGGGTCAACCGACATCCAGACGGAAAAGCGCCCCAGCAGCGAGCGGCGGAGCCGGGTCCTGATGAGTCTGCAGGCACGGTGAGTGTCCCGCAAGCACCGCGAGGATCCGCCTCCGCCCCGAACAACACCGCCTGATTCACGGTTTCTTCACGCGCACTTCGTCAGTACCCCTCACTCCACCATCGCTGCCAGCTTGCCGTCAGGGTGATCGCGACTATGATTGTCGTCAACCCTGACGTTCACACGTGAACTCGACAGCCGATTCCTGGTCCCTTGCGCTGCCACACCGGAGGCCCTTGTCATGTCAACCTCGCGCCGGTTGTTTCTGAAAACCGCGGCTACCTGCGCCGCTGCTGCTCCGGGACTGACTGCGCTCGGCGCGGCGGACCCAGAACCGGTCACCAAGGCCGCGCTCGATCGCATCCTCGACAATCCCGTGCTGCAACTGGATTTCCTCAAGCAGCCGGTGACCGTCGCATCGGTCGAACTGCTCCGCAACGGCAAGCAATTCCTGATTCGCACCAGATCCAGTGACGGGGTCGAGGCGATCACCGTGCCGAACCCGGCGCGCATGGCGGAGCTGTATCCGGTCTTCCTGAAGAGCATAGTGCCCGTGTTCCTCAAGAAGGACGCACGCCGGCTCGAAGAGCTGCTCTGGGAAACGTATCGGCACAACAGCAACTACAAGATGCAGGGCCTGGCGCTGTGGACGAACGTCGCCGCGATGGAGATGGCGCTGCTGGAGCTGCTGGGTCAGACGGCGCAGCGGCCCCTGGCGGATTTCTTCGGGGGTGCGAAGCGGCGAGACATCGCGGTCTACTACGCCAGCGGCAAGCGCGGCAACAAACCCGAGGAGGAAGTGGCGTACCTGCGCAAACTTGTCGAGGGATCTGGAGTGCGGGCCCTCAAGTTCCGTCTCGGCGGACGCATGAACCGCAACGTCGATTCGCTTCCCGGACGCACCGAGGCCCTGATTCCACTGGTACGCAAGGCGTTCGGCGACGGCATGACGCTCTTCGCCGACGCCAACAGTTCCTACGACGTGCGCGAGGCCATCCGCATCGGCCGGCTGATGGAGGAGCATCGCTACGCCTTCTACGAGGAGCCGTGCCCGTTCGACTGGCTTTGGGAGACGAAGGAAGTCGCCGATGCGCTCACCATCCCGGTCGCGGGCGGTGAGCAGGAGTTCAGCCTGCGCCGCTGGCAGTGGGCCATCGAGCACCGCGGCCTGGACATCGTGCAGCCCGACCTGCATTACGGCGGCGGCTTCATCCGGGCCACGAAGGTCGCACGCATGGCCGCAGCCGCGGGGATGACCGTGGTGCCGCACATGTCCGGCGGGGGCCTGGGCTACCTCGACGTGGTGCATTTCGCGTCGTTCACGCCGAACATCGGCCCGTTCATGGAATTCAAGGGCAACACCGACCTGCCCGTGGAATGCTCAAACCTCGTCGCTCAAGTGCGAGAAGGGCGTCGTGCGTTGCCCCTCTGGTCCCGGCTTCGGCGTGAAGATCGACCCCGACTTCGTGAAAAAGGCCAAAGCGGTGAGCGCCGCGTAAGGCAAGTGGAGGCAGCCGTGGTCGGCCGTCCGTTGAAGCTCCCTTTTCCTCCGGTGGTGCGTCATGCTCCAGCGTCAAACGTTCCTGTCGTTGTCAGTGCTGGCGGGGTTATTATGGCATGCGCCAGCCCTCGTCGCTCAACCGCAAGCGATCCTCGATTGGACGGCGCAGCTCAAGCCGGCCGTCAATCCCGACCTGGCCGACCTTCCGGACAACACCTGGAAAATGCTGAAGCCCAAGGGCGACAGCTTCACCCATCCGAAAACGGAGGTCGGGCTGGTTTACGACGAAAAGACCGGCTGTGTGATCTACTTTGGCGGCTGCAGCTCCGGTTACACGAACAACTTGTGGTTTTACCACGTTGGCTCCAACACCTGGCGCGAGGCGCAGCCCTGGACAAAGAAGAAGGAGGAGGAAGCCGATTGTCCGATCGGCCAGTGCGGTTACCATGCCGTCTACAACAGCGATCGCGGCGTGTACTTCAAGCATCGCGGCTGCTCCAGCACCGGACTGGGCCGGGGCGGCTCGGGACGAGACTCCAATAGCTGGGTCCTGGACGGTCGCAAGCTGACCTGGGAGAAAGTCGCCAGCGGGGCGCATTATGGAGCCAACCCCGAATGGCCCGGGGCCTACTGCTGCTACGGCCTCGTTTACGATCGGGACGCCAGGGAAGCGATCCTCTTCGGCGGCCTGGAAGAAGGCGAGACCTGGGCCTTCGATTTCGCAAAGAACAAGTGGCGCAACCTCAAGCCGAAGGTCTCGCCGCCGCGGCTGTCGATGCCCAACATGGTGTACGATTCCAAAAACAAGGTGACGCTTCTGTTCGGCGGCCAGACGGGAAGCTACAGCGATGGCGTCAACCTGAATGAGACGTGGGCGTACAACCATGCCAGCAACACCTGGACGAACCTCAAGCCGAAAGACCCGCCGGCCCGGCGTCTGCAATCGCAGGTCTGTTACGACAGCGTCAACGGCGTCATGATCCTGTTCGGCGGCCATGCCAACGTGTATCCCAAGCGGGATCAGGGCGAGCGCTACACCGATACCTGGGTCTACGATTACAAATCGAACTCCTGGACCGAGATGATGCCGAACACGCATCCCAAAGGGAGCGACGTTCGGTTCATGGCGTTTGATCCGGTCAACAACGTGGCGATCAACGTCACCGGCGGCAGCAAGAAAGAAACCTGGGTCTACCGCTGCAAGGCGGCGAAATCCCGGTAGGGAAGGCCACTCTCTTCTTGGAAGCGTTTTCTCGGCACGTGCTGGAGTGTAAGTCGAAGACGGAAGATACTCACTCCACGAGGCCGGCAGCCTCTTGCCGCAGTCGCTTGAGCACGCGGCTCTTGGCGAGCAGCACGGAGTTGAGCGACAGGCCCAGCTCCGCGGCGACCTGCGCAGCCGGCTCGCCTTGGAGGACGTATTGGTGGAAAGCCTGCCAGGTGGCCGGGGAGAAGTCGCCCTGCACGCGCTGCATTAGCGAAGCGGCGACGTGCTGGTCGTGCTCGCGGTCCCACAGCCGGCTCAGGGCGCTATCGGGTGACTCCAGCTCGTCGAGCCGGCGCAGGATGTCGCTGTCGCCGGTGGCGGTCGGCCGGTACTTCTGCCCGCGGAAGTAATCGCGCACTTCGTTTGCCAGGACCGCCCGCAGCCAGGCCCGGAACGCCCCCTGGCCGCGCCGCTCGAAGCCGGCGATCTTGCGGACGACGACGAGCAGCACTTCCTGGACCAGATCATCGACATCCGATGCCACAACCCCCGCCCGCGCCAGCCAGACGCGGAGCAGGGGTCGATACAGGTCGTCCAGCCGCCTCCAGTCGTCGTCGGTGGGCGCGCCGGCCAGGCGCCCCAGCAGGCTGACAGAGGTTTCCATGAGCGTTCCCTCGGTGCGTCAGGGGTTCTTCTTGGCAGGCGGCAAGTCGGGCAGCCGCCACAGGCGAACGGTTTTATCAAAGCTGCCGGAGAGACCGAACTTACCATCCGGAGAAATCGCGACGCCGAGGACGTCATCAGTGTGACCGGTGAAGCAGTGAAGTTCCTTGCCGGTCCGCAGGTCCCACAGCCGTACCGTCTTGTCCGCGCTGGCGGACATCGCGTAACGGCCGTCCCGGGTAATCGCCAGGTTCTGTACAAAATGCGTGTGCCCGGAAAAGACGCGGATCTCCGCCCCGCTGTCCAAGTCCCATAACCGCAACGTCTGATCATGGCTACAGGAAAGAACCTGGCGACCCCCGGGCAAGAAGACCACATCGGTGACAGGTCCCGTGTGCCCGCGAACTGTCTGACTTCTGCGCCCGTTTCTACATCCCAGAGCCGTACCAGTGAATCCCATCTACCCCCGGAGAGGGCGCGGCGGCCGTCGGAAGAGAACGCCACACCCACCGCTCCCACTGGGAAACGACGGAGTTCGTTCCCGCTTTCCAGGTCCCACAGGCGGCACAGTGCCGTCCGAACTCCCGGAAAGGGCACGGCGACCATCGGGCGAGAACTCCACCCGGTTGAGAAAACTGGTGTGTCCTTTCAACACGCGTAACACTTTGCCTGTCTGGACGTCCCACAATCGCACATCCTTGTCCCCGCCAACGCTGAGAAACTGCCGTCCATTGGGGGAAAAAGCTAGGCCCCCATCGTGGCAGGAGAACCGACGCACTTCTCGTCCCGTCGCCACCTCCCACAAAAAGACTCCATCCGCCCCGCCCGATAGCGCGTAACGGCCGTCCGGGGAGAAGGCTACCTCCCATGCCCTTTCCGTGTGCCCCTCGAAGCAGCGGATTTCGCCGACTGTCTCGACGGGCTGCACGGCGGGCGTTTTCCCAATCCGCTCGATCTTCGCCAAAGTCTCTTTCCCGCGGGTCAGCGTCGCCTTGTCGATTGTCAGCTTCAGTCCCTCGGGCGCCCCCTTCAACTCCAGCTCATACTCGCCAGAGCGGAGAGCAAGCCTGATCTGCTTGTCCGTCTTCGTGTCAATGACCTCAACCAGCTTGCCGCCCTGGGTGACGACCACCTTGACATCGTCGCTCTCCGTCGTGATGACCAGCTCACCGTAGTCGGTGGCAATGCGATAGACCCCCAGGCCGAGCAGCCCGGCGACGAAAAACGCCAGGATCGCAATGGCGATCGCTAGCCGAGGTCGCCTTCGTTCCGCGCGAGCCACGGCGGTTGCAAGCGTGAACGGCTCCAGCGCAAATGCGACTTCGGCCGGCGTCTGGTAGCGGTGCGCGGGGTTCTTGGCCATCATGCGTTCGAGAACAGGCATAAGTTCCTCCGGTAAATCGGGACGCAGTTCGGTCAGTGGTTGTGGTTTCTTCTCCACGTGGGCCAGCACCTTCTGGAGTGGCGAGCCCGTGGGGAACGGCGGCTGCCCGGCGAGAAGGTGGTACAGGGTGCAGCCCAGACTGTAGATGTCAGAGCGAATGTCGGCCTGGTGGGCATTGTCGGCCTGCTCCGGGGCGATGTAATCGACCGTGCCCAGGACGATTCCCGTGCTCGTCAGGCCCGCCGCGTCCGCGGCTTCGCTGGCGAAGTGAGCCAGGCCGAAATCGAGGATTTTCACGCGGCCGGCAGAGGTCAGCATCAAGTTGTGCGGCTTGAGGTCGCGGTGGACCATGCCCTGCTCGAAGGCGTGCTGAAGTCCCAGCGCCGCCTGACGGATGCAGTCGCAGGCACGGTCCACGGGAAGCGGACCGCGTTCCTGAACCAGCCGGCCCAGGTCGATCCCCTCCACGTATTCCATCACCAGGAAATGCGTTTCGCCTGCGTCCTCGGCGTCATAGGTGGTGACGACGTTCGGGTGGGACAGGCGCGCGGCGGCGCGCACTTCGCGGCGGAAGCGCTCCAGCGCGGCGGCGCTGGCCACATAGGCGCGTTTGATGACCTTCAGCGCCACGGGGCGCTGCATGACGCGGTGCTCCGCCTCGTACACCGCTCCCATGCCGCCCACCCCGAGGAGGCGCACGGCGCGGTAGCGTTCGTGGCGGGCCAGTTCCGGCGGCAGGCCGTCGGGGATCGCCGGGCAGTCCGATTCGGCCGGCGCCAGCGCCTCCGTCGCGGCAATCGCTTCCAGCGGCAACGGGGTCTGCATTTGCGACGCCGCATCCACGAACGAATCTGTCCCGCGACTCGTGCCTACAAGGGTACTTCGCAGCAATTCGACGAAGCTATCGCCGGGAGTATTTACCGCGCGTTCCTGACAGGAAGTGCAGGTCGCCACGTGGACCTCGATGGAAGTTTGCGCCTCCTCACCGAGGGTGCCCAGGGTGAACGCCGCTAACTCCTCGACGCTGGGATGATCTTCGGCGATCGGCATCGGCCTTCTCCGTGGGAAGGGGGAAAGTGGTCTCTCCAATTGGTAACTGCATGGCGCAAGAAATCCTGTCACGAATCCGAAAAGGAATTCAGGCAATACGCGGCATTCTACTGCGTCAGAGATACCCTTCCCAGAAGTTTTCCCCTCCTTCGAGAGACATCGTTCCATCGTTCCCCTTGCCGAGATTTTTGCTTGACAGGTCAAGAAGGAGCGGGGTACGGTGAATTCCGGAAGATCCCCCTGGAGTGAAACCACGCGTGTTCGCCACCACTCACTGGAGCCTGGTCGTCGCGGCACAGGGAGCATCGCCCGCCGCCCGGGAAGCCCTGGCGGAGCTGTGCCGGCTGTACTGGTATCCGCTCTATGCCTACGTCCGCCGGCGCGGCCACTCCGACGACGAGGCCCAGGATCTGACCCAGGAGTTCTTCGCCCGGCTGCTGGAGCGCAACGATCTGGCCCGGCTCGACCCGGCCCGCGGCCGCTTCCGGGCCTTCCTCCTGGCCGCCTGCCGGCACTTCCTCGCCAACCAGCGCGACCACGCCCACGCCCTGAAGCGCGGCGGCGGCCTTCGACCCCTGTCGCTCGACCTTGCAGACAGTGAGCGCCGCTATGCCAGCGAGCCCAGCCACGAGCAGACACCCGAGCGGCTCTTCGAGCGCCGCTGGGCCCTGACGCTGCTCGACTGCGTCTTGCAGCGGTTGCGCCAGCACTATGAAACCGCTGGTCAGCTGCTCCTGTTCGAGCGTCTCAAGGGCTCGCTCACCGGCGCGGCGACCGACACCTACGCCGAGTCGGCCGCCGTGCTGGGCATGACGGAAGGGGCGGTCAAGGTGGCGGCGCACCGGCTGCGGCAGCGCTACCGCGACCTGCTCCGGGAGGAGATTGCCCGGACGGTCGCCGACCCAGGAGAAGTGGACGACGAGATCCGGGAGCTGTTCGGCGCACTGGCTGGTTGAGTTTTTTTGTCCCGGGCTGTAACCTTGCGGCGCGAATGCTTCTTCTGTGGATAGGCTTTGGCCCTTTTTGGAGTGCGGCAGTGCTTTGCTCTGCCGCTTTTGTTTCTGCTGTTTTTCCTCTGGTTTTCTCACTCCACAGACAAACCAGGAGAAACAAGAAAAACAAAAGCGGCAGAGCAAAGCACTGCCGCACTCCAGAAGAAAACACCAAAACCAAAAGGAGAAACAAAAGCGGCAGAGGCAAAGCCACTGCCGCACTCCAAAATGGGCCAAAGTCGAACTGAGAGCCCCTGTTGCCAAGAGGCTCGGAAACGTCTCCCCAGGAGTTTGTCATGGCTACCCCATGCCCCCGCTGTGGCAGTACACTGCCGCCCGACGCGCCCGAAGGTCTTTGCCCCGCCTGCCTGCTCGCTGTCGGCTTCAGCGCCACGGAGCCGCACGTGCCGGAGGAGTCCGAGCGCGTCCACTACCTGGAAACCCTGCTCAACCGCCGGCTGCCCGATTACAAGCTCCGCCACCTGATCGGCCGCGGCGGCATGGGCGAAGTCTGGCTGGCCGAGCAGCCCTCGCTGCACCGGCAAGTCGCCATCAAGGTGCTGCCCGCAACGGTGAGCGCGGACCCCGCCTTCGCCGAGCGCTTCCACCGCGAGGCCCGGGCCCTGGCCCAGTTCGACCATCCTCACGTCGTTCGCATCTTCGACTTCGGCTGCATCGACGGCCTGTTCTTCATCGTCATGGAGTATCTTCCTTCCAATCTGCGGCAGAAGAATTTCTTGTGGGGCTACTCCGGGTTGCATTTGCCGATGCAAGCCTTCTTTCAGCTCTGCGACGCCGTGTCCACCGCCCACAACCACGGCATCATCCACCGCGATCTCAAGCCGGAGAACATCCTGGTCAGTGCCATGAACCAGGTGAAGCTGGCCGACTTCGGCCTCGCCCGGTTATGCGAAACCCAGGAAGTCCAGACAGGCCGGCCTGTCGCCCGGCGGCGACGGCCGGCTCACGGAAGCGCACCAGGCGATGGGCACGCCGCGGTACATGGCTCCCGAACAACGCGACCACCCGCACGAGGTGGATCACCGCGCCGACATTTACGCGCTGGGCCTGATCCTCCACGAGGTCCTCACCGGCAAATTGCCGGACGGCTCGCCGCGAACCGGGTATCCTCAGCTGGACGCCGTCATTCGCCGCAGTACCGACCCGATCCCCGGCCGACGCTTCGGCAGCGTCGATTATTTCAAAGCGACGGTGCAGCAAATCTACCAGGGCCAGAACGTCGGCAGCATGCTGTTCGATCTGAGCCTGTGTATGTGGCTGCTGTTGGGGCTGACGACCCTGTGGAGCCAGTTCCGCGCCGCTGGCGAAGGGCCTCTCGGTGGCGGTCTCTTCCCGGCGGCGGCCCGAACCATCTGGTCGTTTCCAGGCCAGTTGTTCTTGTTCGGACCGGTGCTGTTGTGGAGGCGGGTCTGGTGGTCGAGCCGACTCGAGAAGCTGGCGGTCGGGACGGCCCTGGTTGCCCTTGTTGTCGGCAACGGGTACGTGCATGGCTGGCAGCCGGCTTCCTGGCCGGAGCCGAACTGGGTGTTCTACGGCCTGCTTGCGAGTTGTGGGTACTTGTTCCTCCTCGAATGGCTCTGGCCCATCGTCTGCTGGATACTCTGGCAGCCTGGCCGAAACTTCCAGCAAAACGGGCGCCGGGTTGCCGTCGTTCATTTGCTGGCCCCGGCCCCGATTCTCGGCAGTTGCCTGCTGTTTGGCTGGCTGGCCCCCGCCGGCTATCGCCACTGGATGGACGTGGCCCTGGTTGCTCTCCTGCTGCTGGCGCCTCGCTTCCTGGTCGCCATCGGGAATCGCCTTCGCGAAGACCTCCCACAAGCGTTGTTTGGCTGGAACAAAATTGGTACCGATTCGTGGCGAAGGGGCAAAGAGAGTTTGGAAGAAATCTGACCGTCACGGATTTTGGGGAGGGAGGGGACGGCGAGACCGAAGCGCTGAGGCCGCCACACCGCCAACGGCGCTTTTTGCTTGGCGGTGTCCCAGGAAATGCCCAAGCGTGTCCCTGCTTGCCCCACCGATGACAAAAAAGCGACACCGCCACCACGCCACCAGCACACGGCGTCTCTTCTGGACCTCTTGTGCCCCTTCCCCAAAATCCGTGACGGTCAAAAATAGTAGCCCTCATGCTCCAGGTGCTCAGTTCATCACCCGGAGCATGAGGGCTACTTTCTTTCCTGCCGAGGTGATACCTCACTTTTAGTCGCATGGCCACTCGTCGCACGATATAACAATTGCTATATTGTCGCAGAAGAGGCCCCAAGGACCAGGATCCATCCATGCGACCCCCCGCATCCAGTATGGCTGTGCCCGATGACTACCCAGATCGCATCAAGCGAGCCCGGGGACGGCTGGGCCTGACTCAGCAGGCGCTGGCTGATCGGCTCGGCGTTTCCTTCGCCACCGTCAATCGCTGGGAGAACGCCCAGACAAAACCCTCCCGCTTCTACTGGACCCAGATCGAAAAACTCGTCACGTCCGAGAACCCGAGTGACCAGGAAGAACGTCCGGCAACCGCGGACGGCCCCCCGATCCTTGATTTCACCGCCGACCCCATAGCCGTCCAGGCGCTCGCTGAAGGGGAACGCCTGTCCTTCGGCCACCTGTCCAATCCGGCATTCGCCACCGAGATTTCACGGATCGACCCGCTACCACACCAGCGGATCGCCGTCTACGACCACATGCTCAAGCAGGACCGCCTCCGCTTCTTGCTCGCCGACGATGCCGGGGCCGGCAAAACCATCATGACCGGGCTCTATGTCCGCGAGATGCTGTCGCGGCGGCTTCTGAAGCGCGTGCTGATCGTCGCCCCGGCCGGTCTGGTCGGGAACTGGTGGCGGGAGATGGGCAAGCTGTTTAGCTTGCCATTCCGCGTAATCAGCGGAAGCGACGCCCGGAACGCGAACCCGTTTGTCGGCGATGGCAGCGACCGGATCATTGTCAGCATCGACACGCTGGCCAGCGCCGGGTGTTTGCCCGCCTGCAAGAACCGGGTGTCCCTTACGATCTGGTCGTCTTTGACGAGGCCCACAAACTCGGTGCGGATCGCGGTGCTGACCTCTACATCCGCCGAACCGAACGGTACAAGCTCGCGGAGGCCCTGGCGGGGGTGAAGGGGCTCGACCCAGCCTGGAAGTTGCCGTGGGCTTCCCACCACCTCCTGCTGCTCACGGCCACCCCGCACATGGGGAAGGACTTCCCGTTCTACGCGCTCTGGAAACTGTTGGAGCCGGACGTGCTGTCCACCCTGGAAGCGTTCCAGGATTACCCGCGCGAGCGCCGGCGGCTGCACTTTATCCGTCGCACCAAGGAAGAGATGGTCTACCTCGACGGCCGGCCGTTGTACCCCAGGCGGATGTCGGACACCCTCGGCTACGACTTGAGTAGCCATCACGCTCCGCGTGATGACGTTCATCACGCGGAGCGTGATGACGACATTGTCAGCGAGCAGACCCTTTATGACGAAACCACTGAGTACCTGCGCTACGTCTACAACAATGCCAAGATACTCAACCGCTCGGCCGCCCGCCTGGCGATGAGCGTCTTCCAGCGCCGGCTGGCCAGCTCGACCCTGGCCCTGCTGCGGTCGTTCGAGCGCCGCATCGACAAGCTCACCGCGATCATCGGCCAGATTCAAGAGGGCACGCTGACCATCGAGCAGCTCATCACCTTGCAGCGGCGCATCCGCGAGGACGAGGACATCCTCGAAAGTGCCACCGCCGATGACGAGTCGGCCGAAGGCGACCGCGAGGAAAACGAAGTCGCGGAAGATCGGCTGCTCGAAGGCGTGGTGGCCGCTTCCCTGGTCGATCTCCAGGCCGAGCTGGAGCAGGTCAAGGGGCTCCGCAACCTCGCCCAGCGCATCAACGACGCCGGCACGGAATCCAAGTTCGAGCGTCTGCGGGAAGTTCTGATCGAGCCCCGCTTCAGCGGGGAGAAACTCATCATCTTCACCGAACACCGGGACACGCTCGACTTTCTCGTTCGCCGGCTCGACGGCATGGGTTACACTGGTCAGGTCGCCCAGATCCACGGGGGCATGCACTACACCGAGCGGGACGAGCAGGTCGAGAAGTTCCGCAAGTCGGCCGACGAAGGTGGCGCACGGTTCCTGGTCTGCACGGACGCGGCCGGCGAGGGGATCAACCTCCAGTTCTGCTGGATCATGATCAACTACGACGTGCCCTGGAACCCTGCGCGGCTTGAGCAGCGGATGGGCCGCATCCACCGCTACGGCCAGAAGCACGACCCGGTGATCATACTGAACCTCGTCGCTCCGAAGACGCGGGAAGGGCGCGTGTTGCAGACCCTTCTCGACAAGCTGGAGCGCATCCGCAAGGAGCTGCGCTCCGACAAGGTCTTCGACGTCATCGGCCGGCTGTTCGAGGGTGTCTCGATCAAGCAGTACATGGAGATGGCCGTCGAAGGGCGCACTGACGAGGCCGCCGGCGACCTCAACGGCCGGCTGACGACAGAGCAGGTAGAAGCTCTGCTGGCACGCGAGCGCACCCTCTACGACAGCGGCGGAGACGTGGCTCGTGAGCTGCCGCGCCTGCGCGACGACCTCGACCGCGAGACCTACCGGCGACTGCTCCCTGGCTACGTCCGCCAGTATGTCGAGCGTGCCGCCCCGCTCATCGGCGTCAAACTCACCGGTGACCCCGGCGAGTGCTTCAGCTTCCGCTCAGTCACCGGGACGGCGGCCGATCCCCTCCTGCACGTCCTCGACACCTACCCTGAGCGGCAGCGCGAGTGCCTTTCGTTCATTCGCCCGGCCGACCGCGACGTGGGCATCTGGGTCCACCCCGGCGAACCATTGTTTGAGACGTTTCGCGGTCTGGTCGGCGAACGCCTCGCCAACCAGGCACTGCGCGGCGCGGTCTTCGTCGATCCTTCCACCGAGAAGCCCTACCTGTTCCATCTGGCTCTGGTATCGGTGGTCCGCGAGGCCGACCCGGAGCTGCCGGAGCTGGCTCTCGAAGACGTTCTCGATTGCCGGCTGGTCGGGGTGAAACAGTTCGAGGGCTCGCAGATTCACCTCGGCCCGGTCGAGCATCTGCTCCTGCTCAAGGGCGGTCGCGGCCTGCCCGCGTCGGCTCAGCGGCTGGCGGCAGGGGCCAAGGATTTGCGGGAGCAAGCCCGCGCGTTCCTGCTCGAGCGCGTCGCCCGTGAGATGGCCCTCGCCCGGCAGCAGGCTCTTCTGGCCACACTGCCCGAGCGTGAGAGTTTCGTCCTGCGAGGGTTCGACTTTCAGGAAGCCGAATTCGCCGCCGTCCGGGCCAGGCAATCCGAGAAGGCGCGTGCGGGCAACGCCGCCGCGCAGAAGGAACTTGCCCGCATCAAGGAGCAGCAGCGTGGGCTGGCCCTCCGGCGACAGGAGACGTTGCGTGTCATGCGCCGCGAATCGGAACTGATCACCCCGCGAACTGTCGAGTTCCTGGCTCACGCCCTGGTCGTGCCATCGAGCGACCCGGCTGACCGCGAGCAATACGACGCGAAGACGGAACAGGTCGCCATGTCGCTGGCCTGGGCGTTCGAGGAGTCCGAAGGGGCCATTGTCAAGGATGTTCACACGCCCGAACTGGCTCGCGCTGCCGGGTTGTCCGACAATCCTGGCTTCGATCTGTTATCAGTCCGCATCAAGGGGAAGCGGAGCATCGAGGTCAAGGGCCGGGCCGGCGTCGGCGAGGTCGAGGTGTCCGCCAACGAGTGGGCCAGGGCGTGCAACCTCCGGGGCGACTACTGGCTCTACGTCGTTTATGATTGCGCCACTCCGAACCCGCGGCTGGTCCGTGTCCGCGACCCGTTCGGCGCACTGCTGGCGAAGTCTCAGGGCGGCGTGGTGGTGACGGCGAAAGAGATCTTTGCGGCTGCCGAGTGAGCTGACAACTTCCGCAACTGACATCGCATGATAGCTAGGCGCATGTTATATCAGATGATATGATGGCGATTGCCATTTCACGCGATCATGACCATCGAATTGATGGGAATTGGCGTGAAGGGGCCGACAAGGAGACAAGCATGGTCTTCGCCGACCGATTGCCGCTGATCAAGAAGATCGAGGATCTGCGAGGCTCCAAGGTGATCTGCTACCTGACGAGTCTCAGGCCCAACGTCTCCGCACAGATGGCGGACGACGCGGTCCGAGTGTTCTTCGATCACCTGGCAACGCTCCCCAACCGCAAGATCGAGAAGCTGGACATCTTCTTGTGCAGTAATGGCGGGAGTGGCACAGTCCCCTGGCGGCTTGTATCCCTCTTCCGCGAGTTTGCCAAGTCGTTCAACGTCCTGATCCCCTTCCGTGCCTACAGCGCTGCCTCGTTGCTCGCTCTCGTGGCAGATGAGATTGTCATGCACCCCTTCGCAGAATTGGGGCCAATCGACCCGACTGTGGCCAACGACTTCAACCCTCTTGAGCAGGGCCGTCGGGTTGGTATCAGCGTCGAGGATGTGACCGCCTACGTCAACTTCATCAAGGATACGGTTGGGATCACCCACGAGGACGAGCTGATCAAGGCAATCGAGATCCTGGCGAATAAAGTCCACCCGTTGGCCCTGGGCAACGTCGAACGCTTCATCGCCCAATCCCGGATGATCGCCCGCAAAATCCTGCGCACTCACATGCGGCGGGCCAACGATCACACCATCGACGAAATCATCGAGAACATGGCGTCGCGACTGTACTTCCACGGCCACCCGATCAACCGGCGGGAGGCCAGGGAAGACTTGCGGCTGAAGGTCACCACCGAATTGAGCCAGAACCTGGAGGATACGATCTGGGCCTTATACCGGCAGTACGAAGATGAATTCGAGAACCTGACCGCCTTCTACCCGCCGGCCGACCTGCTGCCCCTCGCGGACACCCAGGCAGCGGCTCCGGCCGGGACAGTCCCAGGTCCGCCCAACCCGGTCCACAAGGAGTACGACCTGTTGTTGACGGTCATCGAAAGCGGCAGGTTGTCCTCGAAGTACACAGCCCGCAAGCGATTCAGCCTGCTGGTTCCTCAGCCGGGTCAACGGGTATTGTGGGAAGATGCGTTAGCGGAGGGATGGTCACATACTCCGCTGGCTTCGGGAGGAACCGAAGCTCCGGGTTCGTGAGGCTCTGCTCCTGAGGGAATTCGATCCGGAGTGGCGGACGGACAGGGTTCAGTGGGCCGCCTGACGAACTGATTTCAGCCGGATACGAGCGATGCATGATTCTCTCCCTCGATGTCCTGATGCAGGACGAAAGCCCTCATGGCTCTCATCGTCTTCCAGGTGCGAACTCTGTGACAAAAAGGAAGCAGGCGTGTCAATAGCAAAACGCCGTCGGCCCCCGTTTGATTGGACAGGTTCAGTTTAGGCCAGGTTCAAGAAAAGTTCAAGATTTCCCGCTGTTGCCGACCTTGCGAAAAGTATACAAGCTGCCAAAGGTAGAGGATTTGCGATGACCGACACCCCCCGCCTGATAGAACATGCTTTTCCGCTCAAGCAGGCGTCGCTCGACAGCGTTCACGAGAAGAACGTCCGCCACGGGCACATCTCCACCCTGCACATCTGGCCAGCGCGGCGGCCGCTCGCCGCGTGTCGCGCCGCGCTCATCGCCACGCTCCTGCCCGACCCCGGCACGGCCGAAGCTCGCAAGGCCCTTTGCGAGAAGATCGGCGGGCGGGTCGTCCGCAAGATGGAGAAGAAGAAGATGCCCGGCGGCGCGACCGTCGAGCGCGAGAAGGAGCAGACTGAGGGCGGCATCCTCCACTGGGGCCGCGAGACCGAGAACGCTGAGACGCTCGACTGGTTCCGCGAGGAGATCAAGAAGGCCTACGGCGGCCGCGCCCCGAAAGTCCTCGACCCGTTCGCCGGCGGCGGGGCCATCCCGCTTGAGGCCATGCGCCTCGGCTGCGAGGCGACCGCCATCGACATCAACCCGGTGGCCTGGTTCATCCTCAAATGCACCCTGGAGTATCCGCAGAAGCTCGCCGGCCAGAAGCGGCCGCTCCCCGCGTTCATCCTGAAGAACCGGGAGTTCATGGAAGCGTACTTCAAGGCGCAGGGGCTGGGCAAATCCGAGATTCGCGCGAAGTTGAAGGAACTGGGGCTTTCCGCCGAGTGGGGCCAGACGTCCTTCACGACGGAGGTTACCTTCGATGCCGACCTCGCCTGGCACGTCCGAGCGTGGGGCCAGTGGGTGCTGGCGCAAGCCCGGAAGGAGCTGGCCCAATTTTACCCGGTGTACGCCGACTTCGAGCCGCTTGATCCGGGGATGAAATCCTACGAACGACAGCCGATGCGGCTGGTGCCGCTCAAGGACGATGGCACGCCCGACATGGCTCAGCTGAACGGGGAGTTCTCGACCGAATACCTGGCCGTGAAGGGGAACCCGCGCTGGGTGGCGAAACCGACGGTCGCCTACCTCTGGGCGCGGACGGTGACGTGCAAGAACTGCCGGGCGACGATCCCGCTGCTCAAGACGCGATGGCTGTGCAAGAAGGACAAGAAGCGCGTGCTGCTGACGATGGAGCCTCGTAAAGTAGCCGTCACGCTCCGCGTGACGGAGCCTCGTCACGCGGAGCGTGACGGCTACTTTGTGTTCGGCGTCGAGACGGACGTGCAGATCAAGGGAAGCAACGCCGCTCAACGGCGCGAGTACGACAAGCGGCTCGGGGGCGGGACGATGAGCCGGGCCGGAGCCAAGTGCCCGTGCTGCGAAACGATCATGACGATGGAGGACATCCAGGTCGAAGCCCAAGCGAATCGCTGGGACGCCATTCACGCTGCAACGATTATTGATGGACTGAACGGAAAAGAATATCGAAGCCCAACCGAAGTTGAAATCACCGCATCTGAAGAGGCAAAGCGAGCCGTTGAGGCACTTGTTCTCCCCCATGGACCCCTCCACGAGCCAATTGATTCCGCTCGACCGTCTCCGAATGCTCGCGGGATGTCAGGATTGACCCGCTATGGTCTCGACAGGTTCGACAAGATTTACAATGACCGCCAACGGCTGTGCCTGTCAACGTTCGTATTGCTTACGAACAGCCTCCAGGACGCACTATCCGAGTGCTATCCGGTCGAATGGACGGAAGCAATTCGCGCTGAGGTCGCTCTTGGAATTGATCGTGTGGCGGATCGGAACAGCGCCCTTTGCCACTGGGACATGGGGTATGAAAAGATTGCGGGCACCTTCCAGAGACATGCACTTCGAGTAAACTGGGACTACGCCGAAGTCAACCCATTCGCTGAGACAACGGGTAATTATCTCAGTGCCATCGAGTGGATTGCGGAAGTCATCGAACATGCAGCAGCGGCAACGCTGACTGGCCCTTCGCCAACAGTTCTCCTGGCATCCGCAACAAAACCCGTCGAGTCAATCGCGGGCCGGTTCGATCTAATCTTGACTGATCCGCCTTACTACGACGCCATTCCGTATGCCGATGTGAGTGACTTCTTTTACGTGTGGCTCCGGCGAGCGGTTGGACTGAAATACCTCCAGGAATTTCAGACGCCTCTGGTCCCGAAAGCGGAAGAATTGACACAACACGCTGGGCGTTTTGGAGGTGATAACAAGCGGGCCAAGCAGTTCTACGAAGATGGAATGGCGGCGGCGTTCACAGCAGCACATGAGCGGCTGGCTGAACACGGCCGGTTCGTTGTTGTTTTCGCACACAAGCAGCCCGATGCCTGGGAGACGTTGGCATCGTCAATGATCCGCGCCGGGTTTACCGTTGATGCAAGCTGGCCAATTGATACGGAGATGCCGAACAAAGCGGCAGGTGGCGCTCGGCTCGCATCGTCGGTCTGGCTCGTCTGCAAGAAGCGCCCGGCGACGGCCCGACCCGGCTGGGACAACAAGGTTCTCGACGAGATGCGGGCGAACATCGGCCGGCGCCTGCGCGAGTTCTGGGACGCTGGCATCCGCGGGCCGGACTTCGTGTGGGCAGCGACTGGGCCGGCGCTGGAGGCGTACAGCAAACATCCGGTCGTGAAGATGGCCGATGAAGCTGGCAAGGTCATGACCGTATCGGACTTCCTGGCGCACGCCCGGCGGATGGTGGTCGATTTCGTGGTTGGTCGGGTGCTGTCTGGAGAAGAACATCACGCGGAGCGTGATGAGTACACTTCCCGGCTCGACGAGCCGACGGCCTACTACCTGCTCCACCGGCACGACTTCGGCCTCGACGACGTGCCGGCGGGGGCGTGCATCCTCTACGCCACGGCCTGCGGGCTGTCCGACGATGCGTTGATCCGCGACTGGGATCTCCTCGTGAAAACCGGTGGCGATGACATGGCTGAAAGCGAGGACGAAGAGGACGCCGAGGAGTCCGACGAGCCGGCCGAGGACGCTGGCTCCGGCAGCAAGGTCAAGCTGAAGGCGTGGAACCACCGCCGCGGTCGGTCGCTCGGGCTGGAGGCCCCCGGCGGTCGTTCGGTGCCGCTCATCGACCGTATCCACCGGCTGATGCAGTTGTGGAAGGGCGGCGACGTTCACAAGGTAGACGAGTACCTGGACGAACACGGGCTGCGGCGGCACGAGTTGTTCCGCCGTGTCTTGCAATCGCTCATCGAGCTGTCGCGGGTCGGCGGCGACGAGCGGTCGTTGCTGGAGAGCCTGAGCAACCACGTCGGGGCCAAGGGGGCGAAGAAGAAGGACGCACCTTCGCTCGGCTTCGAGGAAGCAGAGTAGTCCTCACGCTCCGCGTGAGGATGGTCCGTCACGCGGAGCGTGACGAGTACTGAAGCAGAGTAGTCCTCACGCTCCGCGTGAGGATGGTCCGTCACGCGGAGCGTGACGAGTACTGAAGCAGAGTAGCCCTCACGCTCCGCGTGAGGGTTCCAGAGTTTTCGAGAAATGAACGAACTCTCCGGAGCCAAGATTGGCTCGCCGGGGGTTGTCGGCGATGTAACTTCGTAGGTGATCGAACTGCTTTTGGGACCGAACCAGATGATCGAAGCCGTCTTGCTGCCAGAAGCGGCCCTTTTGTCCCAGGTGACGGTTGATTTGTGTCGCCGTGAAGTGCTTCCAGGATTCGCACTGCTTCAACAGGGAGTCCTCATCGGGGAAGGCAACGAGAACGTGGACGTGATTCGGCATGATGACGAAATCGGTCAGATTGTAGCGTTGGTTGTCGAAGTGCCGCAAACTATCCGCGACAATACGGGAAAGCTCCGGCCGACGAAGGACGCAGGCGCCGTGGCAAGCATCGAGGTGATCGTTCCAGCGATCGGAGAACCTGCGGTGGAATTCGTTTCGGGCAGTGAGAGGAAGGCGATTGAGGTGTGATCCCCAATCTTCGGCTGAGGGATCGATGCCGTAGCGCTCCAGATACTGCTTGCGCTCATCAAGCCATTGCTGGAGCACGGCGGCCGGTATGGAGTCAAAGGTACGCCAGGTGATGAAACATAAGGTGCCGGCTTGCGACCAGTGAGGGAGACGCCGGTACACGATCCCGACGTCTTGATCCGGGTCGAACAGGTCGATGAGCAGCGATGGTGGTTGGGTCGGCATGGTCGATTCATCCAATGTAGCCATCACGCTCCGCGTGATGGACACGGGCAACAAAGTAGCCATCACGCTCCGCGTGATGGGCACAGGCAACAAAGTAGCCATCACGCTCCGCGTGATGGACAGGGGAATCATCACGCGGAGCGTGATGGAAAAAAGGAGCATCACGCGGAGCGTGATGGCTACTTTACGGCTCCGCGTGATGGGTACGGGCAGCATCACGCGGAGCGTGATGGGTACTTTACAGAAAGGCGGCCCCAAATGGCCAAATTACCCTGGACGCCGTGGCACAAAGTGGTGACGCTGCGCGATGATCTGCTGAAGGGCGAATTATCGCTCCAAATGTTCGCGGCGGACCTGTACGAGGTCCTCATGCGCCGGGGCAAGATGCCGGTGTACGAGAAACCGGAGAACTTCTTCGCGCTGACGTACCCGACGCACAACCTGCGGCACCTGGTCCGCGACGTGGCCCTGCGGCTGGCGAACAAGAACGACAAGGCGGTGCGACAGCTGGAATTGACCTACGGCGGCGGCAAGACGCACACCCTGATCACCCTCCACCACCTGGCCAATAACCCCGAGTCGCTGCCGGACTTGCCCGCCGTGGCCGAGTTCAAGGAAGCCATCGGCGAGAAGAAGCTGCCGAGGGCGCGGGTGGCCGGGATGTGCTTCGACAAGCTGGATGTCGAAAAGGGGATGGAAGTCCGCGGGCCAGACGGCAAAACACGCCGGCTCAAGCACCCGTGGAGCGTACTGGCGTATCAGCTGGCGGGAGACGCCGGGTTGAAGGTGCTGCACGCCGAGGCCAAGGCCGAGGAGCGCGAGACGGCGCCGGCCGAGAACACGCTGACGGAGCTTCTCGAATTGCCGGGCAAGGAAGGGCTGGCCGTCCTGGTGCTGATGGACGAAGTGCTGATGTACGTCAAGGAGAAAGTGATCCAGGACCGGGACTGGCGGGATCGGCTGCTCAACTTCTTCCAGTATCTCACGCAGGCCGCGACGAAGGCGCCCCGCTGCTGCGTCGTGGCGTCACTCCTGGCGACCGACCCGAAGAAGACGAGGGACGAACTGGGCCGGCAACTGCTCGGCGACTTCTACGACGTCTTCCGCCGTGAAAAGGAGGAAGGGGTCGAGCCGGTGGTCAAGGAGGACGTGGCCGAGGTTCTGCGGCGGCGGTTCTTCACGCCCGAGTCGGTCAAGGACACGGGCGCGTTCCGCCAGCACGTGATTGCGGCCCTCAAGGGCATCCAGGCGGTGGACGAGCAGACCGCGAAGTCAGGGGCAATGGCGGAAGAGCGGCTGTTCCGCAGTTACCCGTTCCACCCCGACCTGACAGAAGTGCTTTACGCGAAGTGGACGCAGATGCGCGGATTTCAGCGGACGCGCGGCGTGCTGCGGACGTTCGCGCTGGCGCTGCGGGAAGCGGCCAAGTGGGACAACAGCCCGCTCATCGGCCCCGCCGCGTTCCTGAATGCGCCAGGCGCGGAGGACATGTCAGAGGCCATGCGCGAACTGGTCACGGTTGCCGACACCGAGGAACACGAGGGCCGGAAGACGGCATGGACGCCGATCCTCGTGAGCGAACTGGCGCGGGCACGCGAGGTAGAGAAGGAGTCGGTCGGGCTGAAGTGGCGGGAAGTCGAGCAAGCGGTCGTGGCGACGTTTCTGCACTCCCAGCCGATTGGCCAGAGCGCCCGGACCCGCGACCTTACGGTCCTCGTTGGCGCGTGCCGTCCCGACAAGATCGAGCTGGAGAAAGGGCTCCTGCGGTGGGCGCAGGTGAGCCACTGGCTCGATGACACGTTTGCTCCTGAAGGGGACGTGCTGCCCGGCACCTGGCGGCTGGGCAACCGGCCGAACCTCAATCAGATGCACGCGGTGGCGTCGAAGAGTATCTCGGACGATGTGGTCCGCGCCCGCCTGCTGGACGAGATCAGCAAGGCCAAGAAGCTCACCCAGGGGGCGTCCGCTGCCGGGGTCAAGGTCCACACCCTGCCGGCCAGACCGAAGGATGTTGAAGACGACGGCGCGTTCCGCTACGCCGTCCTGGGACCGAGTGCGGCCTGCGATTCCGGGAAGCCAAGCGCCGAAGCCCGACGCTACCTGGACGAAAATACTGGCCCGGACAACCCTCGCGTCTACCGCAACGCTGTCCTTCTCCTCTGCCCCTCTCAGGACGGACTGGATTTGGCCCAGTCCCGCGTCCGCGATTACCTGGCCTGGGAAACCGTGCGCGACGAGCTGAAGAAGCAAGAACAGGGGGCGAGCGTCGATGCGGCACGGATGCAGACGTTGGTGCTGAACATCGACAAAGCCAAGAATCGCGTGCCGGATGCGATCCGCCAAGCCTACAGTACGGTTGTGACTGTCTCGGACAAAAACGAAGTCCAGGCATTCAAGATAACAGTGACGGACGACCCCCACTTCAGCACGATCAAGGGAGATAAGCGGGCTCGCATTCAGGACTCGGCCATCACTGCCGAAGCCTTGTTGCCGGACGGACCCTACGACTTGTGGAAAGAAGGCGACTTGAGCCGGCGGGTGAAGGACCTGGCCGGGGCCTTCGCGCAGTTGCCACACTTGCCGAAAATGCTGAAGGCAGATGCCATCGTCGATACTCTCGTCAAAGGGTGCGAGCAGGGGGCCTTCTTGTTGCGGCTTACCCGGCCCGACGGTTCGTTTCGGACGTGGTGGCGATCCCAGCCCGACGAAACAGCGCTGAAAGATCCTGCGTTGGAACTGGTCCTTCCTGGATCTGCTCACCTCGCCGATGTCGCCCCCTCTCAACTCGCTCCGAAAGTCCTTCCGGAGTTGTGGTCGGGTGAAGAGCTCACCGTGCAGACGGTCCTCGACTACTTTGGAGGCGGGAAGACGGTACAGATCGACCGCGAGGGGTACACCGAAGCGGTTCCCGATACCGGAGGCTAGCCGGGCGGTCGTGGAAAAGGCAGTGACCGCAGCGGTCGAAGCAGGCGTCCTCTGGCTGCGGTCCGGCCCGGCAAGCCTTTTGGCCGAAACCGTGCCAGCGGGCGTCCTCATCGCCGGGCGCGACTCTGGCCGCTCCACCACCCGCTATCCCCTCGGCCGAGATCTTGCCCGAGAACCTGCCCGATGCCTGGAAAGATGGTGAAACAACGGCTCTGGCTGTCTCCGTCGGCGCTTTCGCAAAAGGCCGGGAAGGTTTTGCCGTGGAGGACGGTTCGGGATGCGAGTCGGCGGAGCGATCCAGGCCCGGTTCGCCGAACTCGTCGATAGTTTGGCCCGGTGGCCATGCGAGATGCACGCCGCGGGAACCGTTCGTCTGCACGTCGCCGCTTCCGGTGGGAGTGGATTCAGCGGAGGCGGTGCCAAAGAGGGGAGTAGCGCGGTCAGCAAGGTACTGACCGCGAGTGCCTACCTTGAGCCATCCGAGATTCAGGATTTGGCTGACCTGATTCCGAAACTGCTAGACATCAAGGCGAGGTCAAAAGTGCCCATCCAGTTCCGTTTCCAGGTGGAGCTTGGGGACGGAAAAACATCGCCGCCAAAGAATGTAGTTGCCGAAGTGACGCAGATGCTTGCAGAGATCACCGGGGAATTGCAACTGAGGTGACTGTTGGCATGTCCTCCGAACAGGAAGCCAGGTTAATGTGACCAGACCCTCCCGAATACCCTGGCGGGTGGCGGGCAGGGAGGAAAATGCCCCTTGCTGGCAGCATCTGGTCTGTCACCGGCAGCTTCGGGCCTCTCCGCCATTCCCCAAAAAGTGGCCGGCAGGGCAGGCAGACCGCAGGTGCTTGCCTCTATGCGAAGGGGTGAAGCCACGAGAAAAGGACCACCGGGGCGCGTCTCAGGGGGTACTCAGAACAGCGAAATCCACGCTCCGAGGGTTGTCCGTCCGCGTTGAGGCGTTGAGGATCTCCATTCCGACCACCGCCCCCGCTTTGTCGTAGTCGAGGATGATGCCGGGCTTGTCCTCGTCGCTCTCCTCGACAGGAGCATCGCGAAAGACAATCCGCAACACGTCCACTTCGGGGTCGCAGGTGACTTTCATGCCGTTCTCCAGTACTTGCTTATCTTGCTGGTGCGGTAGACCGTCACGACCAGATGCGGGTCCACGTCCACGGCGACAATGACCCGAAGCAGGAACACGCGACCGCCGCCGAAGTCAACTGCGACTGACTTGTCAGGGCTGCGGGGTGCTGGTGATTCCCCGAAAGGGATTCTCCACGCGCACGCCGTCGTAATCCTGCCCGGCGTTGAGGTCCTCCGAGTACACTCTTTTGCAACCCAGCAGTCGTGCGGCGGCGAGGATCGCGGCGTCGTAGTAGCCGATCTGGTATCGGCTGCACAGATCGAGCGCGGCTTCAAAAAGTTCAAGGGTCGGTTGCAGAACGGTGAAGGCCCGCCACTGGCTGCAGAATCGCACCGCTTCTTCATGGGTGAGGGCCAGCTTCCGCGGTGCGCGGGCTGCCACGTAAAACTCCTGCAGGACCTGCAGCGAGATCGCGAACTCCTTGGGGCCGCGACGCAGCAGGTCGCGAGCAACGCCGGCCTTTTGCTGGTCCGCCGCCCGGTCACTGGCGGCATAGACCAGGACGTTAGTATCCAGAAAGTCCACGCTGGTACAGCTCCTCACGATGGAGAGGCCCCACGGATGGACCAGGTTGGAGCGGACGGGCTGCCAGCTCATCAAGGAACTTCAGAAAGTCGGCACGGCGTTGACTCTCGGCGGAGACGCCGGCAGGAGGACTACCCTCCTGCGTCCACTCCGCCAGAAGGTCCTGCACGACTTCGGGGAGTGAAGTCTCCGCGGCGGCCGCTTTCTGGCTGGCCCGCTGATACACGTCGTCCGCGATGGAGATCGTAAGCGTTGTCATCGGTTCACCGTATCTCGTGGCCGAGCGAGCCGACCTTGCTCGAATCCTGCTGCTGGAGACATTCTAAGGACAAACTCACAGCGGCGGAAGTCCAGCCCGGAGACGAGCGAGGACCGAGAAAAAGGCCGCCGGGCCTCCCGAATACCCTGGCAGGTGGCGGGCAGGGAGGAAAATGCCCCTTGCTGGCAGCATCTGGTCTGGCACCGACAGCTTCGGGCCTCTCCGCCATTCCCAAAAAAGTGGCCGGCAAGGCAGGCAGACCGCAAGCGCATGCTCCTCTGCGAAGTGCGTGAGCCTCACGCTGGCACAATCACCCGACGATGTCCGCGACCACCTTGCCATGCACGTCGGTCAGCCGGAAGTCCCGCCCCGCATACCGGAACGTCAGTTTCTCGTGGTCGAATCCCAGCAAGTGCAGGATCGTCGCCTGCAAATCGTGGACGTGGACCGGCTTGTCGGTCGACGTGGAAACCCAGCTCATCGGTCGCACCGTAGGTCAGTCCCGGCTTGACCCCGCCGCCGGCGAGCCACATCGTATACGCCTGCGGATGATGGTCCCGGCCCAGGCTCCGGCCCAGCGCCGGGTTGGTCTCGACCATAGGCGTCCGGCCGAACTCGCCGCCCCAGATCACCAGCGTGTCGTCCAGCAGGCCGCGCCGCTTCAGGTCCTTGACCAGCGCCGCCGAGGCCCGGTCCGTGTCGCCGCAGTTCTTGCGGTGGTTGCCCGTCACGTCGGAATGAGCGTCCCAGCCCTCGTGATAGATTGACACGAACCGCACCCCGCGCTCGATCATCCGCCGGGCCAGCAGACACGCCCGGGCAAAGGAGGGCTTGTCCGGATCCGCGCCGTACAGCTCCAGAGTCTCTTTTGTCTCCTTCTTCAGGTCCATCAGTTCCGGGGCCGAGACTTGCAGCCGAAAAGCCATCTCGAAGGAGGCAATGCGGGTGCTGATTTCCGGGTCGCCGTCGCGTTCCAGCCGCTGGCGGTTGAGGGCCCCGATCAGGTCGAGCGAGTCGCGCTGCAGCTTCTCGTCCACTCCCGGCGGACGCGACAGGTTCAGGATCGGATCGCCCTGGTTGCGCAGCCGGGTCCCGGTGTAGACGGTCGGCAGGAAGCCGCTCGACCAGTTGGCGGAGCCGCCGCTGATGCCGCTGCCGGTGGACATCACCACGAACGCCGGCAGGTCCTTGGTCTCGCAGCCCAGGCCGTAGACTACCCAGGAGCCCAGGCTCGGCCGGCCGGGCTGGCTGAAGCCGGTGTTGAGGAAAATCTGGGCCGGGGCGTGGTTGAACTGGTCGGTCCGCATCGAGCGGATCAGGCAGACGTCGTCCACCACCGTCGCCAGGTGCGGCAGCACCTCGGAGATTTCCGCTCCGCTCTGTCCGTGGCGGGCGAACTTGAAACGCGGCCCCATCACGGCGGCGTCGGAGCGGATGAACGCATAGCGCTGGCCGCCGATCACCTCGGGGGGCAGCGGTTTGCCCTCCAGTTTGGCCAGGGTCGGCTTGTGGTCGAACAGGTCCAGCTGGCTCGGCGCCCCGGCCATGAACAGGTGAATGACCCGCTTGGCCTTGCCGGGGCGGTGCGGGTTCCTTGGGGCCAGCGGATCGACCGGCGAGCGAGGAGCGTTCGCCGCCGAAGCGGAACGCCCGGTTTCCAGCCAGCGAGCAGACCCGCCAGGGCCATCTTGCCCAGGCCCAGGCCGCAATCTTGCAGGAATTGCCGGCGTGACAGCCGGAGCAGTGTCTCGTCGCGCTCGTTCATCGACTCACCCTCTGGTGATCGCTTCATCGAGGTTCAGCAGCACCCGGGCCAGGGCGGTCCAGAGGCCCGCTCGACAACGGTTGCCATTGCCGGGTCCGGCCACGGCAGCGGCGTCCAGTTCCCGGCTCTCGAAGCGGCGTTTCTGGGTCTGTACGAACTCGGCCAGCAACGTCTTTTCCTCGGCCGTCGCCGGGCCGGCACAGCACCCGGCGGACCAGGTAATCGATCCGATCTTCGACCGAGCCCGACCGGGATGCCAGCAGCGTGCCCAGCGCCTGGGACGCCTCGACCAGGGCGGGGTCGTTGAGCAGCGTCAGCGCCTGCAGCGGCGTGTTGGACACCTCCCGGCGCGCCACGCAGACCTCGCCGCTGGGGCCATCGAAGGTCGAAAACATCGCATACGGAGCGGTCCGCTTGCTGAAGGTGTACAGGCCGCGCCGATAGCGGTCCGGCCCCTGACTGACCTTCCAGTCGAGTCGGCCATAGGCGCCCTCGGTGGTCACTCCGGGCGGCTGCGGCGGAAAGACGCTCGGCCCACCGATCTTCGGCGACAGCAGGCCGCTGACTCGCAACGCCTGGTCGCGGATCATCTCGGCTTCCAGGCGGACGCGCGGTCCACGGGCCAGCAGCCGGTTGTCGGAGTCGCGGGCCTGCAATTCCGGCGTGATCCGCGAGGATTGCTGATAGGTCGGCGCTCATGACGATCAGCTTGTGCATCTGCTTGAGCGACCAGCCGCGCTTGACCAACTCCACCGCGAGAAAATTGAGCAATTCGGGATGGCTGGGGAACTCGCCCTGGTAACCGAAGTCCTGCTGCGTGCGGACGATGCCCTGACCGAAGAAGGCCGCCCATTGCCGGTTCATGGTCACCCGGCCGACCAGCGGATTCTCAGGCGAAACCAGCCAGCGAGCGAACGTCAGCCGATCGCGCGGGACGCCTCCGGGCAGGGCGTGCAGGAGCGCAGGAACGGCCGGCTCGACGCGCTCGGTCGGCTGAAGGAACTCACCGCGGTTATGCAGGAACGTCGGCCGGGGGTTGTTTGCCGGGCGTTCCTGCATGACCAGGGTGGTCGGATAGGCCGGCAGCTGGCTCCGCAGTGCGTCGATGGCCTTGCGCTGGGCCGACAGTTCGGGCGTGACCAGCAGGAACTGGGTGCATCAGCTTTTGCTTCTGTTCCGCCGTCAGCTTGTCGGGCGGCAGCAGGAACAGCTCCTCCAGCTCGGCCGGCACGTTGCGGGCTGTTGCCGGCCTGGAGTCCGCGGTCACGGCAATGCGGAAGCGGCCCAGCCCCGCCGAGAAGTGCCGCTCGAACAGCATCCGGATTGCAAGCGACCAGCATCGGCCAGCGGCTCGGCGAGTTGGAAGACGGCCCAGTGCGCTCGCCCCTGACCGCCGTTGACCGACCAGCCGGTCTGCGGATTGCCGTCGATAGCTGCCTGCGGCCGGGAAGCCTCCGGCGGCAAAGCTGTGGCTGGCACGGACCAGCTTCACGGGCTTGCCGTCGGCCTGTACGGTTAGCTCCGACAGGGTGAAGTCGCCGATCGGTCCCTCGTAGTAGCACCGGCCCGGCCCGTGCCTGGGCAAGCGATCGTCCGGCAGGGCTTCGATGCGGAGGGCGGTGATTCCCTTGATGCCGGAACGAAACTCCAGATCGTACGTGTCGCTCTTGGTCTGATCGCCGCTGGCCAGCACGGAGTGATCGTCCAGCACGGTCAGCAGCGGCAGGTTGGCCTTCGTGGAGGTCGGCCGCAGCACCGTCCAGTGGACGCTCCGGGCCGATTCCTGCTTCAGCCATTCCTGTGAACTTGCCCTCCAGCGACATCTTGCCCGGCAACTCCGCCATGCGAGCGGCGATCTGAGCTTCGATCTCCTTTCGCCGGCGTGCGATCTCCTCGGAGACGACCTCCATTTCCGGCTCGTCGGCGTTGTTGAGGAAGGCGAAGAGGCCGTAATAGTCCTTGTGGGAAATCGGATCGAACTTGTGGCTGTGGCACTGGGCGCAGCCCAGCGTCAGGCCCAGCCAGACGGTGCCGGTGGTGGCCACGCGATCCGCCATCGCGTAAAAGCGGAACTCCAGCGGATCGATGCCGCCTTCCTCGTTGAGCATGGTGTTGCGATGAAACCCGGTGGCGATGCGCTGGGCCGGCGTGGCGTTGGGCAGCAGGTCGCCGGCGATCTGCTCGATGGTGAAGCGATCGAAGGGCATGTCGGCGTTGAGGGCGTTGATGACCCAGTCGCGCCACGGCCAGATGGAGCGCGGCCGGTCCTTCTCGTAGCCGTTGGTGTCGGCGTAGCGGGCCAGGTCGAGCCAGCGCCGGGCCCAGCGTTCGCCGTAGTGCGGCGACGCCAGCAAGCGATCGATCAGCGCTTCGTAAGCCGCTTGCGGCTTGGCCGCAGACTCCCGCACAAAGGCCTCGACCTCCTCCGGCGTCGGCGGCAGGCCGATCAGGTCGAGCGAGGCACGACGGATCAGAGAATACGCATCCGCTCGCGGCGACGGTTGCAGTCCCTCCTTCTCCAGCCGCGCCAGCACGAAGGCATCGATGGGATTCCGCACCCAGTCCGGACGCGAGACCCTGGGCAATGGTGCTTGCCGGGGCGGCACGAAAGCCCAGTGCGGGTGATACTCGGCTCCCTCGGCGATCCAGCGTTTGAGGATCGCTTTTTTCTCCTCCGTGAGCGGTCGTTTCGCGGCCGGCGGCGGCATGATCTCGCTGTCGTCGGTGGCGCAGATGCGCGCGACCAGCTCGCTCTCACCAGGTTTGGCGGGGACGATGGGCCGCTTGCCGGAGCGAGCGGGTTTGGTGGCCTCCTCGCGCACGTCCAGCCGCAGGCGTGCCTTGCGGGCCTTCTCGTCGGGACCGTGGCACTTGAAACAGTGCTGGGCCAGGATGGGCCGGACCTGGGTGGAGAAGAGATCCTGGGCCCGGACAGAGGGCACTTGGGCGAGCAGGACCACGGAGACGCAGTACGCGGTGAGACGCATGGCAGGAAGCGTTCCTTTGTTTGACTGCGGCTGTCGGAGCCGCGCACGCAGCGCAGCGGAGTAAGCGGTCCTGCTGCGAACCGCTTACTCCGCTGCGCTGCGTGCGCGGCTCCGACGTGCCTTGCTGCTCACTTCATCAGGAACTTGACACACATCGGCTTCGGCACTGCAACCGTCTGTCCGGTTGACTTCAGTTCACCGGTCTTCGGATCAATCGCGAAGACGACCAGGTTATCGCCGGCCTGGTTGGCGACCACCAGGAACTTGCCGGTCGGATCGATGTTGAAGTTCCGCGGCATTTTGATGCCCTGAGCTTGGTTGCCCACGGCCGTCAGCTCGCCGCTCTTGGGATCGATCTTGAAGATGGCGATGCTGTTGTGGCCGCGGTTGGAGCCGTAAAGGAACTCCCCCGAGGGGTGGACCACCACCTCGGCGGTGGAGTATCCTTTCATGGTTTTGCCCGGAAGGGTCGAGATCGATTTCAGTGGCTTGAGTGTGCCCTTGTCCGCATCGTAACTGAAGGGCGTCACGGTCATGCCCATCTCATTGATCACGTAGGCATACTTGCCATTGGGATGGAAGGCGAAGTGCCGGGGACCGGACCCGGGAGCGACGGCGACGTAGGCCGGCTCATTGGGCGTGATGGTTCCCTTCTCCGGATCGAAGCGATAGACCTTCACCTGGTCGAGGCCGAGGTCAGCGACGAAGGCGAAGCGGTTGGCAGCGTCGAGGTTGATGCTGTGGGCGTGCGGCGCCTCCTGGTTGGGAAGGATGCTTTTGCCCTCATGCTGGGTAAAACCGGTCGCCTCGCCGAGCGAGCCATCTTCCTTGATCGGCAGCACGGCGGCGCTGCCGCCGCTATAGTTGGCCACCAGCACGTTCTTGCCGGCCTTGTCCACGACGACGTGGCACGGTCCAGGCCCCTTTGACGATTGCACGTTCAGCTCTTTCAGCTGACCGGTTTTCGGATCGAGTGCGTACGCCTTGACGCCGCCCGTCTTCTTGCCGCCCAGATTGCCCACCTCCGTCACGGCGTAGAGGAACTTGCCGCTGGGGTGCAGGGCGAGGAAGGTCGATTGGACTGTCTCGGCTGCCAGCTGCGGCTCGGACAGCTTGCCGGTGGTAAGGTCCATCTCCAGCCGGTAGATCCCCTGGTTCTTGCCGCTGGTGCCCGTACCAATGAACATCCAGGCCTTGCCGCCCTTGGGGGCTTCGGCACCGGCCGGCACGGTGACGCCCAGCCAGGCCAGGCAGAGCAAGAGAACGAGTAATGCGCGCATGAGTCTTCCTTTCACGTTGCGGATCCAAGGCGGGATTCATTCGGGTCTTCTCATCAAGAAAGCGATTCCGGGCCCCGGGTTCAAGGGGAAAAAGCCGCCCGGCCTGTCCCGGCGCCGATCAGTCATCGCGCGGCCGGCGCGGGCTGGAAAGCACGTCCCAGCGGTCCTGGTAGCGCAGCAGGGCGTTGGCCAGGTCCGGGTGAGCGCTGGCCCACAGGTCGTCGAAGAGGACCCAGTGGTCGAAGTCGTGATGCTTCCACGCCGTCCCGGTGTGATGGCACAACTGGGCCACGTGGGGCTCGACGCATAATTGAGAGAGGGGCTCCGCCGGCACGGGGATTTCCGGATAATGCTCATGCACGGGTCGTCGGCCGATCCGTTCCAGGCGGCGCTGCAGCAGGTACAGTTCCGCCCTCGGTCGGCCGTGCTCTTCCAGCCAGTCGCCGTAGACGTTCCAGTGGGTCTCGTCGTGGGGGTTGGCGCGCAGCTCTTGCAAAAAGGCTTTTTCCATCGGATCGCAGTCGGGATCTTCGACCAGGATCTGCTCGGCGAAATCCATCAGGATGCCGCCCGGAGACTTCTTCTGGTCGTCATGGAACAGGCAAGCAAGGAACCGAGCCAGCTGGGGCAGCCGAACTCCCTCGAACCGCCTGGGTGTGACCGGCTCGCTGATGCTCATCGAGTCATCGGCGATCATAAACAAGAGGTAGGTCGCGCCCTCCCCCTTCCAGCGTGGTTTGATCAGATCGCTCCCAACGGCCGGCTTGAAGCCGCCGGGTCCCACGTCGGCAGGCAACCGCCAATCCTCGTGAATCAGCCAGGCCACACGCTCGGGATACCGCTGAGCAAACGCCTCGTCGAAGACGTAATAAGCCATCTCCAGTTCGTCGTCGTCGTCCAGACCCTGGATCGCATGCGGCTGGTGAATCCATTCGCCCTCGACGCCCCAGCAATCAAACGCCTCTTGCAGCTGCCTGCGATTTCGCGGCGGCTGGACGTTCTCCTCGGCGAGCCGGTTCAGGAAGAAATCGAACCCCAGGAGATCGAAGCCAAACAAGTTCCTGGCGTACTCGCTGGCCTCCGTTTCGTCGGCGATCGGCTTGCAGTGGTTGCGAAACCACTCCAGGAAAGTCGCTTCCTCGAAGCGCTTGACGTACTTGGTCGCGGGCAAGTCGTAGAAGCTGCGGTAGGCAAACCAGACGCTCATTTGTCCCTCTCGGTGTGATTCACCTGCTGGATCGGGTTGATGGACTGAAGATGTTCTAGCAAAATGCGGCGCACCTCCAGCACGGCCAGCGGATGCTGGTGGACGTGCGTATGGTCGGCCGGCAGCTTCACCTCGGACACGGCCTCGTTCAGATGAGCGCTCGACGTAGGGAACGACGCCATCGCCCTCCTCGCGGCACGTCCCTGCCAGCCAGCTTTCCAGCGGCGCCTGGCCGGGCTTGATCACGCCCACGATCGAGTGATAGATGACGTTTGGCGGCCGGGGCTGCTCGGCCAGCACGCGCAGGATGGGCGAGTTCGGATCCAGCTCTGCAACGCTCGTCGGCGTTCCCTTGAAGCGCAAATCCTTCTCCTTGGCCAGCTCGGCGGTCGCCTTCATCAGATTGCTCGGCAGCCGGATCAGGTCCGCCGCCAGCCGGCCCACGGTCGAGGGGCTGAGGCCGGAGCCGTGGTGCGGCGTCGCCAGGAAAATCACCCGCCGGACGCTCTGCTCCCGGTTGAAGAACAGCGTCTGCCGCAGCTCCTTGGCCGTGCCCGGATCGAGCTGGAGCTGGTCGAAGGGGCGAGCGCTGACCTGCTTCCAGAAGTTGTCGCCGCTGTCCACTGTCAGCAGTCGGGAGACCAGCCCGCCCATGCTGTGGCCGCACAGGACCATTTGATCGTAGGTGCGGTCCTTTTTCTGCGGATCGACGCGGGCCCGCAGCGTTTCCAGGTCGTGCCGCAGGCCGGCCGCCGCCACCAGGTAGGGATTGGCCGTCGGATAGAAGTAGAACCAGAACTGGTAGTTCTCGCGGATTTTCGGGTCGGCCTGGAGGTCGTTGAACATCGGCGCCCAGGTCATCGGCGACGACAGCAGGCCATGCACGAACACCACCGGGATCTTGCTTGGCTCGTACGGCTCCAGCATGTAGACGCCGGTGAGCCCCTCGACGTAGTCGGGGCGGAGGAAACCGCCGTAGCCGACGTAAGTGAGGTCGGTGCCGTTGAGCAGGTAAGCGATCGGCGTGGTCAGGTCGGTTTGCAGCGGCACGGTTCGGCCCTGCACTTCGATGCTCTGGACGGTCAGCGGGTTGTACATCTCCAGCTGGCCCGTGCGGCGTGCGTACAGGTCGGCCAGGCCGCCATCGAAGCGGAAGAAGGCGGTGACCGGGAAGCAGACGTGGGGCGGATAGCGCGTCCCCTCGGGCTGGGCCGGCAGGTCGGCCCGCTGGGCGATCAGCGGCACGCCCAGGCCGTAGGTTTCGTGGTGATTGTCCAGGCCCTGGACGCGGAAATCCTCGCAAAACAGCAGCGGGCCAAACTCCTCCGGCTTCCAGCGGAAACCGCGATGCACCACCGACAGAGTAAAGCCTTTGCCATCGGAAGTAGGCAATTGCAGTTGTTTGCGGGGATCGAGCGTGCCGACGCGCTGGGCCGCCGCGATGCACTTGCTCAGGCTCTGGTTGTACAGGTCGCACGCCAGCCGGAACCGTGGATCAAAGGCGTTTTGCGGGGCCAGCATCCGGCAGACGCCGGCGTTGTCGCTGCCCACATCTGGTTTGCGGTCGGCGGTGGCGAAGAGATAGTGATAGGCATAGCCAGCACAAAGGTGATAGTGACAGATCGCCTTCTGGGCCTGCCAATTCTCGCGCTTGCGGCCCTGGAGATAGTTGATCTCCGCCAGGGCGAAGAGGAAGTCGGGCAGCGGTTCCTTCAGCGCGGTGGCGTGCAGCTGGGCGACGGCCTCGTCGGGATCAGAGTCGTAGGTCGCGGTCAGGTCGAGCTGGCGCAGGGTCTGCTCGGTGCGCCCGACAGCCGGCAATGGCGGATCACGCTGGTCCGCCACGCTTCCAGCAAATCGGGTGAGTTGCTGCGCGTGACGCTGATGCTGGAACAGCTTGGGCCGGCCAGCAGGGTCAGGAGCAGAATCCAGGCCCGGAAACGTCGGGGCGCGAGCGATGGTTTCATTCGACGAACCCCCTGCCGAGGGATCGGTTCCCAGGGCGGTCGCATACCATAGCGACCGGGACTGGCCTGTCAAGGCAAACAACCGGTGGGTCTCTTGTCCAGCTCCGCTGTGCTGTCTAGGGTAGCTCCGTCGCCTCAAGGGGCACCAACGCCGCGCCTTTCTGGCCGAGGTCGTTACCCTCCTTTGCGGCGGCAGCCCCCACGATACCCAACGCCTCACCCCAATCCCAGGAAACTCCTTCATGAAGATCCTGCACGTTGAGAAGCTCACCTCCGAGAAGTGGCTCAACCTCTTCGCCGCCACCTTCGAGCACAACGGCCATACCGGCCGCTGGGTCTTCGCCTCGCGCCTGCCGCAGCCGTACCCGGCCGAACATCGCGGGGACGCGGTGCTGATCGTGCCGCTGCTGATCGCCGAGGGCCAGCCGACCCGCCTGGTGCTGATCAAGGAGTTCCGCGTCCCCGTGGGGGATTACGTCTACGGCCTGCCCGCCGGGCTGCTGGAGCATGGCGAGAGCCTGGAAGAGGCGGTCCGCCGGGAGGTCGCCGAGGAAACCGGCTTCGAGGTGGTCCGCTTCAAGCGCTTCTCGCCGCCGCTTTTCTCCTCCAGCGGCATGACCGACGAGTCCGCACCGATGGCGTTTGTTGACGTTCGCGCCATGCCCGGCAGCCGGCAGGCCCTGGAAGCGTCCGAGGACATCGAGGTCGTGCTGCTCGACTATGCGCAGGTCTGTGAAATGTGCGACCGCAACGTCCGCATCGACGCCAAGGCGTGGACGATCCTTTACCTGTATCAGCAGCTGGGCAAGCTGGAGTGAGCCGGCAGACCCGGCCGGTTTTCCGGAGTTGACGCCGGCTGTCCGGAACCGCTAGATTTTCTCTCCGAAGTCAAGACTGGCGGACCTGTGTTGACCCGAACAAGGAGGTTGCCAATGCAGATGAGCGGAAGGCGTCTTCGTCCCCTCGGCTGGGGAATCCTGGTAACGATAGCGACGTTCGGGATGCTGCCGCCGAGTTCCGGCCAGGACAAATCGGCCGGTCCAGACAGCAAGCTGGAGAAGGCCAGGGCAGATGATGTCGAAACCATTCAGGCGGAAGTGAAGAAGCTGCACGACGAGCTGCACCAGAAGCACCTGGAGGTTCGCGATCTCAAGAAGAGGCTGGCCGAGACGGAGAAGAAGCTGCACCAGGCCAGGCGTGAGAAGGCGACCAGGGAGGCGGACATGGGCGAAAACGGGCCCATCCCGAGGGCGGAAAAACTGATCGAGCAAGCCCGAGCCAAACGCAAAGCAGCCCTGCAGTTCAGGGACCCCGAAGAACAGCAGCGCGAAGAGAAAGCGGCTCGCGACCTGTTCCGCCAGGCCGGTGCCATCTATGAGAAAGCGGTCACGGACAAGCAGACGCAGGCCCAGAAGGCGGGGCTGCTCTTGAAAGCTATTGGCTGTTACCGCGAAACCTCCGCCAACGACCAGGTCATTGCATTGTGGGAACGATACCTCAAAATCGCCGAAGGGGCAGATCGCTTGGGCGGGGGATGGTATCTGCTGGGAGAAGCTCGCCGCCAGGAAAAGCAGCAAGCGGAGGCCGAGAAAGCCTACAAGCAGTGTCTTGAATACCAGACACCGTTTGCCTACCGGGCACGCTATCAACTTGGGGTGATGGCCCTGGACAGCGGTCGCCTGGATGATGCGGCATATCTCCTGAGTGAGAACTTGGCTCTGTTCCGGCAGGATGCGAAGGCTGACGCCGAAGCCCGCGAGAAAACGCTGTTTGCACTGGGCCGGCTCCATTTCGAGCGAAAAAAGTACCTCGACGTGGTTATCGCCCTTGAGGCAGCGCTAGGGCTGTTTCCGGACAGTGCCGAAGCTCCTCGAGCGCACTTTCAACTGGCTCAAGCTTATCGGCAACGGGCGATTGAGATGAACAGCGGTTACCTCGCCAGCAAGTCCAAGGACACCAAAACGCGGGAACATTTCTCGAAAGAGTACCGCAACTATCTGGAGAAGGCCGCGAGTGAGTTCTACGAGCTAGCCCAGCTGCTCGACGACAACCCGGAAAAGCGAAACGGCCTGACCGGGGAGGAGTGCATTGACGTTCCCTTCCAGGCGGCCGAGTGCCGCTTCTACATGGGCAAATACGATGAGGCCCTGAAGTGGTACGAGGCTCTGGCCCAACGCCACAAAGGCAATCCCGAGGAACTCAAGGCCCTCGCTGGCAGCGTTCGCTGTCTCGCTGCCTTGAAAAAGCCTGAAGAAGCGAAGAAGCACCTGGAAAAGATCCGCAAGGCTCTGGACCGCCTGGATGGGGATGTCAAGGAACAGTGGGAGGCGTGGCTTCGCAAGGCCATGCCGTGAGCCGTTCCGCGGAATCCCAGAAAAACCTCTTCCGCGTTCCCCGCTCGATGTTTCCCAGGAACCGCCCGGTTTTCCGGGCGGTTCCCTTTTCCGCACCAATCCGCTCTTGACACTTCAGACACTCTGTCTTATCCTTCCCCTCAGACACTCAGTCTGAGGAGGATTCGAGATGGACGCTCCCCAGCGGCAGGTCTCCGACACGGAGCTGGAACTCTTGCAGGTCCTGTGGGACAGCGGTCCCTGCACCATCCGTCATCTGACGGACACGCTCTATCCCGGCGGCGGTCCGCCCAAGTACTGGACCGTGCAGAAGTTACTGGAACGGCTTGAAGAGAAGGGCTACGTCCGGCGCGACCGCAGCGGAGCGGCGCACAGCTTCTCGGCCAGGGTCGATCGCGACGAGATGATTGGCCGGCGGCTGCGCGACGTGGCCGAGAAACTGTGCGGCGGCTCGCTGACTCCGCTGCTGACGCATCTGATGCGCAATCGGCCGCTCAGCTCCGCCGAGCGGCAGGAACTGCGGCAGTTGATCGACGACTTGGATCAAGAACAGGATCGCGGCAAAAAGCGCTGAGGGGGGGTCGGCCATGCAAACGCTGTTGCAGGTGGGATTGAGCAATGCCGTGGCGGCCCTGGTGCTGGCTCTGGTCGCGGTGCTGGTGGCCCTGGTCTGCCGGCGGCCGGCCCTGGTTCATGGGCTGTGGCTGCTGGTGCTGCTCAAGCTGGTCACGCCGCCCCTGGTGCCGCTTACCCTGCCCTGGCCGGAGAGCCGAGGGAACGCGCCCCCGGCGGTGGCGGTCGAGCAGCCGCCGGAACCGGTTGCTGAGCCGAAAGTCCAGGACGAGGAACTGGTTCCGTTTCTCGACAACCTCGCAGCGAGGCCGGAAATCGCCCTCCCCGCCGGCGGGGAAGCGGATGTCGTCCTGCTTCCCGCGGCAGCTCCTCCGTCCTGGCCTCGCTTGTCCGACTGGCTGGCGTCGGCGTCACCGGTCATCGTGAGTGTCTGGCTGCTGGGAACGGCGAGCTGGTTTGGCCTGGCCCTGGTCCGGCTCGCTCGCTTTGGCCGGATGCTGCGTCACGCCAGAACGGCGCCCGCCAGCCTGGTCGATCGGGTCCGCCGGCTGGCCCAGCGCGTTGGACTGAAGCGCGTTCCCCGGGTCTGCCTGGTTCCCGGCCAGCTGACGCCGATGCTCTGGGCCGTGGGCTGCCGGCCGCTGCTGGTGCTGCCGGCCGAGCTGTTCGAGCGCATGTCTGGGGAACAGCAGAACACCCTGCTGCTGCATGAACTGGCCCATCTGCGGCGCGGCGATCACCTGGTCCGGGTGCTGGAATTCGTGGTCTGCGGGCTTTACTGGTGGCATCCGGTGGTCTGGTACGCCTGCCGGGAGCTGCGCGAAACCGAGGAGCAGTGCTGCGATGCCTGGGTGGTCAGCACACTGCCCGGTTCGGGACGAACGTATGCCCTCGCCCTTGTCGAAACGCTCGATTTTCTCTCCGAGGCCCGAGCCGCCGTGCCCCTGTTGGCCAGCGGCATCGGCCACGTGTCCGACCTGAAAAGGAGATTGCAGATGATCATGCGTGGAACGACTCCCCGGTCGCTGAGCTGGGGCAGTCTGCTCGCCGTGCTGGTGCTGGCCGGCTTCGTGCTGCCGCTCGGACCAAGCTGGGGGCAGGAGAAGCGGCTCTTCCGGATCGTGGGCGACAGGATCGTCGAAGTGGAGCCGGGCGATCCCAACAAGCCGGCGGACCCCACCGCGAAGGCCCAGGACGAGATCAAGAAGCTGAAGGAAGAGCTGAGCAAGAAACGCTGGGAGATCGTCGCCATCGAGAAGAAGCTGGCCGAGGCAGCCGCCAAGCTGCAGCGGGGCGCGGGAGAGGAGAGGCACAAGGAGCTGCGGATCTGGCTGTCGAAGGACGGGCCACGCGTGGTCGGGGTCGGCACGCCGGGCCAGCCGCGCGAGATCATCTTGCGTGAGGTGGATGGCAAGTGGATCATCTTCGACCCGAAAGCGCCTCCAGGCGTCGGCGGGCCTCCGGGTGCCGGCCTGCCGGGGAAGATGGAAATTCGCATCAACCCCAACATCGACCTGCCGAAACTGGTGACTCCGCCCAGGCCACCGGGGCAGCCAGGCACTGACTCCCGGATCGACCAGCTGGAACGGAAGCTCCATGAACTGGAGAAGCTGATCCGCGACTTGAAGAAGCCAGAGGCCCTTCAGCAGTACCGCTTCAGGGGACCAGAGGGGGCGGACAAGCCGCAGCCGAAACCACAGCCCACGCCCGCCACGCGCTGAATCAGGGTCGAGGGTGGAAAAGCCGCAAGCGGCTTGGCGCACGCCAGCGCCAAGCCGCTTGCGGCTTTTGGCGTAAGGGTTTCCCTGATATTGTTTGCATCTGACTCCGGAGCGATCTAGGCTTGCAGCAAGGATTGCGTCCTGCCCAGGGAATCGTGGACGGACTTCAACCAGCAGGAAATCGTCGGATGCTCTCAACCAGGGAATGCAATGCGGAACCGATCCCAGGCTATTGCCTGCTCGAGCCTCTCGGCCGCGGCGGCTTTGGCGAGGTCTGGAAATGCGTGGCTCCGGGGGGCCTGTTCAAGGCCATCAAGTTCGTCGCAGGTGATCCGACTCACTTGACGGCAGAGCAGGCGCCGGCCGCCGAGGAGCTGGAGTCGATCCAGCGCGTCAAGTCGGTCCGGCATCCCTTTTTGCTGTCGATGGAGCGCGTCGAGGTCATCGACGGCGAGCTGGTGATCGTGATGGAGCTGGCCGACCACAGCCTGGCGGACCTGCTCCAGGAACGTCGCCGGGCGGGCCAGGAGGGGATCGACCGCGAGGAATTGCTGGGCTACCTGGGCGAGGCGGCCAACGTCCTGGATTACATGGGGCAGCGGCACGGCTTGCAGCACCTGGACATCAAGCCCGCCAACCTGTTTGTCGTGGCCGACCACGTCAAGGTCGCCGACTTCGGCCTGGTTCGCAGTCTGGCCGACCGTGCCGGGAACGTTTCGCTGGGGGCCATCACGCCGCTTTATGCCGCCCCGGAGCTGTTTCAGAATCAACTCAGCTCCTCCTGCGACCAGTACAGCCTGGCCCTGGTTTACGTCGAGCTGCTGACCGGCAAGTTGCCGTTCGACGGCAAGAACAGCCGGCAACTGATGCTGCAGCGCGCCACCCAGGAACCGGACCTGGAAGCGCTGCCGGCCGCGGACCGCCCCATCATCGCCCGGGCCCTGGCCAAGGATCCGGCGCAGCGCTTTGCCAGCTGCACCGAGCTGATCAACGCACTGCTCTGCGACGCCGGGGAGGCGGAGACCGCAGCGCCCAGCACGACCACTCCGCTCCGATCGCCAGGGGTCAGAGTGGAACCGATCACGGAAACCCACCTGGCGCTGTCCGCCCAGACCGACACCTGCGTTGAGATGCCGGCCGCCCCTGTGTGCAGACACGCAGGCGCGCAGGGCCCCGCCCGGCCTGCCCAGGGGAAACATCTTTCGGGGTTGCATTTTCGGTCCTGCCTGGGCCGGACCCCAACCTCGGAGAACTGGGAGGCCCGATCAGCCGAAGGCCGGCGCTACCTGGTGCGCTTTCTCTACGGGGTGGTCGGACACAACCCGGAACGCGAGCAGACGGCGCTGGCCCGGCTGCGGGGCCTGCAGCACGATCTGCTGCTGCCCCTGCAACTGGTTCCCGCGGGGCCGGGCTGCCTGATCGCGGTCAGTGAACGGGTGGGAACCAGCTTGCGGGATCGCTTCCAGGAGGCACGCAACCGGGGTGAGGAAGGGTTGCCCCGCCGGCAGTTGCTCGACTGGCTGGGCACCGTGGCGGAGGGACTGGACGAGCTGGCCAAAGAAGAAGAGCTGGCCCACCTGGCGCTCTGTCCCCAGTCGTTGCTGTTCAAGGGCAATCGCCTGCAACTCATCGACTTCGGTTTGGCGGCCCTGTTGTGGCAGCCGGCGGGATTGCTTGGTTCTCAGCTCCAACCGCGCTACGTGGCGGAGGAAGTCCTGCAGACAGGCGGCAGCAGCCGCAGCGACCAGTTCAGCCTGGCGGTGATTTACCAGGAAATGCTGACCGGCGATCCGCCCTTCTGCTGCCGCCCGGCCTGCCGGGCCCCCTTGCCTGGTGGCGAGCCCAACCTGAACTCGCTGCCCCCGGCCGACCAGCCGATCCTGGCCCGCGCCCTCAATCCCGATCCGCACAAGCGCTTCGCCAGCTGCACGGAACTGATCGACGCGCTGGAGCAGGCCGGCGCGGGCCGGTTGTTCGGGACCAGCTCTCGGGCGCTGGCTCGTCGGCCCAGAGCATCCTGGCCGAGCTGATGGTCGAGGTCGGCAGCCGGGTGAACGTGCCGGAGCTGGGCACCTGGCTGACCATGCCCGACGGCGAGCAGGTGCTGCGCAGCCGGTTCTCGACCGGGCTGTTGCCTCGCCCCTCCCAGGGAGGACTGGAGACCTTTCGCAAGCAGTGGGCCGGCCAGCTGGTCCGGACCGGCAAGGACTCGGCGGTCTTTCAGGTTCGTGCCCCGAAGGGCTTCTGGAAGCGCCTGTTCGGCCGGGCGCCGGCAGTCCAGGTGGAGCTGCAGTGGACGCACTCCCGGCCCCCGGCCGTGCCGTTTCCCGAGGTCCTGGTCCACGTCCGCGGCCAGGAGAAGGGCAAGGCCGCCGACCTGGAACTGCTGCGCCGGCTCGGTTCGAACTTGCTGGAGAGCCTGCGCACCCTGCTGCAAGGCCACCCGGAACGGCGCACCCAGGATCGCCGTCTGTGGACGCGCCCCGTCCAGGCGATCTTCCTTGGGCCCGAGGGTCAGCCGACCGAGCCAATCGAGTGCTTTGGCAAGGACGTGTCGCTCAACGGCATGGGCCTGTACGTGCCCCGCGCCGTGCCCGGCTCCGAGGTCCAGCTGAGCTTCACCATGCGCGGCCGGCCCGAGCCGGTCACGCTGGCCGGCAAGTGTGTCCGCGTCCAGCCCTGCGGCGAGGACTGGTACGAGGTGGGGGTTTACCTCAGCTGAAAGGGCCCTGTTCCCGACCCCTGCCGGCTTGCCCGGCAGGTGAAACAGGTCATCGGCTAGAAAGTACGGGCGGAAAAACGTTCTTGCGCCTTTCTCTTCTAGCCACTGACCTGCTTCACCTGCCGGGCAAGCCGGCAGGGGTCGGGGCTCAGAAGCGCACTCCCATTTCGCCCACCACTTCGCGCACTGCCTGCACCAGTTCGCGGTAGTCCTCCGGGAAGACGTGGCCAATGGTGCCGATGCGGAAGGCGTCGGCCTTGCTCACCTGGCTGGGGAACAGCACGAAGCGGCGTTTCTTCAGCCCCTCGTAGAACGAAACCATCGACCAGCCCGCCCAAGATGGAAAGCGGAAGGAAGTCAAGATGGCCGACTGCCGCTCGGCCGGCAGCAGCGTCCGGAAACCCAAAGCCTCCATGCCCGCCAGCAGGGTCTGGCGATTGGCTTCGTAGCGGCGCTGGCGGGCCTCGACGCCGCCTTCCTCCTCCAGCTCGCGCACGGCCTGGCTGAGGGCACGCACCACGAAGGTCGGCGAGGTGAACCGCCAGCGCAGGCGTTTGGTTTCCAGGTACTGCCACTGGTCGAACAGGTCAAAACTGTGCCCGCGGGCCCAGCCGCGGGTGCGCGTCAGCCGGGCGACGTCGGCGACGATCAGCCCCAGGCCCGGCACCCCCTGCAAGCACTTGCTCGCCGTGGAAACCAGGTAGTGTACTCCCAGCTCCTCCATCGACAACGGCAGGCCGCCAAAGGACGACACCGCATCGACGATCAGCGTCCGGCCGTGGTCGTTGACCACCCGGCCAACCTCGGCCACGGGGTTGACCAGTCCGGTCGTCGTCTCCGAGTGGACCACCGCGACGTGGGTGATGGCGGAGTCAGCCTTCAGGGCCCGGTCCACCGCGGCCGGATCGACCGGTTCCGTCTCGGGAAACTCCACGACCCGGTGGGCCAGCTTCAGCTTCTGGGCGGTGACGATCATGCGTTCGCCATAGGCCCCGTTGTCGGCGATCAGCACCTTGCCCGTGGGGCCGATCACGCTGCCCAGCGTCGCCTCCACGGCATAGGAGCCGGTGCCCTGCAGCAGGATGCACGTGTATCCGGGACGGTCCGAGGCCAGCCGGACCAGCTTGTGGCGCAGCTCGTCCACCAGGGTGCCGTACTCGGTGGTCCAGGTGCAGCAGTCGTCGTGCATCACCGCCCGAACGCCAGCAGACGTGGTCACCGGGCCGGGAGTCAGAAGCAGGTAGGGAATGCGGGGGTCCATCGGTGGGATTCCTGGCGAGGCGTTCTTAGTGTAGCCATCACGCTCCGCGTGATGCCTTCATCACGCGGAGCGTGATGGCTACACTATCGTAGTGAACCTCTTGCCCGTTGTCGCTGGCTCGCGCTGGCCTTACAATCATCCCTGATCGTCCACCACAAATCCCTTTAAGGAGGCTGTCATGGAATTGAACGGCAAGAGGGTCGCGGTCCTGGTCGAGCAGCAGTACCAGGAGATGGAAGTGTGGTATCCGTACTATCGCCTGAAGGAGGCGGGCTGCAAGGTGCTGCTGGTCGGTCCGGAAGCGAACACGACCTACCCCAGCAAGCTGGGCTATCCGGCCAAGAGCGAGAAGGGCATCCGTGAGGTGTCGGCCAACGACTTCGACGCCGTGATCATTCCCGGCGGCTTCGCTCCGGACTATCTGCGCCGCAGCGAGGGGATCCTCCGGCTGGTCAGCGAGATGGCCGAGCAGGGCAAGGTGGTGGCCGCCATCTGTCACGGTCCCTGGGTCCTCTGCTCTACCCAGGCGCTGAAGGGCAAGCGGGCCACCTGCTTCTCGGCGATCAAGGACGACGTCAGCAACGCCGGGGCGAAGTATCTCGACGCCGAGGTGATTCGCGACGGCAACCTGGTCACCAGCCGCAAGCCCGAGGACTTGCCGGCCTTCATGCAGGCCATCGTCGGGGCCTTGAAGGAGGCTAAACCGGCCCTGGCCGGGGCCGGCCGGTAAATTCGCTGCTTCCTCCTCCCCCGCAAGGGGGAGGAGGCAAGGGACATACGACCCATGCCGCCAGTCCGGCTCAAGTTTTACGGGGTGAACCTGACCCGCCGGACGTACTTGACCGTGAAGATCCCCGCGCTGCTGGTGATCGTGCTGGGGGCGCTGGGCGTGGGCCTGTGCTGGCCCCGGCCGCCATTGCCCGCCGGTGGACTGACACCCCGCCAGAAGCTGCTGCTGTTCTTGCTCGACAGCCTGCCCTGGCTGGCCCTCGTTGTCCTGGTGTTCGAGGCCGGCGGGACCTACCTGGTCCTGCGGCGGTTCGCCCGCGCCCAGGCCGAGGCCGATCGGCTGGCCCAGGTGCCCCAAGTCCCCACAGTGGAGGTGCGAGATCATGGCCCATCATTCCCCCCGCTTCCTGCAGCTGGTGGTGGACGCCAAGAAACGGATCAAGGAAGTGACCGTGGATCAGGTCAAGGCCCGGATGGACCGGGGTGAGAAGCTGCTGCTGGTTGACGTCCGCGAGGAGAGCGAATGGGCGAAGGACCATCTGCCCGGGGCGATCCACCTGGGCAAGGGGATCATCGAACGCGACATTGAGAAAGTGGTGGCCGACCCGGCGACCGAGATGATCCTCTACTGCGGCGGCGGCTTTCGCTCCGCCCTGGCGGCGGAGGCGTTGCAGAAAATGGGTTACACCAATGTCCTGTCGATGGACGGCGGCCATCGCGGCTGGCGCGAGAAAGGGCTGCCTCTGGTCACCGGCTGACCGGATCGCGGGACGCTGTTTCGGGAGAACTTCAAATGCGCAAGACCCTTGCACTGGCGGGACTGCTGGCCGCACTGGCCGTGCTGGCCCTTTCCTCGGGCCTGCTTGCCGATTCGCCCTCGAGCGACTTCTTCAACGGCAAGGACCTGACCGGCTGGGAAGGACTGACCAACCTGTGGAGCGTCAAGGACGGGGCCATTGTGGGCAACACGGGACCGGACGGGATCAAGTCCAACACCTTCCTGTGCAGCAAGAAGAAATACACCGACTTCGAGCTGAGCTTCCAGATACGTCTCAAGAACGGCGTGGGCAACAGCGGCGTGCAGGTCCGCAGCTCGATGGTCGAGCCGGAGAAGAAGACCTACGTCGTGGCCGGGCCGCAGGCCGACATCGGCGCCGGCTACTGGGGCAGCCTCTATGGGGAACGCTTTGGCGGCATGATGAAGCAATCTCCCAAGGAAGTCGTCGCCAAGGTGAAGAAGGACGATTTCAACGACTATTACGTCAAGGTGGTGGGGAAGCACGTGACCATCAAGGTCAATGGCGAAACGGCGGTCGATCAGGATTTCCCGAAGCTGCCGGACGATGGGATCATTGCGTGGCAACTGCACGCCGGGCCGGCGATGGAGGTGACCTTCAAGGACATCAAGTTCCTGGATCATGGGAAGAAGTGAGGTGCGAGGGTCGTCGGAGCCGCGCACGCAGCGCAGCGGAGTAAGCGGTCGTCCGACGAACCGCTTACTCCGCTGCGCTGCGTGCGCGGCTCGGACAGCCCTCTACCGGTCCATCCCCAGGAACGCCTGCAATCCCAGGTACAGGATCAGGCTCATGGACCGCACCGCCTCGCGGGTATTGACCTTGGACGCGCCGGCCCGGCGGTTGGCGAAGACAATGGGCGTCTCGCCGATGCGGCCACCGGCCTGGCGGCAGCGGTACAGCACCTCCTGCTGGAAGGAATAGCCCCGGGAGACGAGCCGGTCCAGCGGCACGCGCCGCAGCAGCGAGACGCGGTAACAGCGGTAGGCGCCGCTGCAGTCCCGGGCGGGAATGCGCATCAGGAAGCGCACAATGGCATTGACCGTCTGACTCATGAGCAGCCGCTGCCAGGGCCAGTTCTCGCTCCCCCCTCCCCGGACGTAGCGCGAGCCGATCATGACGTCGTGGCGCTCCATGCCGGCCAGCAGGGCGGGCAGATAACGCGGATGATGGCTGAAGTCGGCGTCCATGTTGGTGAGCAGGTCGTAGTCGTGGCTCATGGCGTATTTCATGGCCGCGATGGTGGCCGTGCCCAGGCCCAGCTTGCCGGGCCGGTGCAGGACGTGGATGCGCGGGTCGCGCTGGGCCAGCTCGTCGGCCAGGTCGCCGGTGCCGTCGGGGGAATTGTCGTCGATTACCAAAATGTCGGCCGAGGGCAGGACGGCGTGAATCTCGGCCGTCAGCGGACCGAGGTTGTCGCGCTCGTTGTAGGTGGCCAGGGAAACCAGCACACGCGGCGACTTCAGCACGGCTGCTCCTTTTTCGCTTTTGCTCCTTGCATTGCGCCCGGCGGCGTCCCTATCCTAATACACGCAATTGCTTGCGGGGGGAAGAGGCATCTTGCTGGGCTCGACGTGATGAGGTTTGTGGACGATGGCTTCCATTTCCATCAAATGCCCCGAGTGCGGCCTGGCCCTGAAGGTCGCGGAAGAGTCGCTGGGAAAAAAGATCCGCTGCAAGGAGTGCGAACACGTCTTCCGGGCCGAGGCCCCCACGGGGAAATCGGCCAAGAAAGACAAGGCGATCACCACCAAGCCCGACAAGGCCAAGGCCAAATCCAAGGGCAAGGGGGACGCCAAGACCGAGACCAAGCCGCCGCCGGCCCCGGCCAGAAAGCCCGTGGACGATGACGAGGATGGACCGAAGAACTATGGCGTGACCGACACTGAACTGGGCGCCCGCTGTCCGGAATGCGCCAATGAGATGGGCGAGGGAGACATTGTCTGTATACACTGCGGCTTCAATACGCAGACCCGGCAACGGGCCATCAAGCGGAAGGTCAAGGACGTCACCGGCAGCGACATTTTCACCTGGCAGTTGCCGGGCTATCTTTGCGCTCTGGTGACCTTGCTGTTCTTGACCGGCATCGTCCTCAACATCGTCTTCTGGACCCCGACCGTGGCCTGGTTTGGCGAGGACTGGTCGGGATTGGCCAAGGGCCTGCTCCTGTGGTGGACGGTTTTCGACATCTGGATCATTTACGTGGCTGGGAAGTTCGCCGTCAAGCGCCTGATCATCAACAACATGCCGCCGGAGGAGGAGGATAAGTAGCGGGGCCCTCGTCCCCCGGGGATCGGCAATCCTCCAACACCATTGTCGTCAACGGATGTCCGAAGCGCGTGCGCGAAATGCGATTGTCTTGCTGGCCGTCCTGGTCGAGGGCGGCCTGGTGGTGCTGGCCTGGCTGCTGGGCTGGCTGCTGCACCGTCCGCCCATCCCGGAGATCCACTGGTCGGCTGGCGACGTTCTGTGGGCCGTCGGCCTGACCGTACCGCCCGTGGTGCTGGCCCTGGTGCTGCTGCGCTGGCCGATCGGTCCCTTTGCCCGGGTTCGCCGTTTCACGCACGAGGTGCTGGTGCCCGTGCTGGCGCCCTGCACCCTGATCGATCTGGTGGGCATCGCGGCCCTTGCCGGCCTGGGCGAGGAGATGCTCTTTCGCGGCATCTTCCAGGCCGTCTTCTCCAGCTGGCTCGGCTGGGTCTGGGGACTGATCCTGGCTAGCATCCTGTTTGGCCTGCTGCATGCCGTGACCTTCACCTACGCCTTGCTGGCCACCGTCCTGGGCCTCTACCTGGGCTGGCTCTGGGTGCGGACCGAGAACCTGCTGGTGCCGATCGTCGTTCACGGCCTGTACGACCTGGTCCTGCTGTGGTATCTGCTCTACGGCCCCGGTAAGCCAGCCCAGCTGCTCCAGGAGCCCCAGGAGGAGCCTCCCGGCCCGCCGCCGCCGGAGGAGCCCGAGGACACAAGCCCGGAGCGCTAGCGACGGGACGTGAGGCCGTCCCGGCGCTGGCGCTTCGGGCTTGTATCCCGGCGCTGGCGCTTCGGGCTTGTGTCCGCCACCACCGGACAACTCAGAGGAATAGTGGCTTCTCCCCACCGCTGTCCCCTACAATAGTAGTGTTGCCCGGCCGATTCCTCCCTGAACCCGGCCCTTCGAGCTGCCTCTCCTGGAGATCGCTGCATGGATTCTGGTATCAAACCTTCGACCCTCAAGGACTTGCGCAACAGCGGCTGGAAGTCGCGTTCCGTCAAGGACGAGGTGCGAAGCAACTTCTTGCGCTTGCTGCGCTCGGGCGAAGACCTCTTCCCCGGGATCATTGGTTACGACGACACCGTCATTCCCGAGATCAACCTGGGCCTGATCGCCGGCCATGACATGCTTTTCCTGGGCGAGAAAGGCCAGGCCAAGAGCCGGCTGATGCGCTCGCTGGTGCGTTTCCTCGACGAGGAAATCCCGTACCTGGCCGACGCCACCTGTCCGGTCCACGAAGATCCTTATCGCCCCATCACCTCCGCGGGCCGGCGGCTTCTGGAAGAGACGCCCGAGGATCGCGTCCGCATCGGCTGGTGGCCGAGGGCGCAGCGCTACGCCGAGCGTCTGGCTCCGGGAACCAAGTTCGCCGACATCCTCGGCGAGATCGACCCGGCCAAGCTGGCGCTGGGGGCCAGCATGTCCACCGAGGAGGCCCTGCACTTCGGCCTGATCCCGCGCATGCACCGCGGCATCTTCGCCATGAACGAGGTGCCCGAGCTGGACGAGCTGGTGCAGGTCGGTCTGTTCAACATCCTGGAGGAGCGCGACGTTCAGATTCGCGGCTACCCGATCAAGTTCGACCTGGACATCCTGGTGCTGTTCTCGGCCAACCCCTCGACGTACAACCGCAGTGGCAAGGTGATCCCGCAGCTGAAGGACCGCATCGGCACCCTGATCCAGACGCACTATCCGCGCGAACGGCACGTGGGCATCGACATCATGGAGCAGGAGTCGAACGTCGACCTGGGCGGCGACTATCCGGTGGTGGTGCCGCTGTTCATGAAGGAGATCATCGAGCAGATCAGCGTCTGCGCCCGCAAGTCGAAATACGTCGATCACCAGTCGGGCGTCAGCGCCCGCATCTCGATCGCCAACTACCGGACGATGGTGGCCAGCGCCCGCCATCGCGGCGTGCGGCTGAACGAGAAGCCGGCGGTGCCGCGCATCAGCGACCTGGGTCATCTGGTGTCGTCGTCGCTGGGTAAACTGGAGCTGGACCTGATGGGCAGCCAGCAAATGTCGGAGAAGCAGGTGCTGGAGGCGGTCATCGCCGAGGCCATCCGCACGGTGTTCGAGGAGTACGTCCAGAAGGAGGGCCTGGAGGAGATCGCTCAGGTGTTCGGCAAGGGCGTCAAGATCGAGGTCGGCGACATGCTGCCGTCGTCGCACTACGCCGAACGGCTGCGGCGTGTGCCGCGGGCCTGGGACAAGGCGTTCGAGGTCAACGCCGGCGAGAACGAGGCGGTGCGGGCCTCGTGCGTCGAGTTCGTTCTGGCCGGGCTGTACGCCAGCGACCGCATCTCGCGGGCACAGAAGCATGGGCGGATCACGTACGAAATTAAGTGAACCCTGGCCCCGACCCCTGCCGGCTTGCCCGGCAGGTGAAGCAGGTCTGCAGCTAGAAGGAGTGGAACAACAACTTTTTCTTTTCGTTCCTCTAGCCGGTGACCTGCTTCACCTGCCGGGCAAGCCGGCAGGGGTCGGGACGGCGAAAAACATCTGAAGCACGATCCGAAGGGGCACCCGTGAGCGACAAAGAGAGCCTGGGCGGCATCATCCACACCTACCAGAAGTATGACCCGGTCGAGTTCCCCAGTCCGACGGCCCCGCCGCCGGACCTGGTGTCGCCGGCCTTCGAGCATCTGCTCTATTACGGCAGCACCCGCCGGCTGACCGAGGAGGAGCTGGCCCGTGCCGTCCGCATCGACCCCAAACAGATCCGAGGTCTGGGGCCGAGCCTGGAGTATCTGATGGAGATGCTCCGCCAGCGCAAGCGCAAGATCCTCGAAACCTACGAGACCGACCAGGTCCAGCACGAGGCGGAGCGGAACTTCAAGGACCAGGCCGCGCAGATGAAGCCGCCGCCCAAGCTGGCCCGGGATTTCCAGCAGGCGGTCAAGCAGGAGCAGCTTTACGATCTGGAAAAGCTCTGGTATCGCAGCGGCGACGAGAAGAGCCTGTTTTCCCGGCAACTGCTGCAGCTTACCGAGCGGCTGGGCGAGAAATACCAGGTCGATGAGCTGGCGTCGAAATACGACTTCACCGGTCAGACGCCGATGACGGTGCCGCAGGCGCTGGAGATCAAGAAGGAACTGGAAGCGATCGACAAGCTGCTCAAGCAACTGGAAGAGGCGGCGAAGACGGCCCAGATCGGCATCATCGACCTGGAAGAGCTGGCCCAGTTCGCCGAGCCGGGCGACATCGAGCAGCTGGCTCAACTCCAGGAGCAGATCCAGGAATATCTGCGGCAGCAACTGGAGCAGCAGGGCCTGGAACAGGGCAAGCAGGGCCTGCAAATGACGCCGCGCGCCTATCGGCTGTTCCAGTCCAAGCTGCTGGTCAAGATCTTCGAGCAGCTCCAGGAATCGCGGACCGGCCGGCACCAAGGGCCGATCATCGGCGAGGGAGCGGCCGAGATGCAGCAGACCCGCGGCTACGAGTTCGGCGACTCGGTCGCCCACCTGGACATCCCGGCCACGTTCGTCAACGCCCTGCTCCGCAATGGTCCGCAGCTGCCGATCCGGCTCAAGACGGACGATTTTGTCATCCACCGGACCCGCAACAACCCCAAGTGCGCCACCGTGGTCCTGCTCGACATGTCGGGCTCGATGCGCTATGAGGGGCAGTACGTCAACGTCAAGCGGATGGGACTGGCTCTCGACGGGCTGATCCGCAGCGAGTACCCGGGCGATTTCCTGCAGTTCATCGAGATGTACACGTTCGCCAAGCCCCGGCACGTCACCGAGGTGGCCGCCCTGATGCCGCGGCCGGTGACGCTGTACGATCCGGTTGTCCGGCTCAAGGCCGACATGAGCAATCCGGACGTGACGGAGATGCAAATACCGCCGCACTTCACCAACATCCAGCACGGCTTGCAGATGTCCCGGAAGTTCCTGTCCGCCCAGGACACGCCCAACCGCCAGGTGATGATCATCACCGACGGCCTGCCCACGGCCCACTTCGAGGGCTCGATGCTGTACCTGCTCTATCCGCCCGACCCGCGGACGGAGAGGGCCACGCTGCGCGAGGCCCAGCTGTGCCAGCGCGAGGGGATCACCATCAACATCTTCCTGCTGAACAGCTGGAGCCAGACCGAGGAGGACGTGCGCTTCGCCTACCGCGTGGCCGAATCGACCCGCGGCCGGGTGTTCTTCATCGCGGGCCGGGAGCTGGACCGCTACGTCGTGTGGGATTACCTGGCCCGGCGGAAACAGATCATCGGGTGAGCATGGCCCTGACCGACCTGGTCCTGGCAATGACCGGAGCCAGCGGTGCGCCCTACGGCGTGCGTCTACTGGAGGTGCTGCTGCGTGCCGGGCGGACGGTCCACCTGACCATCAGCCCGGCCGCCGTCGAGGTGATGGAGCGCGAGCTTGAGCGGACGGTTCGGCTGGACCAGTTCCGGCTCGCCGACCTCCTTCCGGGGGCAGAGTCCGGTCAGGTGCAGTATCACCATTTCCGGAACTTCCAGGCCGGCATTGCCAGCGGCTCGTTCCTGACCGGCGGCATGGTGATCTGTCCGTGCAGCATGGGCACCCTCGGGGCCCTGGCCAATGGGCTCTCGGAAAACCTGATCCATCGGGCCGCTGACGTGCATTTGAAGGAGCGGCGCAAGCTGATTCTGGTGCCGCGCGAGACGCCGCTGCACCTGATCCAGCTGCGGAACATGACGGCGGTGTGCGAGGCCGGAGCCGTGGTGCTTCCCGCCATGCCGGCGTTCTACACCCGGCCACGCAGCTTGCAGGACGCTGTCGATTTTGTCGTGGGCCGGATCTGCGATCAGCTGGGCGTCGAACACCAGCTGCTGCAACGCTGGGGCGAGGAGGACGCGGTGGAAGTTTCTGAGTAAACGCGCTCGCCACAGCAGAATTCCAAACTCGTTTTCGGGCAGCTTGCACTACTATGGGTAGAAACGCCACGCACGTGGAGGGAAACCCATGGCCCGCGAAGACCCCGGCGGCATGCTGCTATTCGTGCAGCGGTTAGTCGAAACGCAAACGCAGCAGGGCGAGAACGACAGTCAGCTGCTGCAACGCTTCGCCACGTCTCGCGATGAGAAAGCGTTCGCGGCTTTGCTGCGGCGGCACGGCCGGCTGGTGTGGGGCGTCTGCCGCCACGTCCTGCGGCACGAACACGACGCCGAGGATGCGTTCCAGGCCACCTTCTTGGTCCTGGCTCGCCGGGCCGCCGCCGTCCACAAGAGCGAATCGCTCGCCAGCTTCTTGCATGGCGTGGCCTACCGCATCGCCGTGCGTGCCAAACAGCTGGCCGCCAGACGCCAGGGCCGCGAATCGCTCGCTGCCGCTCCGGAAAACGCGATGCCCGAGTCCGAACTGGCCTGGCGCGAATTGCAGGCGTTGCTGGACGAGGAACTGGCCCGCCTGCCGGAAAAGTACCGTGCGCCGTTTCTGCTGTGCTGTCTGGAAGGCCGCAGCCGAAAGGAAGCCGCGGCGGCGCTGAGCCTGCCGCAGGGCACCGTGTCCACTCGCATTGCCGAGGCACGCCGGCTGCTTCAGGAACGGCTGGCCCGGCGTGGCGTCAGCTTGCCGGCGGTGCTGACCGCAGGCGTGCTGTGGAGCGATCCTGCTTCGGCAGCGGTGCCAGCGGAACTGGTTCGCACCACGATGGCAATGGCCAGCGAGCAGATGGGCAGGATCCTCTCGCCAGCCGTGTGTGCCCTGGTGAAGAGTGCGTTGCCCCGGGTGAGTGCCGGTACATTGCTCCTGAGCCTGACACTGGTGCTGACGGCGACCGTGCTGAGCGTGGCAGGCTTTCGGCCGGCTGCTGCCGAGCCCGGTCCGGAGGAACCAAGGAAACCTGTAGCAAACAGGCAAGCTCCGGTCCCGCCGCAGCGCCTCGATGCGTTCGGCGACCTGCTGCCGCCTGATGCCGTCACTCGGCTGGGCACGAATCGGTTCTGGTGCGGGGGTGGTCACCAGGTCGCCTGGACTCCCGACGGAAGCAAGATCGTTGCCGCGACCTGGACAGACGCAACCGTCTTTGACGCGTCGAGCGGCAAGCAACTTCGCCTGATCCGCCCTGCTGACCCCGACCGTGGCATCAATTCCCTGTCGGTGTCTCCTGACGGCAAGTCTCTGGCCCTCGGCACGGACAGCGGAACGAACAAACAGGGAGGCATTCTGATCTGGGACCTGGCCACCGGCCAGCTGCTGTGCGAGTGCCAGACCACAGGACGCCAGCAGTACCTCAACGTGCTCTTCTCCCCGGACGGCAAGTCGCTGGCCTCGCATGCGTTCCCCAGCAAGAGCATCTACCTTTGGGATCCGGCCACAGGGAAGGAAATTCGCCGCTGGCGGCTTGCATCAGAGCCTGTCGGGTGTTTCGCCTTCTCAGCCGACTCGGGGACGCTCATCGTGGGCGACCAGCGCAGCATCCGATTCCTTGACAACCGGACCGGCAAGGAAGTGCAGCGGATTGAGGATCACGCCGGCTTTTGCGTCTTCCATTGTCACCTATCGCGGGATGGCAAAGTCCTGGCGAGCCAGGCACTCACAGCGGAGCCGAAGGTGGGTGATACATATCGGTGAGACAGGAGGTTGCAGCTCTGGGATGTGGCCACCGGCAAGCAGTTGCGCCAAATCGAGATGACTGCGGACGCCAACACAAAAGAGGCCAAGCGCAGCCTGAAGTTCCCATGGCTGGTTCATCTGGAACTTCATCATTTCCAGTTTTCTCCGGACACAAAGACCCTGGCAACAGCAGGCTACGACGGAATCCTGCGACTCTGGGACGTGGCCACGGGGAAGGAGCGAAACCGCTGGGACACGTCGGATTGGATTGATGCCTTCGCCTTCTCCCCTGACGGCAAGACAGTGGCGCTGGTCAGCGCCAGTAACGTCCTTCGCCTCTGGGATACCGTGACGGGCACGGAAATGCACGCACACCCAAGCCATCGCCACGGTTGCAACGGCCTGGCTCTGTCCCCCGACGGCCACTTGCTCGCTTCGGTCGGTAATTTGGACCAGGCCGCGTGCTTGTGGGACACGGCGACGGGACGACAGCTGCGGGCACTGACTGCCGCGGATGAGACTGTCCATTCCGTGCGCTTCTCCACTGACGGCCGAACGTTGACCACGCTCGGCGACGATGACAAGGCGCGGGTCTGGGACGTGGCGGCGGGCGAGGAGCTCCGGCAGCTCCCGATTCCGGTCAAACGAAGTTCCGGCCTGCACGTCCTCTCACCCGATGGCAAAACCTGGGCTTCCGAGGCGAGAACCAAGCGGGGGGCCGCCGACCTCGTTCTGTGGGACGCAGCAACGGGCAAGGAGCAACGGAGCCTCGCTGAAGCGGATTGGTGGATCGGTGCCCTGGCGTTTTCACCCGATAGTCGAACTCTCTATTCCTGGGGTGGCGCCAGGAAGGTTCGGTCATGGGACGTGACCACGGGCAAAAAGCTGCGAGAGTTCGCTGCCGGTGACAACCAGCACAGAGGCAGCTTCTCGCCCGATGGGAATTGGTTTGCCTGCGGCGGCGAGGATCAGGTACTCCTTCTGTATGATCTGACCACCGGAAGTGCCGTGCGCCGACTGGAGTTTCCAGGGAGACGCGATCCCCACCCCGCCTTCGCTTATTCTCCCGATAGCCGGACCCTGGCGATCGGAGCAGAGGGACCGATTCATCTGCTGGAGCTGGCGAGTGGCAAGTTCCGCCGGCACCTGACCGAAGGGCACCAGGGCGGCATCAGCGCCCTGCTCTTTTCGTCGGACGGCAATCGCCTCATTTCAGGCTCCAGCGATACCACGGCCTTGGTCTGGGACCTGACTGGCAGGCTGCACGGCCCACCCAGGCCGCTCCGCGCCGCAGACCTCGATGCCTGCTGGACTGATCTCGCCGGCGCGGATGCCGAGGCTGCTTATCGAGCGATTCACCGTCTGGCCGCCTCTCCGACCGAAGCGCTGCCGTACCTGGAAAAGAGATTGCAGCCACCCGCCCGTCCAGAAGCGGGTCGCCTGGCTCGGCTGATTCGTGACCTCGACAGCGATCACTTTGCCGTGCGTGAGCGAGCCTTCCAGGAACTGGAGGAGCTGGGCGAGAGAGCCACCGTGGCCTGTCGGCAGGCGTTAGCCGGCAAGCCATCGCCGGAAGAGCGGCGGCGTCTGGAGATGCTCGTGGAGAAGCAGGAGCAGCCGCGCTGGCGCTGGCACCGGAGCGGCTGCGGCTGCTGCGTGCGCTCGAGGCGGTGGAGCTTGCCGGCACACCGGAAGCACGGCAACTGTTGCGGAAACTGGCCGACGGCGACGAGGAGCTTTTCCTGACACGGGAGGCCAGGGTTGTGCAGCAACGCCTGGCACGACAACAGCAACGGAGGCCGTAAGTTCGACTCCGAGCGGAATGGAGGAGCAGGTTCCTGATCTTCTTCATTTCTCCCGGGACCGAAGTTCCAGGTAACGGTTCAACTTGTCGGAGTCGAGAGCCACGGGAGCGCCGGATGAGGGAATGTCCACGCCGGCAGTCCACAGGATGCCATTGGCCAGGAAGCGGCGGTAGCCCGCCTCCGCGAAGCTCCGGTGCAGGTGGCAGCCGGTAAAGGTGAAGGATCGGCCTCCTCCCGGACGCTCGTACAGCCAGGAGACAATCGCCTCCGGTCCTGCTTCCTTGCCCGCGTCCTTCGGCGGCGTGGTGCGCAGCAGCGGAGTGACTCCTTTCCTGTCCGGGACGAAACGCAGCTTGAACAACCAGCCGTCATCGATCTTGAAGGGAGTCACACCTCGGCAGACCGGGTGCTCCGGGAAGGTCTTGAACTCGGCGACCCAGTGGGCCCGCTGGGAGAAGCCTTTTTCCCAGGCCGCTCCCATCCAGCCACGGGCCCGGTCCCCCAGGTCCTTCGGGTAGTCGATGACCTGGTGCAAATGGACCAGGCCGACACCCGCCTCGGCCAGCTTCTGCACCTGGGCCAGCCGGTCGTCCTTGAGCAGGGCATGCTTGTCGCCGCCGTCGAAGAAGAAGACCACCGCGCGGGCGTCCTTGAACGTCTCCGCCTTACGGGGCCAGTCGAGGGCCAGCACCGGGAAAACGCCGGGGGTCTGCCGGAGCAGGTCCGCCAGGAGCGCACACCCGGCCACGTATTCATGCTCTCCCGCCTTGAAGAAGTTCGGCCCCGCCACCAGCACGATTTTGGCCTGCCCGGGTTTGCCCGGCTGCTCCTCCAGCACCAGGCCGGCTGGCCTGGTCGGTTCGGGCTCCACCGCTGCAGCCGTGAGGAGCCAGCCCAGCGCACCAAGGACAGCGGACAGCAGAACGGCACGGGAGAAACGCATGATCTCATCTCCGGAGGGAAGGTCTCCCTGGCAGGCTATCAGCCGTCCCACGCCCCGGCAAGGTGGTCCGTCAAGGCGTTCCTTCTCGCTGGGCAGTCGAATTTCCAGACTCCTGGTCCCTCGGCTTGCACTACTATGGGTAGAAGCACCCGGAAGACGAGGGACAGCCATGACCCGTGAACCAGCCAGCGGCCTGCTGCCGTACGTGCAGCAGATGCTCGAAAGGCAAACGCAGCAAGGCGAAAGCGACGGCCACCTGTTGCAGCGCTTCGTCACCTGCCGCGACGAGCGGGCGTTCGCCGCTCTGCTGCGGCGGCACGGCCGGCTGGTCTGGGGCGTCTGCCGTCACGTCCTGCGCCACGAACAGGACGCCGAGGATGCCTTCCAGGCCACGTTCCTGGTGCTGGCCCGCCGAGCCGCGGCCGTCCACAAGAGCGAATCGCTGGCCGGCTTCCTGCATGGGGTGGCCTACCGCATCGCCGTGCGTGCCAAACAGTCGGCCGCCAAACGCCAGGGCCGCGAAGCTCTGGCCGCCACTCCGGAAAGCACTGGGACCGAGTCCGACCTGGCCTGGCGGGAATTGCAGGCGGTGCTGGATGAGGAAGTCGCCCGCTTGCCGGAGAAGTACCGCGACCCGTTCCTGCTGTGCTGTCTGGAAGGGAGCAGCCGCACGGAAGCCGCGGCGGCACTGGGTCTGCCGCTGGGCACGGTGTCCAGTCGCATCGCCACGGCACGTCGGCTGCTGGAGGAACGGCTGGCCCGGCGGGGCGTCAGCCTGCCGGCCGTGCTGACCGCCGGCGTCCTCTGGAGCGGCAGTGCGTCGGCTGCCGTGCCCGCCGAACTGGCTCGGATCACGGTGGCAGCTGCCGCGGGCCAAACGGTCGAAGCGCTCTCGCCGGTCGTGGTTGCGCTGGCGAAAGGCGCCTTGCCCACGCTGCGTGTCGCCAGGCTGGTGCTGAGCCTGGCGCTGCTGCTGACCGCCACCGTGCTGGGCGTGGTCGGCTACGGTCTGTCCTCCGCCAGTCCCGTTCCGGAGGAACCGAAGCAACCTGCCGCGAACAGGCAAGCGTCAGCCCCTCAGGAGCGTCTCGATGCGCTCGGCGACCCCCTGCCCGCCGACGCGGTGGCCCGACTGGGCACGACCCGCTTCTGGTGCGGCGACATGGCCCAGCGGATCGCCTACTCGCCGGATGGAAGTAAGATCCTCGCCGAGAGTCGGGATGGCGTCTTCGTCTTTGACGCGGCCAGCGGCAAGCTGCTCCGCAACGTCCGCAGGACCGACAGCTGTTCCTTCCGTTCCATGGCGTTGGCTCCCGACGGCAGCCAGCTGGCTCTCGTCAAGTACAACTTCGTGGACAAGGCACGGTTCATTCAGATCTGGGATCTGACGACCGGTCAGGTGGTGCGCGAGTACCCAGTCACCGGCCATGAACAGTCCAGTTTGCTTTTCTCTCCCGACGGCAAGACGCTGGCCTCGCACTCGTTCTCCAGCAAGACCATCCACCTTTGGAATCCGGCCACGGGCAAAGAGATCCGACGCTGGCCTCGCTCGTCCGAATATGGCGATCACGTCTTTCAGTTCTCTCCGGACTCGAAGACGCTGATCGTCGGCGATCAGCGGACGATCCATTTCTGGAACACTGCGACTGGCAAGGAAGTGCGGCGCATCGAGGACCATCCGGGGTATTGCATCTACCGAGTCGTACTTGCGCGTGACGGCACAATCCTGGCAACCAAGGCCCTCATGAAAGAACCGAAGGTTGGCGTGTCGTATCAATTCGGAAACAAGGTGCAGTTGTGGGACACCGTCACCGGCAAGATGCTCCGTTCCATCGAAGTCCCTGCGGGTGCCGGCATTGATGCCGAGGTTGAGCAGGTTTTCCATTTTCACTTTTCCCCCGACACGAAGACCCTGGCGGCGACCAGTGGTGCGGGCGCCCTGCGCGTCTGGGACGTGGCAACCGGCAAGGAGCTGCGTCGCTGCGACCGTTGGGGCTTTGAATTCGCCTTCTCACCCGATGGCAAGACGATGGCCTCGCTTGGCAACGGACACGTAGTTCGCCTGTGGGACGCAGCGACGGGCAAGGTGCTGCGCGAGCACCCCGGCCGCTTCTCTTTACTGACGCTCTCCCCTGATGGCCACGTGCTGGCCTCGAGTGGATGGGATCAGGACGTTCGCTTGTGGGACACCGCAACGGGGCAACTGCAACACCGGCTGCCTGCCGCCGAGGGCGGCCATCCTCTCTTGGGTCGTTACTCTGCCTACCCCCTCCATTTCTCGGCAGATGGCCGGACGTTGACCACGCACGGTGAAGATGGCAAGGCACGTGTCTGGGATGTCACTGCGGGCAAGGAATTGCAGCAGTTTCCGGTGCAGATCGAAGGAATCGGCTGGCAGCACGTGATCTCACCGGACGGCAAGACCTGCGTTTCCATTGCGCAGAACCTGACTGACACCAGGAGCCCCGTTCTCTGGGACCTGGCAACGGGGAAGAAACGCCACGTTCTCAATGCAAAAGTGTGGAACGGAACCGTGGGCTTTTCACCCGCTGGCGAAACGCTCTATACCTGGCGGGAGACTGACGGCGGCAGTTGTGTTGGCTTGTGGGACACGACCACGGGTCAACAGCTGCGGGAGATCTCTGTTGGCCCGGTCCAGCCCGTCTTCTGGGGCAGATTCTCGCCTGATGGGAATTGGTTGGCTTGCGGGGGCCATGCGCAGGCGATTGTTCTCCATGGCCTGGCCCCAAAGAGTGCCGTGCGCCGCATCGAAATTCCAGGGAGGGGGCAAAGTCCAGCCTGCTTCGCCTTTTCCTCCGATAGCCGCACACTGGCTGTCGGCGATGAGAAGGGGGCCATTCATCTGCTGGAGCTGACGAGCGGCAAGTTCCGCCGCCACCTGACCGGGCAGCGAGATCGCATTTGCGCTCTCGTCTTTTCCAGGGACGGGACGCGCCTCATTTCGGGCTCCCTCGATACGACGGCGCTGGTCTGGGATCTGACTGGCCGGCTGCACGACCATCCCAGGCCGCTCCGCGCCGCCGACCTCGACGCTTGCTGGACTGATCTCGGCGGTGCGGATGCCGAGGCCGCTTATCGAGCCATTCACCGTCTGGCCGCCTCTCCGACCGAAACGCTTCCGTTGCTGGAAAAGAAGCTGCAACCCCCCGTCCGTCCAGACCCCAAACGTCTCGCTCGCCTTATTCGTGACCTCGACAGCGACCAGTTTGCCGTGCGCGACCAGGCCTTCAAGGAGTTGGCGGAACTTGGTGAGCGAGCCGCCGCAGCGTGTCGCCAGGCGTTGGCGAATCCGCCGTCACCCGAAGTGCGCCGGAGCCTGGAGATGCTGGTGGAGAAGCAGGAGCAGCCACGGTGGGCTCTGTCCGCTGAGCGACTGCGACTGCTGCAAGCGCTGGAAGCGGTAGAACTCGCCGGCACAGCCGAAGCACGGCAGCTGTTGCGGAGGCTGGCCGACGGCGACAAGGAGCTTTTCCTGACGCGGGAGGCAACCGCTGTCCAGCAACGTCTGTCCCGCCAGGCGGGAAGGCGGCCGTGAGTGCGGCTCCAACGCGCTCGTGGCCACGCAGCTTGCAGGACGCCATCGATTTCGTCGTCGTCCGGATCTGCGATTAGTTCGGCGTCGAGCACCCGTTGCTCCAGCGCTGGGAGCGGGCGAGGCGGGAGAAGGGGGAGAATAAGTGTATTCCCAAGCCGCTTGCGGCTTAGCGCACCACGCCAAGCCGCAAGCGGCTTGGGGAACGCATCTTGCGTCACTCCTGCCGCCGGGCCACGAACAGCAGCAGCGTCCCATCCTCGATCAACCCGGCCTGGCGTTCCGCCTCGCTCAGTCCATGCCGCCCCTCGGCCGCTTGCAGGGTGTAGCGCCCCGCACGCCGCAGCCGTTGCAATTCATGGTCAAACGCGCGTGCGCTCGACTCCCAGCTCCCGGCGCAGGTCCACAAGGCTCACCTGGTTCACCCCGCCACGCTGCTGATTTAGCCGATCGAACGCCTCGGTGAAGCGGCGGTCAAAGTCCTCCGCAACGATCGCCGGTGCTGGTAGCGGAGGTGCCGGGCTCGGCGCCGGTTCTGTCTCCCGCAGCTGGTTCGGCAACTCCTCCAGCAGGAACAGATACGGGGTCTTGCGGATCTTCAGGCAGCCGACCCCCGCGGGCAGGCCGTTCGCTTCCAGTTGTTTTTCCAGGGTCGTCTCGAACACGTAGCGCAGGGAGCGGTCGAGTTGCTTGCTCAGGTCGGTCAGGGGAAAGGCCTGACTCTCCGGCGACCGGCCCAGGTGGAGCAGCCGGAGCAGGGGCGCCGGGCTTGCGGCCCACCGGTCGCGGTCCGCAGTGCGGAGGATCGGGCTGGCCAATTGACCGGGAATGGCGATCAGCACTTCCTTCTTGACTTCCTTGTCGGCCAGGGCCTTGCGCACCAGCTCGGGAGATGCTCCTTCGGTGAGCTGTTCCAGCGTAGGCGGCTCGCTGTCCGCGCCGGTCTGCGGTCGCGTCTGGACGGCAAACAGCATTTTCTGTCCCAAGACCCAGGCGGCCGGCGTCTGGCTGACCAGGTAAAGCTCGGCCGTGTCGCCGCGCCGCAGCACGCCGACGCCGGCTGGCAGCCGGTTCTCGGCGATCTGGCGTGACAGAACGTCCTCGAACGGCTGCTGCAGCTCGCGGAAGAGATGGAGCTTCAGCTGGTTGATCGTGGCGAGCGGTTTGCGTGCCGTGGTCGTGCCGGCCAGGAGGTACTCGAGCAGGGTCAGCCGAGCCGGCCAGGCTGTCGCGATCCTCGACCAGGCCGACAGGGGCGTCGGTGCGCGTCGGCACGGATCGCACGACCTGTTTGAGCGAATAGATCCTGGCTCAGGGCCTGTTTGAGCAAGGACGGTTTGACTTCCGGCTCCACTTCTTGCTTCAGCTCATCCAGGGTGGCCGGATAGCCGGTCCCCCGGGACCTTGCGTTGACGGAGGGCCTCGACCAGCCGGCCCGCCAGCTCCGCTGGGGGCGACAGCGGCGGTGGATACCGCTTCAGGAACAGGTTCGGCTTTCCCTTGACGGTCTGAGACTCCCGCAACGTCGGGCAAGCGGTTGTCGCGGACCTGCTGTTCCAGGGCGGCCTGGAATGCCGGACGCAATCGCCTTCTCGACGACGGCGACGACTTTGGGCAGCAGAGCCAGCGGCTTCTCCGCTGTGCAGAGCTGCCCAAGGGCAAACTCCAGCAGAGCGGGACTGCGGGCCAGCAGGTCCAGGTCTTCGGCCAGTGCGATTGGCCCTTCGAGGAGCTTCTTGCTGGAGGGCAGCAGCTGGCTGGCGAACGGCTTCTTGGCGAGGGCTTTCTTGACCTGCTCCGCCGTGGCGGCCGGATCGGCCCGGGCCGACAGCGTGCCCAGGGTGGGCGGGTAGCCCGAGGGCTCGGCACGCATTTCTTGCAGGGTTCGCACCAGCTTCCCGGCCAGTTCGGCCACGGCATCGACCTTCGGCATTTCGGCTCGCTCCTTCAACGGCGATTCAGCGGTTCTTCTTCTGCCAGCTTACCAGGTCCGTTGAGGTTGGGCATCACTCGGACACTTGACAGAACTGCTCCCATCGGGGAACATCGCAGTCAGAGTTCTTTGAAGGAAGAAGTGTGCATGAACGATCCAGGCCCACGCCCGCCGGCCGATCAGCTTTGCGTTGTTCAACCTGACCCCGGAAGGAGTCTCGCCGTTCGAGGAGGAGTAATCAGGACTCATGAATGATTCCATTCCAGCTCCCGCGGACAAACGCCGGCATCCCGGCCGGCTTTACCTGGTCCTGGGCATCCTGGTCACGCTGGCGGGGCCGCTGCTCTACGCCATCCAGCTTCAGGCGAAAATCCTGAGCATGCCCTGGTACGTCCTGGTTCTGGCAGCGGTGGGCCCGGGGCTGCTGGTGCTGGCCCTGGTGCGAAACCGCACGCTCTGGCGCTGGGCGGCGCTGGTCCTGTTCGGCCTTGTCGCCGTCGGCGAATGGGTGCTGTTCCTGGGCCTGGTGAGTGCGCCGGACTACGCCGGGCCCGCGCAAGCCGGGCAACCGTTCCCCGCGTTCTCCGCCACGCTGGCCGATGGGTCGCCCTTCACCCAGGAGCATTTGAAGGGTGGCCAGAATACCGTGCTGGTGTTTTTCCGGGGCCGGTGGTGACCGATCTGCATGATCGAGCTCGGTGAGCTTGAACGACAGCAGCAGGAGTTTGCCAATCGGCACGTCCAGGTTGTCGTGGTTTCCCTGGAAGGAGAGGAGGAAGCCCGCAAGACCCAGAAGCAGTTTCCAGACCTGGTCGTGGTCGCCGACCCGCAACGCCATCTCATTGCCGCCGTCGAGGTGCTGCATCCAGGGGTTGGTCCAGGGGGAGAAGACGCGGCCGTGCCCACCACGTTCTTCATCGACAGACAGGGAATGGTCCGGTCGTTGTTCCGCTCACGCCAGGTCATTAGCCGGCTTTCGGCGAAGGAGGTGCTGGCTGCGGTTGATAGGGAGTTGACCCCCACCAGGTGAAATCGTTTTTGAGATCGTTTGGGTGGGTGGAAAAAAAAGTGTCCCGCTGTAGACCATCGGTGTCGCCCAATCACCGACGACCTGCCAGCGGGACATTGGAACTATACGAGGAAAAGGACAGGAAAGTCAAGAGAAAAAAAAGGTATTTCGGATGGCATACCACTTGCTTAATAGTTCTGTTTGCCCTGTGCAGCCGACAGACCGGAAGGAAAGAATGAGCACCGATCGTCCCATCATGGCCCCAGGAAGGGAACGTGAGTTCTCATCGCAAGGAAATGACTGTTTTCGGACGTCTCTTCGTCCCTGGTCTCTCCAGGTGCGGGACGTTCTCAGCGTGGGGAGAATTGCCCCATTGTCGGCCATGCTTTCTGGGGAGAAAAGCCCCACGGTCCGGTCCGAACCGGCCGCCGTTGCCTCCCAGCCCCTGTCTCGGTTGCGCGTTCTGGTCGTGGAAGATCATCGCGACTCGGCCGAGAGCCTGCGACTGCTGCTGAGTCTGGTGGGGCACGAAGTCCGCGTCGCTTACACCGGAACGGAGGGGGTCAAGATGGCGACGGAGTGGGGTGCCGACGCGGTCATCTCGGACATTGGTCTGCCGGGCCTGGACGGCTTTGCCGTGGCCCGTGCGCTGCGCCGGCACCCGGCCACTGCCGAGGCCCTGCTGATCGCCGTGACCGGCTACGGCGGCGAGGACAATCGCCAGCGGGCCCTGGAGAGCGGCTTCGACTTCCACCTCACCAAGCCGGCCGACCCGGACGTGCTGCAGCAGCTTCTGGTCGGCAAAGCCTGAGCCGGACGGGTCAGTCCAGGGACTGCCGTTTCCGGAATCGCAAGCCGTGCAAGCTCCGCGGCTCGTGGCCTGGCCCAAACCCACGGCCGACCACCGGGGCGATCTCGCTCAATCGATCCACAATGCTCTCGGCGGTGGCTGGGGACAATACCGGTTCCGCCTGGCGTAATTGTTCGGTCAGCTGAGCCTGCCAGGCCAGGTTGGGCGCCTCGGACGCGGTCAGAGTCGCATTCCGGTATGCCTCACAGATCCAGAAGCCGTCCTCCGCCACCTGGTCGAGGTGGTTGACCACGATGCCGTCCAGCGGCCCCGTCACCGCGGCGGCGTACCGGAGCAGAGGCAGGTCCAGGAAACCGCAGCGGATGCTTCCCTGCCAGCGGTTCCAGGGGTTGCCGGGATCTTGCAGCCGGGCGGTCAGTTCGGGGCTCCAGGTCGGCAACGGCCCCTCACCGTGTCGCGTGGTGTAAGTTCGGGTGATGCCGAGGACGGCGACCGCCTCGACCTCCATTTGATGGACCAGCTCCCAGGCGTGGTGGAGCGTCACCGTGCTCCAGGTCGTGTGCGGATGGAAACCGCGATACTCGTCGAGCAGGACGCCCTGTGCGCCCTCGAAAATCGCGGTGTGGAACGGCGGCATCTCGGCGGCAATCGTGAGTCCTTGCCGGGCCGGCTCGCTCAGATAGCGAGCCACTCCCTCGGCGTTCAGCTGCCACAGGTCCAGGTCGCGCAGCGACTCGCTGCTGATGCCGGGAAGCAACTCCTGAGCGTCCAGAAGGGCCCTCTGACGCAGCAGCTCCAGCTTGGCGCGAAAGACGTGCGGATTCTGGAGGTCCGCGGCGAACAGGGCATCCTCACCGTGTCTGAGCCAGTAACTCCGCGTCTCGCCGACTCCCTGGCCACACGAGCCGTGCCTGGACAGGCCACGCGCTAGCTCCCGCAGCTGGTTGAGAGCTTTGTGCCAGGGAGTTGTGACCAGACAGCGCGGATGGACCGTGAGAAGACTCATGGGATTGGGAACTCCCAGTTCGGAAAGGTGCTGGGCCTCCCGGAGCATCGCGGGGGGATCGATGACAACACCGGGACCAAGGTAAGTGCCAGGGCGGTCCTGACTCCGAGCAAGAGTCCCCGCTCCGAACTGGGAGAAGGTGTGCCGACGGCTATCGGGCAGTTCCACGTTGTGTCCGGCCTGACTGCCGCCGCAGTAGCGGACGACGAGGTCGGCCTCGTATTTCCGGGTCAGGAGATCGACCGTGGCACCTTTGCCTTCGTCGCCGAAACCCAAGCCAACGGTGAGGATGGCACGTTTCATGATTGCACCCGCTGTACCTTTGGATGCGCGTTGTTCCCGTGGGTGCGCTGCGCGACCCACGGCTGGGTTATGCAACCCCTTCGGGGTAGGAAGACAACGGCAGCCCGGTTTTCTACCCCGAAGGGGTTGCATATCTCAGCCGTGGGTCGCGCAGCGCACCCACGGGAACGGTCTAGCGGCTCAAGCCCGTCTCCAGAGCCCTTCCCACGGTGCGGGCCACCGAGGCGGACGCACCGGACTCGCGCAGGTCATCGACCAGGTTGTCCAGGTCCACCTTGCCCTCGGCAAAACCAATCGTGGACGCGATCAGCTCACAGATGGCCGCAGGCTCTTCCAGGCGCAGCACGTTCTGGCCCAGCAGTTTGACCCAGCGGCGGTGGACCGCCTCATTGCCCCAGTGGCCCGTCATTTTCGGGATGACGAAGTACACCGAAAACATTTGCTCCAGCTCCGCGATCACTTCATCGACCGGGATGCTGGCCTGGAGCGTGTCGCCCAGATACCTCTTGACCTCCTCCTTCTTGACGTGCGGATAGGGGGCCTCGTCTCCAATGAGGAAGAGGTAGCCCCGCTTGCCGCGCTTTTCGAGGCAGTCGATGGACGAGTGCCGGGCCATGAAGTACGTGGCCAGCTCGTAGGACTCGGTCACCTGGCCCCCGCCGCCGCCCTCCAGGAAGAGCTTGCCGAGGTCCTCCTCAATCTCGATGCCTGATTCAAACTGCCCCACCTGGAGCGGAGCATCGTCGCAGGTGGCGTCTCCGACGGCGCCGAACAGGATTTGCGGATGCTCGACGTAGCCCTTGCGGATGAGCAGTCCCATCAGCGCGGGCAGGTGCGCCTGCACGATGCGGGGCACCTTCTGCATGCTGCCGGTCACGTCGAGCAAGACGCCGACGGCCAGGCTTTCGGGGTGGGCGTCGCTGTCCCGGGATTCCCGGATGGCGACGCCAAACGGGTTCATCTTCTGGTGGACCTGGCGAGCGGCCTTGCCGTGCCGGATGGCATCGTCGTGCTCGAACACGTCGCGGCCCGTCGCGGCCCGGACCCGGGCCCGGTCTCTGTAGTCATCGTCCGACCATCGTGTGCTACCCATGCGATCTCCTTCAGGTCATGGTGAGCGGCTGAAACTTTGGAGGTCCGTACAGCTGACGCAGCAGTTCGTCAAACTCGTCCATGAGCTTCCAGGCGTCCCCGGGCCGCATTCGCGGCCCCTCCAGCAAACAGGTGGCGAGGAAGCGCTGCATCGGCGCCGGTACGGAGTCTGGCATCCGGTCACGCACCGGATCTCCGCCTGCCAGGTAGATCAGGCACCGCGCCGCCAGGAACAGGTCGGTCTCCGGCGTCGCGGGTTGCTTGTTCAGGACTTCGAGGGGATACCAGTCGCGGTAGCGCGGCGCCAGGACGGTGATCCGTCGCCCGGACTCGACGCTCTGGCCCCAACCCACGAGCCGCAGCCCGTGGTCGGCCGCGTGGATCAGGACGTGACAGGGCAGCACCGCCCCATGCACGATTCCCTGCCCGTGGCTGAAACCCAGGACCGACAGCAAACGCTTGAAGATCCAGGCCAGGTGTCGCCCGTCCAGGGCCGGGTGCTGCTCGTGGACCTGTTCCAGCGTGTAAAACCCGGGGTCCGCTGGGTACACGTTCACGCGCTTCGGAACCGGGCCCGGAGTCTGGAAGGACTCCACCAGCCGGGGCAGATACCAGCGGAAGACGGTTTTGCCTGCCGCTGGCCCCAGGTGCTTCAAGGTCCGGCGTTCGTTGTCCAGCAGCAGGTTCCCTTCCGGAGCACGGGCAATCTTCAAGAAGTAGCGCGACTCCGCTGGGCCCGCGTCTCCTGTTGTGCTGGCGAGATGCACGTCGGCCACGTCGCCCACGGCAAGCAAACTGTGTACGGTGTAATCCTGGCAGGTGCCGTTGACAGTCTCTCGCGGAACCCCTCCCCCAACCCCTCCCCGAAGCGGGGAGGGGAGCAAGACAACCGATGGATTGCATTGCGCCAGCGCACACACAGCCGAAACCTTTTGACTCCCCCTCTCCGTTTCGGGGAGGGGGTTGGGGGGAGGGGTTGGCTTTTCCCGCAAGGCCGCAGTGATCTTGTCCTTGCGATATTCCTCTTCCGCGTCCCGGGTGATCTCGAAGACCACCTCCCCCAGCGGCACCATGCTGGCCAGGGCCCGGGCCGCGTTCTTGACGGCCGCCCGGCCAAAACACCGCAGAAAATGGAAAAAGCCGATCATGGCCGTACCCCGCGAAGGAGTGCCGCTTGCTAGCTCGCTCCTCCGATGGCGTCTTGCTGTCAACATGACACATTCTAGGCAAGAGTTTATGTTATATCAACACGATTTGTGTTTTTGCAGAAATGGGCGGAGCCGCGCACGCAGCGCAGCGGAGTAAGCGGTTTTCCTGTAAACCGCTTACTCCGCTGCGCTGCGTGCGCGGCTCCGAGAGGAAAAACCGAACCGGCCCGACATCGAGGACGCTGCCAGCCCCGCTGTCAAAGCCGGTTCAGTCAACACCATGGTTGTGAGAACGGTGTCGGCGTTGAAAAACGGCTTGCTCTGCTGTTGGTCTGCAGGAACCAGGTCCTTTACCCCCCACGGACAGACCAACCAGAGACGGTGTTTTGCAGCCGACACCACTCACGTGAACTGACGATGCGCCAGGGAATGAAAAAATTGTGAGAAAACTTCAAACCACCGTCGCCAGCTGTGCTTTCGAGGTATCGGCCACCTCCTGGTGGAGCGATCGGCCGTGCGAGTCCATGGTGACCACGGCGGGGAAGTCCTTGACGAACAGCTCCCAGACCGCTTCCGGGCTGCCGAACTGCTTGAGGTAGACGTTGCCCACCTTCTCGACACAGCGGGCGTAGATCTGGGCGGCCCCGCCGATGGCGTGCAGATAGACGCAGCCGTGTTCCCGGCACGCCTCCAGGGTGCGCTGACCCATGCCGCCCTTGCCGATGACGGCGCGGACGCCGAAGCGGCGAATGATCTCGGCCTGGTACGGCTCCTCGCGGATGGAGGTGGTCGGCCCGGCAGCCATCACGCGGTAGGTGCCGTTCTCCTCCAGCACCACTGGACCGCAGTGATAGATGATGGCCCCATGCAGGGCGGGCAGGTCATGGCCCTTGAACAGGTACTTGTGGACCTCGTCCCGGCCGGTGTAGACGGTGCCCGAGAGCAGCACGATGTCGCCCGCCTTGAGGCCGCGTGCCTGGGCCTCGCTCAGTGGGGTCTGCAGGTGGACCGCTTTCGCGCCCCGGCTGCCCAGCTCGATCAGGGGCACCGGCTGCTGGTGCAGCTCCGCGTCGTGATCAAACTCGCCAGGGGCCTGGTAGAGCCACTCGACCACCTCGCCCTCGCCGTCCAGGACAACTCCGCGGCGGCGGTAGGCCCAGCACATGTAGGCCACCGAGACAAAGAACGAGGCCGGCAGCCGGTTGCGGGCGCCGACCTTGCAACTGCCGACGGTCAGCTTGCCGCCGAAGCCCATCGGGCCAATGTCTAGCCGGTTGGCCTCATCCAGGATGCGGGCCTCCAGGGCGGCCAGCTGCGGGTCGGGGTTGCTGTCGTCCACGTCGCGGAGCAGCTGTTCCTTGGCGGCCTCGTAGCCGCTGGCCCGGTCGCCGCCGATGCACACGCCCAGGAAACCAGGACCGCAGCCCTTGCCCTGGGCCTGCCAGACGGCGTCGAGGATGCAGGACCGCACCCCTTCCAGGTCACGGTCGCAGCGCTTGCCGGACAGCGTGACCGGCAGCGAATACTGGGCGCTCATGTTCTCGCAGCCGCCGCCCTTGAGGACCAGCTTGATCTCCACCGTGCTATCGCGGTGCTGGTGCCAGTGGAAGACCGGGCTGCCGGGGCCGAGGTTGTTGCCGGTGTTCTTGCCGCTGACGCTATCGACCGAGTTCTGGCGGAGGATGCCCCTGGCCGTGGCCTCGACGACGGCTTCCTTGCACAGCTCCTCCAGCTCAAGCTGATCGAAGCCGCTGGGCGTCTTGATCCAGAAGGTGATGGTGCCGGTGTCCTGGCAGATGGGGGCACTGAGACGCTTGGCCAGGTCGATGTTTTGCATGACCAGGTCGAGAGCCAGGTCGGCCTTGGAGCCGGTTTGCTCCAGGGCCTTGTGCATTTGCAGGACCTGGGTCACGTCATGGGGCAGGTAGGCCGAGGTGCGGCGGATCAGTTCGAGGATCTGGGAGTGAAACTTGCTGCTGTTCATGGTGGCAATCTCTTGGGGCATTGTGTGAATTCGAGGTGTTTCGACCCCTGCCGGCTTGCCCGGCAGGTGAAGGAGGTCGATAGCTAGAAGGAGGAGGACGTAAACCTTTTCTATGCCTGGCTTTCTAGCCCCAGACCTCCTTCACCTGCCGGGCAAGCCGGCAGGGGTCGTCACCTGGCCAACCTTCCGAGTTCAACTCCGGCGTTTGTCCAGTTTGTCTTTCCTCTTCCGACCAGTGCCAGCCGACGAGGCGGAAGCCCTTCGGGGCCTTCAGCGCCAGCGCTCCAACGTATCCCGGGGCCGGCAGAAGCGCCTGCAGCGACCAGGGGGCGGCCTGCTGCTCCTCGCCGTCCAGCCGCAGGACCTGCGCCGGATCCTCGGGATGGATGGTCACTTCCACACGGTCGAGCCCGTAGGAGAGACCGACCCCCAGGGCCTTGAGGCAGGCTTCTTTCCGCGTCCAGGCATGGAAGAACGCCTCGGTGCGGTTCTCCGGCGACAGCATGCGGAGCAGCCGGCATTCGCGCGGCGAGAAATACCGTTCGGCCAGGCTGAGGTCGTTGGCGAAGGACCGGACCCGCTCCACGTCAATGCCCACCTCGCCGCGGTGGGTGATGGCAATCAGCACCAGGTCGTGAGAATGCGAGAGGTTGAAGTGCAGCGCCGGGTTCGGCTCATCCAGGATCGGCTTGCCCTGCGGACAGACGCGGAAACGGATCGCGCACGGCTTCACGTCCAGGTAGCGTGCCAGGATTCGCCGCAGCAGCCCCCGGCCCACCACAAAGCGCGAGCGGGCGGTGGTGCAGGAGTAGCGGTCGGCCCGTTCCCGTTCGTCCGGAGAGAGGACCTGCAACTGCGCTTCGAGGAAACAGGGCGAACGGTCCAGCGCGGCCCGCCAGACGTGAACTTCCTCCGCAGACAGCGCGACCTGCGCGGGGGGTGACGACCATGTCAGGACGTGCGCAAACATCGCATCCTCTCATCAGGTCAACTGGACACGAACAATCTTGCGGCCCGCTCGGACCACCAGCCCATCGGTCAAAGGCACGCTCAGGTTGACGTCCGTCACTTTTTGGCGGCACGGACCAATGTTGACGGCCCCTTGCTGGATCAGCCGGCGGGCTTCGTTGTTACTCTTGGAGATCTCCAGGGCCACCAGTAAGCGGACAATAGACATCTGCCCATTAGTTAATTCGCCGGCCGGGACCTTTCCTTGAGGAATATCGACCGGATCCTCTTTGTTGCTGAACTGGCGGCGAAAATCTTCGGCCGCCGCGAGAGCAGCCGCCTCCCCGTGGTAAAACGCGACAATGTCCATGCCGAGCCGTTCCTTGGCCTGCCGCGGGGGGGTCAGCTCCGGATTGACCAGGCGCTGGATCTCGTCCAGGGGCCGATCCGTAAGCAAGGTGAACCAGCACTCCATGAGCGCGTCGGGGATCTTCATGGTCTTGCCGAACTGCTCACGCGGCGGCTCACCGACGCCGATGTAATTCCCCAGGCTCTTGCCCATGCGGCGCTCGCCATCGGTGCCGATCAAAATGGGCAAGGTGAGGCAGATTTGCGGCTCCTGTCCCGCGTCCTGCTGCAAGCGCCGGCCGACCATCAGGTTGAACAGCTGCTCACTGCCGCCCAGCTCGACGTCGGCCTTGATCTCGACGCTGTCGTGGCCCTGCATCAGCGGGTAGAGGCACTCGTGGAGGAAAATCGGCTCCGAGGGCTCGGCCCGGAAGCGCTTGGTGAAGTCGTCGCGCTCCAGCATCCGCTGTACCGTCATCTTGCTGGTCAGGCTCATCACGTCCAGGAAGGAGAACTTGCTGAACCAGTCGCCGTTGCAATGCACCTCGGTCTTACTCGATGTCGATGATCTTGCTGATCTGGGCCAGGAAGCCCTGGGCATTCCGTCTCGACCTGTTCCGGGGTCAGTTTCGGACGGGTTTCGCACCGATCGGTGGGATCGCCGACCAGGGCGGTGTAATTGCCGATGATCAGCACGGCCTGATGGCCCAGCTCCTGGAACAGCCTCAGCTTGCGCAGCGGAACGGTGTGGCCCAGATGAACGTCGATGCCGGTCGGATCGATGCCGTACTTGACGCGCAGCGGCTTACCGGCCTGGACGCTGTAAGTGAGTTTGCGGACCAGTTCGTCACGCGGCTCGATCTGCTCGACGCCGCGCTCGATCAGTGCCAGCTGTTCGGGAACGATTTTCACTGCTTGCTTCCCTTCCCTCGGCCCGCGTTGCGGCAATCGAGTTCCTCTCACGAATAGATCTGGCCGCGTCCGACTGCTTCAAAGGCCTGGCGATAATGGATGATCTGAGGATCTTTTTGCTTTTTCGGCCAGCTGATCACCAGGACATCGAAACGGGCCGGCTGGTTCAGCAGCTTGTACCGGCTCAGGTAGTGCAGGGCCAGCTCGGTCAGCCGTTTCTGCTTGGCCCGATCCACCGACAGGGCCGTCTGCTCCACGTCCGTGCTGGCGGTGGAGCGGACCTCCACAAACACGATACAGCCTTCGTCCAGGGCAACCAGGTCCAGTTCGCCCAGCGAGCAGGTGTAGTTGCGAGTCAGGATGCGGAAACCCTGCTGCCGCAGATACCGGGCCGCGGCATTCTCCGACCGGCTGCCGAACAGACGCCGCAACCAGGCTGGGAGCATGGGCACGCCTCGGTTTCTTCCCGATACCACGATGGTGAGTCTTTGTGTTGATTTATCGTTTCGCGCTCAACCGGCCCAGCGCGAAACGATAAATCAATCCACACGTCACGCCTTGGCCGCCGGCTCCACTGCCTTCTGCTGCTTGCCCGCCGCCGCGGCCCCATTCGCTTCCGCGCTCACCTTCACCTTGCGTTCCCGCAGGCGGGTTGCCTTGCCGACGCGATCGCGCAGGTAATACAGCTTGGCCCGGCGAACGGTGCCGGTGCGCTTGACCTCGATCTTGGCGATCTTGGGCGAATTGATCGGAAACGTCCGCTCCACGCCTTCGCTCTGGACAATGCGCCGGACCGTGAACATCTCGCGCATCCCCTCGCCCCGGCGGGAGATCACCACGCCGTTGAAGATCTGGACGCGTTCTTTTTGCCCTTCCAGGATACGCTGATGCACGTCCACCGTGTCGCCAATCTGGAAGCTGGGGATGTCCTTTTTGCGAGCGGCATCCTCAACCAGGGCCATCAACTTGTTCTTCATGACTGTCACCTTCCTTCTTCACGTCACTTGTCAATGATTGCTCGGGCTTGGGGCTGCGGGCCAGCGATTGTTCCTGACGCCAGCGGGCAATCGCTTTGTGATTGCCGCTCAGCAGGATGTCGGGCACAGCCATCCCGCGAAAGACCCTTGGCCGGGTGTACTGCGGATATTCCAGCCGGCCCGCAACGTTGTGTGATTCCTCCGCCAGGCTCTCCGGATCGCCCAGGACGCCCGGCACGTAGCGCACCACCGTGTCGATCACGACCATGGCCGGAACCTCGCCGCCGTTGCAGACGAAATCCCCGATCGACAGCTCGAAGGGTTGCAAGCCCTCGCGGATGCGTTCGTCAAAGCCCTCATAACGGCCACACAAAAGCAGCAAGCGCCGCTGTCGGGCCAGCTCTTGCACGAGCGGCTGGCGGAGGCGCTGCCCCCCCGGCGTCAGCAGGACCAGCAGGCCGGGGTCGGGGTCCATGGCGCGAACGGCCTCGACGGCGGCGTAAACCGGCTCGGGCATGATCACCATGCCCGGCCCGCCGCCGAAGGGGCGGTCATCCACGCTGCGATGCTTGCCGGTGGCCCAGTCGCGCAGGTTCCAGAGATGGATCTGCACCAGTCCCTTGTTCAGTGCCAGTTTCAGCAGGCTCTGCGTCAGGTAGCCCTGGAAAAGCTCCGGAAACAGCGTCAGCACGTCAAAGCGGAAGCAGCCCTCGGCGACCACGGTGCCATCACTGTGCAGGGGCCGCCGGCGCGGCCGCGGCCGCGGCGGCTGCCTCGGACTCAGCCTTCTCGAACTTCGCCATGTACTTCTTGATGAAGATGGCGACGTTTTCCGACGGCCTGGCCCCGACACTCAACCAGTACTTGATCCGGCTGGGCTGGAGCGTGACGCGCTCGTCGGTGTTCTTGACCATCGGGTCATAGGTGCCCAGCTCCTCCAGGGGCCGGCCGTCGCGCGGCTGCCGCCCATCGATGGCCACGATACGATAGTAGGGACGGTGCTTGCGTCCCATCTGCTTCATGCGAATCCGAACAGCCACAGTCTCATCCCTTTCCAGAAGACACAATGTCACTTCTTCTTGTCATCTTTCCTGCGTTTGTTCTTGCGGTCCCTGGCCCGTTCCTTGGGGCTCTTGCGGTGTCCGGTGTCCCCCTTGGCCTGCTTGCCGAGGAGGTTGGAGCCGGGCATGAACGCCCCTTGCTTGCCCAGGCCGGTCACCATCTTGACCCGCTCCCAGATGCTCATCCGGGCCATCTGGCGCATCAGGCCGCGAATCCCTTCAAACTGGGTCAGGAACTGCTTGACCTCGTGCGGCTCGGTGCCGCTGCCGGCCGCGATCCGCCGCCGCCGCGACAGATCGATCAGGTCGGGGTTGGTCCGCTCCTTCCTGGTCATCGAGTCGAGCATGCCCTGGATGCGCTTCAGCCCGGACTCGGGATCCTCGTCTTCGGGGATCATGTCGCCCATGCCGGGCATCGCCGACATGATGTCCTTGATCGGCCCCATCTTCTTCAGCTGGTCGAACTGCTTGCGGAAGTCCTCCAGCGTGAAGTCGCCCTCGGCCAGCTTCTTGGCCTGGGCCTCGCGCTCCTCCTCGCTGATCTGGGCGTGAACCTGCTGCACCTTCATCGATCACCGACATCAGGTCGCCCTGGCCGATGATCCGCTGGGCCATGCCCTCGGGGCGGAACGGCTCCAGCCGATCCAGCTTCTCGCCGACGCCGATGAACTTGATCGGCACCTTGGTGACCGACTTGATCGAGATGGCGGCGCCGCCCCGGGCGTCACCATCCATCTTGGTCAGGATGACGCCGTTGATGTCCAGGGCGTCGTTGAACGCCTTGGCGCTGTTGACGGCGTCCTGGCCGGTCATGGCGTCGCAGACCAGGTAAACCTCGTCGGGCCGAACCATCTTGTCGATCTGCCGCAGCTCCTCCATCGGCATTTCGGCGATGTGGAGCCGGCCGGCAGTGTCTAGGATGATGGTATCGAGAAGATTGTTTTTGGCAAACGTGACCGCATTGCGGCAGACGGCGACTGGCGTGGAGCCGGTTTCGCTGTAGACAGCCACGTTGATCTGCTCGCCGAGGACCTTGAGCTGCTCGACGGCGGCGGGCCGCTGCAAGTCGGCCGCGACCAGCACGGGCTTGCGCCCCTGCTCGCGGAGGGTCAGGGCCAGCTTGCCGGCCGTGGTGGTCTTGCCCTGACCTTGCAGACCGCAGAGCATGATCACGGTCGGCCGATCCTTGGCGAAGCGGATCTCGGTGTTAACTGGCCCCATCAGGGCGACCAGCTCGTCGTAGACGATCTTGACGATCTGCTCGCCGGGGTCGATGGAGCGCAGCACGGCCTGGCCCAGCGACTTCTCGGTGACGCGCTGGATGAAGTCGTTGACGACGGTGAAGTTGACGTCGGCGTCGAGCAGGGCGCGGCGGACTTCATGGAGGCTTTCGCGGACGTTGGCCTCGGTGATCCGGCCCCGGCCGCGCAGCTTCTTGAAGATTTCGCCCAGACCTCGCTGAATGCCCTCGAACATGGGCCTTCACTCCCCATCAAAGCCGCCTCGGCGCGCGGACTGGCCTTCCCGTTCGCCAAAGCGGTAAACCGAACATTATAAGAATAACCCGCATTTCCTGCAACAGGAGCCCGGACGGAATTTCCGGAGGTCCGGAGGCCAGCCCGGAGCTTCCAGAAGAAACAGGATGGCGAAGAGGGAGAATCTCGCTCATTGCTTCGACCCCTGCCGGCTTGCCCGGCAGGTGAAGGAGGTCACTGGCTAGAAACGCGGAGCAAGAAAGTGTTTTTTCTGTAGCCTCCCTCTAGCCGTTGACCTCCTTCACCTGCCGGGCAAGCCGGCAGGGGTCGAAGCAGGTCCCCGGAGGAATGGCCGCGTCCCCTCACCCCAGCTTCTTGACCAGCACCTGTGAATGCCGCCCACTGCGTTCATAGCGTTCCCGCCGTGCAGCCGGCAACGCCTCCGGAGTGGCCAGGCTGAACCCGCCCTTCTGCTGGAAGTAATTGAACGCCTGCGTGGACAGGCAGAACAGCTGGCCGAGCCCCTTGTTCCGGGCCACGACCTCGGCGTACTGCATCAGCTTGGTGCCGATGCCCTGGTTCTCGTAGCGCCCATCGACGCAGACGCAGGCCAGCTCGGCTTGCCCGGTCTCCGGATAGACGTGCAACGCGGCGCAGGCGACCGGGTTGCGATCGACCTCGAAGACGAAGAAATCGTCGATCTGCCGTTCGATCTCGGCCCGGGTACGGCGCACCAGCTCGTCGTTGGCGATGCTCTCCTGGATCAGGCGGAAGATGGCGCGGGCGTCCTTGCGGTGGGCCTTGCGGATCGCCTGGTACTCGTTGGCGTGGATCAGCGTACCGATGCCCTCGTTGGAGAAGACCTCGGCCAGCAGGCCCTCCTCGACGCTGCCGTCGATGACGTGGATCCGCGGCACGCCGCCCCGGGCCGCACGCACCGAATGCTCCAGCTTCGAGAAGACCGGCAGCGGCAGCGAGTCCGGCCGATTGCCCGCCTCCCGGCTGCGCTTCAGGATCAGCTCGGCCTCGTCCACGGTGAGTTGCTTGTGAATCCGGGGCTCCGCACTGGCCTGGTCCTGCGGGATGCCCTCGAAGGTGGTCAGGAAGATCAGCTTGACCGCGTGCAGGGTCCGGGCCACCTCGACGGCCACCTGGTCGGAATTGAGACGGTAGGAATGGCCCTCGCCGTCGGAGCCGATGGGTGGGACCACGGGAATGACGTCACGTTCCAGCAGGGCCTGGAGCAGCGACGTGTCAATGCGCTCGACCCGGCCGGAACATTGATAATCGACGCCGTGGAGGATGCCGGCCGGGTGGGCGACCAGGGCATTGCTGACCGCGCCGCGCAGGTCCGCGGCGGAGAGCCCTTCCAGAAGTTCGTGCGACACCCGGCACGCGGCCATGATCGCCAGCTGCAGCGTGGCCGGATCGGTGATGCCGGTCCCTTCGAGGTCCGAGGGGACCTGGCCGAGCTGATCGGCCAGCTTCCGGATCTGGTGGGCGGCCCCGTGGACCAGCACGACCTGGATGCGCAGGCTGCGGAGCAGGGCGATGTCCAGGAGGATGTTCCGGCAGTTGTCATGCTCGACGATCGCACCATCCAGCGCGATCACGAACACCCGGTCGCGAAAGCGCGGCACGTAGCGAAGGATCTCGCGCAGGTCGGTCAGACGCAGCATGGTCAGGAGGTTCCGGCAGCGGCCGCCGGGAGCGGACGTTGACCGACCCGGCGACCCTTCTACAATTGTCTCACAGAGATGATGGTACGAACAGGCGGGCCCGGGATAAAGGGAGTTCGCAAGTGGAGAAGGTGATCATCATTGGTTCGGGCCCGGCGGGGTGGACGGCGGCGATTTACGCGGCCCGGGCCAACTTGCAGCCGCTGGTCTTCGAGGGCGCGCTGACCGGCGAAAACCAGATCAAGGGGACTCTGCCCCTGGGTCAGCTGAACCTGACGACCGAAGTCGAGAATTTCCCTGGCTGGCCCTTTGTCGCTCCCGAGGCCATGGCGGCCTTTGCGCGTTCGGGCCTTGACCCGGAGCGTTATGCCAACATTGCCCATCTGCAATCGGGCCATGCGGGCAAGCGGGCGGCGCTGGGACCCGAGCTGATGGAATTCATGCGCCAGCAGGCCGTAAACTTCGGCACGCGGATCATCACGGACGACATCGTCTCGGTGAACTTCAAGGTTCGGCCGTTCCAGCTGACCTCCCTGGAAGGAAAGACCTACGAAGCAAAGAGCGTGATCGTGGCCACGGGAGCACGGGCCAATTATCTGGGGCTGCCCTCGGAAGATCGCTTCAAGAATCGGGGTGTCTCGGCGTGTGCCGTATGTGACGGGGCGTTGCCGCGGTTCAAGGGCAAACCACTGGTAGTGATCGGCGGCGGCGACTCGGCCGTGGAAGAAGCAACGTATCTGACCAAGTTCGCCAGCAAGGTCTTCCTGGTGCATCGCCGGCACGAACTGCGGGCCAGCAAGATCATGCAGCAGCGGGCCCTGTCCAATCCCAAGATCGAGATGAAGTGGAACCGCCAGCTGCACGAGGTGCTCGGCAACGACAAGGACGGAGTGACCGGCGCCCATTTGCACAGCACGGTGGGGGGCAATGCCACCGAAAAGGTGGACGTCAGCGGGGTCTTCCTGGCCATCGGCCACACGCCGAACACGGACTTTTTGAAGGGCCAGCTGGAGCTGGATGACAAGGGCTTCCTGGTGCTGACCAGGCCGCAGCGGATGTGGACCAGCGTGGAGGGGGTGTTCGCGGCGGGCGACGTGGGGGACAGCTACTACAAGCAAGCGGTGACGGCGGCCGGGAGCGGCTGCATGGCCGCCCTCGACGCCGAACGCTGGCTCGCCGAACAGGGCGAACATTGAGGCCCGTCCCTTCCCCAAGCCGCTTGCGGCTTCAGCGCACCCGGCTGGTTGCGCTAAGCCGCAAGCGGCTTGGAGACAGGTCCTCAATTGAAAAACCGATACCGCAGGATACACCACAGCGCGCTGAACGCATCCTTGAAACCGATCTTCTTGCCTTCCTCGTAAGTGCGTCCGGCGTAGCTGATCGGCACCTCGTAAACGCGCCAGCTGGGTCCATCCTTCTTGCGGCGGGCGATCTTGGCGGTGATCTCGGGCTCGAAGCCGAAGCGGTTGGACTTCAGCGTGATGCCTTGCAGCACTTCGCGCCGGAAGACCTTGTAGCAGGTTTCCATGTCGGTCAGGTTCAGCCCGGTGAACATGTTGGACAGCAGCGTCAGCATCTTGTTGGCCACGTAGTGCCAGAAATACAGCACCCGATGGCTGTCGCCGATGAAGCGCGAGCCAAAGACGACGTCGGCCCGGTTCTCGATGATGGGCTGGAGCAAGCGCGGATACTCGGCCGGATCATACTCCAGGTCGGCGTCCTGGACCAGGATCACGTCGCCGGAAGCATGTTTGAACCCCTCGCGCAATGCTGCTCCCTTCCCCTGGTTGTACGGCTGAAAGAACAGCCGCAGGTTGGGATGCTCGTTCTCCAGCTCGCGGAGGATGGAACGCGTGTTGTCGGTACTGCAATCATCGACAAGGATCAGCTCCTTGGGGATGGGCACCTGCTGCACCCGGCGAATCACCTCGCGAATCCAGCGCTCCTCGTTGAAGACGGGGATGACGACCGAGAGCTTGAAGTCCTCCGGGATGGCGTAGATTCCCAGCTGCCGGCAAGCGGGCTCGCCGAGCAGCCGGTGCAAGACTTCCAGGCGTTCTTCCTCCGGGAGGGAGGCGACCCAGTCCTTGAGATTGGCGGTCGGCCGGCCGGGAAACTTCACGGTTTCTGGCAGCATCCTGGTCTGCTCCCTTGGAGGAATGGGGTAACGAATCCACGCAACCAGGCAAAATCATGGTGGATTCGGGCGCGCCGGTCAAGGCGAAGTCTGGGGACACCGGGTAAAGGGCCCGCCCGGCCCGCGGAATCGCTTGACATTGCTGGGGTCTTTTCCTACTGTCCCGCACCCAAAGAACACGAGGGTTGAACCGTCAGGACGCGGCCGGCGAAGGACGCCGGCCGGCGCCTGCGTACTCACCCGCGGAGTATGTTGCCGGAAGGGAGTCGGCCATGGCGAAAACGCAAGCAGGCGTTCCCCTGTGTGATCTGCAGGTCCAGTACCGAGAACTGCAGCCGCAGTTCGAGGCCGCACTGTCCCGGGTGTTAGCCTCGGGCCAGGTGATCCTCGGCCCCGAGGTGGCCGCCCTGGAAGAGGAGGTGGCCCGCTATTGCGGCGTCAGCCAGGCGGTCGGCTGCAGTTCGGGCTCCGATGCCCTGCTGCTCGCCTTGCACGCACTCAACCTGGGCCCTGGGGACGAGGTCATCCTGCCCACCTTCACCTTCTTTGCCACGGCCGGGGCCGTGTGCCGGACCGGGGCCCGCCCGGTGTTCACCGACATTGACCCGATCACCTGCAACGTGGACCCGCAGGACGTGGAAAGCAAGATCACGCCGCGGACACGAGCATTGCTGGTGGTCCACCTGTTCGGCCAGTGTGCCGACATGGAGCCGTTGTGGCGGATCGCGGAACGGCACGATCTGACCATCATCGAGGACGGCGCCCAGGCCCTGGGCGCGGAGTACCAGGGCAAGCGCGTCGGCAGCCTGGGCAGCATCGGCTGCTTCAGCTTCTACCCGACCAAGAACCTGGGCGGCTACGGCGACGCCGGCATGGTGGTCACGTCCGACCCCGAGTGGGCCAGCCGGATGGCGTGCCTGCGCGTCCACGGCATGGAGCCGAGGTACTACCACAAGTATGTCGGCTGGAACTCGCGGATCGACGCCTTGCAGGCCGCCCTGCTGCGGGTCAAGATGCCGCACCTGGACCGCTGGATCGAGGCCCGGCAGGCCGTGGCCCGCCGCTACGACGTGCTGCTGGAGGAGCATTTGTCGCACTTCCTGCAGCGGCCGACCATCGCCCCCCAGTGCCGGCACACCTTCAACCAGTACGTGGTGCGCGTGGCCCGTGGGGAACGCGACAACCTGGTCCGGCACCTGAAGTCGGAAGGGGTCGGCTGCGAGATTTACTATCCAGTGCCGCTGCACCTGCAGGAGTGTCTGCGCTATCTGGGATATGAGAAGGGCGACTTCCCGGTGGCGGAGCAGGCTTGCCGGGAGGTCCTCGCCTTCCCGATGTTTCCGGAACTGACCGTGGATCAGCAGCGGCGCGTGGTGCAGAGCTGCGTGTCGTTCCTGCGCCAGCGACAACGGTTTGCGGCGTGAGAGGGGACTCCAACCCCTCCCCCCAGCCCCCTCCCCGAAGCGGGGAGGGGGCTGGGGGGAGGGGTTGGAGTTCACCTCTTGAGCGAACGCGGCTTATCAACGCCCAGGCTCATCATCAGGATGGCAACGAGGATATGCTTGGCGATCATCAGGGCGATGATGGCCGGGATGATGCCCAGGGTACACATCCAGGCCGTGACGACAACGGTGATCAGCGTGGCGATGGCCTGGGTCGCCCGCATCCGGAAGCTGTTGAGCCCGTCGTTGTCTCCGGTAGCGACACGCGGTGGAGCGGGCGGTGGTGTCAGGATTGCCATGCTGCTCGCCGGAACCAGAGGACAAACGATGAGCCGAGAGTGATCCACACGCTCTCCGCCACTCCTGATTCCATTTATAACGATTCGCGGCACCGAGCAACAAGGGAAACCCGGCAGGCTGCGCAGGCTAATCCGCCGCGGGCTCGACCGACCGGATCAGTTGGCTCGTTTGCCCTTTCAGCTCCAGCAGGAACGTCTTGCGGCTGGTCCGGCGATCCTTGAACGTCACCGTTCCGGTCAGGCTGTCGAAGGTTTCCAGGGCCGGCAGCCGGCTGCGCTGCCGGAGCAAGCCCGGCGGCGGCACCTGCTGCAGACACTCGACCAGGTAGCGGATCGCATCGTAAGCCTGGAACGCCGCGAACCCTGGTTTTTCCTTGAACTTTTCCTGGTACTTGCTCGCCATTTCCAGGCCCTGAGCCGTCAGCCCCTCGGTACAGCAAACCGTGGCCAGGTACACCGGTGCCTCGCTGCCGTCGCGCTGCAGCGCCTCGGCCCCGGCATCCTCGCCGCCGTAGAGCAGCGGCCCCGTGAACCCGGCCTGGCGAAGTGCGTCGCTCCCCTGAACAAAGGCCCGGGGCGCGCAGGCCAGCAGCAGGGCTTTCGGCTTCCACTTCGCCACTTCGGCGGGCCAGCTGCCGGTGACCGCGTCCGGTCCCGCGAAGGTCCAGCGGTCGTCGATGGTGATCCGGGCATCCTTGTGGACCTCACGCAGAAAGCCGCTGCGGAGGTCGCCGGCCAGGACCGATTTGCTGTCGCTGACGACGGCGATCCGGTCCCAGCCCTGGTCGCGGGGCAGCTGGCCCAGCGCTCGACCTCGGGTGGCCGCATCGACTCCGAGGCAAATCACCGAGTCCGATCGGGCCGAATCGACGACCTCGCCCGTCAGCACCAGCCGGGCCTTGAAGCTCTGCGCTTCCAGGACCATCTTTTCCGCCAGGCCGCTGTCCAGCGAACCGATCAGGGCCAGCACCTTGTTGACCGCCAGCAACCGGGCCGTCTGGGCACGCACCGTCTCGGCGCTGCTGTCGCCATTGACGTGCAGCACGGCCACGGATCGGCCCTCCACCTTCAGGTTCCGCGCCACCGCCTGGTCGATGAACAGCTGAATTCCCTGACGGGCCTGCTCGCCGCTGGCCCGGCCCGGTCCGGTGAAGGGGGCCAGATGCCCGATCCAGAACGGCTCCGGAGTGCCACGGGAACTGCATCCCGCGACCAATCCCAAAGTAATTGCCAGAAACGTCAGCAGCCACCGTCTGGTCATGAGCCTGTCTCAGCAGCGAAAAAAAGCCGGTCCGCGTCGCCGCTTGAATTATAGGGACGGACAGCAACCGATCGAGACGGTTTGCTTTCGAGAAGGCAGCCAGGTCCAAAGTCGCTCCGTTGACCGCGGGTGTCCTGCCAATCAAGGTGGCCAAACTTCCTGGGTTTCCTGCTTGTCGCGACTGCGGCAACTGATATAATCGATCTTGTTAGCACAGAAGGAAGAAAGGAGACAACCGCTACAAGCCGGACATTCGCTATCCTTTGATTGGACAGCACGTCCGGCACATTCCGATCTGTGCTGCAGAACTCTACCCAGCGACCTGGCCAATAACTCAAACAGCGAGAGGACATGTCGCAAAATGAATCGTTTCCCTTCCCAGCCTGGCTCACCCCGCGTGTTCGGAGGTCTTCCGTCTCCGCAATGGGGACAGGATGTCAACGGCGCCTCCTCCTTTCCCTGGAGGAGTTAGAGCAACGCAATCTGCTGTCGGCGACCGGTATCGTGGCGGCACCGCTCCTGGACGCGACTCCCGCGGCCCTGGCTCTGTCCCCCCAGGCGAGCTACGGCCCGGCCGTGTACACCCCGGCCCAGGTCCGGGCCGCGTACGGTTTCAGCAGTCTGCCGGAGAACGGGGCCGGCCAGACCATCGCCATCATCGCGGCCTACGACGATCCGTACATTGCCAGCGACCTGGCCACCTTCGATCGGACCTTTGGTCTGCCGGGACAGACCGCTGCCGGCGTCAGTCAGTTCTTCAGCAAGGTCAACGAGTTTGGTCAGTCGGCCAATTACCCGGTTGCCAACGCCCTGTGGGACACCGAGATCGCCCTGGACGTGGAGTGGGCGCACGCCATTGCCCCCGGGGCCAACATCCTGCTGGTCGAGGCGAACACCAATGGCGGCATCGACCTGCTGACGGCGCTGAACACGGCGCGCAACACGCCGGGCGTGAGCGTGGTGTCGATGAGCTGGGCCACGACCGAGTTCAACGGCGAGCAGTATTACAACGGCTATTTCACCACGCCGGCCGGGCACCTGGGCGGCAATGACCAGCCGGGCGGCATCACCTTTGTCGCCGCGGCCGGCGACAGCGGCGCCTACTACGGAGCGGACTGGCCCGCGGTGTCGCCCAACGTCCTGGCCGTCGGCGGATCTTCCCTTACCGTCTACGGTTATACCTACGCCGGCGAGACTGCCTGGAGCTGGGGCGGCGGTGGCTACAGCAAGTATCTCGCCCGGCCCAGCTACCAGGCCGGCGTTCAGTTCAGCACCTACCGCACGACGCCGGACGTCGCCTACAATGCCGATCCCTATTCGGGCGTCTACGTCTACAGCACCATCACGCCCTATACCGGTTACTCCGGCTGGCTGGCCGCGGGCGGCACCAGCGCGGGAACGCCGCAATGGGCCGGGCTGATTGCCCTGGCCGACCAGGCGCGGGCCTGGTACGGCCGGCCCTCGCTGAATGGGGCCCAGTCGGCGCTGTATTCCCTGCCCAGCAGCGACTTCCACGACATTACCACCGGCTCCAACGGCTACGCGGCCGGGCCCGGCTACGACCTGGCCACCGGCCTCGGCTCACCCTCCGCCAACCTGGTCGTCCCCGGCTTGCTGCTGGTCCCCGGCGATCCGGGATATGGCTCCAGCATCACGGTCTCTGCCGTCAGCGGGCTCAAGGCCGGCGGTCAGTTGGTGGAGGAGGCGGAGTCGTCCGCGAGCAGCTCGGCCGAGATGGACGCAAGCCTGGTGGGCGAACTCGGACCAACGGAATCGGGGAGCGGAGCCGGCAGGCCGGCGGAGAATTCGGCGACGCAACCGACGCCGCCAGTCAACGTCTCGCAAGCGAGCGGTCTGAGCGGCAACCAGGTGCGAAGCGGTGCCGTTAACCAGAACGCCACAAGCCCAGCGACAGGACGCCGAGCGGACAGGCGATGGGCCGGGACGGACCAGGCCGAGGGACAGGAGAACGAGGAAGTGTTCGGAGTGGGTTAGGGGCTCAAGCTTGCGGCTAATTGCATTTGCTGAGCCAGATCGGTCAGGCGAGCGGCGCGGCGTCAGCCCGCCGGTAGGAGCCCTTACCAGCGGGCTGACGCCGCGCCGCTCGCCTGACCGATCTTGTTGCGCCAACACGGGGTCAATTCACCGGAACGCCGACGACCTTTTCCAGCATGTGGAAGAACAGCTGGGCATTGGCCAGCTGGTCGAACGAGAACTTGTACAATCCCGACGACGAGAACCAACCCTCCCTGGCGTCGCTTCGCATGATCTTGACCGTGCCCTTCTCGATGGTGGCGCCGCGCACCTCGTCGGTCCGCCATTCCTCCGGCTCTCCGGCCATGCCAAAGATGATCACTCCATTCCCCAGGCGAATCCACTGGCCTCCGGTCAGGTTGAACAGGACCGTGCTGCCCAGCTCCAGCTGGCGGTAGGCCGCCTCGAACAGGTAGATCGTCCAGGCGATCTCGGCGGCCTTGGCGTAGTGGTACTGGTCGTCGGAAGAAGGATTGCCGGCCTCGCTGTTGTGCGAGCCGGTGATGACGTAGCGTGTCCGGCCGCCAATGTCGCTCCAGGTGTAGGTGTAGGTGGTGTTCTGATAGACGCCGTTGGTGTAGCGCAAGGTGGTGGAGGTGCGCAGGTCGGTGGCGTCCCGGAAGCGGAACACTTCCTGGCTCGTCAGGTTATCGCGGGAGCCGGAACAGAGATAGCGGCCGACGCCATCCCGGCCGACGTAAGTGCAAGAGTGCGAGAAGCCGGTCAGGGCCAGAACCAGGACAAAGCCGGCCAGGCCCAGGGCGATCGGCCAGAAGCCGCGCCAGAACTCGGAATGGACTTCCGCGAAGACCACGATCGCCAGCCCCACGGCGACGCCCACGGCAGCCACGGCCACACCGCCCAGGAGCCGGCCCGACAGCGGTTTGGGCTGCTGGTACTTGAGCAGGCTCGTGTGGGCGCTGCGCAGCGGGCCGATCTCCTCGGGCACGGGAACAAAGAAGTCGGCCTCGCCTGGCAGGGCGCCGCCGCCGTGGTTCAGCAACGGCTCGTCGGATTCGGAGGGAGGTTCGGCCGGGGCGGACACCGGCTGCGGCCGCTCCGGCTGCTCGACGACCAGTTCCCGGGCGACACTGGTCAGCGGGGCCGGCTCCACCAGACTGGGTTCCGGTGCGGGAATGTCCAGGGTCGAGCCGCAGGCGGGACATTGACCCGTCTGTCCGGCAAACTCGTCACGGATCTGCAGTTTTCGGCCGCAGGAGTTGCAGATCAGGCTGATCACGACTCACCTCTTCGTCAGGAGTCAGGGGTCAGGAGTCAGGGGTCAGAAAGCGGCACCGACTTCTGACTCCTGACCCCTGACTCCTGACTCCTGTCCTAGCGTGGCTTGGGTCGATGCGCCCGGCCGGAGGAAGCCGCCACCGGGACGCTTTCGACTCCGTGTTCCTGGGCGTAGGAACACTCGCTGGCCATCGGGCAGGAGGAGCAACGGGGCCCTTCCTCGTGACAGTGTTCCAGGGCGATCAGGCTCAGATTGTCCGTCGCCTGCGGGCCCTTGGCCTTCGGAACCAGATGCTCCAGGCTGGCGCGGGCGGCTTCCAGGTCCTCGACGCCGCCGTCGATCAGGCCCAGCCGGCGGACGCAGCGCAGCGTCGCCGAGTCCAGCGGGAGGGCGTGGCCGCCCAGGGAGCGCTGCACCACCCAGGAGGCGACGTAGTCGTTGGACGCCTGGTAGCGGCTCAGGCCCTTGGCGGCGTTCTTGAGTCCCTTCTTGCCCAGGTCTTCCAGCTCAAAGGAAAACTCTTTCTCGAAGACCTCTTGCAAGAACGAGATGATCCGCTGGCCGCGCAGCTCGGCCTGGGGCATGCCCTCGAAGGCCTCTTCCAGCTCGCGCACCGAGCTGACACGGATCTCGTTCCAGTCGAAAAACTTCTCGCGCAGATAGCGGTAGGCCTGGTCGGCCTGTTCCGGCGTGGCGTTCTCCCGGCAGATGCCGTAGACGAACTGCTCTAGAACGGGTCGCTCCTCCGGCTTGCTCTCGGCGGCCTTGCGCCACGCGGACAGCAGCTGGCTGACAAGCCGTTGCTTGACGACGGTGGTCGGCATGTCTGGTAAATCACTCCATTCTTGTGATGGCCCCCGGTCATTCGTCATTTAGAGTCAGGTCCACAAGACGCAGGCTAAAGCCTGCGGCTACGAGAACCACGGCCTTGGTAGCCGCAGGCTTTAGCCTGCGCTGCCCTTTGACGAATGACCAAGAGGCGGTTCCTCCAGTCCATCAGAGGAGCCGGCCGGCTGAGGCGCTGGAGTTCCCTCTCCGGCCGGTTCTTCTCCTTGAGGGGCGGGGTGCGATTCTCCCTCCCCCACCTCCTCCTGTTCCCTGCTGTCGGGCGTTTCGCTCTCCTGGGCTGCGCCAGGCGGGGGCGTCCCCAGAGCTTCGTTGATGAGCCGGGTCATCTCGATGCTCTTTTTCACTCCCTCGTCCAGGACGAACTGGAGCACCGGGGTGAAGCGCGTCTGCAAGCGGGAGGCCAGCCGGGATTGAATGAACCCCGTGGCGTGGCGCAGCCCGTGCAGGGTCAGCTTCTGTTCCTTCTCCGTGCCCATGATGGACACGTAGACCTTGGCGTGCTGCAGGTCGCCGGAAACCTCGGCCCGGGTCACCGTGACCATTTTGACGCGGGGATCGCGCAGCTCGAACAGGATCGTCTCACTGGCGACCTCGCGAATCACCTCGGATACCCGTGCCAGACGGTGCGTCTTCATGCTGTCTCTCAAACCTCGTTGTGGCACGGTCTCCGACCGTGCCACCGGTCCGTGGCATGGTCAGGAGACCATGCCACAACAAGTGTGTCTCAAACCTCGATCTCGTGGCCCAGGAACTCGGCTACCGGATGACCTCGCAGCCCGGTCACGATCTGTTCCAGGCACCGCTTCACGTGCTGGACTTCGTTGCCCACCAGGGCGACGCCCAGCACGGCCAGCTGGCGATGGTCCTCCGCGTCCACCTCGGCCACCGAGACATTGTAGGCATGCCGCAGTCGATCTTTGATGCTGCGGACCACTTGCCGTTTGTCCTTCAGACTCCGGGACTCCCGCACCAGCAGACGAACTCGCAAGGTGCCGACTATCATGGTGATGCGTACCCGCAAGGGGTGGGTGAGCAATAGCCGCTTGCGGCTTAGCGCAACGTCTTGCTCCGCTAAGCCGCAAGCGGCTGAAGCAACGTCAATCGCTGGACAGGGTGCGCTGCACCTGCTCGATCCGGTACGCCTCGATGACGTCATCGACCTTGACGTCGTCATAGCCGGCAATCTTCATACCGCACTCGAAGCCCTCGCGGACCTCGCGGACGTCCTCCTTGAAGCGCTTCAGCGATTCCAGACTGGCGGTGCGCTCCGGCGGCGGATAGACAACCACGCCGGCGCGGATCAGGCGGATCTTGGCCGAGCGCTCGATGACGCCCTGGGTGACGTAGCAGCCGGCGATGGTGCCCACCCGGCTGATCTTGAAGATCTCCCGGACCAGGGCCCGACCCAGATGCACGACCTCCTCGCGCGGCTTCAGCTTGCCCTCCAGGGCCGAGCGGATGTCGTCGGTGAGGTTGTAAATGATGTTGTACTGCCGGATTTCGATGCCCTTCTCCTCGGCCAGGGCGCGGGCCTTCTCGTCGGGAACGACGTTGAAGCCGAGGATCAAAGAATCAGACGGCGAGGTCAGGGCCAGCTGCACGTCGGACTCGGTGATGCCGCCGACCGCCGTGTACAGCAGCCGGACACGCACTTCCTCGTGGTGCAGCTTCTCCAGCTCCTTGCGGATGGCTTCGATCGAGCCGCGGGCCTCGGCCTTGAGGATGACCTTCAGCTCGGTGACCTTCTGCTCCTTGAGGCTGCCCAGCAGTCCCTCCGAGGTGACCAGTCCGCGCCGGGACTGGGCGGCCTCGGCCAGCCTGCCGCGTCGCTTCTCGGCGATCTCGCGGGCCACCGCCAGGTCGTCCACGAGCACGAACGGATCGTCCGCGTTGGGAACGAAGTCCAGGCCGGTGATGCGCACCGGCACGGTCGGCCCGGCTTGCTGGATGGGCCGGCCCAGGTCATCGTACATGGCCCGGACGCGCCCATAGCTGGCACCGCAGAGGATCACGTCGCCCCGGTGGAGGGTGCCATCCCGGACCAGCAGGGTGGCCAGCACGCCCTCGCCCTCGCTCAGGTTCGCTTCCAGACAGGTGCCGCTCGCCGGCTTGTTCGGATTGGCCTTCAACTCCATCACCTCGGCCACCGCCAGGAGGTTGGCCAGCAAGTTGTCGATCCCCTTGCCGGTGACGGCGCTGGTCTGCACGAAGGGCACGTCGCCGCCCATGTTGTCGGGGATCAGGCCCAGGCCGTAGAGCTGCTGCTCCGTCTTGCGCAGGTTGGCGTTGGGCAGATCAACCTTGTTGATGGCCACCACGATGGCCACCTCGGCCGCCTTGGCGTGCGCGATCGCCTCCTCGGTCTGGGGCATGACGCCGTCGTCGGCCGCCACGACGATGACGGCGATGTCGGTGACGTTGGCGCCGCGGGCCCGCATCTTGGTGAAGGCCTCGTGGCCGGGCGTGTCCAGGAAGGTGATCGGCTGGCCGTCGTGCTCGACGCGCCAGGCCCGGATCACCTGGGTGATGCCGCCCGCCTCGGTGGCCACCACGTTGCTCTGGCGGATCTTGTCCAGCAGCGAGGTCTTGCCGTGATCGACGTGGCCCATGATGGTCACGATCGGCGCCCGCGGCTGCAGGTCCTCGGGCTGATCCGGCTCTTTGAGACGGGCCAACAAGCGCTCCTCGGCGTCGGGCGGCCGCTTGATCTCCAGCTCGCAGCCGTTCTCGGAAGCGAGCAGCACGGCCAATTCGGGATCGAGGATGGAGTTGATGTTGAGGTTGGCGACCCCCTGGGTCAGCAGTTTCCCCAGCAGCTCGTTGATCCGCACGCCCATCGCCTCCGAGAGGGAACGCACGGTGATCGGCAGCTCGATCGGCACCTTGCCCTTGCGCTTCTCGGTCGGCAGCGGCTTCTTTTTCCTGTGCAGCTTCTTCAGCTTCGGCTGATCCTCCTCGTCGAGCAGGGCCACCTGGCCGCGGCGCAAGGCGACCTCATCCACGGAACCGACGGCCTTGCGCTTCTGCTGGCGCTCGTTCCGCTCCACCCGGCGGGCGTCGCGGCCGGCCACTTCACCGGGTTTGCGCTTGACCCCGGGCTTCTTCTTGCCGCCCTCCTCGTCGTCTTCCTCCGGCACGTCGGGGAGGGAAGGGACGGCCCCTCCGGGCTTGGCTGGGGTCTGCTGCCGGTCGCGGATAAACTCCGAAACGGCGGCGTGGCCAGTCACGTCCGTGGGGATGTCCATGATCTTGGTCGGGCCGGCGGGCTTGTCCTGCTTCTTCGCTTCCTGCCTGGGCCTGTGCAGGCTCGAGGGTGGAGTCGGCGCGGGAGCAACGCCCGAGAAACCACCAGGCCGGGGAGTGCGATGCCGGCTGCGATCTCCCCCGCCCTGGCCGCCCTGGCCGGCGGGAACGCCCGGACCACCGGCCCGGGGGCCGCCACCTGTTTGCTGTGGCTGTTTGCCGCCGCTGCCACCAAGATCGCGGACCCGGGCCCCGCCCGGGCTGCCGCCGTGCAGAGGCGGTCGGGGCGGCGGGGCCTGCTCCGGTCGGCGCTGCGGTTGTTCCGGCTGGCGGGGTGGCGCGGGCGGTTCGGTTTTCCCTGTGGACGGTGTCGCCGGCGCGGGCGGCACGGCCTCGGCCGGGCGCTGGCTGGCAGCGGGCGGCTCGGCCGGCGCTTTGGCCGCGGCCGGCGGCTCGGCTGGTTTTTCCGGGGTGCGGGGGGCCGTCGGCTCGACGGCCTTGGCCGTGACCGGGGGCTCCGGGGCACGGCTGGCTGGGGTCGGTTCCACCGGCCGAGTCGTGGGGATTTCGGCAGGTTTGGCAGAGGGAGAGAGAGTGGCGGCAGTCACAGTGGTTTTGAGAGTCTCCGGAGGATGAGCGCCCGTCCCGGCACCAGTGGCGGGACCAGCAGGGCTCGTGGTTTTAGCGGGCTGGGGTTCCGGCTCGCGCGGCAGCGGACGGTGGCCAGGGGTGGGAAGCACGGGAGGCTTGGCAGGCAGGGATGGGGGCTTGCCCGTGACGGTCGGAATGGGAGGCAGGGCCGTGGGCTTGGCCGAGCCGGCCGAGCCGCGCTTGACCATGGCCACGATCTCATCCTTCAGCTCCGGCTCCACGCTGCTGAGCTGGTTCTTCACGTCGATCCCGTGGGCCTTGCACAGGTCGAGCAGGTCCTTGCTCTCCATGTTCAGCTCACGGGCCAGAATGTAAATGCGAACTTTGTCCTTTTGCAAGCGGAACTCCCTCTGCTGACTGCTCGTGTCTGCCTGGTTGTATCTGAGTCCAATCAAGAGCCGTTAACGTTATTCTACCCACGTTCGGCCGTGGGAAAAGAGATTCCCGGTTTTGCTGTCCAAATCGCTCTGCCGAGCCGCGCACGCAGCGCAGCGGAGTAAGCGGCCTCGGGCACCCGCAGGACCGCTTACTCCGCTGCGCTGCGTGCGCGGCTCGGCGGACCTGCCTCCCTGAAGTAGCCATCACTCCTCCGGAGCCGGTGTCGGGGCCGGTTCGGGTTGCGGCTCCGGCGCCACCGGCGCGGGCACGTCGCCCAGGATCCGGGCCGGATCGAGGGCCGGTTCCTCGGGTCGGCCCTCGATGGGGCCGAAGACTGTCTCGGCGGTCAGTTTCACCTCGGCCGGCTCGGCCGGGATCTCGCCCAGCAGCTTGACCGCCTGGGCCTGCGGGCTGGGACGGGCCGGCACCACCGAGGTCCGCCCCGACTCGCCCTTGCCGCCCTTGGCCGGCTTCGGTTCCAGTTCCAGTTCCTGGGCACGCTCCTCCGCGAAGATCAGGATCTCCTCGGCGTCCTCCTCGCTCAGTCCGGTCATTTCCGCCAGCTCGGCCGCCTCCATGCTCAGGTACAGGTCGTCGTAGGAGAGGAAGCCCTCCTCGATGAACGCCTCGGCCATCTCGTCGCTGACGCCCGGGATCGCCTTGAACCAGTTCTCGGCGCGCTCGATGCCCTCGTTCAGCTCGTCGTGGGTCATGATCTCGATGTCCATGCCCACCAGCTTCGAGCCCAGCCGGACGTTCTGGCCGCGCCGGCCGATCGCCAGCGACAGCTGGTCTTCATTCACCAGCACAATGGCCCGGCCCAGGCGGTGGTAGATGAACACCTCCTCGATACTGGCCGGCTGCAGGGCGTTGGGGATCAGCACCTGCAGGGCGTCGTTCCAGCGGACAATGTCGATCCGTTCGCCGCCCAGCTCCTCGGTGATGTTCTTGATCCGGCTGCCGCGCACGCCGACGCAGGCGCCGACGCAATCGACCTTCATGTCGATGCTGGAGATGGCCACCTTGGTGCGATAGCCCGCCTCGCGCGCGATCGCCTTCATCATGATGGTCTGCTCCTGGATCTCGGGGATCTCCTGCTCGAACAGCCGTTTGACAAAGTCCGGATGCGTCCGCGACAGGATGATCTTGACCCGATGGCCCTGCTTGCGGACGTCGAGGATCACCGCCTTGACCCGCTCGCCGGCGTGGACCGTCTCGCCGGGGATCATCTCACCGCGCGGCAGGAAGGCCTCGGCCTTGCCCAGCGTCACCGTGGCCCCGCCGCCGTCGAAGCGGTGGACGGTGCCGGTCACCAGGTCGCCCTTCTGGGCGTTGTAGACCTGGAAGACGCTGTTGCTTTCCTCTTCCTTGATGCCCTGGATGATGAACTGCTTGGCCGCCCCGGCCGCAATCCGCCCCAGGTCCTCGACGGGAATGACCGTCTCGCCCTTCTTGGCATGGATCATGCCAGTCTGCCGGTCAATGGCCACGTCGATGTCTTCCTCATCCTCGTAGCGCTTCTGGATGGCCAGACGGACCGCCTTCTCGATGTTGGAAAAAATGATCTCCTTGGAGACCGCTTTTTCGCGATAGAGCATGTCAACTGCTCGGAGCAACTCAACGCCGTTCATTCTCGAACCTCAGCTGTTTGGGCCCCATCGGGGCCGTGCCAGCTTCATTGCCCTTTCTCCCCTCTCCCCAGCGGGGAGAGGGAGAAAGGATAGGTCAATCGGCCCAATCCGGAACCAGTGCCAAACAAAAAAAGTGGGTGGGCCCCACTCCGCGCCGCACCGGTGCCAGGGATTCGCTCGCGTTCACCCCTCCTCCGGCCGGCTCGGGTCCAGAGCCTGCCCGGTTGCTCCATCAAACAGCAAGGTTTGATGGACCTCCCAGCCCACCGCCAGGCGCGTCTGCTCTGCCACGGACACAGATCCGGGCATCCAGGCTCGCGCCTGCCAGTTTTTTCCTATCAGGGTGACCAGGACACCCGGCCCCAACCGCTCCGTCCGGACCACCGTGAGGAGCAAGGCCCCGTCCTGATCCAGACTGACCGGCCGCACTCGTTCCGGCCGGACGCCCACTGTCACCCTTTGTCCCAGAAACACCCGCCAGCGCTGGCCCAGCGTCTCCGGGACCATCCATTCGTCGCCATCCCCCGCCAGGAGCAACCGCCCCGCTCGCTCGACCAGCTGGCCGTCCAGCAGGTTGATCGGCGGCTGGCCGACAAACCCGGCCACCACGCGGTTGACCGGCCGGGCCAGCACGTTGGCGGGCGTGTCCACCTGCTGCAGCCGGCCCTGGTAGAGGACCGCTACCCGGTCACCCAGGCTCAGGGCTTCTTCCTGATCGTGGGTCACGTATATCATTGTCGCGTGTAATTGCCGCTGGAGCAAGTACACTTCGCGGCGCATTTCCAGGCGGAGCGGCTCATCGAGGCTGGCGAGCGGCTCATCGAGCAGCAGCGCCCGCGGTTGCCGGATCAGGGCCCGACCCAGGGCCACCCGCTGCTGCTCGCCGCCGGAAAGCTCCAGCGGCCTGCGCTGGAGGAGACGCTCAATCCGGAGCATGCAAGCCACCTGCCGGACGCGCGCCTCGATTTCCCTTCGTTCCGCTCGCCCCCGAAACCAGGCCCAGGAGCGTTTGCGACTCAGCTCCAGGCCGAAGGCCAGGTTCTGGCCCACCGTCAGGAACGGATACAGGGCGGGTCGCTGAAACACCAGGGCCAGCTGGCGCTGGTGCGGCGGCACCCCGTTGACAATCCGGCCGGCAATCCGAACCTGCCCGAGCGTCGGAGCTTCCAGACCGGCAAGCAGGCGCAGCGTGGTCGTCTTGCCGCACCCCGACGGACCCAGGATTGCCAGCAATTCGCCGTCGCCGGCGTGCAGGCTCACCTGGGACACTGCGGTAATGCCGTTGGGGTAGCGTTTCGTGACCCCTTCCAGCGCCACATCCGCCATTCTCGCACTACCATACCCCGTCTGCCGTAACCGTGTCAAGCCGCCCTATCTGCCCGCGACCCCTGATTCTCCGAAATGTCTTGGCAGACTTTGCCATCTGGGAGGACCGGCCGCGATACCCCTTGCTTCTCTCGGGGTTCCATCTTTACAACGACACGAGCATCAACCGGTGGATGCAAGTCCGGGCTTTCTGTTCCTCGAGAATCATTCCATGCCATTGTTTTCCCTCTCCCGACGGTCCCGCCCAGGCTTTACCTTGATCGAGCTTTTGGTGGTGATCGCCATCATCGCCATCCTGATCGGCCTGCTCCTGCCCGCTGTCCAGAAGGTCCGCGAGGCCGCGGCCCGGACGCAGTGCCAGAACAACCTCAAGCAGCTGGGCCTGGCCATGCACAATTACCATGACCCCAACGGGCATCTGCCTCGGGCCGGCAACACCACCACGCAATTGAGCTGGCACGTCTACGTCCTGCCGTACGTGGAGCAGCAGGCGCTTTACAACCAGTTCAACCTCAATGCGACCTCTTACCTCACCAACGAGGCCCTGGCGGTCAACAACCGCATTGCTGTCTTCTTGTGTCCCAGCTCGTCGGCCGACCGCATGCAGTTGGGAGGCGCGAATAACGTCGATGCGCCGGAGGAGATCAACGGCGTTGCCCCCTACACAACCCACTACTACGGCGTCATGGGGCCAATCGGAACGAACCCGACGACGGGGCAGGCGTACCAGTGGACGAATGCTCCACCCTACGGAGGGTTCGCCCTGCAAGGGGTTTTCCAGCAAAACTTCGACGTCCGCCTGACGGACATCACGGACGGCACGTCGAACACACTGGCCATCGGCGAGATGTCCTGGACGGACCCGGTGAACGGAACGCGCTATCGGTCGTGGCTGCGGGGCTGCGATACGACTCCGGTCTGCGCCGGCTGCAAGAACGTGTCCGTGGCCATCAACACGCCGGGCGACGGCACCTTCATGAACATGGCCTTCGGCAGCCAGCACCCGGGCGGAGCCAACTTCGCCCTGGCCGATGGCTCCGTCCGGTTCCTGGTGCAGACCGTTCCGCTGGGGACTTACCTGGCCGCCGCCAGCAAGGACGGGGGCGAACCGCTGCAACTGCCTTGAACCCTGGGCTGGATGGCAAGTGAGTCTGTGCCGGGCGACAGTACCTTCACGGTTTGGGCACTGCTTTCGGGTCGATCTTCTGGATGGCATTGAATGCCGCCCACTTCAGATTGAAACCAGACGGGCCTGGGGTATCCTTTGCGCTTTGATGGGCTTCGAGTAGTGCAGGGATCGCCTCCTTGGCATTCGGTCCGATCTGTCCAAGAGTACTGGCCGCCTCCACGGCCGGAGTAACCTCCTCGCTGCCACCCTGGAACACTTCCGGAACAAAGGCGTTGATCTCGACCGGGAATGTCATGGGGTTCTTCTCTTTGAGCATTTCCACGAGGGCGGGCACCGCTGCTTTTGCATCCGGACCGATCCGGCCCAAGGCCCGGACGGCAAGGTGGCATTCCGGCTTCTTTTTGTCCTTGAGGGTTTCGAGAAGTGCCGGCACCGCAGGTCGGGCCTCCGGTCCAATCTTTGCCAGGACCACAGTGGCGGCGATGCGATCGGAACTTTCGGATCTCTTCAGGAGTTCGGTCAAGGCCGGAACTGCTGCGCTGGCATCCGGCCCCATCTGCGAGAGGGTATAAAGAATTTGGATCCGGGTGCTGTTCTTGGCGTCCTTCAGTGCCCTGAGCAGGGAAGGAACGACCTCTTTGCCCATTCCCGCCAGTTCCGCGGATGCCTGGCCACTCACGAGACCGGAACGGTCGCTCAAGGCCGCGATCAAAAAGGGGATCATCGTCCGATCCTCTTCCCCAATGGCGCCGAGGGCCTTGACTGCCTGTTGGCGGTATTGCTCATCCCGATCCTTCAGCGCCTTGATCCAGAAACTCGCCGGTTTTCCCTGGAAGAGAACCTCTTGCTGTTCCTGCGGCCGGGCCGCCAGCCGGGTTTCCAGCGCCTCCATCCGCTGCAACACCTTCTGCAAATCCTGCTTGAGTTGTCCCAGCTCCTGCCGGACTTGCTCCTCCTGTGCTGGTCCGGGATTCCGGCCCGGTGCCTGCGCGGCTTCCTCCCTGGGCGGTGCCGCACCTGCCCCCTGATACCACACCCAGCCGGCTCCCGTTCCCAGGAACCCGACCAGCACCAGCAATGCCATCATGGCTTTCAGCTTCATTCCCGACATGGTTCGCAGCATCCTTTCCGTGAGCGAAGAACCTTGAGCCAAGTTTCCACCGGCGATCAGCTGATCCCTTCGACCGCCCGGAAAGGCAGCCGAGAGTCCGGTTCGCGATAGTATACTCGCCGCAAGTGCAATCGATGCAAGGTCAACCGGGCAGCGCCGTGTGTCGTGCCGATGCGACCCGGCGCGCTGGATTCCTCAGCGGTCCCACGTTGCGAAAAGCCCGGCGCAGCTGGAGGCATCAGGACTCGGGGACTGCTTTCGGATCGATCTTCCGAATGGCCTCGAGAGCGATCTGCGCCATTCTTCACGCGCCTGACCCGGTGGCTTCGCTTCCGCGAGGAGCGCCACGGATGGAGTCTTTGCAGCATTTGAGCAGAGCAGGAATGGCTGCCTTCGCATCCGGTCCGACGTTGCCCAGGGCCTCCGCGGCTTTCTCGGCCAGAATGACCGTATGAATACTGAGACCACCGATGCTCGGGGGATAATCGGCGTAATAGTCGATGGGCTTGTCCTCCTTGAGCAGCTCGATCAGAGGGGGCACCGCTGCTTTCGCGCCAGGACCGATTCGCCCAAGAGCTTCGACAGCGGCAAAGCACGCCGCTTTCTTGGGATCCTTGAGGAGTTTCAGGAGAGCAGGGATCGCGTCCTTTGCGTCCGGGCCAATGTTTCCCAGCACGACAGCGGCCGCGAAGCGATCGGAACTCTCCGAGCTTTTCAAGAGCTCGGTCAGGGCCGGGACTGCCGTCCGAGCTTCCGGCACGATTCGTCCGAGAACGTAAAGGACCCAGACGCGCTTCTCTTTGCGGGGATCCTTCAGGGCGCGGAGGAGAGAAGGGACAACGTCCCTACCGACTTTGACCAGGGCATCAGCTGCCTCGTCACGAACATCAAGATTGTCCCGGTCCAGCATGGCCTCTTCGAGGATCGGGGCTACGGTCCGATCGTCTTCCACAATCGCGGCCAGGGCCTGGATTGCCTGTAAGCGGTATTTGCGGGATCGGTCCCGGGATTGCTTGACCCAGTAACTGGCCGGCTTTCCCTCGAAGAGCACCTCCGGCCGCTCTTCGGCCTTCGGCGGAAGCCTGGCCTCCAGGGCCGCGGTCCTCTCCAGCGCTTTCTGGAGTTCCTGCTTGAGAAGCGTGAATTCCTGCCGCAGTTGCTCCGTTTGTGCCGCTCCGGGATTCTGGGCTGGCGTTGCCGCGGTTTTGTCACGCGGTGGGGCCGCCCCTGCCCCCTGATACCAGAACCAGCTGGCTCCCGTCCCGAGGAACCCCACCAGGACCAGCACCGCCAGAATCGCTTTCAGCTTCATTCGCACCATGGTCCGCAGCACCCTTTCCGTGAGAATCAACACCTCGCCCGGGATCACACCCACGGCCGATTGTCCCGCCGCTGCCAGAAGGGCCCCTCTCACCGTGGCGGCCACCAGAGTAACCGGAACAGCCGAAGCCGATGCCGGTGCGAGCGTTGCCGTCAGCGACACCGCCGACACGATCAGTCCCCGCCGCTCCAGCCGCCGCTGCAACAGGGCTCGTGCCCGGGCCAAGCGACTGGCCACCGTGCCTTCCGGACAGCCTAGCAGCTCGGCGACCTCCTGCCGCCCTCTCCCCTCCAGGTCGCACAGGACGACTACTTCGCGGTAATGCTCTGGCAGACGGGTGAGTTCTTGATCGAGCAACTCCCTCAGCTCCTCGCCGGCAGCGCTGGGACTTTCCTGGCAGACAAGCACCTTGGCCTCCCGTGCCCGCCGGCGGGCATTGGCCCGGCGCGCCTCCTGGGCGGTGCGGCAGGCCACCCCATACAACCAGTTCCCGACCCGATACCTGGGCCGCACCGAGGCCGCCTTGCGAGCCAGCACCAGGAAGGTCGCCTGGAAGGCATCTTCGGCATCGTGGAGGTTTCCCAGCACGCGCAGGCAGACGCCGAAGACCATCGGTCCATGCTGCCGCACCAGCGCCTCGAAGGCCGATTCGTCGTGCTGCTGGATGAACAGCTCCAGCAGTTCGCCGTCGCCCCCATCGCTGTGGTGCAGCAATGCGGTAACGTGGCCGACCAAATGGGCCAACCGACCTTTCTCCATCGAGCCCCTCCCTCTCTTTTTCGCCACCGCTCTCTATTGGTCGCGGCCCAGACGTTTGTTCCACCATTTTTGCTGGTTCGATCAGGAGTTATTCGGAGGCGGATTGGCCTGGGCGGCGCGAATCGCCTGCTTGTCGGCCGCATCGGCATTCTGCATCGCCAGTTTGTACTGCCGGCGCACCACCTCAATCAGGGCCAGATGGAGCGCCGATGCGGGGGCAACAGTTCGCAGCCGATTCAAGACCACCGGTTCCATCGGAACAGTGGCAGGCGGTGGGGCCGCCTGCATACCAGCAAATGGCAGGAGAATTGCCTGAGTGATCGACAGCGGGGTTTGCAACAGCGCTTGTCCGACAAGGACTGCCTCCTTGAGAACTCCAGCCTGGAGAAAACGTTCCAGGCCGCGGCGGCTGCGCAACCTGGACAAGGCCTGGACGGCAGGGAGGGTGCCCGCCAGCGCCTGGTTGCAGAGGCGGTTATCGAGGACCTCTTCCAAGGATGCGACATCCTGCCAGTCCGTCGCGCGCTCCGTTTCCTTGCTGTGGATCAGGTCTGGCAGGGCCAAAAAGGATAGAATCCGTCCTCCATAACTGCCTTCTTCCCGCCGGCCGTGGAGTTCCGCGAAGGGCGGCAGCAGATGATTGGTTCGCCAAAACTCCAGCCACTCGTCGCGCCCGTCAGGCAACCGGCCCAGCAGAAAACGCCGAAACGAACCTGGACGCCAGGAAGGGCCCTCGGTCAACGGTTGGGAAACCGCCAGCGTGCTTCGGTTCAAACGCAGGGCCAGATCATCCCTGCCAGACCTGATCCACAGCAAGGTCTCTGGGTTCACAGCAACGAATCCTCCCACCCCCGGCTGCCGTGCCGCCGGTACATCACCAGCAGGGGGTGCCGGCCCAGCTCCTCATCGGACAGCGGACCCTGAAGCAAGCGAATGACCTCGGGCAGGCTGGCGTTGAGGAACATCTCCTCCGCCTGGGCCACCGTTTGAGCCTGGCCCGTCAGGAGCAAATGCAGGACCGGGTCGCTCTCGAGTCCCGGCAGAATCGCTTCGGGGGAAGGCATGGTCTCCTCTCTTCGATTCCAGGGGGCACGGCATGGCCCAAACCCTTCTCCTACCATTTTCCCACCAAGCAGCCGATCCCGCAACTGACCTCCTGCTCTTGATGAACTCCTGTACAATATACAAGGATACTTTTATCCAAGGTGCGTCCACCGGGATGGAGCGTATTTGACGGAGGCAGGTCATGACCAATCCAACCATCGCTCGTTTGTTTCGAGAACACGCCAGCCGCCTGGAACAGGAGGAGATGACCCTCTATCGAATCCGAGCCTGGCGGCAGGCGGCGGATCGGATCGAGGCCCTTTCTCAACCGCTGGAGGAAATCTATCAGGAGCAGGGTTCAGCGGGCCTGAAGACATTGCCCGGCATCGGCGATCACCTGGCTTACACGCTGGAAGGCTTGCTGACCACGGGCGAATGGCGGGTACTTCATCCTGAAGGGACGGGGCGCGAGCCGGATCGGCAGCTGAGCAGCCTTCCCGGGATCGGTCCCTGGCTGGCCCTGCGGCTGCGCGAGCACCTGGGCATCACCTCGCTTGAGGATCTGGATCGGGCCGTCAAGGCGGACCGGTTGAGCGAGGTCGGGATTGGGCCGATCCGGCTCCAGCGCTTGCGGGAAGCCCTGGCGGAGCGACTGGCCCCGGTCGAGCCGGCTCCTGCCGAACCGGGCATTGCCGAGCTGCTGCGGCTCGATGCGGAGTATCGGGAGCGGGTCAAGCAGCAGCCGCTGCCGCTGCCCTGGCAACCGGAGCGAAAGGGGGTCCGCTATCGGGTGGATTTCTGCCGCAACACCCTGTCCCGAAGGTTGCGGCGGATGCGCGACTGGGTGGAGATTCGCTTCACGGGGACGGAACAGCAGGGTTTGCGGCTGGTGGTGACCGAGGACCAGGGCGAGTGGAAGGGCCTGCGGACGGTGCGTGGCCGGGAACGGGAGTGCCGGGCCCATTACGAGGCGGAGGCCCAGCGGCCGCGAGCGGGTCTGGTGCTGCTGGGCTCCGTTGATCGAAGCGCCTGAATCCAGCCCACAACGCACACCAGGGTCGGTCACTCTTCCAGCAGATCGATCAGTATCTGGAGCCGCTCCGCACCGATCCGTTCGATCAAACCCTTGATGGCTGCGATGTCCTCCGGGGGGATGCGGCCTTTCCTTGGGACTTTCTCGACGTGGACGTACCGCGGCCAGGGAATCAGTGTCTGCTCCCGGGTCCAATTCCCCCACTGCCTGTTGACGTACCCCGGCAGGTCCGCCGCAATGTCCAGCCAGGTCGTCTCGGGTGGAAAGACGTGGATACCCAGGTGGCTGCTGTCCCAGGTTGCGTAGCGGCGTTCCCGCGGCAGCCACAGCAGCATGCCCTCCGGATCGTAACCCTGGCAGCTGGCCAGCAGGCTGACCCCATCCACGAGGTAGCACCCCCCCTGCCCGGAGCATGGATCTTCCTTCTCCACGACGGAGCTTTGCGTGGACACACCGAACAATTCGAGCTTGAGTTGAGCAAGCGGCAACAGCGTGGCCCGGCCGATCTCACACCTGGTGGGGTTGTATTCAAGCTGTCGGCCTTCCTTCAAGAAGGCAACGAGATCGTCAGGAAGTTCGAGATTGGTCATGGAGTCCTCACGCAATTGGGTCCCGAGAGTCGATTTCGGAAGGCGTCTCCTCCACCATGCGGCGGTACTTCCGCGCCCAGGCTCGATACTGGGCCCGATCCGCAGGGACCGCAGTTTCGGCGGCCACCAGACGCAGCAGGAACGCCTGCTCCAGCACCTCTCGCTCCAGCTCCTGCATCAGCGCCGAGATGCGCTCCTCGGTCATCTCCGTCAGGCAGCCCAGGGAATCCTCGTTGACGATCGCCGCCGCCTGGCGAAGCAGATCCTCGACCCGCGGACGCAGCGCGGTCACGAACTGTTCCGGGTCCAGGGCCGGCAGGAGTTGCGGTCCCGGCCGGCCTGGCGAGGAATCGGATTTCTCCAGATCCATGTCCAGGATGGTGTCCTTCACCTGGTCGGATGCGACGTTGACAAGCCGGCCGATCCGGGCCACGAAGGCCCGAAGGACGGAGCCGCTCAGTGCCCACCAGGAGCGCAGCAGCTTCCCGATGGGTGGCAAGGGCTTGTTGGTCGTGGGCACGAGTGATCCTCCGCGAGCCTCTTCCGCGTTCCGCTGGAACCACTCACTCGCCAAAACAGTACAGATGGCCCGCCGTCCGGACGTAGATCCGACCATCGACGATCGCCGGCGTGGCAAAGATCTCCTCGTTGAACCGGGAACGCGACAGTAGCTTCGGCTCCGCCTCGGCACTGAAGACCGATCCTTCGCCGCGCTGGCTGAAGACGTAGACCTTGCCGTCGCCGCCAACCGGCGACGCATAGTAATTGCCGGTGCCGCCGACGCGCTCCTGCTTGCTATTCTCGCCGGTCTTCGAGTCAAAGACCGCCAGCAGGCCGCCGTTGCGGATCAGGAACAGCTGGCTGCGGTACAGCAGCGGCGAGGGGATGACGGACAGGTACTTCTTTTGCTCCCACAGGACGTGGCTCTCGGTGATGTCGCCCTGGCCGCCGGGCTTGACGGCGATCATCCGGTTGATGGCCTGGGCGAAGATGCCGCGCATCCCATCCCACTCGGTCCGGGCGATCCGCTTGCTCTTGTCCCGGTCGATCAGGGCAAAGCGCTCCCGGATCGGGCCAGGGGGCAGCTCGTCCTCCTCGATGGTGCCGTTCTTGTTTTTGTCCAGCTTGCCCAGGGCCTCGTCGAACGGCTCCATCGTGATGCGGTCGCCGGCGTCGCCCCCGGCCGTCCAGCCGGCGACGTAGAGCGTCGAATCCCGGCCCACCGTGGGCGTCATGTGCATCGCCCGGGCCATGCCGCGCACCGTCCACGCTTCCTTGCCCGTTTCCAGGTCGTAGCCCACCAGCCGCAGCGTCCCGGCCACGACGATCTGCTTCCGGCCGGCGTTGTCCCACAGCACCGGCGAGGCGGAGCCGACCGGGAACTCCGAGCGATCCGTCTTCCAGAGGAGCTTGCCGCTCTTTTTGTCCAGGGCCAGCAGCATCGAGTCGGCTATCGACGTCCAGGTTGAGGATCACCTTGTCGCCAGCCAGGATCGGCGAGCTGGCCGCCCCGAACTCGGTCTTGAACGGCCCCAGCGGCCGATGCCAGAGCTGCTTGCCGGACGGATCGTAACAGAACACCCCACACGAGCCAAAGAAGCTGATCACCCGGTCGCCGTCGGTGACCGGCGTTGGCTGGGCGTGGCTGCCGACAGCGTGGACCTTCTCCAGTCCCTTGTGCGGGGCCTCGACCTCCCAGAGGACCTTGCCGTTGGTCCGATCCAGGGCGAGGGTAAGGAGTTTCGTGTCCCGGACCGCGGTCAGGTAGATCCGATCGCCAACGATGACCGGGGAGGAGTGCCCGGGCGGCAGAGCGGTCTTCCAGATCACGTTCTTTTCCGGACCGATCTCGGCGGGCAAGCGGGCGTCCCCCTCGGCGACGGCGGTGCCGCCCGGTCCCCGGAACTGCGGCCAGGAACCGGCCATCGCCAGACCAGAACCAAACCAGGTAAGCACCGCCACGACGACTCCAGCAAACCTCATGAAATCGCTCCCTCTCTCAGGTGGTGGGCGTTCTTGATTCGTAGGGTGGGCCGAGCGCAGCGAGGCCCACCGTCTTCCCCGGTGGGCCTCGCTGCGCTCGGCCCACCCTACGGTCCTACCGCCCCGGTCCCTTGTCGGGTGGGGCCCCGGCCGGCGGCGGCGCGGGCTCGGTCCGGTGGGCGTTCTGGGAATTGCCCCCCACCCTGGGCACCAGGCCGCTGCGCAGCAGCACGGCTTTTTCCGGAGACACCACCGGCCGTTTCCGCGGCGGCAGCTTGGGCGTGGGCCGATCGTGCTCGTCCTCGATGTCGCCGACGATCTCTTCCAGCACGTCCTCCAGGGTGATCAGCCCCAGGATCTTCCTGGTCTCGTCGCGCACCAGGGCCATGTGCTTGCGCGACTTGCGGAACAGCCGCAAGGCATTGTCCAGAGGCTCACTCGGGTCCAGGTAGAGCGCCGGATATAACGCATCGTGCAGGACCACCACCCCCTGGAGACTGAACAGATAAAACAGGTCCTTGGTGTTGACGACGCCGACAAGGTTGTCCAGTTCCCCCTCATAGACTGGCATCCGGGTATGGGCCCCATTGCGGACGATCTCCAGCACCTTGTCCGGCGGCGTGTTCAGTTCCAGACAGGCCATCTTGTCGCGCGGCATCATGCACTGACCGACGGTCTTGGTGGACAGCCGAAACACGTTCTCGATGTAGTCCGCCTCGTCGGGGTCCAGGATGCCGGCCTCCTCGGTGTCCTCGATCAGCAGCAGCAGTTCCTCGACGGAGTGGACCATGCCCTCGCCGACCGGAGTGCGGAACCCGAGCCGGCGGAGCAGGGCGTTGGCGGTGACGTTCATCAGCAGGGTCAGGGGCCGGGTGAACCAGGCGAACACCAGCAACGGCCGGGTCATCCACAGGGCGGTGCGATCCGGGATTTGCAGGGCCAGCGATTTGGGGATCATCTCGCCAAAGACCACGTGCATGAACGTGATCAGGAAGAAGGCCAGCACCCAGGCGATGGTATGCGACGCCTGCTCCCAGGAGCCGCCGAACCAGGCCAGCAGCGGGGCGATCAACCGGGCCAGGGCCGGCTCGCCGGCAAAGCCCAGGCCGATGCTGGCCAGGGTGATGCCCAGCTGCGTGGCGGCGATGGCCCGATCGACGTGCTGCAGGGCGGTCTCGACCGCCTGGGCCCCGTGGACCCCTTGCCCCACCATCTCCTCGACGCGGGTTCGCCGCACCGCGACCAGGGAAAACTCCGCGGCCACGAACAGACCGTTGATCACCACCAGGGCCGGCACCGTCAGCAGCAAGAGCAGATCAATGCTCCAATGGGTGTATCCTCCAGTCGTGGCCAGTAACCAGATGTTCATCACGTCTCCCGAAACAGGCGATTCCCGTAGCATAGCATGGGGAGACAGATGGGGGTAGACGGGGGCAGCAGACATGGGCTACCAGGCGACCATTCGCGGCGAGACCTTTGCCTTTGCCGACCTGCGAGAAGTCTTCGCCCGGGCCAGCGAGGAGAAATCCGGCGACCAGCTGGCCGAGATCGCCGCCCGTTCCGAGCGCGAGCGTGTTGCCGCCAAGCTGGTGCTGGCCGACGTGCCCCTGGCCGAGATCGTCGCCCGGCCGCTGATCGACCCCGATCAGGACGACGTCACCCGGCTCCTGCTGGACACGCTTGACCACGAGACCTTCGCCCAGATCCGGAGCTTGACGGTCGGCGAGCTGCGCGAACTGCTGCTGGGCGACACGCTCACCGCCGAGCAGCTGCAGCGGCTGCAGCCGGCCATCCTCCCGGAGGTGGCGGCGGCCGTGGCCCGGCTGATGAGCAACAAGGACCTGGTGCTGACCGCGAGCCGGTTCCGCAACGTCAGCCGCTGCCGGAACACCCTGGGCCAGGAGGGCGTGCTGGGCGTGCGTATCCAGCCCAACCATCCCACCGACGACCTGGCCGGCATCCTGCTGGCCGCCGTCGATGGCCTGCTCCTGGGCTGCGGCGATGCGGTGATCGGCGTCAACCCGGCGACGGAATCGGTCGATACCGTCGCCGCCATTCTCCGCTCGCTCGACCGCCTGATCGAGACGTACCAGGTCCCGACGCAGGCGTGCTGCCTGGCCCACGTCACGACCCAGCTGGCCTGCCTGGAACGCGGCGCCCCGATCGACCTGCTTTTCCAGTCGCTTGCCGGCACCCAGGCCGCCAACAGTAGCTTCGGCATCACTCTGTCGCTGCTGCGCGAGGGTCAGCAGCGGGTCCAGGAAAGCCACCAGCGCCGCGACGTGGCCTGGGTCGGCGACAACGTCACGTACTTCGAGACGGGCCAGGGCAGCGCCCTGTCGGCGGGCGCTGATCACGGCGTCGATCAGCTGACGCTGGAAGCGCGGGCCTACGGGGTGGCCCGGGTCTTTCGGCCGTTCCTGGTCAACAGCGTGGTCGGGTTCATTGGTCCGGAATACCTGTACGACGAGCGGCAGATCATCCGGGCGGGTCTGGAAGATCACTTCATGGGCAAGCTGCTCGGTCTGCCGATGGGCGTGGACGTTTGCTACACCAACCACGCCCAGGCGGATCAGAACTCGGCCGACAACCTGCTGATGCTCTTGACCGCGGCCGGCTGCAACTATTTCATGGGAGTGCCCTGTGCGGATGACGTGATGCTGAACTACCAGTCCACCAGCTACCACGACGTTGCCGGGATGCGGCAGCTGTTTGGCCTGACGCCGGCACCGGAGTTTCTGCGCTGGCTGCAGGAGCGGGAGATTTACCAGGGAGAGAGGCTTGCGTGGCCACGATCCAGCCAGGGAGCGATTCTTGCTTGGGGTCCAGGGCCTGCTGGAACGTGCGAGCGTGGGGTAGCATCTTGTCTGCTTCCAGGTGCAAGGAAAACGTTTGTTGGGGCATCCTCAGCAGCGTTACAATGCGGACTTGAAGAGCAACAGCGAAGAATCAATTCCAGACGCCAAAGAAATTGGTCGGGGAGGTGAGCAATGACACAACGCATGTCGAGTCTGAGCCAATTGGCTGGGGCAGTTGCCTCATTGTTGCTGCTGGCTGGAGGTGGGAGCGGACTTCTGGCGGCACCAGCGCCTTACCCCAAAGAGCCGCGGCCGCTGCCCCAGGCCGTGGTGCAGGCGTGGCAGGAGGCTGGGGCTGAGATCGGCTGGGTAGGGAAGAACGCCTCTGGTTTCATGGACTTTCGGCCAAAGTGGCAAGGGTTGGTTGATGTCGTACCCGGATTGCGCCTCACCAAATGGCAAGCAGGTATGGTGGGGAGTCTACCGATTCCACAGGTGCCGTTCGGACTATCCTGTCGCATGATCGAGGTGACAGATGCAAACCTGAAGGAGCTTGCTGGGCTGAAGTCCTTGCACACGTTGTCTCTTGGCGGCACACAAGTGACGGACGTGGGCCTGAAGGAACTGGCCGCGCTGAAGTCCCTGCACGTGCTGATCCTCGACAGAACCAAAGTGACGAATGCGGGCCTGAAGGAACTGGCCGCGCTGAAGTCCCTGCAAACGCTATATCTTGGCTACACACAAGTGACGGACGCTGGCCTGAAGGAGCTGTCAGGCCTGAAGGGGCTGCGTACGCTGATCCTGGAGGACACCAAGGTAACAGACGCTGGTCTGAAGGCACTCGCTGACTTGAAGTCCCTCCAATGGTTGGACCTTTGGGGCACCGATGTGACGGACGTGGGTCTAAAGGAGCTGATCGAGCTGAAGGGGCTGCAAACGCTGTCTCTTGGGGGCACTCAGGTAACGGATGCGGGCGTGAAGGAGCTGATTAAGCTGAAATCGCTGCAGACGCTGATCCTGAACTTCACCGGGGTGACGGACGTGGGTCTGAAGGAGCTGGTCAGACTGAAATCGCTGCAAACGCTGCTCCTTTACGAAACCAAGGTGACGGACGCGGGCCTGAAGGAGCTGTCAGGGCTAAAGTCCCTGAAAAGGCTGTTCCTGGACCGTACCAAAGTGACGGACGCGGGTGTGAAGGAACTGCGGAAGGCGTTACCTGGCTGCAAGATCAGTTACTGACATCAGGCAGCACATCAGCAGGAGAAGGGTTCCGTGTGCCGAGGAGAATGCCAGGAATTGACGAGCGGGGACAGGAAGCCAGGTCCGAAACACATCGCTCCTTGAGCAACGACATGGAACTTCTTGCCGCGAGCCAACCCGCACCTTTCGTCGCGATCCTCGGCCCCGGGGGCATCCAGGTCGTGCTGCCGAAACCAACCCCGCCCCCGCCAGGTGGTGGCACCGAGGCTCCTTGATCGCTCACCCAGGCACGGTAAGAGCGGCCAGGAGATGACAGAGGGAGACAGCCCGACAAGTCCCGAATACCCTGGCGGATGGCAGGCAGAGAGAAAAATGACCCTCCCTGGCACTCCTCCGACAGCGATGGGCTCCTTCTGGCCTCTGAGCCAAAGTCCGATCCCTGGCAGGCAGGGCAGGCAGAAACCGACTCCTCCTCTGGTGTGATCGAGGAAGCAGAGGCGGCAATGACGATCGTGACTTTGCTCCGCTTCCTGGTGGGCGACCGCCGGGCCATCCTGGAGTTGTCTTCCAGCCGCTGGACGCTGGCGGTCGGCTTGCTGTTCGTGCTGTCGGCAGGCTTTGCCCGGGAATACGATGGCGAGGACTTGCTGCGCGAACCCTGGCATCTGCTGCTGCCTCTGGGAGCCTCGCTGGGGGCCTCCCTTCTCCTGTTCTATCTCGCCTGGGGCGGCCGATTCCTTGGCGAGCGGCGCCCGCCCTTCCGGGAAGCGTATCCTGCTTTCCTGGGCTTGTTCTGGATGACGGCTCCGCTGGCCTGGTTGTACGCCATCCCCTACGAGCGCTTCCTCAGTCCCCTGGAAGCGACCGAGGCCAACCTCTGGACCCTTGGCCTCGTTGCCCTCTGGCGCGTTGCTCTCATGATCCGCGTCCTGGTCGTGCTGTTCGGTTATCGGCTGTGGAGCGCTTGCTGCATTGTGATGCTGTTTGCGGACGCTGTGGCCGTGGTTCTGCTGCAATTCCTGCCGGTGCCGCTCCTCGACATCATGGGCGGCCTTCGCCTTTCCCCGAGCGACCGACTGCTGAAGTCAACAGTCGCCGCGATCTTGCAGCTTGGCTGCTGGTCCTTCGTGGTCTGGGTGCTGCTAGCGATCAAGGCACGGAACCGGAGCGAGTTGAGCTGGCGAGTCCGTTCTCTCCCCGAAGCCCCACCTCGGCGTCCTGGCGCATCCTTGTGGGCCCTGGCCCTGGCGTCTCTGGGCATTTGGGCCTTGATCCTTCCTTTCACCCAGCCGGAGCAGCAGCTCCGCTCGCAAGTCGAACGGTGTTTCGAGCAGGGTCGGCTTGGGACTGCACTGGCCGAAATGTCGGCCCACCCACGCTCGGCCTTCCCACCCCACTGGGAGCCGCCGCCCCGGTACTGGAACTCCTGGGGCGACAGACATCAACGCGACATCCTGGCCGCTTGCCAGGCGATGGTCGGACAACCCACCGCGGACTGGGTGCGGGCGATCTACCTGGAGAGACTGAGGGATCTGTTACAGCATGGAAGGTTGTGGGAGGAAGACGTGGAAATCGCGTGCCAGTTGCTGCTGGTCTTGCCCGAAGCGGACGACTTGCTCAGCAAGGCGGACAACAACCACTGGAGCGGCGACATCATCCGGGATCGGTTACACAAACTGCGCGAGCGGCAAAAGAAGGACGCCTCAAGGTGAGGAAGGGTAAGCGGGTGAGGCTGCTGCCGCCAGTCCGCGCAGCAGATCCGACACGTCCTCGTAGGGCGTCGTCTCCGGCGGTCCCTGGGCGTGCAGATACCGGGCCCGTGCCAGGTCGATCGCCGCACCGCTCTCCCCGGCCGGCAATGCGATCACGCTGCTGGAAACGGTCCCCTTGTTCGGACCACGGAAGCAGATCGGCGGAAAATCCGGCTCATGCTGCGCACAGACCTGCCGCAGCGCCTCGACGCACGCAGCCGAGTCCGGATAGACCCTCTGCCCCAACCATTTCAGGACGTGCGTCACCCGGCGATCGCAGGGGTCGTTGACGTCGCTGTTGGCCAGGACGTGCAATCCCGGCGGCAACGGACGTACCCGCAACCAGTCGGCGGCGTGGATGATCGCGGCTTGCTCCGCATCGACGCAGAGGAGATTGCAGCCCGCGTAAGGATGCTGCTGCAATTCGCGGGTCGCCAGCTCGACGGCGGCCGCGGCGGTCGGGCAGCCGAGCAATTGCCGGACCAGTAAACCCCGGCTCCTCGGCTCCGCGACCGGTTGCGAGCGGGGGCGATTGGTCACGGCGATCAGGACGCCGCGCTCATTGACCCCGAGCCAGGTGCCGCCCGCGGTCGGATCGCGGCCGCCGACGCTGCGGAGCGGGCCAGCGAGGACCTGCGGCGGCTCCCCGCCGCGGGCGTAATACTCCTCGCGATTGGCTCCGACCACGACCGAGGCGTCCTCGACGACGCGATAGAACAGGGTCAGCAAGCACATGATGGCTCCCCACAACGGCGGATTGATCCTCGCCTTCCTTTTGGGAATTGTACCAGTGCTGGGCCTCGGATTGTGTGCTATCCCATCTCTCCCCTACGGCACGATGTTCGAGAAGCCTCATGCCTCCAGCCGGCGCCGCGTCTGCCGCAAGAATGTTTCCAGTTCTTCCTTCGTGGGCACGTGCGGCAGGTAGCGGGAAACGAAGATCCGGTTGCTCATTCCGCCCAGGGCGTATTCCACGTGCGTCTCGTTCTTTTCCGAGCATAACAGGATGCCGATCGGCGGATTCTCGCCCTCTTCCATTTCCTCGGCCTTCAGATAGTTCAGGTAGAAGTTCATCGCGCCGGCGTATTCGTGGCGAAACCGGCCCAGGATCAGATCCAGGGCCACGAGGCACTTCAGCCCCCGATTGTGCAATCACTGATTGCACAATCGGGTAACACAGTGAGACGCATAAGGCAGTGAGCATGCGAATTGCGCAATCACTGATTGCGCAAAGTCAGTGCCACGTTGATGGCCTGCACCGCGTGACTCTGCGCCGTCTGATGCAGCTGTCCTATGGCCGCTACCAGCGCTCCGTAATCCAGAGGCGGTGCAGCCTCTCCCGGCGCCACCAGGGCTTGCACAGCTTTCTTCGTGCGTTTCGCCATCGTTCCGTTGCCTCCCTTCAACCTCCGCTCCAGGCTCCGCTCGAGCTTGCTTAAACCGACGGAACTGCGAGAAGGCGGAAGCCCAGGTCGGTGAAGCTGATGCCCAGCTCGTGCCAGCGCCGGAGCGCCGCCGTGCAGAGCACGCCCTGGTCGAGCCAGCTCCCGCCCCGGATCACCCGGTGCGGGCCTTGCTGGGAGGAAGTCCATTCCCAGACGTTGCCATGCATGTCGTACAGGCCCAGACGGTTCGGCTGGTACGAGCCCACCCTGGTCGGCCGTCCCAGGTAAGGCACTTGGCCAGCGCTTCCAGCAGGGGAGTTGCCATTGAAATTGGCCTGGGTGGAGGAAAGGTCGTTGCTCGGTTGGTCGAGATAGAAGTGGAAGGAACACTCTTCTTGGGAAGAAGCCCCACCACGACAGGAGTATTCCCACTGGGCCTCCGTCGGTAAGCGGTACGTCCAGCCACTCCCTTTCTCCCGGGCATTGAGCTTCTTGAGGAAGCCCTTCACCATGTTCCAGGACACGTTTTCGACCGGGAAGCGCAGCAGGTCGGCGTCGGCAACGTCTTGCACACGCTCCCTGCCGGCGCGGGAAAAAGAGCTGGGGTTCTTTGCCATGACGGCCTGCCATTGCCCCTGGGTCACCGGGGTCGTCCCCATCAGGAAATCGGCCGGGATCTCGACCTGTTTGTCGCCGGGTTTGCCGTCTCCGCCGCCCATCCAGAAGGAGCCCGCCGGCACCAGCACCAGCTCCATGCCGAGGCTGTTACGGAAGCGGCGTTTCTGGTAGGCAGCCGCCAGAGCAAGCTGGCCATCCTCCTCCAGCCAGTCGGAAAAGACCAGCCAGGGCGTCGGATCCTCGACGTGCTTCAGACAGTCTTGGCGGAAACTGGCTTCGATCGGCTTCATTTCACGGAAACTCCCGCTTGATCGCCTTCGGCACCGGATCGGTGGCAAACGGCCAGTCGGTCGGCTGGTACTTGATCGCCAGGTGCGGCGTCTCGACGCGCCGGTGCTTTTCGTCCTTGCTGATCATCACCGCATCGAGAATGCCCGTGGTCAGCAGCGTCCGCTCCACCGGGTAAGGGGCGTGGCCCGTCTGGATCAGCGACTCGATGGCCTTGACCAGGTAAGTGAAATGGCCAAAGGGATCGGGCTGCTGCATGTAGTACTGGCAGGCCACGGGCTTCTCCGCGCCCTTGAGCTTGCCGCCGAAGATGAACGCGCCGCCCTCGCCCTCGTGGATCCAGCCGTTGGGCAGGACCACGGCGGCCTTGAAGCCGTCGCGGTACTCGATCAGGAACACGCCGGCCTCTTTCGCCTTCGCGGTTATGGTCCGGTAGTCGCCGGCGGCATGGGCCGGCACCAGCTTCAACGCCGCCTCCAGCACTTCCTTCGACCAGCGTCCCTGGTCCAGCGCCTTCCACATGTCGTCTCCCTGAAGGCACTGCACCGCCTTGACGCCGGTTTCGCCGCCCTTGCGGCGTTCGACCTGGCATTGCAGGCCCTCCAGGGCGTGGAAGCCGTAGCCCTCGAAGGGACCGTAGCCGATCTGCACGGCATCGGTCAGCTCGCAGCCCTTCGGCAGCTTCAGCTCGGGCCTGCGCCAGGTGACCGGAATGGACGAGCCGGCCAGGAAGGGCACGAACAGCTCACGGGAGCGGTCGTACATCCATTTGGCGTCCTGCCAGGTCGCGGCCAGGTGCTTGTCGCTGAAGACCGGCACCGAACGCTTGCTCTTCTCGAAGACCGAGCACACCTCCTCGAAAAATCGCCTCCTCGGATAGAGGATCTGGCCGCGATCGTTCTTGGGATAAGTGCCGTGCTCGCCGATGCATAGGACGCCATCGACGGCCAGCTCCTTGCCGCCCAGCGTCAGCGCACCCGCGATGGTCTCGTAGAGCCGGAAGCCGTACTTCTTCGCCAGCAGCCGGCTCATGTCCTTCGGCGGGTACTGATCGACGTACATCGACACCAGCTTGAGATTGGGCCGCTCCTTGTCGTCGTAGTTGTAGCCCTCGATGATCTTGCCGACGATCACGTCGGCGTGCGACCATTTGCGGTATTCCGTGACGACGGCGGCGACCTTCTTTGGTTCCGGCATGGTTGTCTCCTCCCCATGAAGGCGAGCGGCGCGGCGTAAGCCCGCCGGTAAGGGCTTTCTACCGGCGGGCTGACGCCGCGCCGCTCGCCTGGATGTCAAGGTTTCTTCGGTTTGTCGATCGGTTTGGGAAAGTTCTTCGTCATCCGCACGTCCAGCTTGCCGTCGATGATCCGGGCCATCCGGGCAGAGACGCCGGGGATCTTCTCCAGTATCGGGAACGCCTTCTCCGGCCCGAGCACGGCCAGCACCTTGGTCAGGCTGTCCGCCTGGATGCCGGTCGGTGCGATCACCGTGGCGCTCATCCGCCCGACCAGGCCGATTCCCGTTCGCGGATCGACAATGTGCGAATAGCGCTTGCCGTCGATCTCGGCGAACTGCTGCAAATCGCCCGACGTGGAGACGGAAGCGTTCTTCATCAGGATGCTTGGGGCATTTTTCTCCTTGTCCGGCTCCAGGGGATAGATGGCGATGGTCCAGGCGGGAGCGTCGGGCGGCGGGTCGGTGATGGTCAGGTCGCCGCCGGCGGCGACAATGGCCCGGGTGACAGCGTGGGCCTTGAGGACCTTGTGGGCCTCGTCGGCGGCGTAGCCCTTGCCGATGCCGCCCAGGTCCAGCCGCATCCCGGCCTTGAGGAGCTGGACCGTCCGTTTGCCCGCGTCCAGCTTGACGTTCTTGTAGCCCACCAGGGCCCGGGCCTTGGCCAGGTCGTCGGCGTCGGGCAGGCGCTGGGTGCGGCGGGCCAGCCGCCACAGACGCACCACCGGGCCGACGGTGACGTCGAAGGCGCCGTCGGACAGACGCGAGACTTCCTGGGCTTTTTCCAGCACGAAGAACAGCTCCGGGCTGACCGGCACCGGATCGCCGCCCGCTTTTGCACAAAGACGCATCAATTCACTGGTCGGACGGTAGTCGGTCATGATACCATCAAGTTCAGCGATCCGTGCAAACGCTGCTTTCGCCGCCTTACTGGCCGTTGCCTCGTCCGGGGCGTACATCGTCAATTGGAAGCGCGTGCCCATGTGCGGCTGGTCGAAACTGAATCGCTTCAGCGTCTCGGCACCGGCCGGCAAGGATACGCAGAGGACACAACACAGACTCAGCAAGATAGCGCATCGCAAGGCCCTCATTTCCCCCGGAGAGTGCCGGGCGGATTGAAACGATTGAAACGATTGAAACTGTTGTGGAGCTTAACACAGATGAAGCGTCATTTACAGCGTTGTCTGGGAATCGGTCTGGTGCTGACGGCCCTGGCGGTCAGCCTGCTGCCGGGCCCCCGGCCCGTTCCCGAGGTCGATGCGGCTCCGCTGCCGGAGCACAAGCCTTACAAGGAAAAGATTCCCGGCAGCGACGTTGCCTTTGACATGGTCCCCATCCCGGCCGGCGAGTTCCTGATGGGCAGCCCGGCCGGCGAGAAGGGCCGGCTGGACGACGAGGGCCCGCAGCACCAGGTCGGCATCCGGGCGTTCTGGATGGGCAGGTGCGAGGTCAGCTGGGACGAGTACGACATCTTCCGCAAGGAGATGGGCGTCGATCATCCCGACAACAACGACACGAAGCTCAAGGAGAACCCCGACGCCATCACCGGCCCGACGCCTCCCTACGTCGATGAGACCTACGGCCACGAGCGCGACAACCATCCGGCCCTGTGCATGACGCACCACGCCGCGATGGAGTACTGCCGCTGGCTGTCGAAGAAGACGGGCAAGCTCTATCGGCTGCCGACCGAGGCCGAGTGGGAGTATGCCGCCCGGGCCGGCACCAGGACGGCGTACTTCTTCGGCGACGACCCCAAGGACCTGGGCGATTACGCCTGGTTCAAGGACAACGCCGACGACACGACGCACAAGTGCGGCAGCAAGAAGCCCAACCCGTGGGGCCTGCACGACATTTACGGCAACATCCTGGAGTGGTGCCTGGACCATTACCAGAAGGATTACTACAGCAAGTTCCCGGCGGACAAGCTGACCTGGGGCCCGGTGCTGGTGCCGACCGACACGCGCTTTCCGCACGTGGCCCGGGGCGGCTCGTGGACCGACGCAGCGGACAAGTGCCGCAGCGCCGCTCGCCGGGGCTCGGAGAAGAACTGGATCCGCTTCGACCCGCAACGGCCGCAGAGCATCTGGTGGCTGACCAAGTACGATTACATCGGCTTCCGCGTGGTCCGACCGGTCGAGGAACAGGACAACCTGAAGGGACTGCGGTCCAAGGTCACCCGGCAAAGCCCGAACTATCCGCCGGGGCAGGAGAAATGACATGAGTAGCCATCACGCTCCGCGTGATGTTCTCATCACGCTCCGCGTGATGGCTACCTTCGCCGAATCACCCTCTTTTCCATTCCACTCAAGGGAGACGCGCTCGTGAACACCACTGACAACACTCGTCGAGAATTCCTGCAAACCACCGCCCTGGCGGCTGCCGGGACGTTGCTGGCCGCCGGCGGGGTCCACGCGGCGGGCAGCGACCAGATCAAGATCGGCCTGGTCGGCTGCGGCAACCGCGGCAGCGGGGCTGCGCACAACGCCCTGGTTTCCGCGCCCAACGTCGTCCTGTATGCCCTGGCCGACGCCTTCGAGGACCAGGCCAAGAACGGCCGGCAGAAGCTGACAAAAATTGGTAACGACGACAAGAGGATCGCCCAGCTGGGCAACAAGGTGGACGTTGCCGACGATCGCGTCTTCGTCGGCCTGGACGCCTACAAGAAGCTGCTGGACAGCGGCGTCAACTACGTCATCCTCGCCACGCCGCCCGGCTTCCGGCCCATTCACCTGGAGGCGGCCGTCGCGGCTGGCAAGAACATCTTCACCGAGAAGCCGGTCGGCGTCGATGGCACCGGCATTCGCAAGGTCCTGGCGGCCTACGATGAAGCCAAGAAGAAGGGCCTGAGCATCGCGGCCGGCACCCAACGGCGGCACCAGCTGGGCTACATCGAGACCATGAAGCGCATTCACGGCGGCGAGATCGGCGACCTGGTCGGTGGCCGCTGCTACTGGAACCAGGGTCTCCTCTGGGCCAAGCCACGGCGGGAAGGCCAGACCGACCTGGAGTACCAGATGCGCAACTGGTACAACTTCGTCTGGACCTGTGGCGACCACATCGTCGAGCAGCACGTCCACAACCTCGACGTCATCAACTGGGCCTTCAAAGGACCACCCGGACAAGTGCGTCGGCATGGGTGGCCGCAGCCGGAAGAACCCCGACTATGGCCACATCTTCGACTTCTTCGCCATTGACTTCACCTTCCCGGGCGACGTTCACGTGCTGAGCATGTGCCGGCAGATCAGCAACTGCGCCAACCGGATCGGCGAGAACCTGGCCGGCACCAAGGGCGTCTGCCAGCCCGACGCCTACTCGATCAACGGCAAGCGCATCCTGACCCGGGAGCAGGATCGCGAGGCGGTCGATCCCTACGTGCAGGAACACACCGACCTGATCGCGAGCATCCGCGCCGGCAAGCCGATCAACGAGTTGAAGAACGTGGCGGAAAGCACCCTGACTGCCATCATGGGCCGGATGGCGGCCTACACCGGCAAGGAAGTGACCTGGGTGGCAGCCCTGAACTCCAAGCTCGACACCATGCCCAAGAACCTGGACTGGAGCATGAAGCTCGACACGCCGCCGGTGCCCGTGCCCGGCACCACGCCGCTGATTTGAGGCCGCGCTGAAACGGCATCGGGGCGGTCGCCAGGCTGGCGACCGCCCCGTTTCTCTTTGAACCCGCAAGCGCCGAGGCGAATCCCTTCACCACGACCCCGTGTTTGCCGGCGGTCCGTTCTTGGTGACAGCGTTCTTGATCTCCTGCGGAGGAATAGTCCTGCTGATGATCCGGACGGATAGATCACCCAGGAGGACGTTGCATTTGCCGTCGGTGAAGTCCAGCTGAGCAACGGGATCGCCGTTGGCGTTGAAGGGAATGTCTTCGGGTTTGGTCCAGTAGACGGGGAAAGCGGCTTCCACCACCAGGAGGCTATTGAACGTTCCCTTGGTGAAGTCACCTGGATACCTGACTTTCTTCCCAACTGGGAACAGGGTGTCGGGGCCAACGAAGCGCTGATAATGCGTCATGTTGGTCGAAGGATGGGTTGGCACCTCGAAGACCTTCGGCATTTGCTCCATCAGCGGGCGATTGTTGGCACTGTCCCAGGGCTCGTTCAGTTTGAACTTGGCGTACAGCCCCTGCTGTTCGACGTACGGCAAAATGGCGACGCGCCAGCTGAGCAGAGGTTTCCCCGTCGCATCGCAGATGTCGGTCGGGAACTGCGTGGTCGCGTCGTTGTGGTTGATACACGCCAGGCCGATCTGCTTGAGGTTGTTCTGACTCTGGACGCGAGCGGCCGCCCCTCGAACCTTGTCCACGCCGCCGCTCAGGCCGCTGACGAGAAAATAGATCCCTCCGCCGCAGATCCCCAGGACCACGACCAAGATGCCAGCGCCAATGCCGATCCAGGCGCCTGTACTCAGCCCCTGCTTTACAGGCCGTTTCTTGCGCCGCCGCGGCCGGTCTTCCTCCTCGACCTCATCCTGGTCCGCTTCCTCAACGTCCTCTGCGTCAACGATCGGTGCTTTTTTCTTGCCCGCTTTGCTCCGGGGTTTCTCGGCCTTGATCCGCTCGGCCTCTTCTTCCTCTTCCGGTTCGGGCGCCGGCCGGGACTTCGCCTTGGAGCTGGTCTTGCTCGCGTCAGCGGCCTGGACCGCGTCGGCCGCGGCGGACTCCACGGCGACGATCGCCTGGCACGCGGGACAGCGCACCTTCTTGCCGGCCAGTTCATCGCCCAGCCGCAGTTGCTTGCCACACGTACAGCGCATCAGGATTGGCATGGCGAACCTCTCTTTTCCGAAGCACCCCCACCGATCTCCCGAGAAACGACACCGGGCAGGTAAGATAGGATACATCTTCCCTGCCCGGTGTCGCAACGTCGGCCGGCTCAAGCACCCACCACGGTCGTTTGCCCCTCCCTCTCCTCACTTGCCCTTGTAGGACGAGCCGGTGGTCTTGCCGTTGAGGAAGTGGACGGTGATGGTTGCTTTGGCATCGCGCCACTCAAGAGTTTCGGTTGAGCGGAAGCCAGCGGCGATCTCCTGGGAGCCAAGGTTTTTTGTCGGCGGTCCCAAAATGGCCTCCACCTCGGCCCGGGTCAGCACCTTGCCAGGAGGATCGTCCGGACCCACGCTGATCTTCTTGTAGTTTGCGAAGGAGATGCCCGCTTTGGGGTTGTTGCCCCCCCGGCCCGGCCTTGGCTGTTGCCCGGGGTCTGGCTTCGGTTTGGGCCCCGGTCCTGGTCTCGGTCCGGGTTTTGGCATCCCTCCACCCAGGTTGCCCATGGGCATCCCGGCGAACGCCTTGGCCAGGTCTTCGTTCTTGATGGTCTGGCTGCTCTTGAGGGTGACCGTATTGCCCGAGAGGCTAATGCTCATCGCGTCGGCGGCCTTGTTCAGCTCATCCACCATCTGCTTGTCCGGCACGAACAGGGCCAGAGCGGGAATGGCCTTCTTCAGATTGTCCAGCGTTTCCTTGCCCTTGGCCGCTTTCGCCGCATCGGGAAAGTCGCCCGAGAGAACGTACTGGATGGTGTTGCCGTTGAGGTCCGCCGTCACCGTCCCACTTTGCACTTCGAGAAGGGGGGTGAAGTCAGGACCGGCAGCTGGCCCTTTGGGGCCCCCGCCGGCCATCATCTTCCCCATCTGGGCCATCCCGGGAGGGACCACGAAGCCGACCACCACGTGGTGCTTGCCCGCCTGGCTGATGGCGCTGGCGAGCTTGCCGCCGGTCGCCTTGCGGCTTCCCGTCAGCTGCTCCAGGGCGACCTTCATGCTCGCCTCGTTTGGTGCGGAAATCAGCATCCGGCTGCTGGCAAAATGAACCGTTTCCGGGGTCATTTTGCTCTTGTAATAGGTCTTGCCCTGGTGGGTCAGCTCGGCCGGGTTCAGCTTCATCTTCTCGATCGATTGGGCCTTGTCGATGGCCTTGGTGCTGGTAATGACCACCCACCACCTGTCCATGTTCGTGTCCAGAGCCGCGTACGTCACCCGCTCAATTTCAGAGGGGGAAAGGCCCGATTCCTTCTCGAACTCGGCGGCGAGGTCCTTGCCGGATTTCTGTTTCGCCTGGCGCATGGCTTCCTGGACAAGTGGCTGCTTCCAGACGTCCTTGACCTGCACCACGGCAAAGACCTGGGCGTCGGCCGGGATCATCGCCAGGTCGGCGCCTCCGCTGCCGCCCATCAGCAGCACCAGCGCCACCACGCCGCCGCCCACCAGCAGCAACGCGCCGATGGCCAGGCCAATCAGCAGGCCCATCCCGGAGCGCTTCTTCTTGAGCGGCTTCTTGCTCTTCTTGCCCTTCCTCGGCCGGTCATCTTCTTCCTCGTCTTCCTCCTCGATCTCTTCGACCTCATCGTCCTCGTCCCGGGAACGCTTGCCGGCGGCTTTCTTCATCGTCTTGCCGGACTGGATTCGCCCCCGGGGGCGTTCCTCTTCCTCCTCGACCTCCTCCGCTTCTTCCTCGATCTCCTCGACCTCTTCGACCTCATCGGCCTCGTCTTCCACGGGGCGTTTGCCGGCCTTCTTCGACTGCGGTTTGCCGGCCTGGATGCGATTCCGGGGCGTCTCCTCCTCTTCGACCTCCTCGACCTCCTCGGCCTCCTCTTCGGGGCCGGGGATGGTCACGGTCGCTTTGCAGGCGGGACACTTGGTCTTCTTGCCCGCGAATTCCGCTTTGGCCTGCATCGGCTGGTTGCACTCGCCGCACTGGAACGTGACGACCGCCGGCGCCGCGGCCGGCGCGGGTGGGGCGGTCGGGGCCGCGGGGCCCTGAGCTGTTCCGTTCTTCGCCGTACCGTTCTTCGCCGTGCCGTTCGATACGGTGGCGGCGACCAGGCGCGTTTCGCCGCACGAGGTACACTTGATCTTCTTGCCGGCATATTCTTCGGGGACGCGGAACTGCTTGCCGCACCCGCACTGGACCGCGATTGGCATGGATCACTCTCCGGAACACGAGGGCAGTCGAGGAACCTTCTCCATTATCAAGACGGCGGGAGCAGGCGACACCAACCGCCGCCTGCTCTCGATTTGGCACAGTCAATGCCCCGTTATCACCGCTTGAACGGGCCGCCCTCCTTGGCCAGGATCGCGTTTTTCAGGTTCTGTGGATCGATCGTTTGGGCAATCGCCTCGACGTGACCGTCCCAGAACACGGCGTTGCAGACGCCGCCGACGAAGCGCAGCAGCTTGGTCGGGTCGCCCTGCGGATCGAAGGGAATGTCGTCCGGCTTGGTCCACTCCACCGGCTTTGCCGCCTCGACGACCAGGATCAGGTTTGAAGTCCCTTTGAAGTTCATGCTGGCGGGCATCGTGACCGCGTTGCCGTCGTAGAGCGTCTTGGCCCCGGTGAAGAGCTGGTAGCAGGTCTTGCTGCCTCCCGCCGCCGCCCCCGGCAGCTCGTAGACCTTGGGCATTTGTGCGAGCAGTTTTTTGTTGTGGGGGCTGTCCCAGGGCTCGTCGAGTTTGAACCGCAAGTTGCTTTCCATGTAGGGCAGGATGGCCACGCGCGAGCTGAGCAGCGGCTTGCCGTCCGGTCCCTTGATGTTCTCCGGGCACTTGCCGTTGTTCGCCGAGGCGTAGTTCTGGAACGCGAGCCCAATCTGCTTGAGGTTGTTCAGTCTCTGGGTCCTGGTGGCGCCCGCAGCCATCTTCTCGAAGAACATGGCCACATATTCATTCTTGATGGTCTGGCTGGTCTGGACCGTGACCGAGTTCCCGGCCGCAGCGATGGTGATCGCGTCGCCGGCCTTATTGAGTTCGTCCGCCAGCTCCGGTACGATCAGGGCCAGAGCGGCAATGCTTGCCTTCAGCTGGTCAAGCTTTGCCTTGGCCTTGCCGGCCTTGTCGGCGTCGGGAAAGTCTCCAGTGATCTCCATTACGAGGGTGTTGCCGGTGAGATTCAGCGTGGCCGAGCCGCTTTGCACTTCCAGCAGCGGGCCGACTTCGTCGCCAAAGCCACCCGGGCCGCCGGGGCCGCGCGGCTGACGTCCACCAGGGCCGCCCTGCGGCGGCGGAGGCGGCAAACCAGGGCCCGGACGCCCCTGCGGCCTGCCTCCAGGTCCTGGAAGCGGCTGAGGTCCCCCCTTGGGGCCGCCCGGTCGAGCCTCCGTTCTCCCTCCCCCTGGACCTGCCTTCAGCATCTGGGCCAGCTCCGGAGGAATCGCGAAGCCGGCCACCGCCTGGTGCTTGCCGGCGGCCGCGAGAGCCAGGGCCTTTTGCAGCTTCCCGCCGGGCGCCTTCCGCTTTCCGGAGGCCACGTCCATCGCCAGCTTGATCACTTCTTCATCGCGGGTCACCACCATCAGCTTGTCATTGACGAAATGGAGGGCCCCGGGGCCTCCCCTGCCGGAAACCTGGTACGACTTGCCCTCGTACTTCCGTTCGGTCGGATCCAGTTGGAGTTTCTGGGCGATCCTGGCCTTGTCAAAGGGCTTGGTGCTGGAAAGAACGAACCAGATTTGCTCCTTGGGCTCATCGTGGATCACCACGACGGCTCGCTCCAGGTCGGTTGGCGCCATGCCAAAATCTGCCTGCATTTTCGCGATCGGGTCGTCGCCCATCTTCTGGACTTTGCCGAGAATGTCCTTGACCAGCGCATTGCCGGCGAGATCCGCGACGCGGATCGCGACAAAGCCCTGGGCGTCGGCCGGGATCAGATCCAGGGGATTGCCCGCTCCCGGCGCCCCTGAACGGGGACCTGCTTGCCCGGGCCCGGACCGCCCTGCGCCGCCTTGGTCGTTTCCCCCCCGCCCCGCATGAACACCAGCGCCAGCACGCCGACGACGATCAGCAGCAAGCCGCCAGCACCGATGCCGATCCACAGGCCCATGCCGCTCTTCTTGCCGGCCTTCTTGCCCTTCTTGCCCTTCTTCGGTCGCTCCTCTTCCTCGTCCTCCTCGTCGTCGTCGGCTTCCGCTTCCTCAATCTCCTCGTCGTCGACTTCCGCTTCCTCGATCTCCTCGTCCTCATCGGCCGCGGGCCGCTTGCCGGCGGCTTTCTTCACGGACTTGCCGGACTGGATGCGTCCCTTGGGCTGCTCCTCCTCGTCCTCATCGACTTCCGCTTCCTCGATCTCCTCGTCTTCTACCTCCTCGGCCTCCTCTTCTTCCACTGCGGCCTTGGCGGCCTTCTTCGGCTGTGGTTTGCCGGCCTGGATGCGGGCCTTGGGGGTCTCCTCAGCGACCTCCTCGGCAACCTCGTCCTCTTCTTCCGGCTTGGGGATGGTCACGATCGCCTGACAGGCCGGGCACTTGGTCTTCTTGCCCGCGTATTCCGCCCTGGCCGTCATCTGATGTTCGCACTCGGCACACTCGAACTTGATGATCGCAGCTGCGGCGGCCGGTGCCGGCTTGACAGCCGGGGCTGTTTTGGTCGCTGGTGCGGCCTTGACGGCCGGCGTCTTGACGGCGGGCCCGGCCTTGCCGGCCGGCACCGAGGTCTTGGGTGCCCCGTTCTTGGCCCCGGCGGCGACGATCCGCATTTCGCCGCACGAGGTGCATTTGATCTTCTTGCCGGCATATTCGTCGGGTACGCGGAACTGCTTGCCGCACCCACAATTGACCGCGATTGGCATGGCTGGTCCTCGCTTGGAGCGTTCCCCTGTGCTGGTGGGATTAAACTCGCTTCACCATAGCGTGTTTCTACCTTCCCAGGCAAGCAAATTCGCGCATCTTTTTCAGATGACCCCGGTGAATGTACCCAGCTCCTGCCCCAACCGTTTCGCCGACCGCCCCGCGCAGGGCTATAGTGATGCGCAGAGCGCTCTGCCGCCATCGTCGCGACCCCCATTAAAAGGATTCCCCGCATGGATTATCCCCAGGAACTGGAAGCCGCCCTGGAGGCCGCCCGGCTCGCCGGTCAGGCCATCCTCGCTCTGTACGAGGCCTTTGTACCAATTCCCGACGCTCCTTCCACCATCAGCACCGAGGCCGATCGGCAATCGCAAGAGCAAATCCTCCAGTATCTGCTGCGCCGCTTTCCCCGCGATGCCTTCCGGGCGGAGGAACAGACACCGACCATGGCCCGGGCCGTTGCCGCGGGAGCTGCCTCCCGGCTCTGGGTGATCGATCCCATCGACGGCTCGCGCGGTTTTGCCCGCAAGAACGGCGAGTTCTCGGTGATGATCGCCTTGCTCGATCAGGGAGAGCTGGTCCTGGGAGTGGTCCTGGAGCCGGTCAAGGAGCGGTTGACCTATGCGGTGCGCGGCGGCGGTTGCTGGAAGAAGGACGGCAAGCAGGAAGCGGTCGCCTGCCGGGTTTCAGGGACCGGCGTGCTTGCGGAAGCGGTGCTGACGCAGAGCCATTCCCGCAACCCGGCCGTGCCCAACCGTTACGTTCAGGCGCTGAAACCGGCTCGGGTGATCGAGACGTACTCGGCTGGCGTCAAGCTCGCCCTGGTGGCGCGTGCCGCGGCGGACCTGTATCTGAACGATTACGACGCCATGCACGACTGGGATTTGTGTGCGGGCCACGTCCTTGTGAGCGAAGCCGGCGGCATTGTCACCAGCCTGTACGGCGAGACGCTGCACTATGGGACCGAGGAGAACTGGCATCGACGCGGCGTGCTGGCAGGCAATGGCCGGCTGCATTCCCTGGCGCTGGGGCGTTTGGTTTAGGCGGTTTGAGGAAAAGCGTTGGTCCGGCTCCTGCCCCGTGGGTGCGCTGCGCGACCCACGGCTGGGATATGCAACCCCTTCGGGGTAGAAAACAGGGTCGCCGTTGTCTTCCTACCCCGAAGGGGTTGCATATCCCAGCCGTGGGTCGCGCAGCGCACCCACGGGCAAGGTGGACCAACCGTTTTCCCGAAACTGCCTGAACCGCGACGCGCAGCGGAGCGCGGGAGCAGGCCCCTGCGCTCCGCTGCGCGTCACGGTTAAACAATCCTCACCTCTTCTGATCGCCGTGCCGGGGCGTCGGCTGGCCCTGGAGCTGCGACAGGCGCACCTGGGCGGTTTCCGCATAGCGCGTATTGGGAGCGGTCTGGATGACGCGCTCCAGGTAGAAGATCGCCTGCTGCGGCTCGCCCCGGCTCAGCCAGGTCTCGGCCAGGTTCAGGTACATCGTGCTCAGGCGATCGCCCAGCTGATCGCAGGCCAGCTTGATCCATTCGGGGTTCTTGCGGATCTCGCTGGCCATCTGCAGGGCGGCCATGCTCTCCGAGAGGTCGGGGTAAGTCGAGATCAGCAGGTCGCAGCGGTCCAGGCAGGCCAGGTAATGCTGTTTCTGATAATCGTCCCGGGCCTGGAAGAGCAGGTCCTTGGCCTGGCGCACCCGGATCTGCTCGGGCGTATCGCTCAGGCTGACCAGGGTGAACAGCATCTGGGTGCCACGGCGGGCGCCCAGCGTTCCCTTGAGCATGCGCGACAGCTCGGTCATGGCCACGATAGCTGGCGAGGGTTGCTCGACCTCAACTCCCTGCACCGACGCCGTCGGGATGGGCGGAGGAGGAACCAAGGCGGCGCTGGGGACCTCCGCACGGCGCGGGATGGAGGCGACCGCGGGCGGCGGGTCTTCCGTCCTGGCCACGACGTAAGCCTTGTCCGTCACAGGCGGGTCGAGCTGCGGGCCGACCGGTTGCGCCGGCTTGACGGGCGCGACGGGCTGGACTGGCGACTGGGCCTTGACCAGATGCTCCAGTTCCTGCACTTGCTGCAGCGCCCGGGCGTGGACGGCCCGGCCCTTGCCTTCTTCCAGGATCGGTTTCAAGAGACTCAGCGCCTTGGCAAAATCGCCGGCCTCCCGGGCCCGGATAGCATCGGCATACACGTGCAGCATCCACTCCGGATCGCCCGTCTTGGCCAGCACCTGTTCGATGTGGACCTTCAGCCCGGGGGCGTCGAGATAGCCGACCTGGGAACCCAGCACCCGGCCGTCGGCGCTGGCGAAGACCAGCGTGGGGTAGCTCCCGATTTGCAAGTACTCGCGCAGTCCTGAACTGCGTTCCCCGTGGACCTTGAGCGGGATAAATCGGCGGTTGAGGAGCTGGACAATGGTCGAATCCAGGAAAGTCGTTTTGTCCAGCTTGTCGCAATAGACGCATTGGTCGGTGTAGAAGTCGATCAGCAGAGGCCGGCCGGTTTCGGTGGCTTCCTGACGGGCTTTGGCGTAGTCGGTGCGCCATTCAACTCCCTGGGCGGCCACGGAGGAAGCCAGGGCGGGCAGCAGTGCGAGCGCGGCACAGCAGGCGAATTTACGAACCAGCCAATCGCGATGGTTGATCATGGTCAGGACTCCGTACCGCAATCGCAAGCGTCACTGGGCCCGGGGATGGGCCTGGTCGTAGCTGTCGCGGAGACGCTGGGTGGTCACGTGCGTGTAAATCTGGGTCGTCGCCAGGGTGCGATGGCCCAGCAATTCCTGAACGCTCCGGATGTCGGCCCCTGCATCCAGCAGGTGCGTGGCGAAACTATGGCGAAGCGTGTGTGGGCTGGTCTTGGGGTCCAGGCCCGCCTGGGCCAGGTATTTCTCCAGTAATCGGCCCACGCTCCGGGTCGAGAGGCGGGTGCCGTTCTTGTTGACAAACAGGGCCGGAAGACGGTCTGCCCGACCCTGGGCCACCTGCGAGCGAACGGCGAGCCAGGCCCGGATAGCCTCGACGGCGGGCGGTCCCAGCATGGCCAGCCGTTCCCGTTTGCCCTTGCCGCGCACCGTGGCCAGCCCCGCGTCCAGGTCCAGGTCGTCCAGGTTCAGCCCCGTCGCCTCGCTGACGCGCAGCCCGGCCGAGTAGATCGTTTCCAGCAGGGCCCGGTCCCGGATCCCAAGCGGCGTTTCGCCGGTCGGCACGTGCAGCAGCTTCGTCATGTCAGCCTGCTCGACGAAGTGCGGCAGCTTCTTCTCCTGACGCGGACCGCGCAGCCCCGTGGCCGGGTTGGTCTCCAGGGTTCCTTGCCGGCACAGGAACCGGCACCAGGAGCGGACCCCGGCCAGCCGGCGGGCGATGGTCGTGCGGGCATAGCCCTGCTCGTTGAGCCAGGCCAGGAAGGCACGCAGCAAGCGGGTACTGAGCTGCTGCGGACGAGGCGAGGCCGTTCCCAGCTTGGTGCGGAAGAACTCCAGCGCCTGCGTCAGATCCTCGCGATACGACTTGACCGTGTACTCCGAGGCATTCTTCTCCAGGGCCAGATGACGCAGAAAATCAGCGAGAGATTGCTGCACGAATGTTCTCCGGCCTTCCTCAAAACCGTGGCAGTTCGCTTTCCATCTCCTCGACGATGCTGCTCTTGCTCGTGGGCCTTCTGGGTGAGGACGGCCGCGTCGAACCAGGTCAGGCTCAACTCGGTGCTGGCGGCCTGTTCCTTGAACGCTTCCAGCAGAGAGAGCCGGCTATCGTCGTCATAGACGTAGACGTAATGCTCTTCTCCTTTTACCAAGGCCAGGATGTTGAACTCCTGCCCCACGCCCCACCTCCTCTCCTGGTCTGCTCGGGCTTCCTGCCGCATTTCACATCCTGGTATCGACCCGAGCCGCGGCCCAACGGCAGGAGAATCTCGGCCGGGCCCTGCCTTACCTGCGCACGCGGCAGCGCAAATGGCATACCTCTTGCCTCTCTTTTCACCAGACCAGCTCATCCAGCCCGCGCAGACCGACCTCCTCCCGGCAGATGAACGGCTCGCCATAGCCCACGCCGACAGTCCAGCCCCAGTAGCGGGCCCGGTCACGAAGGTCGTCCAGGAAGGTGGGAGGCGTGGTCGGCCGGCCCGTGATGAACTGCGAGCGATAGCAGCTCACCGCCCGCATCTTGGCCTCGAAGTGGGGAGTAACGTCCAGGACAAAGGAGGGACGTGGATGAATCCGCAAGTGTACACTAAGATAGTAGAGGAGCTTTTGCGGATAATAAGGATCTCCGGGCAAGTCAGTCTTGGTCAGCTTGGCCCAGAAGCGGGCCGCATCGACCAGGGCGCTGGCGGCGACGTGATCGGGGTGGCTGTCTTCCCAGTAGGGAGCCAGCAGGCAGCGCGGCCGGAGCTGGCGCAGCACGCCGGCCAGCTTGGCGCGGGCTTCGAGGGTCGCTTCCAGCCGGCGGTTGGGCAGGCCGAAGTTGCCGCGCCAGTCGAGCCCCAGCACGGCGGTCGCCTGCTCGGTTTCCGCGCGGCGGATCTCGGGGCTGCCGTGCGGCGTCGGTTCGCCGTCGGTCAGGTCCAGGACGCCGACGCGGGCGCCCCGGCTCCGCAACAGCACGATGGTTCCGCCCGCGCCCAGTTCGGCGTCGTCCGGATGGGGGGCGATAACCAGATAATCCAAATAGGGGGCCATGCTTTTCGCGTCCGGTCAGGGAAGAGGCGACAGGGACAGCATAGCAGGCCCGGAGGGGAGCTGGCCATTGGTTGGCTTGCCTTTGCTCCGGGGCGCGTCTAACATCCAGCAGAAGCGGGAAGTTCGGCTGCGTCTCCCCTCAGCTACCCGTATTCCCGTGAGCCGGCCCTGCGGGGCCGGCCTGGTGCCGATAGTGAGATGGCATGGCCAGAAAACATCCGTCCCGAACTTCCGCTCCGGAGGTCTCCGGGATCACTCCAGAACGATTTGCGCGTTTGTTCCGTTTGCTGACCCTTCTTGGCGAAGCACCCAGGACCCGTGCGGTCCTGCTTCGCCGGCTCAAAACGGACGTTCGAGGCTTTTATCGCGACCTGGGCCTGCTCCGCGAGAATGGCATCACCGTCCGCCTGGAACAGCAGCAATACCATCTGGATGGCGAGGTGCAAGCGACCCTGAAACTGCTGCCGTTTCCCGATCCCCACCTGTCCCTTGGGGAGATAGAGCAGCTGGCGAAGGGGCGGACCGCGGCCCATCAGAAGCTCCGCGAGCGGCTGGACGAGTTGAAGCCGTGAGGAACGACTCAACGGCGAGCGGCGCGGCGTAAGCCCGCCGGTATCGACTCTCGACACCGGCGGGCTTACGCCGCGCCGCTCGCCAGCCGGGCTTGTCAGCCGGCGGACAAAGCGATCTAATTGCCGGATCAAGCGGGCCAGGAAGGTCCGTGGTGGGCAAGGAGGTCCAGCTCGTGAAAACCGCGATCATCATCCCGGCACGCTACGCATCCTCGCGTCTGCCGGGCAAACCCCTTTTGCGCGAAACCGGCAAATACCTGGTGCAGCACGTCTATGAGCGTGCCAGCCAGGTCCGCGGCGTTTCGCAGGTGCTGGTGGCCACGGACGATCCGCGCATCGTGGCCGGGGTCCAGAGCTTTGGCGGCAAGGTGGTCATGACCCGGCGCGACCATCCCAGCGGCACCGACCGCGTGGCCGAGGCCGCCCGCCAGACCGACGCGGACGTGGTCATCAACCTGCAAGGCGACGAGCCGCTGATCGAGCCGGCCTCGCTGGAACTGCTGATCCAGCTGCTCGACCGCGATTCCTCGGCCGACATGGCGACGCTGGCCACGCCGCTGGCTTCGTTGGAGCAATGGCACAACCCCAACTGCGTCAAGGTGGTGCGCGACTTCACCGGCCGGGCCCTGTACTTCAGCCGCAGTCCGATCCCATTCGTCCGCGACAGCCAGCCCGACTTCAACCTACGCCCGGCCCGGTTCCTCCAGCACCTGGGCGTGTACGCCTATCGCCGGCATTTCCTGCAAAGTCTGGCCGCCTTGCCGCCGGAACCACTGGAACAGCTGGAGAAGCTGGAGCAACTGCGCGTCCTGGCCCTGGGCCGGCAGATTCAGGTGGGCGTGGTTGAGCAGGCAGGCATCGGCGTCGATACCATCGAGGATTACCGGCGCTTTGTGGCGGAGTATCGGCGGCTACAGCGGGGCCAGGCGGCGTGAACCACGCCCGGCGCTGTAGGGAACGCCCTCTGTGGCGTTCCGTCTGGGACCGGAACGCCACGGAGGGCGTTCCCTACAGCGCCCCTTGCTGCTAGACTGTAGTACAGAATCGTTCGCTCATTCCGGGACCAGGCAGGAGCCAACATGACGGCAGCCACCCACGTGACCAAACACATTTTCGTGACCGGCGGCGTCGTCAGCTCGCTGGGCAAGGGGCTCACCTGTGCCTCGATCGGCATGCTGCTGGAGCATCGCGGCCTGCGCGTTCGTCTGCAGAAGTTCGATCCCTACCTCAACGTCGATCCGGGCACCATGAGCCCGTATCAGCACGGCGAGGTTTACGTCCTCGACGACGGCGCCGAGACCGACCTCGACCTGGGCCATTACGAGCGCTTCACCAACGCCCCCATGACCCGCGATTGCAATTTCACCACCGGCAAGATCTACCAGGCGGTCATCCAGAAGGAGCGGCGCGGCGACTACCTCGGCAAGACCGTGCAGGTGATTCCGCACATCACCGACGAGATCAAGGCGGCGGTCCGCAAGCTGGACACTGACGACGTGGACGTGGTCATCACCGAGGTCGGCGGCACCGTCGGCGACATCGAGGGCCTGCCGTTCCTGGAAGCTATCCGCCAGTTTGCCCTCGACGTGGGCAAGCAGAACTGTCTGTACGTCCATCTGACCTTGGTCCCCTATCTGAAGGCGGCCGGCGAGGCCAAGACCAAGCCGACCCAGCACAGCGTCCGCGAGCTGCGGCAGATCGGTATCCAGCCCGACATCCTCATCTGCCGGACCGAGCGCGAGCTGACCAAGGACATGGCCGACAAGATCGCCCTGTTCTGCAACGTCGAGCCGAAAGCGGTCATCGAGGAGCGCGACAAGTCGTTCAGCATCTACGAGGTGCCGCTCAGCCTGGCGTCGAGCCACCTGGACGAGCTGATCGTCGAGAAGCTCGGGCCTGAGGGCCCGGGCACTGGATATCACCGACTGGCGGGCGATGCTCCAGCGCGTCTTCAATCCGACCTCGGAAGTGACCATCGCCGTCGTCGGCAAATACATCAAGTACCAGGATGCGTACAAGTCGGTCTACGAGGCGCTGGACCACGCCGGCATCGCTCTTACCAGCCGGGTGCTGGTCCGCAAGATCGAGGCGGAGGAGATCGAGCGCGAGGGGGCCGAACGCATGCTCGGCGGCGTCGATGGCCTGCTGGTGCCGGGCGGCTTCGGCTATCGCGGCATCCCCGGCAAGGTCGAGGCCATCCGCTTTGTCCGGGAACGGCAGATCCCCTTCTTCGGCATCTGCCTGGGCCTGCAATGTGCCGTGATCGAGTTTGCCCGCAACGTCCTGGGCCTGGAGGACGCCAACACCACCGAGATCGCTCCCAATTGCCAGCACCCCGTGGTCTGCCTGCTCAACGAGCAGTACCACATCACCCACCTGGGCGGCACCATGCGGCTGGGATCGTATCCGTGCGTGCTGACGGAGGCGAGCCGGGCCAGGGCCGCCTATGAGGCGGCGGAGGTGCGGGAACGGCATCGGCACCGCTATGAGTTCAACAACCAGTATCGGCAGCAGTTCGCGGCCAATGGCATGGTCTTCTCGGGCACCAGTCCGGACGGCAAGCTGGTCGAGATGGTCGAGCTGCCGTCCTCACCCTGGTTCGTGGCGGTGCAGTGCCATCCGGAGTTTCGCTCCAAGCCGACCCAGGCCCACCCGCTGTTCCGGAGCTTTGTCCGGGCGGCCCTGGACCGCCGGGAGGCAAAAAAAACTAGAACGGCAATCTTTGCTGAATAAGGAGTTCTGCCGTACAAGTTCCTTTGGACGCTGGAGTTGTCGGAAGCGCCGTGGCCCTCCGTTCTCCAGTTACCTTACGAGGCGCCGCGGGTTTTCTATGGGTATCGTCAACACCGGAGTGTTTGACCTCAGGAGTCGCAGCGGATGGACGCATTGCTGAACCGGATTCAGGCTCGGATCGCCAGGGGCCAGCCCTGCGACCACCCCGGCGAGTGGCTCCCTGTCCAGCCCCCGATGGCGCCGGCCGAAGTCGCCGCTGCCGAGGCCGAGCTGGGGTTCCGCCTGCCCGAACTGCTCCGCCGGCTGTACACCGAGGTTGGCAACGGCGGTTTCGGGCCGGTGTTCGGGCTCATCCCGCTGTCCCTGGCGTCGCTCGGGGACAACCCGCCAGCGGAGGCCGAGTTCGAGTTGATCGGTGAGTACGCCCGTCTGGTTCGCCGCTTCACAGGCGGCTCACGCGGTCGTTGGCCGACTGGTCTGGTCCCGGCGTTCTACTGCGGCTGCACCGTGTTCGAGTTCGTGGATTGCCGAGACCCGGCTGGCCCGGTCACGTGGTTTGATGAGGGCAGCGAGAAATTGGCGGAACTGCTCAATCGGGAGGTAGTTCCGTCCCTGGCCTGCCGGTTGGAGGCGTGGCTGGCCGGGGAACAGGTGTGGTAAGGGGTCGAACCAGGCGCAGCAGATGGAACGATCAACACTCCTGATTCCCGCCGGCAGCGACTTCAGCTTGCGAGAAGTCGCTGCCGCCCTCCGAGCGTGGGACTGGCGGCGACCCGTCAACGACTTCAAGAACGAGCCGCCGGGGGACACCCAGCCCGACCGCATCGAGCAGGACGGCGACGAGGGCCAGGTGCGCGTCTGGTTCGGCGACTGGTGCATCCGGCCGGCCTGACCGATCGCTCGGTGGAAGCCCTGTCCCGCTCGCCGCTCTTGGCCCATCTGCAACGGCTGGACCTGAGTTCCAACCTCATTGGAGACGCTGGCGCGGCCGCGCTGGCCGGGTCCCCGGCTGTGAGCCGGCTCATCGAGTTGAAATTGGGGAGCTGTGGCCTGACGGCGGCGGGAGAGCAGGCGCTGGCGGACAGCCCCTATCTGACGCACCTGCTTCGCGGCCCCGTTCAGCTCAAGCAGGCTCTGCCAACCAAAATCAAAACCGCCGCACACTGTAAGGCTTCGGATCGACGTGAGGCGTCTCGCCGCTGAGCAGTTCCGCCAGCAGCTTGCCGGTCGCGGGCGCCATGGACATGCCGAGCATGTTGTGGCCGGCGGCGATGAACACGTTGGCCAGCGCGGGGCTGCGGTCGATGATCGGCTTGCCGTCGCAGGTCATCGGCCGCCAGCCGAACCATTCTTCCTCGATCGGCTCGCAATACGGCTCCTGGAGGTAGGGGACGGCCCCCTGCCGCAGCAGGTCCAGCCGGCGGCGGTTGAGCGTGGCGTCGTAGCCGGCGAACTCCATCGTCGAACCGAGCCGATAGCCGGTCGCCATCGGGGTGACGCCGACGCTGTGTTCGGGGAAGAGCAAGGGCAGCGTCGGACAGCGTGCCGGCCGGGGCATGGTGATCGAGTAGCCCTTGCCCGGCTGGATCGGAATGGGACAGCCCAGGTGGGTCCGGAGGAACGGCGTCCAGGCCCCGGTGGCCACGACGAACGCCTCGGCCGGCAGCTCGCCCTGATCCGTCACGACCGCGCGGGCCCGGCCCTTCTCGGAGACCAAGCCCTTCACGGAGCAGTTCTCGCGGATTTCGACGCCGCGGCTTTCCAGGAGACGCCGCCAGCCGGCCAGCAGCCGGTCGGGGCGGAGGTGGGCGTCCATCGGATACAGAGTCCCACCCGCCAATCCGGGCTTGAGCGCCGGCTCCAGGGCGACGAGGGCGTCTCCCTCGTAGTGCGTGGCGGCCACGCCAAACGTGTCGTGCAGCAGCCGGTCGGATTCCACGTGTTCTTGCAATCCATTTCGAGTCTGGAAGACCAGCAGCAAGCCGCGCTCGACCCATTCACAATCAATCGACTCTTGCCGGAAAAGGTCCGCATACAGCTGCCGCGACGAGTTCAAGAGAGCCTGAATGGCGTGCCCGGACTCGATCATGGCTCTGAAGTTGCAACGCCGAGCGAACTGCAACAGCCAGCTCCACAATCCCAGGTCGAAGCGGAAGCGAATGGTAAAAGGGGCATTCCGTGACAGCAGCGAACGCAGCGCCCGGCCGACGGCGCCGGGCCCGGCCAGGGGGAGGACGTGACTGGGACAGATGAACCCGCAGTTGCCGTGCGAACAGCCGCGGCCGAAGGAACCTTGTTCGACAATGGTGACCGGCCGGCCTGACTGCGCCAGGTAATGGGCGCAGGCGGTGCCGATGATGCCGCCGCCCACGACGAGGATCCGATTCGCTGGGGAACTCATGCCAGCATTGAAGCGTTTCCCTTCTCCGTGTCAAGCATCCCGTTGTCCGTTCCTCCGCCAGAGGGAGCTTTCTGGCCCAAAGGGTGAGCCCACTTGCGGAAGCGGCGCCACCAGGGGAGAATGATGCCAGGGAGGAATGACCATCCCGCTGTACGAGGTGGGGGAGATCCTGGCGCACGGCCGACCTCCGTGTGCCGGGCGCGACCCGGAGAGGGAAAGGGCATGGCCGTTTTCTTTGTCTTTCGCAGTCATTACGATGAGCCGTCGGGCAAGCTCCTGCGCCGGTTTGAAGATGCGACCGTCCTGGACTGGTTCCGCAATCACTGGGGACTAGTTGATGAGGATTATGTGGCCCACGAGCGGACGGGCGATCTGCTTGGTTATCCGGTCGACGTCTTCAGCGATTTCTTCCAAACCATCTTTGAGCAGGACCTTCCCGCGCCCGAAACCGATGAGCAGCTCGAGCAGTGCTTACGCGATCACGTGGACCCCGAGACGCCCCTCCGCTTTGGGCCGCATCACCTGACGATCCTCTCGATGGATGAGTGCGACATGGAGGTGTGTTCCTATCTCTTCGATGACGTTTACCTGGCCCAGCATGCCGATCGAGCCGCCTATTTGCTGCACAAAAGCTGGAAGCTTCCGGGGAGAGGGAATCGGCGTCGCAAGCATCCCTCAGCGGAGGTCGGCGGCTTCGAGCCGGACGAGCCGATCGAGGCTCTGGAGCCGGCCGGACCCGGTTCGGGAACGACCTTCGGGGTGGTCCTCTATTACGATTATGAGAACAATGGCCCCCTCAGCGAGCTGTGGGGGCCCATCCGCATCGACGGCGTTCGCCTTCCCGATCTGGCGTCTTACCTTTCCCCGGCCGCCCCGCCGCGCTTTGAAGACTACTTTTTGCTTCTGCTGCGCTCGCAGCTATTCGCCGAGCCGTTCACGACCAACCCCCTGGAGGAAGGCTTTCGCCAGGACCTCCTCGGCCTCGCAGCGGATGCCGGCTGGCAGCGGCGGGCGGAGGCCGCCTGGCCGGCCTACTGCGATTGGCTGCAGGAACAGCAAGAGCGGCCAGTTGGCTTGCTCTTCCTGGAGCAAGCCCTGAAGGCGCTGACGCAGTTTCCCGTAGCTCACTTGCCGAGCGAAACTCTGAGGATGGTGCGCCTCGGTCCCATCGGCTCGATTCGCCAATGGTTGACCGACGCACTGGAAAAGGCCCCTCCCGACGAGGATCAGTTCCCCCTGCCGAACAAGTGTCGGGTCCACGTGGAGGAGCACCTGGCCCAGCTCTGCCTGAATACGGAACACTGGCGCACATTCCGGCGAGCAGAGCTGTATCATCAGTGGATCTTCTTCGACGACGTCTGGGCGGCGGCGCATCCCATCCTGGCCAACGCCATCCTCCGCTACGCCAGCTGCTGGGACGTGCTGTCCCCGGACGGACCGCACGATTAGCAAGGCGAGCGTCACTTCTCCGGCTTCACCGCGGGCGCCTTCAGGTACTTGCCAAACCACTCCAGTTCCAGCTTCGTCGCCTCCTCGAAGGCCTCGTTGTAGACGCCGTAGTGCGAGATTCCCTTGATTACGTGGAGCGCGACCGGAACGTCCTTCTTCGCCTTGATGGTCTCGTACACCTTGACGCCATTCTTCTTGTTGTCCAGCAGTTCTTCCTTCTCCGCCAGCACCAGCAGCATCGGCGCCTTGATCTTCGCGGCGGCCTCCACGGGGTTGAAGCCGATGCCCTTGGCCGGGTTGTAGCGGATCTGCCCATACCGTGCCATCGCTCCGGTCGGCTTGCCGGTCTCGAATGGCACCGGTTCGGTCTCGCCGCGTGCTTGTTTGGTCAGCAGCTGGTGCTCGCGCTGCTCCGCGAGTGGCCCGCGTTCGCCGCGCATGCCGGGAACCTGGGCGACCACGCACTTGACGCGCGGATCATGGGCGGCCACCCAGGTGACCAGTCCGCCGCCGTAGCTCGTGCCCATGATGCCGATCCGCTCGGGGTCGATGCCCGGCTCACCCGAAACAAAGCTGATGGCGGCGCGGATGTCCTGAGTCTGGTCGGCGAAATCCATCTGCCAGCGCACCACGCGAACCTTGACGGTGACCTCGCCCTTCCCGTCCGGTTTGGGCAATGGCTCGACGGGGAGGAGCTTGCCGTCGCTGGCGCCCCAGCCGCGGTAATCGAAGGCCAGAAAGACGAAGCCCGCTTCGACGAAATACGGGGCCAGCTTCGTGGGCGTGCCGCTCTTGATTCCCGCGGTGCCGGCGCAGAAGACGACCGCGGGCCGCCTGTCCGTCTTCTGGAACCCCGGCGGCAGGTACAGGTCGCCGGCCATTTTGGTGCCGTCGCTGAAGATGGTGACGGTCTTCTTCTGGGCCCCCTCGGGCAGGGGTTTGGCTTTTGGCTGGGCGGAGGCCGGAACTGCCGATGCGATGACGAGGATGAGGATGGCAAAGCAGGCGTTGCGATGGCGGAGCAGCATGGGTTGGGTTCCTTGTTGGGCGAGGCTGGGAAGTTACTGAAACGCTCTGGCAAACGACTCGAAACACTCACCGATCCGGCCGCAGCAAACCAACGTCACGGCATGATCCAACGCCCACTACGGCGTACCCTTTGGAGACTGCGAATCTACCCTGGGCGTCTCTTCTTTCGCGGCGGCGGGTGCAGGGGGAGGCGTTGCCGTGATCGGCGCCGGAGCCGGCTCGACTTTGACTGCAGCCGAGTGAATTGCATATCCTTCCTTCAACTCTTTGCAGAGGTCGTCATACGTCATGCAGACGACGGGATGGGAATTGACTATGACGTTGTGAGTTCTCCAGCGCAGTCTTCGGATGTCATCGGCGTCTAATCCTTCATTCCGGCCAATGAGCAGAAGTCCAACGAAGTCGATGTGCCCGTAACCAAAGTTTCTGTGAAATCGGTCGGTCTTCTTGAAATCATCAAGATGGCAAAACCAGTCCACAATCTGGCTGAAGCCGCGTTCAAAGCGTCTTGCCCACTCTTTCGTCGCTTTCTTGCCGACTCTTTCAAGCACCGCCTCCGGGTCGCCGGTTTCCAACTCCACAAAACAAAAACGCTTCTCCCGATTCCCGAACACGAGGTCTGCTCCGTAGTCGCCCATGATTTGTAATTCGTAAGCGACCTGCTTGGCGATGCCGATGTTCCCGACCACAGTCCCCACGTAGGCGGCAAGATGCAGAGATGCCTTGAACAGCTCCTGAATCTCCCGCTCGCCGAGAATTTTCTTCGAGTTCAGGAGGATCTCGAAGTGATCCAGTTCCTTTTTGAACTGAACGTGGTTGAATGCGACTTCCGTGAAGTCTTTTGACATCACGACCCCCCTAGCGGAACACTTCCGAAGGAGAGGATCGTGTCCTTTGTTGTGATGTCGCGCACGCAGATGGTCTTGCTCTGGAGGTCCACGGTATAGAAAATGCGGACTTCGGTGCTTGTGCGGAACACGTAGACGGATTGTCCTTGCACGTTCAGGGCGACAGACTGCGATCGAACAAAGCCGTTCTCTTCCCAGTTCCGGAGATACTCAAACCAGGTCTCGACTTTTTCCCGATCGTCGCTGCTGAGAGTGTGGAGGATGGTCTTGACCCGATCCGACAACAAGACTTGCATGTGTCACTCCGTGCGCTGGGAGTAGGTAGAGGCGTCTGTTTCCTGCTCGCAGGTCAGAATAGCACCAATCGCCGAGGTGTGCAAGGAGGGTAAGGAGTCGAGCAGGTCTGCGCAGGCAATGCAGTTGCTGCGGCGGAGGAAAGGTGTCTGCCAGCCTGTCTGCCACGCTTTTGGAGCGTGGCGGACAGGCCAGAACAGGACTGGAGGTGTCGGAGGAGTGTCCCAGAGCGTCCCTTGGCTGCCTGCCCGCCACCCGCCAGGGTGTTCGGGCCAGGCCGGCTGAACGTCACGGCCGCCGGGCCAGCACCACGGCAGGCTCGCGCACCAGGCCGCGCGCCTGCTCTTGCGTCAGGCCAGCCGTCGCCGCTCGCAGATACTGCCGATCCTGACCGGCGATCCGCTCCATGCCGGCCAGCGCGTTGCCCTGGCCGAGTTTCTCCAGGGCTGCTGCGTACCGGGCCGAGGCCAGGGCCGCTGCCTGGTCACCCAGGGCCCGCTCGCTCAGGGCCTTGGCGTACCAGAACCGAGCATCCCGGTCGTTCAGCTGCACCGCCGCCCAGGCCAGGTCCTGCGCCTCCTGATACTCGAAGGAGCCGTAAGCCTTGACCGCACGAGCATACAGCCTCTCGGCGTGGGCCGGCTCGGTGTTGTATTTCAGCAGCAGCCGGCGGCGGACCACGCTGTAATTCCGCTCGGCAAGATCCGCCGGTTGCGGCAGCGTCAGCGGAGCCGGACCGGGCGATGCAGTGTCAGAGGACGTGGTCGAGGTTGCAATGCTCGCGACCACTGGATAGGAGCCGTACCCACAGTAGTCGAAGGTCACCACTCCGGGATAGACGTTGTAGGCCCCGTAGTAGTAGGGCCAGACCGGGTAACCGCACCAGACGCAGCCGGGCCAGCAGCCGCAATCCCAGCAGCACCAGTCGCAGCAGCAATCGCAACCGCAGCCCCAGTACACGCAATCCCAGCTGAAGCCGCAGCCGCAGCAGTCAAAGCAGCAGAAGCAGGTCGTCGCCAGGGTCATCAGGGACCGCAGCACGCCACGCAGGCCGTCCGTCCGATCCCGTTTGGCCGCGCGGCTCTCGGTCACGTCGCACAGGCGGGTCACCGCCAGGAGGGCCCGGGTGTCCTCCCGCGACAGCAAACCGCCGCGGTAATGGGCCAGCACTTCCAGGAGCGTCCCTTCCAGGCTGCACTCGACCATCGCCCGCTCCACGGCGGTCAACGGCCCCCGCGGCTCATAGGCCCACACCAGACGCACCGGAGCGCCGCCTCGGCGGAAATAGTAAATCTGCTGCTCGTCCAGACGCACCAGCCCCAGGACCGTTTTGAGGCGGACCTGGCTGGCCGGCTGTTTGAGATACTGCCGCAGCCGCTGCTGAATGGTTCCCTGATCCAGCTCCTTCAGCGGCAGCGGCTCGGCCTGACCGCCGTTCGCGGCCAGCAGCATGACCGTCACCGCCAGGGCCCGCCAGGGACAGGTTATTCGCTTCATGACTGTTCCTCTTGCTGTTGCAGATGGATGAATTTTCCCGATCTTGCCCAAACGATCTAATCTTCCATCTTGGCGGAAGCGAGGGAGAGAAGCAAAGCGAAAACCCGGCGGAGCTGGCCCGCAAGAGCAGCTGAACCGGCGCAATCCCTTCATCCGGCAAAACTGCTCCATTGCTGCGTCTGTGCAAGCACTGTGGTAAGATCAGTGGACCGGAGTTGCCAATCCCTTGAACGTCCCATGGAGAAATCGATCATGTCACCTGAAGACCTGCGCGACCTGCTGCGAGCCCAACCGTTCCGGCCATTCCGGCTCTACTTGACGGACGGCAGCAGTTACGACATCTGGCATCCGGACGATGCCATCACGAGCCGGCGGATCCTCGCGGTTGGCATTGGCGGCGATCCGTCCCAGGGCGTTTTTGACCGGATTGCTCAACTCTCCATCTTGCACATCGTTCGCATCGAACCGCTGGAGGTTCCCTCCAAGGGCAATGGCCAGGCGTGAGAGTCCATGACGCTGCTTTTGCGGGGCCTATAACAACATCTCCCCGCCGGCGCCAGTCGCGAGGAACAATCCTGGAGGACCACCGATGCTGGAAACCGCGCCGCTGCCTGACCCCACCCCCGTCCTGGACCTGCTGCAAGCCTTCCGCCGGTCCAAGGTCCTGTTCGCTGCCCTGTCGCTGGGCGTCTTCGACCGTCTCGCCGGAGGTTCCGTCCCGCTCCCCATCCTGGCCCGTGATCTCCGGGCCAATCCGGACGCCCTGGGCAGGCTGCTGGACGGCTGCGTCCACCTGGACCTGCTGAGCCACGATGCGACCGGTTACGCCAACACGCCCACGGCGAGCGCCTACCTCCGCTCGGACAGCCCGTCCCGGCTCACCGGCTACCTCCGCTATTCGGACGCGGTGCTGTGGCAGCTCTGGGCCCACCTGGACGATGCGGTCCGCGAGGGGACGCACCGCTGGAAACAGACCTATGGACTGGAAGGGCCGATCTTTTCGCATTTCTTCCGGACCGAGGAGGACAAGCGCGAGTTCCTGATGGGGATGCACGGTCAGGGCCTGCTCAGTTCGCCGCAGGTGGTCCTGGCATTTGACCTGGGCCGGTTTCGACGCCTGGTCGATCTGGGTGGGGCCACCGGGCACCTGGCCGTCGCGGCCTGCCGTCGCTATCCGGGACTGCGTGCCGTGGTGTTCGACCTGCCGGAGGTGGTGCCGCTGACCCGGGAACTGGTGGCCGGCTCGGGAGTGGCCGACCGCGTCGAGGTGCAGGGCGGCGACTTCTTCGCCGACCCGCTGCCGGAGGCGGACCTGTTCGCCCTGGGCCGGATCCTCCATGACTGGACCGAGGACAAGATCCAGCGCTTGCTCAAGGCCATCCACGACCGGCTGCCGTCGGGCGGAGCGCTGCTGGTGGCCGAGAAGCTGCTCAATGACGATCGGGCCGGGCCGGAGTGGGCGGTGCTGCAGTCGCTCAACATGCTGGTCTGCACCGAGGGCAAGGAACGGACCCTGGCCGAGTATGAGGCCCTGCTCCGCCAGGCCGGGTTCCGCCAGGTCGAGGGGCGACAGACCGACGCCCCGGTTGACGCGATACTGGCAACCAAGGGGTGAGCGGTGCTATGATCGGTAAAGTAGGCGGCACACTCCGTGTGCCGCAGCCCGGCACACGGAGTGTGCCGCCTACTTTAAGGACAGAATCTCAATCCATCCCCATGCTGGAGGTGTTCCCCATGTCGCCGCGACAGCGTCTGCTCGTGTTGGCACTGACCCTTGGCCTGCTCCTGTGTCCGCGGGAATGGGCCGGCCGGCTCCCGGCTGAACCGCCCCCGGCCCCGCCAAAGGACGGCAAGGAAGAGGCCGGCTGGAAGAAGCTCTTTGACGGCAAGACCTTGACCAACTGGGAATCGAGCGACTTCTACGGTCCCGGCAAGGTCCACGTCAAGGATGGGGCGATCGTCATGGAGCGGGGCAAGATCATGACCGGGTTCAACTATACCCGCAAGGACTTCCCGAAGATGGATTACGAGGTCACCCTGGAAGGCAAGAAGATCGCCGGCGACGACTTCTTCTGCACCACGACGTTCCCCGTGGGCGACAGGTTCTGTTCGTTCGTGGTCGGCGGCTGGGGCGGGCCGGTGGTCGGCCTGTCCAGCATCGACTCCGAGGACGCCTCGGCCAACGAGACTCGCAAGGAGAAGGAATTCAAGGCGAACCAGTGGTATCGCATCCGCATTCGCGTCAGCCAGAAGCGGATCGAGGCCTGGATCGACAAGGAGAAGATGGTCGATCTGGACACGACCGACCGGAAGATCTCCATCCGCATCGAGTGTACCGCCTCCAAGCCGTTCGGCATCGCCACGTACGAGACCACCGGGGCGGTGCGCGACATCCGCGTTCGCCTGCTGACCGAGGCGGACAAGAAGGCGATTGCGGCGACCAAACCGGAGAAGAAGGATTGAGCAAGAGAGGGGGCGGGGTGCATTTTGATTTATCGTTTCGCGCTGGGCCGAATGAGCGCGAAACGATAAATCGAAGACACCCGATCACCCCGCCAGAAGCGTCGCCACCTGGTCCACGATGGCTTTCTCGTCGGGGAACTTGCCGGTTTGCAGCTTGGAGTAGAGCAGCTTGCCGTTGGCGGTCAGCTCAAAGCAGCCGCCGCTGCCGGGGATGAGTTTCAGGTTCTGGATGCGCTGCTTGAAGGTGGTCAGCAACTTGCTCGTCAGACTGACGGCTTGTGGTTCGTAGTTTCACATCGAGCAGTACTTCAACTCCAGGTTCATGGTCCTGACTCCTTGTTTCGGAAGGTGACGTGGGACATTGTCCCCTGTTGTTATCATAAAAGCGGGGAATGGGTCTTTCAAGCAGCCTGAAGGCGAGGCACGTTCGGGAGTGGCCAGGTGAGCATGACTTTTCCGTTAACCGTGATTGTCCGGCACGCGGCGGAGAACCGCAAGAAGTGTTCGATCTGGCCGCTCCGGGGCAGACCGGACCTGGTGATCCTGCCGTACCCGGTGAAACGGCGTCCCGATCTGACCGGCTACGTCCGCCTGGCCGCCGAGGGGCCCGAGCTGTCGCCGGCGGACGCCGGGGCCGGGGTGCTGCTGCTGGACGGCAGCTGGCGCTGGGCGGCCTCGATGGAGCGCGACTTCGCCGACGTGCCGCCGCGGTCGCTGCACGGCTACCGCACCGCCTATCCGCGCGTCTCGAAACGGGGCACCGATCCGGACAACGGCCTGGCCTCGGTGGAAGCGCTGTACCTGGCCTATCACGTCCTGGGCCGCGATACGACGGGGTTGCTTGACAGTTACCGGTGGGGGGAGGAGTTCCTCCGGATCAACGGCTTATGATCCGGTCCCAACCCAGGGCGCTGATCTCTCCCCCAGGGCGATGCCCTGGGCTATCCTGTTGCGCCCCTTCGGGGCTTGTGGTCTTCCGCCCCGAAGGGGCGCAACAGGATAGCCCAGGGCATCGCCCTGGGTTGGGGGCGAGACGCTCGTTCTCATTCCAAGGAGAAACAAACCCTGCGGCTACTTCGTTCCCTTCCAGTCCAGACCCAGGGCGGTGAGCTTCTCGCGTTTGGCCAGGATCTCCCAGGGAGTGCCGGCGTAGTCGGTGAGCATCTTTTCGTAGGTTTCGCCGGACTTCTTGGCGTGACGCTTGCCATTGGTGTCACCGATCAGCTTTTTCTGGGAAGCCAGTTTCCAGCCGCTCTGGCCCGGCTCGCGGGGTGGGTACTCCTTGCGGATCGATCCGAGCATCGACTGGTACTCGAACAGGTACGCGATCTGGGCCTGCAGCCGGGCCAGCGTGAAGTCGTAGTTGGCCTGCCAGCGCTTGCACTCCTTGTCCCTGGTTTCGCCGGCTTTCATCAGCTCTTCTTCCGCGTCCATCAATTCGACGAGGATCTTGGCCACCTTCCGCTCGTCGCTGATAACCCCATCCTTGAACTGTTTCTCGTTGGTCGGGGCGCGATAGCCGTCGCGCAGGACCGTCAGATTGACTCCGAGATCGGCCTTGATCTTGTTGACCTCGGAGTTGAGCGGCTCGGGCAGCCGTTTGGACTCGGCGGCCACCGCCCACAGAGTGGCCCGGGCCTTCATGACCGCCATGCGGAGAGTGGAGCCTTCCGGCGGAGGCGTGGCAGCGTATTGCGCCAGTCCTGCCTCGGGGAAGGGCGGCAGCATCTCGAAGTGCAAGCTGTTGTCCAGCCGGCTCACCTTGACCGCCGGCGTGCCGATCTCGTCCAGCACCGACTTGACCAGCTGCACGCTCTTGGGATTGGCCGTCATGTCCGGCGGCTTCGGCAGCGGCGGCAAAGTGGCCAGGGGCTCGCCGGGATTGTATTCGGCCCCGTTGTCCTTTTCCGTGCCGTACAACTTGCAGACCTGCACCTCCTTGGGCTGCAGCTTGAGCGGTTTCAGGTCCGCTTCCATGTCCTTGTTGACCAGCGTGGCCAGCGCTTCCAGAGGGAAGGGATCATTGGGCCGCTGGATCTTTCCCTGATAGCCGCCGCCTGGCTTGAGCGGAGCCAGAGCGTCGTAGAGGGCGCCCAGGAAAAGGCCCATGGGATACTCGTCGGTCTCGTAGGATTGCTGCTCGGCCGAGCAGGCGCTCCAGACCTGGACCCCGGGAGGCGGGGCCTTCAGCACCGCCTCGAACTTGGCGCTTAACGGGTCGCCGCCCGGACGTTCCCGGCCTTCAGTCGGGCTGTAGCGGGCCACGTCCACGACAAAGACCTTTTGCCGCGCCTTGCACTTCTCGAGCTGGTCGTAGAACCACTTGAGCGGGATCGCCGTTGCCTTGTTCTCAAGCTCTCCCTCGATGGGCATCACGTACACTTCATTTTCGATTTCGGTGCCATGCCCGACGAAGAAGAGCAGAATCCGATCCTGGGCCCGGCAGCTGGTCAGGAACGCGGTGACGCTGTCCTGGATCAGGGACCTGAGAGGGGGCCGTTCCTTGCCGGCGGGGGCAATGTCACTGACGTGAAGGATCTGGTTGTTGGGAATTTTCAGTCCCTTGGTCAAGGCGGCCTTCAGGTTGGTGACGTTCCGGCCGCCGCCCGGCATCCCGGCGTGCGTCGGATTGGCGTAGAGGTAGTTGTGGACGCTGACAATCATGGCGCGGCGTGGGTACGCCGTTTTGTCGCCGGGATTGTCCACGGTCTTGCCGGGGTCCCCCTTCTTGCCCGGGTCTGTGTTCCTGCCGGAATCCTTGATGGTGGTCCGGCCGGACGTCTCCTCGCCCTTGGTCTTGCTGTTCTCGGCGACGGCCTTGGTGCCGCCGTTGAAAGCGGCGCCGATCGTCGGCCAGGAGAAGTAAACGCCAACCGCGATGCCGGTGGCCAGGACCAGCAAGACCAGAACGAGGGGCATCCAGTTACCGCCCTTCTGGCGCCGCCGCCGGCCGCGCGGCGAGCGGACCGGCTCGGAAGCGCCCAGGTCGCCGAACAGGCCGTCACTCGGAGACGCCGGGGGCGGTGCGGCGACGACCGGCGCGACCGGGATTCCGGAAGGAGCAGGCGGGGGGACGGCCGACTTGATGGGACTGGCGTTCGGCACGGCGGCAGGCTTCGGCTGCGGTGGAGCTGGTGTGCGTTTGGCAGGCACCGGCTCCGCAACGGCAGGAACGGCGGCTTGCGGCAGAGGCGGATGGTTGTAGCCGACGGGGACGTTCCGGGCTGGCGGCGGAGGCGGCGTTGCGGCACGCACGCCGGCAGCCGGCTTGCTCGGCTGGATGGTCTGGCCGCAGTGCTTGCAGCGCATCTGCCTGTTCAACCAGGCGCTGGGGATTCGCAGCACCTTGTGACAGTGGGGACATTTCGCCTGGACGACCGCAGCCATGAGTGAGACCTCTGCCCTTTCTCTGGACAATCGCAGCCCGGATGGGATGATTCGTCCGATTATCTTTCAGACGAGGCTCCGGGGCAATCAGTTCCCAGGGGAAAGTTAGCCGGCTCGCATTCCGCCGGTTCAAACCCGCCGCTCCCCTCCCTGAGAGGACCAGTTACCTCTCCCTGGCTTCCAGCCGCCACTGATCGACGTCCGTGAACACCAGCCAGGGATTGAAGGGGGGCGCCTTCAGATCGTCGCGCAGGGTCAGCAGCGGGTCCAGCTGCCACAGGGGAATCAGCGGCATTTCCTCGAGCAGCCGCTGGTGAATCCGCCGCATCACCCCCTGGATCTCGGGAAAGTTCCGCAGCCCCTGGGCCTGCAACAGGTCCGTTCCCAGCGGACCGTTCTCGTACTTGAGGTAGTTGCCCTGTGCCAGCACCCGCTGTCCCAGCAGCGGTCCCAGCCAGTAGGTTTCGTCCGGGAAATCGTAGTGGTAATAGGCCAGTTCGTACCCCTGGCGTTCCTCCACGTCCTCACGCAGCTTGTACGCATCCCGCTCCTCCAGCGTCAGCTGAATGCCGCCTTCCGTGTTCGCGGCGACCATGTCGGCAAGCCCCTGCATACTGCTGCGCACGGCATCGTCGCCCCGAGGATACTTCAGCGTCAGCCGGATCGGGGGATCCTTGGGGCCCCGCGCCTGGCTCAGCAAGGACTTCGCCAGGGCGGCATCGAACGGGTCCAGGCTCTCCTTGTTGGTCCGGTTGTGGAACCTCGGGTCCAGGGGCCAGCTGCCGGCCGGGAACGGGGCGTTCAGCGCCTTGTGGACCTCCTGCTTCAGCTCGCCGCGGAACCCCGTGAGCAGCGTTTCCCGGTCAATGGCCAGGGCCAGCGCGCGCCGAACCTTGGCGTCCTGCAACTGCCGGGTGCCATGGTTCACGGCCAGGAAGTACACCCGACGGTTGCCGGGCAAGGGCGCGGGCATCGTCAGATTCAGCTCGCGCCCTCGCTGCCGCAGCTGGTGCGCCTCGTCTGCCGTCAGGTCCAGCAGCACGTGCAGCCCCAGCTGCGGGTCCTTCCAGTCTTCGATCGGGTTGACGTACTGGATCAGGCGAACCTCGCGGATGCCCGGCAGATTGCGTTTGTTCGAGCGCAGGCCGTACATCGGGTTGGCCAGGAAGACCGCCTGGGTCCGGCCGCCGTCGGACTTGACCCCCGCGAAGGTGAACGGACCACTGCCGACCGGGTCGTGGGCAAAGTCCAGCGTCGCGGGCGATTTGCCGATCTTGGCCCGCTCCGGCACGATCTTGAAGGTCATCAGCGACAGCGGCTCGACGTACCCCTGCTGGAAGTTGACGTGGATCCGGAACGGATCGTGCGCCGGTGCGTCCCGGTCCAGCAGGTCGCCCCAGGCCGGGGCCCGCCCCAGGGCCAGGCCCGGGGTGGCCCCCTCCTTGAGCAGAGCGATGCTGGACTGCACGTCCGCCGACGTCAGCGGCTTGCTGTTCGACCACCAGGCCCGCGGCAGCTGCACCAGCCGGCCGCGCGGGACAATCTGCGGCCGACCCAGGGCCAGGCCCGGCAGGAAACGCTCGCCGCCGTCCGCATCGGGACTGACCTTGATCAGGCTCTCGAACAGCAGCTCCACGGCCCGCAGCTCCGTATCCGTGGTGGCCCAGGCGGGCGACAGCCGTAATTTTTGCTCCTGGCTGACCGCCAGGCTGCGAACGCCGATTCGGAGGATCGGGTAAGTCTGGGTGATCTTCTGCCGCAATTCCCGCAGTCCGGGCAGTTGCGGGTAATAGTCTTCTGCCAGGGCTAGCAAGTCCTGGGCCTTCGCATAATCCTTGTTGATGTCCACGGCCCGGTTGGCTTCGACCAGCAGCAGTTCCGCTTTCCTCTTCAGGCTGGCACTGACGGCGCGGATCGACTCGTCATTGGGAAGCTGCATTTCCACCTCGGCCAGCTTTTGCCGCACCTCGCGCACCTTGTCCTGCTGCCGGGCCAGCGGGCTCTCCAGGGCTTCCCGGAGCAGGTCGGCCAGCGGTTTGGCGATCTTCCTCCGGTCTTCCTTCAGGGTGAAGTTCTCCGCCAGCTGCCGGCCCATGTTCAGGGCCGCGTCCCAGTCCTTGGTCGCGACCAGTTCTTGCAGTTGCTGCACCAGGACGTCGAGCAGACTCAGGCGCAGTTTCTGCTCGACCTCGAGCCAGTCGTCTCCGGCGCGCTCCTTGAGCTGCCGGGCCGACGCGTGGTAGCCAGCGACCTCGCGCAGCACCTTCTCGGCGGCCTTCAGTTTCTCCATCCGCGGCACGTAGTTTTTGTTGAGTTGCGACAGCGTCTCGTGGTTGCCTTTCAGGAACTGCTCGACGGCCCGCAGGGCAATCTCTTCGTATGGCTGAATCTGGGTGATCCCTTCCGAGGGATGGAACATCTTGCCCTTTGGATCGATCGGGAGCAGTTCCATCTTGGCCGGAAGCCGCTTGATCTGGTTCTTGGCGTCGGTAATCCGCTCCGGGATGGGCTTGATGGCGGTCTTCCTGTTGGATGTCGAGAAGCTGACCAGGTCATGCGGCGTCGCCAACTCCTGGAACAGGATCTTCACGGCCTGGCGCGAGGCCGTCCGGGCGGCCTGGGCCAGGCTCTCCGCCTGCGCTTCCACGGGGCGGGCCGGCGCCTCGGCGTCGGGATCGTGGATCTGCCGGTTGGGCCGGGGTTTGGGATCTTCCACTTCCTCTTGCGGCCGCTGCTTGCCGCCCGGTTGGGCCAGGACCAGCCAGACGCTGCCCAGCAGCAGCGACCCGGCCAGCAAACCACCCACGCCACGCACCAGTTGCCGCATGGTTTCCTCTCCCGACGTGCCTGGGCGTCCCCCACAACCCACTCTTGCCATTGTAACGGCTGCCGCGGCCGCGCCCAGCGAAACCGGGAAAAACTCGCCGGGCGGCGTGGCGGCTGGCCCGGCGCCTGTCTTGACTTCCCCCGACACCGCCACTAGACTCCGCCCCGCCCTTGGAGGGGGTCGCTGTGAAGATCAACGGCAAGCTGCTGGCCTGGCTTCTGGGTCTTCTCCTGATTCCGAACCTCGAAATGCCCAATCCGAAGCGGGAGATCGTGCCGGAAATCAGCCCGCTGCACCGGGATCGCGGTCAGGATCCGACGGCCGACTTCCAGGAGGCCCGGCTGCGACTGGCCGAGCGCCGCTGGTTCGAGGCGGCGGACCTGCTGGAACGGGCCCGCGAGAACCTGGGCAAGCCGGACCTGCTCCCCCGGATCGACCTGCTCCTCGGACAATGCTGCGAACAGATCGAAGACCCTGCGCGGATGCACTCGGCATATCAGCGCGTGGCCGAGGTTGAGCCGAACAATCCCACGGCCTACCTGGGCATGGGCAATGCCCACTGGCTGCGGAATCAGCTGGACGATGCCGTGGACAATTACCGCAAGGCGATGGCCCTGGGCCCTCTGCCCGTGACGGCCTGGCTCGACCTCGCCCGGCTGGAGATGCAGCGCCAGCTGCAGCGCGAACCCGGTCAGCGTCGGTGGGCACTGGTTGAGCAGGCCCTGGAGCAAGCTGCCGCCACGGACCAAACGCTCGAGATCACCCTGCTGCGTGCGGAACTGCTCAGCGCCCAGCAACAAGACCCGCAGGTCCAGGAACTGCTGGACGATGCCCTGGCGGGTCCGCTGGCCGCTGATCCGTGCCGCAAGGCTGCGTTGCTGGCCGCCCGGTCCCGGCTCGACGAGGCCCGGATGGAATTGACGGAAAAACTCCAGCAACTGAAACTGGGCGTCGGCGACCGGAAGCTCGGCGACCAGGCCCGCCTGCTCGGCAGCCTGGCCGAGGTCCATTTCCGCCTGGGCAACGTGAACGAAGGCCGCAGTCTCTGTGAGGAGTTGGCCCGCCATCCCGAGCACCAGAGCGACCTGCGCCTGCGGCTGCTGCTGCTGGACCTGGCCCTGGAGGCGAACGACGAAGCCGGGATCGAACAGGCCCTCAGCGACGTCCACACTGTGGAGAGGATCAATGGGCCGTTCAGCCGCCTGGGCCAGGCGCTGCGACTGCTGTGGCAGGCTCGCCAGGGCCAGAGAAGCTCCGAAGCGCTGCACGAGGCCCGGAAGCAGCTGGACCAGGCGGCCCGGCTGCGGCCCGACTGGCTGCGGGTGAGCCTGGCCCGGGCCCAGCTCGCCGAGATGCAAGGCGACCGGGAGGGAGTGATCGAGCAACTCCAGCAGGCCCTCGACCAGGGCGAGGATCGCCCGAGCGTGATCCGCCGATTGCTCCTGGCGTTGCACCAGAACGGCCAATCCCAGGAGGTGGCGGCAATCACGCGCAAGCTGAATGCCGTGCTGCGGGTGCAATCGACCCTGGGCCGGCCGGCGGCCAGTACCGCCCTGCGGGAGGGTGATCCGGCACGGGGTTTGCGCTGGGCCGGAGAGGTCGCCGAGCCGCGCACGCAGCGCAGCGGAGTAAGCGGTTGTCCGAGCCGCGCACGCAGCGCAGCGGAGTAAGCGGTTGTCCGAGCCGCGCATGCAGCGCAGCGGAGTAAGCGATTGTCCGAGCCGCGCACGCAGCGCAGCGGAGTAAGCGGCCCGGATGCCCGCAAGGCCGCTTACTCCGCTGCGCTGCGTGCGCGGCTCGGCTGGCCTGAAAGGGATACCCAGCCCGCAAATTGCTCTGGCATCGAGGATGAAGAAGACGTATAGGTATCGACCATTCCTCCCTGGAGGAAACCGGCCCGAGGTTCGTCTCGGTCATTCGTCAGCCGGCAGGAGCGCTCAGGAAAGTCCCTGAGAACTGCTGCCAGAGGACGCTGAGGACGGGTGCCGCCATGCCGATTGCGAAATCCGCTCGTGTTCATCCCACGGCCATCATCTCCGCCGAGGCCGACCTGGCGGAGGATGTCCAGGTTGGTCCTTACGTGGTGATCCAGGGCGAAGTCCGCATCGGCCCCGGCTGTGTTCTCAAGCCGGGCGTCCACCTCTTCGGGCCGCTGACGATGGGCCCCAACAACGTCGTCTGCAGCTACGCCGTCCTGGGCGAGGCGCCACAGCACCTCAAGTACAAAGGCGAAGCCACCCGGCTGGAGATCGGGGCCAACAACATCTTCCGCGAATCGGTCACGGTCCATCGCGGCACCACCGAATCGTGGGTGACGCGCATCGGCAACAGCAACTTTTTCATGGCCAGCTCGCACGTGGGCCACGATTGCGTGATCGGCAGCAACTGCTTGCTGGCCAACGGCTGCATGCTGGGCGGCCATTGCGTCCTGGAAGACAGCGTCTATCTCTCCGGCAACGCCACGGTGCATCAGTTTGTCCACGTGGGCCGGCTGGCCCTGCTCAGCGGCCTGTCGGGCTCCAGCAAGGACATTCCGCCGTTCATCATCCAGCAGAACATCAACGTCGTCATGGGCGTCAACGTCATCGGCATGCGCCGGGCCGGCATCCAGACGGAGGCGATTGACGCGGTCCGCAAGGCCTTTCACATCCTGTTCCGCCAGGAAAACGTGCTGCCGCACGCCCTGGCCCTGATCGAGAAGGACCTGGGCACAGTGCCCGAGATCCAGGAACTGGTTCGCTTCATCCGCAACTCGAAACGCGGCATCAACGGCTGGATGGAGCGCGAAGCGGCCTGATCCATCCGTAGGACGGCCTTCCCAGGCCGTCTGGACGGCCTGGGAAGGCCGTCCTACTCTCCAGCAGGTGGCCCCTCCCCGGTCCGACTGATATGCTGCCAGCAGGCACACGATCGGTAATCCGGGTGCCGGACACCACAAGGAGAGACCACCATGCAACCGTTGAATCGCCGCCAGATGCTGCACACGCTGGGGGCCGGCGTCGCCACGCTGGCCCTGGGCTCCCGCTCCCTGCTCGCCGAAGAACAGCCGGCCGGCTTCGTCCTTCCCAAGCTCCCCTATGCTTTTGACGCCCTCGAGCCGTACATCGACGCCCGCACGATGGAGATCCATCACGACAAGCACCACGCGGCCTACGTCAAAAACCTGAACACGGCGCTGGAGGGCCAACCCCAGTTCCTCAAGATGAAGATCGACGAGCTGATGCGCAACATTGACAAGGTGCCGAAAGCGATCCGCCAGACAGTGATCAACAACGGCGGCGGCCATGCCAATCACTCGCTGTTCTGGGTGATCATGGGGCCCAAGGCGGGCGGCGAGCCCAGCGGTGCCCTGGCCAAGGCCATTGACAGCGCCTTCGGCAGCTTTGACAAGTTCAAGGAGAAGATGAGCACGGCGGCCGGCAAGCGCTTCGGCAGCGGCTGGGCCTGGCTGATCGTGGACAAGGGCGGCAAGCTGGACGTCCTCAGCTCGGCCAACCAGGACACGCCGCTGATGGAGGGCCAGACGCCGATCCTGGGCCTGGACGTGTGGGAGCATGCCTACTACCTGAAGTATCAGAACCGGCGGCCCGATTACGTCAAGGCGTGGTGGAACGTCGTCAACTGGAAGGCTGTCGCCGACAAGCATGCGGCGGCGATGAAGTGAGGACCGTTTAGCCGCGACGCGCAGCGGAGCGCGGGGTCCTGCCCCCGCGCTCCGCGTCTCAACAAACCAGCCGTCAATACTGCGGATAGTAGGCCGGCATCATTGGCGGGTACGGATACGGGTACGCCGGCATCATCGGAAACATTGGCGGATAGTATGCCGCATAGCCGGGGTACGGCACGGGATAATGCTGCACCGGCTGTACCATCCCGGGGGGCAGCATCCCCGGTTGCGGATACTGCGGGGCCGGTTCCTTGTCCTGCGAAGCGACGGTCTGCGCGTCCTTCGGTTTCTGCAGGGGTTCAGGATTGGAAGGCGATCCCAGAGGGGGAGGCGGGGCCGGCACTGTACCGGGACCGGGCGCCGGGGTCAGTGCTGGGGGCGAGTGCATCGGCATGGGCATCGGCTGTCCCATTCCCGATCCCATTCCCATTCCCATTCCCATCGGTCCCAGACCGAAGGGGACCATTGGCGAACAGGGCAGCGGCATTGGCCCGCCCATCGCGGCACAGGGACACGGCGGGCCGTAGATCGGGCAACAGTTCTGCACGCACATGCTGCCACACATCACCGGGCTGAAGGCGTTGAAGGGCCGGATGCAAACCTCACAGCCGCACTTCTTGCAGCAACCGCCGCAGGTGAACAGGCCGAAGGCGCCCCAGGCATGGGCCACGCTCTGAACCTGGAGCAGCACCACAATCCCCAGGAGCGCGACAAGGAGCAGTCGTTTCATGAGTGTCTTCCTGGCAAGTTCCGGGCAGCGGCCCATCCAGCGTCCTGTTGGCGAACCCTGGCCCCAAAGTCCATGCCAAGTCTACCCTCCGCTTGCTCCCCACGCCGGTGGACAGGCCCTCTTTTTGCAGGCTTTTCCTCTTCCGATCAGCGGAGAAACAACAGATTGCTCCCCATTTTCCCGACAGGCGCCAACGGCAGGCCGGCAGGGCCATTATTCGCTTTCCGACCAGGAAACATTCAAGTCCGATTCGGTGCCCGCTTCCGCTTGCTCCTCGGCCAGCAAGGTTCCCCATTCGCGGGCGCCCGGTCCTTCCTTCCAGGCCTGGTCGGTCAGGTCGCTGCCGCCGCGGACCTCCTCGAGCAGTTCGCCGCACAGGGTTGCTTCCAGGTCGGCCAGCGTCCGGGCGGCATCGCAGCCGTCCAGGATGCGGTGGTCGTAGGTCAGGCGCACCAGCATGGAGCCGTCACGCTGCAGCGGAGCGTAGTTGAGGGCCGTGGCCACGGGACTGAGCAAGTGGACGCTGCAGGCCCCCAGGTGCGCGACCGCGCTGACGCCGAAGGTGCCCAGATAGCGCGACCGGCGGAAGCCGGACAGGTTCAGGGCGTACCACCACAGCAGCCAGCGGGCCGGCCAGGGCCAGCGGCCCATCTTGAGGGCCCGGCGAAACAGGGCCACGCTCTCGATCGGCGCGTTCTTGCAGCGCCGCAGGTACGATTCCAGGCCGGCCAGGGAATGATTTTCCGGACCGCGGACGTGGGCAAACAGCACCGCGTTTTCCGTGCCGATGCGGCGCTCAATGGCAACGCTGGCAATGTTGAGGGAATGTTCGTAGAGATGCGGCCAGGGCCAGGGGACGTAAGCGTGCCGCAGTTCCGGCCGGCGCATGGCCACGATGGCGTAGCCCTTGGTGAAGAGACTGCACCACCCCGGGGCGTGTTCGGTCTGCTCGCGTGCCTCGGCCAGGCCCCCCAGACGCATGGTCCGCTCGATGGTACACAATGGGGCACGCATGGCGAACGAGGTCAGGTCGGTGATGAACCGGCGCGCCGGCGTGAGCGGCAAACGCTGGCCGTACTCCTGGGGCATGGGGGTTCCTCCGGGGTTGGTTCGAGTTGGAGCGTCCGAGCCGCGCACGCAGCGCAGCGGAGTAAGCGGTTGTCCGAGCCGCGCACGCAGCGCAGCGGAGTAAGCGGTTTGGCGGAGAACCGCTTACTCCGCTGCGCTGCGTGCGCGGCTCGGGCGCTAAAAAATCACGCCGCCTCCGCCAAATCTTCCAGGTAGCGCAGCTCCGCAACGAGGTCCTGTGTCAGGATTCGCTCCAGTTCGCCCAGGGCCCGCGCCACCGCGGGTCCATCCAGCACCCGGGCGTCGTAGCTGACGCGCACGTCCACACTGCCGTCGCTCTGGATGACGCCGTAGGTCAGCGTGCTGGTGGTCAGGGCCAGTGGCGCCACCGCCTCGGCTCCCAGCCCGGAATAGGCGGACACGGCAAAGGTGCCCAGGGCCTGCACCTTGCGCACCCCATACGCATTGCAGGTCAACCACCAAACGGCCTTGCGCAGCGACCGGGGCAGCCGGCTGAAAAGCAAACAGCGCCGGAAGCTGCCGATCTTCTCCAGAGGCTGCTCCTTGCAGCGGCGCAGCTGGCTGTCGAGTTCGACCAGGCTGGACGCTTCCGGTCGGGAAACGAGGGCGTGGAAGATGGCGTCCTCGCTGAGGAAACGCCGTTCCAGAGCGACCGAGGCGACGCTCACCGGATGTTCGTAAAGGCGCGGTCGAGGAAAGGCCAGGTAGACGCGGCGCAGGGCGGGGGTGGTCTCGGCCACGAGGGCGTAGGCCTTGGTAAACAGGGCGTGCCAGCTGATCCTGGGCAGGGCCAGCCTGCGGGCAGCGACGGTGGGACCTAGGTGCAGCCGTTTCTGGGTGGTGAGCGCCGGCACCTGCCGGGCCAGGGCGAGCAGATCACAGCGATAACGGCGGGGCAGCGACAGCGGCACAGTCAATCCCGCGGGGTGAGCCATCCTTGCTCCTCCGATCCAGATACTCCATTTCCGGCCGTTGGGTCTTCATGGTGCATTTTTCCTGCCGGAAATGCAATGGCACCTGCGCGGAGAGTTTTTCCGATCCCCGGGCTCTTCGATCGGTAGAAATTACAACGCACCCTGCCCAGAAGGATTGCCGCGCCTGATCGGCACAAGCCATAACTGCTGACTGAACCGCACATTACTACCTCGAACCGGGCAAAAGCGCTCTGCCGTCCCAACACTGGCTCAACTTTTGCGTGTAGGATTAAGCGAACACCTCGGCATGGCAGCTTGGTTCCCTGGCGTCTCATCCCGAAAGTCGTTGTGGAGGCACGGAAATGGTGGCACGGCCATCGATCGTTGCTGTGCTGGTGGGAGCGCTGCTGTCTCTGGGGGCCTCCTATCCCAGTCCGAACTTCGTGGTGGAGGCGCCAACGCGCAGATCGCCCAGCAGGTGGCCCAGTACGCCGAGCATTACCGGCGTGAGAAGGCCCTGCAGTGGCTGGGGTACGAGATGCCGCGCTGGGGCAGGCCGTGCCCGCTGAAGGTGAACCTGACCATGGGCGGCTCCGGCGGGGCCACCTCCTTCGCCTTCGACAACGGCCGGATCCTCAGCATGGACATGCACATCGACGGCACGCTGGAACGGCTGCTGGCCAGCGTCCTGCCGCACGAGGTCACGCACACGGTGCTGGCCCACCATTTCCGCTGTCCGGTGCCGCGCTGGGCCGACGAGGGCGGTGCCGTGCTGTCGGAGGACGAGATCGAGCGCAACAAGCACGATCAGCTGGTCCGGCAAATCCTGAACACGCCGGGCCGGGCCATTCCCCTGCGCCGGCTGTTCCCGCTGACCAATTATCCCTCCGACATGATTGTGCTGTATGCCGAGGGTTACTCGGTGACCAACTTCCTGGTGAGCCAGAGCAATCGTGGCGCCTTCCTGAACTTCCTGGCCCACGGCATGCGGAGCGGCTGGGATGATGCGGTGCGAGTGCATTACCGCTACCGCAGCGTGGAGGAGCTGGAGGCCGCCTGGCTGCAGAGCCTGCGTGAGGGCCGGCAGGGGCCGGTGCAATTGGCCAGCCGCAATCAATTTGCTCAGGGCTTCCAGGGACAGCAGGCGAACCCGCGTGTGGTGGTCCGCCAGACCGTGCCGCCCGCCCAGCCGCTGCTCGACAATCCCCGGCCCGTGGTCCGCGGCTCGGCCCCCGATGCGGAGGAGCCGGCGTACCCCTCCGGAGGACAGCAGCCAATGGCTCAACCGATGGCGTGGGGGGCGCCGCAATCCGCCGGGCCGGGTAGCACCATGCCGTTCCAGGGTCAGCCCGGCTATCAAATGCAGACGCTGCCCAGCTACGTCCCGCCGCCGCCGCCCGTGACGCTGGAGGCGCCACAGATCCAGACGCTGCCGACCGTGGCACCCGTGACTCTGGGTGCGCCAATCCAGGGAGATGGGAGGTAGCGCCCTCGTTTATTGCGACTCAGGTAGAAAAAGGCCGCCTCGGCTCCGGACCCAGGGCGATGCCCTGGGCTATCCTGTTGTGCCCCTTCGGGGCGGAAAACCTTGTCTTTCGCCCCGAAGGGGCGCAACAGGATAGCCCAGGGCATCGCCCTGGGGACCAGTTGCCCGCTCCGCATGTCATTTCTCTTCCCGCCGAAATCCGCTTGACCCACAGGCGTTTTTCCCTGAGAACGATAAGCAAGCAGACACCCGGTCACGGTTTCGCTGGAGGAGAACATGATCCCCTGGTCCCGATTGCTCCTTTTGGTCCTGGTTCCCTGCCTTCCCATCCCGACATTGGCCGCACCCGCTGACCGGGTCGAGCCGCCGGTGGCCGCCACCGTGGAGACAACCCTGGCCACCGGGTCCAGACAGATCCGCCAGTTTGCCTTCGACGGCGATCCGGATACCTATTTCGCCTCGGATAAGAACGCCTCCAGCGCCGATCACTTCACCCTGCGCTTCGATCAACCAGTCGCCGTGAAATCCATCGTGGTCACCACGGGCCGGCCCAGGGGCGAGGATCGGCTTGAGGCGGGGACCCTGGAAGGGTCCGCGGACGGCAAGAACTTCGAGCCGCTGGCCCGGTTCGCGGAGGGAACAGCCCGCGCCACACCCAGGGAGCAGCGTCTCCAGGCGGTCCGCGTCAAGCCCGCCGGCGACCGGAAGCAGCCGCTGGTGATCCGCGAATTCGCCATCGAGTCCAGTCCGCCGGTGGTCCGCTTCCGATACCCCGTCGAGTTCGTCGTGGACGTCAGCGATGCGCCCGAAATGAAGGCCTGGGCCGACAAGGCGGCCCGCATTTGCGAGCGGGCCTATCCGATGATCAACGAGGAACTGAAGAGCGAGGGGTACAGACCGCCGCGCCTGATCACCATGACGCTCAAGAAAAACTACAACGGCGTGGCGGCGGCCGGCGGCGGCCAGATCACCGGCTCGGTGAAGTACTTCAAGGCCCATCCGGACGACTTCGGGGCGATGGTCCACGAGACCGTCCACGTGGTGCAGCGCTACCGCACCCGGGGCAATCCCGGCTGGCTGGTGGAGGGGATCGCCGATTACGTCCGCTTCTTCAAGTACGAGCCGGGCAAGATCGGGCCGCTCAACCCCCGACGGGCTCGCTACGACGGCAGTTACCGCGTCTCGGCGGCCTTCCTCGCCTTCCTGGTCGAGAAGTATGACCAGCACATCGTCCGCAAGCTCAACAAGATCATGCGCGAGGGCGAGTACAAGGACGAGGTCTTCAAGCAATTGACCAAAAAGACGCTCACCGAACTGAATGACGAATGGCGCGAATCGCTGCGCCGCTGAACCGGCAGCACACAAGCCCGAAGCGCCAGCGCCGGGGTTCGCCTGTCCCGGCGCTTCTGCTCCGGGCTTGTGTGCTTCTTTCCTGCCGGGCTGCTAGAATCGATGGCGGGAGGGCTGATTCCGCCATGCCGACGATGATCAACCGCTGGGTGCTCCTCGCTGCTCTTGGGTCCGGGTTGCTGCTGGGTCTCGTTGCTGGGGCCCAGCCATCCAGCTCAAAACCCTCCCCCCAACCAACCCGCGACCAGGTCGCCCGCTGGATCAAACAGCTGGGCGACAACGACTTCCAGGTCCGCGAGCAGGCCACGCAGCGGTTGCAGGAGGCCGGCGAGACGGCCGAGCCTGCCCTGGAAGAAGCGGCCGACAGCGGCGATGCCGAGATCGCCCGCCGGGCCCGCGACCTGCTGGAGCGCCTGCAACGGATCTGGACCCTCCGGGGGCACAACGACCGGGTCCGTTGCGTCTGCTTCAGTCCCGATGGCGCCCGCCTGGCCAGTGCCAGCCAGGACCGAACGATCAAGGTCTGGGACGTCCGGGCCGAGAAGGTACTGCTGTCGCTGCGCGGCCACACCGATGGCGTCACTGGCGTCAGTTTCAGTCCGGATGGCAAATTCCTTGCCAGTGCCGGGGAAGACCGGACCATCCTGATCTGGGACCTGCAAACCGGGAAACCGCGGCCCTCACTGCAAGGGCACTCCGACAGCATCTGGGGAGTCTGCTTCAGCCCCGATGGGACGCAGATCGCCAGCGCCAGCAAGGACACGACCCTGAAAGTGTGGGACGTCCGCTCGGGCCAGGCCACTCTCACCCTCAAGGGCCATACGGACAAGGTCACCAGCGTCAGCTTCAGCCCCGACGGCAAGCAAATCGCCAGCGGCAGCTGGGACATGGAGGTCAAGCTCTGGGACGCCCGTACCGGGCAGGAAACCCGCTCCTTGAAGGGACATTCTGGAAGCGTGACTTCGGTCTGCTTCAGTCCCGACGGCAAACAACTCGCCAGTTCCAGCCTCGACCGGACGGTCCGGCTGTGGGACGCGCAGTCGGGAATGGAAACACTCACCTTCAAGGGGCACAAAGACGTTGTCCACGGCGTCAGCTTCAGCCCCGACGGCAAACGCCTGGCCAGCAGCAGCTGGGACCGCACGGCCCGGGTCTGGGACGTTCGGACGGGCCGGCAGCTGTTCGCGTTCGCGGACCATCCGGACCTGGTGCTGTGCGTCCGCTTCAGTCCGGATGGCAAACGGATCGCCAGCGGCAGCTGGGATGGGGTCATCAAGGTCTGGGTGGTGACGAATCTGCGGTGAGGAGCGTCTCCGATTTATCGTTTCGCGCTCAACCGGTCCAGCGCGAAACGATAAATCAGACACACTCCAGCCCCCCATGCAAATCTGCTCTTGCCACTCACCGCCCCTGGGGCTATAAGCCCCGCCTTCCTGGGAAAATCCTGGAACTAAGGCAGGAAAACCGCCGCGGCCGGCCTGCGGGGGCTGGCGGGCCAGGCGGCTAGGGGGGCGTTCTATGCGGGCCAATCCGTTGCTGGAACCCGTTCTGGGGGATGACACCCTGACGCGCGGTCTGGGTGATGCCGAGGCACGCATCCTGGTCGAATGGCTGGTCGAACGGGCCGAGGAACTGGATCAAGCGCTGCCGGCGCCGACCGCCAGCCGGGCCATGACCCGGCTGTGCCGCAAAGCCCGCGGCATCGCGCGCTACGTCTGGCTGTGGTGTGTGGCCGGCGACCACGGGGCGGCCAACCAGCTCGCCGTCACCGAGCGCTTTGGCTGGCCCTGGCCGACCGACCAGCTCGACCCTTACGAGCTGATGCACGACATCCTCACCTGGGAAACCGCTCAGATGGACGAACGACCAGACTGGGCCACCGCGGCCTGAGTAGCGGCGGCCGGTTCTGGAACAATTTCGAGAAAATTCCCGGAATGTCTGTCCGGTTGGGACCGGCAATTGCGTATTGTTTGATGAGAGGTTAATTATTCCGGAAGTGTCGGGACTTCGGAACAGTCCCGGCCAGAAAAGTTTACCCAATTCCGCCCGCCGGATTGTCTTTGGCGTCCGGGAGAGGTAGGCTTTCCTGTTAGACTCGACTCGCCGGTTCAGGCTCACAAAAACAAATGAGGTGGCCCAATGTCTGCCGGGATTGCCCCCCAGACCAGCAATCAAGTGGAGCAAGAACGCCAGCGCGTGGGCCGACTGCTGGACGAGGTCGCGCGCCTGACGGAGACCGACGTTCCGCCGGTGGGGTTCTTCGGCGAAATGCTGAAACGGCTGCTGGAGGCGCTGGCGGCCCCGGCCGGGGCCGTCTGGATGCGCTCGCCCCAGGGCATCATCCACCTGACCTGTCACATTAACCTCAAGCACTCCGGCATCGACAAGGACCAGCAGGCGCGTGCCACCCACGAGGCGCTGCTGGCCCAGGCGTTCAGCGCGCCCAAGCCGGCGATCCTGGCACCCAACAGCGGCCTGGGCGAGGCCGGCGAGGGCCGGGCCGCCCCCGGCAACCCCAGCGACCTGGTGCTGCTGGCCGTCCCCATCGTCCACGAAGGGCAGGTCGAGGGCCTGATCGAGGTCTGGCAGAACCCCAATCGGCCCAGCAACACCTTCTCCGGCTTCCTCCACTACATCGGCCTGATGGCCGAGCTGTGCGGCCGGTATCTGCGCCATCAGCGCATGACCCACCTGGCCACGCAGCAGCAGCTGTGGACCCAGCTGGAGGTCTTTGCCCGGCAAATCCACAGCTCGCTCAACCCCGTCGAGGTCGCCTACCTGGTGGCCAACGAGGGCCGGCGGCTGATCGAGTGCGATCGGGTCAGCGTGGCCGTGCGCTACACGCGCAGCACCACCAGCATCGACGCCATCAGCGGGGCCGACGTCGTCGAGAAGCGCTCCAACCTGGTGGTGCTGATGCGCAAACTCTGCGATGCGGTGCTCAAGTGGGGCGAGAAACTGGTTTACCTGGGGGTCAAGGACGATAGCCTGCCGCCCAAAGTGCTCAAGGCACTCGAGGAGTACCTCTCCGAGAGCAACAGCCGACTGCTGGCCATCTATCCGCTGTTCGACGATCGCGACGGCACCGAGAAAAAGAAGCCGGCCCGGTCGCTGATGGTGGTCGAGTGCTTCGAGGCCCCAACCGAACCCGAGCAGGTCATGTCCCGGGCCGAGATCATCGCCAAGCACGCCGCCCCGGCCCTGTACAACTCGGCCGAGCACAAGCGCATTCCGATGCGCTTTGTCTGGGTGCCCCTGGCCAAGATCCAGGAAGGCCTGGGCGGCAAGGCCAAGGCGATCATGGCCCTGATCGCGGTCGCCCTGACCATGCTGCTGGCCATCCTGATCCTGGTGCCCTACCCGCTCAAGATGGAGGCCACCGGCCAGCTGCTGCCCACCGTCCGCCAAGTGATCTATTCGCCGGTCCAGGGCAAGGTCAGCGACTTTACCGTGCAGCCCGCCGAGCAGGTGGGCGAGCGAAGGGAGCTGGCCCGGATGTCCGACAGCGAACTGGAACGCAAGATGCTCCAGCTGCGTGCCGAGATCGACAATGCCAAGAAGGCCGTGCGCGAGTTCGAGCGGCATGACAAGGGGCCCAACATGCCCGAGTCCGAGAAGCTCAAGCTGCAAACGCAGCTGGCGGAAAAACGCGAGACGGCCCGGAGCAAGCAGCTCGAGCTGAATGCCCTGATCCAGCGCACCAATGCCGATCCCCGGCCCGGCCAGGAAGGGTTCTTCACCCTTCTCTCTCCCCGCTTCACCCCGAAGGACGTCAGCAAGATCGAGGAGGCCCCGCACGGCAACCACCGCCATGAATGGACCATCCTCAACGGCAACTTCAAGGAGGAGTGGAAAAACCGCGAGGCCAAGCCGTCCGATCCGATCATCCGCCTGGGCGCCAAGGATGGGCCGTGGGAGATCGAGCTGAAGATCCCGCAGAAGCACATGGGGCAGATCGGCAAGGCGCTGGAGCTGCTCCGCAAGAAGGACCCCACGCTCACCGATCCGGTGCTGGACGTCGATTTCCTGCTCCGCACCGATCCGACCCGGATCTTCAAGGGCAAGCTCTACCAGAGCAAGATCGCCCCCGAGGCCTTGCCCAACAAGGAAGAATCCAGCGAAGCGGAGCCGGTGGTGCTGGCCACGGTCAGCATCGACGACGCCAGCATTGCCCCCTCGGACCGGCTGCCGCCGGCCCTGCTGCTCAGCGGGGCCGAGGTCCATGCCAAGGTCCGCTGCGGCAACGCCCCCATGTACTACTCGCTGTTCTACGGCGTCTGGGAATTCGCGTACGAAAAGGTGGTGTTCTTCTTCTTCTGAGAGACCCGCACCCAGGGTTTACACCCTGGTCTATTGACTGCCGCCCCTTCGGGGCTGAGTTTTAGCCCCGAAGGGGCGGCAGTCAATAGACCAGGGCGTGAGCCCTGGGTGCGAGGGCGGACGCCCTGGGTCGGAAAATCGAATAGCCGAGGTGTGACGGGGATGGTGCCCGTCCCCAAACTCCTTTCTCCTCGACCGGAGTATCAACCATGTTTCGCTGGCTGGCAGTCGTCCTGATCCTGTGTGTCGGGACCTACGTCGTGATGGACATTGCTCTGGGCAAGGGCGGCTGGAAGCAAACCCCTTCCGACGCCTCGACCGGCGGCGAGCAAGACACCTCCGATCACCACGATCGGCAAGCAAGCCGCTCGGCGGACGGGGAGTCGATCCGGCCCTCGAACCGGAACCTGACCCAGGACAAGCTGCACGTCGATCAGGCCCAGATCCAGGTCGTGGAGAAGCAGGAAGTCGCCAGCGAGAAGGACGGCATCCTGCTGTTCATCGCCACCCCGCTGACCCGAGAAGAAATCGCGGCTACCAGCATGGAGGACCGGGAGCGGTTCTTCCGGGAAGGCAAATGGATCGAAGGCAAACGAGGCCAGGGGGCCCTGGGTTACCTGATGGTAGAGGAATCGAAACCCCAGGATTACACTGAGGACAAGCTATTCAAATTTGCCGATGCCCCGGACAAGGTTTATCGAATCCGCGAGTCGAATGCGGAAGCGGTGACTCCGGGCCACGTGCGGGTGGGGTTGCAGGAATACGTCTACCGCAAGCTGGAAGTGGGCGACCGGGTGAAGAGGGGGCAGCTGCTGGCCCTGGTCGATCCCAAGCTGGCGCTGGACGAACTGGAAATCAAGGTGGCCGGGTTCGACGCCGCCGAGGCCGAGCGCCGGGCCGCCGAGAAGACCCGCGACGAGGGCAAGAAACGCTATGAGGGCATCCTGGCAGCGCGCCGTGTCGTCCAGAACGCCGTCTCCAACGACGAAACCCGGGCGGCGGAACTGACCTGGCAACGCTACCTGGAGGAAGAGATTGCCAAGCGCGGCGCCCTGCGCAAGGCCGAGCGCGAACTGAATGCCGCCAGCACCACCCTGCACATGCACGAGATCAAGGCCCACATCTCGGGCATCGTCAAGGTGATCTACAAGAACAAGGGCGATTCGGTCAAGGCCCTCGACCCAGTGCTGCAGATCCAGAACCCCGACCTGCTCCGCGTCGAGGGCACGGTCGAGGTCCAGGAAGGCACCCGCCTCAAGAGGGGCATGATCGTGTCGGTGGAGCCGTCCCGGCCTGACCAGCCGCGCATGGTGCTGCGGGGTCACACCGGCGAGATCACCTGCGTGGCCGTCAGCCCGGGCAGCCAGCCCCGCATCGTCTCCGGCAGCGAAGATCGCAGTCTGCGCGTCTGGGACAGCGTCACCGGACAGGAGCTGTGGACGGTGGAGAACCGGGCCGCGGTTCGCTCCGTGGCCTGCACTGGCCCTGGCGCCGAGAAACGCAACCTGATCCTGGCCGGCTTCGCCGACGGCGTGGCGCGCCTTTACAACCTCGACGACATGACCCAGGGCTCCGTGGTCCTGGGCCAGGTCAACCAGGGTCCGGTCAACAGCGTCGCCTTCAGTCCGGACGGCAAGTACTGTCTGACCGCCGGCGACGATCGCTCCATCCAGATCTGGAAGGTCGGCATGGAAGACGGCAAGCCCAGCGTGGACAAGCGGCCGCTGCATCGGTTGTCGGCGGCGCACAAGTCGGCCGTCACCTGCGTGCAGTTCATCCCGACCGAGAAGACTGACCAGGTCCAGTTCCTGTCGGTCGGCCGGGACGACATGCTGGTCTGGGAGATGGTCGGGGAAAACCCGCCGGTGCGGATCAGCGACTTCGATCAGCGCAGCGGGGACGTGCCGGTGCTGGGCACCGACGGCAAGCGGGTGCTGTTCGACCAGGGGACCGAGCTGCGGCTGCGGTCGCTGGCCGATCGCACCCGGGTCGAGGGTCGGCTGCGGAACCCGCAGGGCGCGGCCAGTTTCTCGACCCTGGCCCTGTTTGCCCCGGACGGCAAGACCATCCTGAGCAACTGCGCCAGCGAGGGCCGGGTGCAGCTGTGGCGAGCCCCTCGCACCATGGGACGCGGCACGGAACTGCGGCAGCTGGTCTGGCCGACCGGAGTCGTCACCTGCGGCGCCTTTGCACCCAGGAACCCCTTTGTCGTCACCGGCACCCAGGATCACTGCGTGCTGGTCTGGAAGATGCCCAGCGACGACGAGATCGAGGGCCACCTGGACGCCCGGATCATCAACGTCGGCCAGTTCATCAACGACAGCAGCCGGCAGGTGCCCCTGACGGCCGAGCTGGTGGAGAAGCCGCCGAGCTGGGTCATCCCCGGCGGCACGGCCACCATCGTCATCAATCCGGGTGAGACGGAGAGGTGAGCGGGCAAGCACGTTGCAACAGAAGGGACAGGGTTGTTCGACCCCTGCCGGCTTGCCCGGCAGGTGAAGGAGGTCACCAGCTAGAAGAGAGTGAAAGAAAAGCGTTCTACTGCCTTCTCTGCTAGCCACAGACCTGCTTCACCTGCCGGGCAAGCCGGCAGGGGTCGAACAACAGCTCAGTTGTCGCAGCATTCCGAAACAGACTCTCAGCGGAAACGAAGCAATGTCCACCAAGCCCGAAGCAGCCAGCGAACTGGAACGACGCAAGTCCCTTCGCATTCGCCTGCGCCGCGACCTGGTCATCGAGGCGCAGAAATACGAAGGGCGGACGTTCTTCGTCCTCAAGGACCCGGTCAGCCTGCGCTACTACCGGCTGAAGGAGAACGAGCATTTCCTGCTGCAATACCTCAACGGCGCCAGCACGCTGGAGGAAGCCCAGCTGGCCTACGAGGAGCATTACCGGCCGGAACGGCTCAAGCTGGAAGACCTGGAGTCGTTCGCGCAGCAGCTGATCAAGGCCGGGCTGGCCCAGAACGAGTCGCCCAAGGCCGGCAAGCAGCTGTTCGAGAACCGCAAGAAACGCCGCCGCAGCGAGCTGCTGCAGACGTTCACCAACATCCTCTACATCAAGATCCCCGCCATCGATCCGGACACGCTGCTCAAGCGCATGGTCAAGTCGCTGGGCTGGATCTTCTCGCTGTGGTTCTTCACGCTGAGCGTCGGCCTGATGCTGGGCGCCATCCTGCTGGTGGCCACCCACTTCGAGACCTTCCGCAGCAAGTTGCCCAACTACCACGAGTTCTTCAGTTTCAAGACCGTGGTCTATCTGTGGTGCGCCCTGGCCGTGGTCAAGGTGATCCACGAGTTCGGCCACGGACTGAGCTGCAAGCGCTTTGGCGGCGAGGTTCACGAGATGGGCCTCTTGTTCCTGTGCTTTTCGCCGGCGATGTACTGCAACGTGTCCGACGCCTGGAAGCTGCCCAGCAAATGGCACCGGATCATCATCAGCTTTGCCGGCATCTACGTGGAGCTGGTGATCGCCGCCATCTCCACGTTTATCTGGTGGAACACGTCGAGCCAGCCGTTCATCAACAACCTGTCGCTGAGCCTGATGATCGTCTGCAGCGTCAGCACGGTGGTGTTCAACGCCAACCCGCTGATGCGCTACGACGGTTACTACGTCCTGGCTGACTGGCTGGAAATTCCCAACCTGCGCGAGAAGGCCAACCGCTTTCTGAGCAACCTGGTGCTGGAACACTGCCTGGGCGTGGAAGTGCAGCCCGAGCCATACATGGAGCTGTGGCGCAAGGTGCTGTTCGTCATTTACGCCATCATCAGTTACGTGTACAAGTGGATCGTGACGTTCGGTATCCTGTACGTCATGTACAACTTCCTGCGTCCGTACAAGCTGGAGATCATCAGCACGATGCTGTGTGCGGCCTCGATCGCGTCGATGGCCGGCTGGCCGCTGTATCGGCTGGGGAAAAACATTTTTCGCCGAGGGAGATTGCCCGACATGAAACGCTGGCGTGTGGTGGTGACCAGCAGTGTGGTGGTCGGACTGGTTGCCTTCCTCTTCTTCGTGCCGGTGCCCATCAGCCGGGTCCGCGGCACGGGTCTGGTCCAGGCGATGCCGGAGAACCAGGCCAAGGTCTTTGTGCGGGCCCCGGGCATCCTGGAGCAGCTGTACGTGCGCAATGGCGATACGGTCAGCAAGGGCCAGGTCCTGGCCGAGTTCAGCAACCGCGACGTGGACGCCAAGATCAAGGCGCTGGAATCGGAAGTCACCATCGCCCAGACCAGGATCGACAACCTGATCCGGCAGCGGGAGGGGACCGTCAAAACCGAGGAGAAGGCCAACGTCACCCTGGAGATCAACCAGGCGAGGGCCGACCGCGAGAAGGCAGCCACGGAGAAGCGCGGACTGATGAAGCTGCGGGAGGAGGAACTGCGCCTGGTGGCGCCGCTTGCTGGCATCGTCAGCGGAGCGCTGCGGCCGGACGACGTGGGCAAAACCTACGAGAAGGATCCGAAGGAACCGTTCCTCACCATCACCCAGCCCGCCCAGCTGCGCGTCTGCCTGCCGGTGGAGACTCCCGAGTTCAATCAGCTCAAGGAGAACTGCGAGCGCAAGACCGCCCAGGCGCAGCGGACCTCGGAGGCGCTGGATCGGCGTGTGACAGTCCACCCCCAGAAGACGCCGCTCAAGAACGTCCTGGCCGAGCTGAGCAAGCAAGTGCCCGCGGCCCAGTTTGTGCTGGACACGCAGGACCTGCCGGCGGGAATGGCCGAGGAGCCGGTCACGTACAACGCCCGGCGGAAACGGCTGTGGAGCGCGCTGGACGACCTGATGGGCAAGCTGGGTGTTGGCTTCGTGATCGTTTCGGAGCCCGACGATCCGCGGGACGGCAAGATCTTGATCCGTCCCGGCCGGGAGCGCGGCATGAAGGAAGGGGAGCACTTGCTGGTCAATCTCCCGGTGACGATCCGGGTCCAGGGGCGGGATTCGCAGACCTGGAAGGGCCGGGTCTCGACGCTGCCGGAATCGGAGGCCCGCGAGATCCCGTATTCCCTGTCGAGCCGGGCCAACGGTCCCGTGGCGGTCAAGGGCGGCACCCGCAGCCAGACCCTGGTGCCGCAGACCCAGCACTACCTCGTCTACGTGGAGATCCAGGACGGTGACCGGGCCATCATTCCTGGGGTGATGGCTCAGGTCAAGATTTACTGCAAGCCCGAGACCTGCGCCAGCTGGGTGTGGCGCAAGATCAATGCGCTGTTTGACCTGGGGTTGATCTGAGAAGCAGAATGGTTACGACCCCTGCCGGCTTGCCCGGCAGGTGAAGGAGGTCGCTGGCTAGAGGAAAGGAGAGCAACGTTCGTTTTCTTTCCCTTTCCTCTAGCCAGCGACCTCCTTCACCTGCCGGGCAAGCCGGCAGGGGTCGAAATACCCCTCACACCTCCCGCGCCAGCTTCTCCGCCTCGCTCACCATGTCGTCCAGCAGCCGCAGCCCCAGTCCCCAGAACTTCGGATCGTTGATCTGAATGCCCAGCCGGGCCAGCAGTTCCGGCGGCGCCAGCGACCCACCGGACGCCAGCATTTCCAGGTACTTGGGCACGAACCCGGCCCCTTCTTGCTTGTACTTCTGCACCAGGGCCAGCACCAGCAATTCGCCAAAGGCGTAGGCGTAGCAGTAGAACGGCACGTGGATGAAGTGCCCGATGTACAGCCACCACCAGGCATATCCGTCGGTCAGCTGGACCACGTCGCCGTGCATGGGCCGGTTGGCGTCCATCCACAGCTCGTTGATCCGCTCCGTGGTCAGCTCCCCCTCGGCGTGGCGGGCCTTGTGCAGCAGTTGCTCGAAGCGCGTCAGCACCACCTGGCGGAAGACCGTGGCAAAGCCGTCCTCGATCTTGCTGCACAGCAATGCCAGGCGGACCTTCGGCTCGGAGTAAAGCCGGAGCAGTTGCTGGAACGTGAGCATCTCGCCAAAGACGCTGGCCGTCTCCGCCGTTGTCAATGGGGTGTCACACTGGAGATACCCGACGCTCCGCGACAGGAACTGATGCAGCCCATGACCCAACTCGTGGGCCAGCGTCATCACGTCACGCAGCTTGTCGGTGTAGTTCATCAGGATGTACGGATGGACGCTGGGCACGGCGCTGCTGGAGAAGGCCCCGCTGCGCTTGCCCGGGCGCAGCTCGGCGTCGATCCAGTGATCCTGGAAGAACCGGCGAATCACCCGGCCCGCATCCGGACTGAAGGCCTCGTAACTGCCCTCGACGATCTCCCGCGCCTGCGACCAGGGACAGCTGGGCAGGTCGCCGGACAGTGGTGCATAGCGGTCGTAGTCGCAGAGCTGATCCAGCCCCAGCAGCCGGCCCTTGAGCCGATAGTAACGCTGGACGGTGCCGTGAAACTGCTCCACCGAGGTCATCAGGGCGTCCACGACCTCGGTGCTGATCTCGTTGGCCAGGTGGCGCGATCCCATGACGTTGTCGCCCCAGCGCCGCAGCCGGCAGTCGGTGCGATGGTCCAGCACCAGGGTGTTGAAGACGTAGGTCAGCAGCCGGGCGTTCTCCTTCAGACCGCGGGTGATGCCCAGGGCGGCGTCCTTGCGGACGGAGCGGTCCGGGTCGTACAGCTTGGCGTTGAGCTGCTGCAGCGTCAGCCGGCTGAATTCGCCGTTGTGGTCGTAGGGGTACTGGATGGTGGCGACGCTTTCGTCAAAGAGGCGGACGAACGCGGCCCGGCCGGTGATGCTCTTCTCGTCGAGGACCTTCTCTTCCGGCTCGCTGAGGTAGTGCGGCTTCCAGGCCCGCTTCTGCTCCAGCCAGTGCCGGTAGCAGCCCAGGGACGGGTTGGCCAGCAACTTCCCGGCGACGTCGTCGGGCACCTTGACCCATTCCAGATCGAAGAAGATCAGGTGCTGATTGATCTCGATCCGCTCTTGCTGGGTCTTGCTGAGCAGGGCCCCGTGCCGTGGCTCGTCGGTGCGGGCGGCGTGCAGCAGGTGGGCATAGATCAGCGGTTTGTCCATCAATTCGGAGAGGCTTTCCAGTTCGCGCACGGCGGTCAGGAGCAGGTCCGCGGTGGGGCCGCCCTGCTTGTCGATCTGGCCGCGGTATTTCGACTCGAACGCCCTGGCTCGTTCGCGGGCCGCGGCCAGGTCCGTGCCGACAGTCGGATCGTCCACGCTGGAATAGAGATCGTTCAGGTCCCAGCGAACGCCGTCGGCGCTGCTGCCGTGCCGGGTGATGGGGGCCGTGGCTGCACTGCTCATGGAGGGTCCTTTCTCGGCAAGGAGGGCGAACGCTTGGACACAGGTTCACAGTACCCCGCCCGGGAAAAAAGGCGAGAGGGGCGTTGGCGAGGGGCACCCGGAGCAGGGATGATCTGGAGATTTGTCGTGGTTCGGAGTATGCTGGGGGTAGGACATTGTGACTTTCACTGGAGCCAGGCAGCCATGACAAAAGTTATCGTTGACACGGAGCTGCGCGCGAAATTGCACAACCTGGAGACCGAGGTTGCCCTTTGCGATGAAAAGGGACAACCGATCGCGCACGTCCTTCCGGAGGCTGAATACCGGAAGTTGCTCTACGCCTGGGCGAAAACGCTCTTTTCGCGTGAGGAAATCGAGGCTGCTCGGGCCGAGCCCGGTGGCATGCCGACTGCCGAGGCAATTGCGTATCTGGAAAAAGTGATCTCCGATGCCCGAGATAAACAATGAACGGCCGCTTTCGTGTTATCTGGAGAACCTCACTTATCCAGAACAGGCTGGCTGCTCTTGTCCTTGATTTGTTTCAGCGCGGGCAGGATACAGCGCCGATAACGATAGCGATGGCAGAGATTGATCGGATTCTTGAGAGCAATCCGTCCGAGGCAGGCGAATCACGAGGGAGCTTCGAGCGCGTCCTGATTGTTCCTCCTCTCACGGTAACCTTCGACGTGAATGAGGAAGAAGAGATTGTCTACGTATTGACGCTCGTCTACCGCGCTCCCTCGCGAGGATGACCCTGTATTGGTGATTGCCCTGAACCCAGGCGCCCAGTTCCGTGTCCTGGTGTTTGTCTCTTCCCCCTGTCCCCGAAAGGAGGCCGACCATGCGTGTCCTGTTCCTCATCCGGTCGAGCCTCGGCCTCGTGGCCGGCTGATTTCGCCGACCTCTGACCGTGGCTCTCACGACGTCCCCCGGTGTCGAATTCCGTTCTTCGTTCGTGAGAGAATCCATGTCGCGAAAGAAACATCCGCGCAGACGCTTCCGTCACGCCCCGCCGGGCCTGTCTTCCGGTTCGGGATTGGGCCGCGTCGAGAACCGCAAGGCCCTGCAGCTGTGCAGCCAGGTCGCCGAGACGCTGGCCCTGGTGCTGGCCGGCGAGTGCCAGGACGATCTGCTGCGTGATTTGCTGGTTGAGTCGGTTGTGCCGTTTCCGTCGGCCTCCCGGCTGCTGGTAACGCTTGTCCCGGCGATCTCGGCGGGAAACGCCTCGCTGGAGCAGTACCTCCAGCACCTGGAGCCGTTCAAGGGCTTGCTGCGCGGCGAAGTGGCCTCTGCCATCAACCGCCGCAAGGCTCCGGACCTGGTCTTCCGAATCCTTCCCGCAAACGATCCCCGGCTGTCGCAGCCGTGAGCGCTTGCAGGGGGGCGGAAGGGTCCGTATCAATAAATTGTTAGCCGCGACGCGCAGCGGAGCGCGGAAACACCGCGCTCCGCTGCGCGTCGCGGCTAACAAGACCGCCCGACGATCAACCGAGGTTTTGCATCCGTGTCCTTCTTCGATCCACCGCAGGCCGAGCAGCTGGAGACCTTTCTTAACCCCAGCCCCGGGCGGGATTACTCCATCGAGATTGTCTGTCCCGAGTTCACCAGTCTCTGCCCGGTGACCGGCCAGCCTGACTTCGGGACCATCACCTATCTCTACACTCCGGGAGAAGTCTGCGTCGAGCTGAAGTCGCTCAAGCTCTACTTGCAGCGGTTCCGCAATCAGGGCACCTTCTACGAGACCGTGGTCAATCGCCTGCTGGACGACTTCGTCAAGGTGGCCCGACCGGTGCGTTTGAAGGTGATCGGGGCCTTCACCCCCCGGGGCGGCATCCGCACCACGGTCACCGCGACGTTCGAGGCCAGCCAGTCCGGGTAAGAGGGGTAACCGGCAGGTTCACGGCTTGTCTTTCTCCCCTCCGCCTCCACCGGCTGGCGCAGCCCCTGCCTCGGGGACCAGCCGCAGCACCTTGGTGAACGAGCCGTAAGCTGCATCCTGGATGAACACGCTCACCTCGTGCGGCACCTTGCGGTCGATCTGGACCAGCAGCGTATTGCGTCCCTTGTTGCTGCGGGCCTTGGCCAACTCCGCACGCAGCCGGTTGCGTTCAATGACCTTGTCTTCCAGGCGGATCACGGGCTTGCCCTCTTCCAGGGTGACTTTGATGAGAGGAAACTGGTCCACGTCATCTGGGGTCATCACGGGCGTGCCCGCCGCGCTGAAATTCAGCTCCGGGCTGTCGATCCGGCTCTGCAAGGCGGCATAGCTGGCGGTGAGGATAAAGAAGATCAGCAGCACCAGACAGACGTCGATCAGGGCGTTCATGTCCAGGTGCGTCTCGTCGTCATAGTGGCGCGGCGGGGGCGGCTCGACCTCGGCGGCAACCTCGGCGAAGGTGGGGTGGTTTTCCAGCGGCACCCACGTCGGATTGTCCGGGCCCATGACCTCGTCGGTCGGCTCCCACAGCCCCTCGATCAGGCCGGCGGCCACCTGCTGGGCCGTGGGGATCTCCACCGCCTGCGGCGAACCTTCGTGGCGGACTTTCCAGCTCATCGTGTTGTCTTCTCCGTCACGCCCGTGAACCGGGCCTTGATCCGGTCCCGACGGGGTTTCTTGCACAGTTCCAGGGTGACGTCCATCACCTGGCCGTCCTCGACGTCCTTGTGGGCGTTGATGGTCACCTCCACGGGACCGGTCTTCTCGCCGAGCAGGGCGTCCAGTCGGGCCACCAGGTCGCCGATGGTACGCAGGTCCTGGTCCCTGGGGTCGGCCGAGGGCTTGCCGTTCTCGCCGAGGGAATAGACCAGCTTGCGATCTCCTTCCTCGCCCTCCAGGTTGATGCCGACAAAGAGCCCCGAGGTGTTGGCGATGGGAGCGTTCTCCGCCAGCGGGGTCTTGATGAACGCGGCGGCGCCGGCTGAGCTGGCGGTGAGCATGAAGAAGACCAGCAGCACCATGCTGACGTCGATGAGGGGGATCATGTCCACCTCCTCATCCTCGTCCGGGGCCGGCTTGTGCCAGTGGAAATCCATCTCGACCGGCTCCAGGGCCTCGGCCTGGTCGTTGGGCCGCAGCGGCTCGGCTTTCGGGACGTAAGGCCGCAGCCCCGGCACGTCGGCGACCCGGTGCCAGTCCTTGGTGCCGGAGGAACGGACCTGGTCCTCCTCCAGCAGCCGGCCCTGCTGAATCCAGTCGAGCACGACGGTGTACGGGACTTCCTTGTAGACCGTGTTGGCCTCGACGATCCAGACGTCGAGGAAGCGTTGTTTCTCGGCCATGAGGGCTCCTCTCAGCGTCGGGTGGCGTTGTCAGCGCCGGACTTGACGGCAGCAACTCCGCTGCTGGCCGGCACAGCAGCGGAACGGCCGGATTCCTTGGTGTTCTGGAGCAGGACCAGCAGCTTGCCGGCCGCGCTCTTCATGCGCACCTCGAAGCGCGACACCCACGCCTTGAGCAGGACGTGAGAAAAGGCCAGCGGGATGGCGGTGATCAGACCCATGGCGGTGGCGAACAGGGCCAGGCCGATGCTGCCGGCGTGATTGGCGACGTCGCCGCCCTTGGCCTTCTGGATCTCGGTGAAAGTGCCGATCATGCTGATGACCGTGCCGAACAGGCCGACCATGGTGGCCACTTTGGCAATGGCCAAGATGGTGGGGAGCAGGAAGTTCAGGTCGGGCATGATCTCCAGCTCGATGGCGTTGGCCATCGCCCGCCGCTGGGCGGCCACCCCCTGCTTGGCCGTCTCCAGGCAGGGCACGAACAGCCGTTTGGGAATGATGTCGCTCCGGCCGCGGCAGTACCGCAGGCCCCCGGCAACGCCTTCCTTGTCCAGCTTGTCGGCCAGGGCCGGCAGGAGGATGTTGAGGTTGCTGTTGCCGTTGACGTTGAGCAGGATGCGCCAGACCAGCAGGCCGATGCCGGCGAACGACATCAGGAACATCGGAATGGCGATCCACCAGTCGTTTTGTCACGAATTCGAGGAAGGCGGACATGAATGGTTCTCGTCTGACTGCAAGAAAGTTGAACTCGAGGCGTTACTCCTTTGTACCACGCGGCGGGGAACCTCGCCAAGGGCGTGCGGGAACAAAAAAAGGACCGGTCGCTTCCGACCGGTCCTGACGGCGGCGGGAGGCAGCTCACGGCTTCTTCTCGACTTCGACCTCCTTCGGGAAAACGTCGGCCTTGAGCAAGGCTTGCGGGTTGGTCACGATCTGATCCGTTGCTTGCAGACCGGAGAGGATTTCCGCCTGCTCACCCCGAATCTCGCCTAGACCTACCCGCGTTATCCGAGCCTTGCCATCACGGAGGACGTAAATCACGGCTGTACGACCATCCTCCTGCTGATCAATGATGGCCTTGGCGGGGATCGTGAAGCGGTCTGGCTTGCCCTTGGCGAGATGCAGAGTCACCCGGACGGTCATGCCGGGTCGCAGCGTGTCCTTCGGATTGGGTATGTCGATCTCGACCGGCATGGTCGCGTTAGTCGCATCAACCGCGAAGCCGATGCGGGTAACCTTCAGCCCGGTGCGCTTGCTCTCTCCCTCTCTGTCCTCCAGCTCGGCCGGGATGCCGGGACGGGTGAGCAGGACGTCTCGTTCCGGCACATCAACCATCACGCGCACCGTGTCCGTCCGCTGCACCGTCATCAGAGGCCGTGCAGGCCCGGAGTCCCGCGCCGGGATGAAATCACCGACGTCGAAGTTGACCCGCGTGACGATGCCGTCGCCCATCGCCCGGAGCTTCGTGAAATCCAGCTGGGCTTTGGCCTTTTCCAGGGCCAGCTTGGCGATTTCCACGCTGGCCCTGGCGCTGTCCAGGGCGGCTCGGGCGCTCTGGATCTTGCTCTCCTGGACGAGAACGTTCGTGCGAGCGATGACAACCGCCGCCTGGGCTGCATCGTGCTGGGCCTTCGCTGCCAGCATCTTGTTTCTGTGTTCTGCGACGAGCCGCTCATCGACCGCTCGATCTTTTGCCAGTTCCTCCATTCGCTCCAGCGCGGACTGGGCATATTTCAGAGCAGCGTTGCTACTCTGCACCTCGCTTTCGCGCTGTTTGACGAGGGCCTTGGTGGACTGCAGCTCCGCTTCGGTAGTCTGAAACCGGGCTTTGGCCTCATTGACCTGTCCCTCGGCAACGACCACCCCGGCGGCGGCCTGCTTGGCTTCGATCGCCAGCAGCGGCGCATCGATCTCCGCCAGCAGATCGCCCTTTTTCACGCGCTCGCCAAGACCAACCAGCTGCCGCTTGAGGTAACCGGAGACGGTCGCGGTCACCTGCTGTACCTCCGCGGCACGAACGCGCCCGATCTGTTGCATCTGGCGTTCCAGTCCGCCCGGGGTGGGACGCACCACCTCAACAACCGGCTTCTTCGGCTCCGCCTTGCGTTCGGCGTCCGGCTGGGCGGCCCGCTCCTTCTTCGGCTCCTCTTGTGGAGCAGCCTTCAATCCATGAAGCGACAGCACTCCGCCCGCCGCCAGCAAGCCCACCAGGAACAGCAGCAACGCCGCAAACTTGAGTTTCGTCAGCAACATGGTTCGCAACACTCCTTCCGCAAGACTTGTGACCTGGACCGCGACCCCGGCCGCCGAGCCGTCCGCGAACGCCAGCGCCGACCGCAGCGTCCCCGTCAGCAGCGGCGTGGCCGGGACCGCCTCGGCCGCGTGCTGCCCCAGCAGGGCCGTCAGGGCCGTGGTGGTCAGCGTGACGCCGCGACGCAGCAGCCGGCCGCGCAGCAGCTCCCGGCCCCGCGCCAGCCGCGAGAAGATCGTGCCCGGCCGGCAACCGAGCTGCCGGGCCGCTTCCTCGTTGGTTTTACCTTCGAGATAGCACAGGACGAAGGGCAGACGCAAGCGCTCCGGCATGCGGTTGATTTCCTCGTCGAGGATCGACCGCACTTCGTTCCAGACCGGATCGGGAGAAGCCGGCGCCCCTTCCGCGTCCGGAGGGAGATCGTGAGTGGCTCTTTTCCGCGCCCGTTCCTTTGCATCCAGAGCGATGCGATAGGCCACCTTGTACAACCAGCCGGCGACGGAGCCGCCCCGGACAATGACGTGGGCCTTGCGGACAAAGGCGAGGAAGGTGGCCTGGAAGGCGTCCTCCGCATCGTGTTCGCGGTGCAAGATGCGCCGGCAGACGCTGAACACCAGCACGCTGTGCCGCCACAGGAGCAGCTCAAACGCGGCCGGGTCGCGGTAACGGACGTAGCGCTGCAGCAGCTCCGCATCGCTGAGGCCAGTGTTGTTCTGGTCCCCAGCGAGCTGCTGCAGATAGGACATCAGCTCGCCGAGCCTGCGCTGAACCATGCTCGCACCTCTTGCCGCCGATCTCTCCACCAGAGATAGAGGTCACAAGAGGGGGAATTCTTCCAGGATTTTTTCTCCCCTCTCCTCCAAGGGGAGAGGCGTTGGGAGTGAGACATTTTGGAGTGCGGCAGTAGCTTTGCTCTGCCGCTTTTGTTTGGTCTTTTCGTTTTTTGCTTTTTCCCTTGTTCCGCCAGTCCAAGAAAGAAAAAGGAAAAGAGAAACAAAAGCGGCAGAGCAAAGCTACTGCCGCACTCCAAAATGTCTCACTCCCAGCCCCAGCGGAGCGAGGGGAGAAACTGCTACTCATCCTCGTCAGCTGCCACCTTGGCCGACTTGACGATCTGCTGCTTGACGTTGGCGGGCACCATGTCGTAGTGGCTGAACTCCATCGTGTAGGAGCCCTGGCCCTGCGTGATGCTGCCCAGCTGGGCGGCGTAGCGGGCCACCTCGGCGAGCGGGGCCTTGGCCTTGATCACCGCCAGGTCGCCGGGCAGGCTGTCCTGGTTCTCGACCCGGGCCCGCTTGGTGTTCAGGTCGCCCAGGATCGCCCCCACGTACTTGGACGGTATCGTCACCTCCAGGTCAACGATCGGCTCCAGCAGCACCGGCCGGGCGTTGAGGAAGGCATTGCGGAAGGCCATGCGGGCGGCCGTCTTGAAGGCCGCTTCCGAGCTGTCCACCGGATGGTCCTTGCCGAAGTAGACCTCCACGGCCACGTCCTGCATCCGGTAGCCGGCCAGGGCGCCGCGATCGAGCAGCTCCTTGCAGCCCTTCTCGCAGGCCGGCACAAACTGGTTGGGAATGGTGCCGCCGACGATCGTGTCGAGGAAGCCGAAGTTGTACTCCGGGTCGTAGTGGCAATGGTCCAGCCGGATCTTCTCGAAGCGGTCCTTGGTGGCGAACTCGGCGAAGAACTGGTCCTTGTCGTGGATCTCGCGCGGCACCGGGTAGACGCGCAGGTGGACCTCGCCGAACTGGCCCCGGCCGCCGCTCTGTTTCTTGTGGCGGTGGCTGGCCTCGGCGTTGGACATGATCGTTTCCCGGTAGGGGATCTTCGGCTCGTGGGTGACGATCTCCAGCTCGAAGCGGCGCTTGAGCCGATGCTGGATCACGTCCAGGTGCAGCTGGCTCATGCCGCTGATGACCAGCTCCTTGGTCTGCGTATCGCGCGTCACCTTGAAGGTCGGGTCCTCGTTGGCGATCTTGGCCAGGCTGCCCGACATCTTCTGCTCGTCGCCGCGGGCCTTGGGCTCGGCGGCCAGGCCGAACATCGGCGTCGGGAAGGTCAGCGGCGGCAGGGCCGGCGCCCCGGCGTGGTTGCTGACGGTGTCGCCCAGGTGCAGGTCCTCGACCTTGGCCACGGCGATGATGTCGCCCGGGATGGCCTCGGGGACGGGTTTCTGCTGCTTGCCCTGCATCTGGATCAGACCGCCGGTCCGGGCCGACTTGCCGGTGCGGACGTTGAACAACGGCTGGTCGGGAGTGTACTTGCCGGAATAGACCCGAATAAAACTCAGGTTGCCGACGAACTTGTCGCTGAGCGCCTTGAACACCTGGCCCACGAACTCGCCGGCCGGGTCGGGCTTCAGCGGCACTTCCACGCGCTTGTCGCCCTCGCCCTTGGACGCCACGCGCTTGGTGCCCTGTTCCGGCGAGAGGGCCTCGTTGACCAGGGCATCGAGCAATTCGTCGATGCCAATGTCCTTCTTGGCCGAGGTGCAGAAGATCGGCACCACCGTCCCGGCGGCCAGGGCCCTGGGCATGGCAGCCAGCAGCTCCTCATCGCTGATGGTCTCGCCCATCAGGTATTTCTCGGTCAGGGCCTCGTCAACCTCGACCACCGCTTCGATCAGCTGGTTCTTGGCGCTGGCCAGGTCCACGGGACAGCCAGCCGGCGGCGTCGCGGGCGGGTGCAGCACGCTGACCACGCCGGTGAGCTTCTGACCGACGCCGTTGGGCGCGTTGAACAGGACGCAGGCCTTGCCGAAGGTGCTCTGAATGACCTGGAGCAGCTCGGGGAACTTGATGTTTTCGCCGTCCAGCTTGTTGATGACCAGCATGCGGGCCAGCCCTCGCTTGCCGGCCTCGCTGAACATCCGGCGGGTGTTGACCTCGACGCTGTTGACGGCCGAGACCACGATCACCGCGTTCTCGACGGCGCTGAGCGCCCCCAGGGCGGCCCCGACAAAATCGGGATAGCCCGGCGTGTCCAGCAGGTGGACGGTCTTGCCCTGGTGTTCCAGGTGCAGCACGCTGGCGTCGATGGAGGTCTTGCGTTTGTGTTCTTCGTCGTCATAGTCCGAGACGCTGGTGCCCTCATCGACGCTGCCGCGGCGGTCCACGGCCTTGGCATGGAAGAGCAGGGCGTCGGCAAGCGAGGTCTTGCCCGACGCCCCATGTCCCGCGAGGGCCAGATTGCGAATGTCGGCGACTTGATGTTTGCTCATCGTAGGCTCCTGAGAGAGTTTGGAAGTCCTGGTTAGCCGCGACGCGCAGCGGAGCGTGATTTTCGCGCTCCGCTGCGCGTCGCGTTTCAACGGAGCGCTACGAGAATCGGTGTCAGGGATTGTGCGGAACCTCCTTTCGCACCAGGGCGAGGACGTCGGAGAGGTGCAGCCGGCCCTCGTACAGGGCCCGGCCAATGATGCAGCCCGCCAGGCGGAGCCGGGCCAGGCGTCGAACGTCGTCCAGCGACGTGACCCCGCCCGAGGCAATCACCGGCAAGGGCACGGCCGCCGCCAGCTGGGCGGTGGCCTCGACGTTGGGCCCTTCCAGCATGCCGTCCCGGCTGATGTCCGTATAGACCAGCCCGGCCAGCGGCCAGGCCGAACACTGGCGCGCCAGTTCCAGCGCGGAGCGGGTGGAGACGTTGAGCCAGCCGTCCGTTGCCACCATGCCATCGCGGGCGTCGATGCCCAGGACGATCTTCCCCGGATAGGTGCGGGTGAGCCGTTCGCACCAGGCCGGGTCTTGCAGCGCCCGCGTTCCGAGGATGACGCGCTCGACGCCCCAGCTCAGGGCCTCCGCGACGTGTTCCTCGCGGCGCAGACCACCGCCCAGCTGGCAGGGAACGCCGGCCGCGCGGGCAATGCGGCGGATGACGGCGCCGTTGACCGGCCGACCCTCGCGGGCCCCGTCCAGATCGACCAGGTGGAGGTAGGTCGCGCCCAGCTCGACCCAGCGCCGGGCGACGGCGACGGGATCGGCGTCGAAAACGGTTTCCTGGGCGTAGTCGCCCTGGCGCAATCGGACACACTGGCCGCCGCGCAAATCGATCGCTGGCAGAATCAGCATCAGGGACTCCTGTCGGCAGACCGCTTCTCGCGCCACTTTAGGGAGAGCGGCCTGGAATTGCAAGTCTTTGGGAAGATTTGCGGAAAAAGGCGCGAAGGATTGCCTTCAGCGCCGCCGTGCGAACTGCCGCAGCATCTCCAGGCCGATCGACTGGCTCTTTTCCGGATGGAACTGCGTGGCGAAGACGTTGTCACGCCACACCGCCGAGGTGAACGGCGTCGGGTAATCGGTCTCGGCGGCGACGATGCTCCGGTCGGTCGGGACGGGATAGTACGAATGCACGAAGTAGACGGAGGCGTTGTCCGGCGTTTCCGCCAGCGGTGGGGCTCGGCGGACGATGCGCAGCTGGTTCCAGCCCATGTGCGGCACCTTTAGACCGGGAACCTCGGGAAAGCGCACCACGTCGCCGCGGAAGTAATCCAGGCCCTGGTAGACGCCGTCTTCGTGGCTGGTGGTGAACAGCAGCTGCAAGCCGAGACAGATGCCGAAGAAGGGCTTGCCGGCTCGGAGATGATCCAGAAGCGGCTGCACCAGGCCGGCTTCGCGAAGCCGGGCGCTGGCGTCGCGGAAGGCCCCGACGCCGGGGAGGACCACCTTGGCGGACTCGGCCAGGCGGTTGGGGTCGCCGCTGATCGTGGCGGCGACGCCGAAACGTTCAAAGGCTTTCTGCACGCTGCGCAGGTTGGCCATTCCGTAATCGACGATGAGGATCGGTTGCATGGTCAGGCTTTCTGGAGACCCAGGCGGTGAGGCCGCCACACCGCCAACGGCGCTTTTGCTTGGCGGTGTCGCCAGGAGATGCCCAGGCGTGTCTGTGCTTGCCCCACCGCTGACAAAAAAGCGACACCGCCACCACGCCACCAGCACACGCTGTCTCTTCTGAACCTCTTTTGACGCTTCCCCACGATCCGTGACGGGCAGCGAGCTTCGTCCATCTCTGCTTGATCGTAGCGGAATGGATTCGTTCTGTGCGAGGTGTGCATTTGTGTCAGTTATCGTCCCAGCAATTCCAGCAGCTCGCGAACCTCCTCATCGGCCTCCTGGTCGGAGCCGACCTGCTCGCCGGCTTCGCGCCGCAGCAAGTGAGCGAACCGCTTTTGCACCAAGTCCAGCGCATACCGGACCTGATCCCGCGTCAAGCCGAAGCGCTCCGCCAGCTGCTGCTGGCTGAGGCGCTGGCCGGTTTGCTCGGCGGCGTGCAGGGTGGTGAACATCTCGTACCAGACTGCCTGCCTGGTTTCCTCGTAGAACCGCCGTAACTGCTCCAGGGCCCTGTCGAGCAGCGCGGCCGCCCATTGCTTCATGAAGATCGTTTCCGGCGTCAGATCGACGGGCGGCTCGTAAGTTCGCTCCGCGTCCGTGACCAGGCTGCTGATCGACACGACCTGCTCCTCGAACACCTTTTGCCGCGGCGCCCGCTCTGGTCGCTGGTCGGCCAGGAAGCGCGTCAAGACGGTCAGCAGGAAGGTGCGGAAGCGTCCGCGCTGGGGGTCGGCCCGGTGCAAGAAATCGCGCTGGAGCAGCCGCAGGAAGAACTCCTGGGTCAGGTCTTCGGCCTGGTGCAGAGAATAGCCTCGGGCCCGCAGGAAGCAGAACACGGGCTTCCAGTAGGCCGTGATGAGCGGGTTGAGTACCGACGGGTTCTCTTGCCCGTGGTCCTGTAGATGCTGGATGAAACTCCAGGACGTACTCGGAAACTGGCTTGAAGGCATGGGAGTAATCTCACGTAGGTCAGGCTTTCCAGCCTGACGAAGCGGTAATGTCAGGCTGGAAAGCCTGACCTACGTGAGGCTACCCGGCAGCGAAGCCGGCCGCAACGAATTCCCAACTTTTCCCAAAAAAAGTTTCCCCAATTGTCGCAGCATCCACGAAGATAGTGGGTGAAGACGGTGCAGCCGGGTTGTCGTGGAGTCCCCAGCGATGAATCTGATACAGCAAGTGGGCGTTCTCGCTCTGCGACAGGTACTCCTTGGCGCCTGTCGGGCCGTGGGGGGCGACCTGGGAGCGGAGGTCGTGGCCGCTGTCGAGACGTTCCTGACCGAGCGCTTCAGCGACCAGAGCCAGCGCCTTGCCGTTGCTCTGCAAGCAGCCAACCAACGAGCCTGGAAGGCGTTGGAGGTGGCCCTGGCCGGCGAGTCGTTCTGGAACTGGCTGGATCGGACAGAGGATCGGGAGCTTCGCCGCCAGATCCGTGCCTTCCTGGATGCCATACCGGCCGAACAGTTGCCGCTGGAACGCGATGTGTTTCGCACCGGCTGCCTCGACGAACTGCGTGCGGTTCGCCGGACGGGATTGCTGGGCGGCACACCGAACTTGCCGCAACTGGCCCGGCATCTGGCACAGTTCGCCCACGTCGCCGACCCACGGATGGTCCTCCAGGCCGAGGAGCAGGTGCTGCGGGACATGGCTGGCATCTTGACCGGGCAGGGTCACGCCAACCTGGGCCGACTGCTGACTGTGCAGCCGCTGCAAGGCCATTCGCTTCTGGCCGTCGCCGTGCGCTTTTTCTTTCGGCGAGCGGTGGAAGAGGATCGGCAGCTGTTCCAGGGGCTGGCCTGGGCGACGTGGGAGAACCTGGCCCAGGCCCAAGAGCGTGGCTTCGACCAGTTGCGGCAGGCGCTGGACGAGCGCGGCCGGGAACTGGAACTCCGCCTGGATGAACTGCGGATTTACCTCGTGCAGATCCATGAGGCCGTGCTGGACGTCCGCGAAGAGCAGCGCTGCCAGGGAGAACGGTACAAGGAACTGTACGAGGCGATCCTGGCAATGCAGCGGCGCCTGGACGAACTGGGATCGCTGCCGGTGGCGCCCGGTCCTTCGGACGTGCCTGACTCGGCGGAGCGGCGCCTGCTGGAGTCGGTGCTGGCACGCTACCGAGGTTTGCCTGTTGAGCAACAGCGGCAGATGCCGGCTCTCCTTCATGCGGTCGGCCGACTGCTCCTGCGGGTCGGCGCGGTGGCGGAAGCGCACAAGACCTTCGCCACGGTGATGGGCGTTCTGACGGACCGCCGGGCTCTGGCCGAGGCGCATTACCATGCCTACCGGGCGGCCCTGGAGCGGCGGAACTGGCCCCGGGCGCTGGCTTCCTACCGGCAGGCCGTCAGCCTGGACCCGGTGCGGTGGACCGAGGAGCGGCTGCTGACGGAGTTGAGGGACGTATTACCCGCGCTTTCCGAAGAAGCCCGCGCGGACGTCCAGCAGGCTCTCGCAGACCAGGCTTTCCGTCCGAACGTCTGACCTGCGAAAACGAAATGCTTCTGCTCTTTTGTTGAGGAACCGTGCCATGCCCGCGAAAGTCACGCTCGAGGTCATCCAGGGAAAGCTCCAGGCTCAGGAATTCGTCTTCGGCGAACGGACGACCTGCATTGTCGGCCGGGCCAAGGACTGCCAGCCACGGTTGCCCAATGACGCGGACCACAAGGACATCTCGCGCCATCACTGCCTGCTGGACATCAATCCCCCCGATGTCCGGGTGCGCGACTTCGGCAGCCTGAATGGCACCTCGGTTAACGGCGAGACGATTGGCCAGCGCGAGAAAGGCATGACGCCCGAGGAAGGCGCCCGGCTGAAATTACCGGAATACGACCTGAAGGACGGCGACACCATCGAGCTGGGCGACACGACCTTCCAGGTCCACGTATTCGTGCCCGTGGTCTGCGCCGAGTGCGACAGGGAGATTCCGGAAGAGCGGAAGAGCCAGTGCGAGCGGATGCCGGGGGTCTACCAGTGCGAGACGTGTCACGAAAAGGCCGACGCCACCCAGCGGAGGGAACCGCTACGGAATAAGGCCCGGGTCTGCGCTCAATGCGGTCGGGACGTTTCCCGCGAGATGAGCGCGAACCGCCACGGCGATTTCATCTGCGCGAAGTGCCAGACGGACCCCTTCCAGGTGCTGAAACACCTGCTGGAGTTGGCCCAGTCCGGCGGCCAGGAGGTGCTGGCCATCCGGGGCTACAAGGTGCTGAAGGAGCTGGGCAAGGGCGGCATGGGGGCGGTGTACCTGGCCCGCCACGAGAAGTCCGGCGAGCAGGTTGCCCTCAAGGTCATGCTGCCGAAGGTCGGCGTCAGCGCGCAGGCCCGGGAGAGGTTCCTGCGGGAGGTGGAAAACACCCGGGCCTTGCGCCATCCGAACGTGGCCCAGCTGCGCGACGCCGGCTGCTCCCAGGGCACCTTCTTCTTTACCCTGGAATACTGCGACGGCGGCAGCGTGGACAAACTGCTGGTGCAGCGCGGCGGTTCGCTGTCCATTGCCGACGCCGTGGGAATCGTCCTGCAAGCGCTGGCCGGGCTGGAATACGCCCATCAGGTCGAAGTGCCGCGGGTCAAGCTGGCGGATGGCAGTTACAGCTCGGGACGCGGCCTGGTCCACCGCGACCTGAAGCCGCACAACCTCTTCCTGTCCGGTTCGGGCACGGGGCGGATCGCCAAGATCGGCGATTTCGGGCTGGCCAAGGCGTTCGACCTGGCCGGGATGACCGGGCAGTCGTGTACCGGAACGGCAGCGGGCACGCCCGTCTTCATGCCCCGGCAGCAGGTGGTGAACTTCAAGTATGCCAGGCCGGACGTTGACGTCTGGGCCACGGCCGCTTCCCTGTATTACATGCTGACCGGAGCGGTCCCCCGGGATTTCGCCAGGGGCGAAGATCCCTGGCGGGTGGTGCTGCAAACCAGTGCGGTGCCGATCCGCCAGCGCGATCCGAAGATCCCGAAGAGATTGGCCGAGGTGATCGACCTGGCCCTGGTCGATCAGCCGGAAATCCACTTCAAGACGGCAGTCGAGTTGCGGCGGGCGCTGGAAAGCGTGCTGTAGGTCAGGCTTTCCAGCCTGACAGGGGTCGCCCATGTAGGTCAGGCTTTCCAGCCTGACAGGGGTCGCCCATGTAGGTCAGGCTTTCCAGCCTGACAGGGGTCGCCCATGTAGGTCAGGCTTTCCAGCCTGACAGGGGTCGCCCATGTAGGTCAGGCTTTCCAGCCTGACAGGGGTCGCCCTTGTAGGTCAGGCTTTCCAGCCTGACAGGGATCGCCCTTGTAGGTCAGGCTTTCCAGCCTGACAGGGATCGCCCTTGTAGGTCAGGCTTTCCAGCCTGACAGGGGTCGCCCACGTCAGGCTGGAAAGCCTGACCTACGATCAACGTCAGGCTGGAAAGCCTGACCTACAGGAGTTTCCTGGAAGGCAATCGAGTTGTAAAACAGACATCAGCAACTAAACTATCTGACTTCTCTACCGGGCCCAAAGCGATGCAACAGAGCTACCAGCGCCATCTCCCGCATCAGGTGCCAGAAGGGTTTCCCATCTTCTTGACGTGGAACCTCAAGGGAGCCTTGCCGGCTGAAGTCCTCGAGTCGATCCGCCAGGAGCGCGAGCGACTCGAGCGCGAACCACCGAGGGCGGGGGAGGTCGAGGAGGCCCGCAAGCTGCGACACGACAAGATCCTCTTCGCTTTCACGGATCGCTACCTGGACCGTACCGACAAAGGCCCGAGGTACTTGGCGGATGCCGCGGCGGCCAAAATCGTGGAAGACTCGATCTTGTTCGGCGTGCCGGAGCGCTACGACGTGCTGGCCTGGTGTGTGATGGCGAACCACGTCCACGTGTTTCTGGAGTGGCACTGGACGCTTGACAGAATCACCCAAGGGATCAAGGGTTACACGGCGTACCAGATCAACGCTCTGCAGGACCAGCGCGGTCGAGTGTTCTGGCAAGATGAGTCCTACGACCACTGGGCCCGCGATGACGAAGAGGTGCTCCGGATCATCCATTACATCGAGAACAACCCGGTTGCGGCAAACTTGTGTCTGCGTCCCGAAGATTGGCCGTGGTCGTCTGCTCGCCTGCGGTCGGGTTGGCCCCCAGGCCAGCCCTATCGCAGACGCTCGTAGGTCAGGCTTTCCAGCCTGACAGGGATCGGCAACGTAGGTCAGGCTTTCCAGCCTGACGAGCGTTGTTCGTAGGTCAGGCTTTCCAGCCTGACGGGGATCGGCAATGTAGGTCAGGCTTTCCAGCCTGACAGGGATCGCCAATGTCAGGCTGGAAAGCCTGACGAGAATCGGCAACGTAGGTCAGGCTTTCCAGCCTGACAGGGATCGCCCCCGTAGGTCAGGCTTTCCAGCCTGACAAGGATCGCCCCCGTAGGTCAGGCTTTCCAGCCTGACAGGAATCGCTAACGTCAGGCTGGAAAGCCTGACCTACAACAGGAATCGCCAATGTCAGGCTGGAAAGCCTGACCTACAACAGGAATCGCAACGTCAGGCTGGAAAGCCTGACCTACAATGAACGTCAGGCTGGAAAGCCTGACCTACAACAGGAGCCCAGTCATGGCCACCAAAGTGCTCTGTCCGAAATGCGGCAAGCAAGCCAGCGTTGCCGAGGACAACCTCGGTCGCACGATCCGCTGCAAAGACTGTTCCGCCCGCTTCACCGCCAAGGCGACCGGCGAAAGCCAGCCGGCGGCCAAGGAGACCTTCCGCAACGCCCGCAAGGAGCCCGGGGCGGCGGCTGCCGGCCTGCCGGCGGAGATCGGCGGCTTCGAGGTTCGCGGCATCCTCGGCGAAGGTGCGTTCGGCCAGGTCTTGCTCGGCTACGACGCCAACCTGAAACGGCTGGTGGCCCTGAAAGTGCCTCACCCGGGATCGTTCGCCACGCCCAAGGCGATCGAACGCTTTGAACGCGAGGCTCGCGCCGCCGCCCAGCTGCGGCATCCCCACATCGTCCCCATCTACGCGGCCGGCCACGATGGCACGTTTCACTACATCGCTTCGCAGTTCATCCCTGGCCCGGACGGGCACAAGGGCCGGACCCTGGCTGACGCCATTGAAGCTGGCGAGATCGGCTTCAAGAAGGCAGCGCGGATCGTGCGCGATCTGGCCGAGGCGCTGGCTTACGCCCACGACCAGGGCATCGTCCACCGCGACGTCAAGCCTGCCAACGTCCTGCTGGACGGCAAGGGACGGGCCCACCTGGCGGATTTCGGCATGGCCCATCAGCAGGATCAGTCGGTGAAGATCACGCAGGATGGGGCCGTGCTGGGGACGCCGGCCTACATGGCTCCCGAGCAAGCTCGCGGCCAGAAGGATGATCCCCTGCCGGCCAGCGATCAGTATAGCCTGGGGATGGTGCTGTACGAGTTGCTCTGCGGCGAGGTGGCTTTCACCGGTCCGGTCGGCCTGGTGCTTTCCAGGCAGATCAATGAGGAACCCCCGCCACCGCACCGTGTCCGGGCTGAGGTGCCGCGTGACCTGGAGACGATTTGCCTCAAGGCCCTGTCCAAGCGGCCGGAAGAGCGCTACGCGAGCTGCCAGGACATGGCGGAGGACTTGCGCCGCTTCCTGGAGGACGAGCCGATCCATGCCCGGCCCCTTGGTCTGGCGGAGCGAGGCGTCCGCTGGGTTCGGCGCAACCCGGTGATTGCAGCATTGGCGGCTACGGTGGTCCTTTCACTGGTAGCGGGAACGGCGATCTCCTCCTACTTTGGCGTTCAGGCAAGATTGGCAGCGGGCCGGGCAAACGCGAAGGCTGAGCAGGCCAGATTGGCGGAGGGAGAGGCGAAGGCGAAGGCTCGCGAGGCGGATGAAGAGCGGCAGAAGAAACAAGAGCAACTGGACCGAGCGGAATGGCTGGTGTATCTGGGGCAGATCACGCTGGCCCAGAGCCAATGGGAGTATGGAGAACCTGCTTCAGCATGGCACCACCTGGATTCCTGCCAGCGGAACCTCCGGGGCTGGGAATACCGCTACCTTTATACGCTCTTCACCAAGAACCAAGTCAACTTCCAGGGGCACACAGACTGGGTCAGGTCCGTGGCGTTCAGCCCCGATGGCAAACGCATCGTCAGCGGCAGCCAGGACAACACGGTGAAGGTCTGGGATGCAGACAAGGGCAGCGAAACCCTGACCCTCAAGGGGCACACAGGCCGGGTTCATGTCCGTGGCGTTCAGCCCCGATGGCAAACGCATCGTCAGCGGCAGCCTGGACAACACGGTGAAGGTCTGGGATGCCGACAAGGGCAGCGAAACCCTGACCCTCAAAGGGCACACAGGCTATGTCACGTCCGTGGTGTTCAGCCCCGATGGCAAACGCATCGTCAGCGGCAGCTATGATAAGACGGTGAAGGTCTGGGATGCCGACAAGGGCACGAAATCCTGACCCTCAAGGGGCACACAGGCTGGGTCATGTCCGTGGCGTTCAGCCCCGACGGCAAACGCATCGTCAGCGGCAGCGATGACAGCACGGTGAAGGTCTGGGATGCCGACAAGGGCAGCGAAACCCTGACCCTCAAGGGGCACACAAGCGGGGTCAGTTCCGTGGCGTTCAGCCCCGATGGCAAACGCATCGTCAGCGGCAGCCATGACAACACGGTGAAGGTCTGGGATGCCGACAAGGGCAGCGAAACCCTGACCCTCAAGGGGCACACAAGCGGGGTCAGTTCCGTGGCGTTCAGCCCCGATGGCAAACGCATCGTCAGCGGCAGCATGGACAAGACGGTGAAGGTCTGGGATGCAGAGAGGGCAGCGAACCCCTGACCCTCAAGGGGCACATAAGCAGTGTCAGTTCCGTGGCGTACAGCCCCGATGGCAAACGCATCGTCAGCGGCAGTACTGACAAGCACGGTGAAGGTCTGGGATGCGGACAAGGGCAGCGAAACCCTGACCCTCAAGGGGCACACAAGCGTGGTCAGGTCCGTGGCGTTCAGCCCCGATGGCAAACGCATCGTCAGCGCCAGCTAGGACAAGACGGTGAAGGTCTGGGATGCCGTCAAGGGCAGCGAAACCCTGACCCTCAAGGGGCACACAAGCGGGGTCAATTCCGTGGCGTTCAGCCCCGATGGCAAACGCATCGTCTCCGACAGCGGGGACAACACGGTGAAGGTCTGGGATGCGGACACGGGCAGCGAAACCCTCACTCTCAAGGGGCACACAGGCGGGGTCCGTTCCGTGGCGTTCAGCCCCGATGGCAAACGCATCGTCTCCGCCAGCCTGGACCACACGGTGAAAGTCTGGGACGCGGACAAGGAGCCAGATGCAGAGAAGGACCGACCATTACCTAATGCTCAGTAGTTTCCACCGGTATCTTCACAGTATCCGCCTGGCTTTGCCAAGCAATGACGGAACCGTGAAATGTCGGGACGGTACGCCGTTGCCGGAGTTGGTTTCGTAAACTCGTAGCCATCGCAACCAACATCGACACGCTTACTGGCCACCGCGTCATTCTCCTGGACGCACGAAGAAAGGAACCTGCTCCATGCCCGCGCTCGTCACGCTCGCTCTTCGTCCAAGGATCGTCAACCGATCGCCAGTTTGTCTTCGACGAGCGGACCACAAGTCTGATCGGTAAGGAGGACGATTGCCAGATCCGCTTTCCCAAGGACCGGGAGCATCAACGGATTTCGCGGCACCACTGCCTGCTCGACATCAACCCGCCCGACGTCCGCATCCGCGACCTGGGCAGCCGCAACGGCACCTTCGTCAACGGCAAGCTGATCGGCAAACGCTCCAGGGGCCTGTCGCCGGAAGACGCATCCCAGCTGCAACTTGCGGAAGTCGATCTCCAGGACGGGGACGAGATCCAGCTGGGCGGTCAGGGGACCGCCCTGCTCCGGGTCAGCGTCTTTGTTCCGGCAACGTGTGCCAGCTGCTCCGCCGAAATCCCGCAGGACCAGCAAGCCGCCGCCCAGCAGACACCCGGGGAATACCAGTGTTCTAGATGTCGTGCCAGGGCGGCAGCTGCGCCGCGCCGCGGCTCCACGCTGTCCTCCGGTCGAAACTGTCCCCGGTGTGGCCGGGATGTCACCCGGGAAATGGGCTGGCAGCGCACGGGGGAATTCATCTGTGCGAGTTGCCGGGCCGACCCGCAGCAGATCCTCGGCCGGCTCCTGGAAGAGTCCCGCTCCGGGAACAAAGACCTGCTCGCCATTCAGGGCTACCGCATCCTCAAGGAGCTGGGCCGGGGCGGCATGGGCGCCGTCTACCTGGTCGCGCACGAGAAGACCGGCGAGCAGGTGGCGCTCAAGGTCATGCTGCCCCAGGTCGCGGCCAGGGCGAAGGCCCAGGATATGTTCTTGCGTGAGGCGACCAACACCCTTGCCTTGAACCATCCGCACGTGGTCCGCCTCCACGACCTAGGCTGTTCGCAGGGCGTCTTCTTTTTTACCCTGGAATACTGCGCGGGGGGCAGCGTCGCCCAGCTGGTGAAGGACCGTGGTGGTCCCCTGACGATTGACGAGGCGGCGCCGATCATCCTCCAGACGCTGGCCGGCCTGGAGTACGCCCACCAGGTCGAAGTGCCCCAGGTCCGGCTGGCCGACGGCAACTTCATGAAGGCTCGCGGCCTGGTTCACCGCGATCTGAAGCCGCATAACCTGTTTCTGTCCGGGACCGGAACGAAGCGTCTGGCCAAGGTCGGCGACTACGGTCTGGCGAAAGCCTTCGACACGGCTGGCTTCAGCGGCATGTCCGCGACCGGAGCCCGGGCGGGAACTCCGGTCTTCATGCCGCGGCAGCAGGTGATCAACTTCAAGTACGCCCGTCCCGAGGTGGACGTCTGGGCCGCGGCTGCCTCGCTCTATTACCTGCTGACCGGCAAATATCCGCGTTCGTTTGCCCGCGGGTCCGACCCCTGGCAAGTGGTGCTGCAGACCGATGCGGTCCCGATCCGCAAACGCAACGCCGCGATCCCGCGGAAGCTGGCCGAGGTCATTGACTCGGCCCTGGTGGACAATCCCGAGATCCAGATCAAAACGGCCACGGAACTGCGCCGGGCGCTTGAGAACGCCTTGTAGGTCAGGCTTTCTAGCCTGACTTTGCCGCTCCGTCAGGCTAGAATGCCTGACGTACGGTAGGTCAGGCTTTCCAGCCTGACTCGATCGTTCCGTCAGGCTGGAAAGCCTGACCTACTTTCAAAGCGGAGGTCACCCATGTGCGTCAGGATCGCTTGTTTGCTTCTGCCCGTTCTGTCGCTGGCGGCAGCCCCTGCCTCCGAGGTCAAGCTCAAGAAGGAGCTGGCCGCGATGCAAGGGACGTGGAAGCTGGCCACGGTCGAAGTCGAGGGAACCGCCCATGACGTTTCCGATCGGCCCCTGGAGTGGGTCATCAAGGGCAACAAGGTGCTGTGGGGCGGCGAGGACCTGGCGGAGTTGACCGTGGATGGCTCGACCACGCCATGGAGCATCGACGTGGCTTTCCTGAACCCGAAGAAGGTCCAGGAGGGGGTCTGCTCCGTGGACAAGGACACTCTAAAAATCTGCATCAGCCAGCAGGAGGGGGGCGTGAAGGAACGCCCGTCCGGCTTTGCTACCGCAGACAAGCCGGATTTGCGGTTGTTTGTCCTCAAGCGGGTCGAGCCGGGGAAGGAGATCGGCAGGGCGGGCCTGCCCGGCTTCGTCGGCATTGCCGTCCGAACAACCGAGGAGCCCAGGCAGGTCGTCGTCAATGCAACCCTCGAGGGCAGCCCGGCGAAGAAGGCGGGGCTGAAAAAGGATGACGTGATCCTGAAGGTTGGGGATGGCGAAGCGACCGACCTGCGGACAGTCGTTGACCTTTGCCGCCAGGCGAAGCCGGATAGCACACTGACAATCCGCATCAAGCGAGATGGCAAGGAGCAAGACATTGCCGTCAAGGTGGGAGTGCTGCCGTTCCAGTTCCTGGATTTTCTCGGCAAGTGAATGAGCTACAGCGGGTCGCCGGAGCCGCGAACTCCGGGCCACTTTGGCGCTGAAGGATGCTAATGTGGTCGGTGTCGAAGAGGTATTTCACGATCCCGGGTCCTCAGCCGGCCGGTCCGCCTGGCGGAACTGCCGCCCGTACTCCAGGACCTCCTCGAAAGCGGGTTCGTCTCGAAAGGAGCCAATCACTCGGTCCAACCAGTTCGCGGCCGATGCCTTGCTGTTCAGACGCTGCTGGAGATCCCGGACGGCTGCTTCGAGGGTCTCCACTCGTTGCTCCAGGGAAATCTCCGCGGACATAAGTTCTCCTCTCGACGTCAGGCGTTCTGCCTCCTTCCCCATCCTACTCCTCCGGCCCGAAGGTAGGTCAGGCTTTCCAGCCTGACGTAGCGGCAAAGTCAGGCTAGAAAGCCTGACCTACTTGCGGCCGCAGGCTGTACGGCACCTCCAGCCCATGCTCCTCCATCAGTGCCGCATCCGCCAGCAGCGACCGGGCCGGTCCGTCGGCGATCAGCCGCCCGTGGTCGAGCAGCAGCACCCGCTGGCAGGTCTGCAGGATCAGCTCCAGATCGTGTGAGGCGATGATCCGCGTCCCGCCGATCTCGCCCAGCAGCTTGATCAGCTCCCGCCGGCCGCGTGGGTCGAGATGCAGCGACGGCTCGTCCAGCAGCAGCACCTGCGGCCGCATGGCCAGCACGCCGGCCAGGGCCACGCGACGCTTCTCGCCGCCGGAGAGGTGAAACGGCACTCGCTGCTCCTGGCCCAGCAGACCGACCCGGCCCAGGGCTTCCGCCACACGCCGTCGCACTTCATCAGGCGGCAGCCCCAGGTTGAGCGGGCCGAAGGCCACGTCGTCGAAGACGGTGGCGTTGAACAGCTGGTCGTCGCTGTGCTGGAAGACAATGCCCACCTGCGTCGGCAGCCGTTTGCGCTGGCCGACGTCCGCCAGGTCCAGCCCGGCGACGCGCAGCTCCTCGGCCCGGGGACGCAGCACGCCGGCCAGGCACAGGAACAAGCTCGTTTTGCCGGCCCCGTTGGGGCCGATCAGACCGACGCTCTCGCCGGCATTCAGGGAAAAGGTCAGAGCGTCCAGGGCAAGCGGGCCCTGGGGGTAGGCCCAGGACAGCTTGCGGACAGCGATGACCGGATCGGCGGACACGGCAGGCCCTTCAGCTTCCCAGGCGATCCAGCCACCACAGCCCCACCCCGGCCAGGACCAGCAGCAACAGGAACAGCACGTCGGCCGGACGGGTGCGGAAATCGGTCAGCGTGCGGAACTTGCCGTCAAAGCCCCGGCAGCGCATCGCCTGGCTGACGCGCTCGGCCCGCTCGCTGCCACGCACCAGCAGGATGCCGGCCAGCTGGCCGATCAGGCGGTAACTGTGCCGGTTGGGGCGATTGCGGAAGCCGCGCACCCGCAGGGCCACACGCATCCGGCCCAGCTCGTCGGCCAGCAGGAACAGGTAGCGGTAGGTCATCAGGGCCAGCTGCACCAGCAGGCCCGGCACGCCCAGGCTGCGGGCGGACTTGAGGGTCGCGTCCAGCGGCCCCGTGGCCAGCAGGACCACTGTCAGGTTGACGATGGCCAGGGCCTTGCACGCCAGGGTCAGCCCCACGGCAGCCCCGTGCCAGGTCAGCTTCAGCCAGCCCCAGTGCCAGGCCGGTCCGGGACCATCGAGAAGCAGCGGCAAGGGCAGCACAAACACTGCCAGGGCCAGGGCCAGCGTGCCCAGACGCGGGGCGTACCAGGACCAGGGCAAGCGGGCCCACGCGACCAGGATGCAAGAACCGGCGAGAGCCAGGGCCATGGCGGGAAGGGTCTGGAGCAGGGCGGCGGTCAGGGCGGCAAACAGGAAACCGGCCAGCCGCCAGCGGGGATCGAGTGCGCGTGAGCGCAGAGGCGGGACAGGAAGGCAGGACCAGCGACAGCGTCATAAAGGGCTACCGCGACCAGGGGGAAACCAGACAAAGCCCCCATCCCCTTTGATGGGGGCCTGTCAGATTCGCGGCCGGTCCGGACTCAGCGAATGGAACCGCTGTTGCCCTGCCGGGCCTGCTCGGCCAGCAATTCCCGCTCGGCGTCGATCCAATCCTGCAAGGCGCTGCCGTTCTGGCCGTTGCGCTTCTGCCACTTCTCGTAGGCACGCATGGCCACACGGGAGCGGAAGCTCGGATTGTTGATGCTCTGGTTGCTCTGCGGAACGGTGCTGCTGGAACCCTGCAGACCGGTCTGACCGGTCTGCGACGTACCCATTCGAGACATTTCGGCCCCTCCTGGACGATTGATTGATCGCCGCCTCGACCAGTTGCCGAGGCATCCGGCCAGGTTTGTCAAGCCCTACCAGACCCCGGCATTTGACCAGATTGCCGGAGGGGTTGCAACCCCAGTTTGCCCCAGATACCCCGGCAGCCAGGGCCGGGGCCGTTGCTCGCCGCGAGCGCATTTTCCCCCCTTCCCGGTGGCCGGGCCGGCTGCTATGGTTATCTTTTTGCTAGTTTGTCGACCCAGGGGAGTGATTGACAATGGGGGCTCGTCGAATTCGTCGGGAACAGCGCCAGTTTGACCAGCGGCTCTCGCGTCGGGTCAATGGCCTGAAGAAAATGGCGGAACGGGAGCGCCGTGCGGCCCGGATGAAAGAAATCATCGGCAAGAGCAAGTTTCCCTACACCCCGGCCGTCATGAGCTGGCTCAGCGTCCAGCTGGACAAGCCCGCCAGCAAGATCCAGCCGGCCGACGTCGAAGGGTTGCTGAAGTCGGTGTGACCGGCCCCTCCCTTCTCCTCTTGGGGGTGGGCCGCCCCGCCATGAATGGCGGGGCTACACGCCAGCAGAAAGCCCGATAAATCGGTCTGCAGGAGCGGCCCCGGGTTCCCAGCCCGCTTCAGCGGGCTTTTCGCTGGCGTGTAGTCCCGCCATTCATGGCGGGGCGTCTCGGAGCCGGCTGCTGCCGGGGTGGCCAGGTTGCGTGCCCCAGCTCCGTTTCATCTTGCCGGATCTCTGCGCCTTCCATTAGATTATCCACGTTCCGGGCGGACTGCGCCCGGACAGGATCGTTTCTTCTCGGAAAGGAAGCCTCTGTGAAGAGTGCGCAACACACCACCGGAATGCCCCAAGGTCTCAGGACTTCCCGTCCTGACAGCGCTTCCTCTCCGTTACGGCGGGCGCTGGAGCGGGCCCGCCAGTGTTTGCTGGCCCAGCAGAAACCGGATGGCCACTGGGTCGGCGAACTGCAGGGCGACACCATCCTGGAGTCGGAGTATCTCCTGCTCCTGGGCTGGCTGGGCCGGGAAGAAGAGGAAACGTCACGCAAGATCGCCGAGTACGTACTCCGGCAGCAGCAAGCGGACGGCGGATGGAGCAATCACCCGGGTGGACCGCTGGAGGTGAGCGTTTCGGTCAAGGCCTACTTCGCCCTCAAGCTGACAGGCCATGACCCCGACGCTCCCTACATGAAGAAGGCTCGCGAAGCGATCCGGGCAGCCGGCGGTGCCATTCGCTGCAACAGCTTCACGCGCTTCTACCTGGCCCTGCTGGGTCAGCTTCCCTATTCCGCCTGTCCGACCGTGCCCCCGGAGATGACCCTGCTGCCCACCTGGTTCTACTTCAACCTCTACGCCATGTCGAGCTGGACGCGCACCATCGTGGTGCCGCTCACCATCTTCTCGGCCTATCGTCCCGTGCGCCGGCTGCCGACCGAGAAGGGCATCGCCGAGCTGTTCCTGACCCCGCCGGACCGGCACGAACGGCCCGGCGAATTCAAGAAGCCCTGGGTGTCGTGGTCGAACTTCTTCCTGGTCCTCGATCTGACCCTGAAACGCTTCGAGCGCTGGGGCCTGGGCTGGGTCCGGCGTACTGGCCCTCCGCAAGGCCGCCGCCTGGATGCGCGAACGCTTCCAGGACAGCGACGGCCTCGGTGCCATCTTTCCGCCGATGATCTATACGGTAATTGCCCTGCGCTGCCTGGGCGTGTCTGCCGACCATCCCGAAATGAAGTGGGCCCTCAAGCAGCTGGAAGACCTCATGATCGAGGAGGACGGAGCTATCCGGCTGCAGCCGTGCCTCTCGCCGGTGTGGGACACCGGCCTGGCCCTGAACCACCTGGCCCAGACCGACCTCGACCGCGTCACCCCGCTTTCGATCGGGCCGTGAAATGGCTGCTGGCGAAGGAGGTCCGGCAAAAGGGCGACTGGAGCGTCACCAACCCCAGGCTGGAGCCTGGCGGCTGGTTCTTCGAGTATCGCAACGCCTTCTATCCGGACGTGGACGACACGGCCATGGTGCTGATGGCCATTGCCCGGGCCGGGCGGGCAACGGACGCCGAGTGCCGGCCGGCAGTGGAGCGCGGTCTGCGCTGGCTGCTGGCGATGCAGAACAGCGACGGTGGCTGGGCCGCCTTTGACCGCGACATCAACCGCGAGGTGCTGACCAGGGTCCCGTTTGCGGACCACAATGCCATGCTCGATCCCAGCTGCCCGGACATCACCGCCCGGGTGCTGGAGGCGCTGGCGCTGTACGGCTACGGTCAGGAAAACCCGCAAGCCCGGAAAGCCATCGCCTTCCTGCGCCGCACTCAGGAGAGCAACGGCTGCTGGCCGGGCCGCTGGGGCGTCAATTACGTCTATGGCACCTGGCAGGTGCTGCAGGGACTGCAAGCGATCGGCTTCAACGTGCAGGATCCAATGGTCCGCCGGGCGGTGGACTGGATCAAGCAGGTGCAGCAGTCCGAACGGCGCCTGGGGCGAGAGCTGCCGCAGCTACGACGATCCCGCCTGGGCCGGCAAGGGCGAACCGACCGCTTCGCAGACCGCCTGGGCGTTGCTGGCCCTGCTGTCGGCAGGCGAGGGCGGCAGCGACGCCGTCCGGGCCGGTCTCGACTACCTGATCCAGACGCAGCGGCCTGACGGCAACTGGAACGAGGAGCCTGTTCACCGGCACGGGCTTTCCCAAGGTGTTCTACCTGAAGTATCACCTGTACCGGCTCTATTTCCCGCTGCTGGCCCTGGCACGGGCTTTGCGGGAGGATGACAGCAGTCCAAACTTCCGAGGCTACGAAACTTCAGAAACAGTCCGGCAGTCGTGAGTTCAATGCCTTACGCAACGGCAATGGAGAGGGAGTTCGACCCCTGCCGGCTTGCCCGGCAGGTGAAGGAGGTCGCTGGCTAGGAAAAACGGAAAGAAAAACATTCTTGCGACTTCTCTTCTAGCCAATGACCTCCTTCACCTGCCGGGCAAGCCGGCAGGGGTCGAAGATCGAGACAGTTGCTGCTCTAAACTGGAGACCCTATGCGTTTTCCCCTCAGTCTGACGACCGACATGGTCGGCTACATGGCCCGGAAAAAGCTCTCCGGCACACGCCGCTTTCCGCTGGTGCTGATGCTGGAGCCGCTGCACGCCTGCAACCTCACCTGCACCGGCTGCGGCCGGATCCGCGAGTACTCCGAAACCATCAAGGAGAAGCTGACCGTCGAGGAGTGCCTGGAGTCGGTCGATGAGGCCGGCGCTCCCATCGTCAGCATCTGCGGCGGCGAGCCGTTGATCTACCCCGAGATCGGCGAACTGGTCCACGGCATCCTCAAGCGCCGCAAGCACATTTACCTCTGCACCAACGGCATGTTCATCAAGAAACGGCTGCACGAGTTCCGGCCCACCAGCCGGTTCTTCTTCAACGTCCACCTCGACGGTCTGGAAGCAACCCACGACCTGGCCGTGGAGCGCGACGGCGTCTTCCGCGCCGCCGTCGAGGGCATCGTGGCCGCCAAGAAGGCCGGCTTCCTGGTCTGCACCAACACCACCATCTACAAGGAAACCGACCTCGACGAGATCGATCAGCTCTTCGCCTACCTGACTAAATTGCGGGTGGACGGCTTCATGCTGTCGCCGGCCTACGGCTACGTCGCGGTCCAGCAGACCAACCCCACCGGGGCGGCCGAGATCTTCATGACCCGCGACGACATCCGGGCCAAGTTCCAGGAGGCCGAGAAACTCCTGAAGAAGTACAAGATGATGTCGTCGCCGATCTACCTGGAGTTCCTGGCCGGCAAACGCGAGCTGAGCTGCACCGCCTGGGGCAACCCGACGCGCAACACCAAGGGCTGGAAGGGGCCGTGCTACCTGATCACCGACGAGCACCATGCCACCTTCCAGGACCTGATGGACAACACCGACTGGGACAGCTACGGCCACGGCAAGGACCCGCGCTGCGAGCACTGCATGGTGCATTGCGGCTACGAGCCGTCGGCCGCCCTGGGAGTCAATTCCCGGCTGGGCGATAGCTTCAAGATGCTGATGTGGCAACTGTCGTAAGCCATTTTCTCTCCTCGCTGGGGGAGAGACATTTTATGGAGTGCGGCAGTAGCTTTGCTCTGCCGCTTTTGTTTCTCCTGTTTGGACTTTTGTTTTTGCCGTGTCTCTCTGGGGGCGTGCGGAGGTTTCTTGGTTGGGCAAAAAAGAAAAACAGAAGAAACAAAAGCGGCAGAGCAAAGCTACTGCCGCACTCCAAAATATGAAAACCACCGCTCCTTGCCTCCTCTTCGCCCTGGCTCGCGAGGCCCTGTTCCTCTGGCGGCACCTCCGTTCCCGCCGCCGGCTCCGCGGTTTCCCCTGTCCCGCCTGGCTGGCCCGGCTCGGCGGACACCCCCTCCTGGTCGTGCAAACGGGCCTGGGCGCCGAGGCGATGTCTCGCGCTCTGCGCTGGCTGCTGGCTCAACCTTCTCGGCCCGAGCGCGTCATCCTCGCCGGCTTCTCCGGGGCCCTTGCTCCCGGGCTGCGCGTCGGCGACCTGGTCCTGGCCGAGGAAGTCGTTGATCGAGCAGCGGCGCGAAGTCTTTGGCCCGCAAGAGCCAGATCCGCGTTGCGGCCAACCCTGCCGGCGGGCCGAATCCTGACCGTCGCGGAACTGGTCGGCTGTCCGGAGCGGAAACGCCAACTCGCGGAACGGTTCCAGTCCCTGGCGGTGGACATGGAATCGGCGGCGGCGGCCCGGCTCTGCCTGCAAGCCGGCGTTCCCTTCACCTGTCTGCGCACCATCTCGGATGATTTCAGCGCTTCGCTGTCGCCAGGGTTGGTCGAGGTGCTGAAGCAGGGGGAAGTGTCGCCGGTCCGGCTCCTGGGAGCGGTGCTGCGGCAGCCGGGGCTGATCGCCCAGCTGTGGCGGCTGGCGCGGGACACCCGCTTGGCCGCCAGGCACCTGGCGGAGGCCCTGGTCCATCAGGTGCTGGCGGAAGGGGCCTCCAGCGAGGACTGCAAGCAGCGGATTTCGTAGCGGTTCCGGCCCGCCTGCTTGGCGGCCGTCAGCGCCTCGGCGGCGGTGGCATACATGCCGGCGTAGTCGGTCGGAGCGGCGCTCTCGGCCACGGCAAAACCCAGGCTGACGGTCATGCGGATGGTCTGGCCGCGAAACTCGATCGGCGTCCCCTCGACCGTCGCCCGGATACGCTCGGCCAGGCTGTGGGCCCCGGCCTCATCGGTCTCCCGGGCAATGATCAGGAACTCCTCACCGCCCACGCGCCCCACGGAATCGACTTCGCGCAAGGTCGTGGTGAGGACCTTGGCCAGTCCCTTCAGGGCCTCGTCGCCGCCGGTCAGGTGATACCGGGTGTTGATGTCCTTGAACTTATCGACGTCGACAATTCCCAGCGACATCGGGTTGTGATAGCGAGCGTGCCGTTTCAGCTCGGCCGCGGCCAGGCTATCCATCGCTCGGCGGTTGAACAGGCTGGTGAGCGGATCGATCAGCACCAGCCGTTCCAGCTCGCGCGTCCGCTGCTGGAGCAGCTGGTTGGCCTCTTCCAGTTCCCGCGTCCGCTGCTGGACCCGCGCCTCCAGCTCCGCCAGCAGCTTGTCGTGCTTGCGTTCCAGCCGGACCTTCTCGGCCGCGTTGCGCAGGATCGCCAGCAGTTCCTCGGTCCGCCAGGGTTTGAGCAGGAAATAGTAGACCTGACCGCGGTTAATGGCTTCCACCGCGTCGTCCAGCTCGCCGTAGCCGGTCATCAGCAGCCGGACCGTCTGGGGCGAATGCTGCTTGACCCATTCCAGCAGTTCGATGCCCGAGCGCCGGGGCATCCGCTGATCGGTCAAGATCAGGTCGATCCGATGCTTCTCCAGAAGGGCCTGGGCCGCGTCGGCCGAACTGGCCACGTGGACCTGGAACTCGGGGGCGAGCAAAGCCGCAAGACTCGGCAGGATGGCGGGTTCGTCATCCACCAGCAGCAGGGAACATTTTTCCATGCTCACGCCTCGTCTTCCTCCCATTCACCGTCGGGGAACGGTTCGCCATGGGTGGCTTTGCATGCAGTTTACCCTGTAATTGTACTCCCTGCGCTAGAAAAACCCAACTTCTTTGCGACTGGGGCCTCTTTTGGCGAGCGGGGCGGCGTCAGCCCGCCGGTAAAGAGTCCCGGCTGACGCCGCCCCGCTCGCCGGAGGCGATTCTTTCTTTTTGAGAAGTCAACGCCAAGATTTCAAGAATAAATCTTGCGGGCGCTGGATTGGATCTTTACAATGGGCCGGCATGTTGGGAAAAGAAGGGAGAACCAGTACAAGCGGATTTTCGGGACGATCCCGAAAGCAGGACGCTCTCAGGCATCCTGCCAGAGACGAGAGCCGACATTCTACCCTCTGCCGAACCCGAATTGCATTGTCGCTCCGCCCCCCGCCCCAGCGGACGGGTCTGGAAGCGGTGATCCGGCTCGGACTCGGCTTTTTCATTGCTTCGTCTGGCCAGGCTCCTCAGGGGCCGACAACCGGGACGTCGCGGCTGGACTGGGGAGGCCAAACCTCCCTGGCCCGGTTGACTGCCGCCCTAAACTTTGGAAGGCCGCTGTTCCTGGGGCTGTCTGGTTTCGCCGTTGCTGACTGGTTCACTGGGCTCGAGCTGTAACAGAAAGGCAACCATGAAGACGCGACGACGTAAACGCCAACCGGTGACCGAAGAACCCTCGGTCATGCCCGCAACCACCATCTTTTCTTCCGATCTGCTCACTCCCGAAGAAGAACGGGAGCTGCTGGCCGATTTCTGGGAGACCAAGAGCGAGCTGGTCCGCGTGCTGATCCGCAGTTTTTCTCGGCTTCGGCAACATCGGCCGGCAATGGAACCCTGGCCCATGGCCCAGTTCATTCGCGACCATGGCACCGAAGACACTCGCCGCGTCGCCGCTGTCCGCCGGCTCCATGATCGTTACGTCCATCTGAAACACCGTCTCGCCTCCGCCAACATCCGCCTGGCCGCCCACGTCGCCAAGCGCTTTCGCCATCACGCCCTCAGCTACGCCGACCTGCTTCAGGAAGCCGTCTGCGGTCTGATGCAGGCCATCGATCGCTTCGACGTCAGCCACGGCACCCGCCTGGCGACCTACGCGACCTGGTGGATTCGCCAGACTCTGCAAATTGCCGTGGCTCGCCAGTCTCACCTGGTTAGCCTGTCGCCGCACCATCTCCAGGAACTCGGTCTACTCCAGCAGGAGTCCGAGGCCCTGGCCCACGGCGGCAAGCACCTGCCCAGCCCCCAGGAACTGGCCGCCCGCACCGGCAGCAGCCTTGACCATCTGACCCATCTGCAGACCGCCACGCGAACGCCTGTCTCTCTCAATGCCGTGCTGGACGACGACAGCGACTTCAAACTGACCGAGGCCATGCCCGACAACGACAGCACCACGCAGCGGCAGAACTCCGAGCGTCAGGAGGCGCTGGGCTTCCTGATGGAGAACCTGCGGCCGAGGGAGCGGAAAGTCCTGGACCTGCGTTTTGGCCTGACCGGCCACGGGACACATAGTTTACGGCAAATCGGCCACCTGCTGCGGATCAGCAAGGAGCGGGTCCGCCAGATCCAGAACCGGGCCCTGGAGAAACTCCGGGCCTCGGCCGAGCGCGTCGGCTGGGAGCCGAGCCTTCTTCTGGGGTGATGATTTCTTCCTGTGGAGCCGCGATCTGGAATGATCGCGGCTCTTTTCTTTTTTCGGATTTTTAACTGGCAATTTGTCCGGGACTGGGTACAATCCCTCTTGAAATGGATAGGCTGTTCCTTCTTCGGGAGCAATCCAGGACGATCCACCATCGCAGAGGAAAGGAGTCCTCCTATGGCCACCAAGCCCCCCTCGATTCGCATCGGCATCTACGGCGAGGACCGCAGCTGGAACCACGAGAAGCACGGCTGCGGCCTTTGGCCTGCCGGTCTGGCCGCCTCCGTGACCGCCGCGGACGGCGTCCCCGTCCCCCTCCCCGAACCTGCCGGCCGGCCCTGGCCGCAGCTGCTGGACAACGTCCAGGGCGTCGTGCTGGCCGGCCATGACGGCAAACCCCGGCGCAGCACCGCCGACGCCGAGGCCCTGTGCCTGTATTGCCGCAAGAACAACGTCCCTCTGCTGGCCATCGATCATGGCCTGCACGTGCTGAACAGCGCCAGCGGCGGCACCATGTACCTGGACCTGCCGCGCGATCTCCCCGAGGCGTTGCAGCACCGCCATCCGCCGGAGCGCGGTCTGCGCCACGCCATCAACATCATCCCCAAGACCATCCTGGCCGGCCTTTACGGCGAGGGCGAGGTGGTGGTCAACAGCGAGCATCGCCGGGCGATCCAGAAGCTGGCCCGCGGCTTTCGCATCTCCGCGACGGCCCTGGACGGCGTCATCGAGGCGGTCGAGGCGGAGGGGACCTGGTTTGCCCTGGGCGTCCAGTGGCAGCCGGCCTCGGCCACCGCGTCGGGACTGGACATCCAGCTGTTCCGCGGGCTGATCGACGCCTGCCTGAAGCAGGCCGGTGCGATGCTGCCGGCAGCGTGCGAGGCGGCGTGAGCGCTCCACTGTTTAACCGCGACGCGCAGCGGAGCGCGCTCCCGCGCTCCGCTGCGCGTCGCGGTTAAACTCTCTTTGCCTTTCCCCCACCCGCGCCTTTACAATAAAACCAGTCTACCCAGGGCGATGCCCTGGGCTATCCTGTTGCGCCCCTTCGGGGCGATTGGTTGGTGTCTTCCGCCCCGAAGGGGCGCAACAGATAGCCCAGGGCATCGCCCTGGGGCTTCTGATTCCGCGTCCCTCTCCCGCCAGAGGAACACCGCCGGTGTCCGTAGACATCAACAAATACCTGGAACAGTTCAGCCAGTATCGGGCGAAAATGCTCGAGCAGTTGCAGCGTGTCATCGTCGGCCAGGCCGAGGTGATCGAGCAGGTGCTGGCCGCCATTTTCACGCGCGGCCACTGTCTGCTGGTCGGAGTGCCCGGCCTGGCCAAGACCCTGATGGTCAGCAGCATCAGCCAGGTCCTCGACGTCTCCTTCAAGCGCGTGCAGTTCACCCCGGACCTGATGCCCAGCGACATCACCGGCACAATGGTGCTGGACGAGAACGACCAGGGCCGGCGCGAATTTCGCTTTGTTCGAGGGCCGATCTTCGCCAACATCGTGCTCGCCGACGAGATCAACCGCACGCCGCCCAAGACCCAGGCTGCCCTGCTCCAGGCCATGCAGGAGCGCGAGGTCACCGCCGGGCAGGACACCCATCGGCTGCCCGACCCGTTCTTTGTGATTGCAACCCAGAACCCGATCGAGCAGGAAGGCACCTACCCGCTGCCGGAAGCCCAGCTCGACCGCTTCATGTTCAACATCATGGTTGATTATCCAACGCTGGACGAGGAAAAGCGCATCCTCTCGACGACCACCAAGGATGAGCCCGTCGAAATCGAGAAGGTCCTCAGCTCCAAGGCGATCGTCAACCTGCAAAAGCTGGTACGGAGCGTCCCGGTGGGCGAATACGTGGTCGATTACGTGGCCCGGCTGGTGCGTGCGACCCGGCCGCGCGATCCCAGCGCTCCGGAGTTCGTCCAGAAGCTCGTGGACTGGGGAGCCGGCCCCCGCGCTGGTCAGTTCCTGATCCTGGCCGGGAAAGCGATGGCCGCGATGGACAATCGCTTCAGCGTGGCCATCGATGACATCAAGAAGGTGGCCATTCCCGTGCTGCGGCACCGGATCAGCGCCAACTTCCAGGCCCAGGCCGAGGGCAAGACCAGCGAGAGCATCATCCAGCAACTGCTGCAAACCATTGGCGAACCCGACGTGAATAAATACCGTAAACGCTAACGCAACGATGCCTACCCCACGGCTGTAACGCCGAAACGTTCTGAGAAAGTAGCCAGCCCCGGTGCGCCGCCCGCGAACACCCTGCCCACCTGCCTTGATTATCATTCGCCAGACACCCCATTGGTTCGCTGTGAGGGATCTCGTTTATGTGTCCGTGCTGCAAAGTCTTTCTGAGGGTCGGGGCCCTGCTGGCCCTGCTCTTACCTGGTTTGTGGGTCTCGGCCCCGGCCATCCAGAAGGAGGTGGATGTCGCCTCGTACTACTGGCAACTGCCCAACGAGCAGTGGAAAACGCCCTTCGCTGAGGAACGGCCGGTCCTCTTCGTCAACCGAGGCCGCAACCCCAGCGAATGGGACAAGCTGCCGCAGTTCTGGAATGAGGTCACGCTCAAGGACTTCGATCCGCGCCTGGGTCAGTTCGTCGAGCGCAAGGGCGTCAAGATCAAGGTGCCGCTGGGTCTGACGCAGGACCCGCCGGTGCCGGCCGAGAACCCGATGACCGTGGCCAAGTGGAAGCTGGGCAAACAGCTGTACCACGATCGAATCCTGTCGTCCGACCGCACCGTCTCCTGTGCCAGCTGCCACGATCCGGCCCGCGGCTTCACCGATCAGGCGCCGGTATCGACGGGCATCAACGGCCTCAAGGGCGGCATGAGCGCCCCGACGGTGTACAACTCGGCCTTCAACGCGCTGCACTTCTGGGATGGCCGGGCCAGTTCGCTGGAGGACCAGTCGCAGGGGCCGCCGCAAAACCCGATCGAGATGTTCGACGGCAAGGGCGACCCGTGGGTCAAGGTGGTGCAGCGCGTCCGGAGCGTGCCCGACTATGTCAAGCAGTTCCGGGCGGTATTCGGCACCGAGCCGACTCGCGACGCTGTCGCCAAGGCCATCGCCACCTATGAGCGGACCGTGCTGAGCGGCAACTCGATCCAGGACCGCGCCGACCTGGCGATGCGGCTGCGGGTCGAGGAAGAGGGGCTGGCCAAGTTCGAGATCGAAGCCAAGGATTACGCCAAGGTCCTCAAGGAGGCGTTCGCGAAGAAGGACGGCAACGCCCTGACGGCCCTGCGGTTGGACCTGGCGAAAGATCAGGGTAAGATCGAGGAGACGGCGAAGGCGATCAACAACGGCCGGGTGCTGTTCTTCGGCAAGGCCCGCTGCAATGCCTGCCACGTCGGCGACAACTACACCGACAACCAGTTCCACAACCTGGGCGTCGGCGTCAAGGACGGCAAGCTGCCGCCCGGCTCGATGGGCCGCTTTGCCAGCATGCCGATCGGCAACAAGAACGCCGAGATGGTCCACGCCTTCAAGACGCCGACCCTGCGGCACCTGGGCGGCACCGCTCCGTACATGCACGACGGCAGCGAGAAGAGCCTCGAAGACACGATCGAACTGTACAACCGCGGCGGCAACGTCAACGAGTTCCTCGATCCCAAGATGCGCGATTTCGAGGCCGAGAAGGCCTGGCTGCTGGCCCGCAAGAGCGGCAAGCCGCACACCGGACCGCAGGTACACGAGTTCAACGGCAAGCCGGTGGTGCCGCTCAAGCTGAACCTGACTAGGGACGAGGTCAAGGACCTGACGCTGTTCCTCCGTGCGTTGCAGGGCGACACGGCCGATCCCATCGTGGTGGACGTGACGAAGATGCCGAAGTGAACCCGACCCGGTTGCTCTGGACGGCTTCCTCCTCCCGCCCCGAGGCCACCCCGGGTTGCGCTGCGCTCCACCCGGGGCTTTATTCCCGAAAACAGGAGTAAAGCCCCGGGTGGAGCGCAGCGCAACCCGGGGTGGCCGGGCGGGGTCGAGCCAGGCGTGAGATACGAGGGCAGCCCGAGAAGCCTTGGAGTCCCGATGCCCCTGTGGTATCGTGTATTTGGGCGTTCTCCCACTCCCGTCGAGCCGGCTGCGTTCGCAGCGTTTCTCCGCGCCCTGAACGTCCCGGCCACGGCGGAGTTTGAGCCGGACTGCACCGAGTGGACCTCGGCCACCGTTCGCCTGGCGGACGCGCCGCCGATCCAGATCGAGCGTTTCCGGGCCGACGAGGAGGGCATTCGCGCTGAATTGAACACCTGGGCGGCCTTTCTGGAAACCTGCGAATACAGCAGCAACAGCGTGCCCCTGATGGAGCAGATGATCCAGACCAGCCAGCTGTTCACCATTCGCCGGCCCCCTGACGTGCCCGATGAGGCGACCGTCGAAGAGGTCTGCCGGAACCTGGCCGAGTTCCTGGCGAAGAGCGTTGACGGCGTCTATCAGGCCGATGAGGAGGGATTCTACGACGCGACAGGCCGATTGATCCTTCCCGAACTTTGAGGTCCCAAACCGGGAGACGAGATGCCGCAAGGCGCGGAGCAAGCCAACGTCGAGAAATACCTGCGTCCGGAGGTGATCCGCCAGGTCGCCCGGCTTGATCTGCGCGCCAAGTTCATCGTCGAGGGGTTCCTCTCCGGACTGCACGCCAGCCCATTTCAGGGCTTCAGCGTCGAGTTCTCCGAGCATCGCAAGTACGTTCCCGGCGATGACCTGAAGGACCTCGACTGGAGCGTCTTCGCCAAGACCGACAAGTACTACATCAAAAAGTTCCAGGCGGAGACCAACGTCACCGGCTACCTGGCGATGGACCTGAGCGCCTCGATGGCCTACACCTACCGCCAGGAGCTGACCAAGTTCGAGTACGGCATCTGCCTGGCCGCCGCCCTGGGATACCTGATGATCCACCAGCAGGACCCGGTCGGCCTGGTGACGTTCGACACGCCGCATCCAGACGAGCTTGCCGCCGCGCAGCAAGAGGTCGCACCTGGGAACGATCCTGTCGGTGCTGGCCAACCTGAAGCCGTCGGGCACCACGGACGTGGCCGCCTGCCTGCACCAGCTGGCGGGCATGATCCGCAGCAAGAGCCTGGTCATGGTCTTCAGCGACCTGCTGACCGATCCCGAGCCGGTGCTGCATGCGCTGCACCATCTGCGGCATCGCGGCAACGAGGTCATCCTGTTCCAGATCCTCGACGAGGCCGAGGTGCATTTCCCGTTTGCCGGCCTGATCGAGTTCGAGGACGTCGAGACGCCGGAACGGCTGACCATCGACGCCCGCGGCATGCGCGAGGACTACCTGGAAGCGATCCACGGCTTCCAGGAGCAGTACCGGACCGAGTGCGCCAAAATCAACGTGGATTTCGTGCCGATCGACACCAGCGTCAGCTTCGACAAGGCGCTGCTGCAGTTTCTGATCCAGAGGACGCGGCGGTTTTAGCAGTCTGCACTCCTCGACCCCTGCCGGCTTGCCCGGCAGGTGAAGGAGGTCATCGGCTAGAATCGAGGAACAAGAAAAGGATAAATGCCGCCTCCTTCTAGCTGCTGACCTCCTTCACCTGCCGGGCAAGCCGGCAGGGGTCGGGGAACGGTTTGAGAGCCATCGCATTATGACGTTCATCCACGGCTATCTGCTGGCGGGCCTGCTGCTGGTGGGCATCCCCATCCTTGTGCATCTGATCATGCGCCAGAAGCCGAAACTGCTGCCGTTCCCGGCCTTTCGCTTCCTCAAGCAAAAGCACCTGATCAATCGCCGCAAGCTGAGACTCCAGCACTGGCTGCTGCTGCTCCTGCGGATGCTGCTGATCGCCTTTGTGGTGCTGGCCCTGTCCCGTCCCCGGCTGGATGGCGGGATATTTTCGCGTTCCTTCCGCTCCTGGCTCGGGGCCGGCGCGGATCGGTCGGTGGCGGCGGTGTTTGTCTTCGACACCAGCTGGAGCATGGACTACCGCGAGAAGGCCCAGGGCCGGCTCGACCAGGCCCGGCACCTGGGTCTGGAACTGCACCGCGAGATGGCCGAGGGCAGCCGGGTCCTCATCCTGGATACCGGCGACGAGGGCTCCGACGAGGACTGGATGACCAACCCCGGCCAAGTCCGGGCCCGCCTCAACGGTCTGCGGCTCCGGCCGGTGTTTGCTTCCCTGACCCGGCAGATCGAGCGTGCACGCCGCCTCCTCGACCAGGAGGGCAAGGGCGAAAATGCTCCCGTTCCTCTGCTCTACGTTTTCTCCGATCGGACCCGGACCAGCTGGGACGGCGACCAGCTCAAGGATTTCCGCCGGGATGAGGACTCCACCAATCCGCTGGCGGTTGTGTACGTCGATCTGGGAGCGGAGAAAGCGGAGGACGTGTCCATCGATCGCATCAAGGTGGAGCCGGCGGTGGTCGCCCCGGGCGGGATGGTGCGGGTGAGCGTCGCCGTCCGCGCGACCGGGACCGACTACAGGGATTACGTTTCCTGCCAGCTGGACAGCAACCCCGAGCCGCAGCGGCAACCGCTGGTGCTGGCCCCCGGACAGAGCAAGGAACTGACCTTCCGCGTCGTGGCGCCAGCCCGACCGCCGGGGCAGGACAACGCTCCTTACCAGGCGTATGGCCAGGTGAGTGTCCGGCTCACCACCAGCGACCATCGGCCCTTTGTCGATGCGCTGCCGTTCAACAACGCCGCTTTCGCCACCTTCGCCATCCACGATGATTCAAGGCGGGCCGGCCGAAAGCTGCTGACCATCGCGGAGAAGCCGGACGATGCGGGGATCTGGAAGGCGGCCTTCCTGGCGCGGGTGAAGAACAAGCCAGCCGAGGCGTTTCAGTGCGACGTCCGCACGCTGAAAGAGGCCGAGGATTTGAAAGACAAGGAGCTGGAGAGCTACCGGGTTGTCTGCTTGTTTCAGACGCTCAATCCTTCGCCCTTGCTCTGTGGCAAACTCAAGAAATACGTCCAGACCGGCGGTGGGCTGATCATTGTCCCTCCCGGGGAGGAACTCAAGGATCTCGATGGCTTCAACAAGGCGGCCAGTGGTTTGCTGCCGGCAAAGCTCAAGGGATTCGAGACCGTTCTGGAAGGAGCACGCCTGACCTGGAAGGATTACGAAGGCAGTCACCCGCTGCTGTTGCCCTTCCGCGAGTGGATTCGCAGTGCCGACCCGGACTTCACCAAGCCCGGATTGACCCCACACGTCAACCGCTACTGGAAGGTGGAGCCGCTGGACAAGGAATCGGTCATTGCCCGCTACGCCGATCAGCATCTCTCGCCGGCCCTGGTGGAGAGGACGCTGGAGAATGGCCGGGTGGTGCTGTTCACCGTGGTCATGGACGGACGCACCTTCGACCCCGGGGAGCGAGATTGGCACAATTACTGGAAATCGTCGTTCGGCCTGGTGCTGGTCAACGAGGTGGCCAAGTACCTGGCGGGCGAACTCAGCGCCCAGGTGCTGAACTTCGCCTGCGGCCAGACGGTCACGGTGCCGCTGCCGCTGGAGACGCCGCCGCAGGCGGTGTTCCGCCTCGATGGCCCCGACCCCGACCTGGCCGACTCGGAACGCACCATCCAGGTGCCCAGGGACCTCGGTGACCCGCCCACCCTGGTCCTGCCCCAGGTGATGGCGCCCGGCAATTTCCGGCTGACGGGGCACGATCGCCGTGCGGTCGCATTCAGCCTCAACGTCCGGGAAGAGGAGAAGGAGCTGGCTCGCGTGGACGCGAAGGACATCGAGGCGGTGCTGGGCAAGGACTGCGTGGTCCGGCCCTCGGCGGAGGTCAAGGTGAGCGAGACACTGCAAGCGTATCGGCCCGCGCCGATCGAGCTGCTGCCGCTGCTGATGATCCTGATGCTGCTGATGCTGACCTTCGAGGGCGTGCTGGCCAATCGGTTCTATCGCCGCGAGCAACAGCCGGCCAACGCGTAGCCACAGGCGGCTCGCCTGTTGGCTTCTTTCGCGGTGGAGGGAAGAAGCCAACAGGCGAGCCGCCTGTGGCTACGACGGAAAACAGCCATGACACTCGAATTTGATCCCATCTGGCCCTGGTCGGAGGTTCGGTCGTTCCTGACCGACACCGACGCTCCCGTGCGCCTGGCCGTCTGGCTGACCGGCCTGGCCGCGCTCGCTTTGCCCATCCTGTTTTTACGCCTGTCCACGGTCCGCACACGCCGGCAAGTGTTTACCGGCTTCGGCCTCTGGCTGGGCCTGGTGGCTTACTGGATCATCCGTTACGGCTCGCCCAGCAGCAGTGCCGGCCTGGGCGAACGCCTCGGCAATTGCGGACTGGCCTTGCTGGTGATCCTGCCTCTGGGCGTGGTCGGCTGGATGATCCGCATCTACCTCCAGTCCCCCGGCGTCACGCCGCGGAGACTGAGCGTGGTGCTGCTGCTGCGGCTGCTGGCGGTGCTCCTCGCTTTCGTTGCGGTGGC
>CAWATZ010000006.1:0-1441126 GCA_963784995.1 uncultured Planctomycetota bacterium | reverse complement strand
AACGACCTGACGTTAGTGACGTTCACCGATCCAAACCCATACGATACTTCCAGCGAGTTCTCGGCCACGATTGAGTGGACTGATGGAACAACCAGCACGGGGACAGTGACTGGATCGAATGGCTTGTTCAAGGTGTCGGGAAGTCACACTTTAGCGGAACAGGGTGATTATCCGACAGAAGTCCTTGTCAACTTTACAGAACCCGGAGCGGAGGAACCGGTGGAAGAAGCTGAAGGGCTCTGTGTGGCTGAAGTGGCGCCCGAAGATGAAGCGATGAAGATGCAAGGGCCATTAACTGTTCCCGGGAACTCCACATATTTTTATATGATCAAAGTAGGCCCGGGAAACATTGACGAGTCGAAAACAAAACTCGGTGGGTTGGAAGGCCTTTCAAGCTATGTCAGCGGATACGGGGAAAGTGTAGATAACCAAGGAAAAGTTGTTAACCAATGGATCATTGTTGGCATCACCTACCCAAATCGACCAGATCTCTTGGTTCCCAACATCCAATATGTCGTCAATGGTGAGCAGTTCACCGATGAGCTGCCGGTCATTTTTGTTGTTCAAGTTAAGGTCACCAATCCAAGGGAGCCCAAACCCAGGACACAGTTCGGCGGTCCGTTTGCAGCTAAACAGGCTTTTGCCGTAGGCCAAGCATCGAGCCCACCTTTTGATTTCAGCCGCTTCCAGCAATTCACACTCCGTGAAACCATTGTAAAGACCTTCAAACCACTGAACCTCGTCGTCCCAGTACCCACGGTGACGAGTTATAGTTCTCCTCCGGCAGTGATCGATTCAGAAACCAACCCCATTCCACCCAACAGGCGAGGCTTTGAGTGGCGTGCAACTGTCACACTTGTAGGCCCATCATTCCGTGGTTCTGACAACCTTGGAGTCGGTAACATCACATTTGGGTACGTTCAATATTGGACCTACACGGTGGCTGCAGCTGCATATCGTACAAAATACGCCACTTTATCGATTGCAAACCAGCCCCCGGTGTTGGATTTTGTTCCGACAGAGGGAGTTCCAGCGGAAGAGACATGGCCTTATTATAACGGGTTCTTCTTTGTAGGCGATCCTGAGAAGAACGCGACGACTTTTGGAGGAGTTGACAGTCCTCGTATTGTCTTCCCGTCTGATTTGGGACCCAACGAGCAGATTACTAGGATCCTGTTTCAGAACAAGTTTACCCTTGCCATTGCGGCCTCGACAACAGATGCGCTGATTGATCCGTCTTCACCAAACGATAATTATTGGAGCGAAGCGGTTACTAAATGGCAGTTTGCCGGGTATATCAAACTAGGTTCTGCGGCTCAAGGGTTGCCTTGGGAGCCTGGTTCTTTCGCCGGGGTTCGCGGAGATGAAACAGATTGGATACCCCCTGGAGAACCCACGAGATTGAGGGTCGATGTAAAAACGACAGGGCCTGTTCTTGCGAGCGTAAGCTACATCGTGAAACCATTGTCTTCAGAATGAAGACTGGCCAATTTGATACACATTTACCGTTTAGGAGGAATAGGTGAATCAGTCAAAGGCCACATGGATTACGATGCAGAGTGTCACCAGGTGCAGTTATGAGAAAAAAACGTTTGTTGATTACTCTTTGCGTTATGCTTGTTGCGGCCGCAATCGCCCTGACTTTTCTACTTGGTCTACGTTCCTCATCTTCGATTGTTTATCGTGGTTGGAATGTAAAGCAATGGGAGTCTGAACTTGCTTGTATGGTTCCGGTTAATTGGCGACGCATGGTTGCGCCGACTCCTTGGGATCGGTGGATTGACGAATCAATCATGGCTCGCTCAACATTCCCCCGTTCTTGGTGGCGCCCTGGTGAAGTGCTCGTGAACGGAAATGACCCTGAAGCAATTCCACTTCTCCTGGAACTGTTGTCCTCTCGGAATCCGCGAGTGCGTCAGGCTGCGGTTCTCGGATTGGGGGCGCGCCGATCCTGTGCTGTTCAGGTCGTTCCTGCACTTGCAACTGCTGTTCATGACCAAGATTACTCGGTCCGATATGCGGCTGCTCATGCTCTATATGAAATCGATCGCAGCGCAGCTCACAAAGCGGGCGTGTGGATGGAGTTTCTTGGGGTACTTCGCTTTCCATTTGACAAAGATGAATAGACAGGAAAAGATACCGCGAGTGGAATGGCACTTACACCCGAAGTCGCACGTTGCTAAATACTGACAATGCGCGATTCTTGACTGCTTGGCTGGCTGTGCATCCGAAGCGATTCGCAGTTCGGTGGTAGCAAAGGAATGGCTGCAATTGCTTCTATGCTCCGCCCATACCGTCCGCGGAGCAGAACAACGATGCACGTCAACTCATACTGGACTCAAGGCGTGCAAGGATCGGGTGACAAGACTACTATGAAGAAACCAGTCGTTGCGTTCCTCTGTTGCCTCATGCTACTTGGAATTCTCGTTGGGATACGTTACACCTGCAATCAGGGGCGCTTCCGGTTCGCTTGTTTATCGCGGCTGGAATGTCGAGCGCTGGGAAGCGGAACTGGCTGTCGAAGGCGACGACGATCACCGCCGCGCTTTCCATCCTACGTTTTCGGAAAGGGTGCTTCGTGAATCAGGCGTATTGCGCATAACAATGGTTTATTCTTGGTGTTACCCGGCTAACGCATTGTTGTGCGGAAATGACCCTGAAGCAATCCCTCTTCTGCTGCAACTATTGCATTCCTCCGACTCAATTGTGCGGTGCAATGCAATGACAGCACTGTATAGTCGCAGTTCTCTTTCCGACAAAGTCGTTCCCGCAGTTGTGGAGGTAGCGCTTCATGACCCAGATCATGATGTGCGGGAATGGGCTAGAGACTGGTTGTTGCAAATCGATCACGATGCTGCAGAAAAAGCGGGTGTACCGGATCCCGAGTCATTGGGTGGCCCGCATTGGAACGATGCCTTTCCGCGACCCTGATCCATCACCTGAAAGGAAGCAGAGCAGACAAGGGACGCACGTCACGAATACTGGCCGAAAGACGTGTAAGCAACAACAAAGGGGACCCATGTATTTATCGTCCCGAAGGCAACGTCACAGGTCCAGTCCATCTCAACGGGAACGAGACCGGAAAAGATGCCGGGATCCGATATACGCACCTGCCATGGCCCGGTTTCTCCCTCGATCTGAGCGAACCATCACTCCAATTCCAGCTGCTCCTGGAACCACGTCAACTTGTGGGCAATTCCCGCCGCCAGGTCCGGCTGGCGCAGTTCCTCCGGCAGCACGCTCCAGGCATACGTCTCGACCTCGTACACCTCCGGGTTGCCCAGCTCCCGCGTCGTCCTCAGACACTCCAGGATCGGCCGCTGCAGCGCCTCCAGCCGGCCGAAGCGCTGCAAGTACACCGGGACGTGGAAGTGAACCCGCCACTCGCCCGTTGCCGGGCCCTTCCCCGCTGCTGCCAGGGCCAGTGGTAGGTCCTCGTAGAACGCGGCGGTCGCACTCGGCGCAGCTCGCACGCTGGTCTGATGCAGGTAGCGATCCTCGTTGAACTCGGCTAGCTGACGCAGGGCCGCGCCGCGCTCTTCGGGCGGCAGCCGATTCAGATCTGCCTCCACCGCGGAGGAGACCTGCACCTTGCCCACGCCAATGCCCGCCTGGTGATAGCGGTGCAGCACGTCCGCCTGGTCCTCGAACATCACGGCCGCATGGCAAACGTCGTGGCAGACCTGCAAATAACGGGGATCACCTTCTCGTCGCGCCCGCCGGCGAAAAGGACACTCTTCCCATCCGCAGAGACGATGTGTTCCAGCAGCGGCGGACCTGGAAAGCGCGTCCGCGTTTCGGTGACGGTGTCACCTATCTGGCGGACCTTCAGGCCGGTGGCTGCCTCGGAAGACCAGCAAGTCAGCTCATACCGGCGTGAGCGGCTTTTCCCGCCTCCGCCCGCATCGGTCCCCTGGGCGTTCACAGCGCTCACGGTCTTGCCCTCCTCGACGAAGGCGAAGGTGAGGCTAAACCCCGTTCCGTTTGAAACCAGGAGTCCGCAGTGAGGTCGTAGGGTGGGCCGAGCGCAGCGAGGCCCACCACACCAGACGGTGGGCCTCGCTGCGCTCGGCCCACCCTACGACTCCTGGTTTCAAACGGAACGGGGTTTAGACTCCAAGGAGTATTACGCCCAGCCGGGCCTGGGCCGGGACGGCGTGCTGTGGTTGGTCGAGCAGGGGGTGAAGATGGTCGGCATCGACGCCTGCACGCTTGATCGGCCCTTTGCCTCGATGGTGGCGGTCTACCGCCGCACCGGCGACGGCCGGTACGTCTGGCCGGCCCACTTCGCGGGCCTGACCCGAGAGTATTGCCAGATCGAGAAACTCGCCAACCTCGACCGGATTCCGTGGCCCTTCGGCTTCTGGGTGTCGTGCCTGCCGGTCAAGATCAAGGGGGCCAGCGCCGGCTGGTGCCGGGCCGTGGCCCTGGTTCCCGGATGATCCTCCGCAGGCACCACGCTCCTGACCGATGAGTTCGGAAGAGGTTTTTCCTTTTCTCCTGGACTCCCAGGGAGGGACGGCTATACTGAGAGCGTGTGGTGAGCCCCGTGGACCGAGGACTCGATCGGTCGTTCACGGCCACCAACGCCCCCCACGTCCAGGTAGGCAGCAGCATCTGCTTGCTCGACAGGTTGGAACTGTCGATGTCAGAGGAGGAGACTCCATGCGTTTCCGTTCACACTCCCGATCCAGACTCGAACTGGAAATCCTCGAAGAGCGACGCCAGCTGAGCGGCACCACTTCCCTGGCGCCGACAGGAATCGCTCCCGCGCCGTCCGACGTTCCCGAGCAGACCGCGCACCCGCTCGACTCGACTGCCATCCGAAACGACGGTGGCGACCAGACTGCAACCACTTCGGGATCAGAGAATCAGCAAGCGAGTTCCGACTCTGCGGAAAACTCCCGGGCGAACCCCAATTTCACTCAGCCAACCGAGACCGATTCTCCGGACAATGCCAGTTCCAGCACGTCTTCCACCCAGTTGTCGCCTCCATCCAACGAGTCGGACGGGGAGAATTCGCGTTTGAGCGGCAGTGACGATCAGACGGACCGCCAGGGGAACGTGGCCCCAACGCCCAGCCCGACAGAAGACACCACGGGACAGAACCAGGTGGATTCCCAGGAGACGCCTGCCCAGACAGTCCAACCCCCGCCGCCTGCTCCCCAGAATGCGAATCAGCCGCAAGCGCCATCGACTTCGAGCCCGAACCTGGAGAGCAGCGATCCGGACAACTCCGACAATGGCCTGTCCAGTCCGGAACGGCAACCGACTGCTGTTGCCAGCAGTCCCACGGCCGAAAATCAGAATCAGACCTCGACCGTGGCTACGAACAGTCCCTTGACCGCGGGTCAGGAACAGAAGCTGGCCAGTGTCACCTCGGGGGCCACGACCGCGGTCCAACCTCCGTCACCTGCCCAGGGTTCGGTCAGCACGGTGTTCCTGCGCGAAAGCACCAACTCCAAACCGGAGCAAAGCGGTCTGCCAGGATCTGTCCTTGCCATTGCCGCAACGCCTCCGACACTCGGCTCAACAGCCGGCGTGCGTTTGCCTTCCGAAGCCGGTCCGGTTGCCAGCGAGAGCGACCGTGGCGACGTTCCTCCGACGGCTGTCGTCCTTGCTGCCGGGAACGAGAGTCCCAACTGCGATGGCCAGGCGGCCCTTGACCAGGTCTGGCAAGAGTGCCAGCCGCTGGGTGCGGGACTGCTGCCCGGAGGCCTGGCCCTTGATGGCGCGGCCGTCCAGGCAGGTGTGCAGTCGTTCCTGGCGCGACTGGACCAGATCGGCTCGGCCCTGTGGCATGCGCCGACCGGACCCAATCTGTACTGGTCGCTGCTGACCACCGCAGCGGTCGTCTCGATCGCCGAGGTCGTCCGCCGGCAGCGGGGCCCTTCCCGGCAGCCGGCGCTGGGATGGACCGGCGATCCGCTGTTTTGCTGGTATCCCCGACCGGAACAGGCATCGACCGAGGAGCATTCATGAGCGAGCCATCCCTGGCCGTCCTTCTGGAAAAGCTCTGTAGCGGCGACACGAAAGCGGCCGCCGAGGTCTTCCAGGCCTATGAGCCGATCCTGCGCAGCGTGGTGCGCCGGCAACTGGGAGCGGACTTGCAGGCCAGCTTTGACTCGATGGACGTGGTCCAGTCGATCTGGGTCGATCTGCTGCAGGGCTTTCGTTCCGCCGGCTGGCGTTTCACCGATGCCGAGCACTTGCGGGCCTTTCTGGTGAAGGCGACGCGGAACCGGTTCCTCGACAAGGCCCGCCGGCAACGCTGTGCCCGCGAGTACGAGGAACGGGCCCGGGACAACGATCTGGAACGGGCCGGCCCCGCCGCGCTGCCCCGGCCCAGCGAGGTCGCTCAGGCGGAAGAACTCTGGGAGCAGCTCCTGAGCCGCTGTCAGCCGGCCCACCGCGAGATGCTCCAGCTGAAGCGCGAGGGGCTGTCGGTGCCCGAGATCGCCGCCCGGACCGGCTGGCATGAGGACAGCATCCGCCGCATCTTGCGCAACCTGGCAAGCCAGCTGGCCTTGCAGCAATAACGGAAGGTTGCTCCATTCATGGTTCCCTCCTCCACCAGCCGGTTCGAGCCTGCCGACCCCGCAACCCTCGCCGGACAACTCCCCGAGGAGCTGGCGCGGCGCTGGCGGGAGGGTTCCCCCTGCCGGGTTGAGGAAATCCTGGCCCAGCACGGCGATCTGGAGCCGGTGGCCGAAGTGGTTGTGCCCCTGATTTACGAAGAGATTTGCCAGCGTCAGGAGGCCGGCGAGGCTCCTTCGCTGGAAGAATACCGTCTCCGTTTTCCCCACTGGCAGCAGCATCTGGAAGTCCTGTTCGAGTGCCAGCGTCTGCTCGGCCCTGTCGCGGCCATGCCGCGCTTCCCCGGGGCAGGGGAGACGCTGGCTGCGTTTCACCTGCTGGCCGAGGTGGGCCGGGGTCGGCAGGGCCGGGTGTTCCTGGCCACCCAGCCCGACCTGGCCGATCGGCCTGTCGTCCTGAAGGTGGTCCCGCTGTCGGCCGGCCCGCACTCCGGAGCGGACCGTGAGCATCTGTCGCTGGCCCGGCTGCAGCATCCGCACATTGTTCCGCTGCTGTTTGTCCAGGAAGAGGTTGCTCGCGATCTGCAGCTGCTGTGCATGCCTTATCTCGGCGGCACGTCGCTGGCGCGTCTTCTGGGGGAGATGCAGGGGAAGGATCCGGATCGCTGGGGCCGGCAGCTGCTGGAAACCCTGGATCGGCTCCAGTCGCTTTCTCCGGTGGCCTGGCGCTCCCGGAGCGGCCCCGCTCGTCAGTTCCTGACGACGGCCTCCGTCGTCGAGGCCGTCTGCTGGATCGGGGCCTGCCTGGCCGACGCTCTGCATTATGCCCACCAGCAGGGGCTGGTGCATCTGGACGTCAAGCCGTCCAACGTCCTGCTGACGGCCGACGGCCAGCCCATGCTGCTGGATTTCCACCTGGCCCGCGAGCCTCTCCCCGCGGGAGGAGCGGTCCCCGAATGGCTTGGTGGAACGCGCGGGTACATGGCGCCCGAACAGGAGAAAGCGCTGGCCGCGGTGCAGCGGGGTCAGCCCCTGAGTTTCCCGGTCGATGCCCGGGCTGACGTTTACTCGCTGGGAATGCTGCTTGGCCGGCTCCTGGCGTCGGCGTTCAGCCAGGACGTCCGGGCCTCAAAGGCCCCAGGAGGCGAGAGCAGCAACCAGCCGCTGCCGGATTCGTTCCGGCGAGCGGACCTCGACTCCCGACTGCGAAAGCTGGAGATGGGGGTTGGGTTGGCGGACATCCTGGGCAAATGCCTGGCCGACGCTCCGCGCAACCGCTACGCCATCGCGGCCGACCTGGCGGCCGACCTGCGTCTGCACCTGGCCAACCAGCCGTTGCGCCACGTCGGCAATCGCAACTGGCTGGAGCGCTGGCGGAAATGGCGGCGCCGGCGGCCTCACGGAGTGGTCGTCCTGCTCCTGTTCGCCGCGGTCCTGGCTTGCGGCGGCACCGCCATCGCCCTGGTGCTGCATCAGGCCAATCAGCGCGAAGAGGCGGTCCTCGGGGCCCTTCGGGAAGGCCAGCAGTTGCTGCGGCGCGGCCAGTATTCCGACGCTCTGGCGACCCTGCGCGGCGGCCTGGACAGGGCCCGAGCGACGCTGAGCAACCGGCAACTGGAGCAAGAACTGATCCGCCAGGTCCGCCTGGGAGAACAGGCGCAGGCCGCCCAGGAACTGCATGGGCTGGCCGATCAAATCCGCTTTCTGACCGGAGACGAGTTCCTGCTGCCCCGCCAGGCCCGCGCGCTGGAAGGGCAATGCCGGGCCCTGTGGGAGAGACGTGAGCAGATCCTGGAGCGCCTGAGTCGTGACCTTGATCCCGCGGCGCGGGAACAGATCCGCGCCGACCTGCTGGACCTGGCCATCCTCGGAGCCGACCTGCGCGTCCGCCTGGCCGCTCCTGGGGACGCCGCCTCGGCTCACCGGGAGGCCCGGAAAGTCCTTGCACAGGCGGAGACGCTGCTGGGGACCAGTGCCGTCCTTCGACAGGAACAACAGCGTCATGCCGCCGGGCTGGGGTTGCGCGACGCTGGAGCAGGCTCGCCCGCTCCCGAGCCGCGCACGGCCTGGGAGCATTGGGCCCTGGGACGTTCCCTGCTCCGTTCCGATCGGCTCGACGATGCGGCCTCACACCTGGCTCGGGCCCGGGAGATGGACCCCGGGGGACTCTGGCCTAACTACTACCTTGGCCAGTGTGCTTACCGGCAGGGACACCATCAGGAAGCGCTGATGGCTTTTTCCGCGTGTGTGGCACTGGTGCCCGGGGCTGCTCGGGTTTACTTCAACCGTGCCCTGGTCTTGACGGCACTGGACTGCCCCGAGCAGGCCAGGCTCGATTATGACCGGGCCTTGCAGCGCGATGCGAGACTGGCTCCCGCGGCGCTGAACCGTGGGCTGCTCCATTACCAGGCGGGCCGGCTCACGGAAGCAGCGGCGGACCTGCACCGCGCCCTTGACCTGGGCTATGACGCGGATACGGTCCACTACAACTTCGCTCTGATCTACCTTGCCCGCAACGATGCCGCTGCTGCCCGGGCCAGCCTGGACCGTGCCTTGCGAGCCAACCCCCGGCATTCTCCGTCCCAGAAGCTCCGCGACAAGTTACCGCGGCAGCGATGATGCGGGCGACTCCGTCAACACCCCTCCCCGAAGCGGGGAGGGGCGGAGAGGTTCGGATGCAGCCTCTTCTGGACAGCGGGCCCTCCTTCCTTCATAATCCTTCTGAGTGTTGAGAATCAAAGTCAGTAAGGAGTGTGGCGAGCGGCTTCGCTTTAGCGCGATGCGCAGCGGGCCGGTGCCAGTTCGAGGCTGCTACCGGCGGGCTTACGCCGCGCCGCTCGCCTTCTGATCTTGGTCGATCAGACAACAATCTCGCCTTGGACTTTCAGGGAGGCTTCTCTCATGCGTCGTTGTCACCGAAGCGTCTGTGTCTTCTTCGTTGCCGTGGCCGTCGCTGCCGCACTGGGTGCGGATTGGCGGCAATTCCGCGGGCCGCATGGGCTCGGCGTCAGCAGCGAAACAGGACTGCCGACCGAATGGTCGGCGGAGAAGAACATTGTCTGGAAGGTGAAACTGCCGGGGGCAGGCGCCTCCTGTCCGGTGACGCAAGGCAACCGTGTCTTCGTCACCTGTTACTCCGGTTATGGGATGGAGGTCAAGGACCCCGGCAGCATGGAAGAGCTGCGGCGGCATCTCCTCTGCCTGGATCGGGCCACGGGAAGAACGTCATGGGCCAAGGAATTCCAGCCGCTCCTTCCCGAACACAAGTACCAGGGGGAAGGCTCCTATCACGGCTACGCGGCCAGCACGCCGATCTGCGACGGCGAACGGCTCTACGTTTACTTCGGCAAATCGGGCGTCTGGTGCTTCGATCTGAATGGTAAAGAGATCTGGCACACCCTGGTTGGCAAGAACACCAACGGTTGGGGCTCCGGTGCGTCCCCCATCCTGTACAAGGACTTGCTGATCGTCAACGCCAGCGTCGAGAGCGGCGCCCTTGTCGCCCTGAACAAGACAGACGGCAAGGAAGTCTGGCGCTCGCCCGGAATCAACTCGGCGTGGAACACGCCGGTCCTGGTGACGACCCCGGAGAAGACGCAAGAACTCGTCGTCAGCATTCAGAATTGGGTGGTCGCTGTCGATCCCAGCACGGGCAAGGAATTGTGGCGGGCCGACGGCGTCCATAGCTACGTCTGTCCAAGCGTTGTCGCTCACGATGGCGTCGTCTACGCGATCGGTGGCGGCAGCACGTCTCTTGCGGTCAAGGCCGGCGGCAGGGGCGACGTTACCAAGACAAACGTCCTCTGGCGTCTCACCAGAGGCTCCAACGTCGGCTCGCCGATTTATCACGACGGCTATCTCTACTGGGCCAGCGATTCGGGCGGCGTTGTCGTTTGTCAGGAAGCGGCCACCGGCAAGGTCGTATACTCCGAACGCCTCAAGCCGGACTCGGGCCAGATCTGGGCCTCGCCGGTCCTCGCCGACGGCAAGCTCTATTTCGTCTCGAAGACGAAGGGCACCTACGTTGTGGCCGCGCAGCCGAAGTTCCAGCAGCTGGCCCACAACGTCATTGCCGGCGACACCAGCCGATCCAACGCCTCGCTCGCCGTCAGCGATGGTCAGCTGTTCCTGCGCAACGATCAGTATCTGTACTGCATCGGCAAACGCTGAGAGCGAGCGGACATAACCTCTTTCTCCCCTCTCCCCCAGCGGGGAGAGGGGAGAAAAAGAGGCAATTCGTCAACGGCTCGCGCTGTGCCTTGATGGCGACTGAAAATGAGAGCTGCCCTCTCGGACAAGGGGGCGGAGCACCTCCTGCTCCAGGCGGCGGGTAAAGGTGTCGGCGCCGCGTTCCAGCACGTGATGGCCATCGTAGAAAGCCTCGTCAGGCAGCCAGTGCCGGCAGTCCACGGTCGCCACGCCATGCTGACGCTTCAGGCCGGCAAAGAAAGCCTGAATCTGCGTTTCCGAACCGGGGGCGTACCAGCTGCGAAACAGGCTGGATTCCGGCGAGAGCATCAGGACCAGCTCAATCTGTTCCCGGCGACAGAAAGCAACCAGGTCCGCCACGGGACGGGTCAGCCATTCCTGGAGCTGAAAGCTCTTGAGGGCTGGCCCATAGTCCCGGCGTGCGACCTCCAGTTGCCTTCTTCGGAAGGCCGGGTCCTGGAGCCACGACCAGGCGCGGTTATCGTGGCCCAGATGGCCGGCCAGCAAAGGATCCTCCCGGGGCCCGACCTCACCGGCCCATCCGGGGGCAAGCGCCTCCAGGAGGGCTGTGCGGTTCCGGTGCCAGGGAACGATGCGGGTCATGAAGAAGTTGCGCAGCACCCGCTTTGGGGTCGTGTACCGCAGGAGAAAGGGCAACTCCGGGGTCACGGCGACCTCGGCGAGCAGACCGGTGCCTTCCCTGGAGAGCCAGACCGGGATGACCTCGACCACTACCCAGCGCGGCTTGATCTTCCATTGGATCAGTCGCTGTAACTGCAGCAGATGGAATGCGGGTGTGGCGGCCACGTGCGAGTAATTGTAAACCAGCGGCTGGGGTCCCGGATCAGGCAGCAAAGGCCCCAGGACCTCGGGTCGAAAACTCATGCACGTCCGGGAGGAACCGATCAGGAGAAGGAGCGGACGCTCCGGCTCGGCTTGCACGTGGGCCTGCAACTCGCGCAGCCGCACTGCGGTCTCCGGGTCGAAGAACAGAGGGAACCAACCATCGACCACGATGACAAAGAGCAATTGCAGCAGGAAGAAGCCGAGGACCATCCAGCGCAGAGTCGCTCGGGCCCGGGCAGAGCGGCGGGAGGCGGTCATGGTACTTCCCTTGCGGTCCTTGGACAAATGGCGGTTTAGCCCGGCACATAGCATCTTGTGGCCGCTGAGGGAATACGACTTTTCTCGATGTCGTTTTCCTCTCCAGAAACGCCGGTTCCCAGGCCGTTACGGGCCCCCTTCCTCACCCATTGTTCGCTCGACGAACCAGCGCTTCTGGTTCTGGACCTTGCGCGTTTCCTGCACCGTCAGGGGAACGCCATGCCAGCGGAGATGGGCCGTCACGGTCACGCGGAACTCACGCGTTTCCCTGGGAACGTCCACGTCCCAGGAAACGCTTGCTTGCTTGCCCGGCTCGGCCTCGACCCTGGATTCCCCAAGGGAGGCAATCGCCTTGCCCTCCGCGCGGCAGATACCGCTCACGGTTCCGCTCACCTTCCCCTCGCTCCTTCCACGAAGAAGCATCACCAGCGTTGGTTTGGCCGCCATGGGATCACCGGACAGGCATACCTCCAGAACCACGCCCGAAAGTTCATTGAGAGCCAGGCTCGCCTCCGCTGACTGGATGGCGGCGACGTCCTTGACGACCTGACCAAAGCTATCCCGGTAGTGGGCCAGCGCCTGCCGCTGCGTTTCCGGGTCCTTGTTCATGGCGGCAAGCATCCGGTCCCGGAGAAGAAGCAACGACTGCGGCGCCCGCTTGCCCAGCCGCCAGGACGCCCGGTAGAGCCGGTACGTCTCCTGGTCGCCCGCGAATTGCCATCGGTTCGCAGGCGATGGCCGGGACAGATCCTCAGTTGGACTGGCCGTTTCCTCGACAAAGGGCGTGATCAGGTGCCGGGCATCCCGGCTCAGAGCGGCCAGGTGCCGCTTTAGCAGCTCTTGCCGCTCCTCGGTTGTGATTGGATACGAGGCCGCCAGTTCCTTGAAGTTTCCCTCCGTCCCCGCCCGAACCGTGGCAACCACGGCATCCCGGGTAATCTGGATGGTCAGGCCGACCCGGCGCTGCTTGTGGGCGACAGCGAGCAGTTCAGCGGGAAAGGGAACCTCCTTCCGGCCCGAAGACAGGCCCAGCGCCTGGCCGTCCAGGATCAGCTTCCGGTTCTCCTCGATGACGACCCGCATCAGCTTGCGTCCTTGCACTCCCAGGCCCAGTCCGGCCCAGCCTCTCGGCTGGCCCGGCGGCGATTCCGCCTGGCTAAAGTCCAGCACGCACCCGACCGCCGGCACTTCGCCGCCCAGTTCCACCTTGCCCACGATGGGCGGACGCGGCGAGCGCGGATAATCCAGCCGCAGCGGGTCGGGCCGGAGCTTTTTGCCCAGCGGCAGGTTGATGTCCATCTGCGCGTACAGCTCCTTGTTCCAGGGCCAGCCGTATGACTGCAGCGTGTCACCCCATTGTTCCCAGCCCCAATCGACGTGGGTGAACGTGGTCTGCCGCCGGGCCAGCCACTCGCGCCACTCGGTATCTAAGCGTTCGAGAGTGCCACCGGACAACTCAGCGATCAGTTTTAGATCCAGGTCGCGAGCCCTTGGATCGTTGCCCAGCCGGAACATCTCATCGCGCCACAGCCGCCACTTCATGAGACGTTCCTGATCGCTCCAGAAGAAGGCCGTGAACAGGGCCCGGGCGTTGTGACCATACTCTTTCGGCACCTTCTCGCGCATGAGGTCTTCCAGACTTAGCACACCCTTGCTCCGCATCTGACGCAGACCCGAATCCATTGGATTGTTGATGGGGGCCTTGTCGAAGACCGCGACGGTTAGCTGTTTCTTCGCTGGATCGTAAACGTGGTTGGCGAAGGGATAAGTGATGCCTTCGGTGAAGCGGAGCGGCGTGAACATCCCTTGCTGCGTTGTCAGCTGGAACAGGTGCAGCCCCTCGTGCAAGGAAAGGTCGTGCCGATGGTAGCGGAGCGAGCCGCTGGGGTAGTTGTAAGCCGCGAAGCTGTGCGGCAAGGTGACGCCGCCACCGTTGCCAGCCCAGCGATTGCCGATGTCGTCGATCACGGCCTTTTGGAGAGTGTCCAGGTTGGTGGCGTGGACCATCGCCAGGCGAGTCTCCTCGATGCCCGGCGGTTCCTGGCCAATGACTTCGACGTAGTGCGGATAGGCCAATTCAGCGAGGACCAGGAACTCGCGGGCCAGCTCATCGCCGACGTTGGATTTGAGAGCGAAGTGCTGGCTGACGTACCAGTCGAAACCAGCCGAGTTCTTGCAGACGTGCGGACCGCGATAGATGCGTGGGACGTTCTGGCCGACCTTCTTGACGACGATGCTGTCCAGCGTCGAAGTGCGGCCGTGGACGATCACCTTGCAGGGCGTTTGCGACGGTGGTGGGACCTCCTCGGCTTTCGCGGAGGACAGAAACACAAGCAAGGTCAGCACCGGACAGGTTCGCCACATCATTCCCTCAGTACGACTCCTCCGGGTGCAGCATCGCGTGCAGCACCTCGGGCGGCGCCGGGGCGTACTCGTGCGGTTCCATCGTGGCGGAGGCCCGGCCCTGCGTCAGACTGCGGACCTTGTCCATGTAGTCGAACATCCGCCGCAGCGGCACGGTTGCCTCGACAACGCGCAGTTTGCTCTTTTCGCGGGCCAAAACCTCAACGTCCGTCGCCCGCCGGGCGGTCAGGTCCGACAGCACCGGCCCCACGGCCTCCTCGGGCACCGTCACCTCCAGGCGCATCACCGGTTCCAGCAGCACGATGTTGTCGCGCATTGCCTTGCGGACCGCGTCCGCTCCGGCCGCGGTGAACGCCACCTCGTTGGATGATTGCAGGTCCATCTCCGCATCCACGATCGTCGCCTGCACGTTCATGACCGGATAGCCCAGCTCGCCTGAATCGAGCGCTCCGCGAATGCCGTTCTCGGCCGCGGCCAGCAGCGCCGGGGTCAGCACGTCCGGCTTGAGCCGGCTTCGGACCAGGACCGACTCCGCACCCTTGGGTGCAGTGTATGGCTGGAACTCGACGGTCACCTTGCCGAACAGATTGCTGGTGCCAGCCTGACGATCGAATTCCCCCACGACGCGGATCGGCTTTTGCAGCGTCTCGCGGTAGCTGACGCGCGGCTTGCCCACACGCAGCTTGAGCCGGAAGTCGCGCTCCATCCGGTGCTGCTTGATCTCCAGGTGCAGCATCCCCATGCCGCTCATCAGGGTCTGTCCCGTGTCCTTGTCGATGCGCCAGTGGAACGTCGGGTCCTCCTTGCGGAGCCGTTCCAGCGTCTCCTCCATCTTGGCCCGGTCCGCCGACGATTCCGGCTCGATCGATCGGCTCACGACCGCCTCGGCGAACTGGATGCGCTCCAGCAGGATGGGATTCTGCGTCTCGCAGAGCGTGTCGCCGGTGATCGAATCCTTCAGGCCCTGCACCGCGATGATGTCCCCGGCATAGGTTTCGGGCAACTCGTCGCGCTGCTTGGGATCGGCTCGGGTGTGGTACAGCTTGCTGATCAGCTCCTTGCAGTCCTTGCCGGGGTTGTAGACCCGACTGTTGGCCTTGAGCGTCCCCGAATAAATGCGGATGTAATACAACTCGCCCTTGGTGTCGGCCACCACCTTGAACACCAGGCCCGCGAACGGCTCCTTTGGGTCGGGCTTGCGTTTCTCTTCCTTGTCCTTCTTCTTTGGATTGACGCCGACCACGGGTGGCCGATCGAGTGGATTGGGCAGATACCAGCAGCAGGCGTCCATTAGAGGCTGGATGCCGATGTGCTCCCGGCCCGACCCGGCCAGCACCGGCTGGATCACCCGGCGGAGCGTCTGCTCACGGATCACCTTGCGAATGGTGGCGGGCGCGATCGGCTTGCCGTCCAGGTAGGCGCTGGTGATCAGATCCTGATCGTCGTTCCTGGTCAGGGCGTCGAACAGCTTCTCGCGCCAGCTGTGGACCGATTCCTCGTACTCGGCCGGAATCGGCTCACGGTGGAAGGTCTTGCCCTCGCTGGCGTGGTCGAAGTAGAGCGCCTGCATTTCCAGCAGGTCGATGATCCCGCTGAACGGTGTTGCGCTGTCCTTGGGCGAGCCGCTGCCGATGGGAATGGTGATTGGCACCGGGTTACCTTCGAGCCGTTCGCGGACCTCCTCGACGGCGTTCTCGAAGTTGGCGCCGACCACGTCCATCTTGTTGATGAACACCATCCGGGGGACCTGGTACTTGTCGGCCTGCCTCCAGACCGTCTCCGATTGGGCCTCGACCCCCTTCTGGGCATCGAAGACCACCACGCAGCCGTCCAGCACGCGCAGGGAGCGCTCCACCTCGGCCGTGAAATCGACGTGGCCGGGCGTGTCGATCAGGTTGATCGTGCAGTCCTGCCACTGGAACGGAATACAGGCGCTGTAAATGGTGATGCCGCGCTCCTGCTCCTCCACGTCCCAGTCGGTCTCGGTGGTGCCCTCATCGACGCCGCCCAGCTTGTGCTTGCCAGCGTAGTACAGCAGATGCTCGGTGGTCGTCGTCTTGCCGGCGTCAATGTGCGCGATGATGCCTAGATTGCGGATCTTCGACAGATCGTATTTACTCCCAGCAGAGGACATGGCCGCACCCTCAATAAAAAAACCACGAATAACACGAAGCACACGAATCAAGACAAAGACACCGCTGCCTTCATCTTCGTTCACCGTTCTCAGGGCCGCAAGCGGCATCAGAACGGACTATTCTTCGTGTTATTCGCGTTATTCGTGGTTGCGCTGTCGCGGTTACCACGCAAAGTGAGCGAACGCCTTGTTCGACTCGGCCATCTTGATGGTATTTTCGCGTTTGGTCATGGCCTCGCCCTCGCGCCGGTAGGCGGCCATCAGCTCGTCGGCCAGGCGCAGGAACATCGGCCGGCCCGACTTCTTGCGGGCCGCGTCGATGATCCAGCGGATGGCCAGGCTCTGCTGGCGGGTCTTGTTCACCTGCATCGGCACCTGGTAGGTGGCACCGCCGACGCGCTTGGAACGCACCTCGACGGACGGCTTGACGTGTTCGACCGCCGTGGTGAAGACCTCCAGCGGGTCGGCGTCCGGCATCCGTTTCTTGATCAGGTCCGTGGCGCCGTAGAAACAGCGCATGGCGGTCGCCTTCTTGCCGCCCCACATCAGGCAGTTGATGAACTTGCTGACCAGCTTGGAATTGAAACGCGCATCGGGCTTGAGCGTTTCGGCAGAGGCAGTTCGCTTACCCATGATTCACCTTGTCGTATCCCTTTAGCGCTTGATAATCTCGGTTCAGTCGTCCGGCCGGTTCGCAGGACGGGTCAGGAGACCCGTCCTACCCCCTCAGTTGAGCGAGGGCTCCGGCAGCGGCCGGACGAGCGGGCAGGGTTTGACGGAGCGCACCTGGCCGGTCAGCTCGAACACCAGCCGATTGATCAGTCCACAGGAGGGGCAGGGGACGTGGACCGCGGGCAGCGGCTGGGCGGGATTGCTGGCCATTCCTTTGCCGCTGCACTGGACCGTGACACTCACCGGTTCCTCGCAGCTGCAGCAGTAAAAGTCCAGAGTGACCTTCAGCTCCGTGATCACGATGCAGTCCTCCTTTGCCAGGGAGACCGCTCCCAGCAGGGAGCGGCCTCCGGTCGGCTTACTTGCCTTCTCGTTTGGCTCCATACTTGGAGCGGGCCTGTTTACGGCCCTGCACGCCCTGGGAGTCCAGCACGCCACGAATGATGTGGTAGCGGACGCCCGGGAGGTCGCGAACGCGACCGCCGCGCACCAGCACGATGGAGTGCTCCTGCAGATTGTGCCCTTCGCCGGGGATGTAGGCGGTCACCTCGATCCCGTTGGACAGACGCACACGGGCGATCTTCCGCAGGGCCGAATTGGGCTTCTTGGGCGTCATCGTCTTGACCTGCAAGCAGACGCCCTTCTTCTGCGGGCATCCCTGCATGGCCGGGTGTTTCGGCCGGCTGTACTGCTGTACGCGCGGCTTGCGAATCAACTGATTGATCGTCGGCATCGCTACTCTAGCTTGGTTCGGGTTCCTTGGGCCACGGCCGGTTGCCGTGAAGCATTTAACCTAGTGGGCGCCGTCCTCCTGGTCAAGGCTGCTTTGCCCGAAGGGGCCGTAATTCCTGCTCTAGCAACCTCTTCCGGCGTTTAGCCGCGCCGCGCAGCGGAGCGCGTTGGACCGGCCGACGCGCTCCGCTGCGCGGCGCGGCTATTGCGGCTCAGGAAGAAAAAGACCGCCTCGGCTCCGGACCCAGGGCGATGCCCTGGGCTATCCTGTTGTGCCCCTTCGGGGCGAAAAACCAGGTCTTTCGCCCCGAAGGGGCACAACAGGATAGCCCAGGGCATCGCCCTGGGGACGAGCGAAGGACGTTTGTTTTCTGAGCCGGAATAAACGAACCGAGGGGGACGCTCCTGAGAACGTCCCCCTCGGTTCGCGTTCACCATGCCACGGTCAGGACACAAACCTCACGTCGCATCCACCAGTTCCGGCTTGTCGGCCTCCTCTTCCGGCGGCGCTTCCTCGGCCGGGGCCGGCTGTTCCTCGACCTTGCCGGCGATCGCCGCGTTGAGCCGAACCTCCGACTCCTGGTGGGTCCGGAAGCCGGTGCCGGCCGGCACCAGGTGGCCGAGGATGACGTTCTCCTTCAGACCGACCAGGTAATCGACCTTGCCGGCCAGGGCGGCCTCGGTCAGCACCTTGGTCGTCTCCTGGAACGACGCGGCCGAGATGAAGCTGTCGGACTGCACCGCCGCCTTGGTGATGCCCAGCAGCTGCGTTTCGCAAGTGGCGTGCAGCGCTTTCTCCTGAGTCGGCGCCTTCTTCCCCTCGGCCTTGAGTCGGGTGAACTCCTCCTCGAACACTTCCTTGGCCACGATCCGGGCGGGCTCGAAGCGCGAGTCGCCGGGGTCCTTGACCTTGACGCACTTCAGCAGCCGATCGTTGACCTCCTGGAAGGCGAACTTGTCGATCAGCGAGCCGGGCAGCAGCTCCGTGTCGCCCTGGAAGTTCACCTTCACCTTGCGGAGCATCTGGGCCACGATGATCTCGATGTGCTTGTCATCGATCTCGACGCGCTGGGCCCGGTAGACCGCCTGCACTTCCTGCACCAGATACTGCTGCACCTCCTCGGTGCCGGAGATCTTGAGGATGTCGTGCGGCACCAGCGGCCCGGACACCAGCCGATCGCCCTGCTTGACCCGGTCGCCGGCCCGCACCCGCAGGTGCTTGCCGGAGGGGACTTCGTGCGGCACCGGCTCGGCATCGCGAATGCGGTTGCCTTCCGAATCGGTCGGCAGGATCTTGATCAGCCGTTTGCCGCGCTTCTTCTCGCCCAGCTCGACAATGCCGGCGCACTCGGCCATCCGGGCCGGGTCGCGCGGCGTGCGGGCCTCGAAGATTTCCGTGACGCGCGGCAGACCACCGGTGATGTCCTGCGTGCCCACTTCTTCCCGGGGCGTCTTGGCCAGCAGGTCGCCGGCCTTGACCTTCTCCCCCTCACGCACTTCCAGGTAAGCCCGGTCGGGCATGAAGTAGATGTTCTTGATGTGCCCCGAGTCGTCGGTCAGCAGGATTTGCGGGTGCTTGTCCCCCTTGTGTTCCATGATCACCAGCCGCTCGACTCCCAGCGCGGTGTCCTTCTCCGTCCGCAGGGTGTTGCCTTCGATCAGGTCGTCGAAGCGCACCTTGCCGTCCACGTCGGCCACGATGGGCGTGATGTGCGGGTCCCACCGGGCCAGCTGCAAGCCGGCCAGGATTTGCTGGGCCGTGATCTGCTGGCCCGGCTCCACCATCAGCTGCGCCCCATGCGGCACCGAGTAGCTCTCCAGCACCTTCTCCTTGGGACCGACGATCTGGATCTCGCCGTTGCCCTGGTGCGGCGTAGTGGCGACGCGCAGGCCGGCGCTGTTGATCACGTCCTGGATGCGCTCGAAGCGGACCGTGCCCGGCTTCTTGGCCTTGATGTCGCTTTCCACGATCTCGCGCTTGACCACGCCACCGATGTGGAAGGTGCGCATCGTTAGCTGCGTGCCAGGCTCGCCGATCGACTGGGCGGCGATGATGCCCACCGCCATGCCTTCCTCGACCATCGCCCCGGTGGCCAGGTCCATGCCGTAGCACAGCCGGCAGATGCCCAGCGGCGCCCGGCAGGTCATGGGGCTGCGCACCATCAGCTTGTCGATGCCCAGCGCCTCGACCTTCTTGGCCGTGTCGCGAGTGATCATCTCGTTCTCGCAGACGATCATCGAGTCGTCGCGCGGGTCCTTGATGTCGTTGCGGGCCACCCGGCCGCGGATCGACTCGGACAGCGGCCGTTCCACTTCCTGGTCCTTGTACATGGTCTTCTTGCTGATGCCCTGCGGGCTGCCGCAGTCGTGCATGGTGATGACCACGTTCTGGGCCACGTCAGCGAGCTTGCGCGTCAGGTAACCGGAGTCGGCCGTCTTCAGCGCGGTGTCGGCCAGGCCCTTGCGGGCACCGTGCGTCGAGCTGAAGTACTCCAGCACGCTCAGGCCCTCGCGGAAGTTGGCCTTGATCGGGGTCTCGATGATGGTGCCGTTGGGCTTGGCCATCAGACCACGCATGCCGGCCAGCTGCCGGATCTGCTCGGTGCCGCCGCGGGCGCCCGAGTGAGCCATCAGGAAGATCGGGTTCAGATAGGGCCGTTCGACCCCCTTCTCGTCCTTGCGGCGGTCGTGCTTGAGGTCGGCCATCATCTGCTTGGTGATCTCGTCGCGGGCATGCGTCCACAGGTCGATCACCTTGTTGTAGCGCTCCGCCTCGGTGATGTTGCCCTCGTCGTACTGCTTGCGGAAGAAATCGACATCCTTCTCCGTTTTGTTGAGGACCTTCTCCTTGTTGGCCGGGGTGCGCAGGTCGTCGGTGGCGAAGCTCAGACCCGAGCGGGTCGATTCGCGGAAGCCGAGGTCTTTCATCCGGTCCAGCAGGTCGATGGTCTCGCGCCGGCCCAGCAGTTCGTAGCAGTCGGCGATGATCCGCTGCAGGTACTTGCTGGACAGCGACAGGTCGTAATAGGCCATGTCGGGGTGCAGGATCTCGTTGAACAGCACCCGGCCCACCGTGGTCATCACCAGGCCGTTGGCCTTGCGGTCGATGGCATCGACCTTGACCTTTTCCTTGTCGATCTGGACCTCGCCGATGACCTTCTTCTTGATCGGCAGCCGGACCCGGATGCGGGCGTGGGTGCCGACCTTTTTCGCCTGGAAGGCCAGGAAGACCTCGTCGGGGCTGTTGAACACCATGCCCTCGCCGGCCTCGCAGGGGTCGGCCACCGCGAAGCGGACCGCCTTCAGGGCCGCGGCCGGCTCGTAGGTGGGAGCATTGGCCGGGGCCAGCGCCACGTCGCTGGAGCGGGTCGCCGTCAGGTAGTAGCAGCCCATGACGATGTCCTGCGACGGGCTGATGATCGGCTGGCCGTTGGCCGGGCTGAAGATGTTGTTGGTGGACATCATCAGCACGGTCGCTTCCACCTGGGCCTCGATCGACAGCGGCAGGTGGACCGCCATCTGGTCGCCGTCGAAGTCGGCGTTGAAGCCCTTGCACACCAGCGGATGGATGCGGATGGCGTTGCCTTCGATCAGCACCGGCTCGAAGGCCTGGATGCCCATGCGGTGCAGCGTCGGCGCCCGGTTCAGCAGCACCGGGTGGTTGCGGATCACTTCTTCGAGGATGTCCCAGACCTGGTCGTCCTTGCGCTCCAGCATCTTCTTGGCCGACTTGATCGTGTCGGCGTGGCCCAGCTCCTTGAGCCGGCGAATGATGAACGGCTGGAACAGCTCCAGGGCGATCTTCTTGGGCAAACCGCACTGGTGCAGCCGCAGCTCCGGGCCGACGACGATGACCGAGCGGGCCGAGTAATCGACGCGCTTGCCCAGCAGGTTCTCGCGAAACCGGCCCTGCTTGCCCTTGATCATGTCGGTCAGCGACTTCAGCGGGCGGTTGCTGGAGCCCAGCACCGGCCGTTTGCAGCGGTTGTTGTCGAACAAGGCATCGACCGACTGCTGCAGCATCCGCTTCTCGTTGCGGATGATGACCTCGGGGGCGTTCAGATCGACCAGCTTCTTGAGCCGGTTGTTGCGGTTGATGATCCGCCGATAGAGGTCGTTGAGGTCGCTGGTGGCGAAGTTGCCGCTGTCCAGCAGCACCAGCGGCCGGAGGTCGGGCGGGATGACCGGGATGCAGTCCAGGACCATCCACTCCGACTTGTTCTGCGGGCCGCCCAGGCCGCTGTCGCGCAGCGCCTCGACCACCTTGAGCCGCTTGACCAGGTCGCGCAGCTTCTGCTTGGAGGGCTTGCCGGGCCGCCCCCCAACGCCCTTCTGCTCCTCTTCGCTCAGATCGTGCCGCAGCTCGCGCGACAGGGCAACCAGGTCGAGACCCACCAGCAGCTTCTTCACGGCTTCGGCGCCCATGTCGGCTTCAAAGTTGTCGCCGTACTGCTCGCGGGCCTCGCGATACGCCTCTTCGTTGAGCAACTGCTGTCGCTTCAGCTTCGTTTCGCTGCCGTCCTTGCTCGGTTCGATCACCACGTAGTCCTGGAAATAGATGATCTTTTCCAGGGCGGTGGTCTTCATGTTCAGCAGCGTGCCCAGCCGGGAGGGCATCGCCTTGAAGAACCAGATGTGGACTACCGGAGCGGCCAGCTCGATGTGGCCCATCCGTTTGCGGCGGACGCGGGAATGGGTGACCTTGACGCCGCAGCGATCGCAGATCATGCCCTTGTACTTCATGCCGCGGTACTTGCCGCAGGCACACTCCCAGTCCTTCTCCGGACCGAAGATCCGCTCGCAGAACAGGCCGTCCTTCTCCGGCCGATAGGTGCGGTAATTGATGGTTTCCGGTTTCTTCACCTCGCCAAACGACCAGCTGCGAATGTCGTGCGGACTCGCCAGGCTGATCCGCACGGCGCCGTAGTCGTTGATCCGATCATAGCCAACTTCGCCGGTACTCATTGGGACGCTCTCCTGTCTAAGGCCGTCAGGGGCGCACAGGCCGGGCCATTTCGGCCCAGGGTAGGCTCACAATTCCAAACGCGGATGTGCCGGTATCGTCTGATACCGGGAAAATGGGAATGTTTGCGCACATCACACCCATTGCAGCACATCCGGGGGGTTAATGCAATCGAATTTTTGTCTTTGGCACGCTTTTTTCTCACTTTGCTCGACCCCTGCCGGCTTGCCCGGCAGGTGAAGGAGGTCACTGGCTAGAGGAAGAGGAAGGAAGACCTTTTTCTTTTCGTCTTTTCTAGCCGCTGACCTGCTTCACCTGCCGGGCAAGCCGGCAGGGGTCGAGCAAGCCGGCTTACCATTTCACACCCGCTTCCGCTCCAGCTGGATGTTCAGCGCCAGCCCGCGAATCTCGTTGCAGAGGACCTCGAAGCTGGCGGGCGTGCCCGCTTCCAGGGTGTTCTCGCCCTTGACCATCGACTCGTAGATCTTGGTCCGGCCCTCGACGTCGTCCGACTTGACTGTCAGCAGTTCCTGCAAAATGTAGGCCGCTCCGTAGGCTTCCAGGGCCCACACTTCCATTTCGCCGAAGCGCTGACCGCCAAAACGGGCCTTGCCGCCCAGCGGCTGCTGGGTGATCAGCGAGTACGGTCCGGTCGCCCGGGCATGCACCTTGTCATCGACCAGGTGGTGCAGCTTGAGCATGTAGATGTAGCCGACCGTCACCGGCTGCTCGAACTTGTCGCCGGTGCGGCCGTCGTACAGGAAGCTCTTGCCGGACTCGGGGATGCCGGCCTCCTTGAGGCACTTGCGGATCTCCTCCTCGCTGGCACCATCAAAGACAGGCGTGATGGCCTTGAAGTTCAGCTTCTGGGCCGCCCAGCCCAGGTGCGTCTCCAGGATCTGACCCACGTTCATGCGGCTGGGCACGCCCAGCGGGTTGAGCAGGATGTCCACCGGGGTGCCGTCCTCCAGGTACGGCATGTCTTCCACCGGCAGGATCTTGGAGATCACGCCCTTGTTGCCGTGCCGGCCGGCCATCTTGTCGCCGACCGAGATTTGCCGCTTGGTGGCGATGTACACCTTGACCATCTGCTGCACGCCGCTGGGCAGCTCGTCGCCGCGCTTCAGCGAGTTGAGCTTGCGCTCCTGCTCGTCCAGCAAGTAATCGATCCGCTCCTTGTGCTTGGCATGTACCTCCTCGCAGCGGGCCATCTTGTCCGGCGAGCGGATGTCCAGGTGCTGCAGCTGGAACTTTCTCGCCTGCTCGACCGTGTTGCCGTCGTCCTTGTCCTGGCCGAGGGTCTTGTTGCTGATCGTGTCCTTGAGGACCTTGGTTTCCAGCACCCCGCCCAGCTCGGCGATCAGCGAGCGGAACTGCTCGGCGATCTTCTTGTTGAAGTCGGCCTCGATCTCCTTGGCCTGCTTGTCGAACAGCTTCTTTTCCTCTTCCGTCATGCTGGCCCGCCGGCTGAAGCGCTGGGTGTCGATGACGATCCCTTCCACGCCGGAGGGCACTTCCAGGCTGTCGTTCTTGACGTCCTCGCCGGCCCGGCCGAAGATCGCGTGCAGCAGCTTCTCCTCGGGAGTCAGCTCGCTCTTGGACTTGGGCGACACCTTGCCCACCAGGATGTCGCCCGGTTTGACAAAGGTGCCGACGCGGACGATGCCGTACTCATCGAGGTTTTGCAGGGCCTTGGGCGAGACGTTCGGAATGTCGCGGGTGAACTCCTCCTTGCCGAGCTTGGTCTCGCGGATCTCCGTCTCGTGCTCCTCGATGTGGATGCTGGTGTAGGTGTCGTTCTCCACCAGCCGTTCGCTGATGATAATGGCGTCCTCGAAGTTGTACCCGTCCCAGGACATGAACGCCACCAGGACGTTGCGGCCCAGCGACAGCTCGCCGTGGCTGGTCGCCGCCCCGTCCGCCAGCACGTCGCCCTTCTTGACCTTCTGACCGATCTTGACGATCGGCTTCTGGTTGAGGCAGGTGTGCTCGTTGAGGCCGACGAACTTCCGCAGGAGGTACTCGCGCTCATCAACCTTGATGCGCTGCGAATCGACGTAGGTGACGACGCCGTCGCGTTGGGCCTTGACCACCATGCCGCTGTTGTAGGCGACGTCCTTCTCCAGCCCGGTGGCGACCACCGGCGGCTCGGTGACCAGCAAGGGCACCGCCTGCCGCTGCATGTTGGAGCCCATCAGCGCCCGGTTGGCGTCGTCGTGCTCCAGGAACGGGATCAGGCCCGCGGACACGCCGACCATCTGCTTGGGGCTGATGTCGATGAACATGACCTCCTCGGTGCCGACGTAGGCGAAATCGCCTTCCTTGCCGACCCGGGCTATCACCTTCTCCGGCGTCAGCTTGTGGCCGTCGCTGGGCGTGTCGGCCGGGGCCAGGATCGACACCGATTCCTCGTCGGCCCGCAGCCAGCGCACCTGCCCGGTCAGCTTCCGCTGGTTCAGCGACCGATAGGGCGTGATCAGGAAGCCGTACTCATCGACGCTGGCATAGATGCTCAGGTGCGAGATCAGGCCGATGTTCGTACCTTCCGGCGTTTCGATGGGGCAGATCCGGCCATAGTGCGAGATGTGGACGTCGCGCACGTCGAAGCCGGCTCGTTTGCGGTTCAGACCGCCGGGCCCCAGGGCGGACAGCCGGCGCTCGTGCGTCAGCTGCGACAGCGGGTTGGTCTGGTCCACCACCTGGCTCAGCTCGCCCCGGCCAAAGAAGTACTCGATGGCCGCCGAGATGCTCTTGGGGTTGATCAGCGTTCGCGGCGTCATCTCCTGCACGTCGCGGTTGCTCATGCGCTCCTGCACCGTCCGCCGCAGCTTCAGGAAGCCTTTGCGCAGCTCGTCGGCGGCCAGCTCGTCAATCGTCCGCACCCGGCGATTGCCCAGGTGGTCGATGTCGTCGATGATGCCCTCGTTGTTGCGGAGCTTGATGATGTAGCGGATCGAGTTCAGATAATCCAGCGCCCGCAGGGTCATTTCCGAGTCGGGGATCTCGCGGTCTTGCTCGAACTTGCGATTGATGCGGAACCGGCCGACCTTGCCCAGCCGATAGCGGTTGGCGTCCTGGAACTTCTCCTTGAACAGCTCCTTGGCCTTCTCCAGTTGGGGCGGGTTGCCCGGCCGGAGCCGCTGGTAGATCTTGAGCAGGGCGTCCTCGTGGCTCTGGGTCGGATCTTCCGCCACCGACGCCAGGACGATCTTCTCCTTGGGATCGTTCAGAGCGGCGACCTCGGTGAGGCCGCAGGCCAGCACCTTGTCGAAGACCTCGGCCGTGAAGTACTTGCCGTTGTCCAGGTAGATCTCGCCGGTGTTGGGGTCGATCACGTCATCGACCGCGATCATCGGCTTGATCGACTTCTCCTGGTTGCCCACCAGCTTGTCGCGGTTGGCCTCGGTGGCCGGCACCGTCTCGATCTCCGACAGGTGGAAGGCACGGATGATGTCGCCGGTGGTCGAATAGGCCGGGTCCAGGGCCCGCAGCAGGGTCATCGCCGAGAACTTGCCGGACTGATCGATGCGGACGCCCAGCGTCTCCTTCTTGGTGACGTTGATCTCGATCCAGCTGCCGCGCTCCGGGATGATCCGGCAGCGGTGCAGCCGGCGCTCGTTGGCCTCGGTGTCATACTCGAAATCGACGCCCGGGGAACGGTGCAGCTGGCTGACCACCACGCGCTCGGCACCGTTGATGATGAACTCGCCGCCGCCAATCATGATGGGCATGTCACCGAGGTAGACCTCTTCCTCGACCGGCTGGGCCTTGTTCAGCCGCAGCAGCACCTTGAACGGCCGGCCGTAGGTGAGCCGCAGTTGCCGGCACTCGTCGGGACCATAGCGGGGCTTGCCCAGCTCGTAGCGGACGTATTGCAGCGACAGGTTCTTGTCGTTATAGCTCTCGATCGGAAAGATTTCCCGAAGGACTCCTTCCAGGCCCGTCGCGGTCCGCTGCTCGGGCGGGACGTCCAGCTGCAGGAACCGGTCGTAGGATTTGGTTTGAATGTCGGTCAGGGGCGGCACGCGCAAACTGTTGTCGGTGTAGCGGCCGAAGTTGCGCTCCTGGTCCGGGATAATGGTGCGAACAGCCGGGACGGGCATAGTCGTGCTCCTCCCAAAAAAGCGCCACGGACTCGAACGGAACCACGTGCTGGCAGCGCCCGCAAGGGATTGCGGCGGCGGTTACCAGGTATCCGTGCAAGTCCGAGAATTCATTGAGGATTCAAACAAGAGGAATGGTTTGGGGCCGGGAGTCGCTGTTCCGCAAGCGAACCGCCCTGGATCTTTTGGTCCGGGGTCATGCCAGAACACAACGGAACGCGGTTGTTCTGGGGGGCGCGCAAGAGGAACCAGGCGCTCGGCCTGGCACTTGAACGCCTGGGGGCGATAAGCATTGAATTGTGGCACGCTGCATTCCACCGTCAGGACAACGGAACTGCTCGCCGGTCCAATCAGGGAACATCCGAGTCACCCTGGTCAGCCGTTGCCGCGCCTCTTCTCCTTCAAGCGATCGCAAGTAACACATTCTATACCAAAGGCGCGAAAAAAACAAATGGAAAATCGAAAATTGTGGGTCGGTCCCCCCGACCCCCTGCAGGGAACGCCCTCCGTGGCGTTCCGCATCGGACCGGAACGCCACGGAGGGCGTTCCCTGCAGGGGGTCGGGGGACAGCGCGCCGTTACTTCAGCGACACCTTGGCGCCGTTGTCTTCCAGTTTCTTCTTGAGCGCCTCGGCCTCGTCCTTGGAGATGTTCTCCTTGACGGGCTTGGGAGCGCCCTCGACCAGGTCCTTGGCTTCCTTCAGACCCAGACCGGTGATCTCGCGGACCACCTTGATGACGGTGATCTTCTTGGCGGGGTCGGCCAGGCCGTCGAGCTGGACCGTGAACTCGGTCTTGACCTCGGGCTTCGGCGCTTCGCCGCCACCGCCACCTTGCGGGGCCATGATGACGGCGCCGCCGGAGGCAGGCTCCAGACCGTATTTCTCCTTCAGGTAGTTCTTCAGGAGGACGGCCTCGGTGAGTTTGAGGTTCGCAATCTTGTCGCCCAATTCCATGATTGGGCCGGGAGTGTCAGCCATTGTTTATCCTTTCTCGCAAGGTCAGAGCTGCTTGAAGCAGAGCAGCAATCGCGTAATAGCCTGTTGTTGATTCCTCTTCCGATCAAGCGGTCCCACCCTCGGCGGGAGCGGCCGCGGGTTCGCCTGCCTTTTCGCCCTCGCCTGTCTTCTCGCTGACCTGCTGTACCTGGGCGGCAATCTGGTTGCCGGGCCCGACCAGGCAGCCGGCAATCGAGGCTCCCGCGCCCAGGATCATGCCGATGATCTCGCCGATGGCCTGGGTCCGGGTCGGCATCTTCGAGGCCGTGTCCCAGCTCACTTCCTGACCATCCGCGACCGCGCCCTTCCTGGTGATCTTCTCGGCGAACAGCTTGGCGGTCTTGGGGACCTTCAGCTCCTTGTCGATCTCCTGGCACAGTTCGGAAACGCTGCTGGGGCCCCAGGCCAGCATCGTCGGCCCTTCCCAGTACTTCGACTCTGGACCGATGCCCAGGCCCAGTTCGCTGAAGACCCGCCGGGCCAGGCTGTTCTTGACCACCTTCAGCCGGATCTTCTTCTTGCGCAGGGTGGAGCGCAGGGCGGCCTCCCCTCCCTGGACCGCCAACCCCTTGACACTCAAGAAGGCCAGGTCGCGAACGTCCTTGAAGGTGTTCTTCAGGCTGGCCATTTCCATCTGCTTGATGAACTTGCTCATGGCGTCTCTTTCATGTGGAGGCCGGCCTTCCCAGGCCGGCTGGACACCTCGCTGCTGGGAAGCCCGTCCTGCGGTGGGAGGGGTCAGGCCCCGAATGCTTACATGGTCACCTGGACGCCCGGCGTCATGGTGCCTTGCAGAGTGATGGAGCGGATGTAGTGACCCTTCACCCCCGACGGCTTGACCGCGCGGATCTGCTCGACAAAGGTGGTGATGTTCTGGGCCAGTTTCTCGTCGTCAAAGCTCATCTTGCCCACGCGGGCGTGGACGTTGCCGCCCTTGTCGGAGCGGTACTCGACCTTGCCGGCCTTGAATTCCTTCACCACCGTGGCCAGGTCCTGACCGACCGTGATGACCGTGCCGGCCTTGGGCGTCGGCATCAGGCCGCGCGGGCCGAGCACCTTGCCCAGCCGGCTGACCTGGCCCATCATGGACTGCGTGGCCAGCACTCGATCGAACTCCAGCCAGCCCTCGCCCTGGATCTTCTTGATCAGTTCGTCGCTGCCGGCATAGTCCGCCCCCGCGGCCTTGGCCTTGGCCACGTCGTCACCCTGGCAGAAGACCAGCACGCGCTCTGACTTGCCCACGCCGTTCGGCAGGGCCACGGTGCCGCGGATCATCTGGTCGCTCTGGGTCGGATCGATCCCCAGCGACATGTGGATCACAACGGTCTCGTCGAACTTGACGCGCTTCACCTGCTTGATCAGGCTGATTGCCTTCTTCAGCGGCGCCGGCGATTCCTTCTCCACCTTCTGATACAGGTTCTTCAGCTGGTTGCGCAGCTTCTTGCCGCGCCGCGGCGGAATGCCGGGCTGCCGGCCCTTCTTCTTCGCACCCGGCGCCGGTCCCGGAGTGGCCGCCGCGGGAGCAGGCGCAGCCGGAGCTGCGGCCGGTGCCGGAGTGGCTCCGGCCGCGCCCGCATCGGGCTTGGCCTTGTCTTCCTTCTTGCGGGGCTCCTTCGGTTTCTTCTCGCCGGCCGGCTTTTCGGTCGTGGGCTTCTCAGCTGCGGGCTTCTCAGCTGCTTCGGGCTTTTCCTTGGCAGGCTTCGCCTTGGCGGCCTCTGCCCCGTCGGTTCCCGCCGGCTTCTCCGCTGCCTCGGCCGGGTTGGCTTGCTTCTTGGCCATGATGTTCTCTCGCTCGAATCCCATCAAAACGGAGCCGGGATCGCAGCCCAACTCGCCGAGCCGAGCTGCGGTCCCGAGTCACCTGTGAGCTTGGTTTATCCTTCGACGGTGATGCCCAGGCTGCGGGCCGTGCCCTCCACGATCCGGGCCGCCGCTTCCATGTCGCCGGCGTTGAGGTCCTGGATCTTCTCCTTGGCAATGTCCATCACCTGGGACTTGGTCACCTTGAAGCCCTTGTACTTGCCGCTCTGCTTGGTCTTTTCCTCGGCGGGGATCAGGTCGCCGCCCTTCTTCTTCTCAATCGGGATCCCGGCGGCACGCTTGAGCAAGATCGCCGCCGGCGGGCTCTTGATGGCGAACTCGAACGTCCGGTCGGAATAGACCGTGATCACCACCGGCAGCATCAGACCGCGCTTGTCCTTGGTGCGATCGTTGAACTGCTGCACGAACTGCCCAATGTTGACGCCGTGCTGACCGAGAGCGGGGCCGACGGGCGGAGCGGGCGTGGCCTGCCCTCCCGGACATTGCAGCTTGATCAGCGCCTTGACCTCACGAGCCATGACTTTTCCTTCCTGCCTCGCAACTTCGTCTTGCTGCGGTTGAGATTAGACTTTTTAGCAGGCCGATCCGGAATCGGCAATCCCCTCCGCCAATAATTTTCAGAGCCGCACACATTCGTGATGCGTGCGGCTCTGTTCTTGTAGGGAACGCCCTCCGTGGCGTTCCGCTTGGCACCGGAACGCCACGGAGGGCTTGCGGAACGCCACAGAGGGCGTTCGCTACAGGGTCGAATCGCTTACACTTTCTCCACTTGCCAGTATTCCAGTTCCACCATGACAGGCCGGCCGAAGATCGTCAGTTGCAGCTTGACCTGTCCCTTTTCCTGGTTGATTTCCAGGACCTCGCCTTCCATCGTGGCGAAGGTTCCCTCGGTCACGCGCAGCCGATCCCCGCGATCGAACTTCGGCGCCGTGACCGTCGTCCGCGTTGGGGTATGCTCTTCCGTCTTGGTATTAACCTTGTGAAGCATCCGCTCCACTTCGCGGTCGGTCATCGGCGTCGGCGGCCGTTGCTCCCCGTTGGGCTTGACAGTGTGGCCGACGAAATCGCCCACGCCTGACGTCTCGCGGAACAGGTAGAGGATGTTGTTGTTGTACTCCACCTCGACCATCAGGTAGCCAGGATAGAGCTTGTGTTCCTTCTTGACCCGCCGGCCGTTCCGCATCTCGGTGACCACTTCCACCGGGATGATGATCTGGCCGAAACACTCCTCCAGACCCTCGATCTTGACCCGGCGCTCGATCGCCTCCTTGATCGAATCTTCCCGGCCGCTCTGCACCTTGACCACGTACCACTTCTTCTTGTTCTCCGGCGGCGGGGGCGCCGGTTCGGCAGCGGCCGGCTCCTCGGCAGCGGCAGCGGCCGGCTCCTCTTCAGCCGGCGCGGCGGCCGCTTCGGGAGCAGCCGGTTCCGCGGGTTCGGCAGGTTCAGGCACAGGCGTCTCCACCTGAACCGCCGCCGTTGCTGGCTGCTCCGCGGGAACCTCGGGAGTCGGTTCCGGCTCCCGGGCTTGCTCCGGCGGGGTGGAGGGAACCTCCGGATGGGTTTCCTCGGGCGGTGCCGCCGAGGGATGACTTTCAGCTGGAGGTGCTTCCACTATCGTCGGGGCAGCAGCGTCCAGGGTATGCACTTCGTCTGGCATGGGAGGGCCTCCCTCCTGTTGCACTCGAGTTCGGGCGACTCACCACGGCTTTTCCGTACCCTTGTTTCGCTGGTTCGTATCCTGGCCGAACACAATCACGCCGATGGGTTTCCAGCTGAGCAGACGGCCCCAGACCTGGTCCATCGCAAACAAATAGAACGACAGCAGCACGACCGTGACCAGCACCACAATGGTATCCTGGTACAGCCGGCGGCGGGTGGTCCACGACACCTTGTTCAGCTCGCCTTCGGTGGCGATCAGGAAGTCGGCAAACACCGGCAGGTTCACAACCCGCCAGGCAAACCAGATCGTCAAACCGAGCAGCAGCAGCGGCAGCGAATACTTCACCGCCGGTAACAAGGTCACGTGCCTGAACGCATCCGTCCCGGTGATCTGCTGCGGCGCCTTCTCGGTCAGCTCCGGTTTCCCTTCCTCCTTGCGCTGCTTCTGAATCTCCGCGGCTTTTGCCTTGGTGACGACCACCGGAATGGCGAAATCCTTGTCCAGCCCGGTGATGTCCACCAGCATCACGTGCGTGCTGGGATCGAGTTCGTGATTGATCGTCTTGAAATCGAAGCGGTTCACCGTCAGCGGTTGGCTGGCGGCGGTCCTGGTCTCCTTGGCTTGTTCCGTGACCGCATCCGACGCCGAACTCAGCTCCTTGACCCACTCCGCGTCCGGATGGGCGTCCTTCAGGTCCAGCAGGGCCGGCTTGAGTTCGGCCACCAGCTCCAGCGCATCGTTGGCGCCCTTGAGGTAGAAGCCCTCGTCTTCCAGGTCCTGCCAGACCTTGCTTGACGTCCAGTTTTGGCAGGATACTTCCTGTCCTTCTCCGGGACTGCCTTCAGCCGGGCCTCCAGCGTTTTCAGCGACCGGGCAAGCTCGCCTCCTTGCTGCTGGCCTCGACTCCTCCGTCTTCGAACAGCAAGCTCCGCACACCCTCGCTGCTCCTTGGGCTCCTCCTGAGCCATTCTCGCCTCCCGGACGCTCCCAATCCTCTGGGTGCTGAGTTCATCGATGCGGAAGCTGGTCTTGCCCGTGAAGGGAATGTTCAGGTTCCAGTCCGAAGAGCCGGCCAGGGTGTTGTGGCTGATCATTGTCCAGACGCCCGAGCCGAACAGCAGCAGGATGCCCAGGATTGTTCCCCGGCGGACCTTGACGCCCTGGTTCTTCTTCAGTGTCGTGGTGCTGAACCAGTTCTGCGCCTCGAAGGCGACCAGGAACCGGTCCGCCCGCTGGCTGAAGAACAGCCGCAGGAACACGCCCAGCAGGACCACGCCGACCACGATGGTCATCACCATCGCTCCGTTCCAGCCGCCCAGGATGGAGGGCAGGAACAGCACGGTGACGAACAGGAAGGAGAAGAAATCGCCCAGTCCCTGGATCGCTTTGCCGCCCCAGACCGGGGCCGCCTCCGGGCTGAAGGCGAAATACTCCGCCCCCATGCTGTACCAGCGCGTCAGAAAGAGGATCAGGAGCAGGCTGACAAAGGAGGTAAAGATCCCGGCCTTGACGCCCGGTTGCGCCTTCGGCCCGAGCAGCTTGCCTCCAACAAAGATCAGGCCCACCGCTCCCGCCAGCATCAGGATGCCCTGGAGGGTGTAGGAGGCAAAGGTGCCGGCGTTGAAATGGAGCAGGTCGCTCCAGAAGGCTGCCCACAACTTGGGGATCGCCATGAAGACGATCAGCAGGCTACCCACGGTGTAGACCAGTCCACCCAGGGCCGCGACTTGGATGCGGTCGAAGGGATTGGCGGTCGGACGCGCCTCGGTAGCATTCTTGACGGCCACGGCCATGGCAGTTCCTGTCTGAAAAGAAAACAGCGGAGTGGATCGTCGGCTGCCCGCGCCGGAACTCTCCTCCGGAGCACCGCCGACCCCGCCCTCCTGGCTTGAGGTTGGCCCTGGGCGGTACTTTGCCTCGTTCGCTTAGCAGGGGCGGAGCGAGTCGAACGCTCAACCTGCGGTTTTGGAGACCGCTGCTCTGCCAATTGAGCTACACCCCTGTCCCGGCGAGCCAGCTCCGGCAGTGCGGCCCGGGCCACGTCAGCAACGGGACAGCAACCGCCGGCAAACTCGCCCTGCTCTTTACTTCTTGCGCGATTCCTTGTGCGGCGTGTGCTTCTTTTCCTTCCGGCAGAACTTCTTCAGCTCCAGCCGGTTGGCCCCGCGCGTCTCCTTGTTGGTGCGGTAGTTGCGCGCGCCGCACACGCTGCACTCCATCCAGACGTATTCTCGCATGGTTGCCTCGTTCTTCCTCCCCTCTCCCCGCGTAGGTCAGGCTTTCTAGCCTGACGAAGGAGTGTCAGGCTAGAAAGCCTGACCTACGCGGGGGAAGGCAGTGTCAGTTACTTGACGACCTTCGTGACCACGCCGGAGCCGACAGTCTTGCCGCCCTCGCGGATGGCAAAACGCAGCTTCTCTTCCATGGCGATCGGCATGTCCTCGAGCAGCTTCACGGTCATCTTGATGTTGTCGCCCGGCATGCACATTTCCACGCCCTGCGGCAAGGCGATGCTGCCGGTGACGTCCGTGGTGCGGAAGTAAAACTGCGGCCGATACCCGGTGAAGAACGGCGTGTGCCGGCCGCCTTCCTCCTTGCTCAGCACGTAGACCTCGGCCTCGAACTCGGTGTGCGGGGTGATCGAGCCGGGCTTGGCGAGTACCTGGCCGCGCTCGATGTCGGTGCGCTCAATGCCGCGGAGCAGCACGCCCACGTTGTCGCCGGCGATGCCCCGTTCCAGCGTCTTCTGGAACATTTCCACGCCGGTCACAACCGTCTTGCGCGACTGCTTCATCAGACCGACGATCTCGACGTCGTCGCCGACCTTGACGGCCCCGCGCTCGATCCGGCCGGTGGCCACGGTGCCACGACCCTTGATCGAGAAGACGTCCTCAATGCTCATCAGGAACGGCTTGTCCTCTTCGCGGGTCGGGTTGGGGATGTAGGTGTCCAGCGCGTTCATCAGGTCGTCGATACACTTGCAGGCAGCCTCGTCCTTGCCGCCGCACTGCATGGCCGGCAGCGCGCTGCCGCGAATGATCGGGATCTCGTCGCCGGGGAACTCGTACTTGCTCAGCAGTTCCCGCAGCTCCATCTCGACCAGCTCGAGCAGCTCGGGGTCATCGACGGTGTCCACCTTGTTGAGGAACACCACGATCCTCGGCACGCCCACCTGCCGGGCCAGCAGGATGTGTTCGCGGGTCTGCGGCATCGGGCCGTCGTTGGCGGCCACGACCAGGATGGCGCCGTCCATCTGGGCGGCCCCGGTGATCATGTTCTTGATGTAGTCGGCGTGGCCGGGGCAGTCGATGTGGGCGTAGTGCCGGTTGGGAGTCTCGTACTCGACGTGGGCCACGGCGATGGTCACGGTCTTGAGATCATCGCGTTCGGTGCCGCCCTTGGCGATCTGCTTGTAGACGTCCGCCGCCGGGTCGTTGATCTGCTTGCCCTTGAAGGTGGTGATCTTGTTCCTGACCGCACCGCGCATGACCAGGGCGGCCGTCAAGGTGGTCTTGCCGTGGTCGATGTGGCCGATGGTGCCGACGTTGACGTGCGGTTTGGTCCGCTGAAAGACTTCCTTAGCCATCTTTCCTCCGCGTGTTCGTGGCTTGCAATCCAGGTTGCTGGATGTTCCTGTCCTTTACGACGTTCCAAAAACTACGAGAGCTGCTGCTGGGACTTGAACCCAGAAACCTCCTCATTACCAATGAGGTGCTCTACCATTGAGCTACAGCAGCGATCTTTTTAGTCGATCTTGCCCAGGTGCCGTAATGTCCAAATCCTATCAGAGCGGGTGAAGGGAATCGAACCCTCGTGACCTGCTTGGAAGGCAGGGGCTCTACCATTGAGCTACACCCGCAAACCCTTCCGCTATTGTAGGGAAGGGGAAGGTCAGTGGGCAGGGAGGGATTTGAACCCCCGTAGGACTTCGTCCGTCAGATTTACAGTCTGATGCCATTGACCGCTCGGCCACCTGCCCATCTGTTGAGCTGCTCCGCCTCTGAGGCGATTCAGGAATTTAGCGAAAGATCTCCTTTAATGGCAATGGGGAAACCGCCAGATCCATCCGTCCCCAGGAGCTAGCGGAGGGACTCGAACCCGCAACCCCCTGATTACAAATCAGGAGCTCTACCATTGAGCTACGCTAGCAGCGCCGGCGTGTGGAAAGAGTAAGTATAGGGAGGCCACAAAAGCCGTGCAAGGCGAATTTCCGCTACAATCGCACCATGCGAAACGCCGGTTCCTCTGACGGACACGGCTGCCCGGCACGACGTTCGCGAACCGGTTCGCGGCCTCCCGCCTCTTCAGTAATGCCGGCTGTTCTGGAGTTCAAATCCGGTGCCGCCGGCAGCGATTTACTTGATGGAGGGCCTTCCCCGGGAGCGAACGTTCCCGGCTCGCCCGGATCGGAGAACCCATGTCCGGTATGCAGGCGGTGACGGCGGTCACGATCAGCGGTGCCCTGGTGGTCGGCATGGTCCTGGCCCTGCTGGGCACGGTCCGGCTGACCCTGGCCCGGCAGCAGTCGGCCGGCGCTGGTCGGATTGGGGGGCTGCTGTCCGTCTTCAACCTGGTCCTGATCCCGATGCTGCTGCTGACCGGCCTGCTGCTCGATCGGCTGGGGGTGCGGGTAGTGCTGATCCTGGGAGCGCTGGCCACGGCGGCAGCCCTCTGCTGCATGAGCGTCAGACCCAGCTATCGGCTGGCCGTTGTGGCCATGCTGTTCGCGGGGCTGGGCCTGGCTGGTCTGAGCACGGCGACGGTGGTGCTGATGCCGCAGGCCTTCTTTGAGCATGCCGACGCCGCGGCCGGGCTGAACCTTGGCTTCGTGTTCATCGCGCTGGGGGCGCTGCTCACCCCGCTGTTCGCGGACCTGCTCCTGGGGGCGCTGCACTACCGGCGCACGGTCCTGGTGCTGTCGCTGGTTTCACTCGTGCCGGCGTTTCTGTGCATGATGCCGGCTTTTGGCGAGCAGGTGGGCCGCGAGACGGCAGCCATGCAAAATCAGACCGAGAGCCTGTGGGAGGATTTCCAGATCTGGCCGGTGGTGCTGGCGGGGCTGGTGTTCCTGTTCTATGCGCCGCTGGAAGGGGCCCTGGGGGTCTGGTCCCCGACGTTCCTGACCCAGGCCGGCTACAGCGAACGGCGGGCCACGTTCCTGCTCTCGGGGTTCTGGGCCGCGTTCCTGCTGTCCCGGCTGCTGATCGCGGTCTGGCAACCGAAGGCGTACTGGGACCCCTTCCTGATCGTGGTGCCGGCGGTGCTGGCCGGCGTGGTCCTGGGCAACCTGGCCGGGACGGGCGGCAAGAGCCAGGCGCGGAATGGTCTGATCCTGGCGGGGTTCCTGCTCGGGCCCATCCTCCCGACCCTGATCAGCGTCCTCTTCCGCGAGTTCAAGCAGGACCGCGGCACAGTTTACGGCGTGACGTGTGCCATCGGTTCCTTCGGGAGCTTGCTGGCGGCGCCGTGGCTCGGCGTCCAGGTTACCCCAGGCAGGGCCCAGTGGGTCATGCGCATCGTCCTGCTCAATGCGCTCTTTCTGGCCGGGGCAGCGATGGTCTTTGGGCTGGTGGTGGGCAGCGGCGGGCACTGAACCAACCCAGGGCGATGCCCTGGGCTATTGTGTTGCGCCCCTTCGGGGCGGTTGGCTTTCGCCCCGAAGGGGCGCAACACAATAGCCCAGGGCATCGCCCTGGGAGTGCTTTCACGCGATTCCTTCCTCTTTCAGCAGATCAATGGTGTTCGACACCGCCTGCACGGTTGCCTCGACGTCGGCCTCGGCGTGGGCCGCCGTGGTCATGCCGCCCAGCCCGGACAGATCGACGCCGTTCAGGAGCATCCCCAGACGGAAGGAGTGCGTCAGCCGGGCGGGTCGGGAAACCTCCAGCTTGTCGAAGGCCCCGCCGTAAGGGATGAAGTCGTCCCTGTCGGGGCGTGGTCCCTTGTAGCCGTGAAGCAGGCGGAAACCGGAGAACTCCCCGTAGGCGATCCAGTCCAGTCCGCGGCGGGCGAACATCTCGTTGAGCTGCTGCCGCAGCAGCTGGCCGATGCGGTTGGCGTGGCGGCAGGGCTCGCCGCCGGCCACCAGTTCCAGGGCGGCAATGCCGGCCGCGGCCGAGAGGGGGTTGGCGTTGAAGGTGCCGGGATGCTTCATCTTCGGCTTGCCGGGCCGGAACTCCAGCCCGGCGAGGATGTCGGCCCGTCCGGCCAGGCAGCCTCCGGGCAAGCCTCCCGCGAGGACCTTGGCCAGCGTGGTCAGGTCCGGGGTCACCTTGTAATGGGCCTGGGCCCCGCCCGGGGAAACGCGGAAGCCGGTGATGACCTCGTCGAAGATCAGCAAGCGCTCCTGCTGCCGGGTCAGCTCCCGCAGCCCGTGCAGGAACGGGCCGCGGATCGGCACCGTCCCCCCTTTGCCGCCGGTGGGTTCCAGGATGACGCAGCCGATGGTGGGATCGTCGCGCAGGGCCCGGGCCACGGCGTCCAGGTCGTTGGGCGGGACGATCACGGTATCGCGAGCGACCTCGGCGGGGATGCCGGGCGGGGTGGTGCCGTCGAAGGGGGCGTCCGCGCCGGGGACGAGGAAGTCGTGCCAGCCGTGGAAATGCCCGGCGAACTTGAGGACGCGTGGCCGGCCCGTGAACATGCGGACCAGGCGGAGGGCCATCAGCGTCGCCTCGGTGCCCGAGGAGGTGAAGCGGACTCGCTCGGCGGAGGGCACCAGCCGCTGCACCCACTGGCCCCAGGTGATCTCCGACTCGTGACAGCCGCCGGGGTGCGTGGCCCGGGCCATCTGCCGCTGGACCGCGGCCACGATCGCCGGATGGCTGTGCCCCAGGAGCAGGGCACCGTGGCCGGCCCAGTAATCGATCAGTTCATGGCCATCAACGTCCCATTTGCGTGCGCCCTGGGCCCGTTCGACGTAGATCGGGAACGGCTCCAGGTAACGCAGGTCGTGCGTCACCCCGCCCGGGAAAACCTCTCGGGCCTGGTTGTGGAGCTTGCGCGACAGGGGAAAGGCGTCGGCATAGCGACTGGCAAGAGCAGGCTGGACGGCAGTCTGAGGCATGGGGGCTCTCCGCTTGGGTTGGCCGGGCGAACGTCCTGCGAGACAGCATAAGACGCCCGCCGCTCCCAAACAAGAGGCGCTCGGCTCGCCGCTCACCAGCAGAACTGAAACTCGACCATGGGACCGTGCAGGAACACCGTGTTGAAGCTGTTGGTGAGGCCCGCGGGATTGCTGAGGTTGAAATCCCATTGCTGGGCGGCCGTACTCACTCCGTTCAACCAGAGCGCCACGTAGCCCACGTGGAGGTGCATGCGTTCCAGGATGTCGAACTCCGCCCAGGCACTCAGGTCATAAACGCCGGCACCCCATTCCATGTTACTGCGCTGGTTGTTGAAACCTTGAACGGCATCGCCCCGGACCAGGCTGTGCGTGACCGAGGCGAAGTTGACGCCGGGTGCCGCCTTGGCGGTGATACCCAGGTTAATCAGCTTGAAATGGTGACACCACTCAAAACCGAACTGCGGCGCGATCAGGTTGTTGATGGTGTTGACGGCGTACGTGGCCGTGCTGGTTGACACCCCCTGATCATCAACCGTGGTCATGGCCAGCCGTTCCCGGAAACTGGTCCAGCGCATTCCCAGGATGATCTCGCATTCCGAGACGGCCTCGCTGGCATAGCGGTAGTTGAGTTCACTGCTGAAGAGCGACCAGGAGTAGGAAAGCGTCATCGAATCCGCTTCCAGCCACAGGCCGTTGTCGCCGGTGAAAGCAACAGGGGGATTGTAGAAGAAACTGAAAAGGCCGCTGGGTTGCTGGGCAGTCCGGCTGCTGTTGCTCTGGAAGATGCCCAGGAAGCGGGCCTCGATGCTCTGGCCGTTCCAGAAATAGCCGATGGTGCCCTGCATGCCGAGGTGGTAGGGCTGGCTGATCGAGTTGAAGCCCAGGACGGCGTTGCCCGCCATGGGAGGCAGGCTCAGCGGATTGGTGAAGTCGGACCCGTTGAAATCCTGAAAGGCGACGCCGGTGCTGCCCAGGGGCGAACGGGCCAGGGCCAGGGCGCCCAGATGAATGAACAGCCCGCAATCCGTCAAGGGGTTCTCGCACATGTTGGCGTTGGGGACCGAGGCGGACAGGCTGAGGCTGTCCGGCGGGCCGGGCGGGGCAATCTGGCCGGTCACGGGACCAGGGATCATCGGCGGGACCTTGCTGTTCACGGAGGAAGGCGCGGTCGGGGTCGGTTCGGGCAGTCCGGGAGTGCCGTAGGGGCCGGGCGGATAGAAGGGCGGTGTCGGCTGCGCCGGCAAGAGCGCTGCCCACCCCAGCCAGCCCACCAGAGCCAAGCTCATCCACCTTTTCATGACCGCCTCCCCCCACTGCACCTGGAACGAGGTCCGTGGCTGGATTCTCGCTCCCTCTGTTGCTATCGGCTGCACAACCGGCAAACTTGATCTTTTCGGAACAAACCTCCGTCTCGGACGGTGCCCCGCCCCGCCGAGCCGCGCACGCAGCGCGGCGGAGTAAGCGGTTCGTCGAGACGACCGCTTACTCCGCTGCGCTGCGTGCGCGGCTCGGCATTAACATCCCCAGACCAGCCGGCAAACCGCGATCTGGCCTCCGAAACAGACGTCCACGTCGCTTCCCGCTTCACGGCCGCGGAGGTGATAGTTGCCGCTGTAGTGAAGGAAGTCCCCTTCCTGGCGATAGCCGAGGGGCAAAGGGGTGGGCTCCAGGGTGCAAAAGGTAAGCGGTGGTTCGTCAGCGCTAGCCGGTAGATGAGGGAAATTGACGTTCCAGTAGTTGCCCGGCGCGATCGGTCGGGACAGCAGTGCCGCCAGCACCTTGCGGGCCCAGCGGCCGGCCTGGGTCCAGTCCACGGGCAGCTCCCGTTTGAGGTAGTGCGAAAAGGCGATCCCGGGCCGGCCGCGCATGGCCGCCTCGCGGACCGCGGCCACAGTGCCGGAGTGAAACACGTCGGCTCCCAGGTTGCCGCCCGCGTTGATGCCGGACAGCACCCAGTCGAAGTCGGGAGCCAGGCCGTGCAGTGCCAGCCGGACGCAATCCGCCGGGGTGCCGCTGATCGCCAGCCGGTCCTCGGCCAGCCGGCAGAGCTGGATCGGCCCATGCGTCGTGACCTGATGGCCACAGCCCGAATGGGTGCGGTCGGGAGCGAGGATGGTCACGTCGCCGAACTCCCGGGCCGCCTCGACCAGGGCTTCCAGACCGGGGGCGGTGATGCCGTCATCATTGGTCAGCAGCAAGCGCATTGGGTCCTCCAGGTAGCCATCACGCGGAGCGTGATGACTACTATTGTTACGTCCCCGCCCATCTTTGGGAACTTTTTCCGGTTCTCCGTCGTCCCAACCTTGGACTCACCCGGTCCGGAAGAATGTGTTTGACACTCTTTCGCACCACCCGCTAGGATAAAAGACGTTACCCCCTGGAGTTCTCCTGGGCGTGAACAATTTTCTGGGAGATCGACGATGGCACAGCCAAGCCACAGCGGCAGGCAGCGAGGGCGAACCGTTTCCCTGATCGTGGGCGGACTGCTGCTCGAGCGCCCTGATCGTGGGCGCGACTTCCAGCACGGCCCAGAACCCCAAGGGCAATCCCAAGGGCAAGGCCGATCCCAAGGAGAAGGGGCCTGTCAAGCCAACTCCTCCGCCCCCCCTGAAGCTGACCATCGTGTCCAAGGACAAGACCGTGGACCCCATGGTCAAGTCCATCAACACCATCCTCAACAAGGCCTGGAAGGACAACAACATCGTCCAGTCGCGCTGGGCCGACGATTACGAATTCATCCGCCGGGCCTCGCTGGACATCATTGGCCGGATCGCCACCCCGGCCGAGATCAACGAGTATCTGCGCGACCCGGTCGATACGCGCCGGTCGCTGCTCGTCGATCGGCTGCTGAGCAAGCCGGAGTATGCCAGCCACTGGGCGGACGTCTGGTCCAACTGGTTGCTGACCCGGGCCGGTCCGTTTGGCCGGGGCCGCTACCACGCCGAGATGGTCGATTGGCTCAAGGAAGAGTTCGCCCAGAACCGATCCTATGACAGGATCGTGCGCGGCCTGCTGACCGCGACGGGCAAGAACAATGAGGAGGGCAAGGGGGCGGCCAACTTCCTCCTGGCCCACGTCGGCGAACCGGTCCCCGCTGTCAACCGGAACGAGGACGGTCAGTTTGACATGGTGCCGGTCACGTCCCGGCTGACCCGGCTGTTCCTGGGCATCCAGGTGCAGTGCGCCCAGTGTCACGATCACCCCTTCTCGCCGAGCATCAAGCAGCACCACTTCTGGGGCATCAACGCCTTCCTCCGCCAGGTGAACCGGAGCCCCGCCATGATGCCCATGGGGCGGCAGAACACCCAGATCCCGCTGGAGTTGAGCGACAACCCCGCGGTCAATCAGAAGCCCCGGTCGCCCTACGAGAAGCGCAACGGCGTGATCCAGTTTGCCAAGGCCGAGTTCCTGCCCGTCGGCGAGGAAAAGGAGGGCAAACGGCTGCCGATCGGGATCAACGGCAACCAGCGCCGCCAGGAGCTGGCCAGCTATCTGATCGACCACGACAACTTCAGCCAGGCCATCGCCAACCGGATGTGGGGCGTGTTCCTGGGTCGCGGCATCGTCTACCCGATGGACGATTTCAACGAGCAGAACGCGCCGACCAACCCCGACCTGCTCCTGGAGCTGTCGAGCAACTTCCGCAACTACGGCTTTGACCTGCACAAGCTGATCCGCTGGATCACGCTCAGCAACGCCTACAACCTGAGCTGCGTGGCCAACAGCACCAACGACAAGCCGGAGCTGGAAGGGCACTTCAGCCGGATGCTGCTCAAGTCGATGAGCCCCGAACAGCTGTTCGAGTCGATGCTGGTGGCCACCAACTCGGCGATCAACGACAGCACCAAGGACAAGCAGGACGCCCGCGACCGCTGGCTGGACCGGCTGGTGAAGAATTTCGGTGACGACGAGGGCAACGAGGTCAACTTCAACGGCACCATCGTCCAGGCCCTGCTGATGATGAACGGCGAGGACATCAACGCCGCCGTGGCCCGCAAGGACAAGGGGACGGTGGCCGTCGCCTTTGCCCGCAATCGCAACGTGGACGGCGTCATCACCGACCTGTTCCTGGTCTCCCTCAACCGCAAGCCGACCGTGAAAGAGCTGCTGACCCTCAAGCCGGACATGAAACTGATTGGCATTGGCCCGGGCGGACGCCCTCAGCTGCTTCCCGAGAAGGACGTCATGGCGCCCTTCCAGGACCTGCTCTGGGCTCTGATTAACAGTAACGAGTTCATCCTCAACCACTGACCTCCATCGGCGAGCCGGGAGCGTCAGCTCCCGGATTCTTTCGATTCGTCGGAGAATCCGGGAGCTGAGGCTCCCGGCTCGCCTTGTCGTTTCATGCAAGTCCCAATCACCACCTCCTACGTGCAAATGACCTCTCCGGACCAGCTGCGTCCCCGGCGGCTTGCCCGGGACGGTCTGGCTCTCGTTCCGGTCCGGCCGCCCATCCCGGAGCTGAACCGCTTCTTCTACACGGCCGTGGGCGGCGACTGGTACTGGCTGGACCGTTTGCCCTGGAGCCGGCAGCGATGGCTTGCCTACCTGGACCGGCCGGAGCTGGAAACGTGGCTGCTGACCGTGGCCGGCGTCCCGGCCGGCTACTGCGAGCTGGAAATGCAGCCGGATCAGCAGGTGGAGGTAGCGTATTTCGGGCTCCTGCCCGCGTTCGTCGGCCAGGGCCTGGGCAGCCATTTCCTTACCGCGGTTGTGGAGCGGGCCTGGGCGTGGGGCGCTTCCAGGGTCTGGCTGCACACCTGCACCCTGGATCATCCGACCGCGCTGGCTCACTACCAGGCACGGGGGTTCCAGCTGTATCGGCAGGAAACCAGGATCGAGGAGCTGCCGGAGCAGCCGGTGGGGCCGTGGCCCGGTTGGTCCGAGCCGCGCACGCAGCTCTGCCTGCCGAGCCGCGCACGCAGCGCAGCGGAGTAAGCGGTCGTCCGACGAACCGCTTACTCCGCTGCGCTGCGTGCGCGGCTCGGCAACTGCACAGTCGGACTCCAAAAACGTCTTGACTTCCCCACGACGATTTGCTTTAACCCCACCCTCTCGTGTTTGCTTGTCACTCGCCCGGATCGTCGTCCGCGGAGATGGAGCGTTCGATGGTGATTCCCAGGGCCCGGATCTTGGTCCGCAAGCTGCCGCGCGTGATCCCCAGGATGCGCGCGGACTGGACCTGATTGCCGCTGGTTCGCTGCAGCACCCGGGTGATCAGCTGGCGCTCCAGATGGGCCAGGCACTCGGCATAGAGGTCCTCACTGCCCGCATCGATGCGCTGATCGATAAACCGTTCCCACAGCGGCGGTTCCTTGCTTTCCGGCCCGGCGGCTGAGTCCGTGAGCGACGGGAGATAGTTGAGTCCCCCGGGGGACGCTCCCGGCCGGGTGACGCTTGTGGGAAGGTACTCCGGCAGCAGCACCGGGCCGCGCATTTGCAGCAGGGCCTGTTTGAGGATGCTCTGCAGTTCGCGGACGTTGCCCGGCCAGGGATAGCGCCGCAGGATGTCCCGGGTTGACTCGGGCAGGGGGTGGACCGTTTTGCCCAGTTCATGACCGTACCGTTTCAGATAGTAATCGATCAGCAGGTCCAGGTCGCTGCCCCGGTCGCGCAGGGCCGGCAAGGTGATCGCGAACACGTTGAGGCGAAAGTACAGGTCCGAGCGGAAACGGCCGCTGCCCACCAGCTTTTCCAGATCGGAATTGGTGGCCGTGATCAGGCGCACGTCCACCGGGATCACCTCGTTGCCGCCGACCCGCTGGATCTGCTTTTCCTGCAAGACGCGGAGCAGCTTGATCTGCGTCAGGGCGGTCATGTCGCCGATCTCGTCCAGGAACAGCGTCCCGCCGGCCACCTGCTCAAACTTGCCGATGCGCTTGCGCTCGGCTCCGGTGAAGGCTCCTTTCTCGTGTCCGAAAAGTTCACTTTCCAGCAGCGATTCCGGGATGGCGCCGGAGTTGATGGCCAGGAACGGCAGGTTCTTGCGGCGGCTATGCTGATAGATGGCGCGGGCGACCAGTTCCTTGCCGGTGCCGCTCTCGCCGCGGATCAGGACCGTGACGTCCTGCGAGGCGACCCGGCCGATGGCCTTGTAGACTTCCTGCATCCCGGAGCAATGGCCGACCAGGGCATCGCCCACGTCGCGCAGCGGCTCCGTCTCGGCCATGACGGCGGGAACGCTCATCAGCCGGCTGGTCGTGCATGCCCGGTCGATCAGCTGCCGCAGCGGGATCAGCTCCAGCGGCTTGAGCAAATAATCAAAGGCTCCTCGCTTGATGGCCTCGATGGCCAGGTCGGTGGTGCCGTGTCCGGTGATCAGGATCACCGGAATGCGGGCGTCAATCTGCTGGATGCGCTGCAGGGTTTCCAGGCCGGAGGCGTCGGGTAAGTGAACGTCCAGAACCACCACGTCGGGCCGCTGCTGCTGCAGCACCTCCAGCCCCTCACTTGCTGTCCCCGCGGTCAGCACGGTGAAGTCCGGACCACGCAGCGCCCGCCGGAACGAGTGCTGGATGGAAGGCTCATCATCGACGAGCAGCAGCTTTGGCATGCGTTGTCTCTTCAGCCCGGCAGCGTGAACAGGAACTCAGCGCCACCTTCAGGCAGGTTGCGTCCCACCAGGGTGCCGCCGTGGTCCTCGACAATGCGGCGCGACACGACCAGGCCGAGGCCCACGCCGGTTTCCTTGCCGCTGGTGAACGGCTCGAACATTACCGGCAGCACCTCGGGGGCAATTCCGGCACCGTTGTCGCGGACACTCACTTCCATCGGACCTTCCGGAGGTTTCCGCAGCTCCACGGTGATCTGACCTCCTTGAGGCAGAGCATCAAGGGCGTTGAGGACCAGGTTGACCAGCACCTGCTGCAGATGCTCGCCATCGGCCTCGACCTCGAGGGGGCCGGCCGGCCGCAGCAGCTTGAGGCTCACCCCCTGTTTCTCCGCCCGGCCGCGGACCAGGCTCAGGGTCTGCTCGACCAGGGGGACCAGGTTGATCCGGGTGCGTTCCAGCCGGGGCGGGCGGGCAAAGTCGAGGAAGGTCTGCAAGCTCCCCTCCAGCCGGCGGATCTCGCGCTCGATGACCTGCAAGTCCTCCTCGGACAGGCCCGTCTGCGGGTCCTCCCGGCCGGCCTGGATCAGCATCTTGATCGAGGTCAGCGGGTTGCGGATCTCGTGGGCCACCCCCGCCGCCAGCTGCCCAACCGCCGCCAGCCGCTCGGCCCGGCGAACCTCCCTTTCCCGCTGCTGCAGCTTGCGGACCACCTGCTCGACTTGCCGGACCAGCTCGCCGGCGTCCCGGGTCAGCGGATCATCGCCGTTCTTCGGCATCAGCACGACGGCCGGCAGCTCCTGGCTGAGCCGATCGGCGGCGTCGCGCACCTGGATGCGCAGCTGGTGAATGGTCCGGCTCAGTCCCCGGGCCAACCCGTAGCCGAGAAGCAGACCGGCCAGCGAGCCCAGGCCGCCCACCGTGGCCAGCCCCCAGGCCATCCAGTGCAGCGGCTCCTCTCGGATTTGCCGGGGCACGTTGATTTGCTGGGCGTTGAACTCACGCAATCGCCGGCAAGCGGCCAGCGTGTTTTGTTCCAGAAACTGCCTCAGCCGGCGGGATGAAGCGCTGCCGCCGCTTTCCTGCCAGCGCTTCAGGTACGCCTTCCAGCTGTTCTCCAGCTCATCCGCCAGGACGCGCTCGGGGGCCTTGTCGGCATAACGATGGATTTCCTCGATTTGCTTCTGGACCTCGGTGTGCAGGCGGGCGACCTCGTCCGAGGGCGCAGCCTGATTGTCTCCTTGCTCCTGGTACAGTTGGACCAGGTTGACAAGGGTCGAGTCCAGCTTGTCCGCCGCTTTCTGGCTGCTGATGTTTTCTTCCAGCTCTCGGGTCTTGGCCGATTGTTCGCGGGCCCTGGCCGACTGCTCCTGGTAGAGCAGCCAGGCCACGCTCGCCCCAAGAGCCAGAAGAAGCAAGCTGGTCAGTGCGGTGGTCAGCAGGATCCGGAGCGGATAGCCTCGCAGTGCCATGCTTCCATTTTACGGCAAGAACTGGATGCGCACCACTGTCATGTAGTTGGCTCGCAGCTCCCCATGATAGATCGCCGGCCCAAACAGCTCCACGTTCCGATTCAGGTATGGCTCCAGATTGACCCCGGCGTTCGGCGCACAATAGAGTCGGGGGTAGCCCTCGTCGGACTCGAGAACGTAGCAGCGCCTGCCATCCACCATGCGGCCGGAAGTCCGCAGCCGGCCCGGACCACTGGAGGGATACCCCTCCGCCGTGACCGGCTGCCAGGGGGCCGCGTTGCTCGACGCGGGGCGGATCGATTGACCCACGCCAGACCCGGCCGAGTACGGAGTGAACGACGAGGTCGCTTCGGTGCCGGCCGGCGGGTTGGTGCGGACCGCCAGGGTGACGGCGGGCACAACGCGCGGCGGGGGGGCGGGAATGATCGGCACCATCGCGTTGCGCTGCGATTCTTTCAGCCAGTAGGCCCGGTTCAGCCCCGCCATTGCCTGGTCGTGAGTCACGCCGGAACTCATCGAGGCCAGCTGGCTGTACAGCTGGATGGCCTCGTTGACGTTCCGCGCCTGCTCAGCACGCTGCGCCTGTATCATGAGCCGGTCGGCGTCGCTGGTGGGCTGGGGGGTGGAGGGACCAACCGGCGACGAGGCGGAGACGTAGGTGCTCGGCATGCTGCCGGGAATGGGCGGCGGGTAGGGTGTGCCGGGCGCGATGGCCATGGCCGTCTTGGTGACGTCCCTGGCCTGGACGTAGCGCACCTCGCCGCTGGGGGGGTCGATGGGCAGCCAGGTCCCTTCCTGGTCGCTGACCTCCAGGCGATTGAACGCGACCGGGGTCTGGTATCCGGGAGGAACGTGAGTCCCGACCACGGTGCCGCGCGTGCCGGGGGTCAAGTCGGAGCCGACAAAGACCGGGACCCTGGTTTGCCGATCGGCCTTGACCACCCAGTTGTGCGGCTGATTGGGGAACGGGTTGATCACCTCGCGCTTGTTGATCCAGCTAAAGGAGCCGCGGGGCGGCAGGATCGCCAGCCAGCCGTCGCCCATCTCCTTGACCACCTGCACGGTATCGTTGCGGCTGAGGTGGTTGGTGACGTAGACGTGCGTACTGATCCCATGCTGGCAACGGACCTCGGCCCCCTCCGTCATCACGACCGCATGGTAAATCGGGATTGGGGCCGGGGTCGGCGTCGTTTGCCCCAGCACCAGCAGCATCAAACCACCCAGGACCGTTTGCATGGCACCCTCCTCGGCTCGGACACGGGGCGGAACAAAACCGAAGTGTCCCTTGTCTCTGTCGGTCGGAGACGGGAAAAACTTGAACGATAGCGAGGTGATCGAGCAAAACAAGGCGAACCGGGAGCGTCAGCTCCCGGATTCTCTGACGAACCGGAAGAATCCAAAACAAGGCGAGCCGGGAGCGTCAGCTCCCGGATTCTCCATCAAGGCGAGCCGGGAGCGTCAGCTCCCGGATTCTCTGACGAACCGGAAGAATCCGGGAGCTGACGCTCCCGGCTCGCCCCCGTTCAGAACCACCCGCCGGTGATTGGCAACGTCTGTCCCGTCACGTACCCGCTCTCCTCCGTGGCCAGGAAGAGGACGGCGTTGGCCACGTCTTCCGGCTTGCCCAGCCGGCCGACGGGGATCTGATTGACGTAGGAAGCCAGCACCTCGGGTTTCAGTGAGGAGAGCATCTGGGTCTGGATCACCCCGGGAGCCACGGCGTTGACCGTGATGCCGCGCTTCGCCAGTTCCTTGCTGAGGACCTTGGTCAGGGCGATGACCCCGGCCTTGGCAGCGGAGTAGTTGGCCTGGCCATGAAAGCCGACGACCCCCGAAATCGAGGCGACGTTGACGATCCGCCCGCCGTCGCGAAGGACCTCGGCGCCGAACTTGGAACAGAAGAAAACGCCGTCCAGGTTGGTCTGGATCACCGCGGACCAGTCGTCGGGGGTCATGCGCTTGACCGAGCGGTCCCGGATGATGCCGGCGTTGTTGACCAGGATGTCCAGGCCGCCGACCAGCTCCATGACCTGCTTCATCATGGCCTCGACGCTGTCGCAGCGGCTGACGTCGCCGGGCAGCAGGTGAACCGGCACCTGGTGCTGCCGGAGCCGATCCGCCGTCTGCTGGGCGTCGCGCAGGTTCTCGCCGCCGGGGTCGGGGTAATAATTAAGGAGGCAGGTGGCCCCGGCAGCGGCAAAGGCCTCGAGGATGCTGGCGCCCAGGCCGCGCGAGCCGCCGGTGACCAGGACCACCTTGCCGGGAAAACTGTACTTGACCATGACTGCTTCCTTTCCGGGGTCCTCCCCTGGCAAGAGGGGGTCCAACTTTCTAATCAAAGTAGAAAGCTGGTTTGATTTCGCAAGTGCCGGACGAGAGCTTCCATGAATCCGCGACCCGTGACCATTCTTCGTGTCCTCCTCGGTCTTGTGCTGGTGAGCCTGCTGGGGTGCGGCCTGGCCGACTACGAAGACAAGATGCGGCAGACCCGCACGAAGCTGAAATACTTCGACGAGGAGAAACGCTTGCTCGATGAACCGGTCGAGCTGCCCACCAGGAAGGTCAAGGACGCTTCGGGACCTGGCTTTCACGACGAGCCGCTCGCACCGATCTACTTCCGCCCGCCGATGGGGATTGGCAAGAAGCCTGCCAAGCCGACAGGCATTTTGCACAAGTTTAGCCGCAAACAGGCAGCTCCGCCGGCCAATCCGCCCGGCCAGCCGCCAACGCAACCTCCAGGAGCGGCCCCGACCGGCCCGGCGACTCCTTTCCTTTACGTCTCCCTGGCCTGGGACAGCGAGAAGGACAAGAAGAAGTTCGAGGCGGACGTCTGGACTGCATTGCAGAAGTCCCCCCCCCGGATGGGAACCCTCCCAAGAATCCTGGACGTCCTGAACCCGGACCGGGGACAGATGAACGCCGAGGGTTATGACTTCGTCGGTCCGGGGGACAATCCAGGGACGGTTTGGTTCCGGAAACAGGGGAAGTGGAACGTGGCTGTCGTTTACGTGATCGAGAAAGGCAAACAGGGACACGATGCCGACCAGGAGATGAAAATGAGCGTGAATTCTCTGGGAATCGACGACGAGGTCCCCCTGGCCAAGACCCTGGGCGAGCGCAGCGTCCCACGGCCTCCTCCTGCCACACCTCCGGCGGACAAACCGGCCGGGTCGTGACAGGAGAAGGTCAGCGGCCGAAGAGAGCTGCCCCGCTCACTTGTTGGGGTACGGTTTCTGCCAGAAGTTCTCCCCGCTGACGTTGAGTCCCGGAGTGGTTTCGATGGAGCAATCGCCCTTGACGTGTACCTGGCAGGCCAGCCGCATCTCGTTCTCGTGACCGATGGCGGACAGCAGGCTGAGCGGGTGCATGCTGAAGTTGGCTTTTTCCATCAGGGTTTTGCGATTGAGGTTTTCCATGCCGCTTTTGACAAGGACCTTGCAGGTGCCGCACATGCCCATGCCCCGGCAATTCAGATAGCGCTCGACGCCGTTGTAGAGCGCGATGCCGGCCTGGAGAGCCACCTGGCGCAGGTTGGAGCCGGCCTCGACTTCGATGGTTTCTTTCTCGTTGACAAAGGTGACCTTGGGCATGGAACTGGAGCCCTCACTAGAAAGGCGACCGCGATTGCTTGCCTACCCCGCGACCGGAGAGGTCGAAACCATTGTAGGAACCGATTGCCGAGCCGGCACCCTCCGGTGCTGGTCTGCCGTGCCGGGCCCGGCGGAGGAAACCAGCCATTAACCGACAAGCCGCTGCCGTTGTCCGCTTTCTTCATTTCAGCGACGTCCACGTGACCGCCCCCCGCATCGGCTGGAAGCGGGAGGACTGGTTCAACAAGCGTCTGTCGGCCTGGATCAACCTGCGCTGGCTGGGTCGCGGCTTTCGTTTCCGCTGCACCGACCAGGTGCTGGTCGCCCTGCGCGCCGATCTCCGGCAGCGCGGCTTCGACTGGATCGTTTTCTCCGGCGATGCGACGGCGATGGGCTTCGAGGAAGAGATGGCCCGTGCCAGCCACTTATTGGGGGTCGGCCAACCCGAAACTCTTCCGGGCCTGGCCGTTCCCGGCAACCACGATTATTGCACCATGTCCTCCGTGGTGGCCGGCCACTTTGAACACTATTTCGCCAGCTGGCAGCAAGGGTTCCGGGTCACCGAAGACGTCTATCCCTTTGCCCAGCGCGTCGGCCCGGTCTGGCTGGTGGCGGTCAATTCCGCGGTGGCCAACCGCTGGCCCTGGGACGCCCGCGGCGCGGTTGGTGAGGGCCAGCTGCGCCGCCTGGAGCAGCTCCTGGCCAGTCTGCCCGGACCCGGTACGCGCATCCTGGTCACCCACTATCCGATCCGCAAAGCGAGCGGCAAACCGGAAGTGAAACTCCGGGCGCTTCGCGACCTGGACGACCTCCTGGCTGTCGCCAAGCAAGGCGGCATCGGCCTGTGGCTGCACGGCCATCGGCACACCAATTACTTTCACCTTCCCAGCGACCGCGTTCCCTTTCCTGTGATCTGTGCCGGCAGTGCCACCCAGACCGGGTTGTGGTCGTACAGCGACTACACGGTGACGGAACACTCCCTCAAGGCCGTTCAGCGTGTCTTTCAGCCGCAGCTAAACCGGTTCGCGGACGCGGATTCGTTTGAGCTGGATTTGACCCCGAGTACAGTCGGGACGGTCTGAGCTGACGAACGGAAAAGTTCGAGATATGAGAAATCGGGGCGGCCGGATTCGGACCGGCGACCTCCTGGTCCCAAGCCAGGCGCGCTAACCAGGCTGCGCTACGCCCCGTGTGCTTTCACTATAGCGATCCATTCTTGGTGGACAACTCAAGTTTGGGTCCGGTTCGCGTGCCTTCCGATTTATCGTTTCGCGCTGGGCCGCCGAACGCGAAACGATAAATCGGTCAGCGTTCACCTCTGGATCGCCTGGAGGATGCGCTCGAAATCGTCGTTGGACTCGAAATGGAGCACGATCTGCCCCTTGTCCTTCGCCTTTTGCTTGATCTCCACCTTGACGCTCAATTGCTGCCGCAGTTCATTCTCGATGCCCTGGACGTGGGTGGTCTTTTCGATGCCATTCCTTCCACCGCCTGACGAGGCCGGCTCGCCATTCTCCCGGTCCTCTTTCGCATCCGTGGCTGGTTGCTTGATCAGCGCATCGGTGGCATGCACCGAGAGCCCTTTGGCCACGATTTCCTTGGCCAGGGCCAGCTGCCGGTCCCGGTCGGGCAACCCCTTGAGCAGCTTTGCATGGGCGGTCGAGAGCTGGCCCACGCGCACAAACTCCTGGATCTCGGCCGGCAGATCGAGGAGCGCGACCAGGTTCGTAATGGTCGGGCGGGACAGGCCCAGGCGGTTGGCCAGCTGCTCATGGGTCATGTGGAAGCGGCTCAGGTACTCCTTGAAACCATGCGCTTTTTCGATCGGGTTCAGATCGGTCCGCTGGATGTTCTCGACCAGGGCCGCTTCCAGCACTTGCTGGTCGTTGAAATCGACGATCCGGACCGGCACCGCGGCCAGCCCGGCGGTCTGGGCCGCGCGAAGCGGCGCTCTCCCGCGATCAGCTGGAAACGCTCGCCGACCTGCCGGACGACCAGCGGTTGCAGCACTCCATGGTTCTTGATGCTCTCCGTCAGCGACGCCAGTTCGTCCTGGTCAAAGGACTTCCTGGGCTGATACGGGTTTTGTTCGATGGCCGTCAAAGGCACTTCGGAAGTGATGGCCGACACTGGTTCTGCCTCCGGCGCTGCTCCCCCGAGCAAGGCGTCCAGCCCTCGACCCAGGCGTGTTTTCTTTTCCGTCCCTGCCATCCGTGGTTCCTCCTCTCTCTTCCTGGCTGGTCTGCCTGACCAGCTAAGTGGATCTTACCACCAGCGCATTGGAAGGAGCAATGTTGAAAAGGGCCGAGATTCACTCAGGATTGACCGCTCCAGGAGGCCCTCCGCAAGGCCCGAATACCCTGGCGGGTGGCAGGCAGACACGCAACAGACACTACCTGGCATTTGTCCGACAGCGATGGGCGTTTCCTGGCCTCTGAGCCAGGGCCCGAAAGTTGGCAGAGAGGCAGGCAGACAGGCTCTGACCGCCGACCCGGCTCGGGCCAATGTTCCGCGCGGAACATTGGGCTGGTAGCTGCATGGTAGAAGAGGACGTGCAGGGGTCACAAGCAGGAGCGAAGCGAAGAGCGAAGGGCGGGCGCCGGATCCTGTCTGGTCGTCTCCAACCAAACAGACCGCGACATCCTACCTCACCGCGAGCAAATCGCACCAGACGAAATTCCGGCCCGGCCGTTCCTTTGCGGGGTGAAGGGATTGGTCTTTTTCTCCTCCGGTTTTCTGGGTTAAGATCCCTCTCGCTGACGTCGGAACCGTCAGCACAAAATGGTCGTTCCTTCCTGGAAGGAACGCTGCCAACGAAATGACCCTTCGGGAGAGCATGTCTTTTCTCCCTGGGGGACGTGCGAGAAGCAGTTGGCAGATTGTCGAGAAGAGGGCGGCATGTATTGCGGTCTGATCGCGGCGGCCGGTCTGAGTACACGTCTTCAGGACCTCAGCGACCACCGAAACAAGGTCCTGCTGGACCTCGGCGGCGAAACCATTCTGGACACCATCCTGCGCAATTTCGCGGCGGTGGGCATTGACCGGCCCCTGGTGGTGGTCGGCTTCGACGGCCACGGCGTTCGCCAGTCCTGTGCCAGCAAGGCCGAGTGTCTGTACAATCCCTTCTTCGCCAACCACGGCATCCTGAGCAGCATCTGGCTCGCTCGTCCACGCCTGGAAGGCCAGCCCTTTGTCTTCACCACCGGCGACCACTACTTCACCACGGCCCGGCTGCAAACCCTGCTTGCCGACCAGGTCGAGGCGGACCTGCTGATCGACGTGGAACTCAAGACGTGCGACGACGAGGACATGAAGGTCTACCTCAATCGGCACGGCAAGCTCCGCACCATGACCAAGACCATGCTCGAGGGTCCTGTCCTGGGTGAGTTCACCGGCCTGCTGCGGGCCAGCGCCGAGGGCAGCGCCCAGCTGTTTGTGACCCTGGAAAAGTACGTCTGGCAGCACGGCATCCAGGGCTATCTGGCGGACGTCCTGTGTGCCACCCATCGCAAGTGGGAACTGGCCTTTCACCTCAGCACCGATCACCATCGCATCGAAATCGACTTCCCCTGTGATCTGCAGCGGGCTCGCCAGCTGTATGCCCTGGAACGGCAACGGCCACGCAAGGCGAGCTGAACCTTCTCTCGATCTCCTCGAACGACCCTGATCCCTTTCGCGCCCTGACCGGCGCAGCCGTGGTCGGCTGCGCCTCGCTCGACACCGACCCGGTCCTGGACCGGGCCGGCCGGGCAGCGTCCGGCAATCGTCACGGACAGACGACCTCATTACTCACGGAACAGAGTCATGAATCGGGCTCCCGTTCTCTTTCGTGTGGATGCCACTCCCCGCCACGGCCGGGAAAACCTGTGGCGCTGCGTCACCCTGGCCAACGCCCTGCAGCGCCGCCGCCGGCCGGCCTATTTCCTGTCGCAGCTGGATCCGGCCTCGATGGCCCTGCCCATCAAGCGAGCCGGCAACGACTGGCTCGAGGCCGACCAGCCAGCCGGTTCCGAAGAGGACCTGCAAGCAACCATCAAGGAGATCCGCCGACTGCAGCCGGCCGCGGTCGTGGTCGATTCCCCCGACGTGTCCGAGGAGTATCTGGCCGGCCTGCGCCGGCTGGGCCTGCTGGTGGTTTCGGTGGACAGCCTGGCCCAGGTCCGGTTCCCTTCCCGGCTGATCGTCAATCCGTTGCTGGGGCCGACCCGCGAGGCCTACGAGTTCGAGCGCGGCACCCAGGTCCTGCTCGGCGCCCGCTACGCCCTGGTCCGGCCGGAGATTCGCCGGGTCCGCCCGATCCGCGCTCAGGAACCGCCGCCGCCCTTCCGCGTCCTGGTTTCCCTCGGCGACGACGATCCCAATGGTCAAGCCACCGAACTGGCCAAGGCCCTGCTGAACTGTCCCAAGGTGGAACGGGTGGACGTGGTGGTGCGCAACTTCCACCGCGACCTGGCCGACCTGGAAGCGCTGGCGGCCGACTGTCCCGGTCGCCTGGAAGTGGTCCACGAGCCGGCGATGGTGCCGCTGCGCATCACCCGCTGTCATTTCGCGGTGACGGCCGGGAACGGGATTTCCCTGGAGCTGGCCTGCGTCGGCGTGCCGCAGCTGGTGATCGTCCAGTCCGAGGTCCACTGGCCGACCGCCCAGCGCCTGGAGGAAGAGGGAGCGGTCAGCTGCCTCGGCTGGCACGCCAACGTCTCTGCCGGGACGTTCCGGCAAGCGGTGAACGACCTCTTGCTCAACCAGCGGGAACGCCAGACCATGTCCCGCTGCGGCCGGAAGCTGATTGACGGTCGGGGGCCCGACCGGCTGGTGACGGCGCTGGAAGTGCTGCTGCATCCGTCCCGGGAGACGCAGGAGCTGCGAGTGGCGGCTTGACGGAGGTGCCGTTTTCCTCCCCCACACCCCTTCTCCCGCAAGGGGTGTGGGGCTGGCAACTGTTCTGGGAGGCGTTAGCCCCCGCCACCCAGGGCGATGCCCTGGGCTATCGTGTTGCGCCCCTTCGGGGCTGTTGGCTGTTGTCTTCCGCCCCGAAGGGGCGCAACACGATAGCCCAGGGCATCGCCCTGGGTGGCGAGGGCGGTCACTGGTTTCTCAGCCTCAATAACAAAGCAGCCCCTCCCGGATCTTTTGCCAGACCCGTGTGGGGTCGAATCCGCCATTTCGCTTGCCTGTTTGGACGAGTCCGCTTAGACTGCACCTTTCCAGGCTTGTGTCTGCGAACGTGGCCCAGCCCCAACCGAGGAGGCAGCGTGCGGATTCCCCAACTCTACCGCCAGAAGGGATTGACCCTCTCGCTGGAATTGTTCCCGCCAAAGACCGACGAAGCGGAAGAGATGCTGTTCCGCGACACCTTTCCCGCCCTGCAATGCCTGAACCCGGCCTTTGTGTCGGTCACCTACGGCGCGGGCGGCAGCACCCGCGGCCGGACGCTGCGCATGGCACGACGCATCCGCCAGGATTTCGGCGTCGAATCGATGGCTCATCTCACCTGCGTCGGCGCCACCGCGGAACAGCTGGGCGAGGTGCTGGAGGAAGCCGGGGCGCTGGGCATCGAGAACTTGCTCGCGCTGCGCGGCGACCCACCGCGTGGGGAGACGCAGTTCCAGGCGGTCCCGGGCGGGCTCCGCTACGCCAGCGATCTGCTCCAGCTGATCCGCGGCCGGGGCAGTTTCGCCGTGGGAGTGGCCGGCTACCCGGAAGGACACGTCGAGTGTCCGGACAAGCGGCTCGACTGGGACCGCACGGCGACCAAGGTGGAAATGGGGGCGGAGTTCGTCATCACCCAGCTGTTCTACAATACCGAGGTCTTCCTGGAGTTCGTCGATTACTTGCGCAATCGCCGGGGCGTGCGTGTGCCGATCGTCCCCGGGATTCTTCCCTTCCTCAGTGCAGAGCAGGTCAAGCGCTTCACCGGGCTGTGCGGAGCGAAGTTACCCGCCGACCTGCAGCAGAAACTGGAGCGGTTCGCGGGCGATGACGAATCGGTCCGCCGGCTCGGGGTGGACGTCTGCACGGGCATGTGCCGGCAGCTGATCGAGAGTGGCATCGCCGGGATGCACCTCTACAGCCTGAACCGCGCGGCCAGCTGTACGGAACTGCTGCAGAACCTCGGCCTGGCCCGGCCCCTGCCTGCTCAGGACGGCTGCCTCAACCATGCGGTTTCCGGACGGGATCGGTCCGGGGAACCCGTTCCGGTGCTGCCGTCCCGGCCGGTTCAGCCGGCAGGGTGACCGGTCCGGGCGGCGGACCCAGGCCGTAGCCCTCCATACCCCACAGACCGAGGAACAGCACCAGCGATCCCATCGCATACTCGACAAGGACCTCGCTGAGGAACTGCGTTTGCGACCAGACCACGGCGAAGCCGACCAGCAGAATCAGCAGGAGCACCACGCCGCCGGTCAGCCAGGCGTGTACCCTGGGGAGTTGCCGGGCCAGCAGGTGACCCAGCATGCCGTAAACGGCGGTGGCCCGGATCGCTTCCAGCCCAGCAAAGCCAAAAGGCCAGGTCCACGTTCGGGCGGCCTCCAGGCCTTTGTGCCTCAGCAGGGCCAGCACCAGCAGACCGACCCCCTCACTGGCGGCCAGGGCCCAGACCAGGGCGGCAGACTGCCGCCAGGGCCTGCCGGCATAGCACAGCCCCAGCACTCCAAAGACGGTCACAAGGCCCAGGACCGGCAAGCTGCCCAGATAGCTCCCGGTTGTCGCGACGGGAGAGCCCCAGGCAGGGGGCCAGGACGCCAGCCACTCATTGACGGTCTGGTCCACCTCTTCCCCTCTGGGTTCCACGTGTCGCTTTGCCAGGAACAGCAGCAGGGAGACACAAAGAACGATGAGCAGCGCGGCCAGGGCCCCATGCCAGACTTGCGAGCGCAGCAGCCGATCCCAGGAGGCGCTCGGAATGCGCCGCAGGTGCCGCCACAGGTACGGCAGGCCGACAAGCAGGACGAAGCAGGCCAGCATCAGCAAGGCCCCCCGGCCCAGCCACTTGTGCAGCAGGTCCCAGCTCTGGCCGAAGAAGAAGCCGAGCAGCGCCATGGCGGTGGCCCAGGCGGCCGCCCCGGCGGCGTTGGCCAGGAGGAACTGCGTCCAGGGAATTCGGGACGTGCCCGCGGCCAGGGCACACACGACCCGCAAGCCGGTCACGAAGCGGGCGAAGAAGATGGTCAGCACACCGTAGTGATCGAAGTAGCCCTCGACGGATCGCAGCGTTGCGGGGGTCAGGAACAGGAAGCGCTTGCCCTGCTCCAGCCGACGCCGGGCGAATTCGCGCCCCAGCCAGAAGCCGAGGTTGTCGCCCAGCACGGCCGCGACGAACGCGATCGGGATGACCCAGAAGATCGACAGCTTGGCGTCGGGTTGACCCGCAAGCAGGCCCGACACCAGGACCGCGGTTTCGCCGGGCACCGGCAGCCCGGCATTTTCCGCGAAGACGATCAGGAACAGGATGGGATAGCCATAGCTGCCCAGCCAGCCGGAGATTGCCTGCAAGGTCTCGCCCACTGCTGCTGCCTCCCGCGGTGCCGGACAAGGGTTGAGCGTCTTCCTCAATCTTACGGGGATAGCTCGCCCTGGCTCGGTTGACCTGGAGGGTGGTCTGATTTATCGTTTCGCGCTGGGCCAGGCGGGCCCAGCGCGAAACGATAAATCCGTCCGAAGCCAGGGAGGGTCTTCGATGAAGCGGAAAGGCATCCTGTGCGGCAGTGCCGTCCTGGCAGGCCTCCTCTTGCTGGCCTTGAAGTTCGGCTTCCGGACCGGGTCGTCCCCGCTCAAGCCGCCATCGCCAGGTCTGTCGGTGACGGGCCTGAAGCGACCCGAGCCCGAGGAGCAAGCGGTGCGGGCCGTGGAGAAGCTGGGCGGGAAGATCATCCGCGACGGCAAAAAGCCGGACAAGCCCATCGTCGGCGTTGACTTGCAGGCCAGCCGGGTGACCGACGCCGACCTTCACCAGCTGGCTGCCCTGAACAGGCTGGAGTTCCTGTCCCTCAATCAAACCGGGATAACCAGCGCCGGCCTGAAACAGCTGGCCGGGCTGAAGCAACTGAAGGCCCTGGGGCTGAACCGGACCGAAGTGACGGACTCGGGGTTGAAGGAGCTGACCTCCTTGCAGCAGTTGCAGTCGCTCGACCTGGACAGCACCCGCATCAGTGATGCGGGCCTGAAACAGCTGACCGCCCTGGGCCAGCTGAAGATCCTGAACCTAACCCGGACCCAGGTAACGGACGTGGGCCTGGGCGATCTGGCCGCCTTCCCCGGGCTCCACTCGCTGGGTCTGGGCGGGCTTGCCGTGACGGACGCCAGCCTGAAGCATCTAGCCGCGCTGCCCCGGCTGCAATGGCTCAGCCTGACTTACTCCCGGATCACCGATGGCGGCTTGAAGGAACTGGCCGGATTCAAACAGCTCCAGGTCCTGTTCCTGGGCGGCACCAGGGTTACGGACGCCGGCGTCAAGGAGCTGAGCGGTCTCAAACAGCTTCAGTGGCTGGACCTGATCCACACTTCGGTGACCGACGCCGGCTTGCAGGAACTGCGGCAAGCCCTTCCTGAATGCACCATCCAGCGCTGAAGCGACCGGACACAACCGGGCAGTTGGAGGAGATCCTCAATGCTCTTGACACCCTTCCTCCCGATCTTTACTATACTTTTTTACATTGCAACTGTCCGGGAGACCGACCATGGCAAAACTCCGTTGCGAAAAGGTGTCGGAGGGGTTGCGGGCATCAGAAGCGGTTGCCACCTTTCGAGACTACCGGGGTCGGCGGCACTTCATCCGGGTGGAGCGTGCTTTTCTCACGGAAGAGGCTGGCCACTCCTACCTCCCCATCGGAGTCGTTCACGTCGATCCGCGCACCAACCTGGTGCTAATCGAGTTGCCGCATGAGGCCGAGACGGGAGCCAATCGGTTATGGGTCACCCAGGAGCAAATGGACAAACCCATTGAGGCCCTGGCATGATCCTCTCGGATCGGGAAATTCGTGCTGCTCAAGCCCGCGGCACTGTGCGGATCACGCCCGATCCGCCTCCGGAAGCGTGGTCGTCAACGGCTGTCGATCTGCGGCTTGCGAAAGACCTGCTCCTGTGGAAACGTCCAGGCGCGGGTGGTGTCGAGTCCGTGGTCTGCCCTGCCAGCGTCGAATTCGACTTTGAGTTTGTCCGCCGGACCTACGGAGAGCCGATCCAGATCCCGAGTACCGGCTACGTTTTCTGCTCCCAAACTTTCCTCCTGGGCTGGACCATCGAACAAATCTGGCTGCCCCATCGCTCCCGCCTGGCGGCCCGTGTCGAGGGCAAAAGCAGTCTCGCCCGGCTGGGCATCGGCGTTCACGTCACCGCACCCACGATCCACGCGGGCTTCGGCTACAAGAAAGACGACGAATCCTATCCCGGTAGTCCTCTGCAACTGGAAATGTGGAACGTGGGCCTACTCAACGTCAAGCTCGAAGAGGGAATGCCCATCTGCCAGCTGATCTTCGAGATCGTGGACGGCACACCCGAGAAGGGCTACGAAGGGAAATTCTCGATCCAGGGACCACCTTCTCCTTCCTGACCCTCACCGGGTTCCGCAAGGATCATGCCTGGGGCGTCCCCTTCTTTTTCTGTGTGTCGGTTTTTCGCTTGCATTCGGGCACTGGGCCTGGCATCTTGCATTCTTGCTAGCCTGCTTGATCGACCACCGATGCCTTCAAGTGTGTCCAGGAGACGGCCGATGATTCGACTCTCCGCCTTCCTCGTTTTCGCTGTGCTGCTGGCTACCCTGGCGCTCACCCTCGGTTTGCTCTCCGCCGCCCCGGTGCCGCCGGAGACCAATCCCTCGATCGAGCCGGCCCCGCACAAAAGCTACACCGAAACCATTCCCGGCTCGAAGGTCCGTTTCGACATGGTCGCCATCCCCGGCGGCGTCTTCTGGATGGGTAGCCCCCCGGATGAGGCGGGCCGGGCCGAGGACGAGGGGCCGCGGCATCCGGTCAAGATCCGGCCGTTCTGGATGGGCAAGACCGAGGTCACCTGGGACGAGTACGACCGGATCGGCACCGTCGCCTCCCAGCGCGACAGTGAGGACGCCCGGGCCAGGGAGGCGGACGCCATCACCCGGCCCTCGCCGCCTTACCTGGACAAAACGTGGGGCTACGGCCTTGAGGGCTATCCCGCAATCGGCGTCACGCGCCATGCCGCGATGGAGTATTGCCGCTGGCTGTCGCTCAGGACCGGCAAGACCTATCGGCTGCCGACCGAGGCCGAGTGGGAGTGGGCCTGCCGGGCCGGCACCCGCACCGCCTACTTCTTCGGTGACAAGCCCGACAAGCTCGGGGAGTATGCCTGGATTGACAGGAACTCCGAGGAAAGCACCCACCCCGTCGGCAAGAAAAAGCCCAATCCGTGGGGGCTCCACGATGTCTGCGGCAACGTGGCGGAGTATTGCCTCGACTCGTATCGGCAGGATTATTACAGCACCTTGCCCACCGACCGGCTGACCCTGGTGCCGGTCAACGTGCCGGACTCCATCTGCCGGTTCGGTTTCGTCGTCCGGGGCGGTTGCTGGGCGGACCGGGCCATTGCTTGCCGCAGCAGTACCCGCCGGGTTTCGGACTCCAGCTGGAACAAGCGCGATCCGATGCAACCCAAGAGCATCTGGTGGCTGACGAATGGGGACTTTGTCGGCTTCCGCCTGGTGCGCGGTCGAGGAGCAGGAGAGCCTCAAGGGGCTCCGATCCCGGGTGACGCCGAAGAGTCCGTGAGCCAGCAGGCGCAGCCACCGAGCCGCGCACGCACGCGCAGTGGAGTAAGCGGTTTTCCTACGGGCCGCTTACTCCGCTGCGCTGCGTGCGCGGCTCAGCAGTTGTTGGCGCGGTCTTGCCGCCAACGTGAGCATTCGCCTCGCTCGAGCCAGTCGCTTCCTGGCGGCTTCCCGAAGGCATCTGCCCCGCCAGCACCAGCGCCACCCCCACCACGAACATCGTGGCGAAGTTCTGCAGCAGGCTAAAGCCATGCCACATACCAAAGCGAGCCCGAGCCTTCACGGCAGCCTCGATCTGTGGAGTCGGGTCGGAACTCCGCAGCACCACGTCCGTCAGATCGTTACGCGGCTCACGGAGGTTGTGGACCACCGCGTCCAGCCACCAGCCCACGCCGAGCAAGACCACGGCGCACACCAGCAAACCGAGGCGGAACCGCTGGAGACGCCCCGCCGGCCCCTGCCGGGGCCACGACCAGGCACATGCCAGGGCCAGCAGCACACAGCCCGTCTGCAAACCGTAGTACCACGCGAACATCGGCGTCACTGCCGCCCCGGCGACCCGCGAGCCCTGCTCGCGCCGGAGGGGATCGGGGAACCCCGTCGGCGCTTTCTTCTCAAACTCCGGAGGGATTGGCAGCCAGATCGGCCGTGCGGCAGCATCCTCCCGGCTGATCCGGTCAAACGTCTGGAACAGCGTCAGTCCCACAATGGTGAACAGCACCTGGGCGCCAAAGCACGTTCCCAGTGCCAGCACGTGAAGCGAACGGGTCAAGCCGAACATGAACGCACCCCCCTTCAGTTGATTCTCCTTGCCCTGCCACAGGCGATACAGGTTGGAACGATGCCGCACCAGCACCAGCAGTCCCGCCAGCACACAGAACAGCGTCACCACCAGATTGTCCGGGGCCCACGGCCCGGACGTGAAGGCCAATCGCTGAGCCGCCAGGAACAGCGCCGCCAGCACCGAGGCCAGCGATACGTCAGCGCGTCGCCAGGACCACCGCCACCCAGACCAGCAGCGTTCCCAGCAGCGGAACCGGCAGCAGGACAGCCACCACGCCCGCTCCGGTCGCCACACCCTTGCCTCCGCGAAAGCGCAGGTAGACCGGGAACATATGTCCAAGGAAGGCGGCCACGCCCACCAGCACGGGCAGAGCGTCAGGGAGCCAGTCGTCCGGCTGCGGGGCAAACCGGCCCACCAGGGTTGGCCCCGCTCCCTTGGCGAAGTCGAGGACGAACACCAGCAGGCCCCAGGTGCGGCCCAGCACCCGGCCGACGTTGGTGGCGCCGATGTTGCCGCTCCCCTGGCGCAGAATGTCCACGCCGCGCCAGCGGGCGACAAGGTAGCCGAAGGGGATGGCCCCGATCAGGTAGCCGGCCAGGATCAGCAGCACCGCCGCGAACACGCTCAGCCGCGTCCTTTCTGTTCGAGGTTGAGGATCTCCGAAACCAGCGCCCGCTGCCGCAGCACCGCGACGCCGCCCCAGTTCCGCACCTCGTCGGGATTGGTTTCCGCGATCGTCTGGATCTGGTCGTTGAGGATGCGCTGTGCGATCGACGGCCAGCGCCACACCAGCCAGCTGCCCCCGCCTGACAGGAGCAATCCCAGGAGAATGCCGCTGGGCACGGCCCAGGTCATGGCCTGCACGTGGTTGCTGTTCGTGGCCAGGAAATAGTCGTGCTTCTGGCGGGTGACTTTTTCCCCTTTGACCCAGTACTCCGTGTCGATCTGCCGGCCCCATCCATCGTGGACTGGGTAGGTCTGCGCCTGTTGGTGGGGATTTTCATAGATGGCCCAGTAAACTCCGGCACCGAGCAAGGCCCCCAGCAGGATGCTCGGCCCCAGCAACACGACCGTCAGTCCCACCCGGAGCCACCAGGCCCAGAAGACCTGCCAGTGCGCCCGCAGCAGCACGCGCAGCTTGGGCACCAGATCGGAGTGGCGTACCAGGGGAGGCGGTGCGGCCGGGCGGGCCGCCGTGACCACGTCCGCGACCGGCAGGACCGTGCGTGGCGCATCGGGCTGAGTCTGCAGCTGCGGCGTCTGGGGTTCCTTGGCCCCACCGCGGGCCCAGGTGGACTTCAGTTCCCCCGCCATCGGCAGGAAGCGCCGCAGGGCGTCGCCGCTGCTGATCGACCAGTCGGGCGGCAGGTGATAGGTGCTGCTGGCCCGGTCGAAGACCAGCACCTGCTTGACCTGGGCGGGAATGCCGGCCACGTAGTCCAGGGCAAACGACCGATCTTCCGGCCGAACGTCGAGCAGATGCCGGTCGAGCACGGCCGCCGCTTCCTGACGGGCCTCGTCGGTGGACATGGCGGTCAGAGCCGAGAGGAACTGCAGCACGTCGGACGGGGAGCGCGGCTTGAGCCAGTCCTGCCAGCGCGAGACGATCCGGTCGGCAAAGACGCTGGTTGCCCGATCGATGGCGCCTTCCACGTCGGGCAAGGCACCCACGGCCCCGCCGCCGTAAGCACCGAGGACGGGAACAATCGCCTCGACCGCCTGTTCCAGGAGCAGGTTGCGTGCGCGAGTGGGAATCGACATGGGCTGGATCTCCACAGTGAGGAAATGGGGCCACGAATCGATGGTATGCGGAGCGGCAGGCGGATGCAAGGGCCTGTGCCGAAACCACTCGGAAAGAAGGTGTGACCACCGATCGGACACCCGATTCCGTGGAGAACTGGCGGACAGAACAGCACAAAGCCCGCCCGTTCCTGGAAAAAAGGGAATCAAGTGGCGGATGAACCGCCTCGAAACGACTCCTCCTGGTGAAGCTCCAATCAGGGACCCGTCCCAAACCCCGTCTCCCTGACCGCCTGGTTGCAGACTACCGTCGAAGGTTCGGCGGCTCCCCCATTAGCAGCTAACCAGTTCGGTTGGATCGGGAAAAGCGCCCTCGTCGGGTCCAGTTCGCCCCTGAGAAGGAGTTTGCGCATGCGCCGGATTCCCAAACCGCGGCGCGGCGCAGCGGTGGCTGAACTTGCACTGCTGTTGCCGTTCCTGGCCTTTATCTTCGTGATCGCCGTCGATTGGTCGCGCATCTTCTACGATTCCATCATCATCACTAACTGTGCTCGCAATGGCGCCCTCTATTGCAGCGATCCAATCGCCCAGACTTCGTCGCCTTACACCAGCGCCACGCAGGCGGCCCTGGCGGATGCCTCCAACCTGACGCCGACACCGACAGTCAGCGTGGCCTATGGGACAGACGTCACCGGTCCCTACACCGAAGTCACGGTCTCGTACGTGTTTCAGACCATCAGCCGGTTCCCGGGCATCCCAACCAGCACGACCCTTGTTCGCAAAGTGCGGATGAGTGTTGCCCCCAACCTGCCCAATTAGAGGAGCGCGGCATGCGTCTGCAACGTCTCAAGCGAAACGCCACGACATTGGTCGAGTGCGCCGTCGTTTATCCGGTGACCTTTCTCCTCTTGCTGGGGCTGGTTGTCGGCGCCCTGGGCATGTTCCGCTATCAGCAGGTCGCCAGCCTGGCCCGGGAAACGGCACGCTATGCCTCGGTCCACGGCACGCATTACGCCAAGGATGCCGGGACCACGGCTCCCACTCCGACCAACATTTACAATGCGGTCATCGCGACCGAGAGCGTTGCCCTCGACCTCAGCCAACTGAGCTGGTCCATCACCTACGGCACCGACAACAACCCGTTTCACGTGGTGATCGTCAACGGCAACGTGACACCGGTAACCAACACGGTCCAGGTGACCCTGAGTTACCGGTGGGTTCCCGAGGCCTTTCTGGGCGGGGTCACCATGACCAGTACCTCCGTGATGCCGATGTCCTATTAGGAGCATGCTCATGAAAGCGCACACCTCGAAGCGCCGCGGGACGGTGGCCGTCCTGGTGGCCCTGACCCTGACGGGCCTGATTGGTTTCGTGGCCATCGCCCTCGACGGGGGTCTGCTGCAGGACAATCGTCGTTCCGCCCAGGCGGCGGCCGACGCCTCGGCCCTGGCCGGGGCTCAGGCGATCTATGCCAACTATCAGGCCGCCTCCGGCCTGGATCCGGCTGGAACGGCTGCCGCCAAGGCCCTGGAAGTCGCGGCCGACAACGGCTACAGCAACGACGGGGTCCACTCCAAGGTCACGGTCAACATCCCGCCGTTGTCCGGAATTCACGCGGGCCAGGCCGGCTATGCCGAGGTCCTTATTGAGTATTACCAGACGCGGTTCTATGGTCGCGACCATAGTCTTTCTGGGCTTTCTGTTTATCTGGGACTGTGTGAAGACCACCCACCGCGTCGTCGGGCCACTGTACCGATTCCGCAAAACGATCAAGGCCATCGTCGCCGACGAGGAGTTGGAGCTGGTGCGTTTAAGACAAGGGGATTTCCTTCTGGAACTGAAGGACGATTTCAATGAGATGCTCACCGTCCTGGAGCAGCGCGGAGCCATCACGCTGAAACAATCTCAGACAAAACCAAGCCAGGAACTGGTTGGGGAGCCGGTGAATCCCTCCTCGCACGTGAAGTCTCTCCTGTGAAGATCGCCCCGGTTGACCCATTTGTCAGAACTCACGAAAGGAATGACAATGTTGTCTCGTCTCCGCAAGAACGTCCTCGCGTTTCTCCGAAATGAGGACGGTCCAACCGCAGTCGAGTATGCCGTGATGCTGGCTTTGATCATCGTGGTGTGCATCACCGCCATCACCACCCTGGGCACCAATGCCAACGCCACCTTCCAGGTGGTCGGTGCCCAGGTTGCCAAGGCCGGTAGCTGAACGGGATCTCACGGAGATGGTGGGAGGTTTCTCACCATCTCCGTGCCTTGCCGCCCCTTCCTCTTCCCCCCAAGCGGTGCGAGTTCGCTGTTACCGTGGAGAACGCTTTGGTTCCGAGCTGCGCGCCTCGGCAGCAGGAAACAGCCGAAGCACGCCGAGCAAGGCGACGAGGGTCCCGATGCAGATGATGCGGATCGAGGCGAGGTTGGATTGGCGGGCGGTTTCTTCCCTTCCCTTCTCCGGGCTCCCTCCCGGGTTGGCTCCAGCTTCGGCCAGAACGGGGAGGACCGTTCTGGGCTGGATCCGGCTCTGTTCGCGGAACTGGCCTGGAGTCCCTGGGAGATCAACGGGCAAGGGCACCTTGTCGGCGAGGAGCGGTTCTTCCATGCGTGGGGCGGGCGCTTCGGGGAGAGCCGAGGGGCGATTTGGGGCCAGCGGCAGGGTCTGCACGTCCCGGCTCGAATCCCCTTTCGCGATGGTCGTGTCCCCCTCGGTTTTCCCGAAAGAGTCCCCGGTTGGAGAGACGTTCCCTTTCAGGGCCAACCCCGTCTGAACGGTGCCTGCGGCACTTCCCCCATCAGCAGCTGGACTCGCAGCTGGCCCAGCAGCGTTCGCGCCCGAAGAGGCTACCGAGGTCGTTCGTCCATCCGCTGTCAGGATCTGCACCAGGGTGACGCCAGGGACCACAGCAGGAGACGCCCCTCCCGAATTCCCTGCCAGGGTCGTGGCAAGCCCCTGGGATGTGGTGGTCAAATCGTTCGAGCGCCCGCCTGTCGCGGCCGTCGGCGTTGCTGTCTGGGTCGCGCTGGTTGAGGAGGGAGCTGAGGGTGAGTTTCCGGAAGAGCTGGATGGAACGCCGCCGGTGGTCGCCGAGCCCGAAATGCCCGCGTTTCCCTGTGTTGCTGCGGGAGGCGTCGAGGCGGTCGAGCCTGGACCTGCCGGTAGGTTTGCCGAGTTGGAAGTCCCGGTTGACCCTGGCGTACTGGATGTCGTTGACGTTGCTCCGGAGCCGGTCGAGCCCGAGGCTGGACCTGGCCCGGACGTTCCTGCCGTTGCAGAGGTTCCAGTCGAACTGGAAGCGCTGGACGTGCTTGCTGGGTTCTGGAGAATGCCGGTTAGCCCGGTCTGCCAGCGGTAGGTGGCGGTCCCATCGGCGTCTCCCGGTCCGGACTGGGGAATGGTCCGGTTCGGATCAGGAGGAGGGCCAATGGGATCGGTCAGTCCTGCCCCGAACAGCGAGAAGGTCAGCGGCACCCAGTTGCCCGAGGAATCTTCGCCGGACAGGACCACCTGGTAGGTGCCCGGAGCCAGGAAGGGAGTGGCGCTGATCGCGCCGCCGGCCTCGACGGCAAGCGTCGAGACCACCGTCTGGGTCTGGTCAAGCACCTCCAGCACCAGTGTCTGATCCGCTCCAGGGCTGGGTTGCGTGGTCAGGACCAGGTGGAAGAGCTGGCTCTGGTCGATCTGCAGCGTCCCCACGTCGCTTGCGGCCGCGGTTTGCTGCACCTGGTCGGAAAGAAGAGTGTCCAGCGGCGTGGGCACGTCATCGAAGTTGACGGCCAGTGTGTAGGATCCCAGCGGGCCGCCCGCTGCCGAGCTGACGTTCAGGAGGTAAGGTGCATCGTGGGGAGCGTCAGGAACTTGCAGGACGAAGACGCCCGGCTCGCTCTGCAGGACTTGCGCGGGGACCACGTTGCCCGAGGTGTCAGTCAGAGTCGCCACCGGCCGGGCGGCCGAGCCGTCCGTGGACCAGACCATCACGGTCATGACGTTGTTGCCCGAGGACGGGTTGGCGGCCTGAAAGCGGAAGGCAGCGGAGGGTTGCGTGTCTGTCAGGACACCCTGGTAGAGATAGGCAAAGCGGCCATCGTCGCGGAACCGACGGGCCTGCAGGCTGATGACCGGGCTCTGCCCATTGTTGCCGTGAGGGCCAGAGGAAGAATTCGAGCCGCCACCCGAGCCGTGGGAGCCTGGATCGACTTGCAGGTGGTAGCTGCCGATGGCGAAGGCGTTGTCGGCCGCCTTCTGAACCTCGACGTAAAGCGTTTTGGTCTTGGAGGCGGGAGTCAGCGAAAGCGTCAGGTCGGTGCCCGGATCGGCGGCGCTGGTCGAGGCCAGCACCTGGCCGTCCTGGTCGAGGATACTGAGTCGGGCAGCCAGCAGGCTGATCCCTGCCGTTTGCAGTTGCACGGTGACCGGGCCGCTGGAGCCGGTCAGGTTCAGCTGGTAGAAGGCAAGGTCCTGGGGATTGCCAAGGTCGCCATCGGCGGCCAGCAAACGCGAGCCGGGCGTCTGATCCTGGCTCAGCTTGGCCGCGGTGGCGATCGAAGCGTTTCCCGTGTCCTGGGGTGGCGGGCCGTACAGGGCCTGGAGCCTGCAGGCCGTCGTCGCTGACCACGCCGACGTTGAAGTTGGCGTAAGCCGACCAGGTGGCAAAGGCCTCCAGCACGTCCGTTTGCCAGGTCGATGCGGCGCTGGTCCCGCTCATCCCCGCGAACAGGTTGCTGGTCTGGTCGCCGACCTTTGTGCCATCAGGAACAAAGCTCAGGGTCAGATGCTGGGGGTCTGGCCAGGGAATCCCGAAGAGGGCCGGAACGTCCCGTTCCTCCAGCTGTTCCAGGTACAGACGCTGTGGGGCCTCCATCCGGTTTCCGATCCTTCCCTTCAGTCTCCGTAAACCTTTCCGTTGAAATCTAGCTCACAAAGCAAAGGAAGGAGGGTTTCCGAGTGTGCCGGGAGCGAAAATTTATTTCGCGGCGTGAGCGTGAGCGAGGAGTTGCTGGAAGGCAGGCAGCTCCCGGAGCGGCTCCAGGTCCGGGTCGGCTTCCAGGCGGTGGCGCTCGACCCCCTGGGCGATGGCCGTGGCGAGCAGGTGCAGGGCCAGTTCGCGATCCTCGGTGTGAGTCCGCGAAGTCAGGGCGTAAATGCTGGCGATCTGATGCAGGATACCGGCCGGCAGGGGCCGGCCCAGGCACTTGCTGGCCTCGGCGTGGCTTTGCTGGCGCTGGCCAAGCCGGGCCAGCACCACGCCGCGCAAGGCGCGAACGGAGAGGTCGGCGGGGTCCAGCGCCAGCAGCCGGTCCAGGACAGCCAGGGCCTCGGTGGGCCGGCGCAGTTTCTCGCTCAGGAGATGGGCCTGGTTGCGGAGGGCGGTGCGCGAGCGCGGATTCAGACCAAGGGCCTCGGAGAAGTCAGCGCAGGCCCCTTCCGGCTTTTCGGCAAGCCGTTCCTGGCCCCGGGCCAGCCAGCTCAATTCGTCGGTGGGCCGGCGGCGCAACCCCTCGGCCCGATCGGCCTGGGCCCCGGCACTGTCGCCCAGTCGCTGTCGCAGCGTCGCCCGGAGAAACCAGACGCGCACGTAAGGCGTTCCCTGCTGCAGCACCTCGTCCAGGTCCGCCAGGGCGCGACGCTCTTCGCCCGCGCCCATCCAGGCCAGGGCCCGGTTGATCAAGGCCTCCTGCAATTCTGGTTGTTCGGCCAGGACACGGTCGAAATCCTGCCGGGCGGCCATGAAGTGCCTCAGCCTCAGGGCCGAGACGCCCCGCTTGAAATAGAGCGGCGTAAAGGCCGGCGCCAGGGCAATGCAGGTCCCGAAACAGGAGTCGGCCTCGGCATCCTGCTCCAGCTGCTCGCAGCACAGGCCCAGGTCGAACCAGCTCCAGAGGTCTTGCGGATCGATCTGGACCGCACGCTCAAGCAGGAACCGAGCGGCTCGGAGATCGCCCCGGAACGCCAGGACGCTGGCGCTGGAGACGCAGCTGCCGGGCGAGAAGACGAGCCGGAAGCGTTAGCGACGGAGCGCAGCTGCTTCTCGTCGCTGACGCTTCCGGCTCGTCGTCCGCGCGGCAAGGCGCCTGTCCGGGAAGATAGGCACGCTCCGCCAGCTGGTTCAGCTGAAGGGCAGAGCGCAGCAATGTCTGGCGTTCGCTGTCCGGCCGCTCCTGTTCGGCCAGGCGCGCATTGAGTCGGGACCAGAGCAGCAGCAGGTCCCCGGCCTCCTCGCAGAGCCGTTCCCGGTCGGCCGGGTTCAGCACCTGGACCGCCGGCCGCTGCCGCCAGTCGGGATCGGTCAAGATTCGGTAGCGGCCCAGCGCCTGCTGGGCCCGCTTGACGCCGCGCTCCAGGGCGACGGGATCGGACGTTCGCCCATTGAGCAGATCGAACTGGGCCCAGCGCACTTCCTGGCGAAACTGAGTCAGCGCACCGGCCGCTTCCAGGCGCTGCAGCCGCTGGCCGCGGATCACCAGGATGCTACCCAGGCCGAGCAGGAGGATCCCGGCCAGGATCGCGACGCTGGCCGAGGACGTCAGACGTGGGTGCCGCCGCAGCCACTTGCGCAGGCGCTCGCCCGGCGACGGTTCGGGCTGGTGTCGCAGCGGCTGATGGTTCAGCTGACAGTCCAGATCCTCGGCCAGCTGCCGGGCACTCTGGTAGCGTTTCTCGGGCTGTGGATGCAGGCAGCGCAGGACGATGGCCCGGACGGCGGGCGTGATCTGTGAGCTGGTGGCCAGGGGCGGCAGCGAGCGGGCTCGGGCCCGTTCCAGGATCCGCTCCAGGGGACCGGACTGCACGGCGAAGGGACTTTGGCCGGTGAGCAGCTCATAAAGAACCACGCCCAGGGAGTAAACGTCCGCTCGACCATCCAGGGTACGTTCCTGGCCGGCGAAGGCTGCCAGCAGCTCGGGGGCCATGTAAGGCAAGGTGCCGCCGATGACTGTGGCGGAGCTTCGGCATTTGACGTCCTGGGCCAGGTTGAAATCCAGCAGCAACGGCAGACCATCGTTGGTCAGCAGCACGTTGGCGGGCTTGAGGTCCAGGTGGAGGATGCCGCGCTGGTGGGCGTGCTCCAATCCCTCCGCCAGGCGGGCAGCCAGCCACAGGACCAGCTCGACGTAACTGCGACCCTCTTCAAACGTGGAAATCGGAGCGCGGAGCGCGGAACCGAGATCGTCGCTCCGCGTTCCGCGCTCCGAGTTCCCCGTTCGAGAGAGCCAGAGCAGCACCTCCCGGGCAGACGTGGGCAGCAGCGGGGAAGCCTGAATCCGCCGCAGCAGATCGGCCAGGGTCGTCTTGCCCAGGTAGGGCATGCACACGGCCTGGAGGGGCGGCTGGCGGTGGCAGGAGTAGATGGGAACGATGTGCGTGTGCTGCAGCTGGGCGAGGGTGCGCGGCTCCTCGAACAGGTCCGGGGCGATCTTCACCACCACGGGCCGATCGGCCAGCTCCCCTTGCGCGGCGAGAAAGACACGCCCGACGGCTCCTCGGCCCAGCTCGGTCAGCAGCCGGAAGCCGGCGAATTCCTCTCCCGGCTGAGGAAAGCGAACCTGCTCCGCGGGCGGTCGCCTCGGCGTGGGACGAGGCCAGCTGTCCGTGGCCACGCCAAACCGATCGCGATACTCCTCCGGCTCGGGCTGCTCGCCGGCCTGACAGCGCTGGCGGTACTCTTCGTAAGCCACGGCGGCCCGGGACGCGCCGTCCAGGAACAGCTCGGGAAAACGTTCCCGGTAGCGGCCGAGAGGGACCGGCTGTCCCGCTCTCCAGCCCATTTCCAGATCGATGCGGATCAGCTCGCTGAGGACGTCGAGAAAGGAGGGATGGGTCGGCGCAGGCAGGAAAGCGGCCAGGTCCGCGTCGGGGTTTTGGCTCCGGGCGCTCTCGAACCGCTCGACGCACTTGTCCAGGGCCACGAAATCAGCGAGAAGCGGGTCCACGTCAGCTGTCCTCGCGCAGCACCTCACTCAGCAGGGCCCGGAACTCCTGCAGGATCCGCTCCACCGTGCGCCGGGAGCGCCGGAACGGTCGGCGATCTCGGCCACCTCGTGGCCCTCGATGCGCCAGCGGACAACGTCACGATGCCCGTCGGGGAGGCCTTGCAAGATTTCGTCAATGACCATTTCCAGGAAGGCCAGGGAATGGTCGGAATCATCCACGGAGGCCTGCCGCTCCTCCAGGTCCACCTCGTGGGTGGTGGCCCGCACGTCCCGGCAGCCAGCCCGGTGATAGTTCCCCCGGGCCCGGATCTTGTTGAGGGCAATGACCAGCAGCAGCCTCCACAGTTCGTCCCCCGGAGCGACGTCGTAGTAGCCCTGGTTGACGCCGCGGAAGAAGCTGGAGAAGACCGACTGAACGATGTCCTCGGCATCCAGCCGGCTGGACAGGTCGGAGCCGCAGCGAGCCTGCGCCAGCTGCTCCAGCCGGTGGGCGTAGCGGACGTACAGCTCGGTGGCCGCATCCTGGCTGCCCAGGCGCAGCCGGCGCAGCAGCGACCGATCCGAGAGTTCCGGACCGGCCTGGTGGCTGCTGGCGGGTTGGTTCGCCGATTTCATCGTGGCAATCCTCCATGCAAGTGTAGAGCGCAAATTGCTCCCGTGGCGGGCCAGGTCGCTGGACCGAGCGGAACCGTTGCTTCCGTGGGTGCGCTGCGCGACCCACGGGGCAGGAAGAGCCGCCCGAAAAAGACAAATCCGCGCCCGCTGTGGCGGTTGGCAGACGCTGGCGCGACTCTTGAAGGTAGATTCGCTGTCATTCGCCTTCAGCACTTGAAGCACCATCCATGAACGGAGCCTTGAGAGAACAGGTCCCGCCTCCTTCAGCCGTCCTGGTGATCCAGGAGAATCCGATGGTCCTGGAACTGCTGGCGCGGATCCTGCAGAGGCATGGGTTCTGGGTCATTCGCGCCTCTTCGGCCCAGGAGGCCATCAACGTCCTTCCCACCTGCGCGGCCGTTGTCGCTTTTGCCCTGCTGGACCGGCACCTGTGGGGAACGGATGGCCTGACGACCATGCGAGCGCTGCGGCAGATCAAGCCGACGCTGCGCTGCTGCGTCCTGGGGCACGTGGTTGCCCAGGAGAAAGAGCAGTTCCAGGCCGCCGGCGCGGTCTGCATCCTGCCCAAGCCGTTCCGGCTCAAAGAAATCGACGCCTGCCTGCACGAATTGGGGTCTGCCTGAGAGACCATCCCAGCTGCCACCCAGGGCGCTGCCCTGGGCTATCGTGTTGCGCCCCTTCGGGGCGAAAGACAACAGCCAACCAGCCCCGAAGGGGCGCAACACGATAGCCCAGGGCAGCGCCCTGGCTGGGCTGGGCCGAAGGACTCTTCCCCGATTGCGGGGAGGGGTTGCCTTTGCCCCTTACCCCTCCATTCCGGGCGGTCGTTCTCGACGTAGAGAATGGGGGAGCGGGCGACAATGGTCTGCACGGCGCCTGCGAGGACGGCTTGCTCCATGCCCTACACGTCGATCTTCAGGAAGTGGCAGCGGGGCAGCTTCAGGCTGTCGAGGGTCAAAACGGGCACCTGCTCGCCCTGCTGGTAGCCGCCCAGCTCCAGGCCGCCGAAGTTGTTGTCCTGGGTGTAGTCCAGCGGCGGCACCACGATGGAGCCCGGGGAGTTGCCCACGGCGGCCCAGAAGGCGTGGACGTTGGTCAGGCTGTTCAGCGCCAGGTTGGCGCAGAGGGTCTGCAAGAGGATGCGCTGGGGCTCGAAGGCCAGCACCAGGCCGGCGGGGCCGACCGCCTGGGACAGCGAGACCGTGTGGGCGCCGGCGTTGGCCCCGACCTCGACCACGACCTGGCCCGGCTTGAGCAGCTGGGCGAAGAGATCGACCTCACCCTGGGAGAACTCGCCGTAGAGGTCCAGCGAGCGGCCGACCTAAAGGTCGTGGACGTTGAACAGCATCAAGCCGTGGCGGCATTGCTTCTGGCGGTTGAAGGGAGGAAAGGCGGACACGGCGTTGCTCCGGAGCGGGGTCGGCGGTTCAGTAGCCCAGCCTGGTCATGGTGGGGCCCACGGTGGCACGGCAGAGACGCTCCAGGGCGGCGCTGTCCGGGGGCGTGCCCAGGCCGGTGGGGTCGGGCGGTCCTCCGGGGATGACGTTCTCCTCACGGGAGGGGCGGAGCAAGGCCTGGGGCTGCCGGCCCAGCACCCCGCTGAAGCTGCGCACGGTGGACTCGAAGTGGGCGTCGAGGTCCTCGTAGCGGACCAGGGCGATGGCGGGGTGGGCCGCGGCGGCTAGCCAGCCCTCGACGTGAGCGGCCCACAGGTGCATCAGGTCGGGCTGCTGCCGCTTGAGGTAACGCAGCTGGGCGGAGCAGGGCTGGGACTGGGCATAGGCGATGGGGTCGGGCAGGCGTGGTCCGGCCCAGCCCCAGCGGTACGTGAAACGCCAGCAGGACAGCAGCACCGACACTGGGTTGCGATAGACGTAGAAGACGGCGTAACGGCGGCTCAGCTGGGGCAAGACGCCATCGAAGAAGTCGGCGGGATGGTGCGACTTGAGGACGTTGGCCAGCGGCCGGCTGGCCATGCTGAGCAGGGTCTCGGCGAGGATGGCGGGGTCGTAGTAGTTGATGGGCGTGTTGATGGGGTCGAGGTTGATCCACGGCTGGTTCTGGTAGCCGTAGCATTTCGGTAAGCGTCCGCCGAACCGCAGGCAGGGATGGGAAGACGGAGGAGACGTTCGGGATGCACCAAGAGCTTGCCCAGGCATGACGGTGCTGGTGGGCAGCCGCGCGGTCCAACGGTTCGCCGGGACGAACTCCGGACGGGCAGCGGCGGACGTGTCCTTCTTGGCTTGGCGGGCAGGGCGGCCTGGACCGCGGCACGCTCAGCCGCTGTCCACGACCGCTTCGCTGGCGCGCCGTTGCGCCGCCGCCCAGCGGTCCGGCAGCAGTTCTGGCAGTTGCTCCGCTGCACAGCTCGGCAAACGCTGCAGCACGTCACGCAAGTAGCGCCACGGCTCGATCCCCAGACGCTTGCACGTCTGCACCAGGCTGTACAGCACCGCTGCCGTCTCCCCGCCGCCATCGCTGCCAAAGAACAAGTAGTTCTTACGGCCAACCGCCACCGTGCGCAGGGCGCCTTCCGCCGCGTTGTTGTCAATCGCCAAATACCCTTGGGTCGTATAACGCTCCAGGGCCTGCCATTGGTTCAAGGCATAAGTGATGGCTTCGCCCATTGGACTCTTCGGCAGCACTCCGCCTCGTTCTTGCTCCAACCATTGTCTTAGCGACGTCAGCAGTGGCACACTCTCTTCCTGACGCAACCGCTGCCGCAGCTGCCAACTCTCTGCCAACGACAACCCCGCATCCTCACTCTGCTGGGTCGCTTTCTTCTCCACGGCATACAACTGGCGAATCACTCCTAACACGTAGGACGCCCGCGCCGCGTCTGTCGTCTGCGCCTCGAAGAACTTCCGCCGCACGTGCGCCCAACAACCGACTTCCACGATCTTGCCGCCGGCATACAGTTGGTCGTAGCCGCTGTAAGCATCGGCTTGCAAGAAGCCCTGGTAGCCTTTCAGGAAGTCCTGGGGCCGTTCTTGCTTGCGATCGGGACTGTAATCATAGACGGTGTAGGGATGGTCCGTGTCGCCCAGGTAGACCCAGACACGACCCTGATGGCTGGCACGCACGCCACGGCTCTGGACTGTCACTGGAGTGTCATCGCTCCCGATCACCTGAGACTTCTTGATGTCGCTGTGCAGCAACTCATAGAGCGGCCGCACCAGGTCAGCCGACTGCTTCAGCCAGTCGCACAGCGTGCTGCGTTTCAGCGGCACTCCCTGCCGCGCGAAGATCTGTTCTTGCCGATACAGCGGCAGGTGATCGCCAAACTTGCTGAGGATGACGTGAGCCAGCAGCCCGGGCGCCGCCAGGCAGCGTGGCACTCCCTCCAGCGGCAGGGGTGCCGTGCTCAGCGTCACGACAAGCACGACGCCGGGCTGGAACAAAACGGGGTCCGCTGTTGCAGTGGCCCCAGCAGTGGTTGCTGCCGTCGGGCCGGACCCCGCGGCGGCCGGCTCAGACACCGTGGCCGGTGGCGGCTCGCTTTGCTCGGACAGCTGCCGGCGCCGTTGCTCACAGCCAACACACGCATACTTCAGGCGGACGTTTTCGATGACAAAGATCGACTGCGGCACGCAATCGTATTGCTCGCTGACTTCTTCGCCAATGACCACGCGGGGCAGACCACAGCAACTGCAGCAACGCTCCGCTTCCGTTAGCTCATGCAGCCGACGCTGCCGAGGCAAGTGTTGGGGAGGCCGCTGCCGGCCGTGCTTGTGGCGCCGCTTGGCTTTGGCTGGTTTGCTCTCGTCTGGTCCTGTTGGACCGTCTCCGTTGGCTGCCGCCGCATCCGGTTGCGTAAACAGAGACAATTGGCTGGGGTCGAATCGTTCGCTGCGTGGACCATAGAGACGACGCAGCAGCTGGTCCAGGCGGACTTGGATTTGGCTCAGCTCCCGCTGGCGTGCCGCCAGGGCTCCGAGCAACTCCTCGATCATCCGTTTGAGGACGGCGGGATCGTCAGGCAAGTGCTGGACGTCTAAAGCCGCGGTTGTGGTGGTCGTGGCAGTACTCATACTTAGACATCATAGCAGCCGGCGACGTGTTTTTCGTCGCCATTTGGAAAACAGCTTGCAACTTAAGTGTGCTGAAGACAATCTGTAGCAATCAGGGAAAGTGAGCCACTGCTTGCTGGTCGGCGAATGAGTTGGTCTGAAGTGCTGAGGGCCTCCCGCAGGAGGCCCTCCTGAGAGAAAAGTGGACTTAGAGCGTCGTTGCCGGCCGCTGGTAGCGGTGACGGCGTTCGACCTTTTCCAACACGACCCCGTCTAACAGCATGGTCAGCTCGGCAGCGCGGACCTCCAGTTGTCCAGTCTGCCCAGTTGGTGCGGTCGGAAAACGAAAGACGCCTTCTTCCAACCGCTTGTACCAGATGGCATAGCCGTCTTGCTGCCAGCTGAGGATCTTGAGGCGGTCGCCGCGTCGATTGCGAAAGACGAACCAGTCACCGGAGAGGGGATCGTCGCCCAGCCCCTGGCTGACCAGGGCCGCCAGCCCGTCAAACGATTTGCGGCAATCGACGGCGGCCAGGCAGAGAAAAATGCGTCCGGGTGGTGTCAGGGGGAGCATGGCCTCTCCTCCAGGACAGCCAGCAGAGTACGCAAGGAGGCGGCATCGAAGCCTGGCCCAACGAACAGGCGTCGGCCGTTGCCCAGGACGACTTCGAGGCTCGGCGTGGCGGCGGTAGGTTCGGGGGTGACGTGCAGGGGGACGAAGGTAACAGGGTCTGAGGCCGGGTGCTGGCAGGCGTCGGTGTCGCGTTGGGCCAACGTTCGCCGCCAGCAATAAAAGGACGCCTCGGCCAGCTGGTGGCGGCGGCAGTAGGCGCGGATGGACAGACCACTGACGAGCCAACGTTCGAGGTGGGAGCGCCAGAAACGCTCCTTGTCCGGATCACGAGATCGACCGGCAGACATACGAGATACCTCCAGAGCATGGGTCGGGCGAAACATGCTCGGAGCATACCCGGCGCTGCAACAGTGGTTTTTACCGGACGCTTACGAAGGTCAGCGAAGTGTTGCCGCTCTGGGAGCGGAGTCCGGCTGCCAGGTCAGGTTGCCCCTCGATCAGAAACCCTTGGTGCGACGGGGCTCTTGGTACTCCACCCGCATGATGCAGTATCCGCCTGATTACCCCGCCGCACTGGGTTCATTTCATCGACTTGTCAAAGACCAAGGTCTCTCCACCGGGGAGAGGTTTTGCGAAGGCAGGACATTATAGCTGATGGGACTCCAACTGCCAGGCTGCCCACAGTACTTACACCACAGACTCTCTGTACAAGTCAAAGATGTCAACGTTGTGCTTCTCGAATTCGTCCTCCAAGGCGCTGTCGCCCTTTTCCCGCAACAGTTCTAACTCTGCCTGAGAAATGGGAAAGGCAAGCAGCCACGCGACCTTCTTCGTGCCAAACTGCGTGGACCGAAGGGCTTCCTCCCAGAAAAAAGGAGCGGTGAAGTAGATGTGCGGCAGGGGTGATTCTGGGATGTAGACGCTGACTGCATCTTCTAGAGTGTTCCCTGGTTGTACAATTCTTCCAGAACGGATGATGCAGAAGGCTGTCGTTCCGAGGACTGATGCGAACGCATCCACGTTTCTCGATGCAATGGCACCTACCAGTTCGATCCGAACTGGAAACTCTTCGTTTTCCAGATGGAGTGGAAAATCGGAAAGGCCAATTGTTCCCAGGGACGTAACACCCTCTCCTGGACGGTCTGGACAACGAAGCAGATCGACGGATAGCGGCAGCGAATCATGCACGAACTCGGCTACCGTGAAAGCGCCACTAAACGCTGTCCCGAGCATCTTGGCGATCTTCTTGTTATCGGCTGACACTGCTTTTGCCATTGACGCCTCCTTAATGCGGGTGTTCTAACCAATGCTTACTCTGAAAGCACAGTGTCTTCTGGGAAGTAAAGCTGTCCGATTACATGGCATGCAATAACTTCACCCGAGCCAATGGTTAATGTACTCCTTGTTGTCATCTGGATTATCACACCCTGCCAGATGAAGTCTTGGTCAAAACAATTCAGGTCGCCCAGATCACGGCCCCAGGTAGGCCGAAGTCTTATCCTCACCGAAATGCCCGTGGTTTGATCCGGGCAATTCCGGTCGCAAGTGTTCTGGGTTTTGGTACTCGTCAAGAAACTGTTTGCGGTCGATCCCGCGTTCTTTCGCACTCTGCTGATGTTTGCGGAACTCGTATTTTGGCTTGTGGCCGTCAAGCAAAAAGGGGACGCATCTATTTATTCTCCCAGGGCCTGCCCATCTGGGGATGCTTGGGCGGGACGTTTCGGGGGTCGGCCACGGGGCCGCACCGTCGCCTGCAAACCCAACTGTTTGACCATCGTCTCCACCCACTCCGGTGCTCCGTACGGGCGGCCACGCACCACCGAACAACGCACCGCCGCCAACTCCGCTTCTGACTGCGGTTCGTTGACGTGCTGCACCCAATTCGGGGCCAAGGGGACCGGCCAGAGATGGAGCCGGCGTGCGGCCTCTCCGCCCGCGAGGCGAGCCGCCAGGCTTGACCAGACCCACTGCTCCGCACGCTCGACCAGTCCCGCGCAAGCGCATTCCGCTCGACGTAGCGCAGCACCGTGTAGAGGTGTTCGTCCTGCTCAATGGGAAAGGCCTTGAAACGGTTCTGGTAAACGTGGCCACTGCCGGTGCTGTGGTAATGCGTGTGCCAGCGCACCGAATGGGTCAAGGTGAGCCAGCGCAGCAACTGGGTCAACTGGCCGTCGTGTTCAGGCCAGAGAACGAAGTGCCAGTGCGTTGGCATGATGCAGTAGGCCAGCATCCGGGTCGGGTAGAGTTGCAGCGCTTCGTCCAGGACGCGCAGGAAGGCGTCGTAGTCGGCAGGTTTGTGGAACAGCGTCATGCGCGCAGCAGCACGGTTGAGGGCGTGGTAGACGTAACCGCCAGGAGTGTTGCGCGGGTGTCTTGGCATGCTTGAGACCTTACCCATTCACTCAACCCTTGTCAAGAAAAATAGATGCGTCCCCTTTTTGCCCTTTTTGCCCCGCCGCCCGTGCTGGTACGTCTCGCGGAGCAGGAGCAGGGAAGGCAGATCGACGATCTTGTTCGCTCGAGCTTGCACTGATCCCCCTGTGTCCATCGAGGCAGCGACGGTGTATCGTAGGTGGAGCGGACATGCGGATCAAGCGAATTTGCTGACCGTCCTGGATTCTGGGAAGTGCCAGGAGATGTCCCGACGAGAAGGCGTGTGCTGGTGGCGTGGTGGCGGTGTCGCTCTTTTGTCATCCGTGGGGCAAGCACGGACACGCCTGGGCCTCTCCTGGCCACACCGCCAAGCAAAATCGCCGTTGGCGGTGTGGCGGTCTCACCGCTTGGGACTCGCGGTCTCCTTCCTCCCCACAATCCGTGACCGTCAGCGAATTTGCAGAGACTTGCCGGATGCCTGGAAGAATCTGGGATCAACTCCGCCGTTCCGGTAAATGAATAGATAGAGGGCAACGCACGCCAACCCGAGGGGAGCAAATGGCGATCCGTGCCATGAGTGAGGTCATCGGCCAGCTGCGCACGCTGGCGCTGGCTCAGCAGAACGTGGACGCGACGGATGGGCAGCTTCTGGAGTGCTTCGTCAGCTGTTGCGAAGCGGCGGCCCTGGAAGTGCTGGTCCGGCGGCACGGCCCCATGGTCTGGGGCGTGTGCCGGCGTCTGCTCAGCCACCACGATGCCGAAGATGCCTTCCAGGCCACCTTCCTGGTCCTCCTCCGCAAAGCGGCTGCCATCGTACCGCGCGAGATGGTCGGCAACTGGCTTTACGGAGTGGCTTACCAGGCGGCGTTGAATGCCAGGGCCCGGATTGCGAAGCAGCAGGCCCGGGAAGTGCAGGTGCTCCAGATGCCGGAACCCGCCGCGAGCGAGGATAGCCCGCCGCGCAAGCAAGGGGACTTGCTTGATTGGCAACCCCTGCTGGACCGGGAACTGAGCCGGTTGCCGGACCGGTTTCGGGTTGCCATCGTCCTGTGCGATCTGGAAGGCAAGTCCCGCAAGGAAGCGGCTTCTCAGCTGGGCCTGCCGGAAGGGACGGTGGCCAGCCGGCTGGCGCGAGCCCGGGCCCTGCTGGCGAAGCGCCTGGCTCGGCACGGTCTGTCCGTTTCGAGCGCCGCCGTGGCGTCGGTGGTGGCTCAGACGGCGGCCTCGGCATCTGTGCCGGCCGCCGTGCTGTCTGCCACGATCCAGGCCGTGACCCAGGTTGCAACAGGTAACGCGGTGCTTACCGGGGTGATCCAGGCCCAGGTCGCCGCCATCACAGAAGGAGTGCTGAAAACCATGTTCCTGAACAAGCTCAAGACGGTGACCGTGGTGCTGCTGACGCTGGGTCTGGCGGTCTTCGGAGCGGGGCTGCTCAAACACGAGACGTCTGCCGCACGACAGAGCAAGCCGCCGGCCGAGGGTGCCAAACCCGAGCCCCCCAGAGCGGAGCCAATCAAAGCGGAGGGTGCCAAACCAGAGCCCCCCAAAGCGGAGCCAGCCAGGCAGGCCGACCAGTCGGTTGACGTCCGGGCCCGGGTCAGCGGTTACCTGATCAAGGTTGCGATCAAGGAGGGCAGCCTGGTCAAGAAAGGGGACCTGCTGTTCGAGATCGACCCCAGGCCGTATCAGGCGGAAGTCGATCGGGCCAAGGCGCTCCTGGAACTGGCCGAGATTCGGCTCAAGGGCGCGACAGCGGATTTCCAGAGGGCCAAGATACTTCAGGGCATGAAGGTCATATCCCAGGACGAGGTTGACAAGTTCGTGAACGCCAAGGACGAGGCGGCGGCCCAGGTCAGGGTGGCCAGGGCCAGCCTGGAAATTCCCCGGTTGAACCTGGCGTTCACCCGGATCACGGCCCCCATCGATGGACGGATCAGCCGAAAACCCCTCAGCGTGGGCAACCTGGCGGTGGCTGACCAGACGGCCCTGACCACGATTGTCAGCCAGGGCAAGCCCTGATGGGAAGAGGGTGCCTCGACCCCTGCCGGCTTGCCCGGCAGGTGAAGCAGGTCACTGGCTAGAACGGGAGGAGAAAACGATAGAGGTTGTTCTGATGCTCCTCTAGCCGCTGACCTGCTTCACCTGCCGGGCAAGCCGGCAGGGGTCGAATCAGCCCACCCTCACCGGTCCCGCGAATCGTTCGGGTGATGGTGGTCCAGATCGTCGGAATCCCACAGGCGGCCAGCCCACGGGCCGAAGGCGAACGGGGGCATGCCGAATTCCAGGAACCGTGGGTGCAGGGACAGGGCGTGAAGCAACTGTTCGCGCTCGAAGGCCGGCAGGTCCTTTTCCTTCTCGATCGCCTTGCGGATGTCTTCCCGGGAACCCTCGAAGGTCTTGCTCTCGGTCTTCCCCTTGTCGTCCCGATAGCTGATTTGTGCCTTGAAGTGCTTGTCGTCCTTCCGGGTGAGGGTCATCGAGTCAAAACGCTCCCAGGCCGACTCGTTCTCTTCCTGCCACTTGGTCGGGAAATGGTGCTGGCCGAAGAATCGGTGCATTGGCTGCCCTGCCTGCGCGGCGGTCGCGTGGTGTTCTCCCAGGGTGACCTTGACCTTCTCCTGCTTGCCGGCACTGAACACCTCCAGCGAGGCCTCCCGCTTCGGCTTGTCGTTCTGGACCAGCCGCACCAATTGCTCCGGAGAATAGATCTGCTGATCGTCGTAGCTGACCAGGATGTCGTGAGCCTTCAGCCCCGCCTTCTCTGCCGGCGAATCCTTGACCACGTGGGCAATCACGATCCCCCGACCCTTCAGCTGCGGCAGCTGCCTTGCCAGGACGGGAGGCAGCGGCTCAACGGCGATCCCCAAATAGGGACGCACAACACTCTGGTCCTTCTGACCGGCAGGTCCTTTGCTCTGCCGTTCCTTTTCGGCCGCAAGGACGCTCAGGGAAAACAGTACACAGGCGGCCATTCCCAGGACGCCCACCAGTGCCAATCGTGCTTTCATCGTCTCGGTTCCTTTGCATCTAGAGTTCTCGGGATCTAACAGAAACACCCAAAACAAGCGGGCAAACCAACTGGTCTATTGTGTTGCGCCCAGCGTTACCTTGACGTCCTGCTTCGCGCTGTCGCGGATGATGGTGAGCGTCACCGTGTCGCCCACCTTGTACTTTTGCAAGGCCGAGTACAGCTCGTCAGCGTCCTTGATGGGCTGGCCATCGAGGGCGACGATGATGTCTCCCAGATACCAGTGCCCCTTCTCATCCCGGCCGACTCCTCGCAGGTCCGCCTTCTCGGCGGGGCTCTTCGGGACCACCTTGAGGATCAAGGCGCCCTCCTTGACCCCCAGCTTGTGGGCCTGCTCCTCGGGAACCAGCTGCACGCCCAGGCGCGGGCGAACCACCTTGCCATGCGCGATCAGCTCGGGCACGATGCGGTTGATCTCGTCCACGGGAATGGCAAAGCCGATGCCCGCGAAGCCCCCGGACGGGCTGACGATCGCGGTGTTCATGCCGATCAGCCGGCCCGCGCTGTCCAGCAGGGGACCGCCGGAATTGCCGGGGTTGATGGCGGCGCTGGTCTGAATGACGCCCCGGATCGGCTTGTTGGCGACCGAATCGATCGTGCGGTTCAGGGCGCTGACAATGCCCATCGTCATGGTCTGGTCCAGGCCAAACGGGTCGCCCAGGGCGTAGCTGAGCTGGCCGACCTTCAAGTTTTTCGAGGTTCCGATCATGATCGGGTGCAGCTTGCTCCGGGGAGCGTCCACGAAGATCACGGCCATGTCCTGGTCCTCGTAGACCCAGACGTTCTGAGGCGAAACGGTGTAGGTGGAATGGTCGGCCAGGGTCACCTGGACGGCGTCGGCCCCCTTGACCACGTGGTAGTTGGTGACCACGTGGCCATCCTGGTCCCAGACGAACCCCGACCCGACGCCCTTGGGCACCGCCTGCACGTCCAGGCTGAACCAGTTGCTGCGCTGCTCCGTCAGGTTGGTGACCTGGGCCAGACACGGCGAAACCTGTTCGTAGATCTCGATGTTCCCCTTCTCAAACTCGGACAGGCTGCCACGCGCCATCACGGCGCGCGGGTGGGCTTGCGGATTGAGCCCCGAGCCATGATGGGGCCACAGCTGCCAGGCCGCCACGCCGCCGATACAGGCCAGGATGAGCAAGCCGAGCAGGAGCCCACAGCCGCCACTCGGTGAGCGCTCAGAGGAAGGTCCATAGTAGCTGGACATGGTCACGTTTCTCCGGAAAAGGGTCCGCGGGTTGACTGGCGACCGTTGATACTCCCCATGCAATCCACGTGCCGGTCGCAGGGAAGAAGGAACACGGACCGGGTCTGTCGGCCACAAACGCACACGATGAGACAGAATCGCACGTGGCGCTGGCGGGAAGCCCCTCCTCCTTCGGGGCCTTTTGTCTTTCGCCCCGAAGGGGCGCAACAGGATAGCCCAGGGCATCGCCCTGGGTGGGAGGGGCGTCGGCCTTTTTCTTCCTGAGCCGCAATCGTTCCCAGGGCGTTGGCCCTCCCACCCAGGGCGTTGCCCCTCCCACCCAGGGCGTTGCCCCTCCCACCCAGGGCGATGCCCTGGGCTATCCTGTTGCGCCCCTTCGGGGCGAAAGACAAAAGGCCCCGAAGGGGCGCAACAGTTCCCAGGGCGATGCCCTGGGCTATCCTGTTCCCCCCTTCGGGGCGGAGGAACTGTCCAGGCCGCTTTCCCGACATGGCACTGGAATTGCTCACAGGATGCCTGCCCGGGGGCAAACATCCCTCACCATCCCAACTGAGGAGAACTATCATGGCTGTCGAGTTGCAAGAAGAAGCAGGCGGCAAGGTCCTGGTTGTCAAGCTGAGCGGCAAGCTCGGCAAGGAAGACTACGAGCACTTCGTCCCGGTGGTGGAGCGTCTGATCAAGCAGCACGGCAAGATCCGCATGCTGGTGCAGATGCACGACTTCCACGGCTGGACCATGGGCGCGTTGTGGGAAGACGTCAAGTTCGACTGGAAGCACTTCAGCGACATCGAGCGTCTGGCCCTGGTGGGCGAGACCAAGTGGGAAGCGGGCATGGCCACCTTCTGCAAACCGTTCACCCGGGCCACCATTCGCTATTTCGACGTCTCCAAGGCCGCCGAGGCGTTCAGCTGGCTCCATGAGGGGATCATGCAGCCCGCGTGATTGGAAGGGATGTCGGAAAGGAGGAGGAAGGTGGAATCAAGACGCGCTGATTCCTCCTTCCTCCTTTTTTCCTCCTTGTTAGCCGTGGCGCTGTCGCCCTCTTGAACCGGAAGGACGGAACACGTGAAACAAAAGCAGATCACGGTCGATGGCAATGAGGCCGTGGCCTCGGTGGCCCATCGGACCAATGAGGTCATCGCCCTTTATCCGATCACGCCAGCCTCGCCGATGGGCGAGTGGTGCGACGAATGGACGGCCCACGGCCGGCCCAACGTCTGGGGTTGTGTCCCCCAGGTCGTCGAAATGCAGTCGGAGGCCGGGGCCATCGCCGCGGTCCACGGGGCGCTGCAGGCCGGCAGCCTCACCACAACCTTCACGGCGTCGCAGGGCCTGCTGCTCATGATCCCCAACCTGTACAAGATCGCCGGGGAGCTGACCAGCTTCTGCATGCACGTGGCCGCTCGCACCATCGCCACCCATGCCCTGTCGATCTTTTGCGACCACTCCGACGTGATGGCCTGCCGGCAGACCGGCTTCGCACTGCTCTGTTCCAACTCCGTCCAGGAGGCGCACGATTTCGCCTGCATCGGCCAGGCCGCCACCCTCCAGGCCCGCGTGCCGTTCCTGCATTTCTTCGACGGCTTCCGCACTTCCCACGAAGTAGCCAAGATTGAAGTGCTTGCCGACGACGACCTGCGCGCCCTGCTGGACGAGAAATGGATCGCCGGCCACCGCCGGCGGGCCCTTTCGCCCGATCATCCAGTCTTGCGCGGGACCGCGCAAAACCCGGACGCATTCTTCCAGGCGCGGGAAGCCTGCAACTCCTATTACGACGCCGTCCCCGGCATCGTGCAGGAGGTGATGGACCGCTTCGCGGTCCGGACCGGCAGACGCTATCGCCCCTTCGACTACGTCGGCGATCCTGACGCCGGGCGCGTGCTGGTCCTGATGGGTTCCGCGGCGGAAACGGCTCAGGAAACGGTGGAACACTTGAACCGGCGTGGGGACAAGGTCGGCGTGCTCAAGGTGCGGCTGTATCGGCCGTTTTCCGTCAAGGACTTTGTCGCCGCCTTGCCGGCCAGCACCAGGGCGGTTGCCGTGCTGGATCGCACCAAGGAGCCCGGCAGCGTCGGCGAACCGCTCTACCTGGACGTGGTCGCCGCATTGCGAGAAGCGACCCAGCAGGGCGCCGCACCTTGTCGCGAGGAGCCGACCGTCATCGGCGGGCGCTATGGGTTGTCCTCGAAGGAGTTCACGCCGGCGATGGTCAAGGCGGTCTTCGACGAACTGTCCAGGGCGAAGCCCAAGAACCATTTCACGATCGGCATTGTGGATGACGTCACGCACACCTCCTTGCCCTACGATCCGGACTTCACGATCGAGGCCGACGACGTGGTCCGGGCGGTGTTCTTCGGTCTGGGCTCCGATGGCACGGTCGGGGCGAACAAGAACTCCATCAAGATCATCGGCGAGGAAACGCCTTCCCAGGTTCAGGGCTATTTTGTCTACGACTCGAAGAAGTCGGGCGCCAGCACCATCTCCCACCTGCGCTTCGGCCCCCGGCCCATCCGCTCGGAGTACCTGATCCGCGAGGCCAACTTCGTGGCCTGTCACCAGTTTTCGTTCCTGGAAAAGCTCGACGTTCTGGAGTACGCCCGTCCCGGTGCCGTGTTCCTGCTGAACGCCCCATACGGCCCGGCCGAGGTCTGGGACCGGCTGCCGCGCGAGGTCCAGGAGCAGGTCCTGGCGAAGAAACTGCGCTTCCACGTCATCGACGCCCAGCGCGTGGCCGGCGACATGGGACTGGGCGGCAGGATCAATACCATCATGCAAACCTGCTTCTTTGCTCTGTCCGGCGTCTTGCCGCGCGAGGAAGCGATCGCCCAGATCAAGAAGGCGATCGAGAAGACCTACGGCAAAAAGGGCCAGGAAGTCGTGCGCCGCAACTTCGCCGCGGTCGATCACACGCTGGCACATCTTTACGAGGTCGCCGTTCCGGAGCGCGTCACTGCCCGATTCGGTCGTCCGCCCATTGTGGCCGACGATGCGCCGGACTTCGTCAAGCGCGTCACGGCGGTGCTGATGGCGGGCAAGGGCGACCTGCTGCCGGTTTCCGCCTTTCCGGTGGACGGGACCTTTCCGACCGGAACGACGCGCTGGGAGAAACGGACCATCGCCGCGGAAGTGCCGCTCTGGGACCCGGCCGTCTGCATCCAGTGCAACAAGTGCGCCCTGGTCTGCCCGCATGCGGCCATCCGTGCCAAGGTCTTCGAGCCCGAGCAGTTGCAGGGCGCTCCGGCCGCGTTTCAGTCCACCAACTACAAGGCGGCCGACTTCAAGGGCTGGAAATACACCATCCAGGTCGCGCCGCAGGACTGCACCGGCTGCAACCTCTGCGTGGCTGTCTGCCCCGCCAAGGACAAGAGCGCACCGCGGCACAAGGCCATCAACATGACACCGCTGCCTTCGGTGCTGGAGCAGGAGAAGAAGAACTACGACTTCTTCCTGGGCCTGCCTGACCCGCCGCGCGACCGGATTCAGCACGTGGACGTGAAGAGTTCGCAGTTCTTCTTGCCGCTCTTGGAATACTCCGGGGCCTGTGCCGGCTGCGGGGAAACACCCTACGTCAAGTTGCTCACGCAGCTCTTCGGCGATCGGCTGCTGATCGCCAACGCCACCGGCTGCTCGTCGATCTACGGCGGCAATTTGCCAACGACCCCTTACACCACGGACTGCAACGGTCGCGGTCCCGCCTGGTCCAACTCGCTGTTCGAGGACAACGCCGAGTTTGGCCTGGGGCTGCGGCTGAGTGTCGATAACCTGACCCACCAGGCCCGGCAGTTGCTGGAGCAGCTGGCCCCACAAATGGGAGACGGCATTGTCAAGGAGATCCTTGAAGCGGACCAGGCCAGCGAAGCGGGCATCAGCGCCCAGCGCCGGCGGCTTACGACTTTGCGTCAGCAACTGCGTTCGCTCCAGTCGCCGGCGGCACGGCAGCTGGAGCAGCTGGCCGACTACCTGATTGACAAGTCCGTCTGGCTGGTGGGCGGCGACGGCTGGGCCTACGACATCGGTTTTGGCGGTCTGGATCACGTGCTTTCGATGCGGCACAAGGTCAACATCCTGGTGCTGGACACCGAGGTCTACTCCAACACGGGGGGCCAGGCGTCCAAGAGCACGCCTCTGGGCGCCTCCGCCAAGTTTGCCGTCTCGGGCAAACCGGTCTGCAAGAAAGACCTGGGCCTGATCGCGATGAGCTATGGCCACGTCTACGTCGCTTCGATTGCCTTCGGGGCCAAGGACAGTCATACGGTCCAGGCCTTTCAGGAAGCCGAGAGCTTCAATGGCCCGGCCCTCGTCATCGCCTACAGCCACTGCATCGCCCACGGCTACGATCTGAAGTTCGGAGCCGAACAGCAAAAGCTGGCCGTGAACTCTGGCGTCTGGCCGCTGTACCGCTTCGATCCGCGCCGCGTGCGCAACGGCCAGCCGCCCCTGGTGATCGACGTGCCGCCCGGCCGAAATACCGTCGAGGAGTACCGCAGGAACGAGACCCGCTTCGGTCTGGTGGAGAAGATCGATCCGGCACGCTTTCGCCAGCTGGCCCACACCGCCCAGGAGCAGGCTGCCCAGCGCATTGCCCTCTACGAACAGCTGGCGCGGATCACGCTGCCTCGGACCGGTGCCCAGGTGCCCACGACCAACGGCGACACCTCGAAATAGGAGGACGGCGCATGGACCTTTCCACGACGTACATGGGGTTTGAACTGCCGCACCCCCTGATCCCGGCGCATCGCCCCTGGTGGACAACCTGGACACGGTCCGCCGGCTGGAGGATGCGGGCGCTCCAATGCTCGTCATGCACTCGCTGTTTGAGGAGCAGATCGTCGGCGAGCAACTGGCGGTGGTCCGCGCGATGGAGGCGAGCGAGGATGTGTCCGCCGAGGCCCTTGGCTATCTTCCCGAGCCGCCCGCATTGACTCTGGGGCCAGACGAGTACCTGCGGCAGATCGGTCGCATCAAGTCCGCGGTTGCTATCCCGGTGATCGCTTCGCTGAACGGCGTCAGCGAGGGTGGCTGGCTGGATCATGCCAGGCTCATCCAGCAGGCCGGGGCTGACGGCCTGGAGCTGAACGTTTACGAGCTGGCTACCGATCTGGACGAGCCGGGAGCCGCAATTGAGCGGCGAACGTTGCAGGTGGTGAAGATCGTCAAACAATCGGTCTCGATCCCCGTGGCCGTCAAGCTGTCGCCCTTTTACTCAGCCATCGCCCACTTTTGCAAGCAGCTGGACGAGCTGGGCGTGGATGCGCTGGTGCTGTTCAATCGCTTTTACCAACCCGACATCGACGTGGAGCAGCTCGACGTGCTGCGGGTGAACCTGTCGAGTTCGTCCGAGCTGCTGTTACGGCTGCGCTGGCTGGCCGTTCTTTCGGGCCGAGTCAAGGCATCCCTGGGCGCCACCGGCGGCGTTCACACCGCCCTCGACGCCGTCAAGGCGGTGATGGCCGGCGCGCACGGCGTGCAGATGGTGTCGGCATTGCTGCTGCACGGACCCGAGCATCTCAAGAAGGTGCGTGACGACCTGAGCCGCTGGCTGGAAGAACACGAATACCAATCCTTGAGACAGATGCAGGGCAGCATGAACCTGCTGCGCTGCTCCAATCCGAAGGCTTATGAGAGGGCCAACTACGTGAAGGTCCTCCAAAGCTGGCCGAATTGCGTATAAAGAAGGAGTTGAACCATTGGCCCCTGTTCCGACTCAAGGAACTCCGGATGCGGCTTTCCGGCATGCACTATTTCCCGCTGTCGTGGCCATTCCTTCTGGTCCTGGCGGCTGTATTGCTCATTGTGGTGGCCCTGATCGAGCTGCAACTGCTGAAATACGCCTACCAGCGGATGGGCATTCCGCCCCGATACGTCCTTGGGGTCCTGCTGCTGTCGCTCGTTGGCAGCAGTATCAACGTGCCGGTGTATGAACTGCCGCCCGAAAAGATGGTCACCGAGAAGGTCGTTGACTTCTACGGAATGCAGTACGTCGTTCCCGAGGTCGAGGAGTGGCCGCGAACCATCGTCGCGGTGAACGTGGGCGGCGCCCTGATCCCGACGATCCTCTCGATCTACCTGCTCATCAAGAACCGGCTGTATCTGCGTGGGATCATTGGCGTCGCCGTGGTCGCGGCCGTCGTCCACCGTCTGGCCCACCCGGTCCGAGGTGTCGGCATCAGCGTGCCGACCTTCGCCCCGCCGCTGCTCGCCGCCCTGGTCGCGATGCTCCTCGCCTGGCGGAAGGCCCCACCGCTGGCGTATATCGCAGGCAGCCTGGGCACGCTGATCGGTGCGGACCTGATGAACCTCGACAAGATCCAGGGACTGGGAGCGCCCGTCGCGTCCATCGGCGGGGCCGGCACCTTCGACGGCGTTTTCCTGTCCGGGATCCTCGCCGTCTTGCTGTCGCCCGTCGCGGAGCCACCCGATCTCGTGCAGCCACGGCAAGACGTGGCTACCGATCCGGTCCTGGCAAACACTACCGAGAAGTGAGGCGTTTCATGGCGGAGCCTTATCGCATTGTGATCGGGCTGGAGGTCCACGTCCAGCTGCTGACGCGCACCAAGCTGTTTTGCGGTTGCAGCACGCAATTCGGTCTAGTGCCCAATTCCAGCACCTGTCCGATCTGCATTGGCATGCCGGGCGTGCTGCCGGTGATGAACCGCAAGGCCTTCGAGCTGGCCCTCCGCGCGGCGCTGTCTCTGAACTGCCAGATTGCCCGCTTTACCAAGTGGGACCGGAAAAACTACTACTATCCCGACCTGCCCAAGAACTACCAGATCAGCCAGTACGACCTGCCCTTCAGCCACGATGGCTGGCTGGAGATCAGCGAGGGCGGCAAGAAGATCGGCATTATCCGCGCGCACCTGGAAGAGGACGCCGGCAAGATGCTGCACGACGAGCAAGGCACCGGCAAGGACAGCCTGGTTGATCTGAACCGGGCTGGCACGCCCTTGCTGGAGATTGTCAGCAAGCCGGACATCAGCACTCCGGAAGAGGCGAAAGCCTACCTGGAGGAGATCCGGCTGCTGCTGCGCGAGATCGGCGTCAGCGACTGCGAGATGCAGGAGGGCAGCCTGCGCTGCGACGCCAACGTGAACATTCACGTTCCGCTGCCGGATGGCCGGGTCGCCGCCACGCCGCTGGTGGAGGTCAAGAACCTCAACAGCTTCCGTGCCGTCGAGCGTGCCATGAAGTACGAAGCGGCACGGCAATACAAGGAATTCCAGGACAAGATCCAGGCAGGCGAGTGGCTGCTGCTTGAGCCACAGCCCGACTTCTACGGCCGGCCGGTCTGCAAGGTAGCGATCCAAGTGCCGGGACGGTCTCAGCCGAGCGCGGTATCCAAGACCACCGCCGGGTGGGATGACGCCAGAGGCAAGACCATCATCCAGCGCCACAAGGAAGAAGCGTCCGATTACCGCTACTTTCCCGAGCCGGACCTTGTCCCCGTGGTGGTCGATGACGCTTTGCTGGAGCGCGTTTGCGCCGAGATGGGCGAGCTGCCCGCCGCGATGCGTGTCCGGCTGACCCAGCAATACGGCTTGCCCGAGTATGACGCGGGCGTCATTGTGCAGCAGGGCCGGGCCTTTGCGGCCTACTTCGAGACGGTCGCACGGTTGAGCGGGGAGCCGAAGTCGGCCAGCAACTGGCTCACCAACGACGTCCTCAGCACTCTCAACGAGCGGAAGAGCGGCATCCAGGACTTCCCGATGAAGGCCGAGGCGCTGGCGGGGCTGATCCAGGAAATAAAGGCAATGAGTCTGAACAAGCAACAGGCCCGGCAGGTCTACGCCGGGATGCTGGAGACGGGCGAAAGTGCCAGGCAAGCCATCGACCGGCTGGGCTTCAAACCAATGGAAGATCCTGGCCTGTTACAGGAAATTGTCCGCAGAGCGGTGGCGGCCAGACCCGAGGCGGTTGCGGATTTCAAGAAGGGCAAAGTCAAGGCGGCCGACTCGATCAAGGGACTGATTATGCGCGAGATCAAAGGGAAGGCGATCCCGATGGAGAGAGTGCAGCAGTTGCTGATGGAGGAGTTGCAAAAGGCGTGAGTGGAGGTTAGGTCATGCCAATCCCTCCGGACTCGGCAGCACCTGAAAGTGTCGAGCAGCGGTTTCGTCGCCTCGAAGCGATCTGGGAGTCCGAAACGCAGTTCCTCTCCGATGCTGACCGCATTACGGAACACCCTGCCTTTCAAGAGATTATTCGGATGGGGGAAGCTGTTGTCCCATTGCTGCTGCGAGACCTGGAACAGAAGCCGAGCTTGTGGGTTTGGGCCTTGCCGCGAATCACAGGCGTCAATCCGGTCGTTCCGTCGGAAGGCGGTAACATTCGTAAGATGGCGGAAGCGTGGCTGCGTTGGGGACGAGACAACGGTTATCGATGACGCGACGCATGAGCGCGATTTGGTCAACTTCCTCATCCCACCTTCCGCAGCACCATCTGATACGTGTTGGCGTTCCGCCGCAGGTGGAAGTCGGTCCGCTGCGACATCCGGCACCACAGCAGCAGCGGCAGCTTGAGCAGCTTGCGTGTCAGCCACATTCCCTTTTCTTGCAGACACGCCCACAAGATCCACGTGATCGTCTGTGCCATCGAATGCACCGGCAGCAGCTCCACCACCTCGAACTGATGCGTCCGGCCCAGTTCCACCATGCCGTCCTGCGTGAAGCGCCGGAAGTCGCCCGGGCAGGGGTGGAACGGCTGCAAGAACGGAATCGTCAGCACCAGGTGGCCGCCCGGCTTCAGCAGCCGCCGCAGTTCCTTCAGCACCTCGTTTGAAAACCGCACGTGCTCCAGAACCGCATTGCAGATGATCGAGTCAAAGCTGCTGTCGGGGTGGGGAATCCGCACCAGGTCGCACGCGGTGGCCCCTGGAATGGAGGAATGCAGATCGCAGTTGTCCACGGCAGTCGCCTGGTGGCGCAGCAGGAATGGGCTGACGTCACGGTCGCCGCAGCCGGCGTTCAGCACCCGGCCGGTCAGGTATTTCAGCACCGGCTGCAGTTCCTGCTCCAGCGGCTGAAAGATGCTGCACTCCAGGGGTTGCCGCACCAGTTTCAAGAGCGTTCTCATTGCGGTTGTTCCATCCAGGTTTGAGAGAGCCACCGTTTCACCCGGCCCAGCCGGCTCCGCCAGGTCTTGTAAAGCGTGGCCAGCGGGCCGAGTCCGGGTATCCTTGGCCTGAGTCGGGCCGGCAACGCTTGCCAGACACAATCGACGTCATACGTCAGCGAGCCGCCGGCCGCGAAGTAGCGCCGCAGCAGCGCCGCCGCCTTCTCCGGCCGGTGGGCATGGACGCAGGTCATCATCCGGGCGGCCTCGATGGCCGGGGACTTGCACGCGGCGACCTGGCTGCGCGAATGGGCGAAGGCGTGATCGATTTCCGGATCGCTGAAGTCGGCGAAGGTCAGCTCGCGCAGCAGCAGGCGGGCTGGGATCGGCCGGGTTAGCCGGAATACCAGGCTGCACGAGCCCTCGACGTCGGTGACCGGCTGGAAGTAGTCGCGCAGTCGATATGTTTGCAGATGAATCCAGCTGGTGTAGTAGTGGGCGAAGTCCTGATGCACCACAAGGCTGACGCCCGGGATCAGGTGCGGGAAGAAGGTCCGGGCAATGGCGTTGGCCAGCGGCCAGGACTTCATGGCGTCGATCAGCAGAAACTCGATCGGCCCACCCGTCCACTCAAAGCAGGTCAGATCGCGAGGACAAACCTCGATGCGGTCGCGCCAGGGAACACAGCGGCGCTCGAACTCCTCGCGAAAGCTGTCGCCCGGTGCGAACCGTCCGGCCACGGGCGTGCCCTGGACGAACGGCTCCATCCACTCTTCCCAGACAAACTGGTCGAAGGCCAGGACCCGGCGCCGCCGGGTCCCTGGGTGGCGATTCTCCGCCAGCCCGTCCGCCAGCGGGATCGTGGTCGAGCCAAGCCAGCAGCCCAGGTCCACCAGCGCTCCCTGGCCGGTGTAGGTCCACGCGGCGTAGTCGCGGAACTGGAGCCGTTCGGCCAGCGAGGTCATCCCGGCAAGCTGATTCAGGGCCGCTGCATCGAGCATCCCTGCTCCTTTTCGATTCGCGCCTCTGTCAACCGAGCCGCCGGGTTTATCCCGGCGGGCTGTTCCGCCGGGATAAACCCGGCGGCTCGTTGCGACGAGGGGTCCAAGGCAATCGGTTGCCGCCACGGTTCCGCCTTGCCGGTCGCCCAGCGCCAGCAGTGGCCGGCCCCGCGCAGGGCTCGCCCCAGCCAGCGCTGACCCGACTCCGGGAGCAGGCCGCCCAGCCAGCGGCCCACCCGCCGGATCAGCCGCCGCAGCTTTTCCACCCGGCCCAGGCACTTGGCATGGGCCTGGATCGTCTGGTGCATGCCGCTGACGGCCGACCACAGCAGCACCGTCTCCGTCGGCGCCAGCGTCCACGTCGAGGCGCAGCGCTCCAGCAGATGGCGGTGCATCTGATACCGTTCGGTCATCCGCCGCGAGTTGTCGTGCGAGACGCACACCCGGGCCAGCAACTCCGGCAGTATGTCCACCGGATAGCCATGCTGGAGCAATTTCACTGCCAACCCCCAGCCGACCGGTCCGGCGGGAGCATCCTGGTCAAAGCCGCCGACGGTCCGCAAGATCGCTGTCCGGTACAGGCTCGGTCCCTCGCCGAAGACATTCTCCAGACAGGCCAGCACCCGCGAGCCGCCCGTTGGCCGATCGCTCTGGACCCACTCCTCCCGGGTCAGCTGCCCCACGTCGTGGTATCCCAGCGTCTGACAGGTCAGCCCGGCCAGCAGGTCATTGGCCCGCAGGCCCCGGACCAGTTTCTCGATCAGGCGCGACGAGGCCAGCGTCCCCGCAACCAGCGGCAGGAAGAACTCGCCTCGGGCCTCCTGGAGCGCTTCCTGCCACTGTCCGGCCTCGCTGGTCTGATCGTGGTCCACCCAGCGGAGCCGGTTGTCGTGCTGGAGCCATTCACCCCGCTGGGCCGCCCCGACCAGCACCAGGGCCGGACCGTCCAGCACCAGGACCTCCAGACGATCGTGTGTCTGCCCGCGCAGCGATTCCAGAGTCTCGGCCAGCCCGACCGGCGACGAGCCCGCGACCGCCACCGTGACTAGCGGCCTCTTCGGCGAGGAAACGGCGACCGATCGAACGTCCTTCTGGCGTTCGCGCCACTCTTCCAGGATCTGGTCATACGCGGCCACGACCTGGCGGTTGTGGGCTTCGACATCAACCATCCGACCCAGCCGATCAAGGAGTTCCCGGCGGTCGCCAGGCGAAGCTAGATAGCCGCGGATGGTGTGGAGCAGGTCCTCCGCCGTCGGTTCGCACAGGAGCCGGCGATCCAGTTCCGGGTCGGTGATGATCTCGGGGATGCCGCCCACCCGCGTGGCCACAAAGGGAATGCGGTGCGTGACGCACTCGATCACCGTGTTGGGATAGTTGTCGATCAGGGAGGGGATGACGGCCAGGCAGGGCCGACTGAGCAGGTAGCGGAGGGCCTGTTCCTGGTTGAGGTCCGGGTGCAGCTGGAAGGCCCGGCCGCCCAGCTGCTGCTGGACGTGCTTGACCGGGTTGACGCCGCCGGTCAGCGGCAGCAGGCTGCCCAGGAAGGTGATCGGGGTCAACGGGTCCAGTTGCCGGGCCGCCTGGAGGAACAGCTCCAGCCCCTTGCGCGTCTCCAGCCGGCCAAAGTAGACCACCTCGCTCCGCACGTCCGGGCCGTGACTGCTCCTCTCCGCCAGCACCTCGGCGGCCGGGAAACCCAGTGGTCGGGGATAGACGTACGGGACCACGCGGGCCTGGTCGCGCACCGGCCAGCCGACGCTGTCAGCGTAATCGAGCATGTAGCGGCAGGGGGCCAGCTGGAAGTCGGCCTGCTCGAAACAGTAGCGCTCGCAGTAGTCGAGGATCAGCTCGTTGCCGCTGTGCATCCAGCGGCGATTGGCCTCCCGGCACCACTGGTTGGAGCTGTGCAGCTTGACCAGCAGGGCGGGGCCGGCAAAACCCAGGCCGGTCCGGCGCGCCTGCAAGACGCGAAAACCCAGGGCGTTCAGCTCGGGGAACTCGATCAGGTCGAAGCGATGTTCCTGGTGCAACTGGCCCAGAACCTGGGCGACCCATTCGCTCAGTGCGACTTGCGGGTGATCGTGGGGAAAGCGCTCCATCCAGCTCGCCCGCCGCCGCTGTTGCAGCATGGTCAGGCCGACCCCGGCCCGCAGGAGCCGCTGCCGCGTCTGGTGCAGCGTGGCCGCATCAGGCACCTCGCCGGTATCGAGGACGTGGACGCTATAGCCGGCCTCGGCCAGGGCCAGCGCCAGATGCCAGGTCGCGGTGCCGATGCCGCCGTTGCGGTGCAGATAGGCCAGCTCCGCCGTGACCAGGCAAATCCGGCCCGCCTCCCCCGATTGGCCGTGCGGGTGTTCTTCCACGTGCGACCTCCTTCGCATTTCCCTTCCTGGGTTGGAGGAGATTTTGTACCCCGAAGCGAAGGAATGGGTCAAGCTGGTTTAGCCGCGACGCGGAGCGGAGCGCGGGGGCCTGGCTCCCACCCAGGGCGATGCCCTGGGCTATCGTGTTGCGCCCCTTCGGGGCTGTTGGCGGTTGTCTTCCGCCCCGAAGGGGCGCAACACGATAGCCCAGGGCATCGCCCTGGGAAGGGGGCGAACCACTCATTCTCTTTCTGAGTCGCAATAACCAGGAATCTTGTTGCGTCGTCCTCTCGGCGGTATCATAACTGTTCGTGTTCAGGCTCAATCGCGGATCGGGTCCGATTCCGAGTTTCTCCATCGATGAAGGGGTTGCAGGCGTGGTGCCAAGCGTTGCGGTTGTGGGGGCGACGGGGGCCGTCGGCGAGATGATGCGGCGGGTGCTGGACGAGCGTGCGTTCCCGTTCCGGACCATCAAGTTCCTGGCTTCGGAGCGCAGCGCGGGCAAATCGATCTTCTTTCAGGGCAAATCGTACCCGGTCGAGCCGATCCGGCCGGAAGCGTTTGCCGGCATCGACATTGTGCTGTCCAGCACGCCCGCGTCGGTCAGCCGGGAGACGAGCCCGCTGGCGGCCCGTGCCGGGGCGGTGGTCATCGACAATTCCAGCGCCTGGCGCATGGATCCCGAGGTGCCCCTGGTCGTGCCCGAGGTCAACAGCGACGCCCTGCGCAGCATTCCCAAGGGGATCGTGGCCAATCCCAATTGCTCGACGATCCAGATGGTGGTGGCCCTCAAGCCGCTGCACGACCTGGCCCGGATCAAGCGGGTGGTGGTCGCGACTTACCAGGCCTCCTCGGGCAAGGGCGCAACCGGTCTGAACGAGCTGGACGCCCAGCTGGCGGCGCACGGTCGCAAGCAGCCGATCCCTGCGGCCAAGGCCCACGCGGCCCAGCTGGCCGGTAACGTGCTGCCGCACGACTGGAAGGCCGGCGAGGAGGGCTACACCGAGGAAGAGTGGAAAATGGTCCGCGAGACGCGCAAGATCCTGGGGGACGAAAGCATCCTCGTGTCGCCGACCACGGCGCGCGTCCCGGTGCGGATCGGCCATTCCGAGGCGATCAACCTGGAGTTCCACAACCCCATCACTCCCGAGCAGGCCCGCGAAGCCCTGCGGCGAGCACCCGGCATTGTCCTGCTCGACGACCTCAGCAAGGGAGAGGTGCCGCTGCCCCTGGCCGCGGAAGGCCGGGATGAGGTGTTCGTCGGCCGGATTCGCCGCGATCCCACCATCCCGCATGGGCTCAACCTGTGGGTGGTGGCCGACAACCTCCGCAAGGGGGCCGCGACCAATGCGGTGCAGATCGCCGAGGTTTTGCTGCGGCGGGGGTGGTTGCCGCAGCGGGCAGGGAAGTAGGACCGGTTGACCTGATTTATCGTTTCGCGCTGAACCGGGTGAGCGCGAAACGATAAATCAGAAGAGATCCTCTCTCCGCTCATTCGTTTCAGTCCCTGTCAGGGAGGTCGCGCCATGAACGCCGCCGAACGGAAGAAGCTGCTGGACGACGTCGAAGCGTTCTGCCAGGCCATCCGGCCCATCGAGGAGCTGTGCTACGTCGAGCATCGCTACAACGACCAGGTGATTCCCCTGGCGCAAGCACAACCTGCTGGGCATGCCGGTGCCGGTCTCCCTGGGCGGCCGGGGGGCCGACACCGTGACCTATCTCCGGGCCCTGGCACGCATCGGCCAGGAAGGGACCGGCGTTCGCACCTTCTTCTCCGGCCACACCTCCATCGGCGAATACCCGATCCTGACCTGGGGCAGCGACGAGCTGAAGCAGCGCTATCTGCCGGCCGCGTGCCGGGGCGAGAAGATCCTCGCCTTCGGCCTGACCGAGCCCGAGGCCGGCAGCAATCCGCTGGAGATGCAGAGCGTCTACGAGAAGCGCGGCGACCGCTATCGGCTCAACGGCGTCAAGTACCTGATCTCCAACGGCGGCATCGCCGACGCCGTGGTGGCCTTCGCTTATCCCAAGAACGGGCCGCACCGGATCAGCGCGTTCGTGATCGATCGCGGCCCGGGGTTTGCCAGCGAGGACCTGACGGCCAAGGTGGGCATGCCCAGCGCCAACACGGCCATGTTCGAGATGACCGACCTGGAAGTGCCGCCGGGCAACCTGCTCGGCGAGGAGGGTAACGGCTTCCGGATCGCGATGGGCACGCTGGTCAGCGGCCGGCTCAGCGTGGCCGCCGGCTGCCTGGGCGTGATCGAGGATTGCCTCAACGAAGCGGTCAACTACGCCCGTCAGCGGCAGCAGCACGGCAAGGAGATCGCACGCCATCAGCTGGTGCAGGAACACGTCGCCACAATCGAGATGAACCGCGTGGCGTCGGAGGCCCTGCTGCTGCGAGCCGGCGAGGCCAAGGACGCCAGCAACGCCGAGCCGGGTCAGGCAGACCTGCGCGAGAAGGCGGAGCTGCTGGCCGCCCAGGCCAAGCTGTTCATCAGCAACGCCGCCTGGGAAGCGGCCGACCGGGCCGTGCAGGTCCTCGGCGGCCGGGGGTGGTCCACGCTGTACCGCCCGGGCCGGCACCTGATGGACGTGCGCGTTTGCCGGATCTATGAGGGGACCGACGAGATCCTCAAGCTCAAGGTCGCGGCCGCCGTGCTGGGGAAGGAGTTCGAGGCGTACAAGTAAGACGTCCGGCTTTGCTTGACACCGAACCAAACCCGGTCATAATCGCTCCTGTAAGCAAGCACGAACTCCTTGAGGGGGCCTCTTGTGGATCACAAGTTCCAGATCAACCTGCGTGGACTGATTGACCTGCTTTCCAACCACCTGTACAGTGGTCCGGAAGTCTTTGGCCGGGAATTGCTCCAGAACGGCATCGACGCCATCCGGGCCCGGCAACATCTTGACCCGGCCTTTCAGGGCGAGGTCGCCGTCGAGGTCCACAATCGGCCCGGCAAGCCGCCGGCGCTGGTTTTCGCGGACAACGGCATCGGCCTGACCGAGGACGAGATCCACACCTTCCTCGCCACCATCGGCGAAAGCTCCAAGCGCGCCCGTGAAGGCAATCGCCCCACCGACTTCATCGGCCAGTTCGGCATCGGCCTGCTCTCCTGCTTCGTGGTCAGCGACGAGATTGTCGTCGTCACCCGCTCCGCCCGCGGCGGCCAGCCCACGCTGGAATGGCGCGGCCGGCCCGATGGCACCTACGGCATCAAGGTCCTCGAAGCCGATCTCGCTCCCGGGACCCAGGTCTACCTGACCTGCAAGAAAGGCAGCGAGGAGCTGTTCGAGCCCGAGAAGATCCGCGAGCTGCTGCGGCACTACGGCATTCTGCTGCCTTTCCCGATCCGGGTGATCGCGGGCAAACACGCCGAGGTCATCAACGCCGGCGGCGCTCCCTGGAGGCAGAAATACCCCAGCGACCAGGCCCGGACCCGCGCTCTGCTCGACTTCGGCCGGGAAGCCTTCAGCAGCGATTTCTTCGACGCCATTCCGCTGCGCTCCACCGTCGGCGACCTGGATGGGGTCGCCTTCGTGCTGCCCTACACCCCGAACCTGACCACCAAGCGGGCCCACCGCGTCTATCTGAAGAACATGCTCCTGTCGGAACAGGCCGACAACCTGCTGCCCGACTGGGCCTTCTTCGTCAAGGCGGTCGTCAACGCCAACGACCTCCGGCCGACCGCCTCGCGCGAGTCGTTCTACGAGGACGACAAGCTCGACGCGGCCCGGACGACCCTGGGCAACTGCCTGCGGGATTACCTGGTCAGCATGGCCCGGCGCTCTCCGGACAAGCTGGAGCAACTGATCGGCCTGCACGCTCTCTCGATCAAGGCCCTGGCCTTGCAAGACGACGATTTCTACAAGCTCTTCATCGATTGGTTGCCCTTCGAGACGTCGCTGGGCCGGATGACCCTCGGCGAGTATCGCAAAGAACACCCGACCATCCGCTACGCCCCCGACGTGGACCAGTTCCGCCAGATTGCCCGGGTGGCCTCGGCCCAGAACCTCTGCGTTATCAACGGCGGCTACGTCCATGACGCCGAGTTGCTCAACCGCTACGGCGATCTCTTCCCCGAGGCCCAGGTCGAGGTGGTCGATCCCACTGCGCTGACCCAGAACTTCGACGATCTGGACCTGGAGGAACAGGACCAGGTGGACGGTTTCCTGCGCCTGGCCGACTCGGTGCTGCGGCCGCACCACTGCGCCGCCGAGATGAAAAAGTATCTGCCGCGGGAACTGCCGGCCCTGTACGTCACCGGCAGTGAGGGGCGATTTCTGCGCTCCCTGGAGCAATCGAAGGAGATCGCCAATCCCCTGTGGGCCGGCGTGCTGGACAACCTGGGCCGGCGCGAACGCACCTCCGGGGCCCACGGTCAGCTCTGCTTCAACTACCACAATCACCTCGTGCGGAGGCTGGCGAGCCTGCAAGACAGGCAGTCTGCTGCGCCGCTCCATCCAGATGCTGTACGTGCAATCCCTGCTGCTGGGTCATCATCCGCTCAGTGCCCGGGAGATGAACCTGCTGAACGAGGGTTTGCTGGCCCTGATCGAGTGGGGTGTTGAGGCGCAGGAGACTCGAAAAGACAAGCCCGAGGGGACCCAACCATGACCGACTACACTGACCAGATCGAGGAGCTTCTGGACCAGGCGGCCGTCCTGGAACATGGTCCCGCCAAGGTGGCCCTGATCGAAGAGGCGGTCCGGCTGGCCGATCTGCACAACGACGCCGTGGCCGGCTTCGAGACCCGGAGCGAACTGATCGAGGCGGCCACCTTCGCCGGGCAGCCCGACCTGACGCTGGTCACCTTCAGCTGGTGCCTGTCCCAGAGCGACCGCGATCCGGAAACGTTTCCGGAACGAGACCTGCTCTGGAAATACAAGTGGGTCATCGACGAGCTGCCGGTCTTTCCCCAGGTCAGCCGGGAGCAGATTGAGAAGATGCTGGCCGACATGACCGAGCGCTACCAGCGGGCCGGCTCGACCTTGCACGCGCTCGGCTCGATCCGGCGGGGGATGGCCTCCGACCTGGGCGACCGGGCCCTGGCCGAGGCGGGCCACAAGCAGCTGGAGCAAACCCGCCGCGATTGGCTCAGCGACTGTCCCGCCTGCGTCGCTGATGGCACCATCCGCCACTTTACCTTCCTGGGACAGTATCGCGAGGCCGTGGCGGCGGCCCGTCCCATCCTTCAGGGACACCAGCGCTGTGCCGAGGTGCCGCATCGGACCTACGCCTCGCTCCTGGAGCCGCTGTGGCGGACGGGCCGGCTCGAAGAGGCGATGGAACATCACGTCAAGGGCTATCGGATGATCGCCCGCAATCCCAAGTTCATCAGCTACGTCGCCAAGCACCTCACCTTCCTGGTGCTGACCGACAACCTTCCCCGGGCGGTCAAGATGCTGGAGAAGCACCTGCCGGTCGCCGTCAAGACCACGGGTCTGTCCTGGCGCTTCGAGTTTTACCTGGCGGCCCTCCTTCTCCTGGAGCGCTTGCAGGAAAAGGGCCGGCAGCAAATCCGGCTGCGGCTTCCCGAGCAACTGCCCCAGGGAGAGCGTGGACGGGTGGCCACGGCGGAGCTGGCCGGGTGGTTCCGGACTCAGTGCCAGGACCTGGCCGGCCAGTTTGACAGGCGCAATGGCAATGACTCGTTCAGTCAGCAGCTGGCCGAGATTGGGGAGCTGAAGAAGCGAGTGACGCCGCATCCGTTGCCGGGAGCGAAGAAGGCCGGTGAGCCGGGATCTGACACGGAGGAGTAAGCCGCTTGCGGCTTGCCTGCATCGCCGGGTCGTGATACTCTCCTCTGTATGCGTACCCCTGCTCTGCTTGCGTGTGCCCTTTGTTTGCTCTCTTCCGCCAGCCAGGCGGCGGAGCCCCCGTCAACCAAGGTAGCCCCGTTGGATACCACTTACCTGCGTCACCACGCCGAGACGCGCGGCTTCATGCTGGGCCGGCCCGTCAAGGCCCGGCCCACCCCGGACGGCAAGAGCGTCCTGTTCCTGCGCTCCCAGGCGCGGGTGCCCCGGCTCAACCTGTATCAGCTGGACGTTGGCAGCGGCAAGGTCCAGGAACTGCTCACGGCGGAGTCGATCCTCAAGGGGGCGGGAGAGGACCTCACCCCCGAGGAAAAAGCACGGCGAGAACGGCAGCGCGTCAGCGTTTCCGGCTTCACCGACTATCAGCTCTCTGCCGATGGCAAGCTGATCCTGGTTGCCCTCTCCGGCAAGCTGTACGTCGTCCGCCGGGACCTCGCTGTCCGGGAAAACAAAACCGGAGCCATCCAGGAACTGAAGACGCCCCCGGGAACCATTCTCGATCCCAAGTTCTCCCCCGACGGCAAGCAAGTCTCGTTCGTCCTCGACCATGACCTGTGTGTCCTTGACCTGAACACCCGGAAGCTCACACGGGTCACAACCGGCGGCAGTGCCCGCAAGACGCATGGCCTGGCCGAGTTCGTGGCCGAGGAAGAGATGGCCCGCCACACCGGCTACTGGTGGTCGTCCGATTCGCGCTCCCTGGTCTGGGAGGAAGCGGACGCGGATGGGGTCGAGGTCTGGTACGTCGCCGATCCGCTGTACCCGGATCGGCCGGCCCATCCGACCTTTTACCCCCGGCCGGGCAAGGCCAACGTCAAGGTCCGGCTCGGCGTGGTCCCGGTCAGCGGCGGCGATACGACCTGGATTCAGTGGGACTTGAAGAAGTACCCCTATCTGGGCTCGGTCCACTGGGGCAGAAAAGGTCCGCTGACGATCGCCGTTCAGACGCGGGAGCAGCATGAACAGAGTCTGCTCCGGGTTGATCCGGCGACCGGCAAGACCACCGTCTTGCTGACCGAGACAGACCCGACCTGGGTCCATCTGCGCCAGGATGGGCCGCGCTGGATCGATGCCGAGAGCTTTGTCTGGCCCGCCCAGCGCAAGGATGGGATGCAGCTGGAACTGCGCGACAAGGACGGTCAGGTGAAGCGGGTGCTGGTCCCGGCCGACGGCGGGTTCCATGAGCTGCTCCAGGTGGACGGCAAGGCCCGCCTGGCGTACTATCGGGGAAGCACCGATCCGACCCAGCTGCAACTGTTCCGGGTGTCGCTGGACGAGGGCAAGGCGGAACCGCTGTCCCGCGAGCCCGGCATTCACTCGGCCGAGTTTGGCAGTCAGGACACTGTCTTCGTCCACACCACCAGCACTCTGACGGCGATGCCGCGCTCAATGGTGGTCAAGGCGGATGGCACGGCGATCACCGAATTGCCCTCCGTGGCCGAGAACCCGCCCTTCACTCCGTCGGCCGAGCTGCTGACCGTGGGAGCGGGCAAGGGCTTCCAGGCAATGGTCACCCGTCCGCGTGACTTCGACCCACGCAAACGCTATCCGGTGCTGCTGTACGTCTATGGCGGACCGACGCATCAGCTGGTCCAGGCGAGCATGAACACGCGCTTGCTACCGCAGTGGATCGCGGATCAGGGTTTCATCGTCGTCTCGGTGGACAATCGCGGGACGCCGGGACGGGGCGCGGCGTGGGAACGAGCGGTCTACCTTCGCTTTGGCAGCGTACCGCTTGAGGATCAGGTGTCGGCACTGAAAGCGCTCGGGGAACGACTGCCGGAACTGGACCTGGAGCGGGTGGGCATTTACGGCTGGTCCTTCGGCGGGTATCTCTCCGCCCTGGCGGTGCTGCGGCGCCCCGACGTCTTCAAGGCGGGGATTGCCGGTGCCCCGGTCGTGGACTGGCTCGACTACGACACCCATTACACGGAACGCTACCTCGGTTTGCCCGAGGCCAATCCGGAGGCGTACCGGGAGGCATCGCTGCTCACCTACGCCAGGGACCTGAAACGGCCCCTGCTCCTGGTGCATGGCACCGCGGACGACAACGTCTATTTCCGCCACTCGCTCAAACTGGCGGATGCGCTCTTCCGTGCCGGCAAGGAGTTCGAGATGCTGCCGCTCTCCGGGTTGACCCACATGGTGCCCGACCCGGTGGTGACGCAACGGCTCTATGGGCGGTTTGTCCGCTTCTTCAAGCAGCAGCTGGGCCGGCCTACTGACAGAAAGTAGCCGGCACACTCCGTGTGCCGAGCCCTCGGCACACGGAGTGTGCCGGCTACTTTCCGACCGGTCACTGCGGTTTCTCTTTTTCGATTTGCCGGAGCTGCGCTCGGTGGCGGGAATGAGCGGGTAAATGCGCGGCGGGCCGGGCCGGATGAGGCCGGGAGGGGGAAAGCCAGGGGAAGGCGGCGTCGGCACCACTTCAAAGGTGCGAGCGGTTTCGAGTTTCGCGGCCGGGTCCGTGGGCTTCAGGGCAAGGATGTACTCGCCCGGGCCCTGGAAGTCGTGGGCCTTGCCCGACTCTTTCTTGCCGCCGGGCAGTGGCTGGCATTTCTGCAGATTGGTGACGGTGATCTTCTCGCCGACCAGTTTGCTCTGGGCCAGGTCCCGGGGATAGACCACCTCCTTGATGGTGACGGGGCCTTCCGCGCTCTCGACTGTGGCGATCACGTCCAGTTCCGAGATCAAAAACTGCGGCCGGGACAGGATCACCGGGCCCCCATGAGGTGCTTGCGGACGGGTCTGGACCAGGAAGAACAGGTAGCCGATCCAGGCGAAGAAGAGCAACCCGGTCACAACCGCGACCCATTTTCTTGCAAATGTTGGAGGCACTGGTGCGCTCGCTCCGCCACCGGCCGGCCCCGGCGTTCCTGCCCGGTCGGTGACCCGCGTCTCCCTGGGTGAGGACGTTTTGATGGAGGCAGGGGTTGTCGTCTGTGATTTCATGATTGGGCCTCCTCGTCTTCTCCGATCACAATTCGATAATCGTCCACCAGGGCGCTGTCCAGGTCAAAGACGTCGTGGAAGTCCTCACGGTTGTCCTCGGCGGTCTTGCTCATCAGGCCAGCCTCGACCAGGTTGAAGACCAGGTCGCCGAAGTCATCGGTGCGATTGATGCCCCAGGTGCGGAAGACGGTGCGGGCCAGCAGGCCAAACTCCTTCAAGGCCAGATCGCGAACCCCCTCCAGCAGTTCCCGACCGGACACGTGGCATTCTCCCTCGGGGCCGGCTGGCTGGTTCGGCCGGCGCTTGAGCAGGACCTGAGTATGAGCGAGGGCTGCATAAAGGAACTCATACGCCTCGGGCGGATAGCGGGGATCGCGGCGGATCAGCTCATCGAGCTTGGGGTGGTGCATGGTCATTTCCAAAACCTTCCCATCCGGGGGTGGACGTCCTGCAGGGAACGCCCTCCGTGGCGTTCCGCAGCCAACGGAACGCCACGGAGGGCGTTCCCTACAGGCGCGTGAGTATTTCGTCGAGGGCGACCGGGAGCTTGCGGCCATCCTCGAATTCCACCAGGACCCGGCGGGCGAGGATCTCCTGGGCCAGGACCCGGCCCTGGCCCTTGCGGGTCAGGACCCGGCTGTTGACGGCCGGCAGCGACTGCTGAAACTCCTCGTACACGTCCTGCTCAAAACGCAAACAGCACTTCAATCGGCCACAGCGGCCGGAAATCTTCGAGGGGTCCAGAGTGGACTTCTGCAGCTTGGCCATGCGCATCGACACCGGAGGCATGACGATCATGTGGGTGTTGCAGCAAACCGGCTTGCCGCAGTCGCCGTAGTCGGCCAGCAGCTTGGCCTCGTCGCGGACCCCGATCTGGCGCATTTCGATCCGGGTCTGGTACTCCCGGGCCAGGTCCTTGACCAGCTCCCGGAAATCGACCCGCTTCTCGGCCAGGAAGTAGAAGACGATCCGCTCGCCGCCGAACAGGTGCTCGACGTCCACCAGTTCCATCTGGAGCTTGCGCTGCTCGACAAAGCTGGAGCAGGTGTCCATCTCCTTTTCCTCCTGGGCGGCCAGCCGCTCCCGTTCGGACCGGTCGCGGTCGGACAGGGCCCGGAGGATGCGGCCGCGGGTCGGCTCGGCAATCAGCTCGAGGGCCCGGGCCGTGGAGGGGCACAGCACCTGGCCCACTTCCAGGCCGCGGTCTGTGCGGACGATCACCTCGTCGCCCCGGTTGTACTCCCCGGCTTCGACCTCGAACTCTCCCAAAAACCGCATGGCTCCGTGTCGCACAATCCAGGGATTGGCCATGACCGCCTCCCTTCCCGTTTTGGATCGGTCTCGATTGGGAGATTGTACAGCACTTTGAGAACGCGGAGAAGACGAGCCCGAGCCCGAACGGGCGCGTCTGGCAAAGCCGTGCCGGGGGCGGTAGAATCTCTCCTGGCACCGATCGTTCCCTGGCTCGCGGAGCTTGCCCATGAATCAGCCCGAAACGTCCTCAGCGGACTCTTCTATCACCTGTCCGCGCTGTCAGCTGAGCTTCTCCCCCAAGGACACCCCCAGCGCGAATGGCTCCCCGCCGGCTGTCGGTGCTTCGGGAACGATCACCATCTCCCCCGAGGGGCCCGCGCCGCTGCCTGCGCCGCTGCCGCCGGCCGAACCGCCGGTACAGATCGGCCGCTTCGAGGTCCGCCGCCTGGTCGGCGAGGGTGTCTTTGGCCGGGTCTACGAGGCGTATGATCCGCAGCTGAAGCGGTCGGTCGCGCTGAAGGTGGCCAAGCCGGAGCAGCTCGCTAGCCCCCGACGGGTCGAACGCTTCCTGCGCGAAGCGCAGGCGGCGGCCCGGCTGATCCATCCCAACGTCGTCGCCTTCTTCGAGACCGGACAGGACGGACCGCACCATTACATTGCCAGCGCCTTTGTGCCCGGCAAGCCCCTGGACGCGGTCCTCAAGGCCCTGCCCAAAGGGCAGACGCTGCCGCTGAGCCAGGCCGTGCAGATCATCCGCGAACTGGCCGAGGCGCTGGCGTACGCCCACCAGCAGGGGGTGATCCACCGCGACGTCAAGCCGGCCAACGTGCTGCTGCGCGACGACGGCGTGCCGCTGCTGACCGACTTCGGCCTGGCCGCCCATGCCGACCAGACGGAGAAACTGACCCAGGCGGGCGCCTTCCTGGGCACGCCGGAGTACGGGGCCCCGGAGCAGTGGCGGGGCCTGGCGGAAGCGCAGCAGCGATCAGTACAGCCTGGGCGTGCTGCTCTTCGAGCTGCTCACCGGCAGGCTGCCCTTCCGCGGCGGCTCGGCCGACCATTACCTGCTGCTGCACGCGCAGGTGCCGGCCCCGTCCCCCAGGAAGTTTCGGCCGGAGCTGCCGCGTGACCTGGAGACGGTGTGCCTGAAGTGCCTGGAGAAGGAGCCGGCCAAACGCTACGGCAGCTGCGGCGAGCTGGCGGAAGATCTGGCCCGCTGGCAGCGGGGCGAGCCGGTGACGGCCCGGCGGGTGGGCTGGGCGGAGCGCTGCTGGCGCTGGAGCAAGCGGAATCCGCTGGCGGCGGGACTGGCGGCGGCTTTTCTCGGCACGCTGCTGCTGGGGATTGGATCGGGGACGGGCCTGACCCTGTGGGCGCTGGCGGAGGCCGGGCTGAAGGCGAAGGAGGCCAGCAATGCCAAACGAGCGGAGGAACAAGCGACCAGGGACGCCGAGGCGGCCGCCAGGGATCGCGATCGGGCCGAGAAAGAGCGGAAGAAGAAGGAGGAAGAGCTGCGTCGGGCGGAATGGGAGGCGTACCGCAACCGCATCACACTCGCCCACGGGGAATGGCAGCAGGGGAGCGCGGCTGCCGCCTGGGACTACCTGGAGGCCTGCCCCTGGCACCTGCGCGGCTGGGAGCATGACTATCTGGTCAGCCACCTGAACAAAACCCCGACTTTCGGGGGACACAAGGGCTGGGTTGTGTCCGTGGCCTTCAGCCCCGATGGCCAGCGCATCGTCAGCGGCGGCCAGGACAGCACATTGAAGGTCTGGGATGTCCGGACTGGCAGCCAGACGCTCTCCCTCCAAGGGCACACAGACGGGGTCAACTGCGTGGCGTACAGCCCCGCGGGCAAACACGTCGTCAGCGGCAGCCAGGACCAGACGCTCAAGGTCTGGGACGTCCGGACGGGCAACCCCATCCTCACCATCCGGGGCCACACCGGTCCGATCGATTGCGTGGTCTGGAGCCCTGACGGCAAACGCATCGTGAGCAGCAGCCGGGACAGGACGGTGAAGGTCTGGGACAGTCAGACGGGCACGCAGCTTCTCTCCCTGCAGGGACACACGGCCTCGGTCCACAGCGTGGCCTGCAGCCCCGATGGCCAGCGCATCGTCAGCGGCAGCCAGAACAGCACGCTGAAGGTCTGGGATGCCCGGAGCGGCAGACAGATTCTCTCCATCCGTGGACACGTGGGCAACGTCAATTCCGTGGCGTTCAGCCCCGATGGCCAGCGCATCCTCAGCGGCGGGCAGGACGGTCTCCTGAAAGTGTGGGACAGTCAAACCGGAAGCCAGCTTCTCTCTCTCAAAGGACAGACAGGCGGGGTCACGGCTGTGGCGTACAGTCCCGACGGCAAACGCATTGTCTCCGGCAGCTGGGACAACACCCTGAAGGTCTGGGACAGGGACAGGGACAATGAACCCATCGCCCTCCAGGGACACACCGGAAGCATCCGTTCCGTGGCGTTCAGCCCGGATGGCAAAGCAATCGTCAGCGGCAGCCAGGACGGCACCCTGAAGCTCTGGGACAGTCGGACGGCCAGCGCAGGCTCCGTTTTCCAGGGGCACACAGGCGTTGTCGTTGCCGTGGCGATCGCCCCCGATGGCAAAGCAATCGTCAGCGGAAACAGAGACGGCACCGTGCAGGTCTGGGACAGCGACCAGGGCACCGTAGCTTTCACCTGCAAGGGGCACTCAGGCAGTGTCGGCCCCGTGGCGTACAGCCCCGATGGCCAACGCATTGTCAGCGGCAGCCACGACCATACAGCGAAGGTCTGGGACAGCCGGACGGGCAAGGAGCTTATTTCCCTCAGTGGGCACTCAGGCGGGGTCAACTGCGTGGCGTACAGCCCCGATGGCCAACGCATCGTCAGCGCCAGCAGCGACGGCACGGTGAAGGTATGGGACAGTCAGACGGGCCGTGTGCTTCTCACTCTCAAGACGCTCGAAGGCCCGACCGACAGCGTGGCCTGGAGCCCCGATGGTCAGCGCCTCGTCAGCGGGAACAGAGACAAAACAGTGAAGGTATGGGACAGTCAGACCGGCAGCGAGATTTTCTCTCTCAGAGGCCACGCAGCCAACGTCACTTCCGTCGCATTCAGCTCCGATGGCCAGCGCATCGTCAGCGGCAGCTTTGACAGGACCCTGAAGGTCTGGGATGCCCAAACGGGCCGTGTGCTTGTCACTCTCAAGGGCCACACCTACGGCGTTACTTCCGCGGCGTTCACTCCTGATGGCAAACGCATCGTCAGCGCCAGCGTGGACGGCACGGTGAAGGTATGGGACAGTCAGACCGGCAACGAGACCCTCACCCTTCAGGGGCACACCAACCGCGTCTGGTCCGTGGCGATCGGCTCCGATGGCAAACGGATCGTCAGCGGCAGTTTGGACAACACCGTGCGTGTCTGGGATGCTCAGACAAGCAGCGCGACACTTTCTCTGGAGGGTCAAACGGATCAGGTGAAGTCCGTGGGGTTCAGTGCCGACTCCCAGCGCGTGATCGGCAAGGATGCGTCCGGCTCGATCCTGGTCTGGGACGTCCGGAGCCGCCGACTGCTCCCCGAGGAGACGGACACGCTCGCGGACACCGGATTGACCGCGGTCAGTCCCGACGGCCGCTTCGACGTTGTCGTGCTTGGCGGGACCATCCACCTCCGCGACCGCCACAACGCCGTCCGGGCCCAGCGGCAGCGGCAGGCACTGCAGCGGGCGTCCCTCGACCGCCTGGCACGCTTCGATGCCGATTGGCACCGGGAGCAGGCCGCCCTTGCCGAAACGGAAGGGCAGCACTTCGCGGCCGGGTTTCACCTGGATTGCCTGCTCCGGGAGTTCCCCTGGGAGGCTGAGCTGCGCGCGAGCAAGGCGCGCATCCTGGCCGGCCAGGGTCAGGCAACCGGGACCTCGGTGCAGTTGCTGACGGCCCTGTTCCTCAATCCCCGGGTGCGTCTGTGGCCCCTCGATCCCTCGGCCGCGAGCCGAGGCGAGGCCGCGGCCCAGGCCGGCGACTGGCCCCGGGCCGTTGTTGCCTTCCGGTCCGCCGTCCAGCAGCCGGGGGCCCCGCCGCTCCTGTGGCTGAACCTGCTCCTGGCCCAGGCGGCGGCAGGCCAGACCAGCGGCTGCCGTCAGACCGCCGGCGCCATTGTCGGGCTGCTCCCCGAGGTGAAGGACCCGGCCCTGCGCAACCTGCTGCTGTACGCCTGCCTGGCCATACCCGGAGACGGGACGCTCCACTCCCGCCTGGAGGAGCGAACCCGGCATGACCTGGCTGCCCAGCGCCACGTCGGGACGCTGCTCTTTCACGGCGCCGCCCTGTACCGCGGCGGCCGACACGAGCAGGCCCGGGCTGAGCTGGAGGAAGCCATCCGCGCCAACGGCAAGGGCGGCTCGGTGGATACCTGGCCGTTCCACGCGATGGCCTGCCGGCAGCTGGGTCAGCTGGAGCAGGCCCGGAAACAGCTGGCTCGCTTCGAGGAGTGGCATCGCCGGCAGACGTTCACCCCCTGGCAGGATCGCATCCTCTGGGACACGCTGCTGCGCGAGACCCGGTCCGTGGTCAACGGTCCGCGACTGACGCCCCGGGGGACCGACCCAGACGGCGGTAGCCTGCCGGCAAGGGGTCCGTGAAGTGGGGCTCGCGTTGTTTGAAGAAGATCACCAGGCGTGGCTTGCGATGAACCCGTGGAGGTGATAGAAGGGAAGCAGAGCGGTTTGCGGGATTGCAAGTCCAGGAAGGCGCGACCGGAGTGACCAATGGTGCTCACTTGAGCCGAGGTCTGCGACAATGACCGATCTGCATTGTCTTTGCCCCCATTGCCAGCACGGCATCCACGTCAAGGGGAGCTTGCACGGGCACGCGCGTCTCGTCTGTCCTGGATGCCAGAAACCGTTTGCCATCCGTCAGACCAGCGTCTCTCCCCTGGCCGGATCGCCTGTGCCGGCACCTGCCGCGCCTCAACCTCTCAGCGCTCCCGTGCAAAAGCAGGCTTCCGTGTCTCTGTCCAGGGTACTGTTGCTGGCAGTCTTGCCGATTGGCCTTGTGGTCATTGCGCTGGCAGCCGGCGTGTTCGGGCTCCTTGAGCTTCGACCTGGGAAGGGAGCCCAGCGGCCGCCGGCCGAAGCGGCCTCTGCCAACGGTGCGACATCCAGCGTGGAATCTCCGGACGGCGGCCCGGCCGCGCCGGAACCGCTGTGGCTGCCGGCGGACAAACAGGCCAGGGTCAGCGAGGCAATCCAGCGTGGCGTCTCCTGCCTGCGGCAACGCCAGTCCCCGGCGGGAATCTGGGCGGGCCCGAACGATCCGCTCGGCCGGGAATTCCCCACCAGCATGGCCGCCTTGCCGGCACTGGTGCTGCTCGAGTGCGGTATCCCCGCGGATGATCCACAGCTGCGCAAGGCCGTCAAGGTGGTGCGCGAGGCCGTGCCGCACTTGCACCGCACCTACGATCTGGCGCTGGCGGTCCTCTTGCTCGACCACTTGCAGGAGCCGGAGGACCGACCGCGCATTCGCAGCATGACCCTGCGCCTTGTTGCGGGACAGCAGAAGAACGGCGGCTGGAGCTACGGCTGCCCCGTCCTTGCCCCGAAGGAGGAACAGGCGCTGTGGACCGCCCTGGAGAAAAGCCGACCCGCCTCACCGCTGGACCTGTTCCGGCAAGGGACAAAGGAGCTGGAGCTTGGCCTGTTCCTCCGGGTGCCCAGCGCCGGCGACGCGAGGAGCAGAGGCCCCACCCAGCTCGAACGCTTCATCCCGGCACCGCCGGAGCGCACGGGTCATGGCGACCGCGAGCGGTTCAGCGAACTGACCAGCCCGGAACACAAGAAGCTGCTGGAATCCTTGCCGGAACGGATTCGGTTGGTCCCGTCGTTGCACGGCGATGGCCAATTCGCTGCCGATCACGGCAACGCGGACAACTCGAACACGCAGTTCGCCATCCTGGCCCTGCTCACGGCCGAGCGCTACCAGATGCCTCTGGAGCGGACGCTGGGGCTGGTGGTGCAACGCTTCCACGCCACGCAGCGCGCCGACGGCTACTGGACCTACAATCATCCGCGCTCGACGCCCCGACCGTCGATGACCGGAGCGGGCCTGCTCGGCCTGGCGGTCAAGTACGGTCTGGTCCTGAACGATTCGCGGAGCGACGGTCGGGCCATCACCATCCGGGATGCCGCCATCGACAAGGGGCTGCAAGCGCTCAGCGAGTACGTTGGCCGGCCGCTGCTGTGGGGCCGGCCGGACTCCCGGGAAGGAGAGGACCGCCTTAACCTGTACGCGATGTGGTCCATCGAGCGTGTCGGCGCCCTCTACCACCTGCGGCGCATCAACGGCAAGGAATGGTATCCCTGGGGCGTCGATCAGTTGCTGCCGCGGCAGCGGTCCGACGGCAGCTGGCACGTCATCGAGTACTGGCACGGCACGTCCGTCACCGACACCTGTTTCGCTCTGCTGTTCCTCCGCCGGGCCGATTTCGCCCGCGACCTGTCCCGGAAGCTCGAATTCTTCAGCGAGGGGCCGTCCCTCGACGCCAGGTGAATCGGCTGGACTGAACGAGCCCTGTTGTGGCACGGTCTCCCGACCATGCCACACCCCTGTGGCACGGTCGGGAGACCGTGCCACAACAGGGGGACTGAACGAGCCCCGCGCAACCCGGCTCAGCGGCCCGGCCGGGATCGCAACAGGAGGTGCAAAAGCCGGGGTGTTGTGGTAGGGTGACGTGACATCGCCTGTTCGGTCCTTGTCGGCGGGTGTGACGTGGCATTTCGAGACTTCACTTTCCCGGAGGTTCAGCAGGCCCTGGGATTGCAGCTGGCCGAGGCGGACCTCTTCAGCGGCGTTGCCGCCCTGGAGCTGCCGGCGGCGTTCTCTGAGCGGATGCACACCGACGTGGCGCTGGGGCTCGCCATCAACACCGAGAAAGCACGCTCCGAATTCATCATCGCCCCGGTGTTGGCGGAGCTGCGCCGGCTGCTCGGTGGGCGATTCGGGTTATTCTCGGGCGTGGAATTTGACGTGGATGCGGCCCGTGGACTCAACGGTTATTGTGATTTCATTCTCACCCGCTCGCCGCTGCAATCCGTGCTGACCGCACCCGTCGTGACCATCGCCGAGGCCAAGAACGACAACCTGCGCACGGGGCTGGGGCAGTGCATCGCCGCGATGGTGGCCGCATGGGAGTTTAACGCAAAGTCCGCCGCCGCTGTGAGCATCGTGCATGGCGTCGTGACGACGGGCAGCGCCTGGAAATTCCTCCAGCTGTCGGGCACGAAAGTCACGCTCGACGTGGAGGAGTATTTCATCGCCGAGCTGGGGCGGATCATGGGCATCCTGGCTCACGTGTTGGCCACCACCTGAACCGCGTCCCCGTGCCTGGCGAGCCGTGTGGCGGCTGTCGGATTCCCCCGGCCGAGACGCTGGCGTTCCTCCGCGGTGCCTTGAAGCCGGCCGTCCCGGCGGCCGGCTGCGAAGCCCTGCTCACTCGCCGGACGCACGGAAGATGACCCGGGTTGGGTGCGGATCGGCCTGGAGTCCCGCGACGATTTCGGGCGTGAACTGGTCGAGCCGCTGGAGCTTCCTCGCACGGTACTCGCCCGGCTGCAGGCTGACCGTCTGGCCGGTCTGTTCGCGCACAATCGCTGCCATCCGCTCCGGTGTCAATTCGGCCGGATCGACTTGAACCTTGCGCAGGTCGGTCCCCATTCCGGAAGGGTGCATCGCGTAGGCGGCAGGCGGCAGATAGATGGCGCCGGTGGCAAAATCGACGGCGAAGGCAATGACCCCCGGCACCAGGAACAGCAGCAGGCCGATGCCGTCCAGCGCTATGACGCCGACATCCAACCGACCGACCGGCTGCCCGCGCCGCTCGGGATAGATTAGCGTTCCACAGGAGGCCAGGAACACCGCACCGCTGAGGGTCAACGTGCCGGCGATCCGTCCCCACGGTCTGATTGCGCCTGGGACCTTCATACCGCTCCTCTGCCAGTTCCACGTACGGCAAATCGAGGGGACGGACCATAGCCGGAGCCGCTCGCCAAGGCAAGAGCAGATCCGGTCTGGGGTGTTCCTCTGGAATGGGGCGAGCCCTGGGGCGTCAGCCCCAGGGGTACGGGGTGGCGGTAGCGACCGTACCAGCATAGGCACCCCTGGGGCTGACGCCCCAGGGCTCGCCAACATCCAGGGAGACACCTTCCTATTCTGTCTTCGGATAAACAGGTCGGGGCTGCCGATACGCTGGCCATCGCTCCACGATCTCGCAGACCGCCAGTGGGAGCAGCCAGCTGCACCAGGCCGCGACCACGTACGCCCCCTCGGGACTCGGCACTCCGACCAGCCCCGCGGCCCCCGAGATCAGACGAAGGACGACCGCCGAACAGATCAAGACGTAGCAGCGGAGCATCCAGCGCCGGTGCTGGTGGTAGCGGCGGCGGCGGGCGTACGTGACGCCAGCGATCGCACAGCTCGCGGTCGCCGCCGACAGCAGGAGAAAGCTCAGCCCCGCCGGCCAACCGCCGAAGGCGTGCCAGGACATCACCACGCTGCTCGGGAGCATGAACAGCAGCAACACGACGACTTGAACATGGCCCAACAAGCGGTGCAAGCCGCCATGCCGGCGGCGAACGGATTCGCTCAGCAGGATCAACCCGTTGAACAGCACGACCGGACCGGAAAACATGTGCAGGTAGAACGCCGGCCGGTAGATGCCGGTGAACGTCGCCTCGCGGCCCTGCAAGAAGAGCGAATCGAAATTGGGCGGGAAGTAATCGGGGTAGTTCGCCACAATCGCGGCCAGCACCCGCAGGATCAACACGACCGCGAGCCAGCGAAGGACCGTCGTTAGAATTCGATGCCTCACCACGGTACTCAATCCAGGTTAACCGGTTCTCCGCCGGCGATGGTAAGGGCGCCGGCCGGTTTGTTCGGCTCAATCGAGGAGCGGATGACTCGATCCGAAAGACGTTTCGGTGCGCATGTTTATCTTACTCGAACCAGCGGCGCTTTCGACGTCGGTTTCACCTGGCTTTCGCCTCTGCCAGCCACAGCTGCGCCTCCAGCCGATACCACTCGCCATCGAGCATGACCTGCTTGGGTAACAGATCCAGGCTCAGTGCCTTGATCATTTTTTCCAGCTCGGTCATGCGCTTGAGGTGGGCTTCCAGAGCCGCAACCTGGTCCGCCTTCTTCGGGCTCAGCTCCCGTTCGGCCTGGAGCCAGCGAACCGACCACCGGTAGACCTCCTCCGGCTTGCCCACCTGAACTAACACGTTCCCCACCCTTTGAGTCTGTCGCACCGCAGGGACGGCGGCCTCATACCCCTTCTGTGCCAGAGCGACCCGGGCCTTGCGAAGTGCCGTGATCTCGTCGGCGGGTTTGGGGGTCCTGTCCGGCTCCGCCTCTTTGGGGGCCGGAGGCTGCGCCGCGGCAGCCAGCCTGGCCGGTGGGAGTGCCCTGGGTTCCTCTTTCCCGACGAAGGCCGCGAAGGCCCACCCCGTGAGGAGCAGGCCACACGTGACCATCCCGATCAGCGCTTTTGTCCCCACGCGCACCGCCAGGGCCCGCATGGCGCCCTCGACCAGCGCCCGCACGGCGTCGGACGGTACTCGCTGGACCGCGTCCAGGGCCGCCGCCGACACGGCCGACGGCACCGCCACGGCTGCCAGCCCGGTCAGAGTCACCCCGCGGCGGAGCAGCCGCTCCCGCAGCTTCTCTCGCCCACGAGTCAGCCGGGAGTTCAGCGTCCCCAGCGGACAGCACAGCTCGCGGGCCGCCGCTTCGTGCGATTGTTCCTCCAGGTCGCACAGGATCAGCGGCAGCCGGAACTTCTCCGGCAGCCGCTGCAACTCCTGGTCCAGCAGCTCTTTCATCTCCGCGTCCATCGTCCGCCCGACCGGGTCGTCGCGGTCAGGAAGATCGGCCGGCCGCGGCACCGCTTGCTCGTGGGCCGAGCGCCGCTGCCGGGCCGTCCGGGCGTTGAGAGCGACCCGCCAGGCCACCCGATGCAAGAAGCCGGCCAGCGCCTCGCCGTGGACAATGGTGTCGGCCTTCCGGGCCAGCACCACGAACGCCGCTTGGAAGGCGTCCTCCGCATCGGCCGAGTCGCCCAGCAGCCGCCGGCAGACGTTCCAGACCATCGGCCCGTGCCGCCAGAACAGCAGCTCGAAGGCCGCGGCGTCCTGGCTGCGGACAAAGCGGCTCAGCAGCTTGCCATCGCTCACCTGGTCGGCACTGGCGGGAGCGGCCTGGCGTAAGCGGGCGAGCAGGGTCAGCAGCATACGGCTCATCGATAGCCCTCCGGCGGCAAGTGGATGTCTCCAGGATGTAAGACAATCCGAGAGGGCGCAGCTATCCCGTGATTTTCGAGTAATCCACCGGCCGATCCTTGTCCAGCCGGGGCAGCTTCAGCGACAGCACCTCCGGATACTTCTGGGCCGCCCCCGTGTTGAAGACCACGATCTCCTCGTCCGGCCGGACCTGCCCCGTTCGCACCAGCGTCTCCAGCACGTCGAGGCACACCGCCGACTCGGGACAGAGGCTGATCCCCTCCAGGCTGCAACACTTCCGCATCCACTCCACAATGTGTCCCTCGCTGCCGCTGAGGGCCGTGCCGCCGCTGGCGCGGATGGCGTCGATCATCATGAAATCGCCCACGGCGGCCGGCACGCGCAGACCGCTGGCGCAGGTGTGGGCGTTGGGGAACAGCTCGGCGAAGCGCTCTCCCTTCTGGAACGCGGTCACGATGGGAGCGCAGCCGTCGCTCTGGCAGCAGACCAGCCGCGGCAAGCGCTCCGTCCTGAGCCAACCCAGCTGCTGCAGCTCCTGGAACGCCTTCCACATGCCGATCAGTCCGGTGCCGCCTCCGGTCGGGTAGAGGATCACGTCGGGCAGCCGAAAGTCGGTCTGCTCGGCGAGTTCCAGGCCCATCGTCTTCTTGCCCTCCAGCCGATACGGCTCGCGCAGCGTGGACATGTCGAACCAGCCCATCGTCGGCGTTCCCTCACGGACGATCCGGCCGCAGTCGGTGATCAGGCCGTTGACGAGGAACACCCGCGCTCCGGAGAGCCAGGCTTCCTGCTGGTTGATGATCGGCGTGTCCTCGGGCATGAACACGAACGTCTCCATCCCGGCCCGGGCCCCATAAGCGGCCAGGGCGCCGCCCGCGTTGCCGGCCGTCGGCACCGCCAGCCGTTTCGATCCCAGATGCTGGGCCATGCTCACCGCGACGGTCATGCCCCGGCTCTTGAAGCTGCCCGTCGGCAGCTGCGATTCGTCCTTGATCAGCAGCCGCGACAGACCGAGCGATGCTCCCAGGCGCGGGCAGGGCAGCAGCGGGGTCATCCCTTCGCCCAGCGTGACCGGCTCCTCGTCCAGCGGCAAGGGCAGCAACTCGCGGTAGCGCCACAGGCTCGGCGGCCGCTGCCGGAACGTGTCCGGACCCACGGCCTGTCCGACGCGGTCGAGGTGATAGCGCACCCAGATGGGCCGGCCCTGGTGCGTGGTGTGGATCTGCCCCGCGGGCAGGATCGTGCCGTCGATGGCGCTTTCCAGGTGGCTGACAAAGGTATTCATCGCAAGTGCTTTCCTTCAGGCTCAGCGGAGATTTCGCCCGGTTCGCTATTCAAAGTCCACTTCGTACAGGTATTCCGTGTTATCGACCTCGTGCTGATTGTCGGCGACAACCTGGATGCCCGTTGCCCGGAGAGCGGCGATGCCTTGCCCCGTCAGGGCGTTTCGCGACACGTCAAGCACGTCGAGATGCTTCAGGTCGGGACAGGCGGCCAGGATGCGGGCGCCTTCATCCGTCAGATTTCCGTAACCAATGTCCAGGATCTTGAGCCGACGCAGGATTCCTGACTGGATGATGTGGTCGCACACCGCGTCGCCAAATGTCGTCATGTGGATCTGCAAGTGGGTCAAGCTGGGTAGGTGCGGGGAACGGAGAATGGCGTCCAGCTCGTTCAAATCGATCGTCACATCACGGCCGGGATGCAATCGCAAGGTCGTCAGTTGGTGCAGGGAGGCGTTGTTTGCCAGAGCAGTGAGCGGGTAAAGGGTGCGCGGGTTATTGAACTGCCCCAGGTAGTCGTCGCCATAGTAGTACTGCAACACCCGGATGTTGCCGAGCGCGGGCAGTGCGAAGAGGCGGTCGATGTCGGGGAGGTGGGCGTTCAGGTACAGCTCCTCCAGGCGAGGCCACTTCTGAAGCAATTCCATCACTTGCTGAGCATTGAACCCCTCGAATGGTTCAACCATCGTGCTGTGTCCAATAAGGTCAGTGCTGTCACTGAAGCCTAGTTTGAAGACGCGGAGGTTGCTCAGGTACGGTGATGCGAGGAGGGGCGGCAGGATCGTTGCTGCGCTGGAAAGGTCCAAAGTATGGGTTTCCATTTGCTCCTCCTCCGCCAAAACCTCGTTCAGCCCCTCCACAAATTGATGAAAGTCGAAGGGATGGTAGCGCATGTCGTACACCACCTCTAGCCGGCGCAGGAGGCGGGCTTCGGGCGACTGAGCCAGGGCCGCAATGAGAACATCCGGGAACGGCAGGACACGCACCTCATCAAGCCAGCCGCGGGCAAACCGATAGTGATAGGGTTTGTCCGGGCCGCTCCAGTTGCCGACCAGAAACCGGCCCAGATCCCCCAGCCATTGCCGGCCATGCTGTCGCAGCAGCTCGCTTTCGCGTTTCTGCAACTGCTTCCGTTCCTGCGCTGGCCGGGCGGGGTCTTCCAGGGACAATTGCACCTGAATGAACTCGCCGCGCGGATCGCCCTGTTCCATCAGGTAATCGGCGTAGGCGGAGTGGGTCGCCAGGTCGTCGGGGTTTTCGAGCAGCGCCGCTTCCAGCGATTCCTGCAAGGGCGAGGAGGACCGCGGCGGCGAAACCGTGGTCTCCACGTAGCCCTTGCCGAGTTTCTCGGCGATGAGCTTGTCATGGGCCTTGCGGGCGGACTCGTTGTCGGGGAAATCCTTGGTTTGGGTTTGCCCTTTGCTGCCCACTTTCCCGAAGGACACGGTGAAGCGGGTTCCTTGCAAGTCGATGTTCCAGAACTTGTTCGACTTCGCGTCAGTGAAAACGAACGTCCGCATGGTCTTCGGTCCCTGGTTTGGGCGCGGGGCGTCTTGTGCTGCCGGTCAGCATATCCGGGAGGGTCCAGCACGGCTCCTGATTTCTGCTGTTTCTTGATGCGAGGAGAACGGGCGGCCCTGGGTTTGCGAACGCGAAACCCTACAACGAGAGCATGGCCCTGATCCTCCCACCCTCGCCCCGCGGAAGAACACCATGAGCAATCACCCCTTCAGCACCCGGCGTCAGTTCCTTGCCAGCGGTGCCTTGCTCGCCGGCCTGGGAATGGGCCGCCTGGCCGCCGAGGAACAAATCCCGGTCCCCAACATCCTCGACCGGATGCGGCACGACGTCGAGAACGCCCCGCTCGCCATGCGCTTCCAGGGCAGCACGGCCGAGGAGTGCCGCAAGTGGCAGGCCGAGTTCGGTGCGACCCTTCGCAAGCTCCTTGGGCCCCATGCGCCGCCCGCGAACTGGAAGACGGTCGTGCAGGGCGTCACCGAACTGGACGATCATCGCCGCGAGGAGCTGGTGCTGACCGCGGATGGATGTCCGCCGCTGCCGGTCTACCTGTTGCTGCCGAAGTCGAAAGACGGCAAGAAGCCGGGCGTCCTGGCCCTGCACGGCCACGGCGAGCATGGCCATCGGCCCGTGGCGGGGTGCGACGACCTGCCGGGAGTGGCCAACGCCATCCGCAACAACAACTACGACTACGGCCGGCAACTGGTCCGCCAGGGTTACGTGGTGGCCGCCCCCTGCATGACCCCCTTTGGCATTCGCCTGGGCAAGAAGGAAGGCTCCGGCAAGACCGATCTCTGCGGCGACACCTTCATCCGGATGCAAATGCTCGGCAAGCTGCTGATCGCCGAGAACCTGCGCGATTGCCTCTGGGCCCTGGAACTGCTGGCCCGGCACGAGCAGGTGGACAGCAACCGGCTGGGCTGTGTCGGCCTGTCCTACGGCGGCCGGATGACCATGCTGACCGCCGCCGTGGAGCCGCGGATCAAGGTCGCGGTCATTGCCGGGGCCCTGAACGTGATGCAGGAGCGCATCCGCGGCCCCTACGGCTGCGGGGCCCAGATCATTCCGCGGCTGCTGGAGTTCGGCGACGTGCCGGAAATCGCCTCGCTGATCGCGCCGCGCTGGTGTTTGTGGGAAGTTGGTTCCCGCGATGCGCTGCTGCCCACCAAGTGGGCCGAGGAGGCATTGACCCGGATTCGCCGGGTATACCGGGCGCTGGATTCAAAGGACCATCTGCTGGTGGATCGCTTCGAGGGTGGGCACGTTTGGAATGACAAGGAAGCCAATCCACTGCTGAAGAAGGTGCTTGGGTGAGATGTCCGGCTGCATTGGTCGGGACACTTTCCTCCCTGGAGACCTGCGATGCGTGGACTGTGTGTGGTTGCGTTGGCGGCTGGCCTTGTCGTGTTCCATCCAGCGCGGGCGGCACAGGATAAGCCGCCGAGACCGTTGCCTCCGGAGATCGTCGTCTGGACGAAGGCAGGAGCTGAAGTCGGCTGGTTACAGGAGGAAGAGGTCAGCAATCCGGCATTTCGGCTCGGCAAGGAGGGGAAGGAAGGGGAACTGCCCGCCTTCCGGTTCCCGGTGTGGCAAGCAGCTTACACCGGCTTATGGAAGGATGGAGTGATCGGCAAGTTGCCCGCGCCTCAAGCCGGATTCGGTCTCGACCTGAGCCGCACCTGGGTGACAGATGCAAGGCTGAAGGAAATCGCAGGGTTGAAAGCGATGCAGGTGCTCGACCTCACTACCACGCGAGTGACTGACGCTGGGCTAAAGGAGTTGGCCGGGCTGAAAGCTCTCCAGAAGTTGTCCCTCGCCAACACGCCAGTGACGGGTGCCGGGTTGAAGGAACTGGCTGGCCTGAAAGCTCTTCGGACGTTGGACCTCAGTGCCTCGCGAGTGACAGACGCAGGGTTGAAAGAGTTGGCCGAGTTCAAGTTTCTCCGGTCACTGGGTCTCAGCTTCACGCAGGTGGGCGACACCGGACTGAAGGAGTTAGCCAGGCTCAAGTCGCTGCAAGCCCTCGATCTCGCTAAAACGAGGGTTACAGATGCAGGGTTGAAAGAGTTGGCCGAGTTCAGGTTTCTCCGGTCACTGGATCTCCGCTTCACGCAGGTGACGGGCACAGGGTTGAAGGAACTGGCTGGTCTGCAGTCGCTGCGGGACCTCGACCTCTCCTCGAGCAAAGTGACGGACACAGGGCTGAAAGGGTTGGCTGGATTCAAGTCTCTCCTACCTTTCTCAACTCCGGCGTGACTGGCTGAAACGGTTCCTCGCTCTGCCCAATGGCATTCCTTCCCATGACACCTTCGAGCGTGTTTTCGCTCGCCTGGATCCGCAGGTCTTCCAGAAGTGTTTCACGCAGTGGATCAGCGCCGTGTGCGGTCTGTTGCATCTGCCGCACGTCGCCATTGACGGCAAGACCCTGCGTAGCTCGCGGTCAGCCAACCTGTGTCCGTTGCATGTTGTTCGCGCCTGGGCCAGTGCCAATCGTCTGTCTCTGGGCGAGGTCGCTGTGGCCGCGAAATCCAATGAAATCACAGCCATTCCGCGGTTGCTGGAAATGCTGGAGCTGGAAGGAGCCTTGGTCACCATCGATGCCATCGGTTTCCAGAAAGAAATCGCCAGAGTGATCCAGACCCGCAAGGCCGACTATGCCCTGACGGTCAAAGAGAATCAACCGCATTTAGTGGAAGACATCCAGAACTGCTTCCTGAAAGCGTTTGAGACCGGTCCCTTGTCGGTTGGTCCAAATGCACCACGATACGACGCAGGAACAGGATGTTGCCACTGCCATCCTCCAACCGCACCGTCTGCTCAAAGACCTCGCCAGTCTCCGTGCGTCCGACGTAATGCAATTTCCCGATAGCGTGCCAGGACAAGCCCTTGTGTTCACGCACCAGGAAGTAGGCCTGTTTGTTGTCGATGCCAAAGAGGAAACCGCTGGTGCAGAAATTGCGATCCTCAATCCAGGCCTCGCCAGCCTGCACGGTTTGCAGGACAGCAGGCAGCAAAGAGCGTTCCTGTGCATGACCGTCCTCACAGGGGAAGACATCGACAGCCAACATCAGAGCGGGGTCCAGGACCACCAAGGACTTGCCCGGCAGCAGTGCGGCGCTAGTGTGACGTGACTCCTGGAGGCGGTGGTCCGTGCCAGCCAAGGCGTTGCCATCGAGGATTTTGACCGTGTAGCCAGGCAGCAAGGCCGGCAAGGCTCCGCCCAGAGCATGGATGATCCAGTCGCTGGACCTCGGCGACACGAAAGCGAGTGACACAGGGCTGAAAGAATTGACCGGGCTCAAGTCTCTGCGGTCGCTGAAACTGTACAGCACGCAAGTGACGGACGGAGGGCTAAAGGAGTTGGCCAGCATGAAGTCTCTCCAGACACTTGGCCTTCAGAACACGCAAGTAACGGATAGAGGCGTTGCCGAATTACAGAAAGCGTCGCCTGGGCTCAAAGTTGCCCGCTAACTGCATTCATCTGGGTGCGCAGTCTGCTCGAGGGTATGACGTGTCATCACAGCGGCGACCTGGACGTTCGGTTTCAAGGACGATCATTCGCCGCACTACAAGTACGAGGAACACAACCCCGACGACCCGGCCAGCCAGCGGCGGTCGGTCTATCGCTTCCTGGTGCGGTCGGTGCCGGAGCCGTTCGCGGAGAAGCTGGATTGTGCCGATCCGTCGCTGCAGGTGGAGCGGCGCAACGAGACGCTGACGGCGGTGCAGGCCCTGGCCCTGCTCAACAACAAGTTCATGGTGCGCATGGCCGAGCATTTCGCCGCCCGGGTCGAGAAGCAGGCGGCGGACCTCCCCGGCCAGGTGACCGCCGCCCATCGGCTGGCGCTGGGGCGATCCCCGACGCCGGAGGAGCTGCGCGTGCTGACCGAGCTGGCCCGCAAGCAGGGTCTGGCCCAGGCGCGCCGGCGCCTGGGCGTGCGTGGACGACCTGGCGTTCATCCACAACATGGTGTCGCGCTCCAACGTCCACGGGCCGGCAACGTTCCTGCAAGCGACCGGCTTTGTGCTGCCGGGCTTTCCCGGCATGGGGGCGTGGATCAGCTGCGGCCTGGGCCGGCTGGGCGACAACCTGCCGACCTTCGTGGTGCTGCCCGACCCACGCGGCTTCCCGCCCAACGGGCCGAAGAACTGGGGCAGCGGCTTCCTCCCCGCCGAGCATCAGGGCACGATGGTCCGGCCCAGCGCCCGCACGCCCATCGCGGATCTGTTCCCCCCGCGGAGAGCGGCCTCACCCGCGCCGGCGATGCCGAGCTGCTGGCCGCCCTGGAGAAGATCAACCGCAAGCATGAGCAGGACCGGCCCGGCGATTCCCGGCTGGACGCCCGCATCCGCAGTTACGAGCTGGCCGCGAAGATGCAGCTGATCGCTCCCGAGGTGCTCGACCTGTCGAAGGAGCCGGCCGCGATCCGGAAGATGTATGGGCTCGACTCGCTGGACATCGCGGTCAAGACGGAGGTCAGCGAGAAACAGGAGATCCAGTATTTCGGCCGGAATTGCCTGGTGGCGCGGCGGCTGCTTGAGCGTGGCGTCCGCTTTGTCCAGATCTGGAGCGGGGCCGACAATGGTTTCCCGCGGCGCAACTGGGACTCGCACGAGGACATTGCCCGCGACCACTGGCCCCTGGGCCGGGGCATGGCCACGGGAGCGGCGGCGCTGCTGAAGGACCTGAAACAGCGCGGGATGCTGGACGACACGCTCGTGCTGTGGACGACGGAGTTTGGCCGGATGCCGTGCAGCCAGGGGAGCAAGGGCCGCGATCACAACCCATTCGTGTTCACCAACTGGCTCGCAGGCGGCGGCATCAAGGGCGGCATCAGCCACAGGCCCAGCGACGAGTGGTCGTACAAGCCGGCCGAGCCCCAGAAGGCGACGGCGTGCTACGACGTGCATGCCACCATGCTGCACCTGCTGGGGATCGATCATGAGAAGCTGACAGTACGGCACAACGGCATCGACCGGCGGCTGACCGACGTGCATGGCAAGGTGATCCAGGAGCTGCTGGCGTGAATCTGCCGTCCAGACAGAAGGCGCGGCGTTGGCTTGCCCACCGACCATCTCGGGAGCGGATGGAGACAGCCTGCCAGAGCTGCCGGCCATGCCGGCCATTTTCTGGGGAGTGGCGGACAGGACCGAAGCTGTCCCTGATGCTCCCCATGATGCCAGCAAGGGGCATTTTGGCGTCTGCCAGCCACCGGCCAGGGTATTCGGGAGAGGCTGGCTGAGTGTGTTTCACGATGCCGTACGTTAGGTCACAGAGGACTCGGATGAACGAGGAAGCCGCATTCGTGGCAGCGATCCGGGCGACCCCGGCCGACAACACCTCCCGGCTCGTCTACGCGGACTGGCTGGACGAGCATAACCGGGCAGGGGTCGTGTTTGAAGAGCGGTTCCCGGGGCAACCGGTGGCGCCCGATGAGCCTCACCAGATCGCTTGGTGGCCCGTGGCTCGCGGTAGCACGGTGCTGAAGCAGGCAGAGACCTAACCAGTCATTGCGGTTATTGCTCCCCGACGAACCGGGCCAGCGAGTTGCCGCCCGCGGTGAGGAGGTGTTCGTGTGGGACCCCGATTTGTGAGGCGAGCCGCTTACCTTGGGACTCCACCCTCCGAGTCGAGCTACCGCTTGGCCTGATTCCTCACGCCGAGTCGCCTGGCCAGCAACCGGGGGAGGGAGGAACCGCCCGGCTGGCCGCGTCGGCCTTTGCGGAGCGCATCATCGATCTGGCCCCACGTCTCTCCCGGGACGTCCGCGACCGGGCCGGACCTGGCGGTGGGCCATCGCCCGGTATGGTCATGGTAGGCCTGGGCCCAGGCCAGGATCTGTTTCTTGGTCAACGGCGGAAGATTTTTCGGGTTCCGCTTCTTGCCGCGCTCGGCGAGAAACTGGGCCAGGGAGGATCCGCCTCGCAGGCCGCGATTGCCATTGCGAGGGCGCAATCGACCGCCGCCCAGTCGTCCCCGCAGGTTTCCGGGATCGGCCCGGAATTCAAGTTGGGCCAGGCGCCTGTCCGCTCGTGGTGGGCAACCGCCCAGGCCAGGATCTCCTTCCCGTGAAAGCGCGGGAGCTTGTGTCTGTTGGGCACGTTTCGCTCCGCCGCGAGCAACCGGGCCAGCGAGTTGCCGCCCGGCAGGCCGCGACCTCCCTGTTTCAGGGCCTGGTCGATGGCCAGCCAGGTCTCTTGCGGAGCCTCGAAAACAGGGCCGCCGGTCTCCATCCGGGGCCATTCCCCGGTCCGCTCGTGGTGGGCATCGGCCCAGGTCAGAATCTGCTCGACGGACAAGGCAGGGCGAGTCCAGTAATTGCGCACCCCCCGCTCCTGGGCCAGCAACAGGGCCAGCGACGAGCCCCCGGGCATCCCGCGCCGCCCGAGACGCAAAGCCATGTCCACCGCCTTCCAGGTTTCCCCAGGAGCGTCAGGGATTGGACCACTCTTGGCGACCGGCCAGCGGCCGGTGCGCATGGTGGGCATCCGCCCAACCGAGGATCTGTTCCCTGGACAGCGGCGGCAAGGCCTTGTCGTTCCGGACCCCTTTGTGGCTGGCCAGCAACCGAACCAGGGACGAGCCGCCCGGCAACCCACGAGAACCAATTCGCAAGGCCCCATCGACGGTCGCCCAACTCTCCCCATCGGTCCCGGGAATGTAACCAGACGTCCTCGCTGGCCATTTTCCCTCCCGCTCCTTGTGGCGGTCGGCCCAGGTGAGGATCTGCTCTTCGGTGAGCGGAGGGAGTTGCTTGATGTTGCGTGCGCCCGCGCTTCGGCCAGGAATTGCGCCAGGGAACTGCCGCCGGGCAGCCCACGATAGCCGAGACGCAAGGCTTTGTCCACCCGGGCCCAGGTTTCCCCAAGCATGTCGGTGATGAGGCCGGTATCCTTGTTGGGCCAGCAGCCCGTACTCTCCCGGTAGGCGTCGGCCGAGTGGAGGATCTCTTGGATCGTGAGAGGCCTTCTTTTCATCGCCGGGTTGCTCCGCTGAAGGTGGCGACCGAGGTGTTGTAGGAGCCATCAACATGCCCGACCACCCAGCGATGCCTGCAAAGACGCTTCCCATTCCCCGCGCTTTACCGGGCGGGAGTTGTTACACTGCTCTCATCTGCCTGGTTTCCTTCCGGAGGTGTGCCCCATGCTCAATCGTCGTGATGCCCTGCTTCGCCTGGGACAGACCGGACTGGGGATGCTCACCTTGCCCGGATTGCTTCAGGCCTGTCGGCCGGAGCGCACGCAGGCGTGCGGGGGGCAGAGCGGTCCCCTCTCCCGGGATGCTCAAGGCTCGCCAGGTTCCGGCCCTACTCCTCCCGCCGTTCCGCCTGCCGCAGGGCCTCGGTGTTGCTGTTCAGCCCCTGTTCGGCCCGGATGCGCTCGACCTCGACCATCACCTCGTCGAGCAGCCCGGAGTTGATGCGGACGTTGCGCAGCTCCACCCAGAAGGCCCAGAGATTGACAAGCAGCGTTATCAGTGCCAGGCTGAAGTGGATGGTCCAGGGCCATTCTTGCAGCTGCGCCCCCGCCCCCGCGGCGGCCGTGGCGATGGCGACCAGCATCGCGGTCAGGGCCACCGGGAAGGTCCAGCGCTTCAGCTCGCGCGTCAGCTTCGGCAGCGGCGCGTCGGGGATGCGGTAGGCCTGGGCTACCTCCTTGACCCAGCGGCCCGTGCCCAGGAAGTAGATGAACACCAGGCAGTGGACCGCCAGCGTCAGCGAGACGGCGAACAGACCCAGGAAAAAGTGCAGGTAAAACGCCAGGTTGGTGTGGTCGTGCTGAAAAAGCAGACCAGCGGTGAAGGCGGCCAGCAGGGTCAGGAAGGTCGCCCCGGACAGGCAGTACAGGATCACGGTCATCGGCGGACAACCTCGGAGAGGCGGACTTTGCGGGCATGGCGGAACGCGCCGGCTGGTCAAGCCAGGCCAACCAGCATGGAGACGGCCAGGAATGCTCTCTGGGGCCTTTGTTCCTGCCGTAGCGAGGGCGAAATGGTGGGCAGGCCGAATCCGGCTCAAGAAACCGATCCTCTCTTCGGGAGCCTCAGTATAATAGATGACGCCCAACGGTCCTCCGCAGGACGTCCAACCCGCAGGGGCAGGAGAGTCCGACCAGACCAACGCAAGGGAACTTCAGGCGAGGCGAGCATGTTCGTTCCAGGGATGTCGCTCATGGGCATCGTCCCGGCCGGTATCATCGAACCGTTCCTCCTCGCCCAGGCCGGGGCACGCAAGGCCCCGCCCAAAGGGGAGCCCTCGTTCCTGGTCCCCTCGCTGTACCTGATTGCCGCCCTGCTGCTGGCGGCCATCGTCATCGCCCTGGTCAATCGCTGGACGCGCCGGCGGCCGAGCGAGTCGGCCAGCCCCAACGATCAGTTGACGCATTTTCGCTCATTGTACGAAAAGGGCGAAATCAGCCAGGAGGAATTTAGCAAGTTGCGGACCCTCCTGGGAGGCAAAATTCGCGAGCGCGTGCCGGAGGCACCCCCCGGAGCGGCGCCAGCGCCCACCGACGAACGGACCCGGACGGACACGGCTCCGGAACCGTCGGCAACGCCGCACAATCCGCCCGGTCCTTCCCAACCGCCCGAAACCGGCATCCGGCCGGGCTGAATGTGGCGAAAGTCCTTGAGGATTTTTCGGCCGACCCGTAAACTAAAAATCTCCTGGTGAAACTCATTGCGGGACAATCCGTTGCTGTTGGTGACCGCATCCGGAGCGTCCTGATTGTTAAGCTACCCCCCAGATCCTCTCCCAGCCTGTGCCCTCAGGTGGGATGGCTGTTAAAGGAGACCGCATGGCGGACAAAAATCCGGGTAACGGCGGCGGAGGACGCAAGCCGACCGGCAACACGGGACGCAATCGCAATGCCTATTGCTCCTTCTGCCGGAAGAGCTATCGCGACGTCGGTCCTCTCGTCGAGGGCCCGGGCGACGTCTACATCTGCGGCGAGTGCATCGAGCTGTGCCAGTCGATCATCGACCAGGAGAAGCGTCGCCGCGGCGGCTCCAAGAGCCTGTTCACCCACATCCCGTCGCCCCGGGTGATCAAGGACAAGCTCGATCAGTACGTCATCGGCCAGCAGCGGGCCAAGAAGGTGCTGTCGGTGGCCGTCCACAACCACTACAAGCGCCTCAGCCTGAGCGATCAGGGCCACGGCGACGTCGAGGTCGACAAGAGCAACATCCTGCTCATCGGTCCGACCGGCAGCGGCAAGACCCTGCTGGCGCGCACCCTGGCCACGATCCTCGACGTCCCCTTCGCCATCGGCGACGCCACCACCCTGACCGAGGCCGGCTACGTCGGCGAGGACGTCGAGAACCTGCTGCTCAAGCTGCTGCACGCCGCCGACTTCGACATCGAGGCGGCCCAGCGCGGCATCGTCTACATCGACGAGGTCGACAAGATCGCCAAGACGCACCAGAACGTCAGCATCACCCGCGACGTCTCCGGCGAGGGCGTCCAGCAGGCTCTGCTCAAGATGCTCGAAGGCACCGTCAGCAACGTGCCGCCCCAGGGCGGCCGGAAGCACCCCGAGCAGCAGTACATCCAGGTGGACACGACCAACATCCTGTTCATCTGCGGCGGCACCTTCGTCGGGCTGGACAACATCATCGCCCGCCGGCATGGGCAGCAAGACCATCGGCTTCGGCAGCAACCCCGAACAGCGCGAGGACAACCTGGGCGAGATGCTGTCCAAGGTGACGGCCGACGACCTGATCGAGTTCGGCATGATCCCCGAGTTCGTCGGCCGGCTGCCGGTGCTGGCGCCGCTCGATCCGCTCGACGAGGACGTCGCTGATGCGCATCCTCACCGAGCCGAGGAACGCCCTGGTACGCCAGTACCAGAAGCTGTTCGAGATGGAAGGGGCCGAGCTGGAGTTCGACGTGGGGGCCTTGCGGCAGATCGCCCTGCTGGCCAAGGCCCGGGACACCGGGGCCCGCGGTCTGCGGAGCATCGTCGAGGAGGTCATGCTCGACATTCAGTTCGAGCTGCCCGACATCGAGCCCAAGGCCAAGTATACCGTGACCGCCGAGGTCGTCCGGGGCGAGAAGCCGCTTTTCGAGAAGACGGCCATCACCGACAAGAAAAGCGCCTGATCGCGACCGGAATCAGGGAGCCGCCGCGGGGCCGCCGGGACAATGCCGGCGGCCCTGGTTTTTTGCTTGCGGCGATTGACAGGGCTCAGCCACCCCGGCCGGGACACTTTCAAAAAAACGAGAAAAGACGAAAGTATCTACTTGCAACCGACTCATCAATTGCTCATATTAAGAAATGAAAGTTGTTCATCCAGCTCTCACATTCCTGGTGAACACGAAAACAGTAATCGTTCCTTCCAGGGGGCATGACTCGCAACGTCGCGAAAGACCCTGATGGCGATGAAGGAGACATTCCCTCGCTGCCATTGGCCCCCCCGAGAAGAATCAGCGCCGATTCTCCTCCGTTTGCTGATTGGGCCCACCCTTGCAACCCCTGTCCCGTGTCGATGGGTGGAAGAGTTCGGTTGGCCCACGGATTCTCCCTTACCGAGGAAGTCATGCGCTCAACGTCGCCAAGGTCCGGTTTTACGCTGATCGAGTTGCTGGTGGTCATTGCCATCATTGCGATTCTGATCGGACTGCTTTTGCCCGCCGTCCAGAAGGTGCGTGAAGCCGCTGCACGTGCCCAGTGCCAGAATAACCTCAAGCAGATTGGCCTGGCCACCCAGAACGTGAACGTCGCAATCGGCTATTTCCCGTTTTATTACGGCTGGTTCCCTGGAGATCCGTCTACGCCAGCGGGCGGAGCAGGCTGGGGCACGCATTTGTTCCACCTGCTCCCCTACGTGGAACAAGATCCCCTCTACAGGAGCGCCTCCACGACAAGCGCCAACTTTGATGGCGGGAACCCGGGTGTGCCCTACTACAGCGGCGAAGCGAATTTCGGAAACTCCGCTACCTTCGTCGGCGCGAAGGTTGTGAAAGTCTATCAGTGCCCTTCGGACCCCGGCAACGGCAAACTCTATACCGACACTTCCTACGCAGGCGAGGGGGAGTCCTTGTGGGCCACCTGTTCCTATGCCGGCAACTACCAGATCTTCGGGTCCCCACAGTTCCAGCTTCCCAGGGACTGCTCTGACGGGTCGTCCAACACGATCCTGTATGCGGAGAGATATGCTGTCTGCGATGGGACACTCATGCCCCAGGGTCCGAACTTGCGGGCCTGCCTCTGGGATTGGAATGAACCATCGGCCAATCCCGGCCACGCCAATTGGCCTATTTTCGCCTACGATTGGTCCTCGGTCCAGGCCGTGGGGATCCGGCTGGCGTCGGCAACAAGGCCCTCACCTGGGGCGTTGGCCCTAGCCCTCTTGATCCTGGCGCTCCCCCGCTTTTTTTCCAGGTGCAGCCGGCTCCAGGCTACTGCAACTACGTGACGGCCAGCACTCCGCACCCGAGTGCGATCCAGGTTGTTCTGGTCGATGGCAGTGTTCGTGGCGTCGCGAGCAGCATTTCGGGGAATATCTGGTGGGCCGCCTGTACACCCAGTCTTGGAGACGCGCTGGGTGCCGGTTGGTAGCCCATGCCTGCTGCGGTCTGGGCCACGGCGAGGTCGAGGTGGACAAGAGCAACATCCTGCTCATCGGTCCGACCGGCAGCGGCAAGACCCTGCTGGCCTGGGCTCGCGACACCGGGCCCGACGGTCTGCGCAGCATCGTCGAGGAGGTCATGTTCGACATCCAGTTTGAACTGCCCGACATCGAGCCCAAGGCCAAGTACACCGTGACCGCCGAGGTCGTCCGGGGTGAGAAGCCGCTTTTCGAGAAGACGGCCATCACCGACAAGAAAAGTGCCTGATCCGAACGAGGATCGGAGAGCAGTCGCGGGGCCGCCGGCACTTTCCCGGCGGCCCTGATTTTTTCAGAGTCGCGGCAATTGACAGTCCTCTGACACGGCCGGCCTTCCAAAGTGGTGCCAAAGGATTTTTGAAAAAAACTCATAAATCGGAAGAATTGTCTTGCAACTCTCTCATCAATTGCTCATATTGATCAACTAACCTATTACTCTCCTTATCCTGGTAGACGTCGCAAGTGCGGTAGGGCCTCCAGCAGTCATGGCGATGACTCTCTGGGAGTTCAAGAGCAGAGACGTCAACGGCAGGGCCTACCTGATCTCACTGGACTGTCGAAAACCAGGATCAAGCGGAAACCTGACCCCGACGTACTGGGGGATGGTTCCGAGTGGGGGCCGCGACAGACTCTCCGGTGATCCGGACGTTCCTGGTCACTGCGGTGGCGGTCCTCCACGGAAAGAAACAGCGGCAATTCTCTCCTCGGTTTGTTCAGTCGAGCTTCGATCTCAAGCCTGACCAGCGGGGCCAGGCGGACGAGATCGGCGGTCTGGCGGAGTTACCGTCATCGAGGATACCATGCGCACAAGACCCCATCGAGCTGGTTTCACCCTGATCGAGTTGCTGGTGGTGATTGCCATCATCGCCATCTTGATTGGCCTGCTGCTGCCCGCCGTGCAGAAGGTTCGCGAGGCCGCCGCCCGGACCCAGTGCCAGAACAACCTCAAGCAGCTGGGCCTGGCCTGTCACGATTATGCCTCCGCCATCGGCTGTCTGCCCCCGGGTTACGTCGGCAGCCGGGCGGATAGCGATGGCTCGAACTGGACCGGGTTGTTCAGCGGCCAGGGGACGGGCCTGATGATGTACCTGTTGCCTTACATCGAACAGGGAGCCGTTTACAGTCAGCTGAAAGTTGACAAGAGTCTCACGAACGTTGGCACTCCCTGGTATGGACTGAGCCCCGACTTCGGACTTTCCTACAGCCAGTTCAAGGTCCTGGTCTGTCCATCGGCGGGCGAGTTGCCAACCAGCACGGCGTTCGGAACGTTTGTGGTTGCCGAGGTTCAGATCAACGGCACCCTGACGATCGAGGCGGCCTACTACGGTGCAGGGTCCTCCTGGCCGTTCGGCCTGACCAACTACCTTGGTGTGTCCGGCTCCCGCGGCGACGGCTGGACCGGCAGCGGCTACGATCCCTACTACAAACAGTTCACCGGACTGTTCAACAACCGCTCCCAGATCTCGCTCGCCAACGTTCCGGACGGCACCAGCAACACCTTGATGATCGGTGAGGCCCTCGGTGGCTGGAGCGGCGGGCAATTCCAGTACGGCAACTCCTGGATGGGCTTCGGCGTGGGTTGTGCCAAGTATGGGCTGGCCGGTCCGGCTTCCGACCCCAACAACCCACCAAACTGGCCGCAATTTGCCAGCAACCACGACATGGTCGTGAACTTTGTCTTCGCCGATGGCTCGGTCCGCAGTCTGACCCGGGCCAACACGCTTCCCAATGGGGCCACCCCGGCCGGCGGCCCACCGTCAAGCCCGGGCTCGAACTGGCTTTTCCTCCAGCAGCTCTCCGGGATGTCCGACGGGGCGACGGTGCCAGCGGGTGTGCTGGGCGGCAATTGACCTTTCTTGTCAGCGAGGAGATGACATGCGCCAGCTTTTCTTTGTCCTGAGTCTGCTGGGCGGGCTCGTTGCTGTCCTGCCGGGTTGTGGGTCCGGACCGAAAGATCACGTTCCGTCCACCAAGGAACTCCAGCAGCCTCCCGGATATGGTCCCATCACCCCTTCCCACGACCAGCAACCGGATGCGAACAAGCAGCCTGGAGACCAAAAGAAAGCAACCTCCGCAGCCCAGTGATTGTCCGCGGCGAGAAGCCGCTTGCTCGGCAAGCGGCCATCGCCGGCAAGAGAAGTGTCCGAGTGGGACTGGAATCCGGGAGCAGCCGCTGGGCCACCGGGGAAATGTCGGCGGCCCTGCTTTGTTCGTCGCGGCGATTGACTGGGTATCGCCACCCGGTCCCGGGACACTTTTTGAAAAAATCACAAAGAGACCAAAGTATCCACTTGCAACTGACTCATCAATTGCTCATATTAAGACAGTAATGTTGTTCATCCAGCTCTCACATTCCTGGTGAACGCGAAAACAGTAATCGTTCCTTCCAGGGGGCATGACTCGCAAGGGCGCGGAAGACCCTGGTGGCGAATGGGAAGACACTCCGTCGCTGCCATTGGCCCCCACGAGAAGAGTCAACGCCGATTCTCCTCCGTTTGTTGATCGGGCCCACCCTTTCAAACCTGTCCTGTGTCGATGGGTGGAAGAGTTCGGTTGGCCCACGGATTCTCCCTTACCGAGGAAGTCATGCACTCCACATCCCCAAGGTCCGGTTTCACGCTGGTCGAATTGCTCGTCGTGATCGCCATTATCGCCATCTTGATCGGCCTGTTGCTGCCCGCTGTCCAGAAGGTCCGCGAGGCCGCGGCCCGAACCCAGTGCCAGAACAACCTCAAGCAGCTCGGCGTTGCCTGTCACAACTACCAATCCGCCTACGGCACGCTGCCCCCCGGCTACGTCGGCCCGGGCGCGGCCAGCGACGGAGCGGGGTGGGGGGGCCTTTTCAGCGGCCAGTGTACCAGCGTGTTCATGTACCTGCTGCCCTACGTCGAGCAGGACGCGGTCTACAGCCGGCTGACGGTTGACAAGAGCATCACGGACGTTGCCGGGGCCTGGTGGGGGATGAACCCGGACTTCACCCTCGCCTACAGCCAGTTCAAGGTCTTCCTCTGCCCCTCGGCGGGCAATCAGGCGACCGACCCCGTCGTGGGAACGTTTGTGGCGGAGGAGATTCAGCTTCAGAACGATGGTACCGGCCTGTCGATCGAGGCCGGCTATTTTGGGGCGGGAGCCTCTTACCCGTTCGGCTTGACCAACTACTTGGGGTCGTCGGGCTCTCGTGGCGATGGCTGGGGGGGCACCAGCAACGGCTACGACCCCTACTACAAGCAGTTCACCGGCCTGTTCAACAACCGCTCCAGCGTCTCGCTGGCCAACATCCCGGACGGCACCAGCAACACCTTGATGATCGGGGAGACCCTGGGAGGCTGGGCGGGTGGGCCGCCGTTGCAGTACGGTCTCTCCTGGCTGGGGTTCGGCGCGGGTTGTGCCAAGTACGGGCTGGGCGGCCCGACTTCCGACCCAAACAATACGCCCAACTGGCCCCAGTTCGCCAGCAACCACGACATGGTCGTCAACTTTGTCTTCGCCGACGGCTCGGTCCGCAGTCTGACTCGGGCCAACACGCTTCCCAATGGGCTTACCCCGTGGGGCGGACCCCCGGCGGCCCCGCAAGCCAACTGGCTTTTCCTCCAGCAACTGTCGGGGATGGGCGATGGGGCGACCGTTCCCGCCGGCGTCCTGGGCGGCAATTGACCTTTCGCGTCAGCAAGGAGATTTCCATGCGCCAGTTCTTTTTTGTCCTGGGTCTGCTGGGCGGGCTCGTCATCGCCTTGCCGGGCTGTGGCGGCGGACCAAAAGATTACGTACCCCCGGAGAACGAACTCAAACCACTCCCCGAACACCCTCCGATCCGAGGCGGCCAGCGGCCCCCGCAACCGGGCTCGGAGCAGAAGCCGGGCGGTGACAAGAAACCAGCACCCAGCGCGGCCCAGTAGGGCGTGCGCTGCTCGCCGGTAACCTCTCACCACAGATCGCGCTGGCGGAGGTGTCGCAGCTCCGCCAGGGCCGGCTTCGCTTCTGGGGGCATCACCGGCAGCACTCACTCCCCAACCTCGACACACAGCAGCAACCTTGGCTCCCCCCTCCCCGAAGAGAGGAGGGAGTTGGGGGAGGGTTTGATCGCTTCACGGGGACAACGATACGTGAAAGACCTTGCTGTCGCGCTGTTGTACGTGTTCCTGGCCGCAACTGCGTCGGCCGATTCTCCCAGGCTCCACGCCGCGGACACACCATCTTTTTCCAGGAAACCAACGGCGGTCAAGTCCGGCGACAAGGTGACCATCAACTTCACGGTGGACCGGCCGACCGACGTGGCCGTCTTCGTCGAGGATGCCCGGGGCCGGATTGTCCGCCACCTGGTCGCAGGCGTTCTGGGCAAGGACCCGCCGGAGCCGCTGCAGCCGAACGCCCTGGCCCAGTCGCTGCAGTGGGATGGCAAGGACGATTTCGGCAAAGCCGCGACCGGTGGTCCGTTCCGGGTCCGCGTACGGCTGGGCTTGAAGGCGGAGTTCGACCGCTTCCTGATGCACAACCCCGAGGCCAGCGGCGTGGTCAGCGCCGTGGCCGTCGGCCCCGGCGGCACGCTCTACGTCTTCCACCTGGACGGCACCGCCAACGGCAACATGGGCGGACACAAGATCAAGGTGTACAACCGCGACGGCAAGCACCAGAAAGTGCTGACGCCGTTCCCCGCGGACATCGCCCCGGAGAAGGTCAAGGCCCTCGGGACCTTTCGGACGGCCGAGGGCGACCTGGTGCCGCACGTCCATAACTGGGAAACGCTCAGCTTCTACCCGGACAACAATGGCGTTCGCGGCCGGGACATGCCGGAGATGAGCTGTCCGGCCGTGGATTCCCGGGGACGGGTCTACTGGCTGGTGAAGGGGCCGACCCTGGTCGCCGTGGACGCCGATGGCGGCATCCCTTACGACACGTTTCTCGGCCCGCGCCTCTTGCCGGAGATCAAGAATCTCCGCTTGGCGGGCGAGCTGCATCAGTACTGGTCGGAGCGTCCCTGTCTGGCGGTAAGTTCCGATGACAGGTACGTTTACTTCGCCGGTCTCTGCGCGGGGGCCGGGGATTACAAGAACGCCCAGCCGCTGCCCTGCGTCTTCCGCGTGGCCGTGGACAGGAAAAGTCCCGCCGAGGTCTTCGCCGGCAAGCTCGACCAGGCGCGGCAAGGAGAAGGACCTGCTCACCGCGCCGCGCGGCCTGGCCGTGGCCAGGGGGTTGCTCTACGTGGCCGATCCCGGCTCGGATCGCGTGGTGGTCTTCAAGGAGGACGACCGCTCCTACGTCGGAGAGATTGCCGTACCAGAACCCGCAAGTCCTCGGCGTGGACCCGGCCACGGGGGCCATTTACGTTTGTGCTTACACCGGCCGGGACACCGCCGACCTGATCAAGTTCGATGGACTGGCGAACGGCAAGGAGGTCTGCCGGATGAAGCTGCCCCGGACGGGCCTGAGCCCCAACCCGGGCACTCACCGAATTGCTGTCGATGCCTCGGCGAAACCGGTGCGCATCTGGATGCCTTACGTCTACAACAACCCGACCCGTCTGCACTGTTTCGAGGACACCGGCGACGCCTTTGTGACCAAAGGCGATCCGCGCGGCAAGGACTTTTCGGCCGAGGGCCCGCGCGACCTGACCGTGGACCGGGTGCGGGGCGAAGTGTACGTCAAGGCCAACGGCTTTCACGGCAAATACTACCGTCTCGACGATGCGACCGGTGCGATCAAGGACGTGATCGACATTGGCCGGCACCAGCTCTACGCCACCCAGCTGATCTCGGCGGTGGACGGCAATCTCTACACCTTCAACTGGAGCAAGGGCCTGTACCGCTTCGATCGCCAGGGGAAAGACCTCAAATGGGAGGGTCAGGGCAGCAACGTCATTCCCATCGGCGGAATGATGTGCTTTCAGCTCCGTCACATGGCGCTGAAGCCCTTTGCCGATCCCAACGAACTTTTCATCGTCGCACCCAGTGAGTACCTGACAAAGAATCCCAAGGACGCGAGCAAGTTTGTCACGCTGAACGTCATCGGCCAGGACGGCAAGACCAAACGAACGGTGGTCTGGCAGTGTCTCAATGGAGCTATTCCTCGGCTTGACGCCAAAGGCAACGTCTACCTCGCCGACCTGGTCAAGCCACCGGACCGTTCCTACCCGGAGTTCTTCGACGGCAAACTGCCGCCTCCGCCCAAGCAATCCGTTGGCGGCGATCTCTTCTGGAACAGCTACGATGTACGGCAGCATCGTGAAGTTCCCGCCCTCAGGCGGGATCATCTGGCACCAGAAGGACTTGCCCAAGAAGCTGCCTGGGCGAGCCGCCAGCGGAGCTGCTGGCCAAACCGAAACAGCCGTTCAAGAGACATTTCAGCTCGTCACCACACCTGACCGGCGAGATTCAGGGCGCTCTCTGGACGCGCTTCGGCTATGCACCGTATTCGGCGCACATGTCGGGGAACACCGGCCCACTGCATGTGCGAAGGCTCCGGCTTCGACGTGGATGCGTTCGGCAGGGTGTTCTTCCCCAACCTCGGCCAGTTCCGCATCGAGGTGATCGACACCAACAACAACCCGATCCTGACGTTCGGCAAGTACGGCAACGAGGACAGCGGCGGTCCCAACGCCCGGGTCAAGAAGCCGAAGGTCCCGCTGGCCTGGCCGGTCTACGTGGCGGTCTCCGACCGCTGGGCGTACGTGGCCGACACGGTCAACCGACGCATCGTGAGGGTCAAGCTGCACTACGCGGCGGAGGAGGGATGCGCGGTGCCGTGAAGGGTGCAATCCGTTTCACGGCAGCTGGAGCGCCGCGTTCGAGTGTCATTCGACTTTTCCGAAAGAATCCAGCATCTGGCAGGCTTCCCAGCGTACCAGGTCCCTCTCCTCGTCAGTCCATGAACCTTCCGTTTCTGCTTCCTCGGTGAGTCGTTCATACTCAGCAAGAGGCACGAGGACGAACAGTTCCTGCGTTTGCGGATTCAGGATGCGCGGTGGCGTGGTCTCGGGTTTCCCCAGGGCCTGCACTTGTTCTTGAGTCAGTTCGATCATGCGACGCCACCTTTCCAGCATCCTAACAAGCCGGGCAGCAAGCAACAAGGTTTCCCGCAGTCAGGTGATGAGGGATGTGGCAAATCTTTCGGGAGGCGTTCGCCCCTGCCACCCAGGGCGATGCCCTGGGCTATCCTGTTGCGCCCCTTCGGGGCGAAAGACCTGGTTTTCCGCCCCGAAGGGGCGCAACACGATAGCCCAGGGCATCGCCCTGGGACCAGGCGAGGACGTTCTCATCCCCTCCCGGATTGTTTGCCAGACCCGGTGATGAGATCATCGGATCGGAAAGACGATCCTCAGCGCTCGTCCAACGCCTTGTTTGGAAACAGCTTCGACGGCACGCGGTCGGTGTTCATGATCTTCTCGATGCGCCGGACAATCTCCGGATGCTTCTCGGCGACGTTGTTCTTCTCAGCGATGTCCTCCTTCAGGTTATACAGTTCGATGGTCGTCTTCCCCTTCTGCATCTCCTGGCGGACTCCCTTCCAATCACCCAGTCGAACCGCCTGCTGGCCGCCTGAGCCGGCGAACTCCCAGAACAGATACTCGTGCTTCTTCTGCTTGTCCGGCTGTCCCAGCAGAGTCGGGGCGATGCTAACGCCGTCGATCCCCTTGGGCACGATGCCAGACGCACCGATCACGTCCATCAGCGTCGGCAGCATGTCGGGGAAATAGCAGGGCAGGTCCGCGGTCGAGTCGGGCTTGATCTTGCCTGTCCAGCGCGCAAGCAGCGGCACGCGCATGCCGCCCTCGTACACCGAGCCTTTCATCCCCCGGAAGGGACCCGATGACCCGAAGAAAGCGCCGTCGGAGCCGCCGACGCCCCCGCCCACGGGACCGTTGTCCGACGTGAACAGGACCAGCGTCGAGCCATCCAGCTTCAGCTCCTTGAGCCGGTCAAGGATGCGTCCGACCGTGCGATCCATGCGTGTGACCATCGCCGCATAGCCGGGCGCGGTGCGGGATGCGGCAAGTACCCCTTGCCGCCGGTGTAGGGCGGATCGTCCCATTTCCCCTTGTACTCGGCCAGCGAATCCTCGGGGACCTGAAGGGCGACGTGAGGGATCGTGAATGGCAGATAGAGGAAGAACGGCCGCTCCTTGTTGTCACTCAGGAACTTCAGCGCCTGAACCTCGAACAGGTCATGCGAGTATTGCTTGCCGGTCTTGCCGTCGTTGTCCTTCAGCTCGATCCGCTGGTCGTTGTGCCAGAGATAGGTCGGGTAATGGCTGTGGGCGTGCCGCTGGCAGTTGTAGCCGAAGAACAGGTCGAAGCCGTGCTTGAGCGGATCGCCACTCGAGCCGGGCGGGCCCAGACCCCACTTGCCCATCGCACCCGTGACGTAGCCCTTCTGCTTGAACAGCTCGGTCACGGTGACCTCGCTGGCCGGGATGGGCGTCTGGCCTTCGGGCTTGACTTCCTGGTTGTTGCGGATGAAGGCATGGCCGCCGTGCTTGCCGGTCAGCAGGCAGCAGCGCGACGGGGCACAGACCGGCGAGCCGGAGTAACACTGCGTGAAGCGCATCCCCTCGCGGGCCATCCGGTCCAGGGACGGAGTCTTGATCTTCTTCTGGCCGTAGCAGCTGAGGTCGGCATAGCCCAGGTCGTCGGCGATGATCAGGATCACGTTGGGCGGCCGGGGCGTGTCGGCCTGGACGATGGAGGGCAGGGTGGCCAGGGCAACTGCAAGGCAGGACAGAACGCGGTGCATGGCAGGGTCTCCGCTGGGTCAGCAAGCGTGGGCGGGATGCTGGCCATTGTGGCAACTCGGACCAAACTGTCCAGGGGCTTGCGCGGGGCGATGAGTCTCGGTACAATGGCGACGGAGACCATTCACCGATCGTTGAAGGGGAACGAACATGAACCTGCTGGCACAAGGGACGATCACCGCGGAGGAGTTCCTGCGCTTGCCGGAAGCCGACTTCTGCGAGCTGGTCGATGGGCATTTAGTGGAGAAGAAACTCGTGGGAGCGGAATCAAGTTTCATCGGCGGACAATTGTTCTTTCTCCTCCAGACGTTTCTCGAATCCAATCCGCTGGGCTGGGTCTTTCCTCCCGAGACCAGTTACCAGTTCCTCCCCGGCCGGCCCAACCTGGTCCGCAAACCGGATGGTTCTTTCGTGCGTCAGGGACGGTTCCCGGAGAACCGCCTGCCGCTGGGCCACATCCGGCTGGCCCCAGATCTGGCAGTGGAGGTTGTCTCTCCCAATGACCTGTTCTACGAGGTCGAGCAGAAGGTGATGGAGTATCGCAGTGCCGGAATCCCGCTGGTGTGGATCGTGGTCCCGCCGACGCGCACGGTACTGATCCGACGAGTGGATGGCACCTGTGCCGAGGTCGGCGAGAACGGCGAATTGTCCGGCGAGAACGTCCTGCCTGGTTTCCGCTGTGCTGTCAGCGCCCTGTTCCAGCACCTGGGGCCGGCCACACACTCGGCCGGACCGAGTTGATCTTCTCACTGAAAGCTAGGATGTCCACCGCATCCGACCCGGTCACAAATCCTGATTCGCCGCCTGCCACGCCACCGGCTCGCCGTGGCTGGTCGCGCTGGCTGCTGGCGGCCCTGCTGGTCCTGCTGATTGCCGGCTTCTTCCTGCTGGGGTTGCAGCGCTACTTCTCCCTGGAATACGTCCGCGATCACCTCAATCTCTGGAAGCAGCAGGCCAGCGAGAACTTGCCGCTGACGCTGGCGATCTTCTTTGTCGTCTACGTGACGGTGACGGGTCTATCGCTGCCGGTGGCCGTCTGGTTGTCGCTGGCGGCGGGGTTCCTGTTTGGTCTGTGGCTCGGGACGGCCACGGTGCTGCTGGCGGCGACGTGCGGGGCCAGCCTGGCTTTTCTCAGCAGCCGCTACCTGTTCCGCGATGCGGTGCAGCGGCGCTTCGGTGAGCGCTTACACTCGATCAACCAGGGCGTCCAGCGCGACGGCGGCTTCTACCTGTTCACGCTCCGGCTGGTGCCCGTGTTCCCGTTCTTCCTGATCAACCTGGGCATGGGCCTGACGCCGATGCGGCTGTGGACCTTTGCCTGGGTCAGCCTGCTCGGGATGCTGCCGGGCAGCTTTGCCTACGTCAACGCCGGCGCCGCCGGGCGCAACGTCCAGAAACCGAGCGACATCCTGTCGGGCCCGGTCGTGCTGGCCCTGGCCCTGCTGGGCCTGCTGCCGCTGCTGCTGCGTTTGCTGGTTTCCTTTCTTCGCAGGGGTCGATCCCATGAGCCTCCGGCTCCAGCCGCTTGACGAACACAACGCCCAGCTGCTCCGCAACGCGCATCCGGCCGACTGGGTCAATCCGGAGCCGGCGGACCGCTATCACCTGGTCGTGCTGGGCGGCGGCACCGCCGGGCTGGTGGCCGCGGCGGGAGCAGCCGGCCTCGGAGCCAGGGTCGCCCTGATCGAGAAGCACCTGCTGGGCGGCGACTGCCTCAACTATGGCTGCGTTCCCTCCAAGGCCCTGATCCGCTCGGCCCGCGTCGCCGCCGAGGTGCGCGACGCGGCACGGTTTGGCGTGCGCGTTGCCGGAGACGTCTCGGTCGATTTTGCCGCGGTCATGGAGCGCATGCGCCGGCTGCGAGCCAGTCTAAGTCCCAACGACTCGGCCAGCCGCTTTCGCGGTCTGGGTGTGGACGTGTTTCTGGGTGAGGGACGCTTTGGCGGACCCGACACGGTGGAGGTGGCCGGCAAGAGCTTGCGCTTTCGCAAGGCGGTGATCGCCACGGGCAGCCGGGCACGGCTGCCGGACATTCCCGGCCTGGCGGAGGCGGGCTTCCTGACCAACGAGACGGTCTTTTCGCTGACCGCGCTGCCGCCACGTCTGGCGGTGATTGGCGGCGGCCCCATCGGCTGCGAGCTGGCCCAGACGTTCGCCCGGCTGGGGTCGCGGGTCACGCTGCTGCATTCCCACGAGCAGATCCTGCCCCGGGAGGACGCCGATGCCAGTAGCCGGATCGAACACGCCCTTAGGCGCGACGGCGTGCAACTGCTTCTCAAGGCCACGCTCACCGGAGTCGAGCGCCGGCTGGAGGGGAAGGTGCTGCGCTTGCGTGATGCAACGCCGGCCGAGGTCGTGGCCGACGAGGTCCTGCTGGCGGTCGGCCGGCAACCGAACGTCGAGGGGTTGAACCTGGAGGGGGTGGGCGTTCCGTACGACAACCGTCGCGGCGTCCACGTCAATGATCGGCTGCAAACGAGCAACCGGCGGATCTATGCCGCCGGCGACGTTTGCTCGCGCTATCAATTCACCCACGCCGCCGACGCCCTGGCCCGGATTGTCATTCAGAACGCCCTGTTCCTTGGCCGGGCCAAGGCCAGCGCCCTGACCATCCCCTGGTGTACCTACACCGAGCCCGAGATTGCCCACGTCGGGCTGTCTGAACGGGATGCGCGCGAGCAGGGAATCGCGGTCCTGACCTTCGTCCAGGAATTGCAGCACGTCGATCGGGCCGTCCTCGATGGCCAGGCCGAAGGGTTTGTCAAGGTGCTGGTGCGCAAGGGGACCGACCGCATCGTCGGCGCGACGGTGGTGGCCGACCACGCGGGCGATCTGATCGCGGAGATTACCCTGGCGATGGTCCACGGGATCGGGCTTGGGAAGATCGCGCGGACGATCCATCCCTACCCGACGCAGGCCGAGGCGATCAAGAAGCTGGGCGACGCCTGCAACCGCACCCGGCTGACACCGTGGGTCAAGTGGCTGCTGGGCAAGTGGCTGGCGTGGACCCGATGACAAAAGACCGGCTTTCAAAAGGGGTGTTCAATCCCGATCCACAACTGGGGCGGAGTGTCGGCGTTGATCGTCTTGGCGGCATCCAGGCGCAGGATGGTCCGCTCCACGAAGGTGAACCAGGACAGGTCAACTCGCAGTCCAGCGCCCACGGCCTGGGCCAGGCCGCCGACCGAGGAGCCGTTCAAGTAAATGTTACCCACGTCGGTAAAGATCGCCGCATAGACGTTGCGCACCTCCAAGGCATGATCGACAAAACCCCAGCACAGGTTCCGCCACAGCGGCACACGCCACTCTACATTGGCCACCCAGAGCATGTTCCCCTGGCGCTGCGCCAGATCGAAGCCGCGAAAGAGTTCCCCGCCGCCCAGGGCATAATACTGGATGCGGCGCGGCCCCCCCGCCGCTCCGTACAGACGCACGGCATAGCGCGTCTCGGAGAGCCAGCCGAGCCCATCGGGCAAGCAATCGACGTAGGTCGCCTGGCCGATCAGCTGATGGGCACCGCCGATCCCTTCTCCTTCTCCGGGAATCTCCACTCCCAGCGCGTAACTGAGATCGACCGCGAACCCGCCCTGCGCGTCCCAGTAAGGCGTCAGGTAATTGAGATGATAATGCACACCCCACATCCCCTGATGTTTGAACCGCTCCGCTCCGGGGACCGTCTCACGGGCAAAGGGCAGCAGATCGTCCTGAATGGTGCCGAACGTCTCGACGTACTGGAAGGGCGGCAAGTACAGGCTGTCTCCGTAATCGATGACGTATCGGCCATAGAGCACACCCATGTTGGCATTGTCTTCGCCGCGCAGCGTCCCGGCCAGGCGGCGTTCGGCCACAAAGCCGATCTCCGCGTGATTGAAGGGCCAGTGTTCCAGAACCATGTCCACGCCGGTGACAAAGTCGCGATAGTCGGTGCGGTAAGCGGTATAGACGCCGCCCTCGAACTGGGCCGTGCGGTAGGTCCCGGCCCGCGCCCCGAAACGAGTCGAGCGCGTGAAAAAGGGATTGTCGTAGGTTGGAGCAAAGACCCAGGGGCCGGCGATCACGTTCCAGCGATCGTAGGCATTGGTCAAATCGGTTTCTTCCAGAAAGGTGTACAGCGGCGTGAAGCGGAAGTTGACCGGATGCTTCCAGTAGTTGTTGGCCGGGTTTCGGTCCACCAGCACCTGGTCCGGGTCAACGGTGATCTGTGTTGGTTTGCAGGGCAGGATTACCTCCACCCGAACCTTGTTGTCGGCCAGAGGCTCCACGTGTGCGGGAACGTCGGGCAGTTCCAGGGTGCCAACCTGGGGCACAATGGGAATGCGGATCTGGTAGCCATCGCCGTCATCCAAACGGATGCCGAGGACCGTGGGCTCGTTGTATTCCGCCCGTTGCTTGAGGTTGACGGTGACCCGGTAAAGACGCCGGTCCTCGGGCTTGCCCTGGGAAGGCAACTTGATTTCCTTGTCGAACGACCCTGCCTTTACCTTCCACTCCTTGACGTCCACACCTTCCAGGCTCCAGTCGGTCATACCGGCCCCGTACACCCAGTCGCGGAAGAATGCTTCCCAGGAACTGGCGGTGAACGTCTCCAGCTCGCGCTGGAAGTCGGCCACGCGCAGGATGCGAAAGGAATAGCTCACGCAGAGGCGGTGCAGCAGCTCAAAGAACCGGGCTTCTCCGAGCCGGTCTTCAATCATGCCGACCACCTTGCCGCCCCGCTCATAACACATGCTGTACAGGTTGACGAGGTGGTCGTACTTGGGGATCTCCTGCACGGTCGGCCCCGCTTCGCCGCGTCCCAGCGTCCCATAGAGGTTGAAATGGCGGTAATCTTCCCGGTGGACGTTGGGCAGCCATTTCAGGCACTTCGGGTAACGAGCAATGGGATCGTTCCTGCCGTACTTGATCCGCATGAAGCGGTAGGCGAAATAGGTACACAGGCCCTCGTCCATCCAGGTCTCGGCATAGCCGTTGGTGCCCACCAGGTTGTACCACCATTGATGGCACGTCTCATGGCTCACCAGGAAATCGACAAAACCCGAGGCGCTGGCGGGCATGTGGAAGATGCGCTCGTCCATCATGACCAGGCCGGCACACTCGTTGCTGTTCCAGCCGAAGAACGATTCAACCAGCGTAAACTCGGGGTAAGGGTAGGGGCCAAACCACCGCGAATAGGTTTCCAGTGCCTCGCAGGCGCTCTGGACCATGAACTGGGCATACTTCCGGTGCTCGGGGAAGGCCAGGCAGCGGACGTGGACCGCCCCGGCCTGGCCGACGCATTCCTCAAAGCGAGGGCTGCACACAATGGCGAAATCACGGGCGCAGCAGGGAACGCAGTCGATCTGGCGGAGTCCGTTGCCCAGGTCTTTGTCCGCCAGGACAGAAGCAGTACAGGCCACTTTCTGGTCCAGGGGCAGCGTGAGCCGGGCGCTGAAGAGCCCCGCTTCGTTGAAGAAGGGCTGATGCCAGGGCACGTAAGGAGTCGGGTTCCAGCCCTTGTTGTCGTAAAAGGCGAGGACCGGCAGCCAGTTGCTCAGAAAGGTGACGCTGCGCCACTGGCCCCACCGCCCCTGGAGCTGGGGCAAGCGCAGCACCCAGACCAGCTCGACCATGACGGTGTCGCCCTGCTGAACTGGCCTGGGGAGCGGCACCACCAGGGCACAATCATTCTCTTTGAGGTAAAAGAATTTCAGTTCCTGGGGTCGGTCCCCGGGTGGCTGGAGAGGCGGAGGGGCCTGGCCCGGGGGAGCCCGACGGGGGGGCAGGCTCAAGAGGTGGACCTGCCGGACGTCGCAGGAGTGCCCCTCCAGGTCCAGCATGTCGCCGGGCATCATGCGGAGGATCTCGAACATCTTGGCGGTCATGCCCACGTCCTTGTCGGGCAGCTTGAAGTGCGAGTGCGCGTTGAAGATCAGTTCGCTGGCCGGCCGGGCACAGGGGTTGGTCCACATCACTCGCTGGCAGACGCTGACGGTGTGGCCCGCGACGTCGATCCGCACGTCCAGGTCATACCGAGGAAGAGGCGGAGCCTGGGCGGTCTCGGGAGCGTGCAGCAGGAGCGGCGCCAGCAGGAGGGAGAGCAACTTGAACCCGTTGACCATGAAGGGGCTCTCCAGGCAAGGAGGAAGGAGGACTCAAGACAGGAACCTTTTCCGCTGCATCCTTCCTCCTTCCTCCGTTCGACTGACAGTTGATCGGCATGTACCTTTTCCCTTCCGCACTGTCCAGGGCAATTGTGAGTGCATTTTCAGAGTGTTGCCGTGGCGCCCAGGTCGAGCGACCCGGCCAGCTGCTCCGCCTGGGTCTGCTCTCCCGGAAGGGAAGTCAGCCAATCCAGAAAGTCGCCTGAGGGGGCTTGCCGGTGCTGGCAGGTTTGGTAAAATGCTCTGGGGCAGCGGCGACCCGCGCTCGAGTGAGGTTGCCGCGTGTCCTGCTGGGGAAATCCCTTGCGCCTGTAGCTCAACTGGATAGAGCATCGGTCTACGGAACCGAAGGTTACTGGTTCAAATCCAGTCAGGCGTATTCAGGAAACAGCTCTTCGGCCAATAAGTCCCAGGGCGCTGCCCTGGGCTATTCTGTTGCGCCCCTTCGGGGCGAAAGCCAACAAGCCCCGAAAGGGCGCAACACAATAGCCCAGGGTGGCAGGCAGGGGCGTCGGTCTTTTTCTTCCTGTGTTGCAATAAAGCCTGCGGCTGCGAGAACCACGGCCTTGGTAGCCGCAGGCTTTAGCCTGCGCCGGCCTTCGGCAACAGCCTCCAAGTGTCATCCATTCGCGTTCTGGAACTCGCACGATCGTGAGAAGCAATTAGAAACATGAAGGACTCTCATGAACGAATGAAACACGGAAAATCAACTTGACCCTCTTGACGACTCCGCCGTGGCGCGGGAGAATCCCGTTTGGTTGGGAGTAAGTGGTGTGGGAACGACTCGCAGTTAGATACCTTGGAGGAATGACATGCCTGTGCTGCGCTCACTCGCCATTCTGTTTGCCAGCGTTTCCTTCGTTTCAGCTGCGGATTGGCCTCAGTGGCGTGGACCTGACCGCGCCGCCGTTGTGACAGACTTCACCGTCCCAACGGAGTGGCCGAAGGAACTTCAGAAGAAATGGTCCACCCGGGTGGGGGAAGGAGTGGCAACGCCGGCGCTGGTGGGCGACAAGCTGTACGCCTTCGGGTATCAGGATGGGAAAGAAGTCCTTCGCTGCCTGAACGCTGGCACCGGCAAGGAAAGCTGGAAGTACGACTACGCGGTGCGCTCGGCGGGTGGTCCTGCCCGGGGCTTTCCCGCGGCACGGTCATCGCCGGCCTTGGCCGGAGGCAAGGTGGTCATTCTCGGTGTGCAAGGCGCGCTGACTTGCCTGGACGCTGAGAAAGGCACCGTGGTTTGGCGGAAGGAGAGCACCGGAGGAGTGCCTGGGTTTTCGGCCTCCTCATCGCCGCTTCTGGCAGACGGCCTTTGCGTGATCCAGACCGGCGGCGACCGTGGCGGAGCGGTTGTCGCTTACGACCTGGCCGACGGAAAGGAAAAATGGAAGTGGAACTCGGACGGCACAAAGTACGCTTCGCCCGCGCTCCTGACCATGAGCGACCGCAAGGCGGTCGTGGTGGAGACGGCGGGCACCATCTCGGCCGTGAACCTGGTGGACGGTCAATTCCTCTGGAAGACCAGCTTCTCGACGCGCTACAACGCCTCCTCGCCAACGGTTGATGGCCCGGTCCTCTATTACGCCGGGTCGGGTGTCCCGACACGGGCCGTGAAGTTGGAAAGCCAGGGAGAGAAGCTCGAGGCCAAGGAGTTGTGGACAAACCGGGACACGTCGGTCATCTACAACACTCCGGTCATCAAGGACAAACTGCTGTTCGGCCTCTCCGAACGAAACGAAATCTTCTGCATCGACACGCAGACCGGCAAGAGTCTCTGGTCACACCGGCTTGGAGGCGGCGGCGGCGGCGGTCGCGGCCGCAGTGGCTACGGCTCAATCGTCGCCGCCGGCTCGGTCCTGTTCGCGCTCACGCCGGCCGCGCAGCTGGTCGTGTTCAAGCCTGACCGCGAGGAGTTCAAGCAGGTCGCCAGTTACAAGGTGGCAACCGGGGACACCTACGCCTATCCGATCGTGACCAGTGAAGGCGTCTACGTCAAGGACCGCGATTCTGTCACCTTCTGGACATTCAAGTAAGTTTCACACCAGAAGTGCTGGCAGGAAAGTACCGGCGCCAGCGCGGTCCGGAGGGCGGGGGCGAATCCAGCTGGACGTTCCAGAACACGTCCTCCCGCGGCCAGCACCACCACGCCGCGACCCCCGCGGCGAGCAACAGCGGGGTCGTCCACGTCCACCAGGGCAAGGCCAGGATGGTTTGCAGGAGCTGCCAGTAACCGTTGAAGTTGGCCCCCGCCTGGGCGTCCAGGTCCAGCTTCAGGTACTTCAGCAGAACCGGGACCACCACGGACGCGGCGGCCAGCCCGAAAGCCAGCGTCGGCTTCCCCACGCGAACCTTCAGCAGGACGCGCGCCAGCTCGCGGCCCGCCTGGCGCAGTACCACCACGGGCTCTTCCAGGCACCCGCCCTGAGTGTGCGCCAGGATTTGGAAGCGGGCCTCGACGGGTTCTTCCCCGCTCACGATTACTTCGCGCCGGGGAGGGTAGACTGTGCAGCCGGGGAGCAGCGGTTCGACCTCGATCGGCTCCTGCACGCGGACCGTGAACCCCTCGCTGGTCGCCTGCCCTACCTCGTTCCGGAGCAGTTTGCGCACCTCTTCACCGGACAGCACCACCAGCAACCGATAGAGCCGGTTGGGGTACATCCGGGTGAAATAGCGCACCGTCGCTTTCCTTCGGACCGTCGGCGGTGAAACTGACTTGGCCGGGGCAGCAGTCCTGGCTGGCGCGGCGGGGGCTTGTGCCAGAACAGGGGCGGCAGGCGGTAGCGGGGGAGTGGGATCTCCCAGGATGCCTGCCGCCGCGACTTTGATCCCCTTGAAGACCATTTTCAGCTGTTCGGGGTTCGGCGCCACTTCCAGGGCGGTGATCTTTTCCACGTCGCCCCGTTCCACGAGCTGGCGCAGGCTTTCGGAGAAATCGATCATTCCTTCCTTGCGGCCGATGACGATGGCGGCGGAGAGGTCGCAGTCCCGTGCTTCGACAATCAGTTTGCGGATGAGCGGGTTGACGATCAGGATCTCGGTGGCCGGCACCCGGTCCTTCTTGATGCCCTTGATCAGCTTCTGGGCCACGACCGCCCGGAGGTTGTTGGCCAGGGCCTGGCGGATGGCGCCGCGCTTCTCCGGCGGGAACAGAGAGAGGATGCCGGTGATCGTTGCAGGGGCATCTTTGGCGTCGCTCGTCCCGAAGACAAGCTGCCCCGTCTCGGCGGCGCGGAGGGCGACCTCGACTGTCTCGGCGTCTCGCAGCTCGCCCACGGAGAGGACGTCCGGATCCAGCTGGGCGGCGTCCCGGAGCGCCTGAAGCCGGTCGTGGAAATCGGTCCCGGCCTGGCGCTGGTTGACACAGGCCTCCTTGTCCGTGAACTCGAACGCGATCGCATCCTCGACGATCAGTATGTGGAGCGGGTAGCGTTCGTTGATCCAATCGAGCATGGCCGCGACCTTCGTCCTCTTGCCCGACCCGGGCCCCCCGGCAACGACGATCAGCCCGGCCGGGGCCTCGCACAGCTTGGCGACGGCGTCGGGCAGACCCAGCTCTTCGAGGCGGGGGATGACGTCGCGGACCCGCCGGGCCGCCAGCGACAAGTCGCCGCGCTGGCGGAACAGGCTGACGTGGAAGCGGCACTCGCCCTGACCGACCACGTGTGAGAAGCTCACGCTTCCCTGATCCGCCAGAACGGCGACCTGCGCCGGCGTCAACAAGGGGAACGTCAGCCGCTCCACGTCCTGCGGAGACAGCGGCAGGTCCTCAAGGGTCTGAAAGCGCCCGTGGACCCGGACCCGAGGAGGCCGGCCGACCTTGAGGTGGAGGTCGGTCGCCTCGTGTTCGACGGCCATTCGGAAGAGTGCGTTGATTTCCGGTTCCGTGTCGGCCTGGTTTGTGGGAGCGGCAAGCTGGCTGGCATGGTTCCCGTCGGCATCTGGAGAGCGGTTCATGGATGGCCTCCGCGAAATGGTGGAGAAACGAACGGAGCATCGGCGAGAGAACATTCGGGCGTCGGACACGTTTGGGCCGGACAGGGGTGGCCACGTTTGAACTCACTGCTGTCGTAGCCGTGGCGGGTCGCCTCGGCAACGTTCCCTGGCAAGAAGGGAGCTGGCGCAAAGGGGCAGCGTTTGGCCTTGCCGAGGTTGAGCGCCGCTATAGCCGGGCCCGCTCGGAGAATGGCTTTCCCACCGACCTCCGGCCAATCCTTCTCCTCGCGAAGTCCATTCCCCAACAGGTCAGGACTTGCCATCGACTAGCCGGGTGTCTCCGTGCCACGTTTCAACCGGGGAACGCCAGGCTCCAGATACAGCCCAAGCACTGATGTGTAAAGTTGTAATGTTTTATGTGTGAATTTTCTATTGACTCACTTTACATCAAGAGAGTAGACTGTCTGCGGTGCAGGGGCAATGTTCCAATCACCAAGCGAGTTCAAGCATGAACCTGAACGACAACCGCCGAGACAAAATCCTCCGGTTCCTGTACGACCGACACCAGGCAGCGAAGGGAATTACCGCGATCCCGATTGGTATCCTGGAACTCCGCCGGGAGATGAAGAAGCGATACGGGATGAAGCAGTCGGAAGTCGCGTCGAACCTGGATTACTTGATCCAGGTTGGCTGGGTAAAGCAAGAAGTCAAGTCGCGGTCATTTGTGACTGGCAAGGGTATGGTCCTGGACCGCGAACAGACCAAGTACAAGATCTCGGAAGTGGGCATCAATCACTTGGAGGCTGCCAGCATGTTCAAGAAACCGCAGGCTGCAAGTCAGGTCAACATTACCAACGTCCAGGGCGTAACTGTCGTGGGCGACGGAAACGTCGTAAACGCGAAATTCACCGAACTGTCCAGTGTCCTCGATGAACTGGATCAGGCCATTGCGGACAGCCGGCAACTCACCGACGAGCAAAAACTGGATGCTGCTGGTGACATTTCGGCGATTCGGGCCCAGGCTGCGAAAAAGAACCCGAATCCGTCCGTCATCCGTGCGGCGTGGGAGGGACTCAAGGCCCTGCCAGTGCTCGGTAACGCGGCGGATGCCATCGGCAGGGTCGGGAAGATGTTGAGCGATTTGCTATCCTGACCACAGAGGAAACCGGATTGCAGCCAGGAAGCGCATGACAAAGTCCTTTCGACCGGGTTGCTCGCAGAGGCGGCAACTCGGTCGTCCCGCGCTTACGAGAGGGGGACGGATAATGAAAATCGATGCCAGCAAGCTCCGTGCCCTTGTCAAGTCTCACGGACTGACGAATACCAAACTGGCTGCCCAGGCCGGGATTACGCGTCAGGCTCTCCAGGCGATGCTCCGAGGGAATGGCGTTGTCGAAGTTCGGGACAGAACCGTGAAGGGCTTGGCTCAAGCCCTTCGATTGCCGGACGAAAGTCTTCTTTCACCTGACCCTCTCCTGGGATACAAGCAGGCTGTCGCTGACGAAAACGCTGACCTGACCTTGCGTGGTTTGGGGTTGCCTACCACCGAGCCAAGATCAATCGATGACACCTACGTCCCGATTCGCGTGGTCCCCGTACCAGAACGGAACCATGAAACCGACTGCCGGACTCAGACGAGCGAAGCTGAAGACGGACCGAGCAAGGAACCGGACGAACTCATGGTCGTTCACTGCCTTGCCCTTCACCGCCGGATCTTGATTCGCGGTGAACCGGGGAGCGGCAAGACCACAGCGTTGCGTCATGCCGCCCGAGCCTCCGCTAAAGGGTTAGACGAGGAAAGCCACTACACGAAGCAACCGCGGATACCACTGATGGTGCGCCTGGCTGACTTTGCCAAGGCGCGCGAGTGTAACAACGAAATGACCCTCGTTCGGTTCGTGGTAACTCGCACACTGCCCGATGGATCCCCTGATTACTGGGCTCAAGTCGAGCAGTACCTTGAGCTCGAATTGCAGCGCGGCGGCTGTCTGGTGCTACTTGACGGACTCGATGAGGTCGGAGCCGACAGGCGCCTCGCTACTGTGCTGCGTACCTTTGTCGAGGACTTCGGTCAAAACCAAATCGTGCTGACCAGTCGAATTGTAGGGTTGGACACAGGCCCCTGGCGGAAATTAGGCTTCGCCACGTTCCAGGTCGCACGTTGGCACGACGAAGACATTCGAGGGTTCGCGCGGCGCTGGTACAAAGCCAGGCCCCTGGTTGCCAAGCGGCCGAGTAAGCAGCACGATCAACAAGCCGAGGAGCTGACGGCAACGATTCTGAACCACCGTCCGCTTCGCGCCATTGCTTCGAATCCCTTGATGCTGACGATCCTGGCAGCGCTCCATTACGCGAACGCGACACTGCCGCGGCGCCGCGTTGATTTGTACGCGAAGATCGTTGAGGTCATGCTGGAAGCTTGGGAGGCAAGCAAACGTGGAGCTCGGCCGGGTGATCCGCTGCACGGGATCGTTTTTGAAGCACGGGAGTTTGGTTGGCTGCTGGAACGTTTGGCACTGGGAATGCAAAGAAAAGGCCGCGTTCTTCGACCACGGTGGTGGGTGAATGACTGCGTGCAGCAGTTCTTGCGTGAACAAATGGCCCTGACTGGGGATTTCGTCAAGGAACAAAGCGAACGGGTGATTCGTTATCTCTGCGAGCGGACCGGGTTACTTGTCGAGCGCGGAGACGGCATGTTCGGGTTTTCTCATCGGACCTTCCAGGAGTATTTCGCAGCTCGGGGCCTGATGCTGGAAGCCGAGGGCGGTGGTGACATCGTTGCCCTGCTGCGTCCCTATCTCTTTCATCCGCAATGGGAGGAAGTAGTGGTCCACGTGGCCGCTTCGCTTTCTGCGTTGCGGGCAACAACTCTTCTACGAGTCATCTTGGATGACCCGGATCCTGCCGGCAGGTTCCTTCGTCGGAGTCAGCGCCTCGCGTTGCGGTGTCTGGTGGACGGGGCGGCCGTTGCGGACCGCACCCTGCTCGACCAGCTTTTCTCGGACGGGGAAACGATTGGCAGATCCAGGTGGCTTGAGGTTGCCATCATCCTCATCAGTCTCCTCAAGCAGCTCATGGGCACCAGGCACGAAGCCGAAGCGCAGCGAATGCTCAGGGAAATTGAGGAAACAGCGAAGAGGGAACTTCCAGTGAATGACTACGTCGCTGTGTATTTGGCATCACACGATCCCCCGGAAGGTCCCAGGGAGGCTGCCCCAGGAACGGTATGCCGAAAGCGACTCGGTGGCCGTCAGGTGGAACTTATATGGCCTGCCTGGCAGAAGCGAATCGAGAACCCCGATGCATGGTATGCCGAAGTTTTGAAGTTGGTCCGCGATTCCAAAACGGACGTCAAGCGCCGAATTGCGCTGATCTCGTTTCTCGGCGAGGAGTCGGACTCGAATGACATGGCTCAACATGTCCTCAAGGAACTTCTGGTCCGAGATCGATTACCGGCTATTCGCGCCTCATGCGCGGTAGCGCTTGAGGAAGCAGTAGCCGCCCATTCGACAATCGCGGATCTGCTCCTGGATCGTCTTGACAAGGACAGGTCCGATGAGGTCCGCGAACGATGCGCGGTGGTCCTCCGGAGCATCGCTCCAAGCAGAACCGACGTGCGAGCACGCCTGGAACAACTGTTCACAGCAGGATCAGTACCTGTCCGGGCTGGGGCCGCGAAAGGTCTTTCCCGTGTCGATTTCCCTTCTCCTGAGCAGCAAGCACTCCTTGAACGGTTTCGGACTACCATTGCCTCTACGACCGAGCCGACACGGGTTCGGTGCGCCGCGATTTGGGCCATCGCATCGCTTCTCGAAAGTGACGACATGCCAGCCATCCACCAGGTAGTCGAAAAATGCCTTGATGACAATAACGCGAATGTTCAAAAAGTCGCGCTTCACGTGCTGGCTGATGCAATCGCTGAGGGACGGAAGGAATGGCCGCAGCCGTTCGTCGAACGAATCGAAACGATGCTCATGGCCGTTGTTGACCCGTGCCCTCATCTTTTTGGCGATCTGCTCATGATCGTTGCGATGAAGGAGATTCAGGGTGGCCGACACCTGGAGCAATTGCTCGGTGATGCCTTGACTCCTTTTGAGGATTGCATCACAATTGCCTTCGTCTTCGGGTCAATCCCGCGTCTTGACCAGATCCGGGAAAGCGATGTCGATCTCATGATCGTCGGCGACGTTCGCCTGAAAGATTTGGCAGTCGCACTGCATAAGGCAGAGCAAACCCTCGGCCGAACGGTCAACCCTGTGCTGTTCTCACCGGAGAAATTCCGCTGCCAATACCGCGAAGGGAACCCGTTCTTGCTTGACGTCGTCCGCAAGGAAAAGATTTTCTTGAAGGGCAGCCGCGATGAGCTTACAGAACTGGTTGCAGATCGGTCACCTGACTAACCATCAAGCGACCGTGGCCGAGGTCAAAAACTTGCTGGGTGTCGTGGACCGCGAGATCGCCGACGCGAGTGTCGCTGGCCTGAGCGATGATGGTCGGTTTACGCATGCCTACGACGCTGCTCTCCAGCTTTGCAAGCTCGCCCTCCACGCCAGTGGATTTGAAGTGGCGAAGCGGGCGCCAGGGCATCATGCTCTTTGGATCAATTCGTTGGAATTTACGCTTGGCGCCGCCCACAAGGGAACTTTGATCCACCTCTCCAAAAGTTCCATGCTGCGGCACACCAGTCTTTATACTCACGCTGGGGTGGTCCAGAAACAGGATGCTGACGACTTGCTGGACGTGGCCCGGCAACTCCGCACGGACGTGCTAAACTGGTTCCGTTCCAAACGCTCCAGTCTGCTCCCGAGCGGGTACTAACTTTGTTCAGCAAACCATGCCAATGCCGATCTCCGTTTCGACGGCACGATTGACCCGTTCAGGCAAGCAATGAGCGCAGACTTCCGGCAAGCGTCGCACCTCGGATACCAGACGTCCTCACGGTGGCCCCAGCCGCTCCGCGTCCCTCTCGATCCTCCGGGTGAAGTCCGCCATGAACTTCTCCTGCCATTTCATGATCATACCCGGCAGCGAATAGGTGTACGGCTCCCGGCGCGTGCCGCGGCCGTCGAGCAGCACGAACCCCTCCCGCACGGTGCGGTCCAGCCACTTCCACAAGGTATGCCTGGCCGGTGCCAACGCCGAGTCCGCCCAGGCTCGCAGGATGTCCCACCGGCTCAACGGCTTCTCCGCCTCCGACAGCACCTTCTGCAAGATCAGCCAGCCCTCCTCGTAGGTCGGCTCGGCGGACGGACCCAGGCCGCGATAGTCGGTGCCGTCGGCGGTCCACTCGATCACCCAGACCGGCGGCGGCCGTTTCCCCCTATTCCACGAATAGCGTGCGGAATACCGTGTGGGGCTTCCGAGGACTTATTCGCGTGGCCGGCGGAGCGCCTTGTTGTTCGGTTCAACGGGGACGCCGTCGCTCCATCGCACCCACGAGCGGCCTGACCGCTCGGCAATGAAGGTGGCCATCGCAGTCAACTCATCCAGCGTGGTTCCTTCGTTCTCTTCGCTCATCTCGATGGAACGACCGCCCTTAAACTTGACGGTGTACCGAGGCCCATCTTTGCTGATGGACTCATCCCGCTCGCCACTGGGAATAGTTTCAAGCGACGAAATATCCTGGAACGAAAAATGCAGCGTAGTCCACGGCAGGCACTCTTCAATCCCGCTCGGCCCGATGAACGTCCAGGAGAACAGGTAGAAAAGGAGCCCCACGGCGTAAACTGCCAGAAGCAGTGAAGCCTTGACGACCAGCAGGGCATACGTTCCGGTTTGGCCCTGAAAAGGTTGAAATTGAGTTCCCAATGCGACATCCTCGCGTTTCCAGATCCTCCAAAGCGGCCATGTGATGAGCGGAAGTGTTACAGCAGCCAGTACGGCCACGGCGACAAAATGAACCGCCAAGATGGGGCGAACAACCCAAGGTCCGTCCTTGCCACCTGGAGCCCGAGGGATTATCGGCGATTGAACGGCGGGCAAGGCGAACCAATAGCACACGCAGAGGATGGCGAGAATCGCAATGCTGATAACACCCCGCAGAGCGTCCCTACCGGTGATGCCGCGGGACATGAGAGGAGTTTTTTCGTCAGACATGGGAGTTCCAGAGGCACAAGGATGCTTTCAATCTAGAAAAAACCGCATAACAATCATTCTTGACAGATTCTTGACAGAAAACGCGGTGAACACCTGATACGCGGATTACATAAGTAGATATCGCTTAGGCAGTTCCGCCCCGGCGACGTAACTCAGCTTCCCGATCTTGCACATCTGGTACGTGTTGATCCGAAAATCCGGACAGGTGCTGACCAGGCAATACGCATCCGTCGCGCTCAGGCCATACTCCGCGATCAGCCAGTCCATCAGCATGAACGTCGCGGTCTCCACCGCCGTCTCCAGCGGCTTGCTGGCGTTCACCGCGATCAGCGACTCCGGCTTCTCGATCCGCAGCCACCCAGGCCGCTTGCCCTTGATCAGCTCCAGGCGCAGCCGGACGGTCGCGGTGGTCTCGGCGGCGGTGCCGGTGAACTCCGTGTCTCCCTGGCTGGCGTGGACGTCGCCCAGGTAGAACAGCGCTCCCGGGTGCAAGATCGGCAGCAGCAGGCGGTTCCCCGGACAGGCGTCGCGGATGTCGAGGTTGCCGCCCCACTCGCCCTGGCCGTCCAGGCTGGTCGTCACCTCGCGGTCAGGAGCCACCCCAAAGGTGCCGACGAACGGCGTGATCGGCCAGCGGACCTTGTCGCTGAAATGCAGCGTGCCGTCACGCATCGTCCCCGACGGACCGGTGGTGTGGCGGAAGATCTTGGTGGTGTAATCGCTCGACAGCTCCGGCCAGCGCGTCGATTCACCGAGCGGGCCGCGCCTGGGACCGATCGCGATCCAGGAATAATCGCCGACGAGGATCTCTTCCAGGATCACCACCAGGGTGTCGCCGCGCTCGGCTCCTTCCACGAAGACCGGGCCGCCCAGCGGGTTGGCGGTCGGCGGGCTGCGGTCGAAGCCGGGCCGGCGGGCGGGGATCGCCTTGTCGGCGGCACTGCGGAAGTAGCCGGTGCTGGCGTCCCAGGTTTCGATCTCGAAGACCTCGCCGGGCTTGACCCGCAGCAGCGGTTTGTCTTCCCAGTCAAAGGCGTACTTGCGGGCCTGGTCGCGAACGATGCGTTGCATGGTGTTAGATCCACGGGTCAATGGCGTACTGGATACCCTTGCCGTCGCGCAGCTGTTCCAGAGCGTGTCCCAGCTGGTGCAGCGGCACACAGCCGCTGATCAGCGGCCTCAGGTCCAGCTGGCCGGACAGCAGGAACTCCCGAGCCTTGCAGACGTCGCGCGGCCCAAAGTGGAAACTGCCCAGCAGCCGGACTTCCTCGTAGTGAAGACGGTAACTGTCGGCCGGGAACAGAGTGCCCCTGGGCAGGCCGCCGAAGAACAGGACCTGGCCGCCCGGTGCGGTCAGGTCAAACGACTCCTGCCAGCCGTCCAGCCGGCCGGTGCATTCGATGACGCAATCGAAGCGCTCCGAGGGCGGCAGCGATTCCGTCAGTCGGGCGTCCGTCAGGTCGCACACCGGATCGAGGCCGAAACGCCGGGCCAGCTCTAGCCGCGGTGTCCGCCGGCCGGCGCCAACCCGCTCGGCCCCGGTGTAGAAGGGCAGCAGCTGAGCGAACAGCAGACCCATCGCTCCCAGGCCCAGGATCAGCACCCGCTCCACGCCGCGAAAATCGATCAGTTCCAGGGCATGCACCACGCAGGCCAAGGGCTCCAGCAGGGCGGCCTCCTCCACGTCCAAACTCTCCGGCCGCTCGAACAGCGCCTGCCGGGCCACGTTGGCCGGGATGCACAGATACTGGCCGAACGCCCCCAGTACCTTGTCGCGCATCACCTCCGGACACAGGTGCCAGCGCTGTTTGTGGCACAGGTCGCACTCCAGACACGGAGCGCTGTGAACGCCCATGATCGGCTGGCCCACTTTGAACGCTGCTTTCCCGGACCCAACGCCCGCCACCGTTCCGGCATAGCGATGGCCGAACGGCCCCGGCATCGGGATCTGCGGATGGCCGCGCAGAAACGCTTTGCGATCCGTGCCGCCCGCCAGGGCCCGCTCGATGCGGACCAGCACCTGCCCCGCTTGCAACCGCGGCAGCGGCACCGTGCGCAGCTCCACCCGTCCCGGCTCCACCAGGAACGCGCTCTTCTGGATGGCCTGGGCGGAAACAGTTTTGGTTGCCACTCGCTTCCTCCCTCTAGGGGCGAACCTGTCGTGGCTCCCTGCCACGGCACGGACCGACCAACTCCATTGCGGCGGCCCTCGGTTCATTCTAGCGGAGTTCGCGAGATCCGGCTTCCCTGGCTGTCCGGACGCGCTGTGACTGCCTCCCCTGTTTCGATGCCCCAAGCCGGGACCGCTCACCCCCCGCCGGCTTCTTCCACCTGGGATTGCTCCAGCCGTTCCCGCACCTTCTTCAGCACCCGCGAAACCGTCCGTTCGGGCCGGTTGAGCTGTCGACTGATCTCGGCCGCCGAGTGGCCTTGCAGCGCCAGCGACACGATCGGCCGATTCTCCGGGAACTGCTCGCGGAGCAATCCCTCGACCAGGTCAGCGAGCAGCACCGCTTCGGCAGGCGTCGGCTCGGGGGCGAGCGCCTGCCAGTCCGGCTCCGAGTCGCTGCCCGGCAGCGGGGTCGCCTCGGCGTTCACGTTGCGTTTGCCGGTCCGGAAGTAGGCGGTCCAGCGGTTGCACTTGCGGACGGTCATCACGGTGAGCAGGGCCCACAGGCTGTCCCAACTGGTCAGATCGAACTGGTCCTGGGCGAAGCGAACGAAGAAGCTCTTGCAGGCCGATTGCAGGATGTCCTCGGGATCGACCTTCTGGCGAACCTTGCAGTCCAGGTGGACGCGGGCCAGGCCGATGAGCCGGCTGGCAAAGCGATCGAAGATCTCCCGGGCGGCGCTGGCTTCGCCGGCCCGCAGACGGGTCATCACGGCGGCGAAAGACGATTCGGCAGGCATGGCGACACACTCCTCGTCAGGGGCCGGAGGCGCTTTTTTGTTTGTGGTTGGCTTAAACAGGGACCGTTTCCGCATTTACACACCAGAAGGGTTTCGCGGCAGGTCGCGAAACCAGCACCCAGGTCTACCTGGGCATGTCTTACGGATTTGGAGAGTCCTGCACCACGAGGAGTGCAGGGGAATCGCGTGGATTCCGTCCCCGGCCGGGAACCCATCTCCAGCTTGCGCAAGCAGTTCAGAATCGTTTTGTGTCCCAGAGGTGACATCATGCAAGCAATGACCAAACTACTGAAGCATTTCGTCTCCGTTCCTCTGAAGTTCTGGGGAACCGCTCGCCAGGCGAAGGCGTCGTCTGGCCGCGGCCAGCGTGCTTCGCGGACATTCCGCCCCGGCATCGAGGTCCTTGAAGACCGGCTCGTGCCCAGCAGCATGCCGGCCGCGCCCGTGTTCTCGGCCACAGCCGTTTCCGGGTCACAGGTCGATCTGTCCTGGAATCGCGTGGCCAACGCCAGCGGCTACCTGGTCGATGAGTACATCCTCGGCGCCTGGAGGCAGGTTGCCAACCTCAGCAGTGGCAGCACCAGCTACATGGTCGCCGGCCTGAGCGCCGGCATGACCTATGACTTCGACGTGGCTGCTTACAACTCGGCCGGCACGCACTGGGCCAACGGCCAGGCCGTCACCACCAAGAGCAGTGCCCCCGCCGCTCCCTCGTTCTCCGCCCAGGCCGTTTCCTCCTCGCAGGTCAATCTGTCGTGGAATCGCGTGGCCAACGCCAGCGGTTACCTGGTCGATGAGTGGACCGGCAGCGGCTGGAGACTGATCGCCAGTCTCGCCAGCAGCAGCACCAGTTACGCGGTCGGTGGCCTGAGCGCCGGCACGACCTACTCCTTTGACGTTGGCGCGTACAACTCGGCCGGCACCAGTTGGGCCAATTCCCAGAGTGTCACGACCAGGGCCAACACCGTGACGATCAACCATCCAGCGGCCGCAGGGCCCTATGAGCCGGTGAGCGGCTCACTCTTTGGGCCCAATGGCCCATCCTACCTGGACGTGGAGCAGGGGAACCTGGGCGACTGCTGGCTGATGGCAAGCCTGGCCGAGGTGGCAGCCCGGGAGCCGTCGGTCATCCGCAGCATGTTCACCTATGAGGGCACCGCCGTCGAGAACGGCGCGACTGTCGGCCTGTACTCGGTTCGGCTGTACAGCACCAGCGGCTCAGCCTTTTCCGTCACTGTGGACACGGAGCTGCCGGATGGCGGCAGCCTGTATGACCACCCGGCCAACGGCGTCCTGTGGGTGGCCCTGGCCGAGAAGGCCTATGCCGAGGGCAACGGCGAACGTCTGGTCACCACAAACTACGAGGGCAGCGACTCCTATGCAGCCCTGAACTACGGCGACGCGGCCTGGGCGCTGCATGCCATCACGGGTCAGTCGGTCAAAGACTACAGTATCAATCCCAGCAACGTCGCCTCAGCATGGAACACGGGCGAGTTGATCGTCCTCTGCACGAGCAATCCGCCCAATCCCTACATCGTGCCCAACCACTGCTACGCGGTCGTCAACTACAACGCCTCGAGTACTACGCCTTTTGAGATGTACAACCCGTGGGGAACCAACTCCTCGGGCTGGGCCTTGGGTACGTACAACAACCACCCGGTCTATGGCCTGTTCGGGGCCAGCGCCGCCGCCCTGGCCCAGAACTTCACCACGCAGTCCATCGCCGCCAGCCCGGCGGGCGTGCCGGCGAGCATGGACGGGACCAGCGGGGCGGCGTTCGTCCAGCTGGACCTGGAGCGGTCCCTCCCTTCTGCAGCGTTCCCGATGGCGGGCATGGGTTCTCCAGCTCAAACGCCCCCTGGCACCACGGATGGAATGCTTCTGCCAGCTTCCGTCACACCGGAGCCTGATCGGTTGGGAAGCGATGCGCTTTGGACTGACGTGGGCAATCCGGATTCGCCGGCTGACTTCCTCGGACAGCCTTCTCTCCAGGCCAGCGGCTGGCCCTTGTGAATTTCGGATTTTCCTTTCCAAAGGGGCAGATGGAGAGTATCCTGACCTTCACACGTGCCAATCCACCCAGGACAGCGCCGTGGGTGGATTGGCGGATGTTCGCTCTCGTTCACCCGGTTGGAGGCGGTGAAAGCCCATGCCTACCCGAAGCGTCTCCACGAAGGAATTCTTTCCCGCCCTGCCCCAGGCCAACTGGGACCACCTGGAATACGCCCTGGCCCGTTTCGAGGCCGCCTGGCAGGCCGGCCGGCGGCCCGCGCTGCGGGACTATCTCGACGCACCCGGAGTTGATCCGCTGGCCTTGCTGGTCGAACTGGTGCATGCGGACCTTCACTACCGCCTGCGGGCCGGTGAGCCGGCCCGCGTCGAGGACTACTTCAGCCGGCATCCCCAGCTGCTGCAAGATCGCCGGGTGGTCCTCGACCTGATCCTGGCCGAGTATCGCCTCCGCAAGGAAGGGCAGCTGGACTTGCCCTTCTCCGAGTACGTGCAGCGTTTTCCGCAGTATCACTCCGACCTGGTCCAGGCGCTGTTCGGTAAGCCGCCGGCCCCTGCCGGGCTGACCCCTCCTCCCGCCGGCCCCTCGCCCGCGGCCCAGGCCAGCCAACCGACCAGCACGGACGAGCTGGTCACGCGGGCGTTTGATCAGGCGCCTGCCGCCGTAACCCTGCCGGAGCAGTTCGGCCGCTACCGGATCGTACGACTGCTGGATCAAGGCGGCATGGGAGCGGTCTACCTGGCTCACGACCCGCAGCTGGACCGCCAGGTCGCCCTGAAGGCGCCGCTCTTTCCCGCCCAGGATCGGGCCCTGGCCGTGGAGCGCTTCCAGCGCGCTGCACGGGCAGCGGCCCGGCTGGTCCATCCCAACTTCTGCCCTGTTTACGAGGTGGGCGAGTTCCAGGGCATCCCCTACCTGACCATGCCTTATCTTCAGATGCCGTCGCTGGCCTCCCGCCTCCAGGACGGCGAGCCCCTGACGCCGCCGCAGTCGGCCGCCCTGGTGCATCGGCTCGCGACGGCCTTGCACGCCGCTCACCAGGCGGGGATCGTCCACCGCGACCTCAAACCGGGCAACATCCTGCTCAATGCCGATGGCGAGCCGATCATCGTGGACTTCGGCCTGGCCAGGCAGCTGGCGACCGACGCCGCCCGCTTGACGCAAACGGGCCAGGTGCTGGGAACACCCGGGTATGCCGCACCCGAGCAGTTGAGCGGCGTGCCCACGGCTCAGGGCCCGGGTTGTGACATCTTCAGCCTGGGCGTGATCCTCTACGAGGTGTTGACCGGCCAGCTGCCGTTCGGCCGGACCTTAAACGAGGTGCTGTTGCAGATCATGACCCGCGATCCGGCGCCTCCCTCCGCTCTTCGCCCGGGAATCGATCCGGAGTTGAACGTGGTTTGCCTGAAGGCGCTGGCGCGTAAGGTCGAAGACCGCTACCCAAGCATGGGGGAGTTGGCCCGCGCCCTGCTTGGGTATCTCGGCAAGCAACGCGAGCCGATCGAGCATCTGCTTGTTGCGAGCAACGCCGGGGTGCCGGAAGCGGTTGTTGTCGCGGACGATGCGGCCGAAGAGCAACCGTCCAAGGGCAGTACGATCAGCAAACAGCCAGCCCGGCCGAAGCGCAATCGCGAGGCATCCATCAGTGACAGCAGGCCCCCCGAAATCCGGAAATCCAGGTCCAGCAGGGGAGACGAGCCGGCAGGGGAGCCTGAGCTATTTCGGCTTCCCCGCAAGCAATCGCGATGGCGCCGGCCAGCCATGATCGGGTTGGCCGGGGGATGTCTCGTTGGGGCTGGCTTGCTGCTGACCAGCTACTTCCCTTGGCCCGCGAAAGACGAGACCGTTCCAATCGAAGGCGGCGGCCCTGCCGTCCAGATCAATGCCGAGAAGAATGTCGAGCGGGCGGATAACGCTATCGGGCAACCTCGTAACGACCGCGGCCAGGGTAGTAAGGAAGTCCTCAAGCCCCCGAAGAACGCCGGGCGGGCCGACAAGGAGATTCCGAAAGAGCGGGTCGCGAATCCCGCGAAGCCGACCGGGCGAGAACACCTGACACTGAGGGGGCACACAGGACCAATCTGGAGCGTGGCCTTCAGCCCCGATGGCAAGCTCCTGGCCAGCGCCAGCTTTGACCAGACCGTGAAGGTGTGGGACGCGGTGACGGGGCAGGAGACCCTCATCCTCAAGGGCCACACCGACAGCGTCTTTAGCGTGGCCTTCAGCCCGGATGGCAAGTGCATCGCCAGCGCTGCGGGCATGGGAGGCAAGCCAGGGGAGGTGAAGGTGTGGGATACACTGACGGGCCAGGAGGTCCTCACCCTCAAGGGGCATACAGGTCTGGTCTCGAGCGTGACATACGGCCCCGATAGCAAGCGCATCGCCAGCGCCAGCGAGGACAGGACGGTGAGGGTGTGGGACGCATTGACTGGGCAAGAAACCCTCACCCTCATGGGGCAGGCCGGCGGTCTCCACAGCGTGGCCTTCAGTCCCGATGGCAAGCGTCTGGCCAGCGGTAACGTGAGCAACACCGTGAAGGTCTGGGACGCACAGAAGGGGCAAGAGGTCTTCACCCTCAAGGGACACACAAAGTGGGTTCAGGGTGTGGCGTTCAGCTTCGATAGCAAGCGTCTGGCAAGCGCCAGCCGAGACCACACCGTGAAGGTCTGGGACGTACAGAAGGGGCAAGAGGTCTTTACCCTCAAGGGACACACAGCCGACGTCATGGGCGTGGCCTTCAGCCCCGATGGCAAACGCATCGCCAGCGCCGCCGTGGACAGGACCGTGAAAGTGTGGGACGCAGTGACGGGGCTGGAAACCCTCACCTTCAAGGGGCACACCGGCAATGTCCTCGGCGTGGCCTTCAGTCCCGACGGCAAGCGCATCGCCAGCGGTAGCGCGGACGGCACTGTCCAAGTCTGGGACGCGGATAAGGGTGGCTAACCACTATTCTTCAGCCGGCCTCACTTTCCATGTCGAGGAGGGAGCGGGTGATCCATGAGTATGCTCGTGAAGTGTCCGAATCCAGAATGTGGCAAGGCATCACGCATCCCCGAGTCCCATCTTGGCCGCACCCTTCTCTGTCCCCATTGCCGGCAGAAGCTCAAAGCGTCCTCTTCAGCAGAACAATTCTTCCCGACACCGCATCCTGACACCGCCATTCGGGCAACTCTACCAGACCCGGCTCCTGCCCTCGCTCCCGGCGTCCCCCAGCACATCGGGCGTTTCCAGGTCCGGGCCCGCCTGGGGGAGGGCGCTTTCGGCACCGTCTACCGAGCCTACGATCCGCAACTGGATCGCGAGGTGGCCCTGAAAGTGCCCCTGCCCGGACGGCTTGAAGGCCCGCACCAGATCGAACGCTTTCTGCGCGAAGCCAGGGCGGCGGCACAACTGCGTCACCCACACATCGTGCCCCTGTTCGAGGCCTGCGGCCAGCCGCCCCATTACTACATCGCCTCGGCTTTCATCCAGGGCCGCACCCTGGCCGCGATTCTGGAGGAAGGCCCCCTTGACCTCCACCAGGCAGTCCAGATCGTGCGCGAGTTGGCCGAGGCGCTGGCCTATGCCCACGGCCAGGGCATTGTCCATCGGGACGTGAAGCCAGCAAACGTCATGCTGGATGAAAAGGAGCGGGCGCACCTGCTGGACTTTGGCCTGGCTCATCGCAAGGAGACGGAGAACCGGCTGACTCAGGAGGGGGACCTTGTGGGCACACCAGCCTACATGGCGCCGGAGCAGGTGGCCCAGCCGGAGAAGGTCTTGCCGGCCAGCGACCAGTACGCCCTGGGCGTGCTGCTGTACGAGCTGCTGTGCGGCCGGGTGCCGTTTGAAGGTCCGCCCGAAGTGGTGCTGTTCAACGCCCTGCATACCGAACCACCATCACCCTGCCGGCTGAATCCGCGGCTATCGCGGGATCTGGAGACGATCTGCCTGAAATGCCTGGCGAAGGAACCGGGCCAGCGGTATGGCACCTGTGGGGAACTGGCCGACGACCTGGCGCGGTGGCAGCGGGGCGAGCCGGTGACGGCGCGGCCGGTCGGCTGGCTGGAGCGGAGCGTGCGCTGGAGTCGGCGCAATCCGCTGGCGGCAGGGTTGCTGGCGGCGGTGTTGGTCACTCTGTTGCTGGGAGCAGGCGTGGGGACGAGCCTGGCGCTGTGGGCGCTGGCAGAGGCCCGGCAGAAGGAGATTGAGGCAACGAACGCTCGGTCCGCGAAGGAGCAGGCCACCAAGGATGCCGACACCGCCCGCAAGGCGAGCAGCGCGGCCGAGAACGCTGCCGCGCAGGCCCGCAAGGAGCGTGATCGAGCCGAAGAGGAGAAGAAAAAGAAGGAGGAGGAGTTGAGGAAGGCGGAGTGGGCGGTGTACCTTAACAAGATCACGCTGGCCCATGTCGAATGGCAACACGGCAGCGCCGCCATGGTCCGGCACCACTTGGACGGCTGCCAGCCGAACTTGCGTGGTTGGGAGTACGATTACCTTGCCACCCGGCTCAACAAGAACTCCCTCAAGGGGCACACAGGCGGGGTCACTTCCGTGGCGTACAGCCCCGATGGCAAACGCATCGTCTTCGGCAACTGGCACAACACGGTGAAGGTCTGGGATGCCGCCACGGGCTCCGAAACGCTCTCCCTCAAGGGGCACACAAACATGGTCATGTCCGTGGCGTACAGCCCCGATGGCAAACGCATCGTCTCCGGCAGCCAGGACCACACGGTGAAGGTCTGGGATGCCGCCACGGGCTCCGAAATGCTCTCCCTCAAGGGGCACACAAACATGGTCATGTCCGTGGCGTACAGCCCCGATGGCAAACGCATCGTCTCCGGCAGCCAGGACCACACGGTGAAGGTCTGGGATGCCGCCACGGGCTCCGCAACGCTCTCCCTCAAGGGGCACACAAACGCGGTCATGTCCGTGGCGTATAGCCCCGATGGCAAACGCATCGTCAGCGGTAGTTGGGACCACACGGTGAAGGTCTGGGATGCCGCCACGGGTTCCGAAACGCTCTCCCTCAAGGGGCACACAAATGGGGTCGATTCCGTGGCGTACAGCCCCGATGGCAAACGCATCGTCTCCGGCAGCCATGACAACACGGTGAAGGTCTGGGATGCCGCCACGGGCTCCGCAACGCTCTCCCTCAAGGGGCACACAAACATGGTCATGTCCGTGGCGTACAGCCCCGATGGCAAACGCATCGTCTCCGGCAGCCAGGACCACACGGTGAAGGTCTGGGATGCCGCCACGGGCTCCGAAATGCTCTCCCTCAAGGGGCACACAAATGGGGTCGATTCCGTGGCGTACAGCCCCGATGGCAAACGCATCGTCTCCGGCAGCCATGACAACACGGTGAAGGTCTGGGATGCCGCCACGGGTTCCGAAACGCTCTCCCTCAAGGGGCACACAAACTTGGTCATGTCCGTGGCGTACAGCCCCGATGGCAAACGCATCGTCTCCGGCAGCCAGGACCACACGGTGAAGGTCTGGGATGTCGCCACGGGCTCCGAAACGCTCTCCCTCAAGGGGCACACAAACGCGGTCAGGTCCGTGGCGTTCAATCCCGATGGCAAACGCATCGTCTCCGGCAGCCATGACGACACGTTGAAGGTCTGGGATGCCGAGCGGGGCAGCGAGACTCTCTCTCTCAAAGGGCACACACGCGAGGTCACTTCCGTGGCGTACAGCCCCGATGGCAAACGCATCGTCTCCGGCAGCCATGACGACACGTTGAAGGTCTGGGATGCCGAGCGGGGCAGCGAGACTCTCTCCCTCAAAGGGCACACACGCGAGGTCATTTCCGTGGCGTACAGCCCCGATGGCAAACGCATCGTCTCCGGCAGCCATGACGACACGTTGAAGGTCTGGGATGCCGAGCGGGGCAGCGAGACTCTCTCCCTCAAGGGGCACACAGGCGGGGTCACTTCCGTGGCGTTCAGTCCCGATGGCAAACGCATCGTCAGCGGCAGCCATGACAACACGGTGAAGGTCTGGGATGCCGAGCGGGGCAGCGAGACTCTCTCCCTCAAGGGGCACACAGGCGGGGTCACTTCCGTGGCGTTCAGCCCCGATGGCAAACGCATCGTCTCCGGCAGCCAGGACACCACGGTGAAGGTCTGGGATGCCGCCACGGGCTCCGAAATGCTCTCCCTTAAGGGGCACACAAACGGGGTCGATTCCGTGGCGTTCAGCCCCGATGGCAAACGCATCGTCTCCGGAAGCCATGACCACACGGTGAAGGTCTGGGATGCGGACAAGGGCGACAATCCGCCGCCCTTGTCCACTCCAGGGGCTTCCTCTGATCGATGATTGAGCCCCATCGATCTCGACACCTGCGCCTGACGCAGCGCCTGGATGTCGATAAGCCGCTCGCCTGGTTCCCTGGTTAGCGCATGGAAAATCATGCTGGCCAAATGGGTTGGGTAGGCCCTCCGACGAATACAAAGAAACCGTCGCCGCACCAGATTCGATGGTTGTCCCCTCTGACTGAGTTCCTTCCTTTGACACGGGCCTCCCACCATGTCGATGCCCTTCGATGCCACACTGAAAGACCTTGGCCGCGATGGCCCGGCCGACTTCCTCGCCACCTTCCGGCCGCCGGTCGGACCGCTGTCTCTGCTCAATGTCGATCTGTCCACGGTCCCCACCGCGGCCGATCTCGTCGTGGGCGTCGGCAACCCGCTGGAGGAGGTGGTCCACATCGATTTCCAGTCCAGTGCCGCGGCCTGGAAGCACGCCGACGTCCTCGTTTACAACGCGCTGATCCATGCCGAGTATCACGTCCCGGTCCACAGCATCGTCATCCTGTTGCGGCCGCAAGCGGCACACTCGAATCTAAACGGCAGGGTGAGCTATGCCACGCGGTCGGTGCGCGGTAGCATGAACTTTACCTACGAGGTGGTGCGCCTGTGGGAGCGACCGGCTGCGGAGTTGCTGGCCGGCGGGCTGGGCACGACTCCGCTGGCGATGCTGGGCGCATTGCCCCAAGGAGTAAAAATCCTGGACGCGCTGACCGCGGTGGCCCAGCAACTGATCGAGCGGCTTGAGCGCGAGGCCCTACCGGAGCGGGCACGCAAACTGCTGACGGCCGCGTTTCTGCTGACCGGTCTGCGCGTCCAGCGCGACGTGGCCCGGCAAGTGTTCCGAGGAGTACGCACGATGAAAGATTCCGACACCTACCTGGCGATCATCGACGAAGGCCGCGAGGCGGAAGCGAAGAGCATCATCTTGCTCCTCGGGCAAAAACGGTACGGTCCTCCCGATGAGTCGATCACGGCGAAGCTTGAGGGCATCACCGACTTGGATCGGCTGCACCGGGTCGAGGCACGCTTGCTCGACGCACAGAACTGGCAGGATCTTCTCGACACTCCTTGAAAAGGCCAGTCCTGTTGGGCCCAACTGCTGGTGAAGCTGCTGCTGTTCCGAGGAGTACGCACGATGAAAGATTCCGACACCTACCTGGCGATCATCGACGAAGGCCGTGAGGCGAATGCGAAGAGCGTCATCCTTCGCCAGGGGCAGAAACGATACGGTCCCCCGGATGAGTCGATCACGGCGAAGCTCGAGGGCATCACCGACCTGGATCGGTTGGATCGGCTGATTGATCGCTTGTTCGACGCCACCGCGCCGAGCTGGCAAGAGCTTCTCGACACTCCATGACCGCTGGAGTTCCGACGTGGGGCAGTCTTTCGCCCCAAGGGTTGAACCCGGGCCAACCGCCCGCCATAATGGCGAGCGTCGGTCGCGGCGAGATCCTTGTTCCACGAGAACGAGCCCATGCGCGTCCTGATCGCGGTCATTGCGGGCCCGCACCAGGGCCAGGTCTTCTCCTTCACCGGGCACGATACCTTCCTGGTCGGCCGCTCCAAACACGCCCACTTCCGCTTGCCAGAGAAGGACGAGTTCTTCTCGCGCATCCATTTCCTGATCGAGGTCAACCCGCCGCGCTGCCGGCTCATGGACATGCGGAGCACCAACGGGACCTACGTCAACGGCCGGAGAGTCCTCAGCGCCGACCTGGCCGATGGCGACCTGATCCAGGGCGGTCAAACCGTGCTGCGCGTCTCCCTGGAGAAAACGGATCCCGAAGGCGGCGCCGGACAGGGGCCAGCGACCTTGGGGACGGCGTTTCCCCTTCCTGAGCCGCCCGCTGCCGGCCAGATGGGCACGATCTTGCATCAGCTCCGCGAGTCGCCGGATACGTGTTGCGTCTGTGCCGCCGTCGCGGGCAAACCTCTTCCGGACGCGGACCAGCCCACGCCCGGGAGCTGGCCCCTGTGTCCCGGCTGCCGGATTCAGATTGATAGCCAGCCGCAGCTGATCCCCGGTTACCAGATCGTGCGGGAGCTGGGACGGGGCGGCATGGGGATCGTCTACCTGGCGTTCCGCGCGGCTGATGGCGTCGTGGTCGCTCTCAAGACGATCAAGCCGGCGATGGACGCCGGGCCGGGCGCCGTCGAGCGGTTCCTGCGCGAAGCGGACATCCTCCGGGAGCTGAAGCATCCCGGGATTGTCGCGTTCCGCGACCTGGGCGAAGCGGGCGGCCGGCTGTTCTTCGCCATGGACTTCATGCCCGGCACCGACGCGGCCCAATTGCTGGAGAAGCAGGGCCCCTGGCCAATCTCTCGCGCCGTCCGGGTGGTTTGCCAGCTGCTGGAAGCGCTGGGTTACGCGCACGGCCGGGGTTTCGTCCATCGCGACGTCAAGCCGGCCAACTTGCTCGTCACGGAGATCGACGGGCAGGAGCAGGCCCACTTGGTGGACTTCGGCCTGGCCCGCGTCTACCAGGCGTCGAAGCTGAGCGGCCTGACCCTGGCAGGCCAGGTGGCGGGGACGGCTCCGTTCATGGCCCCCGAGCAGATCCTCAACTTTCGCGAGGCCAGGCCGCCGGTGGACCAGTACGCTGCCGGGGCCACGCTCTACAACCTGCTTACCGGCAAGTACGTGTATGACTTTCCCCGTTCCTTCGAGGAGCGGATGCTGATGATCTTGCAAGCCAACGCCGTGCCCATCCAGTCCCGGCGTCCCGAGATCCCGGCGGACCTCGCGGCCGTGATTCACCGCGCGCTGGCCCGGGAGCCGGACCAGCGCTTCGCCGAGGTCGAGGCGATGCGGCAAGCATTGCTCGCCTGCGGGACTGAAAGCTGAGGGCTGTGAAATCGCCGCTTGCTTTGATTGTGTCTATCGCACACCAATTGCCGAGTGTCCAAAGACGCCATTGGCCTCCCCCAAGCGACAGCCTCCGAAAGCAATCGGTGCTGACGGTGGCTCATCTGTCACCATCTGCACGGCCAGCCCTTGCAAACGGACCTCGCCAGCCAGGCGGAGGCTTGCCACAGTCCCGAATTCGCCTGTTGGCAGGCAGCCCTCTCCGGGTATACTTGCGTCTCTGGGGCAACCAGGCGGTTCCCCGTGCGCAACGGAGACGGGCTCATGAGCGTGTTCCCTGGTTGGGTCCTCATCGTCGGTCTGGGGCTTCAGGCACAACCTGCGAATCCCCCCCATCGAGGACGTCTGGGAAGTCGCTCACTGCGAGGAGCGTCCGCATCGGCTTCGTTCACACCACGGTGCAGCGGCTCGCCAGCGGCCGACTGCTCACCACCGCCGAGATGGAATTGACCTTTCGTCGGCAGAAAGCCCTGCTGCGCGTCCGCCAGGACGTCGGCACCGAGGAAACGGCCGACGGCAAGGTGGTGCGCGTGTTCATGCGCCAGTATCAGGGGGCCAATCCGCAACTGCTCCTCAACGGCACTGTCGAGGGCGGCATGCTGCGCGTGGTCGTCGAGGGCAGCGGCCGGCTCGAGCCGGCGGATTCGCTGGAACGAGGAGGCCATCGGGCTTTATCGCCGGCTGCACGATTTCGAGAAACGCAAGCCGCGGCCGGGGGAGCGCTTCACGTTCCTCACCTATGAGCCGACGGTCAACCGAGTCACCACCATCCAGGCGGTCGTGAAGGAGCCGGAAGTGGTCGCCGTCCTGGGCCGGAAACAGAAGCTGCTGCGCGTGGAGCTGACGCCGGAGCGGATCGAGGTCCCCGGCTTCAAGGTGCAGCTGCCGGCCAGTGTGGTCTGGCTGGATGAGAAATTCGTGCCCGTTCGCCGGCAGATCGAGCTGGAGGGACTCGGTCCGATCGTCTTGACCCGCACAACCCGCGCCATCGCCCAGGCCGGTGGGGCCGGCGCCGTCGCCGCCCCGGACATCAACACGCGGAACCTGATCGTCCTCAATCGCGCCATCGAGCGGCCTTACAACACGCGCTCGGCCACGTATCGCGTCACGCTCCGGGACGATCCCGACCCCGGCTCGGCCCTGATGCAGGACGCCCACCAAGAGATCCGCAACCTCAAGGGCAACACCTTTGAGCTGCTGGTGCATCCGGTCCGCCCCAGCCAGGGCAAGGTCAACCGCAAGGGCGAACCGGCGGGCGAGTATCTGGCCTCCTGTTATTTCATCAACAGCGACGATCCGACCGTCCGCACCCTGGCCCGGCAGGCGGTCGGCAGCGAAATCGATCCGTGGAAGAAGGCGCAGCGTATTGAGTTGTGGGTCAAGAAGTCCATGCAGATCGACAATGCCACCCCGCTGGTCCCGGCCGGCACGACGGCACGCAATCTGCGCGGCGATTGCCGGCACTTCGCCCTGCTGACGGCGGCCCTGTGCCGGGCCCAGGGCATCCCCAGCCGGACGGCCCTGGGGTTGATTTACGTCGCCCGCCGCGGCGAAAAGCCGGCCCTTGGGTTTCATGCGTGGACGGAGGTGTGGGTGGACGGCCGCTGGCTGGGGCTGGACAGCACGCTAGGGCTGGGGGGCGTCAGCGCCACGCACCTGAAAATCACCCAGCACAGCTGGAACGACACGCGCTCCCTGACGCCGCTGCTGCCGGTGACGCGGGTGCTGGGCAAGCTGGCCGTGGAGGTGGTGCGGGTCGAGGGGGAATGAGCTTGTGTCCCGAAGCCGCTTGCGGCTTCGCGTCCGGCCGGCCTGCCGCTAAGCCGCAAGCGGCTTCACAACCCGCTCCCTCGACAAGATCGGAATTTCGGCCGCATTTCAATAGCAAGTGCGAGCTGATCCGTCTATACTACGTCGGTTTGACCGAGGGAACGGATCAAAGCGCAAGAACGGGCTCGGCGAATCGTCTTTCCTGTGGAATTTGTCGGGAAGAGACGGTTTCCGTGGACCGTATCGTGTAGTATGGTGATAAGACGATCCAGCGGACCGGCGTGAGGAGCGTAGCGGCCCCGAGAGGATGGCTCCCGGCAGCGGCCGGGAGATGGGCGGAAACACCGGTCCTGGCAGTGGAGCGCCATCCTCCCTGCCGTTTCCTCCTGCCCCGAGGGCAGGAGTCGGCTTGAACCCACACCGGCAGAGGGGCATTAGCCTCCCTACCCGCTCTGCTCTGGCGCCTGGCCGCGGAAGCAAGAGCGGCCCGAGCTTGGATGGCACCCGAGGGGACGAAATGACGCACCAGGAACGGCCAACTCCCGACGGCGGGGCCCCGCAGGCTTCCCCTTTCGCCGCCTGTCCCGCCCTGCCGGTTGCCCCCAACGGCGCCGAAGCCGCGTGCCTGTGGGAAGAGCTGTACCGGCGGGCCTTGCCCGAGCAGCAGAAACAATTGCTGCAGCGCCGCCCTCCAGGAGGGCGTCCTGCACGCCCAGCACCTGGCCCACCTGACCGCTGCGGTTGCCTGGCCCCTTTTGACCGCCCTGCTCAAAGGACCCGTCCCCGAGCTGTCGCCCGTGCGGGCCGGCTCGTGTACTCCCAGCGACCCGGACCTGGACGCCAACCAGCGCGAAGCCGTCGCTTGTGCCCTGGCCAGCCCCGATTTTTGCCTGATCCAGGGCGCTCCCGGCACCGGCAAATCTCGCGTCGCCGCCGAGGTTCTGCGCCAGGCTGCCGGCCAGGGCCAGCGCCTGCTGCTGCTGGCCCCCAATCCGGCCGGGCTCGACCGCATCCTGGAACAATTGGCCGGTGCCGACGGCATTTGCGCTCTGCGCCTGCCTGGACGCCGACGAGAATCCCCAGACGCTGCCGCCGGACATTCGCGCTCTGACCCTGGCCGGTCGAGAGCAGCACTTTGAACAGCAGACCCTCGGCCAGGCGCGGCTGGCCGTCACCGCGGCCCAGGAGCAGCTGCAACGGCTCCGGCACCAGCAACAGCTCTGGGAACCGCTCACGCAACTGGTGGACCAGGCCGAGGAACTGACGGGACAGGTCCGGAAGCTGACGGAGGAGCAAGGGCGTTTGCCGGCCGCCCTTGAAGCGGATGCCGCCGGCGCGAGTGCGGCAACCGAACGGACGCCCTTCCAGGCCCACGTGGCCGAAGCGGCGGCTGTCTGGAGTCGCCGGTTTGCCGAGCTGGACGCCGGAGGGGCGGCCCGGCAGGCGGAGATCAACAAGGTCCGCACTGAAAAGGTCAGCCTGGAGCAGGAGCAGGGCCGGCTCCAGCTCCTGTTCGACGCCCGGCAGCAGAAGCACTGGTGGGCCCCGATTTTCTGGCGTGCCCAGTTCCACGCCGACACGGCCCCACGGCTGGCGGAAATCAAAACCAGACTGTCCGAGCTGGACCAGGCCAGTCAGCGCCTGGCGGCCGAGGAGGCTACCGACCGCGAGGAGCGTTCCCGGTTGGAGAAGCAGCGCGCGGCGGACCGGGAGCAAACCTTGCTCAAGGAACTGGCCCGCCGGCAAACGGAGCTGGAAGGCCGGCGGCGGCAACTCGGCGAGCAAGAACTGCAGTTGCAGACCCGGATTGAGGAACTGTGCCGGCAATGGACCTCCGCCAGCGAGCCGCTTTCCCTCGGCGCGGATGGGGCCCTCCCGGACCGGGCCGCGCTGCAGACGGCCCAGCAGCGCTGGCAGCGGCAGCTGCTGGCCCGGGAGCAGGAACTGGCGCGGGCCCAGCAGTGGCTGACCGACGTCGAAGAGTCAGCCCGGACCTTCCGGCAACAGCTTACCCGCCGGCTCAACCTGGTCGCCAGCACTCTGGCCGCCTTGCCGCGTGATCCGCTCTTTGGCGACCAGGCCGGCTGCGTCCCGATCTTCGACCTGCTGCTGCTGGACGATGCCGAGCAGGTCACCGAGGCCGACTTCCTGGGCCTTGCCCGGCAAGCCCGCCGCTGGGTGCTGCTGGGCAGTCCCACGGAAGACCTCACCACAGAGAGCACAGAGAACACAGAGGAAAAACAAAAACGAAATCGGTATTCCTCCGTGTCCTCTGTGTCCTCTGTGGTGAAGCCCGGCTTCTTTGCTCAGTTATGGGAGCGCCTGCACACCGACCCGCGCCGTCTGCCCTACGCCTGGCTGCTGCGCCAGGGCCGGCTCTGCTGCCGGCTCCACAATGTCCCGCCCGACCAGGAACGCTGGATTCAGACCGAGAAGGTCGCCGATCAGCCCGACGTTGAGCTGTGCATCCTCAGCGTCCCGCGCACCCGGCCGGTGCTGGCGGAAGTGCTGTTCCCGCAGGCCATGGGCATTCACCAGGCCAAGGAATACCTCTACCGCGAGCTGGAAGAGCTGACGGTGCAAGCTCAGGCCCCGAGCCTGCGCTGGCTGGAGCGGCCCGGGCAAGTGGTGCTGCAGCTGGCCTCGGAGGAGCTGATCGACACCTGTCCGGTGACGCTGGAAGCGGGCATTCGCGAACTGGTCGGCGCCTGGTCCGGGGAGGGGGAGCCGGGCAGCGAGGGTGCCGCTCCCTGGCAGACCTGCTGTCTGGAGTTCGACACGGCAGCTGGCTGGGATCGGACCCGGGCCGAGCAGTGGGTCGAGACGCACCTGAACCTGCGCAGCCTGGGTCGGACCGTGCTGCTGACCACGCCGCACCGGATGCAGCCGGCCCTGGGTCGCTGGGTGGCCAGCCTGGCCCTGCCCGGGCCACATTCCTTCAGCAAGGCCCACGGTGAGCCGGCCGTCGATTTTGTGATGGTCCCGCCAGTCTCGGGAGGCGATTCGCGCCGCCACAGCGAACCCGCACCCGCCGTGCGGATCCCCGGACGCCGGCAGGGCGGGACGGCCACGGCGACGGCCCGGCCGAAGACCAGCCGCGGCGGCGCGGGTGTGGAAACCGACCTGGCCGACCCGCGCCGCTGCGATCAGTTGTCGGCGGAGCTGCGGGCCCAGCTGCCCGCTCAGGGACTGGTCAACTACCCGGAAGCCCAGGCGGTGGCCCGGACGGTGGCGACCCTGCTCGCCGATCCGTCGTTCCAGGCCGAGGTCAGCCGCTGGCAGCAGCGCCTCCGCGGCCTGCCCGCCCGGCACCCCGCGCTGGCCGTGATCGCTCTGTATCCGGCCCAGGTGGAACTGCTGCGCTGGGCGCTGCGCCGGGCCCATCTGCCCTCGTCCTCCTCCTTGATTGTCGAGGTGGGCCTGCCGGCCACGTTCCAGCAGCGGGAATGCCATACGGCCCTGGTCAGCCTGACCCGGAGCCATACTCACCGGGCGGTCGCGTTTGGCGAGAGTCCGGAACAGCTGGTGCTGGCGCTGACCCGCGCGGCGAGCCGGCTGATCCTCTTTGGCGATCCGGGCACGCTGGCCCGGCGCAGTCAATGGCCCGGTGCGGTCGATCACCTGGATGAAACCACCGCCAACCGGGAGAGACGTCTCATTGCCCGCCTGGTACAGGCCCTGCAAGGGAGCGGCGTCCTGGCGCAAGGCTTCCGGCTTCACGAAAGCGGCAGCCTATGACCCCGCTGGGTCCCCCCGTTTGGCCCCCGGCCCGCTTCCTGGCCCAGTGGTGGCATGACCTGGCGGCCCGGCAACCGCATCGTCTCTGGTTCTGTTCCTGGCTCGCTCACCGCCTGGAAGCGCGCGTCGAGGTCATATGCTCCGCCACCCTGGATCGCCTGGCCCTGGCCCTGCTGCGCCAACTCTGCCACCAATCGAGTCCCAAACCCGACCTCGAAACGCTGGCTGTGGACCGTGCCTGGCTGCACCGGTTCTTGCACGAACTGGCCGTGCTGGGCCTGGTGCAAGAGTGTGTTCGGAACGCCGCGGAGGGCGTTCCCTACGAACCGACCGAGGCGGGTCGGGCTGCTGCCGAGACGGGTCAGATCGCCCATCGCTGCCGGCGCCGGCGGACGTTCTGCTTTGTCGATCGCTCCGAGGAACAGCAACCGCCGCATTATCTGCCGCTGACGAGCCCAGGGAGGAAGGCCGGAGAAGCGGGCTGGGTCCCGGCGCCGGCCGGCTGGCAGTTACCCGTTAGCTGTCTGGAGGAGTGCGTGCGTCAGTCGCCGGAGTGGAAGCGGCGCCATCAGTTTCCGATCGACGTGCTGGCCGTGCTGCCGCCGGGGGGGCCGGACGACTGGCAGGGGGTGCTGGTCGATTTCCCCGAGTCGGTGCTGCTGGCGCTGATCGAGGTCGGAGCCGGGGAGGATCGCTCCTGGCTAGGCTTTCGCATCCAGCCGGGCAGCTGGCAACTGCTCGGCCCCGATCCGATGCTGACGCTGGGGCCCGGCTGGGAGCAAATCGTTCCGGTGCTGGACCTGGACCCTCCGCTGGGAAGCTGGCGGCAGGAATGGCTGCGCTGGAGCCAGTCGCACAGCTTGCCGGCCGCCGAGGTCGAGGCGTGTGTGCTATCGCGGCAAGGCCATCGCCTGGTGATCCAGGCCCCGAAGCGGATGGTGGAGCGCTACCGCAGCGGCCCCCGGGCCGAGGCGCTGCGGCAGGAAGGGTGGTTACTGGCCGGCACGGGGCGGTGCCGCGCAGCCGGGCAGATTGAGCTGGTTGAGGCGTGACCTTGGTTAGAGGCCCGAACGGAAAGGCGAGCGGCGCGGCGTCAGCCCGCCGGTAGACCCCTTCTACCGGCGGGCTGACGCCGCGCCGCTCGCCTTTCCGTTCGTGGCTCTTAACCGTGACGCAGAGTGGAGTCTGCCAGGGCTGGTCGCACTCCACTGCGCGTCGCCGATAAACGGAGCGCGACAGACCGCACTCCGCTTCGCATCGCGGTGGCACACGTGTCATGAACCGGCGTTTCGGCAACCTGCTCCGGCCGACGGGTCCACAGCAAGGCGATCAGCGAGACGCCAGCCGCGGCCGCCAGATACCACGCTGGGGCCATGACGTTGTGGGTCTGCTCGATCAGCAGGGTAGCCACCACCGGGGTCAGGCCGCCAATGAGACCGACGCTCAGGTTGAAGCCCACCGACAACACCGTGCAGCGCAGATCGGCCGGCAGCTGGGCGTACATCAGCTTGGCACTGCCGCCGAAAAACAGGCCCAGCAGGATCGCCAGCACCACCTGGGCCGAGAGGATCAGCAGCGGCTCGGGTTGCTGCAGCAGCCAGAACAGCGGCCAGGCCAGCACGACCGTCGCGGCCGCCACGGCCAGCAGCAGGGCCTTGACGTTGATGCGATCCGACAGCCAGCCGCCCAGCAGGTTCATCATCAGCAGCACGCCCATGCTGATCGTGTTGATTGTCAGGGCGGTCTGCGAGGAGATGCCGATGAACTCCTCGAGATAGGTCACCAGGTAGACAAACGACAGATAGAAGCCAATCCCTCCCAGCAGAGTCATGCCGAAAATCAGCCCGATGGTCGAGCTGTGCCGGCGAAACGCCTCCAGCACGGGAACGCGGTCGGGAGCGGTCTGGGCTTTCGGTTCCTCGGGCAAGTGCTGGCGGACGTACAGGCCGACCAGCCCAGCCAGCAGCCCCAGCAGCATGGGCACGCGCCAGCCCAGACCGAGCGGGGAATCCTCGCCGGCCAGCCAGACGCTCAGGGCGCCCACGGCCGAGCCCAGCAGGATGCCCGCGGTGATGCCGGCACCGGACCAGCTGCCGGCCAGGCCCTGCTGACGCTTCGGAGCGTGCTCGATCAGGAAGATCTGGGCCGTCGTTGCTTCACCGCCGACCGATAGCCCCTGGAGCATCCGCAGCAGCACCAGCAGCACCGCCGCCGTCGGGCCCAGCACGGCATAGCCAGGCAACAGCCCCATCAGGAAGGTCGGCACCGCCATGCAGATCACCGCCAGCTCCAGGGCGCGTTTGCGGCCGATCCGGTCGCCCACGTGTCCGAAGAACACGGCTCCGAACGGCCGCATCAGGAAGCCGACCGCGAAGGCCCCGAACGCGGCCAGGATCGAAGTCAACGGGTCCTCGGTGGGAAAGAACTCTCGACCAATCGCATGGGCGAAGTAGCCGTAAATCGAAAAGTCGTACCACTCCAGGATGTTGCCGACCGTGCCGGCGAGGACGATGCGGCGACTCAGCTGGGGTTCCGTTGCAGGGGTCATGGGTCCCTCTTGCTCTGTCCAGGAAGGGGCGACGGAAGGAAAAGCGACGATCAGGCTTTGCAGGGGACAGCTTCGATGACAAGATGACAGGAGCAACCCGATTTCACTTTCCGATGCAGAAGCGGCTGAAGATCCGGTCAAGCAAATCCTCCGTATGCACCGCCCCAACCATTTCCCCCAGCTGATGCAGCGCCTCGCGCAGCTCCAGGGCCAGCAGTTCGGGCGGTTCCTCGAACAGCACCATCGAGTGCGCTCGCCGCAGACAATCCAGACACGCCTGGACGTGCGCCCGGCAGCGGCTCAGGCTCGGGGCCAAGGCCGGCGGCCCCTGGTTCCGGCGCGCTCGCCGAGCAGCGCTCGCAGCTCCGCAAGTCCCTCCCCGGTCACGGCGCTGACCGCCGGGACCTCTGCGGCCGACAATCCCAGATCGCTCTTGGTCGCCAGAGCCAGCACGGGTGGCTGGGTTCGCTCCAGCAGGTCCGCTTCCAGGGCGTGCTCGACGCGACCGCCTTCCAGACACAGCAGCAGCAGGTCACACTGCTCCGCCTGGCCTCGACCGAGCGTCTGGGACAGACCCTCGATGAAATCCGTGCTGGGCCGCAGCCCGGCCGTGTCGATCAGCTCGACGGCGACGTCGTCCAGATCGAGCTGGCCGATCAGGTAGTCGCGCGTGGTGCCGGGCTCGGCACTCACCAGGGCGCTGCCGCCGGTCAGGGCGTTGAACAGGCTGCTCTTGCCGACGTTGGGCCGACCGGCCAGCACCACCCGGAAGGGCCGATCACTCAGCGAACGCTGCTCCAGCTGGCGATTGACCAGAGTGAGATGAGCCAGCCCCTTGCCGAGGCGGCGCAGCGTCTCATCGGGCTGCACAAAGGCAATGTCCTCGTCGGCAAAATCCAGGGCGGCCTCGACGTCCGCCAGCAAGTTGAGCAGGTCCTCGCGCAGCTCCTGCATGGGCCTGCCGACGTTACCGGCCAGCTGACCCAGGGCCTGCTTCAGCTGGCCCTCGTCGCCGGCCTCGATCACGCCCAGGACGGCCTCGGCCCGCGTCAGGTCCAGCTTGCCGGAAAGGAAAGCCCGCAGGGTGAACTCGCCCGCCTGGGCCGCTCGCGCCCCGCCTGGTACAGCTGGGCCAGCAGCAGCTCGACCAGCGGCGGGCAAGAAAGCACGTGAATCTCGACCAGCTCCTGACCGGTATAGGTGTTGGGAGCGGGCCAGACGTGGACCTCGGCGGGAAGCGGACTTGCCAGACCCGGAAGGTGCAAATGGCCGGCAAGGAACCGCCGCCCGGCCGGGGTCAACGGCTCGGCAAAGAAGCCCAGCGTCGTGGTCACGCGCACCGCCGTCGGGCCGCTGATGCGCACGATGGCCCGGCCGCCCGGGCCAGGGGCTGTCGAGAGGGCGGCGATGGTGTCGTTGAGGTTCATGCTACTCCCAATCAAGCCGAGCAAGTTGTACCATAAAGGCCAGCGTCCCTGGCTTCAAGGACTCTCTGATCTGAGGAACCCCCACAATGTCTCACACTCTCCGCAAGGGCCTGATCGCGCTGGCCGCCGCGTTCGCACTGGCCGCCCCGCCGCTGCTGCACGCGGCCGAGCCGAACAAGCGCGACCAGCATTATCTGTACGTCGTCGCACCGGGCATCCGCAATCAGCTGGAGTTTGGCGGGGCCGGCATCCTGGTCTTTGACATGGACAAAAACCATGCCTTTGTCCGCCGCATCGAGACGCCGGCCAGCCAGAAAGAGAAGCCGGAGAACGTCAAGGGCGTTTGCGCCCACGCCGCGTCCAAACGCCTGTTTTTCACCACCCTGACGCGCACTTACTGCATGGACCTGAACACCGACAAGGTCCTCTGGGAGAAGGAATTGCCGGGCGGCTGCGATCGGCTGTCGATCACGCCGGACGGCAAGTTCCTGTACGTGCCGTCGCTGGAGAAAGGGCACTGGAACGTCGTCAACCCGGCGACCGGCGACCTGATCGCCCAGATCGAAACCAACAACGGCGCTCACAACACCGTGGTCAGCCGGGACGGCAAGCGGATGTATCTGGGAGGGCTCAAGTCGGCGGTGCTGCCGGTGGCCGACGCCGCGATGCACAAGGTGGTCAAGAACGTCGGCCCGTTCGGCGGCGGCATCCGGCCCTTCACCACCAACGCGGCCGGCACCCGGGCGTACGTCTGCGTCAACGGCTTGCTGGGCTTCGAGATCGGCGATCTGCAAACGGGCAAGGTTCTGGAGCGCGTCGAGGTCAAGGGGTTCGAGAAGGGGATGGTGAAGCGACACGGCTGCTCCAGTCACGGCGTCGGCCTGACCCCGGACGAGAGCGAGGTGTGGGTCTGCGATGCCGCCAACAGCCGGATGCACGTCTTCGATTTGCGTCAGACGCCGCCCAAGCAGATTGCCAGCATACCTCTCCGCGAGCAGCCGGGCTGGATCACCTTCAGCCTGGACGGCAAATGGGCGTATCCCTCCACCGGAGAGGTGATTGATGTCAAAACGAAGAAGATCGCTACGGCGCTCAGGGACGAAAAGAACCGCGAGGTCCACAGCGAGAAGATGGTGGAGATCGTCTTCCGCGAGGGCGTGCCGGTCGGCAACGGGGACCAGTTCGGGATCGGACGGAAGAAGATGACAAGGCGATAGGACCAAGGGATCGGAACACTAATCGACGCTAATCTTCGCTAATCGAAGCAAAGAAACCCGCATTCCAATTAGTGTGGATCAGCGTTGATTAGTGTTCCGATCTCTTGGTCCTATCACCTTGTCATCGAAGTCGTTCAATTGCTTCCTTTGCCGTCTTCGTCGGAAAGGCATCCTTCTCCCCGTCGGCGACTGCCTCAATGATCTTCCGCGCCTTGGGGGTGCCGATCTGCTCCAGCACGGCAATGGCCCGGCCGGCTCGCTTCCAGACCGGGACCGGTCCGAGATTGGCCGGGGGCAGTGGCGCCATGGCCGACAGGTCCAGCGGCTTGCCGTCGATGATGATCTGGATGTCCCCGTTGCGGTTAATGATCGAGACACTTCGTCCCTTCAACTGCGGAGGAGCCGGTGGCGGCGGCGGCTTGTCACTGGGGAGCTTTTCGAGAATGTCCACGATGGCGCGCTTGACCTCGGCCGACTCGCTGCCGGCCTTCGCCTTTTCCAGGTGCGGACGGGCGTATTTCCCGAGATACTCCAGCTCCTGAGCTGCGGCCTCGCGGGCCTGGAAATCATCGCTGTCCAGGCGAGCAACCAGCTTCGCCACAATCTTCGCATCGACCTTGACCGGACCAAGCCGGTCCTTGATGAAGGGGACGGTCTCCTTGGGGGTGCTGGCCAGGGCCAGGGCGGCACGCATCGCCTTGCCCTCGTCGGGGCTGGTCAGGTCGGCCCAGAGCCGGTCCAGACGAGTCGGCGCTTTGCGGGTATCCTGGGCGGACGCGGGGGCAAGGACAAGAAGGAAGAGGGTTCCCAGGACCAGGCTGGCAGCGGCCAGAATCTTCGGTGCATTGCGGAACATGGTGGACGGCGCTCCTTCGGGAATGGCAAGGACCGTGGAGACAAAACGCTTGATCCCGGCATTGTAGCAGTTCCTCGGGCGGAAGGAGAGAGGGCCTACTCCGCCCCGACGTGTTCGCCCTTCTCGGCCACGGAGCGTTTCATCAGCAGCACCAAAACCACTAGCGCTACCCCCAGGACCGCACACACCCAGAAGACGTCGAAATAGGCCAGCGACAGCGCTTGTTGGGCGCGTTCATCCGCGAGCTTCTGCAACGCCATCTGCCCCGACCCGACCGGATCTCCCGTGTTCCGGTAGAAGAACTCCTGGCCCTGTTGCAGAGTAGTCGTCACGGCTGGGTTGAAGGGGTCGATGAACTCCCCCGTGCGCCAGGTGTGAAACTGGTCGCGGCGGATCTCGATGGTCTGGGCCATTGACGTGCCGACACTGCCGCCCTCGTTACGGAGCAGGGCCAGCAGGCCGACCGCGGCCCCACGCAGGTACTGAGGTGTGTATTTGAAGGCCGCCACGTTGAGCGGCGCGAAGATCATCGACAGTCCGGCAATCGTGACCACGCGCGGCCAGACCACCTGCCACGGGCTGATGTACAGGTTCATCACCGCCATCCAGTAGCACCCGGCCGCCATGACCACCAGGCCGCCGGCAATCAGCCAGCGGGCGTCGGTGCCCCGACCAAGCAGGAACCCGACCACCACCATCATCAGGATGGAGGCCAGGCCGGAGGGCGACTGCACCAGTCCGGAGACGTAAGCGTCGTAACCAAACAGGGACTGGAGCAAGCCCGGCAGAGACGTGCTGGCACCGTAGAGGACACCGTAGGCACAGAAGATAATGATGCAGCAGGCCGCCAGGTTGCGCTCGGCCAGCGGCCGGAAGTTGACCACCGGGTTGCTGATCCGCAGTTCCCGGAAGATCAGGAAGCCAAGACCAAGCACAAACAGGACCAGCAGCGTCTGCACGCGCCAGAACGGATCGCCCATCCAGTCCCACTCCTGTCCCTTGCTGAGCATGATTTCCCAGCAGGACATGGCCAGGGCCAGCAGCCCAAACCCGAGGTAGTCGAAGTTCAGCGGCTGGCGGCGCAGCTGGGCCCTCTCCTGTTTCAGATAAGCCGGATCATCGACCACGAACCAGCACACCACCAGGGCCAGCAGGCCAACCGGGAGGTTGATGTAGAAGATCCAGCGCCAGTTGTACTGCACCGTCAGATAGCCGCCCAGCGTCGGGCCGACGACCGGCGCCAGCAAGGCCGCGACCCCGAACAGCGTCTGGGCGGAACCCTGTTTCTCGGGGGGGAAGGCATCGAGCAGCACTCCCTGACTGGAAGGTTGCAGGCCGCCGCCGGCCAGGCCCTGAAGCACCCGGTACAGGATGATCTGCCCCAGGCTGGTGGCCATGCCGCACAGCCCCGAGGCAATGGTGAAGACGGCGATCGACAGCAGGAAGTAGTTGCGCCGACCCAGGCGGGCACCGATCCAACCGGAGATGGGCAGGATGGTGGCGTTGGCCGCCAGGTAGCTGGTCAGCACCCACTCCGCGTCAACGCTCGCCGCCGAGATGCCGCCGGCGATGTATTTCAGCGCCACGTTGGCGATGGTGGTGTCCAGCACCTCCATGAACGTGGGGATGACCACGGCGACGGCAACGATCCAGGGGTTGATCGCCGGCCGGCTGACCGCTGCGGGAGAAAGGGCCACACTGCTCATGATTCCTCCTCCTCGTAGGACGGCCTTCCCAGGCCGTCCGCAACACCGGACGGCCTGGGAAGGCCGTCCTACGACGGGTCACGGTTTGGGTGCCGTGGGCCCTTGCGGCAACGGGTAAAGCGGTTGCAAGACGTCTCCGGCGTGCGGTCCTTGGGGCGGTTCCTTGTAGTAGACGTAAGGCGTGACCGATAGACCGACGAACAGGGGGACCTTGTCCGGGTTGTAGTCGGTCAGCTCGATGCGGACCGGCAGGCGCTGCACGATCTTGACGAAGTTGCCCGTGGCGTTCTGCGGCGGCAGCAGGGCCAGGGTTTGCCCGGTGCCCATCGTGAACCCGGTGATCCGGCCCTCGAACTCGTGGCGGCTGCCGTACGTGTCCACCTCGCAGCGCACCCGCTGACCGATGCGCAGGTCGGCCAGCTGCGTTTCCTTGAAGTTGGCGTCAATCCAGATCTCCCTCAGCGAGCGGACGGCCATCAGACTTTGCCCCACGGCGACGTTGTTGCCGGGGTTGACGTTGCGGCGGGTGACCACACCATCGATCTCGCTGACCACGTCGCAGTAGCGCAGGTTCAGCAGGGCCTGATCCAGGTCGTTGCGGGCCTGGAGGAGCTTGGCCTGGGCCTGTTTGAGGGCCGGGGCATTGGGAATGAGGTTGGCGATGATGCGATCAAAGTTGCCCGGGGAATCCTGGGTCATGATCCTTGTCACGGCCACCCAACCGGGCTGCCAGAGCGTGGACAGGCCTGCCGCCTGCCCGAAGGTGATAGCGGCGATGGCCGGATCGTGCGCGTAGAACTCCTCGACGATCTGTTTCGGCGTCGCATCCCAGGAGCGCGCGAAGTAACCGAACTGAGCCGCACTGTGCATCAGCGCCCCCAGCCCCTGGCGGACGCTCGAGAAGTCCTGGGCGAGGTTGTCCGGCACCGAGGTCAGTTCCTGGCCCTTGGGCGGCTGGGTGGGGAGGCCGAGGCCAGCGCGGATGGCGTACACCTGCTGCCGGGCCTGCTCCATGGTCGCCTCATCGACCTTGACGGTCTGGCGGCGCTGGTCGAGTTCTTCCTTGCTGATGCCGCCGCTGGGCGCCAGGTTCTCGCCGCGTTTGAGGTTGGCCCTGGCCAGATCCAGGGTTGCCTTCCTGCTGGTGAGCGTTGCCACGGCAGCGCCGAGATTGGCGATCTGGGTATTGACGTCCTCGATGGCATGCTCAAGCTGGAACCGATTGGCCCGGGCCTGGGCCACCTGGGCCCGCACCTGAGCCTGGGCGGCTGCCAGGTCGGCCTCGGCCGTGACCACGGCGGCTTTCTTGATCGCCACCTGAACCTGGTACGGTTCCTTGTCCAGCCGGACCAGCACGGCCCCTTTTTTCACGCGGTAGTTGTCGTCCACCAGGACCGCGGCCACCTGGCCCGCGACCCGGGGCGCCACGAAGGTCACGTGGCCGTTGACGTAAGCGTCATCGGTGGAAATCGTGTTCAGTGCCGTTTCCACCCAGGGAACCAGGAGGTATCCCAGGACCGCCAGCCCAACCACGGCCCCCGCCAGAAGCAGCCATTTGCGCCAGGCGGGCGCAGGCGGCCTGGTCGAAGGAGGCTGGCTACCTCGTGCCTCAGCGTGGTGGTCCGGAGGGGCAATTGGATTGGCCTGGGGTGTGCGCGAGCCAGCTCGCGCTTCGGCCGGCACGGTCCCGGTTGGAGCTGGCCTGGGCTCACGAGCTGACTCGGGGGGGAGATTGTCCGCGTTTGCCATTGGGAGCTTCTCCTTTCAGAGGGGCGAGAACCGACGCGGCTTGTCCGCTTTCAAAAGGCAAAAGGTGTTCCGAAAGTGCCGCATTTCAGTGTATTGGTTTGGAAGTCATTCTTCGAGAAGGACTTGCGGTTTGGCTAGATCGAGACGGTCCCGGGAAGGGAGTGGAAGTGCCAGCAGCCGAATGCCGTCCGGTCGGCACAGCCGCCGATTGGTCGGCTCAGAATCAGTGTTCAGTGTTCAGTGTTCAGTGTTCAGTAAAGAAGCGAGGGGCCACGCTTCTTTACTGAACACTGAACACTGAACACTAAACACAGAGGAAATCACACCAGGGCGGCCGCCGGCGGGGAGGTCCGGACGGGTTCGGTGTGCAACCGGGCCAGGCGCTGGCGCAGGTCCGCGGCAAGGGCCCGAACGTAGGGCTCCCGCACAATGCTCACGTGCGTGCCGCGCACGGGAACCACCTCAAGCTCGGCCGCGATTTTGCGCCAGGGGGCTTCCACCTCCAGTAAGTGGTGCAGGGGATGAGTCGTGGACCGGTACAGGAGCACCCGGCCCGCGTAGGGCTTCGGGACGTAGGTAAACAGGAGGTTGTAGAGGGAGCGCATGAAGCCGGTCTGGGTGTCCGAGAACGCCGAGGTGTCCAGGAAGCCATCGAGTTCAAAACGCCGCCAGTCCGACCGGCCGCGAATATACGCGGTCGATTTCTGGCAGACGGACGTCACCTTTTTCCAGACGCGGCGGGCCAGGTGCGAGAACGAGAAGTCCAGCATCAGATCGTCCCGGACCCAGTGCGGGACGTTGCACAGCAGTTTCCAGTAATACAGTGGGTCCCACGGCCCGGCACTGTCTCCCGTGTTGCCCGGAGTGCCGTCCAGGGCGATCAGCAACTTCACCTCCCGGTCGCTGGCTTGCAGCAGCTGGGCCATCTCCAGCGCGATCGGCGAGCCGGCGGACCAGCCGCCGAGCAGGTAAGGGCCCTCGGGCTGAAAGGCAACCAGCGCGTCCACGTAGCGGCGGGCCATCGCTTCGATCGACGAGGCGAACTCGGCGGTCCGCAGCTCCGGAGGCGGCGCGATGCCGTAGAAGCGCTGCTCCGGCCCGAGCAGGCGCGAAAGGTGGCGGAAGCTGACCGCCTCCCCGCCGACGGAATGGACGCAGAAGAAGGCCGGTCCGTCGCCGTGCTCGTTGAGCGGCACAATGAAATTCGGCTCTTGCTGCTTGCTCCCCTCGTCGCCGCGGAGGTACTTCGCCAGTCCCTCAACCGTGGGCGACTGGAACAGCACCGGCAGGGGCACGGCCTTCTGGAACTGCTTTTCGATCCGCGTCAGCAGGCGGACGGCCAGGAGAGAATGGCCGCCCAGGTCGAAGAAGTCATCGCGCAGGCCCACGCTCTTGACCCCAAGGATCTGGGAATACAACTCCGCCAAACGCCGCTCGATCCGGTCGCTTCCGGAAGGCAGGCCACCGCCAGCCGTGGAGCGCTCGCCCCCCGGCCTGGGGGCGGGGAGGGCGTTCCGCTCGGCAGCACTGTCCGTCTGCCTCATCCAAAGATCAAGGTCCACCGACGACACGACGACCTGCGGCGCCACGCCGCTGGCGAGGATCCTGCGGAACGCCTCGATCCCTTCCCGGGGCACGATCCCGTTCCGCAAGGCTGCCCCCGCCGAGCGGGAATCCGCTTCGACCCGGCCGGCGTCAGCAGCCTGCCCCCTTACCGTCCCGGGTCCGCCGGGGAGGAGTTTCATGGCGAACTCGGAAATCTCGGCGACCACCGCACCGTGCGGGTCGCACAGGATGACGTCGAAGACGGCCAGCCCCCGGCCGTTGGCCTCGCGGAGCCGGACCCAGCTGTGAAGCTGACGCGGCAGCCCCTTCCACAGCACCAGCCGGCCATAGGAGAAGGGTACGTAAAAGGTCTGATCGGCGTCAAAACCGGGAATCAGCCGCTGGGCCCCGCCTGTGGCCATGTCCAGCAGCGCGGGATGCAGCCGGAACGACTCCAGGTCGGCGGCAAACTCCGCGGGCAGTTCCAGCGTCAGCAGGGCCTGGTCCTTGCCCCACTGGATCTGGCGCACGTTGGCCCAGCGCCGGCCGAAGTCCATGAACGACTGTTTTAGAAAACCGTCCAGCACCTCGGTCCCGGCGTTGCAGGCGGCGGTGATGGCTGCCAGGTCGATGGGACCGGGCAGCACCGGCGAACCGGCTGCGTAAGCTGCCGGGTGGGCAGCCAGCCGGCCCGTCACGTGGGAGTTCCCGGAGCCGGACCGGATCGCGAAAGCCCAGCTGGCCGGCTCGCGCTCCAGAGAAAGGATCAGCTCCTTCGTCTCGTCCGCAGCGACGACGAAGGGGCTCTCGAAAATCACGGAGGAGAGTTCGACCGTCTCTGCCTCCTCGACTTCCGCCAGGGCGGCCCGGGCCAGTTCCAGGAAGCCGGTCCCTGGGATCAGGGCGTCGCCCCCACGAACCGCGTGTTCGCCGAGCACCCACTGGCTCGACCGACGGAACGTGGTGCTGAACGCAACCCGGCCGTCGGTGTCCTCGCGCCGTTCCAGCCACGGGTTCTGCGGGGGCCGGGCTCCTGCATGGTCGTTCGCCGGCGTGTGGGACGTGCGGGCCTCCCGCGACTTCCGGTCGGCCCGCGCTGCCATGCCCACTTCCTGCCAGGCGCCCCAGTTGATGGCCACCGTCCGGCACGCCCCGGTGGCCGACCGCGACGCCGCGAAGCTGTCCAGGAAGGCGTTGGCAGCGGCATAATCGACCTGCCCCTCCAGGCCCAGGAGCGAACTGACCGAGGAGAACAGAGCAAAGAAGTCCAGCGGTTCGCCCCGAAGTACCTCGTCGAGAACAAGGGTGCCTTTCACCTTTGGCGCCAGCACCCCGGCGGCCGACGCGGCCGTCTTGAGCTGGATGAGCCCATCGTCGAGAGTCCCGGCCGCATGGATCACTCCGTGGATCGCCCCGAAACGCTTGTGCGTCTCCTTGATCACCGCCCGCATCCGGCCAGCGTCCGCGACGTCGGCCGACAGGACCAGGACGCTGCCCCCGGCGGCCTCGCACTGGCGGACGCGCCGGATCTTCTCGCTGATCGGGTCGTCCTCCGGGTGCGCCTGTAGCCAGCGCTCCCACTCGCCCCGCGGCTGGAGAGACGTTCGACCGACGAGGACCACGTTGGCGCCGGCCGACCGGCACAGACATTCGGCCAGTTCAAGACCGAGTCCGCCCAGGCCTCCCGTGATCAGGTAAGTGCCGCCCTTCCGCAGGACCGCCTCCGCGCCGGATGAGGCTTCCGGAAGCGGGGCCGGCTCACAGTGCTGCACCCAGCGGTCGGAGTTGCGGTAAGCGATGATGCGCTCCCGCGGCACGCCTGCGTGCGCTCCGGCCGGCAGGCCGGCCTGCGCTTCGGCGAATTCGGCCAGCAACTGCCGAACCACCCGCTGCCGCTGCCAGCCCCCGGCCGCCGTGACCGGCACGTCAATGCTCTGGGAGCGGACGTTGGGGAGTTCGCGGGGGATCACCCGGCAAGGGCCGTGCAAGGTCGCCTTCACCGGCTGCACCCGGGTTTCCCCGGCCAGCTGCTGCACGCCCGTCGAAATCACTGCCAGGTCGATCGGCTGCGCCCAGCCCCGGCTTGCCAGGGCTTGCGCCAGCCAGGTGAGACTGAAGAAGCTGGCGCTCCAGCGACTTCTCCAGCGGTTCCCTGGCCCCCTGCTCGGCCGAGACGTTCCAGAGATGGGCGATCCGGCCGATCGCCGCCGATTCCTCTTCCAGAGCGGCGAGCAGCGCGCTGTGATCGGACGCGCCCCCAGGGTTGACAACGTACTCATGCTTGTTCAGACGGCGGAAGGCTGGCCCTGGGCAAACGCGATAGACCTCCGGCGGCACCGGCAGCAGCGACAGGACCACCTTGCCGACGTGCCGTCGTTGCAGCATGAGGCGGAAGCCCTGGCGCGCCTCGGCGAAGGGGAAGACGTGGCGGGGCAGCGCCTCGAAACGGCGCGTCCGGGCCATCTCGACCACCTCCCGGAGCAGCCGGCCGTAGGCTGCCGGATCGTCGTGGTGGAGGCGGTTCAGGTCGATGGCCTGGTACGAGACGCCGGGCCGCAGGTTCAGCGCCTCCAGCTGCGCCGGCGTGCAGATCTCTTTTTTGCCCAGTTCCAGGAAGCGGCCCCGGGCCGCCAGGATCGACAGGCCGCGGGGGATGAACTCGCCGGTGAGGGAATTCAGCACCATGTCCACGCCCCGGCCGCCGGTTCGCTTCATCACCTCGTCGCCGAAAGCGAGTGAGCGGGAGTCAAAGACGTGGCGGATTCCCAGGGACTCCAGGAACGCGCGCTTTTCCTTGCTCCCGGCGGTGGCGAAGACCTCGGCCCCGGCCAGCCGAGCCACCTGGACCGCGGCCAGCCCCACGCCTCCCGAGGCAGCGTGGATCAGGACTCGCTCGCCGGCCAGAAGTCGGCCGGCCTCGTGCATCGCGTACCACGCGGTCATGAACGCCGCCGGAAGGGTGACGGCCTCCTCCAGAGTCAGCGCCTCCGGTTTGGCCGCGACGTGCCGGGCGTCCCGGGTGACGAACGTGCGAAAACTCTCCGGGCCGATCGACACCACCTCGTCGCCAGGCTGGAACTCGGTGACGCCGGGGCCGACGCGCTCGATCACGCCGGCGCACTCCATCCCGAAAGGCGCTCCGGGGAAGGCACCCACGGCCTTGAGCACGTCGGCGAAGTTGAGGGCAGCGGCGCGGACGCGGATTTCCACCTCGCCCGGCCCGGGCGGACGGCGCTCGTCGGGGCGGACCGTGACGCTGTCCACGTCGCCGGGCGCGGCGATCTCCAGACGGAGGGGAGCCGGACTCGGATCTTCGGCGACAGGCTGCTGCAAGTGCTGGATCAGATCCGCACCCAGCCCGCACTCATCCAAGAAAACCAGCCAGCCCGGAGGCTGTCCCTCGGCAGCGGGTGCGGGGACGGGGGGCTGGGAGCGCTTCCAGGTGGGGACCAGGAACCAGTCGGCAACGTCCGGCTTCTTGACCAGCGCCTGCTCGTCGGCCGGCGGTGCTGCTGGGGCCGGTGCGGTCTGGGCTGGCGGGTCCGGATCGATCCAGTACCGCTGGCGCTGGAACGGGTAGGTCGGCAGCGCCACGCGCCGGCGCTCGTGGCTCCGGGAGAAGGCCGGCCAGTCCAGGTTGCAGCCGAGGATCCACAGCTGACCGGCGGCCCTGTCGAGCAGTTCCAGGTCCCGGCCGCTGTCGGCGGCACCTCCGAGCGAGGAGAGGATCGCGGCCGGTTTGGCCGGCTGCTGGTTCGCCAATCCCCGGAGCGTCCGGCCCGGGCCGACTTCCAGAAGCACTTGCTCGGTGTCCGTGAGCAGGGTGGCCAGGCACTCGGAGAATCGCACGGTGGCGCGGAGGTGCCGGACCCAGTAGATGGGATCGGTGGCCTCCTCGGGGCGCACCCAGGTCCCGCTCAGGTTGGACAGGAAGGGGAGAGTGGGCGGATGAAGGGCGACGCGCCGGACCCGCTCGGAGAAGGGAACCAGGATCGGCTCCATCATCGCGGAGTGGTAGGCGTGCGACGTTTCCAGCCGCCGACAGTGAACGGCCCGTGCTGTCAGTGCTGCCTCGAGCGCCGCCACCAACCCGTCCGGGCCGGAGACGACCGCCTGCTCCGGGGCGTTGACCACCGCCAGGGAAAGACCATGCCAGGCCGATGGCCGGGCCAGAAGCTCCTCGACCTCGGCTGCCGGGAGGTTGACGGCCAGCATCGCTCCCTCCGCCGCCTGCTGCATGAGCCGGCCGCGGTCGGCGACCAGCGCCAGCGCGTCGGCCAGGGAGAAGACGCCGGCCAGGCAAGCCGCGACGTACTCGCCGAGACTGTGGCCGAGCAGGGCCCACGGCTGCACGCCCCGGCTCATCCACAGCCTGGCCAGCGCGTACTCGATCGCAAACAGCGCCGGCTGGGCCGCCGCCGTCTGGTTCAAGCGCCGGCTGGCCTGTTCGGGAGGAGCCGCGGAGAAGATCAAGTCCAGCAGGTGCAGGCCGTGGGATCGCTGCAGCAGGTCGGCGCACTGTTCCAGTTCCGCCCGGAACACCGGTTCGTTCTCGTAGAGGGCCCGGCCCATGTTCGGATACTGGGTCCCCTGCCCGGGGAAGAGGAAGCAGACAGGCCGGGTCACCGGTTCCCCGGTGGACGTGAGCAGGCCCTGCCCGGCTTCCAGCGCCGTGACGGCCTCCGCCCGGCTGCCACAGACCAGGGCCCGGCGGTGCTCAAACGCCTTGCGGCCAAGGCGCAAGGTGTGGGCCACGTCCCCCAGGCTGTTGTCCGGACAGTCCCGGAGGTGGGCGGCCAGGTTGGCGGTGGCGGCCTCGAGCGCGACGGGGGTCCGCGCCGACAAGACCAGCAGTTCACAGGGCCGAGCCTTGCCCGGTGGCGGAGGCGCGGGGGCCTCCTCGACGATCAGGTGGCAGTTGGTCCCCCCGGCGCCAAGCGACGTGATACCAGCCCGCCGGGGGCCGGCCGAGCCAGGCCAGGGAGTCAGACGGGCGTTGACAAAGAACGGGCTGCTGGCGAAGTCGATTTGCGGGTTGGGGGTCTCGTAATGCAGGCTCGGCGGGACCTCGCGGTTCTGCAGCGCCAGGATGGTCTTGATCAGAGCGGCGACCCCCGCCGCCTCGCCCAGGTGTCCGATGTTCGACTTCAGCGAGCCAATGGCGCAGAAGCCTTTCCTGGCGGTGAAGCGGCGGTACGCCTGGGTGAGCGCCGTGGCCTCGATGGGGTCGCCGACGATCGTGCCGGTGCCGTGGGCCTCCACGTAAGAGATGGTTTCGGGGTCAATGCCGCTGATGGCCAGGGCTTCCGTGACGGCACGGGCCTGCCCCTCCACGCTCGGCGCCAGATAGCCGACCTTGCCCGAGCCATCGTTGTTGATCGCCGAGCCCTTGACGACCGCCAGGAGCCGATCGCCGTCCGCCAGCGCGTCGGCCAGCCGGCGCAGGATGACGACGCCCGCGCCGCTGCCGAACAACGTCCCCCGGGCCCGGGCGTCGAACGGCCGGCAGTGTCCGTCCGGGGAGAGGATCTCGCCCTCCTTGGCCAGATACCCCCGCGGCTGCGGCAGCACCACGGTGGCGCCGCCCGCCAGGGCCATGTCGCACTCGCCGCTCAACAGGCTCTGACAGGCAAGGTGGACGGCCACCAGCGCGGACGAGCAGGCCGTCTGCACGTTCAGGCTCGGGCCCTTGAGGTTCAGCTCGTACGACAGCCGGGTGGCCAGGAAATTCATGTCGTTGCCGGTGTGGCGCACCAGCCATTCGCCGACCGAGTCCATGATCCTGCGGTTGTTGACCAGGTTGAACATCATGTAGGCATTCATGCCGCATGTGGCGAACACGCCGACGTTGCCCGGGCAGGATTCCGACTCGTATCCAGCGTCTTCCAGCGCTTCCCAGCCCACCTCGAGGAACAGGCGGTGCTGGGGATCCATCAGGGCCGCGTCCAGTGGGGAGAACCCAAAGAAGGAGGCGTCGAACTGATCGAAATCCTCCAGCACCGGCTGGGCCTTGACGTACGCGGGGTTGCGCAGCAGCTCCGGTGATTCTCCCAGGGCCAGCAGTTCCTCGTCGGTGAAGAACTTCACCGATTCGACGCCGTGGCGCAGGTTGTGCCAGAACTGCGTCAGAGTGCGTGCGCCGGGAAAGCGTCCCGCGGCTCCGATGATCGCAACGTCGTTGTTCAGCGAAGGATCGGGCATGACCATCCTTTCCAGACTAACTTCCCGAGGAACGCTGCATCGGAACCGCGGCGCGCGCGCAGCCAGCCGGCGTCGCTGCAGCACTTCGCCTCGGTTCTGACCTCGTTCCCGGCTCTGTTCCAGTGCCGCGCTGTCGTTCTGGTCCTGGCCCAGGTACGCCGCCAGGGCTTTCACCGTTGGATAACGAAACAGGTCCACCAGGGTCAGGTCGCACCGGAGCACCGTCCGCAGCCGGCTGGTGGCCTGCACCAGGATGAGCGAGTTGGCCCCAAGGTCGAACAGGTTGTCCTGAGTGCCGACGCGCTCCAGCCGGAGAAGTTCCTGCCACACCGCCGCAATGGCCTTCTCCTTATCATTCTGGGGTGCGCGGTAGGGGACCGTGGTTGAAGCCGGCCGAACGCCTGGTTCGGGAAGGACCTTGCGGTCGATCTTCCCATTCGGAGTGCGCGGCAGCGCTTCAAGGACAACGACGGTCGCCGGGACCATGTATTCGGGCAAGCGGGTTTTGGCCAGCTCCCGCAGTTCCAGCGCCAGCGAGCCGGTCGAGGACGCGCCGCGCCGATTCACGTAGCTGTCCCAGGGCCGGCGCGGAGGGGTCGAATCCGTCGGGGAGAGGGCTGGCTTCTCCCGTGCGGTCGGCGCCGCCGACCGGTGCCGGAAAACAGCGTCAAAACGATCCAGCGCCTGCTCCGACCACGTCAGCTGCGCTCGTAGGGGCCCTCCAGCGTGGCGAGGTCTTCGGGATCGATGCCGGCCGCTGCCGCCGCGGCCAGTTGCAGCCGGAGCGCCTCGACCGTTTCCGGGCACTCGTTGCTGGCCAGCAGTTCCTTCGCCCGCACCGCCGCCGTCACCCGCGCGTTGAGGATGCCTGCGATGGCAACCACCGGCTCTCCGGAGGCTAACCGCTGACGGATGCTCGCCAGGTCGATGCCGGCCCCCGGCTCCATCGGCTGGGGTGGGCTCATCAGGGGAGTGTGCCCCCGCGGTCCGATTTCGAGGAACACGTCGTAACGGAAGCAGGTCAGTTCGTTCCGCAAACGTCCTCGCTTGAGACGGACTTCCACTTGCCGGATCTGCGGCAGGTGCTGGGGCAGGACCTGGAACAGCGCCGGATCGAAAACCCGTTCGTTCTCCCGCTCCAGACGCAAGCCAATTCGCTGACGCAGTTCACCGGCGCTCAGCGAGTCCGGCGCTTGCTCCAGCGCCACCGACACGTGGAACGCCTCGTTGAGGGGCAGGCTGCGCACGTCGCCGAGAAATACCACCCCTCCTTCCCGGACCAGGGGGACGATGCGTTCGAGGACTCCCACCAGGTAGTCGGCGCTGGGAAAATACTGACTCACCGAGTTGAGCACGACACAGTCAAACGAGCCAGGTTCCAAGCCGGCCAGCTCGTCGGCAGCCCCCTGCCGCAAGGTGACGTTGCCCAGGCCCTGACGAGCCACCTCGGCCTCGACGAAGCGAAGGGCGTTCGCCGAAACGTCCAGACCGCAGTAATGTTCGCAGTGCGGCGCGAGGCGGAAGAGCAGCATGCCGGTGCCGAAGCCGATCTCCAGCACGCGCCGCGGCCGGCGAGCGCGGATGTTCGCGACCGTATGCTCGACCCACTCGCGCATGTCGGCCTCGGGGAGCAACTGGCCGGTGTAACTGCTGACCCAACCAGCGATGTTCAAGGTGGGGTCCGCCGGCGTCGGCTTCTCCTCGGCCGGTGCTGCATAAGCCGCGTCCCACACGGCGCGCCACTGGGCCACGGCCTCGGTCCCCGTGGCCGGCCGCTCACTGGCCCCGACGTAGGCGACCAGCTGGCGATCGCCCGCACCGGTCTCCCGGGCAACGACCACGCTCTCCCGGACGCTGGGATGAGCCGCCAGCACCGACTCGATCTCCCCCAGCTCGATGCGGTAACCGCGAATCTTGACCTGATGATCGACCCGGCCCAGATACTCGATCCGGCCATCTTCCCGATAACGGACCACGTCCCCGGTGCGGTACGAGACGGGCGCCCGGTTGGCTGGCGAAGGGGTCCGGAAGGAAGCGCTCCTCGGTGAGGTCGGGACGGTTGAGGTAGCCGCGAGCCACCCCCTCGCCCCCAATGTACAGTTCGCCGGGCACGCCAATGGGGCACGGCCGCCGCTGGCGATCCAGGACGTAAACCTGCGTGTTGGCCAGCGGCCGGCCGATCGTGACCGGGCCCCCGGACCGGTCGATCACCGCGGCCGTTGACCAGACGGTGGTCTCGGTCGGCCCATAAACGTTGATCAGATCGCCCTGGAGAGTTCGTGCCAGCTGTTCCGCCAGCCCCGGTGGGAGCGCTTCACCGCCGACCAGGAGCTTGTGCAAGGGACGAAGCGCGCCCTGGGAGTCGGGTTCCGAGGCGAGGATGCTGGCCAGGGAGGGGGTACACTGCAGATGGGTCACCTGGTGGCGACGCAGCTGATTGGGGATGGACCAGGCGTCCGGATCCTCTGCGTGCCTGCACGCAGGCGTGCAGAGGTTGCTCCGTTGCCGCAGTTGGTCGAGGTAATGCAGTCCCTGCAGCACCGAGTCGGCGTCCACTCCGAAATCGATCAGGCAGGCGATCTCATCGACGCCGATGGCGCTCAGGCGATCCACCATCTCCAGGCACGAGTCGGGAGTTCCGAACAGGCCGCTGCTGGAGAAATAGCGGTTGAAGGCATGATCCATGAGGACCTCTGTCTCGGCGTCGGTGAGTTCTCCGTTTTCAGTCGGGGCCAGCCGGCAGTCGCCCCGGGTGGTGAAGGCCGGACAGTCCCAGCGGGCCCGCTGGATGAGGTCCGTCGAGGTGCGGAGGTAATCCAGGAACGGCTGCCGCACCGTGGCCCGCACCTGGTCGAGGTCCGTCCCGACGAACGCGTGCAGCATCAAGCTGACGTGGCCCCGGCCCGGGTGGCCGGCCTGCCGCCGTGCCTCGCGGTAGGCGGCGATCTTCTCGGCCAGCTCTTCCGGCTTTTGCCCCAGCAGGTTGGTGAGGAGGTTCGCCCCCATCCGGCCGGCGGTCCGGAAGGTTTCCACGCTGCCGGCGGCCGTCAGCCAGATCGGCGGATCGCGCTGGATGGGGGGCGGGAAGATGCGGACCTCGATTTCCTCGCCGGACCCGCTGACCGCCTTGACCGTTTCGCCGTGCCACAGCCGGCGGACCGTGTCGATGCCGCGGAGCATCACGTCCCGGCGCTCGCGGTAGTTCTGGGGCATCAGGGCGAAGTCGTTGGCGTGCCAGCCCGAGGCAAACGACAGGCCCACCCGTCCCTGCGACAGGTTGTCCACCACCGACCACTCCTCGGCGACCCGGATGGGGTCGTGCAGCGGCAGCACCACGCTGCCGGCTCGAATCTGAATCCGCGACGTGATGGCTGCAATCGCCGCGCTCGTCAGGGATGGATTCGGATACAGGCCGCCGAACGGATGGAAATGCCGCTCCGGCGTCCAGATGGCCGAGAAGCCGCGCTGGTCGGCGTACCGCGCTGCCCTCCAGGAGCAGCCGATACCGGTTTCTGCTCGACCCGCCGCTGTCGGCAGCGAAGTAGAAGAGGCTGAAGTCCATTTTCCGGCACGGGTTGGGACGGGAGGCCGCGCCGCCTTCCTTCCCCTTCACCGTTGCGCTCGGGCGTTCCGGCTCTTCCTGAATGACCACCTTGAAGCCGCGGGCCAGCGTCCAGAAAAGTTCGAGCACGGAGATGTCAAACGAGGTGCTGGTCACCGCCAGCCAGGTTCCGGGCTCCTTGAACTCCAGCAGGTCGTCGATGCCAGTGAAAAGGTTGGCCACGTTGCGGTGCTCGACCAGCACGCCCTTGGGCCGGCCACTGGAGCCGGAGGTGAACAGGACGTACGCCAGGTCCTGGGGGCGAACACCGCTGACCACGTTCGCCGCCGGCTCAGGGCCGGCCTCTTGCCACGTCTCGAGCAGGACCACGGCCGTGTTTTGCGGCGGGAGCAGATGCGCCAGGTCGCGTTCGGTGAGGATCGCGGTTGGCTGGGCGTCCTCGAGCATCAGCCCCAACCGTTCCCGGGGATAGGAGGGGTCCAGAGGGAGATAGGCGGCGCCGGCTTTCAAGGTGCCCAGCAGGGCCGCAACCAGGTCGCTGGACCGACCGAGGCAGATCCCGACAAAGTGGCCGGGGCCCACCCCGAGAGCTTGCAGCCGGCGAGCAATCCGATTGGCCCGGGCGTTCAGTTCCGCGTAGGTGAGGGTCTGAGACCGGAACGCCACGGCGACGGCGTCCGGTGTCCGCTCCACCTGGTCCTCGAACAGTTCATGGATGCACCGGTCCCGGCTGTACGGCCTGGCGGTGTTGTTCCACTGGGACAGCAGCAACTGCCGCTGGGCCCCGGAAACCAGCGGCAGCTCTCCCAGGGTGTGTTCTCGCACGCCTGCGTGCGCTCCGTCGGGCCTGCCCGACAGGTCGGGCAGAGGGCTGGCCTGCGCTTCGGCCGGCAGCGCTTCCAGGATCGTTTGCATCTGTTCCAGGCAGCGCTCGACCGTGGCGTCCGACACCCGAGCGCGGTCGTAAGCGAGTTTCAGCAGCAATTCGGCTTCGCCGTAGGCAAAGAGGGCCAGCGGATAGTTGGTCCGTTCGAGGAACTGGATGTCGCGCCGTGCCCACGGTCCCCCAAGTTCCTGGAGGGCCGACCCGACCAGGCGCGGGGTGAAAACCACAATGCTTTCAAACAGCGGCACGCCAGCCGGCAGCTCACTCCAGCGCTGCGTGTCCACCAGAGGAGTGGTTTCAAATTCGCGCAGGGCCAGCTGCCGGCTGCGCAGTTCTTTCAGCCAGCCGAGGACGCGTGCGGCCGGGTCCAGGCGCACCCGGAAGGGGACCGTATTGATCAGCAGGCCGACGATTTCCCTGCGCCTGGAAACGCCCCCCGGCAACCGCGCGTCACCCCGAAGACAACGTCTTCGCGGTCGCCGTGAGTCCCCAGGACCAGGGCCCACGCTGCCTGGACCAGGGAGTTGACGGTCAGGTCATGGCTCTGGGCCAGGGCGCGCAGGGCAGAACTGGCCGCCGTATCCAGGCGAAGGGACTTCTCGTTGTGACCGCTCTGGCCACTGCAATCGGCGGCCAATCCCGGCAGCGAAGTGGCGGACGCCAGGCCCTGAAACTCCTTCTTCCAGAAGGCCTCGGCCCGCGCCTGGTTCTCGCTCCGGTGCGTTTCCAGCCACTGCACGAATTCTCGATAGGCACACGGCCGGGGCAGGGCCGGGGCCCTTCCTTCCCGGATCGCCGCGCAGGAGTCAAACGCTTCGCGGATGAGGGCCGGATAGGTGTTGCCGTCGGCCAGGACGTGATGGAAACTCCAGACGAACTCCCATTCGGCCTCCCCGGTCTGAAAGAGCGTTGCCCGCGTCAGGGGCGCCGTCCGAAAATCAAAGCCCTGCTGCCGATCCCTCTCCAGGAACTCCGCGACGTGCGCCCGCCGTTCTTCCTCGCTCAGATGGCGCAAGTCGATCTGCGCCCAGGGGAGCGCACGTGAGGATGCTCGATCTGCACCGGCTCGGGTCGGCCGTCCCACTCGAAACTGCTGCGAAAGGCGCTGTGGCGGTTAATCAGCCCCTCCCAGGCCCGGCGAAACGTCTCGGGGTCCAGCGGCTCCGCGAGACGGGCCACCATTTGTTCCACGTCCACTCCGGAATGGCGGTCCCGAAGGGAGTGGAACAACATCCCTTGCTGCATCGGAGACAGAGGCCAGCTCTCCGGGAGGAACTGCTCCGGGACGGGCAGCGGCCGCTGGAGCTTGTCGGAGGATCCGTTACTCGGGTACTGTCTCATCGGAGTGTTTCCCGCGGCACTTTCAGGTCAAGGGCTGTGTCCCCTCAGCAGGAACAACGGGTCCCCACTCGCGAGGGACGCTGGCCAGGACGCACGACGCTGTGGCAGTCAGGCAACAATCAAACTTAACAATAAAGTAAAAGAGAAATTGTCAGGCAAATCAGGTGCCAACCTCTGCCAGCCGGCACGGGCCGCAGTAATCCAAGGGAGGCCGAGAGACCGGTGCAAGGTTGGATTTACAAAAGTGTAAAGAGTTCTTGACAGCTCGCCCCGGAGTGGCACTCGGCAACCAGACTCCTGCCCGGTCAGACCCAGGCGCGCGGGAGGTGAACAGCGACAGGCGCAAGAGCACACAGGCCAGCAGTGAACCATCCCACGACAACCACGAGACACCAGGCAGCCTGGACGGTCTGGGGGGCACGGGGACGACCGGATCGCCGAGTACGCAGGGCTCCTTCTTCTCAAGCCGGACGCCGAGCAGGCCGGCCATGGTCGCCATTGGCCGGCCGCCGTTGGAGCTTGGCGTTTTGGCGCCGTCCCGGCGGCAGACCCGCTATCGCGGTTCGTTGCCTGGCCTGCAGCAACCGCCTGGCGGGCAACAGATGTCCGGCGGTCCCCAGACGTACCAGGGCGGGTAAGCGTGCCAGCAGGGGTAGGGAAGCTTCTTGCGGCAATAATCATCCGGGGCGCCGCAGCGCGGGAAGCAGTGCGGCTTCCACCAGTGCAGCAGGCCGCCGCCGTAGGGGTCCCACCCTCCGGCCGGCGCCGCCTTGTGCCATAAACCTGGGCCGGTCTCGCGACAAGCTGGCTCCCCGGTGGCAACCCAGCCCCCGACGATCAGCGCAAGGAGGACGATTCCGATCCGCGCCTGGTGTCTCATGGCTTTGGTTCTCCTTTCCGGTCGCCTGACGGCTGGGCGTCTTTCCGGGGCTCCAGAGCGGGCCCCGGCGGTGGAAGCTGTTCGGGGGCGGCCGGCCCTGTGTGCGGCACAATGCCGGGAATGCCAGCCGGACCGCAAGCGCCCTCGCGACAGCGAATCTCCCAGCCGCCGCCGAGGGCCCGGTAGACGCTGATCAGGTTCAGCGCAATGTTGCCCTGCGCCGAGGCCAGGTTGGTCTGCTCCTGCAGCTGCGAATTTTCCAGGGTGAACAGCCGATTGATGTCGGCCTTGACGTCCGTGAAGAGTTTCTCTTCGATCTTGGTGGCCTCCGCCGCCGCGGCCGCGCTGCGGCCGATGGCCTCGGACTGTTCCTGGGAGCGCAGGAAACCGCGCAGCGCGGTCTGGACTTCCTGAGCCGCGGTCAGCACCCGGTTCTGGAAGGTGGCGATCAGTTCCTGGGTCCGGGCATCCTGGAGGTGGACGTTGTTGACGAGCCGGCCGTAATTCAGGATGTTCCAGGTGAACTGGGGGGTGAAGAAGGCCAGGAAGCCGCTGGATTTCAGCTGGGAGCCCAGGCTTAGGTCCGCATCGCCGAGGATGGTGCCGATGGAGATGCTGGGATACAGGTCCGCCGTGGCCACGCCGATCTGCGGGCTCTGGGCCGCCACCTGGCGCTCGGCGCTGCGGACGTCGGGCCGGCGTCGCAGCAGTTCACACGGGAGGCCCGCCGCGACGCTGCTGGGGGTCGCGGGCATCGGCGAACTGCCAAGGTCCGGACCCGGCCCCAGTTCCTTTTCCAGGTCGTGGGGCGGTTCGCCCACCAGGATACAGAGCCGATCGTTGGCCTGGCCCTGGACGATCTGCTGGGCTGGAATGGTGGAGCGCGTCTGTTCCGTGAGGGTGCGCAGCTGGGCCACGTCGAGGGCGGTCGCGGTGCCGACCTTCTGCTGCTGCTCGGCCAGGGCCGTGAGCCTCTCCTGGGTTTGCAGGTTGGCGCGTGCGATCTTGATCTGCATCTGGGCGACGCGGTACTGGACGTAATTGGTGGCCACGTCGGCCAGCAGCGTCACCAGGGCGTCGTCGTAGTTTTCCACCGAGCCATCCAGCTTGGCGTTGGCGGACTCGATTTGCCTGCGATATTTCCCCCAGAAATCCAGCTCCCAGCTCAGGTTGAAGCCGGTGAAGTCGATGTGGGACGGACTGCCGGCCATGGTGCCGTTGGGGTACAGACCCATGACTCGCTGGGTCTGCGGGAAGACGATGCCCACGGTGATCGCCTGCTGGGCCCGTGCCTGGATGACGCGAGTGCCGATGGCGAAGAGGTTTGGGTTCTGGTGGTAAGCCCGGCAAATGAGGGCGTTGAGCATGGGATCCTGGAAGACGGTCCACCAGTCGCCGTCGCGCGGCGGCGGGCCTTGGGTTCGCGGATCGTTGGCCCCGATCCATTGCTCGGCCACCGGCGCCGGCGGCTTGCAGTAGTTGGGTCCGACCTTGAAGCCGTTCTTGATCCATTCCAGAGGGCCAGTGAGGACGCAGCCGCCGCTGAGCAGGACCACGCCGGCCAGTCCAACCGCCCCCAGCCCGCGCAGCAGGCGCGAACTCCAGGACGTGCGAATTCCGGACCTGCCTCGTGTGCGCATGCGTTCTTCCTTGCGCTCTGATCGGTTCGGCACTCCCAACCGAAAGGCGGCAATGCCGGAAAGGATGGAACAATCCGCTCAATCGTTACCATCGGTCGGACCAATGCGAGTTCTTGAGGAAAGCGCTCAAGCTCTGGCCCCGAAGGGGCGGCAGTTAATAGACCAGGACGTGAGTCCTGGGTCGGCGTGTCACTCCGTCCGGTGCCGGAAGAGCCAGGTCGCGGCCGAGAGGGTCACTGCCGCGATCACCAGCAGCGGCCACAGGCTCTGCAGCGCCACTTCCACCGGCAGCGACTTCAGGAACACGCCCTTGACAATCACCATGAAGTGCCGGACCGGGTTGGCCAGCGTGATCGTTTGCATCCAGTCGGGCATGTTCTCCACCGGGCTGGCGAAACCCGACAGCAGCATCATCGGCACCATGCACGAAAACGTGCCCAGGATCGCCTGCTGCTGCGTCCGGGCCAGCGACGAGATGAACAGCCCGATGCCGATGACCGCCAGCAGAAACGCGCTCATGCTCACGTACAGCAGGGCCACCGAACCGGTCAGTGGGATCCGGAAGAAAACCACCGCGACGGTCAGCATCAGCGTCCCCTCCCCCAAGGCCGATCAGGAACGCCGGCAGCGTCTTGCCGACCACGATCTCCCCTGGGCTCAGCGGCGACACCAGCAGCTGCTCGAACGTGCCCAGTTCACGTTCGCGGGCCACCGACAGCCCCGTGATCATCAGTCCCTCCAGGGCCGCCAGGATCGCCACCAGGCTCGGCACCGTGCTCCACAGGGCATCCACGTTTGGATTGAACCAGACGCGGGCCACCACCACGCTGGCCGGCGGCGGCACGGAGCGCGTCCGGGTCAGCTCAGCGCTGTAGTCGCTGATGATCTGCTCGGCGTAGCCCGTCAGGATCTGCGCGGCGTTGGAACTGCGGCCGTCGAGGATCAGCTGCACCGCGGTCGGCCGGCCCGCGGCCAGCTGGCGCGAAAAGTCCTCGCGGACGTGAAGCACCAGCAGCACACTGCGTGTGTCGATGACAGGGGCGATGTCGGGCTCCGAGCGCAGGAACTGCACCGAGCGGAAAGTGCGTGAGCCCTCGAACCGGGCCACCAGGTCCCGGCCGCAGGTTCCCATGTCCTGGTTGAGCACGGCCAAGCGGACGTTCTTGACCTCCAGCGTGGCCGCGTAAGCAAAGATGAGCATCTCGATGAGCGGCGGGGCCAGCAGGAGAAACCGGCTCTTGGGGTCGCGCCAGACCGCGAGAAACTCCTTGACGATCAGCGAGCGGATGCGCAGCCACATACGATTACTCCAGTCGCACCTGCGTGGCCCGGATCAAGGCCACGAACAGTACGCTGGCCATCGCCAGCAGCACCAGGCCGTTGGGCACCAGCACCCCCGGCACGTCCCCCGCCAGGAACAGCGTTTGCAGGCTGGTGACAAAATACCGGGGCGGTAATACGTACGTCAGCAACCGGATCGGTGCCGGCATGCTGTCGATCTCGAAGATGAACCCGGACAGCTCGAAGGCCGGCAGGAACCCCAGGATCAGCGCTGCCTGGCTGGCGGCGAACTGGTTTTTCGCCACGGTCGAAATCAGCAGCCCCAGCCCCAGCATGACCAGCAGGTACGCGGACGACATCACCAGCAGAGCGAGGATCGAGCCGCGGAACGGCACGCCGAAGCCGAAGACCGTGACCGTCACCGATAACACCATGGCCGTCATTCCCAGGAGGAAATAGGGCACGACCTTGCCCACCAGCAGCTCACCCGGCGTGACCGGGGTCGCCAGCAGGGCCTCCATGGTGCCGCGCTCCCACTCGCGGGCCACCACCAGCGAGGTCAGCAGCGTGCCGATCAAGGTCATGACAATCCCCACCGCCCCAGGCAGCAGGGCGTACTGGCTGTTCAGGTCGGGGTTGAACCAGACGCGCGGCTCGGCGCTCACCAGCGGCGCCGCGGCCGGCCGATCCGCCAGGACGTCCTGGGAGGCGGCCTCCTGCTGCACCCAGTTGCTCCACAGTCCCTGGACGTAACCCTCCACCAGCCCGGCCGTGTTGGGATCGCTGCCGTCCACCAGCACCTGGATCGGCGCCGTCTCGCCCCGGCCGAGCCGGTCGCTGAAGTCGGCGGCCAGCACCACGACGCCTTTGAGCCGGCCGGCGACCAGTTCTTCCTCGACCTCCTTGCGGTGACGGGCGAAGTGGACCTCGAAATAGCGCGAGTTCCGGAAGGAGGCCAGGAAGCTATCGGTCTCCGGCGTCGGCAGTTCCACCACCACGCCGACGGGCACGCGCCCCAGGTCGAGTGTGACGCCGAAGCCGAAGATGAACAGCAGCAAGAGCGGCAAAACCCCCGCGATCAGGTAGCTGCTCGGGTCGCGCAGGATCTGCTGGGCTTCCTTGCGCACCAGGCCGGCAATGCGCCGCAGTCGGCCGGCCGACCCGCTCGGGAGAGGATTCATGGCGAGCCCTCCTCGCGATCGAACGCCTCCACCAGCGCGATGAACGCATCTTCCAGCGTCGGCTCGGGTTGCGTTTCAGCGCGAACGCGCTCTTTCAGGGCATCGGGCGGGCCCTCGGCGATGATCCGGCCGCGGTAGACCAGGCCGATGCGGTCGCAGTATTCCGCCTCGTCGAGGAAGTGCGTCGTCACCATCACCGTGACGCCGGACTCGACCAGGGCGTTGATGTGCGACCAGAAGCCGCGCCGCGTCAGCGGATCGACGCCGGAGGTCGGCTCGTCGAGGAACAGCACCGGCGGTTGATGCAGCACCGCGCACGCCAGGGCCAGGCGCTGCTTGTAACCCAGCGGCAGCTCGCCGGCGCTGCGATGCCGCCAGGGCAGCAGATCGAAGGTCTGGATCATGCGGCCGGTCGCTTCCCGCCGCCGTGCCCCTGCCAGACCGTAGACGCCGGCGAAGAAATCGAGGTTCTCCTGCACGGTCAGGTCGCCGTACAGCGAGAACTTCTGCGCCATGTACCCCAGCCGGGTTCGGGCCGCCCCGGCGGCCAGGTACAGGTCCAGCCCGGCCACGTGGGCCCGCCCGGCGGTGGGTCGCAGCAGTCCGCACATCATTTTGAACGTGGTCGATTTGCCGGCCCCGTTTGGCCCCAGCAGGCCGAAGATCTCCCCCTGGCCGATGCGAAAGCTGATCCGATCGACGGCCGTGAAGTCGCCGAACTGCTTCGTCAACCCTTCCGCTTCCACGACCGTGGTCCCGTCCTGCCGTCCCGGCCGAGGCGTCGCGGCCAGCGCGGATTCACTCCGGGGACCGCCGCCGAGCAGGTCCACAAAGGCGTCCTCGAAGCGCGGCGGCGCCGGCTTGACCGCGATGTCGCCCGCCCCCAGGTCGCTGGCCGCCGGAGGGCTGGCCTCCGGCGCGATCACCAGTCGGACACTGCTGCCCTGGATGGTGCCGTCGATCACCTCGGGCCGTCGCAGTGCCCGCGCCAGCAGCGCCGCCGGCCGGCGCCGGCGCCGGTGACCAGGAAGCTGCGCCCGGCCACCCGCGCCGTCAGTTCCTTCGGCGGCCCCGAGTACAGCACCTGCCCCTCGTTGAGCAGCAGCACCTCGGCACAGCGCTCCGCCTCGTCCAGGTACGCCGTGCTCCAGACGACCCCGATCCCCTCCTCCACCAGCTCGTAGACCATCTTCCACAACTCACGGCGCGAGATCGGATCGACCCCGACGGAGGGTTCGTCCAGCAGCAGCAGCCGGGGCCGGCGCAGGAGAGCGCAGGCCAGGCCGAGCTTTTGCTTCATGCCGCCGGACAGCTTCCCGGCCAGCCGGCGCGTGAAGCGCTTCAGATCGGTAAAGGCCAGCAGACGCTCGAAGGCGTGTTCCCGGTCCTCCCCGGTCACGTCGCGCAGATCGGCGTACAGGTCCAGGTTCTGCTGTACCGAAAGGTCCTCGTACAGCCCGAAGCGCTGGGGCATGTAACTCACCTGCAGCCGGATCGCGTGCAGTTCCGTGCGGGTGTCGGCGCCGCAGACGGTCAGTCGGCCATCGCTCGGCAGCAGCAGACCCGCGCAGAGGCGGAGCAAGGTGGTCTTGCCGGCCCCGTCAGGACCAACCAGGCCGGTGACGCGCCCGGGTCCGATGCGGACAGTGACGTTCTCGATCGCGGGCTTGCCGGCCCGGCCGAACCGCTTACTGACCCCGTCCACCACGATCAAGGCTTCGCCCGCCACGGCTCACCCTCCTCCCGAATCGTCGCCCAGGAACGGCAGGGCGTGGCGCACGCGCTCCAGGAACGTTCGGGGACGCAGCCGGGACAGCGGCAAGCGCACGGTCACGGGCATGCCCTGGCGCAGGCCGCCGTCGGGGTTGTCCACGACCACGCGGAGGCGGTAGACCAGATCGGTACGCAGCTGACGGGTCTCAACCGTCTTGGGTGTGAACTCCGCGGTCGGTGAGATGAAGCCGATGTGTCCGGCATAGGGTCGGTCCGGGGCGGTGTCCGTGATCACCGTGGCCGGCATGTCGGGCCGGATCAGCCCCAGGTCGCGCTCATTGACGTAGGTCCGCACCCACACCGGCGTATCCAGGGTGAGGGTCAGGATGGTCTCGCCGGCCTGCACGATCGCCCCTTTCTCGCGGGCCCGGGTGAGGATGACGCCGTGATTCGGAGCGATCAGGTCGCTGTCAGCCAGGTTGCGCTCCGACTGAATCACCGCGACCCGCTGCTCGGCAAGCTGGGCCCGGGCCGCGTCGATGTCTTCCTGGCGCGGCCCGATCTCGGCCAGGCGCAGCCGCTGCTCGGCGTAGGTCACGTTCGCCTCGGCAACCTTGACCGTTTCCCGCCGCAGGTCGAGTTCCTCCTTGCTGATGCCGCCCTGTGGAGCCAGCTCCTCGGCTCGCTTCAGATTGGAGCGGGCCAGTGCCAGGTTCGCCTGCTGCTGCTTCAGCTGCGCCCGGGCCTGGACGATCTCCTCGGGCCGGGAGCCGTGCTCCAGCCGGGCCAGTGTGGCAGCCGCGTTGTCGCGCCGGGCCTGCACCAGACGCAGGTCGTCCTGGAAATAGCGCTTGTCCAGCGTGGCCAGCACCTGGCCGGCCTTGACGGAATCGCCCTCGTCCACCGCAAGTGTCTCGATTCGCCCCGCGACCTTGAAAGCCAGGTTGACCTGGCGAACGTCAACGTTCCCCTGGAGGAGCAGCAACTCCTGCACCTCGCCGTCCTGGGCGGCCAGATACCACCCGGCACCGCCCAGCAGGGCCACGACCACGACAGCGACCAGAAGCCAGCGCCAGCGCCGCCGAGCGACTGGCGGGCCCGGCGTTCTGGGTTCATTCATGGCCGGCTCCTTTGCTTTGCGGGCGCCTGCAACCCGTGCAGAAGCAGGTCGAGGTGTGCCCGGCAGACGGCCTGGACGTCGAGCGGCCGATCGTCGTGGGGCCCCAGCGAATGCTTCCAGAGGACCGAGAGAAGCAGCGGACCGATGACGCAGTAAACCACGTGGTCCACGTCCACCGGGCGAAACTCGCCGCTTGCGATGCCTCGGTGCAGCACGGAGGCGATCAGGCGAAGGCCGCGATGCACCACCGTCTCCAGGTAGAAGCGCGCCAGTTCCGGGAAATTGCCTGCCTCAGCGATGACCAGCTTGGGCACGACGCTGACCGGCGAAGGCACCACGTCCTCGGCCCAGACGTTGCACAGCCGCTCCAGAAGAGCGGCCGCCGGGCCGGGTTCGCTCAGGGCGGCTTCCAGACGCTCCAGGTTGGGCAGCAGCTGGCCGCGCACCAGGGCTTTGAACAGCTCCTCCTTGCTGGGGAAATAGAGGTAGATCGTCCCCTTGGTCACCCCGGCCCGGGCCGCCACGTCTTCGAGGCGCGTTCGGGCGAAGCCGCGCTCCTGGAAGCAGGCCAGGGCCGCCTCCAGGATCTCGGCCGGCCGTGCTTCCTTCCGCCGCCGCCAGCGGGCTGTCTCCGAATCTGCCATCAGCTGCTACCTCATGATAACTAACTTACCGGTCAGTTAGTTAAATGGTAACACGCGGATCTCTGACCGGTCAAGGCGTCTTTCCTTCCTGCCTTGCTGGGTCGCTGGCTTGATGGTTAGACTGTCGGGTGTCGCAAAGGGTGTTCAGGAGTTTCGCCCCTCGCCCAAGAAGGTAGCTGACGTGGCCACGGAAAAACCCCGAGCCCTGCTCCATCTGGAGTACGAGAACGCCGCTCAGGAGTACTTGCGTTTTCTGCGCACCGAGCATCCGGAGCATTTCATGGAAGCGGCACCGCAGGCGTACCAGCGTAAGGTTACCGTGGCCAGCCTCGACCTGGTCAGCGCCCAGAGACCCGAGATGCAGGTCTTCAACGAGATGCTGGTGCAATATCCGTACGGTCGGCCCAAGCGAATTCGCCAGGTCGTGCCAGACAACATGGTCGCCGTTCACAAGGAAAAACTGAAGGCGGTCTCGAGTTACAACGTGCCTTTGCTGCCGGTCGGCCCCTTCTGGGTGATGGAGTACGTCTCCCAGGGGAACAAACGCAAGGACTATGAGGATAGCTTCACCAAGTACGAACGTGAGCTGAAGGTCCCGTACTACCTGCTCTTTTATCCAGACAACCAGGAGCTGACACTGTTCCGCCATACTGGCAGGAAATATCGCACCGTGACAGCGAACGAGAACGACCGTTATCCCATTCCCGAGTTGGATCTGGAAGTTGGCTTGCTCGACGGTTGGGTGCGCTACTGGTACAAGGGCGAATTGCTGCCGCTGCCGGCGGACCTGCTGCGGCAATTACAGGAGGCGCGCCGGGAACTCCTTCTGGCCCAGGAACAGACCCGGCTGGCCCAAGAACAAGCTCGGCGGGCAGAGGAGCAGACTCGGGGGGCGGAGGAACAAGCTCGGCTGGCCCAAGAACAAGCTCGGCGAGCGGAGGAGCAGGCCGATCAGGAACGTCAGCAGAAAGAACGGTTGTTAGCGCAGCTCCGCGCACTGGGCATCGAACCAAAGTTGGGAGCGGAATAGGCCGACCTCAGAAAATGAAGCGTAACGATGCGTACCACAGACTCAAGACGTTGCCCACCTGGAAATCCGCGGTGTTCTCCGCGCAAGCCGAAACTCCCACTGGCGGAGGGCACGGAACGGTCGGACAGCCAGGCCCAGGTCGTAGTACAGCAGCTTGGGATGCCAGGAGCGGTCGGCCACGTACGAGAAGTCGCCGAAGAGGTAAGAGGGCCAGTCCCACAGGTCCCAGGTCAAGTAGCCGCCGAGCATTGGCCCCGGTTTGAACGACTTGCCATCGTTGCCGACCAGGTTCTTGCTCACGTAGTAGCCAACGCTCAAATAAGTGGCCCTGGCAATGTCAAAGCCGGTCTGGCCCAGCCGGGAATACTCCGGCGAGAGGTAGTAGCGGTTTTCCAGCCAGCAGCCATCGTCGAAGTTGGTGGGAGTCACCTGGTTGAGCCCGCGATTGAGGTTGCTGTACGAGTAGCCGCCGACCCGCGCTTCCCAGGACCCGGCATAGTTCCACGCCACGCCGGCGGACACGTCGAACTCGCGCTTGCTGGTCCCCAGGAAACCATCCCGGCCGTTGGTCACGCCGTATTCCCCCGTCTCACCCCACAAGCGGGCGTCGCAAAAGAGGTAAATGCGTTCGCTCCGCCAGAACCACCAGTTGAGACTCACGTCCAGGCTGAAGTTCGGATGGTATCTCAATCCATTGGGCGCCATCCTGACGCCGTCGGGAATGAAGCGGAGCCCGACCAGACCCCAGGCAGTTTGCCAGGGGACTTCCGGAGGCACGCTGCCATCCTCGCGATTGGCGGCCGGTGTTTCGGTGAGCGGAGCGGTCTGGGGAGTTGGGTCAAGTTGGTCGTCGAGGGAAGCAGTGGCGACTGGTTCCGGAAGCGTTGGTCCCTGGGCGAAGAGGGACTTCGTCAGCAACAGTCCGAGCAGCAAGATCGGCACTGCTCGAAACATGTCATCCCTCCCACAAATTGGTATGACCGGTCAGACTCCGAGAAGCGCCCAATTCCGCCGTGTCTTACAATCGACCGGCGAAGGGGTGGGTTGTGACTGAAGCGCCGGGGAGATCGATTGTGAGAGATTCCGTATTCCGTCACATCCGGCATAGTCCGCACAGGTAGCAGGGATGGCGTCAATCTGGGAGGGAAGGGGGTGGACGTACAGAGAGAGGACAGGAAAAGCTGGTAAACAACGGCAGCCAAAACGGAGAAGGGCGGGGCAACGGATGATCCACTGCCCCGCCCTTCTCCGTTTTGGCTGCGATCGTTAGAACGTCACGCCGCAGCCCGGTAAACCGGAGCTGATGTCTCCGCTGCTTCCGCCTGCGGCTTCGCGGGCCGGCCCAGCAGGTGCAGGAACGCCGGCAGCAGCACAATGGCGCTGACCATCGAACACCCAACGCCGACCGTCAGGATAAAGCCCAGGCCGGCCAGGCCGCGCTCGGTGGAGATCATCAGCGTGCCGAAGCCGATCATCGTCGTCATCGCCTTGACCAGGACGCCCCGGCCGATGGCGTGGCTGATTGCCGTCCGGCCCTCGCGGCGGCGAATCAGGTAGTCGTGCAGGATGTGAACGCCGTTGTCCACGCCGACGCCCAGGATCAGCGGGAAGGCGATCATGTTGGCCGGGTTGAGCGGCATGCCGACCAGACCCATGATACCAAGCGTCAGCAGCACGCCCAGGATCAGCGGGGCCAGGGCGATCAGTGTGTGCGTCAGCTTGCGAAAATCGAGGAACAGCACCAGGGCGATCACCAGGAAGGCATACAGGCCCGCACGCTCCAGGCCGTTCTTCATCGCCTTCAGGCCTTCCACCGTGCCGAACGGCTTGCCCGTCGCCTCCGGATCGATGGTGCGGACCTTCTGAGCAAAATGCTCCAGCGGCTCGAAGTCCCACAGGCAGTCCCGGGCAAAGACGCGCAGCAGCCATTTACCGCTCTGGCCGATCTGCCGTTCCCGCAAGGGCTTCGGGAAATCGTTCAGGGTGATCGGCTGCGGCGTGCTGACGTCCTTGAGCCGATACAGGTCCTCGGCCAGGTCGCCGGTCAGGCGCTGGTCGAACTCCTGCAAGCGCAGGTCTGCGACGGCCGGCGAAGGCGCCAGACCAATCTGCTTCTGCACCTCTTTCAGGTTCTTCACCAGCCGGCCCAGGAGGGCCCGGCTGGGTCCGTCCTGGATTGTGGGCAGGACAGATTGCACTTGCTGGGCAACCACGTCGGCCAGGCGAGCGGTCCCCTGACTGCTTGGTCGCAAATGGGGGATGGTCTGACCGCGTGGCGGCAAGCGCTTAAGCCGATTCTGGACGTCGGCCAGCACGGCCAGCTTGGCGGTCTGGTTGGTGGGCAGCAGCGAGGCCACCTCGACCACCCGGCTGACTTCCGGCAACTCCTCGAAGCGGGCCTTCAGGGCCAGCGCTTGCTCCGGGGTGTCGGTGATGCTCACCGTGTGCCAACTGGCGCCGGCCGTGTGCTCGAACAGAATCATCTCCCAGCGGACCGAGTCCAGGTTCTGCGCTTGCAGATGCAGCAGGTTGTGGTCGTAGGTGACACGCAGCGCACAGACACCTAGCATTAAGACTCCCAAGGCGCCGAGAGTTAGAACGAACACGGGCTGCCGGCCAACGGCGGGGAGCCAGGTGTCGCCTGGACCGTAGGACGGATTTGCTGATCCGTCCTGCGAAGAGGGACAGGATTGCAAATCCGTCCTACGGTCCGCGTTCATACTGCGCCTGTCAAACAGCATCAGGATGGCCGGCAAAACCGTGAAGCAGGCGAACGCACAGAGGATGACTCCACAGCCGGCGATCCAGCCCAGCTCGGCCACTGCCTTGAAGTCGGCCAGGATGGCGGCGAAGAAGGCCAGCGCCAGCGTCGAGGCGGCCGTTAGATTGCCGATGGCGACGTGTTCCGTCGTGTGCAGCAGGGCCTCGCGCACCGTCATCCCCTGACGGCGGGCCTGGTCGTAGCGCATCACCCAGAGGACACCGTAGTCGCCCATGCCGATCAGCATGATGGCAAAAGTGGCGGAGAGGATGTTCAAGTGACCCACCGTGAGCGTGGTCCAGCCAATAGCCCATCCAGTGCCGGTCAGCAGCGTCACCACGGTCAGGAGCGGATAGCGCAGGCCGCGGTAGACCAGGAAAAACAGCAGGGTGACGCCGCCGATGGCCAGCCAGGACGCCGTCGCGGTGTCGTTCTGGGCGGCGGCCATCTCGTCGGTTTCCAGCACCGGCAGGCCGGTCAGTCCCAGATCGATGCCGGGGAAGCGAGACTGCACCGTCTTGAGGATGCAGCGCAGCACCGCGACGCTCTTGAGGCAGGAGGTGAACGAGCCCTTTTCCTTGACCGGCCTGCACGTCAGAAAGGCGAGGGTGCCGTCGCCGCAGAAGAAATACTGCGGCTCGGCCAGCTGGTCCTTCTGCTCCGGTTGGGTGCTCAGCAAGCTGCTCCAGGGATTGCGGTACTGGCCGGGATCGCGGACCATCGCGGCCGCCGACTGGGTGACTGCCGCGAACTGGGTAAAGAACTGCTCGTCGGACGCTCCCAGCGGGCCGCTCAGCCGCAGCAGCCGGGCGTGGGCCTCCACCAGCAGCCCTTGCAGGCTAAGGGTCTTCCACGCCAGCGGACCAACGTCGAGCAGGATCGCCATATTCCGCAGGTTGCCGCGGATCGATTCAATCTGTTCGAGCGGCAGATACAGCAGGGCCCGATTGTGCAGATGGCGCAGATCGACCTTGTAGAACAGCCGATCGAACAGTTCCGGGCAAGCGCGAACCCGGCCGGCGACCGCCTCCAGGGCCTGCTCGATCTGTTTGGGGTCCTGGCCGCGGACGACCACGACCATGTCGTCGTCGTCCCCGAACTCGGCCAGGTACTTCTGCCAGCGCTGCTGATAATCCTTGCGGGCGCTGATCAGGTCGTTGCGCTGGGTGTGATACTCCAGCCGGGTGCAGGCCGCGTAAATAGACAGGCCGCACAGGAGCAGCGATAGCAGCAGGACCGACCGGGGAAACCGGCAGACGGTCGCTACCAGCATGAGCAGCAGTCGCCGAACGAATGCTGTCCGGTTGGCCGGGATCGGATCGTCCATGAGGGTGCCCAAACCTCCCTGTTTCCGAAACGGTCTTCCTGCCCGAGGAAAACCGGGTCGGCGGATTGTAGGCAACAGGGGGCCGAGTTGCAACAGGAAGAAAACTACACCGAGCGAAGAACAACGACCCCTGCCGGCTTGCCCGGCAGGTGAAGCAGGTCAAAGGCTAGAAAAGAAGGCGCACCAATGTTTTTCTTACCGTTTTTTTCTAGCCGCTGACCTGCTTCACCTGCCGGGCAAGCCGGCAGGGGTCGAAAGATCGCCTGCTCACTTCTTGGCCGCGGTCTTGCCGGCCATGTCGCTGGCCGTGGCCGAGCCGGGGGCGAAGACGGCGAGGGCCTTGACCGCTTCCTGGCGGACCTGCGGGTCCTTGTCCTCGGTCTTCATCTTCAGCAGGGCCTCGGCCACCTGTTTGGTGCCGGCCTTGAGCTGGACCAGGGAGCGGATGCTGGCCGCTCGCACCGTCGCGGCCGGGTCATCCTGGGCTGCCATCAGCAGGGCTTCCACGATCTGCGGCATCACTTTCCAATCGTAATGAGTCAGCCGATCCGCGGCCCACTCCCGCTGGGACGGATAGAGCGAATCGCCCAGCACCGCCATCAGCTCGGGCAAGCTCACCTCCTCGGCCGGCATCGGCACCGGGCTCCGTTGTGGCACGGTCTCCCGCCCGTGCCACAACGGCCCACCGGGCGCCGGCTGCCGGCTGCCGGTCTGCATCACGTTCGGATCTCCGCCCGGCCCCAGCGGCGGGCGAGCGGCCATGGCACCGGGCATGCCATAGGGGCCCGGCTGGTAGGCCCAGGCAGGTGCCGGGCCTGGCCCAGCAGCGGCGTAGGGCGGCGGGCCCGCATACGGCGGCGGGCCCATTGGCGGGCAGCCCGGCTGCTGCCAGTCGCCGCCCGGAGGCGTGGCCAGGACGGCCCCGGTGAACGACGTGAAGGCATTGTCGTTGTTCGGATGGTCCTTGCCCATGTCGACGGGCAGCGGATTGGGATTGCCGGCGTGGGTAAAGGCATTGGCATAGCCGCACGGAATCGGACCTGTCGGTCCGCAGGGATTCATCGGATAGGGGCCCGGCATCGGTCCCGCCATGGGGTTCACCGGACCACCGAACGGCACCATCCCGACCGTCGGAGGCATCATCGGAGCCGGGCCCATCGGCGCCGCGTAGCCTGGGTATGGCGGCTGACCCGGGTATGGAGGCATCATCGGTTGACCGGGGTACGGGCTCATCATCGGCTGACCCGGGTACGGGGGCATCATCGGCTGACCGGGATACGGAGGCATCATGGGCCGATACGCATAGGGTGGCATCATGGGCTGGCCCATCCCTGGAGGTGCCTGGGGCATGCCGGTGGCCTGGGCCTGGCGAAGGGAAGCGGCCAGCACCTGGGGAGAAGGCGGATAGGCGATCGGCTGGCCTTGAGCGGCCCCGAAGGCGTTGGCCTGAGCTTCGACCGGGGTGCGAGCGCCCTGCGGCAGCGAGAAGCCATTGCCTTCCTCGGCGCTGATCGAGACCCCCGGGACCATCGGGCTGGCCTGCTGGGCCACGGCCTGCATTTCCCGGTTCGTCTGCTGGGCCGCCCTCTGGGCCGCCAGGACCGATTGCCGGCCCGCGGGGGCGCTGACTTCGGGCAAAGCCGAGGGCGGCGGCAGCATGGCTGGCATCGCAGGGCTGGGCTGGCCCGGCAGCGGCACGCCTGCGTGCAGGCACGCAGAGGCAGGCACGGTCGCCTTGACCTGCTGGGTTGTCGCGGCGGGTGCTGTTCCGGGGGCGGCAGCTGTCGCGGCAGGTGCTGTTCCGGGGGCGGCGGTTGTCGCGGCGGGTGCTGTTCCGGGAACGGCAGCCGCCGGGGTCTCCTTGGGCAGCTCGGGTTTGACCAGGGTCCCCTCGCGCAGCTTGGCGTAACTGGCCAGGTCCTTGAGCGGGTCCGGCTTGCTGGGATCGGCCAGAGGCAAACGGGGTGGCAGGACCGGGGCCACGGGCTGTTCCTTCGCTGGAGCTTTGGCGCTGGCTGTCTCGTTCTTGCCGGGCGCGGCCGGCAGGACCGCTTTGGGAGCTTCCGGTTTGGGCGCTGGTGCTGCCTGCGCCACGGGCTCGGGCGCCGCCGGGAGCGTCGGCGTCCCCGCAGGCACCGGGATGACCATCGCCTCAACCAGGGCCCGAGGCAGCTTGTCCAGGGGAGTGGTCAGGACCACAGGCGGAGGAGCCACCTCGGCGATCGGAAGTGCCGGCTGCACGCCTGCGTGCGCTCCAACGCCGGTCACGCCTGCGCGGCCGGCCTGCGCTTCGGGCACGGGCGGGGTGGCCGCGGCGATGCTCGTTGCTGGCGCGGGGCCAGTCCCAGGGCCCGGGACGCTCACGTCCGCCACCACAGCCCGAGGAAGCTGGGCGACGGCCTGGACGGTTGCCTGCGGCAACAGCGGAGTCACCATGGCGACCGACGGGGTCGTGGCAGGTTGCGCTGCCGAGTTGCCGGCCACAGAGGCATGGGGCAGAGCGGCCTGCGCCTGGGCCTGCGGATCGACCAGATCGACCACCCTGGCGCGCGGCAGCCATTCGGGAGGAGTGTGCATCGCCGCCGTCTCGATCTCGATGACGGGGGCCTGAGCAACGGCGTCCGGTTTCGGTGCCGGCTTGACCGCCTCCGGCTCGGGCAGGCGAACCACGACCTGGGCAGGCGCTTGCTGGGAGGGAGCCACCACCGCCCGGGGTATCGCTGCCGTGGCTGCTGGCTTGACTGGCTCCGGAGCAGGCAGGGTCACCACGACCTGGGCAGTTGTGGCCTGGTCTCCTGACCATGCCACCTGCTGGGAGGGAGTCACAACCGCCCGCGGTATCGCTGCCGTGGCTGGCGGCTTGACCGACTCCGGAGCAGGCAGGGTCACCACGACCCGAGCAGGCGCTTGCCCGTAGGGAGTCACAACCGCCCGGGGTGCCGCTGCCGTGGTTGCCGGCTTGACCGCATTCGGAGCAGGTAGGTTCACCACGACCCGGGAAGGCGCTTGCCCATAGGGAACCACCACCGCCCGGGGTATCGCTGCCGTGGCTGTCCCTTGCGGTGCCGGTGTCGCTCGGTTGGCGGCGGGAGGCGCCTGGACCACGGTTATGACTTTCGGGGTTGGCCGGGCTGCCTGGACGCCTGCGTTCAGGCCCACGGAAGCCGGGAGCGGTGCCGGTTTGGTGGTGCTCACAGCCGGGGGCGTCGGCACAGGCGGCAGGGTGGCAGCACAGGTGGCGCCGCTGAACATCTCCGGAGTAATTGTCCGAGGAATCGGATGTCCGGGCGATTGCATCAGCACTCGGGGTGCCGCATTCTCATTCACCGGAGACCGGCTGGCAACGGAGTTGCTGGCCTGGGGCAGGGGCTGAGCTGCCTTGGATTTGACCGGCTGCTTGCTGGCCTCCGCCTTTGCCAGGGGGCGGACGGCAGGCGTCAGGGGCCGAGCTGTTGTGGCAGCCCGAGGAGCCGCGCTGACCACCACCGGCGCGGGATTGGCCGGCACGGACGCATCCTCCGTATCGGTCACGCCTCCCGCGAACGGGTATGCGCGCCTGGCCGGCCGCCTGGTCTGGGTTGCGGACACCGCCGGGGGCTGGGTGTTCCTGGGCGTGTTCCACAAGGTCCGACTGGGAAGCAGCGTTCTCGGACCGGGTCCCTGCGGTCCGGACACCTCGGCGAGCGTACCGGTCGTGCGGAGCGGCCTGGTCTGGTCCAGCGTACAGGGGCACACCTGGACCACAGCCCGTGGAAGATCGGGCCTCGGGGAACAGCAATTCGTGACCGTTGTCTGATCGCTGCGGACCGCCGGCCTGCCGGCACCCTCCTGCACCGGCGGGTTCCCCTGCTGACGCAGGGGGCTGGCGGCCGGTGCTGGGGGGCACCCGCGGAGCGGGTCCGAGGCCCTGGCGCAGTCTGGCTGGCCGCGACAGAGGTTGGCTGCGCAGGCGCCGGGATGAGCCGAGGCGCCGGCGTACTGGTCGCCGCCGGGCCCTGCGACGGGGACTTGCCAGCCGGCGGTGTCTGGGCAGCCAGGGCCACCGTGGACGGCGTCGTGGACGGAACGTTGATCACCCGCGGAGCTGGAACTGGAGGTAACTGGTTGGTCTGGGTGTTCGTCGCTGGGGGCGTGGTTGTCCCGCTGGCAACGGCAGACGGCGACCCGGATTTCGTTTCGGATTTCGGACCCGGCACCCGGGCCAGGGTGGGAGTTTCCGTCTTGACCGGGATGTCCCGCACGATCGCCCTCGGCAGCACTGCGGTGGGTCCCTGAGTGCAGGTGACGCAACCGCTTCGCAGGTTCCCGGCCGCGTAAGCCGATTGCGGACGGGGGCTGGGTTGTGAAGTGCTGGCCACGGTCGAGTTGGCGACGGCAACGCCCAGGTAGGGCGAACGGCCTTGCTGGCTGACCCCACCCGGCTTCTTCTCCGAGGCAGGCAGCAGCGCCGTCAGAGGCGTTTGCTTCGGCCCGGGCGGTGAGACCAGGATCGGGGTTACCTTGGCGCAGGGCAGCGGTTTGCATTCGCAAACCACCGCGGGCTTCCCCATTTCCACGGTGGGGGGGAGGAACTGACCGGCGTGCTTACCGGGGTTACCACGGCCCTCGGCAGGTTGCTCGTTGGGGTCGGCGTCTTCTGGGCAACTGCGGCCGGCAGAACGGGTCCGGGAACCGGCTGAAGGATCATGGGTGTCTTGACCGGCGCGGGATCCTGCGTGCCTGGACGCAGGCGTGCAGGCGTTGGCTCCGGCTGGCGGGCCGGAGTTTGAGCTGGTAGTCCCGCCTGAAGGCGGTTTTCGACCTCAACCCGCCTCAAGGCGGGACCACCAACTGCTGGCTGGGGCGGAGCGGTCGGCTCTGGCTCGGCGAGCTGGGCCTGGACGGGCGGCTGCGTGGGCTCATCGTCATAGGCGCGCGGCCAGACTCGCTGACCGGTCGCCGGGAACGCAGTGGCCGGCCGATTCCCGTTCTGCCGGGCCAGGAGCTGCCCTTGTTGTCCTCGTCCGGGCACCGAGGCTGGCTGCTGGACAAGGACCGCCGCACCCGGAGGTGCCGGCGGCGCTCCGGGAGGCGGGGTGTTGTTCTTGCCCCAGTGCCAGATCCGGGTGGCCACGACCTGGAAGGGGGTGCCTGGACTGGCGTTGGTGCTGCGCGGGCCGGTTTCCACAATGGTCAGCATTTCCTGGCTCTCCAGGTGCTGCACCTGATGCGCTCGTCCACCATCGGGCAGCGCCCAGGAGCAGAGCACCCGGCACCTCAGGGCCGACTGGCCCTTTTCCTGGACCGTGATGATCTGCCCTGGCCCGTTCGACCCGGTAGCCGGCTGCCCCCAGGACGGCCCCCAGGTGAGGCCGGTCCAGACCAGCGCCGTGAGCATGGTCCTCACAGGGAATGACCGGACCATTGGCAAGTTCTCCTTTCCGCGCAGACCCCGCCCGGGAAACGGAGAATGTCTCCGATCCCTTCTTCTTCCCTGGTATCGGCTGGGGCAACCTTTCTTCTTGAATCGATTTTGCCGGTCGCGCGAACTGTAACGGTCAGTCAAGATTTGCGGGCAGCCTGCACGGATTGCCCAGATTCACAACCACCACCGGAAGGTCCACGCCAGGCGGTTGAGCAGCCGCCGCCACCAGCTGGTTTGGCGGGTGCTGCGGAGCGTGACGCGCCGGCTGCGGGCCAGCTCGTAAGCCAGGATCTCGTTGAGGACTTTCGCCAGCGGCCGGGAGTGGATCACCGCCAGGAACTCCAGGTTGATCCACAGGCTGCGGGCGTCGAGATTGCACGAACCGACGAGGGACCACTGGTCATCGGCGATCAGGACCTTGCTGTGCAGCATCGATACTTGCCGCTCGAAGACGTGGAAGCGGCGACGCAGCAGCAGCGAGTAAAGACATTCGGTCGCCCGCTGCACCAGAGGTACGTCGCTGACCCCCGGCACGATCACGCGCACCAGCACGCCGCGCTTGCGGGCCCGGAGCAGGTTGCGCAGCACGCTGCCCACCGGCAGGAAATAGGCCATCGAGAAGGTCAGCTTCTGGCGGGCCGACTGGATCAGCCGGTTGAACAGCCGGTAGGCCCGGCTGCGAATCCGACCGGGGCCGCTGTCGAAGAACTGGATGCTCTCCTCCTCGTCGGCCAGCTGGCCCTGCCGATACGCTTTTGGGCGCGACTTGACCAGGTGCCCGTGGGCCCGCCGCCAGCTGCGATCGAAGCTCTCGGCCACCTCCCCTTGCTGGGGGCCGACCAGCCGGACGTGAACGTCGCGCCAGCCGGCCGAGAGCGGCAGGTGCTCGGCCTGCGCGACAACCAAGGGGCTGGTGGCATCCACGACGTTCATGCCGCCGAAATAGGCGATGCGATCGTCGATCACCAGCAGTTTGCGGTGGTTGCGGCGATTGAGGATGCGCAGCAGGGAAAAACGCCACAGGGCCTCCCACAGGGAGTGGAACTCGTGGACCTGCACTCCTGCTTGCTGCATCTCCTCGAACAGGGCCCGCGGCGTGGCCTGGCTGCCGATGGCGTCATAAATCAGGCGGACCTCGACTCCGGCACGGGCTCGTTCCTTGAGGGCCTCGGCCACGGCCCGGCCGGCGCTGTCGTCGTGAAAGATGTACGTTTCCAGCCAGACCCGCTGCTGGGCCGAGCGGATGTCCAGGATCATCTGAGCGATCAGCGGCACTGACTCGACAAAGACGGTCAATTCCTGGCCGGCCACGGTCAGGGTCACCGGAGCCAGGGGCGGTCGCGGGGTGGCGTGCAATTCCGCGTCATTAACCGCGATGCCCGTGTCCGTGCGCGTATCCGTGGCCATGTCCATGTCCGTGGGTTTCTTTACGCAGGTGGAAGTCGAGCACCAGCGGCAGGTGATCGGAGGCACGCCGGGCCAGCCTGGTGCGGACGATGCGAGCGTCCTTGACGTGCAGCGGTCCGCGATAAAACACCTTGTCCAGCGACGCCAGGGGCCAGAAGGCGGGGAAGGAGCGGAACTCCTTGATCGGGGCGGTGATCTGCTGGAAATGGAAGCACTGGAACGTATGCTCTTCCAGGGTGTTGCGCCAGTCGTTGAAGTCGCCGGCAATCAGCGTCGGCAAATGCACCGATTCAGTGAACAGCTGATGCTGGAGCAGATGGCCGGCCTGCCAGCGCCGCTCCTTCTCGGCCAGGCCGAGGTGCCAGTTGACCAGGTGCAGTTCGCCCTCCGGAGAATCCACCACGGCCAGCTGGGCGCCGCGCGGCTTGCGGCGGTTGAGACGCAGCGACAGGTGAGTGTGTTTGCGGATCGGCCAGCGGGAGAGCAGCAGGTTGCCGTAGCCGCCCTCGCGGTGCGGCACGTTGAGCTGGTAGACGTGGGCCGAGGTCTTCAGGGCCCGGCTGATCAAGGTCGGTTGATCGTGGAACGCGGAACGAGCGACGTTGTAATCGACCTCTTGAAGACAGATCAGGTCGGCGTTCTCCTCCCCAATCACGTCAATGACCCGATCCAGTACGTAACGGCGATCACTGCCACCGACGCCCTTGTGAATGTTGTAGCTCAGGAGCCTCACTGTTGTATCCTTCAATTCGGCCAGGGTCTGGAAGCCCTGGAGAATGCCGGCGGCACCGCCCTCTTCAGTCATTTTACCAGGAACAAACGCACCCTGGCAACAGTTGCTCAATACGCATTGCGGTTCACCATGCCCTTGAACACGGTCATCCACATGATGCGCAGGTCCAGCCAGGGGGTCCAGTGGGTGATGTAGTACAGGTCGTACTGGATGCGCTTGCGGAGCGAGGTATTGCCGCGCCAGCCGTGGACCTGGGCCCAGCCGGTGATGCCGGCCTTGACGCTGTGGCGGGCCATGTAGCTTGGGATGGTCTTGCTGAATTGCTTGACGAAGACAGGCCGTTCCGGTCGAGGTCCGACCAGGCTCATGTCACCCAGCAGCACGTTGATCAGCTGCGGCAGTTCATCGAGGCTGGTGCTGCGCGAGAAAGGCCCCGAACCAGGTGCGGCGGTTGTCGTTTTTCTGTGCCCAGACCGGACCGGTCTTGGACTCGGCGTCAACGCGCAGGCTGCGGAACTTGAGCATGTGGAAGGATTTGCCGTTGAGCCCGCAGCGTTCCTGGCGATACAGCACCGGCCCCGGGCTGGACAGTTTGACGATCACAGCCAGCAGCAGCAGCAGCGGCGCCAGCAGGATCAGGGCGAGCAGCGACAGGGTCACGTCCATGATCCGCTTGACCACGACGTTGAGGCCGAAGTGCGGGCTCTCGCGCAGCCCGACCAGAGGCAGGCCATCCATCCAGCTGGTGGTCAGCGACAGGCCGGCCAGGTTGGGCACGTCAGCCACCAGCCGGACGTCGATGACCAGCTGCGACAGGATGCCGTAGACCTTGCGGGCATCGTCGTAGCGGTTCAGCGGCAGAGCGATGAAGACGTGCTCGACGTGGTATTTCCGGATCAGCTCGGGCAGGTCGGCGAAACCGCCCAGCACGTCCAGGTCGCCGGCCAGCTGGGTGGTCTGTTCATCGACGAAACCGACGTTCTTGATCCCCAGCCAGCTGGTGCGCCGCAGCGACCGTGCCGTCTTGCGCGCCACCCGGCCGGTGCCGACGATCAGCGAGAACTTCTGGTTGAAGCCCCGGCTGCGCAAAAAGCGAATCAGCGTCCAGGCCAGGCGCCGGCCGGTCAGCACGCCGAGGAGGTTCATCATGCCGAACAGCAGGATAATCGACCGCGATTCATAGGGGTCGTGCTGGAAGAACAGCGTCGCCATGACCAGCAGCATGAGCAGCAGGGTGCCCTGGAAGACCGCCACGACGTCATCGCGGAAGCGCCGCAGCCGGTTGACCTCGTACATGGCCACCCAGCGGTAGCCGACCGCGGCCAGCAGACACACCAGGGGCAGCTGCCGCAGACACAGATGGAACTCGGGCGGCACCGTTTCCAGCGGCAGCCAGCCGGTCTCGCAGCGGACGTAGTAGGCCCCCAGCCAGGCCAGCGTGGTCAGGACCAGGTCCGACAGGAAAAACAGGCAACAGAGGATCTGGCTGCGGCGCTTGATCATGGCAGGGCCCCTCCGTGGGAATCGGCACGCCTTCCAATAGCCTGCCTGCCGATCTGATGTCAAGTCCAGCCGGGGCCCGCCGAGCCGCGCACGCAGCGCAGCGGAGTAAGCGGTCCGGTCGCCCGCAGGACCGCTTACTCCGCTGCGCTGCGTGCGCGGCTCAGACTTTTGCTCGTGACGGCGGTCCTGCCACGTTTGCTATCGTAGAAAAAAGGCCTGGGTGCATGAAAGATTGCCTCCACTGGTGTGTACTGGTGGGTGGAATGCGTTGCAGCACGAGGACCGATGGCCGAGATCCCTGCCACCCGTGCGAGTTTACTGGTACGGTTGCGCGACCCACTTGATGGGGCCGCCTGGTCGGAGTTCGTCACTCTGTACGGGCCCCTGGTCTATGGCTACGTGCGCAAGCAGGGACTGCAAGACGCTGACGCCGCCGACCTGTTGCAGGACGTCCTCGGCGCCGTGGCCGGGGCCATCGGCCAGCTGGACTACGATCCGCGCCGGGCGCCTTCCGCAACTACCTGTTCACGATCGTTCGTCACAAGCTGTCCAACTGGCGGCGGGCCAGGAGGAACAGCCCCGAGAACGGCAAGATCAACCCGTCTGCCGGCTTCCTGGAACAGGTCCCGGCACCCCGGGATGAAGCCGAGTGGGAGAAGGAGTGGCAGCGGCGCGTGTTTGCCTGGGCCTGCGAGCAGCTTCGCCCCACCCTCAGCGAGGCCACCTGGCAGGCGTTCTGGCGAACCTTCATCGAGGAGACGCCCATCAAGCAGGTGGCGGCCGACCTCGGTCTGACCCTGACAGCCGTTTATCTGGCCCGGCACCGCGTCCTGGGCCGACTCCAAGAACTGGTCCGCTCTGCCCTTGAGCCCTGAGCAATCTGGGAGTACCGTTCATGTCGATTCCGCTTGAGTGCCCGCAACTGGACTGCTGGAAGGCCCTGCTGGGTGATTCCCTTTCTCCGGAGGAGCAGGAAGGCTTTGAGCGGCATCTGCAATCCTGTCCAATCTGTCAGGAGCACCTGGAACGCACCGGCGAAAGCGAGAACGCACTGCGGCAGCTGGGCCGGCAGCTCGGCGATCCCACGGTGGCGCCGATGGACCGGACCCTGGTCCAGTGCCTGGAACGGCTGCGGGAAACGAAGTGTCCGGACCATCCGGGCCTGCTGGGTCCGATCGACCTGTACTTCCTGCAGCCGACCGACCGGCCGGATTTGCTGGGCACGCTGGGGAGTTACGAGGTCCAGGAAGTGATCGGTCAGGGCGGCATGGGCGTGGTGCTGAAGGCGTACGAGCCGGCCCTTTGCCGGCTGGTGGCCATCAAGGTGCTGTCGCCCGCCCTGGCCGGCAGTGCCACCGCGCGCCGGCGTTTCACCCGCGAGGCCCAGGCCGCGGCCGCCGTCTGTCATGACCACGTGGTCGCGGTTCACGGCGTTCACGAGACAGACAGTCTGCCTTACCTGGTGATGCAGTACGTGGCCGGCGAATCGGTGCAGAACCGGCTCGATCGCTGCGGGCCTCTGGAGGGAGTGGAAATCGTTCGGATCGGTCTGCAAACGGCCCAGGGGTTGGCGGCTGCCCACGCCCAGGGGCTGATTCATCGCGACGTCAAGCCGGCCAATCTGCTGCTGGAGAATGGTCTGGCCAGGGTCAAGATCACCGATTTCGGCCTGGCGCCATGGTTGATGACGTCAGCTTGACGCAGAATGGCGTCCTGGCCGGCACGCCTGAGTACATGGCCCCCGAGCAGGCCCGCGGCGAGCCGATCGACCATCGCGCCGACCTGTTCAGCCTCGGCAGTGTCCTGTACGCCTGCTGTACCGGAGTGCCGCCTTTCCGGGGTTCGACAGCGGTCGCGGTGCTGCTGCAGGTCAGCAACCAGGCCCCGAAACCCATCCGCACGCTGAACTCAGACGTACCCACCTGGCTGGAAGCGTTCATCGGCCGGCTGATGGCCAAGAATCCTGCGGATCGCTTTCAGAGCGCTGCGGAGGTGGCCACACTGCTCGAAGGCTACCTGGCACACCTGCGCCAACCGGAGGTTGCCGCCCCCCAGCTGCCTTCCAGTCCGCCATCGCCAATGGAGAAACTGTTGCCCCGGCCTCGAATGAGCACCCGAAGGTGGCTCGTGGCGGCGGCCTGCCTGGCCTGTTTACTCGGTGGTCTGGGAGTGATCGGTTCGCGCCTGCTTGTCTTCCAGCAAATGCCAGCCGTTGACCCGGGAAAAGCTGCCGCCGGCGCACTTCCGGCCGAGCCACTCAAACCGGTTGAGCCGCGGGGCGGTCTGGTGTGCCTGCTGGTCAACAAGAACAGCGGACGTTGTCTCTGTCCCGCCGAGGGAGCGGCCAATCCCGGGGCGCGGATTGTGCAGGGGCCAACGCCCGACCAGGCCGGGCTCACCGAGCGCTGGAGGTTGCTGCGGACCGGCGACGTCTACCGGCTGCGCAACGAGAGCAACGGGCTGGTCCTGGAGATCGGCAGCGCCAACCGCGACCCCGGAGTCCAGGCGATCCAGTGGCACGACCAGGTGAGACTGAAGAACCAGCACTGGACCTTCGAGCGGGACGAGGACAGTTACCGCCTGCGTGTGAGCCATAGCCAGATGGTCCTCGGGATTGGACAGGGGAATCTGGAGCCCGGTGGCAAAGCGATTCAGTGGAAGTCTGTTCCTGGAGTGCCCGATCAACTCTGGGAACTGTTGCCCGCGCCCGGGACTCCGCTTTCTCAAGAGCGGGGACGAATCCAGTCCGTGACCGCGGACCAGGATCATTCCTCTGTTGAGCCCACAGCATCTCCGTCACGGCGTTCCCGTGTCTGGTTGGTCGTGGCGGGTCTGTTTGGCCTGGGGCTTGCCGCCGCCTGGTGTGTGTGGTTGTGCGTCCAGCGCCGCCGCAACGCCCTACCGGAGGCCGCGAACCATCTGGCTCCAGACACAACCGCCAGCCAGCAACCAGCTCTGGTTACTTTCCTCTGTTCCGTTTGCGGCAAGAAACTCAAGACCCGAGCGGAACTGGCTGGCAAGAAGATCCGCTGCCCCCAGTGCAGGCAGTCCGTTCGCGCCGCCACCGAGTGAGCGGAGAGCCCGGGTTCGCATTGGGCAAGTCCAGGGGAATCGAGGTTCACGTCAAAAAAACATTCGACCGCGTGATAGGTTTCGGAATCTCCCGGGTACTGATTGGTAGGAACTTTTTTGCAGGGAAGCGAAAAAAAGCGGACTCCCCGAGCCTGGTCCGGGCACTATAGGGGTGAGACTGCTGCGAGTTCCCGAGAGGACCACCAATCACGACCCTTTGAAACCTCCGCCCCCGTTCGCCCAGAAACCAGAGCCACGGCATCCGACCTCCGATCCTTGCCGTGAATCACAACATCCGCAACCGTTCCGCACTCAGGGAGAATCCCATGTCTTCCCAGGGCCCTACTGTCATTGTTTTCGGACTGTTTGTCGCTCTCCTTGGAGGGTTGTGGCTGCTGTGCCCCTCCATCTTGGTCCAGCTGGGCGTGGACCTGCCAGAATTGCCCGTGCTGCTCAGCCGGTATCACGAGATCACTCTGAAGCGGGAGGCCCTGGACCGCCGGGACGCCGAGATGCGGATCTGCTATTCCATGAGGGACCGTGTGGGCCAGGGTCTGATTCAGGGCCGCATTACCTTGCTGCAGGCTGCCAGCCTGTTCTGCGCGGCCAATCAAAGGCTGGATGCGTTGCGACCTCGATGTTATCTCCAGCTGGACATCCCGACCGAAGAATGGGATTTGCGGGACGTCATTCGCTGGGTCCGTTATTCAGGAGCGCATTTTCGCGCTTCGGCTGGCCTGGCGGAGCGACTGGAGGCGGAACTGGAGCGGCTGCGCGCTCAACCCGGGGGGCTGCAGCTGCCGACGCTGGGAGCCGAGATCCTTGCCGAGTACGACCAGGATGGGCGAATCGATTCCCCGTGGCGACAGCGATCCGCTGACGATCCCGGGGAGACCGGCTGCTCTCCGCGGCGGGACAAAAGCTGCGACCGGTATGATAGAATTCCGCTCCTGGCGTGTACTGGAAGGTAGAGTTTGTTGCGCGAGTGGTGCGCGGGAACGAAAAAAACAAGGACAGCAAACTTGACTGGAGAAGGCCCCTTGCCGGTTGACCCGGCAGGAGAAGCAGGTCAGCAGCGAGTGGCGGAACACTAATCTTCGCTAATCTTCACTAATGGGAATGCGGGTTTCCTGCCTTCGATTAGTGAAGATTAGCGAAGATTAGTGTTCCGATGTCCCGGGACCTGCCGGCTGGCCCGGTAGGAGGCGTCTCTTCAGTCAAGTTTGCCGCCGTAGAAAAAAACTGGACTCACTTACCCTGGTTCGGGCACTATGGAATGGGGGCAGCAGCGAGTTCGAGGACACCCATGAGTGAGCCAACAAGCGTCCAGCCACCAGTCCCGGTCAGGCCCTTTCCGCTGCTGGCGGCGGTCGTGGTCACCGTTGCCGTTGCCGGCTGCTCCATCTGGGTCAATTGCTCGTTCGCGGTTACTAACCGGGCCAACTTCGCCCGGTTCCCGCCATTCCAGGCGAACGTCAACGCCAACGACAACAAGCACCTCGGGGCCGAGTATCTCAGCATTGCCAGGGCCCTGCTCGCCGGGGACGGTTTTGCCAACCCCTTCAAGGAGCGCACAGGACCAACGGCATGGATGCCGCCAGTCCTGCCGGTGCTGCTGGCCGGTTTGCAGTGGGCGTGTGGCACGGACCCGGAAGGCATGGACGCCGTCATGACGGTGATGATCTTCTTGCAGGTCCTCACCCTGATCGGCACGGGCTTGCTGGTCCTGGCCCTGACGGCACAGACCAATCGGCGTCTGGGAGCCATTCTGGCGACCTGTGTCTTTATCACCGGGCTGACCTGTCATTTCCACTCGGCGTTCCAGTTCACCCATGATTCCTGGCTGGTGATGCTGGCCCTGGACCTGGTGATCGCGGGCTTCTGCTTTCTGGAGCCGCTGCGTCGCTGGCCGGCAGCCGTGGGCTGGGGGCTGGTCGGCGGCTTCTGTGCCCTGGTCAGCCCCATTGTGGGCCTTGTCTGGGGCGTGCTGTCGGTGGCCCTGGGGGTTCGTCAGCGCCGCTGGCTGCCGCTGGCCGTGACCGTGCTGGTGTTCGGCCTGGCGCTGGCGCCGTGGACCGTCCGCAACTACCTGGTCTTTGGCCGGCTGGTGCCGGTCAAGTCCAATGCCGCCTACGAACTGTACCAGTCGCAGTGCCTTCAGCCGGATGGGTTGCTCCAGGGCAGCACGTTCGGGTCGCACCCCTGGGTCAGCGCAGGCCGGGAGCGCCAGGAATACAAGCGCCTGGGGGAGATGGCGTTTCTGGACCGGAAGAAGGAGCAGTTCTGGCAGGCGGTGCGGACCGACCCGGAAGACTTTCTCGACCGGGTGGCCTGCCGCTTCCTGGGGGCGACGGTCTGGTACGTGCCGATGGACCGGACCGGCGAGGCCAGGCGGCCCTGGACGCTGTGGTACTGTCGCTTGACGCACCCCCTGCCGTTCCTGGCCATGCTGGTGCTGCTGTTTTCCGCCATCGGCCAGCGTTTGCACCGGGCCCAGTGGATGGTGATCGGCGTTTACCTGCTCTATTTGACGCCCTACGTCGCCGTCAGTTACTACGAGCGCTATGCCTTCCCGCTGTTGGCAGCGAAGGTGCTGTTAGTGATCTGGGCGGTTGATCGGTTGTATTCTCTGGTGTTTCCTCTGAGACAACCACGCCCCTGCCCGGCGAGCGCCAAACGAACGCCCGTTCCCGCGGAGAAACGCATCCGGAAGGGGCCCGAAAGTTCACAAGCCCGGAGCGCAAGCGACGGGACCAAGGAAGCAGTCGCAAGAAAACCGCGCCAGCCAGACCGGAAGGGGATCGCCAAAGATGCTACCTGAGACGATGCCAGCGTTCGAGAAATCTGAAAGCGACCTCAAGGAGTGGCTCCGTTCTCTCTCGGAGGAGGAACGTCTGGAAGTGCTGCACCAGTTACTGGGTGAGCCGGCCTGCCGGCAGCTTGGCATCTACCCCATCCCGGATGAGTTCAAGTTCTCGGTGGTCATTCCGGTCTTCAACGAGAAACGCTGGATTCGCGAGCTGATCCGCCGGGTGCAGGAAGTGCCCATCCCCAAGGAGCTGATCGTCGTCGATGACTGCAGCACCGACGGCACCCGGGTCATTCTCCACGAGCTGGAGAGCGAGCATCCCAACCTGCGGCTGTTCTTTCAGCCGTACAACCAGGGCAAGGGCGCAGCCCTGCGCGAGGGGTTCAAGCACGCCAGCGGCGACGTGATCCTGGTCCAGGACGCCGACCTGGAGTATGATCCCGCCGAGTATCCGCGCTTGCTCCAGCCCATCATCGAGAACCGGGCCGACGTCGTCTATGGCTCGCGCTTCATCGGCGAGAGACACCGCGTGCTGTATTTCTGGCACTGCGTGGCCAACAAGATGCTGACGCTGCTGTCCAACATGTTCACCGGGCTGAACCTGACCGACATGGAAACCTGCTACAAGGTCTTCCGGCGCGAAGTGCTGCAAGGCATCACGCTGAAGTCCAACCGCTTCGGCTTCGAGCCCGAGATCACCGCCAAGATCGCCCGCCGCAAGAAGGATGGCCCCAGCTGGCGCGTTTACGAGGTGCCGATCAGCTACGCCGGCCGCACTTACGAGGAGGGCAAGAAGATCGGTTTCAAGGACCTGTTCAACGCGCTGTGGTGCATCCTCCGCTACCGCTATTTCGGCTGAACCCGGGCGGGCGAGGCTCCTGCCGAGCCGGCGGGTTTGCCACGTGAAAAATCTCGAAAAGGTTTCCAGTATTTGCTTGACATCCCCCACTCGGCGGGGGTAAAGTTAGCGCTATGTGAAGTGGCTATCCGACCCTTCCGGGTCGGTTGAGGACGGCAACAACCGAAGGAGGCGCAGCAATCGACACTCCACCGACTCAGTTTGGGGAGCCTTTGCGCTGAGTGGATTTCGGGTAATACGATCGGGGATAGCCAGCCCGCTCTCCTGGGCTGCAGCACCCTGAACCGCTTGTGAAGCACCTACCGATCCGCAGGGTTCAACAGGTTCCCGTAAGATTCTGATGCAACAGCCCGCCGGGCCGAAAGAGTTCTGACCCGGCGGGCTGCCGCGTTTTTCCGACCCCGCATCCGCCCGCTCACTATCCGCCACCTCACTCCACCGCCTTGTCGGAGAAGACGCCCGGCCCTTATAGTAACCCTGACGGGCCCAAGCACCCACAACCCACAAGCCCGAAGCGCCAGCGCCGGGTTCCACTGATCCCGGCGCTGGCGCTTCGGGCTTGTGTTGAGCGCTGAAGCACAGAGGACGCAGTGATGCCGCAAGGTGTTGACACCAAAGAGATTTACCTCGACAACGCCGCCACCAGCTTTCCCAAGCCGGAGGCGGTCTACCAGGCCCTGGACGCCTTTGCCCGCACCAGCCTGGCCAACCCCGGACGCGCCGGCCACCGCATGGCCCTGGCCAGCGAGCGCATCCTCGACGACGCCCGGCACCTGCTCAACCAGCTCTTTCACGGCAAGGAGCCCGAGCGCTTTGTCTTCACGCTCAACTGCACCGATGCCCTGAACATGGCCTTCAAGGGCGTGCTGACCGAGGGCGATCACGTCATCACCACCGACCTGGAACACAACAGCGTCAGCCGGCCGTTGCGGGCGATGGAGCTGGCCGGCCGGATCAGCCTGACGCGCATCCCCAGCGACGGCGGCGGCACCATCGACCCCGACGCCATCCGCAAGGCCATCACCCGCGAAACGCAGCTGATCGCCCTGACCCACGCCAGCAACGTGCTGGGCACCATCCAGCCGATCGCCGAGGTCGGCCGGATCGCCCGCGAGCATGACCTGCTGTTCCTGGTCGATGCCGCCCAGACCGCCGGTGTCGTGCCCATCGACATTCAGAGCGCGTACGTGGACCTGCTGGCCTTCCCCGGCCACAAATCGCTGCTGGGTCCGACCGGCACCGGCGTCCTCTACGCCGGCCCCCGGGCCCGCATCCAGCCGTGGCGCGAGGGCGGCACCGGCGGCGACAGCAGTACCGAAACGCAGCCGTGTGACTTGCCGTACTCCCTGGAAGGAGGGACGCCGAATGTGCTGGGCGTGGCGGGATTGGTGGCCGGCATTCGCTTCGTCCAGGAGCAGGGAATGCACAAGATTCACGAACACGAAATGGACCTGATCGAGCGCTTGTGGCGCAAGCTGGACGAGATGCCCGCGTACCAGACGTTCGGCCACCGCGACCGCCGCCGCCGGGTGGCGACTCTGAGCCTCCGCAGCGAGAGTCTCCCGGCTGCAGAGATTGGCGGCATCCTGGACCAGGCGTTCAATCTCGCCGTCCGTCCGGGGTTGCACTGCGCCCTGTATCGTACACCGGCGCTGGGGACGTTTCCGGACGGCACCGTGCGCGTCAGTCCCGGGCCGTTCAGCACGACTGACGAAATCGACCTGCTGGCGACGGCCCTCGCGGAGATTGCCCTTTAATGGGGACCACTTTTACGAACCCGGCTCCCGTGATCGATCTGGAGAGCTTGCTCCGGCCATTAGCCCCATTCCCGCTCGGCGAGGGGATCTCGGACGAGGAGATCCAGAACCTGACCCGGCTGCGCCGTGGCGAGGACACGCTTTCACCGGACTGGGAAGGAGTTATTGCGTACACCACGGAGCTGCTCCGGACGCGGAGCAAGGACCCGATTCTCGCGGCTTATCTGACCGAGGCCCTGGTCTGGAAGCACGGCTGGACCGGTCTGCGAGATGGGCTCCTGCTGCTTCGGGGACTGTCCACGCATAACCGGCACTGGGAACTCCCCGACTTCATGGCCCGGGCCGGAGTGGCCTACCGCTGGATCAACGATCCAGGCAGCGAGCCTCAATTGCCTGCAACGTTGCGGCGTCACGTCCCGCTGGCGCACGTCGGGACACGGCCTGTCACCTGGGAAGACTTTCTGCCGCTGACCCACGAATTTCACCCCACCCAGGTTTCCCCGCCGGAATCTGTAATTCAGCAGCTTTCTCGCCGGCACTGGCAGGAACTGCTCGCCATCCTTGCTGTCTGCCGTCGGGAAAGTGCAGCTCTCCAGGATCGCCTGGGAGGAGCCCAGCCGAGAGGATCACTTCTCTGGACCCTGGAGCAATTCGTCCACTTGATCGAGTACCTCCTCGACGAGAAGGGAGAAGCCCTGGACTGTCCCGAAGGCCGTGGTTTCCTGGCGTCCATCCAGGAGAACCCGGACGATCGGACCAGCTACCTCGTTCTCGCGGACTGGCTTGACGAACAGGACGACCCGCTCCGGGCCGAGTTCATCCGGCTGCAGTGCGAACGGGAAAGGCCCGAGTTCGTGGTCCCGCTTCAAGGTCCGCCATCAGGACGAGAAGAGGAACTTCTCTGGGTGCATGGTCCCAGATGGTGCCCGGGGCTTGAGCTTTGTGACGTGGAGTTCCGTCACGGCTTCCCTGCCACACTCCAGTTCACCCTGGATGGCTGGGAGCAAATTCCGGAACTCCTGAACCAGGTGCCAACCATCCACCGGCTGTACCTGGGGCTCACCGGGCTCCAGACGGATGAGGTCGCCAGGCTCCAGCATCTCCTGCTCTGTCCTGAACTGGGTAGGCTCCGAGCGCTGATCCTGGAAGATCCACGCCTTGGCGAGATCGATTTTTGGACTGGGAGGAACGCTCGCAATACCCAGGCATTCGCTGATTGCCTGGCTCGCTGTCCGCATCTGGCTTCCTTGTCATCGCTCGAAGTGCATGGCAATCTGGTGACGGCGGAAGCGGCCGAGGCCCTGGCTCGCTCGCCTCACTTGAGCCGCTTGGTTCACCTGAGCTTGCCGACGAACCAGATCGAGACAAGGGGCCTGCAGGCTTTGCTCCTTTCTCCTCATCTGCCGCAATTGCGTGAACTGGACATCAGCGGGGAACGAGGCTGGCGGCCTCAGGATGAGGAGGGCTGGGAATCCATCGCGAACGTCGAACCATCGGGAATCATTTGGTTGGCCAGGAACCCCGCCGCGGCCCGGCTCACGTATCTGAATGTCAGCTACAATCAGATCGATGCCCTGACAGCCAGGCAACTGGCCGACTCTCCCCATCTCAATCAGCTTTCTCTTCTGGTGGCAGAGGAAGGAAATGATGAAGCATGGAGAGTGCGGGCAATCCTCCAGACTCGATTTGGCAGCCGATTGCGCTGGGGTCCGCCTTCCTGGGCCAACCAGCCCCAGGCGCCACCCACTGCGGCCGAACCTGCGGCGGTGGATTGGCCTCAGGATGATGGGACGATCCCTTTCTGATCGCGAGATGATTGCAGGCCCTTGATTCTGGAGTCGCACCCAGGTGCCCGACAAGCCCCACGTTCTCGATTGCCCGGAAGGCCAGGGATTCCTGGCCGCCATCCGCGAGCATCCGGAGGACGACACAACGCGCCTGGTCCTGGCGGACTGGCTCGATGAACACGACGCGCCGGATCGGGCCGAGTTTATCCGGCTGCAAGTCGCCTGCGCCCGGCAGGCCGGCGCGTTCGGCGATCCCGAGCCGGAGTCCCCGCGAGAGCAAGTCCTGCTCCAGACTTACGGCCGGCAGTGGCGAGCGCTCTTGCCCCTGCGTGTTCGGGTCGCGTTTCAACGCGGATTTCCAACATCCCTCACCGTCGTCCTGAATGGCGGCCCCTTGAACTGGGAGCTGTTTGAACGCTGCCCGACCCTTTGCGGACTGGAAGTCTGCTTGCAGGGCAACGTCACCTGGCTGGAGGAATTGCTCTCGGGAGGCGTGTCGCCACGGTTGCGCTGGCTGGCCCTGCGAGGACGCTGGGAGCGCTGGGGGACCGGAGCAACGGGGTTTCTCGACCGCGCTTGCATGCGCCTCCTGGCGTGCAGGACGGACCTGGGCTGTCTGACGGGGCTGGACCTGGCCAACAACCCCTCCATCAACACCGAGGCCGCGACGGCGCTTGCTTCCTCGCCTCCTCTGCGGCGATTGGAGCGACTGAATCTCTCCGCCTCGACCATCGGCGTTGGTGGATTGCAAGCCATTCTCCGCGGCTTCCCGGCGCTCCGACGGCTTGATCTCACCGGAGATGATTTGTCTGTTTCCCGTTACCCCGCGGAAGACGCCTGGCCAGCGCTGCCCTTTCAATGCCGGCCAACGATCGGCGACGAGGGCGCCTGCTGGCTGGCCAAGGCACCGGAAGCCGATCGACTGCGCTGGCTGAACGTCGCGTACAATCGCCTGACTGTCGATGGCGCCCGCGCTCTGGCGGACTCGCCTTATCTGCGAGGGTTGAACCGGCTTGTTGCCTGCGAGTTTGATGGCCTGGGCAGAGAACGAACAGAGGTTCGCAAGATCCTGGAACAAGGGTTCGGCGAGCGGTTGCGCTGGGCGCCGGCTTTTCTCGCCACTTGATAGGCGAGCAGGAGGTTTTCACTTCCCTCCGCGTGGGAAGGCCATGAGGAAATGTGGCCAGTAGCGGCGGGAATGGCAGGAGCTGCCGGAAGGAGCCAGGCAACCAGGTCCCGAATACCCTGGCAGGTGGCGGGCAGGCAGCAAAATGACGTCCTGTGGCACTCGTCCGTCAACCTGGGGCTCGTTCTGGCCTCTCCGCCACGCTCAATCGAGTTGGCAGGCAAGGCAGGCAGACTAACAAGCGCTTAGCAGGTGTTCGGCCCTGGCCAAGGCCAGCAATTTCGCCATCCGGTTGACATCCGGCCTCGTCCTTGCCAAACTACCACCGCCCCCTTGCACGCCACCTACCTGCACCGGAGGTTCACTCCCATGCCTGTTCGTTTGCCATTCCTGCCTGCTCGCCTCCGCTGGCTGCTGCCCCTGTTCCTGGTCGCTTGCCTCGCGTTTCCCTGGCTCCCCGCCCAGGATCAGCCGGCCGGGGCGATCGCTCCTCTCCGCGGGCACACCGAGTCCGTCTACAGCGTGGCCTTCGCGCCGATGGCAAGGCGGTGGTCACCGGCAGCTTTGACAAGAGCATCAAGGTCTGGGACGCGGCCACGGGCAAGGAACTCAAGACCTACGCAGGGCCGACCGGGCATCGGGACCTGGTGCTGAGCGTGGCCGTCAGCCCCGATGGCACGCAAATCGCCTCCGGCAGCGCCGACAACACCGCTCGCGTCTGGGACTTCCCCAGCAGCACGCATCTCCGGGAGCTGGCCTTCAAGGACGCTGCCGAGGCCGTCGCCGTCAGCGCGGATGGAACCAAGACCGCAATCGGGGCCAGGGATGGAACGCTCAAGCTGTTCAGCACCACCGACGGCAAGGAGCTGTTCAACCTCGCCGGCCACGCCGGAGCGGTCAGCAGCGTGGCCTTCAGCCCCAATGGCCAGCTGCTGGTCTCGACCGGGGCCGACAAAACGCTGCGCTTCTGGAACGTGACCAACGGCCAGGCGGTCGCGGTCGTCGGCGCTCACAGCGGGACGCCCACCGGAGTGGTCGTCAACCCGGCCGGCAACCAGGCCCACAGCGTCGGCGACGATGGCTTCCTGAAAACCTGGACCGTTCCGCCAGTCGCCTCCCGGGCCCTCGCCGCTGGCCACGGCGAGAGCATCACCGCTGTCACACTCTCGGCCGACGGCAATACGGTCATCTCCGGCAGTGCCGACAAGACGGTCCGCTTCACCAACCTGGCCAATGGCCAACCGCTGCGAACCGGCCAGGGACTGACCGGCCCCGTCGCCTCGGTCGCGCTCTCGCCCAACGGGACCCTGCTGGCGGCCGGCACTGCCGATCACCGCCTCGCCCTGTTCAATGCCGCGGACGCCAAGTTGCTTGGCCAGACCATTGCCCACGGCGGAGCGGTCCCCGCGGTTTCGTTCAATCCGACCTCGACGCAGCTCCTGACCGGTGGAGCCGACGGCCTGCTCAAAGTCTGGGCCATGCCACCCGTCCCGACCCGCACAGTAACCCATCCCGACAGTATCCACGCGGCGACGGCGACACCGGACGGCAAGCGTATCTTCACCGCCGGGGCGGACAAGCAGGTGCTGAGCTGGAACCTGGCCGCTCCTGCACAGCCGGAGCGGAAATTCGCTGGCCACACCGCCGCTGTCAACGCGGTCGCACTCAGCCCCGACGGCAAGCTGCTCGCCTCGGCTGGCGATGACGAGGTGATCCGCTTCTGGAACCAGACGAACGGCCAGCAGACCGACCTGATTGGCGCTCACGCCGGGCCGGTGGTCAGCCTGTCCTTCCATCCCGGCAGCCAGCAGTTGCTGTCCGCGTCGCTGGATGGCAGCATCAAGCTGTGGCAGGCGCCCGCAGCCGCCACTGCCCCGCGCATCCTGGCCCACGGCGACGCCGTCACCAGCGCCGTCCTCAGCCCCGGCGGCAACAGCCTGCTGACCGGTGCCAACGACAAGCAGGTGCGCATCTGGAACCTCACCAATGGCCAGCCCCGCATCCTGGCGACCCTGCCGGCCGGCGTGCTGACCGTGGCCTTCAGCGACACGGCCGCGAATGCCGCCGCCAGCGCTGCCGACAAGTCCGTGACCATCTGGAACGTCGCCGACGGCAAGGAGGTCAAGAAGTTCGCCAATCTCCCCGCCAACGCCCAGGGGACCGCCTTCAGCCGCGATGGCAAGCAACTGGCTGTCGGCCTGGCCGACAACTCCGTTCGCCTGTTCGACGTCGCCAAGGGCAAGGAAGTGAAGGTGTTCCTCGGGCACACTGGACCGGTCTCTGCGGTGCTCTTCTCGGTAAAGGGCGACCAGCTAATCACCGCCAGCGCCGACAAGACCATCCAGGTCTGGGACCTGGCCTCTGGAATGAGCAAGGCCAAGCTGGACCACCGCGCCGCCGTGACGGCGTTGAGCCTGAGCAAGGATGGGGCCCGTGTGATCAGCGGCGGCGCGGACAAGAGCGTCAAGATCTGGACCCTGGCCGACGGCAAGACGGCGGCGACCATTCACACACCCGCGGAGGTTCGCGGCGTCGCTCTCAGCCCGGATGGGACGCGCCTGGCCGTGGCGGGGGCGGACAATCGTGTCCGCCTCTACGACCTCGACGGGAAGCTCCGCGAGTTCTTCCTCCACGGTGGTCCTGTCTCGGCCGTGGCCTTCTTCGGCGACGGCAAGCGGGTTGTCTCGGCCAGCAGCGACAAGTCCGCTCGCATCTGGACGCCCAGCCTGCTCTGGCACGGCAGCCATGCGGGCCCGGTGCGGCAGGCCGTCTTCAGCCCCAAGGGCGACCGCATCATCTCCGGCAGCGATGATCGCAAGGTCATCCTCTGGAACAATGCCGATGGCAAGCAACTGCTCGCCCTGAACGCACACGATGGGCCTGTCACGGGAGTGAGCGTCAGTGCCGATGGTGCCCGCATCGCCTCGATTGGTGACAAGACCGCCAAGCTCTGGACCGTGCCAACGCCGCCCAAGGAAGAGAAGCCGATCGTCTTCGCCTTGCCGGCCGCGGCGACCGCGGTGGCCCTCAGTCCGAATGGGCATCGTCTTGCCACTTCGTTTCCCAAAGGGACCTCGACACTGATCCGCGTCTTTGACGCAGTCAGCGGCAAGGAAGCCCAGACCCTTGCGGAGGCGGCGGCTCCGGTCCGCTCGCTGTCCTTCCTGGGCGACAACCGCACCCTCCTGGCGGCCGGGATGGACAAGAAGGCCCACTTGATCGATCACAACGTCACGGCCATTCTGAACGCTCACCCGGGCGGAGTGACCGGGGCGGTCTGGCTCGCCAACGGCACTCAGGCGATCAGCGCCGGGGCCGACAAGACCGTCAAGGTGTGGGACCTGAACGGGAGCAAGATCCTGCGCACCCTGGGACCGCTGGCCGAGCCGATCGCGGCCCTTGGCGTGAGCAAGGACGGCACCCTGGTCGCCGCTGCCGCCGGCAAGACCGGCAAGGTCTGGAGCGTCGCGGACGGTAAGGTGACGTACGACTTGAACTGTCCGGCCGCCGTGTCGAGCCTGGCGTTCAGCGGCGACAAGCTCCGCCTGGCCACTGGCTCGGCCAATAACCAGGCTCAGGTCTGGGAACTGGCCTCGGGCCAGCTGCTCCAGTTCTTCCCGCACGCCGGACCCGTCCAGGCCATCGCCTATCACCCCGGCAATGCCAGCATCATCACCGCCGCCGGCAAGAACCTCGCCGTCGAAACGATGGCCCTGGCACGCAGCGTGTCGGTCGGCTCGCCGGTGCGCAGCCTGGCCATGACGGCTGACGGTGCCCGGCTGCTGACCGCCTGCGACGACAAGACCGTCAAGGTCTGGAATGCCGCCAATGGTCAGAAGGAACGCGACCTCGCCGGGGCCGAAGGGAGCGTGCGAGCTGTCGCGGTCAGCAAGAACAACGTCCTCGCGGCTGCCGGGGGAGCCGATCAGACCATCCGCATTTACACGCTGGCCGACGGCAAGCTGCTCTCCACCTTCAAGGTGCCGGCGGTGATCCGCACCCTGGCGTTCAGCCCCAACAACCAGGTGCTGGCCGCGGGTCTGGAAAACAGCTCGCTTCAGACCTGGAATGTCGTCTTCACCGCGGGCCAGCCGGTGCCGGCCGACTTTGGCCGGCCGCAGCAGACCTTCGGCCACAACGGCCCGGTCGTCGAAGCGATCTTCACGCCGGATAGCAGTCTGCTGTGGTCGGTCAGCGCCGACAAGACGGCCCGGGTGTGGAAGTCGGCCAGCGAGGTGGCGATCCGCACGTTCCAGCACCCCGGGCGGGTCGATGCGGTCGCCTTCAGTCCCGACGGCAAGCTGCTGGCCACCGGCTGCACCGATGGCAAGGTCCGTCTCTTCGACCTGGTCAAGGGGCAAGTGGCGAAGGAGATCACCGCTCACGTTCATCCGCAGCCCGCTGGGCCGGCCGCCATCTACTGCCTGGCCTGGACTGCGGACGGCAAGCAACTGTTCTCGGGCAGCTTCGACCACAGTGCCAAGCTCTGGGACGCCACTTCCGGGGCAATGGTGCGCGAGTTCAAGGGCTTCAAGGAAAAGGACTTCGAGAAAGGCCATCGCGACGGCATCTTCACGCTGGCCCTCAGCCCCGACGGCAAGACACTGGCCACGGGCAGCAGCGACACGACCATCCGCCTGTGGAACGTGGCGGACGGTATGGTCGTCCGTGAGTTGGTCAATCCCGGCCTGAAGAGAACGACCCCGACCGCGATGCCCGGCTGGGTCTACGGCGTCCGCTTCACGCCGGACGGCAAGCAGCTGATCGCCGCCGGCAAGGCGCCGAAGAACCTGGGGGCGCTGGCCGTCTGGAACGTGGCGGACGGCAAGATGCTGACGGCCGAGGAACTGCCGCTGGGGAACTTCTTCAGCCTGGCACTGTCGCCGGATGGGGCCCGTATGGCGGTGGGCGTCGGCGGCATCAGCCGGTTCGCGGCCGGGCAGGACGTGAACACCAGCTGGGTGCTGAAGACACCGAAAAACCAATAACTGAGCCGCGCACGCAGCGCAGCGGAGTAAGCGGTCCTCCGCCAGACCGCTTACTCCGCTGCGCTGCGTGCGCGGCTCGGCGGACTTCCGCCGTCCACCAGTTGCTCCCTCTCTTTCTCCCCCAGCACCCGGTGCTGTCCCGCCGCCAGGTCCCCCAGTTCGTACCCTCCGATCGCCACGCGCACCAGCCGCCGGACGCGATGGCCCACCGCGGCCGCCATGCGGCGGACCTGCCGGTTCCGGCCCTCGGTCAGCACCATTTCCAGGAGTGTCCCCTGTTCCCACTGTCGCAGCAGCCGCACTCCGGCCGGGAGCGTCCGGCCGTCGGGGAGATCGATGCCCCTGCGCAGCCGCTCCAGCGTCTCGGCCGTGGGCACACCGGCAAAGGTGACGTGATAGGTCCTGGGAACGTGATGGCGGGGGTCGGTCAGGCGGACGGCCAGGTCGCTGTCGCTGGTCAGGATCAGCAGACCCTCCGAGTCGGCGTCGAGCCGGCCGGCCGGGAAGACCCAGGGCAGATCGGCGGGGAGCAGATCGTAGACGGTCGGCCGGCCCCGTTCGTCGCGGCGCGTGGTGACCGTGCCCCGGGGCTTGTGCAGGGCCAGGGTCAGGTGCTGCCGGGTGGGCGGGGCCTGGCCGTGGCGGGTGATCTGCTGCCGGTCCAGGTCGATCCAGGTGAGCGGGTCGGTGACGACCCGGCCATCGACCGCAACCTGGCCGGCGCGAATCCAGTCCCAGGCTTCGGTGCGCGAGCCCAGCCCCAGTTTCGACAGGGCCCGGTGCAGCTGCACGCGCCGGCCGGGAGACCGCCTCCTGTCCTTCATAAATGCTTCACCCGCTGCAACCCGCACGCCAGGCGCATCCGCCCTGTTCCACGCCTGCTCCAAAAGGGAGCGGAATAATTTCCCATTCTACGCTCTTTGCGACAGCCGGCGCAGACGGTAAACTCAATTCTAATAACTTCTTTAGCTGCCAGCGTAGGCAAAGCGGATGGCATTGGGTACGCTAGAGCTGAAGACACGTGTCAGGAGGAAGCCCGGGAAGAGGAGCCCCTTCGGGCAGACCGCGGGGGACCCGGAGCAGGCGGTGCGGTATGCCTGAACTGGTGGCCTGTCCGATGTGCGGCTGCCGGCTGCAGATGGCCGAGGCCATGCTGGGGCGGCGGGTGCGCTGCGTGGGTTGCAATGGCGTCTTCACCGCCACCGAGGACGTCATGCCGCACGGGGCCGACCAGCTGCCGCACCCGACGCCGATGGCAGACCGTGGTTCGAGACGGCGGATGAGCCGGCCGCTCTGTCCGTGCTGTCATCGGCCGGTCGCCTGGACGGACCTGTTTTGCCCCTTCTGTTCTCTGGAGTTTGAGCGGGAGGTGCCTCCGGACCTGACCCCCGGGCCGAACGGACTGCCGCGACGCGACTGTGTGGCGCATCGCGGCTCAACCATTTCCACGATGGGCAACGTGGCCCTGGTGGTTGGCGGCTTGTCGGTCTGCGTGTGCGGTCTGGGTGCCTTCCTCAGTGTGCCGCTGGGGATTGTGACCTGGGTCATGGCCCACAACGACCTGGAGGCCATGCGTTCGGGCGTGATGGACCCCGCTGGCCGGGAGCCCACCGAGACAGGACGGACCGGGGCCATCCTGGGGATTGTGCTGGGACTGCTGTTCGCGTTCTGCCATGCGCTCTGGTGGTTCTGGTTGGGGTGAAATCCCGCGCTCCGGCGAACGAACCGGATGGTGAGTCTACGTTTGTCCTCACCAGGCGCTGGGCCGACCCGGCGCAGGCGGTCGAATGCGGAGCGATCTTCGTCTTTAATCTGGGGGAGGGACGGGTTCCTTCCCCCCCAGCGGTGCGAACCAAATGAGGACTTATGCCTGAAGTGATCAGTTGCCCGGATTGTGATCGCAAACTGCGTGTGCCGGAAACCATGCTCGGCAAGAAGGTGAAATGCCCCGGATGCCAGAGTATCTTTGTGGCCAAGGCCGGCGACGATGAGGAAGAAGAGGAGAAGCCGGCGCCGAAGGCGGCCAGCAAGTCGCCCCCCAAGTCGGCTTCCAAGTCGCCCTCCAAATCGAGCGCCATCGAGGAGACGCCGCGCAAACGCCCGGCTCCGCCGCCGGACGAGGATGAGGACGAGGACGAAGAGGACGAGCGGCCCGCGCACCGCAAGTCACGCCGCGACGAGGAGGACGAGGACGATGATGATCGTCCGGCCCGGCGCAGGGGGCGGGATGAGGAGGACGAAGACGAGGAGGATGAGGAAGACGACGAGGATGAGGACGAGGATCGTCCGAAGCGGAAGGGAGGCGACTGGGCAAAGACGAACTCCGGTTTAACGTTCGTGATCATCTCCCTCTTTGTGATGATCGGTGGGATCTTTGTCGGGATTGGGGTGAGCTTGATCTTCCCCCCAGCACCCACCTTTGGACCAGGCGGCGTGAGTCTTGGCGCGGGATATTATTTCTCGCTGATCGTGAACAAACTGGTTGCCTACTCCTGGATGGGTTTGAACTTGGTGGGTCACTTGATGCTGATGTCCACTCCGGAGAAGCGTGGCGTGAGTGTCAAGGGATTGGCTCTGATCACCTTCATCTCCGTGGCCGCCTGGTTGGGTTGCACGGTCCTGCAGGACATCCTCTCCTTCGCCTTCTTCGGTGCGGCCCTCGCCGGCGGCGGCGGCCCCTTAGGCGCCTTCATGATGGGGGGAGGAGGAAGAGTACTCGGTGGAATGATTTACGCGCTGATTGCCGTCGCCGTTCTCGGTTTTCTGGCCGCGGCCACGAGCGGCATCAGCTTTTGTCTGGAGCTGCGCGGCATCTCCCAGGCGGTGGGCAATCAGGGGCTGGCCAAGCAGATCTTTACGTTCCTGATCGTTGCGGTCTCGACGATCGTTGGCTTCCTGGTGATTTATGGTCTGCTCCTCCTGGTCGTGGGTGCGGCCGTTTTTGGCGGCTTTGGCGGCGGCGGGATGGGTGGACCTCCCAACCAGGCGGCTGCCCAGGCAGCAGGAGGTTCGATCATCCTGGCCTGTGGCCTCACCTGTTTACTGTCTCTCGCTGCCCTGGGCGAGTTCGTCTGGTATCTGATCATTCTGTTCCAGGTTCGCAGTGCTGTAACGCGCAGCATGCGTCGCTGAACTGATACCCGTCCTCTCCCTCGCTGGGGGAGAGGACGCCTCTGGCCACCACTGGCCGGGAAATCCGTTACCGAACAGGACGTCCTGCCATGATCGAAACGGTTGTCTGTCCTACCTGCCGGCGTCCGCTGCGCGTGCCCGAAACCCTGCTCGGTCAGCTGGTCAAGTGTCCCGCCTGCGAGCAGACCTTCACCGCCACCGAGGACCTGGAGCCGGCTCGTCGGCCCGGACTTGATCGCACCCGGGGCGACGAGCCGGAACTGGACGAACTGGAGCCGGTCGAGGAGGAGCCACCGTCTCGGCGGAAGTCGCGCCGGGATCGCGAGGAAGACGAGGACAACCGCTTCAAACGCCGCTCCCGGCGGCGCGACGACGAGGACGAGGACGAGGACGAGAAGGACGAGGAAGATGACCGCCGGGGGAGTCGGCGGCGGCGCCGGGCCCAGCCGCCGGGCAAAGCCCAGGCCGTTGCCATCATGACCCTGGTCGGCGGCATCGTTGCCGTGCTGGTCGCCCTGGTCCTGGCTTGCACCTGTGTCGGCCTGTTCTGGCCGGGCACCTATTTCAGCCTGGTCTGCGGCATCCTGTGCATCATCAAGGGAGCGCAGCTGCTCAGTCCCAGCGGCCGGTGGGAGGGGCCTCCCACCGCAACGGCCATCATGCAGATCATCAACGTCATCAACCTGGACCTGATCAACGTGACGCTGGGCATCTTGAACCTGGTGTTCATCAACGACGATGAGATGCGGGGCTACTATCGCGGGTGATTTTGCAGGGGTGCCATGTCTATCGAGATCGCCTGCCCCAGTTGTGCCGCCCAGTTGAGCTTGCCCGAAACGCTCCTGGGCACCCAGGTTCGTTGTGTTTCTTGCCAGACCGCCTTCACGGCTTCTGACCCGGACAGTTCGCTCCCCCCGCCCATCTCGGATGCAAGCAAAACAGTGGAAAACCGGACCCAGGAGGACAAACCCGCGGACCACAAGGAATGTCCCTCCTGCGGCGTCCAGGTCCGTCGCGACATGCGGCGCTGCCACGTCTGCGGGGCCCGGCTGTCGCGCCTGGATTGGACGGAAACCGAGGAGCGCTTCCGCCGCGACCCGGTCCGGCGCGACTGCGAGCCGCACCGGGGCGGCCTGGTGCTGGCGCTGGGCATGATGGGGCTGATCTTCTTTCCGCTCTGTGCGGCGATCGGCCTGGTGCTGAGCATCTGTGCCTGGGTCATGGGCCGAGCCGACCTGATCCGGATGCGCACCGGCACGATGGACCGGGAAGGCGAATCCAACTCCCGGATTGGCATGATTTGCGGCATGGCCGGCGTCCCGCTCAACATCCTGACGCTGATCGGCTGCGTGGCTTTCTGGGTCTTCCTGGTTCCCGGGTGGGAACAGGCCACACCGCAGCCCGTCCAGCCGCGCTTCGGCGGCCCGCCGGTGCAAAAGGATTGGAAGGGCAAGAAGTGGTAAGGCGAGCGGCAGGATCAAAGTAGCCATCACGCTCCGCGTGATGAGCCTGCATCACGCGGAGCGTGATGGCTACTTTGGGTAGGTTTTCTCCTGCCGCTCGCCTAAGAGCGTTGGGAAAGAATGGCGAGCGGGTTGTTCAGGTATGACCCAGATCGCGCAGAGGGCCTTGCGGGATTTCCCTTGACCGCCAAGGGCCCGCCGGTCACGATTGCCGTTATCGCGCCGTTTCTCTTACGAGGGCACAACCATGACCGATCCACAACCGACTCGCCGCGACTTCCTCCACACCACCCTGGCCGGCAGTGCCGCACTCGGGCTGGCCACGGCCGCCGACTCTGCCGAGGAGGCGTCGGCTGGGCTGCCGACGCGCCCCTGGGCAAGACCGGCGTCCGCGTCTCGATGCTGTGCCTTGGAGGCTGGCACGTCGGCAGCGTCAAGGACGAGAGCGAGGCCATCAAGATCATGCACGCCGCCATTGACGAGGGGCTGACCTTCTTCGACAACGCCTGGGACTACCACGACGGCGGCAGCGAGACCATCATGGGCAAGGCCCTGGCCATGGACGGCAAGCGCAAGAAGGTCTTCCTCATGACCAAGAACTGCGCCCGCGACGCCAAAGGGACGCGGCAGCACCTGGAAGACAGTCTGCGCCGGCTGCAGACCGACGTTCTCGACCTGTGGCAGTTCCACGAGATCAACTACGACAACGATCCCGACTGGATCATCGAAAAGGGCGCCCTGGCGGAGGCGCTGAAGGCCCAGAAGGAGGGCAAGGTCCGTTTCATCGGCTTCACTGGCCACAAGTCGCCGCACATCCATCTGAAGATGCTGCCCAAGCACGCCTGGGACACGGTGCAAATGCCGATCAACCTGTGCGATTACCACTATCGCAGTTTCATCAAGCAGGTGGTGCCGGAGGCCAACAAGCGCGGCATCGCGTGCATCGGCATGAAGAGCCTGGGCGGCGGCAGCGACCACAAGGGCACGTTCATCGCCAACAAGGTCTGCACGGTCGATCAGGCCCGGCACTTTTCGCTGAGCCAGGACATTGCCAGCCTGGTGGTCGGCATCGACTCGATGGAGGTGCTGAAGCAGGACCTGGCCACGGCCCGCTCGTTCAAGAAGCTCAGCGCCGAGGAGCAGGCCCGCCTGGCGGCCATGGTCAAGGACGTCGCCGGCGATGGCCGCAACGAGCGCTTCAAGTCCACGCAGGTGTTCGATGGGCCGTACCACCAGAAACAGCATGGGCTGATGTGAGGCCACCCAGGGCTCACGCCCTGGTCTATTGACTGTCGCCCCTTCGGGGCTGAAGACAAAGCCCCGAAGGGGCGACAGTCAATAGACCAGGGCGTGAGCCCTGGGGCTGCTTTCGGATCGCACCCATCCCAGGGCGGTGGGTTGGGGTCTCTTTTTCCTGCCGCGTCTGCTATACTATCTGCATGACGTTTCGGTGCAGTCGAGCCGGGATCGTTCCTGTCTTGCCAATGAGGGATCATGTCACGCACCGCCTGGACTATCACTGCCGCCGTCGTCCTCGTCCTCCTGGCGGCAGCCAGCGCCCTGACCCGTCGCGCCCTGCTGGACGACGACTTTGACGGACCGCGCACCAGCAATGCCTGGAAGGTCACCCTGGTGGTCACCGGCAAATTGCAGGCAGGCGAAAGCACGCTGCGCACGCCGCTGCCGCTGGATTTTCGCAAACAGCACATCCTGATCGAAGGCAACCAGAGCAAGGAGCTGATGCCGCGGCCCGGCCGGGGCAAGGGGGCCGGCGATGAACTGGTCTGGCAGCGTGCCGGTGTCGGCGGGGCCCTGCCGTTCCGGGCCAGCGTCACTTGCCGTTGCCTGCTGAGCATGCGCCGGCCGACCGCGCAGATGGAAAGGCTCACCGAGGTTGAGGACACTCCACCCCAGCCGGGGGCCTTCCTCCAACCCACGTCCCGCATCGAACGCGATGATCCGGAGATCCACCAGCTGGCCCGGCGAATCGCGGAAGAAACCAACTCCGAGCGCCCCTCCGACCTGGTGCGTGCCTTCTTCGATCACGTCCGCGACCTGGACAACGAGCCCTTCCTGGGGGACAAGTCGGCGGTCGAATGCCTCCGCGACGGCAGCGGCGACAGCGGCGCCAAGAGCCGCTTGCTGGCCGCCCTGTGCCGCAATCGCCGCATCCCCGCCCGCGTGCTCGGCGGCCTGATTCTCTCCTCTGAAAAGGAACCCCGGCTGCACCACTGGGTCGAGGCCTGCGTCGATAATGCCTGGTTGCCCGCGTGCCCGATCGGCAAGCACTACGGGCCGCTGAACTGGCCCAAGAATTACCTGATCCTCCAGCTGGACGACGAGCCGCTGGTGCGCAGCCGGGAGCCGGTGCAGTTCGGCTTCACCGTTCAGGACCTGCGCCGCACCAGGGAGGAGGACCTTCCTGCCACGGCCGGGCCGAAGCTGTGGCAACGGCTGTCGTTTCACGGATTGAAGCCGGCCGAGCAGCACCTGGTGCGCTTCCTGCTGCTGCTGCCGCTGGCGGCCCTGATCGTCACGGTGTTCCGGGCCGTGATCGGCGTCCCCACCTTCGGCACCTTCAGCCCGGCCCTGATTGGCCTGGCGTTCCTCGACCTGCGGGCCCTTCCGGTCGGCCTGCCAGTCTTCGTGATGCTGATCCTGGTCGGCTGGGGCATGCGGCATCTGCTGGACCGCTTTCATCTGCTCCAGGTGCCGCGGGCCTCGGCCATGCTGACCCTGATCGTGATGCTGCTGCTGGGCCTGGTCGCGGTCAGCAGCCAGCTGGGCCTGGGCACCACCCACTATTTTTCGCTCTTTCCCCTGGTGATCCTCACGCACCTGGTGGAGCGCTTCTGGACCATCGAGGCCGAGGACGGCTCGGTGTCGTCGTTCCGGACTCTGCTGGGCACGCTGATCGTTGCGGTGACGGTGAGCGTCTGCCTGAGCCCGGCGTTCCTGTCGTCGTTCCTGTTCCGCTATCCCGAGACGCTCTGCGTGGTCCTGGCCCTGCTCCTCTTGCTGGGTCGCTACACCGGCTATCGCCTCTCCGAGCTGTATCGCTTCGGCGACCTGATCCGCCCGGCGGAAGTGCCGCACTCGGTTGTGGTGCCGGTCAAACAATCGGAAGCGACGGCGATTCGCGCCAGGGAGAAGGTCGCATGATTGGCTGGTGGCGGCGCTGGCGGCGTTTGCGCGAACTGGGCATCCTGGGCATGAACCAGCGCAACGCCGAGTGCATTCTCGACCTCAATCCGCGTGCCGCCTTTCCGATGGTGGACAGCAAACGGCGGATGCACGACCTGTGCGCCTCGATTGGCGTGCCGACGCCGGAGATTTACGCGACGGTCAGCAGTCATTCGGCCCTGCGGGGCTTGCCGGTGCTGCTGCAAGGGCGGAAGGACTTCGTCATCAAACCCGACCGGGGTTCCGGAGGCCGGGGCATCCTGGTGGTTATTGGCCGTGACGGCGAGCGATTTTTTCGGCACAATGGGCAGTCGCTGTACCTGGGCGATCTGAGGCAGCAGATCTCGGACATTGTTTCGGGACTGTATTCGCTGGGGGAACGGCCCGACGAGGCGCTGATCCAGCAGCGGGTCTTGCTGCATCCGGCTTTCGAGCGGGTCAGCTGCCAGGGCATCGGCGACATTCGCGTGATCCTGTATCGCCAGGTGCCGGTGATGGCGATGCTCCGGCTGCCGACCAAGCAGTCGGGAGGCCGGGCCAACCTGCACCAGGGGGGCATCGGTGCGGGTGTGGACCTGGAGACGGGGCGAACGTCACAGGCAGTGATGTGCAATCGGCTGACGTATGAGCATCCCGACACGGGCGAGAGCCTGGTCGGTTTCGAGGTGCCGTACTGGCCGGAGGTGCTGCAAATGGCCTGCCGGGTGGCCGGGGCGGTTGGCCTGGGTTATCTCGGCGTGGACATTGTGCTGGACCGCGACCAGGGACCGCTGCTGCTGGAGGCCAACGCCCGGCCCGGACTGGCCATCCAGATCGCCAATGGGCAAGGCCTCGCCCCGCGGATCGAGGCAGTCGAACGACAATCCTTTCCTTGAGGAGAAACGAGAACACGATGTTCCGTGAACTGAAGCTGGCTCGCTGGGTGCTGTTGCTGATCCTGGTGTTCGCGGTCCGCCCGGTCCACGCCGACGAGCCGCCGGGTTTATCCCGGCGGGAAGACCGCCGGGATAAACCCGGCGGCTCGTCGGCGACTGTACGGCCGGTGGTGGTGGCGGGCGATTTGCTGGACGAGGGGCTGATCCAGCTTTCCAGCTGGCTGGCCGCCGGCGTCAATCCGCAGACGGTACTGCTGCTGGACAGCGCCTTCGCGGCCAAACCCAATCAGGCGTTTCTGGCGGCGTATCGGCCGGGCGAGGTCCTCGGCGTCGGCTTCAAGACCGATGCCCGGGCGGAATTGGAGGAACGGCTGGGCCGCACGCTGGACAGGATGCTGGCCTGGAAGCCGGCCGAGTCCGCGGAACTGCGCCGCAAGCTGTTCCCGCGCCCGGAGCGGGTGGTGGTCTGTCCGGCAGAGCCGCGCCGGCTGCTGCTGCACGGGGCCTGGCTGGCGGGCCTGGTGCGGGCGCCGCTGTTCATCGCCAGGGGCAAGGGCGGTGACGCGGATGAACTGCGCCGCTGGATGGGCGACGACACCGTGGCGGAGCTGGTCGGCATCGGCTCCGCCCGACCGATGTGCCGGGCCTTGCTGGCTTCTTCGCAAAACCCCAACTCCGTTGAGCCACAGGCCCGATCAGCCGTGCGTCTTCAGGAGCTGATCGACGAGGCCGCCGTTTCGCGGGCCTGCCGGGAGCGCCTGCGGAAGAGTGGACCGATCCAGACCCTGGTGGTCTGCAATCCCAGCGACAGCGCCCAGGGTCTGGGCCGGATGTCGCTGCTGGCCCCGTGGCTGGCGATCCAGAAACGGGCCGAGTTGCTGCTGACCAACGACAAGGGCGCGGACACGGCCGAGGTGGTGCGCGAGGCCCTGGCCCGCAAGGACAGCAGACGGGCCGAGAGCTTGCTGCTGCTGGCCGGGCTAAAGGCCATCCCGACCGAGCGCCGGCCCAACCCGATCCAGGGCGGCAAGGACGCCGAGATTGAAATGGAGCCGCTGACGCCCAAAGGTAACGAGCCGTTCACGCTGGCGACGGGCCGGCTGTTTCACCAGGACCTGGCGATGGTGCTGCTCCAGCTGGCCCGGCCGTTACTGCTGCCGGCCGACGGCAAACCACGCAACGCCCTCGTGGTCAGCAACCCCGGCGGCGGGTTGCCGTTGCTGGAAACCCTGTCGCGGCACACGGTCAACGAGCTGCGCAACGGCGGCTACCGGACCACCGCCCTGTTCGGCACCGAGGCCGACAAGGCGAAGGTGCGCAAGCTGGTGCCCACCGAGGACATCTTCCTGTGGGAGGGCCACTACCGCACCCTGATCGACGACTATGGCTTCCTGACCTGGACCGAACCGCTGCCGCCAGCGCTGTATTTCCTGCAAAGCTGCCTGGCCCTGAAGGAAGAGGAAGCCAGCCCGCTGTTCCAGCGCGGCGCGATGGGGGTCATTGGCTCCTCGACGCGCACCTACTCCGGCACCGGCGGCGCTTTTACCGTGGCCTTCTTCGATGCGATGGCCTACGACAACCAGAGCCTGGGCGGAGCGCTGCGGCAGGCGAAGAATTTCCTGGTCTGTTACTCGCAACTGAAGGAGAAGCGCCTGGGCGAGAAGGCCAAGCTGACCGGCGTCAACATGCGCTCGGCGTGGGCCTTCACCCTCTGGGGCGATCCGACCCTCCGGCTGCCCCGGCCGCAGCACCCCGACCCGGAAAAGGCGTTGTCGGCCGTCAAGCACGAGGTCCGCGGCAACACGATCGTGCTGCGTCTGCCGGAGCAGAAGTACGGCAAGGTCCAGGTCGGCAAGTACGAGGGGAACGTGCTGCCCAACTGCCGGCTGGCCGGGCTGCTGACGGCGTCGGCCGAGGAGGAGAACAACAAGACGCTGGTGCCGTTCCTCTTCGCCGAGGTCCACCTGCCCAGGGCCCCGGCCGGCAAGAAGCCGAAGCTGACAAGCAAGCTGACGGAGCGATCGTACGTCTTCAACTGGGACGAGCGCCGGCAGACGGGGTATCTGCTGGTGACGCCACGGAGCAAGGACCAGACCGAGGTGCGCTTCAAGGTCGAATGGGTGTCGGAATAGTGATTGGTGATTGGAGAAGAAGAGTAGGATTAAGATGAAGATTAAGATTAGGAAGAGGATTAAGAGCAGGATAAAGATTAAGATTAAGAAGTCGCGTTGAGTCATGCTCTTGCTCTTTCTCTTGCTCTTAATCCTCTTCCTAATCTTAATCTTCATCTTAATCCTACTCTTCTTCTCCAATCACCACCTGAGTCAACTGGATGTGAATCATGAGTGATCGTCATTTGCTTCAGGTGCTGCGTCCGCAGCTGGAAGACCTGCAAGCGCGGGGTCTGTACAAGCGCGAGCGGCGCCTCCAGGGCCCGCAAGGGTCGCTGATCCACGTCAACAATCGGGATGTCCTCAATTTCTGTGCCAACAACTATCTCGGCCTGGCCAATCATCCCGCCCTGATTGCCGCCGCCGAGGAGGGTCTGAAGAAATACGGCTACGGCCTGGCGTCGGTACGGTTCATCTGCGGCACCCAGGACCTGCACAAGGAGCTGGAGCAGACCCTGGCCCGGTTCTTCGGCAAGGACGACGCCATCCTCTACAGTTCCTGCTGGGACGCCAACGGCGGCCTGTTTGAAACCATCCTCGGCGACGAGGACACGATCCTCTCGGACGAGCTGAACCACGCCAGCATCATCGACGGCATCCGGCTGTGCAAGGCCCGGCGTATCCGCTACCGGCACCGCGACCTGGCCGAGCTGGAGCAGGGGCTGAAGGATTCGCAGAGCGGCCGATTGCGGCTGATCGCCACCGATGGCGTCTTCTCGATGGATGGCACACTGGCGCCCTTGCCGGAGATTTGCGATCTGGCGGATCGCTACGACGCGATCGTGATGGTGGACGACAGCCACGCGACCGGCTTCATGGGGCCGACCGGCCGGGGCACTCCGGAACACTTCGGAGTGCTGCAGCGGGTCGACGTCATCACCAGCACGCTGGGCAAGACCCTCGGCGGCGCGGCGGGCGGCTTCACCGTCTCGCGGGCCGACGTGATCGAGTTCCTGCGGCAGCGGTCGCGACCCTACCTCTTCTCCAACTCGCTGCCGCCGCCGATCGTCAGTGCGGCCCGCAAGGCCCTGGAGCTGATCGACCAGAGCAGCGAGCTGCGGCAACGCCTCTTCGCCAACACCAAGCAGATGCGCTCCGGCCTGGAGTCGGCCGGCTTCAGCGTCAAGCCGGGCGAGCACCCGATCCTGCCGGTGATGCTCGGCGACGCCAGCCTGGCCTCCCGGATGGCGGACCTCTTGCTGGAGCGCGGCATCTACGTGATCGGCTTCAGCTATCCGGTGGTGCCGCAAGGGCAGGCCCGGATCCGTTTGCAGATGTCGGCGGCGCACGTGCCGGAGCAGATCGATCAGGCGCTCCGGGCTTTCAGCGAGGTCGGCCGGCAACTGGGGATTGTCAAGGGGTAACAGCCGTGGACGCGGCCATCGCGGATCGGATCCGAGGAGTGCTGTTCGGGCAGGCGGTCGGCGATGCCCTCGGGTTTGGTGCGGAGTTCCTTTCGCGCTCCGCCGTGCAGACCGCGTACCCGGAGGGGCTGCACTCCTATGCGCAGATCACTGCGCGTGCCACACTCCGTCCACTGGCAACCCGGCGACTGGACTGATGACACCGATCAGATGCTCTGCATCCTGGACAGCTTGCTTGCCTGTCGGACCGTTGACTTGCTGGACATCGCCAGGCGACTGCATCACTGGGCGACCACCGATGGCTATGCAATGGGCGGCACGTTTGCCGCTGTCGTTCAGCATCCGGATTTCCTGAGCCGGCCACAGCAGGCTGCTGAGGCGTACTGGGAATCCACCGTCCGCGAGGTGGCCAGCAATGGCGGCGTGATGCGTACCAGCGTCCTGGGCATCTGGGACTTTTCCGACCCGCAGCGCGTCCGGAACAATGCGGAACAGGTCTGCAAGCTCACCCACGCCGACCCCCGCTGTCAGGGTTCCTGTGTGGCCGTCTGCCTGGCGATCCGTACCTTGCTCACGGGGGCGCAAGACATTCCCCGGTTGATCCAGGACGTGACCGCGGCGGTGCGCGGCTACCATCCAGACGTCGAACTGTTCTTGAACCTGACGGAGACAGAACCGCTGGCGGCCTTCGACCTGGATGAGGGGCTGAATCCGGGAGAGCGAAAACGCCTGACCTACACGCTGAAGACGCTGGCGGCTGGCTTCTGGGCGTTACGGCACGCACCCTCCTATGCGGCGGGGATCGATGCGATCGTTCACGAAGGCGGTGATGCGGACACTAATGCCGCGGTCGCTGGAGCGTTGCTGGGGGCGCTTCGGGTATCAGGGAATTGAAGCGGCCTGGCGAGACGGCTTACTGCACCGGGACAAGCTGGCCGAGCGGGTCGAGCAACTGATTGCTCTGTGTGCTCGCTCGACTGGCTGACGCGAGCCCGGCCGATCTGTAAAGTCCACTTTGTACGAGCGCGGCAGACCTGGCCGAGAAGCCACGGGAAGACAAGGGGGGGACGATGGGGGACCAGGCCAAGATCAATCTGATGGTCAATAACCGCAAGTTCGCCCTTCGTTTCGAGGATGCCGTTGCGGTCATCGGAACGTTGAAGGAACGGGGCTGCACCGAGGCCGCCCGGGTGGTAACTGGCACGCTGACGGAGGCCGTTCGCGATTTGTATCTGGAAGTCAAACGGGTCCGTGGGATCACGACCGATGGCAGCGCCCAGGCCAGGGAGGAGACGGAAGAGGAGCGGCTCCGCTTGACGGAGGAACTCATCGAGGCCCTGGGCGAGAGGTACGGCAGGGGCAGCAAGCCGGCAGCCAGACCAGGCGAGTTCGACTTCCGGGAGTTCGTCTCTCAGAATGGCGACGTCGCCCTGTTCTGCTTCCGCGCGGACACGGGGGAAGGCTGGCTGCTGAAGGACAACCTCTGGAAGAAATTCGTGGAGCCCGATGAGCTGCCCCGGGGACACTACGAGTTCATCGTCGCCGGGTTGCGGTCCTACCGGGTGTTTCGCGTCAACCGGGTCACGGGGGCGACCTGGAACCTCCACGTCGAGCAATGGGTCCACGTGGAAGAGCCGAAGTGAAAGGCAGGCTCCGCTCCCTGCTGTTTGGCTTCTCCGTCAGAGGAGAACAGGTTTCGGAGGTGCTGCTGCTCGGAGGGCAGCTGGCCCGAGCCCGCTGACCGGCGCGACGTAGAAACCGGCGGGCAATTGATCCTCGTTGGGGATGGCTTTCCAGGAGTCCAATCGCCTCCTCGCACACCACGAGGGCTACTTCTCCGGCGCCGGCTTCGTCCTGAGCTTGCCGGTCTCCATCTCCATGACCTCGATCTGGTGGAACATCCCGCCGGGGGCGATCAGGAGGTTGCCCCGCGATGACAACGCTATGCTCCCGGTCGTTGGTCCGACCACCTTGCCCGGGAACCGGCGCACCTCCAGCCCCGAGGCGACTCCGAAAAGGAACAGCTCGCTGGCCACGCTGTCCGTGGTTGCCAGCACCCACTGGCCGCTCGGCGCGAAGGTGGCCGGGGCGATGATTGGAACGACGCCCGGCCGGCTCGGATCCGCTGCCAGCCGGAGGACGCGGACCTCCTTGCCGGTTGCGACGTCGACCACCCGCAAGCTATTGTCCATCCCCTGGAACAGCACCAGCCGGCTGTCGGCCGAGTAGTACGGCGGATAGGGACCGTTGCGGTAGTTGAAGTGGCCCCTCTCGTCGTTCTTGAGCGAGTAGCGCACCTCGTGCGTGGCCGAATCGCGCAGGACGCACGCGCCGGTGTTGATGGCGTAACTCTTGCCATCGGGGGCCAGCGCCAGGCGAGCCCCAACACCGATCTCCGCGTCCTTTGGCGGAGGGGATTGCCTGGGCCCCTCCTTCGGCTTGCCTGTTTCCACGTCGTAATGCCGGAAGCGGAGGGTGCGGTCGAGCTGCACCAGGGTCGCCCCCCTGTCGAGCAGAGTGTACGAGGCCGGGAAGGCGTCGGCGGCGACGGCGAACTCGCGCAGGAGCTTACCGTCCTCCAGGTTGACGACGTGCGCCCTGTCAAAGTGGCCGGCGATCACCACCTGCTTGGCGTCCGAACGTTCCAGGAAATGGAAGTTGTGGTAGTTGGACGGCCGGCCGACCGCCACCTCGCCGCGCGAGGCGCCGCGGACCAGGTCCCACAGCCGGAGCTTGCCGTCGGCGCCGGTCGTCGCCAGGGTCTTGCCGTCTTGCAGCACGGCCAGCTGGCTCGCGTGGGTGTTGCCCAGCGAGAGGAGCAGCGGCTCCGCCGCCGGGGCGGGCGCGGGTGGGTCGCCCCGTGTGATCGCTGCAAAGGAGAGCAACCCAAGCAGGGCGAGAGGCAGGGCGAAACGCGGCGTGGACAGCACGACAGGATCCTCCGGGACAAGGAATGCGGCGCGGCTCAGCGCGCCCGTTCCAGCTGGTAGATGATTTCCTCGTGGGAGTTGCTGCGCATCTCGGGGACGCGCAGGCGGCGCAGCGCGGGATCAGCGGTTTGCCGAGGGCCCCCAGCGTGGGCAGGTCCCACAGGGCCTGGGGGTCGCGCTCGTCGGCCGCCAGGACCTCCTCGACCCAGGCCGGATTGAACTTGCCGTCGTAGCGCATCAGCGTCAGGTAGGCGGGGACCTTGAAGTAGACGTTGGGCGAGCCCTTCAGGATCGCTTCCAGCCGCTCGCGGATGCCCGGCAGGGTCTTCTCGCAGCGCACGGCCACCCGGACGCCAGTGACGTGGTAGGGAGCATTGGCGTCTTCCAGATACTTCTTCAGTTCGGCCAGGGCCCGCGGGTGTTCCGGGTTGAGCCGGAGCAGGCCGAGCATCGCGTCGGAGTTACTGTTCGGAAAGGCGCCGAGGCTCTCCTCGAGGGTACGGAGGACCTGGGCGCGAAGTCAGGATCGACCCGCGACAGGGGCACCGCGAGGTCAGCGCGGGTCCCGTCACGACTGTGGTCACGGAACACCTTGCGCAGCAGCGGCGCCAGCGCCCTGGTCGGGCCGGGCGGCTCCTTGCACAACGCCACAAGCCGCATGAAGTCGTATCTCAGCTCGTCGCCGGTGGGATACTTCTCCAGGCGGTCGAGGAACAGCTTGCCGAGCCGTTCCTCGATGGGCTGGCGTTTGTCGGGGTCGATGGCGGCGATCACCAGCGCTTTCCGCAGCAGCTCGGAGTAGTTGATCTCCTTCTCGGCCTGTTCGAGCAGGGTCGGGGCGATCTCGCGGGCCGCTGGCCCGATGAGGATCAGCGTGCGGTCGAGGTAGTGGAGGGCCGAGGGATCCTCCTTGAGCCGTTTGTGCATCTGGGGCAGCAGCTTGACCGCTTCGGGGCCCATTTTCTCCAGCGTCCGCAACAGGGTGAACGACCGGAACGTTTCCTTCCGCGCAAACAGCGGTTCCAGGAAGTCGGGGGCTTCCTTGCGGCGCTCCGGGTGCAGCAGGGCCAGCTCGGCGGCCAGGATGCGCTCCTCGGGAGAGATCTCCGCCTTGCCTTTCAGCCTGTCCAGCAGATGATCGACGACCTTTGGCTCCGGCTCCATCCGCGGCAGCATCCGCTGAATCGCCTCCACCTGTTTTGGCGTCGGTTTCCTTTCCAGCAAGGCGATCACCTCCGGCGCGGCGGCCCGCGCCCCCTTGCCCTGCGCTTCCAGGGCCAGCAGCGCCGCCTCGGTCAGCGTCTCGTCCTTCAGCAGCGGCGTGAGGCTGGGAAGGAGCTTCGCGGCGCTGTCCGGCGGAGCCCACCGCGCGACGATCGCTGCCAGCTTCTTGCGGGCCGGGTCCTCGCCCTCCAGATGCTTGACGAGCGCGTCGAGGAAATGGGGCACGAACGGGCGCAGCGCGGGAACCAGGAGGCGGTTGGCCATTTTGGGGTCGGCAAAGACAAGGTCGCCGACTTCCTTGCCGATGCGCTCGGCCTGCGGCGCCAGCGCCACGAGGACCGAGTACGCTTCGCCGCCGAGGGCGGGATCCTTGAGCCTGGCCATCAGGAGGGGCGCGAGTTTCTCCCCCTTTTCCTTCAGTTCTGACGCGATGGAGTAGACCTGGTTGCGCACCTGAAAGGAGGGATTTTTCAACCCTTCCTCCAGGATCGGCAGCACCTCCCCGGCATTGTCGGGGGCGACGGCCAGGACCGGTTGCACGGCGGCCAGCCGATAGTCGAACGAGGGGTGTTTCAGACCCGAGAGGTAGGCGGCGCGGGGCTTGCGGACGACAGGACGGTGATGGCACAGCGCCCACAGGGCTCGATTCCGGGCCTGCTCATCCTTCGACTCCGCCAGGGCGACCAGGGCATCGACGGCGGCGTCGCGCTTGCCGGGGACGAGGAGCAGGGCGGCCGCCGCCGCGGCCTGGCAGCCGAGGTCCGCGTCCTTGAGGTAGGGGGCGACAACGTCCCCTTGCGACACGATCAGATACGACAGCGGCGTGACCGCGATCATGTCCGCCCGCTCCTTGCCCTTGCGGGCCTCGATCCACTTGCCGTACAGGGGAACTGCCTCGGCGCCGAGGCCCGGAAGGTGGAACACCAGGACCCGAGTGGCAAACTGCGGGTCCTTCAGGAAGACGTCGAGCATCGCGAAGGAGGGTTCGTCCGCCTTCTTCAAGCCGAGGACGAAGGTCACGACCTGGTTTTTCTGAGCCGGGGACATGGCGGCAAAGTCCGCGGCCAGGGTTGGGGCCGAGTCCTTGCCGTCCCCCTGGACCTTCCAGAGAGCCAGGGCCACCTGCAAGCGGGTGGACAGGGCCGGGTCCTTGAGGAGCGGCCGGAGCAGCGGAGCGGCTTCGCGCCCCTCGGTCCCCACCCTGGCGAAGACCTGGATCGCCTCGTCGCGTTCGAGAGCGTCCCTGGACCGGAGCCGTTCCAGCCAGAACGCCTGCGGTTTCCCGAAATGCTCCTTCGCTGGACCTTGCCCGGAACAAGCGGGGAGAATGCTCAGGGTCAGGAGGTTGACGAGAAGGATCTTCAGGAGGTTCTTCACGCTGCACCAGGGAGGAGGATTTGGGATGCCAGGGTCATGGAGGACAGGATACCGGAAGCCGCCCGCGGTCGCAAGGATTTGTGTGGGGCCGACGCTCGACGTTGATCGCCAGTCAAACGGCGTGGGTGCCCAGTCAGTCGGAAGTGTTGTCAACTCCTGGCCCGGCGACTAAACTCCTCTTGTGGCTTTCGCTTCCTTCCATCCTTTCACCCGCGTGAGGAGTCCCATGCGTACCCACAGTCTGTTTGGCGGCATTGTGGCTTCTTGTCTGCTGGCCGGGATCGCCACCGGAGACGACTGGCCTCAGTGGCGTGGGCCAGAACGCACTGGCCTGTCCAAAGAGACCGGTCTGCTGAAGCAGTGGCCCAAGGGGGGGCCGAAGCTCCTGTGGAAGGTCAAGGACCTCGGCGGCGGCTACTCGACCCCGGCCGTCGTCGGTGACCGGATCTACCTCATGGCTGACCGCAAGGGTGAGGAGTTCGCCGTGGCCCTCTCGGTCAAGGACGGCTCACAGGTCTGGGCCACCCGGGTTGGCAAGGTCGGCCCCAACATGGGGCCCCAGTATCCCGGGACGCGCTCCACGCCAACGGTGGATGGCGACCGGATTTACGTTCTGGGCTCCGACGGCGATCTCGCCTGTCTGAAGAAAGAGCAGGGGGAGTTGATCTGGGCCAAGAACCTCAAAAAAGATTTCGATGGCACACCGGGCGCCTGGGCTTATTCCGAGTCGGTGCTAATCGATGGCGACGTGCTCGTCTGTACTCCGGGCGGCAAAAAGGCGATGCTGGTCGCTCTGAAGAAGAAGGACGGCGCCCTGGTCTGGAAGTGTACCGCACCCGAGGGAGACAACGCTGCCTATTCCTCGGCGATCGCCGTGGAGGTGGGAGGCGTCCGGCAGTACGTGCAGTTTCTGGCCGACGGAGTGGTTGGGGTCGATGCCAAAACGGGGAAACTGCTCTGGCGTTACAACAAAACCAAGGACCCGGCCGCGAACATTCCAACACCCGTGTTTCACGACGATTGTGTGTTTACCTCGACCTCGCGCAACGGCAGCGGGCTGAACCGCATCAAGGTGGGCAAGAACGAAGTGACCAGCGATCAGGTCTACTACAACACCACCAGGCTGAACAGCATTGGCGGCGTGGTGCGCGTGGGCGATTTCCTGTACGGCACCAATGCCCGCGGTGAACTGGTGTGCCTGGACTTCAAGACAGGCGAGGAGAAATGGCATCACGCCTGTGTCGGGTCGGCGTCCCTCTGCTGCGTGGATGGGATGCTGTACGTCCGTGGTCAGGGAGGAAGCGGCTTTGGCAAGGAAATCACGCCGAAGGTGGCGCTGGTGGAGGCGACCCCGGAAGGCTACCGCGAAAAGGGACAATTCGAGCAGCCCGACCACGGCGACCGACCTGCCTGGCCGCACCCTGTCGTGGCCAACGGGCGTCTGTATTTGCGCGATGGCGGAGTGCTGTTGTGCTACGACGTGGCAGCCGAGAAGAAGTGAGGCGGACCGTTCCCAGCAGACCGTCGCAGCGACTCCTGATCGGAGTTCCTCATGGCCATCTACACAACGCTGTTCACGGCCACAGACTCCGAATTGACGGAGTTGTTTCCCGGCTGGCGTCTTCCCCTTCCTGCTCCAGCTCCACGGCAGGAAACCCGAAAGAATCCCTTTGCCGGTCAGGCAGAGGACATTACCATCGTAACCTGGGATCCTGGCTCCCCCGTGCCGCGTGGTGAACTGCCATCCCTTTATGAGGGAATCGATCGGCCCTTGCTGCCGCCGGTCTTGCCGCCGGACGGCGAATTCCTGGACTATCAGCAGTGGCTGGAGGATTGCTGTCCGACTGTTCTGCGCACCCTTCCGCACGTTGCGATGAAGGGAATCACGCATTACGAGCTTCAAGAACTGGGAGCCGTCCTCGTCGGGGATAACGTGCCGCCCGGTCGGTTTGTGGACTGTCCAGAGGATGAAGGGTTTATTGGAGCCATCCAAGCTCAAGCGATTCCCCTGCTCGCGAAAGCGTCCAGGAAACAGTTGCAGCGCTACTCCGCAAAGTGGTGCGCCCGGCTCGAAGAAGGGGAGGGAGACGCCCTGGTGTGGGTCCTCTTGCGGCTGCGAGCCCTGGCGCGTGATGCAGTCACCCGGCAGGCCAACCTGTTTTCGCATACGCGGGTGTGACTTTGTATCCGGTTTGACGTTTCGACCGCCGCGTTAGCGTTCTTCCACAGCTTGCCGTCGCCTTCACCTGGAGCTAGATCACCCAGGAGCGGTCGGCTGCCCGAGGTAGCGTTTGCTGCGGCGTTACGCCGTGGAAGGACGACATCCCCAACAGGGGAAACCACCCTGAAAAGCAGGCATTCCCTGGAAGAGGGTGCCCAGCGAGGTTAGTAGCTTGGCAGCCGGCCGCTCACTTCTCGCGGACCGGAAAAAGCCTGCACGCCGCGCTACATCGCCTAGCCGACTGCATCTCCACAAGATAGGGGAACGTAGACCCGCCCGTCGCGCGGGCTGGCCGTGAAGTTACTCCCCTGATGCAACGAACACCACTGCGTGAGGTGCTGTGATGAGCCGACGTTTTCTCGCCGGGGCGACCGCGCTGATCTGCGCCGCTGCCGTCCTGTCCTGCGTCCTGCTTGGCCCTGGAGTGACGCCTTCCCCGGCCGGGGACGGGAAGGAAACGCCCGCCAAGGACGTCTTCGGACTCACCAAGGTGTGGGCGGTGCATCTCGAAATCCCCGCCAAGGAGTACGAGGCCATGCAGCCGTCGGCCGGCGGCTTTGGCGTCCCCGGAGGGCAGCCCGCGCGACCGGTGCCCGGGGACAGGCGCGACAGCGAACGGAACCTCTTCGGCACCGAATTCCGCTGGGCCCAGGGCGACTTCTCCGCGGAAGGCAAGACTCTCAAGAAGGTCGGCGTTCGCTATAGCGGCGAGATCACCTACTTCGCTTCCTCACGCAACCTGAAACGGCCCCTGAAGATCCAGCTCAACAAGTTCAGCGACCAGAACTTCCACGGGCTCACGGCGATCCAGCTGCATGCGATGCCGATGGACCCGGCGAAGGGTCGGGAGGTCCTGGCCTACTCGGTGTTCCGGGACGGCGGGTGTCCCCGCGCCGCGCACGGCGTTCGCCGAGGTCACTCTGACCGTGCCGGGCAAGTACGACAAGGAGCACCTCGGCCTGTACGCCGTGGTGGAGAACGTGGACAACCCGTTCCTTGCGGAGCGCTTCGGGAGCGACAAGGGCCTGCTGATGAAGCCCTTCCAGGTCCGCAGCGTGGACTTTCTCGGCGCCGACTGGGAGCGCTACAAGAACCAGTATCGGCCCCAGTCCGAGCCGACCAAGGAGCAGAGGCAGCGCGTCATCGCGTTCGCCCGACTGGTCAACCAGGCCAGCGACACCGAGTTCAAGAAGGAGATTGACTCCTACCTCGACGTGGACGGCTTCCTGCGCTTCCTGGCCGCCAACGCGCTGACGTCCAACCTGGAGAGCGTCTTCGCCCTGGGGCACAACTATCACCTGTATCTGCACCCCAAAACGAACAAGTTCGTCTTCCTCCCCGGCGACCTGGAGTTTTCGCTGGCCAACTTCCTGCTGATGGGGACAGCGGACCAGCTGATGGACCTGAGCGTCACGCGCCCGTACCCGGGAAGCAACAAGCTGGTGGAACGGCTGCTCGGCATCAAGGAAGTGTCCGAGAAGTACCGCGGCATCCTCAAGGAACTGTTGGAGAAGACGTTCACCAAGGCAGGTCTGCTGAAGCAGATCGAGGCGATCGAGAAGGCGACAAAGGAGCCGCTGGCGAAGGAGAAGAAGGCGGTCGAGGCGCGCAAGGAACCCCCGCAGCAGAGGTTCGGCCCTCCGGGAGGCCAGGCGCCGCAGCCGCCCAACCTGAAGACGTTCGTGGAGAAGCGAACGGCGTCGGTCGCGACGCAACTGGCCAGCAAGAGTCAGGGCTACGTCCCGCGCGGCTTCGGCTTTGGGCAGCCGGGCGGCTTCGATCCGCCCGGGCGGCCGGGAGCGAGCCAGCCCATCGATGAGAAGACGTTCCGCGACGTCGTGAAGGCGCCCGAGGGCTTCGACCGTGTCGCTGTTCGCCGCTCCGCCGAAGGTGAGCTACCCGGTGGCGCTGGCGGCGGCGCCCACCGGCGAGCTGTTCGTCGCCGTCGATGAGCAAGGGTCGATCGGCAGGACGCCCGGCGGCGGCAAGGTGCTGCGCTGCATCGACAAGGACGGCGACGGCAAGGTCGATGAGGTCACGGTTTTCGCGAAGATGGACCACCCCCGCGGCCTGGTCTACCAGGACGGCTCCCTGTGGGTCCTGCACCCGCCGTTCCTCAGCGTCTACCGGGACGGCGGCAAGGGCGTCGCGACGCAGTCGGAGATCCTGGTCACCGGCCTGACCAGCGACATGATCGACAGGCGCGGCGGCGACCATACCACCAACGGCATCCGCATGGGGCTCGACGGCTGGATCTACATTGCGGTCGGCGACTACGGCTGTCCGCCGGCGAAGGGGAAGGACGGCAGCACGGTGACGATGCGCGGCGGCATCGTGCGCGTCCGGCCTGACGGAACTGACCTGGAGATCTTCGCCACCGGCCTGCGGAACCCCTTCGACATCGGCATCGACCCCTTCATGAACCTGTTCACCCGCGACAACGACGACAACCGGGCGCTGGGCTGGGACGTGCGCGTCAGCCATCTGATGCAGAGCGCTTACTACGGCTACTCGCAGCACTACGCCAACTTCCCCGCGGAGATCATGCCGCCGCTGGGCCAGTTCGGCGGCGGCTCCGGCGTCGGCAACCTGTACCTGCAAGACGAGCGCTGGCCCGAGAAGTACCGCAACGTCCTGTTCACCGGCGACTGGGGCCGGAGCGAGGTCTACCGGCACGAACTGCAGCCGCACGGCCCAACGTTCGATCTGAAGCAGGAAACGTTCCTGAAGTTCCCCCGGCCGACCGGGATCGACCTGGACGGCAGCGGCCGGCTCTACGTCGCCAGCTGGCGCGGCGGCGAGGCCAGCACCTACGTTGGGCCGAACGTGGGGTTCATCGCGCGAGTCACGCCTCCGGGACTCGAAGCGAAACCATTCCCCAATCTGAAGGAGGCCGATCTCGGCCGGTTGATCGAGCTGCTGTCCGGGCCGAACTCCGTGGCCCGCCTGCACGCTCAGCGTGAGATCCTGCGGCGCGGCCGGAACGCCGAGGCCAGCAAGGCGCTGGTCAAGCTGGCGTCGAACGGCGCGGCGCGGCTGGAGGGGCGCGTTATCGCAATCTTCGCGCTGAAGCAGCTGGACGGGAAGGAATCGCACTCGACGCTGCTGAAGCTGGCGGAAGACGCCAAGGTGCGCGAGTTCGCGCTGCGTGCCTTGACCGACCGGAAAAAGGAGCTGGACGGGCTCGACTCGAAACGGTTCGTCACGGCGTTGACCGACGAGTCGCCCCGGGTGCAGGCCCAGGCGCTCATCAGCCTGGGTCGGCTCAACGCCGTGTCGGCGGCGAAGCAGATCCTGCCACTGACGGCCCGGCCGAAGGGCTCCGTGATGCCGATCAGGACGCCGGTGCATGCCCAGCCCGACGCCGATCGGGTCCTCCCACATCTCGCCGTGCGGACCCTCGTATCGCTGGGTGCCATCGATGCCTGTCTCGATGGACTTGACGGGCCATACGCGCCAGGGGCGCTGTGGGCCCTGCGCTGGATGCACGACAAGAAGACCGTCGAGGGGCTCATCAAGAAGCTGGGGACGACGCGCTCCGCGGAGCTGCGCCGCGACATCCTGGCAGACCTGGTCCGTCTGCATTACCGCGAGGCGGACTACAAGGGCAGTTGGTGGGGCATCCGCCCCGAGAACGCCGGTCCCTACTACGACCCGCAGGAGTGGGACCAGAGCAAGCGGATCGCGGCGGTCCTCACCAGCGCCGCCACCGACGGAGACGCCGAGACCGCGACCTTCCTGCGGAGGGAACTGGCCAGACATCGGGTGTCGCTTGCAGGGTTGCCGAGCCGGCCCGAGTCGGCACCGAGTGCGGAGAAGGAGCCCGTGGTCGTGGTGCCGAAGGTCGATCCCAGCAACCGCAACCAGATTGGCAACATGCCCTTCGAGACGGCGTCCCGGCGCGCCCTGGCGGCCCGGGGAGACGCTGTGAAGGGAAAGGTGCTGTTCAAGACCACGCTGTGCAGCGCTTGCCACACGGACGCGGACGGCCAGACCCTGAAAGGGCCGCACCTGGTGGGCATCGGCAAGCGCTACAGCGGGGCCGAGCTGGTGGAGTCGATCCTCAAGCCGAGCGCCAAGATCGCCCAGGGGTTCGAGACGTACCACTTTGAATTGGCCAGCGGGAAAACGGTTTCCGGGTTCGTCGTCAGCGAGCGGGCCAGGAGCGTGGTGATCCGCGAAGCGACGGGGGCCCAGAGAGAGTTGCCGCTGGCCGAGATTGAATCCCGGACCATCCTGAAGCAGTCGATGATGCCGGATGGGCTGGCCAACAACCTGACGCCCGAGGACCTGGCCGACCTGGTCACGTACCTCCAGTCGCTGACGGCCGGCGACGATCCACCGCCCCGGCGGAACAGATGACCGTGAACCCGTTAGCCGCGCAGCGGCGCAGCGGAGCGCGTCTCCCCCATCTGACAGTGGAGGCTCGCTCCGCGTTTTACTGCGCGGCTCCGCAGCGCGGCAGGGCCGATGTACCGGCTGCTGAAGACGCGACAGGCCAGATGAGCCTGGTACGATGAACTTCAGCAGGGCGGATACCTCGGTCTGATGTGACCTCCGCGTCGAACACCACGACACGAACTTGCGTCGGTGTCTCTGACCTGCCGCCCGCTATCGCAGGGTTCATGCTGGGCGCTGCGCTCCCTTACCTGGACAAAAGACCAATTCGGGGTTGGCGCTTTCTCGGCTTCCGTTCCGGATTTTCTTGGCATGCCAGCAGTCGGCCAGTGTACAATTCGTGTTCAGGAAAGCCGGGCGAGGCCGTGGATAACGCAGTCAACGCTCATCTGGTAGATCCCGGCTGAGAGTGCATGCAACATGAGGAGGAAGCATATGGAGCAGCGACGACTCGGCAAGCAGGGTTTGACCGTCTCCGCGATGGGACTCGGCTGCATGGGCATGAGCGATGCCTATGGGCCCGCCGATGAGGGCGAGTCCATCGCGACCATCCACCGGGCCCTGGACCTGGGGATCAATTTGCTCGACACGTCGGACGCCTACGGCCCATTCACCAACGAGGAGCTGGTCGGCAAGGCGCTTCGCGGCCGGCGTAACCACGTGCGGGTGGCCACGAAGTTCGGCTTCGTGGGCGGGACGGACGGTAAGGGGGGGGGAGGCATAGACGGCCGGCCGGAGTACGTGCGCGAGGCCTGCGACGGCTCGCTCCGGCGGTTGGGCGTCGATGCCATCGACCTCTACTACCAGCACCGCGTCGATCCAAACGTCCCCATCGAAGAGACCGTCGGCGCCATGGCGGAGCTGGTACGACAGGGGAAGGTGCGTTACCTCGGCCTGTGCGAGGCGGCGCCCGCGACCCTCCGCCGGGCGCATGCCGTCCACCCGATCTCCGCCCTGCAGACCGAGTTTTCGCTGTGGAGCCGCGACCCCGAGGACGAACTCATCCCCACCGTCCGGGAATTGGGCATCGGCTTCGTCGCGTACAGCCCACTCGGCCGCGGCTTCCTCACCGGCCAGTTGCGCCGCTTCGAGGATCTGCCACCGGACGACTGGCGTCGCCACAGGCCGCGGTTCCAGGGAGAGAACTTCCAGAAGAACCTGCAACTTGTGGACCGGGTGAAGGAGATCGCCGCCACGAAGCAGGTGACGCCGGCCCAGTTGGCCCTCGCGTGGCTCCTGGCCCAGGGCATCGTTCCCATCCCTGGCACCAAGCGCCGCAAAAACCTGGAGGAGAACGTGGCCGCGCTCGGGGTCGCCCTGACGCCGGAGGATCTGCAACGGATCGACGAGGCAGCGCCGAAAGGCGCGGCCAGCGGGGAGCGCTACGAGGACATGAGCGTGGTGAACCGCTGAACCGAACGCTCCCTGTCTCCACTTCCGTAATGAGGCCGGCGGCCTCACGTGATCCTGGTCACCGATGACTTGCTGCTCGCGCCCCGGGCTGAGGTCCACCTGGTTAATATTGGAGGAGTGAAGCAATGGTAGAGAGCGACAACCTTCGCTATACGAAGATAGCCCTCAACAATGGATCCGGTGCTATCCCCGCCCTCGGCTTTGGCACACTGATTCCCGACCCCGTGGCAACCAGGACCGCGACCAAGGCGGCGCTGGAGGCGGGATTCCGCCAGCTCGACGCTGCGGAACGCTACCGAAATGAAAAGGAGGTCGGCGAAGCGCTGCAGGAGGTGTTCCAGGCGGGGAAGATCAAGCGGGAGGAAGTGTTTATCGCCACGAAGCTCTGGAATAACAATCATCGTCCCGAACGCGTCAATCCCGCCTTCGAGGCCAGTCTCAAGAGGCTCCAACTCGACTACGTCGATCTCTATCTCATCCACACCCCCTTTGCTTTCCAACCTGGAGACGAGCAAGACCCGAGGGATGCGAACGGCAATGTGATTTATGACAAAGGGGTGACGTTGCTGGATACGTGGAGGGCGTTGGAGGGCCTGGTGGACGAGGGCAAGTGCAAGGCCATCGGCTTATCCGACGTCAGCCTGGGCCAGGTACAAGAGATCTTTGAGGCGGGGAGGATCAAGCCCGCAGTCGTTCACGTCGAAGCCCATCCCTACCTCCCGCAATGGGATCTTTTGGACTATTGCAGGAAGAACGGCATCGTGTTGCAAGCGTTCGCAGCGCTGGGGCACAGCAGCGAGCCCAACTTGCTGGAAGATCCTGTCATTACCACTATCGCCAGGCGAGTCAACAAGACCCCGGCGCAGGTCTTGCTCGCCTGGGCCATCCAGCGCGGGACGGCCCTCCTGACCACCTCGAAGACCCCCAGCCGGATCAAGGAGAACTTTGAAGTCTCCGCCCTTCCTGAAGAGGCCGTGCGGGAGATTAGCGACGGAATCAAATTACGGGTCAGGTTTAATGCCGTAGTGGAGACCGGTGTTCCCGGGTTCATTCCGAGAGGAAAGGGAAGTTGAGACAGTTGCGCGCTGCGGTCGGACACACCGCGGTCTGATGTGACCGCTGCAAATTGGCGGAATTGCGCCTGCGCGGAGGTGTTGAGGTGTCCGGGCCGATCTGCGCCAGAAGATCATCAGGTCTCTGTCTCATGGCGTTCCTCTGCAAGACAGTCGCGCGCCGAGTGATCTGCATCGAGAAAGCGAAGTGGAGCATCCTTCCATTCTCTGGCGTAGTCGATACCGACCCGTTTCGCGGAAACCACCCGCGCCTGATACGCTGGATCGTCCAGGAAATAAAGTTGGTCTCCAGTCAAGTCCAGGCCGTACTCCGAGCGGGTGATCTGAAATGCCCGAGTAAGCCGACCGGGCCCCGAAAGATCGGCCTTCCAACCGTTAAGCGGCTTGGCGGCGCGGATGAGTACCGCTTGGGCTTCTCCCACACCTCCGGCCACGACGTTCAGCATCTCATACATCCCGTAGATCAAGTACACGTAGGCCCGTCCTGCGGGGCCAAACAAGACCTCGGTTCGCCGCGTCCGCCCTTTGGAGGCGTGCGATGCCAGATCGTGAGGGCCGAGATACGCTTCGGTCTCCACGACACGCGCCTGAAATGCCTTCCCGTGAATGTGGCGCACGAGGATCTTTCCGATCAACGCGCGGGCCAGCTCCGTCGCAGATCGCCGGAAAAACGACCGAGGGAGTTTCTTGAAGGACGATTTTGACCTCCTTGAAATGACGTCTTTCACAGTTGACTACTCCCCACCGGGCGAGGTGCTAATTGACTGGAGCTCTCGCGACCGAGGCGCCCGGTGCAGCTGGAACGTTCAACCCGGTTACGAGACTGGTCCAACTTGTGCTCGAAGGGGGCTCACGTCATCTGTTCCACCCACCGGGCCCGCCATGCCGGGGGGTCGAACGGCTCTGCGAAGTACTGCGTCTCGCGCACTACCTTGCCTGCCTGGAGCTCCATGATGCTCACCGTGTTGACGCGACGCCCGTCATAGGTGATCACGTACTCGGTGACCCAGAGGTCACCCCCGCCGACAATCCGCCGGACGACAAAGCCCGACGGCCTGGCCGGGTGCTGGCTGCGAAGGGCTTGCACGTTGTGCCGCCCGCGGATGCGCTCCCCTGATTGGGGATACTCGACGATGGCGTCGTCGTGGTAGATCTCGTGTTCGGCGTCCTGATTACCCGCAGCGGAGGCGGCCCAGTGTCGTTCCAGGGCTGCGCGGATTTGCGGATCATTCACCTCAGCCTCCCTTCCTCCGGCCTGCGCTGCCGGAATCTGCCCTGAGCTGCTTTCCACCATCGTGAATGCCGTTTGCCTGCAGACCGCACACGAAATTGAAAAACTCGGTATACGCTGTCATGATGACCGGCGACCTTCACTTGCCCGGGTTGGCCCACAGCCCGTCCCAGCGCTGGTGAAGGTCGGCCAGGAAGGCGTTCCAGGCGGCAGGGGAACGTGAGGCCGCGTAAGGTTCAGGTCGGATCGGCTCCTCGGAGCTGGCAATCACCTCGAGCTGGCCGTCCTCGACGATCTTGCCGAGGCGGAACACCTTCCACGTATGCTGATTCGCGCGCCGGGCCACTTTGAGCGGTCGGTGGTACGCTGTGGCGAAGCGCGTACACGCGCGTTTCACTTGCTCAGCGACACGGAGTCGCCAATTCGGACCAAACCTCCGGTGGCCTGGACCGCGCCGAAGACGCCCACGCAGCCCCCATGGTGTTTCGCGCTGGTCCGGAGCACGCTAAGATCCCGGGGAAGATCACCTTGTGCCAAGGTCGTCGTCACGCACCCGAGGGCGGGCTGCATACCTTCGATCCGCAAAGTCGCACCGACCGCAAGAGTGCCCCCCAGCCACGAGTCTTCGACGAAGCCAGTCCACTCGGCCCCGGTCTCGATGTAGAGGTTTGGCCGGAAGCGGCGCCGGTCGATCGCTGCCCCGGGTTGTAGTCGGCGCAGGTGTTCGACCGAGCCGCTCGCAAGCACGTGAAGCGCGGCCACCTCGAAGAACGTTCCCTCCATCAATTCAAAGTAGTCTGGTAGAGTTTGGGCCGTGTATTCGGGTTTCAGGTTCTCGACGGGCACGTCGCCGAAGACCGTGGCCGGGTCGATCCCCGTCTTTTCGCGACGATGCGACTGGGCACGCTCCAGACGCAAAGGCTTGCCGATCATGGCGGAGATCTCCTCGGACGCTCCGGCCTCGTCGGGGTACATTACCCGGCCGCCCGGGGCCTCGATCCGCACGCGGCAGGGACCTTCATTGGTCGGTGGGACTTCGTAGGTCGCGCGGAATTCTAGCAGCCGTGGGTATTTCTTGGCGCTCGCGATCCTACCGCTTTCAAGTTCGCGGAGTGCCCAGACCCGGTCGCCGATTCCGCCACCTACTCCGATCGCCAACTCGCTCAACCGCTCGCCGAGCATGGACTTGACCGGATAGCGCCAAATCTCAGAGAGAGTACCCACGAAGCGTTTCATAACGAAATCCCTTCGGCATTAGGGTTGGACCAGTGTCCGTCCCATTGCTGGAAAAGATCGGCCAGCAGGTCGTGCCAGGCGGCGGCGGGCCGAGAGTCGGGAAAAGGAACGGGTTGTATCGCGGTCTCCGATGTCCAGATTAACTCAAACTGCCCCCCCGCGACCACCCGGCCAACCCGGGCGGTCTTCCAAGTGTGCTGATTGCTGGGATCGATCCGCACGACTCCCCCCGGCGCGTCGAAACTTTGGTTCCGGAGGGCCTCCCGAATCGCAGGTGTGTCGTCGCCGCCCGCCGACTCTACCGCCTGCGCCGAGAGGTGGACCCCTAGATAGGCCGCTTCCATGGTGTCGCAGAGGACGCGCTGCGAGCCGTATCGCTTTCGGAAACGGCTGACGAAGCTTTTGTTCTGCGGCCGGTCCAAGCTCTGAAAATAGTTCCAGGCGGCATAGTCTCCGACAATCTCCCGATCCGCGAAATGCCGCAGCTCGACTTCGCCCACGCTGAAGTAAATCGTTGGCAGCTTGCCAGGCGTCGCCCCAGCCGCTCGCAGTGTACGGCAGAGCGGGATGTTGCGGTCGCCGACCACGGTGTTCAGGATCACGTCCGCCTGGGTTTCGAGAATTCGTCGTACCACCCCGGAAACTTCGGGGCTCGCAGGCAAAAGATATTCCTCCCCGGCGATCTGGCCACCAAGTGCCGCGAGTTCCTCCCGAATGACGGCGTGGGCCGCGTGCGAGTAGACGGAATCCCATCCCAGCAGGAAGAACCGGCGGGCGCCCAGGGAGTCGAAGGCCCAGCGGATGGCCGGGAGCATCTGCTGATTGGGGGTAGCGCCGGTGTAGACGACGTAAGGGGATTGTTCGAGGCCCTCGTACTGCACGGGGTAAACAAGCAGATGATCGTGTCGCTCCAGGACGGGGAGGAGCTCCTTTCGGCTGGCGGAGGTCCAGCAACCGAACAGGGTGCAGACCTTTTCCTGGGTGATCAACCGCTCGGCTTCGCGCGCGAATGTTGGCTCATCCGACCGGCAATCGCAAATGAAGGCCTCGAGTTTCTTCCCCCGGACTCCGCCTCGCTGGTTGATTTCCTCGATTGCCAGGAGCGTAGCGTCAGCTACAGGGCCCTCGCTGAGACCCATCGTCCCCGAGAAGGAGTGCAACACACCCACAGATAGCGGCCGACTGCTCGTGCGAACGGTCGGGGCCGTCGGTGAAAGCAGGGTGCCTTCAGCGCCTAGCAAACTCGGGAGGTCCGCGCCTACCGCAAATGGATGCAAAGCCGCGACGATTTCCGCGGGGGTAGCGAACCGACCATCGCGATCCTTGGCCAGCATCCGCGCCACGACCATTGCCAGTTGCTCTGGGACGTCCGGCCGCCGTTGGCGGATCGGCGGCGCCGATACCTCGGCATGGGCCTTGAGCTTCTGATAAGGAGATGAAAAGCCAGGGGCGGCGAAGGGCGGCGTTCCCCCCAGAAGGTGGTACAGCGTGCAGCCCAGACTATAAATGTCCGCGCGGATGTCGACCGCGTGGCTGTTGTCGCACTGCTCGGGGGCCATGTAGTCGAGCGTGCCGAGAAACTGGCCGGGCGACGTGATCTGTCCTTCCCGACCCGGATCGTTCACCAGCCGCGCCAGGCCCAGGTCGAGCACCTTCACCTGACCGGAGGGCGTGAGCATCAGGTTGGACGGCTTGACGTCGCGGTGGACCAGGCCGTGTTCATGGATGTGCTGCAACCCGAGGGCCGCCTGCCGAACGACCTCGCAAGCCTCCGCCACGGGTAACGGCCCTCGCCGCCTCACGATTCCGTCAAGGCCGGCACCATCGACGAATTCCATAACGAAGTAGGGAAGCCCGGTGACTGCGCCTGCATCGTAGGCCACCACCAGATTTGGGTGGGCCAGCCGGCCAGCCAGGAGGCACTCCTGGTGAAACCGTGCTGCGATTTGCTCGTCCCCTCCCCCATAGCGAACCACCTTGATTGCTACCAGACGCTGCAGGCTGAGCTGGCGCGCCTTGTAGACGATACCCATGCCTCCGCGGCCGGCCTCGCCCAGGATTTCGTAGCCCGGCAACTCCGGGAAGACGGCGGGCGAAAATCGGGAGACGGGAGAGAGACCGGCCGCCCACGGTTCTCCGACTTCCGCGCTCTGCCCCCCGCCTTCCGCAGGCGTCTGTGCCGCGTGAGAGGCTCGTGGAGGGATCCTCCCCAGGCCCGGAGGCGGGATCGTCCCTTGCCGGCCCGACCTCCCCCAGGGCGTCGTAGAGACCGACGTGCAGCCGCAGCTGCCCCGCGAGCTTCGGGAAACGCCGGCAATACTCGTCCAGGGTCGGGGACTCGCCCAGCTCGCGGCGCCAGAAACTCGCCAAAGACCAGGTCAATAGCGGGTTCCGCACCGGGGTGGAAGGAGCCGTGGAGCGCGATGTAGGCTCGACCTCGGGGCTGGCCGTGCAACCACCGCTGGCGCTGGTCGGTGCAGAGCACGTCCGTCAGTTCTGCGGCGTTGAGTCGCCCGGCTCCGGCCAGGAACTCCTTCAGGTCAGGCTCTGACCTTTCGCCACAGGGCGGACAACTGCGCCACGGGATCCTCCGAAGATCCCGGACTTCGGGACAAACCAGAAGGATGGCCCGGCGTGTCGGACATGGCTCCTCCCGGAAAAGGCGACACTCGAACCGGGACGGCGTATTAGGCCCCTCGGAACTCCCCAATCATGGCTCGTCGAGTCGCAGTTCCTGGGCGACCCGGTCGAGCGCGCGGGCCAACTGGTTCCGCCGCGCCCCGGCCGTCCCTCCCAGGGATGCCGCGACTTCCTCCCAGCTGAGGCCCTGGCCGCGCAGCTCAACGAGCTGGCGCTCTTCCTCGCTCAGGCGCTGCCGCGCCTGTTCGAGCAACTCCTTACCCGCAACCACACTGCTCGGAGTCGGGTCCCGGCCCCCCAGAGCCAGCTCTTCCACCCCACCCACGGTGCGGCGGCTGTCGCGGCGCAGGCGGTGCTGATGCCGCATTTTTTCGGCCAGCTTGTTGCGGGTCATGGTCAGCAGCAACTTGATCAGGTCGGCGGGCTCTTTCAGGTCGTACTGGCCGGCGGCCACGCGCACGAAGAAGATGGCGAGCACCGACTGACAGATGTCCAGCGAATCGAAGTCGCACCGCGCGGACGCCCCGGAGACGCGCGCAGTACCCGGCGGACGACCGGCTCGAAGTCCCGCACGAGCTGGGCGGCCGCCTGCTCATCGCCGCTGCCCACCAGGCGGATGAGTTCGTCAAAAGAGGAATCTGGCGGCATCAATCGATCCCCCTGCCTTCATCACGACCCGGCTTGCCTGCCGCTCAGGCCCGCCGCGCCAGGATTTCGGCCAGTTTTCTTGAGTTTTCTGTGCGTCCGCCGGCCAGACGGCATTGAAGATAGTGGGCGGGCTTCGCTGCCCGTGGCCTGGTGCCGGCAACGGCCGTCAATTCGATGGACGAAGGAGAGGCAGGCTGGGGACCGGTGCTACTCGCCCCGATGGCTGGTCCCATCGCCTGTGGTTTTGACGGCCACTCGCACGGCCCGGCTCGCTCCGTGGCGGTGATTCCGGACCGTGGGCGAGCATCGTTAGTCTAGGCGCGGTAGTTGCAGAGTCAACCATCTCGCGAAGTCTCCTGAGGGGCGAACGGTGACCACACAAGCCGGGGACGCCAGGTTGGCGGGGTGGTGGACGTTCCTGGCCGCTCATGCGCTCCTGGTGCAGCGGGTCGGCCGCGACCTGGCGGCGGGGACTTCTCTGCCTCTCGGCTCTTACAACGTGTTGCGCTTGCTCCACGAGGCCCCCGTCGGCCGCCTTCGGCTGAGCGAGCTGGCCAGAGCCGTGCATCTCACCCGGAGTGGCGTGACCCGGTTGGTGAACCGGCTGGAGAGGGCGGGGTTGTTACGCCGGGAGGAGTACGCGCAGGACCGGCGAGGATCGTGCGCGATCCTGACGGATCGGGGGCGGGACGAGTTGAGGCAGGCGAGGGCGGTGTTCGAGAGAGTCGTTGCCGAGCAATTTGGAAGTCGCCTGAGCGACGCAGAGGCCGAGACGTTGAACGCGGTCCTGGGTCGAATCGTGACAGCAGAAACGGGAGCTGATTGCCTATGAGAATCCTGTCTATCCATGAGGCGGAAGCAAGCCCGGCCACAAGGCTTGCCATCTCTCCACCGGACCCCGGGGCGCCGCACGCCGGCTCAGCCACGGCGGACGGCGCCGCTCTTGAGGATGCCTATCGAACTGTCCGCCGCTGCACGGAAGCCCTGTGCGAGCCGCTGGAGTCGGAGGATTATGTCATCCAGTCCATGCCGGATGCAAGCCCGGTGAAGTGGCACCTGGCCCACACAGCATGGTTCTTTGAAACGTTCTTGCTGGTGCCGCACCTGCCGGGTTATCGGCCCTTCCATCCCCAGTTTCGGTTCCTTTTCAACTCGTACTACCAGGGCGTGGGGCCGCGCTGGCCGCGCTCGCAGCGGGGGCTGCTGTCCCGCCCGACAGTTGTGGAAGTGTTCGACTACCGTGCTTATGTGGACAAACACGTGGCTCAGCTCCTCCGGACGGCAAATCCTGAGACCCTGGGGAAAATCGCAACGACGGTCGTGCTGGGCGTCCATCACGAACAGCAGCACCAGGAGTTGGTCCTCACCGACCTGAAGCACGCCTGGGCCGCCAACCCGCTCAATCCTGTCTACCGGGATGCTACTGTTAGAGATTGGCACGCCTCCCCCCCATAGCTGGCTGGCCTTTCCCGCGGGGCTGGCCTGGATCGGGCATGACGGCAGCGGCTTCGCGTTCGACAACGAGTCGCCGCGCCACCGAACCTGGCTGCAGGCTTTTCAGCTGGCAAGCCGGCTGGTGACCAACGCCGAGTACCTGGCCTTTGTCAACGACGGCGGATACGACCGGCCCGAGTTGTGGCTGTCCGACGGCTGGGCCGCCCGGCAGGGCCAGGGATGGGAGGCCCCGCTCTACTGGGCGGAGCAGGGCGGGGTGTGGTCATCGACCACACTGGCGGGACCGAGACGCCTCCGCCCGGACGAGCCGGTTTGTCATGTCAGTTACTACGAGGCCGACGCATTCGCACGCTGGGCCGGCGCCCGGCTGCCTACCGAGGCGGAGTGGGAAATGGCCGCCTCCGGCGTGCCACTGGGGGGGCACTTCCTGGAGGGGGAGCCGCTTTCACCCTGCTCCATCGAGTGCGGCGGACGCCTCCGGACCGCTCTACCAGCTTTACGGCGACGTGTGGCAGTGGACCGCGAGTCCCTACGCCTGCTACCCCGGCTACCACCCGCCTACCGGCGCCCTGGGCGAGTACAACGGCAAATTCATGTGCAACCAGTTCGTCTTGCGGGGCGCGTCCTGCGCCACGCCCCGCAGCCACGCCCGCCGGACCTACCGCAATTTCTTCCCTCCGGACGCGCGCTGGCAGTTCAGCGGCATCCGCCTGGCCAAGGAGCTCGCATGATCGACACCATCCCGCAATTGGCTTCTGCCGATGTCTTCAATGATTCCGGGACGCAGTTCCGTGCGGACGTCCTCCGTGGATTGTTTGCCCCGGAGAAGGAACTGCCGTGCAAGTACTTCTACGACGAGGTCGGCTCGGCCCTGTTCGAGCAGCATCACGGAGCTGGATGAGTATTACCCGACGCGCACCGAGCTTGGCATCATGGAGCGGCACGCGGCGGAGATGGCCGGGCTGCTGGGGCCGCGTTGCCTGCTCATCGAGTATGGCAGTGGCAGCAGCGTCAAGACCCGGCGCCTCCTCGACCAGTTGCGCGACCCGGCCGGTTACGTGCCCATCGACGTCTCGGGCGAGCATCTGCGCCGCTCGGCCCGGGCGCTGGGCGAGGAATACCCGGACATTGAGGTGCTGCCGCTGTGCGCCGACTTCACGCGCCCGCTGGGTCTGCCCGCGTGCCGGAAGCCTGCCGCCCGACGGGTGGTCTACTTCCCCGGCTCGACGCTCGGCAACTTCACGCTGGAGGCAGCGCTCACTTTGCTGCGACAGACGGCGGGCTTATGTGGTCGCGGCGGCGGGCTCCTGCTCGGCATCGATTTGCGGAAGGACCCGCGCGTGATCGAGGCCGCCTACAACGACCGACGGGGCGTCACGGCCGCGTTCAACCGCAACATCCTGGTTCGGATCAATCGCGAACTGGGCGCCGACTTCGACGTCGAGCAGTTCGCCCACCGGGCCTTCTACAACGCCGCCCACGGGCGAATCGAAATGCACCTCGTCAGCCGCCGCGACCAGGTCGTTCGTGTTGGCGGCGTGCCGTTCTTCTTCGCAGCGGGCGAGTCGATCCACACCGAGAACTCCCATAAGTACAGTCTCTCTGCCCTGACTGACCTGGCCGAGGCCGCCGGCTTCGCCGCAGAACGTGTCTGGACGGATGAACGCCAGTATTTCAGTGTGGCCTATCTCACCCCGCGTCACTCGGGGAACGACAGGGTGCTTCCTGGACAGGCCGGCAGGCCTGACCCGCTGCTCGCGAACGAAGCCATTCCTGTGACTCTTTGATTGATAAAAAGGAGTGTTGTCCATGCCGCACTACGACGCCATCGTGATTGGCTCCGGACAGGCCGGGAGCCCCCTGTCACAGAAACTGGCCGACCGCGGTTGGGCCGTCGCGCTGGTCGAGAAGGAATACCTGGGCGGAACCTGTGTCAACACAGGCTGCACGCCGACCAAGACGATGATCGCCTCGGCCCAGGTCGCCCATTATGCGCGAAACGCCGACCGATGGGGGGTCCGTGCCGGCGCGGTCAGTGTGGACCTGCCCAAGGTGGTCGCCCGCAAGGATCGGGTAGTGGGCCAGTCGCGCTCCGGGCTGAACCGGAAAGTCGAGGAGCGGAAGACTCTGCACCTCTACCATGGGCATGCCCGCTTCATCAGCCCGCACGAGGTCCGCGTCGGCGAGGAGGTGCTCGAAAGCGATCGCATCTTTATTGACACGGGCACGAGGCCCGAGATTCCGCCGCTGGAAGGCTTGCGAGGCATCGACTTCCTGGACAACGCCAGCATCATGCGGTTGACCGAGGTGCCGGAGCACCTGCTCGTCCTCGGCGGCGGCTACGTCGGCGTGGAGTTCGGGCAGATGTTCCGCCGGTTCGGCAGCCGCGTGACCGTCGTCCAGCGCGAGCAGCAAATCCTCCCCCACGAGGACGCCGATGTCGCCGAAGCCTTGCAACAAGCCCTGGAGGGCGAGGGCCTCCGTTTTCTCCTGAGCGCCACGACGACCCGCGTCGAGAAGGAGCAGGGTGGAGTCGCCCTGAGTGTGGTCGTGGAGGGAAACACGGAGACGGTGCGCGGGTCCCACCTGCTGGTCGCCACCGGACGCAGGCCCAATACCGACGACCTGGGATTGCAAGAGGCCGGGGTGCAGACCGATCAACGGGGGTTCATCCGCGTGAACAACCGGCTGGAGACGAGCGTGCCGGGCGTCTGGGCCCTGGGAGACGTCAAGGGCGGCCCGGCGTTCACACACATCTCCTTCAACGATTACCAGATCGTGTATGCCAACCTGATCGAGGGCAAAGCCCTCACCACCGACAACCGCCCGGTCCCCTACGCCGTCTTCACCGACCCCCAGCTGGGCCGCGTCGGGCTGACCGAGAGGGAGGCGCGGGCGGAGGGGCGACGGCTCAAGGTCGGCAAGATCCCGATGGCCTGGGTCGCCCGCGCCATCGAGCGCGACGAGACGGCCGGGCTGATGAAGCTCGTGGTCGATGCCGAAACGGACCGGATCCTCGGCGCGGCCATCCTGGCCTCGGAGGGTGGTGAGGTCGTGCAGATCCTCCACGCGGTCATGCTCGCGGGCGCCCCCTACACGCTTCTGAAGGGGGCGGTCTACATCCACCCGACATTGGCCGAGGGGCTCTGGACCTTGATGGAAGCGGTTACGGCGGTTTGACTCCTTGGCATATCTGGCCTGGCAAGCACGAGGGCGGCACAATAAAATGAGAGACATTCGGTTTGGCCAATAGACAGTCAATTCTTCCCTGGGAGAAGGTAGCGATGGCAACTCACGTCATTCAATTTCCCAACAAAGCGGAATACGGCCGAGCCGTGGCGGCACTTGCGCAGGTGCCCCGGACGCGCGTGGGTTTGCCGAACTTCAAGATGGTGGTTGAAGACGATCATGTTCAGGCCCTGAAGCTTTCCGGCATCCCATTCACTGAACTGACCAAGGAAGTCGGCCATGCCGCCGTTCAACCCTGATGCGCTCAAGCCGTACGCTGTCCCATGGCTGCTGCCAAACGTGGGCAATTGGTCCTCGGTCTGGCGCTACACCGTTTGTGACCGGCCGAGAAAGGAGCGGAGGATCTCATGAACATCCTTGTCATCGACATCGGGGGGACCCACGTGAAGCTCCTGGCCACCGGCCAGGATGCGCCGCGGCAATTCCTCTCCGGCCCAGAGCTGACGTCCGAGCAGATGGTTGCAGGGGTCGAACAAGCCGCTGCCGGCTGGGATTACGAGGCCGTATCGGTCGGCTACCCCGGACCGGTCTTGCACGGGCGACCACTGCTCGACCCGGTTAACCTCGGCCCCGGGTGGGTCGGATTCCCCTTCACTCCATTATACGCCTGTTGCCGGCTGGGACTACGAGGCCGTATCGGTCGGCTACCCCGGACCGGTCTTGCACGGGCGACCACTGCTGGACCCGGTGAACCTCGGCCCCGGGTGGGTCGGATTCGACTTCGCGGCCGCGCTCGGACGCCCCGTTAAGGTCGTCAACGACGCCGCCATGCAGGCCCTGGGGAGTTACGAGGGGGAAAGATGCTCTTTCTCGGACTGGGGACCGGCCTCGGCTCGGCCATGATCGCCGAGGGCGTCCTCGAGCCGATGGAACTCGCTCACCTGCCTTACCGGAAGGCCACGTTCGAGGAGGGCATCCGCGGGCTCAAGCGGCTGGGCAACAAGGAACGTGAAGCTCAGCAGCCCGCCACACGGAGCGGGAAATCCACAACGGCGATCCGGCGGGTCTGCTGAAGCATTTGGTTCGAGCAAAGTTGCTGCAGGTCAGGCCGAAGCCAATGGCCAGCAACAACGAGCAATTCGCCCTCTGCCACAGACCGTCAGACCGTCTCCACCCAAGGCGAGGGGTCGAGGTCGAGGCCGGGCGGGATGCACACGAATAGCAACCCGCCGAACACTCGCTCCCAATGCCCGCCTCTCGCCAGCAACTCCGCGAGCAAGGACTGCCCCCACTCGCTATCGATCTTGTGCGCCGGCAGGATGAAGTCGTAGGTCCGCCACCCGCCTCGCTCGGCAACCCGAACGAACCGCAGCGTCCCGCCCTCACCCTGCTCGGCCTCGATGACATCCCCGAACGATGCCGACTCCGCGAAGATCGGCACGCCATCGAGTCGATAGAGGCGGTCGCCGACCGGCGACAGCGGGACGCTGACGGTCACGCCTTCGGACGGGAACTCGACGAGCGGTTCGTCGTCTCCAAACCGCACGGTCACAGCGACATCGTCCGCCATCCGCTGCGTCCTCCACTCGAACGGGTAGCTCAGCAGCGGCCCCCAAGAGCCCGCCTGAATTCTACCAGGCCGAACTGGGGCCGTCTGCTGGAGCAGATTGTTCGGCCTGGTTGCCACCTCGCGGGACCACATTGCCGCGTTCGTCGTAGTGTTCCGGGTTGGTCCACCCAAAGAAGTCGTTGTAGCAGAGCTGCTGGGGCCCGACCGTCACGGCGAGGTTCTGAAACGCTGCAAGCCGCTTGTGGAAGGTGTCCAACCCCTCTGGCCGCCGTGGACGTCGCCGACGAGACGAACCAACTCAAGACTTCCCTGAGTGCCCGGTCTCCCTCCGGGGAGTCCATATCGAAAGTGTCCGGCAGTCGGTAGCCCGGCGTCGGGATCAGGAAGCCGTGGTGAACCGCGTCGTCCAACCGCTCCTCAACCGCCTCGCCCTCGACTTCGGGGTGGGCTTGTGCGAGGACGACCAGCCGCTCCAGCAACTCGGCGAGAACCTTCTCCATCCGCGCGTCCTCTGTAGGCCGAACTTGTGATTTAGGCTTACTGGCCGGTCAGCATATTGTGCCCGGTCAGCCTATTTCGCCTGGTCACTCTATCAAGGCTCCGGTCAGCCTATCCCCGCTTCCCGGTCACGCTATCGAGACGCCAGCCAGCCTATTGCCGGGCACCCAGTCAGCATATCCCGGCGACCATTCTCCGCAAGTGACGCTGAAATCGGCCTCGCGGCTCACGCCACGGGACCGAGGCGGCTTGCACATACTTCCGCCTCACTCGGCCTCGCAGCGACCTCGGACGGTTTTCCTGAGTTTTCTGTGCGTCTGGGGGGCAAACGGCATTCAATGGAGTGGTGAGTTCGCGTTGCCCCTGGTCACGCGGCCCGGTTCGCCTGGCCAACTCCAACGGGTCCGCGTGGATGCCGCAGAGCCCCAACTGGCCCATGACTCTTCAACCAACGGCCTGATTTTAGGAGAGATCCCCATGAGCGAATCCCACTCCGACGCCCTTGTCTTCTTCGGCGCCACGGGCGACCTGGCTTACAAGAAGATCTTCCCGGCACTCCAAGGCATGGTGAAACGTGGCCGCCTCGATGTGCCCGTGATCGGCGTGGCTGGGCGCAGCTGGACTTCCGATCAACTTCGGGCGCAGGCGCACGACAGCCTGAAGGAGCATGGGGAAGTCGATCCCGCGGCCTTTGACAAACTGTCCGGGTTGTTGCGCTACGTGGGCGGCGATTACCACAGCCCGGGAACGTTTCAAGCGGTGCGCAAGGAGTTAGGGTCGGCCCAGCGCCCGGTTTACTACCTCGCCATTCCGCCCGCGTTGTTCGGCGTGGTCGTGGAACAGCTCGCCAGGTCGGGCTGCACGAAGGGCGCCCGGGTCATCATTGAAAAGCCGTTCGGCCACGATCTGGCGTCGGCGCAAGAACTCAACCGGACCCTGCTTGGTGCTTTCGACGAGAGTGCCATCTTCCGCATCGATCATTACCTCGGCAAACGGCCTGTGCAGAACCTGGTCTTCTTCCGCTTCGTCAACTCGTTCCTGGAGCCTATCTGGAACAGCAAGCACGTCGAGAGCGTGCAGATCACAATGTCTGAAAGCTTCGGAGCCGAGGGTCGGGGCGCCTTCTACGAACAGACCGGGGCGATTCGCGACGTGATCCAGAACCACCTGTTCCAGGTGCTCGCGAATCTGACGATGGAGCCACCGACCCGCATGGACAGCGAGTCCGTGCGAGACGAGAAAGTGAAAGTCCTGCAAGCCGTGCCTCCCCTCGCTCCCGGGGAGATGGTCCGGGGCCAGTTCCGCGGCTACCGGGCGGAAAAGGGCGTGGCGGCGGACTCGAAGGTCGAAACGTTTGCGGCGGTGCGGCTGCAGGTGAACTCCTGGCGCTGGCAAGGGACGCCGTTCTACCTCCGCGCCGGGAAGAATCTCCCGGTCACCTGCACGGAGGTCGTGGCCCGCCTGCGCCGGCCCCCGTCGCTCTTCCCCCTCTGCACGATCCCGACCAACTACTACCGCTTCCGCATCAGCCCCGACATGACCATCGCCCTTGGGGCCACGGCCATGGACCCGGCCGAGAGGATGTGCGGGCAAGAGGTGGAATTGCAGGTGAACCACCATCCTGCTGCGAGTGAGATGGACGCTTACGAACGGCTGCTACTCGACGCGATGGCGGGAGATGCCGCCTCCTTCGCCCGCGAGGATTACGTGGAAGAGGCGTGGCGCATCGTCGATCCGGCCCTGAAGAGCAGCACACCGGTCTACGAGTACGAACCGAACTCCTGGGGACCAGGCGAAGTCAACAAGGTAGTGTCGCCACCGGGAGGGTGGCACAACCCAATCGTGGCGCCGACGGCCGGATAGGAGACGTCGTCATGAAGATTGACGTATTGCCCGACTTCCTGGTCGCCGGTGACCCGGTGCTGGACTTCACCGATGGCGATGTCGGGCTGACCGGGGGTTGCCAGGGCCGGCGTCCGGCCTGGGATCGAACGGAAAGGGACAAGCCATGACCAACGAGCAGCTCGATCAATTGTCGAAGCGTGCCGTCTGCTGCCCAGGTGGGCCGGACTACAATCCATTCGAGATTCTGTGCGTTCTTCCCCCAAACGGCATTCATAAGGGTGAGGCACGCGTGTCCGTAAACAGATTCCCCAGCTTCCGGAGGACTTCATGAACACCATTGCTGCCCCTGATCGGTCACCTGCAACAATCTCGCGTTCGGCTGCCGCTCTGAACCTGATCGGCGGAACCTGGGTCGAGGGCCGTGGGAACACGAGCCGCGACATCTGCAATCCGGCGGACACGGCCGAGATGCTGGCGCCGGTGCGCGAGGCCGCGCCGGAGCAGGTGGACGAGGCCTGCGCTGCCGCCGCCCGTGCCTTCCCTGGCTGGCGCACCACTCCGGCGCCGGATCGGGCTCACGTCCTGTTCAAGTTCCGGGATCTGCTGGAAAAGAACTACTCGGACGTGGCACACAGCATCGTCCGCGAAAACGGCAAGCTGTTGAGCGAGGCGCGCGGCTCGCTGCGGCGCGGGCTTGACGTCGTCGAATTTGCCTGCGGCATTCCCTCCCAGCTGATGGGACAGACGCTGACCGACATTTCGCGGGATGTCGATTGCCATGCCATCCGCGAACCTCTGGGTGTGGTGGTCGGCATTCCGCCGTTCAATTTCCCGGCCTTGATTCCGCTGTGGATGATGTCGATCGCCGTCGCCTGCGGGAACACGTTCCTCCTCAAGCCTGCCGAGAAGGCACCGCTCACCGGCACCCGACTCGTCGAGCTGTTCGCTGAGGCCGGCTTGCCGCCGGGTGTCGTCGGCGTGGTGCAGGGCAGCAAGGAAGTAAGCGAACGGCTCATCAGCAACCCGCACGTCCAGGCAGTTTCCTTCGTCGGCTCGTCGGCAGTGGCGGAGTCGGTCTACCGCACCGCGGCGGCTCACGGCAAGCGCGTTCAGGCACACGGCGGAGCGAAGAACCATCTGCTCGTCCTGCCCGATGCCGACCTGGAGCGCAGCCTGCCCGCCCTGATTGGATCGTGCTTCGGCTCCGCGGGACAGCGCTGTCTTGCCGGGAGCGTGCTGGTGGCGGTCGGCGATCGAGCGCGACAGGACGCCGTCGTCGATGCCTTCATCCGCTCGGCAGGCGAACTCAAACTGGGAGACGGCCTGGACGAGACCGCGACGCTCTGTCCCGTGGTGAACCCGGCGCAGGAAAAGCGGATCCGGGCTGCGATCGAGCGCGGGGTGACGGAAGGAGCCCGGCTTCGTCTCGACGGCCGTTCCCAAACCGTTCGCCACAGGCCGCGCGGCTGCTTCCTCGGGCCGACGGTCTTCGACGATGTGACACCGGAGATGTTCGTCGGCCGGGAGGAGATTTTCGGCCCGGTGGTGAGCGTGATGCGCGCCCCGGACCTGGACGCGGCGATCACGTTGACGAACCGCAGCCGCTACGGCAACACGGCCTCCCTCTTCACGCAATCCGGCGCAGCGGCTCGCACCTTCCGCGAGCGCATCCAGGCCGGGATGCTCGGCATCAATCTCGGCGTGCCGGCGCCGATGGCGTTCTTTCCCTTCGGCGGCTGGAAGAGTTCGGGTTATGGTGATCTCTATGCGCAGGGTGCTGACGCCGTTGCTTTCTACACGCGAAAGAAAGTGATCTCGGAACGCTGGTTCGGTTCCGAGGCGCCGAAGGATGGATGGGTTTGATCGAACAGGCGAGCGTCAGCTCTTTCAATGTCCGCATCCGTTGACCATACGTACCAGCCCGCCCTGTGACCGCTGCCGCGACGACCCGGTCGCGGCGATACAGAGACGATTGCGAAACAATTCACAAGGAGAAAGCACGTGGAGCAGAAACGACTCGGCAAGCAGGGGTTGACCGTCTCCGCGATGGGACTCGGCTGCATGGGCATGAGCGATGCCTACGGGCCCGCCGACGAGGCCGAATCCATCGCGACCATCCACCGGGCCCTGGACCTGGGGATCAATTTGCTCGACACGTCGGACGCCTACGGCCCGTTCACCAACGAGGAGCTGGTCGGCAAGGCGCTTCGCGGCCGGCGTAACCACGTGCGGGTGGCCACGAAGTTCGGCTTCGTGGGCGGCACGGATGGTAAGGGAGGGGGAGGCATAGACGGCCGGCCGGAGTACGTGCGCGAGGCCTGCGACGGCTCGCTCCGGCGGTTGGGCGTCGATTCCATCGACCTCTACTACCAGCACCGCGTCGATCCAAACGTCCCCATCGAAGAGACCGTCGGCGCCATGGCGGAGCTGGTGCGGCAGGGAAAGGTGCGTTACCTGGGCCTGTGCGAGGCGGCACCCGCGACCCTCCGTCGGGCGCATGCCGTCCACCCGATCTCCGCCCTGCAGACCGAGTTTTCGCTGTGGAGCCGCGACCCCGAGGACGAACTCATCCCCACCGTCCGGGAATTGGGCATCGGCTTCGTCGCGTACAGCCCACTCGGCCGCGGCTTCCTCACCGGCCAGTTGCGACGCTTCGAGGATCTGCCACCGGACGACTGGCGTCGCCACAGGCCGCGGTTCCAGGGAGAGAACTTCCAGAAGAACCTGCAACTCGTGGACCGGGTGAAGGAGATCGCCGCCACGAAGCAGGTGAGCCCGGCCCAGTTGGCCCTCGCGTGGCTCATGGCCCAGGAGGGCATCGTTCCCATCCCTGGCACCAAGCGCCGCAAAAACCTGGAGGAGAACGTGGCCGCGCTCGGGATCGCCCTTACGCCGGAGGATCTGCAACGGATCGACGAGGCAGCGCCGAAAGGCGCGGCCAGTGGGGAGCGCTACGAGGACATGAGCGTGGTGAACCGCTGAACCGACCGCCCGTTGTCCCCACTTCCGTAATGAGGTCGGCGGCCCCGCGCAGAATCTTGGGATGTCCTGAGGTCCCCCTGGTTAATATTGGAGGAGTGAAGCAATGGTAGAGAGCGACAACCTTCGCAATACGAAGATAGCCCTCAACAATGGATCTGGTGCTATCCCCGCCCTCGGCTTTGGCACACTGATTCCCGACCCCCTGGCAACCAGAACCGCGACCAGGGCGGCGCTGGAGGCAGGATTTCGCCAGCTCGACGCTGCGGAACGCTACCGAAATGAAAAGGAGGTCGGCGAAGCGATGCAGGAGGTGTTCAAGGCGGGGAAGATCAAGCGGGAGGAAGTGTTTATCGCCACGAAGCTCTGGAATAACAATCATCGTCCTGAACGCGTCAAACCCGCCTTCGAGGCCAGTCTCAAGAGACTCCAACTCGACTACGTCGATCTCTATCTCATCCACACCCCCTTTGCCTTCCAACCTGGAGACGAGCAAGACCCGAGGGATGCGAACGGCAATGTGATTTATGACAAAGGGGTGACGTTGCTGGATACGTGGAGGGCGTTGGAGGGCCTGGTGGACGAGGGCAAGTGCAAGGCCATCGGATTATCCGACGTCAGCCTGGGCCAGGTGCAAGAGATCTTTGAGGCGGGGAGGATCAAGCCCGCAGTCGTTCACGTCGAATCCCATCCCTATCTCCCGCAATGGGATCTTTTGGACTATTGCAGAAAGAACGGCATCGTGTTGCAAGCGTTCGCAGCGCTGGGGCACAGCAGCGAGCCCAATGTGCTGGAAGATCCTGTCGTTACCGCTATCGCCAGGCGAGTCAACAAGACCCCGGCGCAGGTCTTGCTCGCCTGGGCCATCCAGCGCGGGACGGCCCTCCTGACCACCTCGAAGACCCCCAGCCGGATCAAGGAGAACTTTGAAGTCTCCGCCCTTCCTGAAGAGGCCGTGCGGGAGATTAGCGATGGAATCAAGTTGCGGGTCAGGTTTAATGCCGTAGTGGAGACCGGTGTTCCCGGATTCATCCCGAGAGGAAAGGGAGGTTGAGATGGTCCTCCGCCTGAGTCACCACACTCCCCGAGGTGATCGTCACCGGCACCAGCCCGCTTAGCAGCGGCGACTCCTATTACTTCGACAGGAATCTGTTCACGGACAGATTCCCGAGCTTCCGGAGGACTTTATGAGCACCATTGCTGCCCCTGATCGGTCGCCTGCAACAATCCTCGCGTTCGGCTTCCGCGCTGAACCTGATCGGCGGAACCTGGGTCGAGGGCCGTGGGAACACCAGCCGCGACATCTGCAATCCGGCAGACACGGCCGAGGTGCTGGCGCCGGTGCGCGAGGCCGCGCCGGAGCAGGTGGACGAGGCCTGCGCTGCCGCCGCCCGTGCCTTCTCTGGCTGGCGCGCCACTCCGGCGCCGGATCGGGCTCACGTCCTGTTCAAGTTCCGGGGCCTGCTGGAAAAGAACTTCTCGGACGTGGCACACAGCATCGTCCGCGAAAACGGCAAGCTGTTGAGCGAGGCGCGCGGCTCGCTGCGGCGCGGGCTTGACGTCGTCGAATTTGCCTGCGGCATTCCCTCCCAGCTGATGGGACAGACGCTGACCGACATTTCGCGGGATGTCGATTGCCATGCCATCCGCGAACCTCTGGGTGTGGTGGTCGGCATTCCGCCGTTCAATTTCCCGGCCTTGATTCCGCTGTGGATGATGTCGATCGCCGTCGCCTGCGGGAACACGTTCCTCCTCAAGCCTGCCGAGAAGGCACCGCTCACCGGCACCCGACTCGTCGAGCTGTTCGCTGAGGCCGGCTTGCCGCCGGGTGTCGTCGGCGTGGTGCAGGGCAGCAAGGAAGTAAGCGAACGGCTCATCAGCAACCCGCACGTCCAGGCAGTTTCCTTCGTCGGCTCGTCGGCAGTGGCGGAGTCGGTCTACCGCACCGCGGCGGCTCACGGCAAGCGCATTCAGGCACACGGTGGAGCGAAGAACCATCTGCTCGTCCTGCCCGATGCCGACCTGGAGCGCAGCCTGCCCGCCCTGATTGGATCGTGCTTCGGCTCCGCGGGACAGCGCTGTCTTGCCGGGAGCGTGCTGGTGGCGGTCGGCGATCGAGCGCGACAGGACGCCGTCGTCGATGCCTTCATCCGCTCGGCAGGCGAACTCAAACTGGGAGACGGCCTGGACGAGACCGCGACGCTCTGTCCCGTGGTGAACCCGGCGCAGGAAAAGCGGATCCGGGCTGCGATCGAGCGCGGGGTGACGGAAGGAGCCCGGCTTCGTCTCGACGGCCGTTCCCAAACCGTTCGCCACAGGCCGCGCGGCTGCTTCCTCGGGCCGACGGTCTTCGACGATGTGACACCGGAGATGTTCGTCGGCCGGGAGGAGATTTTCGGCCCGGTGGTGAGCGTGATGCGCGCCCCGGACCTGGACGCGGCGATCACGTTGACGAACCGCAGCCGCTACGGCAACACGGCCTCCCTCTTCACGCAATCCGGCGCAGCGGCCCGCACCTTCCGCGAGCGCATCCAGGCCGGGATGCTCGGCATCAATGTCGGCGTGCCGGCGCCGATGGCGTTCTTTCCGTTCGGCGGCTGGAAGAGTTCGCTTTACGGTGATCTCTATGCGCAGGGTGCTGACGCCGTTGCTTTCTGCACGCGAAAGAAAGTGATCTCGGAACGCTGGTTCGGTGCCGAGGCGCCGAAGGATGGATGGGTTTGATCGAACAGGCAAACCGGGGAGCGCCAGCGACCCCGGTTTGCTGGAGGAGAACGTGGCCGCATGAGGTAGGCCGGCCTTCCCAGGCCGGCTGGACACCTCGCTACTGGGAAGCCCGTCCTACTTGCCGCAGGCCGGCGCACCCACTTCCCCCGCCGACTCACCCTGCAGCGCCCGGTGAAGCCGAACTGTGATTTGGCGGCGCATCTCTAATGCAACCAAAAACACTGCGACCAGCCTCCACTTTCAAGCGATGTCACGGCAGTTCGTTTGGAACACTAAGTATCCCCCGCACAACGTTTGCACACTCTCGCAAAGTTGATTGCTCCGCGCGAACTCTTACCTCTTTGGCCGAAGGACCAAATTCTCGGTTCTCCAGCTGAGTCGCAAAAACCTCGTGACCTGCTGCCCATGCGGCCCAGCTCGCTCCTCCACTCGCCGCCTGGGCCAGGCGAAAACAGCGCCCATCCTCTTCGGCGAAAACTGCCCAGGCTGCGGATTTGGCTGCCTGGGCCGCGCAGTAAGCTGTATCGTCGGTTTCCACGTAATCGGCCGCTTGGCCCGCAGCGCGCACTTCATCCAGCGTGGCTTTTCCGCAAGTCCATGCTTCGGCCGTTTCAATGGCCTTGAGTGGACGGTGCTCGTTTGGTTTGACGTGTTTCAACGCTCGCCTCGCACATTGACAGGATGCCAGAACAACTTGCTGGTGCGTCGGCCAGCCGTCCTTGCCAATCATTTGGGCTGCAAACCACAACAGCCAGTCACCGCGCTCTGTCGTTTGCCACATTTCACGGAAATCTTTCCCTTCAATTTCACAGATGATCTTGTCCCAATGCCAACATTCGCGTCGAGTGAATCTGGTCCATAGTTTGCCTGGAACAAACAAGAGCGCGTCCAGCAACCACGATTTGCCTCTGCTCATTCTGATCTCGGCAACGCGCAGTTTGCTGATAAAAGCCTGAAGGTCGTTGGTTTTTTTCATTTCCTTTTTCCCCTGCACCTGCCCGCCGGGTCAGGTGCAGCGCCTGGATACTGTTCATGGCCTCGCTGGGATGGGCGGAAGCCTGTCTCAAATGTGGCAATAGGGATCATGAGGGCGTAACCTCACGTCCCAGCATGAGTTGCGAGTTCAGACCCCGCCCAACTCAAGGAGACCATGATGCGCTTCTGCGACCGACAACACCGATATTACGCAGGAATCGACCTGCACGCAAGGACCATGCGCCTGTGCGTCCTTGACTCCGGGGCCAACGTCGTTTGCGACCCCGGCCTGCCCTGCCGTCCCGACGCTTTTCTCGCTGCCTCGGCAGGCAGGATCGCAGCTGGCAGGGCGCGGTCGCCGCCAGCCGATCCCCGGCGCTCCTCCTGAAAAAACACTGGTGCTGCGGGAGGCCCACCGAGGGAATGACAAGATTCGGCAATCCGCCGCTGTCCGATCCTCGTCTTAACAGTTAAACTTCCACAGCCTGCTCGTCCGGCACAACAAACAAGGAAAGGGTTACAATGAAACAGTTCGCGGCGTTGGTCCTGGGGTTGCTCCTGACCGGCACGGCGGCCGCCCAGGACAACAAGGAGGCAGAAGCCAAACACAAGGAAACCCTCATGCAGGCCCGGGCCGCACGCGATCGCGGCCTGGCGTACCTGAGCCAGATCCAGGCCAAGGACGGCTCCTGGGGCAAGCAGTACACCGTTGCCGTCACCAGCTTTGCGTGCCTGGCGTACCTGGCCGCCACCGATGAGCCGTTCGACGGCGATCACGCCAAGCCATTGATCCGTGGGCTCGGCTTCCTCATGGCCAACCAGAAGGAGGGCGTCTATCCCACCCAGGGGCATTCGTGGATTCATGGCCAGGGCTTCGCCACGCTGGCCCTGTCCGAGGCCTATGGTCGCTCGTTGTTCTGTAAGACCAAGCCGGATTTCGACATGAAGAAAGTCCGCGCGGCGGTCGAAAAGTCCGTGGCTGTCATCGCCAAGAACCAGTCGAACTCCGGCGGCTGGTGGTACGTGCCGGGCAACAAGGGCGACCATGAAGGCTCGACGACGGTGTGCGCCGTGCAGGCGCTGGTTTCGGCCAGTAACTTCGGCATCAAGATCGACGAGACGGTGCTGGACAAGGGGTTCGCCTACCTCAAGAAGTGCCAGACCAAGGAGGGCGGTTTCAACTACAAACTCGGCGACGGCAGCAACATGAAGGAGGGAACCGCGTCGGACGTGGCGACGCTCGGCCTGATGAAGCAGTTCGACACCACGGTCATGCTCAACGGCTACCAGTTTCTTCTCAAGGTAACGCCGGCCGGGATCAGCGCCGAGCGCTTCCCTTACTACGGCCACTTCTACGGCTGCATGGGCATGCAGTTGCTCTGGCAAGAGTTCAAAGAGGACAAGGACTATTACGCCAGGACGCAGGGTTACGTCGGAGCCGCGTTGCGGGCCGTGATCGGCTTCCAGAAGAAGGATGGCTCCTTCGAGGTCAAGGGCTGGATGAAGTCGGACGGCGGCGAGAACGCGGGCTACTCGACCGCGTTCGGCTCCCTGGTGCTTGGCGTGCCCGAGGGCCGGCTGAGCATTTACAACCGTCTGCCGCCCAAATTGCCGAAAAGCGCGGACAAGTAGCCGCGGCGGAACGCGGCCGAGCCCATTTCTTGCCGGCCACGAGCCACTGCGCCAGCGGCATTTTCGGGTAGAGCCACTCACAGAAAGGCGAGCGGCGCGGCGTCAGCCCGCCGGTGCTTGTCCTTTACCGGCGGGCTGACGCCGCGCCGCTCGCCTTGTGGCGGTCTCGACTGTCCTCGCCTTGAGGCCCTGCTTCCTGTCTCGGCGACCTATCCACCCTCCCCCACAACCGCGACGGTCAGGACAAGCGTTCCCGCATTTCGATTTGTGTCCTCTCCGGGTTCCAGGTGCTCGGCGTGCCTTCACGCCGAGGCGGTCTCGCCCAGGCCCGGCCGTGGCTTGTCGCCAGCCGGGGGTGGGGCCACGGCCACGATCTCGACGCAGTTGCGGCCGTTTTTCTTGGCCTGCATCAGGGCGGCGGCGGCGGCCTGCTTGATCTGCTCATAGGCCGCGTCGCGCCCCGCCTCCAGCACCGCCAGGCCGAGGGTGACCGTCACCGGGATGCGCTGGCCCTGGTAGACGAACGCATGGTTCTCCACCAGCGTGCGCAGCCGCTCGGCCAGCACCAGCGCCCCGGGCCGGTGCGTGTGCGGCGCGAGCAGCATGAACTCGTCGCCGGCCCAGCGCCCCAGCACGTCGATCTTGCGCAGCGCCGCCGCCATGCAGCGGGCCAGCTCACGCAGCACGCAGTCGCCGCCGGGGTGATGGAAGTTGGTGTTGATCTCCTTGAAGAAGTCCACGTCGATGATGGCCACCGCCAGCGGGGCGGGGAAGCGGCGGCACAGGTACAGCTCGCGCTCGACGAAATGATCGAGGGCCTTGCGGTTGGGCAGCAGCGTCAGGGTGTCGGTCAGGGCGAACTTCTCCAGCGTCTGCGTCCGCTGCTCCAGCTCGCGGTTGGTCTCCTCCAGCTCGCGCGTTCGCTGCCGGACGCGCTCCTCCAGCTGCGCATTTCCCTCGGTCAGCTCGCGGACCACGCGCTTGTAATCGCGCTCCATCTGCACGATCCGGGCGGCGGCACGCACGGCGCTCAGCAACACCGCCTCCTTGTACGGCTTGGTGAGGTAGCGGAACACCTGGCCGCGGTTGATGGCGTCCACCGCTCCTTCCTCGCCGTGGGCTGTCCAGAGGAGCCGCTGCGTTTGCGGGTGGTGAGCCAGGACCCACTCCAGCAGTTCAACCCCTGCCGTCATCGTCTCCATCCGCTGGTCGGTGAGCACAATGTCGATCGCGCGCTTGCCAAACACCTCCTGGGCCTTGCGGCCGCTGGTGGCGATCTCCACGTCGAACTCGTTGGCCAGCTGGGTGCGAGCCATGTGCAAGATGTAAGCATCGTCGTCCACCAGCAGCAAGGTGCAGCGATTGACGTGCCGGCCGCGCTCTTGCAGCGCCGCCTTGACCCTGTCCACCAGGACTTCCGCGTCGGCACGCTCCGGCGCGTAGGCCGTGAAGAGCATGTCGTCCAGGCGGCGCATCCCCTCCAGTTCCCGACAGCATTCGGCACAGGTCGCCAGGTGGTCCTCCAGCTCCTGCTCCTCGAAGATCATTTCCCGGTCGATCCGGGCGCAGATCAGCTCCTGTGCTCGTTCGCATCGCATCGCTTGACTCTCCCGATGGAAAGACATGGTAAAGACCCCAGGGCGCCCCGGACTGACAATCCGCCAGACATTCCGGCGAGGGGTGCCGGCTCAGGCCGGCACGGACGTGAGTGACTCCTCGCCTTCGAGACAGACCCGCAGCCGCTTGCGGGCCTGCGTCAGCCATTTGTTCACCAGGGCGCGCGACACCCCCAGCCGGTGGGCCAGCTGGTCGTAGGTGAGCCCGCCCCCCGAGTAGTAGATTTCCACGACCTCGCGCAGTTCCACGGGCAGACAGCCGACGCACTTTTTCAGGGCCCCGATGCGGTCCCCCCTGGCGTCCTCGGGCGTCAGGAGACGGTCGGCGGCATCGTCGAGCGGGCCGTGCTGGTTCTCGCGGTTGTTGAGCCAGTCCCGGCACAGGTTGCGAGCGATGCCGTAGAGCCAGGCACCGAACTTTTCCGCCTCGCGCAGGTCGGCGAGCTTGTCGAGGCCGCGCAGGAACGTCTCCTGCACCAGGTCTTCCACCGTCTGCCGGGGGACGTGGGCCCGGCACACCGCGGCGACCTGGCCGGTGTAGCGCTTCACCAGTTCGCCGTAGGCCCCCCGGTTGCCTTGCAGCACCTGGCGGACCAGTTCCGCATCGTCCATAACCGCTACCTCCGGGTCAAGGAAGACCTTGCCGTCCCGCCGGCCATTCCAGGAGCCGGCCTGGGCTGAGGGTGATCGACACGCCCTTTCTTTTCCGGAGAAATGGGTAGCGTTGGGGCCGCGGCCCGGCCGCTGCCACTCCCATGCCTCCACCTTACTAGAACCCCAGCCGCGGAAGTTACTACCAGAATAGGCTTTTTTTTACCAACAGTTTCCGGAATTTCGATTTGTCCTCCCTCCCCGTTGCTCTTACCATGCAGAGGAGACGCACCGTTTCCCCGGAGAGACCCTCGCGATGGCCAACGCACAACTGGACCTGGTCCTGCGCCACGTCCGCCAGCTTGCCAGCGCTGACTCGCTCAGCGAGCTGACCGACGGCGAACTGCTGAAGCGTTTCCTCAGCCGGCACGACGAGTCCGCCTTCGAGGAGCTGGTCCGCCGGCTGGGCCCGATGGTCCTCGGGGTCTGCCGCCGCATCCTGGCCAATGGCCACGATGCCGAGGACGCCTTCCAGGCCGCCTTCCTGATGCTCGCCTGCAAGGGCGGCTCGATCCGCCGGCACGAGGCGGTCGCCGGCTGGCTCTACGAGGTGGCCCATCGCATGGCACTGAAAACGAAAGCGGACGCCGAACGGCGTCGTACCAACGAGAGGTTGGCCGCTGTCATGTCGAACGCCGAACAGGTCGCTGACCATTCCTGGACCGAGATGCGCTCCATCCTGGAAGAGGAGCTGCACCACCTTCCCGAGAAGTATCGCACGCCGCTGGTGCTGTGCTACCTGGAAGGCAAAACCAACGAGCAGGCCGCCCGCGAACTGGGCTGGCCGGCCGGCTCGATGTCCCGGCAGCTGACCCGCGCCCGCGAGCTGCTGCGTGAGCGCATGACCCGTCGGGGCCTGGCGGTCTCGGCCGGCCTGCTGTGTACGCTGTTTGTCGAGAACGCGCCGGCGGCGGTGCCGCCGGCGCTGCTGCATGCCACAGTCAAAGCCGCCACGCTGTTCGCGGCGGGGAACACGGCCGCCGCCGGGGTCTCGGCCCAGGTGGTGGCCCCGGTAAAGGAGATGCTCAGAACCATGTACGTTGCCAAACTGAAAATCGCCGCCGTCCTGTCGCTGACGGTGGGAATCCTCGGCCTCGGAACCTGTTTCCTGGTCAATCAAGCCGGCATGCCCCAGGCCGTCGCCGCCCCGGCCGACCCGGCACCCAAAGCGGAGAAGCCGGCCGGCACCGACCTCAACGGCGACCCGCTGCCGCCCGGGGCCCTGGCCCGCATGGGGACGACACGCTTCCGCCACGGCAGCGCGGTCAACTTCGTGGGCTTTGCGGGCGACGGCAAGAAGGTGGTCACCGCCAGCCAGGATGGAGCCATCCGGCTGTGGGAGCTGAAGACGGGCAAGGAGATCCACCGCTTTGAAGTGAAGCAACCCGAGCAGCGGGGCGGCCCCCAGGCGAACCCTGGCGCTCCGATTCGCGTCAACGTCTATGGTCCGGGCATGTCAGGCGTGGCCCTTTCCTCTGACGGCAAGACCCTGGCCGCCATGGCGGGCACAACCCTCCAGCTGTGGTCGGTCGAGACCGGCAAGGAGCTGCATCAGATCAAGCTGCCGGCCTTCGGCACCTCCGGGTTGACGTTCTTGCCCGACGGCAAGACGCTGGCAGCCCGCGGCAACGATCGGACCCTCTATTTCTGGTCGGTCGAGACGGGCAAGGAAGTTCGCCAGCACAAGGCGAAGCAGCCGGACAATGTCCGGGGTGGGGTTTTCTTCATCGGCGGCGCTGGGACGGGCGGCCTGAGTTTCTCGCCCGATGGCAAGACCCTGGCCACGGCGGAAATGGAATTCGCCAACCAGAAGATCGAGGCCTACGTCAAGCTGACCGAGGTCGAGACCGGCAAGGAGATTCGCCGGATCAAGGGAGCGCAGAACAACCTGGGCGCCGTCACCTTTGCACCGGACGGCAAGTCCCTGGTCTACGCCAGCGGCAAGACGATCTACCAGTGCGAGACCGCGACCGGCAAGGAGATCCGCCAGTTTGATGGGCCGCAGGGCTCGGTGATGGCGCTGGTGTTTGCCCCGGGCGGCAAGACCCTGGCCTCGAAGGGCTTCCCGGATCAGCTGATCCGCCTGTGGGAAGTGGCCAGCGGCAAGGAGGCCGGCCAGCTGGGGACGCCGGCCGGCGGTGTGGGCCGGGGCAACGCGCAGGTGTTTGTGGGGGGCTTCGGCGGCGTGGCGGGAGGCCGGGACTTCGCCTTCTCTCCGGACGGCAAGGTGGTGCTGGCGGCGGCCGGCAATACCGTGTGTCTGTGGGACGTTGCCACCAGCAAGGAGCTGCCCCTGGTCGGTGGGCATCGCGGGCCGGTCCAGAACATCCTGATCGCCCCGGACGGCAAGAGCCTGCTCTCGCGCGGTGCGGACAACACCATCCGCCGCTGGGACAGCACCGGCAAGGAGCTGAGCCGGTTCCCCCTGCCGGAGGGAACGACCGCGGTCGCTTTCTCCCCCGATGGCCGGACCATGGCCCTGGGGAACGTGGACAAGACCATCCGCCTGCACGAAACGGCCACGGGCAAGGAACTGCGCCAGCTCAACGGACACGTCAACGGCGCCGCAGTGCTGACCTTCTCGCCGGACAGCAAAACGCTGGCCTCACGCGGCAACGACAACAGCATCAAGCTGCACGACGTGGCCAAGGGCAGCGAGCTGCAGCAGATCACGACCCAGCAAGCGAATGCGCAGGGAAACCCGGGTGGCGTCGTCATGGTCTGGGGCGGCTTCGGCGGCAGCACGGGCCTGGCCTTTTCGCCGGATGGCAAGAGCCTGGCCTCGACCGTTTCCTCGGGACCGGGTCGGGCGGCCGTTCCCAACGCGCGGGGAGGGCTCAGCAGCGAGATTCACGTCTGGGACGTGACCACCGGCAAGGTGGCGCGCAAGATCGCCCTGCCAGCGCAGCGGGGCGTGAACGGATTCGTCTTCTCGCCGGATGGCCGGGTGCTGGCCACCGACAACACGGATCAGACCATCACCTTGTGGGAGCTTGCCAGCGGCAAGGAGCGGCTCCAGCTGGGCAAGCCGGCAGCCGGGGCCCGGCCTGGTGCCACGTCCGTCGTGGTCATGCCGGGCGGCATGATTGGTGGTTTTGGGGGCGCGGCCGCCTCGACCGGGCTGGCCTTTGCCCCGGACGGCAGCACGCTGGTGGCACGCGGCCCGAACAAGACGGTGCAGGTCTGGGATGCGGTGACCGGCAAGGAGGTGGGCCAGTTCAAGGGACACGACGGCGACGTGGTCACGGTCGCCTTCGCCCCGGACGGCAAGTCCGTGGCCTCGGGCAGCAATGACACCACCGTCCTGCTCTGGGACGTGGCCCGGTTGGGACGTGGACCCGGCTTGCCCAAGGTCGAACTGGGGGCGAAGGAAGTGGAAACGCTGTGGGCCGACCTCCGCGGCGAGGACGGCGGCAAGGCCTACCAGGCCATCCTCAAGCTGGCCTCGGCCGGCAAGCAGTCGGTCCCGTTCCTGAAGGAGCAGCTGAAGCCCACCGTGCCGGTGCCGCAGCAAAAGATCGACAAGTGGATCGCCGACCTGGAAAGCGACGACTTCAACACGCGAAAGACGGCCGGGGAACAGCTGGAGAAGCTGGGCGAGCTGGCCGTGCCTTCCCTGAAGAAGGTGCTTGCAGGTCAGCCGGCCCTGGAAACCCGGAAGCGCGTCGAGGAGTTGCTTGACACTCTGACCGCCAGCAGCCTGTCCGGCGACCAGGTGCGCCTGGTGCGGGCGGTGGAAGTGCTGGATCGGCTGAGCACCGCCGAGGCCCGGCAAATCCTGGAAACGCTGGCCAAGGGGGCGCCGGGGGCCCTGCCGACACGGGAGGCGCAGGCGGTCCTCGATCGGCTGGCCAAACGGCCTGCTTCCCGTCCGTGAGGTTGGCAAATGCCCCGTGGGTGCGCTGCGCGACCGCCCCCGTGGGTGCGCTGCGCGACCCACGGCTGAGATAGGCAACCCCTTCGGGGTAGGAAGACAACGGCAGCCCGGTTTTTACCCCGAAGGGGTTGCCTATCCCAGCCGTGGGTCGCGCAGCGCACCCACGGGGAGGGTGCTTCCGGCGCGTCTTCCCCTCACATCCTTTGCAGGATTGATGCAATGAACCGTTTTCGATGGGTCGCAATGGGCTTGGGGATGCTCTGTCTCGCGCTGCCGACTTCCCTGTTCGCGGCAGACACTTCTGCCAGGGACGTCAAGGCCCTGGCTGCCCGGATCGATCGGCTGATCGAGGCCGGCTGGGGCAAGGAAGTCAAGCCGGCTCCGCTGGCCGACGACGCCGAGTTCTTCCGCCGCGTCCATCTCGACCTGGCCGGCCGCATTCCCTCCATCACCGAGGTCCGCGACTTCCTCGATGATCCGCGCCCGGACAAGCGTCGCCTCTGGGTCGAGCGCATCCTCCGGGCCGACCCGGCCGATCGTTCCTACCGGGACGCCCACGTCAACCACTTCGCCACTGTCTGGCGCGACCTGCTGCTCTCGCAGACCACCCAGCAGGCCCGCTTCCAGGCCCCGGCCCTGGAAGCCTGGCTGCAGCAACGCCTCAAGGCCAACGTTCGCTACGACCAGATGGTCCGTGAACTCCTGACCGCGCAGTCGCCCGGCAACCAGGGATTTGTCCAGTATGAGGCGTCGCCGGCGGTGTACTTCCAGGCCAACGAGAACAAACCGGAGAACGTGGCCGGCAGCGTGGCCCGGCTGTTCCTGGGAGTGAAGCTGGAGTGCGCCCAGTGCCACAATCACCCCTTCGCCGAGTGGAAGCGGACGCAGTTCTGGGAATTCGCTGCCTTCTTCAGCGACCTGCCGCAGCAACCCCGGCTGGGCCGGCAGCCGGCCCCGGCCCCGGGCCGACGCGAAATCAAGGTCCCCAACACCGATCAGGTCGTGAAGGCCCGCTTCCTGGACGGCAAGGAGCCGCACTGGAAGGACGGAGTGAGCAGCCGGGTCACGCTGGCCGAGTGGGTGACGGCGGCCGACAACCCGTTCTTCGCACGGGCCGCCGTCAACCGTTTGTGGGGCTACCTCTTCGGGATCGGTCTGAACGGCCAGGTGGACGGCCCGGGCGACAGTAACCCCGCCAGCCATCCGGAGCTGCTCGATGAGCTGGCCCGGCAATTCGTCGCCCACGGTTACGATCCCAGGTTTATAATCCGGGCCATCACCGCAAGCCGGGCCTACCAGCGCACCAGTTCCGTGTCCGATCCCTCCCACAAGGAGCTGACGCTGTTCACGCGCATGGCCGTCAAGGGGCTCACCCCCGAGCAGCTGTTCGACAGCCTGGCCGTGGCGACCGAGTACAAGGATGACGGCATCACCTCCCAGCAGCCGTTCTTTGCCCAGGCCAACCAGTCGCCGCGAGCCACGTTCCTGGCCAAGTTCGCCGCCCAGGATCGCCGCACCGAGTATCAGACCTCGATCTTGCAGGCGCTGTACCTGATGAACAACTCGTTTGTCGCCGACCGCACCAGCCTGCAGCGCAACCGGACGCTGGCCACCATCGCGGAACAGCGCACCAGCACGGCCCGCAAGATCGAGACGCTGTACCTGGTGACGCTGTCGCGCAAGCCCCGGCCGGAGGAGAGCACACGGCTGGTCAAGTACGTCGAGAGCGGCGGGCCCACCGGCGATTCCCGCAAGGCGATCACCGACGTTTTCTGGGCATTGCTCAACAGTTCAGAGTTCGTGCTGAACCATTAACCAAACATTAACCACGGATGACACGGATAACACGGATAAAGACATTCAAAAAGCTCCTTCTTTATCCGTGTTATCCGTGTCATCCGTGGTTCCGACTTGAAAGGATGATTCCATGACCCGGTTGACGAGGCGTGAGTGGCTGAAGCTGTCAGCCGCCGGGGTGGTTGGCTTTTCGCTGTCGGGCTGGCTGCAGCAACTGGCCGGGCAGGCCCAGGACCCGAAGCGCCGCCGCTCCTGTATCCTGCTGTGGATGAACGGCGGGCCCAGCCAGATGGACACGTTCGATCTGAAGCCGGGCCATGCCAACGGCGGTCCCTACAAGGAAATCCCAACCAGGGTGCCGGGCATCCGCATCAGCGAGCATCTGCCCAAAATCGCTCAGCACGTGGACCGGATGGCGATTGTTCGCTCGATGACCAGCAAGGAGGGCGACCACGGCCGGGCTTCCTTCCTGCTCCGCACCGGCTATCTGCCCCAGGGGCCGATCCAGTATCCGACCCTCGGCTCGCTCCTGGCCAAGGAGCTGGGCGACGACAAGGCGGAACTGCCCAACTTCGTCAGCATCGCTCCTTACCGGTTCTTCAATCAGGACGCCTACGGCTCCGGCTTCCTCGGCCCCAACTATGCTCCCCTGACGATCGCCGACGTGGGGCTGCCAGGTCAGCAAGGACAGAACAGCTACGACCAGGCGCTGAAGGTGCAGGACCTGACGTCGGCCGGGGACGTGACCCCGGCGCAGGCCAACGCCCGCATCGACCTGCTCGGCGACCTGGAGAAGGACTTCCTGGCCAGCCATCCCGAGGTCGCGCCATTGAGCCACCAGTCGGCCTACCAGCGCGCCGTCCGGCTGATGCGGACCGAGGCACGCAAGGCCTTCGACCTGGAGGAAGAGAAATCGGCCGTGCGCGACGCCTACGGCCGAAACCTCTTCGGCCAGGGTTGCTTGCTGGCCCGCCGGCTGGTCGAGCGCCGGGTGCCTTTTGTCGAGGTGAGTCTCGGCGGGTTCAACGGCAACGGCCTGGGCTGGGACACGCACGCCCAGAACTTCCCGCAGGTCAAGGCTCTGAGCGAGGTCCTCGACCCGGCCTGGGCCCAGCTGATGACCGATCTGAAGGAGCGCGGTCTGCTGGACAGCACGCTGATCGTCTGGATGGGCGAGTTCGGCCGGACTCCCAAGATCAACGGGGCCAAGGGCCGCGACCACTGGCCCAACACCTTCAGCGCCGTGCTGGCAGGCGGGGGAATCAAGGGCGGCCAGGTCATCGGCAGCACCACCGACGACGGCACGGCGATCAAGGATCGGCCGACGACGGTGCCGCAGTTCCTGGCCACCGTCTGCGCGGCGCTGGGCATCGATCATCAGAAACAAAACCTCTCCAACGTCGGCCGACCCATCCGGCTGACCGACCACGGCACGGTGCCGATCCAGGACCTGCTGGCCGGGTGATGGGCGATTGGTTCCGGGAGGGGGTGTTTGCTGGGAAGCGAAATGCGCGGCGAGAGGAAAACGTTTGCACGGCAAGAGAGACTCGGAGGCAGCGCACTTCCAGACGCCAGAGCTGTCGAAGGGAATCCACGTCTTGAAGGGCATTGGCACGTGAATTGCTTGGGGGAGGGTACGAGAAAAACCCAAGCACAGTGGATCGGGAGTCTGGGGTCAGCCGGGTCAGACAAGCTGGCCGGTCGCCAGTCCGAGGAGGCCCGTCATGGAAAACAATGGTCAGCCGTGCCAGACTGCCCCTTTGTCGAACGGGACCGCGACCATTCATGCCCTGGAATACACCCCCCGGCGGGTGCTTGTCGTGGAAGACAACGACCTGACCGCCCGGCAGTTGCAGAAGCTGCTGTGCCAGGACGTTCGCCTGCAGGTGGACACGGTTTCCGATGGCGTGCAGGCGCTGGCCCGGCTGGCGGAGCGATGTCACAGCCTGGTGCTCACCGATCTGCGCATGCCGCGGATGGACGGCATGGAGCTGATCGCCGAGATCCAGCGCCGCCGGCTGCCGGTCACCGTGATTGTCCTGACCGGAGAGGGCAGCGTCGAGGAAGCGGTGCAGGCCCTGCAGCAGGGTGTCTATCACTTCCTGACCAAGCCGCTGGACGTGGAAACCGTCCGCCTGGTTGTGGAGCAGGCACTGCAGGAACGGACGCTGCAAGATGAGGTGGCCTATCTGCGCGAGCAGCTGCAGCACCACTACCATTTCCAGAACGTCCTGACGCGCAACCCGCGCATGCAGGCCGTCTTCGACCTGATCGGTCATCTCTCCGACACCAACACTACCGTGCTGATCCAGGGCGAAACGGGCACCGGCAAGGAGCAGGTGGCCCGGGCGATTCACCAGGCGTCCCAGAGGTCCAGCGGGCCCTTCATCGCCGTCAACTGCGCCGGTCTGCCGGAGACGCTGCTGGAGAGCGAGCTGTTTGGCCACGAGAAGGGCGCCTTTACCGGCGCCATTGGCCTGCGCAAGGGCCGGTTTGAACTGGCCCAGGCCGGCACGCTGTTTCTCGACGAGATCGGCGACGCACCCCCGACCATGCAGGCCAAGCTGCTGCGCGTCCTCCAGGAACGCTGTTTCGAGCGGATTGGCGGCACCGAAACCATCGAGGTGGACGTGCGCGTCATTGCCGCCAGCAATCGCAGCCTGGCCCGCATGGTCCGCAAGGGGACTTTTCGCCAGGACCTGTACTATCGGCTCAACGTGATCAAGATGGACCTGCCGCCGTTGCGGGAGCGCAAGGAGGACATTCCGCTGCTGGCGACCCATTTCACCCAGCTGTACGCGCCGCCGGGAGAGCCGCCGAAACGTTTTGCTCCCGAAGCGATGGAGGTGCTGCTGAACTGCGACTGGCCGGGCAACGTCCGCCAGCTGGCCAACGCCATCGAGCGGGCCTGTGTCACCTGCCGGGACGACCTGATCCGCATCGACAACCTGCCCGCCGAACTGATCGCCACGCCGCCCGAGAAAACGGGCCTGTCCATTGACCTGACCCGGCCGCTGCAGGACGTGATCAATGACGTGGTTGTTTCCCTGGAGAGGCAGTACGTATCCGAAGGCGCTGCGCAAGACACGCGGCAACGTCGGCCGCTGTGCCCGGATCTGCGGCCTGTCGCGACGGAGCATCACGACCAAGATCAGCCAGTACGCCATCGATCGAACGGCGTGGAAGGGCGGCAGCCAGGTGGAAGAGGAATCGACCAGTGACGCGAAGGACCCGGGGTGAGTCTTGTTTAAACGGGCGGAGTCCCACAGCAGGGAAGAAGGATGGATGAACCCATGACCCAGAGCGACGGCGAAGCGACAAAGCAGCAAACCGGACGACTGCCCGAGCCGGTCGAGGAGTCACAACTCCTGGCCGACCTTGGTGTTCTGGCCGGTCCCATGACGCACGAGTTCAACAACTTCGTCAACGTCGTCCTGCTCCAGGCCGCCATCCTGGAAACGGACATGCTGGACAGTCATCGGGACGAGCTGGCCCGGCTGCGGCAGCACGGCAAAACCATTGCCGCTCTCATTCAGGAGTGGCATCGCTACCGCGGCCGGCTGCCGGTGGTGCTGCAGCCGCTGGACCTGCACCAGGCCATCGACCGGGCCCTGGCCGCCCAGCCCCCGGAATCGGCGGTCCGGATTCGCCTTGGGTTGGCCGAGGCCATCCCACCGGTGCTGGTGGTCGCGGGAGACACGGACCGGCTGCTGCGCTTTCTGCTCAGCAATGCCCTGGCCGTCGGTCCCTGCGTGACCCTGCGCACCAGCGCGCAGGGCGACCACGTTCATCTCCGCGTGGAGGATGACGGGCCCGCCGTCCCGGCGGAGCGCCTCGCTCACGTCTTCGAGCCGGCGCCGCTGGCGCGGGGACGGTCCCTCTGGAGCTGGCCGCCTGTGAGTCGATCGTCCGCCGCCGCTGGCAAGGCCGGATCTGGGCCGAGAACCGGAGCGAAGGCGGACTGGCGATCGTGGTGCAGATGCAGAGCGCGGCCAACGTCCCGGCCGCCCAGGAGAAGGAGTGAGCGCATGTCCGGAACAGCAACGGTGGCAACGGGCGAGCCCCAGCGGCGCATCTTGCTGGTCGAGGACGATGAGACGACTTGCCGGCACTTGCAAAGCCTCTTGCAGCAAACGACCCCTTACGAGATCGACGCCGTCCGCAACGGCGAAGAGGCCCTGAGCAAGCTGGCCCAGCCCCCTGCCCGGCCTGCCGGGCCTGCCCGGCCTTACGATCTGCTGCTCACCGATCTGCGCTTGCCGGGCGTCGATGGCATGGACCTGCTGCGTGCCGTCCACGACCAGAAGCTGCCCGTCCAGGTCATCGTCATCACCGGCCTGGGCGGCGTCGAGGAGGCGGTCAAGGCCCTGCGCCTGGGGGCCTGCGATTTCCTCACCAAGCCGATCGACCTGGACAATCTCCGCCTGGTGCTGCAGCGCTGTCTGCACAAGCTGGCCCTGCATGAGGAAGTGAAGCAGTTACGCGGCCGGATGCGGACCACCCCGAGCTATCACGACATCCTGAGCCGTAACCCGCGCATGCACGCCATCTTCGAGCTGATCGGGCAAATTGCCCCGACCAGCACGACGGTGCTGATCGAGGGCGAAACCGGCACCGGCAAGGAACGGCTGGCCGCGGCCATCCACCGGGCCAGCCGCCGGTGCGGCCACATTGTCGCCGTCAATGCCTCGGCGGTGCCCGAGACGCTGCTGGAGAGCGAGCTGTTCGGTCACGAGAAGGGCTCCTTCACCGGGGCCATCGGCCAGCGCAAGGGCCGGTTCGAGCTGGCCCACCAGGGCACCCTGTTCCTCGACGAGATCGGCGACGTGCCCGCGTCGATGCAGGCACGCCTCCTGCGTGTCTTGCAGGAACGGAGTTTCGAGCGCGTCGGCGGCACCGAGACGATCCAGGTGGACGTGCGGGTCGTGGCCGCCACCAATCGCTCGCTGCAGCAGCTGGTCCGCAAGGGCACCTTCCGCGAGGACCTGTTTTATCGCATCAACGTGGTCAAGATCGACCTGCCGCCGCTGCGCGATCGGCTGGAGGACATTCCTCTGCTGGCCAACCACTTCGCCGCCCTGTACGCCCGGCCGGACGAGCCACTGAAACGGTTCTCGCAGTGCGCCACCGATCTTCTGCTCAGCTATTCCTGGCCCGGCAACGTCCGCGAGCTGGAGAACGTGGTGCAGCGGGCGTGTCTGACCGCCCGGGGCGAGGTGATCGAGCCGGAGAACCTGTCCCGGGAGTTGAACAATCCCACTTTGGAGAAACGGGCCCTGAGCGTGGACCTGAGCAAGCCGCTGCCCGAGCTGATCCGCGAGGCCGTGGCCACCGTCGAGGCGCAATATCTTCGCAAGGCCCTCAAGAAGGTGCGCGGCCACGTCGGCAAGTGTGCCCGGCTGTGCGGCTGTTCGCGCCGCAGCATCACGGCCAAGCTGGCGGAGTACGGCATTGATCGGCACGAGTTCCAGTAGTGATGCCGGCCTTGGCATGCTGGTTGCTCTTTCCCCTGTTATTGTGCCCACGTGAAAGGGGAAACCCATGGCTACCGTACCAGGCACACCGCCTCAGCAACCCGGTCCCGGTTCCCCGCCCGCCGAACCGCCGGCTTCCGTTCCTGTTTACCAGCAACCCGTGGCGCCGGCTGCCGCAACGACTTACGCCGCAGCCGAGCATCCAAAGGAGAAGCTGGAGCTGATCATCTACAGCCATTCCAACTTCTTCTACTGGTGGCCGGTCTGGGTGGTCGGCTTCATCATGGCCGCTCTCTCGCGCTCCAGGGGGAGCTGATCACCATTGGTGGGCACGAGGAGTGGTTTAATCCCAGCAAGAACGTCGGCGTGCTGTTCCTGGCGACGCTGCTGGCGGTGATTCTGCTCACCAACGTCACCATGCGGGGCATGGCTTCGCTGGTTGCCGTCCTCGTCGTTCTGTTCGGTGTCCTGCTGTGCGCCTACTTTGGTTGGTGGGAAACGATCCTGGGCTGGCTCCCTTACCTGTCGGTTCACCTGAACTACGGTTTCTACGTGATCTTCTCGACGGTCCTTTTTGTTTTCTGGGTGCTGATCGTCTTTGGCTACGATCACATGCGTTACTGGCGCATTCGACCAGGCCAGATGACCCAGGAAGTGGTGATCGGCGGGGCCTCGAAAAGCTACGACACGCGCAGCATGGAGTTTGAAAAGGAACGGCAGGACCTCTTCCGGCACTTGATCCTCGGCCTGGGCTCGGGCGACCTCCGCATCTTGACGGGCGGCAACCGCCGGGAGGAGTTTGTCCTGACCAACGTCCTGTTCGTGTCCGCCAAGGTCCGGGAGATTCAGCGGCTCATTGCGATCAAGCCCGACACGCTGGCGGAGGAGCCGATCCGGTGACGGGCTCCGCCGCAGATAAGAAAGAGATCCTTGCAGGTTGCTCTCGCGGAGCTTAGAATCAAGCTCAACGCTTGAGTTCGTTTTCCCGCCTCCGTGAGAGCAACGCTGAAAGGACATCCCTCCATGCCAGCCCTCAGACCGGTCCTCGCGATTTGCTGCTGCTTGACCGTTGCCGGCCTCATTCCCACCGTTCCCGCCGCCGATCCATCGCCCCCGAAGGGCAAGGTCCGGCAGATCAGGGTCCTCACCGACCGGGCCCCGGATTGCTCCTCGCTGAAGTCCATCGTCGAGAGCGTGACGCGCGGCTGCAAGACCAACGATGAGAAAGCCATTGCCATCTACAACTTCATGCAGCTGACGCACTACCACCAGGGCTATCCAGGCGAGAAAGGCGGCCTGGGGGCGCTGAAGGAGATCAACGTCTACGGCTGGAGCCTGTGCGGCGGTTTGCACACCATCGAGGCGGCCCTGTGGCGCGAGATGGGCTGGCCGTGGCGCTTCGTCGGCTGGAGCAATCCCGGCCACACCACCGTCGAGGTGCAATACAACGGCCGCTGGCATTACCTGGACGTGTTCCTCAAGTTCTACGCCTGGACGCCCGACCCCAGCGCTCCCGGCGGCCGGACCATCGCCGGCGAGGACGACATCAAGGCCAACCCGGCCCTGGTCACCGAGGGTCTGGAATTCGACCGGTCCCGCAACGTCTGGTATCACAAGGGCGATCGCTTCGAGATTGTCAACGACAAGGCGAACTGGCGGGCCCCGTCGTTCCTGAGCTGCGGTGACGAGCCCGGCGGCATTCTGACGGGCATCCGCAGCAGCAACCGGGCCGGCAGTCCGACCGGCTGGGCCGGGCTCAAGTTCGACTCCCCGGACTACTCGACCGACGTGAACCTGGCTCCGGGCTATTCGCTGACGCTCGACTGGGACGGCGTCAAGGACGCTTACTGGTGGAACGGCCGGAAGTACGTGCCGGGCCACGGTTGCGGCGACAAGGACTATCGCAATTGTCCGGCCATCGGTCCCATCTGCGAGCCGTACGTACGCTCCAGCGGGCCGAAGCGCAGCCATGCCAACGGCAAGCTCCGTTTTGCCCCCGACTTCAGCAGCGAAGCCTTCCTCAGCGGGTTGGCCGGCAGGGACAACGTCAAGCTGCAAGGAGGCAAGCTGCTGCCCGCGGAGGCGGGTCGGCCGGGCTCGATCACAGTGGAATTGCAGTCGCCGTACGTGATGACGCGGGCCAGCGGCCGGGCCGAGGGAGCGACGGCCACGCTTTCCCTCGACGGCGGCAAGACGTTCAAGCCGATCCGGCTGGAGGATTTCTCGGAGGAGGTGGGTGGTCAATACGCCTGCCTGGTGAAGCTGACGTTCGCGGAGGCGCTGACGGGGCTGAACCTGGAGGCGATCGTGCAGTGCAATCGCGGATCGCTGCCGTACCTGTCGCCGGGCAAGAACACGATCACGGTCACGCTCGCCGACCCGAAGGAGTTGGCGGACAACCAGCTGGTGGTCACCTGCGCCTACCAGACCGGCTACCGCAACAAGTCCTACGAGGAACTGGCAGACGCCGGTGCCGAGCTGGCCCGGGCCCATTATGCGACCTGGGCCAGCAAGCCGACGGTCGTGCAGAAGGTGTTTGCCGCAAAGGACTTGCCCGCGAAGTTCGAGATCGACGTGCCGACGCCCAAAGGCAAGTATCCGGTCTATCCACGGATGCTGTTCCTGCGGCGCGAAGTCCTTGCGGCCGGCTCGAAGCCGCTGCCGCTGCCCGAAGGCGCCGAGGCGCCGCGGATGAACGCAGGGGACGAGCTGAAGACGCTGCCCAATCCATTCACGGTCGGCATCGCCCCGCCGCCGAAGAAAGTGCTGCGGCCGACGTCGCGGCGGACCATCGAACTGCGCGGAAGCCATGCCGTGTCTCAGGACGGCCAGGTACAGGAGAATCACTACTTGAAGTGGAAGCCGGGCGAAACCTGGGTCCTGCTGATCGGCGGCGAACTGAAGGATCTGCCTCCGGCTCGGGACATTGCCGAGGCCCGGCTGACCTTTCCCGTGGTCCGCGGGCATGCGAAGGCAGCGACCAAGGTCGGCGTCACCTTGCTGGCCGCTCCCATCCAGGAGGGCAAGCCCTACGATTTCAAGAACCTGGGCGACGTTCAGGGCACAGGCGTCGTGGCTCGACAACCGGGGGACGCGGAGTACAATCCGCCGAAGACGTTTGCGGTCGATCTGACGCGGGCCGTCAAGCAGATTGCGGCGGGGGAGATGCAGTTCCGCGGCTTCGCGCTGCGGGTGGTGCAGGATCGGGGCGTGGATGAGGGGTACGTAACCCGCGTCGATCTGCCGAAGAATGCGCGGATGCAGCTGGAGCTGGAGGTGTACGAGAAGAAGTAAGGATCAGGCGATTCTGTCTTGATTTATCGTTTCGCGCAAACAGGCGCGAAACGATAAATCAGGAAGGCAAGAGGATACCAGCATGTTCCGAATCGTTGGCGGTGCCGGCAGCAATTGCGAGGGGACCACGCGGCGCAACTTCATCCAGGCTGGCCTGCTGGGCGTGGGTGGCTTGCTGCTGCCCGACATCCTGAGGATGCGCTCGGCCCAGGCAGCCCCGGTGGTCCGCGACACCAGCGTGATCCTGTTCTGGCTGAGCGGCGGCCCCGGGCACATGGAAACCTGGGACCCCAAGCCGGAGGCCACGGAGCAGTATCGCGGCCCCTTCAAGGCCATCCGCACCTCTGTTCCCGGCGTCCAGTTCGGCGAACTGCTCCCGGGCCAGGCCCAGCTGATAGACAGGCTGGCGGTCCTGCGCACGGTCAACCACGGCACGGGCGATCACACCAAGGCCAACCACTGGATGCTGACCGGTTACGAGGGCCCCGCCTTCAATGCCCCCGACTTCAAAAAGCAGCGCCGCCCGTCTCTGGGTTCCGTCGTGGCCCGGCTGCGCGGCAGCAACCGTCCCGGCATGCCGCCCTACGTCGCGGTCCCCCACCTGCGCGGCGGCACCGACAACTTCTTCCACTACGCCGCGTACCTGGGCGGCGGCGTCAATCCCTTCATCGTGGAATCGGATCCGAACCTGCCGCAATTCAAGGTCCGGAACCTGTCGCTGGCTCCCGAACTCTCGTTCGCGCGGCTGGAGGATCGCCGGCAGATCCTCGACGCGGTGGATCAGGTGCGGCGGGACAACGAGGCGAAGCTGGCCGACCTGAACCAGCACTACCAGCGGGCCTTTGACCTGCTGACCAGCAAGCGCGTGGCCGAGGCGTTCCAGATCAGCGCCGAGCCGGACGCGCTGCGGGACCGTTACGGCCGGCATACCTTCGGCCAGAGTGCCCTGCTGGCCCGCCGGCTGATCGAGGCGGGCGTCACGTTCGTGACGGTCAACTGTGTGCCGTGGGACCATCACGGCACGGCCAACCGGATGCGGACGGAAGAAGGCGGCCGCCTGCTGATTCCGCCGCTGGACCGGGCGATTGCCGGCCTGATCGAGGACCTGCAGCAGCGCGGCCTCTACGAGAAAACGCTGGTGGTGGCGATGGGCGAGTTCGGCCGGACGCCGCGGATGAACTCCGCGGGCGGCCGGGACCACTGGGGCGACACGTTCAGCGTGCTGCTGGGCTGCGGCGGCATGAAGATGGGCCAGGTCATCGGCAAGAGCAGTCCGCGCGGCGAATACGTTCGCGACCGGCCGATCAGCCCGCAGGACGTGGCGGCCACGGTCTACCACCACCTGGGCATCGACGCGAAGACCGTGACCTTCACCGACGGCCTGAGCCGGCCGGTGGCACTGCTGGAGAGCGGGCAGCCGATCCGGGAGCTGCTGGCCTGAGCCGGGGCACTTATTCCGCCGGCACGCAAGAGACGCCCGTAGGACAGGCAGCCTTGCCTGTCCGGGACAGGCAAGGCTGCCTGTCCTACGCGATCATCTTCCCTGCCGCTGTAATACCGGAGCATCCTGCGCCAGGCCGGACTCCAGGAGTAAGGTCATGAATGTCGAAAACTTGAGTCCCCAGAATGTCGAGCAAGACCGCCAGAAGCAGGCCCGCGAGCTAGCTGCCGATTCGGGGGAGGACTGGGCGAAGGAATACCAGCCCGGCTCGGCGGGGTGCCACGAGCTGCTGGATCGGACGGCATTGCTCACCGACATGCTGGAGCGACACCTTCGGTCGCACCCGGCTTGCATCGCGCGGCCTGAGTGGTATCTGCTCGCGGAACAGGCAGCGGCTGCGTTGCGAGAGTTGTACCAACAAATAGGGGCGGAACACCTAGCGGTGGACGCTTCCGCCAATTCTCAAGGTATTGTGCGCGAATGAGGTTTCCCAGGGAAACGTGAGGGAGTCCGTGCCTGCACAAAGCCAGGCCCATTCTCCCTGACGAGAACTGCGAAGCCTCCTCGATGCGTTCAAAGAAACGCCGGAGGACGATATTCCACAGGACTCCTTCCAGCACTGGGTTCGGGACCTGGACTCAAGAGATCTCCGCATCCTGACGGCCGAACACCGCCGCGAGGAATGCATTCCGAGCAAAGTCCCAGGGCCTACGCATTACACCTTACCAAGATTGCAACTGTTTTGCAGGATTTCTTCGAGAAAATCCGTGTCATAGGCAGCAGCCAGCCGTTTACACGCCATGCTCTCCTTGCCAAGATGGCGCTTCAACAATGCCACGGCTAACCGACGCACCAGGGCCAGGTTTTCCGCTCCCTGCCGGTGCTGGACCCGGTTGGCATCCTCAGCCAAGGTGACGTCCAAGTGCCAATGCAGCTTGTTCTCGATTCCCCAATGGCCCCGCAACGCCTGACCGTACTTCTGAGCACTCATCAGCCGACTGCCGATGAAAAAGTGGACCTCCTCACTCCGTTGGCCCTTCACCACACGCTCGCTGGTCCACATGCCGATCACCTGAAGTTTTGCCCAGGCATCTTGGTTCCGAATCCCCAGGGGATTGGCCAGGGTCAGATACACTCGTTTCTCCTGCCGGCCGTGACCACGCTCAGTTGTTTCATACCTGTCCCAAGACAACCCCTCGAAGTTACTCTCAATCGCTTTGGCTAGACAGTCCTGGATGTCCGTCAACAGGTTCGGTTGGTTGTCCTTCACGGTGAAGAGATAGTCGCCACCACCATCAACGATCTGTTTGGCGATCTCCTTCTGGCAACCCATGGCGTCAATCGTCACCAATGCACCATGCAAGTCCAGCAATTCCAATAGTTTGGGAATCGCTGTGATTTCGTTGGACTTCTGATCAACGGCCACTTGACCCAAGCTGAGGTGGACTTCGCTGGCCCAGGCACTGACGAGGTGAAGGGGTGCGCCAACCCTTGGGAGCATTGCCGGAGTGACGGAGGGTCTTGCCATCAATGGCGACGTGCCCCAACCCAAGTGTTTGCGCCAAGGCTGCAATCCACTGATAAAAGCAGGCTTGAAAGGCTTGGGGGTCAAGTCGTTCTGTACTTTCCGGAACTTCCTCACACTTATCTAAAACCGACCTAGACACTCTTTGATGCCTGATTGCAGACTCTGGGCAGCGTCGAGCCAGCCAAGGGGCTTCCTCGCACGGTCCATCAGGCTCAGTGCTGCATCTGGAGCTGTCCTGGCCGCTCCCTGCGCTCTCTCAAACGGCCAGGGCCAACAACTTCTCTGCCAACTCCCGGTATCTCTGGGGGTTCGGTGGGCCGGACAGAACCGCTTCGATTTCCTGACGCAGCACCTGCAATTGCAAGGCTTTCCGTTTGTCCGCATGCGAAGGACGCCTCTCTTCCTGGTCCCACGGGCTGGCACTGCGATCGACCAACTCCTCCGCCGACCGGTCCCAGGCCCAGGCCTCCACACTGCTGTACATCCAACCGTTCAGGTTGAAGGCCCCCACGTTGCTGTAGACGTTGCGCAGTTGCTGCTGGCCCGCTCCCCAGACCTCCTTGACGTCCTTGAACGTCTGCTCGTGGCTGCCTCGGTCCGCCGCCGCTTCCAGGATGTCCGCCACCGCCGCCGCCGGGTTGGTGCAGAACAACGGGATCCAGCCGTCCTTTTCCTTGACGATGACCACCCGAATCATCCCCCCGGCTGGCCGCCACGTCGCCAGAAACGTCTTGTAGGTCTTGCTGACCTTCTGGTTATACTGCACGCACTCCACGGACTGCCAACCCCGGCTCTGCCCGGCACGCTTGGCCAGATCAAACCGTTCCTTGCCGTAGGTCGGCAGCGGCCCACGCTGGCCGGGACGCCGCTGCGTGGGCGGCAACGAATAGAGGGCAGCATCCTTGCGCAGCCGGCCGACCACGACGAAGCCCTGCTGCCGCGCCGGTTTCAGGAACGGCTTCTTGGCGTAGCCGCCGTCGATCACCACCCAGAGTTCCTCGAACAGCCCAGCGACCCAGGGTTTGAGCCACTTCAGTTGCTCCGCTGCCAATTCCAACTTGGTGTGGAAGGTCCAACGGTACTCCTTGGGGATCTTGGGCACGTCGTCGTGTCGGACGTAGAGATCGGCCCGCAGAGGCAGGGCGATGGTTCCCCAGGCAGGATGCTTGGCCAGGGCCGCCAGGCTGACCCAGACGTGGCCGTAGACGAATTGCTCGCCGGCCGGACCCGAGGTGGGGTTGTGGTGCAGTCCGGCCCCCTCGACGCAAGGGCCGTAGCGTGGTGTGGGCGGATCGTCGATGCCGACGCACAAGCGACGGCAACGGCTCAAACAAGGACGCACGGTGGTCCAGGCGGCCAGGGCCAAGGAGTCGGTGCGTCGGCCCACCGCGTAGATGGTGTGGTAGACGCAGCGGAACTCCTTGCCAATGCCTGCGGCCCGAAACCAGGAGGTGGCGGTGCGGCGGTTGGAAGCCAGCAGGATACCGAGCAGCAGGACAGGCAGGCGCAGGGCGGAGCGGCGGTCGAGGAAAGCGCCGAAACGCTCGAACAGACGAGACAACCACGGGGGTAAGTGCGAGAATGTCATAGCCGGTTCCTCTTGGGTACGATGGGGTCAGGCAACCATCATCGTGCGCAGAGGACCGGCTCTTGGCCACCTTGCCAGTGCTGCCTGCGCCAGAACCGGACATTACCGAGTTTCCAGATCGGTTAAGGAAAAGTGTCAGGAAGTTACGGAAAGTACAGGTCGTTCAAAGACCCGCTCAAAGGTATCGTGGGAAGGAATCCCGTTAGGCAGGCGGAGAAAGGTCTGGAGCCAAGCACGGCGTCGCTTGGCAAAGGTGACCACTTGTTGCCAATCATTGGCATTGGCAATCACGGCACAAATGGCGATGACGATGATGTCGATCAACAGGTGACGCTTGAGGTGCTGGCGACGGGGGTCGCGGAGTCGGGTGAAGTAGCGCGAGACGGAAAAAGCACACAGGGCCATCGTCCTTCTCCTTGAAGAGGGGGCTTCCCGAGAAGAATCGTAGGCGTCACCTCTTGACGAAATCAAGCGCTGCACAATAATTCAGGCAGGCTGTAATGCGTAGGCCCTGAGCAAAGTCCTGTTCGCCTCCACCAAGGTTCGGGAGATTCAAATCGGCGGTCTTGTGACGTCCTAGGGTTCAGCGAGCGCGTCCGCTGAGTCGTCCGCCCGACCACTACCAGTCGGGACCAAGGACATCCCCCCGCGCAGGCGTCAACGCCGCCTTGTAGGTCGCCAGCGAAATGTTCGGCGAAATGGTCCGCCCGCTGCCGTCTGCCAGCGCCACGAGCAGCCCCGCCCGATGCGGCGTCTGCGCCATGAACGTTTGACAAGTCGCCGCTGCGGGCAGCACCTGGAAGGTCTCATCCAAGTTGTACCAGCCGAAGCTTGCTGGATAGTCTTTGTCTAATAGTTTGGACTTTGACTCGAACCCAAAGCGGGCGCGGCCGCAGACGGCGTAGTGTCCGCCGAAAGCGATGGTGTTGGATAGGCCGTCAGTAAGTGAGTAGTTCAGACTCAATTGTTTGCCAAACAACTGGACGTTGGCTGCGTAACTGGTCAGTTGGAGGCGTAGGGCCTCGGCGTAGTTTGGATCGGCTGGGCTGACATAGAGCTTGATCGCCACTGGCTGTTCTTTGACCTGAGCGTCCCAATACGCTTGGGCCAACTCATTGTACGGCAGGATGGCGACGAATAGAGACTCGCCGGGGTTCGTTGAGGAGTCCTCGCTGCCCTGGTAATCTGGCAGCAACCCCTCGTGGTCGTTGGCGAAGTTATGGACCGCGAGAATAATCTGCTTGAGGTTGTTCTGGCTATCCAAGCGGGCGGCAGCCTCGCGGGCCGACTGCACGGCCGGCAGAAGCAGGGCAATCAGCACGGCCAAGATGGCGATTATCACGAGCAGTTCTACCAGCGTGAACCCCTTGCGTCTGGACATGACAATTTCCCTTCTCCAGTTAGGGGCGAACCTTTCTCTACCAGATTACGGCTGGTAACGCAAGATGCATTGAGTGATTCCGGGCACGAAACCCAGCGACAACTTCCATGTACGGATGACTTGAAAACAAGCCCAGAACGAACTTGAATTCAGCGCGGGTTTTCGGGCCCGGAAACCTCAAAACAGCGGCTACATGGTTCGCTACTTCACCTCGACTTCCGTGATCTTGGTGGTGAGTTCTCTCCCCACGACTTTGTCCTTGACAGTCTTCTCGATGGTGAGGAAACCGATCAATTAATACTTTCCTTTATCCACATCCTTGCGAACAATTTTCCAGTCCGATCCAGCAAGCACTGTCTCGCTTATTCTCAGACTGAGGCGGCCGCCATCGACGGGGAACAGATACGTCTTTGCTTTAGGATGCTTCGCACTCACCTTCCAGCCATTTTCGGCCCTGTAGTTCGTATCGACTGTGACTTTCTGACCGTCAACGGTGGGTTCGTTTGTCAGCTTCCCGTGTTCTTCTGCAGTCGGCGTTCCGGGCACGAACCGATTCAACGACAACTTGGAAGCGACGATCGTCTCCTCTGTGGCTTCCTTGTTCTCCTTGAAAACCAGGTAGGCCAAGCAGTCGTAGTTCCTACCCGCCTCTGCGGGCACTTTGATATCCGGGATGGTGTCGCCTTCCAGGTCCGCAGTCCTGAAGCCGAGTATGCCACCGTCCTTGCGGAGGGACATGAATGCGATGCTGATGAGTGTCTTCTTGCCGGGGTTATCGACCGCGAACGTACCCAGGAGCCAGGGCTTTCCCTCGGCAACCACCGGTGCGGCCGACATGATAGTGATGGTCGGATCTTTGCCTTCTGCTTTGCTGGTCGCCATGCCGCTCAACAACAGGGTGAGTGCTGAAAGGACCAAGGCTTTGAGCCACTTCATGTTGTACTCCTCACTCAGGATGCGTTGCAAGACAGGAAGCGGCTGTTCACGACGCTCGACCCGATGGGGTGGCATGAACAGACCTGCCTCCGAACTCTCACCGGTCCGTGGTTTCCCAATAAACTCACAGTCTCAACCGAGGAGAGTTTTCCTCGGAACTTCGGTCAAGACCAATCGTCTTGGCCGCAGTTCCAAGTAATAAACACTCGATTGGTTGGAAGGTTCTGCAACTTTTTTTAATTCACAAAAGTACAAAGCCACTCCCTGATCGATCATTGTGCAGCGCGGTCGTTCTCCTGGCGACGTTTGGCTAGTTGAACGTCGATTGGCAGGACGAGGAATGACCAACACATTAACACGAAGTGGACGACTCCGGATGGGAGTGTCTTTGGGCACGCCGCATACTTGGCAAGTTTGGGATGCAAGAACCCCAAGTGGAGGCGTGAGTACACATACACTTTAGGGCGAACTGCCTCCTTCGTCGAGCCGATCTGACATTTTTTTCAAAGCTTCATAAATGGCTGATTGTGGTGATCGTTGGACTGCCAGCCTGGTCATTTTCCGACCAGATGAGTCCAGCCTGTTGCGTATGTGCTGACACTCGGGTCAGAGGCTATGGTAGCGACTACCCGACCGGAGAGCTGGGACCAGGCAGACTTGGTCCTCCAGTTCTCCGCTTGACACGCTTGCACCGAGGCAGTGAAGGGGGTAACATCGCCTCGTGAATGCCGCGGCACTCGGCGTCCCAGGTGGGTCGCTCTCCGCAAGCCGAAGCCCAGGGGACGCATCGAACCCCATGGACAAGCAGCAACCCGAGGCCGACCGCGCTCGCGAGAAGCGGGCACTGATCGAAGCGGTGATCGCCAGCACCGTGGGGACGACCATCGAGTGGTACGACTTCTTCCTCTACGGCACCGCGGCGGCGCTGATCTTCCCGCGGCTCTTCTTCCCCGAGCAGACCGAACTGCTCGGCCAGGTCCTGTCCTTCCTGACGTTCACGGCCGGCTTCATCGCCCGGCCGGTCGGCGGCATCACCTTTGGCCAGAGCGCCCTGCTGGCGCGACGGCTGATCGAGGCCGGCGTTACCTTCGTCACGGTCAACTGTGTACCGTGGGACCATCACGGCACGGCCAACCGGATGCGGACGGAAGAGGGCGGCCGCCTGCTGATTCCGCCGCTGGACCGGGCGATTGCCGGCCTGATCGAGGATTTGCAGCAGCGTGGCCTCTACGAGAAAACGCTGGTGGTGGCGATGGGCGAGTTCGGCCGGACGCCGCGAATGAACTCCGCGGCCGGCCGGGACCACTGGGGCGACACGTTCAGCGTGCTGATGGGCTGCAGCGGCATGAAGATGGGCCAGGTCATCGGCAAGAGCAACCCCCGCGGCGAATACGTTCGCGATCGGCCGATCAGCCCGCAGGACGTGGCGGCCACGGTGTACCACCACCTGGGGATCGATGCGAAGACCGTGACCTTCACCGACGGACTGGGCCGACCGACGGCGCTGCTGGAGAGCGGGCAGCCGATCCGGGAACTGCTGGCCTGACCTGGACTCCAGGAGTGAGGTCATGAACGTGGAAAGCCTGAGCCCCGAGGAAATCGAGCAAGACCGCCAGAAACAGGCTGGCGAGCTTGCGGCCGATTCAGGTGAGGACTGGGCGAAGGAATACCAGCCCGGCTCGGCGGGCTGCCACGAACTGCTGGATCGGACGGCGCTGCTGACCGACATGCTGGAGCGACACCTCCTGTCGCATCCGGCTTGCATCGCCCGTCGTGAGTGGTATCTGCTCGCAGAACAGGCAACGGCAGCGTTGCGCGAGCTGTACCAACAAATCGGAGCGGAACACCTGGCGGCGGACGCTTCAGATCGTCAATAAGACAGTTTCTCCTTCCCCAGCAGGTTGCCACCGGATCCTCTTTCTTCGCCCCCAGTCCCAGGAAAGCGCCCAGGGCCAGCACTGCCACCCCCAACGAGAGGGGGCAGCCCGCCCATTGGCCGGACTGCCCCTTGCTTGCTCCGGAGGCGTCTACCACACGACCTGGGACACGGAAGGCTCTCGGACCCGCCGGGGTCACCCGCGCTCGAGCAGTGGCGGGATCACGATCGACGGGATTGTTCCAGTCCGCCGCTGCTCGAGGGCGGGTGACCCCGACAGCGGGGCTGAAACAGCCTTCCCTGGGATGCATCGGACAGCAAACGCTCGGGCGGCGCAACGCCGCCCTGGTGCAAAGCACCGGAGCTAGACCTGTTCCTCCGGCTTTCGTCCTGAGAAACGCAAGCAAGGGCGTTGTACGAGCCGGCTGTCAGCCAGGCAAGTCGCAAGTTCGTTTCTCCCTGGTGGGGGGTGTCCGGGGGGTGGGGAAACGAATCGACCGAAGTCGTTTTGTTATTGGTTGTTATGGCGGTAAAGTTCGTTTCCCTGGTTTCCGGACGCAGGACGGCGCTGCCCGTATCGCCGGCGGTCTGTCTCCGGTGATTGCCCTCTGGATTGTGAAAGCCTTCCCCGGGCAGTTCTGGCCGCTGGCGGAGTACGTCATCCTGATCTCCCTCATGTCCCTCGTCTGCGTCCACTGCCTGGCCGAGACGTCGCGGAAAGACCTCGGCGCCTCGGAATGAAGCACCCTGGAGCTTTCCGATGACACCGGTATGCTCTTTGCATGTTTGCAACGGGGAAAGGGCGCGTATCGGTCATGCCAGACCAATGGGGGCGCAAGAGCGACTGACCCCCGGTCCGGCGAGACTCGCCAGGTTCGGGCCCTCGATGAACACGAGCGAATCACTGCAATGACCATCCCCACCGAGCTGATCGGCAGCATCCCAAGGCCCCTCCGCCTGATTGAGGCGCTGGTGAGCCCAATACTGCGCAAGAGGGCTTACAACGTGCCGAGAGGGGTCGGGGGACAGGGGAGAAAGGGAGACGGCTGATGGCGGCGACAAACGACGAGGAGAAACGGCTGCGCTCGGTGGCCTTGCGGAACTCCCAGTGCATGTTGCTGGCCCACCGCCGGGCCGAGGACGCAATGCACAAGCAGTCCGAATGGCTGCGGATCACCCTGGCCAGCATCGGCGACGGCGTCATCAGCACCGATGCCCAGGGCCAGGTCACGTTCCTCAACGGCGTTGCCGAGACCCTGACCGGGTGGTCTGCCAATGAGGCCAGAGGCCAGCCGCTGTCCGAGGTCTTCCACGTCGTCGATGAAATCACCCGCGAGCCGATTGAGGACCCCGCGCTGCGTGCCTTGCGGGAGGGCACGGCGGTGACGTTTGCCAATCCCACCATCCTCATCGCCCGGGACGGCACAGAACGCTTCGTGGACGACAGTGCCGCCCCGATGAGTGACGAGGGGGGCACCCTGATCGGGACGGTCCTCACCTTCCGCGACGTCACCGAGCGCAAGCACGCGGAGGAAACGCAGGCCACCCTGGCGGCCATCGTCGAGTCGTCCGATGACGCCATCGTCAGCAAGACGCTCCAGGGCGTGATCCGCACCTGGAACGCGGGGGCCGAGCGGCTGTTCGGCTACGTGGCGCAGGAGGCCATCGGTAAGCCGATCACCCTGATCATTCCGCCGGAGCGCCGGGACGAGGAGAACGAGATCCTGGCGCGGATTCGCCGGGGCGAGCGGATTGACCATTTCGAGACGGTGCGCGTCACCAAACAGGGCCAGCGCCTCGACGTCTCGCTCACGATTTCCCCCGTCCGCGACAGCACGGGCCGGATCGTCGGCGCGTCCAAGGTGGCCCGGGACATTACCGAGCGGAAGAATGCCGAGAGGGCGCTGCGCGAAGCGGATCGGCGCAAGGACGAGTTCATCGCGCTGCTGGCTCATGAACTGCGCAACCCGCTGGCGCCGCTCCGCAACGGCTTGCAGGTGATGCGTCTGGCGATCGACAACCCCCACGCCGTCGCCCAGGCCCGGGACATGATGGAACGGCAGCTGGGGCACATGGTCCGGCTGATCGACGACCTCCTCGATGTCTCGCGCATCAACCGTAACAAGATGGAGCTGCGGCGTTCGCGGGTGCAGCTGGCCGACGTGCTCAGCAGTGCCGTGGAGACGGCCCGGCCGCTCATCGAGGCGTCCCGGCACGAGTTTGCCCTCCGGCTGCCGCCGGAGCCGGTGTACCTCGATGCCGACCTGACCCGGCTGGCCCAGGTGTTCGGCAACCTGCTCACCAACAGCAGTAAATACACCGAGCCGGGTGGCCGGATCTGGCTGACCGCGTCGGTGTGCGCTCCGGCCGACATGTCGGTCTGCGCTTCGCAGCACGGCGGCGAGGTCGTGGTGTCCGTCCGGGACACCGGCATCGGCATTCCCGCCGACGCCCTGCCGACCCTGTTCAACATGTTCTCCCAGGTGGGCCGCAGCATTGAGCGCTCCAGCGGCGGTCTGGGCATCGGCCTGGCGCTGGTCAAGGGGCTGGTGGAGATGCACGGCGGCACTGTGACGGCTGAGAGTGCCGGGGTGGGCCAGGGCTGCACCTTCACGGTGCGCTTGCCAGCCTGCGAGAGCCGGCCGGAACGCCGCCCCGAGGATTCGCCCCAGGAGGGCCCGGTCCCGGCCGGCTGGGGCCGGCGCATCCTGGTTGCGGACGACAACCGGGACGCGGCCACCTCGATGGCCCTGATGCTCCGGCTGGGGGGCCACGAGGTGCGGACGGCGGCAGACGGCCTCGAGGCGATCGAGGTCGCGGAGGCCTTTCGCCCGCACGTGATCCTGATGGACGTGGGCATGCCCCGGCTCAACGGCTGCGAGGCCGCCCGCCGGATTCGCCAGCGCCCCTGGGCCCGGGGGACGGTCATCCTCGCCGTGACCGGCTGGGGCCAGCAGGACGACAAGGAGCAGTCGCGCCGGGCCGGCTGCGACGGCCACCTGGTCAAGCCGGTCAACTTTGACGAACTGGAGGTGCTTCTGAAGGAGCAGGGGGAGCAGCGGAGGATGCGTTAGAGTGTTCGGAAAGAAGGCGAGCGGCGCGGCGTCAGCCCGCCGGTGAACGCCTCTCCCGGCACCGGCGGGCTGACGCCGCGCCGCTCGCCCTTCCTAGCGCTCTTCGTTTCCCGGCTCCAGCGTCCGCACGTTCTCTCCCACGGCGGGGTCGGCCGGTCGTTCCAGCGTCAGCGCGTGGTAGTCGCCGCGCAACCACGAGCGCAGCTGGTCGCCGTAATGCGGACTTCCCGGCTGGCCCGACTGACTCTGGCTGTCGCTGGCCCACAGCACCGGCGGCGAACTGCCGAGGTCGGCCAGCATCCGGTAGCTGGCGCCCATGCGGGCCTCCAGCTCTGCTCCCGGCGTGGTGTTCAGCACCGTGACGGCGCAGCCCGCGACCGGGCCGCCGTGCTGATCCAGCAACCGCCCCAAATCGCCCCGGCCCGAGAGGACGTGCCGCAGCGGCAGCAGATGCAGCCGGCCCCAGGTCCACTCGCTCATGTCCGGGCCCAGCCGCGAGACCAGGTAATCCACCGCCTCACTCATCGTCTCCTGGATGGCCGAGCGCCGATCGCTTCCCGCAAACCAGCCCGCAGGATCGCCGCCCAGCAGCGACGTCGCCAGCCCTGCCGTCGTCCACGCCAGCAAACCGACTCCCGCGCTGTCGAAGCGCTGCCGCAGCACGCGCTTCACCCAGCGGACGTAAAAGGCCTCGAACAGCGTCGCTCCCACACGATCCGGCTCCAGCCGGCAATCCCAGGCCCGCAGAAAGCGCATCACCTCGCACAGCACCGGCGACGCTCCTTCCGCCAGCGCCTCCAGCAGTCCGGGCAGCCCGCGCTCCGCTCGCGCCGACAGCGTGTCCCGCTGCATCACTCCGAAGCGCTCCAAGGTGCCGGGAAAGGCCGTGGGCATCATCTGATGGATGCGGTGGGCCCGGTTGCCGCCGTCGGCCCAGTTTCCAGAGAGTGGATAGGGGAAATCATCCGGCGCCGGCCGATTGTTGGCCGTGGCCACCCAGCCCCGTTCCGGATCGAAGACCTGCGGCATGCCCTCGAACGGGATCAGCCCACGCCACTGATGCGCAGGTTCCCACCCCGGCCGATAGCCGCGCTCCCAGACCGAGCGCAGCGGGATGCCGCCAACCGCCTGATAACCGAAGTGCCCTTCCACGTCGGCGTGGACCACCGAGAACGTCGGCACCTGCCAGGGCCTTGTCGCCTCACGCAGCTCGTCGGCCGAGCCGGCCCGGTTCATTCGCAGCAGGGCCGTCAGCCAGCCGCCAGCCGATGCCCCCAGCCATTTCAGCGACACCGGCCCCGTGTTCCGGGCCGGCGGCGGCAGCACGGCGTCCACCAGCGGACCATTGCGGGACTCCCGGACCGTTAGTCGAACCGGAGCCGAGCCGCGGACGGCGATCACCTCCTCACGCTGCTTGGCCGGCTCCCAGCGGCCGTCATGGAGGAAGCAACCCGGATGGCTCGGATCGGTCTTCTCCTGATAGAGATCACGCTGCGAGCAGATGTTGTTGGTGCAGCCCCAGGCAACGCGCTCGTTGCGGCCGAACATCACGGCCGGCATGCCGGCGTAGGCCATGCCGGCGACGTGGTACGAGCCGCCGCAAAGGTGGACCTCGTACCACCACGACACCGCGTCAAACGGCACGTGCGGATCGCTGGCCAGCAGCGGCCGACCGTCGCGAGCCAGCTTGCCGGAGACGACCCAGTTGTTGCTGCCTCCCCCGGAATCGTCCGCTCCGCCGCCTCCTGTAGCACGGCCTTCCCAGGCCGTCTGGACGGCCTGGGAAGGCCGTCCTACAGATGCGGCGACGCCGCTCGAATACTCGCCCGGCTGAAGGATGCTCTCGCCATCGAACTCGGCCTGGAGAAAGGCTCGCCACAGCGGACCATCGCCCAGGACGCGCCGGCCGATCTCCGGATTGACGATGACGGGAAAGCGGCCGGTCAGATACCAGCGAAAATCCACCTCGATGGTCAGCGAATCGATCGGCGACCACGGCTCCGGCTGGTAGTCCAGCAGGGCAAACTCGATCGGCAGATTGTCCTTCGCCTCCTCCAGATGCGCGTTGACTCCAGCAGTGAAGGCCGTCAGCACCTGGCGCGTCTCCTCGGGCAGGGTGGTCCATTCTTGCTCGGCGATCCGCCGCAGACCGACGGTGCGCGCCAGCCGATCCCAGTCCAGCACGCTGGGCACTCCGACCATGCGCACCAGGAAATCCAGTTGGCCGCTCTCCGGTCCCAGGACCTCGGCGAGCCGGCCGCTGCCCTTGCGGCGCAGGAAGTCGAGCTGAAAGAGCCGATCCTGGGCCATCGCGTAACCGAGGCCGAAGAAGAGGTCGTCGTTGTTGCCGGCGTAAACGTGCGGGATGCCCAGGGAATCGCGGTGGACGTGGACGCGCTGCCGGACGCGGCAGCGGCAAACGCCCCGGCTGGGCGGCAGGCGCCCGGCGAGGGTTTCGCGCCACCATGAGTCGAACTCTTCGGGCGACAGCCTGGCCTCGGAGCAGACGGCGGCGAGGGACTGACCAGCGCCAAGGCGGCGAAGGATCTCGTTTGCAGGAGGGTTCATGATGACTCGCTCGGGTTGGTCCTGGTCATCCTACCTGTGCCTGCGAAGCGCAGGCCGACCTGTCGGCCGGAGCGCACACCGACGCGGCCACGTTGTCCTGGCTGGCCAAGCGGCTTGCAGGTGTCAGGAAGCGAGCCGGGGGCGTCAGCCCCCGGATTCTCCCGAGAATCCGGGGGCTGACGCCCCCGGCTCGCTTTGCTGGTTTCTCATGCTCCAGGTGCCTGATCACAATGGGCGCGACGTACCAGACGGCCACCGCCACGGCTGCCCCAAAGAGGAGCACCATGACCAGTTTGCCGACCTTGCCGAACAGATTGAAGAGGGCAAGCACGATTTGCAACCCCAGGCTGACCCCGACGATGCCTCCGGTAAGGATGATGCCCCGGGCCAGCAGGGGACCGACCGGCGGGTCCAGGCGGGCCAGCCACCAGAAGCTGATGTCAACCAGCTGGGCCAGCAAGGGCAGGGGAGCGATCACCAGGCGGATGATGCCTGGGTAGCTGCTGAAGGCAAACACCAGCCCTGTCAGTCCGTAAAGCACCGAGAAACCAAGCAAGTGGACGTGGGTGGTTAGGGCCAGCTTGGTCAATGACGATCCAGTGGGTGCTTCGCCTCGGGTGTACGGTGCCAGCTCTCCCCAGGTTTGCAGGGGATAGCGGAAGGCGTTGGAACTGGACGTGTCACTGTGACAGCGGGCACAGCGCACGTTGATGATGCTCCGGATCCTGGCAAAACGTGTGCCGGCTTCGGTCTTGACAAACGTCTCGGTAATCGGCAAATCCTTGTGGTCTCCGGCCAACGCGAAGGCGTCCTTGGCGTAAGCCTCCTTTTTCGCACCCCCGCGCAGCCAGTACACCAGAGCCATCCGTTCACCATCCAGCTCCTCCTGAACTTCCTTCAAGCATTTCGGATCAATCGCCTCCCTGTCCAGAACCACTCCATTGGCAACCTTGAGGAGCAGGGGTTCCGGCCTGGTGTATTGTTCGAGCGAACTCCAGGTTTTGAGGGGATAAAGAGAGGCCTTGCTGGAGGACGTTTCCCGGTGACAGGGGACACATCGCTTGGTGACAATCGTCTTGATCAGGGCGAAGCGGTCGCCTTTGTCATCGACCTTGACAAAGGCCTCGGTGATCGGCAGGTCCTTGTGTGTCCCGGTCAGCGGAAAGGCGTCCTTGGTGTACGCTTCCTTTTTGGCGCCGCGCGGACCCAGAACACCAGAGCCATTGCTTCCCCATCCAGGTCTTTCTGGGCCGCTGCCTCTGCTTGCTCGCGCTCCTTGTCCTTGTCCAGATCCAGTTTCAGTTGTTTCGCCTTGGCCTCGGTGAGATCGTCCCGAGAAGGCGTCCCCCGCAAACTGTCTCCGAAGGCCGCCCGCATGCTTCCCTGGCCGTTGAACGGCTCTGTATCCGGCGTGGTCAGCAGCCGCTCCAAAGTGCTGATCGGTTTGGTGGTGCTCTGTTTGGCTAACCGGGCCTCGCAAGCTGCCTCCAAACCGACGACCTGACTCGTGAAGGCCGCCCACATGCTTCCCTGGCCGTTGAACGGCGCCGTATCCGGTGTGGTCAGCAGCCGCTCCATTTGACTCACCCCTGGTCGGCCATGATAGTTGCCGACGACGTCCTCCCCCGTGGGCAACGGCTGGCCCGGGGTCGCTTGCTGGAAGTGCAAATTCACCAGGGCCGAGAAGTACCCCAGCCCGACCGACATCATGAACGCGGCCAGCACCACACGGGCCGACAAGGGCAGATCGCGCAGGACGAGACGCGGCGGACAGGAAGGGGCAGCGGGGTCGCTCATGGCGGATGGCTCCAGAAGAGGCTCAGGGGGTAGGATCAAGAGCGGAGGCGACGGCGGCCAGAACGCGCGACCGGGCCTCGTCCAGGGAGGTTTCCAGGATGGCGCCGGAGGCCAGGCGATGGCCGCCGCCGCCGAACTGCTGGGCGATCCGCGAGACGTCGATGCGCTCGCGTGAGCGGAAGCTGACCTTCACGCCGCCACGCGGCTGCTCCGCGAAGAACAGGCCCACCTCGACGCCGACGACGCTGCGCGTGTAGTTGACCAGGTCCTCGCTCTCCTGCGGCGTGGCCCCGATGGCCTGGTAGTCCGCGCGATGGACCTCGGTGTAGGCAACCCGGCCGTTGCACGCCAGGGTCATCCGGCTCAGAACCTGGCCCATCAGCTTGAGCCGGCCGATGGTGTTCTGCTCGAACAGGGCCTCGTACGCCTCGGTGGGACGGGCGCCAGCGGACTCCAGGACCGAGGCGAGAGCGAAGGTGGCCGGCGTGGTGTTGCTGTGGCGGAACCAGCCGGTGTCCATCGCCACGGCCACGAAGAGACTGTGGGCCGCCTCCGGCGAGGGCTTGACGCCGAGTGCGGAAATCGCCTCCCAGGTCAGCCGGCCGGTCGCCTCGGCGGTGGCGTCCACCAGCAGCACGCCGCCCAGGTCGTCCTGCGTGACGTGGTGGTCAATCACCAGCTTGGGCACGGCGAGCGACTTCATGAAGGTGCCGAACTCGCCCAGCTGGTTCCAGGTGCCGGTGTCCAGCACGATGATCGCCTCGGCGTCCCGGTAGCCGTCGCCGGGCAACGTGAAGCGCTGGATGCGCCGGCGTGGGTCGAGGAAATCGTAGCGCGGCACCAGGGCGCTGGCCACGACCACGTCCACCCGTTTGCCCAGGTGGTCCAGGGTGTCGGCCAGGGCCAGCATCGAGCCCAGACCGTCGCCATCCGGGCGGACGTGGGTCGTGAGCAGGAATCGCTGCTTGCTGTGGATCAAATCGACAAAGGGCGTCCAGTCCAGCGGCATGGCAGGCCTTTCGTTCAGGAGAAGGTAGGAGAATTATAACGCCGGACGGGATGGGTGCAAAGCGGTCTTGGTTGGCCGACGGGAAAGCCGCGCCTATTCCCGATGCGCCATCGTTGGCGTAAAAAGGCAGACGGGACCCATCGCGGCCAGGAGGAGTGCATCGTGGCTGTCACCGACCAAACCAGTCGCTCCGGCGACCCGGCCCTGGCCGCCGTTCGCGTCTGCCGCATCCGGGGCTCGGAACAGGCCATTCAGCCGGACGTCCTGGCCGTGGAGGAGCCCCTGGAAATTCGCCTGGGGTGCGAACTCGCGGGCCGGCACGTACATCATCCCATCTGCGTGACCATGCGGACTCCCGGTCACGACCAGGAGCTGGCGGTCGGGTTCCTCTTCACCGAGGGCATCCTGACCGCACGCGAGCAAGTCGCGGCTGTCCGTTCCTGTGGCGGCGGCAACGTGGTGCGCGTCGATCTGCAGCCGGGTGTCGCCGTGGACCTGACCCGCCTGGAACGGAATTTCTACGTGGCGTCCAGCTGTGGCGTCTGCGGCAAGAAAGCGCTGGAAGCGGTGCGCGTTTGTTCCCGCCATCGGCCTGCCCAGGGCTGGCCGGTCGTCGAGGCCGCGGTCATTCACCGGCTGCCCGGAACGCTGCGGGCGGCACAAACCGTCTTCGAGCGCACCGGCGGGCTGCACGCGGCGGCGCTGTTTGACGTGGCCGGCAGTCTGCTGGACCTGCGCGAGGACGTGGGCCGGCACAACGCCCTGGACAAGCTGATCGGGGCCCAGTTCCTCGCCGGCCGGACGCTGGCGGAGACGCTGCTGCTGGTCAGCGGCCGGGCCAGCTTCGAGCTGGTGCAGAAGGCGGCGGTCGCCGGCATTCCGATCCTGGCGGCGGTGGGGGCCCCGTCGAGCCTGGCGGTGGACCTGGCCCGCGATTGTGGGCTGACCGTGCTGGGTTTCGTGCGCGAGGATCGCTTTAACGTCTACACGGGAGGCGAGCGAATTATCCCGGCGAGCGGCGCGGCGTAAGCCCGCCGGTGAAGGCTCCCAGTACCGGCGGGCTTACGCCGCGCCGCTCGCCAGAAGACATCACGGCGCAATTTGGACCTGATCCCAAGCTAAGAGATCCCAACGATGTTCCGCCTCCCTCTTGCTTCTCATCCGCCGCAGTCGCGTGAGCCGGTCAGTCCCCAGACCTCAACTGGTCCGGCAACAGTTACGACAACACGCAAGCGCTCTCGGCCACGTCCTGGCGGCACGTCAAATTCATTGAGCAATTTCCCGAAACCGCGGCCCCAGCCAGCGGGCGAATGCCGCTGGAGGTGTTGCCCGACGTGCCGCAGCAGGGCCGCTGGCTGATGATGAGCGACGTTTGCAAGCACTGTGCCACCGCTCCCTGTCAGCAGGCCTGTCCGACCGGCGCACTCATCCACAACGAGTTTGCCAACGTCTACGTCCAGCCCGACATCTGTAACGGTTGCGGCTATTGTGTGGCTGCCTGTCCGTTCGGCGTCATCGCCCGGAGTGCGATAGACGGCCACGCCCACAAATGCACGCTCTGCTTTGATCGCCAGCGCGATGGGCTGGTCCCGGCCTGCGCAAGGCCTGTCCGACGCAATCGATTCAGTTCGGGCCAATTGACGAACTGCGGGAGCGGGCCCGGAAACGCGTTGAGGAACTGCACCGCCGGGGCGTTGCGGGGGCGTATCTGTACGGCGACAACCCCACGGAGACTTACTCCGAGCTGCACTCGTTCTATCTCCTGGTCGATCGGCCTTCGACGTACGGTCTGCCGGACGTTCCGTTCAACCCGTGGCTGCACGTGGCGGGGGATTACCTGCGTTCGATCGTGAGCGGGCTGGCCGCACTGGCCGTGCTGATCGTGCTGTTGCTCCTTCTGGGTCGCTGAGATGCAGACAACTTCTCCAACCACCGGCAAAGGCACCGGCTACGCCGGCCAGGAAGTGACCAAGCCGCCTCCCTGGCACGGCCTGGTCGTCTGGGACGTGACTTGCAACAGCCTGACGACTGGCCTCTATCTCGTCGCCGCCCTGTGCCAGCTTTTGCGGCCGGACGTCTTCAGTGACCTCGTGAAGGTGGCTTACCCGGTTGCCCTGGTATTGCTGCTCGCCGACCTGCTGCTCCTGGTGCTTGACCTGGGCGATCCCTGGCGCTTCCATCACATGCTGCGCGTGTTCAAGCTCAGCTCGCCCATGTCGCTGGGAGTTTGGAGCCTGAGCGCTTACGCGCTGCCGTTGACCGTGCTGGTGATCCTGAATCTGCTGCCGGGCGAGTCGCTGGCGCTGGGGTGGGCCCGGTGGGGATTGGCGATCCTGGGACTGCCGTTCGCCCTGGCCTCGGCAGTCTACAAGGGGGTGCTGTTCAGCACCAGTCCGCAGCCGGGGTGGAAGGACGCACGGTGGCTGGGAGCCTTTCTCACCAGTTCAGCGCCGGTGCTTGGTTGCGCCGAGATGATCGTTCTCGCTGTGGCCTGGCAGCAGCAGAGGGCCCTGGCCATTCTCCGTCCGGCTCTCGGACTGCTGATCCTCCTCAACCTGGTTCCCCTGTGCTTGCTGATTGGCGACCTCCGGGCAAGCCCGAGCAAGCTCCGGACTTCCCGGCAGCTGGTCCGCCTTGGCGTCCTCACCTTTGGGACGGCGGTGGTGATTCCTCTGGTGCTGGTGTTCGCGGGAAGCGGTTTCCTGCACCTGCTGGCGGCGGTGCTGTCGCTGCTGCTGGGCAATCTGATCATCCGTCATGAGATCGTCCTGCTGCCGCACGCTGCTTCCTGATCTGTGGTTCCTCCCTGGTTCCCCGCATCAACCCATTTCCGGGCACTGCGACCGGAAGGGGCGTTGTGGTGGCTTGTCCAGGACGATTGTGTTGGGCCGGCTCAACAAGTGCCGCAAGGCCACCTTCAGCCGATGGACTTTTTCTTCCTGATTGGTAACGTCGGTGGGTGCAATTCCTACCGCGGCCCAGCGCAGCACTTCGCGGCAGTAATCCTCCGGAGTGGGGTTCTCCTGTCGCGGCAACCGCCGCTGGGGCAGGTCGGGGGGTTCGTTGTCCAGCAACCGAAACCACGATGCTGCTTCCAGCAGAGTCAACTGGCCTTGGAGTGTTTCGATGACGACTTCTCGCTTGGCCTGAGTGCGCCACTGGGCCACCTCGAGCCGGCGCGCACTCAGCCGATTCTCCACCTCAGGGTCTTGAGGTGTGACAAACTTATCTCGCAGGAGGGACCAGGGGACCCCATCCGGGCTGGTCCAGGGAGGCAGAAGCAACAACGCGACAGCCAGGACGATTGCGGTCGCGAGCAGTATCAGAGGGACAACCAAGGGGCGCCGGGTAGTCATGAGAGCCTCCTCGGAATGGTTCCTTTGCTGTTCAACTGAGCAGCGTTTCTTCCCTCCTATTTCACCCGGAAGGAACCGCGTTGGCAAGGTCAACAGGTCGCGGGACGGATCCAGGCCCGCCGAGCCGCGCACGCAGCGCAGCGGAGGAAGCGGTCCTTCGGTGGACCGCTTCCTCCGCTGCGCTGCGTTGCGCGGCTCGGCGGGCTGGCTCTCAATAGTCCTTGGTGTTCAGTTCGTAGCCGGACAGGGCCAGCAGCACGGCGGCGATGGCGAGGGAAGAGAGGAGCGACCCTTGCGGGGAATAGCCGCTCCAGGATTCGAGGTGCTGGAAGATCAGCGGCTTGCCGAAGTCCGTCTTGGCGTCGAGGGCGTTGAACAGGATCAGTCCCGCGTCAATGGGCTTGGGGGAGATCCAGTATGCGGCCTGGGTCAGGGTCACCGTGACGGGGCTGAGGTGCTGCGAATCCTGCATCCGGCTGGCCATGACGCTGCCGTAGTTGATGCCCCACGCCAGCAGCCAGAAGAGGAAGGAGCCGAAGACGCAGGCCACCGTGCTGCGGGTCACGACGGCGAGCAGCACCGAGAAGCTGTACAGCGCCGCGAACTCCAGCACCAGCAGGGGGATGCACCACCAGCAGCGCATGTCCCAGACGCCGGTGCGGCAGCCCAGGGCCAGCCAGGTCAGGACGACGAAGAGCACCACCTGGAAGCTCACGAACGTCAGCACGCCGACGTACTTGCCGACCAGCAGCAGCCAGCGTCCCACGGGCTTGGCGAGCAGGACCGAGGCGGCGCTGGGTTCCAGAAAGGTCGGCAGGAAGCCCGCAGTCCAGACCAGGGCCATCAGCAAGCCAAAGGAGCCGGCAATGCCCCCGGCCAGGAGCAACTCCAGGAAGCGGACCGCATCGCCGCGCTCCCGGGCCAAATCAAAGGGGACCGCGCCGAAGGCCAGGGCCATCCGGCCGCTGGGCTTTACGACGCCCTCCTCTTTCGCCACCTTCTCGGGATGCCAAACGAGCTTGTGACTGGCGGCCGTGGTGGTCACGGTTTCGAGCGGCCCCGAACTGGAGAGGACGACGGCCACGGAACGGGCGAAGTCGGCCGGAGGCGTTTTGGGAAGAATCAGCGAGTGCTCTTCCGAGTCGAACAGTTTCTTGTCGCCGGAGACGCTCACGCTCAGGCACAGCAGCACGCAGAGGGCCGTCACCGCCAGCATCATCACGGAGATGCCCGACGCCCACGCTTGCCGGAATGTGTCGCGGGTCAGCTGGGTGAGGGTGGCGAGGGTCCGGCCGACGTTCATGACGGGGTTTCCTCAGGAGCGATAGATCGGCGCCAGGGCCTCGGTGAGCGGCCGGTCAACCCCCTTGTCCGGATCGCGCAGCAGGGAAGCCAGCGAGCCGAGGTAGGCCAGCCGGCCCTGGACCAGCACGGCCACGCGATCGCAGACCGAGGCCACTTCGCCCAGGGAGTGCGAAACCACCAGCACCGTCTTGCCGGCCCGGCGCTGCTCGGTAATGATCTCTTGCAGCAGCCGTCGGCCGTCCAGGTCGAGCCCTTCCTGGGGTTCGTCGAGGACGAGCAGGTCCGGCCCGGCAAGCATCGCCTGGGCCAGGGCCAGGCGCTGAACCATCCCCTTGCTGAAGCGGGCGATCGGTTCCGCGGCGCGGTCGGCCAGGCCGACCGTTTCCAGCAGCAGGGGGATGCGAGTTTTCAGGGCCGATGCAGAGATCCAGGCCAGCCGGCCGTAGAACTCCAGCAGGGCGGCGGCGGTCAGATAGCGGGGAAAGGCCTGGTTCTCGTGCATGTAGCCGACACGCGCCAGGGTGCTCCGCTCCGAGAGCGGCAAGCCCAGCCGAAGTACCCGGCCGCCGCTGGGGTGGCACAGCCCCAGGAGAACCTTGAGCAGGGTCGTCTTGCCTGCCCGGTTGGGGCCCAGCAGCGCGAACACCTCGCCCACTTCGATCCCGAAGCTGACCCCGCGCAGGGCCTGGACCGTCTGGCCAGGCCGCAGCGGGGCTCGGTACGTCTTGGTTACGTCGATGAACTCGGCGGCGAAAGTCTGCATAATCATTTGATTAAAGCGATTTGCACACCGCTTTGCAAGATCGTGGTAAAGATGGAAACCAGGTTGGTTGACATCTGGGCACCCGTCAGGTTTCCGGCAATGACCTGATTGGACGGCAACGCGGTGCTGGCAGTGGTCTGCCCCGGCATCCCCGCGGTGTATTGCATGGATTGCAAGGTCGAGAGCCCGGCGTTGGCATTGGGTCCCGAAAACACCGGACCGAAACCAATGGTGTACAGCCGGAAGGGGTTCCTGGTCGTGCCGTAAGTGCTCTTGAGTGTCGTGACGAGGCTGGTAATCTGGCTCGTGACCGCGGAATCATTGATGTCGCCGTACGCCTGGACCGCGGGATATTCGCTGCTGGTGGGCCGGTTCATGTCGTAACGGATCGGGAAATAGCTGTAACTGCCCGCGCTCACCGGAGTGTTACTGTTGACGGTGGCCGCGCAGTTGGGCAGACCATCGGTTTCAAAGATGATGACCTTCTGGGCCCCCTTGCGTCCCATTCCTCCCGCCATGCCGGTGGGGAAGGTGATGGGGGTGTTGGTGACGAAGGTGCGCAAGGTGGTATCATTGGACGGCGTGACGGCAAACTGATTGTAGCACAGCATCAGGGCCATGGCGAAGCAGGTATCGCCATCCGCGCGCGGCGTATCAACCAGGTTGGCCGAAGGGATTTTCCCCGTGGCAGGATCGGCATCGTAGGGAGTGATCTCGGTGTTGTTGGGGGAACCGTCGGCGTTGATCGTGGAGAAGGGAAACAGGAGGGCCGAGGTCGCGTAGTTGTAGTTGTTCCCCAGCGGGGAGCTGACACAATTGAAACGCCCGAAGCTGGTGCTGTAGGCTGCCGCTCCGCTTGAGCCACTCCGGGGCCAGCTGTAAGGAACGACCGTGACCCAGTCGTTGGGATGGTCCGTTTGCATCGTGCTGACGGCGGCCACGTAAGCCTGCTTGGCCACGTAGGTCGGCGCTTCGTACGTATCCCCGGCCTGCTTGAGGAAGTAGCCGCTGACAATCCCATTGAGGTTGAGGTCCCCCAGGTTGTAATTCTGCAGATAATCACTCAGGAGGATGGGGCTGAACCAGAACCGCAGCTTGCCGCGGGCTGGGTTATCCGAATAGTTCACGTATTGCGTTGACGAAGGCGGACTGTTGATGCTTTTGGTCCCCCAGGTGAAATCGCCGCCGTAACCGATTTGCTGGTAGCTGGAGCCGGCGCCGCTGAGGTCCACGTACGTGGTCGAGCCAGTCTGGCAGAAGCCGAGTACGTAGTTGATGAACTCGACCCAGAAGCGCTGATCGGTGCTGCCATAGCTGGGATAGCTTCCGGTGATCGCAGTCGGAATCGAGCCGTAGTACTTGATCCGGCCGCCACGCAGCTGCTGTGGGAAGGGGTTCGGCGTGGTGGCGAGCCAGCGCAGGATCTCATTGTAATTGATCGTGTAAGTCGAAGCACCGGGCAGATTCAGAGAACCGTTCGATGAGTTGAAGAGCTTGGTGTTATCGTTGGTGCCGAAGAAGCGGATGCGCCAATCGCAAGGAGTTGTGCCGGGATAGGTACTCCCGGTCCCTGCCGAGTTGTAGTTATCAACGACGTAGTTCCAGTTGTACAGGCGCATGATCCTCTGGTAAACCGCGTCGGTTGTCTGGAGAAACCGAGCGGTTGAGGCCACAGTCACAGGGGCGTAGACTTTCGTGGTCAGATAGGTGCTGAGGGTGGCGCCGCTGTCGTTGGGCCAGGGCCAGGTCTGGCTGCCCGAGGTGGAGTTGCCGAACGGCACGGAGGCGCCGTAGATTCCGTAGAGGGGCGAGGCGGTCACCAGACCGACGGTGTAGGTCGTGGTCGAGAAGTAGCTTTGCGCCGTGGTCCCCGCCTGCCCGCGCGAGACGGTCCAGGTGGTCCCGGAAGCCGCGGTGACCGTCATGATTTCCTTGTTGGTTCCTCCGGTGCTGATCACGACCTGGAACGTCGTCGTGGGTAAGCCGCTGACCGGGAAGCCTGTGGGGGTCGAGGCGAACGTGATGGAGGTGGCCGAGGTCGAAACGTTCGCCGACGGCTTCCAGGTGGTCGTGAAAGCCGCGTTGGCAAAATCGGTCGAGGTGCCGTAGCCGAAATCCTGCAAGAACTGGTTGATCGTCGTGGCGTCGGCTGTGGTCGTACTCCACGCGGTGGCTGTGCCGGTGTTCAGCGGCCGGCGCGGGTCGGGAGGCCAGCTGAAGAAGGTCTTGCCGTAGTAGCCGGGTCCCTGGGTGTAAGCGTTGAACGAGCCGCTGGTGTAGCTGCTGGTTCCCAGGTCGGTGTTGTTGAACGAGCCGCTGGTATCGCCCGAGTAGCCGTCCAGCTCCCACCATTTGTTCCGGCTGGAACTCCCCACCACGTCCTGAACGTGCTGGGCGTAAGTTGTGGTGCCCCCGTTTTTCCAGAGAGGAACGTCGCCGCCCGGCACGGTGGCGTAGCTGGACGGAGGCAGCTGCGGCGATCCAGAAGTTGGCGCGATCCAGGTGTTGCCGCCATCCGTGCTCGTGTAGGAGTCAAACGCACGCACCAGGGTGCTTGCATAAGCAGCGTTTTGATAGAAGTTGTTGATGTAGGTCAAGGTGTACGAGGTGCTCGCCAGGGTTGTGTTGGTCGGCGGGACCGAATAGCTCGAAGTTGCCGACGTTTGCGTTGCGCCGGAATAGACCAGGCCGGCGCTGCTCGAGGAATAGTGGCCGAACGCCGGCACGTTGGTGTCCGGGTTGTTGCTGGTGCGGTTATACTGGAGACTCGTCGGCAGCGGGTCAAATCCCAGGCAGGTGCCCAGGCGCATGGAGCCGGACAGGTCCATCACCAGGGCAATGTCGCGGGGGCGGTGGACCGCCTGGGCCGTGGCCGAGACACTGGGAAGGAATTGCTGCCCGAAGATGGTGCTGAACGCGGCGGGCAAACTGTTCGCTGTGACCGTGGCTGCGATTGCGGTATACGGCTGGCCGCTGGTGGCCGGGTAATTGGCGTTGAACGTCTGCGAGGTCTGGTTGTAGTCGTACGAGCCATAGGTGAGGGTCAGCTGCGACGACTGAATCTTCTGTCCCAGGATCACGTTGTAACCCAGGACGTTCTGGGCGTTGGTCGTGGCCGTGCTCTGGTTATAGTTGTTGGTTGCACTGCCATTGATGGAACGTGAAGCGGTCAGCGCCGCCAGGTCCGCGGCCTGCTGCACCTGGGTCTTGGCCACCGCCAGCATTCCAAGATCGATCGCCAATGCCAGAAAGGCGACCAGCGCTACAACGGTGAGCGCCAGCAAGGGAACGACGGTCCCCCGGCGGGTAAGCCGGCCAGCAGAGACGTGTGCCGAGTTGATCACGTGCGGAATCTCCTTGGGACGGGAAAAACTGGATGCCTATCTTCGCCACAAGCAGACCGGGTCAGGTTGCGCCCTCGCAAACCATGGTGACGTTGCTGGTCAGAGTGATGGCCGGCATGGTGAAATACGGAATCACGTTCAACACGCGGAACTTTCCGGACACCTTGACGCTGATCAGGTCCCCTGCGGCCAGGCTGTTAATCCCGCTTGTGGTTCCGGAGACCGTGGTTCCGGTGGATGCCTGCGTCCCACCCATGGTGACGGTGAAGTTGGTGAAGTTCGCGCTGGTCCCCGCCATGAAGGTGGTGACGGTTGTCTGAACGTCCGTTGTGATCGTGGAACTGGTGTTGTTGGCCAGGGCGTAGCGGCAGCCCTCGCGGGCGGCGTTGTTGAGCAAGTTCCAGTTCATCAGCAGCCAGCCGAACTCGAAAATGGCGAAAACGAACATTGTCAAGGGGATCAAGACCACGGCTGTCTCGACCGCCGTGGCGCCCGTCGCATGCCCGGTCGTTGCTGGATAATCACGTTCGCTCTCCTCTGTTCTCTTACTCCCCTCTCTCCGCTGGGGAGAGGGGTCGGGGGTGAGGGGCTCGGGGACTATCCCATACCCCTCACCTCCGACCCCTCTCCCCAGCGGGAGAGGGAGGTGTTGGTGTTACTGAGCCGGCAAGGATGGAGTGATCGAGAACGGGTAATCCACCATCGAGGCCCAGTCCACGGTCACGTAGACCCGGGTCGTGCCCGTGACCTGGGCAACTGGCAGCCAGCCGAAGCTGCTGTACGGCGCCGACACGCCGATCTGATAATGATCGAGCTCACTCATCCCCGTCGGGTCCGTGATGGTCGTGTTGGTAATGTCCGTGAAGCTCATCGTGAACAGCTCCACGTTGGCGGTGTTGTCCCAGCAGGTGTAGCCATACGTGTTGGCCGGCAAGGTGATGACGGGAGAGATCAGACTGGTCGAGTGACCCGATCCGAAGGCCGATGGTTCGGCACCCTGGAGGTAGATGAGCAGGTTGTTGGCCACGGCATTCAGGTTCGCTTGCCCCATGGAGGCGTCGCGGGCGCCTTCGCGGGCCGAATTCCACATGACGTTCTGCACTTCCGTGATCCGGCCGACCTCCCACAGACCCAGAAGGAGCAGGACGATCAGCGGTGCGCAGAAAGCAAATTCCACCGCGGCCACGCCGTCCTTGCGACCCGTTCCACGGCCGGAACGGGCCGGATGAGAGTTGACACGCATCGATCCATTCCTATCGAGGGGGAGGCCATCAATTCAGGCTATCTATTCCTCTAGTTCACAATGTGGCGCGTGTCAAATCTCCGGCCGAACCGTTAGCCGCGACGCGGAGCCGCGCAGCGGAGCGCGTGTCGAGCCTCCCGCAGGAGCGGGGGAAGACGCGCTCCGCTGCGCCGCTGCGCGGCTCCGCGTCGCGGCTAACGGGTTTCCTCAAGCGAAACGCACCGCGTAGACGGGAGGTAAGTGCTGCGCGATGCACTGCCACGAATCGCCCTGGTCCTCCGAGACCCAGAACGAGCCCGTCGTGGTGCCGAAGGCGAGGGACTGACCCCGGCCATCCACGTCGAGGGCGTGCCGATAGGTGATGTCATAGGCGTGTTCCTGCGGCAATCCGCGCCGCAGCACTTCCGAAGTCTTGCCGCCATCCCGCGTCCGGGCGACGACCACCTGGCCATTGACCGGGATGCGGTGTTCGTCCTTGGTCGCCGGCACAAACCAGGCCGTGGCCGGGTCGGCCGGGTGAACGGCGACGGCGAAGCCGAACACGGACGGCTGAATGCCAGTCACGTCCTCCCAGGAGGCCGACCCGTTGGTCGAGCGGAAGATGCCGTTGTGGTGCTGGGCCCAGAGATAGTCCGGATTGGCCGGGCATTGCACCACCCGATGCGGGTCCTGGACGTTGGGGTCGTACTTGCGCTCGGGAGGCATGTACGCGGCCCACATTCCCTCGGCCTGACAGGACCAGCTGGCCCCGCCGTCGCGGGTGCCCCAGACGCCGCCGCAGGAAATGCCGACGGTGACGTGCCGGCCGTCATGCGGATGGACGCAGATCGAGTGGATGCCGGGCAGGTCGGCGCCGCCGCCGGACCATTCCTTGCGCCTGGGATGGTCCCACAGCGCGCGCACCAGCTCCCACGAGGAACCGCGATCCGGCGAGCGGAACAGCCCGCCGGGGAGGGTGCCGCACCAGAGGACGCCTGGTTCCTTTGGCGTACTCGCCTCCAGCGCCCAGATTCGCACCAGCTTCCACGGGACCGGCCTGCCCCACAGATCACGTTCCTCCGTCCCCGGCGGCTGGGTGGGATAGGCGGGGACGGCGCATTCCTCCCAGGTTTCGCCGCCATCGGGCGAGCGGTGCAGCTTCGAGCCGAAGTGGCCGTGGTCGATGGCCGCATAGAGGAGGCCATCCCGGCCGTCGGGCAGGACCATCGAGACGTTCTCGCCCAGGAAGGCCGTCCGGGTGATCGCCCAGCGTCGGCCGGCACCGCCGCTGACCGTGAACAGACCCTTTCGCGTGGCGACCAGGATGCGCTGGCTCATGTTTTCTCCTTGTGCTGGCCCTCTCACCCTCCCGAGAGGGCCTGGATGACGTAAACTTCGCCGTCCTCGGGGACGGGGTCCGAGAGGGTCGTGCGATCCTGAATCTGGGTCCCGTTGACGAACACGTTCACGTGCTTGCGCAGCTCGTTCCGCTCGTCGAGGACGTAGCCGCGCACCCGCGGGTGGCTCGCAAACACGGCGTCAAGGACTTCGCGGACCGTCTGGCCCGACACGCTGGCCGGCGGACAGGCCACGTGACGCTGCAGGTTCTGGGTGAAGACGACGCGGACCATCAGATCCTGCTCCAGGGACGGGGGTGGTAGTGGTGGGGATACAATAACGGCAGAAGGGAAAAAGTGCAAAGTCAGTCGGATGAAAGGGTGAGCGGTGAGCGATGGTGCTGGTAAGCGAGCGGCGCACAGTTGCATCCTCTTGTGTTGTTGCCTTCAACTTTTCCGCGAAGGAGAACACCATGACGCAATCTGCTGTCGATACACCCGTGCGGATTGGACTTTATGACACGGTCGCCCAGGCCGAGCAAGCCGTTCACAACCTGCTCAAGGCCGGCTTCCCGAAGGATTGTCTGGCGGTCGTTTGCTCCGACAAGTACAAGGAAGACTTTTTCCGCGACGTCCCGCACCCCGAGCCGTCCGGGTCGCATACCCCCGAGGCGATCGTGGCCGGCGGCATCGTCGGCGCGGCCATCGGCGGACTGGCCCTGGTTGCCACGGGTCTGGTCACCGGCGGCGCCAGCCTGCTGGCCTACGGCACCATTCTGATCGGCGGCGGTGCCTTTGCCGGAAGTTTCAGCGGCGCCATGATGACGCGCGGTTTCGAGAAAGAAATTGCCGATTTCTATGACCAGGCCGTGGAACGCGGCAAGATCCTGGTGGCCGTGGATGAGCACGGCCCGGACGCCTCCGCACGCCTGGCCGAAGCGGAACGCATTCTTGCCGACGCGGGGGCCACGCCGCTGTCCCTGGAAGAGGGGTAAGAAGGCATCCAACGGCACGGCGAGCGGCGCGGCGTAAGCCCACCGGTCGGAAAGACCGCTACCGGCGGGCTTACGCCGCGCCGCTCGCCGTGCCGTCAATTGCACTGATGCCTCCTGATTGGTCGATGGGTCTTGGGACTGCAGTTCCGGGCCGGAGGAAGGCATCATGAAGTGGCTGCGCCGTCTCCTCATCACGCTTGGCGTTTTGGGGATCCTGGGCGTTATTATCGTTGATGTAGGCCGGCGCTTCCTGGCTTCGCACTACGTTTCCGAGAAGGTGGCCGCCCGTCTGGCGCAGGCCGTTGGCGCTCCCGTCCAGCTCAACAAGATCGACGTTGGTCTGCACGGCAGCAGCGTGGAGGGCCTGAGGCTTTATCCCCCCGACAGCGATCCGTCCACGGCACAACCCTGGATCGTCGTCAAGGAGGTCCACACGGACGTCTCGCTGTGGAGCGTCCTGCGCGGCGAGGCCTTCCCGCGTCGGTTGATCGTGTCCGGGGCCGTCATCACACTGCACTTCGATAAAACCGGCACACTCCTGACCCGGTTGCCGGACCAGTCGGGCGAGCATTCTCTCCTGGACAAGGTCCAGGTAGCGCAAAGCGAACTGATCATCGATCAGGAGGGCCGGCCTCCCCTGAAGATTACCGGCATCAGCGGGGCGATGCATTCCAAGAACGGCAAGCTGGTCGTTACCGGACAGATCGACGATCCCACGTGGGGGGAATGGACGCTCCAGGCGGACTGGAACCAGGAACAAGCTCACGGCTCCGCCACGCTGAACTGTTCCCGGCTGACCCTGGTCCAGTCCAGGCTCGAAACCCTGCCGTTCGTTCCTACCTCGGTCTGGCACGAGGTCAAGGATGTCGCTGGGGCCGCCCGGGTCCGCTTCCAGCTGACCGTCAGTGGCCCCTCGCACAAGATTCAGTACCACCTGACCACCGAGCCAATCAACCTCGCCGTTCAGGTTCCGTCCGCGGATTTGCGCACCGTGTTCGAGCGCGGCTCGGTCGTTGTCTCGGACAATCACGTTCAGCTGAACGACGTCGTTGGCGAGACGGCCGGCGGCGAGGTCCGCGCCAGTGGCGAGATCGATTTCCGCAAGGCGAGCCGGGGGCGTCAGCCCCCGGATTCTCTTGTCCAGATGCCCCCGGATTCTCGGGAGAATCCGGGGGCTGACGCCCCCGGCTCGCTTGTCCGGATGCAGTTCAACGTCAAGGCCAGCAACCTCGACATTGCCCGGCTGCCGCGCAAGTGGGGTTTGCCCCGAGAGATCACCGGCCATCTGAACGGCAAGGCGAAGCTGGAGCTGACTGTTGCTGACGGCCGGGTGCAAACCAACGGCGAGGGCCGGGCGGTGATCAAGGACGCCCGCGTCGCCGGCAACCCTGCCGAGCCGATTGAACTGATCTTGCGCCCGTCGGGCCAGGGTTTTCGCTTCTCGTCCCCGACCGCGGCGACCACAACAGATCCCAAAACCCTGGCTGCCCTGAGCACGCTCCTGGTTGCCGACCCGCCCCCCGCTCCTCCACCCCAGCCGAGCTATCTCGAAATCAAACTCGGCCTGGACAAGGTCGATCTGGCAACCCTGGTGGAAAAACTGCAGGTCAAGCTGCCCTTTGCCGTCGCCGGGCAGTTGACCTTCCATCTGCAAGTGGCCATCCCGACCAACATGCCTCGCGACCTGAAAGCCTATCGGCTCCAGGGGACCGCCTCACTGACCTGGTTCACCCTGGAACGGCTGCGCCTGGAAAACGTGGCAGCACGGGTCAAGTACGACAACGGCGTTCTTCAACTGGAGGAGCTGAAAGGTCAGGTGCCGAACGCCGGCGCTGCTCCGGGGAGTTTCACGGGCAGCTCCCGGGTGGAGCTGTATCCGCCGGGCCAGTTCTCGGCCAGGCTGACGCTCCAGCGGTTGCCGCTGACACGCCTGGCCGGTGTGGTCCCCGGAGCGGCCGAGCACGTCGCGGGCGTCTTCAACGGCACGGCGACGGTGAGCGCCCCGGCCAATCGGCTCCAGTCGGTGAAGGACTGGGTCGCGAACGCCACGCTGCAAGCGGAGAAGCTCCAGGTCTTTGGCATCGCCTCCGAATCGCTGTCCGCCCGGGTTTCGCTGAAGACGGGGCAGTTCGACGTGGCCGACCTGAAAGGAACCATCAAAGGCGGGCCGGTCAGTGGCTCGGGCGGTTTGAACCTGGAGCCGCCCTACCGCTGCAAGGCCAACCTCGATCTCCAGAACATCGATCTGGCCCTGTGGCAAAGGATTCACCCGGCCCTCCGCCCGCCGATCCCCATCCAGGGCCGGTTCCATCTCGGGATGAAAGCGAGCGGCACACTGAAACCCTTCGACGTCACCGCCGGCGGCGACGCCGGGGCCAGTGAGCTGACCGTGGACCGGCTGACCGTGAACCGGGTCGATTTCCACTGGGAGGGCAACTCCAAACAACTCACCCTCTCCAAGCTGAGTGCTTCCCTCTATCGGGGGGAGGTGACCGGCGCCGCCGCCATTCCGCTGCAGCGGGCGGAGGCTGGCTCGATTGCGGTGGACCTGAAGGGGATTGACCTGGGCGGCCTGGTCCGAAGTCTGCCGGCCCTGCCCGTGCGGCTGGACGGCAAGGCCAGCGGCTCTGTCGAGGCGAACGCGCCGGCCGTCCCGGATGGGGCGGAGCGCATCTGGACGGGCAAGGTGAAGATCCATTCCTCCCAGCTGAAGATCCAGGGCATTCCCGCCCAGGCCGTCGAGGGCCAGGTCACTTACAAGCAGCAGGTCGCCGGCTATCATCTCGAAGGCGAGACGCTGGGCGGCACGTTCAACCTGGACGGTGAGCTGCCGCTGCCGGGCAGGCCCGGCAGGCCGGCCCAGCCCGCTGCTCCGCCTTCCCACCCGCAACCGCCCGAGGGCCGGGGAAGGTTCCGGCTGGCAGGCGTGGAGCTGAGCCGGGTGTGGGCCCTGTACGGTCTGCAGCCCAGGCTGGGGCCGTTGCGGGGCTCCGTCGATGCCGAGCTGAACTATCGCCAGCAGGCCGACGGCTTGCCAACGGGTCGCGGCAGCTTCACGCTTCACGATCTCCGCTGGCGGGAAACCTTTTTCACCGAAGCCGATCTTCCCGGCTGGCTGGTGCTGGAGCGGAACCAGCTGCGCCTGGGCCTGCGTACCGGCGAGCTGGGGGGAGAGCTGCGCTTGTGGGTGGCGATGAAGCTGCAGCAGGCTGAACTGGGTCGGCTCACCCTGTCGCTGACCGACGTTGACTCCGGCAGGCTGCTTCTACCCTGGCCGGAGTGGTCCTCCCGGATTCGCGGCCGGCTTGCGGTTCATCTCGAGAGTTCGCTCGGACCGCCGCTGACCGGCAGCGGCGTCGTTTCCCTGGTCGATGGCACCGTCTACGGCATCCCCGTGCAGCAATGCCGCCTGCCGGTCGATTTCAGCTGGTCCCCATTGGAGCAGTCGGGCCAGGTCAACGTCCACGACAGCGCGGCCCACCTGCTGGCCGGGTCGGTCGCCGGCTCGGGTCGTCTGACCTTCGGTTCCGATTCGCAACTGAGCGGCCGGGTGAAATTCTACCGGGTCGGTGTCCCGGAGCTGCTCCGCCACAGTTCGCTGACCCGTTACGCTTCCGGACAGGTCTCGGGCGACATCGAAGTTGCCGGCTCCAACGTCCGCTCGTTCGGGGACCTCACGTTCCGGATCAATGCCGCGCTGCATCAGACCCAGGCCCTCCAGCTTCCCGTGCTTGGCGAGCTGACCCCATTTCTCTTCGGGCTCACCGCGGTGACGGTTTTTCACGAAGGTCAGCTGCGTGCCATCCTGTCTCATGACGTCCTCCGGATCGAACGGCTTACCCTGCGATCCGCGCTGCTCCATCTGTTTCTGCGGGGGAGTGTGACCATCCCGGCCGGCCGGCTCGACCTGGGAGCCAACGTCGATAGTCGGGCCCTTCATCTGCGCATTACCGGCACTTACCAGAGACCTGACATTCAGTTGCAGCCGTTTCGGCTGCTGTTCCAGTAACCGAAGCATGGTTCGATTGCACCTTTCTTACCGGATTTGCCGATAATGCCAGCAGGGAGAAAGCAAGGCGTTGCCCAGGGAAGGTGCCGATGGAAGGTCAAAGGCGATCCCCGTTGCTAATCCTGGCAAGGTGCGCCCTTTACCTGGACCTCCTGCTGGCCGGCTGCACGGCCACGCCCACCGGGACGTATCGCTTCACGCTCTTTCCGGAAGGCCACGTCATCAGTCCGAAGGCCGCGGCGGTGTTGCAGAAAGACAGCCCGCTGGACCTGCCCCGGGAGCTGGACAAGCGGCCGCTGCCGCCGTTCCGAGCCGAGCCCGGAGACGTGCTGGGGGTCGAGTGCCAGCACGGCGCAAGGATCATCGTGGTGGGCGAAGTTCCACCCGACAAGCTGCCGCCGCCTCCTGTCGTCCTGCCGCCCGATGAGCCGATCATGCCGGATGGGACCATCAACCTGGGGGTCTACGGTCAGTTGTTCGTGGCCGGCAAGACCATTCCGGAGATCCAGGCGATGATCCGCGCCGCCGTCCAGGCTCAGACCCATTGCGATCCCGGCTTCATCCGTGTGCGCGTCACGCAGCGCAACAGCAAGGTGTATTACGTTCTGGGTGAGGTCAACAATCCGGGAGCGTTCCCCTTGCAGGGCCGGGAGACCGTCCTGGACGGCATCCTGGCCGCGGGCGGGCTGCACGATCGCGCCTCGCGGTACAACATCATCCTGACCCGGCCGACAACACCGGAGAGCTGCCGGCAAGTGTTGCCGATCTGCTGGTACGACATCACGGAGGTCGGCGACACCTCGACCAATTATCAGCTGATGCCCGGCGATCGGATTTACGTCCCGACGCGGTCCATGAAGGACGAAAAGAAAGCGGCCAAGATGCGCTGTGGCGCGTGTGATCGGCCGGCTCACGCCTGCCCGATTCCGGTCAAGCTGCCGCCGGAGCATCCGCCCAGCGCCACGCCGCCGGCGGGGCCGCCGCTAGGACATTAGTGCAGGAGCCCGAGGTCTTGCACGACCCCTGCCGGCTTGCCCGGCAGGTGAAGGAGGTCACTGGCTAGAAGAGAAGGCAAGAAAATGTTTTTGCGACTTCTCTTCTAGCCGCAGACCTCCTTCACCTGCCGGGCAAGCCGGCAGGGGTCGAATCGTCAGCCCGTTGGTTTTGCGCTCATGTCGTGTCCCGTCACTTCCTCGGGATCAACTGGATCGTTGGAATCACCCACAGATCGAGGCCACCCTTGCCCCCCGGTCGATCCGAGGCGAAGTAGAGCAGCGTGCCATCCCGGCTCAGCGACGGCGAGCGATCCCCGGTGGGCGCCTCCCGGTGGTTGACCATGTCCAGCGCCGCCGGTTGGCTCCAGCCCTTTGGCCCCTTCGTGGAAACAAACAGGCCCCAGCGGTCTTTCTCCAGCGGCCCTTGCAGGTACATCTTGCGCCCATCCCGGGTCAGCGTCGGGTGGTGGAAGCCGGGCGGCAGGTCGAGGACGGTCGGCTCCTCGAAGCCGTCGGGGCCGGCCGCGTCCTTGCGCTCGGCGACGCAGACCCGCCAGCCCTCTTTCGTCTTCCGGCTGAAGTAGAGCTTCTTGCCGTCGTCGCTGAGCCAGGGATGCAGCTCGTCGGCGGGAGTGTTGACGTTGATGAGCGCCCGCGGCTCGGTGAAGACCTTGTCGGGCCCGGGCAGCGGCTTGAAGGCGACGTAGATGTCGAAGCTGGCGTTTTTGTCCTTGTCCTTTTTGCTGGCGTAGTAGAGGAACTGCGGCGTTCGCCCCTCCAGGGTGGCGAAGACGCTGCGATCATCGACCTTGGTGCGGATCACCGAGGTATCGTCCATCAGCTTGCCGGGTTTCCAGTTCTGATTGGTGCTGCTCCGGACCGAGGACCAGATGTCAAACTTGCCCTCGGCGTTGCTGGAGTAGTAAAGCCGCAGCCCGTTGCTGGTCAGGAACGGATCATCCTCGTCGTGCTTGGTGTTGACGCTGAGGTTGGTCGGCTTGAGCAGCCGGGGCTTCTCCGGCTCGGCGGCGGGCAGCAAGGCGGCAAGGAGCAGGAAGCAGGGGGCAAGACGCATGGTGGCACTCCTCGGGTCGGTGGGGCTTCTCCGGAGGATTGTACCACGTAACGACCCCTGCCGGCTTGCCCGGCAGGTGAAGGAGGTCATCGGCTAGAAGAGAAGGGGAGAAAAATGTTCTTCAGCCTTCTCTTCTAGCCAGCGACCTCCTTCACCTGCCGGGCAAGCCGGCAGGGGTCGTTCACTCCCGGTCCAGCACCCACCGGGCCCGCTCCTTCAGCTGGGGCCAGTTCTCCTTGCTCTGGGCCAGTTCGCGCAGGACTTGCCGGCCCTGTTCCTTCTTACCGGCCTGGAGCAGGTTCATGGCCCGGTCCCAGAGCAGCTGGCCCCTGCCCGGCTGCTGCCGGAAGGCCGCCGCGTAGGCCCGCTCGGCCAGGGTGTAATCGCCGGTGCGGTTCAGCTCCCGGGCCAGGTTGTCGGGACTGGTGGCTTGCTCGGGCTGCAGGGCCAGCGGCGCGGTCAGGTACTCCCAGGCCAGCTCCTCCTGTCCCAGCCGCTTGAGGATCTGTCCCGCCAGCTCGCAGGCGATCCGCCCTTCCTCCGGATCGTGGGCCCGCCAGCGGTCGGCCGCCCGGATGGTCCGCTGCACCAGGGCCCCGGCCTTGTCCGTCGCGGCCAGCGTCTGGGTCTGCGACAGGTAGTGATCGAGGAGCCGCTTGTATTCCTGCCGCCAGCTTTGCAGGTGAATGACTTCGGGCAGATCGCGATACTCCAGGTCCAGGGCGCGCTCCAGCCGATCCAGGGCCACGCTCGGCTGACCCAAACGGTCGGCCAGACGCGACGCCAGCCGCCACAGGAACGGAATCTCCCGAAAGTGCTTGTTTTCCAGCAGCTCCAGCACCAGCTTCTCGGCCCGGGCCTCCTGGTTGTAGTGCGTCAGCAGCTCGACCGCGGCCAGGTACGTTTCCAGGCGATCCCGGTCGTCCTTGATGCCGGACAGCGGCACGGTCAGCAGGTTGTCGAACGCCCCCAGGTCGCCGACGGCCCTGGCCTGGTGGGCCAGCAGCACCACCTCGGGACGGCTCTTCCGATCGATCAGCTGGTTGGCCGTCTTCAGCATCAGCCCCATCCACGGATCGTCCGCCTTGCCCGGCTCGACCAGGGCGCTGTAGAACTCCGTGTCGAAGACCGGCAGGCCGCCCTGTTTCAGCGTCCGCTCGTAGAGGTTTCGGAACAGCGTGCGGGCCTCGGCCTTCCGTCCAGCCCGATAGAGGGCCCGGGCCTGCTCGTAGGTCGCCTCGTAGTCGTTGCCCTTGTCGGACATCTCGCCCCAGATCTTCGCCAGCTCCAGCTGCCAGGCGGAGCGGTTGTCGCTCCGGTAGGTCAGATGCACGAGCATTGCCAGTGCCAGCGGCGAGCGCGAATGCTTGCGGATGAAGGCCAGGGCTGCCTCGGCGTCGTGCCGGCGGATCGAAGGGGGCAGGTACGGTGAGGGCCGATTCGCCCAGCGCACGTTCAGGTCGGAGAAGCGAGCGAGCCGGCCCAGGAATGTGTCCTCGGGAGTGACCGTGCCCGCCAGGTTGAGCGGCCAGCGCGACTCCGCAGCGCGATATTCCCGGCTGGACACCAGGGCCAGGAAGCGGAGGACCGGCGCCGGGTCCTTGCGGGCGGCTAGGTCGTGAAAGGCCTGCTCGTCCAGCACGTTGTAGCCGCCGGAGGCCAGCAGCACCAGGTGCCCCGGCTTGACCTCGCCGCGCTCGGCGATGCAGTGCCGCAAGACCAGCCGGGCATCGTCGTGGCGCTGGAGCGAGAGCATGGTGAGCAGCGCAACCGCCTCCTCCGGCTGGACGTAGCGATAGCAGCCGTTCTCCTCCTGATATAGGTTGTAGTCGGGATTGAGCCTGGCCGATTCCATCACCTTTCGCCGGTCCCGCAATGGCATCGGCACAACCACCAGCTCGGCCAGGTCGGGCTTCAGGACCGGCGCCGCGGCCGGGCCCAGCTTGTGCTGGTGCTTCCGCACTTCCTTGCCGTCGGCGTTCAGCACGCGGACCAGGCCGTTGGCGTCATACACTTCGCGGAGCCAGTTCTTGCGGGAAGGCATCTCCACCAGCTGCCGCTCGGCCAGCCGGCCATCGGCGGCGAAGACCAGGTGCCAGCGGTAGCTGACCGAGTCCGGGGTCTCCTCGGCGTCCTTGAGCGGATGCGGCACGATGGCCACAGTCCGCTCATCGACCAGGATCAGGTCGGCCCCACGGGCAATGTCCTCGGCCGGCAGCGGCAAGAAGTGGAGCAGATTTGCCAGCTGGGCGCGGTGGAAGCGGCTGACCGTCCGCCGGGCCGCCAGACCGATCTCGGGATAGAGATGCCACAGCAGCTTGCCGTCGCAGATCACCGTCTCGCGCAATCCGGAGACAAGGGTCTGCTCGAAGCGATACCGGCCACTGCCATCGAAGACAAGGCGGATTATGGGCTCGCCGTTCTCGCCGCCGAGGGTCAGCGTCCGCCAACCGGCCTGGCGGGCTCGCTCGATCAGCTTGCGTGCGGCCGGATCGACCTTGCCGGGGCTGGAGCGCAGATCGGGAGCGGCCTCGGCCTCGACTGTGGCCAGGATGTCGGCCCGGCTGCTGCTCAGACCGGGAGCGTAGCTGACCAGGTCGGTGAAGAGGCGATGGCTCTCGGTGTAGAGCAGGCGATGGTACAGGGCGGCCTCCGTCCATCGGGAAGTGTGGGGGTCGCGGTGAAGCGCGTCCACATCAACAAAGCCACGGTAAACAATCGGATCGCCTACCGGGTTGGCGGGGTCCGCTCGGTAGCCGAGTGGCACGATCATGCGCAGCCCCACGTTCCAGTCATTGAAGTTGTTATTACCCAGCGATTGCCGAGCATTGTGTGGGGAACGGTTAAGCGAGGTGCCGATGGAGTTGCTGTCGTATTGGGCCGTGAAGCGGAAATCCGGCCAACGCTGTCCTACCCGAGCTGGCGGTTTTCCCGTCTCCAGATCCCAGAGGTTCCCGATAGCATTCCTGTTGGCATTCGTGGTCAGATAATGCCCATCGGGCGAAAAACCCAGCGTCTCTACGGTACGCCCGGTGTAGCCGAAGTAATCCCCTAATTTAGAGGCATCGGCCTTGACGGTTGGCTCGCTGAAATACTCGTCTGACTTGACTCGGGCCAAGTCCATCAGTTGCTCGGCAGGCACAAGCCCCTGGGTCGTGCGGAAAGAGATCCCCGCTCTCTCTTTTTCTCGTAACTCCAGACCTAACTCCCAATGCTCGCCATTGGTCGGGACGACGAATTGCGGTGGGTGTTGGAGATACCAGGGGCTGCGCACCTCGCTTTCGTATCGCAATTCGTTAAAGAGCTTCCTCCGTTCACTCAGTCGTTCCCCGTCCTCCTTACGGTCCAGTTCTTCGGTTCGGGCCCGGACGCGCTCCTGCTTGGCGATCAGCTCCCTGAGCCTCCCGAGCAGATACTGCGTTCTGACCTCATCCGTCTCCGACAGGGCGCTGCGGTACAGATCGCCCGCCGTCCGCACCCACTCGTCGCGTCGCGATTGATTCTCCCGCACCAGCAACCGCGGCGGCACGCGCACCAGGATGCTCTGCAACACCTGCTCGCGGTTGGGCAGAGCGGCCTTCGGGGCGTTGCGTGCGTCAATGCCCAGCGTCGGATCGGGCTCGTAGACCACCGGGATCTTCTGCGGGCAAGGGTACATCGCCCAGTGGTCCTTGCGGCCGCGATCGACGTTGAAATCCTTGTACATCTGCTCGTTTTCCAGCACCAGCAGCGACGTGAAGGGCGTCATCACGTACATCGCCTTGCTCAGCTCGATGATCGCCGGCTTGGTGTGGGCGGCGTCGGGGAGCAGACGGTCGATCTCGAGCTTGGCCCAGGTGCGCGGGAGATAGTCGGCCCCGCCCTGCACTTCGCGCACCGGAACCTCGCGGCGGAAGGGCTTGCCGTCCAGCAAGCCGGTCACGGTCACCGTTTCCGGCAGGGCTGTTCCCCCGGCCGGCTGCGGATCGGCCTTGGCGACGCGGGTGACGGCGAACAACTCCTCTCCCTGGGAGATAGTGGGATTGTCCACCAGGAACAGTGTCGCTGCCTCACCTTGACGCGGTGGGCTCGCCTGGACGCGAACGTCCAGCAGCCGGGGCGTGTTCAGCGTCGCCAGCAGGTCACTGGCTCGCCAGCTGACCGACTCATCGGGGTTGATCTGCGTGAATAGGCCGCCGGTCTTCTCGGCCGCCTGCTTCATCAGCGTCCGGCCCCAGCGCTTGCCGACGCCGATGCCGACGTAGCGGATCGTGTCTGGGACCTTCTTCGCAATTCCGTCCTGAATCTCGCCCATGCCGGTCAGGCCCGAGCCGACGTGGACGAGGTGCGGGTTCTCCGCCCTGGCCAGCGCTTCGATGCTCACGCGCAGGGCCTCGCCCAGGTCGAGGACGCCGACCAGGTGTGTCCGTTCGAGCCAGTCGAGGGCGGCCTTTGCGTTCTCGGGGGTGGCCGGCTTGCTCGCGCTGGACCAGAAGCGCGTCAGCGTCCCGGCGGTGACGACGTTGAAGGTGTCGTCGTGGCCGACCTGGCCGAGCATGGTGCGGATGATCTCGATCTGGGTGCGAGCGAGGAGCGGGTCGCGATCGGCGGACGACTCGAACAGGAACAACCAGTCGCGCCGCTGCGGCTCCAGCCGGAGGTCAGGCAGCCAGGGACGGTAACGCAGCATCAGGTAAGTGTGTTTCTCGTGTTCGGTCTTAGCAAACCGGATGCGCTCGCCATCCCAGTCCGGGTCGTGCGGATTGCTCAGTTCCAGCACCACGTCGCGATCAACCTTGACGGCTCGGTCGCGGTCGTTCAGCACCAGGTCGCCGTTCTCGCGACCGATGGTCATGCTCGGATGCGTCGGGCTCGAAGCGGACAAGCCGGCCGCGTTCTTGACGCGGGCATGGAATGACCACTCGTTGACCAGTTGGAGGTTGTGTCCGGCGGGGAAGCGATAGCCGGTCTTGCCGTAGAGCGTGGACAGCCGCTGTGTGTAGCTAAGGATGATCCGTTTCTCCTGGCGCCCCTCCAGCGGGAAGACGCGCATCTTGAAGGTGCTGCCGTCCACCCACTCCAGCAGGGCCGGGTCTTTCTGGCTCTGCACGATCCGCTGATAGACGGAGCGGGCGTAATCGCGCTCGGCCATGCCGCCTTCCATCAGGTTGCCGTCCACGTACATCGCCAGCCGCGACAGCGAGGCGTCGGGCGGCAGCGGAAAATAGAACGTGCCCTCCAGCCGCCAGGGATGGTGATTGAAATAGGTCTGGTCGATGGTGGTGCGGGCGAAGCCGTCCTCGACGTGAACGTCCACGTGGTACTTGCGCAGCGACAGCTTGGCCTGCTGACCATCACTATCGACCGCGATCAGGGCGCCGCCGCTGTAACTGCTGCCGGGCACCAGCGGCGACTCGGCCGCCGCCACAAGGTCGCGGGTCCACTCCAGCAGGTGCGTGGAGCGCGGGGCTGGCTTCGGAATTTCGCTCAGCGGGTCTAGCCACTGGCCGGCCCGGATCGGCTTATCCACCCCACTCACCAGAACTGTGCCCTGGGTGACAAGAACCTCGCTGCCGGCCTGATCGGCCGAGACGGCGAAGCGTGTGCCGTATGCCTTAACTCTGCGTCTCGGCGTCTTGACCACGAACGTCGGTCTCTGATCCGTCCTCTTCGGCGCCACTTCAAGGTAGACGCTGCCGGCCGACAGATCGACCGACCGCTCGCTATCGACACGGAGTGAGGTTTGCTGATTGACGAACAGGACCGAATCATCGGGCAACATCACCCGCAGGCGCTCGCCCGGCTTCGTCTGCAATTCCTCGCCAACCTTGAGCGATTTGGCTACGGGTGCTTTCTCCCGTGGCCGGGGCATCAGCCAATCCGGAGAGTCCCCGGCGTCCTTGCGGACAGCGGAGCCTTCATCCGGACGCACCGAGCGCGTATCGGTGTGTGGTCGCCAGGCCAGGGCGGTGATGACCGCCACGGCGGCGGCGAGGCTGCCCGCGAGCATCAGCCCGGGGCCCCAGCGGTCCGACCAGGAATTGCCCCGGGGACGAGACGGCGCCAGCGATGCGTTGACCGCGCCGACCAGTTCGCGGACGGCCTGGCGACGCGGCTCGAAGGTCTGGCGCAGCTCGTGGTCCTGGGACTGGAACGCTTCCAGGGTGGCCCGGCAGGCGGGGCACTCGTGCAGGTGCTCTTCCAGCGTCCGACGTTCCTCGGCCGAGATTTCACGATCGACCAGGGCACCGATCAGGTCAATGGCGGCTTCACAGTTCATGGTCACCTCGGACAGAGTTTCAAGCGGGAGCGGAGCAGGGCCCGCGCCCGGGTCAGCCGGGCGTTGACCGTGGGCACCGAGACGCCCAGCAGCTCGGCGATTTCGCGATAAGTGATGTCCTGATAATAAAACAGCATCAGGACTTGACGATAATCCGGAGGCAATTTCTCGACCTGTTCCAGCAGCATCTGCCGTTCCTCTTCGCGCTCCAGCAGCGCCAGCGACGATTCGCCGGCACAGGGGAGGTAGTTGTCGGGCTGATGCTCGTTGTCGAGGGTGCTGAAAAGCACCTGGTGGTTCTTGGGGCTCTTGCGATGATCCAGGCAGACGCGCAATGCGATGCCGCACAGCCATGCCCCGAAGCGTTCCGGGTTGGAGAGGGTGGCGATGGCGCGGAAGCCGCGCAGCAGCGTCTCCTGGGCGAGGTCGTCGGCCAGATGTGCATTGCCCATCCTGGCATGGCACAGCGCCGTGACCCGGCCCGCCCAGCGGCGGACCAGCTCGGCGTACGCCTCGGTCCCGCCGGCTTGCGCCTGCCGGACCAGCTCGGCATCGGACATGTCCCGTCCCTCCGCTCTGGATCGGACTCGCAACGAGGCCCTACACCAATGTAGAGCGAACGGCCGGGGTTAATATCACGGCAAGACCAGCGGGATTCGCTGGCCCTCGAAGACCAGCTCCGCCTCCGGCCAGCGCAGGGCCGCCAGGAAGGTCCGAAAGGGCTCGCCTGGTCCAAAGGGAGGCCGTTCCCGCCAGCGTTTGCCCACCGAGTAATCGATGCAGGTGGCCCGGCCTGGCCCGAGCGGGTCAAACGGGCGGGAGTCGTCGAAGAGGAAATCGCCGTCGGCGTCGTTGGGCAGACGCAGCCGCCAGTAGTGGCCGAAGACGCAAAAGGCCGGATCGGTATACGTCTCCCACCAGGGCAGCCGGCCCTCGTGCCGCCACTTGCCGCCCGCGAAGAAGGGCTCTGCCACCCGCCGCTCGGGTCCGCTGGTCAGGACCTTGACCGGGTTGCCGTTCTGCCGGGCCAGCTTCTTGCCGATGGGGTCATTCCGGTATTGCTCGAGGGTTCGCAGCTCGTTTTCGATCCGGGCTTCCTCGCGGGCCAGAAACGAGACGGCGTCTGTTTCGCGGCGGGCTTGCTCAACGGCGGCATCGCTCCAGCAGGCATGGACGACGCGGAGGTCGTCTCGCTCCAGGGCTAGCGGCAATTGACGGAACAACCGCAAGGCTCGTTCGCAGGTGGGCTGGTCCGCCGGCGTCTGCGGCACACCCCGGCCGGAACCGTCCATGTCTTCCGTCGATTTGCCGTAAAACCAGGCGGAGCCTTGCTTCTTCTCGCCCTTGAGGAGGTTCAGCTCGTGATTGCCGAGGACGCATTGCGCCAGCCCTTCGGAGATGAGGCCATCGACCAGACGCACCACTGCCGGGCTGTTCGGACCCCGATCGACCAGGTCGCCCAGGAAGACCAGTCGCCGGTCCTCCGGGTGCTCGCCGCTGTCGTGGTATCCCAGGTCCTTCAGCAGCGACAGCAGAGCGACGTATTCCCCGTGAATGTCGGCGATAATGTCGAGCGGGCCGTCGAAGAGAGACCGGACCAACAAGGCGGGGCTCATCTCCACGGCCCTTTACTCCTGCAGTTCCTCGCGCGAGAACTTCGCGGCCAGAGCGCGGATGGGTGCTGATGGATGCGTTCCTTCAATTGCTTCCACGCCGCCAGAGACGGGTTTTCCTGCTCGACCGGCTCGATCGTCAACTTCACGCGTGTGTGATCGGGAAATGGCAAGGGGAGCAGCCCAGAGGGTCAGGGAGGTGTCTGGCGAACCGGGATAGTGAACCACCAGCGACAGGCCAGGACCAAGCCAAGGACGATGCCGACGTGGTTCAGCAAGACGTCAAGCAGCTGGCCGCTCCGCAGATCGATGAAGGTCTGCAGGTACTCCGTCAGCGTGCCATGCAGGGACAGGCCCAGCACCAGCAGCCAGCGCCTCCAGCCGGGTAAGGGCAGAAACGCCGCGGTCGCCGTCAGGAACGCATAGGCCCCGACGTGGACGAACTTGCCCACCGGCAGATCAGTCCGAGGAACAACGTATTTGCGGTTGAATCGGACCGGCTCGGTGGTCAGCAGACCAATCGTCCAGATCGTGAGCAAGACCAGCCACAGCACCCAGCGCATTGGTCCGGACATACTCCCCTCCTTCCGCAAGAGGTGATTGTAGCCGGTGGGCCAGCTAGCGTTTCTGGGCCTTCTGGTTGTCCAATACCATGTCTTTGCCCACAATCAGCTTGATCTTGGTGCCGTTGGGAACGACCTCGAGGATGATCCGGTTGGAGAGTTGTATGCCGGCGGGCAGCGCCAGCGGCCTGGGAGCTTCCTTGCGGGGACGAGCAATGTCTGCCGAAACCGAGGCCACGCCTACCAGGACGGAACACCCGAGCAAGGCAGCGATCAGCGTCCGGGACCGGCCCCGACGGACCAGCCAGAACCCACCCGAGACAAAGGCACAGGTCAAGGCCACGCCGGTAATCAGCGTCGGCAGCCGGCCGTTGTCGGCCCCCAGGCGTCTGCCTCCCCCTCCCAGCAACTGGGCCGGGATCTGCAGCCGGGCCATCTTCGCCTGGTTGTCCACCTCCACAACCAGTTCGGCATTGCGCGTGCCGACCATCGGCTGGGGGTTCACTTGCGGGAGCTGTTGCGGCAAGATGGGCTGCTGCGGGAACAGCGGCTGTTGTGGGAACAACGGCTGTTGTGGGAACGGTTGCTGCGGGAACAACGGCTGCTGCGGGATCCCCGGCCGCGGCTGGGGAACCCCCGGCTGCGGGGGGAAGGGCTGTTTGGGGAAAGGCGGTCGGGCGAGGTCGGCATGAACCGTGCCCGCGGCGCACAGCAGCAACGTCGTGGCCCACAAGATGGATCGTTTCATGGCTGGAGTCTCTTTCCCTTAAAATCCTTGGTGCCGCACCCGGCGCTCTTCCCACTCGCATTATGTCATGATGGAGACGAAGAAGCCAGCAAAAAAGATTGCCGCGCCTGACGGCCTGACGGAAGAAATCGTGTGCCATTGAGTGCGGACAACAATTCCCAGGAATCACTTGCCGAGCGATAGCGCCTGGTGTACACCACTCCTGGACTCAGGGAAGGGGCCTCTGGAGGGCCAGGTCTAGCTCCGGTGCCTTGCACCAGGGCGGCGTTGCGCCGCCCGAGCGTTTGCTGTCCGATGCATCCCAGGGAAGGCTGTTTCAGCCCCGCTTCCGGTCCCGGAGCCGCCGAGCGCGTCGGGACCTGGGGCAACCCCACCCACCGTGGTCTCCCGACGCGCCTCGGCGCTCCGGGACCGGCGGGTCCGAGAGCCTTCCGAGTCCCAGGTCTCGTGGTAGACGTCCTCCGGAGTTTGGGGCTGCTCGACGTCCTGTCGGGCAGCCCGCTCACTTCCTGGAAAAAGCCGCTCCGATCCCCGAACGCAACCGAGCAGCGCATGGACTGGATCACCGAAGCAATCGCCATCGGCAACTACCGGGACGCCCAGGACGTCGCCCTGTTACAGCGGGAGGGAATTGCGGCGGTCGTCTCGCTGGACCGCACGCTGCAACAGCAGGAAGCGACCGTGCTGGGGTTGCGCGAAGTGGAGTCGGTGCCGCTGGAGGACGGGCCGGGCAACGACCCCAGGCTCTTTCGCCGGGCCGTGGACGCACTGGAACGGCTGGTCCGCCGTTGTCCGCCGGTGCTGGTGCAGTGCCACGCGGGCAGGAGCCGTTCGGCGGTCGTGGTCGCCGGCTACCTGGTGCGATCGCTGGGCCTTTCAGCCGAGGAGGCCCTGGCACGAATTGCAGAACGTCGGCCCATCGCGGTTGCGGCCGGGCTGGAGCGGCTGCTGGAGTCGCTGGAGTGACGATCCGGGCCTCGCCAATACAATCCCCTTCAACCCCCTTACAGGAGAACATCCATGAAACGCCTGCTGGTCCTCGTTGCCGCGCTGGGTTTGCTCGCCTTCGGCCCTGGTCCCGTCGTCCGGGCGGAGACGCCGAAACGGCCAAACATCGTTTTCATCCTCGTGGACGATCTGCGCTGGGACGCGCTCGGATGTACCGGGCACCCGTTCGTGAAGACGCCGAACATCGATCGGTTGGCCAGGGAAGGGGCGACGTTCAAGAACTTCTTTGTCTCGATCCCGCTCTGCTCGCCGAGCCGGGCCAGCTATCTCACCGGACAGTACGCCCACAAGCATGGTGTCATCGACAACACCAACCACAACGAACTGAGTCACAAGCTGGTCACGTTCCCGCGCCTGCTGCACGATGCGGGCTATGAGACAGCCTACGTCGGCAAATGGCACATGGGCAACGACGATTCTCCCCGGCCGGGCTTCGATCGCTGGGTCAGCTTCAAGGGCCAGGGTACGTACGTGGACCCGATGCTGAACATCGACGGCAAGGCGATGAAGGTAACGGGTTACATGACGGACCTGCTCAATCAGCACGCGCTCGACTTTGTCAAGAAACCGCACAGCAAACCGTTTGCGCTCTACCTGGCCCACAAGGCGATGCATGGTCCCTTCACGCCGGCAGAGCGGCACAAGAACCTGTACACCGACGACAAGTACACTTTGCCTTCCAGCGCCGCTGTTGGACGCGACGGCAACCCGGTCCCTGCCGAGGCCAAGCAACGGCACGATACCATCATGCGGAATCAGCTGCGCTGCCTGATGGCAATTGACGAGGGCGTCGGCCAGCTGCTTCAGGCCTTGCAGGAGAGCAAGCAGCTCGATGACACCATGTTCGTCTTCGGCAGCGACAACGGTTACTTCTGGGGCGAACACGGCCTGGGCGACAAGCGGGCCGCTTACGACGAATCGATTCGCGATCCGCTGCTGATCCGCTATCCAAAGCTGGCCAAGGCGGGAAGCAAAATCGATCAGTTTGCGCTGAACATCGACATTGCCCCGACGTTCCTCGAGCTGGCCGGCGTCAAGGTTCCGGAAACGATGCACGGCCGATCGCTGCTGCCGCTGCTCAAGGGCGATCCCAAAGGGTGGCGCACCAGCTTCCTCACGGAGTACTACGAGGAGGGGAAGAAACAGGTGATCCGCACCTGGCAGGCGGTGAGGACCGACCGTTGGAAATACGTCCATTATCCCAAACAGGTAGGCAGCGATGAGCTGTTCGATCTGAAGGCCGACCCGTATGAGATGAAGAACGTCATTCACGACGCCGGGAATCAGGAAGTCCTGAAGCAGCTCAAGGAGGAACTGAAACGCCAGCTGGAGGCGACCAGGTAAGGGCGGCAGAAGCAGTGTTGGCCCGGATAGTTTGCAAAACCGTCCTGCGAGACTCTGGCCCCGAACGTCTGCCGCTGCCGCGCTGTCCTCCCTGCAATGGAGAAGACTCTTCTGGTGGAGGAAAGCGATCATGAGCCGCAAATGGCGTGAGGTGATTTCCATCCTGCAGGCGGCCAAGGAAACCCCCGAGGACGATACGCCCCGGCTGATCCTGGCCGACTGGCTCGAAGAACACGGCTGCGACACCCGGGCCGAGTTCATCCGCATCCAGTGTGCCCTGGCCCGGCTCAAACCCCGGTCGGAGCAGTCGGTCCCGCTGAAGCAGCGCGAGGGGGACCTGCTGCGCCGCAACCGCCGGCAATGGGAAAGGCCCCTGAGCAAGCTGGGGTCGGTGACGTTTCAGCGCGGGCTGCTCTGTCTGGCCTCCTACCCCTACGCCAGCAGATGGTACGGAGTCCGTGCCGAGCTGTGGCCGGATGAGTTCTGGGCCTGGGTGGAGTGGGTCCGACCCAACGTTTGGCTTGACCACGTGCAGAACATCAGCGTGGACGATTGGTGGTTCCTGAGGCGCGTGACCGGGCTCGACCTGTCCGGCAACAAGCTCCCACCCCAGGCCATCGAAACCCTGGTGCGCCTGCCGCAGCTTTCCGGCTTGCTGGACCTGAACCTGTCCGACAACGAGGTCAATGGGGACGTCGCACAGGCCCTGGCGCAATCGCCACACTTGACCCGGTTGCTTCGCGTCCAGGTATCCGGCAAGGTCAGCGCCGAGGCTCAGGACTTGCTTGAGCGGCGTTTCGGCGCCGGAGTGGTCTTTGTGTTGTCCTGAAAGGGAGCCAGTCAGCACCCCGCGAAGCAGCCCTTGGGATCCTACTCCTTGACACGCGCCCCCGGAAGAACCAGATCATTGAAGCGATCCACCGGTTCCTTTGCCGTCCAGGCGATGCCGCGCAGCAGCAGGATTCGGAACAGCGGATCGTCGAACGTCCACGCAAAGTGTCCCGGGATCGACACGAACACCCGCCCTTTCCCCGGCTCGATGGTCCAGAACAGCGGCTGGGCCTTGCCGTCCTCGCTGCCGCTGCCCAGCAAAGTGATCCGCTTCGGATCGCCGGCCAGCTGCCAGTAGCTCTCGTCATGGAGTTGGATCTTGCCGAAGTTGCGTCCGATGGGATGTTTCGCCCCCGTCTCGAAGCCCAGCTCAAGCATCCCATGTCGGAACTTCGATTGACCGGCCTGCCAGGCCAGGCCGATCCTCTGGGCGAAGCCGGGCGCGTCCTTGCCGCCATCCACCGCGTAATGGACGTAGACCAGACCGCCGCCGCGCTCCAGGAACGTGTCGATGTCCTTCGCTCGCTCCGGCGTCCACGTCCCATGCTGATAGAAGACCAGCACGTCGGCGGTTTTCAGATCGTCCTTCTTGGGCCAGTCCATCGCCGTGCTGACTTTGACGCCCTCGCCCATGGCCAGCAACTCTTGCCAGACCTTCAGCCAGGCGGGGTAATCGTGTTCACCGGGGCCGTGGTCCTTGCGGCCGGCCACGAGGACGACGTGCAGGGGCTTGACCTTGGCGGGCGGCTTCTCCGCTCCGGCGAGGACGGCCTGCACTTCCTTGAGCGTGCGGGGCGGAGGCGGCGTGCCCTTGCCGTAGTCCGGCATCCGCGGCGGCTCGGACAGCAGGAACGTCAGCAGGTCGCGCATCTCCTCCGGCGCGAGCTTTTTCTCGATGCCCTCGGGCATGATCGATTGGGGCGAAGGCGTGATCGTCTCGATCTTGCTGCGCTCAACAACGAACTCCTTGCCGTTGCTGTCGCCGATGATTCGTTTGCCGCCATCAGTACGAACGCTGCCGACCAGCGTTTGTCCGGTGGTTAGCACAACCACCTGGGTCAAGTAATCGGGGTTGAGGGCATAGCTTGGATTGGTGACGTCACGCAGGACCGAGGCGTAGTCGCGCTGCGTCAAGTTGGACAGGTCGGGGCCGATCCGGCCTCCCTTGCCGGACACTTGATGGCAGCGCGAGCAGAGCGCCTTGTCGCTGAAGAACAGTTCCCGGCCGTGAGCCCAGTTGCCGCCTTTTAGCTCCGGGATCTCACGCCGGGCAGCGACAGCCGGTGCTGTCGGCTGGGTCGGGGCCCACGGCAGCAGCAGGCGGTGCAGTGGCAGGGGACGCGGCAGGCTGTCCTCCTGCGTGGAGTAGTTCAGATACAGAACTACTTCGTCCGGTCCGGTGGCGAGAGTAACCTCGACAAGCGAAGGCCCTTCGGATCTCGGCTCGATCGTGGTCGTGGCCGTCTGCCAGCGGTCAGCCACTTTCCTGGTGGGGACAAGTGAACCAGCTGACTTCACAACCAACTCGGAAAGCGACCGGAAGCGGAGCATCACCTGCTCGGTGGGCCACTCGTAATCGATCTTGCTTCCAGGCTGCACGGCCGGGCGGAGCATCTGCCAGAGGTTGAGGCGCGTCTTCAGATTCAGCGAGCCCGGCTGTTTCACGAGCCGCCACAGCTCCTGATGCAAGCTGCTCTGCGCTGTCAGGGCACGCGAAACCGTTAGATCCAGATGCGGCAGCCAGCCGTTCCAGCGCTGCTTGCCGTCCTTGGATTGCCAGACCGCTTCAACTCCGCACAGGTCGTACTGGAGATCCGTTTCAGCCAGTTGCGGTAGTTCTTTCTTTTCCGCGTTGTGTTTTGCCGGCCGGCCAAGGCCGGGCAGCGTCAGTGCATAGGGCACCGCTTCCGGATGCGGACTCGTCGTGAGAATCAGCGTTCGCCGATCCCCCGTGGCCTGGACGCTCAGGACGGGCAGCTCGCGTCGCAGGGCATTGAGCTGATCCTGCACCACCTGGTAGCCGGGCCTCAGCACCTCGAAGCGATCCCCCGCCGAGACGTACCGCCCAAATTCGATGGTCGCCCGGCCGACCAGCTGCCGCAACTGCTCGGCGTCGATGGGACGATCGAAGGCCACATAAACCTCGTGCGGTCCCTGAGCCCAGGCCAGCACCGGTTGGGCCAGCTCCGTACCGGTGTAAACGAGCCTGTACAGCTTGCCCTTGCCCGCGGGACCGCGGCCCCAGTCGGGGCCGCCGCTGTGCGTGGCGACCACGAGTGAGCCGTCCGGTGCGACACAGGCATCGACAGTGAGCAGGCCCAGCGAAGCGAGTTGCTGATTGCGTGCGACGTAGCCGGCTTCGGTCTTGACCAGGGCCGTGCGATACAGCTTGCTGCGCGAGTAACCGGCGACCACGGCATCGCCCTGCCACCACGCCGGCCCGAAAATGCGGCCGCCCTTGTGCAGCGGCTCGTTGAAGTTCAGTCCGCAGGTCGATTGGTGCTGAGGAGCGTAGTCGAACACGCTCGGCTCATCGATCACCTTCGGCAGGCGCTGGGGATGCCGGGGCGGAAACCCGTAGTGCCGGCCCGTCTGGACGTGCAGCAATTCGTCGAAGGGGTTGCCGTTGGGCAGCCAGGTCGCGCCCTCCTGATCCGTGCAGAACAGGTCTCCCGCCGCATTGAAGCGGATGGCCACGGGAAAGCGAATCCCCGTCGCAAGGATGCTGCGTTTCTTGAAGTCGGGATCGACGCGGAGCAGAGTGCCGCGCTCGCTGTCGAGGCGATAGCGGGCCTTGCCCTGCTTGTCGATCTGATAGGCGTTGGTGTAATCGGCGCACCCAAGTCCAAAGACGATGCTGCCATCTCTTGGATCGACGGCGACGCCGAGGGCATCAACTCCGTGAGGCAACGGCGTCCAGCCTTTGGCGATGACGATCTCGCGGTCCCCCTTGCCATCACCATCGGTGTCAACGATCAGCGAGCATTTGCCCTTGCTGGAAACGAACACCCCCTGGCCGTGCTTGTACCCGGGCGGGGTCAGCGCCATGCCAATGGGAGCCTGTAAACTGCCCTTGTTCTCCCAGAACAGTTCGACTCGATCTTCCAAACCGTCGCCGTCGCTGTCGGAAAGGAGATAGACGTTGCCGTTGTATCCAAGTGCGACCAGCTTGCCGTCCGGGCGATAGAGGACGTTGTTGACGTTGGGCAGGTCCACGGGCAGTTGCTTGACCGTGAATCCGGGAACGAAGACCTGCACTGGCGGCGGGTTCCGCACGGCGACCAGACGTTTGCCCCCGTCCGGCTTCCGCGGCAGAGGGATGGGACGGCCCACGCCGTGCTTGGCCATCAGATACTTCTCCACCTCCGTGCGCTCGGCGTTGGTCAGGATGCGGTCGTAAAGGAGTACCTCGCAGAGGTCGCCGTCGAGAAAACCGCGCACAGCAGGCGGTCCCCCGTTGGTGTAGAAGCGAGCCCCAACGGTGATCTGATTCATCGATAGCACCGAGTCTCCTCGGTCGCGCTGTCCCTGGAGCTTGCCGTTGACGTTGAGCCGGACCCCGCCCTTGCCCGGAGCGGTGGTAACGCACAGCTGCTGGACGGAGCCGAAGTCGAAGGCGTCGCGCATCAGGTTGACCGCTCCGCCGAAGCCGGCCCCCTCGGGATTGAGCGTCTGCCAGCGAGTGGTTGCCGTGGGGCCCATGTCCAGTGTCAGACCGCTGACGTAGTCGTTGACGCCGGTCCGGTTCAGCGCCAGGAACGCCGAAAAGTTGCCGCGGTTGCTGAAGGGAACGGCGACGACAAAGATCGTCGCTTCCTTCTGCACGTGATCCTGGTTCGGCAGTTGCAGGAACTGCTGCTGGCCATCGAAGCGAATGGCGACGTGGTTGTCGGCGGAGTGAAACCGCGGTTGCCGGCCGACCTCCTTCTGAACGACGTGCCGGCCGTGGCCGGACGCATCCAGCCAGACGTCGATCGGCTGTAAATGGTTCAGTGCGGGCAGCTTGTGCATCGCCCGGCCGGAAGCCTGCTTGTGCGCGTCCAGCCACAGTTGCAAGCCGGCGACGACCTTCAGGCGTTGATCGCCCCAGGGCTCGGCGGCAGAAGCGGCACTGCAGATCAGACCGAGAACGACAAGCGCAGCAAGGCAAGCGGGACGCATGAAAGATTCCTCCGAGCGGGGAGCAGGGGACCAGCGAGGCTGATTGTACGCCAGCGCGACCGGACAACCAAGCAATCACTCCGAATCCGCCACGAACCGCACGCCGGGCCTCGGCTCGGCGCGTCCCACCCTGGTGAACACTACCGGAATCGGGATCGCGTTCTGGTGCCAGAAGCCTTCGTCGATCGCGAAGGTGGTGTTGCGAAAGGCCAGATCCGTAAAGGACACCTGGAAGCAGAAGGGCGGCAGCTGCTCGTCCTGTTCCCAGCGGGCCAGCTCGCTGGCTCGCGACTCCGGATCGAGAACGAGATAGCGTGACTCGTGATCGATCTCGACAGGCCGGCGCCGACCTACCAGGCCCGAGATGCGAACGGAGAAGCCCTCCTCGTCCGGACTGACGTCCACAATTAGTTTCTGCCTCTCGGCAGTGAAAGCGACCAGCACGCCCCACAGGAGAAGATAACGCCAGGCGTGGTCGTCGAGCAGCGCCCTGATCCCGAGCAGCGATCCCGGCTGTGGCTTCCAGGGATTCTCCGGGGATTCGTAGCCTGCCATCGAGATGCTGTCCATGTCGCACACTTTCTCGAAGAAGAACTCCGGTGTGAAGAGTGTGACACTCTCCCAGACGTCGCCGGCTTCGTCGGTGAGTCGCACCCGGCTGCGAATCACGTCCACAGGTTCCCTGTCGCTGTTGGGACAGCGATCGAGCCAGAAGGCGCAGGTGAGCTTGCTCCCTTCAAACAGGAGCCGGCCCCCCGCATCGGTCAGGAACTCAAGGATGCCCGGATATTCCAGCGTCTTCTCCACAAAGCCCGACGTCGCCTCCTCGGCCGGTGTCGCTGGTGCGGGTCTTGCTCCGGCACGGAACACAACGGCTTGCTGAGGTTTCCCCTTGCCGCGGACCGGCCGGAAGATCAGTGGCCGGGAGACGGTCAGCTCGCTCCAGCCAGGCTCCTCGCGCTCCTCCCAGGCGGTGTTGCGGAACAGCACCCGGCCCGCATTGATCTCATATCCAAGGGGTTGGGCCTCATCGTGATCGCCACTGTCGCCACTTTCCTGGAAGCGATCGTCTTCCTCCATCCGCTCCTCATCCGTGGGGATGCACCGATTGAGTGGAACTGGAAGCGGCGTCCCGTCGGGCCCTGCCACGGGCAGCGGGTTCCAGCAGCAAAACATCTCTGCCACCTGCACCAGCAGCCGGTCGGCCGACAGAGCGGCGACGGCAAAGTTGACCCCGAAGTATTTGAATTGCAGGCAGAAGCCCGTGTTGTCGATCCAGACGTAACGGTAGAAGCGATCGTCGTAGCAGTGGGGGGCATCGCCAATCAGGGTGCGCTTTTTCAGGGCCTCGGTCCACGAAGCCGGGGCCTTGCAAAGCCAGCGGCCGGGCTCCTTGCGGGACAGGTCGATCAGCGGGTAGAGCAACCAGCCGGACTGGAACGACGCCGTGGCCTGCCACGGCCTCCCGTCCGCGTCCGCGATTCGCAGCTCGCTGTCGAGGATCGTGTACCAGCCCTCCTCCGCCCGGTAGCGTTCCAGGAAGCGGGCGTCGATGCGGATCTTCCCCGGTCCCAGGCGGAGGATGCCCGCCGGCTCGGTGGGGAATTCGACGTTCCAGCCGTTGTCCAGGATGAACGAGGTGAATCGCTTGCGTTTCGCGCTCATTGGGATGCTCCATCGGGTGCAGTCAACTTATCAGTTTGGGGCTGGCGTTACACTCTTGAAATGGCAAATACCGACTTGGCCCCAGTTCCCGGAGAACGGTTGCTTGCTCTATTCTCGGGAAGAAGAATCTGGTAGAAGCGATCCATTCTGATGGAGGGCACGAACCATGCAACCCCTGACTTCCCCGGTGGCGCCGCAGTCCACTCCAGCGTCTCTGCTGACTGCGGCGGAATTCGTGCAGCGGCACGAGGCCGATCGCGTGGAACTGGTCAAAGGCCAGGTGCGAGAATTGCCGATGCCTTTCCCAAAACATGGCAAAACCTGTTTGCGGATCGGACGATTACTCGATGAGTATGTCGAGAAGCACGATCTGGGTCATGCGATGAGCAATGACTCATTCGTCCAGACGCGCAGCGATCCCGACACCATTCGTGGGCCTGATGTCTGCTTCTACAGTTATGAACGGCTGCCGAAGGGCCCAGTGCCGGACGGTTTATTGCCCGTCGTGCCCGATTTGCTCGTTGAAGTCCGTTCCTCCTCGGAACGCTGGACTGATCTGTTTGCCAAGGTCGTGGAGTATCTTCAGGCCGGGGTTCGCGTCGTGATCGTCCTCGATGCAAAAACAGCGACCGCTTCGGTTTATCGTCCGGATGAGCTGCAGCAAATCTTCCACAATGGCGATGCACTGGTTGTGCCCGACGTGCTGCCGGACTTTTCTGTTCCTGTGCTGCGCTTGTTCGAGTGAGAGAAGCGACCTCGCCCTACCGCCCCGGGCTCGCCTGGGCCTTCTCCCCCTCGCTCAGGATCTCTGCCCGATCCTCCACCTCCACGCCCTCCAGCACGCTGTTGTCGATGTGAATGCCGTGCCCCTGCCGGGCGCACCCTTCGGTCCCAGCACGTCCAGCACCGTTGGATGCTCCGGCGGCCGATGTCGCGCCAGGAAGTACCCCTCCACGATCACCGCCTGCTCGCGGTACTCCGGATATTGCAGCAGCAGCTCGTGCAAGCTGCCGTAGCCGGTAATGTGGCACAGTGGCATAGAGATGGTGCGGCAGGTGATAATCCTGGCCCATCGGGAAGACGGCGAAGTTGATCAGTCGATTGACGAAGAAAATCCGCGTGTTGGTTAGCCAGCCGCGATCGGCGTTGCCGTGCTGCACCAGCTGTCGCAGGATCATGAACAGGGAAAAGGTCGTCAGCGACGGAATCCCCCACAGGACAAGGTAATACACGGCGGCCCAGTGACCCGTCAGCAGGGTGATCCACGCCAGGGCGGCGAACAGGCCCGTCAGGAAGGTGATGCGCAGGATCGACGCCCAGCGATTGTGAATCACTGGATGCAGCCGGGTGCGGTGGTACTTCGACTCGGGCAGCACCGCGAAGAAGACCACTCCGGCCAGGTAGAGCGCTCCGGGCACGACGGCGAGCCAGAAGGGATCGCCGTGGATGGTCAGGGCCGTCAGCAGGATCACCTGCAGGGCCAGGTAGGCCATGCCGGCACGGATGGCGACCTTCGACGGTTTCTGCTGCCGCAGCAAATACGGGTTCTTGTCGGTGCCGGTGGCGTTGTACCGGGCCCGCACCAGGATGAAACGCACCAGGTTGGGCAGCCAGAGCTGCTTGAGCAGGGTCTTCAGGAATGCCCCGGCGGCCACCGGGAACTGGAGCCAGTGGCCGCTCGTTTGCAGCTGCGAAACGTCCGGATCGCGCAATGGATCATTAACGAACTGGTGATGGGCCAGGTGTTGCAGGCGATAGTGATAGGTGCTGGAGAACATCGGAAAGAGGCAGAACCAGTCCGACACCAGCTCGTTGAGGATGCGGTTCTTGAAGAGGATGTGGTGCGCTCCCTCGTGAGCCAGCCCGCTCAGCTGATGCTGGCCCGCCCCGACCAGCACGATGGCCAGCAGCATCACCCCTACGTCCCACCAGATCGTCCAGCCCTGGGCTTGCCGGTACAGATCGAACCACACCGCGGCGCCGATGACCACGGCCAGGAAGAGGTACGTCCGGGCCAGGTAGTACCAGTTGGTCCAGTTGTCCGTCTGCCGGAGGCGCTGCAGACTGCTCCTTCAACTCGGGATCGTTGAGCGATTTGGGTTTTGCATCGGAGAGCGCTGCGCTTGCCATGAGGATGCACCTCGGTGGAGATCACGCCTTTTCTCCCCTCTCCCCGCTGGGGAGAGGGGTTGGGGGTGAGGGGAGCGGGCTCTCGGGAATAGACATCCCCTCACCCCCAACCCCTCTCCCCAGCGGGGAGAGGGGAGAAGAAGGCTGCTCGTACAGCTTCCGCACCTTGCGGGCCATGAACGCATTGACCAGCCACGGGAACCAGCGATTGGCCCGCAGGATCCAGCGTGCTTCCCAGCCCAGGATTGTCTCGGCCTTGCCTCGGGTCAGGGCCCGGAGGATGCCGGCGGCGACCTTCTCGGCGGGCATGCCGCCCTGGTGGTTGATTTTCATCCGGCCGGCGTTGCGCAGCAGGTGCTGGCTCAGACCAGTGCTGGTCAGGCCGGGCACGACCAGCAGCACGTCGATGTCGAAGCGCGCCATCTCTCCCTGAAGGGCTTCGGTCAGACCGCACAGGGCGAATTTGCTGGCCGAGTATTCAGGCCAGGCCGGCACGCCGCGCCGGCCGCACATCGACGCCACGTTCACGATCGCCGGCAGCCGGCCCATCCGCAGGTACGGGATGGCCAGCCTGGTCAGTTCGGCAGGGGCGAAGAAGTTGACCTCCATCACCTGGCGCAGCACCTCTTCCGTGCTGGTGGCGAAGTGGCCGAAGCTGGCCACGCCCGCGTTGTTGATCAGCACGTCCAGCCCGCCCCACTTCTCGACCGCTGACCGCAGCAACCGTTCCCGGTCGGCCGGCACCGTCACGTCGGCCGGGACCAGCCAGCGCCTCGCCGCTGGACCCGGCCAGCGACCGGGCCAGCTCCTCCAGCGGCTCCCGGGAGCGTGCGGTCAGCACCACCCGGGCGCCGGACCTGACTGCCTGCTCAGCCAGGCTCCGACCAATGCCGCTGGAGGCGCCCGTGACGATTAGCCGGGCTCCTTGCAGGTTTCGCCGCATTCGTCACCTCTTCTCGTTAACCGACCCCGCAAAATCGATCGGTCCCCTCCCATTTTACCAGGAGGAAAAGTCCGACTGAAGCACAAGCCCGTTCCCAGTCGCGCACTTCTCCCGGATTCGCCAGCCCATCAGGACAATCCCGCAAATCCGATAACGATGGCAATTCCGACTGTTCGATTGTCGCCCGGGACCGAGCCTGACGACAAGGAAACCCCTGCTGATCCGATAAACCCTGCCGGTTATACTGAATGCACTGACACGCCGAGAGCGCTGGCCGGCATTTCTCTGCGAAAGACCGCCACGCTTGTTTGCCCTTTTTGCTAAAGTTAGGGAGGCTGTGTCAAACGGGGGTTTTCGATAAAATAAAAGGGGAAGACTGCGAGCGAGGAAGAATCTGCGAAAAGGAGTGAAGCAGAACACCCCTCCCCCGGCCCCTTCCCGAAGCGGGGAGGGGAGGAAGATCAGGCTCCCCTCCCCGCTTCGGGGAGGGGTCGGGGGAGAGGTTGGTTTCTCAGCGGAGGAAGGAGCCGGAGCATGTGTGGCATCGCGGGCATCATTGATCTGTCGGGACGCCGGGCCATTCCGCCGGGCGCATCCGGGCCATGGCCCAGGCGCTCTGGCATCGCGGTCCGGACGAGGACGGCTTCCTGGAGCAGCCGGGCCTGGCGTTCGCCTCGCGCCGCCTGAGCATCGTCGGTCTGAAGGACGGCCGGCAACCGATCGGCAACGAGGACCGCTCGGTGCAGGTGGTCTTCAACGGGGAGCTGTTCGACTACCCCGAGCAGCGTGCCGACCTGGAGCAGCGCGGCCATCGCTTTGCCACCCACTGCGACACCGAGGTCATTCCGCATCGCTGGGAGGACCACGGCGAGCAATTCTTCGAGTATCTGCGCGGGCAGTTCGCCTTCGCCCTGCTGGATAGCCGGCGGCAAACGGTGATCCTGGCCCGCGACCGCTTCGGCATCTGCCCGCTGTACTGGAGCGTGCAGCACGGTTCGGAAGGGGATTGGTTGCTCTTTGCCTCTGAGATCAAGGGGCTGCTGGCTTCCGGCATGGTCCCGGCCCGGCCCGATCCGCGTGGCATCAATCACCTGTTCACCTTCTTCGCCCTGCCCGGTCCGGTGACCTGCTTTCAGGACGTGCAACTGCTGCCGCCCGGTCATTTCCTCCGCATCCAGCTGGGAGGGGCGGGCGAGCGGGCCCGGGTCAGCGAGCAGGCGTACTGGTCGCTGGATTTCCCCGACCAGGGCCAGGAAGATCCCGGCAGCAACGTCGAAAAGGTGGTCGAGGACTTCGAGCAAGTCTTTCTCGGGGCGGTGACAAGGCGGTTGCGCGCGACGTGCCGGTGGTGTCGTACCTGTCGGGCGGCGTCGATAGCAGCATGGTGGTGGCCATGGCCAGCAAGGTGCGTGGCTCGCCGATCCCATGCTTCACCATCCGGATCAAGTCGCCCCGGCTGGACGAAACCTCCGAGGCGGCCATCGTCGCCCGGCACGTAGGGGCCGAGCCGATCGTGGTGGATTGCGGGGCCGACGAGGTGCGCGACACCTACCCGGCCCTGATCCGCGCCGCCGAGGGGCCGGTGATGGATACGTCGTGCGCCGCCCTGCTGCTGCTGGCACGCGAGGTCCATCGCCGCGGCTACAAGGTAGCCCTGACCGGAGAGGGAGCCGACGAATGGTTGGCCGGCTATCCCTGGCACAAGGTCAACCGCGTCCTCAGCTGGCTTGACTTCATTCCGGGCGTGCCGCTCAGCCAGTGGGTGCGCAAGCTGTTTGTCCGGCTTTCGGGTGCGCCGCGCTTTAACCCGGAGGCGGTCAAACATGCGGCCCACGCGATCGGGGGCCACAACGGCTGGCTGGACATCTACGGCCTGGTGAGCATGAGCAAGCTCCGGTTCTTCAGTCCCGAGTTGCTCCGACAGGTGGCCGACCACGTTCCCTTCGACGACCTGGGGCTTGATCGGCAGAAGCTGATGCGCTGGCACCCGCTCAACCGGGAATTGTATCTGAGCGCCCGAGCCCACCTGGCCGGCCTGCTGCTCAACGCCAAGGGCGACCGGGTGGCCATGCACTCCTCGGTCGAGACGCGCTATCCGTTCCTCGATGAGGAGGTGTTCGGCTTCATCGCCAGGCTGCATCCGCGCTGGAAGCTGAGCGGACTGCGCGACAAGGTGCTGCTGCGCCGGCTGGGCCTGCGCTGGCTGCCGAAGGAGATTGCCCTGCGGCGCAAGGCGATGTTCCGGGCGCCGTTTGACAGCTTCCACCTGGAGAATGCGCCGCCCTTCGTGGAGCAGTTGCTGAGCGAGGAGAGCCTGCGGCGCAGCGGTTATTTCGATCCGCAGGCGGTGCGGCACTGGCGGCAGGCGTATCGCAAGATGTTCTTCAACCGGGGCCAGCGGATCTCGATTGAGATGGGCCTGGTCGGCGTGGTGGCCACGCAGCTGTGGCACCACACCTTCATCGATCCGACTCTGTGCGAGCTGCCGTCGTGGTCGGTGCCGGGCGAGAACCGGAATGGGACAGTGGGGGGATACCACCAGCCGCCCATAATGAAGGTAGGATAAGAGCCACTAACTTTCCGGCGAGCGGCGCGGCGTAAGCCCGCCGGTCCAGGGGCGAGCCTTCACCGGCGGGCTGACGCCGCGCCGCTCGCCGGAAGGTTCGTTGCAACGAGACTGCATGAGTTACTCCCTGACAACCCTGTGGTACGAGCGACAGCGCTACCTGCCCGGCGTTCTGGCGGTGGGTTTCAGCGCGCTGCTGATCGCCCTGCAGTGTGGTCTGATGCTCGGTCTGTTCTCGATCACCTCGCTGCCGATCGACAACACCCGGGCGGACATCTGGATGGGTGCTCCCTCGGTGCTGAGCGTCGATCTGGGCGGGCCGATCAGCAGCAGTTACCTGGCTCGCCTCGCCTCCTTTCCGGAGGTGGCCGAGACGGAGATTTACGTCCAGGGCTTCTCCTACTGGAGCAAGCCGAGCGGCAGCCGGGAGCTGTGCCTGGTGATCGGTTCGCGTCTGGAGCCTGGCTCCCTGGGGCGGGTCAATCAGCTGGATGCGGAACTGTGCGCCCGGCTGACCGAACCGGACGCGGTGGTGATCGACGAGTCGGACCGCGGTCGGCTCGGCGTTTCCGAGCTAGGGGACACGGCCGAGGTGGCCGGTCATCGGGTCCGGATCGTGGGCTTCACCCAGGGCTGCAAGAGCCTGGCAGGGCCCTACGTGTTCTGCTCGATCGGCACGGCTCAGCAGCTGGTGCGGATGCAGCGGTTCCAGGCGACCTACGTGCTGGCCCGGTGCCATAACCCGGCGGACGCGCCGCGGATCGTCCAGGAACTGCGGCAGGATTACGATAACGTCTCGGCCTTCACCAGCGCGGAGTTTTCGCTGCGGTCGAAGATCCACTGGCTGACCAAGACCAAGGCGGGCATTGCCCTGGGTTATGCCGCGGCCCTGGGGTTGCTGGTAGGAGCAGTGGTCACCAGCCAGACGCTCTATGCGGCCGTGGCGGCGTCGCTGCGAGAGTTGGCGGTGCTGCGGGCCCTGGGCATTCCCCGCTGGCGGCTGGCGGTGATGGTCATGGCCCAGTCGTTCTGGGTCGGCGTCATGGGGATCGCCCTGGGTTTGCCGATGGCGCACGGCCTGGCGTTCCTGGCCAACGCCCTGACGGTCACGGTGGCCTTGCCCTGGTGGTTGCAGGCGAGTGCCGCCGCGGTGACACTGACCATGGCCCTGGTTTCGGGGCTGCTGGCCCTGCGGTCGCTGCGCTTGATTGAGCCGGCGCTGTTGCTGCGGTGACCGGAAGCTGAGGCCCTTGCCCTCTATAATGTAAGAACATGGTTTCGACTGACGCTTTTTCGCCCACCAGGAAGCGGAGTGACATGGCTGGAAAATCTGCCTCCGGATCGGTACTGCGAGCCCGGGAAGTCTCGCGAAGTTTCGGTCAGGGGAAAACCTCAACGCTGGCGCTGGATCAGGTGTCCCTGGACCTGAAGGCCGGCGAGATCGCGCTGATGATGGGCCCCTCGGGCAGCGGCAAATCGACGCTGCTGGCCGTGCTGTCCGGTCTGCTCCGGCCCGACAGTGGACTTGTGGAAGTGCTGGGAACCAACATCTGGGCGCTGACCGACCACGAGCGGGAACGGTTCCGGCTGAAGCATTTTGGCTTCATCTTCCAGGGCTACAACCTGTTTGCCTCGCTGACCGCCCGGCAGCAGCTGGAGATGGTGGTTCGCTGGGGCGAGGGCGCCTCCGCCCGGGAAGCACGCCGCCGGGCCGACGACATGCTCGAGTTGCTTGGCCTGGGCGACCGCTCCCACAGCCGGCCGGCCGAGCTGTCCGGCGGCGAAAAGCAGCGCGTGGCCATTGGCCGGGCCCTGATCAAGGAGCCGCAGCTGTGCTTCGCCGATGAGCCGACCAGCGCCCTGGACTGGGACAAGGGCCAGCAGATTGTCGAGCTGCTGCGTCATGCCGCCCACGACCGCGGCGCCACCGTCCTGGTGGTCTCGCACGATCATCGGATTGTCCCCTTTGCGGATCGACAGTTTAACCTGGAGGATGGCAGGCTGCTCTCGGAAAACAACGCGGCGGAGGATTCGGCGCCTCCCATCAATGGCGAGGGACGGTCCGACATGGCCTTGCGCCGCAGGCTGCACTGATCGGCGGCGCTGTAGGGAACGCCCTCCGTGGCGTTCCGCCTCCCACCGGAACGCCACGGAGGGCGTTCCCTACAAGGTGGATTCCGGTGATTGACCTCAGGGAGTGTTTCCCATGGCCACGAGCCAGCTACCACCGCCCGTCCGAAGCGCCCGGGAGCCGGCCCCCGCTGCTCCGGCTCGGTTCCGCGTTCCGTCCCTGGTATGGGTCGGGGGGCTGCTGCTGACCCTGTCCTTTATCGGCGTTGGCTGGGGGAAATGGCACTTCCCGGACGGCGGTACTTCCTCTTCACCCGTCCCCAGGGAACCCGAGCTGATGCCCCGTCGGGCCGTCTGTTTCGGTTTTGTCGATACGGAACGCGGCGTCATTCCGCTCTGTCCGCTCCAACCGGGCCGGGTCCTCACGGTCGAAGCGCAGGACAACCAGGACGTCAAGAAAGGCGCGGTGCTGCTGCGTATCGAGGACACCCTGGCCCGCGAAACCCTGGACGAGGCCGAGGCCGACCTGGTTTCCGCCCAGACTCAGTTGACCATGGCCCAGTTGCTGAAAGGCCAGCACGAGAAGCAAATCGAGGGACAGAAGGCGGCGCTGCAGGCCCGGCTCCATGAACTGGCCGGGGCCCGGATCAAACAGGCCGAAGCGCAGCGCCTGGCCAAGAACGACCTGGTCCGCAACGACACCGTACCGCTGGCCGAGGAGGCGGTCAAGGCGCTGGAAGCGGCCGTGGCCGGCGAAAAGGCCAAGCTGGAGGCCCTGAAAGAGATCGACCCGAACCTGGCCGTCATCCGGGCCGAGCAGGACGTGAAGGTCCGCGAGGCCCGGGTGCGCAAGGCGAAGTTCGGCCTCAAGGAATGCGTCGTCACCGCTCCCTGTGACGGCACCGTGCTGCGTCTGCTGGCCACCGTGGGCGAGGCCCTGGGCACCAACCCCGTCCGGCCGGCCGTGAATTTCTGCCCGGCCGGCAAGCGCATCGTGCGGGCCGAGGTGGAGCAGGAATTCGCCAACCGGGCGGTGCCCGGCACGACCGCCCTGATCCAGGACGACACCCGCACCAGCCCGCTGTGGAAGGGCAAGGTGGTCCGCGTCTCGGACTGGTACACGCAACGCCGCTCGATCCTGCTGGAGCCGTTGCAGTTCAACGACGTCCGCACTCTGGAATGTCTCATCGAGCTGGACCCGTCCACTCCGCCGCTGAAGATTGGCCAGCGTGTGCGCGTCATTCTCAATGGCCCTGGCGGCGCTTCGGGAGGCGCAGGCTAAAGCCTGCGGCTACAGTGCAGCGGCTCAAGGTTCTCTTCCTCAGCGCCGAAGTTGCGCCGTTCGCCAAGGTAGGCGGACTGGGCGACGTGTGTGGCTCGCTGCCCAAGGCGCTGGCCGGCCTGGGTCACGACGTCCGCGTGGTGATGCCGGCCTACGGCCCGATCGAGGCCGACCAGCACGTGGGCAAGTACGGCATCCACGCATCGCCCCTGACGCTCCGGGTGCCGACCGGCGGCGGCCTGGTCCCGGCCGGCGTCCTGGAGACAACCCTGCCACACAAGCCCGAAAGCGCCAGCGCCGGGACTCGCCGGTCCCGGCGCTGGCGCTTCGGGCTTGTGTGCCAGCTCGGTGCCGATCTGGTTCATCGCCGAGAAGAACCGCTTTGGCAACAAGCCCCAGGTTTACGGCTACCCCGACGATCCGCTGCGTTTCGCCTTCTTTTGCCGGGCAGCGCTGGACCTGGCCGTTGCGGCGATGGGTTGGCGTCCCGACGTGGTTCACTGCCACGACTGGCACACGGCCCTGGCCGTCGCCTGGCTGGCCACCGCCGGCCAGATGGACGGCCGCTATTCCGGCATGCCGACGGTCTACACCATCCACAACCTGATGCACCAGGGCCGCTGGAACTTGCGCGTGTTCGACTTCCTGGGCATGCGTGCGGCCAAGCTGGTCGAGGAACGGCCGGGCGAGGTGAACTTCATGGCTCGCGGCCTCTACCACGCCACGATGATCAACACGGTCAGCCCGACCTACGCCCGGGAGATCATGACCAAGGAGGGCGGTTACGGCCTGGACGCCCTGCTGCGTTATCGCCATTTCGACGTGCATGGCATTCTCAACGGGATCGACCACGAGGTCTGGAACCCCGCGACCGACCCGAACCTGCCGATCCAACTACGACGCCAACACCCTGGAGAAACGCCTGGACAACAAGCGGGCCTTGCAGGAGCGCCTGGGCCTGCCGCAGCGGGACGACGTGCCGCTGGTGGCGATGGTCACGCGCCTGGACGTGCAGAAGGGGCTGGACATCACCGGCCACGTGCTGCACCTGCTGCTGAACGGCCATGCCGGCGAGGCCCAGTGCGTCATCCTGGGCTCGGGCGACCCGCGCTACGAAAAGATGCTGCGGCACCTTGCCGAGCACCATCAGGGAAGGCTGGCCGTCCACGTCGGCTACGACCATGCGCTGTCGGTCCTGATTTACGGAGGCAGCGACCTGTTCCTGATGCCGTCGCTGTTCGAGCCGTGCGGCCTGGGGCAGCTGATCGCCATGCGTTACGGCTCGGTGCCGGTGGTCCGGGCCACCGGCGGGCTGGTGGACACGGTCCGCGGCAGCGTGACCGGGTTCACGTTCAACAACTACAAGAGCGACGACTTCTGGAATTCGCTGCGCGAGGCGCTGCACATCTACCGGGTCGATCCGGAAAGCTGGCGGAACATCCAGAAGAAGGGGATGACCAGCGATTTCTCGTGGGAGACGTCGGCACGGGGGTATCAGCAGCTGTACGAGTGGGCCATCGCGCGGGTCCGGGGGTGGTAGACAATCAGGGGGAGTTGGGGTTCTTTAAACCGATCTTCTCGCAGATTGCGTCCGGCAGTGCCTTCAAGAGGCGGAGGTTCTCGAGGAGCAGGGTTTCGATCCGAGCGAAGCACGCTTCGCTGCGAGCATCACACTCGAAGATCATTCGATCCATTTCGGCTCTGCGGGCGTCGAGTTGCGACTTCCGGGCCACGAAAGCAGCCTGGGTCTGGACCAGCGTTGCCTGATTCTGAAGCAAGGTTGCCATAGCCTCCTCCAGCCGGCCGTTTCCTGCGTTTCTTGCTCGGGCCATGAGTGTTGCCTTGGGATCGCTTTTCCGGTGATGGTTGTTCCCCGCACGGACCATTATGTCACTCACTACAGGGGTTGCAAGGCCATCGGGCCGAGACGCGGGTTATAATGGTGTGTCCGCACCATTGTAACCCGCGTCTCGGTCGGGCAATCTTCAGGAACAACCCATGCCCACTTACAAAATCCTGGCCCTGGATGGCGGCGGCATCCGTGGCGTGTTCACCGCCGCCCTCATCCAGAAGCTGGAAGCGCAAACACACTTCCTTGGCGCCGTTGACCTGTTTGCCGGGACTTCTACCGGCGGCCTGCTCGCCCTGGCCCTGGCCGCCCAGATCGACGTCCAGGCCATCATCGACCTGTACAAGGAGAATGGTCCCGACATTTTCACCCCTCGGCCCGGCAACGTGATCACGCGGGCGCAGAACGGCCTGACGCGGGCCCGATACACTTCGACCGCGCTGGAGGCCGCGGTGGAGGCCGTCCTGGGCAATCGCACTCTCGGGGACCTGCCGAAGAAAGTCCTGGTCCCGACGTTCGACCTGGATGACAAGAACGTGAACCGGGTCGAGCGCACCTGGCGTGCGAAGTTCTTCCACAACTTTCCCGTGACAGCTCCCGGCGATACCGACGACCGCGGTGAAACGGCTCTGGCCGTGGCCATGAGAACGACTGCGGCACCGACGTACTTCCCAGCCTACGATGGTTACGTCGATGGCGGCGTGGTGGCCAACTCGCCGGCCCTGGCGGCGGTGGCTCAGGCGCTCGATCCCGGCACCGGCGGCCAGCAGCTGAGCGACCTTCGCGTCCTGGCTCTCGGCACGGGAAACAACCACACCTACGTATCCTCACCGCAGAGCCCCGACTGGGGCCTGGTCCAGTGGGGGCCGTGTTTTGTGGACCTGTTCATGGATGGGGCGATGGGCGTTGTGGACTATCAATGTCAACGGCTGCTCGGTGACGCCCGCTATCGCCGGCTGGCCCCGGTCCTGCCCGGCAACAAGGCGATCCCGCTCGATGATGCCGGGGCCATCGACCAGTTGCTGGTGTTCGCTGACACGATCAGCCAGTCGGAGTCCTTCACCGACCTTGTCGCCTGGGTGGCGGGCCACTTTTGATGCCCGGGACGATGTCCTGGGGATTCTGTTCGCATTTCCTCCGCGGAGCGTCTATCCTTGAAGGAATGGCACAGTCCGCCGACTCTGTGACGAGGTTGCGATGATGCGCCTGCGCTTCCAGATCGCCCTGGTTCTGATCGCTCTCGGTTGCATCCCTCTCGGCCGATTGCCGGCCCAGGATGCCGTTGCGGAAGACGAGAAACTCCTCAAGGAGAACGGCATCGCCTCCGATGCTCAGGGGCTCCTGAATTACTTCCGCAAGCAGTCGCCGACCGCGGCGGACCGGGAACTCCTCGCCTCCCTGATCCGGCAGCTCGGGGCGGAGGAGTTTGAGATTCGGGAGAAGGCCCAGGCCCGCTTGCGCGAGTGGCACCTCGCGGCCCTGGAGCCGCTGCGGCGGGCGCTCGAAGACCCCGATCCCGAGGTTCGCCGGCGGGCCCAGGATTGCATCGAACTGGTCGAGCAGGGACCGGGGCAGCAGCTGCCCATCGCCGCCGCTCGTCTGCTGGCGATGCGCAAGCCTGCCGCCGCCGTCCGCACTCTGCTCGATTACCTCCCCCATACCAGCGACGAGCGCGTTCACGAGGCCGTCTTCGACGCGCTGGTGGTCCTGGCCGACCGGCCCGGGCCGGTCGAGACAACGCTGCATGCCGCGCTCAAGGATTCGCTGCCGCTGCGGCGGGCCGCCGCCGGCTACGTCCTGGGCCGGTCCCGCGAGCAGGCCAGCCGGGACGCCGTCATCCCTCTGCTGGGCGATCGCGACCTGTTCGTCCGCTTCCGGGCCGGACAGGGTTTGCTGGCCGGCCTGGACAAGCGTGCGATACCGCCGCTGATCGACCTCCTCGCCGAGCCTGCCGGCGACCTGCGCTTCCGCATCGAGGACGTGCTGTTCCGCCTGGCGGCCGACCAGCCGCCCTCCCTGCCGGTCGGCAACGATACGCCGACGCGCAAGAAACAGCGCGACAGCTGGAGCCAGTGGTGGACCGCCAACGGCCCACGCATCAACCTGGCCCGGCTCCTGGAACAGCCGCCGTTCCTGAGCATGACCCTGGTCCCGGAAATGCACGCCAACAAGGTCTGGGAGTTCGATCGGCAAGGGACCGTCCAGTGGGAGCTGACCGGCTTGCAGTGTCCCATCGACGCCCAGGTCCTGCCCGGCGGCCGGGTCCTCGTGGCCGAGCTGAACGGCCACAAGGTCACCGAACGCGACCGCACCGGCAAGGTGCTGTGGGCCAGGGAAGTGCAAACGCCCATCGCCTGCCAGCGCCTGGCCAACGGCCAGACCTTCATCGGCACCAACTCCAAGCTCATGACCGTCACCCCGGAAGGCAAGGAAACCTGGTCTTACACTCCAGGGAAGGACTTTTTCATTCACAGCGTCCAGCGGATGGCCAATGGCCACTACGCGATGGTGTCGATGGGTGGGGTCTGCCGGGAGATCGACGCCCAGGGCAAGGAGGTCCGCTCGCTGACGTTGCCCATCCAGGGCGGCTGGAGCGGCATCGAGACCACGCCGGGCGGCCGGTATCTGGTGGTGAACAACAGCCAGGGCAAGGTGCTGGAGGTCGATGCCCAGGGCAAGACGGTCTGGGAGTTTTCCGTCCCCAGCGCCTGCTACGCCACCCGGCTGCCCAACGGCAACACACTGGTCGTCAACAACTCCCGCGGGCTGACCGAGGTTGATCGCACTGGCAAGGTTGTGACCGACAAGGCGATCGGAACGTCCCTGTGGCGCGTCCACCGGCGCTGAACGATAACAGCGGCAACGGCAGACCTTCTCTTCTCAGGGTTTCAGGCGCTGAAGGGCCTCCGCGCTGGCCGACTTGAACCAGCCGGCCTTCGCTTCCCTGGCCAAATCCCGCAGCACTTGCCGGGCCTCGTGAGTGCCGATCCACTCCAGGACCTCCAGCGCCCGTTCGGCTTGCAAGCGCTCCGGCCACAGTTTCGGTTTGGCCAGGTCCTGAAGTAACGCCTCCAGCCGCCGCTTGGCCTCGGCGCTGGGCGAACCTTGCAGGGCCTTGTTCAGCTGCTTTTCGGCCCGCCGGCCCAGCTTGGCCAGCTCCTGACTGGCCTCTTCCCGGGTGGTGAACCGATTGCTGTCCAGGTCCGCGATCAGCCGGGCGATCCGCTCCGGGCCATCGTCCAGGACCGTTGAGGCCAGCACAGGCCCGAGCCGATCCCGGAGCAGCGGCAGGCTTTTCTCCGGTCGAGCGGCCAGGGCCCGCATGGCTTGAAAGGCTTGCTGGCAGTCCTCGTCGGCGAGGCTGCGCCACAACTGGTCGAGCTTGGCCTGGGCAGCGAGACGCGCTGGCTCGTGGCGCAGGCGCTCCAAGCGTGCCTTGGACTGCCGCGTCAAATGAGACTCCACGGCGCCCTTGCTCATTTCCTCAAGCATCTGGCGGGCCTTGTCAGACCCGATCTGTTCCAGAATCTCCAGGGCGCGGAGCGACTGGACCTGCTCCGGCGTGGGATAGCGGCTTGCCAGTTCCTCCCGGAAGCGGCCCAGCATCTGGTCGTGCCCCATTTCCTCCTCGGCGCGTTGCAGCGCCGGAAGAGCCAGATCGCCGAGCTTGCGCAGCTCACCCGCGGCTTTCTTCCGCTCGTTGAAGCTCCCGCTGCTCAGGCTCGCCACCAGCTGTTTGATCCGCTCCGAATCGACTTTCGGCACCGGTTTGACGTGCTCGCGCACCAGCGGCAGCGCCTGGTCAGGCGAACCGGCCAGGACCCGGATCGCCTCGTAGCGTTTCAGCGGGTTGTCGCTCTTCAGGTCATCCCAGAAGCGCACCCGGTCGCTCGGGGAAAGCGCGTCCGGGCGGGGCCAAGGGGTGCGGGCCTGGGCAACCGGCCAGGTGCGAACACGATTGTCCCAGCCGTAAGAAAGAAGAACTGTGCCGTCAGCCATGAAGCGCAGGGCCCGTGTTCCGCCTGGATGTCCTGCCAGCGGCAGCAACTCAGCACCCGCGACCACGTCCCAGAGGCGAATGAGCCCATCGGGACAGCCCAGGGCCAGAATCCGGCCCGAGGGAGAAAAAGCCTGGCAATGGGGCCTGAACTCCCAGTTACGAGAATCCCGGAAAGGAATCGGCAGATTGCAGACCAGACAGCGTTTCTTGCCGTTGGCAACCTCCACGAGCAAGACCTGATCGTTTCTCACCAGGGCCAGGGTCCTGCCATCCGGCGACCAGGCCAGAGCATCGATCGACTCGCTGCCCGGATACTTTGGGACCGGACCAAGGCCCTCGATCAGGCCAATCTCGTCGCCGCTGGCCGCGTCATGCAAGTGAACGGCCGGGCTGTGGCCCGCCAGGGCCAGGGTCTTGCCGTCCGCCGAGAAGGACACACTGATGAACTGCGTGACGTTAACACCCTCGTCCAGGCTGCGTCTGCGTTTCTTGACGGCCAGATCCCACAGTTCAATGGGACAGTAGCGGCTACCGCCTGCCGTGACCAGACTTTTGCCGTCCGGAGAGAAGTCCAGCGCCACCGGGTCCTGGATTCGACCAAACCGCCCCAGGCTCTTCCCGGTCGTCACGTCCCAGACCTCCAGCTGCCAGCCACCCGCGTCTTCCGTGGCCAGGAGCTTGCCGTCGGGAGAGAAGGCGAAACCGCGTTGATCGGAGCCGCCCCGGCGCTGGCCGCCGAAGGGCGATTCGGACATGGTCGCCCAGGGCTGGATTCCCATGGTCCGTTCGCTCAGCGGCTTGACCCGGGGCAATACCAGGGCCGCGGGGTTGTCAGCGAGCGCCCCACCTGGGGTGCCCATCATGAACGCGACGAGGAGGAGAACAGACGGGCACTTCCCAGCAAGGTTGGACATGGTGTGGTCTCCGGAAAAAGCAAGCTGGGCATTCCATCGGACCTTGGATCTCCTGAATGCCCATTCTATCTCGCTCGGCAGTGAGAGCAACAACAAAGAGCGGCCGATTCGCGGAGTTCGCGGAGTGGTTAAGGGGTCCGCGCCTTCACCACCGCTGCTGGACCTGCTCCAGAACACCGCGGAGATGCCGGACCCGGACCGCCGGGTCGCTCTCGGCCGGCGAATTCAGCCCTTCGCGGAGCAACCGTGCCGCCTCCGGCTTTCCGTGGGCCAGCGGCTCCAGCAACTCCAGAGTTCCACGGCACAGCTGACAGCAAAACCGTAAATCTTCCCGCTTGCCATCCTGCAATTCCTGCACCCGGTTCACGACCGCGGCGATCACCTCCCGCGCCAGTCCGGGCTGGAGCTTCAGCGCCTGGCGAAAGTCGCCCAGGGCTCGCGTCGCATCCTTGCGGGCACACCAGGCCCGTCCTCGCCCCAGCCATGCCAGTCGGGTCCGCAGGCCGAAGCGTCAGCGCCTGGTCGTAATCGGCCCACGCGGCCTGGACGTCGCTCCGCGCCCAGAACAGATCGCCCCGGCAGCGGTAGGCCTCGGCCAGTTCCGGGTCCAGGGCCAGGGCCTGGTTGTAGTCGGCCAGGGCGCCGTCCCGTTCGTCGCGGGCCGCGCGGACCCGGCCACGCTCCAGATACGCCGGGGCCGACTTGCGGTCCAGCCAGATCGCCTCGGAGCAGTCGGCCAGCGCTCGCTCCAGGTCGCCGAGCAAGCGATGGACCTCACCGCGCACACGGTAGGCCGTGCTGTTGCTCCGATCCAGCCGCACGGCCATCTCACAGTCGGCCAGCGCCTCCTTGAGCCGGCCCAGCTGGACACACACTGCCGCGCGCTGGCTGTATCCCTGCGACAACCCCGGCTGCAGCTGGATTGCTCGGTTGCTGTCCGCCAGCGCTCGCTCCAGATCGCCCTGCTGCTGAAACGCCCGGCTGCGTTCGCTGCACGCCTGGGCGTTGTCCGGATCGATCCGCAACGCCTCGGAAAAGTCGCCGATGGCCCGCTCCGCTTGCCGGGCCTTGAGGAACAGCCGGCCGCGCTCCACCCAGTCGCGGGCCCGGGCCGGCTGCCAGCGTCCCTGGTTCTCTCGCAGGAACGCCTGCAGTTCGGACAGCGGCAGGGCATAGGCCAGCTGCTGCTGCGGAGCCGACTTGCCGGCCAGGACGCCGACCAGTTCGGCCCGGTCATTCAGGACCGGGCCGCCCGCCTCGCCCTCGCTCGGGGTCAGCTGGAGCAGCAACACCGGAACCTCGGGATCTTCGCTGCCGGGGCCGAGTCGGGCCTGGCCGCGCTGGCGCAGCCAGCCGGCACCGTACAGGAAGAGCGTGCTGATCCGGTCGGGATTGCCCAGGTTATGCACGGCATCGCCGGGAAGAGGATCGTCGGTCGCCAGCCGAACGGGCTCGACTCCTTCGGGCAAACGCGGGGCCTCGATCAGGGCCAGGTTCCGCACCAGGTCGCGAGCCAGGACAACACCGGTCAGAGCCAGCTTGCGCTCCTGGTAATGCTGTGCCTCTGCGATCACCTGGCCTGGGAGGGCGAGGCTCCTGCCGAGCCGAAATGCGGGAAAGGTCAGCGTGGCCGTGTCCTTCCGGCCCACCGCGTCCGCGGTGGTGACCACCAGCCGGCGGTCGCGGTCCAGCAGCAAGCCGCTCTGCCTCTGCGAGGAGCCCGGCCGCTGCACCAGCACCACGGAGACCACGCCACGCCGATAAACGCCGCGCCGGACGACATCGGCTGGTTCGAGCGGAGGCAGCGTCTCGCCGCGGACTTTCGCCAGCAGCGCCAGCACCTCGGAAACGTCGAGGAACAGGCCCGAGCCCTGGTTCTCCCAGGCGACGGCCGCCGTGACCCCAACAACCTCGCCGCGGTCGTTGAGCAGCGGACCGCCGCTGTCGCCCTCGTTGATCGGCACCCGGGCCTCGATCACGCGGGCACCCCGGGCGAGTTGTTTGCCGGCGCTGAAATAGCCTTCTTTCAGCGTGCGACAGGTGCGGACGTGCCCCCGGGCCAGCACCCAGAGGGCGTTGCTGTCGTAACGGTTGCCCAGGGCCCAGACCAGTTCGCCCGGAGCCGTCGCCGAGGCGGCCAGCGGCAGGGCGACCGCAGTGGCCGGCAGCCGGTCCGCCTGGAGCAGAGCCAGGTCATGATCCGGGTCGCGGTGCAGCACCCGGGCACTGCTCAGGTGGCCGCTTTGCTGCAACTGGTCCCGGTTCTGGAGATAGTAGTTGCGCTCCGCGATGGGCTGGCCATCGCGGAAGACCGGAAAGAGGACCTCGGCGGTGGCGTTTTCGCCGACGACGTGATAGTTGGTGAGCAGCCAGCGGCGTTCGCGATCAACCAGGAAGCCGGTTCCTTTGCCCTGACCCGCGGCCAGGACCCAGCCAATCCCCGGCGCTGTACGACGATACAGTTCACGGCCGGCAAGAGTGGGCGAGCGCTGCAGCGGGGCCGCGGCGTACCCGACCCCGACCAGCCCCAGCAGCAGCAGGACCAGGGCCCGCTTACACAAGCCCGAAGCGCCAGCGCCGGGATGATCGGTCCCATCCCGTCGCTTGCGCTCCGGGCTTGTGTAAGGCCGCTTCCCCAGCTTATTTGACCCGACCATCGGGCAAGCTCCCGAGGTTGTCGTACAGGTACACCAGCGAGCGCATCAGGCTCTTCCAGTCGCTCTCGTGCAGGCTCTCGTTGGGAGCATGGGCGTTGCTGCTGGGATCCTCGATGCCCAGCAGCAGGGCGGGAGCGCCGCCGAACAGCTCCGCCAGCGGACCGACAAAGCCGATGGTGCCGCCGCAGCCGATGCCGACCCCTTCCTTGCCGTAGCCCTGCTGCATCGCCTTCATGGCACAGCTGAACGCCGGGCCCTGCGGATCGATCATCCACCACCTGACCGGCGGCCCGTGCGGCTCCACCTTCACCTTGACGCCCCACGGCGGGTCCCGCGTCAGCAGACCGGCCAGCTGATTGTGGACCTCCTTGGGGTCCATGTCGGGAACGATCCGGCAACTGACGATGGCCCGTGCCACCGGCAGTACCTGATTGGACGCGCCCTTGATGCTGCTGGCCTCCTGGGCGATCACCGTCACCGCCGGCTTCCGCCAGGTCTGCTCGTAGACGTGAATGCCCTTTTCGCAAGCCAGCGAGACGCCGGCCTCGATGCCGAAGTCCCTGCGCCATTGCTCCTCCTCGGCCGGCAAGCGCAGCATGCCCTGGCGCTCGGCGGCGCTCATGGGCCGGACGCGATTGTAGAAGCCGGGAATGGGCAGCGGACCCTTGTCCCAGTACAGACGCGAGAGGATCACGTTCAGGGCCAGGGCGGCGTCGGCGAGGGCGCCGCCGGCCATGCCGCTGTGGACCGGCAGACCGGCGCTGCGGACCTCGACCAGAAGGGCCACGATGCCGCGCAGCGAATAGGTCAGGCTGGGCATCCCCGTTTGAATGTTCTCGGTGTCGCAGACGACGATCACGTCGGACTTGAGCTTGTCGCGGTGCTGCTGGAAGAACGGCATCAGGTTGCGCGAGCCGACCTCCTCCTCGCCCTCGACCAGCATCTTGACGTTGACCGGCAGTTTCCCCTGGGTCTTGAGGTACGCGGCCAGCGAGGCCAGCTGGGCGGTGATCGCTCCCTTGTCGTCGGCAGCGCCGCGGCCCCAGAGCCGGCCATCGCGAGCGGTCAGCTGCCAGGGGGGGGACTTCCACTGCTCCTCAAAGTTGGTGGGCTGAACGTCGTGGTGGGAATAGATGAATACGGTGGGCTTGCCCGGTGCGCCCAGCCATTCGCCGTAGGCGTAGGGGTTGGAGTCACCGGTCTGGAGGATGGTGACGTTTTGCAGATCCGCCTCTTTCATCTGCTGGCAGGTCAACCGGGCCGACTGCTGGATTTGCTCCTGGTGTTCGCCGTCGGTGCTGATACTCGGGATGGCTACCAGGGCGGCGAGATCCTTGACCAGTGAGGCGTGGTTCTTCTGGAGCCATTCGAGGGTGGCGGGATCGGCTGGCATGGGAGACTCCTGGTGCTGATCTACGGTAGTCCTCACGCTCCGCGTGAGGGAATTCCCTCACGCGGAGCGTGAGGGCTACTCTTTCTGTTAGCGAGCGCTGCTGAACATGCTAGCGAAATCGAGCCAGACGGCCAGCTTGGTCAGGAAGATCAGGCTCCCAATGATGCTCGCCGTGATGGCCGCCATCAGCACCGCGCCCGCGCCGATGTCGAGACTGGGCCAGGTGCGCGACCTGGTCGTCTCGTCCAGGCCGCGAAACAGCGTCTCCAGGGCGCTGTTGAACAGCTCGGCCGTCAGCACCAGGCCGATGCAGCCCAGCAGCAGACACCACTCGATCAGGGTGCAGTGAAAGACGATGGCGGCCGCCAGCACCAGGGCGGCGAAGAAGAAATGGACGGCGAAACTGGAATGGCCGCGAATCCCGAGCTTGATGCCGCGGAGGGCCACCTTGAACTTGTCGCGCCAGGAACGCCGTGGACGGGGCTTGTCGGCCGGGGAGGCCAACTCCGGAGAGGACAGCATTGCGTGCGTGGCTGGCATCGGACCCTCACCAGACTGGTTTCAATCCTTGTTGTACTGGACTCGGCACCTCAACCGGTGCGTGCGTGGCCGGCATCGAACCCTCACCAGACTGGTTTCAATCCTTGTTGTACTGGACTCGGCACCTTAACCGACAGATTACCGGCTGGAAGTCGCGACGTCGAGAGCAACTGGCAGCGCCGCTCACTGGTTGGTATTGAACTGACCGCTGGCCAGACCCGCGGCTGAGATGCCGCTGACGCCCATGTTGCGCCGGCTGTTGGCCGCCAGGTTCGGGATGATCTCAAAGACCAGGCCGAAGTTGTTCTGCAGGTTGTTGTAACTGAGGCCAAAACTCACCTGCAAATCGGAGCCGATGCGCGTCAGCACCAGCGTTTCGGTCAGCACCGGGACGGCGCCAAAGTCATAGGTGATCCCGGCCGTCATGGCATACTTGGGGCTGAAGACATAGGTCATCGAGAGGGTGACGGCCCGGCTCTGCAGCGTTTCGATGTCGCGATAGCTCAGGGTGAAGGTGGTCCGGTCCGGCCGGGTGACGTTGGCGCCGACGTTGAACATCCGCGCTCCGCCGGCGATCGGATCGTACCAGCCGTTGCTGAACAGCGCCGTGCGATCGCCGACGTTCCACAACCAGTCGTATTGCAGCAGGGAGAAGTAGCTGCCGAAGTCGTCCTGGTTGCGCGCGGAAAAAACGAGGCATACAGGTCCAGGGTCATCCAGTCGATGATGTGTTCCAGGCCCGGGTAGCCGCGCTTGGTCTGCCAGCGCTGGCGGACGTCGAACTGGACCACCTCCGTCGAGGCCAGCGTATCGAGGCGTGTCAGGAGCAGGTTGCGGACCGCATAGGTCTGCGGGTCCATCAGGGGCGAGAGCAGGGCGTTCGCCTGGTTGGGATAGAGCAGCGGGAAGTCGGGGCGGATGTCGCGCAGGGCCATGTCGGTGGCGTCGTCGTTGAGGCGGTCCAGCTGCGGCAGGTTCTGGTATTGCACGTTGGTCCGCGAGAAGAAGGCGTTCATGCCGAAGACGATCTTGTGATTGATCCCATTGACGTTGAGCAGCTCACTGCAGGCGTCGGCGTACAAGTGACTCATGGGCAAGCTGGCGCAAGCGCCGGTGGCGCCCCAGACCCGGCCGGCGTTCTGGTCGTTGAGGTTCCGGGTGTAATCGCCCAGGGAGAGATAGAAGAAGGGCACCAGCTTGACGTCGCCCACCTGCACCGGCATTGACAGCTGCTGCATCAGGTTAACCCGGCCGGTGTAGTCGGGCCGGTCGGTGGGGCTGACCTGGGGCTCGGGGTCGGTGCTGATGCGCAGCTGGGCGTTGGCGAGGTCGCCCCAGGCGCTGTACGTCAAGAGGTTGTCCAGGGGCGAGGCGCCGATCAGGTAGCCGTCGAACTTGGGCAGCCAGACCGTCTCGTTGATCCAGGAGCGAATGTGGGCCGTGGTTTCCACCGTCCAGGCCCAGTTGGTGTCGAGCGGGGATTGCTTGGCGTAGAAGTACGTCTGGGGCGGGAGGTCATTGTCGAACTCGTTCTTGAAGTACTGCTCCAGGAAGTTGCGGTCGCTGAGGTAGTGGATCTGGAACAGGACCGAGAAGCCCTCGGGCAGGTCGAGAATGCTCTCCCGCAACAGCATCCGGCCGCGGACGCCGGGCGGATTGAAGGCCGGATAGTTCGGCGGATTATTGGTCTCGCGGGTGCCGCCCAGGATGTCCTGGCCCTGGTCGTGAATGACGTAACCCCGGGACAGTCCCGAGACGGTTGCGGGAAGACCGAAGAAGGTGCTGTCGCCAAAATTCCAGCGGTACGCCGCGGCCGGGCCGCGAGCAGACAGGTAATCGAGGTCCAGCCGGAGGCGCTGGTTGGGCGGCCTCCGGATCCCCAGCAACTTGAAGACGTCGAACGAGATGCCGCTGGAGAAGCCGAATATGCGGTTGTAGCCCAGCATGAAGTTATTGACCGGTCCCAGCGGATCGCGGGCGTTCATACTCAAGTAGGGCAGGTAGAAGAAGGGGATGTTGTCGAACTCGAAATAGGCGTCGGTGGCCTTCACCAGGGTCGCTTTTTCCTCGACCGGCTGGCCGGTCAAGGGATCGATGACCGGGAACAGGCGGAAGAACCACTTCTTCGGGCGCGTGGTCTCCTCGATCAGGGCCTTGGCGAAGGAGATCTTCAAACCCGGGTCGGACGGGAGCTTGCTGGAAAAGATGTCGGCCTCGTAGACCTCGAACTTGGTCTCGGACAGGCGCAGGATCTCCTTGGCCTTGACGAAGGCCGGTTCGGTCAAGATCGGCTGGCCGGTTCCCTGCTGCTTGATGTCGGACTTCAGTTCCAGGGTGGCCGTCACGGCCACGGCGACGTTGCGGTTGACGTCGTAGTAAACCTCGTTGGCCTTGAGGGTCTTGCTTTCGTTGACGTTGGGGTTCTTCGGGTCCGGGGGTGCGGTTTCGCGAATTTCCACGTTGCCGGAGAGATAAAATTCCAGATCGTTTTTGTTGTTGCCGCGCATGTTTTCCATGATCACGCGGGGGTCCAGGGTGCGCGTGAAGAGGATGGCGTTGTCGGCCTCGATGTCCAGGACGCCGACGCCGGCCGTGCCCCGGACACTGATCTTGACGCCGCCGGTGATAATGACCACGGACTCGCCGTTGGGCCCTTTGCCGGGCGTCACCTGGAAGGGGGTGGCTCTGCTCGGCGAGATGGTGTAACTGCGCGGTCCCGGCGGTGGCGGCGGTGACGGCGGCGTGGCCTGCCGAGACGGCGGTGGCAGCGGAGTCGGAGGGACCACGCTGCCACTCGAGGGCGGGGCTGGGACCGGGCCGGGCAAGACGCCCGGCGGGGGCCCGCCGCCGGGCGGCCCCAGCGGCAACGGCGTTGTCGCCTGCACCTGCTGGATGCCAAACGGTGTTACGGGGTTGGAATAGTCCACAGACCCCGCTGGCGGTGCTGGCACGCAGGTGTTTCCCCCCGAATTCCCTGGCGGCGGCATCGGCGAACTGACAATGGGCGGCAGCAGGCGCGGTTCATCCCCTACCGGGCTTACCGGGAAAGCCGTGCTGGCCGCTCCCGTTCCACCGGAACGAACGTCGAGGTAACCGGACTGTTGCGACAGGGTAGCCGGGGGGTTGCCGCCGCTGCCGTTCTCCGGCGGCCCCACCGGGCCATCCGCTCCCAGTGGCCCCGTCGGTCCTCGTGCGGGAACCGGAGTTGCTGGCCCCGGTGTTCCCGGCGGCAGGGGCGTTCCGGGCGCTGGCGGAGCAGGATTCCCGGCCGGGAAAGTGCCCGGCGGCAATCCGCCCCCGAAAGTCCCCCTGTTCCAGGAATCGCCGGGCGCCACGGCCGGAACGGTCGGTGGTCCAGGACGGAGGAGCGGCTGGGGCGGCTGCGGCAGCTGGGGGGACGGGGCTCCCCAACCTCCGGTCGGTCGAGGCGTTCCAGGAGCCGGGAACGAGGCGGGACCCCGTTGACCTCCGGTCTGCAGGATTGGGGTCGCAGTCGCGGCCGGTTGGCGGGCGAGCTGGGTGGCCCGCTCTTGCTGGGCTCGAAGGGCGATCGGCTCGGTGCTCAGGTTCTGGCGGGCCACGTCCTTGCTGTGCGACACCAGCTTGATCTCGCCCCGGGTAAAGAGATCGATCAGACCCCGCGACCCGGTCATGACCACCGTGCTGGGGTCGAGCATGACGTCGTCCTCGCAGTAAATCTGGACGTGCCAGAGACCCTTCTCGCGGTTCAGGTTGCGGTCGAGCCAGGCGATGGCGTTTTTGCAGCGCAGCTGAATGATCGACTGGTTGACGAGCACCTGGCCGCTCAGGCGAACCACGAAGTAAGGCTCTTCGAGCCAGGTACTGATCGTGTCGGCCCGCAAGACGATGGGCTTGTTGTCGGCCGCGACGTTTCGAGTGAAGCGAACGAAAGCCGGATTGTCAGGCGGATTCGGGCCAGGCTCCCTGGCTGGCCCCCAGGGATCGTTGGCCGGAGGAAGCATCGCGGGCGTTGCGGGGGCTCCGGGCCCCGGCATGGCTCGGGGCGGCGCGGCGGTCCCCGGAGGGGCCCATCCCTGACCGCCGGCGGTGGGTCCCTCCAAGCTGCCCAGCAAGCAAACGGCAGCGAGGAGAGCAATCCGGAACGCGGAGCGCGGAGCGCGGAGCGCGGAACTCAGAACGCTCTTTCGTTCCGCGCTCCGCGCTCCGCCTTCCGCGTTTCGGTTCGTGGATGGAATCACCACGCACCCTCCCCAAAAGTCTTCCCAGGCCCGTGGAGCGAGTCCCGCATGCAGGCGTGCTGGGCCGGGTCAACGGTCTTTACCTGGAGTCCAGCTGCGGGCGGCGGATTATAGAAGAGCTTGCCACGGTGTCAATCCGAACTTTAGGAAATCTCAAAGTTTCTCGGTTTCCCCCTGGCTTTTGGCGAGCGGCGCGGCGTCAGCCCGCCGGTAGCAGGTTCTTACCGGCGGGCTGACGCCGCGCCGCTCGCCACAATCCACAGGGCCTGGCGCTCAGGGTTTTTTCACGTCGTAGACCAGCAGCAGGTCCTGATCACGGACGTACAGGTGGCCATTGGCGATCACGGGATGGGGCCAGGCGGAGTTGCGGGAACGATCGGGTTGCTTGAAGCTGCCGCGCCGGACGGCTTTCTCCGGATTGGCGTCGTAAAGATGAATCGCTCCGCCTTCGTTGCGGTAGTAGAGCTTGCCGTCAGCGGCCGCGATCGAGCCCTTGCCCGCTTCCCGGGCTCGCCACATCTCCTTGCCGGTCTTGAACTCGATGCAGACCAGGCTGCCGCTCCCTTCGCCATACAGGTAGCCATCGATCAGCACCAGGCCGCCGTGATGGTTCTGGTAGGTTTTGTCGAAATAGACCTCCTCGGCCTTGATTTCGTCATTTTCCCCGGTCAGCCGGACGGCGCCTCCTCCCTTGCCATAGGAAGCGGCCGCGTACACCTGGCAATCGTGATAGATTGGCGTCGAGCAGACGATCCCTGGAAAGCGATCCGAGCCGTAGGTCCAGAGATACTTGCCGTCCTTGGCACTGATCCCGACAACGTGGGTGCTCAGGAACTGTACGTATTGCTTCTGCCCCCCCACGTCGGCCACGACAATGGACGAGTAGGCCGCCTCCGAGTTGCCGGGGACCTTGCTTCCCCAGATCCGCTCGCCGGTCTTCTTGTTCAGGGCGACGATGGTATTTTCCTTGCCGCCCGGGGTGACCAGCAGACGGTCGCCATCGACCACGGGAGACTCACTGTATTTCCAGCCGCCGACCTTGCCCTTGAAGTCCTTGATCAGGTTCTTCTTCCAGACCAGCTCCCCCGAGTCCACCTTGAGACAGACCAGGTCGCCATTCATGCCGAGGGCGTAAAGGACCTCGCCATCGACGGTTGGGGTGCAGCGCGGCCCCTGGTCGTAGCCCGCCTTGACCTTGGGACCAAGGCGCGACCACCACAGCTCCTTGCCGTCGCTCTCGCGGAGGGCCCAGACGCCCTCGTCCTGGTCGCGGGCTCCCATGCCGAAGATCCGGCCCGCGGCGATCGACGGCGTGCTGTAGCCGCCGCCGAGGCCCTTCACCGACCACAACAGTTTCGGCCCCTCGGTGGGCCACTCCTGGAGGAGCCCCTTCTCCTTCGAGACGGCGGTGCGGTCCTGGCCTTGCCACTGCGGCCAGTCGAAGGCACTCGGCTTGGACAGCTCGGCGCCGAAAGCGGTGAGGACGGCGAACGGCACGACGAGGACGCCGGCCAGACGGAAGGAGCATCGCAGCATGGAAAACTCCGATTGAGGTAGGAGGGCGGCAGGTGGGTCTATGCCAACCAGTTTACGCGAACCCCGGGAAATGGCAAGTGGCAGATGCCGTCTCCCGCAACGTAGGGTCTGGCAAAAGATTCGGGAAGGGCCGACCTGTTAGCCGCGACGCGGAGCGCAGCGGAGCGCGGCAGCTCTCCAGCCAACGGAGGCCGCCCGCGCTCCGCCTCGCTGCGCTCCGCGTCGCGGCTAACAGGTTCCCGGAACATTTGCCAGACCCGCCAGGGGTTGCCCTTTGCCGCGTCGAGGAGCCGCTGCCTCAATTGTTCGGCTGCTTGATGGCCCGGACGACCGGCTGGGCTTGCCTGGCCGCAATGACGAAGAGACGGCGCTCCATCAGAGGCTCGCCGGCCGCAGTCAGCTGAAGAAGGTATTCTCCTGGTGCGGGAAACTCCAGACGCTGAAAGGTGTAGCCGGCCTCCAGGACCTGAGTTGGGTCACGAGAATCGACAACCGCATTGATGGTCAGGACTGGCGGTCTCTCCTCCTCGGCATCGACCAGACGGAGCGTGAGCGGCGTTTTGCCTCGGCCGTCCGTCAAGGCAAAGTACACCCCCAGGGATGGATGGATGGTGGGAAAAGCAGGCGCCGCGATCGTGTTGTAGATCCCCAGAAGGGAAAACTTCCCCGTGCTCGGATCGCGATGAACCACGTCGGCGATGGTCAACGTCAGCACTTGAGGCAATTGCACAATGGCTTCAGACATGGATGCTCTCTCCCTTACCAGGCTTCGCGGCTTTTTTTCCTGGAGAGGTGATTGGTTTCCAGCAAATGAAATGCCCAGAGCGAAAGAAATTGACACGATGCCAGCAATTTCCTCAGCAGCCGGTGTTGCTCGCTGCGTTTGTGAGCGGAGCAGCGAGGTGCGAAGAGGTAACGTCGAGGAGCTGGCGGCAAGGTTGGGAAAGTTCGTTCTCGACGTTGTGCATGCCGTGACTCAAAAGAGACCTTCACCCGGTTTGCTTTCTGCTTGACGCTCCGCTCCCGGCCGTTTATCCATGACTCCAGCCCCCGGTCGTTCTACCTTCCCCTGGGATGGAGAGTGTTACGATGTCCTCCTCGGCCTCTTCCAACATCACCAGCGTCCTCAAGGAAACCCGCTCCTTCCCTCCGCCAAAGGAGTTCTCGGCCCAGGCGCACGTCAAGAGCCTGGCCGAGTACGAGCAGCTGTTCCGCGCGCGAAGGACGATCCGGACGGCTTCTGGGCGGAACAGGCCGGGTCGCTGACCTGGTTCAAGAAATGGGACAAGGTGCTGGTCTGGAACGAGCCGCATGCCCAGTGGTTTGTCGGCGGCAAGATCAACGCCAGCTATAACTGTCTCGATCGCCACCTCGGCGGACCGCGGCGCAACAAGGCGGCCATCGTCTGGGAGGGCGAGCCGGGCGATTGCCGGGTGCTGACCTTCCAGATGCTGCATCGCGAAGTCTGCAAGTTCGCCAACGTGCTGAAAGCGCAGGGCATCAAGGCCGGCGACCGCGTCACCATCTACTTGCCGATGGTGCCGGAGCTGGCCATCGCCATGCTGGCCTGCGCCCGCATCGGCGCGGTCCACAGCGTCATTTTCGGCGGCTTCAGCGCCGACGCCGTGGCCGACCGCAACAACGATGCCAGGGCGCAGCATGGTCATCACCGCCGACGGCGGCTGGCGCCGCGGCAAGGTGGTCCCGCTCAAGCAGAACGTCGATCAGGCCCTGACCAAATCGCCCACGGTCGAGAAGGTTCATCGTCTTCAATCGCTGCAATGCCCGGGTGGACGTGAAGCCGGGCCGGGACCTCTGGTGGCACGAGCTGATGGCCGAGGCCAAGGCCGATTGTCCACCCGAGCAGCTGGATAGCGAGCAGCCGCTGTTCATCCTCTACACCAGCGGTTCGACCGGCAAACCCAAGGGCGTGCTGCACACCACGGCCGGGTATTTGCTGGGGACGGCGCTCACCCACCGCTGGGTCTTCGACATCCGCGAGGAGGACGTTTACTGGTGTACGGCGGACTGCGGCTGGGTGACCGGACACAGTTACATCGTCTACGGTCCGCTGGCCAACGGCACCACGACGGTGATGTACGAGGGAGCGCCCAACCATCCGCGCGAGGATCGCTTCTGGGAGATCATCGAGAAATACCGCGTCAACGTCTTCTACACGGCACCGACCGCCATCCGGGCCTTCATCAAGTGGGGCGACCACTGGCCGGCCCAGCATGACCTGTCGAGCCTGCGCTTGCTGGGCACGGTCGGTGAGCCGATCAACCCCGAGGCGTGGATCTGGTATCACGAGCAGATCGGCAAGAAACGCTGTCCCATCGTCGATACCTGGTGGCAGACGGAGACAGGGGCGATCATGATCTCGCCGCTGCCAGGCGCGACGCCGACCAAGCCCGGCTCGGCGACCCGGCCTTTACCTGGCATCATCGCCGAGGTCGTGGACAGACAGGGCCACCCGGTGCCGGTCAACACGGGCGGTCTGCTCGTGGTGCGCCGGCCCTGGCCGAGCATGCTGCGGACCATCTTCGGCGACGATGAGCGCTATCGCCAGCAATACTGGACCCAGGTGCCGCACTGCTATTTCACCGCGGACGGAGCACGCCAGGACGAGGACGGGTGCATCTGGATCATGGGGCGGGTCGATGACGTGCTGAACGTGGCCGGCCATCGCCTCAGCACGATGGAGATCGAGAGCGCCCTGGTGCATCATCCCAAGGTCGCCGAGGCGGCCGTGGTCGGCATGCCGGACGAACTGAAGGGCGAGGGTATCGCCTGTTTCGTGACCCTGATCGCCGGCGTGCCGGCAACCGAGGAACTGAAGAAGGAGCTGCGCGAGCACGTCGCCAGGGAAATCGGGTCGCTGGCCCGGCCGGACCAGATTCGCTTCACGGATTCGCTCCCCAAGACCCGCTCGGGCAAGATCATGCGGCGACTGCTGCGCGACGTTGCCGCGGGCCGGACCACCAGTCAGGATACGACCACGCTGGAGGATTACAGCGTGCTGGCCAAGCTGCGCGAGGAAGAGGAGGGATGACGCCTCGTTTCCCTTCACCCCCAACCCCTCTCCCACAAGGGGAGAGGGGAGAATACAAGCAAGGAGACTCTCCCCATGCGTCGCCGTGACGTTCTCAAGCTGACCGCCCTGGGTGCCGGGGCCGTCGGCATTCCCTGGCTGCTCACCCGTGACCAGGGTGGTGCTTCCCCGGCCGCGGACCCTCCGCCGCCAAGCGCTGCCCGTGCTGCGAAAGCCCCGGCCGAGAAAAAACTGGGACCGCTCAAGATCACCGACGTGAAGGCCATCCTGACCGCGCCGGCCCGGATCCGCCTGGTCGTGGTCAAGGTCACCACCAGCGAGCCGGGCCTGTACGGGCTGGGCTGTGCCACCTTCACCCAGCGGGCCCGCGTGGTCGAGACGGCCGTGGACAAGTACCTCCGGCCGTTCCTGATCGGCAAGGATCCCAGCAACATCGAGGACATCTGGCAAGCGAGCTTTGTCAGCTCCTACTGGCGCAACGGTCCGGTGCTGTACAACGCCATCAGCGGCGTGGACATGGCGCTGTGGGACATCCTCGGCAAGCGCTGCGGCATGCCGGTCTATCAGTTGCTGGGTGGCAAGTGCCGCAAGGCCGTGGATACCTATTACCACGCCAGCGGCGCCACCATCCCAGACGTCGAGAAGGCAGTCCGCAGCGCAATGGAGAAGGGCTACCGGCACGTCCGGGCGCAGGTTGGCATCACCGGATTCGCCACCTACGGAGCAGGTCCGCAACCCGGCGACGTCCGCACGCCCGAGAACCAGCGTACCTCCGTCTGGGAGCCGGGGCCGTATTGCCGCCAGGTCCCGAAGCTGTTCGAGCATTTGCGCAAGAACGTCGGCGACGAGGTCGAATTGCTGCACGACGTCCATGAGCGCGTCCCACCCATCCTGGCGATGAAACTGTGCAAGGACCTGGAGCAATTCCGGCTCTTCTTTGTCGAGGACCCGTTCAGTCCCGAGGACGTCAGCTATTTCCGCAACCTCCGGCAGCAGTGCAGCACGCCGCTGGCGATGGGCGAGCTGTTCAACAACCCCAACGAATGGCTGCCGCTGGTCAGCGAACGGCTGATCGACTTCATTCGGATTCACCTGTCGCAGATTGGCGGCCTCTCGCCGGCACGGAAGGTGGCGGCCCTGTGTGAAGCGTTCGCCGTGCGGACGGCGTGGCATGGGCCGGGCGACGTGTCTCCGGTCGGTCATGCGGCCAACGTCCACCTGGGCCTGGCCTGCCACAACTTCGGCATCCAGGAAGGCCGGGTCTTCACCCAGGCGGAACAGGATGTCTTCCCCGGCTGTCCGCAGATCCGCGAGGGGTATTTCCACGTCAGCGAGAAGCCGGGGCTGGGGGTGGACCTGGACGAGAAGCTGGCGGCGAAGTTCCCGATCAGCGACGATCCGCCGTTCGACCTGCGCTGGGGGAACGTGCGGAAACGGGATGGCACGATCGTCAAGCCGTGACGTACAACCATCAGGAGTCAGGGGTCAGGAGTCAGGACAACAGTTTTCCTGACCCCTGACTCCTGACCCCTGACTCCTGAAGATCCCGGAGCAACCCACCATGCCCCTCTCCTGGCTGGAAGCGTTACGGTCGGCGCGCGTCTACGACCTGGAGCAACCGCGCTTCGCCGGCATGCCCATCCACCCGACGCACCTGCCCGGTTACTTCTATGCCCTGCACCGCCGGCACCGTGACACCTATCAGCCGCAATGCCACGGTCCCCGCTCCGGTGCCTCCGGGGTGCTGACCCTGATGGAGCATTCGGGCACGCACCTGGATGCGCTCTGCCATCAAGCCAACGAATTGCGGCTCTTCGGCGGCATCCCGACTGACAGCGCCGAGACGCCCACCGGCTTCACGCGCCTCGGCGTCGAGACGGTGCCGCCGCTGGTGTGCCGGGGCGTGCTGCTCGACGTGGCCGGCTGGAAGGGACAGCCGCTGCTGCCGGCCGGGTACTCGATCAGCGCCGCCGACCTCGCCGGTTGTGCCGCGGCCCAGGGAGTTCAGCTCCAGCAAGGGGACGTGCTGCTGGTGCGGACCGGGTACGCCAGCCTCTGGCACGACGAAGTGACCTACCTGCGGGCGGCCGGCGTCGGCAAGTCGGGGACGCTGTGGGCGGCGGAACACGGCGTCGTCGCCGTGGGCGCGGACAACATGGCCTGGGACGCCCCCGACGAGCGCGACCCGGAAACCGGCGCTACCCTCTTCGCTCACGTCTACCTGCTGCCCCAGAAGGGCGTTTACATCATCGAGAACCTCAACCTCGACGAACTGGCTCGCGACCGCCGCTGGGAGTTCCTCTTCATCGCTGCGCCCCTCAAGTTCCAGGGGGCCACAGGCTCGCCGCTGCGTCCATTGGCCCTGGTCGCGGGTGAGGCTCCCACTCAGGAAGGGACGGCCCGGACGTGAAGATTGTCGTGCTGGATGGGTACACGCTGGCCGCCGATGGCAATTCCTGGGCGGCGCTGACTCCGCTGGGCGAGGTTATGATCCACGACCGCAGCTCGCCCGAGGAGGTGCGGGAACGCTCGCGTGATGCGGCCATCCTCGTCACCAACAAGTCCCGCATCCCCACCGAGGTGATCGAGCAAGCGCCGCTGTTGCGGTTCATCGCCGTCAGCGCCACCGGCTTCGATTGCGTTGACGTCGCCGCCGCCCGCAAGCGGGGCATCCCCGTCTCCAACGTGCCGGAGTATGGGACCAACTCGGTGGCCCAGTTCGTCTTCGCCTTGCTGCTGGAACTGTGCCACCACGTCGGTCTGCATGCGCAGCTTGTACGGAACGGCGACTGGTCGCGCTCTCCCGATTTCTGTTTCTGGCGCACGCCGCTTCTGGAACTGGCGGACAAGACGATGGGAATCGTCGGCTTCGGGCGGATCGGCCGACGGCGTGGGCGAGCTGGCGCATGCCTTCGGGATGGCAGTGCTCGCTTGCGGTCGGTCGCCTTCGGTCCTGCCGGAGTATCAGCCCTTCGCCTGGGTGGAAGTGGACGAGCTGTTTGCCCGGTCGGACGTGATCAGCCTGCATTGCCCGCTGAGCGCCCAGACGGCGGGACTGGTCAATCGCAACCGGCTCCGCCTGATGAAACCGGGAGGGATGCTGATCAACACCTCGCGCGGCGGCCTGGTCGTGGAACAGGACCTGGCGGAGGCGCTCGACTCGGGCCACCTGGCCGGGGCCGCGGTGGACGTGGTTTCGCAGGAGCCGATCCGGGCCGAGAACCCGCTGCTGACGGCAAGGAACTGCCTGATCACGCCGCACGTTGCCTGGGCGACCCGCGAAGCCCGGCGACGGCTGCTGGAGGCAACCGTCGCCAACGTCACGGCGTTCCTGGAGGGCCGGCCGAGCAACGTGGTGAACCCTTGAGCCGCTCGCGGCCTGGGGAGTGCGTGCTTACTGTTGCCTCGGCACTTCCATCGGCACCGGGTTGGGATAGAGCATCAGGGTTTTTTCGTAAGCGGTGCTGAACCGCTGCTTGAGCGCGGCCAGTTGCTGGCGGATGCGATACAGTTCCGGATCGTTGGGCCCGTCGAAGCCGCCGATGGTCACCAGGCTGCTGGTCCGGGTGTGCAGGACGTACGTGTGGAAGTTCAGCTGGCGGAGGAACTTGGCGGTGGCGTGGGCCTGGAGGGCGGCGCCGTTGAGGGCCTCGCCGGTCTTGTTGCCGCTGGTTGATAACTTCCCCCAGAAGCTGTTGCCCGTCGTTTCCTGGGACACCAGGCTCTTGGCACCCGAGTATTGCGTGACCACCAGCGTCCAGGGCTTCTTGCACTCCAGCAGGCTGTACTCGTTACCCTCGTTCAGCCTCCACCAGAGCGGATCGACCCGCCGGACCTGTCCCGGGGGCGAGGTTGGGTTGGGGGTCACGAAAGCCCCGTGAAAGGGGTTGATCGGCACTTCTTCCGTCTTGTGCAACCAGGAGAGTGAGGAGGTCGAAGGAGAGTTCCCTCGGCTCTGTTCGCGATCCTCTCGAAGGACGAGCCGGGTGTCCAGGGCCGGCCGGCCCGAGGCCAGTTTCAGCTGGGGGACAGGCAGTTTCTTGACCGCCTCCAGGGCCTTGCGGGCTTCCTCCATGCTGGGATAGCCGCCGACCAGCACGGCAATCTGGTCCTCGACCCGAACCGAGCGCCGGCGCAGGCGGACGTTTTCCCCGTACTGCTGTTGAAGCAGTTGCTGGGCGCGATCCAGCTCTTCTTGCTGCCGGCGGCGCTCCACGTCGCCGCGGTCGTAGACGTAGGCCGGCATGTTCCACCGGTTGCGGATCTCCGCGACCAGCTGCCGGGCCAAATCGACAGCCTCGGGTCCGGTGTAGCTGGCCGCACAGATCACCCAGGGCCCGGCCACCGGACTGATCACGGGGACTTGCTCCCCCTGCGGCGGGCCCTGAGGGGGAAACGGGGGTTGACCCTGGCCGGCCACGCTCGCAAACAGCAACGCCAGTACGCCGCCCAGCAGGAGCCGGGATCGTCTCATGGTCTGAATCCTCCTCTTCGAGAATCACCAGACGCTCTCGCGAGTCGGCCTCATACCACAAGGTTGTCGCTCAGTCCAGAGGCCAATTCGTTCCCAGGGTCTGCTTCTGTCCGAGCGTGACGGCGCGGATTCCCACGTTGCCCACGTTCAGCATCTGCTCCAGTTGCTGCCGTTCAAACGTCGCTTCCTCGCCGCCGGCCTGGACTTCGATCAGCTTGCCCGAGCCGGTCATGACCAGGTTGAGGTCCACGTCGGCGTCCTTGTCCTCGTTGTAATCCAGGTCGAGCAGCACCTGCCCCTCCAGCAAGCCGACGCTCACCGCCGCCAGGCTGTCGCGGACAATCTCCCGGATCGGCGGCAGCGGCGGCACCAGCACCTTTCGGCTCAGTGCGGACAGAGCATCGACCAGGGCGACAAAGGCCCCGTTGATCGAGGCGGTCCGGGTGCCGCCGTCGGCCTCCAGGACGTCGCAGTCGATCCAGAGGGTGCGTTCGCCCAGCTTGCCCAGGTCCACGACGGCCCGCAAACTCCGGCCGATCAGCCGCTGGATCTCGACGCTCCGGCCATCGACCTTGCCGCTGCGGTCGCGCTGTTTGCGTGTGTGGGTGCTGCCGGGCGTCATGCTGTACTCGGCCGTCAGCCAGCCCTTGCCGGTGCCAACCAGGAAGGGCGGCACCGTCGGCTCGATGCAGCAGGTACACAGGACCATGGTCCGGCCCATCGTGACGAGGACGCTGCCCTGTGCGCTGCGGGTGAACTGCCGCTGAAACGCCAGCGGCCGCATCTCCTGGGCGCCTCGGTTGTTGGCTCGCATGGTTGATCTCGTGAGGAGGTTCTACCCCGGCCGCTTGCGGCTCAGCGCACCAACGTGGCGCGCTGAGCCGCAAGCGGCTGGGGCTCAGATTCTCCGGCTCAGGACGTTGCGTTCGTAAGCGCGGACCTGCTCAAGCCAGGCCAGGCCGACTGGGACGGCTTGCTGGAGACAGTAGTAGTCCCACACCACCCCAAACGGCAAGGTCTTTAGCTCTTCCAGCAGGGCCAGCCGGCCGGTGCAGTCCCCGCTTGTTTCCAGGCCCCGCGGCGTCTGGATCGGCTCCAGCAGGGCGATCAGCAGCGCCTTGAGCATGCAGCGGGTGCCGATCACCCAGGCGGCGACGCGGTTGAAGTCCATGCTCAGGCCGGGTGCTTTCGCCCAGTCGATCCAGCCCGTGAAGTGTTCGGGGCCCAGTTCATCGCGTTCGACCCTGCGGCCGCCGGTCTCGGCATATTACCCCGGCAAGGAAGATCCGCAAAGAGTAGCCATCTTTCCTTGACTGGGGCTGGGAAATGGGTAGTGTGAGTCGGCGTGGGGCTTGAGAATGAATGGTTCGGTGATCGAGTTGCACGAGCCGGCGGCGCTGCCGGAGATGCCGTCGGGCAAGGCGAGCAAGAGTTATGTTGGCTGGCACGAAGGAGGTCGTCCGATGCGTCGTCGAATCACGTGCTCCAGCAGACCGGCCACTCCAATGAGTTTTGCCGAGTTCCCTGCCGTGCCCGCGTGAGCCGGCTGTGGAATTGGGCGATCGGCGACGGAGGATACGGCAATGCCGATTCCTGTCCTGTTCCCTGTCGGAACCGATGTCACCGTGACTGCTCACGGCTCGGTCCTCATGACGGTCCGATGCACTCGGTGCCAGCACGTTTACTTGTACGAGATGGTCCGATCCGAGCCCGGCGGCGCATTCAGCCTCCTCTCCCTCGACAATGAGGGAGCGGCGGAAAGGGGCGCCGTCATTGCCGAGGTCGCTCTCCGACAGTCCCTGGAGAAGGGCTGCGACCCAGTACCGTGTCCGGAGTGCGGCACCTACCAGCCGAACGTGCTGCCGCAACTTCGGCACGAGCACCGCCGCGAACTCCGCAAGGCAGGCATCTGCATCTTGCTTGCCGCTGGGCTCTGTTTCGCTTTCATCCGGTTGGTAGTCGATCCAGAGGGCGAGATGGTGCCCGGATGGGTCGCCTGGCTGGCCTGGGCCGCGGCGAGTCTTGCAGTGCCGGGCTGATTGCGTATCGCTGGCATCTCGGTTCGCGGCATGATCCGAACGCTCAACCCGACGTCGAGCGCCGCAAAGAGATCGGCCACCAACGAGTCGCGATGGACGCCAAGAGGCTCGCACTCCTCCGGGTGGAGAACGAGAAGCAACCCGCCGCTCAGAAGGTATCCGGGTCGGCTGTCGGAGTGCAGATCGGGCCGTCCAGCGATGGCCTGGATCGCACGGCGATTCGGAGTGAGTGACTGCAACTGCTTCAGCAGCCCGCCTCAGCAAATGGGCCTCGATTGAACTGTAACTGCTTCAGGAGATCAATCCCGATGCACCAACTCATCAATGATCTCTCCAAACTCAGTGCCAATTCGGCGTTGTTTGACCACCTGCGCGGCGGTTGCGACCTTACGGCGCTAGCAAACCTCCTTGCCGATTCCTCCTCCATTCCCTCGAAGACGCTCAAGGGGGAACTCCTCCGCGCCTTCCGTGAGGCAATCGTGCCGGCACTGGCATCCAATGACCACTCCAGCCTGAACAAACTCCTCGACGAGGCGGACGTCAACGCCAGGGTGACCAGCTTCGGCGAGTTGATCCTGACTTTGTATGCCCTGCGAGAGGGCAAGCATTCCGGTGAGAAGGTGGATGCAATCCTTCGCCGGGCCTTTCAGCTGGCGCGTGACCTGGCCGGGGCACTGGAAGCTGCTCAGCCCCAGGACGCGAATGACGAGCAGCTGCTGGTGCATGGGATCGCCCTGCGCGAGTGGGCGCATCTGTTGGCAGGATACTATCAGGCCGCGGGCCTCACCGGTCCTGCCGCGGAGATGCTGATGGTCCGGCGCGCGTGACGAACTGCACCTTGTCTGCCTGGCCCCATCTCGTCGGCTCGGCCATGATCGACATCGCGCTGGCCCTGGAGCCTCTTAAAAACGTTGAGCTGGCGATCAATTGCTGCAACGGCGTCCGCATGGACCTGCATTATCTGGTAGACCGCATTGACGATCCCCGGTTGCCCGAGTTTGAAAAGGTTGCCGCGCTTTATTGGCTGCAACGGGCCTGCGAACAGTTCTGCCGCCTGGCGCCCGCTGACGCCAACGCGGCCCACCAGCTGCAAAGAGTCCGTGACCTCCGCCAAGCACGCGGCTACCCCGACGCCGTCTCGGAGCCACGGTTCGGCCCAATCGCCAGGACCTACCTGAACAGGACGCCCTACCTGGCCCTCATCCTCCGGGACTTGCAGGCAAACAATGGGAACGTATCGGCCATTTGTCAGCGCTACGGCTGCCCCTCCCGCGACGTGGATTTTTACCTGAGCGCCATGGGTTCCTACGTCATTCGAGACACGATCCTCCGCGGCGTCCGGACGTTCTACGACGAAGCGCACCAGGAAGTATTCGCGGCGCTGGACTACCTGCGACGCCAGGACCAGGAAAAGGGGAGTGACGGCACCCAACAGGCCGCTTCCGCAGCCCCGCCGCGCGAATGAGTCCGGCCGAGTTCACGGCTGCGCCCGCGTGAGCCGGCTGCGGGGCTGAGTGTTCGGCAGCGGAGGGTTTCGTGATGGCGAAGGCGTTTTTCCGGGTCGGCTTCTTCCGCGAGTTGCATAACGAGCCCGGCCTTCCATCAATCCGCGAGGCCGTCCGTTCGCCACGCCACCCGGACGAGGATCGGACTGCTCCAGCGCCTGCCGCAGTTGCTCGGCCAGCTCTGCGGCCGTCAGAGCCTGGCTCGGCGACGGCCCCCTGGCGAGCAGGGCCCTGGCGACCAGCGCCGAGGACTCCACCGGCAGCGGCGCCACTTCCCGGCCGACCGCCCGTTTGTCCGCGAACAGGTGCTGGCGATGCGCTTGCAAGACCCGCTCGCGGGCCAGCCAGCGCAACCAGACGGCGAAGGGAACGCCGGGCTGGCGAAGGTAATCCGCCCGCCGGCGGAAGGCCTCGAGATACGTTTCCTGCACCACGTCCGAGACGTCGATCCGCCCCAGTAGCCGTCGGTCCAGCCGCAGGGCCACCGCGGCGCACAATGTCCCGATGCCGGGTGAGGATCTCGGCCCAGGCGTCCTCGTCGCCCTGGCGCACCCGGTCGAGCAGTTCATCGGCGCCGGCCAGCGGAGCGGAGGCAGAACCGCCGAGGCCGCCACACCGCCAACGGCGCGCGGAGTTGGCGGTCTCGCCCGGAAGCGTCCAGGCGTGTCCCTGGTTGCCCCAGCAATGACAAAAAAGCGACACCGCCAACGCGCCTGCATCACACGGCGTCGCTTCTTGCTCTCTTCTGGCGTTTCCCGAAATCCAGGACGGTCAGCCCGACAATTGCCTCGCGGCAAAGACAATTGCCAGGCCAGCACCTGGGCAGCCTGGGGATACTTTCGCTCCAGCGCGTCCGGCAACTCCACCCAGGCAACGCCCCGGTGCAGATCGAATTGAGGCAGTTCCTTGCGGGATTGCAGTTGCCGTCCCAGACGAAGCCGCACCGACCGGGGCAGCATCACTACGCAATCCTTGTTCTCCTTGCCGCCGCGCACGATGATGAGCACGAGGACAAATCCTTTCCTTGACTCGTTCCGATTGCCCTGTCAAGCAGAAAAGGAAAAAGTGGTTTTGGGTAGCGAGCCGTGGTATGCTAACCGCCGGTGGGAGACAGAACAAGAACCGTGATAGACAACCGAGCCGTGATTGGCGGCCAGCCGGCTGTCTACTCACCTGTTTGGGCCCGGAGGGCTTCTAATTGTGGAATCGCTAGCACCGGAAGCCGCAGCCCGCGACGCGATCCGGCACTGGTCGCGGCTGTCCGAGTTGGCCGAGTTCGCGGCTCGGCGGCACGGGTTCGGAGACAGCGACGGCGGGTTCGGTGTCACTTACCCCAGCGACCTGGATGAGTTCGACCGCGCCTCGGCGCAGACATCCCGGCAGGCTTCGTCCAGGTGTACGGGTTCTGGGGGCCACCCGACGGGTACGAGGTGCTGGTCGCGGAGTGGGTCTACCTCAGTACGCTCGCGGCGGTTCTGTCGGCAGCGGATCACGAGACCGAAGCAGCGCGGGTGCGGTCGCTGGCTGAGCAGCAAAGGCAGGCCAAACCCGCCGCTGCAGGTGGAACGGGCAAAGGGTAAGAGACAGCTATCCGGGCCGAACCCGTGGCTGCACCAGACCGCCGCCTCTGGCTTTGCAACCACCCGGCTCTCCTGCGGCGGCTGGTGAGCCACACGTTCGGCGAGCGGAGGGGCGCATGGGGGCGAGACTGGCAGGTGAACTCGCGGCGTGGCCCTCGAAGGAGGGCATGGCCGCCATCCTCCGCGCAGCCGGGCATGCGGTCACGGTCGGTCAGTACTCCGTGCGGGTTGAGGGGCACTGCCGGTTCAAGTTCCAAGAGTACGGCGGCGACCTGGGCGACCCGGTCATCGACGCCGATGCCGGGAACGTGGCCGAGATGCTGTTAACGGCGGGGCTGGTGTCGGACGCCCTGGCCCGAGCCGGCATCGTCCACCGTTTCGAGGTGTACGACGACAATGACGAGCTGGCCGGCTACCTGCACCACGGGTGGCCGTTGCCGGCTGGCGAGCCGCAAAGGAACGCCGAATAAATGAGATCGGCGAAGAAGATGCGACGGATGCGGACGCTTATCCTTGTTCACGGATTCACGGCTGCGGAGACGGGCGAAGGGATTCCGCACCTGCTTGCCGAATTTGCCGACCGCCACCTGCTCGCCTCTGATGCCCGTTGGGACGATGAGCGGGGGATTCTCCTCTTCACCGTTGAGTCAGAAGACTTCGGCGCTCGGTTGCCAGGCGGTACGGCAGGCGCCCACCTGGACTTGGTGTGGGATTGCGTGATGGCTTGCGTGCAGTTCTCGGGGGAGGGCATCCGGTTTGAGGTCGAGGCATCCGAGGCAGTGCAGCGCAGAACCCAGTGCTGCCGCCGACCGGCCACGTGAATGAAGTCCTGCCGAGTTCAGCGCCGCGCCCGCGTGAGTCGGCTGCCGAACTGGGCGTCAGGCTGCCTTGCCGTTGTGGGCGAGGGCAGCCGATCAGTCTGGAGGATCGACATGCGCCGCGTGAAACAACTCCCCTCATCCCCCGGGACGGCACGTCCCTCGCGAGTGGACGCCCCCGATGTCGTCGTAAGTAATCTTGGCGATCCCGATCAGGTGGAGTTTTCGATCAGTTTCGCAGCCAGTGAAACCAAGTTCGTCGTCGCCAACTCCTTCACGACTTCCACGCAATTCTACGTGTTGTACAGCGTGACCCTGGCCCTCTTTTCCAACTCAAAGGGCACTGCGGAACTGCAGTTACGCTCCGACAAGGGTGGAGTCCCGGGGCCCTTGATCGGATCGCTGGGATCGCAGGCCATCGCTTCGGGCGAACAGCTGGCGACCTACTCCTCCGTGGGGTACATCCTCCTTCCGAACACAAAGTATTGGTTGACACTCGGCCAAACCGGAGCGACCGGCGACGTCGAATGGAGCGGGACATTCTCAGGCGCCTCGACGTCGCCCGTCGGTTGGTCCATCGGCGCTCCCGCCCTCTACAGCAGTGACGGCGGCGTGACGTACCAGATGGAAACGGGCGGATCCCAGAGCGAGAATGCACGGTTGAGCATCTCGGCCAGGATTCTGCCGGAGTAAGCTGCCATTTCGCGGGTTGGCACGGGCGTCAGGGGCTGCTGGTTGCCTTCGGCGTGGGTCAACTCGATTGTTACGTCGCGTGTTTCCCGAAACCCCGGATCGCGTGGCGCCGGCCAGGCATGCACGCCGAACCAGCAATTGCAGCGGCCGGCCGCCTATCGCGGTGTTCTTTTCCGTACGGACGGAGCGCACTCAGTCGAGTGGCCCGCACGTGAACCAGGCCATTCAGTCTGCGGAGGTCCGATGCGATGGACGAGAGACGAGAGGAAGCCCGCGACGACATCCGGTTCCGGGTGTGGTCGGGCTACTGCGACCGAGGCGAGGTCTTCGACGCCGTTGACGAGGACGTCTTCGGGGCCGACGGCGAGGACGAGGAGTGGCTCCGTCGGGCCGTGGCCCGCGAGTTCCGCAAGAAGCGGGAGGCGGAGCGCACCTGGCCCGCCGTCACCGACTGCGACCGCCTGGACCGGGTGTTCGAGTCCCTGCGGGTCCGAGGAGTCTTGACCCGGCATCGGTGTGGACTGACGATTCAAGATGGGCTGGACGTCATCGACAGCCTGTACGCCGAGGCGGGCGGGAAGCAGTCCGGGCTGACCGGGTACTGCTTCTACCACCTCCAGGACATGGAAGCGGCCACGTGCGGGGAGCGCCGACCTGTGGCTGGCGTTCGGCAGCTTCCCGCCGAGCCGGGCGCGGGCAGTCGCGGTGGGCCAACTCCTCCGGTCGGAGTTCGAGGGAACCGGGTTCGCGGTGGAGTGGGATGGCACGGCCGAGAAGCGGTTGCTGCTCAAGGGCTTCCGCTGGCAGCGGCGGAGTCCGGCGTAGGTGAGCCGAGAAGAGGCCGAACAAGTCGCTCCGCAGACCGGCCACGCAAATGAAGTCTTGCCAAGTTCCCCGCCGTGCCCGCGTGAGCCGGCTGCGGAAGTTGGGTATTCGACTCCAGGAGCCTTGTCGTGGGGGGGAGCTTTGACATCGTGCTGTCACGGCGGATTGCCCCGGAGGAGGCCGCCAAGGCGCTCGCCGAACTGTTGCCAGGCCGGCGGATCGATGTGGCTCGGACGTGGGCCGAACTGCCCGACGAACCGGGGATTCTGTGGGCCACAATCGAGCAGACCCTCGATCCGGACTGGCCGTGTTCGCTCAACTGCGTATGCCGCGACGAGCCCGGGCTGGGTGCATGTCCGGAGTTGCGAGTTGCCGACTGGCTGTGTCGCCAGCTTGGGATCAACTGTTTGTGTGGGGTGTACCCATTCGCCGGTGACATCGACCCGCACGACCCATACTGGTGGCTGGCGTGCGTCGGCGGGGAGTGGCACCTTGCGGACGCGGACGGATCGCGCCTGATGGGGCCGTACACCGATGGCGCCCGCACTTTCCCTGGTGACCAGGCGGTTCGGCTGGTGCGGCCGGTGGCGCTGCCCGAGGGAGTCAGGGCCGCACCGCGTGCTGCAGCAAACCGGCCACGAGAATGAGTCTTGCCAATGTCGTCTGCCGCCACCCCGAAATCCATGATGGTCAGGGATTGTCAATCCGTCCGGGGAGCGTTGCCCGGTGGTAAGCTCGCCTTGCGACCGACGAACACGTAGTACGGCGCTTTCGGCCAAAGGAAGAAAGGGACAGGGCCGAACTTCTCCAGCAACGACACCGTTTCAAAGCGATGGCGCAGATAGGGCAAGTGGTCCGGGGACAGATGGACGTTGTGGATCCGGAAGCAGGCCGGCCAGAGCCGCCGATGCCACCAGCCATGCCGCAGCAGCCCGGCCTCCGGATAAGGGCGCGAGCCGTAGAAATCGGCGACGCCGATTCAGAACGCCGGCGAGAGCCATTGGGGTCACCGCTCGGAAGGAAGTCGCGCCTGACCGCGGACCTTCACAGGAGGGTCAAGGGATTGACCCGGGTCTTGAGCGGCAGTGGGACCGGTCCCTTGACCCGGGCCGATTCGTAGACGGCATGGATCATTTCCAGGGCGGCCCGGCCATCGTAGATGCTGCCCAGCGGCTGCCGGTCCTTCTCAATCGCCTCAATCAGGTCGCGTGCAATCCAGACGTTGCCCATGCCCAGCCCGCCATCCTTGAGCGTCTCCGGTTTGCCCAGTCCGGCGCTGGTGATTTCCTGCCATTCCTTCTTGCTCCGCCCCGGGAACCAGGACGGATCGTCGAGGAAAGACACCGGCGGCAGACTCCCCGTGGTGAACTGGATGATGCCGCGCGAGCCGAACACCGTCAGACCAAACCGCGAGCCCACACCGTGCCGGGCCTTGTGCGTGCCGAAGGTCCCCACCACGCCGCGATCGAAGCCGTAGGTCGCGTGAATCTGATCGCCAGCGATTGGCCCCATGCCCTCACCGCCCTCCCGGACCTCGGAGCGCGTGACCGGCTTGCCCGCCTGCAAGACCTGGGCCTGGCACCAGCGACAGTCGCCGGCCAGGAAACGCATCAAGTCCATGAGGTGCGTTCCCAGGACCATCAGGTCCTCGCCACCGCCGCGGGCGTCCTCCTTGCCCCGGCCGCGCATCTCCAGCAAATCCCCAAGCCGGCCGGAGTCGATCAGCTCCTTGACGCGCTGCAAGCGGGGGCTGCAGCGCGTCTGATGGGCGATGGCCAGCTTGACGTGGTGCATTTCGCAGACACGGACCATCTCGTCGGCCTCGGCCAGCGTCCGGCAGATCGGCTTTTCCAGGAAGATGCTCGCGCCAGCGCGGCGCAGGCAATCACCATGTCCTTGTGCGCGTCGAGAAAGCGATCGGCGACGCTGACGATCTGGGGTTTCTCCCGGTCCAGCATCTCGCGGTAGTCGGCGTAAGCCTTCTTGACCCCGAGACGTTCGGCGGCGGCTTGCCGGCCCTTCTCGTTCTCGTCGGCGACCGCCACGATCTCGATGTTGTCCAGCGCTTTCCAGACAACGTCGAGGCCGTGGCCGTAGTTGCCCTTGCCCGTCCGGCCGATCACGGCCACGCGATAGGTCTTGACCATCGAGGTGCTCTCCATTTCTGGTTTCAGCGGGGATCGCTCCAGTCCAGATTACGCACGCCACCCGCTCGCAACAACTTGTGCTGGCGGCGCGAAGCAGGCAACGCGGGCAAGGGGAGCAAAGTTGCCATCCTGTCTCGCTCTCCTGCCGGACTCTTTCTATAATGCCTTTTTCCACTCCGCCAACCGGGCGGGGACCGAGGGGAAGGCAAGATCCATGGCAAGCCGGATGCGGATTGGCTTTCTGGGAGCCGGGAAGATGGCCAGCGCCCTGGCCCGGGGTTGGATCGCGTCCGGGCTGGCTACCGTGGAAGACATCCTCGCCAGCGATCCCTTGCCGGCCGCCCGCGAAGCCTTTGGCGCCGGCCTCCGTTTGCGCAGCACACCCGACAACCTCGAAGTGGTCCACCACAGCGACCTGCTGGTGCTGGCGGTCAAGCCGCAGAGCATGGCCGCCCTGCTGCACGAGATCCGCCCCGTGCTGACGCCGGCCCACCTGGTGGTCTCGATCGCCGCAGGCATCACCTTGCAGCAACTGAGCGAGGGACTGGGCCCGGGCCGCCGGCTGATCCGGGTCATGCCGAACACTCCCTGCCTGGTCGGTGCCAGCGCCTCGGGCTACACTCCCGGCGAGTCGGCCACTCGGGAAGACGTTGATCGCGTCGATAAGCTGCTCAACGCGGTCGGCCGGGCCTTTCGCGTCCCGGAACAGCTGCTCGACGCGGTGACCGGTCTTTCGGGCAGCGGCCCGGCGTTCGTCTATCTGATCATCGAGGCGCTGTCCGACGGCGGCGTGCGCGTCGGTTTGCCGCGCGAGGTGGCGACCGCCCTGGCGGCCCAAACGGTGCTGGGCTCGGCCAAGATGGTCCTGGAAACCAACCTGCATCCCGGCGTGCTCAAGGACGCGGTGACCAGCCCGGGAGGAACCACGATTGCCGGAGTGCATGCCCTGGAACGGGCCGGCGTCCGCGGTGCCCTCATGGATGCGGTCGAGGCGGCAACGACCCGGTCCAATGAACTGGGGAAGGGACGGTGATGTCAGGCGAGCGGCACAGCGTAAGCGTGCCGGTAGGATGCCCCGCCAGCGCTGGGACTGCACCGGCGGGCTGACGCCGCGCCGCTCGCCTGAGTTCTTCCGACGGAACACTGCCATGAAGTCCGCAGCCGAGTGTGAACGAGTCCTGATCCTGGATTTCGGCTCCCAGTACGGCCAGCTGATCGCCCGCCGGGTGCGCGAGCTGAACGTCTTCTGCCAGGTGGTCCGGCACGACCTGCCGGCCTCGCGCATCGCTGAGCTGCGGCCGCGCGGCCTGATCTTCTCCGGGGGTCCAGCCAGCGTTTACGAGCCGGCGGCGCCGCACTGCGATCCGGCCCTCTTCGACCTCAACGTTCCCATCCTGGGGATCTGCTATGGCATGCAGCTGGCCTGCCAGGCCCTGGGCGGCGACGTTCGGCCGGCCAGAAACCGGGAGTTTGGCCGGGCCCTGTGCAAGATCCACGACGCCAACGGCCTCTTTGTCGGCGTCCCCAGCGAGACCCAGGTCTGGATGAGCCACGGCGACCAGGTGGCCCAGCTCGACGAGCAGTTCGTGGCCCTGGCCGCCACCGATACCTGTCCGATGGCGGCAGTGCGCCATCGGGACCGGCCGGTTTACGGCTTGCAGTTCCATCCCGAGGTCAGCCATACGCCCTACGGCAGCCTGATCCTGCGCAACTTCCTCTACCAGGTGTGCGGCTGCCAGGGTCTCTGGCAGATCGGCTCGTTCCTGGAGCAGACCGTGGAGCAACTGCGCGTGCGGATCGGTTCGCACCGGGTCATCTGCGGTCTGTCGGGCGGCGTCGATTCCTCGGTGACGGCGGCCCTGCTGCTCCGGGCGGTCGGTCCTCAGGTGACGTGCATCTTCGTCAACAACGGCATGCTCCGCCAGGACGAGACGAAGGCCGTGCGCGAGACCTTCGCCCGGCATTTCCACGCCGACCTGCGCGTGGTCGAGGCCGGCCAGCGCTTTCTCGACGCGCTGGAGGGCGTGACCGATCCCCAGGAAAAACGTCTTCGGATCGGCCACATGTTTATTCAGGTGTTCAAGGACGAGGCCCTGCACATCCAGGGAGCCAAGTTCCTGGCTCAGGGAACGCTCTATCCCGACGTGATCGAGAGCGGCGGGCTGCCGGACGGCCCGGCGGCCAGCATCAAGCTGCATCACAACGTCGGCGGTCTCCCGGCCGAGCTGGGCTTCGAGCTGATCGAGCCGCTCAAGGACCTGTTCAAGGACGAGGTCCGCAAGCTGGGTCTGGAACTGGGCCTGAGCGAGCAGCAGGTGTATCGGCACCCCTTCCCCGGACCTGGCCTGGCGGTGCGCTGCCTGGGGCCGGTCACGGAGGAACGGCTCCACGTGCTGCGGCAGGCCGACGCCATCCTGCTGGAGGAGCTGAAACAGAGCGGCTGGTATCGCAAGACCTCCCAGGCCTTCGCCGTACTGCTGCCGGTGCAGTCGGTCGGCGTCATGGGCGACGCTCGCACCTACGAGCACGTCATCGCCATCCGGGCCGTCAATACCGACGACTTCATGACGGCCGACTGGTCGCACTTGCCCTACGACTTGCTGGCCCGGATCTCGACGCGCATCATCAACCAGGTAGCGGGCGTTAACCGGGTCGTTTATGACATTTCGAGTAAACCCCCCGCGACCATCGAATGGGAATGACCGCCTGGATTTGCGAGCGCGGCCGGCTCAGGGGGTGGTGAAAACGGTCTGGAATTCTCCCTCCTGAGAAGGGCCTCTCTGGTCCTGCCTCTTGTCCAGCTGGGCCAGCACGGCCCGGGCTTGCGGCAAGTTCGGCTCCAGGGCCAGGGCCTGCTGCAGTTGCTGGCGTGCCGGTGCCTCCTGACCGGCACGGGCCAGCAGGATGCCGACGTTGGCGTGGGCCTGGGCCGGCCGGACCACGTGAGCGAACGCCTCGTAACTCTCGCTGGCCCGGCCCAGGGCGCCCAGCGCCATTCCCAGGTTGCCCCAGGCGGGTTTCTGACCCGGGTTCAGCTCCAGGGCCTGGCGCAGGTACTTCTCCGCCTCGGCTGGCTGTCCCCGCCGGTAGTGGTAATAGCCCATGTCGTTGAGCAGTTCGGCGTTTTTCGGCTGGGCTGCCAGCGCCTGGCGATACTCGATCTCGGCCCGGTCGAAATCGCCTTGCTGATCGTAGAGGACCGCCAGCCGCCAGGCGACCTCGGGCAGGTCGGGGTTGATCTGCCGGGCCATGCGGTACTCCTGGATCGCTTCCCGGACGTACCCCTTGCTGGCACAGGCCCGGGCCGTCGTCAGACAGGCCTGGGCCGCCTTGCCGGGCGGCAATTCCGGGGCCGGCGGCGCTTCCGCCTCCGGGGTCGGCTCCTTGACCAGCGAGCCGAGGAGCGGCGGTCCCAGCGTGCAGCCGGCCGACAGTCCCAGGAACCCCACCAGCAACAGGACTTTGACGTGCCTCATGTCCTTGCCACCTTGTCATCTTCCGTAGCCACCCAGACCGCCGCCGAAGCCGCCGCCACCGAAGCCGCCACCACCGAAGCCGCCACCACCGAAGCCGCCGCCGCCGAAGCCGCCGCCGCCGAAGCCGCCGCCGCCGCCGAAGCCACCGCCCCCGCCACCCAGACCGCCGATGGTGAACAGCCGCAGATACACCAGCGGGGTTTCTTCTCCATGCAACCCGCCTGCGAACGGGTAACCGATTTTGACCCGCGCCTCGGCATCCTTGATGCCGCAAAAGCTCAGCATGGCAATGACCTGGCCGCGGCGGATCTCATTCAGGGTGGGCTTGGTCGGATCGTACTGGATCACCACCGGGTAGTTCTCGTGCAAAAGCCAGTGAGCGATCTGGTCGAGGTGGAACGCTCCGTAAGGCCCGGGCGTCAAGCCGCCCAGATACCATTCGTGCAGGTAAACCACGAAGTCATCTGCGTGGGCCCGGGCGATCTGGGCCGCCTGCCAGCGCCGGTTGTGCGTGCCGGTAAGGGTCGCCACCGCCCCAAGGGGGTGCGCCCCGCAGAGGGACTGATGCACGTAAGGCCCGCCCGGACAGCCGAGCGGCTGAGGGCCCGGGTTATAGGGGGGCACCGGCTCCTTGTAATGACCGGGAAATCCCGGCAGGATGCCAACCGGAGGCGGCGCACCCGGGGGTTCCGCGGGCCACGGCTGGGGCGGCAGGCTTCCTTCTCCAGGAGGGGGAGGCGGAAGGTTCGGGCCTCCCGGCACCGGCGGCCGAAATGGGGGGGCCGCGGGATTGGGAAACGTCTGGTCCAGGGCCGGAGGGAGTGGAGCAGCCTCGACGCGCCGGGGCCGGAATGGGATTTCCTCCAGCGGGCCCGCTGCTGGCGGGCTGCCCGGCTGAGGCACCGTGGGAACAATCTGCGCCCGCGGCAGCGCATAAGGGCTCGGGTTCGGCTGACTGGGTGTCCGCACCGGCAAGGCGGTCAGAGTCAGCCCCGCGGCGACGAGCCGGCACCAGAGCCGGCGTTGGATTCGGGTCATGGAACGGTCCTTGTCAGGGGTTCAGACCAGCCCCCGGCGACATCCGGGGCCGGCTCAATCCGGCGGCGGCGGACCGGGGAGCGGGAGCGGCGGCCGACCTCCCCAGGGCGGCACCGGTGGGCCGGGTAGCCCCAGAGGCGGTCCCTGGGGACCCGGCAATGGCCCGGGCGGACCCGGCGGTGGTCCCTGGGGGACCGGACGTGGCCCGGGGAGTCCCGGAGGCGGCACTGGTGGCCCCGGAGGGACCGGTGGACCGCCGGCATGGCCGTGCGGCCCCGAGATCAGCACGTCCTCGCACAGGGTATAGCGCTTCCTGAAGGCCGGGTCCGTGGGGAAAGGGGTCTGCAGGGTGATCGGGCCGTAGAAGCGGGCCATGCGAGCCAGGTCCGTCCTGTAGGCACTGCGAAAATCCTGCTGGTTCTTGCTCTCCATCCGGCCCAGCAGGTAAAACTCGACGTCATCCGGCTCCACCAGGTCCGAGCCCGGGATCGGCAGGCACTCGCCGCACTCCAGCGGATGGACCAGGTCGGGAGTGACCAGCATCAGCAGTTCCTGATCGGACGACGAGGCGCTGTTGACGGAAAAAAATCGGCCAAAGAACGGCAGATCGCCGAAGAACGGCACCCGCGTGGATTCGCCGCCCAGGTTGTTCTGGATCAGCCCCGCCACCGCCAGGGTCTGGCCCGGGCGCATCTCCACCTGGGTCGAGAAGCTGCGCGTGTTCAGGCCGGACACGGACGTTCCACTGGAACCGCCGCCGCCAATCGAGGTGCCCGTGCTCAGATTGCGCGTGCTGACGTTGGCCTGGATGAGCAGCCGAATCCGGCCCCTGTCGATGATGGCCGGCACAAAGCTCACCTGCACGCCGAAGGGCACGAACTGAACGCCCTGCAACCCCACGGCCGTTGCCCCGGTGAGGACAGGCACGGGGAACTGACCGCCGGCGTGGAAGGTGGCTGGCCGGCCGTTCAGCGTGACCAGGTTGGGCTCGGCCCAGGAGCGGGCCAGGTTCAGGGTGCGCAGGGCATTGATGACCACCGGCAAATGACCATTGTCCAGGAGAGTCGGCAGGTTGACGCCCGAGGCACCGGTTCCCGTGCTTGGCCCGCTGGTGCCCCCGGTGCTGCCGGCGCTGCCGCCCCCGCCGAGCAAGCCGCCCGTCAGCTGCGAGAACACGGTCAGGCCCGAATTGTTGGTGTAGCTGAAGTTGATGCCGATACTGCGGGCCGCCGAGCGGTTGACCTCGGCCACCATGACGCGCAGCATCACTTGCTGTTCGCCGGGCACGTGCAGCAGGTTGACGATGTTGGGTCCGGCCGCCAGGAACAGGTTCTGCAGCGTCGGCGCCACCAGGGCGTCGGGGTTTTCGACGCCGGGCGGAATAGCCACGTTGACGTTGAGGTTGGCGACGTCCACCGGGGCGCGGCGGGTTTCGTTGGGGGCGTTGGAGCGCACCACCCGCATGATCTGGATGGCCTGGCCCACGTCCCGGGCCTGGCCGCAGACCGCCACCTTGTCGCCCAGCATGAAAATCGACACGTGGCTGTCTGGAAACGCCTTGTTGATCTCCTCGGCCAGGGCTTCGTAGATCGCTTCCAGCCGCCGCTTGGCCTCCGGATCGGGGAAGACCCGCACCAGGTAGCTGAGGATGCGTTCCTTCTTCGGGTCGGCGGGGTCCGGAAACCAGAGGTTGAGGACCGTGGTGCCGATGTCCACGCCCTCCAGCAGCAGCTCGGTAGGCGAGATCTCCGTTTTCCGGACGAACTTCGCGTCGGTGATCTGAATGCGGATGGGTTTCTCGGCCAGGACCATGACCCGGCTGCGATTGAGCACCAGGTCGAAGGTGACCTGCGGATCGATGACCTGCTTGACAAACTGGCGGTACTCCTTCTGCGTTTCCTCGCTGGGCTGCGGCGTGGCGCCAACGGTCCCGGCCATGCGCGGCAAGCGGAGGCCGGGGTTCTCGAATTCCGGCCGCGGCAGCAGCCCGGGTTCGCCCGGGCCCCGGGGCCGCGGCTGCTCTGCACCGGGAGGCGGCTGGGCCTGGGCGAGCTGCACCGGACCGGCAGAGGGTGGCAACGGCTGCCGGGCAGCGGCTACCGAGGGCAACACGGGCGGAGGCATCTGCAAGAAGGGGGAAGCTCTCTCGGAGGGATTCGCTGAGGCAGCAGCCACGGGTGTCTGGGCCGGGTTCCCCATCTGCGGCAACACCATGGTCGGCACCGGTCCGAACAGGGGCAGCCCTTGCGGTGCTGATTGGGATTGACCAGGCAGGACCTGGCCGGTCGCGGCCTGCGGCGTTTGTGCGGGGAGTTCGGTCAGGATGGCCAGCAGGCAACCGGCCACGGCCCAGCCGCCAGCCAGCAGCAGCCTCCCGCGCAGTGCCGATGTCTCAAGTTTCCGGCCCATGGTGGCCTCATTCCGTCAAGGTTGGGCAGCGACCAGAACTTCCTGGACCGCTGCTTGCCAATGTCCCGCGAAGAGAGAGAGCATCCCTGCCGGGAAAGCCAGACCGAGTCCTTGACTTGAATCAAGATCGGCTGTCGCCGGAAGATACTTGAAAAACTTTTCCTGGCGGATCGATTGCGGAAGCTGGGCAGGCATCCCGGCAGCCTGGAGCCTTTCCGTGACAGAAAAAGGTTGACTTTGTTATACCAGACGTTATACGAAATCATATCGGTTGTGTTCGCCCAAGAATTAACCCCCGGCAGGGACGTGCAGACTATCTCTGACAAACGGGCCTTTGACGACTACTACGGCACAGCCGTGCGGCCGCATTTGCCGCGGCTGCTGGCCGTGGGCAAGCGGATCTTGCGCTGTCAGGATCGCGCCTGGGACGCCTTGCAGGAGGCGTTGTTCAGCCTGTGGCAGCTGCCGGAGCGGCCGGCCGACCCCAGCGCCTGGCTGACGCAAACGATCGTCCATCGCTGTCTGCACTTGCGTCGCAGTGAGGACCGCCGCTGGCGGCGCGAACAGCTGGCCGGCAACCGCGACGAGCAGGCCATCCTGGACCCGGCCCGCAAGCTGGAAAGCCGGGAAATCGGCGAACGGCTGGAGCAGGCGCTCGCGGAATTGTCGGCCGAGTTCCGGGAAGTGTTTCTGCTGCGGGAGGTCGAGCAGCTGGACTACGAGGCCATCGCCGGCACCCTGGGATTGCCCCTGGGCACGGTCCGCTCCCGGCTCAACCGGGCCCGCGCCGCCCTGCGGCAGCGGTTGACCGAACCGGGAGCGGAGGAGCAAGGGTGAAGGAACTTTTTCCCCGGCAGCGGCACTAATCAGGGAGAAGAGAGAGCAACCGAGCCCTTCCCATTACAATTCCTGCAACGAACGAGTCCGTTCCACAGCCGCTTGCGGCTTGTGGGCGCTTGCACGCCGAAAAAATCGAGGACGGCAAACGTGGCTGAAGGAGCGACCCCTGCCGGCTTGCCCGGCAGGTGAAGGAGGTCACCAGCTAGACCGACACGGCGCCAAAGCGTGGTTGTCCTTGCCTTTTTCTAGCCAGTGACCTGCTTCACCTGCCGGGCAAGCCGGCAGGGGTCTTCAGGGAAGTTTGCCAACCTAGAAAAATATCCCCGAAACTCCTTCGGGGGGGTTGACATTCCGCTCAGGATTTGCTATTTCAATAAATGATGGAATACTGGAGCAGGAGACGTCCCATGGTAGGACCAGTCCCAACCTGTCAGCACGGCGACCACAAGCGGGACTGCGCTGCTTCCCCGGATTTCAGTGCCAGCGTTGTCGAGCGTGGGGCCGAGCTGTTCCGCGCCATGGGTGACGCACCGCGTCTGCGCATCTTGACGATGCTGGCCCGGCGGGAGTGGTGCGTCACGGAAATCGTTGAGGCCCTCAACGACAAGTTTTCCACCGTCTCGCAGAGGTTGCGCGTCCTGCGCACCGAAGGACTGATCGTCCGCCGGCGGCAGGGGACGCACATCTACTATGCCCTTGCGGATCGGCACGTCGCCGATCTGATCCACAACGCCCTGGAGCACGCGGCCGAACTGGAGGCGGGCCCTGGGACAACCGTCGAGGAAGGAGACTGATCATGGCTACGCATCACAAGGATCACACCCATCAGCATGGCCCCGGCTGTGGGCACACGGCCGTCAAGCACGACGGGCACGTCGATTACCTGCACGACGGCCACCTGCACCACGTGAGCATGGCGGGAATCGAGGAACACAAGCTGGAGGTCAGCGCCACCAATCCGGCCGCCTGCACGCCGGGCCATGACTGCGGCAAGCACGACAAGGCCCATCGGCACGGTCCCGGCTGTGGCCATGAAGCGGTGCCGCACGGCGACCACGTTGATTACCTGGTCGATGGCCACCTGCACCATCCGCATGGCGACCACTGCGACGACCACGGGCCCGTTCACGTGGCGTGATCGGCTTTTCCATGCCGGCCGGGCAGCGGTCTCCTTGGACCGCTGCCCGGCCGTCTTTCGTTTTCGCTACCCCCCCCACCGGTAGGGAAACGAACTTTCGGCGCTGCCGACCTGCACATCATAATCCAAGGTATGACCACGTCTTACGTCCCCTGTTGACGACAGCGATTCTGGTACTTATCATGTCATACGAAGTAAGACGACGTGCCCCATGCGTGCTGGCATCGGAGTCCCTCCCCATGAGTAAAGCCATCGGCCAGACCACCGTTGCGGTGATCGGTGCGGGGCCCGCCGGGCTGACCGCAGCCTACCTGCTGTCCCGGCACCAGGTCCCGGTCACCGTCCTTGAGGCCGACCCGGAGTACGTCGGGGGCATCGCCCGAACGGTTTGCTACAAGGGATTCCGCTTCGACATTGGCGGGCATCGCTTCTTCTCCAAGTCGCAAGAGGTCGAGGACCTCTGGACCGAGATCCTTCCCGACGACATGCTGGTCCGTCCGCGCTCGAGCCGGATTTATTACCGCGGCCGCTTCTTCGACTATCCGCTGCGGGCGGGCGAAGCGCTGGTCAAGCTCGGGCTGATCGAGTCCGCCCGGTGTGTGCTGTCGTACCTGAAGGCCCGGATGTTTCCGCACCCCAACCCGAAGAGTTTCCAGGACTGGGTGACCAACCAGTTCGGCGCCCGGCTCTTCCAGGTGTTCTTCAAGACCTACACCGAGAAAGTGTGGGGGATGAGCTGCAAGGAGATCTCGGCCGACTGGGCGGCCCAGCGGATCAAGGGGTTGTCGCTGAAGTCGGCCATCCTCAACGCCCTGTGGAAGCCGAAACCCAAAGCCCGCGGTGAGCAGATCAAGACGCTCCTCAACACGTTCCGCTATCCGCGTCTGGGTCCGGGGATGCTGTGGGAGGCGTGCGCCGCCAGGGTGAAGGCCCAGGGCGGCCGGATTGAAATGGGCCGCAAGGTGATCGGGCTGCACTGCAACGATCTGAACCAGCAATGGCTGGTCACCCACGCCAGTGCGGACCGACAAGCCCGAAGCGCCAGCGCTGGGACAGACGGCAGCGACCCGCAGCACCTCCTGGCCGACCACGTCATCAGCTCGGCCCCGCTGCGGCAAGTTGTTCACGGTCTGTCTCCCAACGTGTCCGAGCCCGTCCGGCAGGCAGCCGGCAAGCTGCGCTATCGCGACTTCCTGACCGTCGCGCTGATGCTGAAAGACAGCAACCAGGTCAGCGACAACTGGATCTACGTCCACGATCCGGGGGTCAAGGTCGGCCGGGTGCAGAATTTCAAATCGTGGTCCCCGGAGATGGTTCCGGATCCTTCCTTGACCTGTTACGGGCTGGAATACTTCTGTTTCGAGGGGGATGGCCTGTGGTCGTCGCCCGACGCCGACCTGGTGGCCCTGGCCAGGAGGGAGCTGGCCACGATCGGGCTGGCGAAGCCGGAAGACGTGCTGGACGGCTGCGTGGTCCGGCAGCAGAAGGCGTACCCGGTGTATGACGACGACTACGCCACTCACGTTGATACGATCCGCGCCGAACTCGCGGAGCGGTTCCCGAACTTGCACCTGGTGGGGCGGAACGGGATGCACAAGTACAACAACCAGGACCACGCGATGATGACGGCCATGCTGTGCGTGGAGAACATCCGCGCCGGCCGGCCGGTGTACGATCTGTGGGCAGTGAACCAGGACGCCGAGTATCACGAGGCCGGCAGCGCCGGAGCGACCGGTCTGCGGTTGGTCCCAACCCGGATCAAGGAGGAGGGTCGCCTCGTCGCCGCGGAGGGGAAGCGATGACGCCATTGCACAACCAGACCCGTTTGTGCCCCGAGAGCCCGGAGGCCAGCCCGGTTGCAATCACCACGGTCGAGGAGCCGGCCGCTGCGCCGGAACCAGCGGCGGCCCCGGCGCGCAGCGCGCGGACTCGCAGGATCACGTTTTTCGAGGAGCGAATCCTCCCTCACGGGTTGCTCCTGGTCTTTCTCGCCCTGGTTGGCCTGTTCGGCAACCAGTTTGCCACGAAGAAGGCGCTGTGGCTGGATGAGATCCTCACGGAGTACAATTGCCGGGCCGATTCTTTCGAGGAGATGTGGCGGCGCCTGACGACCGGAACGCAATCCGATCCCCCGGGCTATTACGTCCTGGCCCGGCTGTCGATTGCTTGTTTCGGTCTGTCGCCCTGGAGTCTGCGGTTCCCGGCCCTCCTGGGGACCCTCCTTTACGTCGTGTCGGTGTACGTGCTTCTCGCCCGCCGTTATCCGGTCACGTCCGCGCGACTCGGGGCCGTGCTCTGCATCTTGCCGACGCCGCTGGCTTTGCTCTGCCAGGCCAGGCCGTACTCCCTGTGGCTGGCCTTCACCGGTCTGGGATTGTTGTGCTGGCAGTCGGCCACCGTTGCGGGAGGGCGGTGGCGCTGGTCTGGCCTGGTCGGCTTGGCCGTCTGCCTGGCCCTGGCGGTCTCGATGCACTTCTACGCCGTCCTCGTCGTGGCGGCCTTCGGCGGAGCGGAGTTGTTTCGCACCTGGCAGCGCAGGCGAATCGACCTGCGGGTCTGGGGGGTCCTGGTCGCCGGGATCTGCCCGCTGATCCTCTATCGACCGATCATCGCCAACGCCCGGGCCTTCATTGCCAACTCCGAGTTAAGCCCCAAACTGGAGACCGTCGCAGGCACGTTCCTGGCCCTGCTCGCCCCCCTGGGGCCTGTGCTCCTTATCCTGGTGGTCTGGCTGGCCCTGTCGAGTCGGACACGGACCTCCGGGGGGGCCGCCGCCGGGGCGGGGCCAGCCATGCCGCTGCACGAGCTGGCTGTCGCTGTCCTGCTCGCTGCCCTGCCGGTCCTGGGGTTCGCGCTCGCTGCCTTCACCAACCACTACCAGACGCGCTACGTGCTTCCCGCGGTGACCGGGGTCGCCGTGCTTGCGACCGTTGCCATCGCCCACGCCAGTGGTCCCCGGCAGGTCCTCGGGTACGTCAGCCTGGGGGTCGCGGTTCTTTATCTGTTGCAGTCGTTCACCTGGTTCGCCGGCAACCAGCTCGGCGTGCCCCTCGGCTGTGAGGCAACGTGGCGGCTCGCCGTGGAAGCCGAAAAGCTCGCCGCCGAGGAGAAGTGCCCGGTTGTCACCGACAACGTGGTTCTGTTCGTTCCCCTCCGCTACCATCGCGGCGAATCGGGACGTGCGTTCACCCTGGTCTGCGCCACCCGCACGCACCTGGACGAGATCAGCAGACGGTTGCGCGACCGCTACGGACCCATCCTGGAGCCCGAGGACCTGCGCGGTTTGAAACGCTGCCTCCTGGTTCCGGAATTGAACCACAGCAAGCGACTGGAAGCGGACCTATCGCGACTGGGGGCACGCATTTGCAGCGCCGTTCGCTTACCATCGGGTGGCACGGTGTTGCGGATGGACCTCGCCGCTCTCGAAAAGCCGGCCCGGTGAGCGTCCGGCTCGCCGATCCAGAGTTGATCGTACCGCGCCGTTCACTCCCTGGCGCGCTCCGCCCGGGACGTTTCGCGCCTGTCAGCCACCCGGTAGCGCCGTAACTCGGCGCGCAACCGAGCGGCCAGTTTCTTGTTCTCCTGCGCGGTTGCCCTGTCCAGCGCTTCCTGGCCAACGGCAACGGCGTCCGGGGCTTTCCCCGTGGCGAAACAGGCCTCGGCCAGGGTGGCGAGCATCTCCGGGTCTTGCCGCATCGTGGCCGCGCAGGTCTGCCGCGCCAGCAAGAACGCTTCGTCTGGACAGCGGAACTTGGGGATTGGTGTCTCAAGCAGTTCGCGAGCCAGCCGGTTCGCTCGGAGGGGCCAGTTCGGATCGCGCCGCAGCCCTTCCGCGTAAGCCGCTTGCGCCTCCTCGGACTGCCCAAACTCTGCCAGCACGAAGGCCAGGTTGCAGTGGTGCTCGGCCGTTTCCGGGGCAAGCGCCACGGCTTGACGGAAGCTGTCGCGGGCCAGCGACAGCGTCCCCTTCCGGACCTGGGCCAGGCCCAGGTTGTTGTGATAGACACCGGTCTTGGGGTCACTGGCGACAGACCGGGCGAAGAGTTCCAGGGCCTGATCCACCTTGCCCTGGCGCAACCAGCAAGTTCCCAGGTTGTTCAGCGCCTGGTCATAGCGCGGGGCCAGCGTGATGGCCCGCTTCAGCTGTTCCTCGGCCTCATCGACCTGGCCGTGATTGTAAAGATACGTTCCCAGGGAGAAATGCGCCAGGGGATTGTTCCGGGTCGCGTCCAGCGTATGCTTCCAGACAGTCCCCTCGTTCTGCCAGTGGCGCAGCTGGCTCCAGGTCAGCACCGAACAGGCCGCCAGGACTCCCAGGCCTGTCACCGCCAGCACGGCCCGGCCCGCGCGTCGTGCCGCCAGCCCCGATGGGATGGCCCACGCCAGGGCGATGAAGATGCCGATGAGCGGGAAGTAGGTGTAGCGGTCGGCCATGGACTGCAAGCCGACCTGGACCAGGCCGATGACGGGCACCAGCGTCCCCAGATACCAGAGCCAGCCGACCAGCAAGGCCGGCCGGCGACGCCTCAGGCCGATGGCCAGGACCGTCAGCAGCAGCAGGATGAGGGCCGGCGCGAGGATTTGCCAGGCACTCATCCGGGTGCCGCGATGCGGATAGAACAGGGCCAGATCGACAGGCCAAAAGGTCTTCTCCAGGTAACCGACGTAGGCGGCCACGGCATTGCACACCCGACCCGAGAACGGTAGCTGGTCGATGGGGACGACCGCGTCGCGCAGCTGGGCCAGGAAGGTCACCACACACGAAGCCCCGGCCAGGACGAACAGCGGCAGCTTCTCCAGAAGCAGCCCCCCACCCCAACCCTCCCCTGCGAGGGGGAAGGGAGAAGAAGGCCCCTCCCTCCTCGCGGGGGAGGGTTGGGGTGGGGGGAAACGGCGCAAGGGCCAGTAATCCAGCAGCAGCAGCACGCAAGGGAACGTCACCAGCATCGGCTTGGCCAGCAGGCTCAGCGCGAAGAAGAACAGGATCAGCAGATACCGCCCCACACGGGGCGACTCGACGTAGCGGGCGTAGGCGCCCAGGGCGAGCAGCCCGAAGAAGGTGCTCAGCACGTCCTTGCGTTCCGCGATCCAGGCCACCGACTCGACGTGCAGCGGATGCAGGGCAAAGAGGGCCGCCACGAAGGCCGGCCGCCAGGTTTCCCGCGTCAACCAGCGCAGGACGTGGAACAGCAGCAGCACGTTTGCCGAGTGCAGCAGCAAGCTGGTCAGATGATGCCCGCCCGGCCTGGTCAGCCCGTAGAGCTGGCAGTCCAGCATGTGCGACAGCCAGGTGAGGGGGTGCCAGTTGGAGCAATGCACCGTTGACCACGCCCAGCACCAGCCCGCGGCACTCAGGCCGCGACTGACGATCCGGTTCTCGGTGACGTAACCGCTGTCGTCATAACTCAGGAAGTCGTGACGGACCACCTGCGAAAAGACGACAAACGTCGTCGCGAACAGACAAAGACTGAGACGCAGGACCAGGCGGTGTTGCATGACGGACACCCTTGCAGGCGGGGAAATCATACGAAGTTATACAAAATGATTCGGCCGCTGACCAGCTCGAGCGCCGGGTCAACTTGTGTGAAGTTCCGAGTGTAGCATTTATTTTTACTTGTTGCGGCCGGTGCGGGAACTTTTTCCTGGAGAGCGGCACTTTATCGGTATTAGGGAATATAACCGTTTCGCCTTACCCACAGCTTGCTTCTCATCCAGGAGGAGTTGCCGATGTTGTTCCGTACCCACCGCCAGGCCCGTAAAGGGCAAGCCATGGTCGAGTATGCCCTGCTGCTGACGTGCGTTGTCGTTGTTGGTGCCGTGGCCGTCAGCATGCTGGGTCACAAGACAGCCGACAACATCGGCATCGCCGCGGCCATCTTGCCCGGTGCCCACACCGATGACAACAATCCGATCTCGACGGAGCAGTCGGTGCCGACCCAGGTGGTGAATGGCGTCATCATGCTCAACACCACCGCGTTGACCAACTCGGATCGCTTTGCCAATATCCTCGATACGGGGACTGGCACCGGTGGCGGGACCCTCGTCTCGGCGCCTTGATTCCAGAAGGTGTGACGTGACATTCTCTCCCGGTCCCCGTCTTTGATGGGGACCGGGAGCTTGCATTGCTAGTGGGGCGTTGCTTCCTGGAGTCTGCTGCCGATGATTTCGCTTCCACCGTCGTGGGGATCCCGCGTTCGTGCCGCTGCGCCGCCAGCAGCCCGTCGAGGTCAGGTTCTGGTCGAGTTCGCCTTCATCGCCCTGATCCTGTATCTGCTGCTGGCCGCGATCATCGAGTTCGGCCGGGCTCTGTACGCGGCCCAGGCGCTGCAGCAGGCCGCTGATGCCGGGGCCCGGGAGTTGTCGCGCGTGCCGCTGCCGCCTTCCGGCACTCTAACCGGACCAAACGGCGTCCTCAGCACCAACGCACTCGCCCAGCAGGTTTACAACGAGAATTACCTGGTCGTCAACCTGAGCAAACTCCAAGGGCAGACCGTCCAGCAGTATTTCGCGAGCGCCCCCTTGCTGAATCAAATGCTCATGCCGCTGATGATTTATGATCCGGTGCCGATCGGGAACAATCCCTCTCCGACCTACTTCCGCTATCCCGGACAACTGGTTTCCAGCACCACGACGAATGCCTCGGGCGTCACGACTCTCAACGATGGGATGACGGTTGTCATTCCGCTGGTGACGTATCAGGCTGGCGGCGGCGGACTGAGCGGTCCAAGCCATGATACTGTCCTTCTCACCATTCCGGTGGTCGAGGAAATCACGTCGGACCCAAACTACTACGACTCGACAAACTCAACCGGCGTGAATGCGAGTTACTACAAGAATCCGCCCAACGCGGACTACAGCCCCTTCAACCTCATGGCGACGTTTGGAGGAAGTTCCTCGCCGCCCATCCAGCCCGGGGTGATTGCTCTGCGGATCAACTATCCATTCCAGGCGGCGACCCTGACCGCGTACCAGACCGTCAACGGCGCGCAAACGCCCATCGTAACGACGGAAAGCGGAGACATCGGCCCCTACGCCGGCGCCGACGGACTGGGCCGATTGAAGGCATTGACCACAACCGTGCGTCCCTTCCGCCGGGTGCTGTCCGCCCAGGCGATTTTCCGGCGTGAGCTGTTCCAGTGAGCAGGACACCTTGAACGAACCTCCAAGGGAGAAGAGGAATGAGCCCACAGCCGTCGATTCGTAACCGTCCCTCCGTCGCAAGGCGAGCGGCGTTTGGCCTGGCTGCGGTGATCCTGGGTGTTGCCGGGACAATGGCGGTCCTGATTCGCCTGGGGATCATGCCGCTGCCGTGGCAGCCGCGCGTGGCGGCCAAACCCCGGCCGCAGGGCGTCCCCATTCCGCTGGCGGCCCGGCTCATCCCGGCCTTTACCCTGGTCACCCGCGAGCACGTGATGGACGCGAAGACGGCGGATTTCGTCGTCATCTATCTGCCGCCGGAGCAGGTGGCCGCGGGGGGACTGCTGACCATTGACAAGATCGTCGGCCGGGTGCTTCGGAAGGACCACAACCCCGGCTACGGCTTCGCGGAAAAGGACTTTTACCCGAAAGGGACCCGCCCCGGACTGTCGGCGGGCGTGCCTCCCGGCAAGGTCCTGTTTACCCTGGAAGCGGAGAAGGTGATGGGCATTCGGGGGCTGCACATCGGCGACCGGATTGATCTGCTGGCCACCATGGAAATCGACCACAGCAAGGCCCTTCAGGGTGTCGGCGGCAAAGGGATGATGTCGCCGGCGCTGTACGACGCCCAGAAGCCCATGACCAACTTGCCGAAACGGGCCGGCGTCATGGCGCTGGTGCAGGATGGGGTGATGGTGTCGCCTCCCGCGGCGGACCAGGTGCCGGTGCCGGGCAGCCCGGTCGGACACAACGGCAAGCCGAAAACGAAGACCATCGAGGAAGTGAAAATCGCCGTCGATCCCAGGGAAGTGGCGCCGCTGACCGAGGCCCTGGCCGTGCGTGCCCTGGTCTTCTGCGTGGCCCACTCCGGCTCGCCGGAAGACACGATCGTCCCCACCCCCGGTGCCATGCCGCCGCCGCCGATCAAGACGATCGAAGTCATCGTCGCCGGCAAGCGCGACATCCTGGTCTTCCCCAACCGAGACGAGGAACGCCGAAAGGAGAAGGCCCCGGAGCGGTACACGCCGGGGAAGGGGAAGTCGCCCGCAGAACAAAAGGAGGTCAAGCCGACCACGCTACCAGGCGAGGACGATGGCCAGACCGCCAAACCGGGGAAGTGAGAAGAGGCACACATGCGCTGGTTGCCACGACATCAAAGACGCCGAGGGACGGTGCTGGTGCTATTTGCGCTGCTGGTGTTTGCGTTGCTGGCCATCGCGGCACTGGCAATTGACCTGGGACTGGTACGCGTGACACAGCAGCAGATGCAATCGGTGGCCGAAGGTGAGGCAGTGGAAGGATTGCGCTATGGCCCGCAGGGGGGACCGCTGGCGGCTCAGAACTTGACCAAGTTTCGCCTTCAATACAAACCCGACGGTTCAATTCCAGGCAGGGCCTGACGTTACTGTCATCGGGGGCGTAACCAGTGCCAACGCCCTGCAGACCTTTCAACCCAGCAACAGCCCCTATCTCCCAATCCCGCAACTGAATACTGCTGCGAACGAACTGTACGGCGACCTGGTCAGCGGGTCGTTCGCCATGACCACCTTGACTGCCGCCGTCAGTGCCGGAGACACCACACTACAGGTCGCTTCGGGACAGGGCTTCAACAGCGCAACCTTCCAGATAGTCACCCTCGACGATAACATCTCCGAACAGATGCAAGTGACGGCCGTGAACGGGAACGGGAACACGACGACATTCACGGTGCAGCGCGGTCTGAACGGGACCACGGATGTTTCCCATGCCATCGGCGTCACCATTCTCCAGATCGACCGACCGACCGAAGACGGATCTTACAATCGGAACGATTTTATCAAGAGCAGCACCGGGCAGAACGCCTTCCTGGCCCGCAAGCGCCGAACGAACACCTATCAGGGAGCGGTTGTCAATACGCTGGACAATCAGAGCGGCGCTAGCTCCACGGGCAATGCCGTCCCCTTGCTGTTTGGTCGGGCCGCTCAGTTCAGCGGAACTTCTCCGCCCCGGAATGGCATCACGGTGCGAGCGACCGCCATCGGAGGCCAGGTGCGGGCCAAGACAATCGGCGTGGCTTATCCGAGCTTCAACAACGCGGTGACGCAACTCGGCGGCAGCGTTCAGCAAGCGGACACGACTCTCACGGTGAGTGATGGGTCCCATTTCCCATCTGCCGCCCCGTTCCCGGTCCTTGTCGAGAGTGAAATCGTCCTGGTGACGGCCCTTGATGCCTCGATGAACAGCTGGACGGTGCAGCGCGGAACGCAGGGCACGGCGGCCTCCGCACATTCGTCTGGCGTTCAGGTTCAGTACAACCTGCCTGGGCCTCCTCCCTTTGGACTGACCCAATTAGCCTGGAAACTCGGGACGACGACACTCGCCGCCTCCGTTCCGCAAGGGACCATGACCCTCACGGTGCCAGACATCTCGAGTTTCCCCGCCGCGCCGTTCCGGGTAACGGTCGATACGGAAACCCTCCTGGTGAATGCCATTGATTCGACCAATGCGCCCACCAGTTATGGCTTGACTTTGCAGAACGCGACCACCGCCGCACACCAGTCCGGTACTCTGGTTCAGCAGTCCCTTTACTACAATGTCAATCCCCAGGGACAGATTATCCTCCAGCAGACGGCACTAGCCACCGCTGCTCCCGCACTGTCCACGACCCTTACCGTGCTTGACAAGCTGGGTTTCCCCACGACCTTTCCGTTCCCAATAATCATCGGAAATGAAACCATCACGGTGACAAGCATTGACAGTACGAAGGCGCCGAACAGTTACACCTTGACGTTGGGAAGCGCCACGATGGGCAGCTACCAACAAGGCACTCAGCTCCAATTGAAAACAACACTCAATGCGAACGTCCAGGCCACAGACACCACTCTTTCAGTTGCTAACGGTCCGACTTTGCCTGCTGCCCCGTTCCCGGTTGCGATCGATTCGGAAATCCTCCTGGTGACAGACGCGACAAACCCAAACAGTTTGACGGTCCAGCGCGGATGGATGGGCACGACGGCCGCCACGCACTCGATGGGCACTCAGATTCAGCTTTACGCCGGTCAGTGGCTTTCCCCCCCACCGACCAAGACCCTGACCATCGGGCAGCAGTTCAATACCTTCAGCACCGCACGACCCAGCAGCCCGAGTTTACCGACTTCCTATTCTCTGATGCCGTTGTTTGACAGCATTACCCAGGATTCCAGCACAACCCAAGGAATGGTTGTCGGCTTTGGAGGGATGCTGTCCAGCGTGCCAATGTCCTGGAGCCCTTCGACAAACCTGTGTCAGATTACTCTCACGAAACTGCCTGGCGCGCTGATCCCGCAAAATGCCAGCGCGACCTTTAGTGTGCCATCGAATGTCCAGAACAGCAGCATGCTGAGTGCCTTGTTTCAGAGCCACAACAGTTTGCCCAATGCCGTCCTCGCCCCGGCCCTGGTCCGGTGATGCCTCATGAGCCAGCGCACGCCCACAATCCTGATCGTCAGCGCCGACGCCCGGCTGGAGGAGGAAGTCCGCCAGGCCCTGAGCGGCATCGCCGATCTGCACGCCGTGCTGCACACCGCGACCGACTTTCGCCAGGGGGCGGAGGCCGTCCGCAGTCGCCGGCCCGACTTCGTCTTTGTGGAAATGGCCCGCGACCTGCGGCCGCTCAAGAGCTTCGCCGACGAGGTGCTCAAGAACTCGCCCGAGACCAACCTCGCCGCCGTCTTCTCCTCCGACCTGTTCGGCCACGACGTCTCCGAGAGCGCCCTGCTCATCCAGGCCCTGCGCGTCGGCATCCAGGACTTCCTGCGCCGGCCCCTCTCCCGCATCGACCTGGAGCAGTTGCTGGAGCGGCTTTACCGGCGGGCGGCCCCGCTCCTGGCCCGGGCCGGCAAGATCGTCTCGTTCATCAGCAACAAGGGGGGCGTCGGCAAGTCCACCCTCTCCGTGAACCTCGGCTGCGGCCTGGCCCTGCGTCATCCCGAGCAGGTGCTGCTGATCGACGCCTCCTTGCAGATGGGCGTCGCCGCCAGCCTGCTGGACCTCAAGCCGACCACCACGCTGACCAACGCCGCCCGCGAGCAGGACCGGCTGGACGAGACGCTGCTGCGGCAGCTGGCCACGCCGCACTCCTGCGGCCTGCATCTGCTGGCGGCGCCCGCGGGGCCCGTCGAGGCGTCCGAGATCGACGACCAGGTCATGGCCCGGGTGCTGAACCTGGCCCGCCGGTCGTATGACTTCGTCATCGTCGATTCCTTCCCGCTGCTGGACCGGGTCATGATGGCGGTGCTGGACCTCAGCGACCGGGTCTACGTCGTCCTGGAAAGTCTGGTGCCGACCGTTCTCGGCGCGACGCAACTGCTCAAGCTGCTCGAACAACTGGGCGTGCCGGCCGACCGTCTGCGGCTGGTCCTCAACCGCTTCACCGGTTCCAGCGACAACCTCAAGCGCGAGGACGTGGCCGGGCGGCTGGGCCGGGCGATCGATTTCGTGCTGCCGTTCCAGAAGAAGATCGCCATCACCACCAACCTGGGCAAGCCGTACATCCTGGGCGCCAGCCGGCTGTGGGGCCTGGGCCGGACCCTGAGCCAGATGGTCACGGACATCGAGGCCGCCCCGCGCATCGCCCGACCCTCGACCGAACGGAGAACGCCTTCGGTCAACGGCGTGGCAGGTCATGCCGGCAAGGCTGACCTCCATGAGCAGGAGACCATGCATGACACCTGAGCCGAGCGAGCCTCCCGGTAAGGGCAATCGCTTCCGCGACGTGCTGAACCAGACCTCGCTGATCCTCCCCGTTTCTCGGGTCAAGGATAAATCGCGCACGGGCGCCCTGGCGAATGAGTCCCCCAAACGGACGCCGGACCCGGTGGAGCGACTGCGCACCGAAGCCGGGCTGCCGCAGCCTGGGGCCTCGCAGTACCTGCTGGTCAAGGGAGCGCTGCACGAGCCGCTGCTCGATGAGATCAACGAGCGCAACCTGCTGGGCACCGGCGAGGAAACGCTGGCCGGGGTCGTGCGCGAGTTTGTCGCCCGCACCCTCGTCGAGGACAACCTGCCGCTCAACGAGGCGGAACGCAAGCAGATCGCCGACGACCTCCTGGAAGAGACCGTCGGCGTCGGCCCGCTGGCCGTGCTGATGGCCGACCCGGCGGTCACCGACATCCTGGTCAACGGCCCCAACCAGGTGTACATCGAGCGCTTCGGCCGGCTGGAAGAAACGCAAGTCCGCTTCCGCGACAACGAGCACCTGATCCGGATCATTCAGCGCATCGCGGCCCGGGTCGGCCGGCACGTGGACGAGGCATCGCCGATGGTGGACGCCCGCCTGCCCGACGGCAGCCGGGTCAACGCCACCTTGCCGCCCGTGGCCCTGGATGGACCGGCGCTGTCGATCCGCCGCTTTGGCCGACAACGGCTGCGCCGCATGGACCTGCTCCGGCTGGGCATGTTCTCGCCGGAGATGGTCACGTTCCTGGAACTGGCCGTCCGGCTGCGCAAGAACATCCTGATCTCGGGCGGCACCGGGGCCGGCAAGACCACCTTCCTGGGAGCGGTCGCCGAGGCCATCCCCGCCACCGAACGGATCGTCACCATCGAGGACGCGGCCGAGCTGATCCTCGATCAGCGGCACGTGGTCCGGCTGGAGACCCGGCCGGCCAACGTCGAGGGCCGCGGCCGGATCACCACCCGCGACCTGGTCATCAACTCGCTGCGCATGCGGCCCGACCGGATCATCGTCGGCGAGTGCCGGGGTCCGGAGGCGCTGGACATGCTGCAAGCCATGAACACCGGCCACGACGGCAGCCTGACCACCGTCCACGCCAACTCGCCGCGCGACGCCCTGGCCCGGCTGGAGACCATGGTGCTGATGGCCGGCGTGGACCTGCCGTCGCGCTCCATCCGCGAGCAGATCGTCTCCGCCATGTCGCTGATCGTCCACGTCAAGCGCTACGAGGACGGCGTCCGGCGCGTGGGCAGCATCGCGGAGATCCTGGGGCTGGAAGGACTGACGCCGCTGACCCAGGACATTTTCGTCTTCGAGCGGCACGGCCGCAAAGGCAAGGCGGTGCTCGGCGAGTTCGTGGCCACGGGCGTGGTGCCGCGTGTGGTCGAGGAGCTGCGCGAGCGCGAGATCCCCATCGACATGCAGATGTTCCAGAAGCCGAAGGGGAAGGGCCATGACTGAACTGCTGCTCCTGCTGGTGCTGATCGGGGCGCTCGGGGCCGCCGGGTTGCTGTGGCGGAACATCCAGGTGCAGCGGCTGTCCCGAATGCGGCTGGGCGAGCCGGACGCTGTCCTGGCGCCGGGCGTTGTCGCGCCCGACGTGCTGCCCGGCGCCGCGACGCCGGCCGGCCCGCATTACGTCCGCGACCACAATCTGGTTCCGTGGATCGTGGGGCTGGCCCTGGGCGCCGGCCTCTACTGGGGCCTGGGCTGGCCGTGGGTGTTCTGCATCACCTTCGGACTGATCGCCGGCCTGCTCGGCGGTCAGGTCGAGTCGTTTCGCCAGGGCTGGGTCACCATCCTGATCGAGCAGCAGCTCTCCGACGCCATTGACCTGATGGTCGCCGCCCTGCAAGCCGGCGCCGGCACCCTGAGCGCGATGGAGAGCGCGCTGCAAGAAACCCAGCTGCCGCTGCGACTGCAGCTGGAGGAGGTCCTGGGCCGGATTCGCTTTGGCGACGACCCGCAGCAGGTGCTTCGCGCCCTGGAAAAGCGCGTGCCGCTGGAGGTGTTCCGCCTCTTTGTCTCGACGCTGAGCGTCCACTGGGAGACGGGCGGCAGCCTGGGGCCGACGCTGGCCACGGTCGGCAAGGTGGTGCGCGACCGGATCGAGGTCAACCGCCGCATCCGGGCGCTGACGCACCCAGGGCCGGGCGTCGGTGGTCGCGGTGCTGGGACTGACCTACTTCCTCGCCCTGATCATGTGGCGGAACGATCCGCACCGCATGAGCGAATTCCTGGGCACGAGCATGGGCCAGGGGCTGGCGGCCGGGGCCATGCTGCTGCAGGCCGTGGGCGTGGTCTGGTCGTCGATCCTGAGCCGGTTGAAGTATTGAGGGGGTGTTCACGACCCCTGCCGGCTTGCCCGGCAGGTGAAGCAGGTCGCTGGCTAGAAGAATGGGAAAGAAAAGAGTTCTTCCTTTGCTTCCCTCTAGCCAGCGACCTGCTTCACCTGCCGGGCAAGCCGGCAGGGGTCGGAAAACACCGAAAGGCAGCATGGAAACCTTCTTGACCCTGGCGGCCCTGACCGCCTTCCTGATCGCGGCGGGCTGGGCGTATCGGCGTCTGGCCGAGCAGCGCCTCAGCCGGGAACGGCTGTTCGAGCCGGTCGCCGGCGAGGCGGAAGCGCTGCCCGAGCAGCACGAGGCCGTCTCGGGCCTCGGCTGGTGGCTGTACAAGGCCGGCTACCGCTCTCCCGATGCCGCGGCGACGTTCTTGACGGCGACGGGGGGCTGCATCCTCTTTGGGGCCCTGGCGACCTGGGTGTTCTACCACTCGCCGGCGCTGGCGTACCTGATCCGCGGGCTGGAGGAGATGCCGGGCGGACTGGGCGACATCTTCAAACCGTTCGCCTTCGCCATGCCCTGGATCGTGCTGGTCACGGTCTCCGCCCTGCCGTGGTTCCGCGTCCGGGCCGCCCGGCGGAAGCGCGTGGCCCGGATCGAACAGGACCTGCCGATCACACTGGAACTGCTGGCCACCCTGGCAGAGGCCGGCATCGGCTTCGACGCGGCCCTGGAACGCATCCTGGACTCGCAGCCGGCGGACCGGCCGCTGGCGGAGGAGTTCCGCCTGTTCCAGCTGGAAGTGCTGGCCGGCCGGCCCCGCATCGAATGCCTGCGCCGGCTGGGACGGCGCATCGACGTCTCGTCGCTGACGCTGTTCATCTCCGCCCTGGTGCAGGCCAGCCAGGTCGGCTCGGGCGTTTCCGAGGTGCTGCGCCGGCAAGTCGAGGAGCTGCGCAACCGCCGCCGGGAGAACGCCCTGACCAAGGCGGCCTCGCTGCCCATCAAACTGCTGTTCCCGCTGGTCATCTGTTTCTTGCCGGGCCTCTTCGTCGCTGTCCTCGGGCCGGCCCTGTACCAGGTGTTCCAGTTCATGGATCAGGTGAGCCGCAATCGGGGGGGCATCCGATGACCTCTCCCTGGCGTCTGCTCCGGGACGACACCGGAGACGTCGTGGTCGAGTCCCTGGAAGTCGCGGACACCGCCTGGTCGCGCTTCAAGGGGCTTGCAGCTGCGGCACGGGCTGCCCCCGGGCACTGGCTTGCTGCTGGTGCCGTGCCCCGCTGTCCACACCTGTTTCATGCGTTTCCCGATCGACGTGCTGCTGCTCGACCGCCGGGGAGAGATTGTCGCGGTGCGTCGCAACGTCCGCCCCTGGCGCCTGGTGCTGCCCGTGAGCCGGAGTTACGCCACCCTCGAACTCCCGGTTGGTTCCGACCTGGAAGTCGGCATCCGCCTTCAACTGGACCCGGCCGGGCAGGAGTGTCCCCGGTCGCTGACCTTCTTGCGCTCGCCCCTGGAACTGAGAGCAACCCCATGAACGCGACACAATCGACCATCGAGCCCGAAGATTACCGCCAGGCCGTCCTGCCGAAGTTACTGGTGCTGGTCGTCCTTGGCGGCGGCCTGTTCCTCAACAGCCTTTCGGGCATCTGGACCCCGGACGAGGAACGGACGCTGTTCACGAACCCGGTGCTGCAGAATCCAGGAGCGTCCACCTGGCTCTCGTCGCAGCGGCTGACCCATGCGACCCTGCTCCTGAACCGCGCCATGGCCCCGCAGTCCCGCATGGGCTACCACGTCGTGAACCTCCTGATTCACGTCCTGGCCGGGCTGACGCTGTTCGGCATCGTCTGCCGGACCTTGCTCCGCCAGCAGAACCAGCCCCGGCTGCAAGAAGCGGCGCCGTGGCTGGCCTTGCTGATCGCGCTGCTCTGGATGCTGCACCCCCTGCAGACCCAGAGCGTCACCCATCTCTCGGGTCGCTCGGCCGCCCTCGCCGGCCTCTGTTACCTGCTGACGCTGTACGGCCTGATTCGCGGAGCCGAGGCCGAGTTCGGCCTGCCCTGGTACGCGCTGGCGGTGCTGGGCTGCGCTCTGGGGATGGGCAGCAACCCGGTCATGGTGACGGTCCCGCTCGCGGCACTGCTGTTCGACCGGATTTACCTCTCGTCGTCCTTTGCCGAGCTGTTCCAGCGGCGGGCGGGGTTGTACGCGGCGCTGGCGGTGTGCTGGGGGCTCCTGGCCCTGCCGTTGCTTGCTCCCGAGGCAGCTGCACCGGACGGGCTCGGCTCCACCCCGGCAGTCGCGACGTACGTACTGACCCAGCCGGGCGTGATCCTGCACTACCTCCGGCTGACGTTCTGGCCGGTTGGGTTGAGCGTGGACTACTCTGACTACCCGCCCGCCCAGGCACTCTCCGAGGCGTTGCCGGGTCTGGTGGTCCTCCTGGTGCTGCTGGCGGCGACCGCCTGGGCGCTGGTCCGCTGGCCGCGGGTTGGCTTTCTCGGGGCCTGGTTCTTTCTGACTCTGCTGCCGGCGAGCCTGGTTCCCTCGCCCGAACTGGTCAACGAGTCCCGTACGTATTTGCCGCTGGCGGCGGTGTCGGCCGGGCTCGTCCTGGGCGGCTTCGGACTGGTCGTGGTCGTCGGGAAAAGCCAGACGTGGGCCCTGGCCGCGTCCCTGGTCGTGGCGGTCGGCCTGATCGCGACCCTGGGGTTCCTCACCTTCCATCGCAACTACACACACGCCAGCCCCCTGGAGCTGTGGCAGCAGACCGTTGCCGTGCGGCCCGGGAACGTGCGTGCCCACCTGTACCTGGGCAACGTCCTCCTTCAGGAACGCAAGCCGGACAGGGCGGCCGCGGAATACCAGTTCGTCCTGGAAGCGTCTCCATCCGCCCCCGGGGCCCGGGAGCTGCGCGGCCTGGCCCTGCAGTTGCTCGGCACGGCCCTGATCATGGACAACCGGTCCGAGGAAGCGCTGAAAGCCGTGTGTCAGTTTTCCGGTCCGGACCTCGAGACGGCGACCACGCTGAACAACCTGGGCTTCACCGAGTGGACCAACAAGAACACGGACATGGCGTCCCGCTTCTTCGAGAAGGCCAGCTCAACTGCAGCCGGACGTGCCCAAGTATCGCTTCAACCTCGCCCTGGCGCTCAAGGACAGCGGCGAGCCGAAGAAAGCGGCGGCAGCCCTGAAGGAAGGTCTGCGCCTGGATTCGGACTATCCGAAGACCGCCCAGGAGCAGGCCTGGCAGAAGGCCACCGCTGCCGACCCCCGCCAGCGCAACGCCGTCCAGGCCCTCTTCCTGGCCGAGATCGCCAACCAGGCCATTCCCAAGCCGCAGCCGGAAGCGCTGGACACCCTGGCGGCCGCCTACGCCACCAGCGGCCAGTACGAGGACGCGATCAAGACGGCGAAGAAGGCCCACGACCTGGCGGCGGCCCAGAAAAATAGTCAGCTGGCCACCACGATCCAGGACCGGCTGCGGCTCTACGAGCAGAAGAAACCGTACCACCAGCAACTCACGCGCGAGGACTGAGCCGTCATGGCACGCAAGCAGAGCCGGATGACGTTGATGGGCTTCAAGGCGGCCCCGGAGCTGGCGGCGTTGCTCAACGCGCTGCCCAACAAGAGCGACTTCATCCGCAAGGCCATCACGGCCCAGCTGGGACTCCCCTGTCCGCTCTGCAGCGGTCGGGGGTTCCTGGCCCGTCGGGACCATGACCTGTTCTCGCCCATCGTCGCGGGCGGGAGACAGGTGGAGTGTGCTGGGTGCCGCCAATCGCTGGAGTTGCCGCTCGACCCCGACCACCTGACCTCCGCGGACCGCGACCGCTTCGACCAGTTCCTGCACGGCGGTCCCCTGTACTGTCCTGCGTGCTTTGACCGGGCGCCGCCCTGCGGGCAGTGCCACTGGCACATCGATCCGGAACAGGTCGCTGCCCACGTCCAGCAAGCGCACCCTCCGGAACCAGAGTGATTGACCCAATCAGCCAAGCGATCCACCTGCGCCAGGAGGCTGCGCATCAAGCCCGGCGAGGCCCTTTTGTCAAGATTGTCGGCAGCGCCTCAAGCGGCTATACTTCAGGATTGTGTCACTGGATCCATTGAATGGGAATGACCACCATGCGTTTCGTGAAGATGCACGGCCTGGGCAATGACTACGTCTACGTCGATTGCGTCAACCAGCGACCACCGCGCGATCCCTCGGCCCTGAGTCAGACCATCAGTGATCGCCATTTTGGCGTCGGCAGCGATGGCCTCATCCTGCTGTGTCCCTCGGAAAAGGCCGACGTGCGGATGCGGATGTACAACGCCGACGGCAGCGAGGCGGAAATGTGCGGTAACGGGGTAAGATGCGTTGCCAAGTTCGCTTACGATCACGGCATCGCTCGCAAACCGGTGCTGACCGTCGAAACGGGTCGAGGCGTGCTGACGCTGAACCTGGAGGTCGAAGGCGGCAAGGTGCAGCGGGTCCGCGTGGACATGGGCGAGCCGATCCTGGAAGCGGAGAAGGTCCCGACCACGCTGCCGGGTCTGCGCGTCGTCAATGCCGCCCTGCCGTATGACTTCGAGGAGAACTACTTCGGTCCGTGCGGCTGCGATGGGCGCATTACCTGTGTGTCCACGGGCAATCCTCACGTTGTCCTGTATTGCCAGGACGTGAGCAAAGTCCCGCTGGAGCGGGTTGGCCCGACCCTGGAGCGACTGGCCTGCTTTCCGCGGCGAATCAACGTCCACTTTGTGCAGGTCCACGCTCCTGGGGAAGCGACCATGCGCACCTGGGAGCGCGGCAGCGGCATCACCCTGGCTTGCGGCACCGGGGCCTGTGCCGTGTGCGTGGCGGGCGTGCTGACCGGGCGGACGGATCGGAAGCTGCTGGCCCATCTGCCGGGCGGAGACCTGCAACTGGACTGGTCCGCGGCCGACAATCACGTGTATATGACGGGGCCGGCCGTTGAGGTGTTCAGCGGCGACTGGCCATCGGAGGGGTGATTGGTGATTCGTGATTGGTACACGAATCACATCACGAATCACCAATCACCACGGGGAGAAGCATGAAGATTCGGAGTCCCTGGCTGATCAAGCTGGTGAGCTTTCTGGCGGCCTTCGCCGTGCGGCTGCTGGTGGGAAGCCTGCGTTACCGCTATCGGCCGCTGGGACCGAACGTCGATCCGAATCAGCCCCAATTCCAGGGACGTTACGTCTACGCTTTCTGGCACGAGAACATGCTGCTGCCGGCTTACCACTATGGCCGGCGGGACATCAACGTGCTGATCAGCCAGCACGCGGACGGGGAAATGATCGCCCAGACGTGCAAGCATCTGGGCTTCCGCGTGGTGCGCGGCTCGACAATGAAGGAAGGCCGAACGCGCGGCGGGGTCGAGGCGATCCGGCAAATGCGTCGGCTGGCTGCGCAGGGCCGGCACCTGGCCGTCACGCCCGATGGACCGCGCGGCCCTCGCCGGCAGGTCCAGATCGGCCTGATTTACCTGGCCGCTCTGACGGGATTGCCCATTGTGCCGATCGGCTTTGCCTGGCAAAAGGCCTGGCGGATGCGGAGCTGGGATCGCTTCGCCGTGCCGGTGCCGTTCAGCGGCGCGATGTGCGTGACCACGGAGCCGATCCGTGTTCCGAATACCACGGACCGCGAGGAGCTGGAACACTACCGGCGGCGGGTTCAGGAGGCGATGGACCTGGCCACGGCAGCGGCCGAGCGGTATTTCGCCCCGGCGCCCCCGGCGGCACGGGAATTGCGGCGAGCTGCATGAGTTGGCGAGCGGCGCGGCGTCAGCCCGCCGGTACTGTGGGCGTTACCGGCGGGCTGACGCCGCGCCGCTCGCCAGTCGAAGCCGTACGTGGGCCTTTTTCCTCTTGTTTTCCACCTGGGTGATCGTTATTGTGCCCCCCTCAACGCAACCTGAAGCCAGCCCCCAGCAACAGCCGGGGGAAGAAGAGATCCTGGACGCCATCCCGGTGCTGAGCGACACGGTGCGCGGCGTCCTGGTCGGCCTGGCCCTGGGCCTCACCGTCGTCTTCGGCATTGCCCTGTGGCTCGATCCGTACAAGGGCGACGTGCCCGAGCGGCGGATGGGGACGCATCAGCAGCTGGGACTGCCGCCGTGTACCTTTGTGGTGCTGACCGGCTATCCCTGTCCGTCGTGCGGCATGACCACCAGTTTTGCCCTGCTGATCCGGGGAGACGTCCTCAACTCGCTGCGGGCCAACTGGGTCGGCACCATGCTGGCCGGCGTCTGCTTGCTGTTCATCCCCTGGAGCCTGGCCTGCTTCTGGAAGCGCCAAACGGTCTTCATTCGCTCGCTGGAGAAGACCTTCACCATCCTGATGGTGGGCTTCATGGTCCTGATGCTGCTGCGCTGGGCCATCGTGGTCTTGACGATGTATCAGGTGAAAAACGGCACGTCCCCCTGAGGACGCAGGACAAGGAGAGGTCCATGAACGCAATGGGCAGGCGCGCACTGATCCTGGTCGTGCTGCTGGGGGGGCTATGCGGTGCGGGGTGCGACCTGGGGTCGCTGGCCTACTTCATCCTCCCGGAAAGCATGGCGCCGCCCAAGCTGGGGGCGATCGCCTCGGAGGACAAGAAAAAGGAAGTCAAGGCGATGGTGCTGGTCCTGGGCGAAGGGCTGGACGCGCGCGTGGACGCGATGCAGGCCGACCGCGAGCTAAGCGAGCTGCTGGTCAAGCATCTGAAGGAAAAGTTCCAGGAGAACCAGGAGAAAGTCACGCTCATCCCGGCCAGCAGCGTCGAGCGCTACAAGAATTCCCACCCCGAATGGAAGCGAGAGAACCCCCGGAAGATCGGCGAACTGTTCCACGTCGATTACGTCATCGTCGTGGAGATCCATGCGTTCAGCCTGATCGAAAAAGGCAATCAGATGTTCCAGGGGAAAGCGGACCTGACCATCGGTCTGAAGAACGTCAAGCAAGAGGACGAAAATCCGCCGCAGGAAGAATTCCCCTGCGTCTACCCCAGCACTCCAGTGGACATGGATTCGGACACGACGCCGGCGCAGTTCCGGCAACGGTTCCTCAACGCGATTGCCCGGAGGCTGGTCCCGTACTTTGCCGCCCACTCCCAGCGCGGCATGTCCCGGATGGAGGAAGAATGACGCGGAACGCCAAAGAGGAACGCAGCATGGCCGAAGTGGTAATTCGCTGTCGTGAGAATGGGCCCCTGGTCATTCAGGGGCCCGTCAAACTGATCGACCACCAGGGCCAGGAGTTCACCCTGCCGACGGACAAACCGGCGGTGGCGCTGTGCCGCTGCGGCGGTTCGGCGAACAAGCCGTTCTGCGATGGCTCGCATCGGCAGAACGGCTTCGTGGCCGGGGAGCTGGCCGGCGGAAGGATGAAGGATGAAGGATGAAGGATGAATCAAGACAAGTGACTTCTTCTGTCTTTTTTCATCCTTCATCCTTCATCCTTCTCCTTCCGACGTGACTGTCTGCACCTGCTTGGACGGCGTTGGCAACTTGGTCGAGTGATCGCTCTGGCCACCCTGGGCGGCCTGCCGTCTCTCGGCGATCTCCTCCTTGACCTTCTGGATACGTGCAAGGCGGGACCGAAGGAGCGCGTCGGCCGAGCCGCCCTCCCGATCTTTGCGCAGCTGCTCGTGCAACCGCTCCAGTTCGGCGCGCTCGCGGTTCAGCCGGGCCTCCTCCTGGAGACGTTGCTCCTCCCACTCCTGGGCCGTGTGCTCGAAGTCCTTGATGCGGACCTGGAGCAAGGCCAGTTCGTCATTGAACCCAGCCCGTTCGCGCTGCAGATCGAGCCGGAAACGGTGCAGTTCGGCCTCGTAAGCCTCCTGGTCTTCCCGATCCACCTGTTGCCCCTTCTGGGCTCGCAGCCGCTCCAGTTCCCGGGTTTGCTCCTGAAGCTGGCGCTCCAGTTCGCGGATGCGCTGCCGCAGCTCCTCTTGCTCGGCCGCAACCCGGCTCCGCTCCTCCTTGCGGCCGCTGCGCCAGCTCTGGCTGTTCTCCTCCCAGTCCTTGATCCGGCGCGAAGGACGGTGTTCTCCTCCTCCAGGCTGGCCACGGCATTCCGAAGGTCGGTCAGTTCCTGACTGAGCGTGAGGACCTCTCCCGACTTCCGGCTGATTCCGTCCACGGGGGCCGAACCTGCCGGAGCATACCGACGCAGATGGCGGACGTAACTTTCCAGCTCCCGCACGCGGATCTGGAGCTGTTGAGCCGCGTCTGCTCCAGAAAGAGGAGCCGATGCGGGTGGAAGGGCGGGGTCGCCAACTGGAGGACCCTGTTGCTGCGGGGTCGCCAGCTCCTGTTCCAGGGCTTGCCGCCGGGCCTTGAAGTCGGCCTCTTTTTGCTCCAGCTGCTTGACGCGGGCTTTCATGTCGCGCAGCAGGCCATCGACCTCGCGCTGCTGCTCCTCGATACAGGCGTCGCGATCGTCCAGGTTCTGCTGCAGTTGAACGGCAAGGGACTGGGCCTCCTGGGAACGTTTCCGCAGCGCCAGGGCCCGGTGCGCCAGCCGTTCCCGGGAGCGCTGCAACCGCTTGATCCGGGGTTCCTCGTCGGCCTCGGCGAGGGCCTCCCCCGGCTCCAGGACGTTTCCCGTCCGCGGCTGAACCTGCGGGGCAGGCCCGGCAGGAGGTTTTCGTGGACCGGGCAAATGGAGCTTGAAGCTGAAGGTACTCAGGTGAATCACGTCGCCATCCTGGAGCAGCTCGTCCTGCACCGGCCGGCCGTTGAGCTGGGTGCCGCCCCGGCCCGTGCAGTCGCGCAACCGCCAGCCTTCGCTGCCGCGGACGATCAGCAGATGCACTGGGAAGACGTCCGGCGACTTCACCTGCACGTCACAACCGGGGGCCCGGCCCAGCATCAGGACGTCGCGATCCAGCGGCCGGACCTTGCGGGTGGTGTTGCCGTAGGTAATGATCAGCGCGGGTTGCGACCGGTCAAAGCGAATCAGTTCTGATGGCATGGTCGTTTTCCAAGTCGGTGGCGCCCGAGCGGTCTGGATCAAAGGGGGGGAATCGAGACGAGCCGCGGAAGCCGACATCCTTCCCACCAAAGGGGGACAACCCCCTCGATCCTTTTCCTGAGGCGAAACCAAGGTGCGGTTTGGCGGACGGGTAGACAATCATGGCACGTGTTCTCGCATTGGGCAAGGAGAAGACGCGCAGGCACCAGGCAAGGGAGCGCGGGCCGCTTCGGAAGCAACCAGGGCATCTTGCGGGTCGCAGACGGGTTTCTATAATCAAGATACGTCCACGGTTTCTTCCCTCTGAACTCAAACTCACGCTGAGGGTCCCTCATGCGAGTGTGGTTTCATAACCTGATCGTGGCGGTCAAAACGGTCGCGCAGGGGATGTACGTGACCCTGCAATACTTCCTGCATACTTACCGGCGCAGGACCTTCACCGAGCGCTTCGAGTACCCCGAGCTGCCGGTGCCGGTCAAGCCGCGCTATCGCGGCTTCCACCGCTTTGACCTGACCACCTGCATCGGCTGCGACAAGTGCGCCCGGGCCTGTCCGGTCGATTGCATCTACATCGAGAAGATCAAGAACCCGGTGGGCAAGGGCTTCCGGGTCAACGGCTTCAAGATCGATTACACCAAGTGCATGTTCTGCGCCCTGTGCGTCGATCCCTGTCCGGTCGATTGCATCTTCATGGGCTCGACCTACGACCAGAGCTGTTTCAGCCGGGATGGCTGCATCGTCGATTTCGCCAAGCTGCCGGTGGAGGTGGCCTGGGGCCAGGCGACGCTGCACCCGATCCACATTGCCGCCTCGAAGATGCAGGCGGAGCCGGTCTGGACCAAGCCGCCCGACCCGGCTCCGCCCCCAAAACCCGCCCCCGCACCCAAACCGTCCCCAGCACCCAGCGCCTGATCGCCCGCGGCGCTCGCCGGTCCCGGCCGGACCGGCTACGATAGAATGGAGAGATCCCCATGGCCGCTGCCCAAACTGGTGCCGAGAAAAAGTTGTTCACGACCGCCCAGGCCAACGCCATGCTGCCCCTGGTCGGAGCCATCGTCCGCGACATTACCGAGCTGGCCCACTCCCTCCGCGACCGCCAGCAGCGTCTGAATCGCGTCAACCCGGCCGGCCTGGACCAGGCCCGGCGCGAGGAACTGGAGCAGATCCAGAGCGAAATGGAGCAGGAACAGGAACGGATGCACGGCTACGAGATGGAACTGCAGCAGCTGGGAGTGGAGCTGAAAGACTATTTCCTGGGACTGATCGACTTTCCCAGCTGGATGGACGGCCGGGAAGTCTACCTGTGCTGGCGACTGGGTGAGCCGGAGGTGGCTCACTGGCACGAACTGAACGCCGGCTTCGCGGGCCGCAAGAAACTCCTGGTGGCCCAGCCCAAGTGACGAGACCCTCTCCAATGGAAGGCCGAGCATGATTCCCCTGGTTGCTTATCTGCTGCTGTTCGTGGCCATCGGCGTCGGGTTTATCTTCGTGCATCTGGTCGCCGGCAAGTTCATCCGGCCCAGCAAGCCCGGGGCCGAGAAGGGGACCATCTACGAATGCGGCGAGCCAACCATCGGCAGCGCCTGGATCCAGTTCGATCTGCGGTTCTACGTCGTGGCGTTGCTGTTTGTGATCTTCGACGTGGAAGTGGCCTTCTTCTTCCCGTGGGCGGAGGTCTTCGGCAAGGCCAACTCCATCGTCGCCGCCAGCAAGCCGACGACGGAGGAAGAGTGGGACAGGTACGGGAAAAAGGTGGCCGAGCTGATTCCTTCGGGCACGGAAACCGGCAAGAAGGCCCGGGGTCAGGCCCTGAACCTGAAGGCCCTTCCGGACGAGGAGAAGGAAAAAGTGTTCGAGGTCAACCGCCATAGGGCCCGGTCGCTGGCCTGGCTGGCCCTGCTGGAAGTCGCGGTGTTCTTTGGCGTGCTGCTGGTCGGCTATGCCTACCTGTGGCGTCGCGGCGACCTGGCCTGGGTGCGCAGCACCCTGGCGGAACGGCCGGCCGGGGCGCCGCTGCCGGGGACCGCTCCGCCGATGGGGCAGGCGCCGCCTTTGGTTGGGGCTCGGCATTAACTCGGTTCCCCGCCGCTTGCGGTTTAGCGCTGGCGTGCGCGAAGCCGCAAGCGGCTGATTGATCAGCAAACCGTCCCCGCCTGGGGACAGGAGAACGATATGGGTTGGTTGGAAGGGACATTTCGGGACGAGAGCGTCATTGCCACGTCGCTGGAACAGGCGATCAACTGGGCCCGCGAGTCGAGCATGTGGCCGATGACCTTCGGCCTGGCCTGCTGTGCCATCGAGATGATGGCCACCGGCGCCTCCCGCTTTGACATTGACCGCTTTGGCGCCGGGGCCTTCCGGGCCACGCCGCGCCAGGCCGACCTGATGATCGTGGCCGGCACCGTCAACTTCAAGATGGCCAGCCGGGTGCGCCGGCTGTACAACCAGATGCCCGATCCCAAGTTCGTGATCGCGATGGGCGCCTGCACCTGCGGCGGCGGTCCCTACTACAAGTACGGCTACAACGTGGTCAAGGGCGTCGATCTGGTGGTTCCAGTCGATGTCTACGTCCCAGGCTGTCCGCCGCGTCCCGAGGCCCTGCTCGAAGGGCTGATGCGCATCCAGGACAAGGTGCGGGCCATGAAGGACCTGACCCGGGGCCAGCCGCTCGACGTGCCGATCCCGTCGCGGACCGGCTACGTGCTGCTGCCGCCCGAGTTGAGCGATCCCGACCCGGTCAAGGCCGTCGAGAAGCAGAACGCCTTTGCCCGCCGAACCAAGGAACAGGCCACCCCCGCCAAGGCTTGAGAAAAGACAACCCATGACATCTGCCGACATCATCGCCCTGTGCGAGAAAGAGTTTGGCCCCAAGATCAAGGCGAAGAACCTGACGGTCGCCGATCCCTTCGTGGTGATCGACCCGGCCGACCTGCTGGCGTTCTGCCGGTTCCTCAAGAGCAATGAGACGCTGCAGTTCGACCTGCTCAATTGCATCAGCGGCGTCGATTACCTGGAACCGGATCCCAAGAAGGCTCCGAAGGCTGGCTTCGATCCGCATCTGGAAGTGGTTTACCACCTGAGCAGCTTCCAGCGGAAACACCGCTTCGTCTTCAAGCTGATCCTGCCGCGCTGGAAGGACAATAAACCGGGTGAGCTGCCGGAGGTGCCCTCGGTGACGAGCGTCTGGCGGGCGGCCGACTGGCACGAGCGCGAGGTCTACGACCTCTGCGGCGTGTGGTTCACGGGGCACCCCAACATGACGCGGATTTTGCTGGCTGACGATTGGGTGGGCTATCCGCTGAGGAAGGATTACGAGTATCCGCTGGAATATCACGGCATTCGCGGACGCTGATCGGAACCCAGGGCGCTGCCCTGGGCTATCCTGTTGCGCCCCTTCGGGGCGGAAGAGAACGAGTAACACATGGCCACCGCTACTTTGCCGCCCCAGAACCAGGACCAGACCCTCGTCGAGTTCGACGTTCGCACCGATGAAATGTTGGTCAACATGGGTCCGCAGCATCCCAGTACGCACGGCGTGCTGCGGCTGGTCTTGCGCACCGATGGCGAGATCATCTCCGAGGTGGCGCCGCACCTGGGCTATCTGCACCGCTGCGCCGAGAAGATCGGCGAGAACGTGACGCCGATCCAGTACATCCCCTACACCGACCGCATGGATTACCTGGCCGGGATGAACATGAACCTGGCCTTCGCCCTGGCGGTCGAAAAGCTCTGCGGCATGAAGCTGCACGAGAAAGCCCAGGTCATCCGGGTCATCATCGCCGAGATGAACCGGATCGCCAGCCACCTGGTCGGCATGGGGGCGTACGGCCTGGACCTCGGCACCTTCAGCCCGTTCCTGTACGCCTTCCGCGAGCGCGAGATGATCCTCGACCTGTTCGAGGAGGTCTGCGGCGCCCGCCTGACCTACAGCTACATCACCATCGGCGGCGTCCACGACGACCTGCCGGAGGGTTGGGTGCAGCGCTGCCAGGACTTCCTGAAATATCTCAAGCCGCGCATCGAGGAATATCACACGCTGCTGACCCGCAACCAGATCTTCATCAAGCGCACGGCCAGCATCGGCATCATGGACCGCGACCTGGCCATCAACCACGGTTGCACCGGACCGATGCTGCGCGGCTCGCTCAATCGCGAGAAGGGCGATCCCGAATGGGACCTGCGCAAGATCGAGCCGTACTGCGGCTACGAGACCTACCAGTTCAACGCCATCATTCCGCCCTTCCCCGAGGCCCCGCCCGAGGCGGTGATCGGCGACTGCTGGCACCGCTTCTACGTGCGGATGCGCGAGGTGATCGAGAGCATCAAGCTGGTGGAGCAGTCGCTGCAGCGCTACCCGACCGCCCAGGGCTCGCACCGGATCGACCCCCCCAAGCACCTGTCGGCCGGCGAGGCCTACGTCGAGACGGAGTGCCCGCGCGGCCAGATGGGCTTTTACGTGGTCGGCCGGCCCAGCAAGGACGCGGTGCCGCTGCGGGTGCGGGCCCGGTCGTCGAGTTTCTGCAACCTGTGCGTCACCGACGAGATCTGCCGCGGCTGCCTGATCGCCGACGTGCCGGCCATCGTCGGCAGCATCGACATCGTCATGGGAGAGGTTGACCGATGACACTAACTTCCACAAGTTTTTGAAAAATAATGACTTGTGGCAAGAAAAAACATCCGAAAAAAGCATGGTATACGGTGCATTTCATGGGTTACGGTGCATTTAAGGTGCATCGCCAACTTGACATCGTTACATCAACTGACCCCGCTCGCCGGAAGGTGAGCGGGACCTTTTTTTGCCCGACCGCCGCTTCCCCGTGGCGGGCACTATTCTACCTGTCAGGTGGCAAGCACGATCCCTCCCCCCGTAACACAGAGCAGGACGAACCGGGCGTCCCCGCCCCGGCTTGAACCCACGACCGTCTGCACCGATCCCGCCTTGCTGGACGTGCGCAGTGCCCTGGATGCTCTGCCGGCCCTCTCCCTCCAGCGACCCCAGACCGAGGCGGAAGCCGCCCGCGCGAACGGGACGGAAGGGGCCAAACCGCGAACCGTTGCACCAATGGTTGCACCAACTCCTGACAAGTTGGTGCTACCGAAGACATTCCCTGTCATTTCGGTGGATGATGACCGGCAGGGGGAAGAGATGGGCTCGCTCGCCGTAAGTCCTTGTCCTGACAAAAGAAAACACCCGCTGACAAGTCCTGTCAGCGGGTGTCAAGGAGTGGGCGCTACTGGACTTGAACCAGTGACCCCCAGCGTGTCGATCAATCCTTGGCCGAGCTTTCTCGATGCTGAAAGCCTTTATGCACCTTCATGTTACGCAGACGGGCTCCCTTAGTCAATCGTAGTCAAACGTGGCAAATGCCATTCTTGTAAGCCCTTGGAAATCAAGAACTTCCGAATTCGGCCTTTTCGCAATTCGGAAGAATTCGGAAGAGCAAAAGACCCGCTCAACGGTTCATTCGAGCCAGGCTGCCGGTGCCGGCTGTAGCTGGGGGTCATGAGAACGAGATTGCTATACAACGCCGCTTTCGCCTCGCTCAAGCCGGTCGCACCTGCCCCGCCAAGTTCGCCTGCCAGACCTTCCCGGAATCGCCTTCCAGTGTCGTGAGCCAGCCGGCGGCAAGGAGGCCCACCTCAGTCCGCCCCACTGTTGCTCGTGGAGCGGTCGGTCGGGTTCGTAGCAGGCGTGGACGAAGATGTGCCGCACCGTCTCGAAAGAGTCCCGGCAGCCCTTGATGAACTGAAGATGCTCGACGGGATCAAGGCCGGCAGGTCGGCAGGGCGAAGTTCCGGCCCGCCTTGGTAGCCGCAGGAAGCCAGGGCCTCCGTGCCCCCGAACTTGAGCCGGTAGCGCAGTTCGGACAGCCCTTCGAGGGCGGCGAGCAACATCTCCTCGTGGTTCCCCAGCAGCACCACGGTACAGCGCCTGGCCACGTGGATCACCTGCTCCAGCACGCCTTGCCTGTCCGGCCCCCGGTCGATGGAGTCGCCCAGGGGTCGATGGCCAGGACCAGGCCGGCCAGTGCCGCCGAGCAGCCGTGAACGTCTCCGATGGCGATGCTGCGTCTTTCGGTCATGGGGTCTTTGTTTCGCTCGTGCTGCGCAAGTGCGGTTCGCTCGGCGGCGGCTTCCACGGCACCGGCTTGCCCATCCACAAGATGAAGTCGGGCAAAACCTCAGCGTCGAGATTCGACAGCAGCCATCTTTCCACGTCAAAGCGGTCAATCGAATCATCCTGAAAACGCCTCTGGCATCGTCCACAGGCGTGAAGGAACCGGGCCTGTCGGTTGAACATCCCCCACTGAGGCAGGCCGAAGTTGGTCAAGAGGGTCGGCGCAGCGCAGTTCAAGCAAAGCATCGGGGTTGTTCGCCGCCAGGCCGACTTCAACGCTGCCCAGGGGATGCCGTTCGCCTCAACGCCTTGCCAAACGAAGCCGGAGAAGGTGTCGGGCGCTGCCTGCCAATCGTCCGTCTCCTCGATATTTCGCCGTCGCCATTTCTCCAGGTAAACACGGAGCGGGAAGCTGTCGGCCAGTCGCTCTCCGTAAAGGAAGGCATCGCCGGTCTGGACCGTAGTGGCTTCCCGCTTGCGGTCGAGCAGGACGACCCTCACGCCCTTTCTCGCCAGTCCGTGCTGCTTGAAGAAGGGTCGCAAATCGGCTCGACCCTGCTGGCCCCAATGGTGGACCACGACTTGTTCAGGCCGAAGCTCAAGCAGGTTCAACTGGCATCGCCGGGTGACGAGCCGGATCACCCGCTGCGGGTCGGCGGCGTCGAGCGTCAGCAACCGCTCACGGGCACGTTCGAGGATCGGCTGGCGTGCTTTTGCCAGCGACCAGGCCACGGGATCGTCCACGGCCCAGGAATCCCCGGTTGGCGTGTGCAGAAACCAGAACGAACTGGGATTTCTCCTGGCGAGCAGAAACCCCGGCAGGAACAGAGAAGCGGCTGCGGCAAGAGCGGTCTGAAGAAAAGTGCGTCGGGTTGGGAAGGACATGACCTCACCTGCGGTTCGGTGCCAAAGAGCGGAAGCGGCACCAAACCGCCTCCTCGTCGTAGCCTTGCGGCTACCGCTTCTTGACCACCGTGCTGCGACCCAGCCGGTTGGCGGGCGTCTTCGGGGGAAGCTACCCCTCGACCCTTCTTGAGAAGCCACTTGAATTATTGCAGCCGTCATGCGGGCTGACAACGGCCTTTGGCCCTGGCTCCTTCTTTCTGCTCTTTCAGGCGTTCGTCAACGGCCTCCTTCCAGAGTCCGTGATCGCCATGCTCCACGGCGGCGATGCCTCGCTTCAGTTTGCGTGCTGGCCTTTGGTTGAAACCAGCGGTTGATGGTTTTCATGCTCTCGTCCACTTGCCGACCAGCAGGTGCCCCCCCATGTTTGCAGGCAGTCTATTCTCTCGCCGACTGTGCTAATTGTTTAATCCCTTCCCATCGAGAATCTGCTGGATACATTTCGCAACCCTCGACTCACGGGTTTTGGCTTGTTTGGGTGAAGAAAAAAAGAGAAGGTATGCTCGTTGCCGTCCCGGGGTCAATGCGTCAAATGCAGTTTTCAAGGCAGGGATTTCGTCCAATTTCCTTTTGAATTCGACAGGAAGTGTGAATTCCGAGGTCTTCTTCAAGTTTACTTTCAAACCGGCCTTTTCCACTTCAATGGCTTCGTGAACATAGTCTTTCAGAGTTGTCTCCATCTCATCAATTTCCCGGACATTGGTGAACCGAATCTGGCGAGCCGCCTGCACATTCTCCGTTTGTTGGACCAGAATGCCCTTGGCATCATTTAGCAAGGCACCTTTGACGAACAGAAGCGCACAGTATTCCTTGAATCCATGTATCAACACGACGTTGCTTTTCTCAAACGTGTAACAGGGCACACCCCACTTCAATGCTTCGGTCAGCCCGCAGTCGAGAACGATTGTTCTCAATTTGCGGAATTCCGACTGCCACGTCTTGGCCTTACTCAAGAAAGCATCAACTTTCGGATTCATGTTGTTCATTGCTTGATACTCTGAAAAAAGCTGCTTGATAGCAGTGCGCAGTCAAAGGCTCGCTGCCCATACTTGGAATGAGCCACGGTGCTGTCATTGTATCCCATTCAGTCCTTCTCCCCCACGACTGCCACGCCCTTCGTGTCCACCCGCAGTCGCACGGCTCGAATGCTCGATCCCTTGCCTTCCTCGTAGTAGACGCAGTACACCAGACCGTCCGGCAACTCGACCATGCTGGGGTAAGCACCGCCCACGGTGTCAATCTTCACCGGGCCGTTCCACGTCTTGCCCTCGTCAGCGGCCCAGTGGAGTGAAGTGGCTGGCACCCGATGGCCCAGGAGGATGACGCCGCTGCTGTGGCGCAGGAAGTACGGGCAGTGCCCCTTGAAGCCGAAGGACTTCACCGGCCCCCAGGTCTTGCCGGAATCCTCCGAGACGGCGTAGTGCATGTCCACCTTGGATGAGCGGAGCGCTGCCAGCAGCTTGCCGTCCTTCAGGGGCACCACGTCTGTTTCGGCGTCGAGATAGATGTCGGCCTTCTCGCCGATGTACGCCAGGTCTTTCCAGGTCTTGCCGCCGTCGCTGGACCTGACCGTGGCCCCGAAGGTCTTCTTCGTCTTCTCGTCCTCGCAGTACAGGCCCAGGATCAAAAAGCCATCGGCAAGTTGGCGCACAGGTGAGGAGCAGGCGAACGAGTACGGAGAGTCGAGCTTGAGTTGAACCGGCTCGCTCCAGGTCTTGCCGTTGTCGGTCGAGCGGGCAAGCCTGACGGCGGCTTGATTCTTCTGGACCGTGAACCAGTTCAGCAGGAGCATGCCGTCCTTGAGGCAGGCGACGGACGGATCACGGTCGTCCAGGTCCGTGTCGATGGCGACGACCGGCTTGCTCCATGTCTTGCCATTGTCCGTGGAGCGCACGGCCAGGATGCGCCCGCCCTTGAGCCACTTCTCATTGGGCGTGGAGACATGGCCGTAACCGGAGTAGAAGACGCAGTAAAGATCGCCGTTCTTGAGGCGGCAAATGTCGGGGAAGGCGGCGTATCCGCCTGCGGCCTCGCCAGAGCAAACGATCTGGTGTTGGGCCGAGGCGGTGGAAGCCACGATAAAGGAGAGGGCCAAGCCCCAGGTCATTCTTGGGAGAGTCATTGTTCTTCTTTCTTCAGTTGCTCGACTTTCTTGTCACACCGAGGGTGCCCAGGTCGCCGAGTCAGGCATCTCGGCGGCGGTCAGCCTGACTTCAGTTGGCGCTGCAAGCCTGCAACGTCGCCGCCAGCGGCTCCGGTTCGGCCAGGTGGTGATCCGTCCCGACCTCGACCAGCACGGCTGCCCGCCGCCGCTGTTCAGGTCAATCGCCACGGCCGGCCTTCGCCTCGTGCCGGTCGTCGCCGAGCGTTAGCAGGGCCTCGCCCTGGAGAAAGTGCAGGATGGCGGGCATGGAAGCGGTGTGTTCGGACAGTTCCTCGCCTTGGGCGAAGCCGAAGGCGACCGCCTTAAGTCGGTCGTCGTTGTACAGCGTGCGGCTCAGGATGCCCTTGTCGGGCGGCTGGACCTCCTTCGCCAGATCGCTGAAGTGCGTGTACATTGTGGTCATCTTTGTTCCTCGGTCTGAGTGTTCACCGTGGGCTTCGTGGCGGTGATGAGCGCCCCTTCGGTGCAAGGTGACGTGCGGTAGCCGGTCCAACCGTGGAGCGTAGCCCCGACGAACCCAGCGTCAGCCAGCATTTGCAGGAGCGACCGCTCCCACACCGCACCGGCGATTCAGTCCGACCATTCGCCCAGGCGAGCCACTTCTTCCGGCGTCACGTCCTCATGCAGCAGGATGTCGGCCATCTGAAGCCGACCGCCGGGCCGCAGCATCCGGAACGCCTCGGCCAGCACGCCCGGCTTGTCTGGGCACAGGTTGAACACGCCGTTGGAGATCACCACGTCCACCGAGCCGTCCGGCAGCGGCACTTTCTCGATCCCGGCGTTCACGAACTCGGCGTTGCGCAGGCCCAGCAAGGCGGCATTGCGGCGGGCCTTTTCGACCATTTCCTGGCACAAATCGACGCCGATGACCTTGCCAGTCGGCCCCACCCTCCGGGCGGCGAGCAGGCTGTCCATCCCCGGCCCGCTTCCCAGGTCCAGCACGGTCTGGCCGGGACAAACTTCGCTCAGGCCGAGCGGGTCGCCGACGCCGCAGAAGGATTCCGTCACCGAAGCCGGCAGGGCGTCGATCTCCTGCGGGTCGTAGCCGAGCTTCTTGGCGCTGGCCGGGCCGACCGGAAACTTCCTCTCCTGTCCTGGAGAGCGGGCGACCTGGGAGAAGCGCTGCTCCACGGCGGCACGGATTGCTTCGGCGGTGGTCGGCATCGGCTTCTCCTGGCTGGTCTTCTCTTCGTTGAAAGCCCTCGTTAGTCTCCGGGGCAGCCAGCGAGTATTTTATCTGGATGCCGAAGAAAGGCCGCAAACCGATGCCGAAACAGTCTGGCGACCGCTGGTTCGTCTATCTGCTCCGGTGCGCCGATGGCTCGCTCTACACCGGCATTACGAAGGACGTGAGCCGCCGCTGCCAGCAGCACAACGCCGGAACCGCATCTCGGTACACTCGCAGTCGGTTGCCAGTGGTGGTGGTATATCAGGAGGTCCAGCGCAGCAAAAGCCTTGCGCTGAAACGTGAAGCGGCGATCAAGGCAATGACCAGGCGAGAGAAATTGGCGCTGGTCGGATTGAGGACGAAAGCAGGATGATTCCACTCCACCAAGACCCCTGGTTCACCTTCCGCTTTGGTGAGGACCGGCTCATCCCCCGGTTCCACCTGGAAGGCGTGCAGGCCGGGCGGCGGGTGTCGGTGTTCAGGATCGACCCCGGCACTTGCGAGCAGTTGGGCCTGCTGGCGACAGCGACCGTGGGCGAGGGTGGCTGGGTGGACCTGCCCGAGCCGATCATCGTGAGGGCTGGGGAGGCGTTCATTGCCGTGCCAGTAGGGGAAAAGTGACCGATGACCTGGATGGAATGGTACAACAGCCTGGCGAAGCCGCCGTGGACACCCTCGCCATCGACTATCAGCCTGATCTGGATGATCCTCTACCCGATCATCCTCATCAGTTTCGGATTCGTGTTCGTGCAGGCGTTTCGGGGCCAGCTTCCCAGGAAGGTCGCCGTGCCGTTCGCCATCAACCTAGTGGCCAACCTGCTGTTCATGCCGATCTTTTCAGGGCTGAGAAACGTGCCCTTGGCGGCGGCGGACATCCTGATCGTGTGGGCAACGATCATCTGGTGTGTGGTCGCCGTCTGGCCGGTCTATAAATGGGTCGGAGCGGCGCAGGTGCCGTACTTCGTGTGGGTGTCCATCGCCACGGTCCTTCAGTTGTCAATCACGGCGATGAATTGGGGAACATGACCGTCGATCAGAGCATGGCTATTGTTATATCGTGCAGCAACATTCCAGGGCACGTGCCCCGAAAAGACGACTCGATCAACCGCCAATCAGGCCCTGCTCCCTCTCGTAGACCAAGAGGTAGGTGATGATCGAGGCACGCTGCGGCCTCATCCTGCCGCCAGCTGCGTAATAGCGAGACTCCAGTTTCTCAAGTTCCATCCGGCCTGCTGGGTCAGCAAGCAAGGATTGCAGTTCTTTCTCCCTCTGCTGGATCGTTTTCTTCGGAGTCATGGGTAATCCTTGGCGCTACGGGTTGAGTGCGGTACGAATCATAAATAGCGGTGCCTGCAAAGGCCGGGGTTAGGGCCTTGCAGGAAACACGGAAGGGTAGGCGGAGGGGAGCGAGGAACCGGAACCAGGTCTACTTGCTTCGGCGAATCTTGAGTAAACACCCTTCCCGGCACCAGGGAAGGAAAGGGTGTTCACGTTGAGGACACGGCTTAGAAGCGTCTGGCACCACGAGCGCCGTCCCGACTGCCGCCCCGCTCTTCTCGGGGTCTCGCTTCGTTTACGGTGAGGGTCCGGCCGTTGCTCTCAAGGCCGTTCAGGGCTTTGATGGCCGCTTGTGCTTGTTCGCCGCTGTCCATCTCGACAAAGCCGAAGCCTTTCGAGCGGCTGGTTTCCCGGTCCAAGATGACCTGGGCTGACTGCACCGTCCCGTGCGGTGCAAACAGGTTTTCCAGATCGGTGTTGGTCATTTCATAGGACAGGTTGCCGACGTACAACTTCTTACCCACGGTGGGCCTCCTTCAGAGATAATCACGCAGTACGAGATTGGCCCACAGTGGGCTGATGCCGTTGCATGAAAGTGCTTCAAGTATCTTGCGACCCGAGATGAGAGAAAGGTAAATGGAAGGACAACTGCGAGGTCATCACGGCCATCAATGCTCGGCACTAAGGCCCAAGAACAATTGCATCATAGACCCATTGGCCCCACTTCACAAGCCCTTGTCTATGGAATTGTCAGAATCGGTCGGCCCAGAATCCGTTCATGGCTCATCTCATCTGGCTGAAAGATAAGAGTTACCCGCCAGGCTTTGCTGCTTCCAGAGAGTAGATCGGGGCGGCCTCGGCCCACTTCACGTCGCCGGAAAGCACGCAGATCGGCGGATCTGGGTGACCAGGATGGTGCCGATCGTGTTCATCGTTTCGTGCGGTCGGAAGCTGAGAGAACGACTGCATACACGGGCTGCTCCTGCGACATGCTCGGGAGCCAAGGGCGAAAGCAGGTTGCTTTCCGGGGAGAAATGCCTATACTGATCCTGGCAGGAGGAAGTCGGAAGACGAAACAAACCGCAACCGCCTCTGGCGGGGGCTGATTGAAGCGTAGGCCGATGTGGTGGAACACTTACAGACGTTCCACCACATCGGCTTTTTTTGTTCGTAGACCGAGACTATCCGGGGACCGCTGCATCTGTGAGCAGCACCCAGGACCGATCTGCCACGGGTGGATCGGACGCAGGGATCGGCCCTTCACGGTGAAGGGCGATGGAGACACAGAGTTTTAGAAAAGGAGTTACAGAATGAACAGTTTCTCGAAGTGTGCCAGTGCGCTGGTGGCTCTCGTTCTGCTGGGTGGAATGGCGTCAGCCGCCGAAGCCATCTCCTCCGGCAAAGTCAAGGCCGTCCACACCGACAAGAAGGAGTTTGTCTTGACCGATGCTGGCGGCAAGGACTGGACGATCAAGCTCGGCAACGACCTCGTGATCAATCGTGGCGGAAAGGAGACTGCGAGCGACTTGCACGAAAACGACACCGTGAATGTTTGTTACGACAAGGGTACGTTTACCTGGACGGCCCATTACATTCTGGTCCAGGAAGGGAACAGCAAGAACTGGAAGTTGATGCACGGCACTTTCAAGGGCTACGACACTGGCAAGAAGCTACTCTCCTTCACGGACGCCGGCGGGACGGACTTGACCTTCGGTTGGGGCGACGGCAACGTACGCCTGAACAAGAAAGAGGTCAACGTCGGGAAGATCAAGATCGGCGACAAAACCCTGATCGTCGTGGAAACGAACAGAGACACGATGAGCCTGAAGGCTGTCATGGTCGAGCGCAAGTAACTGAGCGACCAAGTGTCCGGCAAAACCGACGGCGGGCCATGAGGTCCGCCGTGTATACGGGTGCGGATAGCATCAACTCTCCCAGCGTCACGGCTCTACTCCTTCGCCAACTTGATGCCGGGCACGGCTCCGACCGCTTTCACTTCAGCAGCAACAGCACCATGACCACGGCGTCTTCGCCTGGATGCTGTGTCGCAGGTCGGTGGGCATGTAGACCCAGGTGTCGGGCCTGGCTTCCACTGTGTCGGCATCCAGCGTCAACTTCGCCTCCCCCTGGAGGAAGTGCAGTACGGCGGGCATCGAGGCGGTGTGTTCGGAAAGTTCCTCGCCCTGGGCAAAGCCAAAGAGGACCGCCTTGAACCGGTCATCGTTGTACAGTGTGCGGCTCAGGATACCCTTGTCCCGTGGCCGGGCTTCCTGCGCCAGATTGCTGATTGGGTGTTCAGGTCATGGTCATCGTGACCGTTCCTTTCCACACACCGCCTTGGTCATGGTACGGACGGCCCTCCTGCGAACCTGCAATGCTGGTCCCGTCTTCCGGGGACGGTTCGAGGCAGGGAATCCTTGCATTCCCCGCTTCAAGGTGTACAATCAGGGAAGGTAGTGGTCGGATGACTAGGTGAAGAACAACTCGGCTCTGCCGGGAGGTTCGTCAAAGAGTAAGCCGACGTGGGGGAACATGTGGAGATGTTCCCCCACGTCGGCTTTTTTCGCTTTCGGTGGCATAGGGAAGTCGCACGCAACAGGGAGGATGCCGATGGACAACTCCGCTTCGATCATGGCGCAAGGCCCAGGCGAAAGCAGCCTTACCATTCCGGTCCTTCATTCCGATCTCGACTCCGGCGAAGAACACGTCGCACGACTGGTGGACCTCAGCAGGGTCGGACTGCTCCGGCGCTGGGACGACCTGCTCGACGAAGGTGTGGCTGCGGTCTTCGGCATGACGGGTGGGGAGGCCGAACTTCTGGCCCTTGCCTTTCACGCCGGGAAGTTCACTCCTTCCAGGGCAGCGACGTGGCTTGCCGGGCGGGGCTTCAAGCCCCTGCTCTTCATTCCGAACTCAGGTGGAAACCGTAAGTAAGGATTCGATCTCAGAGCGCCGATGGGAACATAACTTGCAAAGGAGAAAAACCAATGAAAACGCCAGTCGAAAATGTCAGCGACACTCACACCAAGACTGTTAGGTACGCCGTGTTGAAAAAGGAGAGGCGTATCCTCGTCCTCCTCAATCCATCTGACAAGGAGTTGCGCAGGCGGAGGAAACGCTGCTGGGAACTCGTCACTGCCCTGGACCCCCAGCCTCATGCTCGCCAAGCTCTTGAAAAACCCCTCGCCCAAGCCGTCCACGATATTGACCAACTGGCTGAAAAGGCTCCGGGGAAGAAGAAGGGGCGGAAACAACACAACGATCCGCATCAAGGCTAAATGCGCCCGTATCCAGTGATTGCCGATACACAGCTCGATCAATTAGAAAGGTGCATCACGATGTTGACATTTCAGGAGAAAGGCTCAGGAAACGTGCTGGGTGTCAAGGCCATCGGCAAGCTGACTCATGCTGACTACCAGCAACTTGTGCCCAAGCTGGAGGAACGTATCAAGGAGCATGGCAGGGTCCGTGTGCTTGTTGAACTGGAAGACTGCCAGGGCTGGGACGACCTCGATGCCGCCTGGGACGACTTGAAGCTCTGGTTGAAGCGTAGAGGCGACGTGGAGCGCTGTGCTGTTGTGGGAGAGAGGAAGTGGCAGGAGCGAGTGATGCAACTATCATGGCCCTTCTTTACGAAGCAATACTTCGACAAGGCCGAATTGGAGCGGGCTTGGGAGTGGGTTCTTGAGGGAAGCGAGGCTGGAAACCCCGTCGCATAAAATGGGACTGGGAAGGAAGAGCCAGAGGTGAGACTATGCACAGGCCCCATCACAACTGCCAGGCATCTCATTCTCCAGGAGGATTGGTATGACCACTTCTCGGAACGTCCTCATCCTGAATGTCAGCCCGGACCAAGCAGGTCGCCACGCCCTGAGCCAGATGCTCAAGAAGTCAGGGTTCGAGGTCCGAGAAGCTGCCACGAGTGCGGAGGCTCTGCGCCCGACCCTGGAACCTCCCGATCTTATTCTCGTGGACTTGTCCCCGCCCAACGTGAACGGACTGGAGTTATGCTATCAGCTTAAAGCCCACCTTGCCACCGCCTCAATTCCCTTGCTGCCCTTCTTCGTCGGGATGGATCAGACACAAAATGCGGGAAGCGTCGGGGATTCCTTTTCGGTTCCCGTACAAGCACCGGCGTTGATGACTGCCATCGAAAACATACTCCGGGAACGGTTGCCAGCGAAAGGAATCCAGGGTTTCTTGGAAGCGGCACCGGATGCGGTCGTCATCGCCAACCAGGAAGGCAAGATCGTCCAGATCAATGGTCAGACCGAGAGACTTTTCGGATACAGTCGGGACGAGTTGCTCGGGCAGCCGGTCGAGATTCTGATGCCGGAACGCTATCGCAGCAAACACAGTGGACATCGTGCTGCTTTCGCTGCGAATCCCAGCATTCGGCCTATGGGAACTGGCCTGGAACTCTACGGTTTGCGAAAGAATGGGGTAGAGTTTCCAATTGAGATCAGCCTCAGCCCCCTTCCCAACGCAGGTGGTATTCTGGTCGCCAGCATCATCCGGGACATTACCGCTCATCAAAAGCTGGAGGAAGAACTGCGGCAAGGAAAGAGACTATTGGAGCAGGCGGATCGTCAAAAGGACGAGTTTCTGGCGATGCTGGCCCACGAACTCCGCAACCCTTTGGCCCCTATTCCCCATGCGATCCAGGTCTTGGAGGAGTTCAGCCCGCCTGACGTTGACCTCAAGTGGGCCAGGGATGTGATCGACCGCCAGATACAGCATTTGACCCGAATGGTTGATGACCTTCTCGATGTCTCACGAATTAGCCGTGGAAAGATCAATCTCAAGAAAGAGCGAATGAAACTGGCCCACGCTGTAGCCGATGCTGTCGAAATTGCCCGTCCCCTCATCGAAGCCCGGAAACATCAACTGACGGTGTCGATACCTCCCGAAGCCATGTGGATCGACGCTGACCCGACCCGGTTGACTCAGGTTGTCTACAATCTCTTGAACAACGCCGCCAAGTACACCGAGAAGGGTGGACACATCTGGCTGACTGTCAGCAAGGAAGGGCACGAAGCCATCTTGCGAGTTCAAGATACGGGAATTGGCATCTCGCCGGAGAAGTTGTCTCAAGTCTTCGAGTTGTTCACCCAACTCGACCGTGCCTTGGACCGTTCGCAGGGCGGGCTCGGGATCGGCTTGACGCTGGCACGTCGCATTGTCGAGATGCACGGAGGCAACGTCTACGCCTTTAGTGAAGGCCCCGATGAAGGAAGCGTATTTGAAGTCCGTCTCCCTTTGCCGCTTGAAAGAAAGCAGAACGATGAAGAAGGAGAGGAGCCAGAGCATTCCCTGGCTTCTTGTCCGTCCCGTCGAGTTTTATTGGCTGACGACAATGAGGATTTCGTAGAAGCCTGCGTTCGGCTCTTTCGGAGGAGAGGCCACAAAGTTGCTTTTGCCCACGATGGACCAACTGCCCTTGAGGTAGCACAGTCCTTTCAGCCCGAGGTAGCCTTCTTAGACATTGGGTTGCCGGGGATCAATGGGCATGAATTGGCACGTCGGTTACGGCAAGTGAGAGGTCTGGATGATGTGCTGCTGGTGGCGCTGACGGGCTATGGACAAGAAGAAGATCGACGCCGTTCCCTTGAGGCTGGATTTGACTTCCATCTGACAAAGCCAACGAGATTCAACGAGTTAGAACAACTACTTGCCCACTATCAGGTAAGTGAAGCGATTGGTTGAGTGGGCTTGACCATTCTGTCTGCTCAAGGAAATGATCATTCGTTCTCAGCAGCCCACCAGTGCAACTTGCCACTGGCAGAAATATACCCCTTGTTGTGGCCGTCCTTGTCCACGATGAACAAGTCGTAAACCTGCGAGGGCACAACACAATGATCTTCGGGAACCTGGGCCAACAATTCCTTCAGCTTGCCGACAGGGATTGCTGGACGCTGGGGAGGTTGTGGAATCACGGTTTTGTTCCTCGTCACGAAGGGTTCGGTTTGGTTTTGTCATCGCCTAGCGCTTTCTGAATGGCCTCCCGAATACCCATCGGCCTGATCGGAAACACGTCCAGAGCGGCCCTGCACCGGACCACGGTGGGGTTCTTCAGCCCCTCGATCAAGTGCCGTCCGACCTCGAATGCTGCGGGCGTCACCAGGGCCAACCACAGACTGGACAGGTAGGGGGTCAGCACGGGCACCGAAATCAGCCACCGTCGCAACCCCTTCTGCCGGGCGTATTCCCGGATCATGCCGCCGTAGGTCGTGACATCCGGGCTGCCGATCTCGAAGATACGACTCTCTCCTGGCGGCAAGTCTTTCGCCGCCAGCAGGTAAGCCAGCACGTCGTCCACGGCAATGGGCTGGGTCGGAGTATTCAGCCAGCGAGGGCAGATCATCACCGGCAGCCGGTCGGTCAGCGCCTTCACCAGATCGAAGGATAGACTGCCCGTACCGATCACCAGGGACGCCCGGAACTCGATGGTTTCCACGCCGGATTCACGCAGAATCTTGCCGACCTCGTGACGGCTGCGCAAATGCGGCGAGAGCTTCGGGTCGGCGTCGTCTCCCAGCCCGCCAAGGTAAATGATCCGCCGTACCCCGGCCTTCTTTGCGGATTCGGCGAAGTTCAACGCCGCCTGACGGTCTTCCTTCTCGAAGTCCTTGGAGCCGGACATCAGGTGGACGAGGTAGTAGGCGGTGTGGACGCCTGGCAACGCTCGATCCAGCGAAGCCGGGTCCAGCACGTCGCCTTGGACAATCTCGGTGCCGGGCTGGACACGGGACCGCATTTTCTCAGGAGTGCGGGCCAGGCAGCGCAGCCTCACCCCCTGCTTTTCCAGCAGCGGGATCAGCCGACCGCCGACGTAACCACTGCCACCTGTCAGAAGGATAACGGGGCTGACCGGGTTGTCGGCTGGTGCGTCCATCGAGACGGCTCCGAAACACGTTGAATGCCCGACTTTTCTGCGGTTACGGTCCTGCCCTGGTGATTCTACGGATGACGGACGGACCGGATACAATAACACTGCCCTGATGAGGACCACGATGCTTCTGCTCCGCAAGCCATCCCCTGCGACGATCCGGGACTTCCTGGCGAAACAAGCCAGGCTCAATCTTACCTACGCAGCGGTCGGAGCCACCAACGCTGTACCGCCAGCGGGCTACGTCGTGAATCACACACGGATCAAGCTGGGCCAAGGCGAAGGTGTCTTCTGGGCAGGGAAAGCCGCCCTGGAGCGCTGGGAGCAGTTTCGCCTGGGCTGGCTGGAGGCAAGTCCACAAGAAACGCCGATCAGGCATTATCGTTGTCGTTCATCATACGGCAGTTTCTCAACAGGGAACCGAAGCCACAAGCCGGTGGTCAAGGCAGCAACAACCACACCGAACCCAACGCCGAAGAAGGCGTATTGCCAATAGTCGCCCATAAGGGCATAGGACACTGCCCCGCTGCCGAGGGCGGCAGCCAAGATGATCGCCACCGACATGAGAAGAAGCTGGGGCCACCGGATAACCCTCTTCCCGCCGGTAATCATGATTGGACTTAGTGAAAGGAAGCCCATCGCATAGCCCTCCGAGTACGTTGCCAATGGTGTCAGGGATGCTCCCGTCGGGTAATTCACTTCGGCTGCTCTTTGGCTGTCTTGGGCTTGTACCCAGCTTTGCCAACGAAGTTCGTTCGACCTGGTTTGCAAGCCGCTCACCGGACCAAAGATGCCCCGCAGTCCTTGCAGAACTTGGCGTCGGCGTCGTTGCCCTGATTGCACTTCGGGCAATGCACCACGCCGTTCGCAGCCGCCAGCCCCTCGCCGACGGCCTGGGCAACGGTCTTTACCCCTGCTTTGGTCCCTTCCGCCAGGTAGTTGAACGTGTCCTTCTGGACGGGAGCCGCCTCGGCGGAAACGTAACGGGCTACGGTCCCCAGGAAGGCGACCTGGCACATCACGATGCCCAAGAAAAGCACGGGCAGCCCAAGAATGACGCACCAAAAGTAGTGGGGCGGCTCAAAGCTGCCGAAGGATGAGAAGAAATCCACCATTCCGACGATGCTGAGCAGCAGGCCGATGCCCGCCAGAATCGGGCCGAGTGTCCGCAGGAGTCGCCTCGTGCTGGAATGCTGGGGGTCGATCTTGGATTCTTCGCTCATACGGTAACTCCTGGCGGGGCATCTCCACCCGATGGGGTCCACGTTCTCGTGCCCGACGGAAACCAGAAAGCCAAGAAAGTGAGGATAGCAGCCGAAGGTCCGGCCCGCTGGCCACCCGGCAAGGTTACGCCTTGTCTTTCTCTGCTTCTTCCACGATGAAGGCCAACTTCAAATCGACGTGGTATTCGACGACCTTGCCGTTCTTTACGACCGCCGAACTCTTCACCACATCCAAGCCCGTGATGTGCCGGATGGTTTCCGAGGCTCGGGCCACGGCCATCTGGGCGGCGTCGCTCCAGCTTTCCGAGGATACGCCGACCATCTCGATGACACGCACCACGGCGGGGGCCTTGGCATGCTCTGTCTTGCCGGACATAGATTCCCCCTGCTGAAAAAGGGGTTCGTCGGCCAACCAGCGATTGCTGGTTCAAGCGGTTTCTATGGGGCAAATGGCGTGCCGACACAACCTACCTGGGTCAGCTCGCTCAACTTGTCGAAACTTCGGACAGGCCCGGGCCGCACTCTTCCATTCCCGCTGTGCGGATTGTGCAGAGTGGTTGACAGAAACGCACACCCAGGCGACCGCAGCGTCATCGGTCCTCACGGCATACGCCGCTTGTGACAACCCGCCGCCGCAATAAGCTCACGAAAAAGGGCCATTTCCGCCATCCCTGGCGAGTGGACGGTCTTGGCACGCCCTTTGCCTGAAGAAGCGGAACCGTCGGCTGGACGGGTGAGCGACTTTCCCTTTCACGGAGATGTAACATGCTGGTTCTGAGCAGGAAGCCCGGCGAGAAAATCGTCATCGGCAACGGCATCACCATCACAGTGGTAGGTCTGACGAGCAATCAGGTCAGGGTTGGCATCGACGCCCCGGAGCAGGTCCGCATCTTGCGGGCCGAACTCGCCTGTTGGCAGGATGAGCCAGCAGGCGACGAAGAGCCAGCGGAGCCGCCGCTTCTGTGCGGAGAGGAAGATGTCCGACCGCCACGGTGATGAGATTGTTCGACTGGGAAGACCGAGAGGCCCCAGGACGACCTCGTGCAGCACTGGGGGTGGGTGAAACGGACCACGCCTTGTTGCTTGCCGACGAGAACGGCAAGACCAGGGCCTCGCTGTGTACCGGCAAGAAAAAGGTGTCTTTGGAGCTAAGGGACGAAAACGAGAAGGTGTTATTCTCCAAAGAAAGCCTGATTGCTGCTGCAACACGCTTCCCGATCAGGCGCAACAGCGGCCCATCGAGTTCAGGTCTACGGAAACCAAGACGAGCGTCGATTTCGAGCGTGTCAGACCTGGAACCTTCAGCACCTTGGGCCAAATAACATGGGGGTGTTATCATGAGCCTGCTCACGAACACTGGGACACAGAAGACCCCAGCTTCCTTTGCTGTCGGACCGGCCTCGTCCCCGCAGGCACCACCTGTCGCAAAGAAGGCATTGGCTGGTCAAGGGGCACGGTGGGCTGTCCTTCTTGGGATTCTCGCTGCTGTCTGGGAAGGCCGCTTGGCCTATTCCCCAAACCTGGCGAGCATTCTTCTCATCCGTGCTTGCCTGATGGGGGCGGTTTACGGCGGGGCGCTTGGTTGGTTGTTGGGCGCAGTTGCAAGCAGGTTCGGTTGGGCCAGGTGCGGAATGCTTATCGGGATCATCGTGGCGGTCTTCTTGGGGAGGCTTCAGGAAGCGGTTCTCGTCCTGGTCCCGGTCGGCGCTCTGGTCGGCGTTGTTGGCGGGCTGATTGCCAGGGACGGGATCAACGCCTTGCTCCTCGGCGGGGTTGTCCTGGGTGCGGTCGCCTGTAGCCTGTTTGGTGCTGTGGGCGGCTTGCTCGATTTCCCCCCACCTTGGGAGATGAGCCAGAAGCATCCTGTTCTCGGTGGAGTGGATGGCTTCGTTTACGGAGCTTGTCTGGGAGGTTTCGCCGGCTGGCTCCTGGGACAAAGAAAAGATGGGCAAGGGCACCCAACGAGACGGAAGGTTGACAGAGGGATGGCAGTCGGGTCGGTGGTCGGGGGAGCCGTGGTTTCGGTGCTTGGGGCGCTGGCGCTGCCTTTCTTGTTCAGCGTGCAAGGCCCGAACTCCGCACTGGTGAACGGACTCTGGGCAGTGTTCGGTTTCCTTGTCGGCGGGTTCCTGGGAACCTTCGGGGGAGCGCTCACCGGGGTTTGTTTGGATCGCTTGATTGGGGCTATCCTTCTCAGGGGTACGAACTCGGAGCCCAGGCAGACACGATTGGGCCGGGAGGAGGGGGGCGATCCACGGGAGAAACTGCTGGGGCAAGCTCAACCCCCTGGCACTGCCGGAAGACATCTTTGAGATCGAGCAGCAAGGCAAGGCTCCTGATTGGAGGGCCCTGCGATGGGTTTCCTGCCATTCGTGAATCAGGGTGGTAAGAGGGTGGTTCGGTGGCACCGGCTCATCCTCGTCTGGATCACAGTCATTTCGGCCACGATGTTCGGTAGCTGCACGATGGGTTACATCCTCACGGGCGACTGGCGCTCCTTTGCCCTTATCGGAATGGCGCTGGGTGCGACCTGCGCTGGTCAAATTACTTTTCAGGGCCTCAACATCCCTATTGACAAACTGCCGCCAATTCAGCCCAGGTCTTCGTCAGGAGTGGGCAATGCCTGACGAGAGACGCACTCAACAAGCGACCAGGGACGTTCACTCAAGGCTGGTGGCGACAATGCGAGAGCGAGGAATTGAATGATGGCGATGGAACGCAGGGAAATCTCGGGTGACACGCCACGCATCGGCTGGTGGTGGGGCCTGTTGCTGGTGGCAGCCGTGGTGGAAATTGGTGTTGTCGTGCCACCGGCTGTCCTCCTGCTCCTGGGGGGTGATCCCGCCTGGTCCACCGCTGTCATGGTGGCAGGCATCCTCATCGCCTGGACGGCGCTCATCGTCATCCTCCGGCTCGGACGGCGGCGTGCCTGATGCCCCGGAGATGCTTCCACATTTCCATCACAATCCCCGGTGAAGCGGCCTGCGCTGGCTCGGTTCAAGGTTCTTGGTGCCGCCGATCACCACACACCCGGTATCAACTTGTAGCGAAACCGCTGGGTGAACTCCTTGTATCCCGCCAACTCGGCCTGTAACGTCTGGTCTTCCCATTGGGTCCGAAGAATCAGCAAGGCAGATGCCAGACCCGCAGGAATCAACGCCCACAACGACCCCAGGCACAAGGCGATGCCCACGGAAAAGAGAATGCCGCCGACGTAACCTGGGTGACGCACGATGGCGTAGGGGCCGGTATCGATGACCTTGTGACCTCGTTCCGTTTGAATGCGCACCGTTACCTCGAAGAACTTGTTCACGGCTTCCGCCCAAGTCACGATCCCCATTCCGGCAAGGAACAGAATGTAACCGACGCCACAGACCCACCAGGGCACCGGAAACCAGTGAAACCGCCCGTCGTCCAGTGCCGCTACTGGAACGATGGCGTACACAGCAGGTAAGAAGAACCACAGCAGGATTTTATCCCAGGGTTTGGTTCCCTCGTGAAAGCCAGTCCTGGCAACCACCACTTCGGGATTCACACGCCAGAGGTAGAAGGCGACGACTGCCAAAGTGCCGAGGAACACCACGATGAAGAGCCAGCCCTTCGTCCAGGTCCACGTTCCGGCTGGTAAGAACATGAACAAGGCAAAATACACCGGCAAGGCCACCAAAGTGAGAGCCAGGCGGCGTCGGTTGAGCCGTTCCAGTTTCTGGTCCGGGTTGTCGGCGGTAGGCACGCTTCACTCCTCTGGGCGGCTCACAGCTTGTAGCCGATCTGCCGCAGGAAGTCCTTGCGCCATCGGATCTCGCCCTCGTCCTCGACGCCCTTCGGAGAGAACCCGTCCACCACGCCCAGGATGCCCCGCCCCTGCTCCGTCTCGGCCAGGACGACCTCCGTGGGGTTGGCCGTGGCGCAGAAGATGCGGCACACTTCAGGCACCATCTTCAGCGTGTTCAGCACGTTCAGCGGGTAGAAACCGTCGCCCAGGAAGATGATGAAGGAGTGACCCGCTCCGATGGCGGCAGCGTTCTTCTTTGCCAGTTCGGTCATGGGCAGGTGGTCGGTGCCGGACCAGCGCACGAGGCACTTGCCGGACGCCTCGCAGAAGGCCAGACCGAACTGGATGCCGGGCACGGCTCCGACCAGAGCCTCGTGGATGTCCTCGACCGACTTGATGAAATGAGTCTGGCCGAGGATGAAGTTGGTGGCGTCGGGCTTCTCAATCTTGACCGTCTTGAGTTGCACGTTGATCTCCTTCGCTGTCATTTCAAGAGCAGCAACAGCATCACCACCGGCGTCTTCGCCTGGATGCTGTGACGCAGGCCGGCAGGCATGTGGACCCAGGTGCCGGCCTTCGCCTCGTGCTGGTCGTCGCCGAGAGTCACGGTCGCCTCCCCCTGGAGGAAGTGCGTAAGCGTCCGGTAAAAACCACTGTTGCAGCACCGGGTATGCTCCGAGCATGTTTCGCCCGACCCATGCTCTGGAGGTATCTCGTATGTCTGCCGGTCGATCTCGTGATCCGGACAAGGAGCGTTTCTGGCGCTCCCACCTCGAACGTTGGCTCGTCAGTGGTCTGTCCATCCGCGCCTACTGCCGCCGCCACCAGCTGGCCGAGGCGTCCTTTTATTGCTGGCGGCGAACGTTGGCCCAACGCGACACCGACGCCTGCCAGCACCCGGCCTCAGACCCTGTTACCTTCGTCCCCCTGCACGTCACCCCCGAACCTACCGCCGCCACGCCGAGCCTCGAAGTCGTCCTGGGCAACGGCCGACGCCTGTTCGTTGGGCCAGGCTTCGATGCCGCCTCCTTGCGTACTCTGCTGGCTGTCCTGGAGGAGAGGCCATGCTCCCCCTGACACCACCCGGACGCATTTTTCTCTGCCTGGCCGCCGTCGATTGCCGCAAATCGTTTGACGGGCTGGCGGCCCTGGTCAGCCAGGGGCTGGGCGACGATCCCCTCTCCGGTGACTGGTTCGTCTTTCGCAATCGACGCGGCGACCGCCTCAAGATCCTCAGCTGGCAGCAAGACGGCTATGCCATCTGGTACAAGCGGTTGGAAGAAGGCGTCTTTCGTTTTCCGACCGCACCAACTGGGCAGACTGGACAACTGGAGGTCCGCGCTGCCGAGCTGACCATGCTGTTAGACGGGGTCGTGTTGGAAAAGGTCGAACGCCGTCACCGCTACCAGCGGCCGGCAACGACGCTCTAAGTCCACTTTTCTCTCAGGAGGGCCTCCTGCGGGAGGCCCTCAGCACTTCAGACCAACTCATTCGCCGACCAGCAAGCAGTGGCTCACTTTCCCTGATTGCTACAGATTGTCTTCAGCACACTTAAGTTGCAAGCTGTTTTCCAAATGGCGACGAAAAACACGTCGCCGGCTGCTATGATGTCTAAGTATGAGTACTGCCACGACCACCACAACCGCGGCTTTAGACGTCCAGCACTTGCCTGACGATCCCGCCGTCCTCAAACGGATGATCGAGGAGTTGCTCGGAGCCCTGGCGGCACGCCAGCGGGAGCTGAGCCAAATCCAAGTCCGCCTGGACCAGCTGCTGCGTCGTCTCTATGGTCCACGCAGCGAACGATTCGACCCCAGCCAATTGTCTCTGTTTACGCAACCGGATGCGGCGGCAGCCAACGGAGACGGTCCAACAGGACCAGACGAGAGCAAACCAGCCAAAGCCAAGCGGCGCCACAAGCACGGCCGGCAGCGGCCTCCCCAACACTTGCCTCGGCAGCGTCGGCTGCATGAGCTAACGGAAGCGGAGCGTTGCTGCAGTTGCTGTGGTCTGCCCCGCGTGGTCATTGGCGAAGAAGTCAGCGAGCAATACGATTGCGTGCCGCAGTCGATCTTTGTCATCGAAAACGTCCGCCTGAAGTATGCGTGTGTTGGCTGTGAGCAACGGCGCCGGCAGCTGTCCGAGCAAAGCGAGCCGCCACCGGCCACGGTGTCTGAGCCGGCCGCCGCGGGGTCCGGCCCGACGGCAGCAACCACTGCTGGGGCCACTGCAACAGCGGACCCCGTTTTGTTCCAGCCCGGCGTCGTGCTTGTCGTGACGCTGAGCACGGCACCCCTGCCGCTGGAGGGAGTGCCACGCTGCCTGGCGGCGCCCGGGCTGCTGGCTCACGTCATCCTCAGCAAGTTTGGCGATCACCTGCCGCTGTATCGGCAAGAACAGATCTTCGCGCGGCAGGGAGTGCCGCTGAAACGCAGCACGCTGTGCGACTGGCTGAAGCAGTCGGCTGACCTGGTGCGGCCGCTCTATGAGTTGCTGCACAGCGACATCAAGAAGTCTCAGGTGATCGGGAGCGATGACACTCCAGTGACAGTCCAGAGCCGTGGCGTGCGTGCCAGCCATCAGGGTCGTGTCTGGGTCTACCTGGGCGACACGGACCATCCCTACACCGTCTATGATTACAGTCCCGATCGCAAGCAAGAACGGCCGGGGGACTTCCTGAAAGGCTACCAGGGCTTCTTGCAAGCCGATGCTTACAGCGGCTACGACCAACTGTATGCCGGCGGCAAGATCGTGGAAGTCGGTTGTTGGGCGCACGTGCGGCGGAAGTTCTTCGAGGCGCAGACGACAGACGCGGCGCGGGCGTCCTACGTGTTAGGAGTGATTCGCCAGTTGTATGCCGTGGAGAAGAAAGCGACCCAGCAGAGTGAGGATGCGGGGTTGTCGTTGGCAGAGAGTTGGCAGCTGCGGCAGCGGTTGCGTCAGGAAGAGAGTGTGCCACTGCTGACGTCGCTAAGACAATGGTTGGAGCAAGAACGAGGCGGAGTGCTGCCGAAGAGTCCAATGGGCGAAGCCATCACTTATGCCTTGAACCAATGGCAGGCCCTGGAGCGTTATACGACCCAAGGGTATTTGGCGATTGACAACAACGCGGCGGAAGGCGCCTCCGCGCGGTGGCGGTTGGCCGTAAGAACTACTTGTTCTTTGGCAGCGATGGCGGCGGGGAGACGGCAGCGGTGCTGTACAGCCTGGTGCAGACGTGCAAGCGTCTGGGGATCGAGCCGTGGCGCTACTTGCGTGACGTGCTGCAGCGTTTGCCGAGCTGTGCAGCGGAGCAACTGCCAGAACTGCTGCCGGACCGCTGGGCGGCGGCGCAACGGTGCGCCAGCGAAGCGGTCGTGGACAGCGGCTGAGCGTGCCGCGGTCCAGGCCGCCCTGCCCGCCAAGCCAAGAAGGACACGTCCGCCGCTGCCCGTCCGGAGTTCGTCCCGGCGAACCGTTGGACCGCGCGGCTGCCCACCAGCACCGTCATGCCTGGGCAAGCTCTTGGTGCATCCCGAACGTCTCCTCCGTCTTCCCATCCCTGCCTGCGGTTCGGCGGACGCTTACCCAGGACACGACCACCGTCACCTTCTGTGGTGACTATGCCGAGCAACCCCCTGCCGAGCAAGCCGACCGGCCGCCACGCATCACCTTCGGCTACAACAAAGACCATCGGCCGGATCTGAAACAACTGCTCTACAGCATCACCATCACAGCCGACGGCGCGGTGCCGGTCCATTGCAAGACCTACGATGGCAACACCAGCGACGACCAGGTCCACCAGGACACCTGGGCGTTTCTGCGACAGATCATCGGCCACAGTAACTTCCTGTACGTGGCCGACAGTAAGCTGTGCAGCCGCGACAACATGAGCTACATCGCCGGGCGGCACGGACGTTTTCTCACGGTCATGCCGCGCACCCGGGCGGAGGATGGTTGGTTCCGCGACTACCTGCAGACGCACCCGGTGGAGTGGCGTGAAGTGCATCGCGAGCCCCATCCACGCCGTGCCGCTGGAGAGGACGTGGTCTACCGGGGCGTGGAGAGTCCACGCCGCAGCTCGGAAGGCTACCGGGTGCTGTGGTATCACAGCTCGCAAAAGGAGGAACAAGACCGGCAGGTGCGGCAGCAGCGTCTGGAGCGTACCTGCGCCCGGCTGGACGGTCTGCAGGCGCCGGGTCGGCGGCGGCAGTGGCGCACGGCCAGCGAAGCACGCACGGCCGCCGCACGCATCGTGGCGGAGGAACAAGTCGAGGGACTGCTGCGCTTGGTCCTGGAGCAGGAAGTGAAGCAGTCGTATCAGCAAGTCGGCCCCGGCCGACCCGGACCCGACACGGAGTACCGCTCGGTGCAGACGATTCGGTATCGCATCCGCTTGGAGGAGGATGCGGAGGCGTTGCGGCGTGCGGCCCGCTGTGACGGTCTGTTCCCGCTGCTGAGCAACGATGAGACGCTGAGCTTGGAAGATGCCTTGGGCAAGTACAAATACCAACCGTTCGTGGAGAAGCGTCACGAGCAGCTCAAGAGTGTGTTTGGGGTGGCGCCGGTGTTGCTGAAAAACGTGGGTCGGGTGGACAGCCTGCTGTGGCTGTACTTCGTGGTGGAGTTGGTGCAGGCGTTGTTGGAGCGGGAGGTACGCGGGCAAATGGCGGCGCGTGGCTGGAGCAGTCTGGCGTTGTACCCGGAAGGTCGGCCGAGCGAAGCGCCGACGGCGGCTGTGGTGTTTGGGAGGTTGGAGGGGCATCGGCGGCACCGTTTGTTGGATGAGCAGAGGCAGGAGTTGCGTCGCTTCCACGATGAGCTACCACAAGCGGCACAGGAGGTACTCCGGCTGCTGGGCGTCGCTGGCGCACCCTACGGACTTCCTTGATCTTCTTTGGTTCAGGATAATTCACTGGAAATGCCCTCAACCCATTCGCGGAATGTAGGTTCTTGCTGGCGATGGGCCAGTCGTAGAGGTCGGTTTCCTCCAGTTCGGTGCCAAGGCGGTGCCAGGGGCGTTGCCCAAAGTAGGCCATGCTCTCGATTTCGTGAGTCATCTGTGTTCTCCGTCAAGAGTGTGAATCGTGTTGTCTATCACTCTTGCACCCGACGGGGGCGAGCGTTCGGAAAAAAGCAAAGATTTGTGGAAAGTCTCAAGTATCACGCTTCCGAAAGGCCGGTTCCGTGATAGCTGGCGGGTTCGGAGCGGGGAGTCTTTATATATAGGGGCCGCTCCACGCCTGCCGACGGCACTTGCTGTGAGACTTCGCTGAGACTTCCTGTTTCTGAAAAAAAACCAGGAAATCCCGAACGCTCATCCTCTCCGGGTGCAAGAGTGGGTATGAGAGCATTACCCATAGTTGACAAGGACCGCCGGCCGAACACAACCACCATCCATGACCTGGACTGGTACGACTGGTTCCTGGAGGACAGCATCGCCTTGGCCTTGAGCCTGCTCAAGAAGGGCGTGCCCCGCTGCCGGCCGGGACGTGGCCACGGTGTCGGTAGACTGGAGCAACCACCGTGATGCCCGCAGCGGATGTAACTTTTCCTACTAGGGCCTGCATGATGCGATGAAGTCCTCGGGCAAGGTAAACGGAGATAAGCCCTTCGTCGGCGTCGTCGATCCAACGGAGTATCCCTTGAGGCATCCCCAAAAAGATCGCACCGCCGCCGCCGAAGGGCTCCTGGTACTCCCCGAAAGGGGGGCAAGGTTCATGATGGCGGCAGCCAGTTTCGCCTTACCCCCGGGTAGCGGAAGATCACTTCCGGCGTCCTTTCTTCTTGTTCTTGCGTTCGGCTTTCTTCTGCGCCCGCTTTGCTTCCTTGTCCGTTTCGGGAGCGGTGGGCTTACCCGGCGGGGCAATCCCCAGATTGGCTTTCGCCCCCCGTTGCCATTTCTTGTGATCAGTCGGCCTCATTGCGACGCTCCTTTCGGTTGCGTTCCGCCAACAACAGGAGTTTTCTCAGTTCGTGCAACAGATACAGAAACCGCATGTCCGGTTTTGCGCATTCGTCGGCAGTAGTGTTGCGTTCCATCCACAGATCGTATTCCCGGGCGACTTCGCACAACCGCCGAATCCAATTGACTTTGAGCAAGGGCTTATACACGCCGGCAACGGGATGCTGCCCGTCCCATTTCACCTTGCCGCCGGGACAGAATACAATCGTCTGCTCCCCGTCCGCATGCGGCGTGATGTCAAGCAACCGCCCGTCCGGACTCCGCCAGACGGCATGATGGATTGCCTTAAGCCAACGCCCGCAATCGTCCTCCCACACAAGCCAGCCCTCCCTGGCTTCTCCGCCAAAGGCTTCAACATAAGCGGCGACATTCGGGTAACACCTTCCGGGTTGCGCATAGGCAAACGGTTTGACGGACACCCACACGGGTTCGCCCGTCCCCAATTCCTTCGCTAACTCCCTGATGGAGGGAGTGATTTCCTTCGGGATTGTTTCCACTTGGGTGGCTGTGATCGTCGTTCCGGCCAAGGCTATGAGGTTTGCGGAGCCTGGTGAGAACCCTTCTGAGGCCGTCGGGCAGCCGGTCAGGGCAGATCGGGCATCTGCTCCAACAGCCAACCCAGCGCCTCTCGCTGTTTCTTGCCGAAGAACCGCTCCGCTGCCGTCGTTCCGTCCTCGCGCCGCGTTACGTAATTATGCACCGCCGTCAGAGCCTTCAGCTTCCCTTCACTCAGCCGACTGTGACCGTGCTGGAACAACGCCAGGCGTCCATTGCGACCCTCCACGCACGAACTCGATCTCTGAAACAGCCCAACCACTTCCCGGCCCACTCGTTCCACTTCTTGCCGTTGGGCTTGCTCCAATTGCCCCAAGGCTGCCGACGCCCAGGCTTCTTGCCACAGGCGCTCTCCCAGACTCTGTTGCCGCCGACGATCTTCTGGTGTCCGGCCCCGCCGCGCCATCTGTTGCCAGTAAAGACCCGGCAACAGTTTCTCGTACACTTGCTTCTCGGCCTCCGCCGACAAGTGCAGACGCTCCAGCCGCTGCCGCGCCACACTCCAGAACCAGGACAGGCTCGCGACCAGCGTCACCAGCCAAATCCTTGCCTGGTCCAGCGCCTCTTGCACTTTGGTTCCCAGACCTGCGGCCTGGCTCAGTTGCTCCGCAGTGGCCAGACGTTGTCCCAGACGCTTCTCGACTTGCGCTGCCGTGACCGGCACACCCGTCTTGGGGTCGAACGGATGGTACTCGTCAGCCAGGCCACGCACCGCCTGCCGGGCCTGCTCTTTGCGGTCCGCACACACCTTGCATTGTTCGGCTGCCCTGTTCGCATCGGCCTGGGTGAGTTCAACCCTCCAGGTGTAGTCCAGGGGCCGGCCTGGCCGGGCTGGCTCTTGCTGCGTCCGTTGCTGCTCGTCGCGCCAGTACTGGGCTAAGCTCCCTCAGTAGAATGAGCATGCGTCGAGATTTTCATTTGTTTTCGGGGGCGAGCAATGTTGGACAGACGACAGTTGATGACGTTGCTGGAACTGGGCAAAGAGGACAAAGACCCGTTGGTCTGGGGGAAGATCCTGTCGGATTTCCTCCAGGATGGCGGGGAAGACCTGGGACAGGTGGCGCTGCGTTACATCCGTCAGCGCAATTTGTGGGATGAGTTCCTGAAGGAATTGCCGGCGCACGTTGGCCTCGGCTTGCAAAACGGATTGCCTCCTCGGTGGGTGTACGTGGCGTACCGGCTGCGCCAGGACGAAAAGGAACGACACGATTGGAACAGTTACCGGCATTGGGTGATTTTCGGCACTCCGAAGGCAGCAACCAAGCGCTGGTCGGAAGTGTGGCAACAAATTCAGGCTTTCGATCTGAAAGAGATCGGGCGCAAGGTGGAGTTGGATTCGGAATCGGACTACTTTAGCGAGAATCCGTGTTTTTATCCCAACAATTATAAGGTGGATACCCGGGCACTGATTGCAGCCGGTCGGTATACAGCTTGACGATCCGGACGGCGTTTCAGGACGGCGTTTCAAATTGAGGACTCGCTGCCGCCGACGCCCACCTTTACCTGTGGACCACGAACGCCTTCATGGTCGAGGCACACGACGTGGCCCGTCCCTGGAGCTTCGAGCCGAAGACGATCCTTACCTGGGTTAAGGTCAAGCACGACCGGCCAGAAGTCTCGACGAGGACGGGTTACTGGTATCGGTCGGCCACGGAACACATCGTCTTCGGCGTCCGGGGCAGCCAGCGGCTCCTGGGACCGGCGGTGTCCACGGCCTTCCTGCTGCCTCGGCTGTCGCACAGCGAAAAGCCTGAGTTCTTCTACCAGTTGATCGAGGAGCAAAGCCCCGGTCCCTACCTGGAACTTTTCGCCCGCCGCCTTCGGTCTGGCTGGGAATCCTGGGGGAACGAGATCGAATCCACCATCCGCTTTCCGTGAGAAAGGACGAATGAGGATGCTTCCCATGCTTTTGACTCCGCCGCTCAAGAAAGCTGTTGCAGGCGATGGCAGGCATCAGCCTCCACCCACCTGCCGTATCACCCACGGCCCGAATGATTTTTATTTTGAAAACCTCGCAGGTAAGTCAGTCGCATCGGTTCAGCGTGGCCTGGCGACTGTCTTTTCCATCCCCGGTGATGCCGAGGCATTCATCGGCGGTTCGGCGGTCGCTGCCGAGTACAGGCTCCGAGCGGGCGATGAGATGGAGTTCCTGGTCAGCAGAGGCCGGAAAGGGGCCTTGTCAGAAGAAGAACTGGACCTGATCGAGAAAGAAGGCTTGACCTTGACCGAGGCAGCAGCCCTGCTTCCCGGCAGGAAGCCCGGCAAGCGGCTCTACGTCAATACGATCCGGCGGTGGTGTATGAAGGGGCTTCGCAACGTCCGGCTGCGATCCGTCTTGATCGGAGGGCACCGGCTCACTACCCGGCGCTGGTTGCAGGAGTTCATCCAGGCATTGAGCGAGGCTCATGAGCCGGAGGAATTCAGCCCTCCCGTGATCCGAACTCCCCGCCAGCGCAAGAGCGCCGCTGAAAGGGCTGTGGAGGAGTGGAAGGCAATCTGGAAGAAGAGCAACCGCCCACCCAGCCAAGGCGAGTCGCAGCCTCGTACATGAGTTTCAGCGCATTCCGACCCTCGCTCCTTGAGCGCCACGGTGAGGCTGCTGGCCTGATTGTGAGGCAACCGCACCGTGGCCATCCTTGTCATTTTCGTCCTACCGATGATTACCCTATCTCCAAGGCGATCCTCTCCACCAACTCCATGTCCTTCTCGGCGTAGATTTCGGCGGTGGACAACTTCGTGTGGCCCAGGTAAGCCCGTGCTGCCTCAACGCCATACTTCTTGCGTACATCCGTCCCGCAGACGTGCTTCAACTGATGGGGGTGCCAGTGCGGAACCTCGGCCTTCTCACAAGCCCGTGCAATGGCACGGGCGTAGCTGTGCCGGTCGTAATGGTCCCGTGGAATTCGTTTCGGCTTGGCCTTCTTCTTCCTGGCCTGATGTGCGGCGTGCGATGGCCACAGTGGGGTCTTCCGTCGCTTCCGTCGCTCATCGTACTTCTTCTGGCGTGCCTCTCGTGGCTGGAACAGGAATTCATCCTCATTGTCCCGGAGCCATTCCTTCAGGATCGCTTGGGCCTTCGGGCCGATGGGCAGCACCTTAACCGACGCCGAGCCGTCCGCCTCCTCGACGTGGGCGGTCTTGTGGAGGTTGGCCGGTTGCCCGTGACGGGCGTCTTCGTTGGGGTCAATCTTATACCACCAGACGGGGCCGCTGCGGTCGATGTCCCGGCCCCGCATGAGGCAGATTTCCGTCTCCCGTGCGCCGACCAACGGCTGGAGCCGGACCATCGCAGCCACCTGGGGGCAGAGGAAGGGCAGCACAGCCTCGACATTCTGCTGGGGCACCGGCCTGACCTTGGGCCTTTCGTAAGTCCCTGGGTGGCCCCGACGTAGCCCCCGCACCGTCATGAGCGCCTGGTACACAGAAGGCGGGACCAGTTCCTCGGAGACGGCCCACTTGAACATCCGCTTGATGAGGTCGATCCTGCGGTTGATCTCCTTCCGGGAGATCGCTTTCTTCTTTTTAAGAAGCTCGACGGGCCTCCATTCGCCCTTCCGCTCGGCCTCCCACTGGTCGGCGTGCCCCGCCCGGTTGCGGATGCGGCTCTCCGGCAACCACTTTTCCCACGTCACCGAATCGGCGGCAAAGCGGACGAGGTAGCGGTGGGCATCGATCATCTTCTGGCGGACGGCCTTGAGCTTCAACGGGCCGAACTCGGATGCCGGGGTGAGGCCGTAGAGGTCGATGAGGGGAGCCTGGGCGTACTTGTAGTTGTCCTGCTCCCCGGAAGGCGATCCATCAACCAGCCGGTAGTAAACCTCGGCGTGTTTGCAGAAACGCACGCAGACCTCGGCTACAGATAGGTCCGGACACCGGCCACCGGCTGCCGTGGGCGGGGCAAGCATCCCGGCTGCTAACCACTCGTTGATGACACGAGTGTACTCCCGCTTGCTTTCTTCGGAGTCGAAGGGACCGAGCAGGAAATCCCGGTACTTCCCGCCGCCGAGTGGCAGCGAGACGACGGCCTGACCGGACTGTTTGTGGAGACGATAGCGGGGAAGTTCCCCCTTCCGACGACGGGCCATGCGGCACACCCTTTCGTAATTCGGAAGACTTCCGAATTATTCGAGGCTTTCAGTACCGCACTTCCGACCATCGGAAGGTATGCAACTCGGTGTCGTTTTTGATCTTATGTTGAGTGGGCGCTACTGGACTTGAACCAGTGACCCCCAGCGTGTCGAGCTGGTGCTCTAGCCAACTGAGCTAAGCGCCCGATAGATGGAATCTAGGCTGTCGTCCCCAGCCCGTCAAGGGCAATCGCGGGCACGGCAAAGGCGGCCAACGGGCCGTTGCGAACTTCGCTTCTTGCCCGCCTGCACGATTTTCCCACTTCTTGCTTGACACGAAGCAGGCCCGGCTTTAGCCTTACCAGAATGAGCGATTGGGGGGATTCCGCGCCTGCGGACCATCGCTCGGCTACCCTCGGGACCCTGCCTGACTTCCCGCCTTGGAAAGGACCTGTCCGCATGTTAACCATTCCTGGTCCGAAAACGCAGTTGTGCGACGGCGTCACCCGCCGCGGCTTCCTGCAAATCGGCGCTCTCACCTTCGGCGCCGCCAGCCTGACCTTGACCGACATCTTCCGCGCAGAGGCAAATGCCGCTGCCGGCAAGGCGTCGCAGCACAAGGCCATCATCAACGTCTTTCTCGGTGGTGGGCCCCCACATCAGGATATGTGGGACCTCAAGATGGACGCCCCGGCCGAGATTCGCGGCGAGTTCAAGCCGATCAGCACCAACGTCCCTGGCATCCAGATCTGCGAGGTCTTTCCGCAGCTGGCCGCCCGCATGGACAAGTGTGTCGTCATCCGCTCCATCGTCGGAGCCCGCGGCGGCCATGACGCCATCCAGTGCATGAGCGGCTGGAGCAGCGAGTCGATGGCGGCCATGGGCGGCCGGCCCAGCATTGGCGCCGTCGCCTCCCGCGTCCAGGGTCCGGTCGATCCGTCCGTGCCGCCCTTCGTTGGCCTGGCCGAGCGCACCAAGCACGTTCCCTGGTCCGACTGCGGCCGACCCGGCTTCCTCGGCGCTACCCACGCCGCCTTCAAGCCGGATGGGCCCGGCATGGAGAACCTCACCCTGCGCGGCATGACCCACGATCAGCTCCGCAACCGCAAGAAGCTCATTCGTGCTTTCGAGACCCTCCGCTCCGAGGTCGATGGCAGCGATGCGCTTCGCACCATCGACAACGTGCAGGAGCGGGCCCTCGGCGTGCTGACCTCCAGCAAGCTGCTCGAGGCCCTCGACCTGAGCCGGGAAAGCGACAAGGTCCGTGAACGCTACGGCGACGGCAAGCCGTACAAGTTCCAGTTCGACGGCGCTCCCACCTGCAACGATCAGCTGCTCATGGCGCGCCGGCTGGTCGAGGCCGGCGTCCGCGTGGTTTCGCTGTCCTTCGGCCGCTGGGACAGCCACGGCAAGAACTTCGACCTGGTGCGCGATCACGGCGCCAAGCTCGATCAGTGTCTCAGCGCCCTCATCGACGACCTCGAAGTCCGCGGCATGCTCGACGACGTCACCGTCATCGCCTGGGGCGAGTTCGGCCGGACGCCGCGCATCAACAACGGGGCCGGCCGCGATCACTGGCCGCAGGTCAGCTGCGCCTTCATGGCCGGCGGCGGCATGCGCACCGGGCAGGTCATCGGCTCTACCAACCGCCTCGGCGAACACGCCAAGGATCGTCCAGTCCAGTTCGGGGAAGTCTTCGCCACCCTCTACCGCAACCTGGGTCTCGATCCCGCCACCACGACCATCCTCGATCCGACCGGCAGGCCATCCCACCTGGTCGATCACCCTCCGCTCCGCGAAGTGATCTGAGCGGGCCAAATCACGCTCCGGCGCTCACACAAGCCCGAAGCGCCAGCGCCGGGACAATCCCGGCGCTGGCGCTTCGGGCTTGTGTGCTTCATCCCTGCTGCGCTGGACAGCAATCATGTTCATTTGTATACTGAACAAGATTATAGTTTGACCAATCCTCACAATTCAACGAGGAGAACAGCAATGACCGAGAAAGAGAAGACAACCCCACAGACCAGGCCGAGCGACGCTACCATCGTCGCCCTGGCGGAAGCGCTGGCGGCACCCTTCGACAGCACGGCGGTGCGCTTCAAGCCGGGCAAAGTGGCAGGGAACCGGGCGATGGCGCTGGTGTACGTCGATGCTCGGGCGATCCAGGATCGGCTCGACGAGGTGATGGGCATGCTGGGCTGGCAGGACGATTATGAGTTCTTGCCTGATGGCTCCGTGGTCTGCCGGCTCCGACTGCGCGTGGGGGACGAGTGGATCACCAAGGTGGACGTGGGGGCTCCCAGCGAGCAGCCCGACGAGGGCGACCGGCGCAAGGCCGCGGTCAGCGATGCCCTCAAGCGTGCGGCGGTCAAGTTCGGCATCGGCCGGTATCTCTACCGCGTCGGCGAGATGTGGGCCGACTTCGACCCGCAGAAGAAGAAGTTCGTCAAGCCGCCGACCTTGCCGGCGCACCTGCTGCCCAAACCGGCCATTGCGGGCCAGACCTCCAAGAATGGGGCGAAGGCGGCTGAGAAAGACAAACCGGGCGGCAAGGAAAAGCCCGCCCCGAAGGACAAACCCCCAGGCAAGGAGAAACCCGCCGGGATGCCGGCCAACGGCACGGAGTTGCACAACCGGCTGGCGACCTACGACAGCCAGCTGGCCCGGCAAGGATTGTGCAAGCCGGGCGAGCTGGTCAAGCACGTCACGCAGGCGGGAGTCAAGGCAGGTTATGAACCCGACATGAACCGCTGGAGCGACCCGGCCATCCTCCTGGCCGTCGAGGAAACCAAGTCGTTCGAGGCACGGCTCCGACTGCAAACGGCCAAGCAGAAGGAAGTGGCGTGAGTTAGCCCGAAGCGCCAGCGAGGGAGGCCGTTGTTCCCTCGCTGGCGCTTCGGGCTAACCAGCGGGGTGAGGGGAGAAATCGCAAAATCCGTCCGTTTTTTCCTTTCTTTCGGCTTCTCCAGACAATAGGGTGAATAAGAAGGTTTTTCCAAACGTCCCGCGCAAGCTGGGGCTGGAAGAGCATTCAATTCCTGAGCGAAGACTCGCCGGACAGGTCTGGTCGCCTGTCCAGTCTGCGCCTCCTTCGAGGGATGGGACAACGGAAGGAGTTTCCGGATGATTGGCCAAACGCGCGTGCCGGGCCAGGTCCGTCTGCTCCTGCTGGCGCTCGTGGTCCTGTTGCTGGCCCCCCTGCTGGCCGGGGCCGAGACCATCCTGATCCGCAATGAATGCCCGGTCCCGGTCGTGATCCAGGTGAGCAGCGTCTTCGGCGGCGTGCCCCGCCGCGATCCGCCCCAGGTGCTCCGGCCGACCGAAATCAGCATGGGGGTGCAGTTGCCCGGCAACAAGATCATCAACGTCCACGACGCCCGCAATCCCAACCGGATCCTGTGCCAGGTCGCCATTCCGCCCCAGGCCCAGGACCAGTATCTCGGCATCGTGCCCATCGTGGGCGATCCCCTGGGCCGGGTCCGCCTGGAGCTGCGCCGGCCCTTCATGCCCCGCTGAACGCAACTCCTTTTTTTTCTTGCGTGTTCCGCCGTATCGGCTACAGTGGAGGTCAGTGATTTCTTGCACTGCTGCTGTCGCATCACTGACCAGGGCCACGCATGACCAAAAACCTCTCCCTCACCGAGCCAACCCGCGTCCGCTACGGCGTCCTCGCCTTTGCCGGCCTTTTGTCGATGATCACCTATCTCGATCGTGTCTGCTTTGGCACGGTCGCGCCTCGGATTCAGGAAGAATTCGGTCTGCAGGACTACCAGAAGGGGATGCTGTTCTCGGCCTTTGCCCTGGCGTATGCCGTCTTCGAGGTGCCCAGCGGCTGGCTGGGCGACATGTTCGGGGCCCGCCGGACCCTGATCCGCATTGTGCTGTGGTGGTCGGCCTTCACGGCCCTGACCGGGCTGATCTATCCCATCGCGGGCTGGCCGGCCTTTGCCTTCCTGGCCATGCTGGCAGTCCGCTTCCTGTTCGGCATGGGCGAGGCCGGCGCCTATCCCAACATTGCCCGGGCCTTCCACAGCTGGTTCCCCTTTCAGGAACGCGGCTTTGCCCAGGGGACGGTCTGGATGGCCGGACGCTTTGCCGGCGGGGTGACGCCGTTCATCGTGCTGGCCTTGATGGTCGAATCGGGCGATGGGGCGCAGAAGACCATCGCCTGGCGACATGCCTTCTGGATCTTCGGTTCCCTGGGGGTGCTGTGGTGCATCGCCTGGTGGTGGTGGTTCCGTGATCGGCCCGAGCAGAACCCCTCCGTCAACCAGGCGGAGCGCGAACTGATTCATGGGGACGAGGGGCCGTCGGAGGTCAGCCACTTCGCAGTGCCCTGGAGGAAGCTCCTGTTCAGCGGCAACCTCTGGCTGCTGTGCGTGATGTACTTCTGCGGCGCCTATGGCTGGTACTTCAACATCACCTACCTGCCCGGCTACCTGGAAAAGCAATGCGGCCTGCACCCCGGCGCCAAGTGGTCGCAGAGCTGGTGGATGTACAGCTTGCTGGCCGGGGCACCGCTCTTGCTGGGCGCCGCGGCCTGTTTCATCGGTGGGCTGCTGACCGACTGGTTCATCCGCGTCACCGGCAACCGCAAATGGGGCCGGCGTCTCTTCGGGATCATCGGCCACGGTGTCTGCGCCGCCTGTTTCTTCGTGAGCATCTTTCTCACCAACCCCTGGCTCTTTGTCCTGGCCGTGGCCCTGGCCGCCTTCTGGAATGACCTGACCATGGGCTCGGCCTGGGCCAGCTGCCTGGACATTGGCAAGAGGTACTCCGGCATCGTGGCCGGCTGCATGAACACCATCGGCAACCTGGGCGGCGCCGTGGTCGGCCTGGTAACCGGCTTCATTCTGAGTTACAGCCTGGACAAGCCGGCGGCGACCATCGCTTCGGCCATCGGGCAAACGGGAGGTCTGCCCACTCTCTGGCAGCCCGGCTGGGTAGGCGAAACGATGATCAAGGCCGATTCCCTGCGCTTCTGCTGGCAGATCAACCTGTTCAGCTACGGTTTCGTCTACGTCGTGGCCGTCTTTTGCTGGCTGTTCTTCGATGCCACCCGGCCGATCGCCGACGAGTCGGTCGCCGCCAAGCCCGAACGCCTCGGCACAGATGGCGCATCCATCCCGGTTTCGCAGGATGCCCGGGTCCAATCCTCTTCCGACGGCGTCCAGTCGTCTGGTATTCCCGATCCGGCCCGCTATCATGAAAAGAGTTGACGCGTTCCTCAAACCTACAGAGAGAGGACTGATTCCATGGCCAAGGGTGCGGGCAAGGCACGAAAAAAACTCCCCAAGGAGCTGGCCGTCGTCCGGGCCGACAACTGCACCGGCTGCGAGGCCTGTATCGAGGTCTGCCCGGTCGATTGCATCTACAAGGTGCCCGGCGAGGATCAGCCGAGCGTTCAGTACTTCGTGGACATTGACCTGGAGCGGTGCATCGGCTGCAGCCTGTGCGAGCGCTGGTGCCCCTGGGACGCCATTGACATGGTGGAGTCCACCACGATTGCCGTCCACGTGGCCGACAAGGGCGGCCCGCCCGAGTACGTGGCCAAGAACCAGGAACGGCTCAACGCTGTGGCTCAGTCGTTGCAGGACCTGGCCTTCGAGCAGAAACAGCAGGCCGAGGCCGCTGCCGCCGCCAAGAAAAAGCCGGCGACGACGACGTGAGGAGTTCAGGAAAGGCGAGCGGCGCGGCGTGAGCCCGCCGGTGCCGGTCCAAGGCTGCTACCGGCGGGCTGACGCCGCGCCGCTCGCCTTTCCTTCGAGGAGTTAGCGATGCTGGGCCGGCCGTGGGCAATCGGGTCTTCGCTCTTCGCCCTCCTTCTTTCCCTGCTCGTCGGTTGCCAGCAGGCAACGCGCTACCCCCCCCGCCAGCCTCCGAAGAAAACGAAGCCCGCCGCCCCAGACACCAGGCCGGAGCCGCTGGATTCGACCCTGGCCTGGCAGGATGCGCGCTTCCTGCCAGCCGCTTTGCCCATCCGAATCGAGTTTGTGTCCGCGGAGACAGCCCGTGCGGAGTGGGAGCGGTTGCCGGACCGCCTCTGGCACTTCCCACCTCTGCTCCGCGCCGACGGTGCCGCCTCCCTGGCCGGCTTCGGTCCGCTGGCGAGCCCGGGGGTGTTAGCCCCCGGGGTGCCGGTCCTGGTCGCGGCACTGGCCTCCCAGCCGGTCAAGATCAAGGTGCCTCTGGGCCTGCCTGATCCTCAGCCGAACGTTCCGCCAGGCAATCCGATGACCCTGTCCTGCTGGGAGCTGGGTCGGGAACTGTTCTTCAATCGCGACTATCTGAGCGGCAAGGAGCGGATCTCTTGCGCCGGGTGCCACTACCCCAATCGCGGCTTCACCGACGGCGAGCAGCATGGCGGCTTCGATACGCCAACCCTGCTCAACTGCGTCTGGAACAAGCATCAGTTCTGGAATGGGCGGGCCGTCTACCTCGAAGAAGCGGTGCAGCGCTCTCTGGAAGATGAGCGGGAAAGCAGCAGCGAGCAACCGTTTCGCCATGCCTGGGGTGGGGCGATTCACCGGTTGTACAACAATCGTCCGCTCCACGAGCAGTTCAAGAAGGTCTTCGGAACGCCGCCCACCCAGGACGCGCTCGGCAAGGCCCTGGCGGTTTACCTGCGGACGCTGCTCTGCGGCGATTCGCTGCACGACCGGGCCCTGCGGGAACATCTGCGCCGCGGCGGGGCGATCCTGGAGGCACGCGACTACGAAAAAGTGCTTCCAGCTGGCTGGGGCAAGGAAGTGGATCGCGCCGACGCCACGCCGGCGGCGCTGGCCCGCGAACTGATCCGGGGTTATCGGCTCTTCCACAACCAGGCGCCGGATCGGCCCACCAACTGCCTGAAGTGTCATCCCGGGCCGCTGTTCACCGACCTGGGCTTTCACAACCTCGGCGTGGCTGGGCTGGAGGACGGTCAGGGCCGGCTGGAACACGCGCCCATTGGGCTCAAGGAGCGGAGCCTTGCCGGCGCCTTCAAGACGCCGACCCTGCGCTCGCTGCTGCGCACCGCCCCGTACTTGCACACCGGCGAGCAAGCGACCCTGGAGGGGGTGGTCCGGTTTCATTCGGAAGGCGGCAAGCCGAACCTCTTTCTCGATCGTGAGATGCGGGCGCCGGACAATCCTCGCCAGGTGCTCGACCTGGGATTGCAGGAGGACGACGTCCGGGCGCTGGTCCTTTTCCTCAAAGCGCTCAACGGCGTCTGGAACGAGAATCATGGATGACAGGCTGCGAGGATTCCTGGCTGAACTGATCGGGACCTTTGTCCTGGTCCTGTTTGGTGCCGGTGCGATTTGCGCCTCCTACCTCCCCAGCGACGACTATCGGCCCGAGGTGTCGGCCGTGGCCCTGGCCGAGGGCTTTACCCTGGCCGTGCTGCTCACCGCGATCTTGCCCCTGTCCCAGGGCTGGCTCAATCCGGCCCTGACGCTGATGCTCTGGGTCTTCAAACGGCTCGATGGCCGGCGGACCGTCCTGCTGATCGCCAGCCAGCTCCTGGGCGCGATCCTGGCGGGTCTGGTCCTGCGGCTGCTGTTTGCTGACGACGTGCTGCGCGAGGCCCGGCTGGGCACGCCGCACCTGAAGGCCCTGCTGACGGCCTCGCGGGAGGTCACCTTGCGGGGCCTGCTGACCGGGGTCGCGGTCGAGATGGTGCTGACCGCCGTGCTCGCCTGGTCGATCTTCGCGGCCCTGTACGATCCCCGGACGCCCCGGCTGGGCGGGTTGCTGCCGGGGCTGGCGCAAACGGCAATCATCGTGGTCGGCTATCACCTGACCGGCGGCTGTGCTAACCCGGCCCGCTGGCTGGGCCCGCTGGTCTGGCAGTTCACCCTCCCCAACTGGCAGGAGCTTCTGCCCCTGGCCGACCACCTGGTCTACTGGGTCGGACCGATTGTCGGGGCCCTGCTCGGGGCCTACACTTACACTGTCCTGCTCCTGCGGCAATCATCCCCTCTCCCCGCAGGTTAGCCCAAAGCGCCAGCGAGGGAGTCCGTTGTTCCCTCGCTGGCGCTTCGGGCTAACCTGCGGGGAGAAGGGTCGGGGGTGAGAGTCCACGGCGGGATTGGCCAATGGAATGGAGTTTGTCACATGCGACCCCTCGCCATCGAGGAGCTGCTGCCCCTGGAGGAGTACGCGGGGCGCCGCCGGGAGTTCTTCGAGGCGCATGGCCGCTATCTCGACCGCTGCCGGCGTGTCCGCGTCGGTCCGCGCTTGACGCTCATCTTCGAGAACCGCAAAACCCTCTGGTTCCGGCTTCAGGAGGTGCTGTGCATCGCCCGGCTGAACGAGCCGGCCCTGGTGCAGCAAGAGCTGGACCTGTACAACCGCCTGCTTCCGGGCGCAACTGTCTCCAGGCGGCCATGATGATCGAGGTCGGCGACGAATCGCACTTGCGGCAGGAGCTGGCCCCGTGGCAGGAGCTGCAAGGCAACCAGCTGTGCCTGCACCTGGGCGAGCACCGTTACCCGGCCAACCTGTTCACCTGCCGGCCGGAGGACCGCTGCATTGGCACCACGCACTGGGTCCAGTTCGTCCTCGACCCGGCGGGCCAGCGTGCGCTGGCCATGCCCTCGCAGCCGGCGTTCTGTGCTTGCACCCTGACCGCCTACTCGCACCGGAGCGAACCGCTGACCGAGGAAACCCGTCAGAGCCTGCTGGAGGACCTGGAGCTGTCGGATCGAGATTGAGCCAAGATGGGGCCAGCGCGTGAAGGAGCCATTGATCATCCTGTTCGACGGGGTCTGCAATTTCTGCAATGCCAGCGTGAACTTCATCATCGACCACGACCCGGCAGATCGTTTCCGTTTCGCCCCGTTGCAGTCGCCCTTGGGAAAGCGGCTCCTGGCCCAGCATGGCCTGGCCGGGCAGAAGATCGACTCGGTGGTCCTGATCGAGGGCCGGCACAGCTGCGTCAAAACCACCGCGGCCTTGCGCATTGCCCGGCACCTGTCGCCTCCCTGGCCGCTCCTCTCCTGGCTGATCGTGCTGCCGGCAGGGATGCGCGACCTGGCCTATGATTGGTTTGCCCGCAATCGCTATCGCTGGTTTGGCCGATCCGACCATTGCCGGATGCCGACGCCCGAGCTGCGCCGCCGTTTCCTCGACGTTGCGATCTCCGAGGAGGGATGACCCATGAAGATCGTCGCCATCTCCGATACGCACGGCTTGCTGCCGGAGATTCCGCCCTGCGACCTGCTGCTGATCGCCGGCGACATCTGCCCGGTGAGCAACCACCGGATTGCTTTCCAGGCCGAGTGGCTGAACACCCTCTTTCGCGCCTGGCTGGACTCGCTGCGGCACGTCGGCCAGGTGATCGGCATTGCCGGCAATCACGACTTCGTCTTCCAGCAAGCCCCGCACCTGGTGCCGCGCGATCTGAACTGGATTTACCTGCAAGACTCACTGGCGACGTATCGTGGTCTGCGGATCTGGGGCACGCCCTGGCAGCCGTGGTTCCACGACTGGGCCTTCAACGGCACGCCGGAACTGCTCCAGGAGAAATGGGCCCTGATCCCAGCGCCGCTGGACATCCTGATCGTCCACGGCCCGCCGCACGGCTTCGGCGACGCGGTCCCTGGCCGGGGCAGCCAGGTGCGCAACACCGGTTGTCCCCATCTGCTGCGGCGCATCCAGGAGATTCAGCCGGAGGTAGTCGTGTACGGGCACATCCACGAGGGCCGGGGGGTGTGGCAATTGACCGAACGCACCACGCTGGCCAACGTGACTCTGGTGGACGTCAGCTACGCCAACGTCTACCAGCCGTGGGCCTGCGAGATGAGGCCCCGGCCTGTGGGCTGATCCGACTGTGTAAGAAGAGAACTCACGCGGGCGCGTGCGGCTCCCAGACGAGGATCTCGCCTTTGCCTGGAACGCTGCTATCGCCCACGTACCGGCGATAGGCGCCTTCCTGGGTCCGTGTCGGGATGGCAAACCCCAACTGACTGAGATGCCTGGCGTACAGGTTCAGGAACGTGGGGTTGTACGCACAGGCGCAGGTGAAGGTCGGCATGAGCCGGACTGGCGTTAATGAAATGATCGTCCCCCGGATCATCCACGCTCCGGTGCGAACCTCGGCCCCGCCCATCAGCACGATGGTGCCGCCTTTCATCTGCAAGCCGGCGAAGTCGCGCACCCGGCCGCGCACCGCGATGATGCCGCGCTTCATCCGCATGCCGATTTCGATCCCGGCCGAGCCATCGATCAGGATGGTCCCGCCGTTCATGCCGGACAGGCTGCCGCGGTACGCCGAGCCGATCTGGCCGCCCGCGTTGCCGTGAATTCGGATCAGCCCGCCCCGCATCTCGGCCCCAACCCAGTCCGAGGCGTTGCCGGACACCTCGATCGTGCCACCCTTCATGGAGGAGCCCAGGTGCATCCCCGCGTTGCCGTTGACCGTGATCCGGCCGCGCGTCATGCCCTTGCCGATCCACTTGACCCGTCCCAGGTCGCCGTGGATCTCCAGCTCGTCGCTGCCTGGGCCCTCGACCTCGAAGAAATCGTCCAGCCGGAGCTGCCGTTTGCCCAGGAACACCGGCAGCGCCCGCACCCCGGCATGGTCCAGCGGCGCAAGGATGTCTGGGGTCAGTACCTCGGTTTCCAGCGGAACGCTCGGCCGTTCCTTCAGGGTGAGGGTAGTCTTGCTCATTGGCTCGGTCTGCGAGCGGCTCGGCGACGCAGGCGTTCGGACTGTCCGGCGTGTTCGATGCGCTCCATCTCCACCGGGTAGTTGTCGAACGACATCGTGTAGTATTGCTGGAACAGCGGCCGGATGAAGTCCTCGACCTTCGGGTCATAGCTGGGCCGGACGAGGAGCCCCTTGCCCTCGACCACGTTGCGGATCTCGCCCTCCTCGATGACCACCTCGCCGCCCTTGAGGACGTAGCGCGGATAGGCGAACATGCGAGCGACGTCCTTGCTGTCGTTGTAGATCGCCACGTCCGCATCGGCCCCGACGCCGAGGTGCCCTTTCTGCGGCAGACCCAGGGCCCGTGCGGGGCCGGCCGAGGTGATGATGGCGATCTCGTACAGCGTGTATTGCCGGTTCAGCTCGGGCAGGACGATCCGCTTCAGCGCCTTGGGCAGCAGCTTTTTGAGCTGTTCCCGGCGGAACTCCGCGTCCATGAGCAGCTGGATGATCTCCGGGTAACGCCAGAACGCCGCTCCGTTGGGATGGTCGGTGGTCAGGAAGATCCGCCACGGATCGTTGATGAGCAAGAGCAGCTCCAGGCCGACCGCCCACTGCACGGCGTTGACCAGGTTCTTTTCCTTGTAGGTGTACGGGACGATGCCGCAGCCGGTCTCGTTCTCCACGTCGAGGTTGCCCCACTTGCGTCCGGTCAGCTTGTAGAGCAGGTGCTGCCAGGGGCCGTCCGCGGTGATCGTGACGGTGTCGCCGAACAGCACCGCGCCGGCGTCGGTGGTCAGGTTCGGACGCTTGTTGAACTCCTCGGCGATCCGGACCGACTCGGAGCGCATCGTCGGCCAGTCGTCGCCGCCGTAGGCGTGATACTGCAGATGCGCCAGGTGGGCCCGGTTGCCCTTCCAGGAGCTTCATCGTCTCCAGGGTGGTCGTGAAGTTGCCGGGGGCACCGAGGTTGTTGCAGTGCAGATGCACCGGGTGCGGCAAGCCGCAGCTCGTCCACGATCCGGGCCAGCCCCGAGATGATCTTGCGCCGGCGTCAGCTTGCTGTAGCCCGGGATCGGCTCACGCAGGCCCTTGGCGTCCTTGCCCCACTTCCACGCGGCCACGCCGCCGGGGTTGACCGCCTTGACGCCGTACCCCTTGGCCGCCCAGACGTTCCAGGCGGTCGACGTGCCGGGCCCGCTCCAGCTCGCCGGCCTCCAGCAGGTCCAGCAGGATCTCGTTGTTGGCCATCAGGATACAGCACGACTTATCGACGATGGGCGTGTCGCGCAGTTCCTCGTGCGTGTGCCGGGCTGACAGGATCGGCACCGCAGCCTCGTTGACGGTCGTGTAGCCCAGCCCCGCGTACAGGTAGCCGGTGATGAAGGTCGTCGGCGTCGATCCGCCAATGCCGCCGCGCCGTATCTGGGTGCGGGGAAACGGCTGGTTGCGGCGGTGGTCCTCCGGGATCATGGCGCGGGCAAAGTTCAGAGCGGCGCCCGCGACGTGGGTGTGAACGTCCACGCCGCCGGGGAAGACCACCATGCCGGTGGCGTCGATGGTCCGGCCGCCCTCGATCTCGGAGACGATCCGGCCGTCGCAGATGCAGACGTCGCGGACCTCGCCGTTGACGCCGTTGGCGGGGTCGTAGACCTTGCCGCCGGTGATGCGAATCTTGGTGTTCCCGTGCAACGTGCTTGCCTCGTTAGTGTCGTTGCGTCTTCGACCCCTGCCGGCTTGCCCGGCAGGTGAAGGAGGTCACCAGCTAGAGGGGGAGAGAAAACGGTTATTGCTCTGTCTCCCTCTAGCTGCTGACCTCCTTCACCTGCCGGGCAAGCCGGCAGGGGTCGGAACAAACGGTGGTTTTGCCGCCACCGCCTTGTAAATCCGGCGGATGACTTCCTCATCGGTTGGATACGGCGATTTCAGGGCCGGGCGCAGCGGCAGCGGGATCTCGTCCATCCGGTAAACGGTCCCCGGCGCACTGATGCCGGTGACCGCCGTCGTGAAGTGGACGCGGGCCAGCCGGCTGGTGTGCGTCACCTTGGGGTCCAGCACGATCGTCGGGATGCGGGCCAGGTGGTCGATGGCCGGCTGCGGCATCGTCGCTCCCGGATCGGCGCCCAGCACCAGGGCGGCGTCGCAGTCGCCGCGGATCAGCAGGTCGATGGTCGAATACTCCCCCGGGTTGAAGCGCGGATAGCCGCGGGACAGGTTGACGCCGAACGGGTAGCCGGTCGTCCAGCGCATGACCACGTCGCCGCCGGTGACGTTGCCGTGACCACGCATCGGCATGGCCACGAACTTGGTGAAGGCGTTCAGCTCCGCCGCCAGTGTCAGCAGGGCCGCGGAATTCATGTGCTTGCCGCGGGTCATCGACAGACCCATGCCGAAGAACAGCACGCCGAAGCGGCACCCCTTCATGAGGTCTGCGAAGTCCTGCAATTGTTCCATGGTCAGGCCGGTTTCCGCCACGAGCGCGGGGTCCACCGGCTGGCCCTTGATCATCGCCCGCAGGATGGTGAGGACCTCGAAGTCCTTGGCGGGCCGAACCTGGAGGAAGATGTCCGCGGCCTTGACGCTGGGCGTCTCGCGGATGTCCACCAGGACCATGGTGCGGTCCTTGCGGCCGTTGGGGACGAACTTGCCCTTCTGGGTCAGGGTGTACTTGGTGAAGTGCCGGGGATGGCACTCCGCCGGGTTGCCGCCCCAGTAAATGATCAGGTCGGCCCGGTTCTTGACCTCGCCCAGCGTACACGAAACTTTGCCACCCAACTGGGCAGCGATCTCCGTGGGGCCGTGTCAAAGCGAGGTATGGCTGTCGATCACGCCGCCGATCAGCTCGGCCAGGGCCACCGACTCCCGCTGGGCTTCGCAGGTGATGTTGCTGAGTCCGTAGACCAGCGGCATGTCGGCCCGGTACAGGATCTCGGCCGCCGCCTGGACTGCTTCTTCGACGCGAGCGGGCTGGCCGTCGATCAGTGCGTCGGGATAGAGCCGCTCGGCGGTGTGGTTCTTGAACCAGCTGGCGCCCAGGATGCAGGCGTGCTTGGAGTGAGTGATGCGCTCGCCGTCGGCGTGCAGCTCGATGTCATCGCAGACGCACCCGCAGAAGGTGCAGGTGGCGTTCTTCACAACGGTCAATTCCATTCCTCTGTTCCCCATTAGCGGCTAATCTGGCCGTCCGAACCGGACGGAATCACGAACGCTCAGCCGAGGGCCCGGCCCCGGTAACTGCCCCGGATGCGGCGCGGCATGTACCGGCCCGCCTCCAGCTCTTCCCAGGCCTGGCTGTCGCCGGGCACGGGTTCATCGACAAAATGAGGGGCATTTTCGAGCTGCCCCTCGCCGCGCGGTTGTGCGGCTTCCATTGCTTGTCTCCTCACAAAAATCACTCACTCGCCGCGATCGGCTCGACCTCCACCTCCCAGCCCTTGGACGTTGGCATGCCGGTGCCATCGGTCTCGCTGCCCATGAGCCGGCAGGTCGGCGGACCGTAGGGCACGAAGATCATGCCTCGCGGCACCTTGCCCTCCTGACATTTGAAGGTTGCCTCGCCGCCGTACTCCGACCGCAGCCGGACGGTCCCCCCCACGGCGATCCGCAATTCTTTCATGTCCTCGGGATGCATGAGTGAGGGTGTTCACGATCGCCTGGTATTCGTCGTGATCCTTGCCGACGTTGATCTGCTGGCCCTGCTTGCTGGTGCGTCCCGCGTTCAGGATGAAGCGCCTGCCGGCCATCCGTCCCCCTTGTCTGTCCCGAAAATCTCTGAGGCTGTACAGCATTCTATTTGCCCTGCTGGCTCATTGCAAGGATCCGGATGCGACTCTGGACAGGTTCGCGCCGGCGAGGTATCATAAACCTCTCTCCTGACAACACCCACCTGGAGCGGATTGAAACCACCAAGGACCTCCCATGACACCATCCCGCGCAACGTGTTCTCTCGTGGTCTGCTTCTTGCTGCTGGCCGTGGCCAGCACTTCTGCTCCGAGAGGGGCCGCAACGGCGACGGAGCTGGCCCCCGCCCCGGCCACAAACCAGCAGAACTGGCCGCAATGGCGGGGCCCCAACCACGACGGGGTCAGTCCGGAAACGGGTCTGCCGACCGAGTGGAGCAGCACCAAGAACGTCGTCTGGAAACTGCCGCTCCCGGGCATGGGCGGGTCCACGCCGGTCGTCTGGGGCGATCGGATCTTCCTGACCAGCGCGGACCAGGGCGACCTGGTGCTGCTGTGCGTCAGCACCGAGGGCAAGGAACTGTGGAAACGCAAGGTCGGCAAAGGCGACGTCAAGGCGCGAGGGGACGAGGGCAACGGGGCCTCGGCCTCGGCCTGCACCGACGGCAAGCACGTCTGGGCGTTCGTCGGCAGCGGCGAGCTGGCCTGCTTCGACTTCAACGGCAAGGAGATCTGGAAGTTCAACTTGCAGGATCGCTACGGCAAGTTCCGCATTCAGTTCGGCATGCACTCCACCCCGGTGCTGGACGGCGAGCGGCTCTACCTGCAGCTGATCCACTCCGGCGGCGCCTGGGTCATCGCCCTGGACAAAGCGACGGGCAAGGAAATCTGGAAGGTGGCCCGGCAGAGCGATGGCAAGGCCGAGTGCGAGCACTCCTACGCCTCGGCGACCTTGTGGCGCAAGGGCAAGAACGCCTTGCTGATCACGCACGGCAACGACTACGCGATCGGCCACAGTCTGGAAGACGGCAGTGAGGTGTGGCGCGTGGGCGGCCTCAACCCCAAGGACCGCTACAACCGGACGCTCCGCTTCGTGGCCAGCCCGCTGGCGACGCCGGACCTGATCGTCGTTCCCTCGGCCAAGAGAGGCCCCGTGGTCGGCCTCAAACCCGACGCCAAGGGGCTGGTCACGGCCGGCAGCACGGCCGAGCAGTGGCGGATGCCGGCGAACACGCCGGACGTGCCGTCCCCGCTGCTGCACGAGGGCCTGGTCTACCTGTGTGGGGAGAGCGGCATCCTGACCTGCCTGGATGCTCAGACCGGCAAGCCGCACTACGCCGAGCGCATCCACAGCGCCCGCTACCGGGCCTCGCCGGTGTACGCGGACGGCAAGATCTACTGCACCGCCCGGGACGGCGTCGTCACCGTGGTCAAGGCCGGCCCGAAGTTCGAGCCGCTGGCGGTCAACCGGCTTCCCGACCAGATTTCCGCCTCCCCCGCCGTGTCCGGAGGCCGGATCTACCTCCGCGGCTTCGCGGCGCTGTACGCGATTGGGAAGTGAGTAGGGTGGGCCTCGCTACGCTCGGACCACCACACCCGATGGTGGGCCTCGCTACGCTCGGACCACCCTACGGCTCTTCCTGCGGTCGGTCATTTCCCTGGCCCCGCCGCCTTCGGCGGCAGCGCCAGCGCCAGGGCGGTGGTGGCCCAGCCGCTGGCGGCGCTCGAGATGAACTGGTCCTTGCCGTGCGGGAAGCCGGTCTCGAAATAGGTCTGGAACGGCCTGCTGCGCGAGCGGACGTACCAGGAGCCATCCGGCTTCTGCGATTTCAGAAGGAAGCTGATTCCCCGCTGATAGCGGGGATCGTCCGTCGCCAGTCCACCAGCCTCGTGCAGTACCGTCAGCGCGGAGCCGGTGGCGTAGGCGTCCGATTCCATGCTGTCCAGCTGGGCCCAGCCGCCGTCGGCATGCTGAGTCTTGAGCAATGCCTCCGCTGCCTTCTTCACCTCGTCAGCGTCAAAGCCCGCACGCTTCATGGCCCACAGCCGAAAGACCCGGTCCTCGGTGTCCTTCACCGGCGCTTTTGCTAACCAGCCGCGCACCGTCTGGAAACGCTTCTCGATCCGCTCCTTCTGCTCGGCCGTCCCGAAGGCTTGCAGGCCGCGCAGGGCCACGTAAGTCGTGGTCAAGCGGCTGGCCTCCGATGGCGGCCGATTGGCACCAGTGCGCCAGTGATCGACGTCCTTGTTGAACAGGAGCAAATACTCAGCCACGGCGTTCGTGGTCTTGTCCGGTTTCCAGCCGCCCATTTCCAGGGTCCAGAGCGCGTAGCCGGCCGTGTCCACCTGACCACCCTGGCCGCGTCCCTTCCGATAGTTGGCCCGGTTGCCGTCCAGGAAGTCGGCGATGAACTGCAACTGCTCCTTGAGTTCCTCCTCGTCGATCGCCAGGCCACGCGACCGGGCCGTGGTCAGGGCCATGATGGGGAAGGTCTGATTGTGGCAGCCAAAGCAGGTCCGATTCTCGCGGTGGCCGACCGCCCCTTTCTGGAGCAGCGGCAGGGCCTTGGCTACCGCCTCCTGCACCTGCTTCGCGGTCGGCGCCTCGGCGAACAGGGGGCTTGCCAGGCCAATCCAAAGAGCAGACAGCGCGAGCAATCGGTTCATCGCAGGTTACTCCCGGTTCGGGCGAGCATCCAGAGCCAACCGCATCATCCCACGCCGGGACCAGATGAGCAAGCATTAAAACGGCCAGCGCTGCCAGGAATCGTTTCCCTTGCCGGGTCGGGTCGCTACACTATTCCCCAGGTCTTTTACTCCGAGGGCCTGCTCATGGCTGACGCTTCCCCTGAAAACACCTCGCTGGTTCCGAGCCCGGCTCCCTCCGGCAAGCGCGACGTGGCCACCTCGCCCTACGTCGAGCTGGCCAACAACCGGCTGCAGGCGGTGGTGGCCAGCGGCTCCGACGTTAACCGCGTTTACTGCGCCTTCATCGAGGCCGGCAGCGGCGATTACTACAGCAGCACGAACAACAATCGCCCCGACGCTGGCATGCAGAAGCGCATCGACTGGATGATGGGTGAGGCCGTGGCCCAGTTTGGCCTGGAGCGCGTTGCCCGCTATCTCCAGGTCGATCCGGCCCGGGTCAAATCTGCGAATCAGCTGGCCTGGGAACTGATGCGCAAGGGCCGGCAGCGCAAGGAAGAGGCCGGCGTCGTCTTCAGTCGGTTCCTCAATTACCTGCGCTTCGTTGAACTGCAAAGCGGCGGCGAGCCAATGCCCGAGATGGCCTGGTTCACCGGCCGCTGAGGAAGGAGACGCGTCAATCGGTCTTCCCTCTCCCTGCTGGAGAGAGGGGTCGCTTACTGGGGGAGGTTTGGTGTCAGCAGAACGGTCAGGCGGCTGGTGCAGCCCGTACCAGCAGACCTCGGCTTGCTCGGGCGGCAAGTCGGTCAGCACCAACCACGGATCGGCGTACCCCGCATCCCAGCGGGCCAGCAGGGTGCAACGCAGTCGTTTGGGAGCATCCTTGAAGGCCTGGCCTTGGCCCTGCCAGGCCGTGCCCACGCGGGGCACAAACGACAGCGGCCGCCGTTGCTTCTCGCCGTCGGGCCGGAAACTGCCGTTGTTGCTGATGCGCATGAAGGGGGTGCCAACCGCGCTTCTGGATGGCCTGGAAGAGCCATTTGGCATACAGGCCGCGGTCGGTCAGCACGATCACGGTCCAGCCCTTGGGTAACTGGCGGTAGAAGTCCAGCAGCAGCCGCTGCCACTGGTCTTTCCAGGAATTGGTGCCCAACGCGGGCAGGATCTTCCAGGCGACGGGGACGGCACAGCCGCGGTACAGCACGCTGATGGCCAGGGTGGTAAAGCGTTGCCCCAGAGTGGTGGCATCCAGGGCCAAGGCCACCTGGCGGCCAGGCCAATCGCTCAAGACCCAGTGGAGCAGGGGCGAGAAGCAGGTCTGGACATCGAGTTGGCGGCGGTGCGTGCCGGTCTTGGCGTCGGCTTCGCAGTACCACTCGCGCAGGCGTTGGAGGCCGCCACACCGCCAACGGCGGCAAAATGCTGGCGGTGTCGCCAGGAAATGCCCTGGCGTGTCCGTGCTTGCCCCAGCGATGACAAAAAAGCGACACCGCCACCACGCCAGCAGCACACGCCGTCCCTTCCTGCCCTCGTTTGGCACTTCCCCTAAATCCGTGACGGGCAGGGTTTTTCGTCGGCGGCCTGGAGCCTGGCGCCCAGGCCGAGCATCAGAGCAACAGCGGCAGCAACGACGGGTAACGCCGACAACGATCGCTTCATAAAAACCTCCTGATCACCGACTTTCAGTCCGTCTGGACGGTCATCGTTGTCTCCCAGTGTCGTCTTGAGCATACTCGTGTACGTGGCGTTTTTGCCAGAAGTTCTTGCATCCGTTCCATTGAACGGCCGGCTGCCGTACAATCGCTATGATTGTCACGCCAGCCGGTTTTCGCCGCCGAAGATAGTCCTCCTGGAACCCAGACCATGTCAACGGCGGCATCAATCCGGATACTGGAACTCCAACCGACCCAGCATTGATCGAATGCCTTTTGCACGTCAATCTTGGCGCCTTGTTCGTACATGTGGAGGAGTTGGCCCTGGCAGCCGATCACCTGGAGGAAGCGGACGCGCTCTTCGGCAAACTGCGAAAACCCCACAGCCAGCTTGGGGATCATTACTGCGTGGTTCGGGCTCACCTGCTGCATGCCCAGGGACAATTGACACTTGCCAGCAACGAGCTTGACAAGATCAAGGACCCGGACAATCCGTTCTCCCTTCCTGTCCGGGCCAAGCTGAATCTGGTGCGGGGTGAGTTTTCCCAGGCGGAACAGCTGCTGCGGAAACATCTTGATCTGGTAGGCAAGCACGGTTCCCTGCATCGGCCCGATTTGCGCGATCCGGTGATGGACCTGGCCGAAAGCCTGTTCGGTCAGAGCAAGCACGACGAGGCACTTCGCGCCCTGGAAGAAGCGGCCGCCCTCACCCGCGATTTCGCCTTGCCGGCCACGGCGTCCTGGCGCAAGGCGCTGGCGAACTGGCTGCAGCGCGCCCACCAGTTGGGCCGAGCCGCTGACGTTGCCTGGCTGGAAGCCGACTTGCACAAGATGTCCGCCGAACATGTGCAAGCCATCACGATCTCGCCGCGGTTTCGGATTCGTTCACCGGTTTCCAATCCTTCCGGCAGTGAAACCTTCCGGCGCGAGGACGGAACCGTCTCAGGGATCGGAAACTACTCTGAATAACGGCGTTCGGTCACTCCCTGGCCCGATAGATCGAAGTCTCGGGGTATTCCGCCGCCCAGGCGAACCACTTTACCTGGGTGCCGTCCAGCCACTCCAGCGTCCAGCCTTTCAGCTCGCCCTCGACGGCCCGGCCCGCCACGTCCCAGCGCGAGCCGGTTTCCTTGTCGGTGAAGGGAGCGGCGGCCGCCTTGCCGTCTCTCTCCAGCGTGACGGTTCGGGGCTTGCCGCTGTCCTTCTTCGGAGGCGTGGCGATGGGCCGATACGCTGCCGCCGTTCGGGTGGGGCCCTGCCACAGGACGACGCAGGGCTCCCCATCGAGCTTCTCGCGGATCAGTCCCGCCCTGGCAATCTTCTCCAGCGGGTAGGCCCGGCCGGTCTTACCCGCGACTACGCCCAGGACCGCCGTACCCTCGGGCAGCCGCTTGTCCAGCGGCCCCCGGCTCTTGACCGAGTCCTCGTTAGGCTTGCTCGGCAGCTCGACGGGCTGATACTTCTCGAACATCTTGTAGGCGACCCCTCTGGGGTAACGCTTCAGCCAGTCGCCCCAATCCGTCGCCAGGGTCGGGACCGGCTTGAGCCGCTCTCCCTTTTTCGGACCGTCGAAGGCGATCCCGGTCAAGCACGAGTACAGCGTGCCGTCCTTGTTCCGCATGACCATGACGCCCTTCCGCCAACCGTGGAAGCGGAAGTCGAGCGACGGGGCGAACCCCCGGGCGAACCCCGCGTCCGGGTCGTAGACGAAGACGCCGTAGGTGTCGGAGATGACCCGATACGGGTTGAGGAAGAAGCGGATCGGCACGGCCCCGCCGTCCGAGTAGCCTCGAATCCAGGCCAGCACCCGGTCATCGTCCCGCAGCTCCCCGGCCCGCCGCCTGGCCTCGTCCACGCAGTGCGAACATTCGGGGTTGACCAGGGTCTTGAACGCATCGGGGCGGGCGATGAGAGTCGGCTCGGCGTGCAGAGCCGGAACGATCAGAAGGAGCGGGACACAAGAAGCCACAAGTCTCACGGCGCGACTCCTTACCAGGGTCAGACGACCAAGGGGACACAGGCCCATCTTATCCATCCGCGGTCGGAACAGCTACTTCAGTGACTCCTCGCCGGCTGACTCTTGGGCGGGAGTTCCGCGGATTGCGATGTTCCGCGCGGAACTGGACAGGTAGCGCAAGAAAGGGAAACAGTGCTGAAGCGCGGACCTGCCTGCCAGGTGCGATGGGCTGCCTGCCAACTTTCTGCCGATGGCCGAGAGGCCAGTGCGTGCCTGACGCTGTCGGAGATGGTCGTTTGGGCGTCATTTTCCTGCGTGCCTGCCATCTGCCAGGGTATTCGGGGAAGGCGGGCCGGAGTCATTCGTTGCCCAGAAGTAAATCGATGGTCCAGCAACCGCGAACGTGCAATCCAGGCTGACGTAAGTGGCCGAGAATGTCCGGGTCGGTGCAGCCAGCGTCTTCGAGGGCTTCGGCAAGGCGAGGAAGACGGTCGAAGGCTCGCTCCTCGTAGATGGCCCGGGCCATGATGAGGACGTCCGGCTTCTGCCAGGCGGGATCGAGAGACGTGGGGACGAATGGGTTGCTAAGGATTTCCCGCAGCAGGCAGCTCTGCATGTCCTGCTCGTAAGCGACTGCCATCTGCGCCGTTTCTCACGCCGCCCTGGCGGCCCGAACTTCATCCCCTGGCGTTGCGAATGCTGCCGCACGAGTGTCGTTGGCCATTGCGTGCAGTGACCTGACGATTCGAGCGACCAGCTGTTTCGCGTTTTCGATTTGCCCGGACAAGAGGGTCGTCGCCACCAGCCACCACTGCGGCAGCTCCATCAGCAGAGGCTGGCTGGCTCTGTGGTCCCCAAGGCGTTGCTGCATTTCTGCGACAGCCCAAAGCTCGATGCGATTCGGGCCATCGTGCCGCTCAACCACTTCCACGGCGGTCCGGCTGTGGTCATCCAGCAAATGCCAGACACGCCGGCAACAGGCCACGGCGAATAGCCGCACCTTCCGCTCGCTGGCCTTCCCGCGCAAGAAGTCCAGCATTGGCCTCGGGTCGTTGCAGGTGAGCCACTCGGCCTCAGTCATGGCCGTCTTTCCTTCCTCCCAAGGCCCGCGCGATTCCTTGCTCGGGCCAGGCGACCAGCGACGGACACAGGTCAATCTTATTCCTCCTCGGTCGGAACCGCTACTTCGGCTTCCTTGCGGCGACTCGTCTTCAGGAATAAAATCATTGCTCGATCCCAGGCCGACGGCGGAGAGGTCGGTTGGGGTCGCCTCAATTCAAAGGGAGGATGATCGGGATGGCGGTGTCATCTCCCGAAATGGGACTACCCGTTCCGCGACTGCGAGACCAGGTCATCGGCTGTGTTCTGGGTTGCGCCGTGGGAGACGCACTTGGGGCGCCCTTTGAGGGGCTCTGGTCCGAGTGCATTCCCGAGCGTGAGTCGTTGCTGGCCGATTTCGCGGAGTTTGAGGGCTACCCCAAGGGGCAGTACACTGACGACACTCAGCTGACGATCGCCACTCTGGAATCGGTGGTTCGCCTGGGCCGGATCGATCCTTCGGACATTGCTCAGTCCATTGCCCGGCTGTGGAAGACGCAAGCTGTCGTCGGTCCCGGCGGGGCCTGCACCTTTGCCGCGGACCAGTTGCTGGCGGGGGTGAACTGGACTTGCTCAGGCGCTCCCGTTGGGCAGGCCGGGAATGGGACGGCCATGCGGACGGCGGCCCTTGGGCTGTTTTTTCTCCACAAGCCCGACGAATTGCCGGCGGTGGTCGCGGACGTTTCCCGCATCACCCACCAGGACCCGCGCAGCATCGCTGGCGGCGTGGCCATCGCCTCCGCTGCCCGCATTCTGGCCGGGAATCCGAGAATCGATCCAGTGCCGCTCTGCCAGGGGATCGCCAGAGACGTTCGCTCACTTCACAAACCCCTGGCCGATCTGGTTGAGCAGCTTCCTGAGCGGATCGCGGCTGGGGCCAGCCAGGCCCTGGAGTTCGTGGCCTGGTCGGGCAGTCCGCGACCAGAGTTCGACCGTGTGATCATCACGCCCTTTGTGATTCCGACCGTGCTGGCGTCGCTGTGGGCCGTGATCACTCAGCCGGATTCCTGGAGCAGCGCCGTGGCCGCGGCAATCCGCCTGGGCGGGGACGTGGACACTCTTGGCGCCATCGTTGGCGCTGATGGGAGCCCAGCTGGGAGTGGATGCCATTCCAGCGCATCTGGCCGAGGGAGTGCTGCATTCGCGGCGCTTGCGGCAGCTGGCTATTCGGTGCCGGCGGTTGCTGGGAGGGGATCCTGACTGAACGGCAACCGGCCCAGAACCCAGTCCAGAACGTGACACCCCCTCGCATGAAGAGGTTCCCGGCAGTGTGCCGCTGCTTGCTCTTCTCCCAGTTCTTCCAGTGCGTCGGCTAAGATTAGAAGATCCTGGCTCACTAGCGGGAAAGCATCGTAACAGGTCTGCGCCAGGCCAAGGACGTGAGCAGGAAATGACCGGGGCCGGAGAGGACGGAACGGATTGCCAAAGATGTCTCGAAGCAAGACACACTGGTTCCCCTGCTCCGTGGCGTATTGCTGCCAGAAATCTCCTCCGCTCCCAGCCCTCGCCATCGCTGCGGCGGTGGCTGTCCCATCGGCAAGACCTCGCATCTCTGGGTGTGCCGCCAGACGGGCGGCGTCAAGAGCGTGCCACGTCGGCAAGCCTCCCGGTCGCCGCTGGGTGCTGTAAGCCCGGTCAGCAGCCAGAAAAGCTGCTACCAGTTCCTCGTCGTTTGCTCTGCCGTCCGCATAGCGTTCGCTGATCTGTACGGCTTGCCAACTGTACGGGTCGGTCAGGTGGTCCCAGACCCGGTAGCAGCAGGCAACTGCGAACAGTCGGAGTTTGCGGTTGGTGGCTCGCCCTTGCAAGAACCTCAGCATCTGGTTGGGGTCGGTGCAGCTCAACCATTCGGCTTCAGTCATGGCCATCTATCCTTCCCCAATAGGGCGTCGGCAAGGATACCTTTCATGACACCTTGTGGAGTAGCAGCGCAATTACCCCGGCCCCATCTGCTCGTGCAGCACCTCCAACGGGTGCAGCGCGCGCCGATGGGCCAGGTCCTTGATCTGGTGTCGGCACGACGTTCCGGGGGCGACCACCGTCGCCTCCGGTGCCTTCTCCAAGGCCGGAAGCAGCGACAGCCCGGCGATCTTGGTACTCAGATCGAAGTGTTCGTGTTCATAGCCGAACGAGCCGGCCATGCCGCAGCAGCCGGTGTCCAGAACCTGCACCTTCAGGTCCGGCACCAGCTTCAGCGCTGACGCCGTGCCACCAGTGCCCACCAGCGCCTTCTGGTGGCAGTGCCCATGCACCACGCACTGCCCCGGGCGCGGCAGCAGCGGCAGCTCGCAGTGGCCCGCCTGCACTTCCTTCACCAGCCAGGAGTCGGCCAGCTGCGCCACCTCGGCGATCTTTTTCGTCTCCGATCCGGGCAGCAGCTCGGTCCACTCGTCGGCCAGCGTCAGGATGCAGCTTGGCTCCAGGCCGATGATGGGAACGCCGCCCGCCACGCGCCGGGCCAGGGCGGCGACCTGCGATTGCACCAAAGCCCGCGTCTGGGTCAGGAAGCCCTTGCTCAGCAGGGTGCGGCCGCAGCAGATCCCGGCCAGCTCGACGCGGTAGCCGGCTCGCTCCAGCACGCGCACGGTGGCCCGGCCGATGGCCGGCTCGTTGTAGGTGGTGAAGCAGTCGTCGAGCAGGATCACCCGGCCCTTCTGGCCGGCCCGTGGGTCGGGGCGATGCCAGCGGAACCACCAGCGGAAGTGGCGCGTGTGCAGTTTCGGCAGGCTGCGGCGGCGGTCGATGCCGGCCATCTTCTCCAGGGCCCATTTGAACAGCCGGCGGTTCTGCACGAAGTTCACCAGCGGGGCCAGCGGAGCGGCCAGGCGGTTGAACGTCGGCAGGTGGGCGACAAGCAGATGGCCCAGCGGGCGGGGGTGCTTCTGGTAGTAGAGCTGCAGGAACTCACCCTTGAGCTTGGCCACGTCCACGTTGCTCGGACATTCGGCCTTGCACGCCTTGCACATCAGGCACAGGTCGAACACCTCATGCACCCAGCTGCTGCGCAGGTCGCGCAGCGGCTGCTCGCCGGACAGGGCCAGCCGCAGGGCGTTGGCCCGGCCGCGGGTGCTGTCCTTCTCGTCCAGCGTCGCCCGGAACGACGGGCACATCGTGCCGCCCTGCTGCTTCCGGCAGGCGCCGTTGCCGTTGCACATCTCGATCGAGCGGACGAAACCCTCCTGCTTGCTGTAATCGAAGATCGTCTCCAGCTGCATGGGAGCATAGTTGGGCGGGAAGCGGAGGTTCTCGGTCATCGGCGGGGCGTTGACCACCCGGCCGGGGTTGAGCAGGCCGCGCGGGTCGAACGCCTGCTTGACCTCGCGGAAGGCGTTGTAGACCACCGGGCCGAACATCTTCTCGTTCCACTCGCTGCGGGCAAAGCCGTCGCCGTGCTCGCCGGACAGCGAGCCGCCGTACTCCAGCACCAGGTCGGTCACGTCCTCGGTGATCTCGCGCATCCGCACCACGTCGCCGCGGTCCTTCAGGTTCAAGAGCGGCCGGATGTGCAGACAGCCGACGCTGGCATGGCCGTAGAAGGCCCCATCGGTGCCGTGTCTCTGAAGCAGATCGCGGAAGCGGGCGATGAATTCGGGCAGCCGCTGCGGCGCGACGGCGCAATCCTCGATAAACGTGACCGGCTTGCTGTCGCCGGGCATGCTGTACAAAAGCGGCATCGCCGCCCGACGCAGGTTCCAGAGCGGATCGCGGATCGCCGGGTCGAGCGCCGGCGTCAGACCGATCACGCCGTTGACGCCTTGCAGACGCTTTTGCAGACGCTCGATCTTGTCGGACACCTCCAGCGGATCGTCGCTGGAGAATTCGACCATCAAGAGGGCCTTGGGGTGGGTCGGGATGAGCTTGAGGGTGTCCCGATGAACCAGGTTGCCGGCGGTTAAATCCAGCAATAACTGGTCCAGCACTTCCACGGCTGAGGGCTGCAGCTCCAGGCAAGCCTCCACCGCGTCCATCGAGGCGGCCAGGGAGGAGAACTGCGGCAGGAGCAGGCCGCGCACCTTCGGCCGGCGCAGCAGGTTCACCTCGGCCTCGGCGATCAGGGCCAGCGTCCCTTCGCTGCCGATGATCAGTTGGTGCATGCCCAGCGGAGCGCTGGTTTGAGTGTAGCCATTGCGGCACAGGCCCTGGGAGAGGATGTCGAGGTTGTAGCCGCTGACCCGCCGCAGGATTTTCGGGAACCGCCGCTCGATCTCGTCCCGGTTGCGGCGGACGATCCCGGCGATTCGCTGATAGACGCTGGCCTCCAGGGTGCTGCCCTGGGCCTTGCGTTCCCATTCCTCGGGAGTGACCGGACCAAGGTCAGCCCGGCTGCCGTCGCTGAGGATCACCTGGAGGCGGAGGACGTGGTCGATGGTCTTGCCGTAGACGATGGAGCGCGAGCCGGCGGAGTTGTTGCCCATCATGCCGCCGAGGTTGGCCCGGCTGCTGGTCGAGACCTCGGGGCCGAACAGCAGGTCATGGTCGCCGACCGCCCGGTTCAGCTGGTCCAGGACGACCCCCGGCTGAATGCGCCGGAGAGGGTCTCGGGGTTGATGTCGAGGACCTTGTTCAGGTACTTGCTGCAATCGATGACGATGCCCGGGCCGATCGATTGCCCGGACAGGCTGGTGCCGCCGCCGCGCGCAGTGATGGGGACCTCCATCTCGGCGGCCAGCTGGACGCAGACCGCCAGGTCGTCCGGGGTGCGCGGAATGACCACGCCCAGCGGCTCCATTTGATAGATGCTGGCGTCGGTGCTGTAGAGCTTGCGCGAGGCGAGGTCGAAGCGCACCTCGCCCTGGAGATGTTTGCGAAGGTGCTGGGCGACGGCGTTCCGCTGCATGTCGGTGAAGGGTTTCATGATGGTATTGTAGCAAGGGCTCGTACAGAAGGGAGAGACGTGGTTGCACGACCCCTGCCGGCTTGCCCGGCAGGTGAAGCAGGTCTGGAGCTAGAACAGAAGAGGCCGCAACGCCTGTTCCTACGACCCCTGCCGGCTTGCCCGGCAGGTGAAGCAGGTCTGGAGCTAGAACAGAAGAGGCCGCAACGCTTGTTCCTACGACCCCTGCCGGCTTGTCCGGCAGGTGAAGCAGGTCTGGAGCTAGAACAGAAGAGGCCGCAACGCCTGTTCCTACGACCCCTGCCGGCTTGTCCGGCAGGTGAAGCAGGTCTGGAGCTAGAAAGGAAGGCGCGAAATGTTATACCGCCCGTGCTTTCTAGCCTCAGACCTTCTTCACCTGCCGGGCAAGCCGGCAGGGGTCGAGCAGAGACGCTTCACCTGCCGGGCAAGCCGGCAGGGGTCGAGGAGAGACGCTTCACCTGCCGGGCAAGCCGGCAGGGGTCGAAGAACCAGCTTCTTGATGTTGCGCTAGAACTTGTCCGTCGGCCGGACTGCGGCCATGCTGTATTCGCCGAAGGTTCCCGCATAGTACCCCACCTGCCACAAGGGCCGCTGTCCCAGGAGATACGCCAGGTTGTTCAGAAATGCGAGCGCAATCTCCTCTGGTGCTTGCTCGATGGCCCCTCGAAAGGCGAGATGCACGTGATCCGGCAACACCGCGGCGGTGGACAGCCCATAGCCCTTTTTTGCACAAATCCGCAACACGGAATCGCGGATTCCCGCCAGGGTCCTGGGGTCGCCGATGCGATACCGTTCGCACACAACCAGCACGAGATGGAGGTTGTACCAGTAACGCCCACTGTTCGTCTCTGTTGGGAGAGATAGGTCCACGATGCGCATTGACCACGTTGCATGAAGTCAGCAATTCCCGAAACCGTTCGTCTGCCAGATCCTCTTTCAGAACCTGGTTGCAGACGTAGGTTTCGACCTGGGCGCGAGTGGGGTCACCAAGCGATCGAACGGCTAGCTTGCGGCTGAAGTCGATGGAGATACCCTGCTGCCGACAGTGGTGCTGAATCCGTCCCTTGACGCGCCCGGCAAACGTTACCGGATCTACTTGGGGATTCGCGCTGAACGTCAACTGAAGTTTCTCCGGGTCGAGCGACGATTCCAGGATGCGAATGCCGTCTCGCTCCCATTCGCCGGAGACGTCAGGTAAGACACGAGCGAGGAGGTCGGGAGGAAGCGGGAACTTGGAAGACCAGCCGGTCCAGCTGTAGCGGAGCTGATAGGCTGCGTGCAGGTCTGCCAGACGATAGAGTGGCTCGGGCTGCATGAGACATTCACCCCGTCGAGGAAAGAGGATTTCCAGGAGAAGATAGGCAAGTGGAAGGGACTCGTCCAGCGCAGCAGCAAGGTGTTTTTCGACCCCTGCCGGCTTGCCCGGCAGGTGAAGAAGGTCTGAGGCTAGAAAGCACGGGCGGTATAACATTTCGCGCCTTCCTTTCTAGCTCCAGACCTGCTTCACCTGCCGGGCAAGCCGGCAGGGGTCGTAGGAACAGGCGTTGCGGCCTCTTCCTTTCTAGCCACAGACCTGCTTCACCTGCCGGGCAAGCCGGCAGGGGTCGTAGGAACAGGCGTTGCGGCCTCTTCCTCTCTAGCCACAGACCTGCTTCACCTGCCGGGCAAGCCGGCAGGGGTCGGAGGAACGAGCGTTGCCGCACCTTCTTTCTCGCTTCAGACCTGCTTCACCTGCCGGGCAAGCCGGCAGGGGTCGAGGAGAAACGCTGCCTCTTCCCACGGATGCCGCTAGAATGAGGAATGCCCCCATGCAAGGAGCCGTTCCATGAGGCAAGTTCTCCCCTATTCGCTGTGGATTGGCCATGCCGGCGACGGCAGCGATTACCGTCACGTCCTGGAGGCGGGCATCGCGGCCATCGTCCAGCTGGCGGCGGAAGAGGCGCCCTTGCAGCCGCCGCGCGAGCTGATCTACTGTCGCTTCCCCATCAAGGACAGTCCCGGCAACGACCGCAAGCTGCTCAACCTGACCATCATGACCCTGGCCAATTTCCTGGAGCAGAATGTGCCCACGCTGGTGTGCTGCGGTGGAGGGATGAGCCGCTCGCCGGTCCTGGCCGCGGCCGCGCTGTCCCTGGTCTACCAGGAAAGTCCGGACACCTGCCTGGAGCAGGTCGTGGCGCACGCACCTGCCGACGTTTTGCCGGGATTGTGGCGGGAAGTGAAAGGCTTCCTCGAATCCGAACGCTTCTGACGGCTACTTGCGGTGGCGGATCTTCGCGCGCATCCGGCGTTTCTTGCGACCGACCTTCCTTCGTCCCTTGCTCTTCCTCATGCGATGTTTACCCTTTCATGAGCGACGTTACAGCAAAAGGTTGATCCTATACAGTCCCGGCCTCGAAAAGAAGTCCAAATACGTCAGAAAAAAAGGGGCCGTCAGGGTCCCTTGCCTTGCACCACGCTTTCCGCCTCTCGCAGTAACAGCTCCAGCTCTTGCTTCTTCACCCAGTCCGGCGAAGCAGCTCCTTCCGTCTGAGCCCTGGCCGCGTCAATCGCTTTCTGAAGCCACTGGCGGGCTTCCTCCTTCTGCCCCAGGCGGTGACAGATCATCGCCAGAAAGAGGCTGTCCCACGGCGTCGGCCCTTCTTTCCCCCTCGCCGCGACCCCCTGCTTCTTCAGCCGGACCAGGGCCGCCTCGTATTGACCCTGGCGATAGAGCATCGCCCCAAGCACCAGCAGCAGGTCCGAGGGCTCGGCGTAGGGATGCGTGACCATCTCCTCGATCAGGGGGAGCATCCTGTCGATCCCACGGGCGCCGGGGGACAGAACAAAGATCCAGGACTCCTTACGTGTCACGTAGCCGCTCTTGACCTCGGCTGCAGCCAGGCGCTCGCAGAGCCGAGAGTACTCCTCGACCCGACCCGCCGCGAGCAAGCACACTCCGACTTTCTCCCACAGCAGCGCGTCGAGAGCGGGCACCTGCTCCGGGTCCAGCGCCCGCTCGAAATCCTCGGCCGCTTCCCGCCAGTGTCCAAGCTGGGCATGGGCCTCGCCGCGCCCCTGCCGGATCTCCCGGCGATCGTTGCCCGCGTCAATGGCCCGCGAGTAATCGGCCACGGCCAGGGACCATTGACTCAGCTTCTCCCGGGCCCGCCCGCGCTTCTCATAAAGCACACCGGTGGGCCGCTCAGCGATCAGTTGATCGAGATAGAAGATCTTGCCCTGCTCATCGCACTGGGAGACCGCGGCCAGCTGCCAGGCCCGCCGCTGTTCCGGGCGGAGCTGGAATTCGGAGCGGGGATAGCGGGTCCGCAGCGAATCCCAGTGTTCGCGGCTCTGGGCCTGGTCCAGGGGAACGTAACCGCCGGTGCTATCGATCCGCCGGGCCGCCAGCAGCTGGGCCAGCCGGAGCAGGTCCGCGGTTGGGTGCGGCTCCGGGGTCAGGTTCCAGACTTTGGCGGCGATCATCGCATTCGTGACCACGCGATCTCCTGAGCGGTTGAAGGCACTGCTCCTGGAATCATCGGGCATGGAGGGGGTAACCGGCTCCCCACTCTCGGCGTCCCAGACACGGACCGAGTTACCGCCGCAGGTGAGTACCAGACGCCCATCCGGACTGAAACGCGGCGCAGCACCATATTGCTCCCCGCATTCCATCGGCGGCGTCAGGGGTTTGCCGCTTCGGCTGTCCCAGACGCGGGCGGTTTGATCGGCGGCCCAGGTGAGCAGGCGTGTTCCATCCGGGCTGAACCAGGCGCCGCAGACCACAGCAACGTGCTGCAGCGGCTCCACGGCTCCTGCCCCCCGCTCGACGTCCCAGACCAGGGCGCGGAGGCTGTTGTACTCCGTGGTCGCCACGCGTCCGCCATCCGGGCTGAACTCGGCCGATTGAACCGCCTTGTCGTGGATCAGGAACGGGCCCGCAGCCTTGCCCGTTGCGACGTCATGGACCTGGACTTGGCCCGGCCCTCCCTGGCGATTGGCGACCAGCAAGAAGCGGCGCAGGTCCGCGCTGAACGCGGCGGACTGCACGGAGCCTTCCATGCTGACCTCGTCAAGGACAACTTGGCCCGCGGCGACGTCCCAGACCGAGACGTCGGCCCGTTCTGCGTCCGGGGCCTGGCGCCGTTCCAGCAGGACCCGGCTGCCGGCCGGCCCGACCCAGGCTCCGCCCCCGCCGTATGCGTTGCCCCAGGGGCCGACGATCTTCTGTCCGGCTTTCAGGGGCAGCTGGACCTCGGCCCCGGTCACCGGGTCACGGATCTGCCAGCATGAAGGGGGTGGCCAGCCCACGTCCCGGATGCTGAAGAGAAGGAATCGGCTGTCGGGGCTCCAGTAGGGGTAGGAGGTATTATCCGGATCCTGGGGCACATCGAGGCGCAGGACCTTCCCGGACGCCAGTTCCGTGACGAATGCCCCATGATTCCAGTGGGACAGGACGAGCCGAAGGCCATCGGGGCTGAACGCCCTCGGGGCGCCGTCGTTGTCGCAGCCCACGACCGGCCCGTAACCGTCGGCCAGCAAGCAGCTTCCAGCCTGCCACGCGCTCCTCCGCGTCCTCTTCCGACGGGATGGAGGGCTGGCCTGCTGCCAGGTCCCAGAGCCGGACGATGCCGTCGGTGCTGCCGGTCAGGAGCCGGGTCCCGTCCGGGGCGAAAGCCAGGCAGCTCACGGGGCCAGCGTGCCGGAGCGGGGGGCTGGCTGGCTTTCCCGTCTTCGGGTTCCACAGTTGCGCCGCCGTCTGCTGCTCCACCCGGACTCCGCGCACGAGCAAGCTCGGCCCCGTGAGCCAGCGCTCTTTTTCGAGCAGTTTTTCGAGCCCCGGAACCGTCAGCAGGTGCAAGCCGTCCGGACTCACGCCGGCGACCGGCAAGGGCACCGGGCGGCGCTCCTGTCCCCACTCGTCCGCCGAGCGTGCGCGGCCCTGCTCCACCACGCTCCAGGTCCACAGACGCGTCTCGCTGCTGAGGGCGTCGTAGGGGGCTCGCAAGTTCCAGGTGAGGAAGGAGAGCTGCTTGCCGTCCGGGCTGAAGGCGGCGTGGATCAGTTGCCCGGGGTCGTCCGCTGGCATTTCCAACCGCAGGCGAGCCGGGGGCGCCGTCCCCAGGTCCCAGACCTGCCAGTTGCGAGGTAAGAAGACAAATCGTCCGTCCGGGCTCAGCACGACCCGGGACTCCTCGCGCAGCTGTTCCTTGACGGGGATGGCCGGGCCGCTCGGCCCCAGCGTTTTCGGGTCCCGCGTGCGCAGCCACTTGAGCGATCCGTCCTCATTGCCGGCCACCAGGAGCCGGCGGCCGTCCGCACTGAAGCCGGCGGCGACCGCTCCCTGGGGCAGGGCCCTGGCATTGCCGGTGTCGGCGTCCAGCAGGAGCGTGGGGGAAGCCGGCCCATCGTGCGGACCGAGGGCGAGGCAACGTCCGTCCGGGCTGGCAAGCACCGAGGTGAAAGGCTGCTCCCGGGCGAAACGCGGCCCCACGTCGCGCCCGGTCGCCGCGTCCAGGCAGCGGACTTGCCAGCATTTCGGCTCCTCTTCCTTCGCAGCGAAGCAGCCGGCCAGGAGCACGCGCTTGCCGTCCGCGCTCAGGGTCGCCGCCGCAGGCCGCACCCCGTAGCCGCGTCCAGGCTGCGGGCTTGCCAATTTCACCGGAGCAAGCAACGCCCGACCTGTGTCGGCATCCCAGAGGTACACCGTGCAGGAGTCGAAGTCTCTCTCGGGGCCTGCGACCACGAGGACGCGCCTGCCGTCCGGTGTCAGGGAAGCCCGCCGCACCGCGTCGTTGTGCCGCAGCACCGGGCTAACCACTTCTCCCGTGACGGCATCCCAGACGCGGGCTGTGCCATCACTGCTGCCGGTCAGCACGCGCCGGCCATCGCCGCTGAAGGCGACCTGCAGCACCGGGCCATCGTGGAACCACATCTGCTGCAAGCGCGGGCAGTGCTGCAACACGGCTGTGAGCCGGCAGCGGTGCATGCGGGCGTGTTCGGGATTGTCCTCGTCCAGGCGCAAAGCCTCGGCAAACCAGGGGAGCGAGCCGAGCAGGTCGCCCTCGTCCATCCGGCGGACGCCGTTGCTGACGTAATGCCGGACCAGCCGCTGCCGGCTCTCCTCTTCCCGTTCCTGGGCCGTCTGCAGCGCCGACCGGGTGCGTGCATTCTCTTGCATAAGGCTCCAGGTGTAGAGGCTTGTGAGAGTGACGATGACGGCCAGGGCCGCTGCCGTGACCCCAGCCAGCACCGGATTGCGCCGGCACCAGCGAACCATCCGACCAGGCAGCCAGATGCGGCGGGCGTGGATCGGCTCGCCGTTGGTGAAGCGGCGCAGGTCGTCCGCAAGATCCTGGGCCGTAGCGTAGCGATCCTCCGGCCGCTTGGCCAGGGTCTTGAGGACGATCGTTTCCAGGTCGCGGGGAATGCTGGGCACCAGCCGGCGCGGCGGCACCGGGGCCCGATCGATGATCTGCAGCACGACCTCCTGCGCCGTCTTGCCGTCGAACGCCGGCCGGCGCGTGAGCAGCTCGTAGAGGGTCGCGCCCAGGCTGTAAATGTCGGTGCGATGATCGACCGGCTGGACGGTGGCCTGCGCCTGCTCGGGACTCATGTAGCGCGGCGTGCCCAGGACCTGTCCCGACCGCGTCAGCGCAACGTCATCCAGGTTGCGGGCCAGGCCGAAATCGGTGATCCACAGCACGCCCTGGTCGTCCAGCAGCAGGTTGCTCGGTTTGATGTCACGATGTATGACCCCGCGCTGGTGGGCGTACGCCAGGGCCTCCGCTGCCTGGATGCCGATGCGGGCCACTTCTTGCGCCGGCAGTCCAGGAGCAATCGGAGGGGCGGGGACGACCTGGGGTGTCTCGGGCGTGAACGGGGCCGTTGGCTGGTTCTCTACGGCCAGCCGGTCCAGACTGCGGCCCTGGATGAGCTGCATGGCGTAGAACGGCGTCCCCGCCACCTGGCCGACGTCGAAAACGGGGATGATGTTGGTGTGGTGCAGGCCGGCCGCGGTCCGGGCCTCGCGCAGGAATCGCTCCAGCTGCGGCGTTCCCTGGGCCGTGTGCAGCAGCAGCACCTTCAGGGCGACGCGCCGCTGCAGGGCGAGGTGGACCGCCTCGTAAACCACGCCCATGCCACCCCGACCCAGCTCCGGTCCCAGCCGGTAGGGGCCGAAGACACTGCCCGGTTCCAGCCCCGGTGGAGGGACCGCCGGCGCCGGAGCGCCGCCAGCCAGTCCTTCGAGGATCAGCAGTGTCGGGAACAGGGCGCGGATGCGCTCGGCCAGCTCCGGGTTCTGCGCGGCGTACTCCTCGACCCCGGGCATCTCTCCCCGGCGGACCCGTGCCGAGAACTCCTCGGCCAGCTGGACCAGGATCAGGGAACTGTCAGGCATGGCTCTCTCCCCGGTGTTGGAGCATTCCCTCTGATGAGAGTACTGCAAAAGGACCGGAAGGGAGACAGGGATTTTCCTGACTGTCACGGATTGTGAGGAGGAAGGGGTTGCTGCGGAGGCAGAACCGCCGAGGCCGCCACACCGCCAACGGCGCTTTTTGCCTGGCGGTGTCCCAGGAAGCGTCCAGGCGTGTCCCTGGTTGCCCCACGGATGACAAAAAAGCGACATTGCCACCGTGCCAGCATCACACGGCGTCGCTTCTTGCTCTCTTCTGACGTTTCCCGAAATCCAGGACGGTCAGCCCGAGGACAAATCCTTTCCTTGACTCGTTCCGATTGCCCTGTCAAGCAGACAAGGAAAAGTGGTTTTGGGCGGCGAGCCGTGGTATGCTACACGCCGGCCTGAGACAGAACAATGCCCGTGATAGACAGCCGAGCCGTGCTCTCCAGCCAAGCCGCGGTAGGCAACTGGGCCGCGATAGGCTGCCAGCCGGCTGCATACTCAGCTGTTCGGCCGAAGGAGGCGCGACTGCGGATGCCGACGTTCAGCCAAGGCTTCGGCCCAGTGTCCGCGGCGACCGTGAATGCCGCCGCGAAGCGTCTCGGGGTTAAGCTTCCGGCCGACTACAAGCGGTTCCTCCGCACCACGAACGGCGGCTGCCCCAAGCCGGATTCGTTCCTGGTCCCCGACCGCGGCCCAGCGATGGTCGGTATCCTATACGGCGTCCGTCCTGAGCGGTCGCCTGCCGACTTGGAGTACGAGCAGGAGGAGGCGACGCAGTGGGACCCGCTGCGCCCGGGTTCATTGCCATCGGCCACGACCCCGGCGGCAATGCACTGCTACTGAGCACGCTGGGGAAGGACGCGGGGCAAGTGTTCTTCTGGGACCGGAACGGGCTCTGGGTCCGGGAGGACGGTCGCAATACGTTCCCGGTGGCGACCAGCTTCACGGCGTTCGTCGAATCGCTGCGGGAACTGCCGGACGGCGCCGAACCCGGAGCTGAAGCAAACCGGCCACGCGAATGAGACTTGCCGAGTTCACCGTCGTGCCCGCGTGCACGGCTGCGGAACTGGGTGTTCGGCTCTTGAAGGAGAGATCGATGCCGCGGAATGGGGGCAAATGGATCGTGTGGTTGCGGTCGAACCGCCAGCCGCTGCCAACGGACCTGTCGGACTTATTTGCCGACTCGGTTCCGCTTGTTCGTGTCAACGCGGCCGGGGCTTGGTGGGGGCGGACGGGCGAAGCGAAGCGGGTGCGGGACGTGTTGGAGGCGGCGATCCGCACGGGGGACCGAGACGCAGTCGTGTTTGGCTGTCAGGTACTCGCCGAAATGGGGCCGGCCGCCGGGGACGTGGTTCCGCTGCTGTGGTCGTACCTCGGGCACGACGACAAGTATGTCCGGATGAACGCGGCCTCTGCGATCTCCTGTTGCTGCCTGGACAAGCGGGTGCTGGCCAAGGCTCGCTCCAGCCTGATCACCGACACCGGCGACCAGTTGATCGATGCCATCACGGCGATGATCGCCAAAAGGATGCAGAAGGTGATCGAGGCCGAAGGAGGGAGTGCAACAGACCGGCCACTCGAAAGGTGAAAAAGCTCGAACAAGATAGCCTATATCTGACAGACATATCTCAAGATAGCTATAGCAGACGTTGGGGCCTTGACACCTTTCCCTGTTGACGCCTACCCTGGTCACAACGCCGTTGAGCCTGTCGTTCGAGGAAACGGAGGGCTGATGACGGAGGAGGCGTGGCTATCCTGCGAAGACCCGCGTAAGCTTTTCGTCTGGCTGCGGCCGGTTGCCACCGACCGGCAACTGCGCCTGTTCGCCTGCGCCTTCTGGCGCTGGCATGCTCAACAACAGCCCGAGCGCACTGGGGAGACAGACCCCGAAATGAGTCGGGCGCTCGATTACGCCGAACGCTGGGCTGAGGAGGGCATGCCGCACCGAGGCGCAGGACCGGAGTTCTCTATCGGGTTCCGATGGCACCCGCTATTTGCCCGTCATGCCTCCGACGCGGCGGAGTGGACAATCCGTGGTTCGGCGGCTTGCGGCCGTGAGTGGGTCGGCCCCAGTGTCCACGTGCAGCAAGTTGCCCTGCTGCGTGAGGTGTTTGGAAACCCATTCCGGCCGGTGGTTATCAGTCGCCGGTGTCGCTCGGTGGCGGTCCTGGGGTTGGCAAGGGCCGTCTACGAGGAGCGGGTGTTCGACCAGATGCCGATCCTCGCCGACGCGCTGGAAGAGGCCGGCTGCGACAACGACTCGCTCATCAGTCATTGCCGCGGTTCCGCCAGGCACGTACTCGGCTGTTGGGCGGTGGACTTGCTCCTCCAGAAACAGTAGAATTCTCGAACCATTGGCTCCAGCAGGCCCGCCGGATTGCCTTTGTGGTTTTTTCCAGTTCCGTGCGGTGGACTGCTGAGCCGAGCGTTCGAGAGGGCGAGGGGGCCGTGGCGGATAGAATCCCCACGAGTGAACGCCAGGGTAAGCGGATGTTCTCTTACCGGAAAGTAGATTCGTCCAATGGCTTTGGATGCTGCCGCGAGCCGTTGGGAAAACGTTGCTGACTTTTCCGCGGCGGCATCCAGGGCTATCGCTGTGGTGAAGGGAGCAAGGGAGTCTCTATGGCGACGGTGCAGGCGAAGCTGCTGAAGGCGGAAGAGTTCTACGAGTGGGCGAATCGGCCCGAGAACCGTGGCAAGGTCTGCGAGCTCGAACGAGGAGTCATCGTCGAGATGTCACGTCCGGGAAAACGTCACGGGATGATCTGCGCTAACGTCACGGGCATCCTGCGGAACTACGTCATCACCCGGAAGAAAGGGTATGTATGCTCCAACGACACAGGCGTGATCGTCGAGCGCAACCCGGACACGGTTCGCGGGCCTGACGTCCTCTTCTTTGAGGATGCCCAGTGCGCCGAGGAGGTCGAGGAAAAGTACGGAGACAAACCGCCTTTGCTGGCCGTCGAGGTGCTCTCGCCGAACGACACGCATGGGAAGGTGATGCGCCGAGTTCGGGAACAGTTTCGTTTCGGGACCAAACTGGTCTGGATACTCGACCCGGACGCCCGAAACGTCATCGTCCACGCTCCGGGCGGTGAGGACCGCGTTGTCGAGGAAGCCCAAGAGCTGACGGGCAACGGAACCTTGCCGGACTTTCGCTGCCCGGTTGCGGAGTTCTTTGCTCTCCCGGGACAATAGGTCAGCAGCCACACAGCGCTGGCTCTGGTTAATGAATAGCCTCCTCGCTGTCGAATCGCAGGTGGTTGTAGACGAGGCCACCGTCGGCGATGCGACGGAGGTTCAGAAAAGGGCGGCGGTCCGAGCGGTCAGGCGGGAGGACCAGGACCCGGGCTATGGGTGTGGTATCTCGATCCAATTCTGCTCTGCCGCGTGCCTGCGTCAGTTCCTCTCCGACGCAGTCGATGAGTTGGAGCGGCGGGTCGCGGCCATCGAGCCGGAGGTCCGGGCGGCACGGGCGAAGCTGGTCGAGGCCGAGTGAGCAAGGCACGCCGAATCAGCTGTTCGACGAGGAGGGCGGATGTTCGAGGACGTGCTGCAACTGCCTGTCCAAGGGGTAATCCGGTTCGTGATCGAACCAGCCTTCGCCGCACGCCGGTTCTACACGTTCCCCTATACCCCGGCTGCCGTCCTTGCCGCAATCGTCATCAAAGGGGTGGGCCTGTGGGAAGTGGTGCCGCTGGAGCCGGGACGTACCGCCGACGCCGAACTGGTCCAGCGGCTGTACCCGTCACTCAGCCGCGGGATTCCCAACTTCCAACGACTTGCCCTGTCTCGCGCCGAGCCGACAGGATGCTGCCCGGAGTCCATTAGCAACTGGCCTCGGCTTCGGGCGTGGGCGGTCGAGGCGGGAGAGTGCGTGGCCCCGGTTCTCGATGGGGTGTGTTACTGGCACTCGCTGAACGACCGCGAAGGTGCCGTATCTCCGCTCTGGTGCAATCCGAGCGTGGAGGATGGGTTCCCGGTCCAAGCCGGGCTGGTGGCCGCGTACAACCGGCTCTTGGCGACAGCGCAGCTCACGCCCCGCTCGGTGCAGTTGGCCTTCGGCATCGACGACCAACTGGAGCGGCTGGCAGCGGAGCCTGAGGAACCCGCCGACGCCGAGGACGACGGACCGCGCGACCGCCCGAGCAAGAAGCGAGTCAAGCCGTGGCAGCGTCGGAGAAGGTAAAGCGGGTCGAACCACTCGAGGGCCTCGGAAGTCAATAGATAGACTCTCCCCGTGGAAGGGCTAAAAGCCGCGACCATCGGGGGCGAAGTACAGGTAGACGCCCTCGTGAGGAGGACTCCGATGGGAACAAAAACCGAAGGCCGGCGATCCTGGCTGATGGGGCTGCTGCGCGTGTCAGCCCTTCCACTTCTGTTCGCCTGCCTGGTCGGCGGGGTGCTGATGGCGGCCAGCCTCGGCCGCCACGACGCCGGGACCAGCGAGGCCCTCTGGAGGGCAGGCTGCAACCTGCTTGCCCTGGCCGGGGTGCTTTTCATCGCCCTGCTCTGGGGCGGCGTCTACCTCATGGTGGTCGAGGCGTCGCGGGGCATGCCTGGCCTCCGACCAGTCAAGGAGCCGCCCCTGTCGGCCGAGGCGGCCGCCGAGTGGCGGTCCCTCCAGGCGGCCCTGTCCGGCCTCGGCTTCCGGCCCGAGGGATGGTTCGCGCTGGACGACTTCGACCAGACGCACGTCAGCCCCTGGGCGCATGACGTCCACCCCGCCGCCGCGTTCGTCCAATATTCCCCGAGCGGCGGCAACTTCCGCCTCCGCTTTGTCCGCTGCTTCACCTCCGGCGGCATCCTGATCAGCACGACGCGGCTGGTCGATCTGTCGTACCCGCCGCCCCAGGGCATCTACCTCCAGGCGAGGAAGAAGGCCTCCGTGGCGGAACTTTGGGCGTGGCACCTCGAAGCAGAGGCGCTCTTCCCGAACGCGGCCGGCCAGGCGCTGAGCGACCCCGCACCGGGCAGGGCGCAGGCACTGTTCGTCGAGGTCGCGGCGCGATCGGCCCGGCACCGGCGGCGCGACCGGACCTGGCTGCTGGCGGTCGAGCCGTTCGGTGAGTGCTGGCGGATCTACCACCTCACGGGGATGCCGCTCGCGCGCCAGTTCGAGTTGGGCTGGACGATCCCGTACTGGGAGTAGCCGCCTTTCGGGGGCGCTCCGTCCAGCAGTTTCCGAAAAGGGTCCGCACAACCGGAACGCCTGCCTCAAGAAACTGCTGCGTGCCCCCGATTGTCAGGCATTGCTCACCCCTCGCTGATGGAGCAGATCGCGCAGCCGCTCCAGGGCCCGGAGGTAGCGCTTGGCCGCCGCTGCCTCGCTGATTTGCAAGAGCCCGGCGATGTCCCGGTTGCTCAGTTGCTCGAAATGCCTCCAAAGGATCAGGTCGCGGTCGTCGTCATCGAGTTGCTCCAGTGCCTGCCGCAGTTGCTCGGCCAGCTCCGCGGCCGTCAGGGCCTGGCTCGGCGACGGCTCCCTGGCGAGCAGGGCCCGGGCGACCAGCGCCGAGGACTCGACCGGCAGTGGAGCCACTTCCCGGCCGACCGCCCGCTTGTCCGCGAACAGGTGCTGGCGGTGCGCTTGCAAGACCCGCTCGCGGGCCAGCCAGCGCAGCCAGACGGCGAAGGGAACGCCGGGTTGGCGAAGGTAATCGGCCCGCCGGCGGAAGGCCTCGAGATACGTTTCCTGCACCACGTCCGAGACGTCGATCCGCCCCAGGAGCCGGCGGTCCAGACGCAGGGCCACCGCGGGCGCACGACGTCCCGATGCCGGGTGAGGATCTCGGCCCAGGCGTCCTCGTCGCCCTGGCGCACCCGGTCGAGCAGTTCGTCGGCGTTGGCCAGCGGATCGGCCACGGAACCTCCTTTGCAGTCCCTCTGAAGAGAGTACTGCAAAAGCTCCGGAAGTGAGACAGGGGTTTTCCTGACCGTCACGGATTGGAGGGAGGGGTTGTTGCGGAGACAGAACCGCCGAGGCCGCCACACCGCCAACAGCGCGGAAAGCTGGCGGTGTCGCCCGGAAGCGTCCAGGCGTGTCCCTGGTTGCCCGGTGAATGACAAAAAAGCGACACCGCCAACGCGCCACTATCACACGGCGTCGCTTCTTGCTCTCTTCTGGCGCCTCCCCAGATCCAGGACAGTCAGCCTGACATTTCCCGCGAGGCAAAGACCAATTGCCAGCCCAGTTCCTGGGCTGCCTGGAGATACGTTCTCTCCAGCGCGTCCGGCAGCTCCACCCAGGCAACGCCCCGGAGCAGATTGAAAGACTCGCTCCGATTGCCCTCTCAAGCAGAAAAGGAAAAAGTGGTTTTGGGTGGCGAGCCGTGGTATGCTAAACGCCAGTCTGAGGCAGAACAAAAACCGTGCTAGACAGCCGAGCCGTGCTATCCAGCCGGGCCGTGCTAGGCAGCCGAGCCCGAATAGGCAACCGAGCCGTGCTATGCGGCCAGCCGGCTGTATGCTCAGCTGTTCGGCGATACCGTCAGCGGCTGCTTTGCGTGTATCGACTTTCCTGCCGACGACGGTGTAGTGGAGCATGTCATGCCCCTTATCAATTGTTCCGCGTGTGGTAGGCAAATATCAACCGAGGCCGAATCATGCCCACAGTGCGGACATCCGAATCGCCGGACGATACCACAGTTGAGTACGTCTGAAGAGTGCCCCCGTTGCGGCAAGATTCTCTACCCGGCAGCTAGGCTCCGGCCCGCGCCGTCGTTGTCCTGGCCGGCTCTTTGCCTTATGGCCGTTGGCATCGCTCTCTCGGTGCCCACATACTGGGGTGGCCTCTTTGCGATCGGGTCGAAAGTGCGGATCCCGATATGCCTCCTCTCGCTGCTGTGGTTCCCGGTGGCCATGCTGCCAGCCCTTGGTTTTGCTGTGCTGGCCCGCAGCCTTCCGCGCGTGGCGAAGCAGCGCTGTCGCCAATGCGGCTGGCGGCAGCGCATCGTCTTGTATCGGCGCCGGTCCAAAGGTTGGTAGGGGCTGCCTGTCGCCAGGTCCGTGTGGAGGCACGCTGCTTGGCACACGGCAGGGACGGCCCGAGAGACTACCTCGGCCGTGATGTGTGGCTCCGCTTCGATCCCGACAGTGGCCGGATCTGGGTCCACCGGAACACCGACTCCAAGGTGATCTGAGGCAGGCCGAACAAGGAGTTGCAGCAGCCAGGCCACGAGAATAAGTCTTGCCGAGCTCCCTGCCGTGCCCGCGTGAGCCGGCTGGGGAGTTGGGCGTTCGGTGGCGGAGGCGTGCCATGGAAGCAACATCCCAATACACCCCTGATGCGATCGAGGTCCTTCCAGCCGGTGAGCACGTGCGTCGGCGTCCGCAGTTGTACGTCGGCCCGCTCCCCAACCCTGCTGTCCTCAACCGTCTGGTCGAGGAGAGCCCGTGTCTGAGCGTCGATGAAGCGGCCTGTGGAAACTGCACGGAGATCGCGATTGCCGTTCACCCGTCGGGGAACGTCACGATCCGCGACAATGGGCCAGGGCTGCCGATGGAACCCCGTCCAGATGGCCGGCTCCTGGCCGAGGTATTGCTCACGATGGTTGGGGCGTGTCGTGCTGCCAAGCGAAGCGAGTCCACGAAAGGCGCTTGCTGCCATCTTGGCCTGGTGGTTGTCAACTACCTCAGCGAGTGGCTCCGGGTTCGGATTAGCCGCGGTGGCGCGTGCTGGTTTCAGGAGTACCGCGCCGGCGTTGCCCAGGCTCCGTTCCGCCGCGAGGCCGAGGCCAGCGAGACGGGCCTGGAACTGTCGTTCCGGCCCGACCCTGGCATCTTCGGACCGTTGGAGTTTGATGGATTGGCGCTGGCGGCATGGTTGGCCACCGCAGGGGTGCGGTTCGAGTCGCTCGAGTATCGCCCTGGCGACGTGGCTTCGGAGAAGCCAGCTCTGCTGCACTTCAGCGGTGTCGGGCCTCACCCCGCAACACTGCCGGACAAGTCCACGTCTCCTCTGGGGAACTGCTATGGCTGAGATCGGCTTGCCCGGGCGGAGCGGGGTTTGACGACCAGAAGAAAGCAGCGCTGCGCCCGCCTTTCTGGTCGTCAAACCCCGCTCCGCCCGGGCAAGCCGGGCGGGGGCAATGAACCACCCGGAATCATTGCTCGACCCGTGGATGGTCACGACTCTGCTGCCGCTGGAGCAACGATCTTCAGGGGGCGAGCTGCCAGACCAGGGCGTGGATGGCGTTGGCTCCGGCGAGGAGAGTGCCGTCGCGCGTGAAGCTGAGCGACTGCACGAAGGCGTTCTGCTCGAGCAGGGCCAGCTGGAGGTCTCCCGTCCGCGCGTCGTGGAGGCGCAGGGCGGGCACCTTCTTGGAGTGGCTGCTGCCGACGCAGCCGACCGCCAGCGTCCTTCCGTCCGGCGCGAAGGCGACCGCCCCCAGGTAGTTGATGAACCCCGTCAGGGTGTACCGCACCGTGCCCGTCGCCACGTCCCAGACCTTCGCTGTCCGGTCCCCGCTGGCGCTGGCCAGCATTGTCCCGTCGGGGGAAAAGGCGATGGCATAGACACACTCGGGATGCTCCGTCAGCGTCCGTTCCAGTTTCCCCGTCGCGGCGTCCAACAGGACGATGGTTCCGTCCGAGACGGCGCCCGCCAGGGTCCGGCCGTCAGGGCTGAAGGCCACCGACCAGATTTCTTCGTGCCAGGGGCGGATGGGCAACACGTCGGCGGGGCGGGCGCACCACCGGGTAGCCGCGCTCCGCACGTCCCACAGGCGGACGGTCTGGTCCCAGCTGCCGCTGGCCAGGGACTGGCCGTCCGGGGAGAAGGCCAGCGAGCTGACCGCATTCCCGTGGCCCGTCCAGCGCTGGCGCACGCTGCCCGCGTGCGGGTCCCACAGCACAATCTCGTCCGGCAAGGCTTTGCGCTTGCTGTGACAGCCGCAGGCCAGCACGGTGCCGTCCGGGGAGAAGGCAAGGGCGCGGACCGCGCCGGCGTGGCCGGTCAACTCGCGCACGAGCCGGCCCGTCCGGGGATCCCAGAGGCGGACCTTTTTGTTCTCGCTGCCGCTCGCCAGCAGACTGCCGTCCGGGGCAAACGCGACGGCGTTGACTTCGCTGCCGTGCCCCCCCAGGGTGAACCGCAACTCGGTCGGCATGGCTTGTCTCCTGTCGCAGGTCGGTGTGCCGCCCAGCCTGCCCTCTCCGCCAAGACCGGCCTCCCACAACGCTGAGCGATTGAGCCGACAGCAGGCTGGCCGCCTCGCACGGCATGTTGCCTCTCAGGGGCCAGTTGCCTATCGCGCACTCAACATACCACGGCGAGTCCCGCGTTGCCACGTTATTCGTTTTTGCTGACCGTGATGGATTGGTGGGGAGGTTGGGGTTGCTGCTGTGGCAGACCCGCCGAGGATGCCATCGTGCCAACGGCGCTTTTTACCTGGCATTGTCCCAGGAAGCGTCCAGGCGTGTCCCTGGTTGCCCGGTGAATGACAAAAAACCGACATTGCCACCGTGCCTGCATCACACGGCGTCGCTTCTTGCTCTCTTCTGGCGTTTCCCGAAATCCAGGACGGTCAGCCCGAGGGCGAATCCTTTCCTGGATTCGTTCCGATTGGCCTGTCAAGCAGACAAGGAAACAGTGGTTTTGGGCGGCGAGCCGTGGTATGCTACACGTCGGCCTGAGACAGAACAAGAACCGTGATCGACAGCTGAGCCGTGCTCTCCAGCCAGACCGTGCCGGGCAACTGGGCCGTGATAGGCGGCCAGCCGGCTGCCTACTCAGCTGTTCGAGAGGGCGAGGGGAGGCCGTGGCGGGTAGAATCCCCAAGAGTGAACGCCAGGGTAAGTGGATGTTCTCTTGCCGGAAAGTCGTTTCGTCCAATGGCCCTGGATGCTGCCGCGAGCCGTTGGGAAAACTTTGCTGACTTTTCCGCGGCAGCATCCAGGACTATTACTCCGGCAAGTAAGAGGGTCACACAAGCCCGGAGGCGCTAGCGATGGGACGCTGCGTCCCCAAGGCGACGCTGTCCCGTCGCTAGCGCTCCGGGCTTGTGTGCTTCTTTCCTGCCGGATTAATATCGCTGCGGTGAAGGGAGCAAGGGAGTCTCTATGGCGACGGTGCAGGCGAAGCTGCTGAAGGCGGAAGAGTTCTACGAGTGGGCGAATCGGCCCGAGAACCGTGGCAAGGTCTGCGAGCTCGAACGAGGAGTCATCGTCGAGATGTCACGTCCGGGAAAACGTCACGGGATGATCTGCGCTAACGTCACGGGCATCCTGCGGAACTACGTCATCACCCGGAAGAAAGGGTACGTATGCTCCAACGACACAGGCGTGATCGTCGAGCGCAACCCGGACACGGTTCGCGGGCCTGACGTCCTCTTCTTTGAGGATGCCCAGTGCGCCGAGGACGTCGAGGAAAAGTACGGAGACAAACCGCCTTTGCTGGCCGTCGAGGTGCTCTCGCCGAACGACACGCATGGGAAGGTGATGCGCCGAGTTCGGGAACAGTTTCGTTTCGGGACCAAACTGGTCTGGATACTCGACCCGGACGCCCGAAACGTCATCGTCCACGCTCCGGGCGGTGAGGACCGCGTTGTCGAGGAAGCCCAAGAGCTGACGGGCAACGGAACCTTGCCGGACTTTCGCTGCCCGGTTGCGGAGTTCTTTGCTCTCCCGGGACAATAGGCCAGCAGCCACGTGGCGCTGGCTCTGGGTAATGAATAGCCTCCTCGCTGTTGAATCGCAGGTGGTTATCGACGAGGCCACCGTCGGCGATGCGACGGAGGTTCAGAAAAGGGCGGCGGTCCGAGCGGTCAGGCGGGAGGACCAGGACCCGGGCTATGGGTGTGGTATCTCGATCCAATTCTGCTCTGCCGCGTGCCTGCGTCAGTTCCTCTCCGACGCAGTCGATGAGTTGGAGCGGCGGGTCGCGGCCATCGAGCCGGAGGTCCGGGCGGCACGGGCGAAGCTGGTCGAGGCCGAGTGAGCAAGGCACGCCGAATCAGCTGTTCGACGAGGAGGGCGGATGTTCGAGGACGTGCTGCAACTGCCTGTCCAAGGGGTAATCCGGTTCGTGATCCAACCAGCCTTCGCCGCACGCCAGTTCTACACGTTCCTCTATACCCCGGCCGCCGTCCTTGCCGCAATTGTCATCAAAGGGGTGGGCCTGTGGGAAGTGGTGCCGCTGGAGCCGGGACGTACCGCCGACGCCGAACTGGTCCAGCGGCTGTACCCGTCACTCAGCCGCGGGATTCCCAACTTCCAACGACTTGCCCTGTCTCGCTCCGAGCCGACAGGATGCTGCCCGGAGTCCATTAGCAACTGGCCTCGGCTTCGGGCGTGGGCGGTCGAGGCGGGAGAGTGCGTGGCCCCGGTTCTCGATGGGGTGTGTTACTGGCACTCGCTGAACGACCGCGAAGGTGCCGTATCTGCGCTCTGGTGCAATCCGAGCGTGGAGGATGGGTCCCCGGTCCAAGCCGGGCTGGTGGCCGCGTACAACCGGCTCTTGGCGACAGCGCAGCTCACGCCCCGCTCGGTGCAGTTGGCCTTCGGCATCGACGACCAACTGGAGCGGCTGGCAGCGGAGCCTGAGGAACCCGCCGACGCCGAGGACGACAGACCGCGCGACCGCCCGAGCAAGAAGCGAGTCAAGCCGTGGCAGCGTCGGAGAAGGTAAAGCGGGTCGAACCACTCGAGGGCCTCGGAAGTCAATCGATAGACTCTCCCCGTGGAAGGGCTAAAAGCCGCGACCAGCGGGGGCGAAGTACAGGTAGACGCCCTCGTGAGGAGGACTCCGATGGGAACAAAAACCGAAGGGCGGCGATCCTGGCTGATGGGGCTGCTGCGCGTGTCAGCCCTTCCACTTCTGTTCGCCTGCCTGGTCGGCGGGGTGCTGATGGCGGCCAGCCTCGGCCCCCACGACGCCGGGACCAGCGAGGCCCTCTGGAAGGCGGGCTGCAACCTGCTCGCCCTGGCCGGGGTGCTTTTCATCGCCCTGCTCTGGGGCGGCGTCTACCTCATGGTGGTCGAGGCGTCGCGGGGCATGCCTGGCCTCCGACCAGTCAAGGAGCCGCCCCTGTCGGCCGAGGCGGCCGCCGAGTGGCGGTCCCTCCAGGCGGCCCTGTCCGGCCTCGGCTTCCGGCCCGAGGGATGGTTCGCGCTGGACGACTTCGACCAGACGCACGTCAGCCCCTGGGCGCATCAAGCCCACCCCGCCGCCGCGTTCGTCCAATATTCCCCGAGCGGCGGCAACTTCCGCCTCCGCTTTGTCCGCTGCTTCACCTCCGGCGGCATCCTGATCAGCACGACGCGGCTGGTCGATCTGTCGTACCCGCCGCCCCAGGGCATCTACCTCCAGGCGAGGAAGAAGGCCTCCGTGGCGGAACTTTGGGCGTGGCACCTCGAAGCAGAGGCGCTCTTCCCGAACGCGGCCGGCCAGGCGCTGAGCGACCCCGCACCGGGCGGGGCGCAGGCACTGTTCGTCGAGGTCGCGGCGCGATCGGCCCGGCACCGGCGGCGCGACCGGACCTGGCTGCTGGCGGTCGAGCCGTTCGGTGAGTGCTGGCGGATCTACCACCTCACGGGGATGCCGCTCGCGCGCCAGTTCGAGTTGGGCTGGACGATCCCGTACTGGGAGTAGCCGCCTTTCGGGGGGCGCTCCGTCCAGCAGTTTCCGAAAAGGGTCCGCACAACCGGAACGCCTGCCTCAAGAAACTGCTGCGTGCCCCCGATTGTCAGGCATTGCTCACCCCTCGCTGATGGAGCAGATCGCGCAGCCGCTCCAGGGCCCGGAGGTAGCGCTTGGCCGCCGCTGCCTCGCTGATTTGCAAGAGCCCGGCGATGTCCCGGTTGCTCAGTTGCTCGAAATGCCTCCAAAGGATCAGGTCGCGATCATCGTCATCGAGTTGCTCCAGTGCCTGCCGCAGTTGCTCGGCCAGCTCCGCGGCCGTCAGGGCCTGGCTCGGCGACGGCTCCCTGGCGAGCAGGGCCCGGGCGACCAGCGCCGAGGACTCGACCGGCAGTGGAGCCACTTCCCGGCCGACCGCCCGCTTGTCCGCGAACAGGTGCTGGCGGTGCGCTTGCAAGACCCGCTCGCGGGCCAGCCAGCGCAGCCAGACGGCGAAGGGAACGCCGGGTTGGCGAAGGTAATCCGCCCGCCGGCGGAAGGCCTCGAGATACGTTTCCTGCACCACGTCCGAGACGTCGATCCGCCCCAGGAGCCGGCGGTCCAGACGCAGGGCCACCGCGGCGCGCACGACGTCCCGATGCCGGGTGAGGATCTCGGCCCAGGCGTCCTCGTCGCCCTGGCGCACCCGGTCGAGCAGTTCGTCGGCGTTGGCCAGCGGATCGGCCACGGAACCTCCTTTGCAGTCCCTCTGAAGAGAGTACTGCAAAAGCTCCGGAAGTGAGACAGGGATTTTCCTGACCGTCGCGGATTGTGGGGAGGGAGGCGTCGCCGCGAAGACAGAACCGCGGAGAATGCCACCATGCCAACGGCGCCCGAAGCCGGCACTGCCAACGGCGCCCGAGCGACCACTCGTTTCGGATGCGTTTGAGGAGCCACGGCCGAGCGGCAGCGAGGAGTTCTGGCTTCCAGGATGGACGGACCTGCTGACTCTGCCGGTTCGCCTGGTGGAAGAACTGGTGGGCGTGGTCTGAGCCCCAACGCGCTCCGCTCGCTGCGCCGCTGCGCGGCTCCGCGGAGCGGCTAACCGACCTCCACCGTGGAGAACGAGCCCGGCTTGCCCAGCAAGCATCGGGCGTCCGCCTCGACAATCCGCATCCGATGCGTGGTCGCCAGGGCCAGGGCGGCACGCAGCACCCCCTCGGCCCCGGGTGCGTCCTTCCGATCCAGGAGCAGGGCGGCGTAACTCAGCCGTGTCTGGGCACGTTCCAGCGGCAAGCCCGCGCGATCGTACGCTTCCACCAGCTCCTGGTACTCGCCGGTCAGGTCCGCCCCCGGCTCCCGGACAAGGCGGTAATCGGCCCACATCCGCCGTCGGGCCAGCTCCGCCCAGCGATGCTCACCGCCAGCGGGTTTCGCCTCCAGGCTGCGCGGATCAAACAGGTCCAGCCGGCCGGCCCGTCGCAGACCCTCGAAGACGTGCAAGGACTCGTAAACGTCCAGCGGCACCAGCGAGCGAGCCAGGTTCACCGCCTCCTCCGTCCGTCCCGCGAGACTCAGGGCGTGGCAGCGGTACGCCTGCCACAGAGTCTGCCACGGGGCCGGTGCGAACGGTTGCTGCAGCAGCGGTTCCAACTGTCCCAGGGCCAGCAGGGCATCGCCGCGGAGCGGACTGTCCGGGCCGCGATAGCAGTCCAGGGCGTCCTCGAAGTCGCCCAGCATCTCCAGGCAGATGGCCAGGCTGCGATAGCGGCCGAAACCCGGCCACAGCGGCGGCTGCCGCCAGTCCCCACCCGGGAAAAACCGCACCAGCAGGTCGCGCTCCAGGGCCGGGGCCAGAAAGCGGTGCTTGGGATTGTCCAGGGCGCGGTAGGCACTGTCGGCCTCGTTCCACAGACCGGCGTCGCAGTAAGCGTGAAACAGCTCCACTTCCTCGCGGGCCTGCTCCAGGGTCTCGGGCCGCTGCCGGTTCGGCCGGCCCCGCAAAAAGCCCGCCCGGGCCGTGGCGCTCTGCCGCTGTCCACGTACTCCGAGAACGGACTCGAAGCCACGCCGCACCAGCGGATGCGCGTCAATCACCGCGGCCGTCGCGTCTGCTGCTTCTCCCCGACCGACGCGCTCCAGCAAGCGCAGGTCGATCAGCTCCCGCAACTGATTCGCCAGCCAGCCGGGCTGACGTTCGCCAAAGGGGAGATAGTCTCTCTTCCAGGTGCGGTGGAGCAGTTCGGTCACCGGCTGGCTCGTCAGGTAGTCAAGCAGCCGGGCCGGGGTCGGCGGATCGCGAAAGGCAGTCGCCAGGGCGATCAGGTCCTGAGCCTCGACCGGTAATGCGGTGCGGTAGGCCGTCAGCACGCGCTCCACCTGATGCTCCTCGTCGCTGGCGCCCTCGGCACGGGGCACGTCCGGCAGCTCGCTCAAACAGCGAGCCGCGCCGCCGTGAAAGCGTTTGAGGTAGGTGCCCAGCAACTCCACCGCCTTGGCGTGCCGGCCGCCGGCCTCGGCGACCGCGTCCAGTTCGCTCTCGGAGCCGGTCACGCCGAGACTGCCGAGCAGCGAACGGGCGCTGAGCCGATCCAGGGAGGCCAGCGAGATCAGACGAGCATGAAAGCGCGAGGCCAGGGTCGGCAGCTCGAAGCGCGAGGTCAGGGCGACGACGCCGGGCATCGGCTCGGAGGCCAGCTCCTCCAGCAGCCGGCCCAGTTCGGGATGGAGGAAGCGGCCACGCCAGGAGCCGCTGTCGTGCTGGGCCACCTCGGTGCCGTCCAGGACCAGGGCCCAGCGTTCGCGGCGCAGGATCGGCAGGAGATGATCGACGCAATAACTGGCGGAGACGTCGGGAAGGCGGTCGAGATTGGCGGCGTAGGCGTAGAGTTCGCGGAGGCAGAGGTCGGCGTCCTTGCCGCGGTAGAAACTCCAGAGGAAGAGACCGGCGCATTCCGTTAGCCGCGACGCGCAGCGGAGCGCGGCAACCTCCCCAGGGCGCTGCCCTGGGCTATCGTGTTGCGCCCCTTCGGGGCTGAAGACAGGAGCCCCGAAGGGGCGCAATTCGATAGTCCGGGGCGATGCCCCGGGTTGAGAGGCCAGCAACTCGCCAAGCCAGTGCTGCACGATGGCGGTCTTGCCCTGGCCTCCGGGTCCGACGAATGCAATCACACTCGTCGGTCCGCCGGCCAGGGCCTCGTTCAGCAGCCGCAGCTCCTCTTCCCGGCCAAAGAAGCGGAACGGCTCGCTGGTACAGTGGTGAATCCGCGGAGGTCGCATGGATGCCAAATGTGGTCAGACTGACCAATCCTCCACTCTCAGTCCTGGCACGCGCTTGAAATCGCGCAGGTTCCGAGAAATGACCGTCAAGCCGTTCTCCAGGGCAGTGGCCGCTATCCGCAAGTCCATCAGCCCCACGTTCAATTTCATTGAACGGAGCTGCTCAAATCGCAGAATGACCGGTTCCAGAAAGGGTAACACTCGGAAGCGCGACCAGACTGGAAGCAGCCGGGTGGCGAGCATGTCGTGGGCCTGGGCGATCTGCTGGTGATTGCGGGCACGGCCAAGGGCCGCCAAAAACCCTAGCGTCTGCTCCTGGATGGTAATGGTCGAAACGGCCATGTCGGATATGGGATGAATGTTGACCTTCTGCAACACCGTTGCCTGCCCTTGTTGCAGCAAAGACAGGGTGTCCGTGTCGAGAAGGAAAAGGCTCATCGGTCGGCCTCGTCTTCTCGCTGTCGATTCTCCGCGATGGCCTCGCGCATCGTCTCAAAGAACCAGTCCTGGTCGGGCACTGGTGTAAGCTGCAAGGGAGTTTGGGCGAGAACCTGGGAACCGTTGTTCAGATCGAGGAGGGCCAGCCGGGCTCCCGCCTTCAGCCGCTCACGGAGCAAGGCGGCGAGATGCTCGGCCGCCGCATTCATGGTAGGGCCATCGGCGCTAACGCTGAACGGTTCACCTGCTCGGGCACGAAAACCCCCGCCCTCGTTGGGTTCGATGATAATCGTAATCTGCATGTCACAAACCTCCAGACCGGCGGCTTCTTGGATTGTAGCCGCCTGGCTGATGAGGCTTCAAGTGTCGGTGTGTGTTAGCCCTGCGACTTGGCCGCACGCTCCGGCCGCAGCGACCGCACCACGGCCCCGGCCCGCCACATCTCGCTGTCGGCGACCGCTTTCAGCTCCTTCTCCAGCTGCTTGCGGTAGTCGGGCATGCTGTTCGCCTCCAGCACGCGCCGGGTCTCCTCGCCCGAGGCGACGCGCTGATACAGCTCCTCGAAGACCGGCCGGGTGGCGTCGCGGAAACGCGTGAACCAGTCCAGGGCGCCGCGCTGGGCCGTGGTCGAGCAGTTGGCGTACATCCAGTCCATGCCGTTCTCGGCGATCAGCGGGTACAGGCTCTGGGTCGCTTCCTCTACTGTTTCATTGAACGCCTCTGATGGCGAATGGCCGTGGGCCCGCAGCGTCTCGTACTGGGCCAGCCACAGACCGTAGATCGCTCCCATCAGCACGCCGCGCTCGCCGGTGAGGTCGCTGAACACTTCCTTCTGGAAGGTCGTCTCGAACAGGTAGCCTGAACCGATGGCGATGCCCAGGGCCAGGGCCCGATCGACGGCCCGCCCAGTGGCGTCCTGGAAGATCGCATAGCTGGCGTTGATGCCCTTGCCTTCGAGGAACAGCCGGCGCACCGTCGTACCCGAACCCTTGGGGGCGATCAGGATCACGTCGATGTCCTTTGGCGGCACCACCCCGGTCTGGTCCTTGTAGACGATGCTGAAGCCGTGCGAGAAATACAGCGCCTTGCCGGCGGTCAGGTGCGGCTTGATCTTCGGCCATTGCTCCTTCTGGCCGGCATCGCTGAGCAGGTACTGAATGATGGTTCCGCGCTTGCAGGCTTCCTCCAGCGGAAAGAGCGTCTGGCCGGGCACCCAGCCGTCCTGCACCGCCTTGTCCCAGCTGCGCGTCTTCTCGCGCTGGCCGATGATGATCTTGACGCCGTTGTCCTTCATGTTGAGCGCCTGGCCGGGACCCTGGACGCCGTAACCAAGGACGGCGACCGTCTCGTTGGCCAGGACCTGCCGGATCTTCTCCGGCGGATAGTCGCTGCGCTCCACCACGTTCTCGGAAACGTCCCCAATCTTGATCTGACGCATCGCTGCTGCTCGCTTGCTATCTCAGGAAAGCAACTCAATTCAATTCCAGCCGCCATTGTAGGAAAGAAGCACCGAGGCCGACAGGGGCGAACGCACGGTTCAGCCGCTGAATTTGAAGACCGTTGCGTCGTTTGCTTGCCCGGGGCAAGAGGGATTGGGGAAGGAGGGTCTGGTTTGCCGGATCAACCTGACCGAGGTGTTCCAGCATCGTCAGGACCTTGTTGAGCAGACTCCTGCAGCAGTTGCCGGCCGGCCACCAGCGAACTGGTTGGGGGAGATAGTGGCGACGGATCCACAGCGGGAGTATGGATGAAAGCGGGAATTCGCCTCAATTCCATGCTTTGTTCGTCGGGAGTATTGATGAAAGCGACCCGCAGGAACGTGGTTCGGTCGGGAGTGTGTATCAGCAACTCGCTTTGCCCTCCGTAAGGTGAAACGGAGTTGGGCTTCTGCTGGTTACAGAGGACGGCGACCCGGGCCAAAATGGCCCGAACAACGGATCTGCGGAGTGGGACCTCGATCTCGCCTTCAAGAAACCGCACGCGGCAGGAGCCTGCTTGCCAGCTGAGGTGGATGTCTTGGAGGCTGGAAATGCCCAGCAACTCGTCAACCAACCCGACGATGCCCCCGGTGGGTTGCGTCAGGACGACACGGATGAATTCCGAAAGTTGTGTGGTATTCATGGTCCTTCCAAAGGTACAATTTGCTTGAGGAGCGAAGTCCAGACCGCTTGCAGTTCCTCCAGACCTGCCCCTTTGTCAAACTGCACGAGTCCCTGGCTCAGGGGGAAATACACCTCGTCGGTAGCCAGGGCGACGATGTTGTCCGGGACGTCCACCTTGAGTATAACAGGGCCACCCTCGTTGGGGAAGTTCGCCGCTTTACCGCAGGCGTACTCCTGCGGTGTGCCGAAAGGAAACGGGCCCTTTTCCAGGTAGGTCGAGAACTCCGTTGCCTTTGTCTTGCCACCATTGGGTTCGATGAAATCCGGGTCAGGGCCCTCGGCCAGGAGTTTCTCCGCACGATGCCGGGTTGTGCCGTGAAGTACGATCGCCATCGCCATCTCCGATGCGTTTCTCGTGGCCTGAGCAACCCGCAGACCACGATTGGCAACACACTCCTGGGCAATGTCCTGAGAGACCTGCCCTGGAGGTGATTTCGACCTGCTGCCCCTGGCGGATTTTCGCTCCCGGAATAACCTATCCTCAAGCATCCTACCCGATACTTCTGGAGACCGCACCATGAACCGCCGGGATTTCCTCTCCGCCAGCGCCGCCGGCCTGGCTCTCTCCGCCGCCAGCGGCATCGCCGCCGACCTTGCCGACCAGAAGCCGAAGCGCGTCGGCCTGATCGGCTGCGGCTGGTATGGCAAGTCCGACCTGTGCCGGCTGATCCAGGTCGCGCCCGTGGAAGTCGTGTCGCTGTGTGACGTGGATCGCAAGATGCTCGCCCAGGCCGCCGACCTGGTCTCGGAACGGCAGAAGTCGAAGAAGAAGCCGCGCACCTTCGGCGACTACCGCGAGATGCTCAAGGAGAGGGACCTCGACATCGTGCTGGTCGGCACCCCCGACCACTGGCACGCCCTGCCGATGATCGCCGCGGTCGAGGCCGGGGCTGACGTTTACGTCCAGAAGCCGATCAGCGTGGACGTGGTTGAGGGCCAGGCGATGGTGGCCGCCGCCCGCAAGCACAAGCGCGTGGTGCAGGTCGGCACCCAGCGGCGCAGCACGCCGCACCTGATCGAGGCCCGCGACCGCGTCCTCAAGGAGGGCAAGCTCGGCCGGATTGGCCTGGTCGAGATCTGCTGTTACTACCCCATGCGCAACAACGCCAACCCATCGCCGATCACTCCCCCGGACTGGTTCGATTATGAAATGTGGACGGGCCCGGCGCCGCTGCGGCCCTACGATGCTCCGCCAAACCCGAACTTCATGAACCTGCGCGTGCCCCACCGCCGCTGGTGGCGGGCCTTCATGGAGTACGGCAACGGCATCGTCGGCGACATGTGTATCCACATGCTCGACATGGTCCGCTGGATGATGGACCTGGGCTGGCCCAAGCGCATCTCCTCGGCGGGCGGCATCCTGGTGCAGAAGGAGGGCAAGTCCAACATCTCCGACACGCAGTCGGCCACGTTCGATTTCGGCGACCTGCAGGTGGTCTGGCAGCACCGCAGCTGGGGCGATCCGCCCGACAAGAAGTATCCCTGGGCCGCCACCTTCTATGGCGACAAGGGCACGCTGAAAGCCAGCGTCAACTTCTACGAGTTCACTCCACACGGCAAGAGCGAGCCGACCCTGTCGGGCAAGGCCGTGATCCTCGACAAGTACCCCGAGGACAAGACCGAGAAGGACATCGAGATCCACGTTGCCGAGGCCAACCGCTGGCACCAACTGGACTTCCTCAAGGCCATCGCCTCACGCGGCAAACCCGTGGCCGACATCGAGCAGGGGCATATCTCGACGGCGAGCTGCATCCTGGCCAACCTGTCGATGGAACTGGGGCGATCCTTCACGTGGGATGCGGCCAAGCAACAGGTCGTCGGCGACGAGGAGGCCAACAAGCGGCTGCGCCGGCCGTACCGCTCGCCGTGGGTGCATCCGGAGGCGTGAGGAACGGCTGAGACGCGCTGGCCTTCCCCCTCCGTTGTGGGCCGGCCGGCCTGGGAAGGCCGGCCTGCAACGGAGGGGGAAGCCTGGCCGGCCTGGGAAGGCCGGCCTACGTTGGCCCCCCTTGGTCATTTCCCGTTTTCCGTCTTCTTCAGCAAGCCCTGGGCTCGCAAGAACTCCTCGCAGCGCTTCGGCCAGGTCGAGCAGGGCTTGTCGCTGGGCCGCAGTCCGAAGCCGTGGCCGCCGCTGGAATAGACGTGCAGCTCCGCCGGGACGCCGGCCTTCTTCAGAGCGAGGTACATCAGGGCGCTGTTGACGGAGCTGGCGGCGCCGCGATCGTCGTTGGCATGAGCAAAGAAGCACGGCGGCGTCTCCTTGGTGACGCGGATGTCCGGCTTCAGTGCGCTGCCGTCCTTCTCCGCCAGGTAGGCGGGATAGATCAGCACCGCGAAGTCGGGCCGGCAGCTGACCTTGTCGATCTCGTCGGTCGGCTCGTAGGCCCGGCGATCGTAATTGGTCGTGGTCGCGGCGGTCAGATGGCCGCCCGCGGAGAAGCCGAGCATGCCGATGCGCTTCGGATCGATCTTCAGCTCCTCCGCCTTGCTCCGCACCAGGCTCAGGGCCCGCTGGGCGTCCTGGAGCGGACCGATGGGCGGCTGATCCTTGGCATCGCCGGGCCGGCGCGGCACCCGGTACTTCAGCACGATGCCGGTCACGCCGATGGAGTTGAGCCAGGCCGCGACTTCCTCGCCTTCCAGGTCCCACGCCAGGATGTTGTAGCCGCCGCCCGGCGCAATCATGACGGCGGCGCCGGTGTCCTTGTCCTTCGCCGGCCGGAAGATCGTCAGCGTGGGCTTGGAGACGTTGGTGATCCGCATGACCTTCTTCTCGCCCGGCTTCTGCGGCTGCACCGTCTCCTCGCCGATGGCGTCTTTCTCGCCCGGCGGCTTCCCAGGCCAGACGTTGAGGACGGGATGTTTCTCCTCGGCCTGGACCGGCGACAGCAGGGACAGGCCAAGGACCATCAGGGCGATGGTTCCGCGCAGCGTCATGGTTGTGTTCTCCGTGAGGATTGATCCACCGACATTGGAGGGAAAAAGGGTCGGAGCGGCCAGTCGGTTCACGTCTTGCCGAGGATCTGATCCACCAGCCAGCAACCGCGCGCATGCTCGCCCGGTTGCCGGCAATGATCGAGGATGTCAGGGTCGGTGCAGCCGGCTTCTTCCAGGGCATCCCCGAGGATCGGCATGCGGTCGAAGGCGCGTTCCTCGTAGATGGCCTGGGCGATCTTGACGACGGTGCGATCGGTCCAGTCCAGCCATTCCTGGAGGAGAAGGACATTCCGGAAAGGATTGCCCAAGATGTCCCGGAACAGATCCGAGACGCGGGCTGCCAATACCTTGTCTGGGGTACACCTCCCATACCTGGGGAAAAGCCGCCGGATGTCGCCCGAGAAGTCCTGGTTCGCGGAGGCCGCCACGGCTACCCAGTCAGCATCCGGCGGCCAGAAACCGGCCGGAGGCTTATTCACGGCCTGGGCTTGCCTCTCGGCACGCACCAGATCGGAGTGGGTGGCCTGACCATCGGCATGGCGCTCGGCCGTCTCGACCGCTCCCCGGCTCCGCGGGTCCGTGAGACTATCCCAGATCAGCCGGCAACAGCCACAGACGAACAGCCGCCGTTTGCGTTTGGAGATCCGCGGATCTTGCCACTGGGTCAGCAGGTGCGGGTCCTTGCACTCCAGCCAGTGCCGTTCTTCAAAGGACAGGATGCGGCGCGGCAGAAGTTCCCGACCGCAATAATAACAACGAATTCGGATCACCGTCTGCGTCCCGGAAGCATCGGGCAGAAGAAAGACCTGCGTATCACAACAGGTACACAGACATTCACAAAGAATCATGACACATTCCTCCCCACCGGCCTGTTCTCCCTTGTACCCCGCCACTTTTACGAATATCAAGAATAGAGACGACCTTGGACCCCGCCGCGCCGGTCCGCTCTCTCGCCACCCCAGCACCGGCTGTTGCCCCCGACCAACCCGCTGACCCACCAGAAAGAACCTCATGCGCCAGAACACCACCATAACACCCCTCTTGCTCGCGTTGTTTGCCGTCTGCGGTCTTTGCGTTGCCGGCAACCCGGCCCACGCCCAGAAGAAACCGGCAGGCCCCCGCCACGAGCAGATGGACTACGGCACCTTCTTGACCGCCTCCATCCAGGCCCCGCAGCCGAAAAAGAACAACGCCATGAAGGGCATCGTCATCCCGCTGGGCAAGGACAAGGCCGCCGTCTGCTTCGACATCGACCTGGTGCGCATCTCCGCCGGCTGGCTGCCCGCCGCTCCGGGTCCGTGGGATCGGCCATCGCCGCGGATGGCGGACTTCCTGCAACTGAGGGGCACGCCCTTCGATGGCAGTCACGGCTCCTGGCCCGCGCTCAAGGGCACTCAGGTCTTCGGCACCGGTCCCGCACCCGGCTGGGCCCGGCCCGGCACCAGCGACTTCACGGACCCACGCAAGGAACCGTATGGCCCCCTGCCCTCTTCCTGGGCCCGCTACAAGGGACTGTATCGCAACGGGGATCAGGTCGTCCTCAGCTACGCCGTTGGTGCGTGCCCCGTCCTGGAGTCGCCAGGCGTCCTGGTGCGCGACGATTGGACCCTCTTCAGCCGGACCTTCAACCTGGGACCGACGCCGGTGCCGCTCACCCTGCTGGTCGCGGAGGTCGAGGGCGGCAAAGGACAGGTCACCGATGGCATCGCCACGCTGGGCAATGCCGGCTTGCGGGCCGGGCTGGTCAATGCTCCCGCCGGTGCTGCGCTGCACGTCGAAGCGGGCAAAATGCTCCTCAAGTTGCCGGCCTGTACTGGTCCCGTCGCGTTCCGTCTGCTGCTGGCCGCGACTCCCAAAACCGGCACCCTGGACGGGTTCAAGGCACATCTGCTCAAGGCAACCGAGGCGCTCGACCTGGCTCCCCTCACCCGGGGCGGCCCCTCCCAATGGAAGGAAACCATCACCACCACGGGAACCCTGGGTAAAGGGACCGGGGCCTACGTCGTCGATACGCTGACCGTTCCTGAAGAGAACCCCTATCGCTCCTGGATGCGGTTTGGCGGCTTCGATTTCTTCTCCGATGGCCGGGCCGCCCTCTCGACCTGGAGCGGCGACGTCTGGATTGTCTCGGGCATTGACGGACCGCTGCAAAAGCTGACCTGGAAGCGTTTTGCGTCCGGCCTGTTTCAGCCGCTGGGACTGAAGATCGTCGCCGACAAGGTCCACGTCCTGGGCCGGGAAGGCATCCTCCGCTTGCACGACCTCAACGGCGACGGCGAGGCCGACTTCTACGAGGCGTTCAACGTGGACGTTCACACGACCACCGGCTTCCACGAGTTCGCCTTTGACCTGCAAACCGATCCGCAAGGCAATTTCTACTTTGCCAAGGCCGGTCCGGTGCGTGGCGGCGGCCGCGGCTTCGAGTACGTCGCCGAGCACAGCGGCTGCATCCTCAAGGTGAGCAAGGACGGCTCGAAACTGGAGGTCCACGCCAGCGGTCTGCGGGCGCCCAACGGCATCGGCGTCGGCCCACGGGGCGAGGTGACCACCGGCGACAACGAGGGCACCTGGACGCCGATGTGCCGGCTCAGCCTGGCCCGGCCGGGCGGCTTCTGCGGCTGCGTGGACACCTACCACGGACCCAGCAAGCCGACCGACTACGATCGGCCGATCTGCTGGTTCCCCAAGAACGTCGATAACTCCAGCGGCGGTCAGACCTGGGTGACCAGCGACCGCTGGGGACCGTTCCAGGGCCAGCTGCTGCACACCGCTTACGGCACCTCGTCGCTCTACCTGGTCCCGTTCGAGAAGCGCGGCGACGAGGTCCAGGGCGGCGTGGTCCGTTTCCCCGTCACCTTCCTGACCGGTGTGATGCGGCCCAGGTTCAATCCCATTGACGGCCAGCTCTACGTCTGCGGCCTGCGCGGCTGGCAGACCAACGCGGCCCGTGATGCGGCCTTTCAGCGCGTTCGCTACACCGGCAAGCCGGCCCACGTGGTCTCGGGGATCAAGGTCCTCAAGACCGGTCTGGAGCTGACCTTCACCGACCCGGTGGATCTCAAGAGCGCCGGCGACGCCGACAATTACTCGGCCCAGCAGTGGAACTACCTGTGGTGCAGCGAGTACGGCTCGGCGACCTACAGCGCCAAAGATCCCGACTTCCACAAGAAGACGCTGGAATACAACCGGCTGCGCGAGGACCGTAACAAGAACAAGGAGGCCATTGCCGCGCTGTTCAAGGAGTTCAAGCAGGGCAAGGACAGCGTCGCCATCAGGTCGGCCAGGGTTTCGCCGGACGGCAAGACGGTCACGCTGGAGATTCCGGAGGTCAAGCCGGTGATGCAGTTCCATCTGAAATACCGGATCAAGAGCGCGGACGGGCAGCCGCTCGGCCAGGAGCTGTACAGCACGATCAACTGGGTGCCGAAGTGAGCGATGGGGGTGGCATGATTCGTTGTTGTCGGATTCCGCTCTCCATTGTCGTCTTTTGCACGGCGGTCCTGTTCTTCCTCGGCCTGGTCGGTCTGCTGAACCGTGTTCCGGTCAGCGTCCTGAGCCGAGCGCACGCCAGCGAAGCCGTCTCCGACGATGCGGGCGAAGGCGCACCGGGGTTGCAGTTGACGCTGGAGTCGCTGCCTGACCGCCGACCCACGGACACGCGCTCGACCAGGCTCGTGGCCCTGTACGTTCCAGCGGGAGAGCCGGTGTCGCCGTTTGTGCCGGTCGGTTCCTTCCGGGCCGCCTGGAAGGGGAACCTGACGCTCGACCTGGGAGGCGAGTACGTCTTTTCCGCCGAGGGCCGGGGCAACCTCACGGTTTCGCTCAATGGCGTGGAAGTGCTGCAAGGGCAGGATGAGCTGCGCCAGGCGCGGGGCAAGCCGGTCAAGCTGAAGAAGGGACGAAACGAGCTGCGGGTGCGCTATGAAAGTCCGGCCCGGGGCGACGCGGCGCTGCGGCTTTTCTGGGAGTCGAGCGAGTTTCGCCGCGAGCCGGTCCCCTGCTCCGTCCTGCGGCACAAGGAGGACGACCCGGCCCTGGTCGAGTCGCGCCGACTGCGGGAGGGACGCGAATTGCTGGCCACGCTGCGCTGTCTGCGCTGCCACCAGGCGGACACGGCTGCCTGGCTCAAGTCCGGCGGCATGCCGGAACTGGAGCTGGACGCGCCCGACCTGAGCGACGTTGGTTCGCGTCTCAACGCGGACTACCTGGCCCGGTGGATCCAGGAGCCGCAGTCGCTGCGGCCCACGGCCACGATGCCCCGGCTGTTCCCGGATAGCGCGACCGGCGACCAGGCGGAACTGGACAGCAGGGCCCGGGACGTCGCCGCCTACCTGGGCTCGCTGGGGCCCAGGAGCAAGACGGGGCCCAAACCGACCGAGGAGACCGTCCAGGAGGGGACCCGACTGTTCGCCCACCTGGGCTGCATCAGCTGTCATACGCCGCCGGGACAGGCCGATTTCTCCCAGGACGAGAGACAGCGGATTCCGCTCCGCGACGTTGTCGCCAAGTGGCAGCCGGCCGGCCTGATGGCGTTCCTGATTCAGCCGGATCGCCACTTCAAGTGGGTGCGCATGCCGAAGTTCGGTCTCTCCCAGGAGGAAGCGACACAACTGGCGGCCTATCTCCTCTCGGTCGAAAAGCGTACCATCTTCCCCAGCCTGGAAGGAGCCAATCCCGAGCGCGGCCGGCAGCTGGTCCAGTCCAGCGGCTGCCTGAACTGCCATACGCTGACCGAGCGCGACGGCAAACCGCTGACCAATGCGCTCCGGTCTCCTGGCTACGCCGACATCAAACCAGAGAAGTGGGACAGAGGCTGCATGAAGGCCGAAGTCGATCCCAAGCGCAAAGCTCCCGTCTTCGCCCTGAGCAAGGAGCAACGGCAGGCCCTGCGGGCGTTCGCGGCCGATCCACGCCGGTCGCTGCAGCGGGACAGTGCCGTGGAGTTTGCCGCTCGCCAGGTGAAGGCCCTGCGCTGTCAGGCGTGCCACCGGCGCGACGAACAGGAGGACGCCTGGTCGCAGCTGCGCGACGAGGAAGCCGGCTTGCTGGCCGGGCTGCCTGCGGTCGATCCGGAGAAGGAGCCGAAACAATACAAGGCGGAGCAAATTCGGCCGACGCTGACGTGGACCGGAGAGAAGCTCAATCCGGAGTGGATGACGGCCCTGTTCGCCGGCAAGTTGCCGTACAAACCCCGGCCGTATCTGCGGGCCCGGATGCCGGCCTTTCCCCGCCGGGCCGAGATGCTGGCGCGGGGACTGGCGTTTGAGCATGGCTGCCCACCGCGAAGCGACCCCGCACCGGCCATCGACGAGAAACGGGCGGAGATCGGCCGCGATCTGGTCAGCAAGAAGCGCTGGGGCTGCTCGGCTTGCCACGACATGGGCAAGACCGAGGCGGTCGGTGTTTTCGAGGCAGCGGGACCGAACTTCATCCTCATGAAGGAGCGACTGCGGCGCGATTATTACGATCGCTGGCTCTGGTTCCCGACGCGAGTTGAGCCGGGCACCAAGATGCCGCAGGTCTACACCTTCGGCAAGCCGAGCCTGGTGGCGGACGTCCTGGATGGCGACGCCGGCAAGCAGATCGATGCCATGTGGCAATACATCCAGCTGGGGAACCAGATGAAAGCGCCGGCGGACAATTGAGTGTCTGTTTCCAGAGCCGCTTGCGGTTTAGCGGAGCAGACGGTTGCGCTAAGCCGCAAGCGGCTGAAGGGATTTGCTCATGCCAGAACCAGATCGGCCGTGCCGGGGAATCCTGGTCAGCGACTTCGACGGCACCATGACCAGGCACGATTTCTTCCAGATCGTGCTGGATCGGCTGCTGCCGGAGGACCTGCCCGACTTCTGGGGCGACTACCTGGCCGGGCGGCGCACCCATTTCGAGACGTTGCAGATGATCTACGGCCAGGTTCGCGCCAGCGAGGAGCAGGTGCTTGCCCTGCTGCCCCTGGCGGAACTGGACCCGGACCTGGGGTTGTGGCTCCGCCGGCTCCGCCAGGCCGGCTGGTCGGTCATCGTCGCCTCGGCCGGATGCGACTGGTATGTGCGCCGCTTGCTCCGTACGCCGGCGCCTGACCTGGAGATTCACTCCAATCCCGGGATCTTTTCTCCCGAAACCGGCCTGGTGATGTCGCTGCCGACCGGTTCGCCGTTCTTCTCGCCGACGCACGGGATCGACAAGGCCGCCGTGGTCCGCCGGGCCCTGGCCACCGGCCTGCCCACCGCCTTCGCGGGCGATGGCTATCCCGACGTCGATGCCGCCCGACTGGTTCCCGCCACGCACCGCTTTGCCCGGGCCGCTCTCGCCGAGACCCTCCAGCGTCAGGGTCTCCCCTATCGGCCGTTCGAGCGCTGGACGGAAGTGGCCCGGATGCTGCTGGAGCCATGACGGCGCCTCTCTCCCTTCTGCATGCAGAATCGATCATCGCGGACGCACAATTTGATTGCAGCACACCATTCGACGGGATAGAATCGCCTCCGTCCCATCTTGCAGCTCAGACGAGGAGACCTGGAATGGATAGCACGATGAGCCGGGAAGCGAAGTCGGACCGGACGCGCTTGTCGGATGCGGTCTACGAGCGTCTTCTGGAAGCGATCCTGAGTGGCCGGCTGGCCCCGGGCACTCCGGTCAGCGAGGTGGCCCTGGCCCGGCAACTGGATGTGAGCCGGACCCCCGTTCACGATGCGCTGCGGCAGCTGGCCAAGGAGGGACTGGTCGAGCAGAAGGCGAACCATCGCGCGGTCATTTGCCGCTTTTCGCCGGCGGACATCCAGGACATCTTCGAGATGCGCAAGCTGCTGGAAGGGGAAGCGGCCCGCAGAGCGGCGACGCGCATTGATCGGCCGACGCTGGCCCGGTTGCGCAGCGAGGCCGAGAACCTCAAGGCCACCCGCGACGATCCCGACTGGCTGTTCCGCTGGGCCGACTTCGATGAGACGTTCCACGATGCCATCGCCCGCAGCTGCGGCAGTCCCCGGCTGTGGCAGGACATAAGCCGCTATCGCCTGCTGCACCGCGGCATCAACAGGCTGGCCGCGACGGTCGAATGCTTGCAGCAGGCCCTGGAGGAGCACCTGCAAATCCTCGACGCTCTGGAGAAACGCGACAGCGAGCAGGCAGGGCGGATGATGGTTGGGCACGTGGCGGAGTGGCAGACGTATTTCGTCAACCACGGCTCTGTGGCGTTTTCATAAGCCTTGATTTTTCAAGATGTTACGAATAATGCTCGTCGCTGCTGGACGCCAAAAACACCGTGATTTACGGTCAATTATCGACACCGACGACTTGATTGACCAGTGCCAGGAACACGTAAAGGTTGGCAACCCTGGAGACGGAAATGTTACCCCAGGCGTGCCACTCGCCCCGCTCCCGCACCGAGATAAAGCCCTTGTGAATCCGCACGCCCTTGATGTCATCCCAGTCGAGAAACGAGGAGCCGTAGCTGAGGCCTTCCTTGCTGAGGGCGAGAATGCCAAACAAGAGAAACAAAAGCGGCAGAGCAAAGCACTGCCGCACTCCAAATCGGGCAAAAGGCGAACTGAGCCTGGGCGAGAAGCCCCCATCCCACCCGGGGGAATCCAACCCAGCTAACCGTCCCCCGTGAGCCGCAAGTAAAGCAGGGGCCGCGTTCCGCGCAACGCATCCCCTTCTGGTAACAGACCTTGCGTACGTCTGAACTCCTTGCGTTGCTCCCACGTCCACCGCCTGGCACCTTGCTTGCGATGGCTGCCTCTGGATTGGAAGAGGTCAGCCCCTGCAAGGGAACTGCAGGAGCCCGTCAACAGCAGGAGTTCCCATGAATCCGATCGTCTTTGCCTTGCGGCATCCGTACACGGTCCTGGTGGCCATCCTTGGGGTCGTCCTCGGCAGCAGCCTGGCCGTCTGCCGAATGCCCATCGACGTGTTTCCCAACCTGAACCTCCCGGTAATCTACGTCATCCAGGCCTACGGAGGCATGGACCCGGCCCAGATGGAGGGGCTGCTGACCAATTACTACGAGTATCACTTCCTCTACGTCAGCGGCATTCATCACGTCGAGTCGCGGAACATTCAGAGCTGTGCCCTGATGAAGCTGTATTTCCATCCGGGCACGAACATGGCCCAGGCCATGGCGGAGACCATCGCCTACGTCAACCGCTCGCGTTCCTTCATGCCGCCGGGGACCGTGCCGCCGGACGTGGTCCGCTTCGACACCGGCAGCGTTCCGGTCGGCTACCTGGTCCTGACCAGCAAGACTCGGAGCGTCGGTGAAATCCAGGATCTGGCCTTGTTCCGGGTCCGGCCCCTGTTCGCCAGCCTGCCCGGCGTGTCCGCGCCGCCGCCGCTGGGCGGCAATCAGCGCACCCTGGTGGTCCGCGTCGATCCCGACAAGCTGCGCTCCTACAACCTGTCCCCCGATGAGGTGGTCGCCGCCCTGAGAGCGGGCAACACTGTCAGCCCTTCCGGCACCGCACGCATCAAGGACCAGATGCCCATTGTGCCGGTCAATTCGATGGTCCGGGCCGTGAAGGATCTGGGGACGATCCCACTCCGAATGGGGGAGAACGTCCATCTGCGCGACGTTGCCCGGATCGAGGATGAGACCGACATTCCGACCGGACATACGCTGGTGAACGGCCAGCGGGCCATCTTCATGCTGGTCACCAAGCGGGCCGACGCCTCGACGCTGTCGGTGGTTAACGAGGTCAAAGCGTCCCTGCCCCGGATGCGAGCGGTCCTGCCCGAGGACATTGATCTGCGCTTCGAGTTCGATCAGTCCCCCTACGTCACCCGATCGATTGAAGGAGTGGGCGAGGAAGGCTTGCTCGGTGCGGTCCTTACCGGCCTGATGGTGCTGCTGTTCCTGCGCGATTGGCGGAGTGTGATCGTGGTAGTGCTGAACATTCCGCTGGCGTTGCTGGCGGCCCTCTTTGCCCTCTGGCTCACAGGCCAGACCATTAACCTGATGACCCTGGGCGGCCTGGCCCTCGCCATCGGCATCCTGGTGGACATGTCCACCGTCGAGGTGGAGAACATCCACGTCCATCTGGAGACGGCCCCCACGGTGGCACGAGCGGCCCGCCTGAGCAACCAGGAAACAGCGGTGCCGCGCTTGCTGGCCATGCTCTGCGTGCTGGCCGTCTTTCTGCCGTCCTTCTTCATGGAAGGCGCGGCCCGCGACCTGTTCGTGCCGCTGTCGCTGGCGGTCGGCTTTGCCATGATCGCGGCCTATTTCCTGTCCAGCACCTTCGTGCCGATCCTGGCGGTCAGGCTGCTGCGGCCCAACGAGCCGCCGGGTTTATCCCGGCGGTCTTCCCCGGCACCCGAAGACCGCCGGGATAAACCCGGCGGCTCGTCGGGAAGGTTCAGCTTCGCCCGGTTTCGCTCACTGTATGCTCGTCTCGTCCAGGCCCTGACAACCCGCCGCTGGCTCCTGGTGGTCGGCTATCTGCTCGGCTGCGGCCTGGTGATCGTCCTGGGAGGAAGTCGCCTGGGGCTGGAGATCTTTCCCCAGGTCGCCGCCCGCGAGTTCCAGCTGCGGCTGCGAGCCCCGGATGGCACGCGCATCGAAGTGACCCGAGAGCTTGCCGGCGAGGCGATGCGCTTCATTCAGGCGCAGACGCGGCAGGAAACCGGAGCGGATCAGGTCGCCATTGGCGTCGGTTACTGCGGTCTGCACCCGACCAGCTACACGATCAACAACATGTACCTGTGGATGCGTGGGCCGGAGGAAGCCATCCTCCGCGTGGCCCTGAAGAAAGACAGCGGTCTGGACGTTGACCGGTTCAAGGAGCATCTGCGTGAGTCATTGCCGCGGGACCTGGGCCGATGGCTGGAGCAGCGGCTCCGCCGGGAGGGTTTGGCGAAGGATGAAGTGGCCCAGCGCCTGCGTGGCTTGCGCTTCTCCTTCGAGCCCGCCGACGTTGTCAACCAGATCATGAGCTTCGGCTCGCCCACGCCCATCGAGATTGCCGTCAGCGGACCCAACTTCAGCGAGAATCGTGCCTACGCGGCAAAGGTGTTCGCGGAGCTGTCGCGGATTCCTTCCTTGAGGGACCTGCAATACGGCCAATCGCTGGATTACCCGGCGGTGGCGGTGACAATTGACCGCGAAAAAGCCGGCCTGACCGGCGTGACCGCGGCAGACGTGGCCCGCTCGCTGGTGTCGGCCACCTCCTCCAGCCGGTTTGTGGAACCAATCTTCTGGGCCGACCCCAGCACCGGCGTCGGTTACTACACCCAGGTGGAAATCCCTCCCTACCGGATGAACTCGCCGGCGGAGATCGGCATGGTGCCACTGGAAGGCAAGGACGGCGAGCGCTTGCTGGTCCGCGACGTGGCTCGCATCCGCGACGGGACCATGCCCGGCGAGTACGACCGGTACAACATGCGACGCATGGTGAGCATCACCGCCAACGTCGAGGGGGAAGACCTGGGCCGGGTGATCCGCCATCTCAACCAGGCGCTCCGGTCGGCAGGCGAGCCGCCACGCGGGGCCCAGGTGGACGTTCGCGGCCAGGCCGTGCCCTTGCAGCAGATGTTTCGCGGGCTGGCTGCCGGCCTGGCCCTGGCGATGGCCGTGATCCTCCTGCTGCTGACCGCGTATTTCCAGTCGCTGCGGCTGGCGCTGATCTCGGCCTCGCCCATCCCGGCAGCGCTGGCCGGCGTGGTCCTCGCCCTGCTGCTGACCGGGACCACCCTGAACGTTCAGTCGTTCATGGGAGCGATCATGGCCATCGGCGTGGCGACGGCCAACGCCATCCTGCTGCTGACCTTCGCGGAGCGGGCCCGGCGGCAGGGCCAGCCCGCACAGGCCGCGGCGGTCGAGGGTGCCCAGGGCCGGCTCCGGCCGATTCTGATGACCAGCTGTGCCATGCTCGCCGGCATGGTGCCCATGGCGCTGGTGCTGCGCGAGGGCGGCGAGCAAACGGCCCCCCTGGGCCGGGCGGTGATCGGCGGTCTCGGGGCCGCGACCCTGGCCGTCCTTCTCGTCCTGCCCGCGGTGTTCGCCCTGGTTCAGGGCCGGGCCAGCTCCCGCTCTCCATCCCTGGACCCTGACGATCCGGAATGTCGCTTCTTTGACGGTAACCAGGCAAGTGAATCCAGGAGGTAAAGTCATGACATGGTTTCAGCGAACACGGAAACGGATCGCCCCTCTCCTGGGCGCCTTGGTCCTGCTCACGGGAGGAGTAGGCTGCGGTAAGACGGTGGCGGAACCAGAGGCAACGAGCGATGTTCGCACGGTCGCTGTCGTCTCCCCGACGTGGACGTCGCTGTACTGGACCATTCAGCAACCCGCTTCCATCGAAGCCTTCGAGGAAACGCCGATCCTCCCAAAGATCGCCGGTTACGTCGAATCGTGGAACGTGGACATCGGCGACCACGTCCGCAAGGGCCAGCTGCTGGCGGAACTGTGGGTGCCCGAGGTGGTGGCCGGCCTGCGCCAGAAGGAAGCAGCGGTTGTTCAGGCCGAGGCCCAGATCGTCCAGGCCCGGGAGGTGCTGCGCACCGCGGAAGCAACCGTGGTCCGAGCGGAAGCAAACCGGAAGCTGGCCGAGGCGAGCCGGCTTCGGGCCGACGCCGACAAGGCCCGCTGGCAGAGCCAGTACGAGCGGGAGCGGAAGCTGCTTTCCGAGCAGGCCACTTCGACCAAACAGGTGGAGATCGCGACCAACCAGCTGCGTGCGGCCGAGGCTTCCCAGGGCGAGACGAGCGCGGCAGTGGAGGCCGCCCGGGCCACGGTGGCCGAGAGCAAGGCGCAGCGCGACAAGGCGGCGGCCGACGTCCGCGTGGCCGAGGCCAACCTGCAAGCGGCCCGGGCCGACCGCGACCAGTCGGCCGCCCTGCGGAACTATGCCCGGATTGAGGCACCCTTCGACGGCGTCGTCTCCCAGCGACACGTCAGCCGGGGCGACTTCGTACAGCCGCCCACGACCGGATCCAGGGAGCCTCTGTACGTCATCCAGCGCCGCGACCTGATGCGGATCTTCATCGAAGTGCCCGAGGCCGAGGCGGTGTGGGTCAAGGAAGGGGACCCGGTCCAGGTACGCATCCCGGTCCTCAACAACCAGCAATTCAACGGCACCGTGCGGCGAATGGCCTATGCCCTGCGCCGGAGGTCGCGCACCCTGCTGACGGAGGTGGACCTGCCCAACCCCGACGATCTGCTGCGCCCCGGTACGTACGCCCAGGCTAGTATTCAGGTGAAGCGCGACCACGTCCTGACCTTGCCTGCAAGCGCCGTCGCTACCGAGGGCGACGTCAACGAAGGCTACCAGAGCTACTGCTTCGTGCTGGAAAAGGGGAAGGTCCGGCGTGTGTTAGTCGAAGTGGGTTCGCGCGCCTCCGGGCAGGTGGAGGTGCTGCAAAAGAAGGTCCAGGACAACTGGGAGGATTTCACCGGCGAGGAGCAGGTGGTCCGCGGCGACCTGTCCTCCCTCAGCGATGGCCTGGAAGTCAGGAGGGATGAGTGATGAGAACTCTGTTACTTAACCATCCGGGGGTCCAGCTGTATCTGCTGTTCTTCACCGCGCTGATCATCGCCAACGTGATCGCGGCCTCGACTCGACCGGAAAACCGCAAGGACGATAAGATTCCAGAGGCGTCCCAACCTGGCAGCTGCCGGCCTCGGATCACCAGGTGGGGAACCCCCGGCTCGCTGTCTGTCCAGGACCTGGAGTCCTGCTGCCGCAAGGAGTATGCCATGCGGTTCGCCCAGGCGCTCAAGCGAATCCGTCGGTCGGAGTACGCCTTGCCTGGAAAGGACGTGGGATCCCCGCAACGCCGAACGCCGGCCGGATGAGCCTGTCACAGGGAATCGAAGGGACCGGGAGGGAAGAACGTGCTGGACAAGTTAAGCTGGCAGTGGTTCGCGGTGGGCTCGGCCTTCTTCGCGGCGCTGACCGCCATCCTTGGCAAGGTGGGTGTGGCCGACATCAACTCCAACCTGGCCACGCTGATTCGGACCGTGGTGGTCCTGGTGGTCAGCGCCCTGCTGATTACCGTGCGCAGAGAATGGGAGCCGCTGAACAAGTTGCCGTGGCGGAGCGTGCTGTTTCTTTGTCTCTCGGGGCTGGCCACGGGGTTGTCGTGGCTGTGCTACTGGCGGGCGATGCAAACGGGTGCCGCCACTCGGGTGGCGCCAATCGACAAGTTGAGCGTGGCCTTCGTGATCGTCCTGGCCTGGCTGTTTCTCGGTGAGCCGATCACCTGGCCGGTGCTGCTGGGCGGTTCGCTGGTTGTCGCCGGAGCCCTGATTCTGGCCCTGGCGACTTGATTGGACGTGTCTCAGAACCACGTCCTGACCCTGCCGGCCAGCGCCGACGCCACTGAAGGAGACGTCAACGAAGGCTAACAGAACTTCGACTTCGTGCTGGAAAACGGATTGGTCCGGCGCATCCTGGTCGAGGTGGCTTCGCACTCCAAGGGGCAGATGGAGATCCTGAAAAAAAAGGTCGAGAATACCTGGGAGGATTTCTTGAGCGAGGAACAGGTTGTCCGCGACGCGCTTGCCGCCCGCTGCGCACGAGAGCAAGTGAGGCCGGCAGGGTTGCAGGGAGAAGAGTCATGCTCACGCTGCTACTTTCCAGTCCGATGATTCAGCTGTATCTGCTTTTGTTCACCGCGTTTGTCCTCGCCCACGCGCTGGCAACCCCGGGCAAACCCCGAAGCGGCAAAGACAGCAAGATCTCGGGAAAGCGCGGCAGCCGCCATTCGGCATCCCTCAAGCAATTGGAGTCTTCCTGCCGTGCGGACTACGCCAGCCGCTTCTCCCAGGCGCTCAAGCGAATCCGCCGGGGGGAGACAGGCCTCCCAGGTCCGAACACGGCATCCCAGCAACGCCGTCTGCCGGTTGGTTGATTCTTTCCCCCGCATCGGGGACCGGGCCCGGCTCCGAATCTCCGCGCCAATCCCTATCCTTCCTCCAGCCGGCAGACCTTGCCCTTTCCTTACCTCGAAAGTGCCTGATGTCGCGCTGGGGCTTCTTGACCGGGGAGGGCCTGTCGGTCATGCTAACAGAGAGGTGTTTGCATCTGCGGGAGGAGCCACGTGGTCAGCAGTTCGAGCATCAGCGCCGAGATCCGCAACCGGCGGGCCCTGCGGGACACCTCGCAGCCGGCCACGGCCTTTCTGATCCTCGACACCGAGAGCGTCCCCGATGGCCGGCTCATTTCGCGGGTCAAGTACCCGGGTGAGAACTTGCCTCCGGAGGAGGCGATTCGCCGGGCCCAGGAGGAGGCGCGGGAGCAATCGACGAACGGCTCCGACTTCCTGCCCGTCACCTTCCAGTACCCGGTTTCCGTCTGTGTGCTGCGCGTGGCCGGGGATTTTACCCTGCAAGCCCTGGCCGCCCTGGACGCGCCGCACTACCGCCCCGAGGAGATGGTGCGCAAGTTCTGGCAGGGCGTCCTGCACTACAAGGCCAAGCTGGTGACCTTCAACGGCCGGGGGTTCGACCTGCCGCTGCTGGAGCTGGCCGCGTTCCGCCATGGCTGCTCGGCCCGCGATTACTTCTACAACAGCCGGAACCGCTACGGGGGCAATCACGTAGACCTGTTTGACTGGATGTCCAACTACGGGGCCTGTCGGATGTCGGGCGGGCTGAACCTGCTGGCCAAGCTGCTGGGCAAGCCCGGCAAGATGGACGTGAGCGGCGACCAGGTCCACGCCATGTACCAGGCCGGCCAGCTGCGCGAGATCAACGAGTACTGCACCTGCGACACGCTGGACACTTACTTTGTGTTCCTGCGCACCCGGGTCATGCTGGGCGAACTGACTCCGGACGTGGAAAAGATCCTGATCCACCGCGCCCGCGTCTGGATTGCCGAGAAGGCCCGCGAGATGCCGATTTTGCGTCAGTATCTCGATTCCTGGGAGGAGCCCCTCCGCGAAGAGAAACCCGGTCCCCGTCTGCCGGCCCCTTCACCGGAACTTCCGAGCGCAAAATAAATTGGGCGCGTTTACCCCGTTGACACGCCGCGGCGCACCGGGTAGCCTGGAAGCAATGACCTACCTTGCCGAGCTGCCCGGCATCGGTGCCTTTACCGGCGACCTTTGATTCCTGCCGCTCTCACCCAGGCCGACCATCCTACCGACCCGGCCGCTGGAGACGTTCCAGGAGAACTTGCCGATTCTCAAAGGAGGTAATTCAGGCCCGGTACGAAGGCCGGGCCAAAGCGGCGCGAGCGTTTGGCTCGCAAACGTGCTGGGCCCGGGGGCGCCCGGCGCACGCCGCACGTCCAGTGAGGGAGCGGGCCCTTCCTTCCGGGAAGCGGCCAACTCCGCGCGTGGATCGACCAGGGGGCCGAATACCGGCCGACGCAACACCTGGGGGTGGTCCACGCGCTCACTGGGCGTTCTGCCGGATCGCCTCACCAGGCTCACGGCTGAAAAGCCAAACAATTCTTATCGGCACTCGGCCGGCTTGCCCTTGACTGAAAATCTTCGAGCCGCTATCGCTGCTTTCCTTGAACCAAGTCGGTTCGGCGGCCCGTACCGACCGCCGGGGATTTCTGGCAGGACGTTCCGTTTCCGGATAGGAGCGGGAGCCTGGCCAGCACGCTCAGGGGAGGGAGGCACGTCACATGGCTATCAGGCGCCTGCTCGGAGTTCTGTTCCTCCTGGCCCTCATGGGGGCTGGCGGCTGTGGGGGGATCTGTCACCGCTATTGCCAGAACCACCCCACCGAGTGTGGCTGTGCGCAGCCGGCGCCTGTGTGTTCTTATCCACCGCCGCAGACCCCATACTACCCTCCAGCACCGGCTCCCGTGCCGGTGAACCGCCCGACCTGTACCTGCACCTGTAATTAGTGAGCCCGCAAGAAAGGAAGCCAAGTCTATGAATGTGCCCCGCTTCAACCACCTGGCCATCGCGGTCAACGTCGTCCTGCAGTTTGTGCTGGGCATGATCTGGTATGGCGGCCTCTTCTACCAGTCCTGGCTGGCCGGTCTGGAACGCGATCAGGCCACGGTCGATCGCAATGGTCCGACGCCCTATCTGCTGGCCATCCTTGCCGCCGCGGCCATGGGTTATGGTCTGAGCTGGCTGTTGCAGCAGACCCGGGCCGTGACGCTCGGCGACGCTCTCAAGATCGGCCTGCTGGTGGGTGTGGTCTTCACGGCCCTGCCGCTGGCGATGCACCATGCCTTCGCCGGATTTTCGTGGGAGCTGGCGGCCATCGATACCGGCAATCGGCTGGTAGGCATCCTGCTGGCCACGGTGGTGCTGACCCTGTGGAAACCGAAGGTCCAGGCCCCGGCCAAGCCGGCCGTGGAGCTTCGAGCGGTGCGCTCCCGGGCGGCTTGAAGCTCTCACTCCCGCTTCACCCGCGGCAGCAGTTCGGGCACGCGCGGCACCGCCTTGTCGCCGCCGGCCCAACTGAGGCGAATCCTCTCCTTGATGGTGCCCTCGCTCTCGGGCTGATTCGTCCGATGCAAACGCGGCTTGCGCCACAGCCGCTCGAACTGGTACAGGCTCGAGCGCTGGTCGGCCCAGCTAAGGCTGTCGCCTCCATTCAGCTCGATCGAGGCCCGCAGCTGGTCGCCGGGAACGTAGTTGAGCCGCGTCCCGTTCCGCCTTGTAAACTGATACTCCCACGTGTCCCCATCCGGACCGGGCTTGCCGTCCTTGAGCCGATAGGAAACCTGGGTTCGCTCCCTATCCCCGTTGGTGTGGGTTAGCACCAGTTCCGCGTTACCCGGCATGCGATCCCGGAAATCCCTCGGCACCTCCAGCATGAACTCGGCCACGTCGATGGGAAAGCTCGTTTTCCCCAGGAACTCCCGCAAGGCCGTCACCGGATCGGTTGGCTCAGGCAGCCCCTGCAAGCGGGTCAGAACGCGGGCCAGGACTCGCCAATCGGCCAGTTCGGTCGAATCCTCTAACCAGCGGCGCACCGCATCCCACCGGGCCGACGTCTCCGAGCCGCCACCGCCGCCCTCCAACTTGGCCAGGACCAGGGCCTGGGCGGGGGTCAGCAGCGGCTCATTGTAAATCCGGGCCGTCTCCTCCACCTCCCGGCGCTGGGGTCGCGGCAGGCCATCGAGGACAAACTCGCTCTCGTAACGGGGATAGGCCTGCTTCAGCTCGCGGACCAGCTTACCGGCCGAGTCCAGCTTGAACGGCACGGGAATGACCAGCACGGGCGGCAGGTCCGCGACCGGGCCCAGCAGGCCCAGGGCGGCGAACAGGTCGCGGACCGCTTCCAGCCGCTGCCGGTTGCGCTCGAAGAAATCGCGGTCGCGCTTCACGGAGAGAATGGCCAGCACCATCTTCGGCGTCACCGTCTGGGAGTCAGCCAGCAAGGGTTTGTCCATACCGGGGATTTGCCGGGTCTGCTCCAGCAGGTTGCGCGCCTCGCGCTCCCAGGCGATGCCGCGCAAGCTCGTCTCAAAGTAGGCGTACCGGTGGGCCTCCTTGCCGTTGGTGTCGAACCACTCGTGCAGGTCCCGGACCTTGTTTTGCATCAGATGCAGGTCATTGAGCAGGGCCTGGTGCAGGCGCCAGGCCGGCGTCCCGGCCCAGGCTTCTTCCGGCTTCAGGTCGGAATCCTTTAGCAACCGGTTTCGCAGGTCGGCCAGCTGTTCCTCGCTGGTCAGGTCGGCCGGCGAGGGGGCCTGGAGGAGCCGGTCCAGGTAGTCCAGGTAATCGCTGATCTCCCGGGCCCGTGCCTGGACAAAGCTCCGCAAATCTTCGGGAAGAGCGGGATATTCCGGATCTTTGGCGATCTGCTTGAAGCGGTCGAGCTTCTGCTGCAAGATCCCCGAGGGATAGTTCAGGCGGTCGGCGACCGTCGGCGGCTCGGAGCCCAGCAGGTGCTCGACCTGGATTTCCAGCTCGCTGCGCTGGCGTTCCTGATTGAACACGGCCAGGGCCGCCGTCAGCGAGAACATCCCGGCCACCAGGATACTGGCGAGCGCGGCGGTCCAGAAGGTCCGTCGGCCGGCCTGTTCCCGCCGATCCCGGAACGCCTCGGCCTTTTCCAGGCTCTGGCGGAACAGCTCCGCGACGCCGAACGGCTCCCGCGGCTTCGCCGGAGCGCGTGCCAGGGCGGGTCGCTTGACGGCAGTGGCCCACAAGTACAGATCGATCTGGCCGAACGGGCTCTTTCCCTCCTCGGCGTCGCGCCGCGCCAGGAAGGCGCGGAAGCGGGCATCGACCTCGCGCTTGCGCTGTTCGATCCGCTCCATCCAGTCCATCGTGGAGTCGTTCGGCTTCGCGAGCAGGTCGCACTTGGTCAGCACGATGAAGACCGGCAGACCGCTGGCCTCGATGCGCTCGCCGCGATCCGCTTCCAGTTCGTTGAGGAATCGGCCAAAGCCCTCGAAATGCTTCTCCAGCTGCTCCGGCGTGGCCGAGGCGTCCACGACCACGATCAGGCCATCCGCCCGCTCGATGGCGGCATCCAGCGGCGTTTCCGGGGCATCGTCCTGGTCGGTCTGGGCGAGCAGGTCGCGGACCGCCTTGCCGCTGCAGTCGATGAACTCGGCGGGGGTCGGCTGGTCCTCGTCCTGGGGCTGATACGAGACGGTGTAACTGAACAGCTCATCGCCGGCTGGCCGGGGCGTGCCCTCGTAAACGTGGGAACGGAGCGCCTTGAGGTTGCTGGCCGGCTCGTGCAGCTGGCCGCCGAGTTGCGATTGCTGCGTCTGGGCCGCCTGGGACAGCGCTCCCAGCAGCGCCGACTTGCCGGAACCGGGCAGGCCAAACAGGAGCAGACGCAAGGGTTCCTGGCGGGTTGGCGGAGCGGCGGGAGTGGAGCTGGCTGCGGACATGGGGGTTCTCGGGTCAGTTCAGCGGCGCCTTGCCGAGCCGATCATCGATTTTGACGTGGACGTTGCCCGAGGGGTTCTTGACGCGCAGCGATTCCGTCCAGCTTTTCAGGTCCCGGACCCGATCCACGAAACGATCCGGGCTGTCCTCGTAAAGTGCCAGGATGACCGTCCGCCAGGCCGGCTCTCCTTCCGGAGCGATCAGCTTCTTGACTTCCGGCAGGGTGAGCAGCCGGCTGTCATCGGGCAGGCGAATCACCCTTGGCCGTGCGGTCGCTGTCGGGAGGACGAACGCGGTAGCAGTGCTGAGGATCATAGCGATCCTTGAGGAGCTGCTTCAGGGTGTCGTTGCTCAGTACCTCGATGGCGAGCGGTTGCGAGCCCTGGGCGCCGGGCTGCGCGGTGGTCGGCGGTCTCTCGTTTGGCTTGCTGGGGGTCTTGCCCTTGTCCTCGGTCGGCCCGCTTCCCGAGCCGGGGCCGAGGCCAAAGCCGCCGGAGCCGCCGACGCCGCTGCCGCCGCCGCCCATCACCCAGAGCAACACCAGCGAGCCGAGGGCAACGCCGCCCAGCAGACGGAGACCGTGCAAAATCCAGCGCGGCACCTTCTGGCCGGTGCTGAAGCGCGTCAGGGTCTGAGCCAGCAGGCCGGTCAGCAGACCGCCGATGACCGCACCGCCGATCACGGCCAGGGCTTTCTCGAGGTAGCCCACCTTTTCCCAGACGGCGATCAGACAGAACCACTCGTTCATGGTGTCAGCCCTCACTTGCCCTTCTCGGCGGGGACGTCGAAGGTCACGGACACGTCCGGGGCCTGGAACCAGTCCTCGTAGCTTTGCCGCTGCAACCGCGCCGGCTTGTCGCTGGCGCGATCCCGCGGATAGAGGATCACGTAACTCAGTTTCCAGCCGGGCCGGCCATGCTTGCGCCGGTCGCGTTCGATCAGCTGCTGGGCCTCTTCCCGGTCCTTGAGCGGCGTTCGATCCAGGTCGGTATCGAGCAGCTCGCCCGTTTTCGGGTCGATCTCGAGAATGTGCGGTTTGGGCGGCACTTTCACTTCCTGGGCCATCTCCTGCCGCATCTTGATCGCCTCGTCGCGGAGCCGCTGGTTCTCCTTGCGGAGGTAATCGACCTGTTCCTCGGGGGTCTTGTTGGCCAGCTCGGGCGACTGCTGCTCGTTGTTGTAGGCCAGCGGCATGATCAGGAAGACGGCGAACAGCAAGGTCAGCACGTCGATGAGCGGGATGAAGAAGCGGGTGACGCTGCGAGAGGGCATCTGGAGCATGGCATAACCTCCCGGAGCGTCAGGTGCGCAGCTGGCCGGAGCCGGAGCGGGAGCGCGATTTGGAATCGGTGCTGGCGGTGGAGTAGGCCTCGGCGACGGGGGCGGCCGGCTCCGGCGGCAGCGACTCGCCGCCCAGGAAGCGGATCAGGTCCCGGCCCAGCAGCACCACCCAGGTCGGCAGGATGTTGATCAGGGCCATGAACAGGCCGGAGCAGGTGGCGGTGATGGCGGGGGCGTACTTGGAGATGATCTCCTTCTGGGTGACGATCTCCTTGGTGTCGCCGAAGGCGGCGAAGGTCTGCATGATGCTGGCCACGGTGCCGATCAGCCCCAGCAGCGGAAACCACTCGGCCGCCTGGGCCAGGTTGCTCAGCCAGCGGTCCGGCCCCTGGTTGAAGCCGGTGCCGTTCCATTGCAGGGCCCGCCAGGCGAGCATGGTTTGCAGACAGAACAGCACCACGCCGAGGGCCACGATCAGCCGATCCAGCGGCGACATGTTGCGCAGATAGAAGCGCTGTGCATCCGGGGGCATGGAGACGGCGATGAGCGCGCCCGCCAGGGGCGGCACCGTGCAGAAGAGCAGCGGCAGCACTTGCCGGATTAGAAGGCGACGCACAAGTGACTCCTCTCGCGGCCGGGCTCAACCCCTCTTGGTGGTTGATCCGTACCATCGCTCCCGCGCACCCGCAAGCGGGTACCCGGCTGGTTCGCAGCATCCCCTAAATAATCATAGCGATTCGGGCGATGGGAGCGAATCTCAAGCACAGGATCTGTTTTCTGGCCCGATACCGCCGGAAGACGCTCAGGGCGTTTGCAACAAATCCTGCCAACTGGTCGCAAGTATGATTCGGTCGCCCATGCGCTCGAGCCGGTCCATGTCGGTGATCGAATGCAGAAGGGTTAGCGTTGCTGCATCTGGTTCGCCCAAGTGCTTGCGACCCTGCCGCAACAAAATGCGCTGTGCTCCCACGGCCTCGCCTTCGTGCCGGCCTTCCTCCAGGATGTATTGATAGGTCGAAGACTCTTTCATGCCTCGGACTCCTTGAACCAACTGCACGGCCAGGTCCCGGTCGATGCGTAATCCCGTCAGCACGAACGCGGCCGTGATCAGCTTCTTGCCCCGTTCGGGGGTGGCTTCGGTCTGCAGCCGCTCCACCAGACGCTGAACAACGCCTGCCAACCCAGCCTCCAGCGTGCTTTCCGCTGGCAACTGGCACAGCGGCGCCAGCGGTAACAGACCCAGCGGCCCTTCCAGGACCGTTTCGACCTGCCACTCCCACACGGGAACGATCTCGTACCCAAAGTCCATTTTACCCCGGCCGGGCCGAGGTTCATAGCGCAGCGCGCCCGTCAGCTGGGGATGCTGGGCCCGAGGCCGCAGCAGCAGAATGATGCTATGCACCGGCACCTTGAAACGTCGGTGCAGCAGGGTGTTGAGCGCCATCACGTTGAGGGGCAAGTCAGCGTCGGGGCCGGACTGGCAATCGACGTGGATGATTTCCTCCAGGGGATCGCCCAGGCCGAAGATCAGGTCGGCCGACGTGGTCACGGTCGAAAGATCGACGTTGAGCAGGATCACCGACCGCGTCGGCGGCTCATCCACCGCGGCCAGGAACTCACGGGGGCTATCCTGGCCCAGCTCTTTCAGGGTGGCATCGAAGGGAAAAGGCATGACAGGTCCCTCTGGCGCCGGTTCCGTCTCCGCCTAGCGATGCTCCCGAAGAAACTCCGGCAGCGCCTGCGGTTTGCCATTGCGATCCACGCATGCCAGCGTTGACGAGCCCTCGGTCAGCAGCTGGCCGTCGTGAAACACCTCGTACTGATGGTCGATCCTTACCATCGTCGTGCGAGCCACGCTCGTTCGCAGCGTCAAGAGATCGTCGTAGTGAGCCGGGCGATGGTAGCGAACCTCCATCCGGGTTATGACCAGCAAGAAGCCCTGGTCTTCAAGGTCCTTGTAGGTGTGGCCGAGGGCCCGCAGCAACTCGATCCGGCCCTGCTCGAAGTAAACCAGGTAGTTGGCGTGGTGCAGCAGGCCCATCCGATCCGTCTCGGCATAACGGACCCGGACCTGGATTTCGCAGCTCTTCATGGCCTGGACGGCGGACCGATCGGTCCGCCGCTTCACTCCTTTCTACCCCTTTTCTCCCCTCTCCCCAGCAGGGAGAGGGGAGAAGGAGGTCTCGGCTTCAATGAATCAACCCAACCCGGTTCACCTGCGAGCTGAGCGGCCAGAACGGGAAGTAGAACGGGTAGTAGACCGCCAGGGCCTTGCCCAGCAGCAGCCGGCGCGGCACCACGCCCCAGCTGCGGCTGTCGGCGCTGTTGGGGCTGTTGTCGCCCAGGCACAGGAAGTGATCCGGCTGCACGTACATGGTCTGGAACGGCAGGTCCTTGACCTCTTTCCAGTTGCCCGGCCTGGCCGGGTCGATGCTCGCCTCCTTGTTGTTGCGAAGTGTGTAATAGGTGTCGCGCCAGAGCTTGAGGTGCTGCACGTGGGCTGACGTTCCCTTGACGCCAATGCTGGCCGGCTCCAGGTCGTTGGGGGTCGGTCCAATTTCCTGGGGCGGCTCGAAGGTGACGTCCTTGGGGAAGGCGACCAGCTTGTCGTTGATCCACAGCAGCAAGTGCTCATCGACGTCAGACAGGCGCAGCCGATAGGTGCCCTTGCCCAGGGTGGTTTTGGCGCTGCTCAGTTCGCTGCTCTTGACCTTGCCATCCGCGCTGGTGGTGAGCCGAACCATCTTGCACTGACCGTCAGCGAGATCGAACTGGGCCTGGAAACGATCGCCGCCGCGCGACAGCTCCAGGACCAGTTCGCCCTGGGCCTTGTCGATGGTGACTTCGCCTTCCAGAAGCAGGTCGCGGCACCAGCCGCCTCCCTCCTGGCTGCCGTCGTTACCCGAATTGTACCCCATGAAGTCGGTGATCAGCGTGAGTTCCTGCTCGCCGGCCCGGACGTGGTCGCGGAGATAGTGGTGATAGCGGAGCCAGGCGAGCCTGCCCGTTTCACCGCCCGGGAACTGCAACCCCGTGCCCTCGTCTTCCTTCCAGTCCTCGCCGGACCAGCGGGGCTTCAGCTTGCCCTTGAGGTCTTTGGCCTGGTGATCGTTGTCGTAGACGATCCGCTTCATGGCCAGGACGTTCTCGGGGTTCTTGCGGAGGATCTGGAACTTGTGTTCCCGGAACAGTGCCAGGGCCCTGGGATCGTCGTCGTGCATGTAGCCGTAGTGCCACAGCTGCTGCTCCCGAACCTCGCGTTCCGCCGGGGTGTGGGTCCCGGCGAAGTCGTCGTACGCGGGACTGAGTTCCGGAGGCAGGACGTAGAGTTTGCCGCCCTGGATGGCGATGGTCTCTCCCGGTTCGCCGATGAGCCGCTTGATGTAGTTCATCGGCACCTGGTTCTTGAAGGGACCGCTCCCCGGAAAGAGAGGATTGTCGTTACTCGCCGTGGCGGGATTGCTGTTGCCGGGGAACTTGAAGACGACCACGTCGAAGCGATCCGGGTTCTTGCTGCACAGGTCGTAGAGGAACTTGGCCACCAGCACCCGGTCGCCGCTGCTGGGGCCCGGGTCGGGGTAATTCTCGCGCGAGCTCTCTCTCCAGCCTGGCCACTTGTTCCCGGGTGAGGTTTGGCCTGGACAGTTCGCTGCGAATCTCCGCCACCTTCTTCGGACTCAGCAGCGTGATCGTCTTGCGGCAGTTGGGACAGGTGCAGACGGTGGTCGCCTGCCTCATCCTGCCGTCCTGATCCTCAACCTCCTTGCTGCAGTTGACCGGGAACAGGTAGCCGCACTCGGGGCAGACAATCTCCTTCTGATTGCCGTAGAGGGTCTCGGCCATCGAGCCGGTGGGAATGACAAAGGCCTCGGCGACAAAGGACTTCAGCAGCAGCACCAGGACGACGACGAAGACCACGGTCTCGATCACCTCGCGGACGCTATCGACCGGCTGTGGTGGTGCCGGGGCGCGCGTCTCGGCGGGCGCCTGCGAGGGGGGCGCCACTAATAAAAGGGCGAAGGGCCCAATCAGGGAAAACACAATCGCCCGCCGGATCGCCTGTTCCCTGGGAGGGGGGGAAACCCAAAGAGACGGCTGAGCCAGTTCCGATGCTCGAGGACAAGGACAAAAAAGACCACGACAGCAACGTCGGCTGCAAGCCACAGAAGGCCGCGGGCGATGCCGTCCGTAATGCCAAACACGTAGACGAACAGGACCAGGCTTCCAAAGAAGCTGACCTGGGTGAGCAAAATGATCAGGATCCCCAGTGTCCACCGCAGAGCGACTTCAAACGGTGTGAGCAGGTTCCGCAGCAGGTCGCCCCCGTGGGCAGCGGAACCTGCAACAGGAGCCAGCGCCGGGTCCGTCGCCTCGACGGCGGGTGCGCCTGACCTGGGTGAGACTCCGTACAGGTTTGGGCCTGTCCGGGCAGTGGAGGAAGCGGGTTGTTCGGCGTCGCTGGAAAAGATGTCTTCTGGCATTCCAAACTCCGTAACAGCGAGCTTGCTCAAAGCTCGCAGGGTTCCTGGTTTCCGCCGTCTCTGACCCCCGACCGGGGCCTATCCGGTGATTCGTTGCTCCTCTGCCATTTATTCTACGGTTGCGCACCGTTGTTTAGCGAATCCTGCCCCAACATCCGGCGGATACTGCACCAGCACGGCCCGACCCCGCAACCCGGGCCTCACTCGTCCACTTCCAGCACCGCCAGAAAGGCCTCCTGCGGGATCTCGACCTGGCCGACCTGCTTCATGCGTTTCTTGCCGGCGGCTTGCTTGGCCCACAGTTTGCGCTTGCGGGTGATGTCGCCGCCGTAGCACTTGGCCGTGACGTTCTTCTTCATCGCGGCGATGCTCTCGCGGGCGATGATCCGGCTGCCGATGGCCGCTTGCAGCACCACCTCGAACAGGTGCCGGTCGATCTCCTCGCGCAGCTTCTTGAGCAGCAGCCGGCCGCGCCGGTCGGCGTTGACACGGTGGACGATCACTGACAGGGCATCGACGCGCTTGCCGGCCACCAGCACGTCCAGGCGCACCAGGTCGGCTGGGCGGTAACCGAGGAACTCGTAATCCATCGTGCCGTAGCCGTGCGTCACCGACTTGAGCTTGTCGTACAGGTCGTAGATCACTTCCGCCAGCGGCATTTCGTAAACCAGGATCACTCGCGTCGGGCTCAGGTACTCGGTGCGGACGTAGATTCCCCGGCGGTCGGTGGACATCTGCATCAGGTCGCCGATGTTGCTTGCCGGCAGCAGGAAGCTGATGCGCACGATCGGCTCGCGGAACTCCTCGATCTGGCCGGCGTCGGGCACCTTCTGCGGGTTGTCGATGAGCAGCGTCTCGCCCTTGCGGGTCAGCACCTCGTAGGTGACGTTGGGAGCGGTCTGCACCAGGTCCAGGTTGCTCTCGCGCTCCAGCCGCTGCTGGATGATCTCGCGATGGAGCATGCCCAGGAAGCCGCAGCGGAAGCCGAAGCCCAGCCCCTCGCTGGTTTCCGGCTGATAGGTGAAGCTGGAGTCGTTGAGCTGCAGCTTGCCGAGGGCCTCGCGCAGGTTCTCGAAGTCGTTGTTGTTGGTCGGGTACAGGCCGCTGAAGACCATCGGCTTCGGCTCCTTGTATCCCGCCAGCGCCGTCGCCGTCGGCCGGAGCGCGTCGGTGACCGTGTCGCCGATGTGGACGTCGGACAGTTTCTTGATCTGGGCCATGAAGTAGCCGACCTGCCCGGTGGCGAGCTGGTCCACCGGCGTCGGTGCCGGCCGGAATTGCCCGATGTCGGTGACCTCGTACTCCCGCCCGGCTCGCATCAGCTTGATGCGCTGGCCCTTGCGGAGAACCCCCTCCCTGATGCGGACGTAGACGACCACGCCCTTGTAGGTGTCGAAATGGCTGTTGTAGACCAGGGCCTTGAGCGGCTCGGAGGCGTCGCCGGGCGGCGCCGGGATGCGGTCGATGATGGCCCCGAGAACCTCGTCGATGCCGATGCCGGTCTTGGCGCTGCAGCGCAGCACCTCCTCGGGCTTGACGCCGAGAGCCGTTTCCATCTCGGCGATCACGTCGTCGGGTCGGGCGATGGGCAGGTCGACCTTGTTCAGCACCGGCACGATGGTCAGGTCGGCCTCGATGGCGAGGAAGGCGTTGGCCACGGTCTGGGCCTGGACGCCCTGGGAGGCATCGACCAGCAGGATGACGCCCTCGCAGGCGGCCAGGCTGCGCGACACCTCGTAGTTGAAATCGACGTGGCCGGGCGTGTCGATCAGGTTCAGCTCGCAGGTCTTGCCCTGGTGCTGGTGGTAGATCGTGACCGGGTGCATCTGGATGGTGATGCCGCGCTCGCGCTCCAGGTCCATGTCGTCGAGTACCTGGTTGCGGAACTCGCGCGCCGTGATGGCACCGGTCTTGAGGAGAAACTGGTCGGCCAGGGTGCTCTTGCCGTGATCGATGTGCGCAATGATGGCGAAATTACGAATCAGCTTGGGATCGCTCATGGCTGACGTACTTGCTCCCTCCGAGGGTTCCATTCAATACCACGGCAGCATAGCAGCTTTGGGAGAGCGTGGATAGAGCAGGGAAGCGTGAAGAATCCGTGCAGACCGGTTATCTGCTGCCCGTGGCGATGATGGCGACACAGAAAGACCAAGTCCCCCCGCGGGGCCGGCAGCGCAGGAACACTAATCCGCGCTAATCTTCGCTAATCGAAGGCAAGAGAGGCGCATTCCGATTAGTGGGGATCAGCGTTGATTAGTGTTCCGATCTCTTGATAATCGACCTGGCGGGTCCGAGAGCCTTCCGTGTCTCAGGTCGTGCAGTAGAGAGCCCTTCCGGCGCAAGCAAGGGGCAGTCCGACCAACCGGCGGACTGCCCCAATTGCCGGCCACCAGCACAACTTCCTCACGGCATCGGCGGCATTGGGCCGCCGCCCGTGGCGGCAGCCTTCTGCAGTGCTTTCTTCACCTCCGCGATCATGTGCTGCACGCCCTGGACCAGGTCCTTGGAGTCCAGGGGCACGGCGGTCATGTCCCCAAACCAGCTGCGGGCCTGCTTTTCCAGGACCACCGGATTCACGAGCGAACGGTTGCTGTCCCAGGCATCGAACGCCCGGGCAAAGCAGCCGAACAACACGTCGCTGTCCAGTTCCAGGTCCCGCGGCATCCGGCCCAGTTCCTTGAAATAGGCCTGCAGCTTGGCCGGCTCCTTGCGCGCCAGGTGATAGCAGAGCGCCCAGGCCGTGGCCCGCGCTTTCTTGACCTCGTCACTGTCCGGGGGGTGCCTCAGGGCTGTCCGGAAATACGTGTCGGTCACCACCTGGCGGAGGGCCAGGGCACCGTTCAGTTCCAGGGTCTTGCCGATGCTCGGGTTCTGCAAGTCGCGGAAGCGGGTCAGGTAGATGGGGTTGGCAGCACCCATGTTCTTCCAGGGAATGCCGGGCGTGGTCTCGAAGATGCTGCTCATGCCAAACAGCAGCCATTCCGGCACGACGACGTGGGGCGGCAGCAGGCCCGAGGCGTAGAGCAGCTGCCGGCTGGCGTTGTGGCTGATGCTGCCGTATTCGGAGGACTCCTCCATCGCCTTCAGCGTGAGGGCTATCATGCTGGCCTCCAGGCCCTCCCGTTGCTTCTGTTCATCAGTCCCCCCCATCAGGTGGGTCGACGTGAGGAGCTGGGCCGGCTGCTTCCCCACCGGCGTCCAGTATTGCCTGCCGATCGTTTCCAGAGAGGTGTAGTTCGGCTCCAGCGGATTTTGAGCCATCACGATGACGTTGGGGCCAGGGCAGTGGAAGCCGTCGAAGACAACCGGGCCGCCGGACAGGCCCTTGTGGACGTACTTGAACTCATCCGCGTCGGCCGTCACGATGGCCACCAGCTTCTCTCGGGGCACGGGCAAGACCAGACCACGCATGGCCCACCAGTAATAGTAGTCGCGCAGATGATCTTCCAGGTGCTGCAGCTTCGCCTTGGCCTTTTCCATGTCGGGAGACTTCGGTGAGAAGCCCTTGTGGAGCAGGACATAGTGCGACTTTGGCAGGTGCAGTTCCTCGTAGCCCCTCTTCAGCAGCTTGCGATACCAGGGGTCGGCCGGCATCTTGTCCACGGGTTTGTCCAGCTCTTCCTTGATCTTGAGGTAGGCGGCCACGATCGGGTCGGTCTTCTCATTCCGGGCCAGCGTGTCCATGTCGCCCTTGAACCTTTTGTTGATGCCCAGGCTCAGAGCACCCTCCGCGATGTCCAGCTTGTTCTGGAGCGTAGGCGAGGAGCGGGTAATCCGGAGGGCCTCATCAGTGAAGCGTTTGGCCGCCCTGGGGAAAGCCTTGCCGTCCTTGTCGCGGTAGAACTGGACAAGAACCACCGGACCGGAGTCATGAATCAATAACGTGCTGCCCCAGTTGTGCTTGACCGTGGGCAACTTCTTGGCCTCCTCAAAGAGCTTGAGGTCGGCAGCGCTGTGGATCTGACTGCTCCCCAATTGGTCCACTTCGATGCAAACGGGCACCAGGTGGATGTCGTCCGGGGCCGGTGCCGCTCCGCCGGGCAGTCCTCCCTGCATGCCCATGCCTCCCTGGGCGCCAAAGCCGCCGCGCTGTCCCATCCCGGGAGGCCCCATGGGCCCGCCGCGCATCCCGCCCCGGGGACCGCCCTGGTTACCGCCGCCGCCCATCCCGGCAGCGCCCATCATGCCCGCGCCTCCGGCGCCCGCAGGCGGCGGCAGTCGGGCTTTTCCAAGGTTGACGACCAGGACCAGGTAATCGGCAAGGGCCAGACCGGGACTCAGGCACAGCAACCCGACCAGCGCCAGCAGCCACCGTTTCATAGCGGCAACCTCCGCGTAGACAAACCAACTTGGTAAACGTGCTTCCCCAGGGGCAAACATTACCATTGTGGCGGACCGAGCCGGTTTCGGCAAAGGGAATCTGGCCGGGAAAGCACGATTCCGGCAAATCTTTTCGCCTTGCCCGGGAAGGAGGACTATAATCGTTGTCGTTGCTGTTTCATTTCGCTGACGAGGGCCACGATCATGGGCTTCAAACTGGATCGCATTCACGTCTGGGCGGGGGAAGTGCTGGATCAGGCCGGCGGGGTGGCTGCCAAGCTGGCCATGCTGGCCCAGTCCGGCGCCAATCTGGAGTTTATCTACACGCGCCGCAACGTCGATAAGCCGGGCACCGGCGTGCTGTACATCGCTCCCATCACCGGGCCGCTGCAGCAGCGGGCCGCCAGGTCGGCCGGCCTGCACGAGGTCAACGATCCCGTGGTGCTGCGCGTCGAGGGGGACAACGAGGCCGGGCTCGCTCACAAGGTCACCCAGGGCTGGGCCATGGCCGGCCTGAGCTTGCAGGGTCTGAACATGTCGGTGCTGAACGACAAGTTCGTCGGCTACGCCTCGTTCGATTCGGTCCAGGACGCGAACCGGGCCGCCGCCATCCTCGGCGACCTGGGGGCGCATCCGCCGGTGGTGCGGTTGAATTGATTCTTCGAGGCGAGCCGGGAGCGTCAGCTCCCGGATTCTCCGACGAATCGGAAGAATCCGGGAGCTGACGCTCCCGGCTCGCCCTCGCTCACTCCCCCTCGCCCTCCTCCGCCAGCTCCGTCACCTTCAGGCCCAGGGTGCGGATCTTGTGCCGCAGGCTGCCGCGGGTGATGCCCAGCAGCTCGGACGCCCGGGTTTGATGGCCGCCGGTCTGTTTCAGCACCCGCGTGATCGGATCGCGCTCCATCCGCTCCAGCGACCGGGCGTAAAGATCGGGTTGTGTCTGGCCCAGCGCCTGCTCGATGAACCGCTCCAGGTCGAGCCGGTCGCCCCCTTCCTCTCCGGCATCCGCCGTCTCCCCAACCCGCATGGTCCGCGGCAAGTCCTCCAGCAGGATGATCGGCCCGACAGCTTGCAGCATGGCCTGCTGCAAGACACTTTGCAGTTCCCGGACGTTGCCCGGCCAGGAGTACGCGCGAAACAACGCCATCACCTCGGGGGCCACCTGATTCACCGTTGTGCCCAGCTCCCGGCTGTAGTGACGCAGCAGGTGGGCCACCAGCAAGGGTAAGTCCTCACCCCGGGACCGCAGTGGGGGCAACTCGATCGAGAAGCCGTTGAGCCGATAGTAGAGATCGCCACGGAAACGGCCCAGGCCGATCAGCTCTTCCAGGTTGCGATGCGTGGCCGCGATGATGCGCACGTCCGTCGTGATCGTCTCCGCGCCGCCGACCCGCTGAAACTGATGTTCCTGGAGCACCCGCAGGATCTTCGATTGCAGCGGCATCGGCATGTCGCCGATCTCGTCCAGGAACAGGGTGCCGCCCGAGATTTGCTCGAACTTGCCGATCCGCTGCCGCTCCGCCCCGGTGAACGCTCCCTTTTCGTGGCCGAACAGCTCGCTTTCCAGCAGCGATTCGGGAATGGCGGCACAGTTGATGGCCATGAAGGCATGCGTGGAGCGCCGGCTGTGCTGGTAGATGGCGCGGGCGACCAGTTCCTTGCCGGTGCCGCTCTCGCCCCGGATCAGGACGCTGACGTCGTGGGGGGCGACCCGGCCAATGGCCTTGTACACCTCACGCATGGCCGGGCACTTGCCGATGAACAGGTCGCGGCGCGCCTCGGATGGAGGAGGCAGGGAATTGCTCGGGGGAGCGCTTTCCTCGACCGCCACGGGGACGCTCATCAGGTGGCGCAGGTGCAGGGCCCGCTTGACCAGGTCGGTGACTTGCTTGAGGTTGAGCGGCTTGACCAGGTAATCGAAACTGCCGAGCTTGATGGCCTCGATGGCCAGTTCGCCGGCGTCGCTGGCCGTGATGAAGATCACCGGCACCGTGCCGTCCAGCGGCTTGAGTTTCTGGAACAGGTCCAGGCCGGACATGTCGGGCAGGTTGACGTCGAGCAGGACCGCGTCGGGCCGCTGCTCCTGGAAGGCGTCGAGCCCTTCGTGGGCCGTCTTGACGGCGCGCACCGAGTACGGCGGCTGACGAAAACACTCGACGAGCATGGCCCGCACCAGCGGGTCGTCGTCCACGACAAGGAGTCGATCCATGACGCTCGCCCTCCAAACGGTGAGAAGGGAGAAGGGGAGACCGGGAGACGGGGGAGAATTCGCTCCCGCTCTCCCGATCTCCCCTCCTCTGCTCCGCACCATGAGAGATTCGGCTTCACGGCGTCAGGCTGGGGCGTTACTTCTTGGCCGAGGCCTTCTCAGCCGGCTTTTCCTCCGCGGCCGGGGCAGCCCCCGCGGCGGCCTCGGCGGTCTCTTCCTTGGCCTTGGCCTTGGCCTTCTTGGCGATCTTGAGGACGCGAACCTTGGGCAGACCGTACGGGCTGCGGCCCTCCGGCCAGCGCTCCTCGTCCTGCAAGACCTTGATGCGCTCGCCCCGGGTCAGCACGTTGCGCGACCGGGCCAGCTGGTTCTTCCGGCGCAAACTTTTATCAATCGACATGGTCGGTTTTCCCTTGTGCAAACAACCCAATCACTTGCTTGCCGCCATCTTAGACGGCACCGTCTCCCCAGGCAAGACCGCCCTGAGGCAAGTGCTGCGCAGCGCACCCACGGGACAGGGGGGCGGACCAACCATTTCCCGCAAACCGCCTCAGGGACGGTGAGGCAACGTCTCGATGGGGTTGGAGACCGGGTGCCTGGGGAAAGGCAACGGCTCCACGCGGAGGATGACCCGAAAACCGAGGTCGCCCTGGGCCACCTCGGGTGCCGGATCGAGCAGCCGGACCCACTCCGGCCAGCGTGACGGGCTGGGGCCAAAGGAGGCGTAGACACAGTTGCGCATCAGCTTGAACGGCGGATGATCGCAGAGAATGCCAAACTTCTCGTGCAGCAGCAGCGGCACGCAGCAGGGCACCACCGTCGGCACGGGACCGAAGTGATCGTTGACGTAGACCTTGTCCTGCCCCTCCAGCGTGCGCTCGCCGAAACCGAACTCGACGAGGATGTGGCCTGCCGCTTCCACCACGGCGTGGGCCGGCGGGGCCGTGGTCGGCACGCCCTTGCCGGGACGGCTTCTGCGCAGCATGCCAACCAGCTGGCCTTCCACCAGCAGCTGCGCCTCCCGCCCAATGACCTTGGGGTCGGTGGATTGAATCTGGAACTCCTGGACCACGTCGAAGACGATGCTGGCCAGCGATTCGCCACACGGAATGCCGGCCACCGCGGTTGCCCCCGTCAGAATGATGATCACGATGTCCGGCCGGGGCTGCTGGACCTCGATCGTGCCCCCGTGGATCAGCGACACTCCGAAATGGTTCAGCAGCGTCGATCCCTGCCGTGGTCCCAGCACGATGCGAAACGTCGGCCCCTCGGCGGTCGAGGCCTTTCCTTCGCCCTTGCTCTCGGAGGTTTTCCTGGGCTCGGGCAGCATCTCGGGCTGCTTCTTTGGCTGCTCCCCCTCGTCGTTGGCCGGGTTGGCACCGGCCAGGCTGATTGTCACCAGGGCGAACAGGACCCCACCTATCGCGATTCGCATGGTTTTCCCTCCCTCCAGGAGCTGCCTTGACCCCCCATTGCACAGGCGAGCAAGCTCTCGGAGCTGACCCGGCTGTCCATATGCCAAGCGGTCTGCCGGCAGCAACGTCGAAATTCGCTCCGCACCTCCACTCTCCGCTGGCAGGTGCCGGGGCTTGCACCGTGGCTTGTTCCCAGTGTGGGGAAAAATTCGGCCAGGATATCCCCAGACGGTGGGGGGCCTGGCCATTTCCTCCTCACGGCGGCCAGCCACTCGGAGCAGCACTTGCTCCAGATGATTCGTCTAACTTCTGGAGTATCAAGGACTAACGTGGTGGCATTCATTGAACGAGCAGAAACCGGCACAGAAATTGCCTTCCCCTCACTCATCGTGCAATGTCCAACTGGTCTTGAGGGTTACGAGAGACCCGGTTAAGGATCCATCGCCGGATCGCCTGAAGCGAAGCGTGACTGCGGTCGAGGTTACAAGGAGAGAAGAACAGCAATGCGCAGGTTCGGTGCCTCATTTATGTTCCTGGTGGTGGTTTTCAGTTCCAGAGTCGCTGCAGCGGAGACGGTCTCCTGGGTTGGGAAAACGATCCTCTTGAAGCACGACAACATCCAGGTGGCCAACGCACCCAAGGGCAAGCTGGAAGAGACGAGTGGACTCACCGACCCTGTTTACGAGGTCGTCAAGGAGTCCGAGGGCTGGATCGCGGTTCGGCTGAACGACAAGGAAAGCTGGCTGGAACGAGAGCAAGCCGTGCTGATGGCGAACGCGATGGAGTATTTCAGCGACCGGATCCTGGACAACCCCAAAGACTATGCCGCCTACCTCAAGCGTGCCTGCGTCTGGGAGGCCAAGGGCGACCTCGACCACGCCATCGGGGACGTCACCGAGGCCCTGCGCCTCCGGCCCCGATCGAACGTCGCTTACTACAATCGGGCCTTGTACCACGGCAAGCTTGGACGCCACGACCTGGCCATTGAAGATTACACCGCGGCCCTCCAGCACCATCCCGATTTCACTCCAGCCTACCTGAACCGGGGCATCGCCCGGGTGCGTCGGGGCGACCACGACAAGGCGGTGCGCGATTTCACTGCCGCCATCCGCCTCGAGCCAAGCTACGTGGCCTATTTCAACCGGGGCGTCGCCCAGGATCGTCTGGGCTCCTACGATTCGGCCATTGAGGACTTTAGCACCGCCATTCGACTGCAGCCGAAGGACGCCTCTGCTTACCGCGCGCGTGCCCACAGCTACAGCGCCAAAAAGGATTTCCGAAAGGCGCTGGCGGACTATCGCGAGTCGATCCGCCTGGACGCGCAGAATTGCGACGGCTACAACGGCGCTGCCTGGATCCTCGCCACCTGCCGCGACCCCGAGGTTCGCAATGGTCGCCTGGCACTGGAATACGCACGGAAAGCCTGCAACCTGGACGGTGGCAAGGAACCGTCCTTTCTCGGCACGCTGGCGGCGGCCTGCGCGGCCAATGACGAATTCGACAACGCCGTCAAATGGCAAGAGAAGGCCCTGGAATCGCGCGAGTACGCCAACCTGTTCGGCGATCTGGCGCGGGGCCGGCTCCAGCGCTACAAAGAGCGCAAAGCCCTCGCCACCGAATGAGCGTTTGGAGCTCCACCTCTACCGTCCTCAAGACTCCCTGACGGCAAGGCGAGCGGCGCGGCGTCAGCCCGCCGGTAGCAGCCTCCTACCGGCGGGCTGACGCCGCGCCGCTCGCCTTGCCGTCAGGGTCACTCGAGCAACTCCCAGCCGGCAAGCGCGATTGACATGCTGGGAAGGCCCGGCTATGGCAGGTCTCGAACATAGCAATCCCATTGGCGTGCCACGGTATCCGGCCAAGCGGCCAGGTGCCACGGCAAGGAGATGGCCACGAAAACGGGTCCCCGCGCTCGTGGCCAGTGATCTCAAGCATGGCCCAAAGAAACTGGAGCCTGGGCATTGTCGCCGCGTTCTTGCTGCTGATTGCCAGCAATCAGCCGGGAGCGGGTCAGACGCCCTTGCCGCCTCTCTCGGGAGGGAACCCAACCGAGCAGCGGCTGCAAGACCTGGAGTTCCAGAACAAGCTGCTGCTCCGCCAGCTGGAGCAGATGAACCGGCAGCTGCAGCATCTGTCCAATCGGCTGGAAGAAACCGCCAAACCAGGCCCTGCCGCACCGCCTTCGCAACCGCCGCCCGGCTCAGGAATCCAACCCACGTCGCTCTCCGTTGTCATGCCGCCCGCGGCCGCGACCCTGGACCCGCTCGGTCTGGCATCAGCAGCAACGCCGGCCGCGACTCCGGGAACGAATCGGGCCGGGTTATTGCCGGACTGGGATTTGCTCCGCGATTCAGCGCCCTCGGTCTGGGACCCGAGCTGGATGCTGGTGCAGGAGCGCCGGCTCAATCCCATCCAGCCCGGTCAACTGGGCCGGCCTCTGGCCCCCGAAGCGGCCGCAACCTCGGCGCCGCCTGCGCCAGCGGGGCCCATCGTGGGCGCCTCGCCCCTGGAGCGCCGGTTCAATCCGATTCAGCCCGGTCAGCTCGGTCGGCCCCGGCCGCCCGAGTCGGAAACCCTCGATGAGCCCGAGGGACTGGAGCGCTCCCGGGTCGATCTCACCAATGGCGTCAGCTTCCGCAGCCCCGACGGCACCTACCGCATCGAGTTCCACAACCTGACCCAGGTCGATTACCGGTCCTTTACCCCAACCGGCCGGAACATCGAGGCCACGGACCTGGTGGACACCTTCGTCATCCCCCGGGAACGTCTCTACTTCGCCGGCGACGTGGGCGAGCACTTCACTTTCTACTCCGTCCTCAATCGCGGCTACGGCGCGCTCGACGTCCTGGATGCCTACATCGACACCAAGATCGCGCCCTGGTTAAACGTCCGCTTTGGCCGCTACAAGACGCCTTACTCCTACGAATACTACAAGGTCTCGGAAGGCGACCTGATCGCCCCGGAGCGGTCGCTGTTCATCGGCAACCTGGCGGGCAATCGCCAGGAAGGGCTCATGGCCTGGGGCCGGTTTCTGAACGAGCAAGTGGAGTACGCCGCCGGCGTCTTCAACGGCGCGCACCGCGACTTCACCGCCACCAACAACGCCAAGTCGCCTTTCCTGTTCCTCAATACCCGGCCCTTCCTGCTGGGCAGCAGCGACGAGCTGCGTTACCTGGCGTTCGGCGGCTCGATGAACTACTGGCGGGCCGGCGGCGTCTCGCTGATCCAGCCTCAGTTCCTTTCGACCATGAACGATCAATCGACCAGCGCCACCGTGCTCAACGTCTCGCCCGTCTTCTTGAAGTACAACACCACGGCGTTCCTCAATGGCGACATGATGTTCTGGAACGCCGATAGCGTCTGGTTTCTCCACAGTCTGTTCTTGATGGGGGAGTATAACGGCGGCTACGAGACCTACGGCGGGCTCAAGGGCGAGCCGAAGCGCGGCATTGTCGTTCCCTACAGCGGCTGGAATGTAACGACTTCCTATTTCCTGACCGGCGAACAACCCACCACGCGCAAGGAAATCGTTCCCCTCCGCGACCTGCGCTTCGCTGACGTCTGGAATCATCCGGGCATTTCGAGGTGTTCGGCCGGATTGCCGACCTTCATGCCAGCAACAGCATCTTCGCTTTCGGCCTCGCCGATCCCACCTTGTGGGCCAATGAATGCAAGACGCTGGACGTCGGTTTCAACTGGTACTGGAACCGCTACATCAAGTCCACGTTCGGCTGGCAGCTGGCCGAGTTCAACAAGCCTGTGGAGATCGCCTCCAGCCGGTTCAGCAATACCGTGGACACCTTCCTGATGCGCTTGCAGTTCTTCTACTGAGAGCGTTCGGGCAAGGCGAGCGGCGCGGCGTCAGCCCGCCGGTAGGGCCTTCTACCGGCGGGCTGACGCCGCGCCGCTCGCCTTGCCCGAACGCTCGAACCGCTATTTCCCTTGCTCTTTCGGCTGAAATACGTTGACCGCCTTTTTCAGCTTCGGGTTGATGCGCAGGGCGTAATCCACGTCGGCTGTCCCCTTCTTGTTTTCCCCCTGGTTGATCAAGGCATAGCCGCGAACGAGGTACGCGGGCGCATCGTAGGGGTCCAGCTTCAGGGCCTTGTCGCACAGCTGGATGGATTTGGCATAATCCTTGTTCTCCAAATACTGGATCATGGCTTCCAGGGAGTAGGCCGCCGCGAGCTTGGGATCGAGCTGAATGGCTTTCTCGACGTCCGCCAGGGGTTTGTTGCCCTTGAGGTTGTGTTCGTAACCAATCCGGGCACGCTCGTAATAAGCCTTGGCACAGCGCGGGTCATTGCGGATCGCCTCGTCCAGGGCCTTAATGGCCTCGGGAACCTGATTCAGCCCTTCCAGGGCATTGGCCTGGGCTGTCAGGGCCAGCGCGGAATGCGGACTCAGGCGCAGCGCCTCGGTGCTGTCCCGCAGCGCCTGCTGCCATTGCCCCTTGCCAAGGTACGCCCAGCTGCGGCCGAGATACGCCTGGGCATCTTTTGGGTTGGCCTCAATCGCTACGCTGTACTGGGCGATGGCCGCATCGTAGTTGCGGGCCTGATAGGCTTCCTTCCCTTGCCGATCGTTGTTGGGCAGAGTGAGCCACGAATACAGCGTGCCGAAGATGAGGACGACCAACCCCAGGCCCAGCAGCAAGATGCGTCTTTTGGAGCGCACGGGGCGTGAGGGCGGTTGGGCGGGCGTTTCCTGAATCCTGGCGGTTTTGGAAGCGGTTATGTTTGTGTCTTTCATCGGATCTGGCCTTCTCCTGCGGACGACACTTTTATTGTCACCCCGCCAGCCAACGAAAACAAGCCCTGGAACTGGCAACCGGCAACGGTGTCAGAAGCGCACCATGCTCATGGGGAAAAAGTCCCCCTGGGCTGCTCCCGGCACTTTGCGGTTTGCCGGACGTACGAGGCAGCGATCAGTCTTGACTCGGCGCAACCCATTTGACTGCTTATATTTGTGTTGCACTGATTCTCGTTATTGCTCCTTGGCATGCCGGTTGCTACCTTACAGGCAACCTTACATTCCTGATAGGCTCGTAAACACGTCCTGAGAGCGAAGAAATCGGAACTGGACGTTCTCTGGCTTGAGGTGGATTCATGAAGGGATTGATCAGCGCGTCTCTTAACAACCCGTATGCGGTCGTGGTCATGGGCCTGACGATCATCGTGATTGGCATGCTGACCCTGATGGGGCCGCCGGGTTATACCATTCCCATCGACATTCTGCCTGTGTTCAAGAGCCCTGCCGTGCAGGTGCTGACGTTTTACGGCGGCATGCCGGCCCAGGGCATGGAAAAGGACATCACCAACCGCATGGAGCGCTGGACCGGGCAGGGCAATGGCATGAAATACCAGGAGTCGCGGTCAATCCTGGGTGCCAGCATCGTCCGCAACTACTTCTATGACGACGTGGACCCCAACGGTGCCTTGACGCAGGTGAACTCGCTGGCCCTGGCCACCTTGCCCAACCTGCCGCCGGGCACCCTGCCGCCCGTCGTGCTGCCCTACGATCCCACCGGCACCACCCCCGTCTGCATCGTCGCTCTGAACAGCTCCAACCCAGCCCGAACCGAGGAGATCCTGTACGACGAGGCGCGTTACGAATGCCCGCAACATGATCATGCAGGTCAAGGGCGCCTCGGCCCCGGTCGTGATCGGCGGCAAGCTGCGGGCGGTCATGCTGTACCTCAACCAGTCCGACATGCAGAACCGCGGCCATTCCCCGGCCGACATCATGGACGCGGTGGAACGTTTCAACGTCTTCTTCCCCTCAGGCGACGTCAAGATCGGCGACAAGGATTACGTGCTGTCGTCCAACTCGATGTACCCCGAGGTCACGCCGATGGCCGGCATCCCCCTCAAGACGAAAACGGGGAACGCCGAGTATCTGGGCGACCTGGCCACGCCCAAGGATGCGTCCTTTATCCAGACCAACGTGGTCCGGGTTGATGGCCGCCGGCAGGTGTACATCCCCGTCTACCGCCAGGTCGGTGCCAGCACCCTGTCCGTGGTCGAGAACCTGAAGAAGGCACTGCCGACCATGCAATCCCGGTTGAATTACAACGACATCAACCTGGAGCTGGTCATGGACCAGTCGGTCTACGTCCGGGAATCGATCGGCGCCCTGGTCCAGGAAGGCACCCTGGGGGCCGTCCTGTGCGCCCTGGTGATCCTGCTCTTCCTGGGCGAATGGCGCATGACCCTGATCGCCATCCTGACCCTGCCGCTGTCGGTGCTGGTGGCCATTGTCTGTCTGTATTACACGGGCAACACCATCAACGTGATGACCCTGGCCGGCCTGACGCTGGCCATCGGTCCGATGATCGACAGCGCCATCATCTGCCTGGAGAACACGCACCGCCACCTGGGCATGGGGGCCCATCCGCGCGACGCGGCCCTGAACGGGGCCAGCGAGGTGGCCATGCCCGAGCTGGTCTCCACCCTCTGTACCTTCCTGGTGCTGACGCCGCTGATCCTCATCCCCGGCATGGGCAAGTTCCTGTTCCTGCCCATGACCCTGGCGGTCATGTTCTCCATGACCTGCGCCTACTTCCTGTCCCGGACCCTGGTCCCCAGCTTCAGCTTCCTGCTGCTGAAGGCCCATGGCCACGAGGGGCCCAAGGGAATCGTCGCCCGGACCTTCGCCGCCTGGGAGCAGGTGATCGAATCCGGCATCCGCCTGTACGTGCGCTCGCTCGGTGTCATCCTGAAACACCGCGTGGCCACGATCAGCGTCGCCTTTGGGCTGCTGGCCGTCACCCTGCTGACCTTCGCGCCGATCCTCCGCCGGGACTTCTTCCCCGAGGTCGATGCCGGCGCCTTTGAAATCGCCGTTCGCGCCGAGCCCGGCACGCGCATCGAGAAAACGGAAAAACTACATTGTCCAGGTGGAGAACTTCATCACGCAAGCAGATTCCCAAGCACGACCTGAAACTGATCATTTCCGAAATCGGTCTGACGCCCGACTGGTCCTCGGCCTACACGCCCAACTCTGGCACCCAGGACGCCCTGATGAAGATCCAGCTGACAGAGCATCGGACCAAATCGGCTCAGGAGTACGTCCGCCTGCTGCGCAAGGGGTTCGCCGACGACAGGCGCTTCTCCGACCTGGAATTTGCCTTCGACTCGGGCGGCCTGGTCCGGGGTGCCTTGAACGAAGGCAAATCGACGCCGATCAACATCCAGGTCAAGGGCAAGAACCAGAAGGTGCTGCACGCCCTGGCCGAGACGATCCGCAATGACGTCAAGCACGTCAACGGCATCGTGGACGCCCGCGTCATCCAGCGGCTGGACGCTCCCGAGCTGATGGTCGAGGTCGATCGGGCCAAGGCCGCCCAGCTGGGTCTGACCCAGGACGAGGTCATGAAGAACGTGATCGCCGCCACGAACTCCAGCATCACCTACAACAAGAAAAACTTCTGGATCGACCCGATCAGCCACAACCAGTACTTCGTCGGCGTGCAATACCCCGAGCGGAAGCTGAACACCACCGATGACTTGCTCAACATCCCGATCGTCACGTCGCACCAGAAGCAGCCGATCCCTCTGGGGCAAGTGGCCTCGATCGTGCCACAAGCAGGTGCCGACGGAAATCCACCACGTCGACATCATGCCGGCCATCGATCTGACGATGAGCGTCGAGGGACGCGACCTGGGCCACGTCTGCGACGAGGTCACCAAGCACCTGAACAAGTACGGCGTCAAGATCAGCCAGGGCCACTGGCACCCCTACGATCCGCGTGGCGATGGCAAGAAACTGCTGACCGGTGCCGAGATCGTCCTGTCGGGTGAGTACGACGCGCATGCAGACCACGTTCAGCAACCTGGCTGTCGGCCTGGTGCTGGCGGCGCTGCTGATCTACTTCCTGATGGTCGGCCTGGACAAGTCGTTCATGGTGCCGCTGACGGTCATGCTGGTGGTGCCACTCTGCCTGGTGGGCGTGCTGCCCTTGCTGTGGCTGACCGGCAGTGCCATCAACGTGCAGTCGCTGCTGGGCATCATCTTCATCGTCGGCATCAAGGTGGCCAACACGGTGCTGATGACCGACTACGCCCAGGAACTGCGGCGGCACGAGGGCCTGACGCCGACCGAGGCCATCCGCAAGGCGGCCGGTCTCCGCGTTCGGCCGGTGACCATGACGGCCCTGGCGGCGTTGTTCGCCATGATCCCGACGGCCCTGGCTCTGGAGAAGGGCAGCGAGGCCAACGCCCCGCTGGCCCGGGCCATCCTGGGCGGCCTCTTCGCCGGCGAGCCGGCCACGCTGTTCGTGCTACCGGCCATGTACTCCCTGATGGTCTGGGACACCCGCAAGAAGGGCGTGCCTGCCCACGACAGTCATGGCGAGGCGCACGGCCACAGCGGCGATCCGCACGTGTCGCCCGAGCACGGTCACCACGGGGACTCCCACGCCCCGACACAGTTGCCGCATCACGATCACGATGAGCGGTTCCTGGGCGGCGACTTGCCGCCGCCGCATCCGGCGACCTGACCGGAACGCGGAGTCTTTCTCCCCTCTCCCCTTGTGGGAGAGGGGTTGGGGGTGAGGGGTGTGGCGCCTTGATTCATCGTTTCGCGCTCACCCGGGCGAGCGCGAAACGATGAATCAAAACCAATCCCCTCACCCCCAACCCCTCTCCCACAAGGGGAGAGGGGAGAAGAACCTGCGCCGCAAGCGGCTCATTTCCTCTCTTCCACGTCCTCCAGGCGCAGCGGACTGGCAAAGTCCGGCGGCTTGACGGCCAGGACCGAGCAATGCACCTCCGGCAGTAACCGCTCGGCCGTGTTGCCGATCATGATGCCCGCGATGCCGCCGCGGCCGATGGTTCCCATCACCAGCAAGTCGATGCGATGGACCTGGATGAAGTGCTGGATGGCCACGTCGGCCACCCCCAGGTCCTCCGCCACGTGGGTCTGGACCCCGGCACCGAGCAACTGCGGGTCGGCCTGGCGCATCTGCTCCTCCAGGGTGGCCCGGGCCCTGTCTCGAACGCTGCTGTGGTAGCTCTTGGTGTCCTCGTCGATGACCGCCATGCCCCACCAGGAATGGCGCGGAAACTCCAGGACGTGCAGCACGTGGATCGTCCCGCCCATCCGCCGGCCCAGGGCGAGCCCCAGCCGCAGCGCTTCGGCGCCGCCCGGCTTCAGGTCGGTGGCGATGAGCATGTTCAGAGGCCGGCCGCCGTGCCCGGGCTTGGTCACCCACACCGGACAGGGACAGCGGCGCAGCAGCTTCAGAGCGGTGTTGCCGAAGAGCAGACGCCGCAGGCCGGTCAGATCGCGTGTCCCGACCACAACCAGGTCGTGCTTCTCCCGCAGCACCTGGTAGATGATCTCGGCCCAGGCCTTGCCGATCACCAATCGGGCCCGGGCTTGCACCCCTTCCTGGGCCGCCCAGCCGACCAGTTCGTCAAGCACCTCGCCGGCCAGCTGCTCGATGGTGCTGGAGACGTGGGACTGACCCAGCTCGCGCAGGTGGCGCAAATTTTCCTCGGAAATCGTCAGCACCGAGAAGAAGAGCAGTTGCGCCGAATGGATTTTCGCCAGCCAGATGGCATGGTGGATGCCCTCCCGGGCATTGGCACTCAGCTCCGACACGTCGAGTCGCCGGCAGTGGGTGAGATCGACGCCAACCAGGATGTTCTTGAAGGTTTCCAAGGCGGACACCTCGGATGATAGAGAGAATCTCCGGATCTGATCGAACCGGAAAACGGTCGCAAGCTCCTCTCCATTTTACGATAGCACGAGAGGGCCCTTCGCGATAGTGCCGGGACCGGATTGGGATTTCCCGAATGAGTAGGCGGAGTTTTCCCGATATTCAGAATAGAACGAAGCTCCTGAATCGAGCGATTGTATGGGTTGTGTCGCGGGAGGGCCAAAGATGCGAAAACGCAGTTTCCGTCGCCGGTGCCTGTCCTGGCTGCTGGCATCCTGCGTTGGCGGCGGCACCCTGGCCGTGCTGGCGGAACCGCCCGCTCGTGTTCCCCAGGAAACCCCTTCCCGCAATGCGGATGGCGGCCCGAAGCCGGGTGAGATGGGAAAAGAGAAGAAACAGGAGAAGGACGGGACACCCCTTGCGGTGGGGGTTGCCTGCAAATCGATCGATGCCCAGCTGGGCGTGGACGTGAGCCCGATCGACCTGGACACCGCCTTGAAGCTGGGCGGGGTGAGCAACCCGCAGATCCTGCTGGCCCGGCAGCGCATTGTGGAAGCGGTGGCCCTCAGTCAGTTTGCCGCCGCTCAGCTCTTGCCAGCCCTTAACCTGGGCCTCAGTTACGACGACCATGCGGGCAACCTGCAGCAGTCCAACGGCAACATCATCAAGGTTGATCGCAACAACCTGTACCTTGGAGGCGGTGCCAACGCCATTGCCGCGGGCACGGTGAGCATCCCTGGCGTCTACTACAACATCAATCCCGCCCTTGTCGCTTACGGCTATCTGATCGCCCAGCAGGTGGTCGAGGTCCAGAAGCTGGCGAGCAAGGCGGTCGATCTGGAGATGCTGCTGCGCATCGCGGTGACCTACAACGAGCTGCAGCGGGCCGAGGGGTTGTACGCCCTGGCCCTGCGCATCCTGGAGGATGCCCGCGAGGTGGAGGAGTTGACAGCGACGTTCGCCAAGGCTGGGAAGGGCTCGGAGGCCGATGCCGACCGGGCCCGGACCGAACGGCAACAGCGCGAGGCCGAGGTGCCCGTGGCGGAAGGGCAGCTGATGATTGTCTCGGCCCGCCTGGCCGAGCTGCTGAACCTGCCGCCGACCACCCGGCTGGTCGCCCTGGACAAGCGGATCGTGCCCGCTCCGGTGGTGCCCGATCCGATCCCCCTGTGCCAGCTGCTGACCATCGCCATCCTGAATCGCCCGGAGCTGCAAGAGTACCAGGGGATCATCCGGCAGTCGCTGCTGGCGCTGGACGAAGCCAAGGTGCTGCCCTTCTCGCCCTGGGTGATCATCGGCTTCAGTTACGGCGAGGAAGGCGGCGGCAGCAACCTGGTCACTCCTCCCTCCAAGACGACCAACGCCCAGCAAGGGGTGGTCACGCCGCCGGGCACCGCGAACTTCGCGGCCAACCAGCCTCGTTTCGGCGACTTTCGCGACCGCATGGACCTGGACGTGGTCGCTTTCTGGGCGCTGCAGAACGCTGGCCTGGGCAACATGGCGCAAATCCTGCTGGCCAAGGCCCAGCTGGGAGCGAGCCAGTTCCGCTTTCTGGAACAGCTGAACATGGTGCGTGCCCAGGTCGCCGACGCTTATGCTCGCACCCATGCTCGCTTTGCCCAGATCGGCTCGGCGGAGGAGTCGGTTCGCCAGGTCATGATTGCCTTTGAATCCGACAAGAGCATGATCTTTCGAGGCGAAGGCTTACCGATCGTGCTGCTGCAGAGCCTGCGGCTGCTGGCCCGGGCCCGGTACGTCTACCTCAATGCGATCGCCGATTACAACCGGGCCCAGCTGGAGCTGTACGTTTCCCTGGGCAAGCCGCCGCCCAACGTTCTGGCCCGGCCGCTGCCGTGCGGGGGTGTCTCGCCGGTCGAGGAGCAGGAGAAAAAGAGCCGGGAGGAGAAGAAGAAACCGGAGCAGAAAGAGAAGCCGGCGAAGTGAGAAGCGACAATCCCCCAAGTCCCCGTGGGTGCGCTGCGCGACCCACGGCTGAGTTATGCAACCCCTTCGGGGTAGAAAACCGGCCCACACCTGTCTTTTACCCCGAAGGGGTTGCATAGCCCAGCCGTGGGTCGCGCAGCGCACCCACGGGACAGGAGGGCGGACCAACGATTTCCTTCAAACCGCCTATTAGCGGAGCCAGCTGGTGCGCTAAGCCGCAAGCGGCTTGGGGGCCCGGTCGCCCATGGAAAGGAGTCCGGATCGTGAACCCGCGACCACACCCAGGAATCCGAGCCTTGCTGCTGCTTCTGCTTCTGGGAGCGTCCGCCCGCGGCGGCGATCCTCCCGCAGACCCGAGGCCGCCCGGCCACGGGCTGATCATCACCACCTCGGCCCAGACCACGCCCGGCCGGATGGGGACGGAAGCCGACCGCGATGCCGGCAACGGCCTTGAGCCCCCCAACTGCGTGCTGACTCCGGTCGATCTGCCAGCGGCGCTGAGGCTGGCCGGCATCCAGGACCCGATCATCCTCATTGCCCGGCAGCGCGTCGAGATCGCCGTGGCCTTCGCCCAGCTGGCCGCCGCCCAGCTGCTGCCCAGCACCAACCTGGGCATGAACTACGAGGCTCACGGCGGTCCGCTGCAGCAGTCCAGCGGCAACATCCTGCGCGTGGACCGCTCGGCGCTCTACGTCGGTGCCGGTGCCAATGCCGTGGCCGCGGGGACGGTGAACATTCCCGGCCTGGTGTACCAGTTGAACCTCAGCCAGACCATCTTCGACATGCTGATTGCCCGGCTCGAGGTCGATCGCCGGGAGTTCGCCGCCGTCGCCGTGCAGAACGAAATGTTCCGCCAGGTGGCCGTGGCCTACACCGACCTGCTGCGCACCGTGGGCCGGCGGAGCATCGCCCAGCAAACCTACGATGAGGCGGCCGAGGTGGCCCGGGTCACGCTCGCCTTTGTCGAGAGGAAGCAGGCGGCCGCCGCCGACGGCGACCGGACGGTCAACGAACGGGAGATGCGCCGGACCGATCTGATCGAGGCCCGTGCCGAGGTGCTGATCGCTTCCGCCCGGCTGGCAGCGCTGCTGGGGCTGGACCAGTGCCTGCTGTTGCAGCCGATCGAGACTTCGGTCGTCCCCCTGGCGATCGTTCCGGAATCGATCCCGTTGTGCCAGTTGCTGGCCATCGCCCTGCTGCAGCGGCCGGAACTGGCCGAGTGGAGCGTGGCCATCCGCCAGGCCCTGCTGGCGCTGTACGAGGCCAAGGTGCTGCCCTTCTCGCCCAACCTGATCGTCGGCTTCAGCGGCGGTTCCTTTGGCGGCGGCAGCAGCATCGTCGGCCAGGCCGGCCAGCCGATCTTCGGCAACGTCGGCCTCCGGAACGATCTGGATGCCATCTCCTACTGGACACTGCAAAACATGGGCATCGGCAACCTGGCCCTGATCCGGGCGGCCAAGGCGCGCGTCGGCATCCAGGAGCTGCAAAAACTGGTCATCTTCAACCTGGTGCGGCGCCAGGTGGCGGAAGCGGCCACGCGGGTGCATGCCCGCTTCCAGCAGATCGGCCGCGCCGAACAATCGATGCGCCGGGGGACCGATGCGTTCAAGGAGGACTTCGCGCGCGTCGGGGGCCTGAAGGGCCGGCCGATCGAGCTGCTGGAGAGCCTGCGCCTGCTGGCCCAGGCACGCTATCTCTATCTCAACGCCATCGTCGATTACAACGTGGCGCAGATTGACCTGTACGTGGCGCTGGGTCGGCCGCCCGCCGACGTGCTCGCCCGACCGGTGCCGACCAATTTCACGGCACCGATCCCCGAGGCCCCGCGGAAGGGAGCTGGGCAGTGAACAAGACGTGGCGACGAAGTTGCCGTTATGTGTGTGCCGCGGCGCAATGCAATCCATTGCCGCTCTTCCTCCCCTCCTCTGCGCGAGGTTGCGCTCCGGCCGACAGGTCGGCCTGCGCTTCGCGGGGAGGGGTTGGGGAGGGGCTTTGGCTCACACTGGTCCGCCTCGGCGCGGCCCTGAGCCTGGTCCTGGGAGCGCTGCCGGGAGGCCCGCTCCCTTCCCGGGCCCAGACCTCAGACATCGTGCCCGCCGGGGCCCTCGAAACCATCAATCGACCCGAAGCCCAGCCGCCCAGGTCAGCCCAAGCCAGCCCCACGGCTGCGAACGCGAATCCCGCTCAGAGACCGGCACCTGGGGAAGAGCCACGTCCCTTGCCCTTGCTTCTGCCACCCCCGATCAGCACCACAGCCCAAGCGCAGGATCGGCCGGCCCCGCCCGACAAACCCAAACCTGAACGGTTGCCGCCGCCCCGGCAGGACACAAAGCCGGACGAGGAACCAGAGCCGGAGGTGCCGTACCAGGCCGTGCTGCCGCCGCAGATCGAGACCCATCCCATTGACATTTGTACGGCCCTGAAGCTGGCCGAGACCGACAACCCGACCATGGGCGTGGCCCGGCAGGCGATCCAGGAGGCGCTGGCCAACCAGCTCCAGGCCGACGTGCTGCTGCTGCCCACCCTGCGGGCCGGCTCGAATTACCACAACCATCAAGGCATCCTGCAGACCTCCTTCGGTCTGATGCGTCAGGTCGATTCCTCGTCGCTGTACGCCGGCGGTGGTGCCCGGACCCTGGCCGCCGAGACGGTGGCCTTCCCCATGGTCCAGGTCTTCAGTCCCCTGGCCGATGCCTTCCTGGCGCCCCTGATCGCCCGGCGGCAGGTGACGGTGCGCAGTGCCGAGTCGGCCGCGATCGCCAACCAGATGCTGCTGGAGGTCGCCGACCGCTTTCTGGAGCTGGCCGCGGCCGAGGCAGAATTCGGGGCCCTGCGCCGCTCGGAGCGGGACATGGGCGAGATCGTGAGGCTGACCACCGCGTTCGCCAAGGTGGGCCGGGGCCGGCCGGCCGACGAGGCCCGGGCCCGGTCCGAAGCGCTGCTGCTGCGCGTCGAGGTGCAGCGGGCCGAGGAGCGCGTGGCCGTCGCCAGCGCCAACCTGGCCGAGTTGCTCAACCTGGACCCGTCCTGCCGGCTGAAGCCGCCGGCGGAGGCACTGGGTCTGCTCCAGCTGATCGACCCGAGCTGTGACGTGTGCAAGCTGGTCGAAGAGGGTCAGGCCCTCCGCCCCGAGATCGCCGCCATCCGGGCCGAGATTGCCCGCCGGGACGCCCAGGTCAAGCAAGAGAAGGTCCGCCCCTTCCTGCCCACCCTGTCGCTGGGTGTCAGCACCGGCACGTTCGGCGGCGGCACCGACCGCACCGACCTGGTCACGACCAACCCCAGCTTCGGACGCTTCAGCGGCCGGGTGGACGTGAACCTGATCGCTTACTGGACCGCACTGAACATGGGTGCGGGCAACGTGGCCCTGGTGGGGCAGCGGCTGGCCGAGCGGCGCGAGGCCAGCTATCAGCAATTGCTGCTGCTGAACCAGATCCGGGAGGAAGTGACCTCCGCGTATGCCCAGACCAGGGCCGCCACGCGCCGCTTCCAGGTGGCCCAGGTGCAGCTGGAGGTGGCCCAGGCCGGTTTCCTGGCGGACCGGACACGCATTCGCGGCGGCGAGGGGCTGCCCATCGAGATCATCAACAGCGCCAACCGTCTGATTACCGCGCGCGTCAACCTCATCGCCACCATCCTGGAGTTCAACCGGGCTCAGTTTGCCCTGTTTGTCGCCCTGGGCAGCCGGCCCACCACGGTTTGTCCGCTCAAATGATGCCATTGTTCGCTCCGCTGCAATCCCTGCTCTCCTCTCCCGGCGCACGGGGAAAAAATCGGCGTCGATGAGGAATTATTCCCCGAGCAACCGCCTTCGGTTAAGTACCGGGAAAAAACCAGTTGCCTTCCCCAGGGTCAGATTACTATCCTGTTAGGGAGTTTCTTCAAAAGAGCCTCCCTGGCGGCTTCTGGCACGCTGCTTGCATTCTAAATTACAACAACACTCTGTTCCTGCGAGCCGGAGAAAGAACCTCTTCCCCTGACCCTTCACCCCAAGCGCAGGCTGGCCTGTCGGCCGGAGCGCACGCGGGCGTGCGAGGGAGCCAGGGGCCGGCAGTCGGTCGGACTTCACTCTTCCTTTATTTGGGGATGATTCATGATGCTTCCTAAGATCCGGTTTGGCAAGGTCTTGATTGGGGTGGCATTGCTCGCCCTGGTGACGACTGGCGTCGGCTGCCTGTTCTCCCCCCCAAGGGAAAGACGACGCACGGGGAGGCCAGCTCGGAGCACGGCGAGGAACAGGAACAGCCGGACACCATTACCGTCAAGGTGATCAAGCCCCTGCTGGGAGGCATGGAGCGGAAGACCACACAGCCCGGCACCGTTCGGGCGTTTGAATACGAGGAGATGTATCCCCAGGTCGCGGGTCTGATTGCCTCTCAGAAGGTGGACCGGGGTGACGTGGTCAAGAAAGGGCAACTGCTGGCCGAGATCGATGCCCCGGAAGTGATCACGGAAGAGCAGCACGCGGCCGCGGAGCTGAAGCAGGCCAAGGCCCAGCTCGAATTGATGAAGGTCAACGTGCAAGTGGCCGAGGCCGAGGTCGAAAAGGCGGAGTCCGCTGTTGTCTCGAGCAAAGCCGAGGAGAAGCGGGCCCATGCCTTCCTGGCCTACCGCCAGGTGCAGTACAAGCGGATTGAGGACCTGGCCAATGACAAGGCCATTCAGTATCAGCTGGTGGACGAGCAGTTCAAGTATCGCGACGCGGCCGAGGCGGCCCACGACGCCGCGGTCGCCTCCATCGTGACCGCTCAGGCCGAGGTCAAAGCGAAGAAAGCCAAGGTCCTGCAGGCCAAGGCCGACGTGCTGTCCGCGGAAGCCAAGGTGGACGTGGCCCAGGCCACCCTGGACAAGGCCCACGTGTTCGTCGAGTTCACCAAGATCCGCTCCCACTATAACGGCGTGGTCACCGTGCGCAATTTCGCCAAGGGCGATTACGTCGCGGTCGGCAAAGCGCAAAGCAAGCCATTGTTCGAGGTTCAGCGAAACGATCTCTTTCGCGTCATCGTCCAGGTTCCGGATCTCGATGCCAGGTTCTGTGACGTGGGCGATCCCGCGGACCTGGTGGTCAACTCGCAGCCGGGGGTTGTGTTCTCTTACCCGATCGCCCGCATCTCCAAATCGCAGTCCCAGGAAGATCGGACGATGCGTGTGGAAATGGACGTGCCTAACGACAAGGGCCTTCTGCTGGACGGCATGTACGGTCTGGTGACCATCCACCTCCAGGAGGGCTTCAAGGATGCCCTGCGCATTCCCTCCTCCGCGGTGAGCCGGCACGATGGACGAATCCGGGTGTTCGTGGTCCGCGACGACAAGATCGTGCAGTTGCCCGTGAAACTCGGCCTGGACAACGGCGACGAGACCGAGGTCGTCACCGGCCTGAAGTCCGACGACCTGGTCGTCCTGCATCCCCGTCCTGACCTCCACGATGGCACGGAGGTTCAGACCGAACTGGAGCAGCCGAAGAAGGCGGCCACAGGCGGCCACGAGTGACAAATCCGAACATCGCTGACCATAACGGATTGTGTGGAGAGAGGGTTGCGCGCCCGACCCCTGCCGGCTTGCCCGGCAGGTGAAGCAGGTCACTGGCTAGAAAGGAGGAAAGAAAAACATTCTTGTCCCTTCTCTTCTAGCCGCTGACCTGCTTCACCTGCCGGGCAAGCCGGCAGGGGTTGCGCGCCCGACCCCTGCCGGCTTGCCCGGCAGGTGAAGCAGGTCACTGGCTAGAAAGGAGGAAAGAAAAACATTCTTGTCCCTTCTCTTCTAGCCGCTGACCTGCTTCACCTGCCGGGCAAGCCGGCAGGGGTCGGGCGCAACCCTCTCTCCACACAATCCGTGACGGTCAGCGATTTTCAGATCGTTGCTTTTTCTTCTTCGACGACCAGACAGGCATCGGAGCGCTGCCCCAGGCGATTGCGGAGGATCTCGACGACGGCGGTGTTCACCGTGAGCGGGGACACGGGGGGCAGTAAGATGATCTCGTGCCCCGTCAGACCGACCTCGACCAGCCGGCCCGGCCGATCAGTCATGACCAGGACGGGGAGGTCGACCAGCTCTTCCTCGTCGTGCAGGATCGACAGCACTCCCAGACCCGAGCCCCAGAGCAGATCGAGGTCCAGCAGCAGCACGTCGGGACACTGACGCCGGAGCGCTTCCAGACATTCCAGACCCGTGCTGACGACCTGACAATCCACGCCCTCGACGGCCAGGAAGGCCCGGCAGGCGGCCGCATGCAGCGAATCCGTTTCGGCAATCAAGACTTGAGGTTTCATCACGCACCACTCCCGTTCGGCAGGAAGAAAGGTCAGGGAGAGCCGCCCTGGAGAGTCTGCCGAACATAGCTCATTCGCCCCTCGGTCCCATCATCTGTTCCGAACCGAGACAAATACTCCGTCCCTGGACCTGACGGGCACCAAGTCCATTGCAAAGGTCGTGCCAGGAAGAGTTGGAACAGGTGATAGGGACGCAAGAGGCCGTGCGACAAGGAGATGCAGCAGAAAAAGACAGGGCAGTGCGCCCCGGCGGCGGGTGGAGCCGAGGCGCGGGAGTGGTGTTTCTTTCTCCAGCAAGGGGGGTTTTCCCCCAACGGAAGGGCAAGATTCCCTCAACGGGGGCATTTGGTATAAAGGCAATTGCGCCTTTCCTTTCCCTGGCGAGGCAGCAGCCATCCCGTGGAGAAAGAGGAGACCGACTCGATGGCCACTGATCGTCTTGGTTTCATCACTGCTCTGCGAAAGCAGCCGGACGACCGGACGTTGCCGCTGATCTTTGCCGACTGGCTCGAAGAACAGGGCGAGGAGGAGCAGGCCCAGTTCATCCGCCTGCAATGCCAGTACGCGGACCTCTCTCCCGATGATTTCTCCGAGGCAACTCGTTCTCTGCGCGAACAGCACCAGCAGGCCATCCGGGCGCAAGAAGAGGCTCTCCGCCGTCACCTCCACGTGCCTGAAAATCGAACGTGGGCGGTGGAATTTAGCTTTTCTCGGGGTTTCCTCGACAGCCTGTCGATTCCGGTCCAGTGGCTGGTCGAGGGAGCAGAGACCCTCGCCCGGGAAGCTCCCTTGCTCCGCGCCCTGAGCGTCGGCCGGGTCAACGGTTGGGGCCAACGGCTGGCGGACTTACCGCTCTTGCGACAGCTCACCGAGCTGGAAATCCAAGCCTGGATCAGCCCGACCGATGCTCAGGCGCTGGCCGCCTCGCCCCATTTGCAGCAATTGCGGTCACTGGAAATCTGGCTGGGCAACGTCGAGGGTGGCGATGCGGAAACACTGGCCGCCTTCGCCGGCAGCGTGTACCGAGCGTACCCCAACCTGACCGAATTGCGCATCGTTGGTGTGCCGGGATGCGGCCCCGACACCGTTGCGCATGCGAATTGGCTGGCGGGCCGGCCAATCGCCAGGGCCGTGATCCCCTTGCCCAGGCTGTACCCGATCGCTGCGGATTTTCGTCTGCGACTCTTCGCAGGACACTTGCCGGATGGCACCCAGGTTTTCGCCGACGTTTATGAAGGAACAACGGCTCGTCTGTTCCACTTCACCCCGGCTGGCGAGCAGACCGACATTCGCGAATTGTCTTTGCCGTCGGAGTGTTGTCGCCTGCCGGAGGATAAACACGGCTGGGAGCATACCGACCGAGTCAAAGAGTACCTGCGCCGAGAAATGGGCTTCACGCCGGGGTTGATCCGCATTCGTGACCTCGACGATCCCGCCGAGATGTTCAGCATTCAGCCCGACAGCGGTTGTGCAGAGGAGTGCATGGGGCGTGCCGATGATCCAACGATCCGGCCAGAAGAGGAAGAGGATCCTGACAAGACCATGGGAAACGCAGAACGAGTTGCCTACTGGCTCAAACATGGAGCGTATGTCTTTCTGTGTGGTAACGACTGGTATGTTGGCCCCGATGGTCAGATCGAATCGACTTGACGGCTGGCGAGGACACCCATCGGATCAACGCCGTCAGAAAGTTGCCAGAACCCGCCAGAGACTGCCGCCCAGCCAGGCCCCGAATACCCTGGCCGGTGGCAGGCACGCAGAAAAATGACTTCCACTGGCACTCGTCCGACAGTTCGCGGCTCTTTGTGACTTCTCCGCCACCCCCTCGGAATTGGCAGGCAGCCCCCGTTTGTGGCAGACAGCGGCCATTCAAAACAAGCCAGCATCATTACCTGGACAGCCAGACCGGAACTTCCTGAAGTGATTGCACTACTTCTTCGTCGGTGTTCGCTGGACCAATCACCTTCCGCAGCACCACCACGCTCTGCCACGAGAGCGGCTTCCATACCGCCGCTGCTTCTCGGAGACGGTTCGCCAACAAGGTTTGCTCGACGAACTGCGTGCCGCACTGCTCGGCCCACTCAACTGCCAGGTGAGGCGTCATACAGGTAGCCTCATACCGCCGGCCTGACACCGCCATCGGTCCAGGAACCACGTCGCCCATCAACCAGCGATCCAGCCACTCGCAGAAGTAGACCACGTAGAGCATCGTCCCGTTCGCGCAACTGCTCACAGAACCGGTCCATCGTGTCAGGCGCAGGCGGTTCCTGCCGCCAGGATTGGAACAGCGAGGCGACGGCACTCCCGGCATCACCGGCAATGGTCAGGACCGTGAGCCATTGCGTTGCCATCAGTGCCTCCACTTGACCGAAACGTCCGAAACCATCACTTCTCCTCCTTCAGCCGCTGCTTGATGTGCTCCTCCAGCTTCAGGTGCGGCACGCCCTCCTTCAGCCAGCCCGGCGCCGGCTTGCCCATCAGGTGGTGGTCGAAGAACTCGCGCATCCGCACCGCGTAATCCTTGCGGTTGGCCGGCTTGGCCAGGCCGTGGTTCTCGCCCTTGTACTGGAGCATGACCACAGGCTTGTCCAGCCGCCGCAGCGTGTTGAAGTACTCGATGCCCTGGTTCCAATCGACCGCCCCGTCCTTGTCGTTGTGCAAGAGCAGCAGCGGCGTCTTGACGTTCCTGGCGTGGTAGACCGGCGAGTTGCGGACGTAGGCCTCCAGGTCGTCCCAGTAATGCACCGAGAAGCGGCCCTGGCTGCTCTCGAAGATCTGCTGGTTGGTGATGCCGGCGTTCCAGTAGATCGAGGAGTACATGCTCACCAAATTGGTCAGCGGCGCCCCGGCGATCGCGGCCTTGAAGGCGTCGGTCTGCGTGATCAGGAACGCGGTCTGGTAGCCGCCCCACGAGTGGCCGTGCAAGCCGACCCGGTCCGGGTCCACCACGCCGCTTTTCACAGCTGCCTCCAGTGCCGGCAGCACACACCACGTGGCGGAGCGGCCCGGATCGTTGACGTGGTACTTGATGTCCGGCATGAGTACCGCGTAGCCGTTGCTGGTGTAGATGGCCTGGTTGAAGCCGGAGGCCGTTGGCGGAGTGTAGTGGTTGAGCCGATCCGAAAGGCGCTCATAGATGTAGACGATGGTCGGATAGCGTTTGCCTGGCTGATAATTGGCCGGCAGGAACAGGGCGGCCTGGAGCTTCTCGCCCTTGGTGCTGGCGTAGTCGATCAGCCGGACGCCGCTGCACCAGACGACCTTGTCCTGCTGCGGGTTGGCGTGCGTCAGCTGGCGCGGAGCCTGGAACGCGGCGTCAGTCACGTGGTAGTCAGGATAGTCCTTGTACGTCTCGCGGGTGTAGAGGAACACGTCGGCGTCGCGGGCCTTGACCAGCTGCCGGCCGAAGGCCGCGTCCTCCCAGCAGAGCCGCGTGGCCCCGGGCTTACCCGGGTCGATCCGGCCAAAGCCGGCTTTCTTGGTCCATTGCCCGTGCAGCGGGAGGTAGAGCGGTTTGGAGAGGTCGATTCCCTTCTCGTCCGGGTCGAGACGGAAGGGCCGGCCATAGCGGATCGCCTCGCGCTTGCCATCGACAGTCAGGTTGACGCCCTGGCTGCCGTGGACGGGCACCTTCCACAGGTCCCAGCCGTCCGAGAGCAGCACCGCGTCGCCGTCCTTGGTCCAGCCGGCGGCAGAGGTTGGCGGCTTCTCGACGGGGTGGTCGTCCTCGACGTTGATGAAGGACGTGTCCGTCCCTTCCGTGATTGCGAAGGTCTTGCCGGTGGCCAGCTCGCAGGTGCGGAAGTGGCCGTCGTCGTAATAGAGGAAATGCGAACCGTCCGGCGACGGACCGAAGTACCAGCGGTTCCGGGTCAGGACCTTTCGGCGGGCACCGGTGTGCGTGTCGATGGCGTAAACGTCCTCGAAGTGCCGGCCGTCGAGGGTACTCATGCGCTGATAGGGCTTGCTGTCCAGGCCGATTGCCCAGCGGCCGTGCGGAGCGACCGAGACCTGCCGCAGCGTCTCGTCGGCCAAGCGGAGGAAGCGTTCCTCGCCGACGCGGTAGACGCACAGGTAGCTGAAGCTCTTGTCGGAAGCCGCCTGCACCTGCTGCTGCGACTGCAAGCGCTCGTCGGCCCAGTGCCAGATGACCAGGTCGGGTTTCTCCTTGGCGGCGGGCGGCGGGCCCTTGGCCACGGCCGGCGCGACCGGGGCCTTGTCGTCTTTCCTGGGCTCCTCCTTTTTGGGCTCCTCCTTGCCGTCCGGCTTCACGTCTTTCTTCTTCAGCTCGCGGATGCCGAAGACGAGAGCGCTCAGGTCCTCCGTCCACGTTGCGGGGCGGTCGGGGCTGACCGTCATGCCCTTGGGGAAGTCGGTATGGTCGCGCGGCTCGAACTGGGCCTTTTTGGTCTTCGACCCAAGCTCGCTGAAGCCGAGGACGCTGTAGAGCTTGTCGGAGAATGCCTTGTCCTCGACACCCTTGAGGACGGTGAAGGCATCGCCCTTCTCGGTCCAGACCAGGCCGCGATAGGTCGCCTTGCTCGTTTCGAGCGGGAACAGGGCGGCAGTGGTCATGTCGCGGAGCTGGATGCCGTTGCCGCTCTGGCTGGGCGAATCGATCAGCAGTACCAGCCAGTGGCCCTTCTTGTCGAAACCGAACTCGGCCACGTTGCCGAGGTTCAGCTGCGCCCCGGTAGCCAGGTCGTGCAGCAGCAGGTCCGTGCCGGACGAGGTCTTCGGTGCCGGAGCGGGGTCGGCGACCGGACCGGGACCGGGTCGCGCACCTGGGGCCGGACTGGAAGCACCCTCTGCTGAGCGGTGCAATGCGAGGTGCGTGCCGCTGTCGCCGGAGAAGGCGAAGCGGCGAACGCCCTCGAACTCGGCCTTGCTGCCGGAAACGGTGTTGACCAGCACCACCTTGCTCTTGCCGGGCGAACGCGGGCCGGAACCCCCCTCTGGCTTGTGAGGAGGGTTCACAGTGAACGCGAACCATTTGCCATCGTGGGAGAAGGCGACGCTGCCAAAACCGCCGCCACCGGGCCATTTCTGCTCCTGTTTGCCGGTGGTGGCCCGCAGCACAACCTCCTGGTCGCCCTCGGCCGGGCCGACCCGGTAGCCGAGCCACTTGCCGTCCCGCGACAGGGTGGCGCCGCTGACGCCGCGCCAGGTCGCCGCATCGGCCAGCGTCAAAGGTCGGGGCCCGGGTTCCTCCGCCTTCTTCAGGTCGGCGAGCTTCTTGTTCAGCTCGGCGATTTGCCGTTCCAGCTCGACGATTTGCTTGCTGCGCGGGCTCGGCTCCTCGGAGAGAGAGGAAGCGACGCCCAGGAACAGGCCGAGCAGGGCCAGCCCCAGGAGGCGAAAACGGCAGCACTGGGAACGAGTCAGCGTCTGTAGCACGTCGGACTCCACGTTCGGTGTGAGGGGTGTCTTGCCGCGGCCTTGGCAAATCCGGACGTGCATTTCCTCCGCACGCGGTCCGGTCACGCAATCCGGACCCGGGATCGGAATGTAGTGTACCGTCGCCGAAGGGCGGAATGCAAGCGGTTGAGTGGTTCTGATCCGGTTCCTCCGCACGGGGAAAAACATTCCTTTGACCTCCCCAGCCACTCCGGATAGGCTCATTCTATCGCTTGCTTTAACCACCCGGGAAAGTGCCAGAGAGAACGCTGCCATGTCCCTCCCCGAGAAACCGCCGCTCCAGGACGGTGCCAACCTGACCCCCCATCCCGCCAGCAACGCCGTCGCCGCCACCGCCCGGGGAGGCCCGGCCGACCTTTTGACCCCGACTGTCACCGAACGCGGCAAATGGATGGCCCTGACGGCGGCCCTGCTGGGCTGGTTGTTCGACGGTTTCGAGATGGGCCTGTTCCCGGTGATTTCCCGGCCGGCGCTGCAGGACCTGCTCCTGCTCCAAGGGGCCGTGGCCAGCGACGACGTGGTGAGTTTCTGGAATTCGCTGATCAACTCCAGTTTCCTGATCGGGGCGGCCACGGGAGGCGTCCTGTTTGGCTGGCTGGGAGATCGGCTGGGGCGGGTGCGGGCGATGACGTTCAGCATCCTCACTTATGCCCTGTGCAGCGGTCTGGGTGGTCTGGTCGCGTCCCCCTGGCAGATGGTGGGCATTCGCTTCGTGGCGGCCCTGGGCATGGGAGGGGAGTGGTCGCTGGGCGTGGCCTTGGTGATGGAGGTCTGGCAAGGCCGATCGCGGGCGATGCTGGCCGGCGTGATCGGGGCGGCCGCCAACGTCGGCTATCTGCTGGTCGCGGGTCTGAGCCTGGGGTTGGGTTCCATCCGTTCGTCCCTCCAAGCCGTGCATCTGCCGGACAGCTGGGTCGATTGGCGCTTGCTGATGGTGTGCGGCGCCTTGCCGGCGCTGCTGACCTTCTTCATCCGCCTGTTCGTTCCGGAGTCGCAAAGCTGGGAACACGAGAAACGCCGCGGCGCCACCTCCTCATGGGCCAGCCGGGATTTGCTTTCGGTGCTGGTGGGCGTCGGCGTCTGTGGTCTGCTGCTGCTCGTCTGGCAGCAGGTGCCCTGGCTTGTTCTTCGATTGATCGCAACCGTGGTGGCTTTGCTCCTGGTTGGTTGCTGCTACCTGTACCCCATTTACGGGTATCTGCGCCGTTCCGGCGAGTCCGACGTCTCGCGGCGCTCGATCCTGCAAAGGATGGTGCTGGCGGCATGTATTAGCGGCGTACCGCTGCTGGCGACCTGGGGAGCAGTGCAGTGGGCGCCGTTGTGGGCCCACCAGCTGGGTGAACAGGCGGTCAAGGACCTGGAGAAGACGATCAGCGCGCCCCCTGAGGAAGCCGCTGCCATCCTGCAAGCCAAGAGGGACTCGACCCGCCACTGGAAAGAATACACCCAGATGACCGCGTCTCTGGGGGCCATCGTCGGCTGCATCGGCGGTGCCTTGCTGGCCGGCTGGCAAGGGCGGCGCTTCGCCTACGTCTTCCTTTGTCTGGGATCGCTCGGGTCGGTCCTGTGGTTCTATCGCGGCAACACCACCTTTGACGCCCTGTTCCTGCTGACGGCCTTCCTGGCGGGCGGCTTCTCGGCCGCGTTCTACGGCTGGCTGCCGCTCTACTTGCCCGAGCTGTTCCCGACGCGGGTGCGGGCCACCGGCCAGGGCTTCGGCTTCAACTTTGGCCGCATCCTGGCCGCCATTGGGGTGCTGCAGGTGCCCGTCCTGATGGGCAAGCCGCCCAACGCCAACTACGCCGTGGCTTGTTCCTCGCTGGCGTTCATCTACGTCGTCGGCGTGTTCGTCATCTGGCTGGCTCCGGAGACACGCGGCAAACCGCTGCCGGAGTGAGCGGCCCTCGCCCGTTCATTCCTTCGGAAAGGCCAGCAGCACCGGGTCGCCCGCCAGCCCACCCGAGGCCACGACCGGAGTTTGCTTCTTGCCCTCGCGGAGAAACTTCGGCCCCTCGGCCGGCACCTTGTGGCGGACGTGCTTCTCCAGCGCCGACCAGGTCACCTCGCCTCGGGAATTGCGGGTCTCCTTGTCCTGTAACCCTTTCACCACGAAGTAAAAGAACACGCCGCGCTCCAGCTTGCCGCACTCATAAGCGGACTCCCCCGCCGAGCAGGAGTACAGCGTGGCCACCCCTCGGGGAGGTCTGGGCATGGACTGCCCCCGCAGGCCCTGGATCGCCTTGTCGTCCCGGGCGTTGGGGTCGCTGCGGCAGGCGTCCACCAGGAGCAGTTTCGTCCCCGCCTTGCTCAGCTCCATCTGCTTGTACAGCTCGGACATGCCCAGAAGGGAACCGGTGTTCTTCTCGGGAAAGGCGTCCTGAGGACAGAAGTAGGCCTGGCCGCCCCGGTACTGGATCCCGTGACCGCCCAGGGCCACCAGCACCAGGTCCTGCGGCTGACACCGCGCCAGCACCTCGGCGGTCCGGGCCTGGATGTTGAAGAAGGTGGCGCGCAGGCTCGGATCCTGGGAAGCGCTGGTAAGCAGGGTAATCTCATAACCGCCCTGGCGCAGGACCTCAGCGAGGTCCTCCATGTCGCGGATGCTGTAATTCAGCGTCTTGAGCGTGGGCGAGCTGTAATTGCAGATGCCGACCAGGACGGCGAATTTCTTGCCCTTCCGGGCCTTGCCTGCCGCCAGCCCCAGAACCAGGAGCAGCACCAGAGGTCCGCCCAACCAGCCCGCCAGCCCGCGCCAGCGGGCAGCCGCGAAGTGAATCCGTCTTCATCAACGCCCTCCGGGAAGAAGCGCCGGCCGCCGGGAAAACACCAGGAGACATGGCAATACGGCCGAGCGTGCCATCGGGATCGATTCACCCAACTATAGGCCGCAGCCGGACAGATGCAAACGGGCGGAATGGGGCCAGCGAGGGAGCTGCCGGAGACGGGTCCGGAACGGACTCCACGAGGCCCCGAATGTGAAGGACAGATGAGTTTTTCCTCTCGCAAGCAACTTTTTTTCAAAAAAGCAACAATTCATGATCGGTTTTTCGCGCGGATTGCAATTTGCAATATGTCGGAAAAGCTGCCGCTGGCTCCTGAAGGGCCGAGAGGCAGCCCGGCACCTCCAAGAATTCCATCCGCGACGCAGTGGAGAGGAAGAGGGGTATGCACGTTCATTCAGGGAGTCGCCTCCATGCCACAGTCTCTCGAACGCACTGTGCCCTCCAGCCACCTGGGAGTTGAACCACCCCTGCCGGCGCTCCTCAAACTGCTGGCGATTGTGATCAAGGCAAACAAGACGGAATGCCCGGGATTCGACGCGCGAATTGAGAGGGGCGAGTTACAAGCCGGAGGCCTGTCTGAAGAAGAAGTGCGGACCCTGCTGGAAGCGGGCTACGTCCGGGGACCGAGCGCCAACGGAGCGCCCGTGCCAGACCCGGCTGAGAGCAAGAATCCAGAGGAAGAAGGGGTTGCGTTGACGGAAGAGGGCTGGAAATGGGTGACGCGAGCGTTCAAGGATCTGGGACATGCTCCAGGAGAGGTAAGTCCCTCCACCTTCCATCCGCAGTGGATTGCCTGGAAAGGAGGCGGTGGGGAACTGCGTCTGGGTGGTGCGGTCCTCAAGCGCGTGCGCCACGACGCGGTCGGGCAACTCAGCGTGCTGGAGGAACTGGAACGAAGAGGCTGGGTCGAGTGGGTCCCCAACCCAATACCGGCCGGACCTGGCACGAAACGGAAGAAAGTGCTGCGGGACACGATCGGCCGGCTGAATCGCGGGCAGAAACCGCAGCGGGTCCGTTTTCACGTCCAGGATGGGGGCGTTGTGTGGGAGATAGTCGCATAAACGGACGCGAATATGAGCGTCTGGACGACGTCTGCTTTTTATTGGACAAGGGAGGTCACGGCCGATAACCTGCGATTACTTGGCAGACACCGCAGGTAGGAGATGTTCATTCGGGAAGACAGCGAGCAAGCGTGACCGTGGTCTCCTCCTCTTGGTGGAGAGGAGACAGCACGAGGAAAGAACGCACGCATTGCCGGGCGCAGGGAGTTGCGCCGCTCGCCTGGCCTGGTTGTCTTTGTGCCCGGCCCACCTCAGGAAGGGGCGAGGACCGGTGCTTGTTCCTACGCCCGCGCCCACTGCGGACGGAGCCTACCCCAGGAGCTGCGTCTGTGTCATCCACTCAAATGGAATCGCCGAGTGCCGATTCCGAACTGCTGATCCAGATCCAAAACTATTTGACCCATCGGCAGCACGGTTGGCCGCCGAGTCGAGACCTGGAGACGGTCTGGAGTCTGTTTTACGAGCGCTATTCGCGTACCATTCGTTCCTTCGCCTTCGCCTGTGGGGTGACGGATGAGGAGGTCGTGGATTGTGTCCAGGAGGTCTGGCGGGAACTGCTGGTGCGGTTGCCGCTGTTTCAACTCGACCCTGGCCGGGGACAATTCGATACCTGGCTGTATTCCATCGTCCAGAGCAAGACGGCTGACCTGCACCGCTCCCGCAAACGCCGGTTGGTGCAGGGAGGTGCAAACCAGTTGCTCACCGTGAGCGATAACCGTCCGCACCCGGGGCAAGGCCTGGAAGAGGAGGAAGTGGTCGCCTTGGCTTGGGAGCAGCTGAGAAAGCGATTGTCTGAGTGTACTTTTCAGGTCTTGCAGTTGCGTCTGATGGAGCAGCGCCCCGTTGCTGAAGTCGCCGAGAAACTGGGCCTCAGCCACAAACAAGTGTGGTATCGCTTTCACCGAGCGCGGCGGGAGTTGGAGGAAATCGGCTCGGGTTTGGCGCGCGGTCAACGCACGCCGTGTCCCCACGACGACTCCCCTCAAGAAAAAAAAGAAAAGAGCCAACAAGCAGCGCAAGGGCAGCTGGCCTCCTCCGTATCACGAATTGTCAGTCCCAGATCTCTCACGGGTTCCTGACACCTTTGCCGAACGATTGCAGAGTGAGAGAGTCGGAAGACTCACGCGCTGGGAAGCGGTGCAGGTCGTTTCTTGCCAGGCGCCCCAACGGAACAATGCGTGCCGGTGGAGCGCCCGAGGAGGAATGCTAACATTCGGAACGAAAGGACACAGCCATGCCAGTACTTGAAAAAGACCGAGTCTTGGCCGCGAAACGCGGCAGTCCCCGAGGGAAGTTGCACGTGTTCGTGCATAAGTCGCGTCGCGTTCCGCCCGGAGCGAAGCTGGCCCGCGACGGCGGACCCTACACCCTTCAAGGGAAGACGGACAACTTCAACGTCTACTACGAGAACAGCTTGGGCACCAACGGTGTCACGCTGGCTAATGGCGTACTGGCTTCCTGCGAAGAGGAGTATGCCCAGCTTGAGGAGTGGTTTGGCGGCATCACCCCCCCCGCGGACGCCAAACCAGAAGATGCCTTGCCCTTCAATCTATACGTGGTCACCGGGGACTTCGGTGCCTACCACCAGACGTGCGCGGCTACTGAATTCCACTGCGCTGCTTTCGATGGCACCAACGTGGATCTCGTGCGCATGCTGGTGGTGGCCGAAGAGGTTGAGGTCTTCGAGGCGACCCAGGGGATCGGTTGGGACTGTGGGGCGAGCAACGGCGAAGGTCTCTCCCGGGTGCTGGCCACCGAACTCTATCCGGCCGAACTTGATGGCTTCGCCTCCGCGGCCAGCTGGCTCGATTCGTCCGATCGACCCGATTTCATCAACCACACGGACCCCACCGACACGAATTACGTCTCCATCGGGTGTTCCGTGCTCTTCCTGAACTGGCTGCACTACCAGCTAAACTACTCCTGGAAAGACATCATCGCGGCCGGCGCCCCGACACTGGCAGAGACGTACACCAAGCTCACCGGCGCAACCGACGGCTGGGCGCGGTTCAGCGCTCTCCTCCAGACTCACTTCCCGATCGGCACCCCTTCGGGTGTGACTAACGACAACCCGTTCCCGTTGTCTCAACCGGCCCTGGCCACAGAGGCCACGAGCCTGGCACTTCCCCTCCCGTCGCCGGTGGCCGAGTACACGACTGCGGACGTCCGGACCCTGTTCGCGGACATCACCAGGCTGACCCCTCGCGACACGGAGGCCGAGAGGGCCTTCCTGGCCAGCAAGATGCACGTTGCCAGGACTCATCCCACGCTTCGCCCGACAGCTCGGAGCGCGATCGCCGACGGCTTCGCCGCCGTGCTGAAGGAACTCCCTCCCAGGAAAGACACCGGGCCGATCCCTGGCGGCGTCGGCTACGGCATGTTCTACAACGATTCGTTCAAGACCAACTGGGCGACTGGCACCGCGATTTACTGGGAGATCATCTGCCCGAACCCACCAGGCGGCAACGTCAACAACTTCCTTTACCTGACGGCGACGAACCGCTCGGGAAAGGGAGTCGAGGCCTTCGTTTCCTACAACGGTCAGACGCAGACCTTTTTCAAGGTCTTCGACTGGGCCCGCTACCCCGCGGCTCCCTGGCAGACGAACGTTCCGTTCACGAACCTGGGGAGCTACCTCCGGACAGAGTCGGCTCACGGCAATCCCTATCAAGTGCTGCCGCTGATGAACGTCACCTCGCAGAGTGCGGCGAATACCTGGTATAATCAAGTCTGGCTGTGGAACCACACTGCCACCCGCTGGGACCTGATCTATCAATACGGCTACACGGCCACCCTGGCCGAGCAGCAGACCGGTTGGGTCGGTTCGTGGGGACCGATTGTCGAAACCTTCCAGGATTCCTACCAGGGTACGAATCCCATGGGAGCGTTGAGTACGCAGCTGGTCAGCCGCGATAGCAACAACCAGTGGGGGGCATGGCACTTGTTGGCCCCGTCGGACAGCTACGTCCGCACCGACAACAAGGGCTTCAACCTGCTGTTCCTCGATGCCAATTATAACTGGGCGGTGAACAGCTAACTTTGCCGTGAGGCGGAAAGGAGCCAACATGACTTCGCCGAAGGAACCTCCCACCCCGACCGGAAACCCCGAGGTGGAACCGTTCCGCATGACCGATCCAGAGTCCGGCTTGCCGGTGCCCATGGCGGACATGCGTGCCGAGTTCGAGCGACTCTCGCATCAGGTGCCGCGCGACCCGGAGGCCGAGCGCGCCTTTATCGAGAGCAAGATCGAGATGATCCGCACCGACCCGAAGCTGAGCGAGGCGGACAAGAAACGAGCCATCGAAGAGTTGCAGCGTGGGATCTGAGTGACAAGTGGGCGGGATGGAGGAACAAGCGAACAGCATGAGAATCCCGCGCCACGGTCCTCCGGTCACTGGAGCAAACCGAACCGGAACAGGTGCCAGAAACTGTTCTTGCGATTAGAGAAATCGTAACAACAGTTCCTGGCACCTGTTCCGGTCGGCTGTGATCAACGTCGCCCAAGCGCGGAAGTACCTTGCCTTCGCCGTCTTGGCGGTCCTGCGTCCACCCACAAACCCGTTCTATTTCCCCGATGGAGCACGCATGCCATCCTCGACTTTCTCTGTCTCGGAAGCCCTTGAACTCGGCCAGTTCGTGCTAGCCGCCTATGACCTGTACACCATGAGCGATCCCTCTACTTTCGTTCCGCCTGGAGGCTGCGCACTGGTGACACCGATTTACGCCGACGACATCACTGACCTTGTGGCCGACTACAAGGTGTTCGGCTTCATCGCCCGCTCCGGTTCCGACGCCGTCGTGGCCATTCGCGGCACGGAGCCGAACAACTTGTTTGAATGGTTCAAGGACTTCCTCTTCGTGCAAATTCCGTTTCCGTACGTTGACACGGGAAAGACCGAGCAGGGCTTCACCGGCTTCTATTCCACGCTGCGCACGGGACCCCATACGACTATGCCCCGAGTTCTGGATGCCCTGCGGGCGCTCGTTGCCGATGGTACAGTGCAAACGCTTCGGATCGCGGGCCACAGCCTGGGAGCAGCGCTGGCGACCCTGCTGGCGATCGACCTCGCGGGCAATGGCATCATCACGCCGACCGTTTACACGTTTGCAAGTCCCAAGGTTGGCAACCTTACCTTCGCCAGCGCCTACAACGGTTTGATACCCGTCAGCTGGCGCATCGCCAATTCGCCTGACGTCGCCCCGAAGGTCCCGCTGCTGGGTTACGCTCACGTCAATACGGAGGTCCCGATCGATTCAACCGGCAAGACCAGGGCCACGCCCACCTGCTGGCACAGCATGCTGACGTATTTGAATACCTTGGGTTCGACCAGCGTGGCTCTGGCGCCTGACTGTAAGCTCGGGTAGGCCCCGGCAGAGAAACAGTGGCCGAGAAAAAGGCGCCTTGGCGGCTGGAGTCATCTCTCCAGCCGACATCGGTCGTGGCCCTCCAGATACCGAACCACGCGGTCCGTTCGGGTCACCGCCTCGGCGAGGAATGCCACCGCCTCCTTCAACCGCTCATCCGGCTCGGCACAGCTGAACCGGAGGAACCCCTGGCCCGCCTCCCCAAAGCACTCCCCGCCCAGACAGGCCACGCCCTTGCGCTCGTCTGCTCCCTCCAGCAGGTACATCGCCAGCCCATGCGAGGTGATCCCCAACCGCCGGCAGATCGCGGACACGTCCGGGAACGCATAGAACGTCCCTGCCGGCATCAGCACCTTGACTCCGTCCACCTTGCGCAGCTCCTCGACCAGCAGTTCCACCTTGCGGCGGAAGCGCTGCATCACCTCATCGCGTTCGGCCGAGTCGTGGTCCAGCGCCGCCTGTCCGGCCAATTGCACCATGGGCGGCACGCAGGACAGTGACGTGTTGATCATCTTCGACAGGATGTCGGCGGTCGCTTCGCCGCAGACCGCGTAGCCCAGCCGCCAGCCGCTCATGCTGTACGACTTGCTGAAGGTGTACGCCGCCACGCTCTGCTCCAGCATCCCCGGCTGGGCGGGGAACGGCTCGTGCTTGCCGCTCCAGACCATGTGGCAGTACGGCTCGTCGCTGAAGACCGCTACGTTCCGGCCACGCACCAGGTTGGCCAGGCCGCGCAGGTCGTCGGCCGTGGCGACCCCGCCGGTCGGGTTGTGTGGCGAGTTGAGGAAGAGCGCTTTCGCCTTCGGCCGTTTCAGGAACCGCTCGACGTCGTTGAGGTCCGGCCGGAACTGGTTCTGCTGCCGCAGCGCGCTGAAGACGGGCACCGCACCCCGCCGTTGCAGGTTCGGGACGTAGGTGGGGAACGCCGGTGAGAAGATCAGCACCTCGTCGCCGGCCTCCAGGAACGCCTCGCAGAAGAACAGCTCGAACGGCTTGGCGCCCGGAGCGGCGATCACGTTCTCCGGCTTGATGGCGATCCCGTACTCCTTCAGGTAGTTGCGGGCGACCGCTTCCCGGAATGAAGAGAGTCCCGGCGAGGGGCAATAGTGCGTCGCCCCCTCCTCGATGGCCTTGATCCCCGCGGCCAGCGCATGCCGGGTACTGGAGAAGGGGCTGTCGCCGATTTGCAGTTCGATCACGTCCTTGCCGGCGGCCTTGAGGCGCTTGGCCACGGCGAGGACGTCGAAAGCGGTCTCGGCCGTCAGACCCTGAGCGAACGAGGAGAAGGTCACGGGGCTGGTTGAAGGGGAGGAAAGCATGATGGTCCGGTTGGGTTCGTTGGCGGATTGGTGGGACACAAGCCCGAAGCGCCAGCGCCGGGATCGTCCCGGCGCTGGCGCTTCGGGCTTGTGTCGGGTTGGTTCCCGTTACTGTTTGGCCGCAATCGTCTGGGCCAGCGGCCGGACGATCGCGGGGATGATGTGCGACTCGACCAGCTCCTGCAGGACCTTCCGCTGGTTGCGGTACGACTCGCCAAAGTCCTTGAAGTTCTGCCGGCCCCAGTACTGCCGCACCGTGAAGTAGACGCTGATCGGCGCCTCGGGGAACTGCCCCGTGCGGATCTGGTAGGCGTTGGTCCGCGTCTCGATGCTCAGCCGGCACTGGAACCGGCAGGCGTCGTCCAGGGCCAGCATCAGCGACGGCTCGTAGTTGATCACCTTGGTCCCGGGGATCTGCAGCATCTTCTCCAGGGTCGTGTTCAGTCCCAGGGCCTCGGCCACCACCTCGTCGTGGTTGCCGCTGTACATGAAGTCAAAGGCGAACAGGACGTCCAGGGCCTCGCAGTCCAGCGGGTTGAAGTCCAGATGGTAGGGTCCTACCTCCAGCAGATGCTCGTGCAGGATGTCGGCCGACTCCAGGTCCGGCGGGTTGACGTAGCCGGCGCAGAAGCGCTGCTTCTCCACCGTCACCCAGCGGTAGCTTCCCTGCTCCCGATCCTCTTCGAGGACAAATTCCCCACTCTCCCGCACGTCAAAATCGGTCATGGTGGGGTAGGTCTTGCGCAGCCCGTCGAAAAAATGCAGGATGGCCTCCCGGCCGGCGGGGAGCGGCATCTTGGTATTGACGTAAACGTAGACCCCGAAGTCGTCGCACAGGGAGCTATAGGGATTCATTCTTTGGTTTCCTCAATGTCTGCATGGGTCGCCTGACGACGCGCACTCATACGCCCCCTTGGGGGAACCACCCGGCCGAACCGATGCGGCGCGACAGCAGGCACCGCCCGGCATCAAGGCCGGCTGCCCGATCCGTAGCCAGGATTCCCCATGTTGTCATTGTTCGGTTTTTTTCCAAGGAATGCAAGGGTGGAGGTTGGTTTTCTCTCCTGGAAGGGAAGCACCAGGCCGGCTCGGCGGTCCGGTTGAGCGGAAGGAAGGGGAAAGAAGGATTGTGCAGCGGGTCAGGAGACGGACCCGGCAAGACATTTCCTCTGGGAAAGGAAACCCCTTGCCGGGACCACGCGGGGCCAGCGTTCAGGCGGTGCGGGCCAGCTTGGCCTTGACGGGAATGGTCAGGTTGGTCTGATGCAGCCAGCGGCCGGAGTCGGGCGCTCCGTGCCAGCGCTGCAGCGAGATGGAGCGGACGTGATCGCGCTCCTCATCGTCCAGCACTTCAAAATAGGCCTGGCTGAAGTTGGCACGCACCTGGGTCGAGGAACGGCCGAGATAGATCAGACGATCGTGCCGGTCATCGAAGACCGCAATGGCCCGCCATCCCTGAGGCTTGGCTTCGGTCTGGTAGAACATGGTCATTCCCTCCTTGGTTGGACCACATTTGCGGGACAGCCCTAACATGCAGGATTGGGCCCAAAAAAGCAAGGTCAAAATGAGTGCCTCCGTTCAGCGATTCAGCGGGCGCCCTGTCCCGCCGAGCCGCGCACGCAGCGCAGCGGAGTAAGCGGCCTTCCGGGCTCGCAGGGCCGCTTACTCCGCTGCGCTGCGTGCGCGGCTCGGCAACTGCGATCCCGAAATTGCTCCAAGTTTTTTTGCAGATGATGCCAGGACGTGCCGTCTGTAGTCTATGAGAGTCACGATCGCATCGTTTTCTCACGACTCGGCGAGAAGCCATGACAAGTCCGTTTGAACCAGATTCCTGGGACCGGGTTGCCGCTGAACTGCGGGCTTGCCGCCAATCGCAGAAGCAAGCCTGGGGCGACATCGACAACACCACTCTCGGCCGCTACCTGGCCGACGAGGTGACCCCCGAGGAGCGACAGCACGTCGAACAGGCCCTGGAGCAACGGCCCGAACTGCGCATGCTCACCGACCTGGTTCGCGACGTGCTGACTGAGTTCGAGCCGGCTGACGTTCCCATCCCGGCCTCCGAACCGCGCATCCTGAACTTCCCAACTCCAGCGGCGAAACGGCCCGCTCCCAGCAAACGCTTCGGTGCCTCCTTCCGGCAGCGTTCAGCCCTGGCCGCGGCCGCTTGCCTGCTGCTGGCGCTGGGCGTTGCCCTCACGGGCCCCGGGCCCGGCAATCCGGACGCCAATCTCCCCGCGGTCGCCCTCAGAACCGACGGCGACCGCGCGGAACGCCTGCAGCTGCCTCGGGGAGGCCTGCGGCTTGCCACGGCGCGGAAGCCGATCCAGCTGGACGATTTGCCGCCGGCGACCCAGCTGACCGAGGCCGAGCGCACGGCTGAGGCCCTGGAAGTTCAGGGCCGGCTCCAGGAAGCGCTTGCCCTGCGGCAGACGAAACTGCCGGAACTGGCCCGCCGGGCCCAGAAGAATGACGAAACCTTCGTGGTGGCCAACCTCAATCGGATCGGCCAGATCTACCAGACCCAGGGCGACCTGTCTCGGGCTGCCTCGAATTACTCCCAGGCCCGCGCCATTTGCGAGACCAAGCTCGGCCCCGATCACCCCTGCACCAATCAGGCCGACAACAGCCTGGCCCAGGTCTACCGCTCCGCTCTGAACAATCCTTACGTAACCACCCCACGAGCGGAACACAAATTCATGGGCTCGGCCACTCAAACTCCCCTTCCCGAACACCAGCCCGCCCAACTCACGCCCGCCAGCGGTAACAAGTACGTGTTCTCGCCGGACCCGCGGGCTAATCGCGATTCCGCTCCGCGCAACGCCAGCCTGGCTGCCGCGATCGTTCACAAGCAAACCGGCGAGGTGCGCCGGTCGGTGGTTCCGCCCCTGGTTCGCGGTTTACGGCAAGCGACCTCCGCTCAGGACCGCCTCGCCTACGTCCAGGCGCTGGCCCGGCTTGGCCCCGCCGCTCAGGATGCGGTCCCGACCCTCGCCGAACTCCTCCGCCAATCGCAAGACACCGCGGAACGCCAGGCGATTGTCAAGGCCCTTGGTCAAATGGGGCCCTCGGTCGACCGGGCGCTTCCCGTCCTGGTCGAGGCAACCAACTGTAATTGCCCCGAGGTCTGCAAGGCCGCGGTGGAGTCGCTGCTGGTGCATGGGCCCGACGGCCTGGTGGCCCTCCGCCGGCTCAAGGAGCAAGGCGCAGTCCAGCAACAACAGTTTGCCCAGACTGCCCTGGAGCAGGCCGAGCCGCGGCAGCTCTGCGTGGGCGTCAAGGATTGCTGCGAGCTTTGCACCGTGCGGACGATCACCGAGTCTCAGAACGCCCTGCAGTTTCTGGCCCGTCACCGTTCCTTGCCGGTGTACGTCGAGCTGGTCGATGATTCGATCCCGAAGGACCCCAAGAAGCGGGACAGCGAGGCCCAGCAGCTGGCCTTGGCCCAGTGTGTTTGCTTGCTGATCCACAAGGAACCGGCCCGGGTCGAGGTCCGGATCCCCGAGGCCCTGCAGCGGAACACGCGGGCCCTGGCGCTTCAGAAAAAACTGCCGGAGCTGCTGGACAAACCACTCAAAGCCAGGGACTACGATCAGGCGCTGCGCCTGGCGACCCAGTTCCTGACTGAGGTGGCGGCGAAGTGACCATCCGGAGCGTCATTCCCTCTCCGCCTCGATCAGCCGGCGCAGCAGCACCTTGTTGATCCGCCCTCGGAATCGCACGCGCCCATTGATCGCGACCACCGGAACCTGTAACCCGTAGCGCTCGACCAGCTGTGGGTCCTGGTCCACGTCAACCTGAGACAGTGCAAAGCCATGATGGCTCCGGGCCTGGTGCAATTGCTTCCAGGCCAGATCGCAGAGATGACATCCCCGGCGGGTGTACAGGACCACCTGCCAGTGCCCGAGCGGTTTTCCCTTCCGCCTGCGCCACCAGGAACCGAGCCAGGAAAAAAACATGGCAAACTCAAGGTTGCAAACGGCGGGCAAAATCGTCTTAGGAGATGGGGAAGACTTTTCCAATCGGAGGACGATGGGCATGGCTCAGGCTGCTGCCCCGGTTCCTCGCCGGCATCGCTCCAAAACCGAGGAGCGGTTGCTGCAGGCCTTCGCGGCCATTCGAGCCGAACTGCTGCACACCCTGGCCCTGATCCTTGGCAGTCCCGACGACGCCCAGGACGCTCTCCAGGAAACCTTCCTCAAATGCTGGCAAGCCCGGAAACGCTCCATCAAAGTCCAGAACCTCCGCGCCTGGCTGTTCCGCATCGCCATCAATACAGCCCGTGACCTGCAGCGCAGTGCCTGGCGACGCAAGGCCCGGCCCCTTCTGCCCCAGATCAGCCCGGGGGATCGCGCGGAGAACGCCCCTCCCGAACGGCTCCTCCACGGCGAATCACTGGAACGCCTGCGCCTGGCCCTTTCCGATCTCCGTCCCGCGGAACGAGAGATCTTCTTGCTCCGTCAGAACTCCGACCTCACCTACGACCAGATCGCGGACCTGCGCCAGGCCCCGGTCGGGACCGTCAAAACGCAGATGCGCTCGGCTCTCCAGAAGCTCCGCGCCGTCCTCCGGTGATCCGAACCATGATCGAGGCGGAGGAACTTCCCGGTTTCCTGGGCGATCCGACGCCGCTGTTCCAACTCCGTTTCGCGGCCGTTTGGCGACAGTGGGCTGTCACGGTCTGCCCTCTTCCGGCGGTCCCTGTCGCGGATCATGGGAAGCGTCCGGCCCGGTCTCCGGATCGGGATAGTTGTCGCCCATGACCTCCTTGAGGAATTCGATCCACGAGGCATTTTCCTGGGCCAGGAAGGCGCTGTCGTCGCAGCCGGCCAGGGGCCGACGCGGCGAGGCGGGCGCGGGCTTGCCGGGCGCGTTGCTGTTTGGGCCGGACCCGGGGCACCGCCGGGGCCTGGGGAGCGGCGGCGGCCGGCTCGGCTTCCGGCTGCTCCGCGACCTCGTCTGCTGTGCCCTTGCTCGCGCAGCGGGCTAACGCAGCGCCTTCCGCCGTGGCGACCGGCTCCTGGAGGGAGTCGCGGAACATCTGGGAGACAGAACGATGACCGTGAGAGACAGCCGAGCCGTGCTCTCCAGCCGGGCCGTGATGGGCAAAGGGATCAGGAGAGGCAACTGAGCCGTGTTCTGCGGCCAGCCGGCCGGTTACCGAACTGTTCGCTGCGGTGCTGTGGCCGGAAGGAGCAGCCGTGATTGTTCAAGGAGGCGCGACGGCGGTTCAATCCAATGCGATCTCTCCCAAGCCTGGCTCCGTTCACCGCCCTGCTGTCCGACCTGGCCGATGCCCTCCAGCAGGGGAGTTGCTGCCTGGTGACAGCCAACAAGGGTTGGACGCACCTGCTGTTCCACAACTTGCGGAAGCGGCTCCGAGCGCTGGGACTGCGGTGCGAGTACGTCGATGGCCGGCCAGCCCCGGCGGAGACTTTGCCCGAGGATGCCGGGGTCATGCTCACTGCCATCAGCCAGCTCCGCCGGGCTGTCCGCGGGTCCGTCGAGGGAGTCGTGGTTGCTCTGCCCCACCTGGACGTGATGACCGCGTCCGACAGCGGCTGGACCAATGTCGCACGGGAGGTGGTGCCGCTGCTGTACGAGGCTCCCCAGGTGGTCTTGCTCGGGTTCCGCGACCCGACTGTGCCGTTGCTTGCCGTCGTGGACAAGCTGTTCCCCAGGCGGTTTGTGGTGGAGCAGTCATTTGGAGGGATGGTGGAGGGCATGCCGGGAGCCGCTGCCTCTGGGCCATCCACGAGTGAGCCAGCCGCGGAGAGCGATAAAGACAACAACCCAGCTACGGTGATCTGATGGAAAGGATTAGCCCTGCGTTCGTCTCCTCGGATTCCTGGATCCTCCTGGCGCTTCGCTGGGCCAGCAGCGAAAGGCCTGCGCAGCTTCAGGACATCCTGTACAGCGCCGACGCGATCAACCATGCCATCCCCACCGCCGAGGAACTCGACGGGGCCCTGAACCGGCTGCTCGCGGCCGGGTTCATCACTCGAGAGGAGGGCGGGTTCCGGTTGACTGACCTGGCACACGTGACCATCGCGAAGGTGACCAGGAAGCGGCGTGAGATCCTCGACCTGTGGGAGGACTTGAGCCGGTTGCTCGCCTGCCCCTGTTGCGGCCCCAACCTTCGGTCCGTGCGCCGCCGGGTCACCATCACCAAACCGGATGTCAAGAAGGCGTACAACGCCTACGTCAAGCTCGCGGAAGAGGAGTTGGGGCGAGCCTCGGGGCGACTTCGGATGGAGCCGAACCAGCGGCGGTAGCGACCCTGACTCCCGTGGCGGGACCGCTGTGCCGGGCCGTTCAGAAAGGACGACGATGGCTACTCCGGTGGAGCATGAGCTTGACTGCGCGTGTGGCAAGAAGATCCTCGTGCGCGAGGGAGACGCGGGTGCGCGATTGCAATGCTCCTGCGGTCGGGCGCTCGAAGTTCCTTCGCTGCACGAATTGCGCCGGCGAGCCGGACTGCCCCCTCCCGGACTCAGAATCGAAAAGGTGGTGGAAACCTTGCTGCTGGCAGGGAAACTCCCCGAGGAACGCCACTGCGTTGTCTGCGCAACTGCGACCGAGGGTGTCCTCTGCTGCACGACGGAATGTGAAAGGGCCCACGTCACAGGCGGCCGGCCTTGGTGGGCCTACCTCCTGGGTTTTCTGACGCTGGGCTGGCTGGGCGCGGCGGCCGTTTATGCCTCGGCCGGAGGCGAACAGGAGTGGGGGACGGATCGCATCTTCCCTTTGCCGTTGCGAGTGTGCGCCAGTTGCCAGCGCCGCCTGAACGGAACGGCGGAACTCAAAGCGGCATTGTGCCGGGTCCCTGTTTACCGGGAACTGCTGGAGAAGTATCCAAACGCGCGGATTGAGGTATCTTCCCCGTAAGAAGGAAGTCCGAGCAAACCAGTTGCGGCAAACAGGCCAGGCGACCAGCGCCGCGCGGAGTCCGATGTCTGACCCGCATGAGCCGGCTGCGGAGCTGAGCGTTTTGACCGTGGAGGGCGTACCAATGGCAAAGTCGAAGAAGAAGTTCGCCCCGCTACCTGACCAGGTCCGGCCGCTCGCCGAGGGACGCGGGGCCTGCATCGCCACCGACATGGTCACTGTGAAGGGCCGCAAGGTCGGGTACATGTACCGCGTCGAGCCGGACAACGACCAGGACAGCGGCTGGATTTTCACGGCGGGCCGGGAGTCCCAGGCTTACATGGATGATGCCGACAACCACGGTATCTGCGACGTCAACATGATCGCCAACTACGACCCGGACATCGTCCCCTTCCTCGACGCTCCGGCCGGGTCGGCGTTCGAGCGCCAGGGCCGGTCCGGCAAGTTCGTGCAGGTCAAGGGCGAGCCGTGGGAGCCCGGCGCGGAACCAGCCAGGCCCGCGAAGAAATGGCCCCCGCCGGGGTTTCCGGTCGTCGAGGGCGATCACCCGCTGACCGCGACCTGGTCGATCCATCTTCCCGAGCGCTTCGCGCGGCGGGTGGAAGAGAAGTCCCTGGTTCTCTGGCGTCCCGGGCTCACCCTCTGGTTAACGGCGTGGAACAATGACCACGGCCAGTCCCAGGCCGAGCGCCTCGCCCAGATCAAAGAAATTGCGTCCCCGGAGCGCTGGGCCGAGCGCGAGAGCCAGGCCGACGGCGTCACGCGCTTCAGCTACCGGCTGCGCGACGAGACCGAGACCGGCCTCGTGGAGTCGCTGTTCGCGTTCATCATCAATGACGGCGGGCAGCTGCAGATGTCGATCTACTTTGACGATCCGGCGGAGGAAGTCATCGCCCAGAAGCTGGCGGATAGCGTCGTGCAGAGAGCGTAGGCCGAACCTGGGCCATCTTTGATAGCGTCAGCCAGACACGATTTACGGACTGCCGGAAGCCCCCATTGGTTTCCTTTGAGCGACTGGCGCCGAAAGCAAACGGCGGCGCCGGCGGCCAGGCTGTCACCAACTGCAGGCCAGAGCGGACAGAAGGAACGCATCTGCATTCCCCAAAGTGGTCTGTGGACAACGCACAACGATGGTGTAAGCTGGTCTGCTGGATCCAAGCAACAAAGCATCGCTGCCCAGATTCGCGTTCGGCAGTGGAGAGACATCCCGTGGAACGAGACGTTGTCGAGTTGAAGCAGGTGGGTCAAACGTGGCAGGTGACTCACAACGGCAGAGTGCTTGTCTGCGCGGTCAACCGTCCTGGAGCGATCAACGCTGCCGGAGCGTTGCTTCGTGGGCCAGTCACAGACCCCGGAGCATCGGAGCATTTGAGTTTTGTCGGCCTTGAATTGAAAGAGCTACTCCCGGAACAGCCAGGGGAAGGGATTCCGAACCAGCCAGAGCCACAAATCGACTTCGAGACAGCCAAGCGCCTCGTCGCCGAGCGCTGGCTTCCGATCGCTGAGCGGCGAGTCGGGACGGCTGTCCGAATTGTGGACGAGTTGTGCATCGAGTATGAGTGGGGATGGGCCATCCATTGGCGGCCAATCGATCCCGAAAAGGGCGACCCGAGGTTCGTCAACGAGTACCATTTCCCGTACCTTGCCGACCGGGTTACGGGCAACACAGGTCTCTCCGGGGGAACATTCGGCAGCGAGCGCGGAATCATTGAGCTATTGCAGGAACGCCCGCAGGAGCTACGTGGTCCGTATCCGCCTGGCAAACAGGGCTGGCTGATTGTACTCAATGCCTTCGAGGCAGCGGGGGCATTCACGCCTCTTGCTGTTCGTGGGAGCAGCGATTAGCCTGCTCGTGGCGGTGATCGACAAGACAGTTTGAGGTAGAACGACGACCGTGATAGGCAACCCAGTCGTGCTGTCCCGCCGGGGGTATGATAGGAAACCGAGCAGTCACGTGCGGCCCGACGGTTGTATCCTCAGTCGTTTGGCCAGTTGGAGCGAATTCATGCCAGAAGTCATTGAGGGGCTTGAGAAAGCGAGGAGTGCCGGCCGACTCTATCCAATTCTCACGGATCGCTACTGCGACTTCTACGCTGGTCACACCACCAATGGTTGGCAGCTCCTGGCCTGGCATTGTCAATCGCCACCGCATCCCAGAGAAGGGAAGGTGCTGCACGTGTCGGCAGGAACCGCGTGCAGATCCTGCACCAACGCCGTCAGGCTGTCACTGCCAGAGACGATAAAGTAATGCCGTCCAGCCACAAGACACGACAACCGACAGGACGAGCGTCACCACAGACCTCAATCCCCACCGATACGCGCCTACATCTTGCCGGAGCGACGAACTCTCCGATTGTCTCAGCGGGACAACCTGCGTTCCGGCCAGCCAATCGCCGGAACGCCGGCTGGGACTGAACAGAGTGATGGCGACTTCGACCGGCCAGACCGGAATGGTGACGTTACGAAGGAAGCAGCGAAGCTCGTTGGCCACCCGACCGCTGCCCACCTGCACAACTTGCTGACCCGTGATCCGCTTGGCCAGGCTCCGACCTCCGAACCAATCCTTGTTCGCGTAAAGCACGAACACGGGTACGAACAACCAGGCGTTCATTGCACTCGCATCCCAGTCCAGCTTTCCCCTCACCAGGAACGCCACGCCGAGGACCACTCCCACTGGAGGAATGGCCAGAAAACACAAGATGACATGGTCCAGAAACATGGACCACAAGCGAGCCGTTGCGGAGATCGGTTGGTTCATTTTGCAGACCTTTCCTGGTTTTCCACTCGTCCTTCTTTGTCGAAACGTCTTTCATGCCCCTTCACCCTACCCATTTCCCTGCTCCGATCAAGAAAAACCCTGGCTGGTGAGTATGTGTTGTCGTTCTATGCCCCCCTACCATTCCGGGGCTGTTCCGCTGGCCATTGTCAATCACCACCGCATCCCGGAGAATGGCAAGCAAGGTAGGGACCTGGTTGTCGATCGTCCTCACTGAAGCGGAGCGATGAAGACTCGGGAGTGCCGGGTCTTCGGTACGCAGCACTCAGTACCGGCAACTCCCTGGCAACGATCATCGACCGAAAGCATCCGAGTACAGAACCGAGAAGGTCAGGAACCCAGCATGAGCGACGTGGAAGTTATCAACCAGCAAGCGGCCCAGCTGCGGGCCCATCTGGAGCCGCTCTTTCAAGAAATCGCCACGGTGATCGTCGGCCAGCGGAACGTGATCGAGCGGCTGTTCGTCGGCCTGCTCACCGGCGGCCACGTCCTCCTGGAGGGCGTCCCTGGCCTGGCCAAGACCCTGGCCGTTCGCACCCTGGCCCAGGGGCTGGGCCTCTCCTTTCAGCGCATCCAGTTCACTCCGGACCTGCTTCCCGCCGACGTCCTCGGCACCCAGATCTACAATCCGCGCAGCGGCGAGTTCAGCATCAAGAAGGGGCCGGTCTTCGCCAACCTGGTCCTGGCTGACGAGATCAACCGGGCCCCGGCCAAGGTGCAGTCGGCCCTGCTGGAGGCGATGCAGGAAAAGCAGGTCACCATCGGCGAGAATAGCCACCTGTTGCCGCACCCGTTCCTCGTGCTGGCCACGCAGAACCCGATCGAGCAGGAAGGCACCTATCCGCTGCCCGAGGCCCAGATCGATCGCTTCATGCTCAAGCTCAAACTGGACTACCCCAGCAAGGAAGAGGAACTGCTCATCCTGGAACGCATGTCGGCCATCGAACCCCGGATCACTGTCAAGCAGGTCCTCGACGCCGAACAGCTCCTGCTGATGCGCGGGCGTGGATCGCATCCACGTCGATGACAAGATCAAGCAGTACATCGTGGACATCGTCCACAGCACGCGCCGGCCGGCGGAGTACGGGCTGGACATCGCCCCTTACGTCCAGCTGCCGGCCAGTCCACGGGCAACGATTTTTCTGACCAGGGCGGCAAAGGCCCAGGCGTTTCTGGCCGGGCGCGGCTACGTCACTCCCCAGGACGTCAAGTCGATCGGCTATGATGTGCTGCGGCATCGCATTGGCATTACCTACGAGGCCGAGGCCGAGGAAATCGGCTCCGAGAAACTGCTGCAGCGGATCTTCGATACCTTGAAAGTGCCGTGAGAGGCGGACCGAGAAAAAAATCCGAGGTCCATTTAAAGGATTGACACGTCTGATCTTCCAGGTACGCTAGATGGTTACCTTCTGACTGGACGTTCGCAGCCGCTTCCGGACTGATTCGAGTGGGCCACGAGGGAGAATCATGCCAGTCCAGACAAGCTGTACCGGATGCAAGGCGAAAATGCGCATTCCGGACGAGTACGCCAACCGGACGGTGAAATGCCCCAAGTGCGGCCAGGCGTTCAAGGCCGCTCCCGAGAGCGCTTCGTCCCCGGTAGCTGCCGCTCCTGCCGCGCCGGCGAAAGCAGCTCCCTCGACCGCGTTGCCTGCCCAGGGTCAGGCCGGCAAGACCTCTCCCGCCAAGAGTCCTCTCGCCGCTTCCAAACCGGGGCCCTCGACGCCGATCCCGCCAGGCAAATCGGTCGAACAACTGGCAGCCAGCCCCACTGTCAAGAGGACCGCCCCCGCGGCGAAGGCACCGCCCAAGAAAAAGGTCGTGGAAGAAATCAACGTCGATGAAGCCATCGAGGAGGAAGAAGTCAACGTCGATGAGGCGGTTGAAGAAGAGGAAGTCAGCGTCGATGAGGCGGTCGAAGAGGAAGAAGGCGAGGAAGGTTCGCCGTTCCGCTCGCCGCTGCTGAAGGACGATCCGTTCGAGGACCACGAGGATTTGCCGGACTGGTTTGCTGACATGATCAAGCGGGAACTGAGCAAGGGAGAAAAGATCGTCTGGGTGGGTCGGACCTCAATGCGCCTCCAGAAAGCTCAGGCCTGGATCGCACTTCCGGTCGGGATTCTCCTGGTCGTTGGGGCCATCGTGGCACTCATTTTTTCCGGCACGGTGAGCGATTGGGGTTTGTCCGTGGGCCTGCTGTGCTGCGGCATCTTTGTCCTGCTGATCGGCGGCGGCTTCACGGCGGCGCCCTGGTTGGTGTCGCTGTCCGGGAAATACGGCCCAGTCTACGTGCTGACCACCCGGCGTGCCCTGATCTGGGAGGCGGTTAGCCGGATCAGGACCGAGGAAACCTTCAAGGCCTACCTCGTGCCTCAACTGGTCAAGATGGAACGAAGGGAATCGGCGCTGGTCAAGGGTGCCGGCGATCTGGTGTTCGGGTATCGCCTGGTCGTCACCTCGCAAGGCAGCCGGGGCGGTTCCATGCCGCAGAAACAACCCGTTGGCTTCCTGAAGCTGGATGACGTCCGGGCCGTCGAGAAAATGATTCGTGAAACGCTCCTGGATCAGAGGACCGATGCGCTGTTTTCCTGAACCGTGTCGCTCCCTGGGAAGAGACTCCTAACTGAGTACCACCATGCCTATCAAAGTCGCTTGTAAGTCGTGTGAGGTGCAGCTGAACATCAAGGATGACCTGGCGGGCAAGTCGATCAAATGCCCCAAGTGCCAGGCGATCACCAAGGTCCCCGCCAGCATGCAGGAAACCTCGGTTCCCGCCGCCAAGAAGACCCTGCCGGACAGCAAGGCAGCCGGCAAGGCCGCTGGTTCCGGCAGCAAGACCACCGCCACGCAGACCACCAGCAAGGCCAACAAGAAAAGCCTGCCTCCCGAGGAGGAGGAAGACGACCGGCCTGCCAGGTCGGCCAAGAAGTCCAAATCGCTGCCGGCCAAGTCCTCGAAACAGCGTGTCGAGGAGCTGGAAGAGGATCGCGGAGAGGAAGCCGACGAGAAGACCGAGGCTCCGGAGTATTCCATTCCGGAACGCTATGAGGAGCAGCTCAAAAGCGAGCTGACCAAGGGCGAAAAACTGATCTGGTGCGGCCAGCCCTCCCGGCGCGTGGTGATGATTCGCTCCCTGCTCGTCTCCATCGGCGGTGCCGTCTTTTTCCTGATCTTTCTGGTGGTCAGTCTGGTCATGGCGTTCAAGGGAGGGAGAGGCGATTTCGGCATGCTGCTGATGCTGCTGCCGATCGGGTTCGTTTTCCTCATCGTGGGTGCCGTGGCGCCGTTTTACCAGGCCTGGAAGGCGGCCCGGACCTGCTACGCCCTCACCAATCGCCGCTGCATCGTCTGGCAGTGTCAATGGCACGGCGGCGTGATCATGACCACCTACACGCCGCTGGACCTGATGAACATGTGGCGGCGCGACATGTGGTTCTTCGCCCAGGGTGCCGGCGACGTGGTCTTCAAGACCCGGACCGTGACCACCGTCTCGGTCAACCGCAGCCGGCACGGCAGCTCGGTCAGTTCCAGCACCACAACCTACTACTACGGCTTCCTCAGCGTCGAGAACGTCGGGCCAATCGAGAAACTGATCCGGGAGACGCTCCTGGACAAGATGACCGACCGCCTGGTGATGTGAGCGGACCGATCATGAAACGCTCCTCGGGAACGCTGCTCTATCGGCAAGGGACGGATGAGCTGGAAGTCCTTCTGGTTCATCCGTCCGGCAACTACAACCGCCACAAGCCCTGGAGCATCCCCAAGGGCGAACTGGACGAGGAGGAGAGTCCCGAACAGACCGCTCGCCGGGAGACACTCGAGGAAACCGGAGTGCAGGCCGGGCCGCTGGTTTCCCTCGGGGTCACCGTTCTGCAGAAAAGCCGCAAACAGATCGACTGCTTCGCGGGCCCCGCTCCCGGCGACGCCGCTCCGCACACCGCCTCCTGGGAGGTGGACCAGGCCTGCTTTGTTCCTCTGTCCCGAGCCCGGCAGATCCTGCATCCCGATCAGGTCGTGTTTCTCGACCGGCTGCTGGAGCAGCTCCGGACGCCGGCCAGCGATCAATAAGCGGGGGGTGTTAACCCCCCGCTCGCCATTCCTTCCGAACACCTCGGTCAGATCAGTTCCTTCATCGGCTGGACGTCGTCATCAACCAGGTATTGCGGCCGGCCGTTGGGATCGAACACCCGCACCTGGCTCAGGTTCAATCCGATGGCGGTATACAGCGTGGCGAACACCTCCTGGTGCGTGACCGGCCGTTTGACCGCGTGCTCCGCCAGCCGGTTGGTCTCGCCGATCACCTGGCCGGTGCGCATGCCGCCGCCGGCCAGGAGGGCGCAGCTGACCTGCGGCCAGTGGTCCCGGCTCGCGTTCTTGTTGATGCGCGGCGTGCGTCCGAACTCGCCCCAGACCACGACGGACACGTCCTCGTTCAGACCGCGCTCGTGCAGGTCGGTAACCAGGGCCGAGACGGCTCCGTCCAGCAGCGGCATGTCCTTGCGGCCCTGGACGAAGTTCATGCCGTCGCCGCCGTGCCAGTCCCAGCGGCTGAAGTTCAGGGTCACCACCCGCGCCCCGGCCTCCACCAGACGCCGGGCCAGGCAGAAGTTGCGGACCATGCGCGGCGCACCGTCGCGCTCGAAGGCCGGGTCGTCCACGCCGTAGCGGGCCAGCACTTCCGGCTTCTCCTTCGACAGGTCCAGGGCGTCCTTCATCTTCGACGACGTCAGGATGCCCAGGGCCTGCTGGGAGAAGGCGTCCACGCCGTCCATCAAGCCGCGCTGATCGATGCTGCGGTCAATGTCGTCGAACGCCTTTTGCAGACCAACGCGGTTCTGCAACTGCTCCAGCGTGATCCCCCGGAGCGTCAGCCCGTCCGCGGTCAGGTTCTTGTCCTTGCCGCCCACCAGCCGGAAGGGAGCATGAGCCAGCCCGAGGAAACCGCCCGTCGCCCGGATAACCCCAGCGGCGCTCGCCCGTGGGGTACATCAGCGTCAGGTGCGGCGGCACGGCCTGCGTGACCGGCCCCTGCACCTTCGACACCCAGGCGCCCATCGCCGGCCAGAAATCGGCGCTGCTGCGGATCGCGCTTGCGGCCGGTCATGCACTGGAAGGCATCGTGGTCGCCGCTGCTGCCGGAGATGGAGCGGATGAAGACGAACTTGTCCATCATCCTGGCAATGCGCGGGAAATGCTCGCAGATGCGGATGCCGGGCACGTTGGTGTCGATCGGCTTGAATTCGCCGCGAACCTCGACCGGGGCGTCCGGCTTGAGGTCCCACATGTCCAGGTGCGGCGGCCCGCCCGGCAGGAAGACGTTGATGATGGCCTTGTTCGACAGCTTGACGCCGGTTTGCGCCTCGGCCCGGAGCAGGTTGGGCAGCGTCAGGGCGCCGCCCAGGATGGTGCCGCCCACCGTGAGGAAGTCGCGGCGGGTCAGACCGTCGCAGAACCCCCCGTTTCGGTGTGGTCGGCCGAAGATCGTCAGCATGGTTCCCCCCTAGCAAAGCTCAGGCGGGCCCCGATCGCATGATTCGCCCGCAATGGTGAGACTGCTGTTATAACCGATCCAGCGGCGGCAGACAATAAGCCCGCTGGAAAAAACAGGCGAATTGGCACACTCCGGCCACTGCCTGCCGATCTCCGATCTCTGGCAGACCCAACCGAAACAGGCCGGCACGAGAAAACGGAAAGAGATTTCCGTTCTCCAGTCCTTGCCGCCAAGGTACAATACCGCAAGGTTGTTCCGTGATCCGTGTCCCGAGGCGGCCATGTCCATCGAACTGACAACCGAACAGCAGCGAGCCCTGAGCGAAGGGCGTCCGGTCGAAACGGTCGATCCGGCAGACAACCGCCGCGTCGTCGTCCTCTCTGCCGACGTCTATGCCCGGATGGTTCGCGTGCCCACGACAACCCCGGAAGAGCCACAATCGCCCGACCCGTCCTCAACGAGGTCTTCTCCGGAACAGCAACCCGTGCGTATCCGGGTCCGAGACCTTCCCACACCCCCGGAGGTGCAGCAACGCCTCGACCAGAAATGCCGGCGGCTCGGACTGGGAAGGGGGAAATACCGGCAGATGGCGGAGGAGGAGCTAAAACTCTCCTATCACTTTGGGGGACGCTGGATTGCTCTTCTGGGCACCCCCGATGGCCCGGTTGTCGTGGCCGTTGCCGACGACCTGGCGAGCGACTCGTTCACCTCCCAACTCGATGCCCTCAGTCCAACGGAGCAGCGGCAACGGGCGTCTTCGTTCCTTCCCCCTGGAACAGCGCCGGCGACGTTACCAACCTCTTTTCTTCAGTTTAGCTATGAAAATCCGCGTCCCGCTGACTGATCACTCTGTTGGAGACGTTGCCTGTCCGGTTCCCGTGGTGACGCTTCAAGTTCGAGACAAGCACGGCCTGCTCTTCCCCATGCGTTTCCGCATCGACACGGGTTCGGATCTCAGCGCGATTCCCCTGGCGCTGGCTGAAAGGGAAGGCATCTCCTTCAGCCGGCACCGAGAGGGAGTTGCTCGTGGCCTCGTGGGCGCCGCACGAGTCTTCCGCGACCGCCTCCGACTCGTTCTCGGCGGCCGAGAACACGAATGGCCTTGCCATTTCATCGATCTGGATTCAGCAGGGGGGCCTCGCCCCTTGAGCTGGCCGGTCCTTGGACGTGCGGGATTCCTCGATGATTATGCCCTGGCCATTGACGATGGCTATGCGATCATCACACGGCTGGGAATGTTCCGGCGCTGGTGGAGGCGACAGCTGCACTCCCTGTGGCGAGCGACCGGCCGGATTCACACGGTGGATCAGCCGTTGTAGGTTCGTTGTCCCTTCCCAACGGCGCCACCGGCGGGCTGACGCCGCGCCGCTCGCCTTGCTGTTAGTGGGTCTTACTCCTCATTGATCCGATCGATCATCTGCCGCAGCCGGCCGAGGCTGCGGCGATCGAAGCGGAAGAGCAGCCGGGGCAGGTGCAGCAGGTGGACGTCCGAGGCCTCGGCCGGCAAGGCGCTGACCTGCTCGATGGTGCCCGACGCCACGATGTCCGCGAACTCCGTCCGCAGCCGTTCCACCTTCTCCGGCGACAGCGGATGCTGCAAGCGCAGGACCAGGTCATCCTCGACGTAGCGCATGCTGTGGTAGACCCGGTAGAAGCGCTGCACTTCCTCGATGGCCTCGGGGACGCTGTCGGTGATCTTGTACAGCGACAGGTCGGCGGGGGAGATCAGATGGCGGGCCAGCAGCGTGTCGGTGATGAAGCGCTGCCAGTGCAGCCAGTAGTCGCCGCCGGGGGCATCGACCATGACGATTGGGAACAGCTGGCTCTTGCCGGTCTGCATCAGCGTCAGGACTTCAAAACCCTCGTCCTGGGTGCCGAAACCACCGGGGAACAGGGCGATGGCGTCGGACTCCTTCACGAACAGCAGCTTGCGCGTGAAGAAGTACTTCAGGTGCATCAGCTTGGGGTCGCCGTGAATGACTGAGTTGGCGTGCTGCTCGAAGGGCAGCAGGATGTTGACGCCGATGCTCCTCTCCCGGCCGGCCCCGACGTGGCCGGCCTCCATGATGCCCGCGGCCGCCCCGGTGATGATCATCCAGCCGAGATGGGCCAGCCGTCGGCCGAACTCCTCGGCGGCCACGTAGGCCGGGTCGGTGGGTGGCAGGCGGGCGGAGCCGAACACCGTCACCTTGCGATGCTGCTTGTAGCGGGAAAAGACCTTGAAACAGTAACGCAGCTCCTTCAAGGCGGTGTTGATCAGCTTGACGTCGCCGCGGGGGGCCCCGTCGCGGACCAGCTTGTCCGCGGTCTCGCGGATCTGCTGGATCATCTGCTCGATGGTCAGTGGGTGTCGGGGCTCCTCGGCTAACTGGCCCCCGTCGTTGACGTTGATAAAGGACGAGTCTGGGCCGCGCGCGGCCATGATGCAGACCTCCGTGAAAGCGTCCTGTGCCCTGTTAGCCCGAAGCGCCAGCGAGGAAAAAGCAGAACCCTCGCTAGCACTCGGGCTAACAGAGGGCTGCGGGCGACGTCGAATCAGTCGCTGCTCAGGGCTTCGATCGCTTCCTTGCGGGTATCGTACAGCGGCCAGATGGTGTCCAGGGCGGTGATGCGCAGCAGCTCGCGGGCGGCGGGCGACGCCCCGGCCACGACCACCTCGCTGCCGGTCTCCTTGACGCGCTTGTGACAGCGCAGCAGGAACGACAGGAACACGGACCCAAAGTAATCGACCTCGCTCAGGTCGAAGATCAGCCCGCTGGGCGGATTGGTCTTCAGCGGCGCCAGCACCATCTGGGCCGCCTGCTCCATCAGGTCCAGCGGCAACTTCTCCAGCTCGGGCGTCGGGATGATCAGGGCAATCTCCCCGTGCCGTTCAATCCGGAATGACTGGTTTTGCAGTGGCTCGGCCATCGGCTCTACTCGTGACTGCATGGATCGGAATCAATCCCCTGTTGTACAGGCTATCATCCCGGGCTGGCGAATCAAGCCGGATCACTTCGGCGCTTCCAGCTCCTTGACCACTTGCCGGGCCGCCTGCTGGATGTCCGGGTTGTCGCTGGTGGTCAGTTTCTTGACCTGATCCTCGACGCCGGGCAGCGAATCGGCCGGTTTCTGCCGGTAATACTCACGCAGCGCCCGGAGTGTCCCAACCACCGTCATACTGGCCTTGCTCTGGTTGGGCTGGCGTTTTCCCCTGCTGCCTTCCTGCCCACCAATCTTCTCGATCTGGATGTCCTCGCCGAGTTGTTTCTCGTCGAGCAATTCCTTGACCTTGGAGGTCCGGACCTTGTCGCTGCCCTGGCGCAGCAAGCTGTGGGTGGCATTGATCTGGATCAGCAGGCCCGGCTGACGCAGCACTTCGCGCGTTTTGCCCGGCTCCTCCCCCTGGAACTTGTTGATCTCGTCCCTTCCTCGACCGTCGTCGCTGGCCAACTTCACGAGAGCTTCATCCATGCGCTGGTTCTGCGTCGCATTGCCTTTCCAGAAGCCCAGGGCGTAGGCAGCAAACTCGCGGGTCACTGGGTCTTCGGAGTTTGCCGCCTGGATCAGCGATTGATCGACGTCCATGGTGGTGAATTGCCCCGCCTTCCGCTTTTCCAGGCACTCCAGGGCAGCGTGGTTCCACTTCTTCGCCTGGTTCTGCGCCGTCTCGTCGAGCTTCCGCATCTGCTCCAGGATCAAGTTCTGCTCGATGGCCGGCAGCCGGTCGAACTTGCGCAGGTTGTCGCCGAGATTGGCCAGGGCGAAGATCGCGCCGCGGCGGCGCAAGGTCAGGGCCCGCAGTTCCAGCGGCGGTTTCGGCTCCGTGATCCAGGGCCCGTCGTCCCCGGCCGGGAACCTGTCCTCCGCCATCCAGCCCAGGACGGGGGCCGCGGTGGGCACCAGGAAATTGCCCAGCGAGGCGGTCAGGAACTGGACGTAATTGCGTTTCGGCTCCAGCTTGGCCCGTTCTTTCTGGGCCTCCTTGCGGACCTCCTCGTTGGACAGTTCGTACTCCTGGGCCAGCTGCGGGAACTTCTCCAGGAACAGCTTCTCGTCCGGCGTGCTGTCGCGGACGGCATGGACCAGCCGGCGGGTTAGCTCCAGGCAGAAGTCGGCGTTGCTGGCCAGCCGGGGGTCGCGCGGCAGCACCTGGGACAGGTCGGCCGCGGCACGCCAGCGCACTTCCGGATTGGGATCGTCGAGCTTCCTGAGGAAGCTTTCTGGAGAGCGAGGGCCGCCGAAGAGCCAGTAGACCAGCAGCAGCAAGCCGACGATCACGGCGACGATCAGGCCCGGCACCAGGAACAGCTGGACGATAAACTTGCCGGTGGGCGGGGTCACGGGAGGAAGGCTGCGGGCGCCGGGAGGAGGAGACGGGCTCTGCGGTTGCATGAATGGCCTCAACAGGGGCGGGGAACGGAACAGTCTGGATGGATTCATTGTTAGGGGGGCGGGGCGGGCGGTCAAGCCGCCGAGCTGGGCACGCAGCGCTGAATTGCCGAGCCGCGCACGCAGCGCAGCGGAGTAAGCGGTCGTCCGACGAACCGCTTACTCCGCTGCGCTGCGTGCGCGGCTCGGCGACTGCGAGGGCATCGCCCGGGTGGCCCAATTGCTTGCCAGCCGAGAGGGCTCCTGTTAGTCTTAATGAATTACTCCCCGCTTCCCTTGCCGAGAGGGACCGAGACGCAATGCCCTTGACCCTGGAACAGTACGCTACCTGGCTCGATTCGCGCGGCCTGCCCTGGCCGGCCCGGCCCGAGGTGGAGCGTCCCAAGGCACGCCCGCACCTGGCCCGTCTGCCGGAGGTGCGCGCCGTCCTGTGGAACGTCTACGGCACCTTGCTGGCCATTCCCGGCGGCGAGTTGTGGTTCGAGCATCCCAAGCCGGTGATCATGAACATGGTCCTGGAAAAGACCATCCAGGAATTCAAGATGTGGGGCTCGATGTCGCGCAAGCCGGGCCAACCCTCGGAGTACATGGGGCAGATCTACTCCAACGTCCTGCTGGAGCAGCGTTCGTTCCCCTCCGGCGGCGAGAAGCACCCGGAAGTCGGGGCCGACAAGGTCTGGGAAGCGATCCTCAAGAAGCTGCTCCAGAAGGACTACAAGTTCGATGCCGGCTTTTACGGCTCGCTCAACGAGTTCAGCCGCAAGGTCGCCTTTTTCTTTCACGCCAGCTTGCAGGGGACCGGCTGTTATCCCGGAGCGGCCGAGGCGCTGCGGTACGTCAAGGAGCAGGGCCTGATCCAGGGTCTGCTGGCCGACGGCCAGTGCTTTACTATGGTGCAGTTGCAGCGCGGCCTGTCCGCCCAGGACGCTGAACTGCGGCTGGAAAAAGTGCTTGCCGCCGATCGGATCACGCTCTCCTGCGAGGTCAAGGGCCGCAAGCCGTCCGAACGGCTGTTCCGGGCGGCCCTGGAGCCCTTGCAGGCCAAGGGCATCGAGGCGGCGCAAGTCCTGCACGTCGGCTCACGCATCACGCAGGACATCGTGCCGGCCCGTCGGCTGGGCATGCGTACCGCGTTGTTCGCGGGCGACAAGGCCTCGCTGCAAGCCAGCGCGGAACAGCTCAAGGAGCCAGCCAGCCGGCCGGACGTCCTGCTCACGGAATTGACCCAGCTGACGGAAGTGGTCGGCTGAGCGAAAGGACCCGTCATGCCTCCCGAGGCGATTTTTGAAGTGTGGAAGCTGGACCTCGACCAGGTCGTCGCCGACCAGGAGCAGATCCGCCGGATCAACCCGCAACGCTACGAGATGGAGCACCTCAATGCCATCGTCCACGTCGATACGGCGCAGCACCTGCTGGTTGGTTACAAGGACGTGCGCGCGGACGAGTTCTGGGTTCGCGGCCACATGCCCGGCTATCCGCTGCTGCCCGGCGTGCTGATGTGCGAGGCCGCCGCCCAGCTGTGTTCGTATTACGTCACCGCCTACAAGGTGCTCCAGGGCGATTTCGTCGGCTTTGCCGGCCTGGAGAACGTGCGCTTTCGGGGCATGGTCAAGCCGGGCGACCGCCTGGTGCTGGTCGCCAAGGCCCTGCGCCTGAACCGCCGGGCCGTCATCTGCTCCTGTCAAGGGTTTGTCGGCTCGACCATGGTCTTTCATGGCGACGTCCACGGCATGCCGTTGAACCGAGGCGAGGCCAGCCCGGCCGGCCAGGAGAGCTGAGGTGCGCAAGGGTCGCCGACTGCCGCTGGAACAGCTCCAACCTTACCTGCTGCCGACGCCGGAACCCCCTGCTCCGATCGACTTTGCCGCTCTGTTCGGCAATGACCACCCGGTCGAGATGGAGGTCGGCTTCGGCAAGGGTCTGTTCCTGCTGCGCTCCGCCCAGGAACGGCCCGGCATCAACTTTGTCGGCGTCGAGGTCGTGCGCAAGTACCAGCTGCTGACGGCGACCCGAGTGGCGGTCCGATCCCTGCCCAACGTCCGGCTGGCCTGGGCCGATGCCCGGCTGTTCCTGCGCGATTGCGTCCCGGCAGGCTGTCTGCACGTGCTGCACGTCTATTTCCCCGATCCGTGGTGGAAGACGCGCCACCACAAGCGCCGGCTGTTCACCGAGGAGTTTGCCCGCCAGTGTGCTCGCATCCTCCGGCCGGGCGGCGTCCTGTCGTTTGCTAGCGACGTCGAGGATTATGCCAGGATGGTGCAAGGACTGGTTACGGCAGTTCCCCAGCTGCGGCCGCTGCCGGCGCTGGAACCAGGGACGCCGGCTCATGACATGGATTATCTCACCAACTTTGAACGCAAGTTCCGCAAGGAAGGCAAGGCGATCCACCGCATGCGCTGGGAGCGAAGTGAGTGATTGGCACACCATTCGCACGTCATATCCTGAGTATTCGCCTCTGAATTAGCACCGATTGTGAGAAGCGGCTCATTCTTCGATGAAATCAGCAATCGAGCGTAAGAGTAACTTGCCTGTCGGGCAATAACTTGGTAGAGGCATGTCACCGGCGTTCGTGAGCCAATCAGATTAGCAAATTGGGCAGAATGGTCTGCCCGGGCTGGCTGAGACTCCAACGGTCGGGACAAATCCATCGGAGTAGAGAGGAGGATTTGTTATGCTGCGTTCTTTTCTGAGTGGGATCGCTTTGACAGCCGTGGCCCTTCTTGTGGGAGGCAGCCTGCTGTACGCGGAGGGGGCCAGGTGTGAAAAGGGGAAGGCAAGTGCGCGGTGCGAAGCACTCGCCGCCAAGCTCAACCTCACAGACAAACAAAAGGAGGAGTTCCACAAGATCCACACGGAGTTCCACACCAAGGCGGCCCCGCTGAAAAAACAGTTGTGGGCGATGCATCACGAACAGTTCCAGGCGATCAAGAAGGTCCTCACCGACGAACAGCGGGCCAAGCTGCCCGAGTTCATGAAGTCAGAGTGGGACAAGCGGTGGCAGGAGATGTCCGGCAAGCTCAACCTGACCGAGGAACAGAAGCAGAAGATCGACAAGGTCCGTGCGGAGTTTCGAGAGAAGTTCCAGCAGCTCGCCACCAACAACAGCGAGAAGAGCCCCGCCAAGTTCCATGAACTCCGGCACGAGGCCTTCAAGGCCATCACGGCTCAGCTCACTCCCGAGCAGCGGTCCAAGTTCTGGAGTGCGTTCCGGGAAGAACGGCATCACTGGCACAATTCGACTGCCCAGGCCAAGGAACACAACGCCTTCGCCGAGAAGCTCGGTCTGAGTGCCGATCAGAAGAAGCAGATCGATCAGGTTTGCACCGAGTTCTCCAAGAAGCGAGAGGAAGCCGTGAAGCAGCTCAAGCAACTGCGTCAGGAGGAACACACCGCGATGGCCAAGGTCCTCACCGCGGAGCAACATTTGAAGTTGAACGAGCTGCGCAAGGAGCATCCGAAGAGTGAGAAGAAGGAAGGAGAGAAGAAATAAGTTGGATCGCCCCTGAGCCGCTTGCGGTTTTGCGTCATCCGACTGGTGCGCTAAGCCGCAAGCGGCTTTGAGAGAAGAGTTCACGGCCAGCGGTTGAGGAAGAGCGTGTTCGAGATCCGCACCCGCTGGCCACCCACGTCCATTGCCAGGTACGTTTCCACCGGGCCCAAGTTCAGCCTCGGTTCCAGATTGCCCCTGCCGAGTGGCCTGCCCGGATTAAAACCGCCTGCGCCGATCCTGGCCTGGAGGGTCCCTTGCTGCCCCCTTTGCGCGGGAAGGAAGCGGTCTTCCCAGAGCAGTCCCTGGGGCGACTGGACAACCCAGACGCAGCGGGCGTCGGCCGGGAGGTCCGTTTGCGTTCGGCGGTAATCCACCTGAACGGAATCCTGCAAACCCATCCGCAGCACGCGTCCGTTGGTGAGGTCAAAGGCCTGGCCGATCGCGGCCCGATCCCCGCCCTCCTGGGCAATGCCAGGATCGCGCCCGGTCCTGGGGCCGAAGGCAAACCAGCAAGCGAACGCACCCAGTAAACCGAGAGCGAAACACGCAAGAACAAGGAGCAGCCTTCGGCGGCCCGGGCGGCGCGGCCGGCGTCGCGACAGGCGATCCGGCCTGCGCACCTGATCGGGTGAACGGAGATGGCGCAGGTGCTGACGCAGCAACCGGGCCAGTTCCTCCGCGGACAGGAACCGGTCCGTGGGCTCCTTGGCCAGCAGCGTGTCGATGATCTCGACAAACCAGTCCGGGATTGCCGGGTTCAGCTCCTGGATGGTTTGCGGCGTGTCCTCGCAGACGCTCCGCAGGACGGCCAGGACCGTCGATCCGCTGAAAGGCGGTCGTCCGGTACACAGGGTGTAGAGGACGCTCCCCAGACTGAACAGGTCCGTGCGCGGGTCCAGGGATGTGCCGCGCGCCTGCTCCGGAGACATGTAATAGGGCGTGCCGGCAATCACGCCGCTGTGCGTCAGGCTGGCGTCATCGACCGCCCGGGCCAGGCCGAAATCGGTGAGCTTGACTCGTTCTCCTTGCAGCAGGATGTTGGCCGGTTTGACGTCGCGGTGGATCAGTCCCTGCTCGTGAGCCGCCGCCAGGCCGGAGGCTGTCTGCATGCCGATGCTCAGGACCTCCTCCAGTTCCAGAGTCCCCGCTCGGTCCAGATGCTGCTGCAGCGACTCCCCGGGAACGTATTCCATCACCAGGTAAGGCAGGCCCTCAAACTGCTCCACGCCATGGACGGCCACCACGTGATCGTGATGGACCGCCGCCATGGCCCGTCCCTCCCGCTCGAAACGCTGCCGGGCGGCCGCGCTGGTCGCCCACTGGAGGGCAAGCACCTTGACGGCCACCAACCGCTGCAGCGCCGGATCGAACGCCTTCAGGACCGTGCCCATGCCACCCTGGCCGATCACCTCGATCACCTCGTAGGGCCCCAGGCGGCCGATGCGATCGGGCCCCTCAAGCGGACGGAGGAACGGCAGGTCCGGCACGCTGGACTCGACCGACAGATGAGGGCCCGTGGTGTTGCCGGCCTCGGACTTGAGGTCCTCGATGACCCGGCGCAGCCTCGGACTGGATGGCCTCGGCTGCTCCAGCGAGCGGGCGGGATCGCACCAGGACACGTCCATCGCCGTCAGCCACTCCAGTTTTTCCTGGCAGCCGGGACAAACCTCCAGGTGCCCGCTCAGCTCGGCGTGTTCCCGGGCCGGCAGCTGGCCGTCCAGCAGCTCGCTCCACCGGCACGAATCAGGACAGGACGTTCGCCGGGTCATGCCTCCCCTCCGCCGTAGCCGCAGGCGGCTCGCCTGCAGGCTGTCTCCGAATCAAGCCAGCAGGCGAGCCGCCTGCGGCTACGACTTACTCCGCTTGCATCTGCTCGATCTGCTCCTTGAGCCGGGTCATCACCCGGCGCTTGGCGAGATAGACCGCCGCCGTGGACAGTCCCAGGATGTCCGCCACTTCCTTGCCGCTCTTGCCCTGGATGCTGGTCAGCCAGAAGGCCTGCCAGGTCGATTCCTGAAAGTCCCGGCGAACCTGCTCGACCGCCCAGGCGAACAGTTGCCGCTCATACTCCCGCTCCCACAGGGCCGAGTCGTCCTCGACCCGGGCCGGCTGCTGCTCCAGCCGCCATTGCACGTCCGTGTCGCCGCTGCCGGGACAGTGCCGCTGCCGGGCGCTGTGGAAATCGCGCAGCTCGTTGCGGACCACCGTGAACAAGTAGCCGCGGAATGAGCCGCGACTGCGGTCGTACTCCAGCCGGGGCACCGAGCGAGCCACGGCACGCAGCACCTCCTGGGTGAGGTCCGCCGCGTCGGCGTCCTGCAAGCCCTGCTTGAGCGCGAAGCCGTAGACCAGCGGAGCGTAGATCTCCACGAACTCCGCCCACGCCTGCTGGTCCCCCGGGTCGCGGATGCGGGCCAGCAGACTCGGCCTGGTCGTCGCCGATCGTGCCATGCAAGCTCCTCTCTCACCAAGTACCGGCCACTTACCGAAATCTATCGCGAATCGCGTCCGGGTGAAAGAGAAAGCCGCCGGTTTGGTTTGCTCGCCGAGCCGCGCACGCAGCGCAGCGGAGTAAGTGGCCCTGCGGGCTCCCCGGGGCCGCTTACTCCGCTGCGCTGCGTGCGCGGCTCGGACATCCCCGGCAAAATCGAGCAGTGCGCCCTCGGCATTTCCGCGATAGATTTCCCGGCACCCCCGGTACTTGGAAGAAAGACGAACGCCCGGGAGTGCCGGGCGGCGTTCCCCAACCCCGTTGACGAGGAGTGCGATGCGAAGCGAACTTGTCAAAAAGCGCGACGCCAGCTGGAAGAGGTGGCGAACCGTCGCCCTGCTGGCGATCGTGGGCCTGCTGATCTACGGCTACCGCGTGTATGCCGAGGCGGCCAAGGAGAAGAAAGCGGAGAAGGAGGAGGCCGCCAGGAAGGCGGAAGCCAGGAAGGACGCTCCGCCGACGCTGGACGACCTGCTCGACCAGCAAATGGAAGGGACCACGCAGATGATGCAAGGGATGATGCAGCTGCTGCTGAAGAACGGAGCCAAGGGTCCGAACCTGGGCGACCTGTCCGGGATGATGGACCAGATGATGAAGATCAACCAGAAACAGATGCAAATGCTCCGCAAAATGCAGCCGCCCCTGCCGCAGCCCGGGCTCGGCTTCGGCGGCTTCGGCAATCGGTCCGAGTCGGCCCAGTTCCAGCGTCTCGGGGTCGAGGTCAAGGCCCCCGACGATGCGCTGGCGGAGCAGCTCGACCTTCCCAAGGGGCAAGGTCTGGTGCTGACCGAGATCGGCGTGGAGACGCCCGCGTCAAAGGCGGGGCTGCGGGCCTCCGACATCCTGCTGGAACTCGAGGGCAAGGCGGTGTCGCGCGATCCCGCCGCACTGGCGAAGGCGCTGGAGGCGATCAAGGCCAACAAGCCGGTCAACGCGGTCGTGTTCCGCAAGGGCCGCAAGACCGACGTCAAGGGCCTGACCCTTCCGGAAACGCCTGCCGAGCCGGCCGGGGGCTTTGGGGGAGCCAACCCCTTCCCCCAGAACCCCGGCTTCCCTCTGAACAACCCCTTCCGGGCCCCGCTGCCCAACTTCCCCCAATTGCCGGTGCAGCCAATCCGAGGAGTCGGGCTGCCCCGAGCAGGTGGGTTTGGTCTGGGCGGCCAGGGCAATGCTCCGGCCATTCCCGTGGTCGCCGCGGGGACCTTCACCGCGACCTACCAGGAGGGCCAGCTGACCATCGACGTCAGCGGCACGTCCAACAATGGCGCGGTCGCGGCCACCGAGATCGTCATCAAGGATGGACCGACCACACTGCGCTTCGGCAGCGTGGACCAGGTTCCGGAAGCGTACCGGGACAAGGTGAAAACCTTGCTTGGCAAGAGCGGCCGGGCCCAGGCCGCCCCGAACAAGTGAGCGCAGGCCGGCTGCCATTTCGGGTGCAAAGCAACGACCTGGTTGTTCGACCCCTGCCGGCTTGCCCGGCAGGTGAAGCAGGTCTGAGGCTAGAAAGCACGGGCGGAAAAACCTTTTCGCGCCTTCCTCTCTAGCTGCTGACCTGCTTCACCTGCCGGGCAAGCCGGCAGGGGTCGTGCAACACCTCGGTTGACGCTGTGTTCGCCATTCCGCGCGAGCACATTCCCTCCTCTTCCGGCTCCCTCCACCGAACGCTTCCCGCAAGGCAAGCACTGGCTTGCATTCGCTTTGGAACAGCCCTAAAATGCACTTCTTGGGATCGCTGGGCGAACCCGGATGGGAGGAATGGGCATGCGCCGTCCGTACTGGCCGCTCCTGGTGTGTACCTTCTGGTTAGGGCTGACCTTCGCCTGCCAGGCACAACGACGCCCTTCTGCCGGCAGCAGCCTCAAGCCTCTCGCGATCCCTGTTGACCAGTTCCCCGATGCCAAACCCGAACACCGCTCCCATTTCCTGCTGGACAATCTGGCCCCGCCCGGCAACATCGAGCAAGCGCTGCTCGACCGGCTCCAGCGGGCCCAGCAGTTGCGCGATACGCCGCCCCTGCTCCGGGGGCTCCTCCAGGACAAGAACCTGCAAACGCTCCTGAAGAACCAGCTCAAACTGAAGGACGGGGACATTCAACGGCTGCTCAAACTCAAGCCGAGCGACCCGGAAGTGAGCAAGCTGCTCAACAATCCCCAATGGCGGAAGCTCTTTCAGGATCTGATCAAGGAAACCGGTGGTAAGCCGCTCAATTTCAACCAGCTTCAAAACCCGGACAAACTCCAGGAGTTGATCGGCAAGCTCAACCTCACGCCCGAGAAGCTGACGGGCCTGTTCGAGGAACTAACCCGGAAGGACGCCTTCCCCTCCAATCCCTTGCAAGGCGGGATTGTCGAGCCCGGGAAAATCACCATGCCGGAAGGCGGCCCATCCATGCCTGCTTCCGGGGGGAATCCGGGCGCGCCCGCGACTCCGACTCTCTCCGACCGCTTCAAGGACTTCATGACCCGGAACCTGGACAAGCTGGCCGACGGTCTGCAGCGGCTGGATATGACCGACGAGAGCCAGGTCCTCCGCGACGCCATCCGCCAGTTCAAGCGGGCTGGCCTGGGTCCGGACGAGTTGAACCTGGGCCACCTCTCTCCGGGACAGCTGGAGACGCTGGATCGGGTGGGGCGCTGGATCTCCCCCGAGAAGCTCAACGCGGTGGACTGGAAGGGCCTGATGGATCGCGACTGGGGAGTGCGGCTGCCGTCCTTCCAAGGTTCCATGCCCCGGGTCCGGCTGCCAAACGTCTCCGGCCCTTCCTGGTCGGGCCTGCCCTCGGGTCGTTCCCTGCCCAGTGTGCCGTCCGTGGACACCTGGGTCTGGGTTGCCGTGCTGGCCCTGGTGATCCTCCTGCTTTGGAAATGGAACGACTGGTTTGCCCAGCAGGCCGGCGATCAGGAGGAGCCGTGGGTGCTGGGCCCCTGGCCGGTCGCTCCCGATCGGGTGACCACGCGCGGCGAACTGGTGCGAGCCTACGAGTACCTGGCCCTGCTCCTGCTCGGCCCGGAGGCCAGCACCCACCACCACCGCGACCTCGCCCAGCAGATCGATCAGCAGAGCGCCGCCACGCCCGAGGACCACGAAGTGAACGCCCAGCTGGCCCGGCTCTACGAGCAGGCACGCTACGCCCCGGAACAGGCTGACGCCGACGTACCCCTTTCCCATCACGAGCAGGCCTTCGCCCGCCGCGCTCTTTGCTTGCTGGCAGGACTGAACCCCGCATGACCGCCTTGCCCGTGCGCTGGCCTTCCTGGCTTCTTCTGCCCGCCACGCTGCTGGTGCTGCTCGCTCTCGCGCCGGCTGGCCAGACCCAGGAGCAAGGCCGACCTGCGGCGGGCCTCGAAGGGACCGAGATCTTCCGCCGCATCTTGTTTGAAATGGGACTGAAGCCGCTCTACGAGCGACCTGAAGGACTCGTGGACGAGGCGGGCGTGCAAGTGGAACCCAGCAAGACCATCCTGATCATTCTCGGTGATCCTGTACATCCTGTTCGCGATGGCGTGATCCGGAATTTCCTCGAGAGGGGTGGCGCGATCCTCTTTGCTTCCGACCAGAAGGTTAGCGACCCAAAGCTCAAAAAGGAACTGATCGAGCTGACCGGCTGCACAATCGCGGGCGAGACGTTCTGTTACAAGGACCGCTGGGAGCCCAATCCGCCGAGCTACCACCGTTTCGAGCAATGCCCGATTCTCGTGCCGAGAAAAGGAGTCGATCCAAACCTCTTCCTGATTGATCAGGGCCATGAACAGCAACCGCTTCGGGTGGCGACCAATCGGCCTTCTTGCCTTGAAAAAAGTGGTAAGGGAGTGAAGGCTCCTTTTCGTGAGCTCGCCTCGTTGCCTGCCGGCTGCTTTCCCGAGTTGTTCACCTTTGAGGAAAGTCGCCTTTCCCCGTCGGGTGAAAGAATCACCTTCTGGGTGGTTCCGGATGGGCAGCCTTTTGCCGTGGGCGGCTCCTTCGAGAACGGTCGGCTGCTCCTGCTGGCCGACCACAGTATCTTCATCAACATGATGATGAGCCGGCCGGACATCGATAACGTCGAGTTCGCCTCGAATTGCGTGGACTACCTCCGGACCTCATCGAATGGAAGCCGCGACCACGTCCTGTTTCTGGAAGAGGGCGAGGTCAAGAGCAACTTCAAAATCTCGCTGAAGGAGGTTCCCGGCCTCTCGGAAAAGGGCCTCCGGGCCCTGATGCTGGCACTGGAACAGCACCTGGCCCATCTGGAGGACCAGGACGCCTTCAACCACTTTGCCCGCCAACGCATTGATGAGAGGAAGGTCCCCTACGTCGCCGTCCTTGTGCTGACGGGGCTGCTGCTGGCCTGGGCCCTGTGGCGGTTACGGCAATTCCAGGGCCCCCATCCCGAGAAGGCGCTGCCGCTCCTGGCCGAGGCGCTCGGAGCCGGGCCGGGCCGACCCGACTCGCTGCTGGAACACCGGCAGCAGGAACTGCGGAAAAACGGCAACCTCTGGGAGAACGCCCGGCACCTGGCCCGGGAGACGTTCCTGTCGGCCGGCGTGGCGGCCCCGGCGGACCCACTGCGGCCTCCTGCCATCAATGCGACAGGGACTTTCTGGCAGCGCTGGCAAAAGCGGCGTCAGGTCTTGCGGTTGTGGCGATTGGCTTTCGATCCGCGGCCCGTCCGGGTCCGGCCCGGCGACTGGCCGGGGTTGCTCGCCCAGCTAGAACAGTTGCAGGCGGACCTCGCCAGCGGCGCCCTTCAGGTGAAAAGCGCAGCATGACTCATCCCAACGATCTCCCCCGAGTGGTCGGTGAGAGCCCGGCAACCAGCGAGGCCGCCCCGATGGCCATTCCGCTGGCCCGGAGCGTCAACCACGCCCCGGAGGCAGGGTTTACCGGGCTGCGCGAACTGGCCAGCCGGATCCGTCCGCTGCGCGACCAGGTGCTGGCCGAGGTGGGCCGGGTGGTCGTCGGCATGGAGGAAGTCACCCTCCAGTTGCTGATCGCGCTGCTGGGCGCCGGCCACGTCCTGCTGGAGGGTGTCCCCGGGGTCGCCAAGACCACCCTCTCGAAGACCTTCGCCCGGGTGCTGGGCACGCAGTACCAGCGCATCCAGTTCACCCCCGACCTGCTGCCGTCCGACGTGACCGGCACCTACGTCTTTGACCGCAAGCAGAACGACTTTGTGCTGCGGCGGGGGCCAATCTTCTGCCAGGTGCTGCTGGCCGACGAGGTCAACCGCGCCCCGGCCAAGACGCAGTCCGCCCTGCTGGAGGCGATGCAGGAAAACCAGGTGACCGTCGAGGGCACGACCTTGCAATTGCCCCGGCCGTTCATGGTGCTGGCCACCCAGAACCCGGTGGAGCAGGAAGGCGTCTATCGGCTGCCCGAGGCCCAGCTGGATCGCTTCCTCTTGCGGGTCCACATGGGCTATCCCGACCGCGCGAGCGAGGTGGACCTGCTCCGGCTTCACAGCCGGCCCGTGGTCGAGCCGGCCGAGGTCTTCTCGGCAGACCAGATCCTGAGCTTGCAGGCCCAGGTGGCCGCCGTCCACGGCGACGATAGCCTGCTCGATTACATTGTCTCGCTGGCCGAGGAGAGCCGGAAGCACCCCGACATTTTCCTCGGCGCCAGCCCGCGGGCCTCGCTGTGCCTGCTCCGCTGCGCCCGCGCCGCGCCCTGCTCGACGGCCGGCACTACTTCACCCACGAGGACGTCCACGCCATCGCGGCCCCGGTGCTGGGCCATCGCCTGATCCTGCGACCCGAGGCCGAGCTGGAAGGCAAGCGCACCGTGGACGTCGTTCACGAGCTGCTGGAAACGGTCCCCGTTCTCGGTGTCGGCCCCGCCCGCCAGGGGAATCGAAAGAAGGGATGAAGGATGAAAAAATGAGGACGGGAAACGTGCCTGGAGAACCGACCCCTGCCGGCTTGCCCGGCAGGTGAAGCAGGTCGCTGGCTAGAAGGGGAAAGAAAAAAGAAAAGGTTTTTCCGCCTCCTCCCTCTAGCCCGAGACCTCCTTCACCTGCCGGGCAAGCCGGCAGGGGTCGTAACCCCATCCCTTCTGAGGAAATGACCTCATGACCCTGTTCCAGGTCCTGGTTGTCCTGGCGCTGGCAGTGCCCAAGCTGCTGGGATCGCTGTTTGGCCGGTCCCTGACGCCCCGGGCCTGGTGGTTCTTCTTCTCCTCGATCGTGACGCTGGTTGCCGGCCTGGTGATGCGCTACGAGCTGCTCACCGTCCTCGGCTTGACCCTGGTTTTCTGGTTTGCCTGGGAGGGCCTGACCTTTGCGCTGCGGGTCCGCATCCTGCTCCGCCGGATCCTCGTGGAGCGAGAAGTCCGCGACAACCGCGGGCCGGTCACGGTGCTGTGGGCCGGCCAGTTCTTCGAGGTTCACGTCGTTGTCTCGCTGCCCGGAACGGGCTGGCCCTGGCTGGACCAGCTGGGCGTCACCATCGAGCTGCCCCACCTGGCCGTGACCGACCGGGTCCCCTTCGCGGTACAGCGCATCGATGGGGACGAGGCGATTCCTCCCCGCGTCGAGGGGCCGTTGCGTGCTGGTGAACCGCTGGAACTGAGCTATCCCATCCGCTGCGGTCCCGTCGGCACGGCCCGCTTCGAGGGCGTCCGCATCCAGCTGGCCGACTTGCAGGGCTTCTTCTACCACGCGACCTTCCTGAACTTCCCCGAGTCGATGCGGATCTTGCCGGCGGTGGTGGAGCACGACGCCCACGCCAACATCCCCAAGCGCAGCAACCAGCTGCCGCCGCCCGGCGTCTACCGGCTGCGCCGGCCCGGCTCCGGCAGCGAGCTGCTCGACCTGCGCGACTACCTGCCGGGCGATCCGCCGCGCACCATCGCCTGGAAGGTCTCGGCCCGGCGCGATCGGCTGATCACCAAGGAGTTCGAGAGCGAGGTGCCAATCCGCTGCACCCTGTTCCTGGACACCTCCCAGTCGGTCCGGCTGCCGACCACGCACGGCACGCCGCTGCAGCGGCTGATCGAGATTGCCGCCGCGGTGCTGCGCGGCAACAGCGAGCGCCGCGACCTGACCGGCCTGTGCCTGTTCGACGAGAAAACCTCCACCTACGTCCGTCCCGAGCGCAGCCGCTCCCACGTCGGCCGGCTGCTGCAAATGCTCACCGACGCCGGCAACCTGGCCCCGGCCACCCGCCAGGTCGAGCCGGAACGGCTGCTGCCGCTGGCTTACAGCTTTGCGGAGGAAGTGTATCCCGAACTGCTCCGGCCGCACCGCAATCGGATGCCGTTCTGGCTTTACTGGTTCGGGAGCTTTCCCGGCTACTGGCGGCGGCGCGTGGACGTGCTGCAGTTTTTGCATCGGCGCAAGCTGCACATGCTGAAGATAGCGACGCTTCAGTTCCCCCTGTGCGTGCTGGTCGCCAACCTGCTGATGAGCTTTGTGCTGTCGCCCGCCGATCGCGCCCTGTTCCTGATCTGCTCGGCGGCGCTGTCGCTGCTGGTGACGCTGATCCTGTTTGCGGTGATTGCCTTCACGATCCTGTTTTCCGGCCGGCAGCGGCAGCTGGCTGCCTGGCGCAAACGGCTGGCGGCGCTGCTGGCGGTGCGTCACGGTCTGGGCAACGGCGGGCTGGAGGCGCTGCTGGAGGATGACGACCTGTTCACGCTGCAGATGCAGCAATTCCTGGCCGAGCATCAGGTCGCGTACAACCTGCCGCTCTACGACGCCCAGGGCCGGTATCTCTTTGCCGCCCCGGAAAAGCTGCCGATCCTGGGCAAGGCCCTGCTGCGGGCGGTCGGCCTGGGACGGGACAACGAGCTGTTCGTGCTGCTGGCCGACCTGCTGGAGCTGGACGAGCACCTGGAGCCGCTGTTGCAGGCGGTGCGCGTCGCCCGCGGCCGGCACCATCAGGTGATCTTGGTCTGTCCCTGGCCCGGCAATCTGCACCTTCCCGTGGCGACGGGCGGCCCGCCTGTCGAAACCGAGCGACAGGCGAGCCGCCCGTCGCCACGGGAGGGCACGTGGCGGCTGCTTTCGGAGGCCAGCCAGCGCAGCTACCAGGCCGCGTATCAGCGGGTTCGGCGGCGTTTTGCCGCCCTGGGTGTGCCGGTGGTGTGTGCCGCGGACGACGAGGGAGTCCCCCTGATCCTGCAGCGGATCGACCAGCTGCGCGGCGTGCGCGGGAGGACGTGAATGGCGAAAAAACCGGCGGAACCTCTGCTCATTCTGGATCCGGCGATCCGCCCGTACGTCGTGATCTGTCTGCTGGCCCTGCTGGTGGTGCTGCTGGTGCTGCTGGACCAAGGGCTGGGAGAGTGGGCCCTGCTGCTGGTGGTGCTGGGATGCGTGTGCTTGCTCTTGCAGGTCCGTTTTGGTCCGCCGCTGCTGCTGCTGGCCCTGGTCTGGCTGACGCTGTCCGAGGCCCGGGGCCTGGAGCCCCGCCGGCTGGCCAGGGAGATTCTGCTCGGCCGGCGGCCTCTGGAGAACCTCCAGGACACCCCCGGCCTGTCGGTGACCGGCCTGGTGCTGGGGGTCGCCATGCTGGTTTACTCGGCCGGCTTCTATCGCTTGCACTCGCTGACGCACCACCTGTTTCCGGTGGATCCGCGGCGGAAGCGCTGGGTGAAAGCGTTGCAGGGCCGGCACGGCTCCCGAGGGGAGGAGGAGACCGAGGTGCCCGCGCTGGAGCGTCGGCCGGTGACGGCGATCCGCGCGGGCGAGTTGCCCCTGCTGCTGATGTCGGCCGGTCTCTGGGCGGTGCTGGCCTGGCTGTTCTGGGAGTGGTTGTACGTCCAGAACAAGCAGTTCGGCTTCAACCTCGTGAGCACGCGTGGACTGCTGCTGTTCTGGCTGTTCGGGACGGGCTTCCTGCTGACGTCGGCCCTGCTGTCTTACCTGGGCCAAGCCCTGGCCGGAGTCGAGGCCAGTGCGGTCTGGTTGCAAGATCAGCTGTGGCAGCAAACGCAGCACGAACAGAGCCGGATCAATCGCTGGCTGGTGGGTGCCCGGCTGCGCTGGCAGCGGAAGGAGGCAAAATGAGTTTCTGGCTGCGGGAACTGGCCGGCTGGCTGCTGCTGGCCCTGAGCCTGTTCATGATGTGGATCCTGTATCTGTTCTGTGTGCGGCGCTGGATCTTCGAGGCCTGGCCGTGGACGATCCTGACGATCTTCGTGTTCCGCGGCGCGATCCATCTGCTGAAGGTGGCCGTGGCCGCCCGGGTCTGCCAGCAGGCCCAGGACCGCCTCTACCCGGCCGCCGACCCGGCGAGCAGGCTGGGACGGCGTGAGGGAGGCGTCCCGTCGGCCCGTGTGACCGTGGAGCGCGGACCGGCAAGGTAAGACGGCAGCTCGGTTGCATTCACGAGGAGCCCCGAGACCGCCACACCGCCAACGGCGCTTTTGCCTGGCGGTGTCGCCAGGGAGCGACAGAGCGTGTCCGTGTTTGCCCCGTGAATGTCAAAAAACCGACATCGCCAACGTGCCAGCATCGCACGGCGTCCTTACCTGGCCTCTGCCGCCGACTTGTTGGGGAGTCGGGAGGGCTTTCGACCAGAAATGCTTGTACTTCACGACAGGCGGGGATGCCGCGCTTTACCACCCGACGAAGGAGCGTAACCGTGAGACAGACCCCGAGAAGACCTGATGCCGCACTGCTCGCCCTTGGCTCGACCGACCGGGCTGGAGGAACCTTATGACGCATACCACGCACACCACCCTCCAGGGCTTGGAACTCGATCTGACCTCGCTCACGCCGGAGGAAGCGGCCGTCTTCGACCAGGCTCGCCGGGCATACGCTGAGTCGCCCGAGTGGCACGCCTTCAAGCAGAAGTGGCTGAACGAAGTCCTCCGCATCTACGACCAGCAGAAGCTGCCTCGGCGCGAAGCGGTCTCGAAGCCGCTCTACCGCGCTGTCCAGGACCTCGGCAGCCGGCTGATGGTCCAGGGCGGATACGCGAAGATGCCCAGCTACCGGGAGCAAATCGCGGCCATCATCGAGACGCAGTTTGAAACCCGGCGCGAGTTCTGCGAGGCGACGGGCCTTTCCGAGGACATGCTCAGTCACGTGCTCAGGGGCCGGAAGGACGTTTCCATCGGCACTCTCACGGAGAGCCTTCAAAAGATCGGCTATGCGCTAGCAATCGTCCCACTCCCGAAGGCCAGGGTCGGTTGAAGCCGGGGCAGCATCTGCGCGGCAGGAAACCGTGCAGCCGGCAACTCCCGGACGAGCCGCGATTCGTTTCCGCTACCCCCCGGACACTCCCTTTGTGCGTTGGTTGACAGGTGGCGTCGGAAGGTGAAGCGTTACTCTTTCCGTGGAGTTGCAAACAGCTGTTCGGCCGTCGAGTCGAGATCACGAACTATGAGGCACCGACATCGTAAGACAGATTGGGGTCCTGATGAGCTGTGCCCGAAGTGTGGCGGCACCCGGATCTGGGTTGGCAGTTGCTACCATGGACTTCGGGTGCAAGGAAAGTTACGCAGCCCCGCAGTGCCAGCAGGGCGCAACCCAGCCTACCTGCTCTGCTGCTTGGATTGTCGCTATTCCGAGCGCCGAGAGGGGATTCCAGGTCGGAGCTTCCGCCGACGAGCGCAGTGAGGCCGAATCAGCTGTTCGGCGGCAGACCCGGCTTATGCTATGGAACTGGACCCGATGATCGCTTGGGCCATCTTTCTCGGCAGTCTAACTGCGACATGGGCGATCATCGTCTGCGTTGTTTCTCGAATCGGGGCTTGGACTGGTGAATCAAATGGACCAGTGCGACTGGTATTTTGGGTCCTTTCCTTCGCAGCAAGTGGCATCTGCCTGTTGTTGATCTTGCAAGTTCCGGATTGGCGTCTCACGTGGATTCGGTGGCAGCAGCATGACTTCTGTGCCCTTCCGGGACACGGCGCCCTTTATTGGCTTTTCGTCGCCAATGCTCCATTTGCGTTTTCTGCCCCGGTATTGGCTTATGTTGCGCTCCGTCTCGCATGGACTCTGTGGAGCAAGTTTGTCTCGTTGATACTCTTCAGCGTGACCCTTATCGTTCTCGCTTTGACAATCCACGGCCTGCATTGGTCGATGTTCTGGCCGATGCGATAGCCAATCGCTGAGGATCAAGGCGGTCTTGCCGGTGGGCTTGGGGTGAAGGACACAGCCGGATTTCGGATTGCGGATTTATTGAGGCAGGTGGATCAGTCCAAATCCCGTTTCCAGGTTATGCTCGCCCTTGCCCAGCCGTTGCACGGCTGAGCGCAGGGCCTCGCGGACCTGACCAGCGCTCCACTGCGGCGAGCGTGACCAGAGCAGTGCGGCCAGACCGGCGGCCTGGGGGGCGGCGGCGGAGGTCCCCGTGAAGGGGCGTGTCCGCCACAGACTTGGGAAGGGGATCGGGGCCACGAAATCCGGCTTGGGCTGGCTGGAATTGGGACCGCACGAACTGTAGCCGCAGCGGCGGCCCTCGTGGTTCACTGCTCCGACTGCAATCACCTCCGGACCGTCGGCCGGGAAGGGCACGCTGCCCGGCCGGGTCGCGAACTGCAACCCGCCACCCAGGATCACCAGGTGAAAGCGATCCTGCGTGCCTGGACGGAGGGCGCGGGCTCGTCTGGCCAGTCCAGCCGTTTGACCTTGACGGTGTAGGAGTGCCCGGCCTGGGGATAGAACCGGACGACACAGTAACTGCGATCGGGCCCGAACCGGGTGCTGCGGGAGCCCGGCGAGCGCCGGGCCGTGACGTCCTCGACTTGCAGCTCGTAGCGGGCGCCGGGCTGCCAGCACAGCTCCACGGAAACGCGCTCGCCACCCCAGGGAGTGATCGCGTTCTCCTTCTGTCCCGGGGCCCAGACGTGCAGACCATCGCCACCGTCGCGGAAGACGCCGCCCCAGTGCCGCTGCGCCGTGTTGCCGGCACTGGCGAACATCAGCATGTCCTGGCTTGCGTCCCCTTTCCCGAGCAGTTGCGTCAGGTTCTGGTGGACCTCGCCCGCTCCCTCGCCGTCGCTCCAGCAAGGCATGATCACCGAGCAAGAAATGATCCGCGCTCCCTGACTTTTCGCCCAGCGGACCGCTTCGAGGAATTGCTCCGGCCGATCGCTCTCCCAGTTGGCCAGCAGCAGTTCCGCCTCCGGTGCCAGGGCGTGAATCACCTCGCCACAAAGGACCCCATGCTGGCTGTCGCGGGCCTCCAGGTTGCCATCGGCGCGGAAGGAGCGCACGCTCACCCGGGCCGGCAGCACCTTGCCCAGGTAGGCCCGATAGCCGCAGAAGCCGCTGTCCAGGATGGCCACCTTGACCCCGCGTCCCAGGTGCCCGGCCGCGTGCCAGGCGGAGACCCCCAGCTTGCTCAGTAACTGTGTCCGCAGCTGGCGCGGATCGCCGACCTCAAAAGGACCATCGGAATCGGGCGTGTTCTGCCCGGACTCGAACCGGCTCCAATCACCGCCAGAAGCCGGCCAGAGAGAGCGAAGGGAAAACGACCCGGCAGTCCAGGCGGCGAGAAAGCAACCCGCAAGAAGGAGAAGGACCCACCAGCGTCCGCTTCCCTTGTTCCCGACCGGCAACGTCTCAGGGGTGTTCATCTCTCCGCACCGCTCCACGGTTGGCTCATCTCCCGACGCAGTCTCGCCTCGGAGCCTTGCCTGCCAAAAGCCCTCCCACGCTGAGGCTCCCCTAATTTACCCGTCGTCTTCCCGAGAGGCGGCACTGCAGAGAAAAAAACTCTTTTGCCGGAGCGGAAATGGCGCAAGGACTGCGCGGTGCGCAAGAAGGGAAGAACTCACCACAGAGGACGCCGAGAAGACAACAAAGGAACGCTAATCGGCGCGTAATCTGCGCTAATCGAAGGAAGGCAACCTGCATTCTGATTAGCGTGGATTAGCGTGGATTAGTGTTCTGTGTCCTCCGTGTCCTCTGTGGTGAGTTCCGTGTTTACTGATTGAACACGAACTCCTTGGTGTTCAGCAGCGCCCAGAGGATGTTCTCGTAGGCCAGCTTCTTGTTCTTGTCGTGCTTTTCAATCTGAGCCAGGGCCAGCTGCTGCTGGGCCGGCGTGGGTTTGCGGGCCAGCGCCCACAGGAACAGCTCGTCGATCTTCTCGACGTCGGGACGGGGGTCCTTGGCCAGGGCGTCGGCCCGGCCGCTCGTCCGGGTCAGCTTGCCCTGGATCTCCTCGGAGTTGAGCAAGTGCAGCGCCTGGGCCAGGTTGGCCTCGCTGACGCGCTCGCACTCGCAGGCGCTGATGCGCTGCGGCCGGCCGAACACGTCCAGGAAGTACGACTGGAACGACTCGTCCGGCAGCATGATCGCCTTGTGCGGCGCCAGCTTGTCGGCCGGCAGACCGCCGAACTGGGTCGGGCTGTTGGTCACCTGGTTGACCGCGTCCAGCAGCACCTCGGCGCTCATCCGCCGGGGGTAGAACCGGGCGTAGTTCTGCTTGTCGTGCTTGTTGAACTCGTTGGGCACGGCACTCAGCTGATAGGTCCGGCTCTTGACGATCAGGCGGATCAGGTGCTTGAGGTCGTACTTGCTATCGACCAGGTCCTTGGCCAGGGTGTCCAGCAACTCCGGATTGCTGGGCGGGTTGGTGACGCGCATGTCATCCAGCGGATCGACCAGGCCCCGGCCGAAGAAGTGGGCCCAGTAGCGGTTGGCCACCGCGCGGGCGAAGAACGGGTTCTTCGGATCGACCATCCAGTCCACCAGCTTCTGGCGCGGATCCTCGTCAGAGCCGATCTTGACCGGCTCGCCGTCCAGCGGCTTCATCACCGCCGGCTGATTGGTGCGCTTGTTGATCACGTTGCCCGACGAGCGGGAGTAGATCATCTGCCGCTGCACCGGTTGGTTCTGGAAGAACTCGCCGGGCACGACGTGGTTCTTGCGGCCCACCCGGCCAAAGTAGGCGGCAAAGCCCCAGTAGTCGTCCTGGCTGTACTTCTCGTAGGGATGGTGGTGGCACTGAGCGCAGGCCAGCCGCAGACCGAGGAAGACCTGGGCGGTGTCGTCCACGAACTGCTCGGGAGTGGTCAACTCCTTGTACCAGACGGTCGGCGGGCTGGTGATCTCGTCGCCGCAGGCCCCGAGGACCTCGCGGACAAACTGGTCATAGGGCTTGTTGCGGGCGATGCTGTCGCGAATCCACTCATGGAAGGCGAAGGTGCCGCGAGCCCGGGCCGGCTGCCCCCGGCGCTTGACACGCAGGACGTCGGCCCACTTGCCGGCGAAGTAATAGCTGTATTCGTTGCTCTCCAGCAGGTTGTCGATCAGCCGATCGCGTTTCCGCGGGTCCTTGTCGGCGACAAACCCCTGCACCTGGGCCGGCGTCGGCAGGCCGCCCGTCAGGTCCAGCATCACCCGGCGAATGAACTGCTCGTCGGAACACAGCCCCGAGGGAACCAGTCCCAGAGCCTTCCACTTGGCCGAGGTGAGCGTGTCCACCACGGTCTGCGGTTCAAACTTCCAGTTGGGCGTTGTGACCCCCAGGGGGACCGTGGCGCGGAACGTGGCGACCTGGCCCTGATACCGAGCCATGACGGCGGCCTCGCCGCTCTGGGCCAGCGTGTAAACCAGGCCGGAGGGATCGACCTGGGCGATCTCCGGCTCGTTGCTCTCGTACTGGGTCCGGCGGGTGATGTCTTCAATGCACCCATCGCTGTAGTGCGCATAGACCGCGATTTGCTGCCGGTTCTGCCTGCTCAGGATGCGATGCTCGGGATAAATGCTGATGCGGGTGACCACCGGGTCGCTCGGCTGGCCCACGGGCATGCCGGCGACGATCCAGCGGCGGATCAGCCGCCATTCGTCGGAGCCGACTTCCATTTTCTTGCCGCCGCCGTGCGCCACCAGGCCGGCGGCCTTGGTCAGCAGCAGACTGTTCTCGGGCGCGGCGGGGAACAGCCGTCGGCCGCGTGCCTCCTTGACCAGGGCGTTGTAGTCCAGGTCCGGATCGAAACCCAACAGCGACAGCTTGAAGCCGTTCTGGCCGCTGGCCTTGCCATGACAGCCGCCCGAGTTGCAGCCCAGCTTGGTGAAGATCGGCACGATCTGGTTGCCGAAGTTGATCGGCAGGTGGACGTCGCACGCTTCCACGACGACCGGCACCTTGACCACCTTGTCGCCGAAGGTGACGCTGACCTCGGTCGAGCCATTGCTCAGCGGCACCACCCGGCCGGCGCTGGTGACGCGGGCCACCTTGCCGTTGCCGGCAGCGTAGCCGGCCGTGCTGCTGAGGTCCTGGATCCGGCCGCCCACGAGGGTGGCGGTCAGCACCAGTTGCTGGGCGTCATCGATCCCCTTGAGCTTGATCGAGGTGGGCTGGATCGCCAGGGACTGAATGTCGGCGGGTTTGGGCAGGATGGCCGGATCGAGCCTGGGAGCATCCTTGTCGGAGTAGAGATCGCCGGCCCGGAGAGGGCCGCCCAGGCCGCACAGCACCGCCAGGGCCAGCAGGGCCGGCCAGCGCGAGGTCGTCATGAATTTACCCCCCAAAAGTGTGTCCGTCCGCCCCGGGGCTTGGCACCGGCGGGCTGACGCCGCGCCGCTCGCCGGGGGAAAGCAGGTAGGAATAATCGGCAGCATTGTCATTGTGGCCCAGGCCAGCAGGGAATGCAACAGTTATTTCTGTAGGGAACGCCCTCCGTGGCGTTCCGGTCCAAAGCGGAACGCCACGGAGGGCGTTCCCTACAGAGCCGGAACTCCGTGGCGTTCCGTCAGGGACCGGAACGCCACGGAGGGCGTTCCCTACAGAGCGGGGTTCAGCGGGGTGGCCCCGAGGTGACCGAGCCCGGCTGGTTGGCCCGCCGGCGAACGTCCAGCTCGATGACGCCGAACGTGGCCTCGTGGCGTTGCAGGGTCATGGCCAGGGCGCTGAGCAAACGCTTGGCCGTGTAGAAGTTCATGATCAGCCGCTGGCTGACGTTCACTTCCTGCTTGCCCGCCAGGAAGGGGTTGGGATTGAGCGCCAGGTCGATGATCACCTCCTCGGGGGTGGCGGTCACCCGAGCGAAGTTGGCGTAGGCGGCATGAGCGCCCTTCTCGTTGAGCACGACTTCCGCTTGCTGCTGTGGCTGTCCCTGTTCTTCCGGTCCCTTCATCTCTGCCATGCCAAGGCCCTTTCTCTATAGATGGTGGTAACAAGCGGGGCGAATCGCCCCGGACTGTGGCCAGGGACATTATCGGAAGAAAAAGCCGATCGGATAGGGGGCCTTTACCAGAGGAGGAAAAGCCGTGCAAGTTCTCGTACTCAACACGGGGTCCAGCACCGTCAAGTTCAGCCTCGTCGAGTCCGCGTCGGAACAGGTGCTTTTCTCCGGGCAGGCGGATTGGTCCGCCCACCCCGCACGCATCCAGTTCCATCGCGGCAGCGACAGCTGGTCCGCTCCCCTTGTGGGCACCAGCCCGCGCGAGGCCGTGCAGCAGACGCTGCGGCAACTGGAGGAAGGCAACCCCCCTCTGCTGCGGAACCGCGCCGAGGTGGCCGCCATCGGCCATCGGGTGGTCCACGGCGGCACGCTCTACCAGGCCGGCGTCCGGATCACCGACGAGGTCAAGAAGGGACTGAAGCAGCTGTGCGAGCTGGCCCCGCTGCACAACCCGATCAACCTGGAGGGGATCGAGGCCACCGAGCACGTCTGGCCGGACGTTCCGCAGGTCGCGGTCTTCGACACGGCCTTTCACCGGACCTTGCCTGCAGCTGCGCGGACCTACGCGGTGCCCCACCAGTGGACCGAGGACTGGGGCCTGCGCCGCTACGGCTTTCATGGCCTGAGCCACGCTTACTGCACCGGCCGGGCGGCGCAGCTGCTCGGCGGGAGCCTCGCACTCCCAGGCCGGCAGGACCTCCGGCTGGTGATCTGCCACCTGGGCCAGGGCTGCTCCGTCTCCGCGGTCCGCAAAGGCACCTGCGTTGACACCTCGATGGGCTACACGCCGCTGGACGGCCTGGTGATGGGCACGCGCAGCGGCTCGGTCGATCCGGGCCTGCTGATCCACGTCCTGCGGCACCACGGTCTCTCGGCCGACGACCTGGACCGGGTGCTGAACCGCGAATCCGGCTTGCTCGGCATCTCCGGTCTGTCCAACGACATGCGCCAGCTGCAAGAGGCGGCCGACGCGGGGCAAGAGCGCGCCCGGCTGGCACTCGACGTGTTCGTGCATTGCCTCCGCAAGACCATTGGTGCGATGGCCGCCGTGCTGGGAGGGATCGACTGCCTGGTGTTCACGGCCGGCATCGGCGAAAACTCGGCCCCGGTTCGCCGGCGCACCTGTGAGGGGCTAGAACACCTGGGACTGCACCTGGACCAGGAGGCCAACCAGCAGCGCCGCCCCGATAGCGACGTTGCAACACGGGAATCGCCGGGCCGAATCCTGGTGCTGCAAACGCGCGAGGATTTGATGGTGGTCCGCGAAACGGTGCGCGTGCTGGGAGCGGACGGAAAGGAGGGGAAGGGATGACAGGACCATTGCGAACCGACGAGAGAAGTGCTAGAGTAACCAAACCCAAAGCGGCTGGCCAAACGTTCCTTCGGACGTGACTTGCGCCCGTAGCTCAACTGGATAGAGCAGCGGTCTTCGGAACCGCAGGTTGGGGGTTCAAATCCCTCCGGGCGTGCTTCTCCCTCTCCAACAAAAAACCGTCTGTTCCCTCTGGGAAGAGAACAGACGGCTCGCATCCGGACGCTTCCCTCCGTTTACCGATCATACCAGTAAGACGGCGCGGCATATCCGGAGTCCGCGGCCGGCTGCTGGTAGACCGCTTCTGGTTGCTGGGGCGCGCTGTAGCTGGCCGGCTTCAGCGGCGTGGGCGGGGAGATCTTTTCGGGGCTGGGCATGCTCGGAACACCTCCCATGGACGGGGTGTACGCCGGCATGGACACGCCGCCGTAGCACGGGGGCGAGATCCCCGCGTACGGGCTGTTTTCGCCCTTGATCAGGCCCCAGAAGGCGGAGTTGCCGCCTCCTTCCCAGCCGACGTTGAAGCCAGCGCCCCAGTTGAACTTGCTCCAGGCGTGAGTTGGTCCAGCGCTGGTAACCGCGATCAGGGCTGCCAGCAAGCCCATCGTCATCAGCTTCTTCATTCGTTTGCCTCTCCAGTTCCGGTTTCTCGTTACGGGTTGGCCCAGCAAGAATCTCCCCGAAGGGACTCCTGGTGGGTAACACTCCTAGCATTCCCGATGAACGAGCTTGCGGCAAACGTTCGGATTGCGGTTCCGGTAAACTTCTCCAGGAAAGCGCTGGATTCCACCGACCTGCGGACCTTTTTCCGCAATCCGGAGTTTTCTGCTCAAGTTGTTCCTGACCTGGTCCGCGGCCCGTCCCTGGCATGAGTCCGGCCCGGGGCGATGACACCAACAAAAAAACCCGCTTGCTAACCGGAGGCAAGGAAGCAAGCGGGTCGGAAGTACAACCGAACAAACCGGAGGTTATTGCCCGTAGTAGCCGGGGTAGGTCGGGTAGCCCGGATATGCCGGGTACGGCATCTGGGGATAGGCCGGATACGGGAACGACATCGGATACGCGGGATAGGCCGGGTACGCGGAGTAACCCGGGTAATACCCCATCGTCGGGTAAGTGTTGTAGCTGGCCGGCGTGACGGGAGTTGGCGGCGCCACTTTCTCCGGGCCGCCGTCCGGGGCCAGCGGCGGCTCGGCCCCCTGAGCGGGGGGAGCCATGGAATCCATTCCGGGGTGACCGGCGGAGGCGGGTGGGTAGTAGCCATAGCCGCCGTAGCCGCCGTAGCCGCCGTAGCCACCGTAACCGTACCGCCGGGCCAGCAGGGGGTGATGACGATGGTCCCCTTCGTATCCGGGGAGGTTCTGCCCTTTGTACATGCCCCACAGCACGTTGTTGCCGCCGCCTTCCCAGCCGAAGTTGAAGCCAACGCCAATGTTATATTTGCTCCAGGCCTGCACCGGCTGCTGAACGGTCGCCGTCAGAAGCAGTGCCATTGCGCCTGCCGTCAGGATCTTATTCATCGGTTGGTTCCCGTTTGCTATCGGAATGAGGTCTTACGTTGGGTTCGCGATTAGTTTCTTGAGCGAAACTAATTGTTTCTGAACAGGAGAAACTTGCAACAGGACCGGTCGCGCTGCAAGAGGGAAACGTACAATTCGCGCGGAAGCGGTGGATCGACGCGCGTTTTCCACGGTCTGTTGCTTGTGGTTGGACAATTGCCTCTCTTCCGTTCAAGCACTCCGCCAGCGCTGCTGAAGAAGGTCGGCACAGTCGAAACAATTAGACCTCACTTGAAAGAAAAACGTCCTCGGCCAGGCAATCCGTGCCAGAAAGTCTTGACACGGCGGATGGTAACAGGTGCAGCAATTCGGACGGATCCAGCAAACAGAAAAAAGCAAATCCGCGCGATGCGACGCGGCAACGGGCATCGGCCCCGGAAGAACTGTGGTAAGAGAATGGAGGGACCGGCCGAAGGTAGCTGACAACCAGCCGGGACCGGATCGATCCTGCACGCTTGAATGGAGGACGCCTTGATGTACCGGATGATGGGACCGGCCGCCCTGTCCCTGGCTCTGCTCTGCGGGTCGGGCGCAATGGTTTTCGCGCAATCCAGCCAACCCGAAACGATCAAAGTGCTTCCCAGCCCGCCCCAGGCTCCCGCTCAGCCTTCCCCGAAGGCCGAGCCGATTCCGGGGCCGCCGCCCGTCGGCCGGCCTCTGTCAGCCCAGCCGGCGACAACGCCAGCGGGGAACGCCCAACCCGCGGCCTCTGTTCCGCCGGGAGCGGCCGTGCCAACCCTGCCCGGAGGCCCGGGACCCGGAGGCCTTCTGCCAGAGGGCGCTCTCCCCGGTGGCGTTCTGCCAGGCGGGATCATGCCTCCCGGGGGTCTTGTGCCTCCCGGCGGTGTTGTGCCTCCCGGCGGACCGTTTCCAGGAGGGCCTGATGGCTTCGGACCTGGGCCCTTCGGCTTCGATGGGCCTGGAGCCTTTCCCCCTGGAGCCGTGATCGGCATCCGGGAGAAAGGCTGCTATCACGCCGTCGTGCAGTATTACTCGCCGTACCAGGTTCGTCCGCTGGTGCCGCCGGAGATTGCCGGCAGCTGCGTGCGCAGTGTCCTGGCCAAGATGGGCATTCCGATCTTCCCACCACCACCGCCGGAGGAGAAGCCAGCCGAGAAGATCAATGAACCCCCGGCTCGCGACAAGTGACAGCGGGACCCTTCGCCGGCAAGGACCTCGACAGCGCCCTTGCCGGCGGAGGCAGATCGGTTATAATTCCCTTTTTACCGAACCGACCTGGTCGAGAAGTCAGCGGGAGAGGGAATCGATGCCCCATACCAAGAGCGCGAAGAAGAACCTTCGCAAAAGCCTGAAGCGGCGCAAGCACAACCGTTCCGTCAAGAAGGACGTCAAGATCCAGCTGAAGGAGTTCAGCGACGCGCTGCCGGGTCCGATCGAGAAGCTCCGCGAGGAATACAACAAGGCGGCCAAGCGGCTGGACAAGGCGGCTGCCAAGAAGATCATCCACCCCAACCTGGCCGCACGCAAGAAGTCTCAGCTGGCCCGTGCCCTGAATGCCAAGGAAACCGCTGCCAAGAGCGGGACTGCCCCTGCTCCACAGGGTGGGAAGAAGAAGTAATCGCACCTTCCTGGCGAGCGGCGCGGCGTCAGCCCGCCGGTGAAACTCTTCACCGGCGGGCTCACGCCGCGCCGCTCGCCGTGTTCCCCATCTCACGCCACCCGGCGGAACCCCATGATCTCTTCCTCCTCCTCGCGGATTCGCCGCGGCGCCGGCCTGGGCTTTTCCGGCTGCTGATCTTGCCAGACCAGGACCATCATGGCCGGAACCAGGAAGGGGCGAACCACGAACGTGTCCAGCAGGATGCCGAAGGCCAGGGCGAAGCCGATCTGCACCAGCGTGTTCAATCCGGCCAGGATCAGCGTCGCGAATGTGCCGGCCATGATCACGCCGCACGAGGTAATGGTGCCGCCGGTGTGCAGCAGCGCTTGCCGCATGCCCTCGCGCCAGCCCCGCCGCCGGCATTCCTTCAGCGCCCGCGTGACCAGCAGGATGTTGTAGTCCTCTCCAACCGCCACCAGGATGGTGAACAGGAAGAACGGCACGCGCCAGTCCACCTCGCCGATCGGCCGGCCGCTCCAGAAGTGGGCCATTAGCGTGGTGGCTCCCAGGGTGGCGTAATAGCTGAACAGCACCGTGACCAGCAAGTAGCCCGCCAGCCAGGGTTTGCGCACCAGGACCAGCAAGATCAGAAAGATCGCCGCCAGCACCAGGGTGTTGATCCGCGTCCGGTCGCTCTCGGTCACCTCGGCCAGGTCGCGGGCATTGACGGTCACGCCGTAGCACTCGGCCTGGAGATCGCCCAGCTGCCGGGCCCGCTCCGGCAGGCGTTCCTTCAGCCACAGCTGGATCACCTCCAGCGGGGCCACGCTGCGCGGATCGAACGGGTCGGTCGTCAGGACCACGTCGAGCCGGGTGACGTAACGGGTGCTGCCGTTCTCCTCCACCGGGGCGACGTAGTGAGCGTAAGCGGCCCGGTTGACCTGGTCGTTGAGGCCGCGGACGACGGATTGCCAGATCCCGGTCGCCGCATCGGTGGCCGCGGTGGCTGTTGTTTCCGCCAGCGGTGTTCCCAGCGGCTGGGTCAGGCTGCGGACCTCGACCACGCCGTCAAGGAAGCCAAAGCCCCGGCTCAGCTCCTTGATGACGGCCCGGCCGTCGGGGCTGTTCCAGTCAGTGTCGGCTTGCAGCAGGACCGTGACCGGCCCGACCTCTCCGGGATTGAAGTGCCGCTGGATCCTGGCCAGTCCGGCAACGCTGCCAGCGGAGGCGTTCAGCTCGCCCGTGGCCTTGTAACTGGGCTGGACCTGGAAACCGATCAGGGCCAGGGGCAGCAGCACGGCCACCGACAGCGCCCAGATCAGCAGGGGGCGCTTCAGCACCTGGTCGCTCAGGCATGCCCACAGACTGGACTGCTGCCGCGATCCCGGCAGCGGCGCCCCACCCGGCCAGAACACGGCTGGTCCCAGGATGCGGAGCAGGGCCGGGGCCAGGGTCAGCGAGGCCGCCAGGGCAACGCACAGGCTGATGGCGATGGCCGGGCCGCCACAACGCACCTTGGCAAACTCGGCCAGCAGCATCAGCCCCAGGCCGCAGATCACCGTTCCGCCGCTGGCCACCAGCGCCCCGCCGACTCCCTTGACGCCGCGCACCAGGGCCACGTCGCGGTCGTGACCCTCGGCCAGTTCTTCCCGGTAACGGCTGATCAGGAACAGGCAGTAGTCGGTGCCGGCCCCGTAGAGCATCACCACGGCGAACACCTGGCTGACGTTCATCAGATGGAAGCCGGGAATGAGCGTGCAAAGGGCCAGCAGCTTGAGGGCGACCAGGACTGAGACGGCGATGGTGAGCAGCGGCACCAGGGCCAGGAGGGGCGCACGGTAGACAAGCAGCAGGATGGCCACGACCAGCACCACGGTGGCCAGGGTGGTGCTTTCCAGGCAGTTGGCCGTGGCCTCGATCAGGTCCTTGCCGATGCCGGCGGGTCCGGTGACGTACAACCGAGGCGGATGTCCCTCGGCCCGGGCCAGGCGTGCCCGGGCGACCTGCTCGGCCCGGTCCACGGCGGTGCGCGTTTGCAGGGCCAGGTAGGGCGAGGCCAGGGCCACGGAGATCAGGGTACACTGGCCGTCGGCGCTGAGCAGCCGTTTGCCCAGGAACGGGTCGCGGTAGCTGGTGATCTTGTTCAGACCGAGCGTGGGCTCTTGCCGGCGGAGCGTCTCCAGGTCCGCGACGATGGCATCCACCAAGGCCAGGTCGGCCTCGCTGAGCCGGGGCGGGGTGCGCTCCAGGGCCAGGATCAGCCGGCTGGCGAAGACGTCCTGGGGAAACGCCTTCTGGAGCAGCTGATAGCCGCGAACGCTGTCGCAGCGGGCCGGCAGAAAGCGAATGTCATCGTCCTGGGAGTTGCGGTCCCAGTTTGGCGCTGTCCGGACAACCACCAGCGCCAGGACAACCCAGCTGGCGCAGATCAGCCAGGGGTGATTGACGGCCAGCCGGCCCAGCAGCTTGTACATGCTCGCTCTCTCCCCCGCACCCGCAAGCGGATACCCGATCCGGACGTGCAAGCTTCCCAGGTGTCGCATCTCTGTTACAGATCGGCCCGGCCAACCGACGGGCTGTAGCGAAAACAAGGACTCTTCCAGGGAATCGGGGGTTGCTGCAAAAGCGGTAAATGGGGCGTTCTCCCTCCCTGGGGCGATGCCCCAGGCTATCGTGTTGCGCCCCTTCGGGGCGAAGACAACAAGCCCCGAAGGGGCGCAACACGATAGCCTGGGGCATCGCCCCAGGTGGCCAGGGCACCCTTTACCCAGGGCGATGCCCCAGGCTATCGTGTTGCGCCCCTTCGGGGCGGAAGACCAATAGCCCCGAAGGGGCGCAACACGATAGCCTGGGGCATCGCCCCAGGTGTTATTTCATGGCCCCCAGGTCCATCGACTGCGCCGCCTGCCACACCTCGATGGTGCCAATCGGCAGCCAGAAGCGCGCCTGCACCACCTCCACCCGCCGCTGCCGGGCCAGGGCGGTGACGTAATCGGTGATCTCATATTCGCCGCGGGTCGAGAGCGTTAGCTCGATGCCGAAAACGTCGCGCGGAAAGACGTAGGCTCCCGCGTTGGCCAGCTGCGGCGGCGTCAGACCGGTGGGTTTTTCCACGAGCCTTTCCAGCGCGCCATCCGATCGGCGGAAAGCAATCCCGAAGCGCTCGGGCTCGCTGACCGGCTGAACGAGCAACCCCGCCGGGCAAGCACTCAGGGCGGCGAGGTCGGCCGCTCCGTAGAGGTCGTCGCCATTGAGGACCAGGAACGTCTCGGAACGCAGCCGGCTCCGGCAGCTGCGGAGCGCGTCGCCGGTGCCGCGCGGTTGCTCCTGATGGACCGTTTCCCAGACCGGCTGACAACTCTGCCGGCTGAGGTAGGTCTGGAACTGCTCGGCCAGGTAGTGCGTGACCACCAGCACCCGATCGACCACTGGGGGAAGAGCGGCCAGCGTCCAGTCGAGGATGGGCCGGCCCTGCACGGGCAGCAGGGGTTTGGGGGTCTGGAGCGTGTGGGGGCGGAGACGAGTCCCGAGCCCCGCGGCCAGGATGATGGCGTCCATTGGTGAAACGTCCTCCTCTTGGGCGACTTTGCCGGTTCCCCCGGTTGTGCCGCTTGCCCGGCGGTCGGCGCTTGTTTCCTTGATGATGCTTACCCGGTTTCTCCGGATCGGGTCAAGTGCTTCCTCCCGCCAGTCGATGATACGAGTGTTGAAGGAACCAAGCCTGCAAGGATGGCCAGGCCGGGAAGTCCTGACAAGAAAGCGAATGCAGGCCGGGATCCGCTGACCCGGAGAGGAAAGGGAAGGAAGCCATGAAGCGTCTGTTGCTGGTGTTCGCTGCCGCGGGCCTCCTTGGGGGGCTGACCGGTTGCCAGGTGGTCACGGGGAACTGCGATTGCGTCGAATTGCCGCCGCCGGTGACCCCCATCCCCCACCCCGGCCCTGGACCGGGTCCGGGCCTGGCGATGGGGCCTGGAGCTGCTCCGGGCTACCCGGGTGGTCCGGGGATCCCGTTCTCCGGGACGCCCCAGATCATCACCCCCAGCCCGGAGCAAATCCCCGTGAACCCCAAACCGACCAATCCAACCCAGCCAAACCCGTAGCACGGGCCCTCCCTGTTCTTGAATCGCCCTTCCCCGAGCCGGGAATCATTTCCCGGCTCGTTCTGTTTTCTGCTGTTCCACTTCGCGCTCAATGGCGAGCAGGGCCTCGACCACCTCGGCGCTGCTGGCCGGCCGATCCTCCCGATTCTTGGACATGAGCTGGTGGATCAATCGGATGAGCGAAGCCGGCATCTGGCGGTTCAGCTGATCGATGGGTCTGGGCTCGTCGCGGACCAGGGAGGAGAGGATGGCCAGGGTGTCCGCGCCGTCGAAAGGCTTCTGCTGGGTACACATCTGGTACATCACACAGCCCAGGCTGAACAGGTCGCAGCGCGTATCCAGCGGATCGCCCTGGGCCTGCTCCGGGGCCATGTAATACGGCGTGCCGACCACGTAGCCGTTGGCGGTCAGGTTGCTGGTGTCCTGGAGCGGACGGGCCAGGCCGAAGTCGAGCAGCTTCACCGGTGGCAGCGACGGCGCGGCGCTGCCCACCGGAGCGGTCACGGTCACGTCATTGTCCAGCACCAGGAAGATGTTGCCCGGCTTGATGTCGCGGTGGATGAAATTGCGCTGGTGGGCGGCCGACAGCCCCTTGGCCACTTCCTTGCTCACGTGGATCACCCAGGAGAGCGGCAGCAGCTGACTCTGGTCCAGCCAGTCCTCCAGCGGATTGCCGACCAGGTATTCCATGGCCAGGAACGGCAGGTCGCGATCCTGCCCGACCTGGTAGACCGTGACCACGTTCTCGTGCCGCAGCTGGGCCATGAGCCGGGCCTCGCGGAGGAAGCGCTGCCGCTGGGAAAGGTCCCGGCTGACGTCCGGCTTGAGGACCTTCAGGGCCACCTGCCGCTGCAGATAGATGTCCTCGGCGAGAAAGACCAGGCCCATGCCGCCCTCGCCGAGCAGTTTCAGGACGCGGTAGTTGGCCAGCTGGCCCAGTTCGCCCGACTCGACCGGGGGAGCCAGGAACGGATACTGGCCCTGGGCTGAATCCTCCTTCTCTTCGGAAGGGAAGGTCGATTTGTTGGCGGGAGCGAGCGTCTCGTAGCGCAGCTCGGTGGAACCGAGGCGGACCAGGTCGCCGGACTGCAGCTCATGGCGCTCGACGCGCTGGCGGTTGACCCAGGTGCCATGCACGCTGCGATTGATCAGGATCGCCTTGGTGCCGTCGAAGGCGATTTCGCAGTGCAGCCGGGACACGGTGGCGTCGGTCAGGCGCGTGCTGGTTGTCAGGCTCCGCCCCACGTGCAAGGGCTTTCCCGGCTCCAGAGGGAAGCAGCGGCCCTGGTCCGGGCCCAGAGTCACCACGAGTTGCGCGGCCATCCCATCCTCCGGTTACGAACCCCGATCCACCCCCATTTACAGAATTCCCCAGGATTCAGTCTTGGCCATAATTGTGCCGGTGTCAATGCCACTGTTGCGTCCGCACGTTGACTCCGGGCAAAAAAAACGCCGGGTTGACAGCGGGTGCGAATCCGAGAGACTAAGTGGTCCATCTCGCAAATACACGTAGGGTTGCCGTACGTGGGGAAGCCGCCTACGGTGAGCGCATCGTCGCCGAAAAGGAAAGGAACGGTCGCCATCGGAGCAGCCTCACGTACGGACCTCCGCCACAGCATCGCCCGACGTTCCCTGAAGAGTTCCTCGCCGGCGCCCGGTGTTTGGCCCGGGCTCGCACGGCAGCGGCGCATCTGCAACAACGCGCCTGACTGGTCTTGCTCCTGCACGAGGACCCCTGCATCACCAACGTGGCGGCGGGCGCTCAACTCGACCTTCACCAAAGCGGCGTCCGCCGTTGGCGGCAACGCTGGGCTGAGGGTCAGTATACCCTTGAAGATGCCCAAGGACGAGGCCGCAAGCCGGTCTTTTCCCCCCTTGACAGGGCTGTTATCGTGTCCATCGCCTGCTCAGCAGCAGCGACGAGAAGACCAGTATCCAGGCACGTGTTCGTGAAGATCCGACGCTGCCGTCAGGTCCGGGCCGCCCCCGCACGCCTGCGTGCGCTCCGGCCGGCAGGCCGGCCTGCGCTTCGGCGGCGAAGTCCAAGCGCGGCGGGGCGTTGCAATACCTGGCGGCGTGGGACGTGCAGCGCGGGCTGGTCATGGGTCGCTGCGAAGCCAGGACCGGCATCGAGCCGTTCGGACGCTTGGTCGAGCAAGTGATGGAGCACCCCGAATACCGCACCCCGTGCGGACGAACCGATGCTGCGCAGTCGGGTGTTCTGGGTGGTGGACAACGGCTCGTCGCACCGCGGCGCGGCCTCGGTGCAGAGGATGAGCAAGGCGTACCCCAACGCCGTCCTGGTACATTTGCCGGTCAACGCCGGCTGGCTCAACCAGGTCGAAGTGTACTTCTCGATGCTGCAACGGAAGGTTCTCATGCCGAACGATTCTGTGGACTTACAAGAGCTGGAACTGAGGATAAGGCTGTACGAGGAGCTGACGAACAGCCAACCCAAGCCGTTCGACTGGAAGTTCACCAAGGACGACCTGTTCGACCTGCTGCAACGCTTGGCGAGGCGGGAGGCTGCCGCCAGGGCTGCCACGCCTGCCTCACCACCCTGTTGAGCCCGGTCTGCCTCGGCATCCGGAACCCTGCACGTATTTGCGAGATGGACCACGAAGCCGCAAGCGGCTCCATTATTCCACGGTCTGGACGTTGGCCGGGTCCTCGATGGTCATTTGCAGCCGGCTCTGTTTGAGCGACCGATCCTTGTACAGCTGGATGGTGCCGGTCACACGGATCTTGCGATCCTTGAAGTACGCGAAGAAGTCCTCGACCCCCTCCTGACCCAATTTCTCCAGGGCCGGCGCATCGAGCAGGACGCTGAAGTTGCCGCGCGTCTTCCAGTCGGCCTCGGAATTGAGCCAGATCACCGGCTGGCCTCCCCGCGTGGTGCCGATCGAGCGCACTGCGCAGTTCCACGGTGCGCAGCTGGTCCACGTAGTTACTGGCCTCGGCGGGAGTCAGCGGCCGGCCCGGGTCGCCGCGGCTGGACCCCTGGAGGAACAGGTTGCCGGCCACGCCCAGGACGCCGCCGACCACCAGCATGCCGGCGACCATCACCAGCGACCACCAGCGGCGCTGCCAGTGTACCTTGGTGTCCTGGGGATGCAGTTCGGTTGTCCAGTTGCCAAAGAGGGCTTCAGTCGTGCCCGCCGGCAGAGGCGGCGGCGGGGCCGGTCTGGATGTCCCCGGGGCCCTGGCGCCTCCCGGGTTCGGCCCCGTGGACCCCTGGCCCAGGGATTCCGTGTCGGTGTGGTGCGTCGAGCCGGCGATGGGCGTCTCGCCCAACCGATCCGACCCCATGGGCCGGCGGTCAGCTGAGCGCCTGCGTGCCGGCAAGGGTGGGGGGGAAACGGGCCCCTTCGGTGTCGTTTGGGTTACCGTCGAGGCTCGAACGCCCGCGTGCGCTCCGGCAGGCGTTGGAGTACCGGCTTTAGCTGGTCCTGGCTGCCCAGGACCGGCTAAAGCCGGTACTCCAACGGCCTGCGCTTCGACCGGGGTGATCACGGTCGCCCGGGGGCTGACGGCGGGGACCGGGACCGCTGTGGTGGTCTTGGTGCGGCCGGGCTGGGGCATCTGCTGCTGGATCAGCTGGCTGACGTAGGGACAGGGTGCCGGGATGGTCCCCTCGGAGGGGGACTCGACGGCACCGGTCCAGGCTTTCAGGGCCTCGCAAACCGCCAGGGCCGTCGGGTAGCGCTCCTCGGGCAGCTTGGACATCATCTTTGTGATGACTGCCACCAGGCCCTCGGGGACCTCCGGCGCACTTCCCGCAGCGCCGGCGGCGCTTTCAGCTGGTGCAGGAGCAGCTTCTGGGCGACGGTGGCCCCCTGGAACGGGGCCTTGCCCATCAGCAGATAGTACAGCGAGGCCCCCAGCGAATAGATGTCGGCGCGGGGATCGACGTCATGGCTGTTGGCCACCTGCTCGGGGGCCAGGTAGTCGGCCGTGCCCAGGGCCCGGCCGGCGTTGTGTTCCAGCGTCAGGTTGTCGGCGTGGTCGTGAAACAGCCGGGCCAGGCCCATGTCCAGGATCTTGACGACGCCCTGGCGGTCCACCAGGATGTTGCCCGGCTTGATGTCGCGGTGGACGATGCCGCAGTCGTGGGCCTGCTGCAGACCCTGAGCGGCCTGCCAGACGTAGTTGACCGCCCGCTCCACCGCCAGAGGTCCCCGTCGCTTGACCAGGTCGCTCAGGCTGATGCCATCGACGTATTCCAGCACGATGTAATGGACCTTCTCGTCCTGGTCGCAATCGTAGGCGTGGACGATGTTGGGATGGTCCAGCACGGCCATGGCCCGGGCCTCGCGCTGGAAGCGCGGCAGCATCGACGGGTCGGCTCCGGGGCGCAGGGTCAGCACCTTGAGGGCCACCAGCCGGCGCATCATCTGATGCGCCGCCAGGAACACCTGGCCCATGCCGCCGGCCCCCAGCTGCTCCAGCAAGCGATACTTGCCCAGGAAGAAGCCGCGCCAGCGGCCACGCATCAGGTTGGTCGAATGAAACGGAGTCAGCAAGCCGGCCCGGACCAGTTCTTCCGCCAGTTTCTCGGCCGAGGGGGCCATGCCAGCCCGCGCCCGGCAATTCTCCAGATCGCTCTCGGACAGCAGATTGCTCTGCCGGAGCAAGTCCAGCAATTCCTCGGGAGTTGTTGGAGCAGCCATCAGGGAGATCCTTTCGAGGACGGCGCGGCTACGGTATCCCGTTCCGGGAAGGGCCGGCTCGGCTACTCAACCGTAGCATACGGTCACGGCCCAGGCTGGTGTCGCGAGGGGAAAATCTCGTGATTGCGCCACCGCTACCTGGACAAACGATTAGAAATGCGCTGGCAGCTGGTCGCCGTCTCAGGGCTGACACCCTGGGGCGCGGGCTACAGCCCGCGGCGACAGCCTGGGGCGCGGTGGGGCTTTCTTGTGTCTGGAGTCCCTCGCTGCCGACATGGCGGCACCAGTGGCCTTCGCTTACAATGCCCCGGTTGGGTCGTGAGTCCGGGAGTTCACGACCTTTTCCTCTCTCCAATGCGGGGCCCCTTATGCTCACCATCAGCGGCAAGACCCTTGGCAAGAAAAAACCTCTGTTCGCCGACTGGTCCATTCCCTTTCCGCCCGAGCTGGGCGACGGCGGCAGCGTCACCCTGCGCGACCTGCTGACCCGCATCGTCCGCGCCGAGGTGCAGGCGTTCCGCGACCGGCAGCGCGAGAAACAACTGCTCCGCGCCCTGACCAGCAACGACATCGAGAAGGGGACGGTCAGCGGCAAGATCACCTCGGGCGGTCAGAACCTCAAGCAGGACGTCAGCGAGGACGAGGCCATCGCCGTCGCCTTGCAGGCGTTCGAGGATGGCCTGTACCTGGTGATTGTCGATGAGCAGGAACAGAAGAGCCTGGACGCCCAGGTGTTCCTCAAGCCCGACAGTCGGGTTGCGTTTGTCCGTCTGGCCATGCTTGCGGGAGGCTGAGCCATGCTGCGCTACGAAGAGGCCGAGAAACGCCTGGAAAAGTTCAAGATCAAGAACTGGACCAGCAAGGTCATCCAGGCGATGGGGAAACTCCCCGCCAAGCTGTGCGAGGCCGGCCGGGCCCTGCTCGGCCGCAATGCCCAGGGCAAGTCCTTCCAGAACTGGGACAAACAGGACCAGGCCCTGGGGAACGCCATCGCCCTGATGGAAAAGCTTTCGGCGGCCGACCGGCAACGGATCTTTGCCGTCCTGTTTCCCAAGCTGGCCGGGGCGATCGAAGCGGCCTGGCAACTGCTGACCCGGCTGCCCTACGAAACCCAGTATGACCGCAAGGGCTTTCGCGCTCCCGGAAACGTCGCGGTCCATCGCGAGGCCCGGAGTCGGTGGCTGACCGACCTGATCAGCGATCTGGAGGGGTTCGATCCGGACCTGGACTGGCTGGCGGCCTGGACGCCGTACCTCAGTTACGGCGGCGGGGCCGACTCGGTCGGCATCCTGCTGGCCGCGGCCATCGAAGCCGGGGGGGCCGAAGGCGACGCGCTCTTCGAGATCCTCAAGGAGTCCGCGACCGGCCAGCACGAGATTGGCCGGATGGGCCGGCACGTCACCCGCGCCCTGCTGGTGGCCAGCAAGCCCGAGGGCTGGGACTTCATCGAGAAACTGCTGCTGGCCGCCCAGCGCCAGGAGGGCCTGCGCCAGGTGATCCTGGAGACGGTGGACGAAGCGCATCCCGAGGCGTTCAGGCGCATGCTCCGACTGATCCTCGATCAGAACCTGATCCGTTACAGTTCGGTGGTGCGTGCCGTGGACGTCTGGTTCGGCCTGCAATGGACGGCCCTGACTCCAGCCAAGATTCGCGAGGCGCTGGAAAACGTCCAGCGTTTCCTGGACGATCCGCGGGCCCGGGCGGCAGCGCTGAAGAACGAGACCGGCGATGCGCTTTACCTGGCCCTGTGGGCGTCCGGGTATGAGGACGCTCCGAAGAGCGTCCAGCCGGCCGCGGAGATCCTCAAGGACAAGGACGTTGAGCGCCGCTTCGTCGCGGCCCATTACCTGAGCCAGCTCGACCTGCCCGAATCCCGCAAGGCCCTGCTGCCGGCCCTGGACGACGAGGACCTGCGCATCGCCCTGCTGCCCCTCGAAGGCATGGAGGAAGGCGACGAGGCTCTGTTCGAGCCCCTCAAGCGGCTGTTCGACCGCATGCCGGCCAAACCCGCCGAGTTGCCGGCCCTGGTCTGGCCGTGGACCGATGTCCGGGCGGACCGGAGCGAAGTCGCCGACAAGCTGGTCGATCACGTTGGCAAGCGCCCCGTTTCCGCGCTGATTCCCTACGTCCCGGCCATGGGCTGGCACGGCAAGCTCTGGATGCTCCAGGAGCTGGCCAAGAAAACAAAATGGGACGCCGCCACGCGGGACTTGCTGTTCACGCTAGTCGGCGAGCGCGACGGCTATCTCCGCGAACAGGTCCTGAAACTGCTCAAGAAATGCACGGTCGAGGAGGCCGAGGCCCAGAAGCTGGAGGGCTTCCTGAGCCGGAAAAACGCCGAGATGCGCCGCGGCGTCCTGAGTCTTCTCGTGAAACAGCCGACAGACGCGGCCCTGACCAGCAGCGCTCGGCTCCTGGCCAGCAAGAAGGCCGAGGCCCGGCTGGCGGGCCTGGAACTGCTCCGCTTGCTGGTCGAGAAGAAAAAAGGCGTCGCCGGGGCCCGCGAGCGGGCCCAGCTCTACGTGTCGGCTCATCCAGCGCTCACCGAGCACGAGCAAGTCCTGCTGGATGCGATCCTCGACGTCCATCGGGTCGTGCCGACCCTGGACGACGCCCTCGGTCTGATGAACCCGGCGGAGCGCAGCCCCATCAAGCCGCCCACCGCCCGCAAGGTTGCCTTGCGGACCCCGACCGTCTCCGCCCTGCTCAAGTCGCTGGATGCACTGATTGAGAAGCACTCCGAAACGGTGGTCAAGATCGAAGACGAGGACAACACCAAGGAGGAGTTGCTGGGCAATCTCGACTGGGATTTTCCCTCGATCGGGTACGGCGTTTCCGCGCAGGAGGATCGGAAGAGGCTCCCACTCCTCGACCTCTGGGAGACGTGGTGGGAGCAGCGGCCTGACACCCTCCGCGACAAGGACGGCCTGGAGTTGGCACGAGCCCGGATCTGGCTGTCAGTTGATGAAAGCGACGCGCAGGAGGCCCGGACCCTGCGCAGGAAGTCGGCCGAAATGAAGACGGCCGTGGACACCCTGATCGGCGACTGGAAGCCTCCCCAACTCAAACACGAGCCGATCGTCCTCCGGCTGATCGACTGGCTGCTCAAGCTGCACCCGCCGGAGGGAGAGACCGACTTCCTGCTCGACGCGACCGAGATGGCGTTTGCTCTGGTCCCGGAGGCGGAGCTGAAACGGGCACGGAGCAAGAAGGAGGATCAGCTGGATTGGACAGATGAGCGCTTGTTTGAGCTGTGGCGGGACCAGCTGGAGGACCACTGGTCCGCCAGCGGAGAGCGGTGGACCGCTGAGCAGAAGGTGCGCTTCTGGGAGCTGGGCCGCTGGCGCGAACAGGCGGCCCCGGGCAACAGCTGCAATCGGACTGACCTCGGCCTGTTGCTGGCGGCCTACGAGACCGGAGCGGCCAACCAGGCCGACCTCCTGTTCGAGCTGCTCGGTCCGCGCGAAGAGGCCCTCTACGGCAACTCCTTTCCCTCTCTGAGCCAGTTCACGGGCTCCAATCCCAGCAATCGGGCGTTGCTGCAGCGCCGACCGGAACTGAAGGCGCTGCTCGAGCGCGTCCGGGAGCGCGTGCTGGAAGTGGAGCTTGCCCGAGGTGAACTGCCGACGGCGGCCACGGAGCCGGCCCTGGCCCTGGAGGGGCTGCACGGCCTGGATTGTCTGGAGAAGCTATTGCTCAAGCTGGATGGCAAGTCCTTTGATCGGAGGTTCTTCAGCAAGAGCAAGGCCGGAGTCCTCACCAGCCTGATTCGGGCCACGTCGCCGAACCCGGAGGATACGCCGGAAGCCTTCACCAGGCGGATGCAGGCCCTGGTCAAGCAGAAGAAACTGACCGGAGAGCGTGTGCTGGAACTGGCGTTCCTGGCCCCGCGCTGGCTCAAGCACGTCGAGCATTTCCTGGGCTGGCCTCTGAGCGAGGGCGTCTGGTGGTTCCTGGCTCACGTGGGCGGCGGCCGGCCCGACCTGGACGAGGGTTCGACGCTCGAAGGAGACGAGAAGCAGGGCGGCGCCGATCCCTGGATTCGGTTGCTGAGCGAGCGAACGCCGTTGACCGAGGAGCAGATCGAGGAAGGAGCGGTGGACGTGGCCTGGTTTGCCCGGGTGTACGCGGCCATCGGTCCGAAGCGCTGGCAGTACCTGGCCGCGGCCAGCAAGTACGGCTGCGACGACAACAGTTACAAGAAGGCGGTCCTGCTGGGCGAGGTGCTGCGCGGCAAGGCCAACAAGCGCGCGCTGATCCACGACGTGAAGGTCAAGCGGCTCAAGAACAGCGTTCGCCTGCTGGGCCTGCTGCCGTTGCCGGAAGGCGCCGGCCGCGATCTGGAGTTGCATGCCCGCTTCAAGGTGCTGCAGGAGTATCGGCGTTATGCCCGCGGGCTCAGTCCGATGTCGCGCGAGGACGCGGTGCGCAGCGCCGAGATCGGCATGGAGAACCTGGCGCGGACGGCCGGCTATCCGGACCCGATCCGGCTGGAATGGGCGATGGAGGGCCGGGAGATCGCCGACCTGGCCGCGGGGCCCGTCTTGGCCACGGCGGCAGGCGTGACCGTGACGCTGTCCCTGGACGAGCAGGCCCAGGCCCAGCTGACCATCCAGCGCGGCGACAAGCCGCTCAAGGCCATCCCCGCCGCCGTGCGCAAGGATAAGAAGATCGCGGCTCTTTCCGAGCGGCGGACCGACCTGAAACGGCAAGCGTCGCGGATGCGGCAATCGCTGGAAGCGTCGATGGTCCGCGGCGATACCTTTACGGGCACCGAACTGAAGCAGCTGTTCGGGCATCCGCTCCTGGTGCCGATGCTGGGGCGGCTGGTCCTGCTGGGCGAGGGGATTCGCGGCTTTCCGGTTTCGGGCGGCCAGGGGTTGAGCGACCTCAGCGGCAAGGTGGAGCCGATCAAGCCCGACGAGAAACTGCGGATCGCTCACCCGCACGACCTGCTGAGCGCCGGCGACTGGCCGCAGTGGCAGCACCACTGTTTCCAGACCGAGCGCGTCCAGCCGTTCAAGCAGCTGTTCCGCGAGCTGTACGTCGTCACCGCCGAGGAGAAGAAGGATCGCACGCAATCGCATCGGTACGCTGGCCACCAGGTCAATCCAAGGCAGGCAATGGCCCTGTTCGGCAGCCGGGGATGGAAGACTCAGGACGAAGTAACACGCACCTTTTACGACCTCGGTCTAACGGTGGCAGTCAACTTCAAATCGGGCTTCCTGACGCCCGCGGAGGTGGAGGGGCTGACGCTGGACAGCATCGAGTTCCGCCGCAAGGACACCTGGAAGAGCGTCCCGCTGGAGGAGGTGCCGTCGCGGATCTTCAGCGAGGTGATGCGCGACCTGGACCTGGTGGTCAGCGTAGCCCACGTCGGCGGCGTCGATCCCGAGGCCAGCGCCAGCACTGTCGAGATGCGGGCCTTGCTGCTGCGGGAGACGTGCAAGCTGCTGAAGATTGAGAATTACCGGATTGTGGGAGCGCACGTGGTCATCGACGGGCAACTGGGCAAGTATGACGTCCATCTGGGCAGCAGCATCGTGCATCGCCAGCCGGGCGGCCAGCTGTGCATCGTGGCGGTGCCGGCACAGCATCGCGGCCGGATATTCCTGCCGTTCGCCGACGACGATCCCCGCACGGCCGAGGTGCTGTCCAAGGTGATCCTGCTGGCACGCGATAAGGAGATCCAGGACCCGGGGATTCTGGACCAGCTGCGGTCATGATGTCCCTCAGCCTTCGTTTTCATTGCGACACAGGAAGTCAAAGACCGACAAGGCCAGGACGGCAAGTATGTGAACGAAAGTAGAGAGACTTCGTCTCATCCGAGACGATTGGGTGCGGGAGACAACATGACACTTCGACGCGCTTGCTGCGCTGGTTCCAAGGGACAACAAGGTGGCGTCGTTGCAGCATTGCAGCCAGCCCAGCCGCCCTGCGTTGCAGTGCATTGCGTGCAATGACTGCAACGATGCAACGACCAGGAGCTGTCGGGCAGGCTGAGATCGCCCGGCTACCATCCCTGGCTCTTGTTCCTGTTCAACCCTGCCCAACGGGAGAATCTGCTGCCGTTTGACCCGAATCGGATGACGCCGAGCGGCAAGACCTACGCCCAGATCGATGCTGAACAGTCAGAATACGTCCGGGCGGCGAACGCGATTCTGGCCTCGATACGTGACAAGGGGGCCAGTTGGTCGAGCTACTCGCCCTCCCATAGTACGTTCGAGATGCTTGTCCGGGAGCCCTTCGCCGAGGACAACATCGTTCTGAGCCTGCCGCTGTGCGAATATGTAGCCGGGCCCGTGCAATGGCTCCCGCAGCAGATCGAAGTCATTTGGCGCTGCGACCGCGAAAGCCCGGCTCGGCCCTGGGAATTCGAGATCCGTGATCAGGCGGTTGGGTTCCGTGCGGTCGGGCTCGTGTTTCGGTGGCAACGAGGCCACGATTTGTGGGCTCAAGGAGGGCTGTGGTTCGGACGCGGGACTGGCCCGGAGGCTCCCCTGAGCTGCGAGCAGGCCGAGGGGGTCGTGGCGAAGTTACTGCGCCATTTCTACAACGGCCTGATGGGGTACAATGACCTGAAGTGGGAGGTTTCCCGTATCTTAGACCAACTGCCGATTGTGCAGGTCCGCCCGAGTCTTGCGGGTGAGTCTCCCTTTGAGTGAGCAGTGCGAACAAGATGCTGCGGACGTTGGGGCATCACGGCTATCTCAACTTACCGGCTTCTCGGCCCCAACGCCGCAGAGCTTCACCGTTCGGGGGGGAGGCGTGCCGGTTGGGGGACGCTAGACCGAGACTGTTCGCCGATAACCGCGGCGTCTGGCGGGAGGACAAACCTGGCCAGCCATCCGACATCGCGTGGAACGAGGTGTATTGCGTCAGCGGGCACAAGGTCGATGGCGTCACCTGAGTCTATACCTGCGTGGTCCGGGACTGGGAGTACGGCGAGTTCGTCGAGTTGTATCACGACTGGCCAGGGTTCGGGCAGGTAGTCGCGGCGATCACCGAGCGGTTGCCAGGCATCGCGCCGGACTGGTTTGAGCGGGTCGAGGCGCTGGGCATGGGCGACCCGCCGGTGGAGGTGTGGCGTCGGGCCGAATAAATGAATTCGGCCCCGCGCGTGTCCTCGGCCAGCGCGGAACCTGCGCTCAGACGCGGTGCCCAAGGCTGGGCTATGCAAGCGCTCCAGGTGTGATAGGATGGAGGGGTCGCCTTGTCCTCCGTGTAAGGTTTCCGATGACAGCCGACAACTTCAATCAAACTCTGGCTGCGTTCCAACAGCGCTCGCCGTTCCGGCCGTTCACGGTCGTGTTGTTGAGCGGCACACGGTTCGAGATCGATCACCCGAGGGCGCTGGTCTTCCGGGACGGGGTGGCGGTGTTCGTCGGGCCTGGCGGGGTGCCAGTCATCTTCGACCATGAAGGGGTCGAACACTTCGTCGCCGACTTGGCCGGGAACCCCTCGCCCTGATCTGAGACCTGTACTTTCCGCAACTTTCTGAGTGTCGAAAAGCGCCGAAAAGCGCCGAAGCGTCGGCGCCGACGTTTCGGCGCTCGGAATCTCCCCCCGGTTGGGGTCAACGGGCCAAGACGGGAGGGTTCCGCCAACCCAAGCTTTGCCGGCGAACGAGCCCTATTCGAGCGTTAGGAAGTTGCGGAAACTACAGTCGGTAAGGCTCCGCAGCAGTTTGTGCCACTTTCAGTTCTTTCAACTGAATAAGCCCATCAGCCCATTTTTCTGCTGCTTCCACTGCCTGCTTACTTCTCTCATCCGTGAGCAGATGCCAGATTCGACGGCAAAAGGCTACCCCCAACAGTCGCCATTTCCGCTTGCTGAACCTGTACGGCACATACTCAAGCATCCGCTTCACGTCGAAGCAGTTCAGCCACCCTTCTTCAGTCATGTTACAGCCTCGGTGCGCAGCAGGTCAGTCGCTCGGACCCAGAGTCGCGTGCTGCCTGCGTCGGGTTCCTGGGGCAGTTCGATCAGCACCAGACCCTGCTGGGATTCTTCCTGAACCACGCCAACGGTAATGAAATACCGCCCCATCGCTTGAGTGAGGAAGTCGGCCTCGACTCGGAGAAAAGACCGGCGTCCCGTCACCACGTCCCGAACACTGACGGTGCGCTCGTCCCGGCGCATTCCGGGCGACACGTCTTCGCAAACAACCTGTGCCACGATGTCCCACCTCTTCGTAGAAACGGAGGGTTGTTATCCTGGAGACTACTTTCCCCCAATTGCGCCCGATGGTCAAGGGAGGTCAAGAAAAATCCCCGGTCAGAGATTACCATGACCGGGGAGGAGTGGAGGCGCGGGGAAGCCGATTGGCCAGGGCTTGAGTCTGACCTCGCCCTGTTCCTTCTATTGGGAGACTTCCGATGGCCGGCAAGGTGCAGAAGATCGACCTCGGTTCACAGGCTCTTGCGCGGGACCCGTTCCCGACTTACGCCCGCTTGCGCGAGGCGGGCCCGGTGTTCCAGACCAGGCTGCCGCTGCTGGGCAAGACCTGGGTGGCAACGACCTACCAGGCGGCCAGCGAGGTCCTGAAAGACGATGCGACCTTCGTCATGGAGGCGAAGAAGGTTGGAAAAACCTTCTTCATCGGCATCCTCCGGTTGCTGCCGCGCATCTTGCGGGTGTTCACCGACACCATGCTCCACCACGACGACCCGGACCACCGCCGCCTGCGCCGCCTGGTCGAACAGGCCTTCAGCAGGCACAGCGTCGAGAGCATGCGCGGCCGGATCGGCGTCCTCTGTGATGGCCTCCTCGCCGGCCTGGCCGGCAGGGAAACCGTGGACCTGCTGCAAGAGTGGGCCCGGCCCCTGCCCGTGGCGGTCATCTGCGAGCTTCTCGGCTTGCCCGACGAGGACCGACCGAAGTTCACCCAATGGGTCAAGGCGCTTTTTCGTGCGGTTTCTCTGTTCGGCATGCTGCTGGCCTTGCCCAGGATTGTCGGGCTCCTGAAGTATTTGCGGCGGCACTTCGAGCAATGCCGGCGACGGCCGCGCCCCGGGTTAATGACCGCCCTGGTCCAGGCCGAGCAGGACGGCGACCAGCTGAGCGAAGACGAGCTGCTGGCCATGGCGTTCTTGCTGCTGTTCGCCGGCTTCGAGACAACGGTGCATCTGCTCGGCGGCGGCACCCTGGCCCTGCTGCAGGCGCCGGAGCAAAAGGAGCGCCTCCTGGGCGACTGGTCCCTGCTGCCGTCGGCGGTTGAGGAGCTGCTTCGTTTCGTCAGCCCGGTGCAGATGTCCGAGGCGCGTTACGTGACCCGGGACCTGGAGTTCCACGGCCAGTCGCTTCGGCGGGGCGACTGCATCGTGGCCTGGCTGGGGGCCGCCAACGCCGACCCGGCTCGTTTTCCCGACCCGGAGAAACTGGACCTCGCGCGCAGCCCCAACCCGCACCTCAGTTTCGGTTCGGGCATGCACTTCTGTCTGGGAGCCCAGCTGGCCCGGGTCGAAGCCCAGGTCGGCTTGGAGAGACTCTTCACCCGCTATCCGCGGCTGGCCCTCGCCGTGGCCGATTCCGAGCTGAAGTACAGCGGAAACATGCTTCTGAGAGCGCTGGTGGCGCTGCCGGTCCGATTGCAGTAGGACCGACGCGGTGCCAAGACGGACCCGTCGCAGGGTGAAATCCGATGGTTCACGCACGTTCCGATCGGAGCACCTGAGAAGGCTTCACTCTCCCTGCCTGCCCTTCTGGACAGACGGGTGGGTGGCGATTAGGCTGGACGCTGGGAGAGCGGGACTGCCTTCGGGGAGCGGGAGGAGGGGAGAAGCATGACGGAGCAAGAGTGGCTGACGTGTGGCGAACCGGAGAAGATGCTGGAGTTCTTGCGGGGGAAGGTGAGCGACCGCAAGATGCGGCTGTTCGCTGTGGGTTGTTGTCGGCAAATATGGAATTGTCTCAATGAAACTTGTCGGAATGCAGTAGGAGTGGCTGAACTCCATGCGGATAGCCTGGCACCTGAAGAAGACTTACGGGTAGCGTTTGACGCAGTCTTCATGTTCGTTGCCAGCGTGAGTCACAACCAAGGAGGTGGTGATGCAGTCCTAAACGCTGTCGGCATGGGTTCATGGTTCGACTTTCCCAAGGAGAAGATTTGCCGCACAGCACAGGCTGCCACGTATGCCGCTCACATTGCGGCTGGTACAATCCCCCGTGATCTTCGTAGTAATCGAGCTGATCGAGCCGCACGCAGACGATTTTCAGTAGCACGTGCAGAAATGACCGCTCTCTTTCGAGAGTGTATTGGCAACCCCTTCCGCCCTGTCGCCCTTGAACCAGCCTGGCTCACTCCCACGGTGCTTTCTCTGGCTCAAGCCGCCTACGACAACCGCACCCAGCCTGCCGGGACGCTTGAACTGGTTCGGCTTGCTATTCTGGCTGATGCTCTTGAAGAAGCGGGCTGCGACAGCGACGACATCCTGAATCACCTGCGCCAACCGGGCGAGCACGTGCGTGGGTGCTGGGTGGTTGATCTCCTGCTGGGGAAGTCGTGAACAACAGGCGGTTTGCAGCCGCTCCAGAGGCACAACTCGGAGCAGCGAACTCCGACTCCCGAATGAATGAAGACACTCACGGGCTTGGGTCAGGAAGCGAGGCCAAGGGAGGCTGCTGATTCAAATCTGATACAGACACGGAAAACGGCGGATGGAAAAGGGAATGGTAATTCCGCAAGTCCAAGAAATAACCCCACTTGCGACGAATCGCAAGTGGGGTTTCTGGAGGCGCGGGGAATTGAACCCCGGTCCCGAAGCACTTTGGCGGCAGCTTCTACGTGTGTAGCCTGTCGATGCTGCACGGCCAGGACCTTGCGGTCCTGCCGTGCCCGTTCGCCCCAGGTCGTCCCGGCAGGCAAGGCCTTCCGGGGGCTAACCAGCTGTGAGGTTTAGCTCCTGTCGCCGCCGGTGGCACGGTTGCCCGTTCAGACAGGAGCGAGCCCGATTTAGCGTCCGAGCCGAGACCTCTCAGGCGAAGCTCCCGGACACGGGGCAGCCTTTATTAGGCCGCCATGGAGAACTGCGGTTCAGCAGTTATTAGTGTGGACGGCTTTTATACGTGGCCAGCCGACCAACCACGACACGCCGCTGACGCCTCCGATTACCCGGTCGAAACCAGATCGCCCCCGAGTAGAGGCTGTCAGCCTTACACGGATATTATACGCTCCCGGGGCGGATAGGGACAGGCCAGGTTCGGATTCCGGATGCCCTCTCGCTTGTGGAGGAGCCGGGTCGCTGTTGCCGAGCCGCGCACGCAGCGCAGCGGAGTAAGCGGTTGTGCCGCACAACCGCTTACTCCGCTGCGCTGCGTGCGCGGCTCGGCCTGCCAAAATCGTGTGTGTGTCGCGGCGCAACGCAATCCATGCAACCCTTGCTCTTCAACGCACGTCCTGGCCGGTAGGGTGGTCGCAGAAAGGCCCAGGTTGGTAGAATCGAAGACAGCACCGCAGCGCTGATGCGGGGCCAGCCGACATTCCTTTGCAAGCGAGCAACATCATGGCAAGCGATTATCGGATCTTCGTGGGCACCGTGGGCGAAGGGGTGTTCTGCTCCGACGACGGCGGCAAGACCTTTGCCCGCTGCAGCCAGGGGATGTTCGTCGAATGCGACGTCCGGGCCCTGGCGACCCATGCCGGCAATTCCCGCGTGGTCTATGCCGGGACCAGCGAGGGCGTCTACCGCAGCGACGACCGCGGCGACAGCTGGGTCCGCCTCGAATCGCCGATGAACCAGCTCATCACCTGGTCGCTGCTGGTCAGTCCACACGACCCGGAAACGCTGTACGCCGGCACGCGGCCGGCCCACCTGTTTCGCTCCACCGACGCCGGGCGGACCTGGACCCAGCTGGGCGCGACCATCGCCCAGCATTGCAACAACATCATTTACAACCGCGTGACGACCATCCTGTCCGACCCGGACGACCGGAACGGGCTGTGGGCCGGCGTCGAGATTGACGCGGTGCAGCGCTCGACCGACGGCGGCGAAGCCTGGTCCCGGCTGCACCGGGGGCTGTCCTCGCAGGACATCCACGGGCTGGCCATCGTTCCCGGCTCCGGGGGACGCCGCATCCTGGCCACGACCAACAACGACCTGAACGTCAGCACGGATGAAGGCCAGACCTGGCAGCCCCAGGAGGTGCAGGGGCTGTTTGATTGGTCCTACTGTCGCGGCCTGGCTCAGATGGTGGACGATCCCGGCGTGCTCTTCCTGGGCAATGGCGATGGGCCGCCCGGGCAGGTCGGGGCCCTGTACCGCTCCACCGATGCGGGCCGGTCCTGGGTGCGAGCCCCGCTTCCCTGTGTGCCGAACAGCACCATCTGGGGCTTCGCCGTCCACCCCGCAGAGCCGAAGCTGATCCTGGCTTACAGCGTCAGCGGCGAGGTCTTCCGCTCCACCGATGGCGGCGGCAACTGGGACAAGTTGCCGCGTATCTTCGGCGAGATCCGCTCGCTGCTGTGGCTGCCGGCGTGACCCTACAGTTGCACCGCGTCCACCCATTCCAGAACGCGGTCAATCTTGGCGACCGCCTCCTCGACGTGTTCGGGCTGCACGATCAGCGGCGGCGACAGTAGGATCAGGCTGCCACGGGCCAGCAGGTGAATCCCCTCGCTCCAGGCCCGCCGGCGAATCTGCAGCGGCAGCGGTGAATCGACGTTCGGCGCCACCAGCGGATGGTGCGTCTGCTGATCGGTGACCAGCTCGATGCAGGCCAGCAAGCCCTTACCGCGAACGTCGCCGACGCGGGGATGCCGCCAGGCCAGGCCGCGCAGCTTCTCGAACAGCAGCTGGCCCATCCGCTCCGCATGGGGGATCAGGCCGCGCTCCTCATACTCCTCCAGACAGGCCTGGGCGGCGGCCGTGGCCAGCGGATGCCCCGCGTACGTGCTGCCCAGCGGCAGCATCTTCTTGTCAAAGACCTGGGCCAGCGGCTCGCGCAGGATCACCGCTCCCATCGGCACGTAGCCGGAGGTCAGCCCCTTGGCCAGTACCATCATGTCAGGCGTGACGCCCTCGTGATTGACGCCGAACCAGGCCCCCGTCCGGCCAAAGCCGGTGATGACCTCGTCGGCGATCAGCAGGATGCCGTAGCGATCGCACAGTTGCCGCAGACCCGTCAGGTAACCGGGCGGTAAGGGAAAGCCGCCCGCCGCTCCGGTGACCGGCTCGACCACGATGGCCGCCACCGTCGCTGGGTTCTCCAGCTGGACCTGCCGTTCCAGCGCGGAGAGGCAATGGATCTGGCAGGAGGGGAACGTCTTGCCGAAGTCACAGCGATAGCAGTACGGGTCGAAGAAGCGTACGGAGCCGGGAGGGCCGGGCTCGATGGCCGAGCGGCGCGGGTCGCCGCCAGTGCCCAGGCCCAGGTAGGTGGTGCCGTGGTAACTGCGGTACTTGGCGAAGATCTTGGGCCTGCCGGTCAGCAGCCGGGCCAGGATGAACGCCTGATCGTCGGCCTCGCTGCCGCTGTTGACGAAGAAACAGCGGTTCAGGTCGCCCGGCGCCGCTGGGCCAGGGCCCGCGACAGGGCGACACGCTCCTCCGTCACCAGCTGCGGCGAGACACAGCACGTCTTCTCCGCCTGACGCTGGATCGCCTCGATCACCCGGCGATTGCCGTGGCCCAGGTTGCAGTGAAACAGCTGGGCCAGGAAATCGAGATAACGGCGGCCTTGCCGATCGTAGAAGTAGACGCCCTCGGCACGGTCGAATTCCAGGACGGGATCTTCGCGTTCCTGGACCGCCCAGGGGAGCAGCAGATTGCGGCGGGGAGAGTCGAGTGGGGTCATCGGTCGCTCCAGCATCAGGTGGGAGCAACGACCCCTGCCGGCTTGCCCGGCAGGTGAAGGAGGTCAGCGGCTAGAAGGGGAAGAAGAACGCTTTTTGTCATCGTTTCTAGCCGCTGACCTCCTTCACCTGCCGGGCAAGCCGGCAGGGGTCGTTGCTCCAATCCGTTGTTGTACCCTGTCGTAACCGGGCTTTGCCGGATTTCTCTGGAATCGCGGCGGCTCTCATTCTACTCTGAAAGAACAGGCCGCAAAAGGGAATACCTGGGGGGGAATGCCAGATGCCAGCCGAACCGCGCAAGTTCCTGACCGAATCCGAAGCGTTCCGCGACGTCAGCCGCGGCAATCCGAAGCCGTTCTCGCTCCAGGGAGAAGCCCTGGTCAAGGCCCGGCTGACGCCGGAATCCTGGCGGCTGGAGATCGTCAGCGACGGCTCCAGCGAGGTGGCGAAACCGCGCCGCCTGGAGGACGGCACCGCCATCGACCTGGCCACTCTGGAGGGGCTGGCCCGCAAGCGTGGGGTCAAGTTCCTCAAGGCGATGCAGTGCCTGAACATCCCCCAGCCGCTGGGGCAGGGTTTGTGGGAGGGAGTGCCGCTCCGGGACGTGATTGGCCTGGCCGGCAAGATCAACAAGGTCCGCCGCATCTACTACCACGGCTTCCACAACAACGATCCCAAGCAGATGTTCCGGGGGTCGCTGAGTTACAGCCAGGTGATGGAAGCGCCGCCGTGGGACCTGGGCGTCTTTGTCGCGTTCCGGCTCAACGGCAAACCGCTGTCGCTGCGCCGCGGCGGACCGGTTCGCCTGGTGGCGCCGTGGACCTACGGCCACAAGTCGGTCAAGTGGCTGCAGCGCATCACCCTGACCTGGGACTACAAGGCCAACGACACCTACGCCGAGGCCGGCAACGATCCGGACGCTCCGCAGAAGACGGCCGCGTACCTGGACGACAATCCCCACGTGTTCAAGGCCGGTGCCGACATTGTCCTGCGCGGCACGGCCCTGGTCGGCTGGTCGGGGCTGAAGCGGATCGAGTACTGGATTCGCCCGGACGCAGGCAACCACGGCAAGCTGGCCGAGGACGATCCGGCCTGGCAGACCGCGCTGGCTGCCGTGTGCGATCGCTCCGCCTCCCGAGGACTGGAGTGTCTGGCTGCCTGAAGGAGTAAAGCCGGGCGAAATCTGGGGCTTCAATCCGCTCACGGGCAAGCCCAAGGACTGGCCGCTGCGCTTCAGCATCGTTCCCTGGAGCGTGACGCTCAAGGGACTGGCACCCGGGGCGTATGAGTTCCGGGTGAGGACCGTCGATTTGAATGGGTTCGCGCAGCCGGAGCCGCGTCCGCAGCTCAAGTCGGGAAGCAATGCGCTGCCGTATCAGCCGATCATGGTGATGGGGTAGGCGGCTGGAACCACCCCGGCAGCGCGGCCTGGAGGTCCTCGACGAACTTGCTGCGCGGCCAGACCGGATCGCAGCCGGCCTCCCGCGCCACTCGAAGCGTGGCCGTGTCCACGTGCGAGCCGTAAGCGACCACTCGCGGCATCGGCTGGCAGACCTCGGCCAGACGGAGCAGCAGCTCGGGCAGCACCAAGCCGGGATTGGCCAGGTCCACGATCACACAGTGCGGCAACTGCTGCCGGGCCAGCGCCACGATCCCCTCGGCGGAGCGAGCCGGCTTGACCAGCAGGCCCAGGTCGCGTGCCGTCCCCGTCACCCGGCTGGTGAAGATCAGATCGTCGGAGAGCAGCAAGCCCAGCGCCGCGGCGGGTTCAGTCATCATCCGTGTTCCTCCACGTATCCTCGGGGTCGGGCCTGTCTTTTCTCAGCACGTGCTGGCCGGCCAGGGTGCCGAGCGTGCCCAGCGTTGCTCCCCCCAGCACACCTACGAGCAGTCCCGTGGCCGTGGCCAGGTAGTAGCCGACCACGCCGCCGGCCGTGGCCCCGCCGAACATGCTCGCGATGCCCGGCGTGCCCGATCGGGACCAGGCAAAGGCCAGCCCGCCGAAGAACAACGCCCCGCCGACCAGCAGCAACGCCGCCAGCATCACCCCCCCCGCCATCTGAAGCGACATGCCGGCCCGGGCCCCCAGCGCTCCGAGGATCAGTCCGAAGACGAACAGGAACAGGAAGCCGTCGATCGCTCCGACCAGGGCCCTGCGGAACGTGGACGGATCATCCTCATCCGGGCCAAGCAGGGTCCGGACCAGGTGCAGGGCCAGGGACGTGCCCGAGGCCCGGCCTTGCTGCCAGTGAACGGCGCCGGTCAGGCCGCCAAAGCCGGCTCCCAGAAGTCCGAAAAAGCCGCCGCCTCCGACGATCCAGAGCAGCAGCCGCAGTTTCTCGTCCATGTCATTTCCCCAGTCCCTCGAACGTCACGTTCAGGATCGGATATTGCCGCCAGTCCTTGCAGTCGAAATGCCACCACTCGGCCTCGTAAACGCTGAAGCCCTCCGCAGCCATGGCATGCCGCAGCAGGTCGCGGTGCCAGCGCTGCAGCGACGTCCCGCCCAGGTAGCCCGGATAGGCCCGGTCCGAAAATTCGTCATAGCCGCTGACCATCTCGACCGGCTTGCCGGTCTTGCGGTCGTAAAGCGTCAGGTCCACCGCGCAGCCGCGGTTGTGACGGGAGCCCTTCGACGGGTCGGCCACGAAATGGTGCCACTTCTCCGGCGTCGCGTCCCAGAACATCTTCGTCACCGCCCAGGGCCGATAGGCGTCATAGACCAGCAAACCGTAACCCTGCTCGGCCAGCTTCTTGTGGACCCGCACCAGCGCCTCGGCGGCGGGACGCTGCATGAACGCCTTGGCGGAGCGGTAAAAGGGCGTGCTCAGGAAATTATTCGTGGTCGCATAGCGGATGTCGAGTTTGATAGATCGGATCGAGGCGGGTCAGGTCCACCAGGTCGGCCTTGCGGAACTCGCCCTTCTCCCAGGGCGGCTTCGCGTCCTGGGCCCGCTTGCGCAGCTCCTCGACCGGACGTTCCGGCTTGATCCGGAAGGTTTCGCCGTTCTCGCCGTCCACCTTGCGGCGCACGAAGACCACCCGGGCCGCCTCGACCTGCGTGGCCCGCCCCGTCTTGTCGCGGGTGAAGATCAGCTTCTCGTCGTGGTAGAGCCCGAAGTCGGGGAACTGGAAGACGTTGGCCGACTCTTCCGTCAACGGATAGAGGAAGAACCACTCGATCAGGGCGCAGAGCTTGCCGTCCTTCTCCAGGATGAACAGGGTGTTGTGGTCCCAGCCGTATTCGCCGATCAGCCCGGCCCACTTCTCCGGAGCCGGTTCAGGCTTCGGCGTCGGAACCCGCTTGTAGTGCCTATCGCCGATCTTGAACGATTCGCCGCGGACGACGTCCGTGAGCAGCGTGCCGTGACTCAGGCGGTCATCGACGATCAGTCCGGAGTCGGTGCCGCGCAGCTCGACCAGCATCCCGCCCCGGCCCGGCAAAGCGAACAGCCGATTCTCCTTGTCGATCAGGTCCAGCGTTCGCTCGCCGGCCTTGTAGCGGCCGGCCATGGCCTGGACAAGATCGGCCGGCAGCGGCTTGCTCGCGCTGATCTTCGGCAGCGGTTTGCCGTGCTTGACCGCACGCATCAGCCGGAGGGCCTCGTCGGCGACGTGGTCGGTGACGGCATTGCAGCAATCGCGGGACGCGATCACGACCACGCCCAGCTTCTCCTCGGGCAGGGCCGCCAGTGTCGTGGCGAAACCGTAGACCGCTCCGCCGTGCCCGATGCGGCGCTGTCCCTCGAAGCTGCTCAACGTGGAAGCCGATGCCGAAGCCGGTCTTGTCCTCGGGCTTGGCGTACTGCGGCTTGTACATCTGTTCGAGGGTTTCCGGCCTTGAGCAGCTGGCCTTTCGGTCCCTTGCCGCCGGCGAACAGCACGCTGAGGAACTTGCCCAGGTCGAGGACGGTCGAGTACATGCAGCCGGCCGGGGCCATGCCCAGCTCGAAGGTCGGCGCGGGGAACTCCCGGCCGTGGTAGGTCCACATGGTCGCTTTCGCCAGCTTGCCGGTCACGGCCGGCGTCGGCTCGAAGCTGCTGCTGGTCATGTCCAGCGGTTGCAGCACGCTCCGGTCCAGGTAGCGGGCGAACGGCGTCTTTTGCGTCACCTCCAGCACGCGGCCGGCCACGGCGACGCCGGCGTTGCTGTACTTGATCTTCGCCTCGGGCTTGAGGACCAGGTCGGTGCGGTTGAGGCTCTCGACCATCTTCGCCAGCGATGGCTCGGACGGATCGAAGTAATTGCCGGCCGGCGGCTCCCGCACCAGGCCGGCGCGGTGGGACATCAGCTGCCGCAGGGTGATGTCCTTGCCGAAGGTGTTTCCCGGCTTGAAGTCGGGCAGATACCGGGTGATTGGAGCGTCCAGGTCGAGCTTGCCCTTCTCGACCAGCTGCATGAGGGCAATGTCGGTGAACAGCTTCGAGACGCTGCCGACGCGGTAGACCGTCTCGGCGGTGGCCGGCGTCTTCGCCACGGGATCGGCGAAGCCGAAGCCCTTCGCCCAGACCACCTTCTGATCGTCCACCAGGGCGATCGACACGGCCGGCAATTGCTTGGCTTCCACCTCGTGGAGAATCATCTTCTCCAGCGCGATGGCGGCTTCCTCGTAGGGTTTCGCCGGAGAAATCGCGGGCTGGGCCAGGACCAGTGCAGTCAGCAGGGGAAAGAGCAGCAGGGCCAGCGAAAGCAGTCGGCGGCAGCGGTGCATCGGCGGTCTCCAGGCACGGGGGCAGGGATTGGTCCCTTCCATGATGCCAGGAGAGCAGACAAATGCAACAGAGAGGATCCGAATTCTTCCGAGCGTCCGGAAGAAATGGCGAGCCCGGGGGCGTCGGCCCCCGGGGTGCCGGTGCCGGTCCGAGGCTGTTACCGGCGGGCTTACGCCGCGCCGCTCGCCATTTCTTCCGGACGCTCTCAGTTCCCGTGTTGCCCTGTGTGGAGTGCGGCAGTGCTTTGCTCTGCCGCTTTTGTTTCTGTTTGTTTTTGCTGTGGAGTGCGGCAGTGCTTTGCTCTGCCGCTTTTGTTTCTGTTTGTTTCTTCTGTGGAGTGAAACAGAGCAAAACAGAGAAACAAAAGCGGCAGAGCAAAGCACTGCCGCACTCCACACAGGGCAAACTCGAACTCAGGGATCGATCAGGATCCAGCGCGGCTCCCGATTCACCTCGGTGTATCCCCAGCGAACGTTGTCGAACGTCGGATCCGGCAGCATCAGGATGCTCACGTCCGCGTTCGGATGGATCTTGAGGATGAGATCGATGAGGGTTCTTCGCGCGGCCTGGCTGCCTCGGGGGAAAACGTCGAAGACCCGTTCGCGCACCAGCCAGGAACGCTCCTGCGAGTCGGTGCCGTGGTTGAAGACCCGGGTTGCTCCCGCTCCGGCGGTCGCCTCGATGACGGCATGCAGGATGCGCAGTTCCAGGACGACGCGATTCCGCCCCAGCTTGAAGGGGTGGTTCATGTCCTTGACCACCAGCTCGGGATGATCGAGGACCTCGAAGACAATCCCATCGGCGCCGCGGCCCAGCTCAATCGAGCCGGGTGCGGGTTTCACGCCAGTCGCGTGCGAAAACAGTGTCTCCATCAGCGCCTGCTCCTCCGGAGCAACGGGCAATAGCGCAGACGAAGGAGCCTGCTTCCGCTAACGTTCCGGGGCCTTCGGAACCGAACTCACGGCCGGAGTTCCAGGAAACGAACCCTCCGGCTTCTCGGACACAAAGCTGACCTTGCCATCACACGGCGGCCGATGGCAAAGTAGCAGCAGGAACTGGGCCAGCTCGGCACCATCAGGGAGCGGAACCATGGCCGATCTCGACCACGGCATCAAGGAAATCGCCGACGCGGCTGGCCGGCCGTACCACGAGGCGAGGCACTGGCCTTGCTGACCATCTTCGGGGAATGGGCGTTTCCACGACTCGACGTCGAGGGCCTCATTGGGAGTGACAAGATGAGAGAATCCCGCATGCTGAACCGAGTGAGGGAGAAGGCGAACTGGTCGCCAAGAGGGCAGCCATCCTCCGCGTGCTGCGCGTCCGCTTCCGCCTGGCCCCCCGCTGACATTCCCTCCACCTTGGACGCGGTGGATCAAGTCGAACAGCTGGATTCGCTCCTGGATCTGGCGGCGACCTGTGCCAGCCTCGACGCGTTTCAGCAGGTGCTGCGGACGCAGGGAACAACCCGATGACCTGGCCGAAGGCAAGCGTGCCAGGCTTGCCGGTCGAGAGCTGGCCTCCAGCACCGGCCGCGGATGAATCACCTTACCCTGTTGCTCCGGCAGGGCCCCGGCCAGAAGGAAACGAGCCGCACTCACGGCTTGCCGCCGGCTTTGTTGCCCTCGGCGGGCGAGGCCGGCACGCTTGAGGAACGCCGAGGGTTTGAGCGTCTCCTGCCGTCCCGTTGCGTCTTCTACGACGTGGAGCAACTCGGTCTCGGCCACTGCCGGATCGCCGTGCAGCTGGTCGGCGGCGCTGGAAGGACGAAGAGGTCAGGAGCCAGCCCGAGCCCTGGCCCAGACGTGCCGGCTCCGCCCATTCTCGGTGGCTGGCGCCTATCCCGCAAGAGGCTGGACCAAACTTCCGCTTGCCGTTGACGTGGACTTCGGGCCAAAATGATTGGCGTCGTCTTCCTCGTGGACTTGCCCGGCAAGGGCAGCGCGGTCAACGGGAATGGGAGTCGCGGAGGGAGAATGGACGGCAGGGCGTTTCTGGGTTCGGCGCAGCATTTGTTGAGCCCTGCCAACGGAGGCTAACTGGCGTTCGGCCGCCGGCCGCCTCTATCTCGCCATGCTCCAGGAGGCGCGGGTCGCCCTGGACCGTTGGGGCTTTCCTCTGCCGCCGCAGGACGACATCCACGACTTTGTGCTATCTCGCTATGACTCTGTCCCCAACATGGATCTCCTGCGTGTGGCGGATGTCTTGCAACGGCTCGGAGGGTTGGCTGAGGAGGCGGACTTTGCCCTGACCGCTGTCGGATCATTTGCAGATGCGTCCAAGGTTTCGCAGCGTCTGTTGTTGGCCCAGATAGGGATTGCTTTGCTGGACCAGATCGACAACGACCCGGCACGACGAGCGACAGCGATCGGGGACCTGCGAGCCAGGTGGCCTTGATCCGGACGAGTTTGCTTTGCATAAAGGAGTCGTCAATCATGACAGCCGTTCCCCTGGAAGTGACAGAGAAAGCTGCTGCCCACGTGGCCCGGCTGGGCATGCAGCAAGAGCTGGAGCAGATGCTCGGCTGGGTTCGCCAGAACGTGGCCGGCCTTCAGGAGATGCGCGTGGCCATGAGTAGGCGTTTGGGCTACTACGGCAAGAGCCCGCCCTACGTGATAATCTGGGCTCAGCAGGCCAGGCCCGCCGAGAACGCTCCTGTTGACCTGGTCGAGTGGGAATGGGCGGGCTGGAAGGCCCAGACGTTTCCGCCCCAGGTCTGCGCCTCGTTCCTTTTGTGCTGCTCCTACCAGCCTTTGGCCAGCCTCCCCATCTGAGCGCTGCGGGCGACGATCCTTCCGCCCAATCCCTCTGGGCAGGAGGTCGGCCGCACTCACGGCTTGCCGCCGGCTTTGGTGCCCTTGGCGGCGAGGCCGGCACGCTTGAAGAACTTCTGAGGGCTTGAGCATCTCCTGGCGGCCCCTGGCGTCTTCCACGACGTAGAGCAGCTCCCTCTCGGCTACCGCCGGGTCGCCGTGCAGCAGCTGACCGGCGGCGCTGAAGGTGAGCCATCTGCAGGTCTTTGACCAGCACCGCCGACCACAGCGGGGCGGCGGTCTCGGCGTCCCAGACGCGCACGGTGCCGTCCTTGGAACAGGAGGCAATCCGGTTGCCCTGGTTGGACCACGCGACAGCCTCCACCCCGCTAGTGTGGCCGCGGAGGACGGGGCCTGGCTTCCCCTCGGCACTCCACAGCCTGATTGTCCGATCCAAACTCCCGGACACCAGCCGCTTGCCATCGGGGCTCCAGGCCACTCCCAAAACCATTCCCTGATGACCGCGAAGTTCACGCAAGGGCGCCCCCTGAGCGGTTCTGATGAGAACTACAGCTTCTTCCGTGCCCCAGGCCAACCGTTTGGAATCAGGGCTCCAGGCCAGGGATCGACCGGGAATATTGGAGCCCTCGTCGAGGACTGGCCCTGCCGTACCGTCCGGTTGCCACAACGGCACCTCGTTCCCGCCAGCGGAGGCAACCCACTTGCCATCCGGCCTCCAGGCAACCGTGCCAACCTCCTTCGTGTGTCCTTTTAGCTCGATTCCTGCCGTACCGTCCGCCCCCCAGAGTCTGACGGTTTTATCCTCACTGCCCGTTGCCAGCGTCTGGCTGTCGGGGCTCCAGGCAATGCTATGGATTCTCCCCTGCTGTCCTTGGAGAACGGGCCCCCGAGCCCCGTCCGCACGCCAAAGACGAGCTCCACCTGCGAGCCATTTGCCATCGGGGCTCCAGGCCACGGCTTCAGCGGGCCCGCCGGGTCTCCACGCCGGTTCGCCGTCCGCCGAAAGCGTTCTGATGATGGTTCCCCTCGCTCCAACAAGAGCCAGGTGTTTTCCGTCGGGGCTCCAGGCCACTGCCGTGAGGCCAGGTGGCTGCGAGCCCAAGACGCCGTCTGAATGCCCATCGACGTCCCAGCGATGGGCGGCACCGTCTCTGATTCCGCGCTGACGAGTTGGCGGCTGTCCGGGCTCCAGGAGAGTGCCATAGACCACTCTCCTGTTGCGCGGAAAACCAGCCCGCGCTCGCCCGCTGCCGTCCAAAGTTGAGGGAAGTCGGTTCCTCCGGCTGCGAGGTACTTGCCGTCCGGGCTCCAGGCAACGGCAGACACCTTGCTCTTGCCTTCAAACAGCGTCTTCTCGGGCGTACCATCGGCGGACCACAGCCGGACGGTCCCGTCATGACTTCCAGAAGCCAGGCGCCTGTCGTCCGGCGACCAGGAGAGCGAACTTACAATAGCCTTGTGTCCCTTCAGGACCAATCCGGGAGAGCCGTCGGCCTGCCACAGCCGGATGCTACAGTCCCCAGGGTAGACAGGGTGCCCTCTCTCCTGAAGCCAGGCCCTTGCCGTCGTGCCTCCAGGCGACACAACTCACACGGTTGCTGTGCCCTCGCAGCACGGGCCCAGCTGTGCCATCCATGTGCCAGAGTCTCACGATCTTGTCATTCCACCCTGCCGAGGCCAGCCGCTCGCCGTCCGGGCTCCAGGCCACCTGCCAAACCTCCCCAACGTGCCCTTTTAACACCGGTCCAGGCGTGCCGTCCACCTGCCACAGCCGCACCGTCTCGTCCCCACTGGACGAGGCCAGCCAGCGGCTATCCCGACGCCAGGCCACACACCCTACCGATGCGGAATGGCCCAGCAGCACCCGCACCGGCTGCCAGGTCTTGGCGTCGAGGATGCGCACCAGTCCTTCGGAGCCGCTCCAGGCAATCCACTTGCCGTCGGGGCTCCAGGCCACCGACGAGGTTCCAGCGCGTGGCCTTGCCGTGACCACCTGCCAGCGTCCCAGTCCCGGCAGCTTTGCCGGACGCGGCACGATGCCCGGCAGGACGTCCACCGCCGGGCCGGGCTCCCATGCTCCCGCCGGGGGCCCTTGTTTGCCGGGACCGGCAGCGACCTTGACCTCCTGGCCACCCGGGGGCTGCACACCGACCCCCTTGACGTTGTCCGGCAGCTTCATCTCGCCAATCTGCTTGCCCTTGTCGTCGTACAGCCGAATGATGAACTGCCCCAGCAGCACCAGGCCGGCGAGGACCACGGCCACCGCTCCGACGAGCAGCGGCCAGCGTCGTCCCCTCTTCCCGCACGAGCCGCCGGGTTTATCCCGGCGGTCTTCCCGCCGGGATAAACCCGGCGGCTCGTGCGGATGTCAACTCCTGTTCCAGGACGTGCAAGCGGTTGGCCACGTCGCCGGCCGAAGCAGGTCGGCGTGCCGGCTCCTTGGTCAGCAACTGCACGATCAGCTCGGACAGCGCTCGGGCACGTCCGGGTTGACGGCCCGCGGCGGCTGCGGCTCCTGCGTCACCAGGGCGAGCAGCAGCGCCGTGGTGTTGTCGGCTGCGAACGGCAGCCGGCCGGTACACAGGCGGTACAGCACCACGCCCAGGCTGAACAGGTCGCTGGCCGGCCTCGACCTTGTGGCCCTGAGCCTGCTCCGGGGCCATGTAGGCCGGTGTGCCCACGATGGCTCCCGTCTGCGTCAGGTGCGTCTCCTCCTGGTTGACCGGCCGGGCCAGGCCAAAGTCGAGGATCTTGACCCGAGCCCCCTCACCCCCAACCCCTCTCCCACAAGGGGAGAGGGAGCAGAGCGGGCCTCCAGCCAGACGTTGCCCGGCTTGACGTCCCGGTGGATCAGACCGTGCTCGTGGGCTGCCGCCAGGCCCTCGGCCATCTCCCGGCCGATGCCGCAGCACCTCCGCCAGCGGCAGCCGGCTCTCACGCTTCAGACGCCGGTCCAGCGCCTCGCCCTCCAGGAACTCCATGGCCAGGAAGGGGACGCCGCGGTCCTCGCCGACCTGGTAGATGGTGACGATGTGGTCGTGCTTCAGGGCGGCCGCGGCCCGCGCCTCGCGCAGGAAGCGTTCGCCGGGCCTGGGGGCTGGCCGCCAGGGCCGGCAGCATCGCCTTCAATGCGACCAGCCGCTGCAGGTGCGGATCCTCGGCCCGGAAGACCACGCCCATGCCGCCCGCGCCCAGCACCTCCAGCACCCGGTACGGCCCCAGCCGGCCCAGCTCGTCAGCGGCCTGCGCTGGCGCCAGGAACGCAGTGAGGCTGGCATCCGTGCCGCGTTGGGCACTCGGGACGCCCTTGGTGGCCTCCGACGAGCCCGACCAGTCCACAGTCTGCGGGCGGTCAGCAGCAGAGGGGTCCGCGGGCGGCCGGGTGTGTGTCTGCTGGACGGCAGACACCCCAGCAGCCGCGGGTGGCCGGGTGCTTTCCAGGCGGCTCACGGCACTCAGGGCGGGCACGGCCAGCACCTGAGCGCAGCCGGGACATTTGATTTTCTTGCCGGCCAGATTCTCGGCAACGGCCAGTTTCTTGTGGCAGCCGGTACAACTCAACGTAAGCATGGGAGGGGCTCCTTACCGAGCAACGTCGGGCCACGGCGCACGCCTGGACCTGCTCTGACAATCGGCTGGCCAGACCCGATGTTCCGCTCATTATCGGCGACTGCTCCGCACGCTGCAAGGGGCTGGACCAAACTTCGGCTTGCCGCGAGAAAGGACTTCGGGCCAGAATGATCGGTAGGTCTGGCTCATGGACTTTCTCGGCAAGAGGAGCATGGTCAAGGAGAGTGCGAGCCTGGAGGAAAAATGGATGGTCGGACGTTCCTGGTGGCCGCACAGCACCTGCTGACCCTGCCCCAGGAGGCGTGCTGGCGAGCGGCAGCGAGCCCGCTCTATCTCGCCTTGCTTCACGAAGCGACGGGCCGCCCTGGAGCGCTGGGGTTTCCCTCAGCCTCTGCAGGACGACATGCACACCTTCGTGGTGTCTCGGTTTGACTCGCGCCTCAGCATGGATCTTCTTCGTGTTGAGGATGGCTTGCGACGGCTCCGATTATTCGCGACGGAGGCGGACTTTGGCCTATCCGCTGTCGGCTCGTTTGCGGATGCCGGCGCGGTTTCTCATTCCTCTGGTGCTGGCCCAGGTGGTCTATTGATTTGTTGGACCAGATCGACAGCGACCCGGCGCGTCGAGCGGCTGCGATCGCGGACCTTCGAGCAAGATGGCCTTGAGCTGGGTAAGGGTGCGTTCCCAACAAAGGAAACGAAATCATGTCAACCGTGCCCCTGGAAGTGACAGAGCAAGCTGCTGCCCACGTGGCGAAACTGGGCATGCAGCAAGAGTTGCAGCAGATGCTCGACTGGGTTCACCGCCACGTGGTCGGTCTCCAGGGATCCGGGTGGCCCTGACCAGGGGTTTTGACGGCTACGGCAAGCACCCCCCCTGGGTGGTCATCTGGGCTTCCCGGGCCAGGCCCACCGAGGGTACGCCCTACGATCTGATTGAGTGGGAGTGGGCGGGCTGGAAAGCCCAGACTTTTCTGGGCAAGCCCTGCACTGCGTTCACCTTGTTCTGCACCTATCAGCCTCTGGCCAGCCTGCCGAATCTGAGCGCTGCGGTGGAGGTTTCTTCCGCCCAATCCTCGGGACAGAGGGATTGCCCGAGAACCTCCTCGAATCATTTGCTACAATGACCTGCGTGATTCGTTTCTCTTCCGGAGTCTGCCATGCCGCTGCATGACTGGGGCAATTCCAACTGCTGGGATGGGGTTCACGTCGTCTGGGTTGTAGAGCTGCTGCGCTGGATCAAGCCACGCTTGCCCAAAGGCTACCGTGCCTACGTCGGGTCCACCCCCGTGATTAAACTCCCCCTGCCGGCCAGCGCTCGGGAGAATGGCCCTCTCGCCGAGGCGAATGGGGTGGCTCCTCGCTTCCCCTTGGAGGCCCAACCGGCCGTTTTCGTGGCCCTGCACGACCAGCTGGTGGCGGCCGTGGAGCTGGTTGTCGCCGCGCTTCAAGGAACAACCCAGGGTGCGCTCCTGCTTCCTGAGCCGCTACCTGGGTTATCTGCGCCAGGGCGTGCAGTTGCTGCTGGTAGACGTTCATCCCCAGCCCTCGAGCTTTTCCTTTGCGGATGCCCTGGCCGAGGAACTCCAGATTCAGCCGCCCCGCTTGCCTGCACCGCTGGCGATCAGCTTCCGGGTGGGCCAGCCCGCTCCGGACCAGGAGCGCTTCCTCGCGGTCTGGCCCCGGCCGCTGGCCGTGGGCGAGCCGCTCCCGACCATGCCCCTGCCGCTCGCGCTGGACGTGAACGTTCCGGTGGCCCTGGAGCCCACCTATCGCTCCGCAGCCGCGGAGGCCGTATTTGCCTTGAACTCCGGCCTGTTCGGGAAGCCGCCCGCTTATGCCTGAAGCGATTCACGCAATCCGATGAAACTCTTCCAGGAACCCTGGCAAGGACAGACCGGATGGAATAGAGTATAGTTGGTGACATCTCCGAGAGAAACGAAAAGGCAGCCCAACTCTCCGGTTCCGTCTGCTCAAGAGGGAGAGACCCGTGCCTGTAACGCCAGCGACCGTTGATGATTTTCTGAGCCTGCTCGGCAAAAGCGGGCTGATCGCCCAGGATGACCTGAACCAGCGTCTGGAGCAACTGCGCGCCAGGGCGCCGTCCCGGAAACCGCATCCGGGCTGGCCAAGATGCTGGTTCAGGAAGGAATGCTGACCCCCTTCCACACCTCGCAGCTGCTGCAAGGCAAGTCGCGCGGCTTTCTGCTGGGCAGCAAGTACAAGGTACTGGAGCGGCTCGGCCAGGGCGGCATGGGTGCCGTGTTCCTTTGTGAGCACGTGGTCATGCGTCGCCTGGTGGCCGTCAAGATCCTGCCCGTCAATCAGGCCAACTCGGCTTCCGCCCTGGATCGCTTCCATCGCGAAGCACGGGCCGTCGCCCAGCTGGACCATCCGAACATCGTCCGCGCTCACGACGTGGATCAGGACGGCAAGCTCCATTTCCTGGTGATGGAGTTTGTCGATGGCAATACCCTGGACCGGATCGTTCGCAAGGCGGGCCGGCTGCCGCTGCTGCGGGCCTGTCATTACGTCCGGCAGGCGGCCGAGGGCTTGCAGCACGCCCACGAGGCGGGCCTGGTGCATCGCGACGTCAAGCCGGCCAACCTGCTCCTGGGCCGGGATGGCGTCCTGAAGATCCTGGACATGGGCCTGGCCCGCTTCTTCCTCGACAGCGAGGACAACCTCACCCGCGATCACGACGCCCACAGCATGCTGGGCACGGCCGACTACATGGCCCCCGAGCAGGCCATCAACAGCACCGGGGCCGACATCCGCGCCGACCTGTACAGCCTCGGCGTCACCTTCTATTTCCTGCTGGCCGGCGAGACGCCCTTTGCCGGCAAACCGACCCACCAGAAGCTGATGATGCATCAGTTCCTGACCCCGACGCGCATTCGCGAGGTTTGCGGCGACGTGCCGCAGGAGATCGACGACCTGGTCGCCGGCCTGCTGGAAAAGGACCCTGCCCACCGTCCGCAGACGCCCGCCGAGGTGGCCGCGGCCCTGGTGCCCTGGACCGAGACGCCGATCCCACCGCCGGACGATTCCGAGATGCCCACCTGGCCGCCCGCCATCCGCAACCTGCTGCGCAACGATTCGCCGTCGGGAAGCCGGCTCGGCAAGCCCCGCAGCGGTGACGAAGCAAGCTCGCGGACGCCCAACCCGGCCACAAGCAAGTCCGGGTCGCGCACCCGGGGATGGTCCGGGCTGGACAAACGCGACAACGGCAGCGCTCCGGGGAGTTCCCGAACGGCGGCCGAGGCCGAGACGCCTGCGCCGACGGAGCCGACCCTGGCGGAACCCAGCCGGCCCGAGGAGGAGGCGGACCTGGCGCCGCCCTCGCCGGCCATCCAGTCGGCCTCGCGCATTCACAAGACCGGCCGGAATCGACCGCGGAACCCGGCCGCCCTTCGGGAAGCGGGTGCCCGGCCTGCCAGCGCGGAGCCGACCACCCTTGAAAAAGTGGCTGAACCAGAGGAGGACGGTGACAGGACCTCCCCGAAGGTCAAATTGGCGGGCGGTTCCAAAATGCCGCTGATCCTGATCCTGTCAGGTGCGGCCCTGCTGCTCCTGGTGGGGCTCGGAGTGGGGCTGGCCTGGTTGTGGAGTCAATCCTCGGCGCCAGGGCAGCAAGTGGTCGTGAATCCGGGGCCTGGGCAGGGCAAGGATCCGGGGAAGGGTGATCCGGGGGCCCAGGTCCGGCCGAATCCCCCCGTTCCTGTCGAATTGCCGGAGATCAAGCCGCTGCAGCAGCTGGCCGGTCACGAGAAGGAAGTCGAGGCGGTTTGCTTCACTCCAGACGGCAAGTGGCTGCTCTCGGCAAGCCGGGACCACACCCTGCGTCTGTGGGAGGTGGCCACCGGGAAGGATCTGCGCCAGTTCGCCGGCCACCACGGCACCGTGTACGGCGTCGCCGTGCTGCCGGATGGCCAGCGTGCCCTGACCTGCAGTGCTGACAAATCGATCCGGCTGTGGAACCTGGTCACGGGCGAGGAGATGAAGCAGTTCGCCGGTCATGCGGACCGGGTCTACAGCGTCGCCTGCAAGCCGGATGGTGATCACTTCCTGTCCGCGAGCAAGGATGGGACCGTGCGCCTGTGGGACATCGGGACTGCCGAGAAGCCCGGCAAGGAATTGAAACGGCTCGAGGGGCACCAGGGAGCGGTGTTCGGAGTGGACGTGTCCCACGATGGCCGCTTCGCCGTCTCCGGCGGCGACGATCAGACTGCCCGGCTCTGGGACATCGATACAGGCAAGGAAATCGCCAAGATCAAAACCCCCGGTCCCGTCCACCGGGTCAAGTTCGCCAACGACGGCAAGCAAGTCGTCCTGGCCTGTGGGCCGGAGGTCTTGTGCTGGAACCTGGAAACCAAGAAGACCCGGTCTCTCGATCCGCCGACGGACAAGGTCTCTGCCGCGACGTTCACCGCCAACGGCAAGCACGTTCTGGGTGGCGGCGAGGATGGTCTCATCCGGCTGTGGGAAACGACCAGCGGCAAACAGCGCCAGCTGTTGCGTGGTCATCTGGGGCAAGTCCTGGACGTGGCTGTCTCACCGGATGGCCGGCACGTGGCCAGCGGCGGCGCGGACAGGATCATCCTGCTGTGGCAGCTGCCCCCATCGGCCGCGGGCATCTACGTTGGCGAGACCCGGCTGCTGGCCGGCCATACGGAAGCGATTGAGCAAGTGGTCTTCTTGCCCGATGGCCGGCACGTGATCTCCAGCAGCCTGGACAAGACGATGGGCCGTTGGGACGTGACGACCGGCAAGCTGATCCGGCAATTCAAGGGCCACACCGGCAAGCTCCGCGGTCTGATTGCCTTGCCGGACGGCCAGCGAGCCATCACGGCCAGCGGGGACAAAACCGCTCGCCTCTGGGACCTGGAGACGGGCAAAGAGATTCGCAAATTCGAGGGGCACAAGGCCAGTGTCGAGTGGGTCAGTTGCTCGGCAGATGGAAAGCGGCTGCTGACGGCGTCCATGGACGGGACCGTCAAGCTCTGGGACGTCGACAAGGGCGGTCCGCCACTGAAATCCTGGCAGGCGTACACGGACCGGGCCCTGACGGTGGCCTTTGTGCCCGGCAGCAAGCGCTTCGTCACCGGGGGCACGGAAAAGCCCCAGCCAGGGATGAAGGAGGGAGCCAAGGTTATCAAGTTGTGGAACCTGGCGGAGGACCAGCCGCTCTCTCAGAAGATCCAGGGAGGGACCGTCTGGCGAGTGGACGTCTCTCCGGATGGCCGGCTCGCGGCTACCATTGATGGAAAAAACATCCAGCTGTGGGACCTGGCCACGGACGAGGTCCGCAAGATCGAGGTGAAGGACACTACCGGCATTGGCGCTGCCGTCTTCAACCCCGATGGCCGATTCCTGCTGGCCGGAGCTTACGACGGCACCGTCCGGCTCATCCGCACCGCCAACGGCGAGGAACTGCTCCGGCTGGGCAAGCACCAGGATGCGCAGGGCAAGACGCAGCAAACCCTCGGCATCAACTTCTCTCCCAACGGCCGGCTGGCTGTGTCCGGCGGCCGTGACAAGATGGTCCGCATCTGGCAATTGCCCGAGTACACCGCCACCAGGGCGGAGTGATTGGTTTGAAGAAGAGAAAGAGTAAGATGAAGATTAGGATTAGGAAGAGGATTAAGAGAAAGAGCAAGAGCAACAGTAGGACACCGTGGGGCTGACCTTCTTACTCTTTCTCTTAATCCTGCTCTTAATCTTCTTCCTAATCTTCCTCTTTATCTTACTCTTTCTCTTCTTCACCAAGACCAATCACCGCTGATCGTTGGCTCGCTGCAGCTTCTGAGCCAGACCGAGGGCCAGGTTGCGGTAGATCACCAAAGCAATGTCCGGTCGCAGGCGTATCAGTTCGCTCAGGTCCTGGTGTCCCAGTCGGGCGGCCTCGACCGCTGTTTTTGCGGTGGCCGTGGCCGAGTGCGGTTGCCGGGTCAGCAGCGAGATTTCGCCCAGCTGTTCGCCCGCCTGCACGGTCCCCACCGGGCCCTGGGCACCCTTCACGCTGATGGCCGCTTCGCCCTGCAGCAGAACGTACGCATCCTGGCCGATAGCCCCTGCCTGAAAGATCACCTCGCCCGGCGCAAAGGTCGCCACCGAGCAACATCCCGCCAGCCGATGAACCTGTTCAGGTTGCAACCCCGCGAACAGCGGCAATTCCTGCACCGCCGCGGCGATCCGCGGCAGGATCGCCTGCCCGACCAGCTGGCGCAGCACCGGGCCGGCCACGGCCCGGGCACGCGGTCGGTCGGCCGGGGGAAGACCGGGATCTTGCGCCACCAGCAGGCGCACCATCTTGACCACGTCCAGACGCTCGACCTGGTGAAAGACCAGGGCCGGCACGAACGCGGCCGGAACAAAGCCCAGCTCCAGCAGCGTTCGCTGCATCCGCGGACTGTGTGCGGAGACATCGACCTCGACATACTCCATCCCCCACTTGTGCTGGCAGTGCCACTCCAGACTGCTCAGCAGCGGCCGGATCACCTGGTCGTGGACCGCGATCAGTTCAAAGACGCGGGCCACCTTTTCCACGGGATCCAGAATAACGCCGATGGCCCCGGCGATCTGGCCCTGTTCGCGTGCCAGCAGATAGCGCGACTTGCCGGTCCGGAGCTTGAAGAAACCGTAGTGCAGCCGCAAGGGTCCGAAGATTTCCCGGCGATGCACCCGGCCGCGCTCGATGCGCAGCAGCGGTGCGTAGCCCTCGGCAGTCAACTCCTCAATGTCGTACTTGGCCCCGGAAGGGTAAGCAGGCGATTCCTCATCGACAATGGCGTCGGGATGGAGCGAGCAGTGCTCCAGCGCCAGGGTGGCCAGGGGATGGACCTCGGGAATGATCCGGGGATGATTCTTGCGCAGCAGCAGAGCATTGTCGAAGTAGCGGACCAGCAGCATCAGGCTTTCTCGCCGTGCCAGGCGCATCTTGAGAGGCATGAAGCCAACCACGGAAAAACCGTGGGCCTCGGTGATCTTCAGGGCATGGGGATGGCTGATCCGGGTCTCGGTCAGCCCGACGTGCAGCCGGTCCTGGACCCGCTGCAACCGTGCCTCCATCAGCCGGCCGCCCACGCCCAGGTGCTGCGCCTCGGGATGAACGGCCAGCCGGCCAAACTCGCCGACCAGGTCGGCAAAGGCTCCCACCTCCAGCAGCACCGACCCCGTGCCGACCACCCGGTCGCCCATCTCGGCCACCAGGATCAGCGTGTCCTCGGAGGCGATCATCCGGGACAGGGAGCGGACGTCGTAATACTCCTGGTAGGGATAATCGGTCCCGTAGCAGGCCAGGAAAATGTCGCGGATGGCCGGGGCGTCGGTGACGACGGCGTCACGAATGCGGATCATGGTTACCTCCCGAGGGTGCCAGGGGCGCGAGGAGCAGCAAGACCAGCAGGGCAGCACGCCGGGCCAGCTGGTCGATCTGCACCTGCTCGTGAGTGGCGTGGGCCCCGTCGCCGACGGCGCCGAGTCCATCCAGCGTGGCCACGTACTGGCTGGTGGTGTTGCCGTCCGAGGCCCCGCCGACCGTGGCCTGTTCCAGCTCCAGACCCAGCAGCAGGCCCAGGTCTCGGGCCTGGCGCCAGAGCGCCTGATTGCGGGGCGTCGGCTCCATCGGTGGATGCTCGAAGCCTCCCTGGACCTCGATCGACGTTCGGGGGTTGACCGGCACCAGGCGCGCAGGGCCGCCGCGATCCGGTCGCCGTCCTCCACGGTCGGCACGCGCACGTCCACGGTGGCCCGAACCTCGGGCGCGACCACGTTGGGACGCAAGCCGCCGTCCACGGTGCCGACGTTGACCGTGACTCCGCGGGCCGGGTCGTTGAGCGCGAACAGCCGCTGGATCTGGTGCGACATCTCCAGGATGGCGCTCACCCCTTCCTGCGGGTTGACCCCGGCGTGAGCGGCCCGGCCCCGGACAACAACCTCAAAACTGCCGACGCCCTTGCGGCCGGTCTTGAGACACCCCCGTGGCCCGAACGATGGCTCGAGGATGAACGCCCGGGCCGAGCGGCGGGCCAGCCGTCGCAGCAGCGGCGTCGAATCCAGGCTGCCGATCTCCTCGTCCGAGGTAATCACCGCCACGGGCACAGCCGCCGGCACCAGGTTCAGGTCCTTCAGAGTGCGCAGGGCATAAAGCATCTGCACCAGGCCGCCCTTCATGTCAAAGACGCCGGGCCCCAGCACCAGGTTGCCTTCCACCCGGACCGGCACGCGCTCCATGGTGCCCACGGGCCAGACGGTGTCGCAGTGACCGATCAGAAGCTGGAGCGGCTGAGGTTTCGCAGACGTACGAGCCGCCGGGTTTATCCCGGCGGTCTTTCCGCCGGGATAAACCCGGCGGCTCGTCGGTCGGGGCGGACGAGCGCAGAGGAAGTCCCCCTGGTTGCGACCGCGGAACCGATGGACCTGCATCCCGGCCTGTTCCAGCTCGGCGCTGAGGATGCGCAGCACCTTATCGATCGCCACTCGGTCGCCGGACGGAGACTCGATCCGGGCCAGCCGGCACAGCAGTTCGACCATGGCCGGGCTTTGCTGGCGGAGGTAGTTCAGGATCTCGTCGGGCTGTGGCGCAGTCATGGGCCGATCCTTCCATCACCGTGTGAAATCCTTCGGGAACGGAAACGCGACCGTCTGCCGGACCTCCGCGAAGCGCCCGGGACTGAGGTACGCCAGCAGGGGAGCGTGCAGGAGCTGCTCCCCCTCGTCCTGTTCATGGCGGCGCAGGGCATTCTCGTCCGCGGCTGCCGCTACCACCTTGCCGATGATCAGACTATTGGGTCCGAAGCCGTCCAGGATGCGCTCCACGGTGCATTCCAGGTACAGGTAGCAATCCCGCACCAGCACGCCGTCCACCTGGCGGGCGGGGAAGGTCGGCAAAGCAAGCAGGGTCGGCTTGGACCGATCCTCACAGCGCGGGGCGGCCGCCAGGCTGGTCAGCAGCACCTGCGACGGTCGGGGGTAGCTGACCGTGAATGCCCGGTGAGCGGCGACGTTGTGGTAGGTGCTGTGCCGGGGACTGCAGACGAAACCGAAGTAGTTCTCCCAGCCCAGCGGCATCGCCAGGTGCTTGGGAGCGAGGTTGTAGACGCCCGCCTGTTCCTTGCTGCCCACCAGGACCAGCGGCGCCACGGTGAAGAAGCGGTCCCAGATCGGCTGGTCGGTTGGCAGGTCAACCAGGCCAGGGACGTTGCTCGGAGGGGGTTTCGGATGGAGCATCAATTCGGACCTTTGCCTGGGCGACGGTTTCGAGGATCGTCTCGCTCCTGCTTCCAGCACGTGTGACCTCGGGGGTGTGCGGAAGTGGCATCCTTGTGGGCGGCTTTGGCCTCTCGCACAGAACCTCCGAGGCGGAAACCGGCTGGTCGGAGCAGGTGAATTCGCTGCAAGTATCAGGGAGCAAACGCTGGGCCAGTTTCCGGGTCGCGGAAGGCACGCTCTTTGCTTCACAGTCAATCGGGAAACAACCTGGACAAACCAGCGCCTTCTGTTGTGGAAGGACCGGAAAGAGAGGTGAACCATGTTCGCCAAGCACCGGTTTGGAGTTGCGGTGGTGGTCGCCCTGGCGTTGTTCCTGGTGGCGACGACGGTCTTGCATGGACAGCAGACCAGTTTGCGTCCACCGGAGCTGTATCCGCAAGGCCGGATGATCGAGATCGTTTACGTTCAGCCGGCGGGTCCCGCTTACCGAGCGGGGCTAGAGGTGGGAGATCGGATCGTCGAGGTCAATGGCGTGCGCGTGGAGACCCTGCCGGCCTTCCAGCATGCTCTGGGGTCGGCCGGCTACAGCGCTCGCCTGACGGTCCTTCTCCGGAAAACCTCGGAGGTGGTCACCACGTACGTCTACCCCGTTGGTGGGCGGATTGGCGTGGATGCCCGGGTGGTGACCTCGTACTGGCCGCCCTACTGAGGGCTGGCAACGAGCCGGAAGCATCAGCGACGGGGAACGGAACCCGTCGCTGACGCTCCCGGCTCGTTGTCGTTTTGCATTCCAATCCGTGGCATCCCCGTCCGGACCTGCCTTTTCCCTGAAGCCGGCTTACTGACATTCCGGGGGAGCAACCAGGTGGCTAAAATGTCGCCTTGTCCCGTTGCGTACCAACCCGAGGCGAACTCCATGACCAAGAAAGACGACGTTGAAAAAGTCGCTCGCTTCCAGGCCGCCTTGAATCAGCTGATCGAGCGGATCGCGGAGGATCGTTACGTGCTCGCCATCGTCCTGGTGGGGAGCCTGGCGGAGGAAACGATCTGGCAGCGCGAATCGCTGGGTCTGTGGATCATCGAGGCCGACGGCGTCAGCCGGCGCTTGCCGAGCGACGGCGATGACGAGCGGGTCTTCCGCATCCTGGTCGAAAACGGCATCAACATTCACGCCGAGGTGATCCCGCGCAGCCGGTTCAAGAAGATGGTCGAAGGGGCGTCGCGGACGGCGTTTTCCTGTAACTTCTTCGCCGTGCGCCAGGTCGTTTACAGCAAGGACCCGTCCATCGACACGTGGTTCAAGCAGGCCGACAGCGTCGCGACCAAGGACCGGGAGCGAGAACTCCTGACCTTCTCGACGTGGACCATCCACGCCTCCCGGCATGCGCGGAAGCGCCTGGACGTCAAGGGCGACCTCGAGCTGGCGGCGCAGGAAATCCTGGGGGCCGCCCACAGCGTGGCCCATACCGAGATCATCCGCCAGGGCCAGGTGTGGGAACAGGACGTCATCTACCGGGCGATCGAAGGGGCCCCGGAGCTGTTCCAGACGATCTACCTCGACGTGCTGGCGAAGCGCAAGAACCGGCGCGTCCTGTCCAAAGCGCTCGACGCGATCGACGGATATCTCGACACGCATTACCAGGCCCACCTGAAACCGCTGCTCGACTACCTCAAGAAGCAGAACCGCGTCGTCCCCCTGTCGGAGATGAGCGACCACTTCGCGTTCTCGCAGGTGCACCCGTGGCACCTGGAGTCCGCGTGCGAGTGGCTGGAGCGCAAAGGGTTGCTGGAAAAAGTCTCCGCTCCCTTCAAGCTGACGAAGCGCAGCCTGGAACGGGTCGAGGAGCCGGCCTATTTCTTCAACGTCTAAATATGCGAACGACCATTCAGATCCAGGGCGCGCGCGAGAACAACCTGCAAAACGTCGACGTGGAGATCCCGCGCGACAAGCTGATCGTCGTCACCGGCATGAGCGGGTCCGGCAAGTCGTCGCTCGCCTTCGACACGATCTACGCCGAAGGGCAGCGGCGCTTGCTGGCGTCGATGTCCACCTTCGCCAAGCGGTTCGTCGGGCAATTGAAAAAGCCGGACGTCGATTTCGTCAACGGGTTGTCGCCGGTCGTGTCCATCGATCAGAAAACCGTCGGCTCCAACCCCCGGTCCACCGTCGGCACGATGACCGACATCTCCGACTACCTGCGCATGCTGTTCGCCACGATGGGGACGCCGCACTGCCCCCTGTGCGGCGAGGCGCTCGTCATTCGCACGCCCCATCAGATGATGGAACACGTGCTGTCCTTGCCCAAAGGCGACGGAGGTCGAGGTGCGGGCCCCGGTCTACAAGATCCACGGCGAGGATTACGAGTACCTCTTCGACCTCATCCGGGTCAACGGCTACCGGCGGGCGCGGATCGACGGCAAGCCGCGCGACCTGGGAGAGCACATCGACCTCGACGAAGATCGGGAGCATGTGGTCGAAGCCGTGATCGATACGTTTGTCGTCGGCCCAGGAATCGACCAGCAGGTGGTCACGTCGCTGGAACACGGACTGAAGCTCGGCGACGGGCTGCTTGGCTTTCACATCGTCAAGCCGAAGCAGCTGGGCGACAAGCACAGGAAGTTTTACGACGGCTTCGGCTGCGCCCGCCATCGGCTCGTCGCCGGCGAGATGCAGGCCTTCCAGTTCACGTTCAACGACCCCGCGGGCGCATGTCCAACCTGTTCCGGCATCGGCACGGCCATGCGGGTACACCCGTCGCTGCTGGTCCCCGATCCGAAGCGGACGCTGAACGAGGGGGCGTTCGTCACTGCCGCGCTGAGCAACAGCCGCGACAGCTGGGGCGGCCGGCTGCTGTACAGTCTCGCCGCACACTACGGATTCAGCCTCGACGTCCCCTATCAGGAACTGGCCGAGGAGCACATACAGGTACTGCTGTATGGAACGAAAGGGGAGCAGTTCGAGGTCCTGGTGCCGCCGGGGGCGAAATACGGGCAGCAGCACGCCGGCAAGAAGATCAAGTTCAACGGCGTCATCGACGCAACTGGAGCATCACTACCGGCAATATCGCAAGCAGGGCACGTCCAACGCCGGCATGGACGAATACCTGAAGAAGGTGATGGTGGAATACGACTGTCCCGAATGCGGCGGCGCCCGCCTGAAGCGCGCCCGTCGCCTGGTGACCATCGGCGGTCGCAACCTCTACGACGTAGGCCAGATGCACCTGGCCGACGTGCTCGCATTCCTGAAATCGATCCAGCCCACGGCCAGGCAGCGGGCGATCGCCGAGACGATCGTGCGTGAAGTGACCACGCGGCTCGAGCTGCTCATCGCCATCGGGCTTGATTACCTCAGCCTGAATCGCCGTTCGGCGACCCTCTCCGGCGGCGAATCGCAGCGGATCCGGCTGTCGTCGCAGATCGGCTCGGGCCTCATGGGGATGCTGTACGTGCTTGACGAGCCGAGCATCGGGCTGCACCCCAAGGACAACGTCAAGATGATCGAGACGCTCCAACGGCTGCGCGACCTGGGCAATACGGTGATCGTCGTGGAGCACGACGCCGACACGATCCGGGCGGCGGACCACATCCTCGAAATCGGTCCCGGCCCGGGAGTGCATGGCGGCAAGATCGTGGCCGAGGGGCCTCTGAACAAGGTCCTGCAAGACGGCAAATCGCTGACGGGCCAGTACCTCAGCGGCAAGAAGACCATCCAGGTCCCCGGTCAGCGCCGGCCGGCCAGCGGCAAATCGATCGTCGTCTGCGGCGCCCGTCACAACAACCTCAAAAACATCCGCGTCGAAATCCCGCTGCGAACAGTTTGTGTGCGTGACCGGCGTCTCCGGATCGGGGAAAAGCTCGCTCATCCACGAGATCGTCCAGAAGCGTCTTTATTCGCTCCTCCACGACAGCCGCGTCCTTGCCGGCGAGCACGACGAACTCACCGGCAGCGAGCACATCAGCGACGTGATTGACATCGATCAGTCGCCGATCGGCCGATCCTCGCGTTCCAACCCGGCGACCTACATCGGCTTCTATGACGCGATTCGCACGCTGTTTGCCGAGACCGACGAGGCCAAACGACGCGGCTTCACCGCCTCGACCTTCAGCTTCAACGTCAAGGGCGGCCGCTGCGAGGAGTGCTCCGGCGAAGGCACGATCACGACGCAGCTCTCGTTCATGCCCGACGTGGAAGTCCTCTGCCCCACCTGCAAGGGGGCCCGTTACAACCAGGACACCCTCGAGGTCAAATACCAGGGCAAGAACATCGCCGAAGTCCTCGATCTGTCGGTGGAGGAGGGCGTCCAGTTCTTCGCGGACCAACCGACGATCGCCCGCAAGATTGCCGTCCTGAACGAACTGGGCCTCGGCTACCTCAAGCTCGGCCACCCTTCGACGATTCTCTCCGGCGGCGAAGCCCAGCGCGTCAAACTCGCCGGCGAACTCGGCAAGCTCAAACGCGGCAAACACAATTTGTACGTCCTCGACGAGCCGACCACGGGTCTGCACTTCGCCGACATCGACCGGCTCCTGCAAAGCCTGAACCGACTGGTCGATAGCGGGCATTCGGTCGTGGTGATCGAGCACAACCTGGACGTGATCAAGACGGCCGACCACGTCATCGACCTCGGCCCGGAGGGCGGCCACAACGGAGGCCAGCTGATCGCCTGTGGCACTCCCGAGGAGGTCGCAGCTTGCAAGGCGTCGTACACCGGCAGGTTTCTGGCGGAGTTGTTCACTGCGTGACAGCCGTTGCGTTTGCCCCTTGGCCTTCACCCTGCGGGAGTCCGACCACCTACTGAGAGTGACAACCGCGCCCGACATCGTTATGCTCACTTGCAGTGGCCGATTCACTCACACCCTCAAAAGGAGCAATTCTCGTGGCCACCCGTTTCCAGTCTCACGACCAGACGGGGCAAACCCCGTACCAGGAGGCCGTGTCCGCCGACGGACTGCGTGCCGACCGCACCAACATCTCGTTCCACAACATCACCCCCGACCTGGTGCGCGTGGAGGTCCAGGTAACCAATGACGGCAGCCTGTGGTCGCCGCCGACGGAGGTGACCCTTCAGTCGGCCCCACTGGGGGCCTTCCTGACCTGGAGCCCGCTCTTGACACTGACCGTGCCGGCCCTGGCGCCGCGCACCGCGACGGTGGTGAGCGGCTCGGCCTGGGCGCCCCAGCCGGCCCCCGTGGCCAAGCCCGAGGAGATCTGGTATCTCTCGCCCCGCCTGCTGCGGGCGCTGGCCGAGGAGGCCGAGCGCGAGGCCCGGGAGGAGGCCGAGCGCGAGGCGCGTCGCCTGCTCCGCCGGCCGGCCCCTGTCGTGGCTGCCGACCCGCAGACCCTGATCGGGCGTCAGGGCACCCACTGGGCCGGCAACATCGACATCCTGATGCGCGGCAAGTCGGCCGAGCGCCACCTGGCCAAGGCCCTGCGCGTCTACCCCGGCAAGACCAACGCCGCCATGTTCTTTGTCGGCGACCGCCAGGACGGCTACAAGTTCGAGTTGAGCGGGGATGCCGAAGAGTGGCAGGCCCAGCTGGTAGACATGACGAACAGCCTGTCGCTGAAGCCGGGCAAGGCCCCCGACGTTCCCGCCAGTGAGTTCCGGGAGTTCACCCGCGGCACGTTCTACTTGCTGCTGCGGCCGCCCAAGGACGCCGAGCGCGGCGAGGTCAGCATCCACGTCACCCGGCAGTCCGACGGCAAGGAGGCGGTGGTGGAGTTCAGCCTCGACAGCCGGGCGGCCGGGGCCGGCTGCTACAAGATCTGAACCATTCCCCGCACCCTCACACCTGTGCCCGGTGGACGACCGCCGGGGCACAGGTGGACGGAATCCTACCAGCCCCCGGCGTATTCGATAACCGCTTGCCGCTTCAACTCGGCGACGATGCGCGCCCTCTCCCGTCGGGCACCCTCCCCGGACGTGGTCGATCCGGGGACGCGCTCCCGAAGGACGCGGTTCCGCAGGTACTCCTCGGCGATGAAGTCTCGCTCCCACTGGCGCCGCACCGCGTCCAGGGACGTCCCCTGCGCGGAGGGAGGCGCTCAACTCATCGGCGTCTTTGAGCCCGGCGCTTCTCGTGGCGGCCTTGACCCACCGCTGGCCGAACTCGTTCGCGGCGACCTCCTGGAGTTTTTCCACCGCCCTGGCGTTGCGTGCCTTGAGGGCCGCAAAGGCCGCCTGCAAGATGACCTCGCGCTCGACCACGTGGTCGAGCGTGTTCCTCCAGACAGCCCTGATCCGCTGGGACCGGTCCGGCGCGGCCGGGGCCTGTGCGTCGGGGAGGGATAGGTAAGCGGCGGCGTACACCTCTTCGGCGTGGATCGCCTCGCCGTTGACCGTTGCAGCGATGCGGACGGCGGCCGGGGCGGCGGGTTCCCGCGGTCGCGCGGACGCGCTGGCGGCGGGTTCCTGCGGCCGCGCGGACGCGCTGACGGCGGCCGGCCTGGAGTCCCTCTCCCTGGTCCGTTGCCAGGACAGACTGATGCCTCCTGCGGCAGCACCCACGGCCAGAAGCAGCGCCGCCGCCTTCACCCACTTCCTGAGCATTGCCATCCCTCCTTGCGCCAGGGCAGCCGCCATCGCGGGGCCGACCCCTGGGACCATCCCGTGGCCCGCCGCAACCGTCGCGGCACGGGCCGTTGCATCCAGAAGCGACACGGGCGGGCGCACCGACGCTGCCTTGCAGGACAGCGCACCGGCCAGCGCACCCGCCGACAGAGCCACCCCGCGGCTGGCCAGCCGGGCGCGGAGCCTCTGGCGCGCCAGGGCCAGACGCGTGGCGACAGTGCCGCGTGGGCAGCCCAGCTCCTGGGCGGCCTCGCTGACCGTCCTCCCTTCGAGGTAGCAGAGCACAAACGGCATCCGGCAGCGCTCCGGGAGCGAAGCCACCGCCTCATCCAGCACTGGCCGCAGGTCCCGCCAAACGAGATCATCCGGGCGTTCCACTGCCGTGGGTCTGGCTGCCGCGGCCTCCCGTTCGCACACCCGCCTTCGGGCCGCCCGGCCTCTGGCCTTGAGCGCCGTCCGCAAGGCGACCCCGTGGAGCCATGGCCCGAGCGACTCGGGGCGCCGGAGCGAGCCCATGTGTTGGGCCAGGGCAACGAAGGTCGCCTGGAAGGCGTCCTCGGCGTCGTAGAAGTCGCCCAGCACGCGCCGGCAGACGCCCAGGACCAGAGGGCCATGCCGCCTCACCAGGGCCTCGAAGGCGGTCTGGTCACGCTGGTTGGCAAAGCGCTCCAAAAGCTGGCCATCAGACAATTCTGCCGAGGCGAGCGTGGCGGCGAGTCGCCGGACGCAGCGCACGACGGGGCTTTGCTCCGCGGTCGTCATTCCCTGACTCCTCCCTGGCCGCCACGGTCTTCTTGTCTTAGTGCCGCGAAGCTGGCCGCCGTTTTTTGTTTTTTTTCCGGAGACCCCATCGTCCACGAAACGAGAGAGCCGCTCAAGAGCAACAGCCCGAGACGCTTCTGGGGAGAGCGAGGCTGCCTTGCCGACGGCGAAAGTGAAAAAAGGACGCATCGATTGTCTTTGTGGCGGATGGACTGGTAGCCACCCAGGCTGCCCCCGGCCGCGGCACCTGGGCGGCGGGTGGGTTCCCGGCGTTTGCCGTTTTCCGTTCCCGGCGTGACCGCCCTTGCATCTGCCCCGCGGCTTGGTCGAGAACGCGCGCCGACTGGGCGTTGTGCTGCTCGAACGGCTATGCGAATCGACCAGACGTCACCCCGGGTCAGCCACATGCGATGTAAGGGTTTGCTTGCCAGCCTGGAACTGGTCCGCGTCCGGAAGTCGCTTGCGGCGCTGGTGCCGGCGAACACCGATTAGTGGCTGCCGCAGCAGATCTGTTGGCTGGCTTGGGAAAAGGTCATCCACGTCCGGGCGCGCGGACGTTGCGTCTCATGGATTGCAGGACCGGTTCAAGGCTGCCGGCGAGACGGTAATCCGAGCCAGCCTGCGGTCCGCTCCACATTCAGTGATGACGCTCGAACCATGCTCCGGGAGCCGCGGAGGGGCTCAGGATCGCTGCGCGGTCGGGGTTATCTACAGCGGTGTGTCGGCCCAACCCGCAAGATCAGATGACGCTAAACACCGTACGTCCGGGGGAGAATTCCTGCTTCACGCTGGCGGTGGTAACTCTGCGACACGCCCTCTGGTTTCGTGTTCGCCGCACGCGAGTGCCTGGACAGATCCGGGAGATCGTCAGGGAAGCCGAACGCGTCAAAGTAAAGTGCCTGGACCTCTGCGTCGTTCGGGTATCGGTGATAAAGAGCCAGGATCCAGAGCATTTTCTTTCGCTCGTTCGTCGGAAGCCGCAAATCCAGGCCGAGGATGTTGATGACGCGCCAGCCCTCGACTGTTAGGCCCGTGATTTCCCCCTCCTCGTTGATCTGCATGTGGTCCCCGAAAGCAACCTCGCAGGGGTGGATGAGGATGCGGTCATACTTGGCCGTATTGCAACGGTTGCAGGCGTAGAGTAAGTTCGGGTATTGGCAGATCAGGTGTTCGTATTTAGCCTGGCCTTTCGGCATGGCGTGATCCACCCCGAAACTCGCATGCCCGTCGGGATACCAGCGCTCTCGCTCAAGGCAATAGACGCACCGGAAGGTGAACTCGTCGCGCAACCAGTCCTTGTAGCTCTGATACATTTCGTACCCGCCCGGCCCGTGTTTCCGTACGTGGGGGGCAGCAGCGAATCTGAACGGCATGGCTCTCAGTCCCCCTCAGAGGCCTTGAGCCTTCTTTCGATTTCGGCCAACCGGTCGAGGTCCACTGGCGTCCGTGGATACTTTGCCGCCAGGTAGTCGAAATAGGCTGTTTGGAGTTGGTCGAACTCGGACAGTTCAGCGCTACTCAATTCGCCTCGGCTCTTCTTCTCAGCCAGTTCGATCCGTCGGGTGTTCTTCTCGTCCCACCCAAGATTCTCTTCTGCATTGTTAACTTTCGTTGCGAGGAACTCTATGACCTTCCGGGCGGATTCGTCAGGATCCTGTGTGCCGTCCAGTACAAGGGCGGCCCGGTCGGGGAGCTTGCTCCTTACCTGTCGCTCCGTTGGGTGCTGCTCAAGTTCGTCCAGCGTTTTCTCGTGAGGTAGTGGGTCCGTCTTCAGTCGCTTCGTCTGCGTTGTCCGGTCCACGTTGATGTAGATCAGGTATACTCTCGCTGGCGAAAGGATCTCTGTGAGAGAGTCCAGGACCTCGACGTGGCGCACGCCATCGATGATCAGCGGTTTGCCCGGCTGCCAGGGGTACTGCTCCAGCACGTCCTCGCAGAAGCCGCGGACGTCCCTGGTAACCAGCTGGTCGCCGAGGTTCTGCAAGACCTCGCGGGTCAACTCCAACCCTCTCTCTCGCGCGACCCCTCGCAGGTACTCTCCGAAGCTGACCCGTGGTGCGTCGAGATGTACGGCAACTCTGGTGGACACGGTAGTCTTGCCCGCCTCGATCGGGGCGGCGAAGCCCAGTACAGCGGAAGGTGGATCCCTCCGGCCTTTCCCGACCTCCCGGCCCTCCGGCCTCATTGTCGCATGAGAGTTCATCGGCACCTCAAAATAGTGAAGGCTTCCCTACGCTCCGTACGACCACCCAGCCGCGGCGGTCCCTCTTCTCCCATTCTACTGGTTCCAACGCCAGCACGTGATCGATAAGCATCAGCGTCGCGTAGGAGGCCCCGCGCTTCCGCTCCCAAAACTCTGGGTATTGGACCCGGAGCGCTTTGGCGAACTGCTCGCGGATCAGCCCCCACGACGAGTCGTCGAGTTGGTACGACCAAACCGTCTGCACCCGGGCGATACCGACGACCGGCCCCCCCGCTTTCTTCAACAGAATCACGTCCCCCTTACTTACTTTCCCGAAAGGAGCGCATCGGTTGACCGAGAACCTGGATTCCACGGTCTTGCTGCCGTCGAGGACGTATCCAAGGAACGGCTCCACGAACACGGCCAAGTGAATCCCGCACGAGGGCAGCCCGGAGCTGGGGGCGCCAAGGACTTCTCCCCACACGACTTCGTCTGCAATTGCACGCCGGATCTTGTTAAACGGCTTTAGCCAGTTCGCGGTCGTGGCGTCGTCGGTCGGCATCTTGGGCGGGTCCCCTCTCTTTACGCTGGATCACGATCCCTCGGGCGTCGGCAGCCTCAACCGCTGTGGGGTCAGCAGGACGCCATTGCCAGCTGTTGCGCCCCGTTCAGGATACTCAGCACTTCGGCCAAATCACTCGTATCCGCGGCTGACGGAGCCGAGCGAAATGCATGCGCAACCTGAACATTGCGCCGAAACCGTCTGAACCATGACACACGATATCGGAACCAGTAAACCAGGCGAGTTAACAACATAGCAGTTATCGACCTTGGGACGTGTGGTTGTTCATCGGTGGCTAACAGAAGCAGGGTCCAGGATTTCACCAGAGCACCGCACGATCCTACCCGGGTCGCCCGCAGGGTGGGCGTAGCTGTGCTCGATCTCCATTGTTTCAATCCGAGCCAAGGCAAGAGCCTGATCCGTCGCTCGCTGGACCATCTTTCGCTCCTCGGGCGACAGTTCACACCCCATCATCCCGCCGACCTCATCGTGTACGTCGGCCCCACGCCCCAAGGCCGACACGATCGTCAGGAACACTCTTGGTCCTATACACTTGAAAACGCGGTTTCCGCAGGTCCAGACGTCCACCGAAGCTCTCACGGGGTCACGGCGACTGACCGAAGGTAGTATACCTCCGTCGATCACCGGCAAGAGTGTAGGGTCACGAAAACCACGACCCGCGTGCCTTTTGCACTTGAAGCGCACCACGCCTATCGCTTCTTGATCCCACTCAACTGCCGTTTCGGGAGGCGTCGGGCGGACAACTCCCGTCTTGTCCATCACGACGAATTCCGCCAGGTCGCCGCGCCGCCAATCCCACGGTACTGCCGCCACCCCCGCAGCCGCAAGCGCATTTCTCTCGAAGAGCGGAGTCCGATACGCCAGTATGCCAGGCTCGACCGAAACCAGCCGGAGCCCGAAAGCAGCTGCTTCTGCGAAGACCACTTCGCGCTCTGCCAGGATGCCGGGCCTAGTACCCTCCGGCGGTAGGCTGAGAAGCACTCGACCGCCGAGCCGGGTCAAGCGGGAGGCGGTCCAGAGGAACGCTGCGGTGTGTTCGGGATACCATGGCGGGTCGGCGAGAGCGACGGCCGCGTCTCCGACACCGACCGCCTCGCCATACACCAGGTCGATGCAAGCCACGCTTACCTCAGGGTGCGAGGCTCGGATGTCCGCGATGAGGGCCGGGTTCTTGTCGAAGAGGGACACGCCAGCCCGCCACCCCCGGGCGGCTGCCGCACGGGCGAGCGACGGAGCTCCGAGGAAGGCGACAGAGCCAAGGGCGGCCTGGCATCGGTCGAGCAGGAGCCGGACCGCTTCCGACGTGAACCGCCAGTCGTAGTCAAGCGGATGCTCGACTGGCCCGGTGTCCAGCGCCGGGGACAGGGAAGGCGTGCCGGACAGCTGCCAGTCGGAGGGCAACTCTTGCCGCAGCCGTCCGAGCGTGCGGAGCGCGTCAGTCGGGTAGACCCCGGGGATGGACCGGACGAGTTCGGGGAAAGTGCGAACGCCGCGCGAGAGCGCCGCTCGCACCCACCTATCCAGGGCCTGGTCGAACCCGGTTGCTCGGCCGTCCACCTTCATGTCCACCCCCGATCACCTCAGGACCACATCGACGATTGAGAGATTCCGGACCGCGGAAGGGAAGCGGCGGTCCAGCTCGCGCGTCCACGCCTCAACGGCCCGCTTTTGGTGGATGAGTGCTTCTCGCCGAACCGGCGAGAGGCGAGCCCTCACCGGCGTGAACACTTGCACCTCCAGAGGCACGACGCGGAGCGGCAGCAATGGCGCAACGCGCTGCAGGCGATCCACGAACCGCGCGATCCGGTCGGGCACGCCATCCCCGGTTGGGGCGGTGAGAGTGACGTATGCGTACACGTCAAGGCCGAGGTTGATCAGCCGGCCGATCAGGTCGAATTGCCTGTCGAACAAGTCTTGCTCGGCCGCCGTGTTGAAACCGAACGACTCGCGGTCGAACCCCTTGAAACACCCGACCCGGCCGTACCCCCGGAACGAGCGGATCAGGTCGATGTCTTCGCCCCCGAGGTATTGCCAGAAATAGTCGTTGCTCAGGTTGTCGTCCGACCAGAGGTACACCGCACCCTCCAGGCCCCGCTCTCGGAGCGCCCGCATGGTCCAAGGCACCCACTCAGGGACGAGATCCGGCTGGCCTCCGCTCAGATCGATGACCGACGGTCGGTCCGTCTCGCGCAGGTACAGCCTGACCAGCTCGTCCGCGGTGACCCAGCGGGAGTGCCCCGGGTGCGCCGCGAGGAGGGTGAACGGGACGAAGCAATACCAGCACCTCCAGTTACAGACGGCGTTCTGGAACACTTGGGCCCGCAACAGGGCACTCGGCTCGACGCCGAGGAAGTTAGCGGCCGGATCGATCGGGAGCGGGTTGGGCGGCCACCCGGCGGATGTCTGTCGGCGGAAATGCCGAATCCGGCCCAAGCCGTCGCAGTTGGCCGGCTCGGTCAGATCCCGCTCCTGCTCGCTCCCGCGGAAGTCAGTCACCAACAGGCGGCGCTCGCACGGCCGGACCGCCGTGGAGCGGTAGCGTGCGGACAAGGCGTCCGTGTCGATCACCGGCAGTTCGATGGCGGCTGCCATGATCACCCCTTTGGCGCTGCCTTCTTCTTGCGGATGTTGGGGACCTTTTCTCCAGTTTCAGTCAAGTCCGGTATTCGCTCATCGACATAGTAACAGACCAGATCAGTCAGGTAGCGGATTTCGTCCTCTGTCAGCGCCCGCCCCGCCGGGATCGCGTGCCACTCCGCGATGCAGGTCCGGCAGCAGGTGGCCGTTGCGTGCTGGGCGTAGTAGAGGATGTGACCGGACCACGGGGTTTGTGCGCCGTCTTTTCGCGGCTCTTTGGGCCCGACGCTGTTCCGGATGCGTCTCTCGGCGGCGATCCTCATCCCTGCTCGACCCTTCCGCTTTGCGTAGTTTCGCTCGCGATCGTTGAGCGGTTGGTGCCAATACTTGTGGCGGATCATCTCGATGCGCAGCATTGAGAAGGTATACTCGGAGTCTCGGATTTCCCGTTTGTGGACGCGCCCAGTCTACGAGATCGGCCCCACATTCGCGGCACTTGCCCCCCGGAACAGGCTTCGAGTCCTTCTTGTCCTGCAGGAAGCAGTGCAGGTTGTTGGTGCAATCCGTGGTCTTACACGTCATTTTCGGGAGAGGGGATGGCTCCTCATCCAAATCGATCTCGTTGACTTTCGTGTCTGCCATCATCAGTCCTCCAGTTCCATTTCCGTGAGCGCGAGGGCAAGCAGTTCCTGGTCCGTGGGGTTCAACCGTGAAAAATTGACCCTCTCCAGCGCGATGTCGCGGGCTACCCTCCACGGGTTGCCGCCCCCGTCCTGGAGGTTGGTTGCCGTGCCCCACCAATTGATGTCCTGCTCGGTCAGTCGGTAGGCGACATACTCGGCCAGCCCGTCAACTGGGACGCCAGCCTCCTCCGCCACACGAGGCACGACGTTCTTGAGCCATTCGACGCGACCGCCAGCTTCCTCCATGCACCGTCGGGCCAGTTCGTTCGCCCGCCCGTCCAACACGACCTCGGCGGCGAACCGATTAGCCCGCTTCTCCTCCCGGGACTCGCGTCGGAGGTCCGGGGTGTCGGTCTCCTCGACCACTGAGAAGTCGGGACGATCCGGCTCCTCCCCGGCGTGGAAGAACTCGTGCAACGAGAGCTGGACCCAGCGGGCGAATAGCCGAGTCCGCCGCTTCAGGGCGATGACGTTCCGCCCGTTGGCCCTCCAGCACGCCCCGTAGAATGCGCCGGGGTCGTCGAGCGGAAGCACGGCCACGCCGTGGTCCCAGATGAACCGGAGAACGGAGTCGAAGTCCATGTTGCCGTACCGGCCGATGATGGCAGCTCGGACGGCTTTCGGGCCGGTCGGGATCGGTTTTACAGGCAGATGGGCCGTTGCCTCCAGCATGAGCAGGGCGATGTAGTGGGCGTAAAAGGTGTACGCGGTGAGCCGCTGCTCGTTCGCCCCGGCCGGCACCTTGAACTTAGTCGCCGCCAAGAGGCGGTTCCCGGTCAGGGGCTCGGGGGCTAGGAGCACGGCGGGAGGCACGCCGAGGATCCGGCCCGCCCGTGTCGCGGCATGGAAGACGAACCCGTCGTCGCCCAAGGCGCGCTTGCTCGCCGCATCAGGGTCCAACCTCCTGACAAGCCGACGTTCGATGAACTTGCGGTCGAACCCGATATCCGCGAGGCCACGCAACAAAGAGTCGCGGGCGTCGGGTTTGGCCGGGAGGAAGACCTCCTTGCGGACCCTAAGGCCGAGAGCGTTGACTACCTCCGTCATCCGCGCGAGGCTGGCGCCGCTGTAGCCCGTGGCCTCGTACTTCTGGATCTGCTGCTCCTTCAAGCCCAACCGCTCGCCCAATTCCTTCTGGCTGAGGCCCGCCGCGATCCGAGCTCTCACCAAGGCGTTCGGGAAATCCTCGAACGAGTCCACCTCCAGCACCTGCTGGCGGCCGGACCGGAGGGCCTCGTAATCCGCGACATCCCGCTTAAGGTCCCGGAGCTGACTCTCAAGGGCCGACTTCTGGGCGGCGTGGATGGCCGGGTCGATCCCGTCAGGCGGGGTCGGATCCCACCCCTCAAGGGAACTCTGGAACTTCTCCATCTCCGCCTTGGTGATGCGGTACTGCCGTTCGTTTTTGATCATGGCAGCTCCTGCACTTTAAGCAAAACGATCCCCTTTTGAGATCCGGTATACTTATCGGTCTGAAAGAACTCGAGGAACCGCTGCCCCGCCGCGTTCGCCGGCCAATGGGAGGGGAACAACTCGCCGAAGAAGACGATCTTCTGCAGGAGCCGCTGGTTGTCGAAGTTCAACAGGATCGGGTCGAGCAGCGCCGCGTTGACCCCGACTGGGTCCCAGCACGCATCATAGTCCCCCGGGTGCTCCTTGTCGGTCACGAAGCTACCGTCGATGTAGGCCCGCAGGCAGCCGGCGCGCTTGAATGAATCAAGGGCTCGCTTCAGTCCGGAGATGAGTCGGCGACGGTGGTCGGTTATCCCGAACCGCGCGACGAACAACGCCCATGTTGTCGTGTGGGTCCCAGGAGGCAAATTCCCCCCGGGATCGAACTCTGGGATCATGAAGCCACCTCACCACCGGCTCAGCCAGAAAGAGGATCTAGACTCCAACACAATTATATCATTGTGTTGATTCAAGTCAATGGATTAGTCCTGTTGCCCATCGCCAAACCAGGCTTTGGTGGCCGGATCACTCGGTACGACCAGAACGAAGGATGCGGAACCGGCGAGGTAGTCCACACGCAGCAAACGGGCGGAACATTGCGTTCCGAGGGCCGGAGCATTGCGTGCATCGGTCACATTCGACCGCTGCACTTGGGAAGGATCTTCCCGGCTCGACCTGGCATCAACCCCCAACCTGCCGCTGATCCAGACCATACCGAAACGCCTCCGCCTTGGTGCCCGCCCCCGTGCGGACGAGAATCCCCATCTCGCACCCTCGTGTCAGTGTCCGCCACAGCGAGTCCGCACGCGGCGGCTCACCCTCGGGCCAGCGGGCGAGGATCTCCTGACGTGTCGGCGGCGTGGGGCTCTGGCCCAGGATCTGCCGCAGCGTCTCCAGCGCCGGCGTGATCGCCGCCTCGGGCGCTCCTTCCGCCAGCACCAGGTAGTCGGTCCCTTCCGGGTTCAGCTCGGCGACGACGTGCTGCAGTGTGCCGGGATAGCGTCCCACGCCGCAGAAATGACGCCGGCGCGTGAAGCGATCCCCCGCCGGCATTTGCATGTCAACGAGGATGTCGGCGAACGCACTCAGGGGACCGCGGGCCCTCGACCGGCTGCGGGCACTGCACGCCTGATGCAGCAGCAACACGCCGGCGGGCCGACCGCTGACCACGCGCAGCTCGTTGAGGGCCTTGCGCAGGGCGCTGGGGTTGTTCTGGGTGGCCGGGAGGAAGTGCATCACGGTATCGATCACCAGCAGGTCGAAGTGGTCCTCCGCAAGCTCGAGCAGGTGGTCGATGAAGCGTCGCCAGCGGCCGGGCGAGGGAGTGCCGATCGGGTGATGGTACTCCAGCTGGGGGCCGAAGCTGAGGGGCGGCTGCCGCAGGGCCCACAGGCTGCTGTTCTCCTCGGAGCAAAGGATGGTTCGGCCGGGACGGACCGCCTTGGTCAGCAGCTGACCGCCCTCACGACGGCGATCGAGCAGCAGGCTGAGCAGCGTGGTCTTCCCCGTCTTCTCCGGGGCCGAGAGCAGCGTGATCGCGTCATCCGCGACCACGCCTTCCCAGATCCACGGGATCGCTTCCTTGCGCTTCTGGATGCAGTCGTTGCCGTAGCTGACGGCGACCTGGCGTTGTTTGGTCATGAGTGATTGTCCTGAAATGGCAATGGATGGGATGGATGGGCCTGACCTGCCCCGAAGCCGCACTGCGCCGGTGTGAGTGTGTGTGGCGGCGCAATGCAACCCATTCTTCCTGCATGCTACCCGGCGAAGAGCGCGATTGCAAAGTCGGTAGGGCACCGTCTCCAAGCGCAAGGAAGGAACAGGCTAGAAGTTGCTGCCGTTGGGCAGGGTGCAACGGGAACAAGAGCCAGGGATGGTAGCCGGGCGAGGTCTGCCTGCCCGACAGTTCCTGGTCGTTGCATCGTTGCAGTCATTGCACGCATTGCACTGCATTGCACGCAATGCACTGCAATGCAGGGCGGCTGGGCTGGCTGCAACGACGCAACGCTGCCTGGTTGCCCCTCGGAACCAGCGCAGCAACCACGTCGATGTGTCCTGTTGTCTCCCGACCCCTTTCGTGCCGGAGGAGACGATGCCGTCGGTAGGTTCAGCCCGAGCTGCCTGCCAGGTTGCTGTGTGTGTCGCCGCGCAATGCAATCGATCCGGCCTTCCCATGCAATCTTGATCCTCCCTGCCGCCATGTCCTACAATACCCCGTGTACAGTCGTTGACTCAGGGACAAAGAAATGCCGATCATCGAGGTGCGCGGACTCACCAAGACCTACCGTGTCTTTCAGAAATCTCCCGGGCTCAAGGGCGCACTGCGCAGCCTCTTCTTCCGCCAGTACAAGGACGTTCACGCCGTCCGCGACGTCTCCTTCACCATCGAGCCCGGCGAGATGGTCGCCTTCCTCGGCCCCAACGGGGCCGGCAAGACCACCACCCTCAAGATGCTCTCCGGCCTGATCTACCCCACCAGCGGCACCGCCTCCGTCCTCGGCTTCACGCCCTGGGAGCGGCCCGACTCCTTCCGGCGGCGGTTCTCCCTGGTCATGGGCCAGAAGAACCAGCTCTGGTGGGACCTGCCGGCCGGCGACAGCTTCCAGCTGCACCGCGAGATCTACTCCCTCGCTCCCGCCGCCTTCCAGAAGACCCTCGACGAGCTGACCGAGCTGTTCGACGTCCGCAAGCTGACACGCCAGCCGGTCCGCGAGCTGTCGCTGGGCGAGCGCATGAAGATGGAGCTGATCGCCTCGCTGCTGCACAATCCCGACTTGCTGCTGCTCGATGAGCCGACCATCGGCCTGGACGTGGTCGCCCAGGTGGCCATCCAGCACTGCCTCCGCGAGTACAACGTCCGCCGGGGCGTCACCATGCTACTGACCAGCCATTACATGCGCGACGTCGAGGCACTCTGCAAACGGGTGCTGGTCATCTCCGAGGGGCAGGTCATTTACGACGGCCTGCTGTCGGGGATCATCGATCGCTTTGGCCGTTACAAGCTGGTCCGGCTCCAGTTCCAGGGCGAGGAGGCCCCGGCCGAGATCAGCCGGTTCGGCGAGTGCGTCCTGACCGGGCCGACCGCCGAGCTAAAGCTGGAACGGCACGAGGTGGCCGGCGTCCTCGCGACCATCCTCGACCGCTACGTGGTCATTGACATGAGCGTGCAAGATCCACCGCTGGACAAGGTCATTGCCCTGGTGTTCGAGTCGGGCAAGGCTCAGCCCAGCGACGAGCGCAACGGGACGGTGGACACCCGTGTCCAGGAGGGCGGCCATGTCAGTCGCTGAGACGCTCCCCGCACCCGCGACCCGGCCCAGCACGCTCCGGAAATACTTCAACATCTTCCGCGTGTCGCTGATCGAGCGGATGGCCTACCGCGGCGACTTCCTGCTGGGCAGCATCCTCCGCTTTCTGCCCATGATCACCACCATCTTGCTGTGGAGCAGTGTCTACCAGGGGGCCCACAAGTCCAGCCTGGCCGGCTTCACCTACCGTGAGATGATCGCGTATCTGCTTCTGGTTCACGTCAGCAGGATGTTCTCCAGCATGCCCGCCCTGGCGGTCGGCATCGCCCGCGACATCCGTGAGGGAACCCTCAAGAAATACTTAATCCAGCCGCTGGACATGATCGGCTACCTGGTCGCCTACCGCGCTGCCCACAAGTGCGCCTACATCACCATGTCCTGCCTGCCGTACGCCGTCCTCTTCTTTGTCTGCGCCGGCTACTTCGATGGCTTCCCCGACGCCCTGACCATGCTCGCCTACGTCGCCTCGCTGTTCCTGGGCTTCATCATTGGCTTCTTCTTCGACTGCTGCATCGGCATGAGCGGCTTCTGGTTCCTGGAGGTGACCTCGTTCCTGTACGTGGTCAACACGCTCAACTTCTTCCTCTCGGGCCACATGTTCCCCCTGGATCTGCTATCTCCGTGGCTGGTGACCCTGCTCAAGCTGCTGCCTTTCCAGTACCTCGCCTATTTCCCGGCGGTGGTGTTTCTCGGGAAGGTGCAGGGCTGGGCCCTGGTCGAGAGCTTGCTGCTGGAGGCCGTCTGGGCGGTGGGCCTGATCGTGCTGGCCCGGTTCCTCTACAACCGCGGCCTGCGTCACTACAGCGCCTACGGAGGATGAAGCGTGTCCACCCTGCTGCGTTACCTCCGGCTGTGGGCCGCGTTTCGCGCTTCGACCTGGCCAGCGAGATGGCCTTTCGCGGCAACTTCGCCATGAAGGTGTTTGTGGAACTGCTCTGGCTGGGCATCCTGCTCGTCTTCTATAACACCCTGTTCGACAAGACCGATTCCATCGCCGGCTGGGATAAGGACCAGTACCTGTTCTTCCTCGGGTGCTACTACACCCTCGAAGGGCTGATCGAGACGCTGTTCCTGGCCAACTGCAGCAACTTCGCTGACCTGATCCGCGAGGGCAACCTCGACCAGTATCTGCTCAAGCCGATCGATGAGCAGTTCCTGGTGACCTGCCGTAACTTCGACTGGTCCACGGCCCCGAAGCTGCTGCTTGGCGCGGCCGTGATGGGCTTTGGCCTGCATGGGATGGGCTGGCAGTTTCACCTGGGACAAGCACTGACTTTCCTGATTCTGTTTGTCTGCGGCACTGCCCTTGCATACAGTTTTCTCCTGATGCTGACCTCGACGGGAGTGTGGATGGTTCGTAACACCAGCCTGATGGAGCTGTGGTGGCTGCTGACCACGGTGATGCGCTACCCCCGCGAGATCTACCGGGGCGGTTGGGCCAGCGCCCTGGGAGCGTTCTTCTGGTATCTGGTCCCGGTGCTGCTGGTGATCAACGTCCCGGCCAGCCTGATCATCACCCGCGTCTTCGATCCCTGGAACATCGGCCTGATGCTCCTGGCAACCGTCGTGATGTTCTGGCTGAGCCGGCGCCTGTTCCTCCTCGCCTTGCGCTCCTACCGCAGCGCGAGCAGTTAATAACCCTGGAGTCCCCGATGAAGTTGCTCCACCTGACATTGTGTGCGGTCCTGCTGCTGATCGGCGTCAGCGCCGTCCGCGCTCTCGATCCCAAGCAAGTCAAGGAATTGCTGAATCAGCTAAAGGATCGCGACATCGGCCAGCGGCAGACGGCCCTGCGCGACCTGAACCTGATCGGCCCGGAATCGGCTGACGCGGTCGGCGTGCTGCTGCCGGCCCTGAACGACAACAGCGAGGAGGTTCGCCAGGCGGTGACCTCCGCCCTGGGCAAGATCGGCAAGGCCGCCGTGCCCGCCCTGACCCGGGCGCTCAAAGATGATGCGGTGCGCATGCGTCGCCAGGCTCTGCTGGCCCTGGGCCGGGTTGGCCCCGAGGCGAAGGAAGCAGTCCCGGCCGTGCAGCAACTGCTCAAGGATGGCAACAAGGAGGTCCGCGGCTTTGCCGTTCAGACCCTGCTCAGGATCGATCCGGAAGGCCCGGCGGCGCTGCTGGGCCTGAAGCAGGCCCTGGCCGACGAGGACAAGGGCGTTCGCATCGGTGCCGTCTACAACCTGGAAGAGCCGGCACGCAAGAAGCCGGCGGCCCAGGCGGTGCTGCTGGAGGGACTGAAGAACCGCGACTGGGAGGTGCGGCTGGCGGTGGCCTCGGTCCTGGCCCGCATCGGCGGCGAATGCAAGGAGGCGCTGCCGGCCCTGAAAGGGGCGCTCAAGGACGACGATGCCCGGGTGCGCAACAGTGCTGCCCAGGCCCTGGTCGCCCTCGAGCCGAAGGAGGGCGAAACCGTTGTCCCGGTGCTGATCGCCAACCTCAAGGATGACGACGGCGACGTGCGCCGCGGGGCGGCCTACGTTCTGGGTCAGATTGGCCCGGCGCGAAGAAAGCAGAGCCGGCGCTGAAGCAAGCGCTGCAAGATAACAAACCGGAAGTACGCCGGGTCGCCGCCCGGGCGCTCGAGCAGATTGCCGGCAAGAAGTGAGTCCGCCGCTGCTGCTTCTGGGGGCCAGCGTCCGGGCCCTGGCCTTCTCGGCCCGGCGTGCCGGGTTTGCCCCCCGAGGCATCGACCTGTTTGCCGACCGCGATCTGCGCGAACTCTGCCCGGTCCGGCGGCTGTCCGGCCGCTATCCCCACGGCTTTCTCGACGCCATCCGCGGGGAAACCGGACCGTGGCTCTACACGGGCGGCCTGGAGAACTGGCCGGACCTTGTCAACCAGCTGGCCCAGCGCTTGCCGCTCTGGGGCAACGACGCAGACGCCCTGCGGCGGGCCCGCGATCCCTGGAACGTGGCCCGGCTGCTGCGGGAAAGAGGCTTACCGTGCCTTCGCCTGGAGCGCACACCGCCGAGACAATCGCAGGTCCGCTTTCTGGCCAAGCCGCTCCGGGGAGCGGGCGGCAGCGGCATTCGCTTTGCCGACGAACCGGCTGCACGACCGCGAGGGGCAGTTTACTACCAGGAGTATTGCCCCGGCGAGCCGGTCGCCGCGATCTTTCTCGGAGACAGGACGGCTCGCTTGCTGGGAGTGACCCGGCAGCTGACCGGCGAAACCTGGTTGGGTGCCGCTCCGTTCCATTACTGCGGCAGCATTGGCCCGCTGGCTTGCCCCGCTGGCCTGCGCCGAGAATTGGAACAGACCGGTGAGACGCTGGTCGAGGGCTGCGGGCTTCGGGGTTTGTTCGGTGTCGATGGCATTGTCCGCGAAGGGACGTTCTGGCCGGTCGAGGTCAACCCGCGGTACACGGCCTCGGTGGAGGTGCTGGAGTACGCAACCGGCCTGCGCGGTGGCGGAACATGCGGTGGTGTTCGGAGCCCGGGAGGGCCTGGCGAGTTGCGCTCCGGCCGACAGGTCGGAGCGCAACTCGCCAGGCCCTCCCAACCCGGGGATCGTCGGCAAGGCGATCCTGTTTGCTCGGCAACCCGTGACCTTTCCCGAGGATTGGCCCACGGAGGAGAACGTCGCCGGCTGGTCCTTGCCATCCTTCGCAGACATCCCCAGCCCGGGAGAGCGGATCGAGGCTGGCCGGCCGATCCTGACGTTCTTCGCCCGGGCGGAGACGGTCAAGGGGTGCCTGACCCAGCTCCAGTGCCTGGCCGGCGACCTGGAGCGACGGCTTTACCGCGGCAAGACCTCGCAGCAGGAGTGATGATACGTGGCCCTCCATCCAACGTTGAACGAACGCGCTGGACTCCTGGCTAACCTGATGGCCAGCCAGGCGGACCTGCTCCGGATCGCGGTCCACCACACTCCGGGCGAGTCCCGAGTCCTTGATTGTGGCGTCAAGGTCGATGGCAGCCTGCAAGCCGGGTTGCACCTGGCCCGGGTCTGCCTGGCCGACCTGGGCGAGGTGTCGCTGGCGCCGGGCACCCTGGCCGACCTGCCGTGTCCGCAGATCCAGGTCTGCAGCGATCATCCGGTCCTGGCGTGCATGGCCTCGCAATATGCCGGCTGGCAGGTCAGCGTCGGCAACTACTTTGGCATGGGCTCAGGGCCGATGCGCGCGGCCTGTGGGCAAGAGGCCCTCTTCGACCACGTCCCGGGTCGGGAAAAGCCTCCCGTCGCGGTGGGTGTGCTGGAGAGCGGCGAGCTTCCGGGCCCCGAGGTGACCGAGTACCTGGCCGGGAAATTACAGCTTCCCCGGGACAAGCTGACCCTGCTGGTGGCACGCTCGGCGAGCCTGGCCGGCACCATGCAGGTCGTGGCTCGCTCGCTGGAGACAGCCCTGCACAAGCTGGAAACGCTGCACTTCAATCTTGACCAGATCGTCTGCGGCCACGGCACCGCTCCGCTGCCGCCGGTGGCGAAGAAGGACCTGGCCGCCCTGGGCCGGATGAACGACAGCATCCTGTACGGCGGCCAGGTGGTCCTCTGGGTTCGCTGCGATGACGAGCAACTGGCCCAGATCGGCCCGAAGGTGCCTTCCAGCGCTTCCAGCGCTCATGGGGCCCCGTTCGTCGAGATCTTCAAGCAGGCGGGCCACGATTTCTACAAGGTCGATCCGCTGCTGTTCAGCCCCGCCCGCATCAGCTTCCAGAACCTCAGCAGCGGCAAGACCTTCACCTTTGGCCGCTTCGACGTGGACGTGCTGCGGCGCTCGTTCTTTGGCGATTGATCGCTGCCTTCAGTCCTTGAGCGGGAAATCGAGCGAATTGCGGCCGGGCTTGACCTCGACGAGCAGCTCCGACTCGGTGTTGTACCGGGATGGGATCGCTTGCTCGGTCTCATCCTTGGGATACCCTCCTTCGCCGGGGACCTTCTTTCCGGTCTTCTTCCTCCAGGTGATCTCGACGCGATATTTGCCGGGGTTGGGGCCACGGCGCTCGTCCAGATCGTAACGGCCGTCCTTGATCAGTCCGGTGGCGCGAGGCGCGACTCGCCCTCGGCATCGCCTTCGGGGAGGAAGACGATCCCGCCATTGTCTACTGGCTGACCATTGTAACTGACCGTGCCGCGAATCGGGCTGCGATCGGTAGACCCCGAACTGCAGCCGGCGACCAGGACGAGCAAGGGGACGGCCAGAGCGACAAGCCGGTATGTGGCCCGGGGAGCGATCATGGGGAGGACTCCCTCATCCTTCGAGTAGATCACCAGAACCGGGTCACGATCATGTTGCCGTCCTGGGGCCAGTACAGGTTCTGCATGGTGAAGTTGGTGTGGGTCGCCCAGCTTGAGTCGTCCCAGGTGTCGTTCGGGTCCGCATCCACGCTGTCGGAGATCATGTGGACGGAACCGTCGGCAAACACGAAGCCCACGACCAGGGTGTGCGCGCTGGAGAACTCCAGCCGCTGGGCATAGTTTGCAGCCGTGGCCGTTGCCGGCGGAGGCAGGGGTGAGCCGTAAGGCTTGTTCAGTCCCTGTCCCGGCCGCCCCTCAAAGCTGGCCGTGCTGTACTGGAGTGTGCCCGCCAGTTCAAAAGCTGCCGACCAAACGGCCGCGAAGGTGTAATAGCTGTCGCGTTCCCCCACCATCAGCGTGTTGCTGGTGCCATCCGAGATGTCGGTCAATTTCAGGTTGGCCGGTCCATTGGTGCTCGTGTTGGGGCCGCAGAGCGCCCGGTTGCAGACGTAGTTGCTCTTGCCGAAATTATCGTACCACGCATTGGTGGCGTTCTGGTTAATGTCGGCCGGGCAGTTGAACACCGAGAGCTTCAGCTGGGTGGTTGCGTTGAGGGTTGGGCCGTTGGGCGTGGCCAGGTTGGGATTGAGCGTCTGGTACAGGGCGGCCTGCTCCACGTACGGAAGGATCAGGACGCACCAGCCCCAGCCCGGGGAGGGTTGATTGGTGGCGTTGACCACGTAGCCCTGGGGCAGGGCGCCATTGGCATCGTGGTAGTTCAGCATGGCCAGGCCAATTTGCTTGAGGTTGTTCTGGCACTGGGTGCGAGCGGCGGCCTCGCGGACCTTCTGGACGGCGGGCAAGAGCAGGCCGATCAGGATGGCGATGATGGCGATCACCACCAAAAGCTCGATCAGCGTGAAGGCAATCCTTGGTATGCGGGAATGAAGGTACGTCATCGGCGAGTCTCCTGAAGAGAGAAACGAAAGAATGAAGAGTCCGGTAACTTCAGCAACAAGTGAGTTGATTCGGTCACGACGTTGTGAGAATGAACTTCCTGGTTAATTAAGCAGGATTGCTGTCCGAAAGCAATGGAAATCGACGCCAAACCGTGAAAGGGGAAAACGAGGAGGCAGGGTCCGGGACGACCAGCGCCTTCCTTTTTCCCCGGAATGCTTGCTCCTTCGCATCTCCGCTTCGTATGGTACTCTTCAGGAGCCTGTCTCCCTGGAACGCCTGCTCGATTGGCCCACAGTCCCTCCCTCGGGAAAGTCGCGGAGTCCTTGACCATGCTGCGCTGCACCTGTTTGCTCCTGGCCCTGCTGGCCGCGTCGCCGGCCCTGGCCGCTCCTCCCCCCAACGTGCTGATCGTCCTGACCGACGACCAGGGTCACGGCGATTTCGGCTTCACCGGCAATCCGAAAATCCGCACTCCCACTCTCGACCAGTTGGCGAAGGAGTCGGTCTGGCTGAAGAACTACCACGTCTCTCCCGTCTGCAGTCCGACGCGCGCCTCGCTGATGACGGGCCGGTACAACTACCGCACCGGCATCGTCGATACCTTCGCGGGCCGGTCGATGATGCGCCCCGACGAGGTGACCCTGGCCCAAATGTTCGCCCCGGCCGGCTATCGCTGCGGCATCTTCGGCAAGTGGCACCTGGGCGACAACTATCCGCTGCGGCCCATCGACCGCGGTTTCCACGAGGAGCTGGTGCTGCGCGGCGGCGGGCTGCGGCAGCCCGGCAACCGGCCCGGCGGCGATGGCTATTTCGATCCGATCCTGGAGAAGAACGGCCGGCCCGAGCGGGTCAAGGGCTACTGCTCCGACATCTTCACCGACGCCGCCATTGCCTTTATCGAGGCCAACCGCGATCGGCCCTGGCTGGCCTACCTGCCCTACAACGCGCCGCACACGCCTCTGGAACTGCCGGACAAGTACCTCAAACGCTACCAGGAGATGAACCTCAAGGTGTCGGACTTCCCAACCATCGGTCAGCCGGTGAAGAAGTTCGACAGGGACACGACGGCCCGGGTCTATGGCATGATCGAGAACATCGACGACAACCTCGGCAAGCTGTTCGCTAAACTGCGCGAACTGAAGCTGGCGGACAACACCATCGTGGTCTTCTTCACCGACAACGGACCGCAGCAGGCCCGCTTCAACAGCGGCTTGCGCGGCCTGAAGGGGACCGTTTACGAAGGCGGACTCAAGACGCCGTGCCTGATCCGCTGGCCGGGCAAGTTGCAGGCCGGCAAGGGCGTGGACCGGCTCACCGCTCACGTCGATCTGGCCCCGACCCTGCTCGACCTGGCGGGAGTACACGCTCCGAAGGGGGTCAAGTTTGACGGCGTCAGCCTGAAGCCGCTGCTGCTGGGCGACGGCAAGGACTGGCCCGATCGGACGCTGTTCTTCCAGTGGCACCGCGGCGACCAACCGGAGCTGTACCGGGCCTGCACGGCCCTGTCGCAGCGGTGGAAGCTGGTCCAGCCGGCCGGCGTGCAAGAGGGCAAGACGCCGCAGTTCACCTTCCAGCTGTTCGACCTGCGGGCCGACCCGTTCGAGACGACCGACCTGGCCGGGAAGCATCCAGACGTGGTGGCCCGGCTGAAGAAGGAGTACGAGGCCTGGTTCAAGGACGTTGGCACGCGCGGCTACGATCCGCCGCGGATCGTGCTGGGCAGCAGCAAGGAGCCGAGCAGCCTGCTGACGCGGCAGGACTTGCGCATGCCCGGGGGGAACACGAGCGCGAAGCAAGTTGGGCACTGGGAAGTCCAGGTCGCCGAGGCCGGTGACTATCGGGTGTCGCTGATCTTTGCTCCATCGGACAGCAAGCGCACCGCCCACGTCCGCCTTGGCGAGGCGACCGTCCAGGTGGACGTACCGGCCCGGAGCGAGACGGCGAAATTGCCGCCGCTGCAGATGCCGGCCGACAAGGGCAAGCTGGAAGCGTGGCTGCAAGAGGGCGAGGACAGGGTGGGCGTCAAGTACGTCGAGGTGACGCGACGCTGAGGGGGACCCTTTCCCGCTCCCACGAGCCGGCTCTCCAGTTAGCCTTTTCGGAAAGAAGGTCCATCGTATCGTCCCGCATGAATGGTTTTGTGACATTCGTCACAGACCACCAGCGTTTTTCTCTCTCTGGAGGCCATTTTCTTTTCCAACGGTTCTAATGCCTCCAAAGTCGGCAGTGAGCGGCTTTTTTTCCTGGTCTTTCAACCACGACCCGCAAGACATTCCTGTCGTTGGGGAGCCTGACTCTATGCTTCCGATTGATCCTGGATACCTTACCTTGGCGGCTTCCTTGTCACCCATTTCCCTAATCCGGACAGCGCGGCATCCCGGGCAAGGGCACCGGCTCGGGCAAGACCAGCTTCTCGGAACCATCCAGCATCTTCCGCAACCTGGCCACGACAAGCTGGGCGCGCTCCCGGACCTCGGCAGGCGGCGAACTCGACAGAGTGGCCTCGCACCCCCGGAGCAATTCCTGTGCTGCCGCGGACCCGGGAGGCTGTTCCTCGGACTCAAAGGGAATGAATCCTTCCGGCTGGTGGTTGCACCAGCGAAACAGCGCCAGGGCCTGCGGCAGTTCGATCCGCCCGTGCAAGAGTTCACCCCGGACGTGGACCTTGGCGTCGATGCGCCAGCGGATCACAGTCTGGCATTGCTCCAGTTCCTGTTCGCTGTCCTCCATCTCCTTCCATAACTGCCAGGGCAGCAGACGGCCGAGGAGGCCAGGCCAGACCCAGCCGAGAAACGCCACAAGGAGAGCGACCAGGGCAATCGCGGTCAGGAGTCGAGTCAGCGCGACCAGTCGCCGAGAGGCTGGCATGGTTGTGGGCTCCGGCCGAATAAGGGGACGCACTCAGTTATTCCTGGCCGTCACGGATTGTGAGGAGGGAGGGGACGCCGAGACCCAACCGGTGAGGCCGCCACACCGCCAACGGCGCTTTTTGCCTGGCGATGTGTACAGGAGCGACGGTGCGTGTCCCTGTTTGCCCCACCGATGACAAAAAAGCGACACCGCCACCGCGCCACCAGCACACGCTGTCTCTTCTGGCCCTCTTTTGCCCCTTCCCCAAAATCCGTGACGGTCAGATTTATTCTAACGGCGCCTGCCCTTCTGGGAATGCTTGGTCGGGACGTATCCTCACTTCAGATCAAACTGCAACTCCGACAGGTTCCGGTAAACTCCCTCGGGCAAGTTCAGCAGTTCACCATGCGTTCCAGACTCCACCGTGCTGCCGTCCTTGATGACGCAGATCCGATCGGCCTGCCGGACCGTCGAGAGCCGATGCGCGATCACCAGCGAGGTCCGACCCTCCATCAGCCGCTCCAGCGCTTGCAGCACCAGGCTCTCGCTCTCCGAGTCGAGCGAGCTGGTCGCCTCGTCCAGGATCAGGATGCGCGGGTTGCGCAGAATGGCCCGTGCAATGGCGATCCGCTGCCGCTGGCCGCCCGAGACCTGCACGCCGCGCTCGCCCACCTTGGTCTGATAGCCCTCCGGAAACGCGGTGATGAAGTCGTGGGCGTTGGCCTGCCGGGCCGCTTCGATGATCTCCGCCTCGGTCGCGCCCGGCTTACCGTAGCCGATGTTCTCCGCAATGGACCCTCCAAACAAAATCACGTCCTGCGGCACAATGGCCATCTGGGCCCGCAGCCCGGTCAGCGGATAGTCGCGCAGGTCCTTGCCATCGACGAGGATTCGGCCGCCTTCTGGATCGTAGAAGCGCAGCAGCAGGGCCGCCACGGTCGATTTGCCGGCCCCGCTGGGACCGACCAGGGCGATCCGCTCTCCCGGACGGGCGGTCAGCGAAATGTCACGCAGCACCTGGACTTCCTTCCGCGAGGGGTAGCGAAAGGAGACGTTCTCGAAAACGACCTCGCCGCGCAGCCGGGGCAGTGCGCCGGCCGGAACGCCACGGAGGGCGTTCCCTACCTGGGTTGGCGCCAGGGGGACTTCCGGTTCTTCGCGCAGCAGCTCGCGGACACGCTGACTGGCTCCCAGGGTGCGCTGCACCTGACTGTACAGCTGGGCAAAGGAGCCGAACGCTCCGCCGACGTACAGGGTGTAGAGCATGAAGCTGGTCAGCGCGCCCAGGGTCAGCTGACCGGCCTGGACCTGGTGGGCCCCGAACCACAGCACCAGCACAATGCCGCCGAACAGGCAGAACACCACGAACGAGACAAAGGCCCCGTGAGCCAGGGCCCCACGTAACACCGCTTGCAGGAAATGGTCCAGACTGCGGCGATACCGCTGTTCCTCGTGCTGCTCGTTGGTGAACGCCTTGACTCCGGCAATCCCTTGCAGGCTTTCCTCGACGATCACGTTACTCTCGGCCAGCCGATCCTGAGCGGCCCGCGAATACTTGCGGATGCTCTGCCCAAAAAGCACGGCCGCGATCATCAGCACCGGCAGCGTCGCCAGCATCACCAGGGTCAGCCGGCCCGAGGTCAGAGTGATCAGCACGATGCCGCCGACCAGGATGGCCAGCTGCCTCAGCAGATCGGGAATGGCCGAGATGAGTGTGTCCTCGATCTGGGTCAGGTCGGCGGCCAGCCGGCTGACCAGCTCGCCCACGCGCCGCTGGACGTGAAAGGCCATCGGCAGACGGATCAGCCGGGCATAGCTGTCGCGGCGCAGGTCGGCCAGGCTGCGCTCGCCGACCATCGAAAAGACGTAGACCCGAAAGAACGCCAGGGTCGCCTGCAAGGCCAGGATCAGGAGCAGAATGACGACCATGCCATCGACCGTCTGCCACCACGGCAAGGCCGCCGCCCTGTCGCCGGACACCAGGGTGCCGTCGATCAGCTTGCCGGCGTAATATGGGAACGCCAGCGACAGGCCGCTGCCGGCCGCCAGACAGAGCAGGGCCAGGCAAAAGGGGAGCCAGTAGGGGAGCAGATAGCGGAGCAGCCGGGCCGCCTCGCCCAGGGTCTGCCAGGTCAGCGGTGCCGGGGGAACGTCCTCCTCGTCCAGTTCTTCGGTCGCGCGGGAACGGCGTCTCATGGAGTTTCTCGGGGCGACAAGAGAGGCGAACACTGGTTATTGTAGGCAAGGAACTGTCGTGGAAGAATCAACGGAAAGAGAGTAGCCATTTGCCGGTCGCGGCTGGTAAACTGCAAGAGAAGACCTTCCTGTGTTCTTTTCCTGTTCTTCCTTATCCGTGAGGAGTGTCATGCCCTGTTTCGCTCCTGATCGCCGGCGGCACGGCTTCACTCTGATCGAGTTGCTGGTGGTGATTGCCATCATTGCCATCCTGATCGGTCTGCTCTTGCCTGCGGTCCAGAAAGTGCGCGAGGCGGCTGGCCGGACCCAGTGCCAGAACAACCTCAAACAGATGGGTCTGGCCTGCCAGACCTATCACGACGCCAACGGCTTTCTGCCCCCGAGCCGGGTCTGGGACCACTGGGCGACCTGGGCCGTCCTCATCCTCCCTTATGTCGAAATGGGTCCCCTCTACAGTCAGTGGGACCTCACCCGGCAGTTCTACGATCAGCCCCTGGCGGTCCGCACCACGCCGGTCAAGATCTATTACTGTCCCTCCCGGCGTCCGGCGGGCGAGCTGAGCAACCCCGGAGACAAGCCCGACAACAACTATCCTTCGAGCAATCAGTACCCCGGCGCTCTCAGCGATTATGCAGGCTCGGCCGGGAATTTCCAGTACGCCTCCTGGCTGGACGGCGTCAATGCCAACGGCGCCATCATGACGGGCCAGGTCGTCACCCAGCTCAACGCCGGGGTGATCACCGCCTGGGAGGGGAGGGTGACGATCAGCGCCGTCACGGATGGCACCAGCAACACGTTCCTGATCGGGGAAAAACAGGTCCCCACCGGCAAATTCGGCGTCAGCGTCGGCGACGGCTCCATCTACGACGGCGACCACGAATGGAATTTTGCCCGGGTGGCGGGACCGGGCTATCCTCTCGCCCAGGGCCCGACGGACACAACGAGCTGGACCACCGTCTTTGGCAGCGCGCACCCGGGCATCTGTCAGTTCGTGATGGTGGACGGCAGCGTCCATGCCGTCGCCACGAGCATCAGCACCACCACTCTCGGCTGGCTCACCCAGCGCAATGACGGCAATCCCGTGAACCTGCCTTGAGCGAGCCGTCCGGAGGCAACGCCGGCGATTGACTTCAGGGTTTGGGAATCTGGATCGGATAGCGGTTGGCCTTCGGCTCGACCGTGAAGCGCAAGGGCGTTTGCTCATAGTCGCGATAGGACAACGGCACCAGAGGCAGCGGCTCAGGTTGGTCCATGCTGGCAGGAGAGTCCTGCGGCGGCACGACGATGACCACGTGGGGGCCAACCACCGCGCCATCCTTCTGGCCGCCCTCGTACCGGGTGCGCAGCCGATAGCTGCCATCGAGTCCGATCTCGCTGGAGGCGTTCAGTCCCCGGGTCGCCTCCGCATCCGAGCGAAACTCCACCCGGCCGCCGGCCAGCGACTTGCCATCCGCCCTGGTGACCACGCCCTCGACCGGATAGGTCTTCGGCCCCGTGTCTCCACACCCGGTTGTCCCAAGCAAGAGCAGGCTTGCCAGACAGCTCCAGCCGTGGACAGTGTTGGCAGTGTTCATTTCCAGACCTCGAACAAGGGAGTAGCTGCTTCACTCGACACCTTTCGCCGGTTCGGTGGGCTGAAACAGGACGAACAAAGTCGTTTTTCAGCAATCCACGAACCCGGCCACCTCGGCGCGCAGGCGCTTGAGGACCCGGCTCTTCGCCAGAATCACCGCATTCCGCGACAGGCCCAGCTCCGCCGCCACCTCGGCCGGGTCGGCCCCATCCAGCACCTGCCGGCGAAAGGCCTGCCAGGTCGCCGGCGCGAAGTCGCCCTGGACCCGCTGCATCGCCCGGGCCGCCACGTGCTGATCGTGTTCGCGGTCCCACTGCTTGCTGAGGGCGGTGTCCTCCGCTTCGAGTTCGTCCAGGCGATCGAGGAAATCGCTGGCCCCGGTGGCGACGGGGCGTGACCGTCGGGCCCGGAAGAAATCGCGGAGGCGATTGGCCAGGATGGCCCGCAGCCAGGACCGGAACGCGCCGGCCCGGCCGCGGTTGAAGGTGGCCAGGTCACGGAAGACGACGGCGAGCGTTTCCTGCACCAGGTCGTCGGCGTCGGCGTCGCCGGCCCCGGCCCGCAGCGCCCAGGAGCGCAGCAGTGGTCGATACAGCTCGTCGAGTCGGGTCCAGTCCGTTTCCGACGGCCGGCCGGTCAGGCGCTCCAGCAGGCTGAGCGAGGTTTCCACAGCCCCTCCTTCGCCTCTCAGCGGTTCGGCAGATCGGGGAGACGCCACAGGCGAATGGTCGTGTCCCAGCTGCACGACAGGACGTGGCGGCCGTCCGGCAGCCAGACGATCTGGCTCACGACGTCCTTGTGCCCCTCGAAGCGGTGCAGTTCCCTTCCCGTCTCCAGGTCCCACAACCGGATGCTGAAATCCTCCGGATCGTCGGCGTTCAGGCCGCCGCCGGCGCTAAGGGCGAAGCGGCCGTCCGGGGAAACCGCCACGCTGTTGACCGGGGCCTTGTGCCCCTCGAAGCGTCTCACTTCCTTGCCGGTCGCGGCGTCCCAGAGGCGCACCGTGCGGTCGGTGCCGCCGGTCAGCACCCGGCGGCCGTCCGGCGAGAAGGCCACCGCGCAGACGCACCCCTGATGACCCACAAAATGCTTCAGTTGCTTGCCGGTCGCCACGTCCCACAGCCGGGCGGTGCCGTCGTAACTGGCCGACAGGGCACGCCGGCCATCGGGTGAAAAGATCGCCCGGCGTACCTGCTCGGTGTGGCCCGTGAAGCGGATCACCTCCTTGCCGCTCTCCACGTCCCGCAGCCGGGACTCGTTCTCGAAGTCGGCCGCGTCCAGGGCACTGCGGCCATCCGGGGAGAAGGCCACGCTCCAGACCGCAGTCTGGCGACCTTCCCAGCGCCGCAGCACTTTTCCCGTCGCGGCGTCCAGGAGGCGGAGCGCGCCTGTTGGATCCCCGCCGCCGCTGAGGACCTGGCGGCCGTCGGGTGAAAGTGCCACGGACCAGACGGCCGCCCCGGAGCCGCCCAGGCGGCGCACCTCGGTGCGCCTGGTCAGGTCCCACACCCGGATGTCGTAGTCCCTGGCCCCGTCCACGTATTTGCCGTCGCGGAACTGGTAGCCGCCGCCGCTGACGGCGTAGCGGCCGTCGCGTGAGACGGCGATCCCCTGGACGATGTCCTTGTGTCCCTCGAACAGGTGGACCTGGCCAACCTTTTCCGGCACTTGCCGCTTGAGCGTCAGGAGCACGCGCATCTCGCCGGCCTTGGCGGCGAACTCCTTGGGCCGCTCGGCGACCTTGCTCGGATCGATCGCCAGACACAGCTTCAGCGTGTCGCCGTCGAGGCTGTACAATCCCAGCGCAGTCTTGCGGATCTCTCCAAGGAGGGTGAGGTCGATCTGTTTGGGCGATTTCGTCGGGTCAAGGTGATAGATCCCCTCGATGCCATTCTCCAGAACGGCGGCTGTCTCCCTGGGGAGCAGGCCCTTCGACACGGCCATTTCCACGAACGGCCTGGGGATCGTTCCTTGAGGCTTACTTGTCAACTTTTCCGCCGAGAAGGTCAGCGTCGGCTTCACCAGGTCGATGAAATCTTGCGGTAGCTGCTGCCCGCCGACTTCCGCGGCAACTCCCCGCCACGCGCCCTGGATCAGCTCCTTGTCGGACTGGGCCGGCGCGACCTTCTCCGGCGGGGGCGGATCGGGCAGGCGCCACAGGCGCACGGTCATGTCCGCGCTTCCGGAGATGGCGTAGCGGCCGTCAGGGGAAAAGGCGACTGACCAGATGCCGCCCAGATGTCCCGCGAAGCGATGCAACTCCTGGCCGGTCTCCACGTCCCATAGCCACAGCACCTTGCCCGAGCCCGCGAGGACACGACGGCCGTCGGGCGAAAAGGCCACCACCGTGGCGCCAGCGCCGAATTCACGGACGACCTTGCCCGTCTCCACGTCCCAGAGGACCAATTTCGCGCCGTCGCCAAAAATGACCTGCCGCCCGTCCGGGGAGCAGGCGACGGCATGACTGATCGCATTCGGAGTTCCCTGGTAGGACCGCAGTTGTTTGCCCGTCCCAACCTCCCACACGAGGACCGTCCCGTCGTTGCTGGCGGAAAAGGCGCGGCGGCCGTCTGGAGAAAATGCCACCCCCACAACCCAGCCCCCTCCCTCAAACTTGCGGACTTCGTTCCCGGTCTCCACGTCCCAGAGCCGGACCGTGCGGTCACCCTCACCGCCGCCCGAAAGTGCGTAGCGGCCATCGGGGGAGAAGGCCAAGGAAAGAATTGACCCCGCGTGCCCCTGGAACCTGCGAATTTCCTTGCCGCTTTGCACATCCCACAGACGTATCGTGCGGTCTCCGCCGCCAGAAAGTGCGCGGCGGCCGTCGGGGGAATACGCGACGCAGAAGACTTGATCGGTATGCCCCTCGAACCGGCGGATTTCTTTGCCGGCGGCCACGTCCCAAAGGCGAACGGTCCTGTCCCCATTAGGGTAGCCGCTGCCCGACAGGAGGTAGCGGCCGTCGGGGGAATACGCGACGGCACGCACTGGCCCCTCGTGTCCCTCGAAGCGCCGAACTTCGCCGACCTTCTCGGCGGGCAGCGGGTAGGGCAGACGCCAGAGGCGCATAGTGCCGTCCACGCTGCCCGAGAGGGCGTAGCGCCCGTCGCGGGACAGCGCTACCTGGATGATTGAGTTGACGTGTCCCTTAAAGCAGTACAGCTCCTTGCCGTCGGCCACGTCCGACAGGCGTAACGCGAAGTCGGTGCCATACTTCCAGCCGCCGCCCGTGATGTCGAACCCGCCGCCCGTAACGGCCCACCGGCCGTCCGCGGACAGGGCCAGGTCCTGAAGGGTGTCGGTTTGGACGGTGAAGCGCCGCAGCTCGTTGCCCGTGGCCACGTCCCACCAGCGCAACGTCCCGTCCATGTGACTCGATAGCAGCCGACGACTATCGGGAGAGAAAGCCACGCCGGTAACACACTTGGCGTTGGCATCGATGCGGCGGACCTCCTTGCCCGTCTTGAGGTCCCACAGGCGGATGGTCGTATCGGCGCTGCCGGAGGCCGCCGTCTTGCCGTCAGGGGAAAAGGCCACCGCATGGGTCGCTTTCGTGTGACCCTGGAAGTTCTGCAAGTCAATGCCGCTCTCCACGTCCCACAGGCGCAGACCGCCTTCCCAGTCGCCGGCCAGAATGCGCTGACCGTCGGGCGAAAAGGCGGCCCGCACCACGCCGGCCTTGTGTCCAGCGAAGCACCGAATTTCCCGGCCCGTGACCGCGTCGGACAGGCGCAGGACGGAGTCTTTGCCGCCGCTGAGGACCTTGGAGCCGTCCGGCGAGAAGGCCACAGTCTGGACCTGTTGGCGGTGGTCGGGCAGGCGGCGCACTTCTTGCCCCGTGCGCAAGTCCCACAGCCGGACGGTCCCTGCCTCGTCGCCGGAGACTGCCCACCGCCCGTCCGTCGAGAAGGCCACACTCATGACTTGCCCTCCACCCCAGGCAAAGCGCCGCACTTCGCCGACCTTGTCCCCAACCCCCGGCACCTTCCGCTCCAACCGCACGGTCGCGATCTTCTGTCCCTTCCGCCTCAGGATGACCGGTCGCTCGCCGTCCAGCATGATCGCCAGTCCGTCCGGGTCGTCGGCCAGCGCCAGCGTCAGGTCGGTGCGGTCGAGCTGGTACGCCTTGCCCGACTTCGGATCGACGATGCGGACGATGCGGTCGCCCTTGACGACAACCTCGATCTCGGGGTCGTCGGTCTTGATGACGATCTCGCGGTCCTTGCCGGCCGGCAGCCGGATCACGGCGAAGATTGCCGCCGCGGCAAGGACGCCGGTGGCCAGCGCGACCAGCAGGCGGCGCCGGCGGCGCGCGATCGGAGCCAGGCGCGACGGGTCGAGAGCAGCGACAACCTCGGCCGGCGTCTGGTAGCGATCCGCCGGCCTCTTTGCCATCATCCGCGCGACGACCGCCGCCAGTTCGGCGGGGATCTCGGGCCGAATGGTCCGCAGTGGTTGCGGCTCCTGGTTGCGGTGGGCGTCGAGCTTGCGCAGCACCGAATCGCCGGGAAACGGCACCCGGCCCGTCAGGAGGTGATAGAGCGTGCAGCCGAGCGAGTAGATGTCGCTGCGAACGTCGGCGGCGTGCGAATCCTCGGCCTGTTCGGGCGCGATGTAATCCGGTGTGCCGAGGACGACGTTTTGCCCCGTCAGGCCGCCTTCTCGTTCGCCCACGTCGGCGAGAACCGCCAGGCCGAAATCGAGGATCTTCACCGTGCCATCGGCGGTGCGCATCAGGTTGTGCGGCTTGAGGTCGCGATGGATCAGGCCGCACGAAAAAGCGTGCTGGAGACCGCTGGCCGCCTGGCGCACGACGTCGCACGCCACGGCCACCGGCAGCGGGCCGCGCTGGCGCAGCTCGTCGGCGAGGTTGACGCCCTCGACGTACTCCATCGCCAGCAGATGCGTCTCGCCGGCCTGCTCGGCGTCGTAGGCAGTGACGATGTTCGGATGGTGCAGGCGGGCAGCGGCCTGCACCTCACGCCGGAAGCGCTCGACGGCTCCCACCTTCGCCAGGAACTCGGGACGGATCGCCTTGACGGCCACTTGCCGACCCATGACGCGATGTTCGGCCAGCCAGACGGCGCCCATGCCGCCGTGGCCGAGCAGCCGCACCGGCAGGTAGCGCGGCGAGGACACCAGCGCCGCCGGCAGGTCGGGTGGTCCTTCGTTTTCCGCCGTTCCCCAGGCGCTGGTGGCTCCACTCTCGCCCTGGCTTTCTTCGACGAAGGTCGCCTCGGCGATCGGCTTCGGCGTATCCGACAGCGATTGCGCCGAGCGGAGCAGGGCGGTGAACGTGTCGCCCGAGATGCGGGAGACGACCGCTTCACAGTCCGAACACGTTGCGACGTGTTCCTCGACGGCAGCGAAGCTCTGGTCATCGAGCCGGCCGAGGGCGAACGCCTCCAGTTCCTCGCCGAGCGGGTGCTGATCGACCAATGGCATGGCGTCACCTTCCTCAAGTGCAACGGTGACGAGCCGCGACCGTCAGGGATCGGCTGGGGTAACCGGACGCAGCTCGTGCGACCTCTCGAAACAGCAACGTGAGTGATCCCCACTGTAACAGTGCATGGCGCGGCCGCCCATGTCAGGAAAGTGAGAATGTGTCACGAACATTTCTGGATCGATCTTCGTCCATCCTGTCGGTTGCGGCTGGCGGGATGGTGCAGGGAACGCCCCTCCGTGGCGATCCGCAGATCCTCGCCTGGCCCCGGTCTGTCTGCCCTGCCGGCCACGTTTTTCGGCGTGGCGGACAGGACCGAAGCTGTCGGTGATGCTCCAGGTGTTGCCAGCAAGGGGCATTTTGCAGCCTGCCTGCCACCGGCCAGGGTATTCGGGAGCCCCTGGCCCACTCCCTCCCGACCGGTCAACAGGCCGTTTGCGGCTCATGGAGTAAGGGATCGCACGTCAAAGCGCTGCCGTTCCTCTTCCGTCAGATCGCGCGGCCGGCGTTGCCGGGCCACCGGCAGCGGATCGACGGGCCAGAGCCGGGCGGTGCCGTCGCGCGAGGCCGTCAGCACCTGCTGGCCATCCGGGCTGAACTCCGCCGCATAGACCGGCCCGGTATGGCCCGTCAGCGTCAGCCACTCTTGCCAGGTCTGGGCATCCCAGATGCGCGCCGTGCCGTCGTCCCCGGCGGTGACCAGCCAGCTACCGTCCTGGCTGAAAGACAGCGCCCGCACCGGGCCACGATGAGCGCGCAGCACTCGCTGTTGTTCTCCCGTGGCGGGGTCCCAGATCCGCACCGTGCTGTCCGCCGAGGCTGTCACGATCACCCGGCCATCCGGGCTGAAGGCCCCGGCCGTGATTTCATGCTCGTGGCCCTTGAGCGCGGCTGTCTTCTTGCCGGTGCGGGCGTCCCAGACAACCGCTTCCAGCTGATTCGGGTCGAAGTAGTGGTAGTACCCCAGCAACCGCTTGCCATCGGGGCTGAGGGCGGCCCGGCTCATGCTCCGGCCTTCCAGGCTCGCCAGCTGCTTGTCCTCCCGCGCATCCCAGATTTGACCGCTATTCTTGCCCAGCAGGTAGACGCGCCGTCCATCCGGGGCCCACAGGGCCTGAGCGATGATGTCCTCCGGGCCGAACTGTTGCTGGCGCTTACCGGTCGAGACATCCCAGAGCTGCATCCGGTCGCGGGCCTCGACTCCCTCGCCCCAGCGGAACTGGCCCCCGTCCGCGCGGACGTTGACGTCCGCCTCGGATGCTCAACCCCACAGTCAGCAACTGCTGGCCATCGGGGCTGAAGGACGCCATCACGGGATGCTGCGTCAATCCCTCCAGGGCCAGCACCTGCCGGCCGGTCGCGCTATCCCAGAGTCGGACCGGCACGAACGGGGCCGGAACGTCCTTGTTGTCGGGCCCTTTCATCTGACCCTTCTTGTCCTGCGACCACGTCACCAGGCGCGAGCTGTCCGGGCTGAACTCAACACCGACGACGTCTCCGAGCAGCCGATCGCGCAGACCCCTGGTCTTTCAGGTCCGGCAGCCCGACCAGCTTCTCGGTCAGCCGGCCCGTCGCCGCTTCCCACAGTCGCACCGTCTTGCCGTCCGGCTGGCGTCGGCGCTCGGGGTTGGGATCATGCTGGACACGGAACGGCAACTGGCCGCGCAGCGTGGCGACCCAGCGCCCATCCGGGCTGAAGCGAGCGATGGCAAGGCCGTCCCCGCCCGCGTTCAGGACCGTCACCGCTCCCCGACCGCCGTGCGCGTCCCACAGCTTCGCGGTGCCGTCCACCGCCGCGGTGACAATGGCCAGTCCATCCCGGCTGTAGTGGGCCGTCACGGCGTCGTTACCGTGGCCGACCAGCTGCGTCATCTCGTCGCGTTCCACGTCCCAGAGGTGAACCACCGGATCGAGTCCCTCTTGCAGCGAGGGCTTGCCCGACTGATCGTCAAACCAGATGGTCCAGCGGCGATCGCGCAGCTTCCAGTTGTCGCCGAGCAGCAGCAGCACTTGCCGGCCATCGGGCGACAGCTCCGCGTGCCGGACCTTCATCTCCGTCTCGTGTTCCTTGCGGCCCATTCGTTTCTCGACCGTCAGGATGCGCTGAGCAACGACTCGTTTGCTCGGCACGTCAATGACCTCCACGACCTGCCAGATGCGTCGATCCCAAGAGAGTTGGGCCGACTTGCCGTAAACGACCAGGAGCCGTTTGCCGTCGGCGCTGAATTGCAGCGTCTCCACCCGTTCGGTCAGGTGCAGCTCGAAAATCCGACCAACCTGGCCCAGCGACTTGCCCGTCTTCCCGTCCCAGAGGAACAGCTTGCGAATCATCGCATTCGTGTAGTCTCCCCAGTAGAACCCGGTGACGATCAGGCTGCCATCAGGGCTGACGGCGGCGGCGGTCGTCTGATCCTTGACCTCCGGACCCTGGCCAAGCGTGGCGATGTGCTGGCCCGTGCTCGCATCCCACAACCGCGGCGGGGCGTCGCCCTTGTGTGTCCCCCAGGATCCCCCCGGCTCAAACGAGCTGGCCGAGCCACCGAGGATCTGTTGGATACCGACCTCCGGCAGCGCGGCGTCAACGATCGCCCCGGGCACGTCGCCTCTCTCCGCGATTCCTCGAATGTCGGCGTCCAGTGAGAAAGTCAGCACCCGCTGGCCATCGGGTGTGAACCGGGCCCACTTCAGCGGAAACGGCTCCGCCTTGATCAGGGCCAGCAGCTTGCCGGTGGCGGCATCCCAGACCCGGGCCGTCTGGTCCCACGACGCGGTGACGATGCGCTTGCTGTCCGGGCTGAAGACGGCGCTGACGACGCGCAGGCCGTGCCCACGCAGCACGGCGACTTCCTTGCCGGTGGCCGCGTCCCAGACCCGGACCGCCCTCTGGGTGAAGACGCGCATCTTACCATCGGCATACTTTGCATGGCTCCATGATCGAATGGTCGTGACGATCCGCTCGCCATCCGGGCTGAGGCGCGCTGTCTCGAAGTCCAGCACCGGGACGTGGATCACCGTTCGCAGTCGGCCGGTGTCCGTGTCCCAGACCTGCAGGACGTTCCCCCCGATCTTCTCCAGGCCCGTCGTGTCCGCCACGGTCAGCAACCGCCGGCCATCGTCGCTCAGCTCCGCGTGGCGGAAGCAAATATGGTCGTTGACGGAGCGCGGCCTGTCACGAAGAGCGTCCAGCACCCGCTCGCCGTCGAAGGTCCGCCGTTCCTTGCAGGCGAAGATGGACGCCAGCAGGGTATTGTTGTGCTGGAGATCGCGCGGCCGGCCGCGCTCGCCACCCTCGATGGCCAGCAGCAGGCCCAGCACCGGATCGCGCGGCCGCTCCACCTCGGAGCGCGCCAGCAGGCGCAGACCATCGCTGTGGATCAGGGCATTGTCCTTGGCGGCGTTGGCCTGGATGGCTTCGTTGGCCCGCCGATTGGCGTGCAGGCCGAACAGGAGCGACGCGATCCCGCCTCCCAGGAAGCACACCGCCGCCACGGCGCTCAGGGCGGCCACGGCCGGGTTGCGGCGGCACCAGCGCCAGGCCCGTTCCCAGGTGCCGACCGGCCGGGCCAGGATGGGCCGGCCCTCCCGGTAGCGGTCCAGGTCGTCCGCCAGCTCGGTCGCCGAGCCGTAGCGCTTGCCGGAGTCTTTTTGCAGACACTTCAGGCAGATTGTCTCCAGATCACGCGGTATCCCGGGCTGGAGGCGCGATGGCGGCTCCGGCTCGCGCTCCAGCACTTGCAGGATGGTATCCAGCGGCGTGCCGGCCCGGAACGGCGGCTTGCCGGTCAGCATTTCGTAGAGGATCGCCCCCAGCGCCAGACGTCCGCGGCCACCGTCAGCACTTTCTCGGCCCGGGCCTGCTCCGGTGCCATGTACGACGGCGTGCCGACGATGGCGCCCGTTTGCGTCAGCCCGGCCTTGTTGTCGCCCTCAAAACGGCGTGCCAGGCCGAAGTCGGTGACGTAGGGCCGGCCTTCGCCGTCCAGCAGGATGTTGGCTGGCTTGAGATCGCGATGCAGGATGCCGCGCTGATGGGCAAAGTGGACCGCCCGGGCAACACGGGACAGCAGATCGACCGCTTGCCGCAAGTTGCCCCGGTAATGCTCCAGCCGTCCGGCCAGGCTGCCGCCCTCGACCAGCTTCATGGAGAAGAACTGCTGGCCGCCGTGTTCGCCGACTTCGTAAATCGGCACAATGCTGGAATGATCGAGATTGGCGGCCGCCTCCGCCTCGTACCGGAAACGCTGTACGTCCAGCGTGGTGGCCAGCTGTCCCGCCAGGATCATCTTGAGGGCCACCAGGCGATTGAGGCTGACCTGCCGCGCCTTGTACACCACACCCATCCCGCCCCGGGCGATCTCCTCCAGCAGCTCGTAATCGCCGAAATAGCCCACGATTCCCAGCGCAGAACGGATTGCCTCGCCGGGAGCCAGGGTCGCCTGGTCGGCCTGAGTGACCGCGGGTGGAGCTGGCGCTCGCAGGGGAGCGGCCACGCGCTCGACGCTGCGCTGACTGGCGAGGAACGCCCGCAGGTCGTCGGCCAGGTCGGGATGGGCCAGAAGCCAGGCCGTCTCGTTGGGCGGCTGACCGGCCTCAACTGCCTTGAGATAGTCGGTAATCACCTCGTCCAGCCGTTGTTCGCGGTCCATGTTTGTGTCATCCCTTCCTGGTTAGCCGCGACGCGCAGCGGAGCGCGTTGGGCGACCGTCCAACGCGCTCCGCTGCGCGTCGCGGCTAACCAACCTTACGGTCGTGCGTCCCAGACGCGCAGGATTCCCTTCGTCCCATCCACTCCACCCGCGGCGAGCCAGTGGCCATCGGGGCTGAAGGCAACGCAGAACACCTGAGTCCCAGGGCCATTGAGCGACAGGATTTGCTGTCCGGTCGTCGTGTCCCAGAGTCCGACTGGTACTCGCGGCCAGCCGACGCCGACCATGGCCAGGCGTTGACCGTCGGCACTGAACGCTACCCTCCCGGGACTGACCACGATATGCCCAGTGGGCGTGCGCGTACTGACAAGGAGGAACCGAGACAGCTCGTTGCCCGAAGGGAACTCCCAGACCTGCACCGTGCTGGTACTCGCGGCCAACAGACGCTGACCGTCGCTGCTGAAGGACACCCGCAGCACCGTGTCCGGAAACTCTCCAAGTGTGCGAACGACTTCGCCGTTCGCAGCGTCCCAGAGTGTCACGACACGGCCCGTGCCGCCCGCCAGATACTTCCCATCCGGGCTGTAGGCAACAGTGACGTTGAAGGTGTTCTGCGCTTGCTTGCTGTCCAGACTCCGGATCTTGTTTCCCGTGCTGGCGTCCAGGACCTTGACCTCCCTGCCGCACGAGGCAATCTGTTTGCCATCGGGACTGAAGGTCAGTCCCCAGACCATGCCGACGTCCTCGTTCCCTTTCCCTCCCTTACCCAGAAGCGAGGGATCGTTGCCGAACAGCTTCTTGCCGCTGGCCGTGTCCCAGACCTTGACGGCCACGCTCCCGGTGGCCAGGCGCTCCCCGTTGGAGCTGAATGCCACCGCCAGCACGTTGAAGTTAACAAGGAACTCCTGGTAAGTGCGCTCCACCTTGCCCGCCGGTACGTCCCACAAACTGACACCCGCGGCGGCGGATGCCAGGTGCCGGCCGTCCGGATGGAAAGCCAGGCTGGCAACGGGGCCGAGCGGTTCGGTCAACGTCAGTGCCTCCTGGTCCCGATCCCAGTCCCAGAGCCGGATCGTCCCGTCCCCTCCAGCAGACACCAGACGCCGCCCGGCCGAGGGAAAGGCCAGTCCGGCAACACCGAGTTCGTGCCCGAGCAGCGTTCGGACCAACGTTCCCCTGGTCAGGTCCCACACCCGGATGGTTCCATCCAGCGAACCACTGAACAAGAAGCGACCGTCAGGAGTGAAGACCACACTGCTGACAAAGTTCGCGTGACCTCGTAACGTCCACTTCTCCTTGTTGCTCTCAACGTCCCAGACCCGGACGCTGAAATCGCGGAATTCCCTTCCGCCAGCGAACTGTGAAGCACCCCCGCCCGATGCGATCATTTTCCCATCCGGGCTGACCGCCACGGCGACGACGCCTCCGGGGTGCTGGAACGTCTGCACCCGTTTGCGGGTCTGGACGTCCCAGACCAGGACCGTTGGCGTCGGGAGAAGACCTGGCTGGTTCGCCGAGCCGGCCACGATCCGGTTCCCATCGGCAGTGCAGGTGAGGCACGCCAGGTCGGTCGTGTGAGCCTCGAATGCCGGCAACGTCTCCTGACCGGTTTGCACGTCCCAGCGGCGGACAGTCATGCCGCTTGCCGCCGTGACAAAGCGCCCGTCAGGACTGAACGCCACTCCGTTGCCAATGGGGCGTCCCCTGACAGCAGCGCCCTTGGCCGGGAAATCGTAGCGTAACGTTCCCGACTGCGCTTCCCAGACCAGGAGGCTCCCTTGACCAAACGAAGCCACGTACTGGCCATCGGGGCTGCAGGCGAGACTTCCCAGGTAAAACGACGGCACGTACCCTTTTAGCGAGCGCAGCTCCTTCCCTGTCGCTGCATCCCACAGTTGCAGCCTGGTTGGCCGGCGGTCGCCTGGAGGGCGTGCTGCTGACCCATCAGCAGCCGGTTGGAAGAGCCCCGCGGCCGAGGCCACGATCTTGCCATCGGCACTGGTGGCCACAGCCAGGAGCGGCTGCTGCTGACGCACCAGAATGGTCTGCCCTGCCTGGCAGAGCCGGCGCAGGTAGTAGTACTCGAAGCCCCGGAAATCGGGCTGGCCCTGCCGTTGCGGCTTCTGACTGTCGAGCAGGTCCAGGACGCGACCGACCTGCCCATCTTTCCACGACAGATGCGCCTGCCCCATCTGCGAGAGATACAGGTTGTGGAGGGCCTCTCGTTGACTTTGGCGAGCAGCCCGCTCGTTCTGGCCGGCCCGCTCGCTTTCCTTGTTCGCCCGCTCGGTTTCGGCCTTTGCCTGCCTGGCGTTCTCCTCTGCCTGCTGGGCCCGATGTGAGGCCACCACAGCAAGCCACGCCGAGACAGCCCCGCCAATCACAAGGGACAAGGTTACCGCGACCAGCAGGCTGGCGACGGCCGGATTGCGCCGGCACCAGCGCCAGGCCCGTTCCGCTCGGCCGACCGGCCTGGCCTGGATCGGCTCACCCCGCTGCCAGCGCTCCAGGTCATCCGCCAGCTCGGCCGCCGAGGCGTAGCGCTTGCCGGAGTCTTTTTGCAGACACTTCAGGCAGATTGTCTCCAGATCGCGCGGAATCCCCGGCTGTAATCGGGAGGGTGGCTCCGGCTCGCGTTCCAGGACCTGGAGGATAGTGTCCAGCGGCGTGCCGGCCCGGAACGGCGGCTTGCCGGTCAGCACTTCGTAGAGGATCGCTCCCAGAGCCCAGACGTCCGCCGCCACCGTCAGCACTTTCTCCGCCCGGGCCTGCTCCGGTGCCATGTACGACGGCGTACCGACAATCGCACCCGTCTGCGTCAGGCCGGCTTTGGTGTCGTCTTCGTAGCGGCGAGCCAGACCGAAGTCGGTGACGTAGGGCCGGCCGTCGCTGTCCAGCAGGACGTTGGCCGGCTTGAGGTCCCGATGCAGGATGCCGCGCTGGTGGGCGAAGTGGACCGCACGAGCGACCTGGGACAACAGCTCGACTGCTGACCGCAAGTTACCCCGGTAATGCTCCAGTTTCCCGGCCAGGCTGCCGCCTTCGACCAGCTTCATGGAGAAGAACTGCTGGCCGCCGTGTTCGCCGACTTCGTAGATGGGCACGATGCTGGGATGGTCGAGATTGGCAGCAGCCTCCGCCTCGTGGTGGAAGCGCTGCACGTCCAACGCTGTCGCAAGCTGCCCCGCCAGGATCATCTTCAGGGCCACCAGCCGATTGAGGCTCACCTGTCGGGCCTTGTACACCACACCCATGCCACCCCGGGCGATCTCCTCCAGCAGCTCGTAATCGCCGAAATAGCCCACGGTTCCCAGTGCCGCAGGAGCGGTTTCACCCGGGGCCAGGGTCGCCTGGTCGGCCTGAGTGACCGCAAGTTGGGCAGGCGCTCGCAGTGGAGCGGCCACGCGCTCGACGCTGCGCTGGCTGGCAAGGAAGGCCCGCAGGTCGTCCGCCAGGTCGGGATGGGCCAGAAGCCAGGCCGTCTCGTCGGGCGGCTGACCGGCCTCGACTGCCTTGAGATAGTCGGTAATCACCTCGTCCAGCCGTTGTTCGCGGTCCATGAGTGTGTCATCCCGTTGGGTGCATCAGTTGCCGCAGCCGGGCCAATCCCCGGCGCAGGAGCCCGCCGACGGCCGTATCGGTGCGTCCCAGGGCCGAGGCAATCTCGGCCACGCTCGCCCCTTCGAGGTGCTTCATCTCCACGGCCAGGCGCTGGTCCTCGGGCAGCTGGGCCAGGGCCTCGGCCAGGGTCAGCAGTTCCTCTTCGCGGGCACGGCGCTCGCTGGGAGACGACCCGCTCGCGGCCAGGAACCCCAGAAGCCGCTCCGACGACTGCTGGAGCTGAGCCTCCAGCGGACGCTCGCGGTCCAGGTCGCGGGCCTCGGTGCGATAGCGGCGCACCAGGTCGGCGAGGTTGTTGGCCAGCACCCGCCGCAAAAACGCGGCCCGGGCCGGCTCCGCCATGCCCGCCAGCCGATCCGCCGCCCGGTAGGCCTCCAGCAGCGTTTGCTGGACCAGGTCGGACGAGTCGAACTTGACCCGCAGCCGGGCCGGCAACTGGAGCCGGGCCAGCAGGTGCAGGTAGGCGCGGTAGCGCTCCCAGGGTAGAGTCGGGACGCGGGCTTCGTCGGCCATCGTCGGCCTCCTGAGGAGAGAAGCGTGGCGGCAACGGAAATCGGGCGCGCTCAGACCGGTATTCGCGTTTTTCGGGAAATGTCTTGCAATCGGCAAGGCCAGGTGGCATCTTGCTTTCTTGTGGAAGGGAGTTCCTGTTCGCTCCACCCTCAACCGTTGTCCAGGAGACGCCACCAATGAACCGCCTCGCTTGCTGCTTCCTCGTGGGCGTGCTGCTCGCCCTCCCCGCGTTGCCTGCGGATGCTCAGCCAGCTGCGCCGCCAGCGTCAGGATCGCGCCTGACGTATTACGGCCTCTCGTACATCATTGCTTCCCCGGAACTGCAAAACGAGTTGAAAGTTTCTGCCGGCCAGTTGGGTCAGGTCAAGGGTATCTGGAGACGCGCAAACTCTGCGGGGCCGGGCGGCCCCGGACCCGAGATTGACAAGGCCCTCGCCGAAACCCTCCAGGCGGGTCAAATCATGCGCCTCAAGCAAATCCTCCTGCAGCAATTCGGGAAGAGTCCTCTCGCGATCACCATTCCTGAGATTGTCGAGGAGTTGAAACTGACCGAGAACCAGAAGAAAGCGCTCAACGAAGGCAGCGTCCTGGTCAGCGTGTTGACGGACGCCCAAAAGAGAATGTGGCAGACAATGGTTGGCGAGAAGTTCGCCGGAGCCCTGAATCACGAAGTCAGCATCTTCACGACCTTGCCGGTGAACTTCCAGTTCGTCCTATCCAATTCGGTGCAGGACGAGTTGAAGCTAACCATGGTGCAGCAGAAGCAAATCGCGGAACTCTGGCAGAAGTGGCAGGAGGCGTTCGGCTTTCCCAGCTTGCGGGTGCTCCGGATTCGGAGAGGATCGTGGCCGTCGTGACCCGGACAACGAACGAGGCCGTATTGAAGTTACTCAATCCGGCTCAGATTAGCCGCCTGCGCCAGATCGAGTTGCAGATCGGGGGAGAGGGTGAACCGATTCTCTTTGTTCGGCACGAGATCATCGCGGATTTGAAGCTATCGCCAGCGCAACAGGAAAAATGCAGATTACTTAAGGAAGAACGTCGCAAGGACATGATTACTTTGTTCCTCACTGGAGAATCCACCGAAGCCCTCGCCAGGCGCTTGAAAGCCCACAAGAAGGAAACCCACCAACGGTTGGCCAACGTCTTGGATGCTGACCAGCAGGCAAAGCTCCGGGAGATGATTGGTCCACTGTTCCAGGGCGAGGTAGGTCCCGCTCGCAGGCCCTTATCGCCGCCGAGGCCTCTAGTCGGATTCGTCCGACCAGTTACGCTGCGATACCTGACCCTGAAGCCGGTTCAAGATGAACTAAAGATGACCGAGGACCAGATCAAGAAAGTGCCCGAGTTGACCGCAACGTTGGCGGATCTCCTCAAGGATCGCGACAGCTGGAGCGATGAGGACGCTCCAAAAAAGTTGGAAGAAGCCCGGGAAGCGCTGGACAAGGCGATTGCCCGGGTCCTTGATGCAAAGCAATTCGCCCGCTTTCGACAAATCGAATTGCAGCAGCTCAATCGGGGTGGACTTTCCGTTCTCCTGCGGGTGGGCAGGTTGGAAACGGACCTTGAACTGAGCCAAGATCAGATCGCCAAGATCACGAGCCTGGACAATGATCGCCAAGGGACGACAAGACTGATCGTGCAGGAACTGCGACCTTTCAGAAGGGGGTTCGGCGGGGTTGGGGAACCAGGGAGGAGGCCCGGCGATGCCGATTACTTGAAAGCACTGAATTCCCTCAGAGAAATCACGGACAAGAAGGTGAACGACGTGTTTACGGCAGGGCAGCACGAGAAGCTCAAGGCCCTGCTCGGCAAGCCATTTGAAGGCAATCTCCGTCGGGGATTCGCCCCCGGTAACGGGCCTGGTGGTCCCGGTCCCATGCCGCCGGGATGAGTTCCTATTTGCGAGACAAGCGCAGCGGTTACTCCTGGCTTTGCCCCAGCCGCTTCAGGGCGGCGCTGGCCTCGGCGGCGACCGCCTTCTCCGGATCCCGCTGCGCTTGCCGCAAGGCGGCCAGCACCGTTGCCGTCTTGACCGAAGATCGGCCCAGGGCCCGCGCGGCCTCGCGGCGGACCCGGCCGACCGCGTCTTGCAGCAGATCCACCAGATCGACCACCACCTCGCGTCCCGTGTCGCCGATCAGTCCCAACGCCTCCGCGGCGCAGGCGCGGACCGCCTCCTCGCGGTCCCGCAGAGCGCGGCGCAGCTCGGCAACCGCACCGCTGGCACGCATCTTCCCCAGTGCGACGGCCGTTTCCCGCCGGATGTCCGCATCGTTGTCGAGCAGCAGAGGAACCAGCTCCGGCACGGCCCCAACCGCGGCGGTCCCCAGGCGGCCGAGCCCCTCGACGGCCTGACGCCGGGTCGCTTTTTTGTTGCTCCGGGTCGTATTGCTGTCCCTGGTTTTCTCGACAGCCCCACGCAGCGCTTTCCGCAACGGCTCCAGCACGTCCGCGGTGTGTTCGTGCAGCATGACCAGGAGACGGACAACGCTGGCATGCCCCCCTGAACAACTGGAATCACGCAGCATCTCGACCAGCTGCGGCAGGAAGGGAACGAGGGCGGGGCCGAACTGCTTCAGGGTTTCGACCACTTCCTCTTGCAACTCCGGCAGGGTTTGCTCCCGCAGCAACTGAAGAAGGTCCCCGATGGCGTCGGTGGCCTGCGGGCCGATCGCCCGGATGGTCCTGACGAGTTCCAGGCTGATCCCGGGGGGCGATTGGTGGAGATAGTACCGCAACCCGGGCAGAGCGACAATTGCTTCCGGCCCCGCCTGCCGCAGACCGCGGGCAGCGACGCGCCTTTCCCAATCGGGCCTGCTCAGCAGCTGGGCCAGTCGGGTGATTCCTTCCGGCCCCATCCGGGCAAGAGCTTCCGCCGTCATCTCGCAACTCGGAAACCTCTCCGAGGCATGGACCAGGTCCGGAATCGCTGCCGAGGCCGCAGTGCCCAGCCTTCCAATGGCCAGCGCTGCACCGCTGACCTCATCGTAACCCCCTCTCCGCAGCTGGCCGCGAAGCAAAGCCAGCACTTCAGGGGTTGGTCGCTCCAGCCGGCCGAACACGGCCAGCACCCTTGCTCGCTGCCAGGACCAGTCCGTTCCCAGTCTGTTGTGGAAGTTCCGCAGTGCCTCGGCCGTTGCCACGGGAAGCCGGGGCCAATTCCCCAGGGCTTCCACAGCCGCCAGGCCCACCCTCTGCTCCACGTCGCCCGTGGCCTGCTCCAGCCCCTGGAGGACTTCCGGCGTCTGCGCCTGGATCTCCCCGAGAGTCTTGGCCGCTTCGTCTCGCAGGTCGGGATTGGGGCACCGCAGCAGCTTCAGCAGTTCGGGAGCGGCCGGGGCGGCCTCTTGCTTCAGTCGCGCCAGGGCGCGCATGGCCGGCCAGAGTACCCGGACTGAGGAATCGCCAAGGACCTCGCGGAGAGGGTCCAGCGCCTCCACCATCCCCTGGCCGATGATGCGCTCGAGTTGCTGCGCCGCCGCCGCGCGGACCTCTTCCTCCGGATCTTTCAGGGCCCGGCACAGGGGAGCCAGTACCGACTGGGCCTTCAGGTTGCCCAGGGACTCGACCGCCTCGCGCCGGACGGTGGGGTCGGGGTCGTCCAGCCGCCCGGCCAGCTCCTCGGCAACCGCCGGATCGGCACGCATCCGGCCCAGGACCTGGCCCGCGTATTGCCGGACCCCATGATGCGGATCGGCCAGGGCATCGCGGAGCGAGTCGGTCTGCGTCCCTTCCTTGACTCCGAGGTCACGGATCGCCTTGGAGGCGTTCTCGCGGACGTTGCCGTCGTCGTCCTTGAGGGCCAGCAGCAGTTGCGGCAGGGCCTCGCGGGCCGGCCGGCCAATCTTCCGCAAGCACCGGATGGCCTGGTCCCGGACCAGCGCATCCGTGTGCCGGAGCAGCTCGACCAGCGCCGGGACCGCCGGGGCGCCAATCCGGGCGAAGGCCTGGCGGATTTCGATGACCTTTTTCCCGCGCACAGCGCCTCGCTCAGGGCCGGGATCGGGCTGTCGAGCTTCGGCCCCATCCAGCGGCGCAGGGTGGGATCGCGAATCCAGCCGCCGCGCGGATCGCCGCGCTCCTCCAGCCAGTCGGCGAAGATCAGCAGCAAGGTCTGATCGCTCGGGTTGTCCGCGAGCGCCTGGAGAAAGCCGGCCTCATCGTTCATGGGATTGTCCCTGGAAAACCTCAGGCGGCAGACCGCCTTGCTCGGTCGGCCGGTCTGCTCGGAACTGCTTCTGCCGGTCGCCTTACTCGCCGGACTCCGGGTCGTCTTCGTCGCGCCAGTCCACCATGAAGCGACGCTGCGTTTCACTCAGCGGCAGGGAGTCCTTGAGCTTCCGGTCGAGGCGGGCGCCGGTCAGGTTGGCCCCGGTGAAATCGCACTGGTCGAGCGTGGCGCCGCGCAGCTCAGCACCGATCAACTGAGCGTCGGTAAACCGGCAAGCGACGAAGGTGGACTGACGCAGGTCGGCACAGATCAGCACGGCGTTCGCGAAGTCGCAGTCGATGCTTCAATGGGTCCACAGTCCGAGAACCGTGGTTAATGCTGAGGCTGCTCAACCGTCTGATCGAGGCGGTGACTTCAATGGGTCCACGGCCCGAGAACCGTGGTTAATCAGTTCAAAGGTAGCATCGCGACCGTCCCAGGACCGAAAACAGAACCAGCCCGCAGGCGAGCCGTCTGCGGCTCCGCCCGCGGGCCCGTCCTTGCTCCTCGGCTCTCACCGTGCAGCCGTGTTCCGCTTGATGACCTGGAAGGCGCCACCCGGGAATTGCGGCCAGTTCTGGCTCTGGATGCCGTTCTGGAACGTGCCGGTGAAGTTGGGCGGCGAGGGCACGATCTGCACCACCACCACGCCCGTTTGTCCAGGCTTCAGAACGCCGGCATGGACGGCTGCCACACTCAGGCTGGAATCCAGCGTGTAGACGTTGGTGCCCCAGACCGCTCCGCCATTGCCCGGGTTGCCGGTCACGGTGAAGGCCAGCCGCTTGCCGAACTGGTTCTGATAATTCAGCAGCGATCCCGGATCGGGCAGACGCGGCAGGTTCTTGTCCGGATCGTCCGCGGCGAGGAACTGAGACCGCAGACTCCGAATGTCCGCGAGCTTGCACTGGACCTCGCCGAAGGGGACCGTGGTGCCTTTGATGACGGCGGTTTCGATGGTCCCGGTGAACTTCGAGTCCGCGGTGTGGATGACGTCGTGGCGACGCACCACCAGCGCTTCCTCCGGCACGTTCTCCTTGATCGTCGTGACAATCTCCTCGATGGCGTGCTTGACCTCGGGATCGTCCGAGCTGCCGGCCGCCACCAGGGCCGGATAGGCGAAGGCCCCGAGCTTGATCAGGTCCGCCTTGGCCTGGTCGCGATCCTTGAATTCCTTGCTGCCCAGGTTCTTGATGGCGGCCTCGATCCGCCGATTCGTCTCCTCGGGGAGGCGCGTGGCGAATTCGACGTGGCTGATGTCCGCGATGGGGATGTTGAGCGTGCCATAGCGGGTTGCCAGGGCGATCGTTTCCGTCTTGGCGGTCAGCCGGACCTGGCTGTTGTCGCTGAACCGCAATTCCACGACGAGAGGGCCAGGTTTGCTGTTGGCCGGGGGAGCGGGTTCCTTGTCCCCCTTGGTCGGGGCGCCGATCAGCGTGAAGGTGGTCCCGGAAATGAGCAGCGCCACTGTGACGATCAGAACCGATGCTCGACTCATAGAGACTCCTTTGATGCCAGGAAAAATCCCACAAGTGTCAGAGTTGACCCATTCAGTGTACAGCCCGCTTGTGGATTTGTCGCCGGACTTTTGTAACAAGCGGCGGCAAAAACAATGTCCTGGACCGATACTTCGCGCTGTCGGCCCTGTATAATGGTGTGTCGCTCGTTCCCGCCGGTTTTTCCCACCCCCGCGGCCTTGCCGCTTTGTCCCTCCCTGGACTGTCCTTTCAATGAAGATCCGTCTTGTTGCGCGTGCGCTCCGGTCGCTGACGCTCCCGGCTCGCCTTGGAGCCACCCTGACCCTGTTGCTGGCGCCGCTGCTGGCCCTGTCCGTGCCGGCCGCCACCCCCGCTCCCGAAACCCCACGTCCGGCCTGGCAGGTCCAGGCCGAGCAGCTGCGGAGCAAGCACCTGGCCCACGTGGGCGTCGATTACTGGCACAAGGCCGGTTTTCGCGGCCAGGGCGTCAAGATTGCCGTCCTCGACACCGGCTGGCGCGGCTACCGTGACCACCTGGGCAAGGCGTTGCCCGCCCACGTCCTGGCCCGTTCCTTCCGCGACGATGGCAACCTGGAATGGAAGGACAACCAGCACGGCATCCTCTGTGCCGAGGTCATCCACGCCATGGCCCCGGACGCGGAGCTGCTCATCGCCGACTGGGACATCGAAAAACCCGAAACCTACCTCGCCGCCATGCGCTGGGCCCGGCAGCAGGGCGCCCGCGTGGTCAACTGCTCCATCGTCATGCCCAGCTGGAGCAACGGCGAAGGGCAGGGGGACGTTCACGAGGAACTGTCGCGGATCCTTGGGTCCGGAGCGGCCCAGGGGGATTTGCTCTGCTTCGCCAGTGCCGGCAACACCACGGAGCGCCACTGGACCGGCCAGTTCCACGGCGGCAGCGACGGCTACCACGAGTGGAAACCCGGCAAGAAGGACAACGGCGTCAGCCCCTGGGGGCAGGAGCGCTGCTCGGTGGAGCTGTACTGGCAGCCGGGTGCCGACTACGACCTGTCGGTCCACGACGCGGACAGCGGCCGGCAGGTGGGCCTGGCTCACACCAGCCATCACCACAACCGCAGCAGCGCCGTTATCTACTTCCAGCCCGAGCCAGGCCACACATACCTGGCCCGGGTGCGCCTGGTGAAAGGGCCGGCCGGGAAGTTCCACCTGTGTACGATGGAGAGCAGCCTGGAACACACCGCCGGACAGGGCAGCGTCACGTTTCCCGCGGACAATCCACATGTGATCGCGATGGGAGCCGAGGACGGCGATGGCCACAAGGTCTGGTACAGTGCCTGCGGCCCCAATTCGCCGCGGCCCAAGCCCGACTTCCTGGCCACCGTTCCCTTCCACAGTCTGTGGCGGGAACGGTCCTTCGCCGGCACCTCGGCCTGCGCTCCCCAGGGGGCGGCCCTGGCCGCGCTGTGGTGGTCCAGACACCCGAACTGGACCGCGGACCAGGTGCGAGCCAGTATCAAGGCCTCCGCCCTGGACCTTGCGGCTCCTGGGCACGATTTGCAGACGGGCTTCGGCCTGATTCGTCTGCCTCGCGAGTGACGGGAAAGGTTGCCCGATTTATCGTTTCGCGCTGAACCGTCCCAGCGCGAAACGATAAATCAAAAGAACCTCCACTCCACCCTCTGTGGATCAGTGACCGCCGTGCTGCTTCAGGAACTCCTCCGAGCGGCGTTTCATCTCCTCGGGCGAGACGTCCTCCTTGTGCGTCGCGATGGTCCAGACGTGGCCGTAAGGATCGACCACGGTGCCGGAGCGGTCCCCGTAGAACTGGTCCTTTACCGGGTGCAGCGCCTTGGCCCCACAAGCGATCGCCTGGTTGAAGCGGGCATCGACGTCCTTGACGTAGATCAGCAGGCTCACCGGGGTCCCGCCCAGCGCCTGCGGATCGCGTGCGCCCATCTCCTGGCAGCTTTCGGCCAGCATGAGTGGCGAATCACCGATCTTGAGTTCGGCGTGCATGATCTTGCCACCCGGACCGGCCATGCGGCACAGCTCCGTGGCAGCAAACGCCTTCTTGTAGAACTCCAGAGCGGCGGCACCATCCTTGACGATCAGGTACGGCGTCACGGTGTGGTAGCCTTCGGGAATCGGTTTCACGGCCATGCTTCATCTCCTTTTCTCACGGACAAACAGATCGGCCACAACGGCGACTTGGTGCCTCTCGCCCAGTTCCATCCTCGCTCTCGGTCCGAAGACACATCCTGACGACCATCTTTACTGGTCACCTGTCCACAGCAATAGAACATATTTGTACAGTCTCGTCAAGGGGATTCGCGCGCACCATCAGAGCCCCGGATTGTCGAGAAGCACGAGAGGAGTGAGGAGAGGCAGTTGAATTGCTCCCCTCTCCCCAAGAGGAGAGGGGAGGCAGAGCCATCACGGCTCATCGTCCAGGTCAAGGTCGCGGTCCGGCTTGTCCTTCGGTTCCGGGAACTTCTGCCGCAATTCCTGGAACGCTTCGCCGCGCAAGATCGGTCCCAGGTCGCGATCCTGGTAGCAGCTCCGCACGAGATAGGTGTTCGGCAACTGTTTTTCCAGCACGGCGATGGTCTGCTTGACGTCACCGGCCGAGGCATGCGCCAGGGCCAGGAGCAGCTGGTTGCCGTACCTTCGTTTCGCCACTGTCTCGGCCTGCTGGATGGCCTCCGGGTAGCTGCTTCAGCTTCACCAGGGAGCGCACCAGGTAGTCCTGGCGCTTCCACTGGTAGCGAGGCAGATTGAAAAACTCCTCCCCGGCCGCGGTCAGGACCTGCACCACGCCTTGATAGTCCTGGTTGAGCCATTTGAGATCCAGGTCCCAGACAGCAAGGGTCTGGTCGTCCGGTTTGGCCTGGCGATGGACCTCGATCAGGGCTTGCAACTGTTTGGCGTCCTTCTCCTGCAAGCAGAGGTTGGCCAGGCTCTCGAACGTGACCGTTCCCGGCTCGAACTCCTGATAAGCGCTGACCGCCTTGCCGGCCTTGACGCGCAACCGGAACAGAGCGTGGCGCGGCCGCCACTTGCCTTGCGGCGAGCTTTTGGCCAGGGCCGCGGTGAAACAGGACTCCGCCTGTTTGGCGTCGCCGCGCAGCAGGAACAGTTCTCCTCGGAAGTGCTGGCTCACCGGGTCTTCGGGTTGGCCCTTGCCGTGTTCCTCCAGTAGGGCCGCCAGCTCCTTCTCCTTCTTGTCCGCGACCAGCCGGTAGGCCAGCGTTTCCAGGGCAGCGGCCTTGTCCGGAGCGGCCCGGTAACCTTCCAGCGGCAGACCCGCTTTGAACATCTCGTCCAGGAAGCGATACACACACTGCCTGCGCCGGCCGTCCTCCTTTTGCTTTTGATACGCTTTCTGGAACAGCGCCGCCGCCTCGACCGGCTGCTTTTGCAGGATCTTGAGCCGGGCCTCGGCAAACGTCAGGGTGAGGTCGTCGCCCTTGTTCGCTCGATGTTCCTTGATCAGATCCTCAAGGTCCGCCGCTTTCTTGTCCCCGACCATGAAGTCCAGGAGCTGAGCAAAGGTCTGCTCGCGCGGCTGGGCGTCCTTGTACGCTTGCTGCCAGCGTCCTGCCTTGTACGCGGCCCGGACGTACCCCCAGCGCATCCGGCGCGGAGGTCCTCCGGGGCCTGCTTGATGCCATCGCCCAGCACCTGGGCCGCCTTGTCCCAGGCCGAGTCTTGCAGCAGCACTTCGCCCTGGAAATAAGCCAGCCAGGGATCTTTGGGGTGGCCGGCCCGATGGGCGTCGTTGAGCTGGCGGAGGACCTCGAAGCGGCCATCCTCCAGGAGCTGTTCGGCCAGCACCTGGTAGGCGTGCCCGGCGTCCGGGGCAACCCGGTAACCTTCCACCACCTTGCCGGTCCCCGCCACGTCGTAGAGGAAGCTGTTGACCAGCTCGCTGCGCTTCTTGGCGAGCAGCGGCCGGCTCAGGAGCGACTTGAACAGGGCGATTCCCTCGGCCGGCTGGTTTTGCAGGAATTTCAGCCGATAGCGATACTGGAGCAAATCGATACCGTTCGGGTCGCTCCGGGCGTGTTCCTCCAGCAGCGCTTGCAGCTGGCCGGCGTCCTTGTCGTAGTAACAAAGCGACGCCAGTTGAGCAAAGGTTTCCTGGCGCGGCCCGATGTTCTGATAGGCGGACATTGTTTGTCCGGTGTGATAGCGTGCCAGCACCCGGCTGCCGCGGAAGGACTTGACCGTCTCCGCATCCACGGACCCCGCCAGGGCGAGAGCGAAGGTCTTGTCGGCCAGCGGATAGCGTTGCTGCCGCACGTACACCTCGGCCTGGTAAAAGGGCAGAAGCGGATCACCCGGATCTTTTTTCTGGTGAGCGGCGACCAGCCGGGTCAGCTCGTCGGTCCGATAGCGCTTCACCGACTCGGCGGCCAGGAAGCGGAAGGCTTCTCGGGGGTTCGGCAGGATCGGGTAGGCCTCCACGCCCTTACCGGCCTTGGCCATGACCTGCAGGAACTTCTTGCCCCATTCCTTTTGTTTGTCCGGCTCGCGTTGCCTGGCCAGGGCGGCCTGGAACAGTGCCACGGCCTGGTCCGGCTTCTGCGCGGGCCCGGCTCAGGGCCAGGTAATAATCGACCGGAGCGTGGTTGGGATCGATCTTGCGCATGGCCTGGGCCAGCGGCTCCAGCAGGGCGCCGAACTCTCTCCTCTCGCAGTCCTCGGCGAAGACGTCGAAATTGTCGTGGAAGTTGCCCAGCTGTTCAAAGCGTTTGCCGAGGTCGGCAATGTCGGTCCCGTCCAGGGATTTCAGGAACCCCAGGAAGACGTCGCCATCCTTGGGGTTGAAGTCCAGGGACTTGCGATACTGTTTGGCCGCCTCCGGAAAGCGGCGCACGCCACGCAGGGACAGACCCAGTTCCTGGCAGATCATCGCATCGTCGCCCAGGAGATCGCGATACGCCTCCAGGTGCTTGAGGGCCTTGTCCCATTTGCCCAGCTTGTTGAGGGCTTGCCCTTTGAGGAGGTCCAGGATCGGCATGTCGGGTTGCTGCTGGCCCGCCTGCTCCAGGCTATCGTATGCCGCCTGGTAGCGTCCCCGACCCAGGTGGACCATTCCCTGCACCAGCAAGCGCAGCGACTCCATCTCCCGGGGCAAGTTGAGGCCGGCCACCTCTTTCAGTTTCCGTTCGGCGGTGTCAAAGTCCTGCTGGGCGGCTACCGCCAGCAGCGCCTCGCGGAGGGCGGTGCTCGCTGGAGCAAGCTGGTTGAGCCGGCCCAGGCCCTGGTTCACCAGCGACGCGCCGGTGGTCGAAAGGCGCAAGCCCATGTCCAGGTCTTCCAGGTCGTAGATCTTCCAGGTCCCCGACCGACGGGTCACCCACCAGCGGAATTTCAGCGTCACCCCATCGGGATGCTCGTGACGGACAATGACGACCGCCTCGGTATTGCTCAGCTTCTTGACGTTCCGGATCTTGGAGGTGTTCCAGCGCAGGATCTGCGCTTGCTGGACAAGAGAGTTGGCCATGCCCTGACGGAAGCCCTTGGCAAAGTCGCGTCTCTGCTTGCCAGTGCCAATCTGACCGGGGGCGAGTTTGGCCAGCTCATCCATTAGCCGGTCGGTATCGAAATGGCCGATGATGCGTTCCCGGTCGGCCGCGAGAAAAGCCGCCCCGAGATTGTCGAACAGCGGTTTCAGCTCCTGGGGGACCTGGGCCTCGTCCAGCGGCTTGTCGTTCATCATCGCCTGCTGGACTTCGAGCCGGCGCTGCTCGGCGTCTTCCACCAGCGCCGCCGGCCCGCCCAGCTGGCGTGGGGTCAAGGCCGGCCAGGCGAAGATCACCAGGAAGACCAGACCAAGGGCAATCACCCCGCCCAGCGCCAGCAAAACGCCAAGGATGATGGGCACGGCGCTGCTCGCCGGTCGCTTCTTGACCCGGCGATCCGGCTTGTCGCGCGGAGCGGAGGCCGACCGCCGCCGGTCTGGAGCGTTGCTTCTCTCCTCGGGGTCTTCAGCGGGTGTCTGCGGGGCCCGCCGTTGGTCGGAGGGAACAACGCCCGTCAAGGGAGAGAGGACCGGAATGTCCTCTTCAGCCAGGAAGGTCGCTTTGCAGGAAGGACAGCGCACCATCTTGCCGAGAACGTCCTCGGGAAGACTGAGACGGCGCTGACACTCGGGACACGCGATGATCGCAGGCATGGAAGACACCATTCCAAGGAAGGAAGTCAATGCAGCCAACAATGATTGTTTTCGATGACGGGCTGGTTGTCCAGGGGAAATGTGTTTTGCAAGAGGCGGAGCTGGGAAAGGCAATGTGGAAGCGGAATCGGTTCGCCGCTCCGCGGAGCGGTGAACCGATTCCGCGGACAGGGACGGTTACTCGACTCGGACCATCTCCTGGCCACAGCACTCGAAGTGGGCGTGTTCGCTGTTCTGGCAGCGGCAGTCGGTCGTCACCTGGATTTCCATGCCGCACTCCTCGCAGCGGAACCGCTCGCCTTTGCGAGGCGGGTGCCAATCCCTGGTGCTGCTGGCTTCCGACATTCTCATGGCAACGGGGTCAATCATGGTACGTTCCTCCTTCAGGCTGAAATGGCGACCCGGTGGGACAATGTCGCAAACGCTGTACCAAGGTCGTGCCCTTGACACGGTTGGCGAGTTCCTTGACAATCACCACTAACCCACGCTCTCCACCTGTACCTTTGGCGAGAACCACCATGAGTTCCACTCCCTCGCGTCGTTCCTTCCTGGGGACCGCCGCTGCCAGCGCCGCGGCCGTCCCCGTGATCACCCAGGGCCTGTTTGCACAAAACAAGGCCAAACCCAGTGAGCGCATCAACCTCGGCTTCATCGGCGTCGGCACCATGGGCCGCGGCCATCTCGGTGACGATAAACACGGTTTCCTCGCGATGCCCGACGTGGAGGTCGTGGCCGTCTGCGACGTGGTGCGTGAGCGGCGGGACAGTGCCCTGAAGATGGTCCAGGATCGCTACGGCAAGGACAAGAAGATCGAACACAAGGGCTGCAAGGGGTACAACGACTTCCGCGAGCTCCTCGACCGCAAGGACATCGATGCGGTCGTGATCGCGACCCCGGACCACTGGCACACCATCCCCTGCATCCTGGCGGCCCGGGCGAAGAAGCACATTTACTGCGAGAAGCCGCTGACCAATTACATCGCTCAGGGCCGGCAGCTGGTGAACGAGGTCGCGAAAGGCCGGCGTGATCTTCCAGGTCGGCAGCCAGCAGCGCAGCGAGTTCAGCGGCTATTTCCGGCGAGCGGTCGAGTACGTCCGCAACGGCCGGATCGGCAAGATCGAGAAGATCCGCATCGGCGTCGGCGAGCCGGCCATCGCCTGCGATCTGCCCGAGCAGCCGGTCCCCGACGGCACCGACTGGGACTTCTGGCTGGGGCCGGCCCCCAAACGCGGCTACAACGAGATCCTCTGTCCCAAGGGCGTCCACGGCCATTTCCCCGCGTGGCGCAAGTACAAGGAGTACGGCGGCGGGCAGATCGCGGACATGGGGGCGCACCACTTCGACATCGCCCAGTGGGCCCTGGACATGGACGGCAGCGGACCGGTCAAGATCCTGCCGCCGGAGAAGGGGGTCAAGGGGCTGCGCTTCCTCTACGCCAACGGCGTGGAAATGACCCACGGCGGCGAGGCCGACTGCGTCTTTGTCGGCACGATGGGGACCATCCGCGCGTCGCGCGGCAAGATCGAGAGCGATCCGGCGGACCTCTTCAAGACGCCGATCGGCGAGAAGGAGTTCCACGTTTATCCGTCGAACAACCACAAGCGCAACTGGATCGAGTGCATCCGCACCCGGAAGCAGTGCATCTGCCCGGCCGAGGTGGGCCATCGCTCGGCCACGGTCTGCCACCTGGGCAACATCGGCTACTGGCTGCGGCGCGAGCTGAAGTGGGACCCGGTGAAGGAGCTGTTCGTCGATGACGCCGAGGCCAACAAGCTGCTGGCGAAGGAAGGCCGGCAGCCGTGGCAGATTTGAGATGGAGGCGGGGATTGCTTCACTGGAAGGAGTTGACCGCCTTGGCTTACACCCAGGGCATCGCCCTGGGCTATCCTGTTGCGCCCCTTCGGGGCAAAGAGAGGCCGATCTTCGCCCCGAAGGGGCGCAACAGGATAGCCCAGGGCATCGCCCTGGGTCGAGGGCGAGCCGGTCGTTTTTTCCTGTGTCGCAATACCCGCAGCGCGGTTCCTTGTCGCGGCTAACTAAAGGGAACCCATGAGCCGGCTTGACCACTACGTCCTGCAATTCCTGGACAATCCCATCAACGTCCTCGTCGCCGACCTGGCCCTGGCGGCGCTGCTGGTCGTGGTGCTGTTCCGCAGGCAAGTCCACTTCATGCTCAAGAGCCTGATGCGCAACTGGCTGCGGACCCTGCTGACCAGCCTGGCGACGATGGTGCTGGTCTTCGTGGTCACCATGGTCTGGTCCGTCCTGTGGCTGCTGGACCGGGTGACCGTGCAAAAGTCCAGCAACCTCAAGGTCATTGTCACCGACCGCTGGCAGGTCCCCAGCCAGCTGCCCTGGGAATACGCCGGCATCCTGGCCGACGGGGCGGCACGCAAGCCGGACGACGTCAGGCCCATCGAATCGATGACCTGGCAGTTCTACCTGTCCACCATCGACAAGGAGAAGAAGACCCGTGAGAACATGGTGGTCTTCTTCTGCATGGAGCCGAACAAGCTGCTGACCATGATGGACGGCCTGGACGAGCTGACCGGCGAGCAGCGGGCCCAGCTGGAAGAAGTTGTTCAAGCGATGAACGAGGACCCCCGCCGAATCTTGATCGGCAAGGATCGGCTGGCAGCCCTGAACAAGCGCGTGGGCGAGCGCATCTCGGTCACCGGCATCAACCTGAGCGACATCGATTTCGATGGTCTGGAGATCCTCGGCACGTTTCCCGATGGCCGGTACGATCAGAGCGCCGTCATGAATTGCCGGCTGCTCAACGACGAACTGGACGCCTACAAGATCAAGAAAGGCAAGCCGCATTCGCTGAGCGACAAACGGCTCAACCTGGTCTGGCTCAAGGTGCCTGACATGAAGGCCTACGAGCGCGTGGCCGAGCAGATCGAATCGGCGACAAACCTCACCACTCCCGCCGTCAAGTGTGAGACACTGTCCTCGGGAATGACCGCGTTCCTGGAGAATTACCGCGACCTGCTCTGGGGCATGCGCTGGCTGCTGGTGCCGGCCATCCTGGCAACGATGTCGCTGGTGATCGCCAACGCCATCAGCATCAGCGTCCGCGAGCGGCGCACCGAGATGGCGGTCCTCAAGGTGCTCGGCTACGGGCCGACGTACGTCATGATGCTGGTCCTGGGCGAGGCCCTGCTGATCGGCATGCTGAGCGGGCTGCTGAGCGTGGCGGGCTGCTTTCTCTGGATCAACCTGATCCAGGGAGGGATCAAGTTCCCCGTCCCCTTCTTCCCGCCGTTCCTGATCCCTACCGCCGCGTTCTGGTGGGGGCCGGCCATCGGCGGACTGACCGGGTTCCTGGGCAGCATCGTGCCGGCGCTGTCGGCGCGGTCGATCAGGGTTTCCGAAGTCTTCTCCCGGGTTGCCTGAAGGGCGGTGGCCGGTCATGAGCAACAAGCTGGTGATCTCACCCGAGCTGTTCGGGCCGCTGCTCTTTTTCGTGCTGCTGCTGGCGGGCCTGGTCGTCGCCGGCAAGGTGCCGGTCCGTTACAACGTCCGCAACTTGCTGGTGCGCTGGCGCATCACCCTGCTGACCGCCCTCGCGTTCACCCTGGTCGTGGCCCTGATGATCGTCATGCTGGCCTTCGTCAACGGCATGTATCGGCTGACGGTCGGCAGCGGCGTGCCGGGTAACGTCATGGTGCTGTCCGACGGCGCCACCGACGAGATGTTCAGCAACCTGAGCCGGCAGGACGTCAGCCGGATCGGCCGCTGGCCGGGAGTGGTCAACGACCAGGACGGTCAGCCGCTCATGAGCTGGGAGACGTACTTCATTTTCAACCAGCCCATTCCGGGGGCCGCCCAGGGGGCCCGGCAACGGCGTCTGCTCCAGGTGCGCGGGGTCGAGGAACCGGAGGCGCTCGGGCCGGACCCACAACCTCACGCTGCATCCCGGCGGCGACTGGTTCGGCGAAAGCGGCGTGGAGGACGTGAAAGTGGCCGGCTCGCTCCTCCGGCCCATCCAGGCGGTCCTGGGGGAAGGGATCGCCCGCGCGATGGGCCAGGACGTCGGCAAACCGACCCTGCAAGTGGGCGACCTGTTCGAGATGGGGCCGCGGCAGTGGATCGTCAAGGGCATCCTGCAGTCGGACGGCTCGACCTTCGACTCGGAGATCTGGGCCAGGCGCGGCCTGATCGGTCCGCTGTTCGGCAAGGACGTTTACACCAGCATCGTGCTGCGCACCGCCGACGCCGCCGCCGCCCGGGCCGTGGCCCGGGACGTCACCAGTAACTTCAAGGATGCGGCCGTGCAGGCCCAGACGGAGCTGGATTATTACGAGAACCTGAACACCACCAACAAGCAGTTCCTGTACGCGATCATCTTCGTGGCCGTGATCATGTCCATTGGCGGCGTTTTCGGCGTCATGAACACGATGTTCGCGGCCATCAGCCAGCGGCTCAAGGACATTGGCGTGATGCGCATCCTGGGCTTTGCCCGCTGGCAGATCCTGGTGTCGTTCTTTCTGGAGACGCTGTTCCTGGCCCTGATCGGTGGGCTGATCGGCTGTGCCCTGGGCTGTCTGGCCAACGGTTACACGGCGTCCAGCGTCATGAGCGGCGGCGCCGGCGGCGGCAAGATCGTGGTGCTCAAGCTGGTGGTGGACGGCAACGTCTTGCTGACGGGCCTGCTGTTCTCGCTGGCGATGGGCTGTGTCGGGGGGCTGCTGCCGGCGCTGTCGGCGATGCGGCTCAAACCGCTGGACGCGGTGCGGTAAGGCGTTTTCCGACCCCTGCCGGCTTGCCCGGCAGGTGAAGGAGGTCAATAGCTAGACGGAAGGCGGAACAAAACCATTTTCTTTTCCTCTCTTCTAGCCGATGACCTCCTTCACCTGCCGGGCAAGCCGGCAGGGGTCGAAACGAGGGGAGAAGTCGCCTCAATGCGCCCCCGCGAACGATTCGTGCTGTACCTTCCCGGTCGCGAGCTGCTGATCGAACTCCTGGGCCAGCCTGCGGAGCGCTTCGCGGACGGCCTCGGCGGTGGTCCCCGGCAGCTGGGGTTCGCCGACGACCACGTAGACGCGCGGCACAATCATTCCCGGCAAGGGGCGTGTGTCAACGACCACCGGGACGATGGGGCAGGCCACTTCCCTGGTCAGCGTGGCGTACAGCAGTTCGGCGGGGGTCAGCGGCGCGGTGGAGGTCAGATCTGCTTCCGGCAGGGACAGGCCGACGACCTGCCCCTTCCGCAGAGAACGGCTCGCCTCCGCCAGGGCTCGATCCGGGTCGGATTGGAGGCGTCCGCCTGCTTCCTCCACGGGGAGGAGAAAGTGAGTGGTTCGGTCGGTGGCGCTGTACGCCTGCAAGCAGGCTTCGCGGTTACCGTTGCCGACCACGAGCAGGACCGGGCCGAGGTCAGGCAGGTGGTTCAGGCCGAAGACCTCCAGCTTGGCCCGGCCACGCCAGCGCAGCCAGAGCAGGGTCCGATAGAACAGCGACGGCAGCTGAATCCAGAGCAGCAATAGAGTGAACAGCGTCATGGCAGCGGCACTGAGGAACAGCAGCACCGGCAGCCGATGCTTGTCGTAGACGATCTCCGGCTCGGTCTGGATCCGGGGGGCGAAGGAGGTTCCCTCGGTGGCCCAGTTGATGCCAAAGAAGACCAGCGAGGCCAGGATGGCCCCGGTGACGTTGATCACGTTGCTGGTGGCGATCGCATCTCCCTTGCTGGCCCGCGGCGCCCGGTGCTGCAGCAAGGTGAACAGCGGCACGATGTAGAAGCCGGTGAAGAAGCCCATGGCGATGATGCCGGCCACCAGGCTGGACAGCGACTGCAAGGCGAAGGCGGCGACAATCGTGGCCAGGCTCATGCCCAGCGCCCCGACCGGGACCAGGCCCAGCTCGACCTTGCCGGCCGAGAGGAACCCCACCAGCGGACTGCCGATGCCGATGCCCAGGGCCACCATGCCTACCACCACGCTGGTCTTCAGCTCGCTCCAGCGCGGCAGCTGCGATTCGCCGTGCATGTACACCGTGGCCCGCATGAAGGCGACGATGAAGGTGAAGAAGGCGATGCCGACCACCGCAAACGCCAGTGGCCGGGAACGCAGCATCATCTTGACGTTGTGATACAGCGGACCGTACAGGAAAGTGGGGAACTGCCGGTCGGGATTGGCGGGCGGGACCGCCTCGATCAGCAGACTGGCCCCGGCCCCGATCACGGCCAGGGCCACCAGGACGATGCCGATGACGTACTCCTGACCCCGGCAGTAATAGGACAGCACGCCGCCAAAGACCGTGCCCAGGATGATGGCCAGGAACGACAGCGACTCCAGCAGGCCGTTGCCGCGCGACAGCATGTGCGCTTGCAGGATCTCGGGCATGACGCCATACTTGGCCGGCACAAAGAAGGCGCTGTGCATGCCCATCAGGAAGACGGTAGACAGGACGATCCACGGACCGGCCCGGTCGCCGTGATTGCCCAGCCAGAAGCCGAGCAGGGCCAGGGCGGTGATGGTCACCTCGGCGAACTTCCAGAAGACCAGCGAGTAGCGTTTGCTGTGCTTGTCGGCCAGGTAGCCGGCCAGGGTGCTAAACAGGGCCCAAGGAGCGTAGAAGAGGATGGGCATCAGCGAGATGGCGTCTTTCTTGCTGAGCGCGTGCTGATTGATGGCGAAGAACATCGCCGAGGCGTGAATGGCCTGGTCGTTGAAGGCGGCCAGGAACTGGGCTATCAGCAGACCGACGAATGTCCGGGAACGCAGGTTGTCGGCAGGCTGAAACGTGGACATTGGCGGCCCGCTGGGATCCTCGGTGGTGGGGTCCGCCGCTTCGTCCGGACGATGGCGGAGAGGGATAGTATAGAGGAAATGATTGGGGAAGAGGAGGAGACGATTGCCCATCGTGTAGCCGCGACTGCGCAGCGGAGCGCGGTGAGATTCACGCGCTCCGCTGCGCGTCGCGGCTACACGATGGGCCTACTGAGCTTTTCTCTTCCCGGTCCCTTTGGGACAATCAGCATGTGTCAACAGGTTTCCACTTGTGGCACTCCGGGGGAGGAACATGCGCATCTTGCACACTGCGGACTGGCACCTGGGCGACCGCCTGGGTCGGATCGATCGGACGGACGATCTGCGCCGGGCCGTGGAGCGCGTGGCCGAGTATTGCCGCAGCGAGAAGATCGACGTTCTCCTGGTGGCCGGCGACCTGTTCAGCGAGCTGGCCGGCCCCGAGGGATTGCGCGAGGCGATCCGCCATTTGCAAGGCGTTTTCGAGGAGTTCCTGGCTCAGGGCGGCACCATCCTGACCCTGACCGGCAACCACGACAAGGAGAGTTTCTGCCAGACCCTGCGGCACGCCATGTGCCTGGCCGCTCCCCTCTCCGGCAAGCCCGGGGCCCTGGCCGGGCCCGGCCGGCTCTACCTGGCCACCGAGCCGACCCTGCTCCGCCTGGCCGACCCGCAAACCGGCAAGCCGATTCAATTTATCCTCATGCCCTATCCGACCCCAACACGCTATCTCGCCGATGAGGCGGCCCAGCGCTACCAGGACCTCGAAGAGAAGCACCGGCAGCTGATGGCCGCTTACACACGGTCGCTCTACGAGATCCGCGAAGGGCCCGGCTTCGACGCCGACCTGCCCACGGTGCTGTCGGCCCACATCCACGTCCGGGGCAGCCAGCTGCCGACCCTGTTTCGTTTGAGCGAGGAGGAGGACGTTGTCTTCCTGGAGACGGACCTGCCGGTCGAGTTCGCCTACGTCGGCCTGGGCCACATTCACCGGGCCCAGTACCTGCACGGCCAGACGCACGTCCGCTATTCCGGGAGCATCGAGAAGATGGACCTGGGCGAAAGCACCGACGAGAAGGGCGTGGTCGTGGTCGAGGTCGGTCCGGAAGGGCGGCGCGGCGAGCCGGTGGTGCTGCCGCTGGAATCGACACCGGTTTACGAGGTATCGATCGCCTTTCCCTCGGCTGAATTGCCAACGCTGGCGCAGCGCTACCCCGACTGCGGCAAGGCACTGGTGCGCATCCGCTGCACGTACCAGGCGGGCGTGGACAGCCTGCCCGAACTGCAGCGCGAACTGGAGCGCATCTTTCCGCACTGGTATGACCGGGAGTTCACCGAGGTCAGCGCTCTGACGGGCCATCTCACAGTCGGCGAGCCGAGCCGGGCCAAGAGCTTCGAGGACACCGTGCGCGACTATCTCCGTCAGGAGCTGACCAATCACGACGAAGAAATCCAGCAGGCCGTCCTGGGCCGGGCCGAGGAGTTGATGAAAGAGGTGCAGCTGTGATTCCCCGTCGCATCAAGCTCAAGGGTTTCCTCTGCTACAAGGAGGAGCAGGCCGTTGACTTTGACGGCAACACGACCCTGTGGATGCTGTCGGGCCTCAACGGCAGCGGCAAGTCGGCCATCTTCGACGCGGTCACCTTCGCCCTGTTCGGCTACCATCGGGGCGGCGGCCAGCAGACGCTGGAGCTGATCAACAAGGACAGCGATCAGCTGGCGGTGGAGTTCGACTTCCAGCTGGACGGCAAGGGCTTCCGGATCAAGCGCACGGTCAAGCGCAAGGCGAACAACAGCGCGGCCAGTTCGCAGCAGATCTTCAAGCACGACCCTGCCTCGGGCAAGTACGTCGCGGTGGAGAACACCGAGAGCAAGCGTGACGGCTTCGATCCGTGGATCCAGGAACACATCGGCCTCGACTACGACACCTTCACGTCATCGGTGCTGCTGCTCCAGGGCAAGTCCGAGAAACTGCTGGACTCGAAGCCAGACGGCCGGCGTGCGGTGCTGGCCAGGATCGTGGACCTGGAGCGCTACGAAAAGCTGCACAAGGTGGCCAATGACGAGAAGTTAGATCTGGAGGCACAGCTCAAGACCCTGCATGCGCATCTGACCGCCATGCCGGAGGTTCAGCCGCTGGAGTTGGAGGAGGCCCGACAGCGCATCGTCGGGGCGGACGAGGCCCTGACGGCGTCGCGGCAGGAAGTACAGCGACTGCAGCACCTGGAGTTTCAGTCGAAGGCCTGGAAGGAATGGCAGACCCGGCTGGGCCAGGCGACGGAACGGTTGCAGCAAACGGAGCGCGTGCTGGGCGATGCCCCGGCCATCGAAAAGGACGTGGCCCGGCTGGAGGAGCTGCGCGGCGTGCTGCCGCACTTGCAACAGATCGCGACCTTGCTGGGCAACGTCAGCCTGGCCGAGAAGCAGATTGCCTCGCTGCACACCCAGAAGGAAACGGCGCTGCGCGACCTGAAACAGCTGGACAGCGACATCCTGAAGAACCGTGACAAGCGCGAGCGGCAGCAAGCGGTGATCGGCAAGGACGAGCAGAAACTCCAGCAGGTCATGCTCCACCTGCGCCAGTCCTCGGTGCAGATGGAGAAGCTGAAGGATTACGAGCGCTGCGAAGCCGAACGGGCCCGGCTGCAAAGCGAACTGGCCCGGCTGCCGGCTGATCCGCTGGCGGAGGTGAAGAGACATCGGGAGCAGTTGGAAGGTTTGCAGGACCTGGAGAGGTTGGTGCCCCTGGTGGAGCGCTTCCGCAGCTGCCGAGAGCAGTTGCGCGGAGCGGTGGAGCGAAGTCAAGCCGCCCAGACCCGACTGAATGAAGTTCGCAAGCGCGGTGAAAGCTGCAAGGCCGAGGCCGAGCGGCTCAAGCCGGAACGGGAGCAGGCGGCCAAGGAGCTGGAGCAGGCCAACATCCAGGTCGCCGAGACAAAGGCCCTGTTGCAGCATGCCAAAACCAGCCTGGACGATCTGAACACCCTGGACGGCAAGAGCAAGGTCTGCCGGGCCTGTGGGCAGCCAATCACCGCGGGGCACGTTGAGGGGGAACGACGCCGGCGCAAGGCCGCGGTGACCGAAACTCAGGAAAAGCTGCGCCCGCTGGAAGCGGGGCTGCGGACGGCGCAGCAGACGGAACGGAACCTGCGGGAGCAACTGGAAAGGACGGACAAAGCCTATAACCAGGCACGCGAGGATTGGGGGGTCGCAACTGAAGGGCGAAAGCAGTCCGAGGCCGAGGTGAAGCGCCTGCAAGAAGAGTGCGCCGCCGCCTTCGGCGACCTGCCCGGCAGCACACAAGATCGCATTGGAACGGGGCCTGGCCTCGACTGGCTCACGACCACCTATCCGACCCAGAGCGACCTGACGGCCCTGCGTTCCCAGGCGAGCGGAGTCTCGGCCGCCCGGCAAAACGTGAAGAAGGCCGAACAGGAGCAGCAAAAGTGGCAGGAGCTGAAGACGCGGGAAACCTCGGCCCTGGAGAGCATCAACCGGCTGCGGACGGAGCTGCCGTCGGACCCGAACGAAGTACGCCGCAAACACAGCGACCTGGAACTGGAGGAGAAGAGTCTCAAGCCCCAACTTGAGGAGAATCGGAACCATCTGAAGGACATCGAGAAAGAGGGCAAGCAACTGGCCGGGGAGCGCGACCAGACGCGCGATCGGGTGGACCGGGCCAGCACCATGCTCAAGGAACAGGAATTGACCCGGCAGCACGCCCAGGACACGATCCAGGCCACGCGCCGGCATCTGCCGAGGGACTGGCAGGCGACGGCCGAGAAGGTCGGTATCAGCGACCTGTCTCGGTGGCAGGCCGAGCAGCGAGAACTGGAGAACAGGCAGACCGACAAACGCGGCAAGGAACTGAGGGAGGCCCGGCTGAGCCTGGACGTGCTGCATCAGGAGCGGGCCAAGGTCGAGGCCGAAGGCGAGACGTTTCCGCCGGAGGCCCGCGTTGAACCAACCGTGATCCATCAAGAGCTGCACGAGGCTCGGTTCCAGGACCAGTTGCGCGAGAAGGAACTGATCGAGGCCCGGCAGCACCAGGGCACCCTGGAGAGCTTGCAGCAGCAGCGTGAGAAACTGCAACAGCAGTACCTGGAGAAGGACCGCGAGCGCAACGTCCAGAGGCTGCTGTCCGAACTGCTGGGCAAGGACCGGCTGCAACTGTACCTGGTGCGTCAGGCAGAGCGGCAAGTGGTGGAGTACGCCAACGGCGTGCTGGACCGTCTGTCAGGCGGGCAGCTGTACCTGAAGCTGACCGGCGAGGCGGAAGGAGACGGCAGCGCGGCCAAGGCCCTGGAGCTGGAAGTGTACAACCGCAGCACCGGAGACAAGCCGATCAACGTGTCGTTCCTGAGCGGCAGTCAAAAGTTCCGGGTGGCGGTGAGCCTGGCGCTGGGAATTGGCCAGTACGCCAGCCGGCAGCATCGGCCGATCGAGTCGGTGATCATCGACGAGGGCTTCGGCTGTCTGGACCGGCAAGGCCGGCAGGTGATGATCCAGGAATTGCAGAACCTGCGCAACCAGATGCGCTGCATCTTGCTGGTGTCGCACCAGGAGGAGTTCGCGGATGCGTTCTCGGACGGGTATCAGTTCCGGCTGGAGAATGGGGCGACACGGGTGGAGCGGATTCAGAAGTAAAGTAGGTTAACCGAGTGGATGCACAATGTTCGGACCGCGCTTTCACAACAGAGGGAACCTGCCGTGACCGAAAAGACTTACCTTCCCGAAGTCGAATGCATTATCACCGTTCCGGAAGGCATCCTCAACACGCAAGTTGTGGCTGTGCCCGACGAGACAGGGGACAAACACTACTTGCGTGTGGGCAAAGGGGAGGCTACGCAGCAAGGCGGCAAGACCTATCTTCCCATCTGGGTGGTCCAGTTCGATCACAAGGGGAGAAGGGCTTTGGTCGAACTTCCCCAGGAGGCTGACTCCGGAACGCGACGCATCTGGGTTCCCTATGAGAAATTCCGTCCTCAAGGATGACCGCGATGATCCTGTGCGAAAGGGAGATCCCTCAGTAACGGTGTTGCATTTCCCTCTCTCATCCGTTATGCCGCCTCCTCAAGGAGGTGGACATGACATTCCGGCTGCTGGTGTTGGTCGCGGCGTTGGCTGGCGGTGTTCTCACGGGGTCTGTCCAAGCCCAGGAGCCAGCAGGGTGGCCCCTGCCCAATGGGACTGAGTTGGCTCTTCCTTTGTTTACAGAGTATTCTGCCGGATGGAGCGTCTATCTGCGTGCCGGCCACGTTCGGGAACGGCAACCGATGCCTCTGGGGGTACTCAAAGCCTGTTTTTCACCCAAAGGTACTCCGATGCAGTTCTGGGAAAAGGCTCTGCTTTGGGCGAACTCTCTTCCCCCACGGTGCCGGACGCTACCTCCCGATGTGGTTGCGGATGCCTCCTCCAAGTCCTCCTGGTCAGTGCAGGATTGGCAGAAGCTCATCCTGATTTGGATGCTTCAGCCCTCGCTGTCGAGTTTGCTTCAGGCTCCATCCCTGGCAGAGTGCTTGTGCGACACCAAGCCGGTTGTTGCGAACAGCGGCCTGGAAAGCGCAGCCGGCCTGGAGGATCTCGATCACGGCATGAAGTGTGAGCTTTGCTGGCGGCGCTTTGCCGCTGCCTCTTGCGGTGGCACGCGGAAAGAAGTGGAGCTGACTTACCAAAAGAGTCTGGTTGAAACCGAAGAGTATCGGCTTTCTCACGTGGCGGGGTTGGTCTGGTCTGGAAATCGCCTGAGCTGGCGCACTTTGCAAGCACGGGAGTTTTACCTTGGTAACGGGCTTGCGTTCCGGCTTGACACCGGCTTCACCTCGGACCTGGGAGGAAACCACACCGAGGTGGAGACGATGTTTTCTCTGGACTGGTACGTCACCGAAGCCACGGTGTTGCACATCGGCTACGACTTGTTCCGCCAGCGTCTGCTGCACAGTGGGACAATGGTGTGGTAATATCGCAGGGAGAACGGAGTCGTCCACCAGGAGATTGCCTCACTTCGCTGACGTTTCCGATCCACATTGTTTTCCGATCGCTCGAAGCTACTCCGGGCAATGCCCGGAGTTGCTCTGTTTCCGCATCCGTCTCAGGCCGCACGCGCCAGCACCTCGACCCCGCTGGCACGCCGCAGCAGAGCGGCGGGCGATTCCTCGGGCAGAAATTGCGACTCGGGAGCTACGAAATAGGAATGCTCCAGAGCGTAGCGGCCGCTCAGCACGGCATGACTGGCCGTGTCGGTCATGACCATCCACGCCGAGCCCGGAGCGAACTCCCAGCGCCGGGGCGAATCGGCCTGAAACTCCTTGTTCGCTTTGAGGAAGTGGTGGAAGCGCAGCATGAAAGTGTCATAGCCCGAGCGCCGGTTCTGTCCCGGTCGAAACAGACCGACCACGGCATCGCGCAGCCACTGCAACCAACCAATCGAATCTCCCCTGGGTAGACCCACCTCCTTGCCGTAGCGCGCCAGCAGTTCCGCAAAGGGATGAGAGGTGATCCAGATGCGCGGCTCCGTCGGGTTGACGTTGACGAACAGGCGGAGAATGCGGGCCCCATTGGTGGGTCGGGTCGGAAAGGCGTCCACGTGCAGCAGGTCGTTGCGGGCCGACTGCCGCAGCTGGCGCGTCGCCTCCTCGGCCGGCCGATAGCTGACCCGGTCCAGCTGCCAGGAGGCCGCATATCGCGGCAGGTTGGCACTCAGCCAGTGCGTGGCCGAGTCCGCGAAGGCCCTCAGGATCGACCCCAGCCGTTCGACCTGGACCGAGGAACGCCGGGAACAACCGCCCACCTTGCCGGTACAGGGGTCGTAGGAGATGTTCTTGTGGACCCGGCCGCCCAGTTCCTGCCCATACAGAAACTGGAGGTCGTCGCCCTCGGGCATCGGAAACGGACAGCGGGGATAATAGAGGACCTCCCCGCGTTCCAGACGCTGAGCGAGGAGCCGCTCGGCTCCCTGGGAGCCTGGGGTCTTTTGGGTGGCCATGCCTGTAACCTCCTGAACCGGGAGGAGAACCAGAGAACGGTTGCTCTTTCAAGGTAGGCTGGACTGGAAGATGCGGCATTATTGGAACCGGGGCGCGGTTTTGTCAATGGCGGCCCTTGACAGCCCCTCTGTAATTTGCTATTTCATTAAATGATGAAATACTGAAGCTGGAGAGGACCCATGCAAGAACCAGTCGCGACCTGCCGGCACGGCGACCACAAACGGGACGAGCCGTTTGTGGAGTACGGTGCCGGCGTGCTCCAGCGCGCGGCCAACCTGTTCCGCGCCATGGGGGATTCGCCACGTCTGCGCATCCTGACGCTGCTTGCCCAGCGGGAATTGTGCGTCACGGAAATCGTGCAGGCCCTCAAGGAGAAGTTTTCCACCGTCTCGCAGCGTCTGCGAATCCTGCGCACCGAAGGACTGATCGTCCGCCGGCGTGAGGGGACGCACATCTTCTATGCCCTTGCGGATCGGCACGTTGCCGATCTGATCCAGAACGCCCTGGAACACGCGGCCGAGCTGGCGGCAGTCCCGGGCACAACCCTCGAGGAGAGAGACTGATCATGGCCACACACCACAAGGACCACACCCACCAGCACGGCCCCGGCTGCGGCCACACCGCCGTCAAGCACAACGGCCACGTCGATTACCTGCACGACGGCCATCTGCACCACGCGGGCAAGGACGGCGTCGAGGAACACAGCCTGGAGGTCACGGCGACCAACCCCGCCGGCTGCACCCCAGCCCACAACTGCGGCAAGCACGACAAGGCCCATCGGCACGGTCCCGGCTGCGGCCACGAGGCGGTGCCGCACGGCGACCACGTCGATTACCTGGTCGAGGGCCACCTGCACCATCCGCACGGCGACCACTGCGACGACCACGGACCCGTTCAGGTGGCTTGATCCTTCCTTTTCTGAATCCACAAGGCAGCAGTCCAGCCGGACTGCTGCCTTGTGGCGTTTTCCGCGTCCCCATTTCCCGGCGAACGGCCCAATCACCGTCATACAACGTAATACCGCTCTTGACAGCCTGGTATGACATTGTAATATACTCTCTGGTTATACAAGGTAATATCGGAGAGGGAAGCGTCCTTTCCGCTCCGATGAGCTGCTTCCAACCGTTTCCGAACCGTGCGAAGGAGTTTCCGTGATGTCTTTGCTGGCGCACCATGCCGATGCGTTTGTGCAGATCGAGCTTTTTGGCCGGTCGTTTCCGGACGGCATGACCGAACATGCCCTGGCGTTCACAGCCACGGCGGTGGTCCTGGGCCTGATGGTCTATGGACTCGTCGCCGTCTGCCGGGATCTGCGGCGCTGGCGGCGGCGAAAACTCACCGCGAGCTGAGCCGGACGGACCTGTTTCCGCACCGTCGCGCCTGGGCGGTGCTTCCTCGATCCTTCGGGACGCACGTGAACCGACAACCATTGACGCTGGCTACTCGCCGTCGGGCGCTGGGGCAGCTGGTCTTCTGTCAGGGCTGCTGCTGTGGCCGGCCGGAGCGCGGCCGGCCGGTGCTGCCGGTGGAGCGCCTCCAGGCGGTCTGGAAGAGCGAGCAGCTCAACCGCACCATCCAGCTGACCATCTCCGGCTGCGTCGGGCCCTGTGACCTGGCCAACGTCACCCTGGTCCTGACGCCGGCGGAAACGATCTGGCTGGGCGGGCTGGTCGGAGACGAGGTGTACGAGCAGCTGATCGGCTGGGCTCGGGCCTGCGACTCGGCCGGCCGATTGCTGCCGTTGCCCCAGGCGCTCGATGCACACCGCTTCGAGCGCTACGCCGCCGCGATTGCCGCCAGCTAATCTCGACTGTCGCCCTTTTTGGAGTGCGGCAGTGGCTTTGCTCTGCCGCTTTTGTTTGGCCTTTTGTTTTTTGGTTTTTCCCTTGTTCCGCCCACAGCCCAAGAAACAAAGACCAAACGAAGAAAGAAAAACACGAGAAACAAAAGCGGCAGAGCAAAGCCACTGCCGCACTCCAAATAGGGACAAGGATTGACCGATGCCGCTGAACCTGTTTGGCTCGCAGCGACCCAGTGACCCGGCCCTGGTGGCCCGCCTGAAACAGTGGACCGCCGAGGTCTTCGGTCTGCGGCCGGACGTTACCATCATGGTCACGGAGCTGCGCTGCACCGAAGCGGGTTGTCCCGACGTTGAGACGGTCATTGCCGTCTTCAGTGCGCCCGGCCAGCCCCTGCCCTTGAAGATTTTCAAGCCCATGCAGGAGATCACCCGTGCCGACGTGGCCGGGTTGGTTTCGTCGCTTCCCTTGATTGATCCCCGCGGAGACGCTTCCCATGACAACCGCAACAACTGAACGAGTGCCCGTGACCGTGCTGACCGGCTTCCTGGGCGCCGGCAAGACGACGCTGCTGAACCACATCCTGACGGCGCAGCACGGCAAGCGCATCGCCGTCATCGAGAATGAGTTCGGCGAGGTCGGCGTCGATCAGGAACTGGTGATCGGGGCCGAGGAAGAGATCTTCGAGATGAACAACGGCTGTATCTGCTGCACCGTCCGCGGCGACCTGATCCGCATCCTCGGCAATCTCATGAAGCGCAAGGACAAGTTCGATTACATCATGATCGAGACCACCGGCCTGGCCGACCCGGGCCCGGTCGCCCAGACCTTCTTCGTCGATGACGAGATGCAGAACAAGTTGCGCCTGGACGGCATCGTAACCGTGGTCGATGCCAAGCACGTCTGGCAGCACTTTGACACGGATGAGGTCAAGGAGCAAATCGCGTTCGCGGACGTGATCCTCCTCAACAAGACCGACCTGGTGCCAGCCAACCAAGTCGAGCGTCTGGAAGCACGCATCCGCTCCATAAACGCCGCCGCCCGCATCATCCGGACCCAGAACGCCACGGTGGACATGGACCGCGTTCTCAACGTCGGCGGCTTCAACCTGGACCGGGCCCTGGAGGTCGATCCGAAGTTCATGGAGCCGGAATTTCCCTTCGAGTGGGGTGGGATCTACCAGCTGAAGGCGGGCACCTGCCAGCTCATCGTCCAGGAAGGCCCTGACCCGGCCATGAACGTCACCCTGCTGCCTTGTGATGGTCCTGACCGCAAGGCCCTCGACGCCGTGCAGATGGACGCGGTATTGACCTTCAGCTCGGATGAACACGCCGTTCCGGGTGGCGGGACGCTGACGCCGGGCAAGACGCTCTCCCAGCTCCAGTTGGGCCAGGGCGAGACGCGCTTCACCGTTGCCATTCCGGTTGCCGGGCACTACGCGCTTTTCACCGAACACCTTCCGGACGAGTTCAAGGCCCAACTTGTCGGCAACCCGACCGCACTTGTCCCGACGGTGGCACGTGAATACAAGCCAGACCACGAACACGACGAAGAGGTCTCGTCGGTCGGGATCACCATTCCGGGCGACCTGAGCGAGGAGAAGCTCAACGACTGGCTCCGAGACCTGCTCATGAACTACGGACAGGACATCTTCCGCATGAAGGGCGTCCTGAGCATCAAGGGGGATGACCGCCGCTTCGTCTTCCAGGGCGTTCACATGCTGTTTGACGGTCGGCCCGACCGTCCCTGGGGCAAGAAGGAACCACGGCACAACTCGCTCATCTTCATCGGCAGGAAACTGGACCGGACCAAGCTCGAAGCGGGGTTCAAGGCATGTTTGGCGTGAGTAAGAGTTCCAAAGCGGGTGTCACCCTGGAGCCGCGCCGGCAAGCGGAGAGCTGCGATCACGTCATCGGCCTGGCGTGGTCGCCGGACGGGTCGGGCCTGGCCGCAGCTGTGGTTGGCGGAAACGTGCGCAAGCCTTCTGACCAATGAGCCCATGCCGGTGTGATGGCTAAACCGCGTTCCTTTTGAAAACCGGAGTGTTTGGAGACGCCGCTGCAGCCGCAGGTTTGAGCCTGCGTTCGCCCAACTGCCGCCAACGCAGGCTAAAGCCTGCGGCTACGACGAACTCCGGGTTTCCCACCGGATCGCGGTTTAACAGAGACCGTTAAACCCGAATCAGCTGGAGACCCGGAGAAACGCCCCGCCCTGAAGGGCGGGTCTACACGCCAGCAGAAAGCCCGGTAAACCGGGCTGACAGACCGGGGCTGGCTCCCTGCAGCCCGATTCATCGGGCTTTCTGCTGGCGTGTAGACCCGCCCTTCAGGGCGGGGCGGGCCGGGATAACTCCGGATCTCGAGCTGATCGGGGTTTAGGGCGCCCGGTCGGAATCGCATTCGTGACCGCAAAGTGGAAGTCTTGCTCCAGGCCCCCCGGCAGCGTCAAGAATGTCCTGGGTAACGGCACATTTCCCAGTTACCGGGAAAAAGCGTAATACGTTGCACAAACCTTGACATGGCAGTATTACGTTGTAATATACATCTCTGTCAAACAAGGTAATACCGGCGCTGGAGGGGCCCTTCCCGCTCCGATGAGCCGGTTGCAACTGACCGAGGGGTTCCGATCGTGTCTGGCCTGAGCCGTGGCTTCCGGAGCGCGGTCTTCGCCTTCTTGCGCTCGGCGACGACTTACGACGTGTTTCCCGAGTTCAGCGCCCGGGTGCGGCGGCTGTTTTACAATCCGCTGGGAGTGCTGATCCTGGCTGCCCTGGCGGCGCTGCTGTGTGGCCTGTTCTTGCATCCGCAGGGCTTTGTCCTGGGCGGCGGCGTGCTGGCGGTGATCGTGCTGGGCATCGTCTGGCCCTGGCTGAGCCTGCGTGGGCTGACTGGGTCGATCGCGTTCGACCGTGTCAGGGTCAGCGAGGGCGACCCGGTGGAGGTGTGCCTGACGCTGCGCAACCGGCTCCCCTGGTCGGCCTGGGGACTGGCAGTGCGGTATGGGTTCACCCGCAAGATCGACCGGGGTCCGATTCACTCGATTTCGGATTAGAATGCCCGTCGCCAGCATCGCCACTGCTCCGCGACGGCGGACGGCCCGGTGCCGCTGGAACTTCGTCCCTGCCTGTCGCGGCGTCTTCCCGCTGGCGACTCCGTGTCTGACCACGGCCTTTCCGTTCGGCCTGTGGGAGAACAGCCGGCGACTGACGGTCGAAAGACCGCTGCTGGTCTGGCCGCGCACCTTTCCGGTTGGCCCGGTGCCGCTGGTCAGCGGCGATCAGCAGGTGGAGGGGAACGTCTCCCGCAACAAGGTGGGCAGCAACGGCGACGTGCTGGGCGTCCGGCCCTACCGCCGGGGCGATTCGCCGCGGCGGATTCACTGGGGACAGTCGGCCCGGCACGATCGGCTCATTGTCTGCGAGCTGCAATCCAACGCTCGTCCGGTCATTCAGCTGGTCCTCGACGCCGACCCGCGCGTTCACTCCGATGGCCCGGACGGTTCCCGCGAATGGGCCATCCGCATCGTGGCGAGTCTGGCCCGGGGCTGGCTGGAAGCCGGGGCCATGGTCGGGGCGGTGTGGAACGGCCAGGCCATTCCGGCGACGTCGGGGACGGGACAACTGCACCGGTTGCTCGACAGTCTGGCCCGGCTGCCCGATGATTCGGAGGTGCCGCTGGCGGAGACGCTGGTGAGCCCCGCATGCCGAGGTTTCCGGGACGGGCTGCAAGTGATCGTGACGACCGACGTGGCCCTGGCTGGGGTCAAGCGACCGGGTTCGGGAGACGACCAGCGCGCTGGGTGATCTTGCGGGCCGCATTTGCCCACGGTATCGCTCCTCCTGCCGGGTTGCCCGTGCAACCCTGGCTCTGGATTGACCGGCCGGAGCAGGTGCCGGTGCTGCTGCGTGGCGGCTGGAAGGAGGCGCAGCATGGCTCCTGAACTTTCCCGCCTCATTCGCCGCGTCACCTTTGCCCTTGTGCTCCTGGCCGCCCTGGCGATCGAGGTCGCAATCCACGATGGCCGCTGGATGATGGGCCTGGGAGTGACGGCGCTGTGGGTGGCTATCGCTGTGGGCCTCGGCTGGTTCGTTCCCGTACCGGAGATACGAGCCGCCGGGTTTATCCCGGCGGGAAAGACCGCCGGGATAAACCCGGCGCTAGCAGCGTTCCGCCGCTTCGGGTGTTTCTGATCCTGCTGGGTCTGACGGTGGTTCCTCTGCTGTTCGAGCCGATCCGGCGGAGCTGGCTCAACGAGGGTTACACCCTGGAATTGCAGCTGCTGTTCGGTCTGCGTAACCTGGGGCTGGGTCTGGCAGCTTGCTCTGCCTGGCTGCTCTGTGTGCGGCTGGCGTGCGTGGTCAGCCTGTTCCTGATGCTGTTCGCCGTGTCCACCAGCGGCCATCCGGCGGTGCTGATCCTGCTGGCGCTGTACAGCGCCACCGGCAGCGTCTGGCTGATGCTGGTCCACTGGACCGGACTGCGGCGCTTCTTCGTCGCTTCCGACCATTCTGTGGCCCTGGAGGTGCAGCCGGGACAGGAACGGCTGCCGTGGCGGGTCGGGTTCGGGGTGGTCGCGCTGGTTAGCTCGGTGCTGGGGCTGATTGCCGTGGGCCCGCAGCGAACCGCGCGGGTGCTGGGCGAGTGGCTGCCGACCTCGGGCGGGACCGGCAACCAGGACCCGTTCGCCCGCGGCGGCGTCAACGACGGCGACGACGAGACCCAGGGAGACAATCCCCACAGCACCGGCATGCTGCTCACCGACATCTTTCTCGATTCACCGCTGCCCAGCCTTTATGACATGTTCAACGAGCAGTATGGAGAGCCCTTCAAGCCCAAGGAGCGGGAACTCTCGATCGCGTTAGACCCTCAGACGAAGGTCAATGAATCGCGGAAGCCGCCTGCCAACAGCCTCCGGCCCAACCGGGAGTTTCCGACCGCTCGCAAGAGCCCACGGCAGCCGCGCGATCCGTCCGACCGATCGGCACGGGCGATCTTCGAGGTCCAGGGACGGACGCCGTTGCACGTCCGGGTCACGGCCTTCGACGCCTTCGATGGTCTGGCCTGGGCGGAGGCCCCGGTCAACGCCCGGAACTGCCGGCTGGAAAAGGAGCCGGACAGCTGCTGGATGCAGCTGGCGGAACCGCCGCCGCCGGCGATCTTTTCGGTCGTCGAGGCGCACCAGATCAAGATCGCGCGTTCTCCCGGCACGCTGGTGCCGACGCCGCCGCACCTGGTCCGCTTCCGGATCGGCCGGGTCAATCGGGCCGATTTCTTCGGCTGGGGACAGGAGCGCATCCTCCGCATGGCACAGCGCAAGACCCCTTCGGGAATCGTTGTCGAAACCGAGAGCCGGGCCGTGGACCCCCGGTTGCTGCCGGCCGTGGCATTTCCTTCCCCGGTCCGTACCGAGAATCTGCGCTACCACACCTTGCCGCCGAACTTCAACCCGGAGCTGTCGGCCCTGGCCCACCGCTGGGCGGACGAGGAAGCGCCCGGCTGGCCGCGGATCGCCGCCGTGATCGGGCACCTCCGCCGGGACTATCGCCTGGACGGCACGGTCCGGGTGCCCGAAGACTGCCGGGACACGCTCACGCATTTTCTGCTGCGGGAGCGTGCCGGCCCCGATTACCAGTTCGCCTCGGCCGCGGCCGTGCTGCTGCGCGTCCTGGGCTACCAGACCCGGCTGGTCAGTGGCTTCTACGTTTCGCCGGACCATTACGATCCGCTCACCCTCCACACCCCGGTGGTCGAAGAAGACCTGCATTTCTGGGCCGAGGTGCGGCTGCCGGGCGGCGACTGGCTGGAGCTGGAACCGACGCCGGGCTACGAGGTGCTGAGACCGGGCCTGTCGCTGCTGGAGCGCCTGGGTCTGGCGCTGAGTGCCGTCCTGGTCTGGACCTGGGAGCATTGGATCGAGGCGAGTCTTGGTCTGGCGACGCTGGCAGCCCTGTGGTGGTGGCGGCGCGAGTTCTTGGACGCTCTGGCCGTGCGCTGGTTCTGCTGTTTTCCGGGCCGGACCTGGCAGCAGTGCGTCCGCCGGGCGGTCTGGCTGCTGGAGCGTCGGGCCCGCTGGGCAGGCCGGGCACGTCAGCCCTCACAGACCGCGGCGACCTGGCTTCGTGGAGTAACGGGATTGTCCTGCGACCCATTGCCGGCCCTGGCCGAGTGGGCCGCCTACGGGCGCAACCTCGAACCGCCGTGGCCCGTGGACGAGGTGAAGAGTATTTGCCGGCGCGTGCTGGATGCCTGGACCTTGCCTTGCTGGCGGCGTGCTGGGAGAAGATAGGATGCGGACGATGAACTCCCCGAACTCAGTGCCGCACGCTCCCACGCCTGGGGTTGGCCGGATCGACGGCTTGCGCTCCGCGCTCAACCGGGCCCTGCGCGGCAAGCCGGCCGTGATCGAGCAGGTGCTGACGTGTCTGCTGGCCCGGGGGCATCTGCTGCTGGAAGACCTGCCCGGCCTGGGCAAGACGACCCTGGCCAAGGCCCTGGCCCAGGCGATTGGCGGCCGGTTCGCCCGGGTGCAATGTACCCCGGACCTGCTGCCCGGCGACATCACCGGCTTCAGCGTTTTCAACCAGAAGACGCGCGAGTTCGAGTTCCTGCCCGGCCCGGTCTTTTCCGAGGTGCTGCTCGCCGACGAGATCAACCGGACCACGCCGCGGACCCAGAGCGCCTTGCTGGAGGCGATGGCCGAGCGGCAGGTGACGGTCGATAACGTCCGCCACGGTCTGACCGCGACCTTCTTCGTGATCGCCACGCAGAACCCGGTCGAGCATCACGGCACCTACCCGTTGCCCGAGGCCCAGCTCGACCGCTTTGCCATGAAGCTGTCCATCGGCTATCCGGAGCGTGCCGAGGAGGTGGACCTGCTGACCAGCGCCGTCGGCGACCTGGCCGGGATGCCGAGCATCGATGCGGTGCTGCAGGACGGCCAGCTGCTGGCCCTGCAAGAGCAGGTGGCCGGGATCGCGGTCAGTCCGGAAGTGCAGCGCCTACCTGGTGGACCTGGGACGGGTGACGCGCAGCCATCCGCAGGTGACGCTGGGTTTGAGCCCGCGCGGCCTGCTGATCTGGCAGCGGGTGGCGCAGGCCTGGGCCTTCCTGCGGCAGCGGCCGTTTGTGACGCCCGACGACGTGCAGCAGGTGGCCTTGCCGGTGCTGGGCGTGCGGCTGGGACTGGCCGCGGACGCGGCCGGCGGCGTGCTGAAGCAGATCCTCGAAGGAGTACCAGTTCCGTGTTAGCCGCGACGCGGAGCGGCGCAGCCGCGCAGCGGAGCGCGGGTTGCCTCCGTAGCGTGGAGATCTGCCGCGCTCCGCTGCGCGGCTGCGCCGCTCCGCGTCGCGGCTAACAAAGGAGTCCCCCAACCATGTTCACGACCCTTCTGCAGAGCATTCTCCTCCGCACCGGCCAGGTGGCCGTGGAGGCCTCGACGACCCTGCTGTGCGGCCTGCTGGTCGCCGGGGTGATGCGGCGCATGCTGGGCTCGGCCGGCACCCGCCGGCTGTTCGGGGGTGCGGGCTGGAAGGGTTTGCTGCGGGCCTGGGCCGTGGGCACGCTGCTGCCGGTCTGTTCGCTGGGCGTCATCCCCATTGCCCGGGAGATGCGGCGAGCCGGCGTTCCCAGCGGCACCATCCTCGCCTTTGTCCTGGCCGCCCCGCACATCAACCCGCTGTCGCTGCTTTACGGCCTGACGCTGTCGGAGCCGCTGGTCATTGTCTGCTTCGCCCTTGGGTCGCTGGTCATCGCTTTTGCCGCCGGGTCGCTGTGGGAACGCTTTCTCGCTCGCCCTGAGGATGCAGCTCCCCCCGGTGACGAGCCGATGCCGGCCCCGGGGCTGAAGCGTCTGGCGGCGGTGGTCGTCACCGCGGGACGGGAGGCGGTCGGCCCGACGCATGGGTTACGTGCTGCTGGGCCTGGGCTTCTCGGGCTTGCTGGCCGGGCTGCTGCCGTTCGGCTGTCTGGGCAGCACGATGCGGCACGACGATTCCTCCTCGCCAGCCCTGATGACCGCCCTCGCCTTGCCGCTCTACCTGGGACCGCTGCCGGGCATGATGCGGCTGGGGTTGATGTTCGAGCACGGCAACTCGGTCGGGGCGGCGTTCGTGCTCTTCGAGGTGGGCATCGGCGTCAATCTCGGCCTGATCGTCTGGTTGCTGAAGTTGTTCGGCGGCCGGCGCGTGCTGCTCTGGCTCGTCCTGGTCACGGCCGGCACGCTCGCCCTGGGATACGTCGGCGAACGCCGGCTTTACTTCGCCGCCGAGGAGGTCAGCCACACGCACGCCTTTGACGAGTGGACCAGCCCCTTCCCCTGGGGCTCCGAGGCCAGCTTGCAGACCATCCGCGACAAGTTGCTGCAAAAAGTGGAAGTGCTGGAGTCTGTGGCGCTGTGCGGAATGGCCTTGCTGCTGCTGGTGGGACTGCTGGCCCGGAAGCTGGACAGGGAAGGCCGGCTGGAATCCTGGCTGACAGCTCCGCCTCCTCCAGCACCCCCGGGTCTGTTCAACCGCGAGCTGCCCGGCCCGGTGCTGGGCCTGGCCGCCCTGCTGGGACTGGTCGTGTTCAGTGTGGCGGCCCTTTACGTCTATTATCCGCCTCCCGAGGTGGCGTTCAAGGAGATGTACGAAGTGCGCGGCAAAGCGCTGCCTGCCGTGACTTCCGGACACAAGGAAGAGGCGATCCGCCGGCTCGAGCAGTGGGACCTGCTGACGCGCAAGCTCCAGGTCGGCGTCCTGATCCGGACCGGCAGCTTGCCCGCCGAGGCTCGCGAACACGCCGAGGATTTGCGCGAGCGTCTGGAGGACGTCCGCGACGCCTTGCTGGGCAAACGCTCCGAGTCGCCGCGGGATCTGCTCAAGCCGCTCGAAGCGAGCTATTATCGCTGTCGGCAAACCTTTCTCGGCACGCCGCCTCCGCCGGGCTTCCGGGCCGCAAAACGGTAACAGGGTCCGGCGGCCCGGGAGGCGAGCGACTTCCCGATCCTCCACCGCGACCTACAATACCGAGGATGAGCAAGCCATCCGCCGCCGCTGATTCCCTGGTTTCCGCCACCGAACCCCTGGCCGTGCTGGTCAGCGGCGGCCTCGACAGCGCCATCCTCGTCGGCGAGGCGGTGCGGAGCCGGCCCGCCGTTTACCCGCTGTACGTTCGCTGTGGCCTCTTCTGGGAAGAGGTGGAGCAGCATTGTCTGCGTCAATTCTTGCGGGCCCTGGAGTCCCCGAAACTGAAGCCGCTGCACGTCCTGCACATGCCCACGACGGACCTTTACGAGGCCCACTGGAGCCTGACCGGACAGGGAGTGCCGGACGCCAGCACGTCCCGACGAAGCAGTGTTCCTGCCAGGCCGGAACGTGCTGCTGCTCTCCAAGGCCCTGCTCTGGTGCCATCTGCACGGCATCCCGGCCGTGGCACTCGCCCCTCTGCAAGGCAATCCCTTCCCGGACGCAACGCCAGCCTTCTTCGCGGCGCTGGCGGCCGTGGTCAACCAGGCCGTCGAGGGCCGGGTGCGCGTGCTGCAGCCTTATCGCGAACTGCCCAAGGTCGAGGTGATGCGGCGCGGCCGGGGCATGCCGCTGCAGTGGACTTTTTCGTGTATCCGGCCGCAGGGCGGCAAGCACTGCGGCGTCTGCAACAAGTGCGCCGAACGCCGCCAGGCGTTCCGCGACGCCCAGTTGCCCGACCCGACCTTGTATCACCAGGAGCGACCATGTTCAGCGTGACGCGGGAAATCAGCTTCTGCTATGGCCATCGTCTGCTGAACTACAACGGCAAGTGCCGGCACTTGCACGGCCACAATGGCCGGGCCGTCATCACGCTGGAGACGGAGAAGCTGGACGAGCTGGGCATGGTGATGGACTTCAGCCGGCTGAAACGCGTGGTCGGCAACTGGATTGACGAGACACTCGACCACAAGATGCTGCTGCACAAGGATGATCCGGTGCTGCCCTTCCTGCACGTGCAGGGCGAGCCGGTTTACGTGCTGGACGTGAATCCGACGGCGGAGAACATTGCCCGGCTGATCTTCGACTTCACGGCCAGCCAGGGGTTTCCTGTGGTCGAGGTCAAGTTGTGGGAGACGGAGACGTGCTTCGCCGCGTATCGGCAATCGGTGCGGGAGCGGTGAGAAGTACTTCCTCGGAAATCTCACCCTGCTGGGTCAAGCACTCTCAAAAGGGCCAGGTGTCTGGGATCGTGTGGTAACGCAAGATGTAACCAAGGCACTCATTAGGATAAACCGCATAACTGACAGAAAGGCAATCGTACCCGCACTGGCGAACCATCGCGCCTGGATGAGCCAGATGGTAAAGCGGCTCACCCGCTTGGAGAGCCCGAGCCAGATCGCTTAACGTCCACACAAGCCCATTGTGGGCGGCACGAAACCGGTTGTAAACACCGGCTTGCCGTGCCCGGGTGCGGATTGCTTCAAATTGCGCTCGGCTTGTTTGCATCCACTCCAGGCGCAGGTGGGGCATGATGACTTCCCTGTGAGGCTGCGGTTTCAGTCCAGGTACTCGACCGGGCCGGCAGACATTTCTTGGAGCTTGGAGAGTTCCAACTCACCGAAATGGAGGGTTTCCCTGGCCCGAGCGTAGTAGTCCTTCAAGAGCCCTTCACGTTCTACCCGAACCCTGTCGAGGGACACCTGGAGAAATGCCAGGGTTTCAAGGTGTTTGGTCCTCGCTTCCTGAGGAAGTTGTTCCAGATCCTTCTGAAGGGCAGCGAGCCGTTGCTCCAGCAGTCCCCAGTTGACGTCTCCGCGCTGATCAATCCATTCGGGTTTCATGAGAGGCTCCTCTGTCAGTGATTGGCAGCGACAGGTTGAATGAATTGAACATACCAGAAAACGCCCGAGTCTGTCCAGCGAGCCCACTGTCCCGCCGATTCACTTCAACTTCAGGTCCTCCTCCGTCACCTCGACGCGCAACCCCTCGGCCGGCACGGGCATTCCCATCGTCCACAGCACCGCCTGCGACACCAGCCGGCGATATTCCTCGCGCCGCCAGTTATCGTGGAAATGCAGCCCCGAAAAACCAAAAGTCCGACCGCCGGCGGGCCGTTCCCAGGCCCAGGCCACCGTGTATGGCTTGTCCTCGATCTTCGCCTGGAGCAGCGGCTGAACGCTGCCCTCGGGCTTGGCGAACTTCAGCTGATAGTAGAACTCATCCTTGATCCGGAAGTCCTTGATGCCCGTCGTGATCGGGTGCCTGGCCACCGTGACGTCGGTTTCCAGCACCTTGTACTTGCGATCGGGACCGCCATGGCAGCCGCCCAGCACCTTGAGAGCATCCTCGACGTTGGCGGCATCCTTGGTGCCCATCGCCCAGTGCAGCACCACGACACCGCCGCCCCGGGCCAGCATCTTCGTCAGGGCGTCCCGGCGGCGCGGATCGTGTCGCAGCCACTTCGCACCCTCGGAGAGGAACAGCACGACGCCATCGGCCCGCTCGATCAGTTCGGGGCCATCCTTCCACGGCTCATCCGCCCGGACCTGGATGATCTCCAGCCCCTTGACCGGTTGCAGACACTTGTGCAGCACCTTCAGGCCGGCGACGTATTCGTGCGTCTGCACCGGATGGCCGTCCGGACCCTGGCCGAGCAGGAGTAACTTCTTCGGAGCATCAGCCGCCCAGGCGTGGGAAGACAGGGTCAGGACAACAAATATCAGGACGCTCCGAAACATGGCCGGTCTCCTCAAGAGGTTGCGATGGTGGGTGAATAGTCTCGTTTTGGCAGGTATCGGCGGTCACGGCAAGGGAGAAAAAGGCCCAAGCGTGCAGGGTCTTTGTTCTTGCGTAGCCGGAAGGGTAAGATACAGTGTCAGAATTGAGGAAAGCAAGACAACGAGAAGCAGCCGGAGTTGATCCTATGCCGATCTTACGGTTTCAGCGGCCAACCCAATTCACCGATTGGCTCCGGGCCTATCGTTTGTTCATTGATGGCGTCTGCGTGGGAGAGATCAATGCTGGTTCCGAGGTGGAATTTGAAGTTTCTGCCGGCATCCACGAGATCATTGCTCGGATTGATTGGTGTTCGAGCAACCGGCTTGAAGTGGCCATTCCGGAACGATCCCTCCGCAGTCTGGAAGTCGGCTCAAATCTCAGCAACTGGCGGCTGCTCTTTGGTTTTCTGTACATAACCCTCTTGCGGTCACACTATTTATATCTGCGACCCTCCTGGGCATTCAGTGCAGATGCCTTGGCTCCTTTTATCGCAGGCGAAGCCGCTTCCAGACCATCCGGCCCTGATTACCAGGAGTTGCCTCCTTCCATTGTGGAGCGCTGAATCCTGCACAGATGCCGAAGCCGGAAAACGAGGAAGGACCAGCGAAGGTTCCCTTCATTCCCTTGCTGGCCCTTCGATCTTTGCTGAGTCACAACACGATTAAAATTGGTCGAGCCAGAAATGCGAGCCTTTATAATACGGCTGGTATTCCAGCCACTCATAGCGCCAGTGCGGCTCGCGGAAGGGCGGATAGGTCATGTAAGCCGGCGGCTTCACGTACGGCTCGCCCGGCCGTTCCGGCCAGCGTGGGCCCTGGGTCGGCCAGTAGTTGTGCGGATAATAGTAGTGGGGGTAGTAGAAATAGCGCCCGATGTTGGTGTCCTGGGTCTGGGCCATCGCCGGCTGAACCGTGAGGTTGTACAGCGACAGCCCAACGACAAGGCCGAGCGCGGCCAGAATGATTCGACGCATGGTAGGATGTCCTCCTGACTGCGGGCGTGGAGCCGCCCTTCTCCCTTGCGGCACGTCTACGAGGTAAATCGACCAGGTGCGGCGACAGGCAAGACTCCAGGGCATAAAAATGTCCCGGTCCGACTCGGGTCGCACCGGAACAAGCGGATGATCGGCCTGCATCGGTTACGCGGACGGAATCGGTCCTTCGGAGAAGTCGCATGAATCCATCACAAACGTTCGACAATCCCCTGGTGGAGCGCTATGCCGGCGAGAAGATGGCCCAGCTGTGGAGCCCTCAGCGGAAATTCTCCACCTGGCGGCGCCTCTGGGTCGCACTGGCCGAGGCCGAGCATGAGCTTGGCCTGCTCACCGAGGACGGCTCCCGGCCGCGGATCAGCCAGGCCCAGTTGGACGAGCTTCGCGCTCACGTCGAGGACGTCGATCTGGTCCGCGCCGGCGAACACGAGCGCCGGCTCCGCCATGACGTGATGGCCCACATTCACGCCTATGGCGACGTCTGCCCGACGGCACGCGGGATCATTCACCTGGGAGCGACCAGCTGCTACGTGACCGACAATACCGACTTGCTGCTGATGCGCGAGGGCCTGGGTCTGCTGCGTGACCGGCTGGTGAGCGTCATCGACGCCCTCGCCGACTTCGCCGCCGCCCACCGCGACCTGGCCACGCTGGGTTACACGCACTACCAGCCGGCCCAGCTGACCACGGTGGGCAAGCGGGCTTGCCTGTGGTGTCACGATTTCGTCCTCGATCTGGAGGAGATTACGCATCGGTTGACGACGCTGCGCTTTCGCGGCGCCAAGGGCACGACCGGCACTCAGGCCAGCTTCCTGACCCTGTTCCGCGGCGATCACGAGAAGGTCCGGCAACTGGATCGGCTGGTGGCGCGCAAGATGGGCTTCGACGAGGTCTACCCGGTAACGGGCCAGACCTATTCGCGCAAGGTGGACAGCCAGGTGCTGGACGTGCTGTCCGGCCTGGCGCAGTCGGCCCACAAGCTGGGCACCGACCTGCGCTTGCTGGCCCACGATCAGGAGATCGACGAGCCGTTCGAGAAGGAGCAGGCGGGATCGTCGGCGATGGCGTACAAGCGCAACCCGATGCGGAGCGAACGCACCTGTGGGTTGGCCCGGTTCGTGATCAGCCTGGCGACAAGCACTGCCCAGACCGCCGCGACGCAGTGGATGGAGCGAACCCTGGACGACAGCGTCAACCGTCGGCTGGTGCTGCCACAGGCGTTCCTGGCCGCGGATGGGATGCTCCGGTTGGTGCTGAACGTCAGCCGGGGAATGAAGCCTAACCCGGAAGTGATCCGCAGGCGGGTGGAGGAGTTCTATCCGTACCTGGCGACCGAGAACCTGATGATGGCGGCCACGGCGCGCGGCGCTGACCGGCAGAAAGTCCACAAGGTGGTGCGGGACCACAGCCAGGAAGTGACGGCCGCGCTGAAGAAGGGAGCGACACGCAACGACCTGCTGGAGCGGTTGCAGAAGGAGGAGGTATTCTCGGGGATGGACTTCGAGCAGGTGCTGGACCGGACCAGCCTGGTGGGGCGGTCTCCGGAGCAGGTGGATGAGTTCCTGGCCGAGGTCGTTGGACCGATCCGGCGGCGGTATCCGGAGTCGCTGGGGAAGACCGAAGAAGTGGCGGTGTAAGCGCTCTTCCCTTGCTCTGGATCGAAGGAACTCGCCTATTTTGAAGCAACGGATGGTTGTAGAATGGCCAGGTAGGGAGGCCATCTCACTGCTAATTCTTCACGCAAGGAGCCAGCGATGTCCAGCCCGACGAGTACTCCTCCAACAGATTCAACCGTACCTGCACCTGTCCCACCCCTCCGCGCAGGGGACCGTCTCAGCCGGGAGGAATTCGAGCGTCGCTATGAGGCCATGCCGCCGGAGACCCGCGCGGAGCTTCTGGAAGGAGAAGTCTTCATGCCCTCGCCTGTTCGCGCTCGAGTCCACGGGATTCCGCACGTTCTTCTCGGCACCTGGCTGGGAAATTACTGGGCCGCCACCCCGGGAGTGATGCCTGCCAGCGATTCCACGGTGCGCCTGGACGTCAGCAACGAGCCCCAACCTGACCTGGTCCTGTTCATCCTGCCGGAACACGGCGGCCAGGTCCGGCTCAGCGCGGACGATTACATCGAGTTCGCCCCAGAACTGATCGTCGAAGTGTCTGCCAGCAGCACTGACCGCGATCTCTCCGTCAAGTTCAGCGCGTATTGCCGCAACGAAATCCGGGAATACCTGGTCTTCCGCACGGAGGATCGCCAGGTCGATTGGTTTGGCTGGAAGGACGGGAAGTACGAAGCACAGACGCCCAGCGAACAAGGCTGGCTTCGCAGCGAGGTCTTTCCTGGCCTCTGGCTTGACCCAACAGCATTGATGCGCAACGACCCCACGGCGCTATTTGCAGTGCTGCAACAGGGCCTCGCCAGTCCGGAGCATGCGGCTTTCGTCGCCAAGCTGAATCCAGCGGCAAGTGGCTGAATGGGGCCGCTCGGGGTCAGGAAGAATGGGCTTGCCGGCAAAAGACTGCGGGTCGCGGAAGCTCTTCCCACGTCGCCGGTCCTGTCGGCCTGTCGGCGGTGGAACGACTTCAAGACGGGCTCGGCGGCCTTGAGGGAAAGCGCGGATCGATGTTCAATGAAGGCCCAATGAAGATGTGATGAGAACACGAGGGGGAAATCGGTCGTGCTGACACCCGAGGAAACGAGCGTGCTCCATTACCTGCGCCGGCGGGCCATCGCCACGATGGCCGACCTGGCTCGCGAGTGCCTGGCCGGGGCTTCGGCCGAATGGGTTGCTCGGATCACCTCGAACCTGGGCTGGCTGGGTTACGCCATCACCTACCCGGCGACGGGCGGCGGCTCGGCCGCCTTGCAGATCACCGAGCGCGGCTTGCGGGCCATCGGCATTCGGCCGTTGCCCCCACCGGGCCGGCGTCGGATCGGCTGAGTTCGCTATGCGGCCGGCCTGCTGTGGCTGTCGTCGGGGTCCAGCGCCGTCAGGGCCAGGGTAGCCGCCCGGCGGACGTTCTCGCTGGGATCCCGCAACGCCTGCTGCAAGGCTGTGATGGCCTCGTGCCCGCCAATCTCCCCCAGGACCACGGCCGCACGCCGCCGGACGCCCTCGTTCTCGTCCTGGAGGGTGGCGATCAGGGCGGGCACGGCCGGCCGGGCTTTCGTGCCGATGTCACCCAGCGCCAGGGCGGCGAGCTTCCGCACCTGCGCCTCCGAATCCTTCAGCGCCTCGATCAGGACGGGCAGCGCCGGCCGGGCCTTCTTGCCGAGCCGGACCAAGGCCGCGGCGGCTTCCACCCGGACAGCAGAATCCGCGGCCGTCAAGCGCTCCACCAGTACCGGCAGAGATGGCTCACTTCGATCCGGCTTCCCGATCATGCCTGGTTTCCCTTTTTGAAGGACTTTGTGACCTGGAAGGAGTCGTTGAGGAATGTATCGGATAAAAGGAGAAAGGATCTTGAGAAAGCGCACGGCCGGAGGCTAACGGAGCTAACGAAGCCAGGGGGAATGAGGATGAGCGAGAAAGACAAGATGCTTGCCGGAGAACTGTACGATCCGCTCGACCCGGAGTTGGTCCAGGCCCGGGAGCGTGCCCGGGACCTGTGCTGGGACCTGAACAGCACCCGCGAACGAGATCAGGAGTTGCGGCGGCGCATCCTGAAGGGGCTGTTCGGGGCAGGGGGGGAAAGTGTCTGGATGCAGCCGCCGTTCTGGTGCGACTACGGGTCCAACATCTTTCTGGGAGAGCGGGTCTACTTCAACTTCAACTGCGTGGTCCTCGACGTTTGCCGGGTGACCGTGGGCGACTTCACCCTGTTCGGCCCGAACGTCCAGGTGTACACGGCCAGCCATCCGATGAACGCCGGGCTGCGCCGCTCTCAGGAGTTCGGCAAACCCATCACCGTCGGCGCGGACGTCTGGATTGGCGGCGGAGCGATCCTCTGTCCCGGAATCCGCATCGGGGACCGCTCGGTCATCGGGGCCGGCAGCGTGGTGACCCGCGACGTCCCCGCGGGGGTGTTCGCTGCCGGCAACCCCTGCCGGGTCATCCGTGAGATCACGGATTAGAAGTGGTTTCAATCAAACCACCAGCCGGACCGGCACGACGCCGTACGACATCTGCTGATACTGCTTGCGGTGCAGCCACTGGAGCAGGCCGGTCCGGACCAGCAACGGCAGCAGCCGATTCACCAGCCGGCTGCTCCAGCTGTCGGGGTTGAACAGGATCCGGGCCTGGTCCTGCTGCATCTGCTGCACGGCGACGATTTCGGGCCAGCGCTCATCCCGGACACGCCGTGCCGCCTCGTCAATGGCCATCGGGTCGGCGCCGGCGCTCAGCACCGGGCAGAGATGGTTGGCCGCCACCAGCCCGTCACGCAGGGCGATGTTGACCCCCTGACCGCCGACGGGCGACATGGGGTGGGCAGCATCGCCGAGGAGCAGCAGTCCCGGAGACGACCACTGCGTGAGCCGGCCGCACACCACGTTCAGGAGCATCGCGCCGGCCACCGCCTCCTGGTGGACGCGCAAATGGTCGGCCAGAGAGGCGGGCAACCGGCCGATCAGCTCCTCCGTCCACTTCTCCCCGGCACGGGCCCGGAAGGCCGCAAAACTGCCTTTGGGGATGACGAACCCGACTTGAAGCTGGCCGTCGGAGGTGGGGAAGGCCAAGGCGGTGCGCTGCGATGCCAACTCGACCAGTGCCGTCGTCCGGTCGGGGTAACTGTCGGGGTAGGGAACCTTCAGCCAGAGGACGTCGTAGTCTTGCGGCGCGGAGAGTTCGGAGAAACCACTGTGTTTGCGCGTGGCCGCATGACGGCCGTCGGCGCCCACGACAAGGACGGCAGGGTACTCGCGCGACCCATCGCCGGCGCTGGCACGGACACCGACCACCCGGTCGTTCTCGCGCAGGAAGTCGCGCACGGTGACGCCGAAGTCAAGGCGGAAGGAGGGATGCTTCCCGGCTTCGTCGGCAAGCATTTGCAGCAAGGCTGGCTGCGACACGACGCGCGTCTGAGCCCGGCCGAGCCCGGCCGCGTCGGCGCGGACGCACAGGCGTCCGCCGAAGTAAATCTCGATGGTTCGCATCTCGGTGTACGGCATGCGGTCGAGGCGCTCGCCGAACCCCATCTGCCGGAAGGCGTCGATGCCGCTCTGTTGCAGGCCCTCACCGCGGAAGGCGCGGGCGAAGTCGTGGTGCGTCTCCAGCACCGTCACGCCCACCCCGCGCCGGGCCAGCAGGTAGGCCAGCGCCATCCCGGCCGGACCCGCTCCCACAATCACCACCCGGCCCGGTTGTTCCGCCATGACGGTTCCCTCCCGGATGGACGCTCAACCCACTCCCAGACTCTCCTGGCCAGCGTTGATCCTCTTGAGGACCAGCCGGACAAAGCCGGGTTTCGGAGCGTTGGGGACCTTGTTGGGCAACTTGCGGTCGGGCAGAGGCAAGCAGATCGTCAACGCATCTCCATCCAGGGCGTACAGGCCCTGGATGACCCTGGCCGGTCCACGCTCCATTTCCTGCGTCAGCTCGATCACCTTTCGCTTCTTGGCCACGTCGAGGCAGTATTTCGCCACGTCGCTCTTGCCGGCCTCGGTGGTGAACTTCAGTTCGGCCTGTCTCTTGTCGTCCTTGACGGTGATGGTCCGCTGGACCGTCACCTTGGGCTTGATCGTGATCGTGGCGGCCTGGATGGAAACGCTCATCTTCGAGACGATCTCGGGAGGCAGCGGCTTGCCGTCCTGGTCGTAGGCGAGAACGCTCCACGTCCCCTGGATTCGGTTCCGGTCCTGGGCCAGTTCGTCAGGGTCACCTTCCCGAGTCCAGGCGGCGGAAGGGATGAGCATGAGGGCGACCACAGTGAAGAAGATGCAGTGCTTCATGAAACACCGTGCAGTGAGAGTCTGTTCTCCCAGCCTTTTTCCCGAAACCGCCTTGGCGGAGCCGCGTGACTCGCTAAGCCGCAAGCGGCTGTTGGATCAGACTTTTAAACCACTGATCCTCACTTTTCCCGATGCAATACAGGAACGCTCCCGCCGGTGCGCTCCTTTGCTTTTCTCCCCTCTCTCCAGCAGGGAGAAGGGAGAAAAAGGCAGGCTCAAACGATCACGTGCGTCCGGTACAACTCATAAGCTGCCTGCCAGGCGGCGATCCGACTGGGCAGCTCCGGAGCCGTCCGCGCCACGTCCTCGCCATCGGGCGTCAGCCGCAAGGCCGCGCTCCAGCGGCCGCCGTGCGGCTCGATCCGGATAAAGGCCTCGCCTAAATTCGGCCCGGTCAGCTTGAGGGCGTCGTCCGAGCCGGCCGGCTCGGCCTTGCATTGGCGTTGTTTGAACCAGAAGGGAGGGTCCAACTCCATCGCAACAGTCTCCACGGTCAAGGGATCGGCGAAGCGCAGGCCGGCCTGCCGGCCGGAGCGCAACCCTATTTGGGGGCAGGTTTGGGGGGCGGCTCCAGCGAGTCACGGTCCAGCTTCAGCTCGCGCACCAGCAACTGGATGCGTGTCATGATGGCGGTCCCCTCCTTGGCGTCCTTGGCCAGCGCCGCCTTGTAGAGCTTGTCAGCCTCGCTGCCAAGCTCCCTGGCAACTTTCGGCACGATGTCCTTGTGGCTGCGAGGAGTGTCTTCCGCCTTGGGAAGGAACTTTGCTGTTTGTTGCAGCCCCCGGGCCGCATCTTCCAGGTCGTTCCACTTGTCGGTGTAGAAGACCTCATTGGCCACCCGTGCCTGGGCCCGGGCCCGGGTCAGAAGATCGGAATAGAAGACGGGCTGTCCGTCCTCGCGCAGCGGCGGCGGCAGCCGGTCGGTCGGCATCTGGCAACCGGTCAGGAACAGGAACAGCGAGGCGAACAGCAGGAGCCGCTTCATGAGACACCTCACGGAGGATCAGGTAGCCGGGTCCGGTAATCCAGGGCCGGGGTTGTCGGGTCGAACTGGTTGGGGTAACTGACGTTCGCTCGCGCTCGCCGTTGCTGCTCTTCCGGAGTCAGACACGGATTATCGACCCGCTGCGGCGGTTGGTTGAACCGCTGGATCGGACCGATGGCTTGACAACCCACGAGCCCAATTACGACCACCAGCAGCCAGCGCCCCATCGTGGCCTCCTTTCAGGAGCCGGTCGGCGTCCCTGCCGTAATTGTCGCTGATCATTATATCAGAAGCGGCCCTGCCAGAGGAAAGAGGCTCTTTCGTTTTCCTCGGTCCCCCTTTCGCACCGCATCCCCGGCACAATCGTTACAACCGGCACAGTCGATCCAATCCGGACTGCTTGAGAGGCCCCGGCGAGATTGATACGCTGAAGGGTGCCCGCCGAGCCGCGCACGCAGCGCAGCGGAGTAAGCGGCCCTCCGGACTCCGTGGGGCCGCTTACTCCGCTGCGCTGCGTGCGCGGCTCGGCAAAGACTTTTTTTGACGCCGAGAGTGGCTCATGATCGCAAGCCGTGCTCCTTCCCCTGCTCCGCAGGCGCATCCGGTTGCCCTGGTCGGGGCGGGTCCGGGTCATCCGGGATTGCTGACCTTGCGGGCCGTCGAGTGCCTGTCCCGGGCCGACCTGGTGCTGTACGACCAGCTCGTCCCGTTGCAGCTGCTGGACCACAGTCCGCCCTCGGCCCGACGGGTCTGCGTCAGCGAGCTGCATCCGCACCATCCCGAACGCGGTCCGCTGGTCAACCAGGTGCTGATCGACTCGGCCCGGCAGGGGCTGCGCGTGGTCCGGCTCAAGGGGGGCGATCCGTTCCTGTTTGGCCGGGGCGGCGAGGAGGCCGAGGCCCTGCTCCAGGCCGGCATCCCCTTCGAGGTCGTGCCGGGCGTCACCGCCGCCCTGGGAGCGGCCGCCTGTGCCGGCATCCCGCTGACCCATCGCGGCGAATCCAGCGGCGTCGCCCTCGTCACCGGGCACGAGAAGCCCGGCAAGCCCGAACCGGCCATCGACTGGTCGGTCCTGGCTCGCTTTCCCGGAACGCTGGTGATCTACATGGGCCTGGTCCGGCTGCCGATCATCGCCCAATCGCTCATCGAGCAGGGCAAGGACCCGGCCACGCCCGCCGCCGCCATCCATCTCGGCTCAACCAGCCGGCAGCGCACCGTGACTGCCCCGCTCGCCGAACTCCCGGCCGCCGTCGCCGCGGCGGGGCTGCAGTCGCCGACGCTCGTCATCATCGGTGCCGTCGTCGCCTTCCGGGAGCGGCTTCTGTGGTTCGAGAATCGACCCCTGTTCGGCAAGCACGTCCTGGTCACCCGGCCGCGCGACCAGGCCGGCGACCTGGTCCGTCCCCTGGAAGAGCTGGGGGCGACGGTGTCGGTCCTGCCAACGGTCGAGATTCGAGAACTGGCCGATTTCTCGGCCCTGGACGCTGTGCTGGATCGGCTGTCGCGGTATCGCTGGCTGGTCTTCACCAGTAGTAACGGGGTCCACGCCTTCATTCGCCGGCTGCGGCAGCGCGGCCAGGACCTGCGTGCGCTGGGCGGCCTGTCGCTGGCGGTGATCGGCCCGGCCACGGCCGAGGTGCTGCGCGGCTATTACCTGGAGCCGGACCTGGTGCCGGAGGAGTACCGCTCGGAGAGCCTGGCGGCCGCCTTGCGAGAGCGGGTGCGGGGACAGCGCGTCTTGCTGGCACGGGCCGACAGGGGCCGGGAGGTGCTGCGCGAGCTGCTGGGGGAGGTCGCCGAGGTGGAGCAGGTTGCGGTCTATCGCCAGGTCGATGCCGGAGAGGGCGATCCGCTGGGAGCCAATCCCGGCGTCCGGGAACAATTGCGGAGCGGAGAAATTGACCTTGTCACGTTGACCAGCTCCAATGTTGCCAGGGCCCTGCTCAGGGACCTGGACGCCGCCACCCGCGGACAAATCGAGCAGGGTCACGTCCGCCTGGTGAGCATCAGTCCGGTGACCAGCGAGGCGATCCGAGGCTTTGGTCTGCCGGTGGCGGCGGAAGCGATCGAGTACACCTCGGCCGGGGTGGTCCAGGCGCTGCGGCGCTGGTGGAGAAGGGATGATCAGCGGAGGTCTTTCAAGGCATCCCAGGCCAGGTAGCCCACGATGCCGCTGGCGATGATGCCGAAGACGTCCACCAGCCAGTTGACCCCGCTGAACGGACCGGAGGCGGCAGGACCTACGAAAGCCAGGACCAGGTCCAGCAGGAACAGCAGCAGGAGAAAGCCGGCGACCCCGATCGAGGCCCAGCACAACCGTTTTTCCATGAACAGACCTTTCAGCACCTGAAACGCCCCGCCTTTCACCACCCTTTTGCCTCCTGCCCGGCACCCCCTTCCGGATGCGTCCCATTGTAGCGGTTCCGGCAATGCCCGGCACTCTGCATCGTTGGGAAATTCCCTCCGAACCGCTTTGTTCCGAAGCATCTTCGCTACAGGTTCTTCGTTCCGACCGTTCCGGGATAACTCGGCCATCGATTGTTTCTCCCCCTGCTCTCAGCTACCATAACCGGCAGGGCGAGCGGCGCGGCGTCAGCCCGCCGGTGACTGTCACCGGCGGGCTGACGCCGCGCCGCTCGCCGCCCGGAGAGCACGTCATGCCGGATCATCCGCTTGCACCGCACGCGGTTCACTTACGTCCCGAGGACAACCTGGTCGTGGCCGCCCGCAACATCCCGGCCGGCCAGGAAATTCGCTTCCCCGACGGGTCGGTGACCACCAAACAGCCGATCAAGCTCGGCCACAAGGTGGCCATCCGGGCCATCAAGGAAGGCCAGCCGGTCCTCAAATACGGCCAGATCATCGGTTTCGCCGCCCGGGACATCGCCGCGGGCGAGCACGTCCACGTCCACAACGTCCGCGCCGACCTGTTCGAGCGCGACTACGCCTTTTGCCGGGACTGCCCACCGCCCCCCGCCAGGCCGGAACAGCTGCGGACCTGGCAGGGCTACGACCGCGGGGGCCGCCATGGCACCCGCAACTACGTCGCCATTATCAGCACCGTGAACTGCTCGGCCAGTGTCAGCAAGTACGTCTCGGAGCGCTTCCGTGCGACCGACCTGCTCAAGCAGTACCCCAACGTCGATGGCGTGGTGGCCATCACGCACAAGGCCGGCTGCGCCATGCAGTACGACGGCGAGGACCACCGCCAGCTGGACCGGACCCTCGCCGGATTTGCCCGTCACGCCAACGTGGCCGCGTACGTCCTCATCGGGCTGGGCTGTGAGACAGGACAGGCGCTCCACCTGGTCGAAGGCGAACACCTCTTACAACTAAACGCTTCTGGACGCCGTCCGTTGGTGCTGACCATCCAGGAATGTGGCGGAATCCGCAAAACCGTCGATGCGGGAGTGAAGGCCGTCGCCGAGCTGCTGCCCCGGGTGAACGACCTGCGGCGGACGACGCTGACGGCCGACAAGCTGATTCTGGGCACCAACTGCGGCGGCTCCGACGGCAACTCGGGCGTGACCGCCAACCCCGCCGTGGGCGTGGCCAGCGACCTGCTCATCGCCCAGGGAGGCACCAGCATCATCGGCGAGACCTCGGAGATTTATGGAGCGGAGCATCTGCTGACGCGCCGGGCCGTCAGCCGGGCGGTTGGCGAGAAGCTGGTCGAGCGCATCAAGTGGTGGGAATGGTACACCGGCATCTTCGGCACCGAGATCAACAACAACCCCTCACCCGGCAACAAGGACGGCGGTCTGACCACGATTTACGAGAAATCACTGGGAGCCATCGCCAAGGGCGGCCGCACGGCCCTGGTTGACGTGGTGCGCTACGCCGAGCCGGTGACGGCCCACGGCTTCGTGGTCATGGACACGCCCGGCTACGATCCGGTGAGCATGACCGGCATCGTCGCCGGCGGCGCCAACGTGCTGGTCTTCACCACAGGCCGGGGCTCGGTCTTCGGCTGCAAGCCGGCCCCGTCGATCAAGGTGGCCACCAACACGCCGATGTACCAGCACATGATCGACGACATGGACGTCAACGCCGGCGTGATCCTGGAGGGAACTCCTGTCGAGGAGGTCGGCCGACAGATCTTCGAGGAGGTCCTGGCGGTGGCCAGCGGCAAGAAGACCAAGAGCGAACTGAACGGCGTCGGGGAGGAGGAGTTCGCTCCCTGGGCCATAGGACCGACGTTGTGAGAGATACCCGCCCGACACCTCGGCACCCCGGGTTGCGCTGCGCTCCACCCGGGGCTATAGTCCCGAAGCCGGAGTAGGGCCCCGGGTGGAGCGCAGCGCAACCCGGGGTGCCGGAATGGGAAAAAAGGAAAACCGCGGAGGACATCCATGCGCCACATCAATCTCATGCTCGTGTTCGCATTGTTGCTGACACCGCTCCACCAGGCTTCTGCTCAGTGGAAGCCGGCCAAAGGCCCGCTCACCACTCGCTGGTCCAAGGACGTCTCCGCCGAGCGCGTCCTGCCTGAGTATCCCCGGCCGCAGCTGGTCCGCAAGGACTGGCAAAATCTCAACGGCGTCTGGCAATTGGCCTTCGGCAAGGATGGCGACACCGTCCCGGCCGGCAAGGACTTGCCCGAGCGCATCCTCGTTCCTTTCCCGGTCGAGTCGGCCCTGTCCGGCGTGATGAAGCACGGCGATCAACTCTGGTATCGCCGCACCTTCACGGTGCCGGAGAAATGGGCCGGCCAGCGGGTTCTGCTGCATTTCGGTGCCGTGGACTGGGAAACGACCGTCTACGTCAACGGCAAGAAGGTCGGTGACCATCGCGGCGGCTACGATCCCTTCACGTTTGACATTACTGAGCAAGTCCTGAAACCGGGCAAACCGTCGGCCGAGCAGGAACTGATCGTCCACGTCAAGGATCCGACCAACAGCGGCACCCAGCCGCGCGGCAAGCAAGTCCTGAAACCGGGCGGGATCTACTACACGCCGACCACCGGCATCTGGCAAACGGTCTGGTTGGAGCCGGTCCCCGCCAGCTCCATCGCCGGCCTGAAGATCGTGCCCGACTCTGCCGGCAAGGTCCGTGTCACCGTCCAGACCCGCGGTGAAAAGGGCGGTGAAAAGGGGACGCATCTCATTTCGCTGGAGGTTCGCGCCGGTGGCAAAGTTGAGGCGACCGGCAAGGGAGAGGTTGGCAAGCCGATCGAGGTGACCATCGCCAAACCAAAGCTGTGGTCGCCGGAAACGCCCTTCCTGTACGACCTGAGCGTGAAGCTGCTGGCCGATGATGGGAAGGACGGCAAGACGGTCGATCGCGTCGAGAGCTACTTCGGCATGCGGAAGATCGAGGTCCGCAAGGACACCAAGGGCGTCAACCGCATCCTGCTCAACGGCCAGCCGGTCTTTCAGGTGGGCCTCCTGGACCAGGGCTTCTGGCCCGATGGCCTGTACACCGCCCCGACCGACGAGGCCCTGCGCTTCGACGTCGAGATGCACAAGAAGCTCGGCTTCAACCTGTCGCGCAAGCACGTCAAGGTGGAGCCGGCCCGCTGGTACTACTGGTGCGACAAGCTGGGTCTGCTGGTCTGGCAGGACATGCCCAGCGGCGACAAGAGCGTCGCCAAGGGCAAGGGCGAGATCAAGCGCACTCCCGAATCGGCGAAGCAGTTTGAGCTGGAGCTAGAGCGGATGCTCGACCACCTGCACAATTATCCCTGCATTGTCCTGTGGGTAGTGTTCAACGAGGGCTGGGGCCAGTTCGACACGGAACGGATGACGCGCTGGACCAAGCAGCGCGATCCGACCCGGCTGGTCTGCTGCGCGAGCGGCTGGAACGACATGAAGTGCGGCGACGTCCACGACATCCACGTCTATCCTGGCCCAGGAGCCCCGCCGCTGGAAGAGGGCCGGGCCGGAGTGCTGGGCGAGTTTGGCGGCCTCGGACTGGGGGTCGATGGCCACACCTGGACCGACAAGACCTGGGGCTACCAGGGCACCGCCAGCAAGGATGACCTGACCCGGCGGTATGAACTGCTTCTCAAGCGCGTCTGGGACCTGAAAGAGAAGAAGGGCCTGAATGCGGCGGTGTACACTCAACTGACCGACGTGGAGACGGAGGCCAATGGGCTCTTGACCTATGACCGCGAGGTGATCAAGGTCGATCTGGAGCGGGTGGCGGCGATCAACAAGGGCGACCTGTCCAAGATGGTCACCTTCCGGGAAGTGGTCCCCACCTCGGAGGAGAAGGGCCAGACCTGGCGCTGCACCTTCACGAAGCCGGCCGATGGCTGGTTCAAGACGGACTTCGACGCTTCCGACTGGAAGGAAGGGCCCGGCGGCTTTGGCACGGAGGGCACGCCGGGAGCGGTTGTTCGCACAAAATGGGACACGCCGGACATCTGGATGCGTCGGACGATCGAATTACCGGAAGGGCCGTTCACGGGTCTGTACCTGCGCATCCACCACGACGAGGATGCGGAGGTCTATCTGAACGGAGTGCTGGCGGGGAAGGTCCGAGGATTCGTGACCGACTATTATGAGGTGGCAATCCGTCCCGAGGCCCGGGCGACCCTGAAACCCGGGAAGAACCTGCTGGCGGTCCACTGCAAGCAGACGGGAGGCGGGCAGTACGTGGACGTGGGCCTGGTCGCTCCCAGGACGGGCAAGTAGTCGTTGGATTGGTTGTTGTGGTTTCGAGAAGGAGAAGCAAATGACGTTGCGTGCGGGTACGTGCTGGCTCGTGGCGGTGGCCGCCCTGGTGGCGACAGGCTCCGTTCGGGCGGAGGACGAAAAGGGCAAGGTGCTGGCTCACATCAAGCTGACCGGCAGCATGGTGGAAGGAGTCGCCAATCCTGATCCATTGTTCGGCAGCCTGGAAGAGACCTTCAAGGTCCGGCTGGACCGGATTCGCAAGGCGCGCAAGGACGACACCGTCCAGGCGCTGCTGCTGGAGATTGACGGTCCGAGCCTGGGCATGGCCCGGGTGGAAGAGCTGTGCCGGGCCATCGCCGAGGTGCGCAAGAGCGGCAAGAAGGTGTTCGCCTTCACCGACGAGACCTCCACGGCCGGTTACCTGGTCGGCCTGGCCTGCGACGAGCTGTGCCTGCCCGAATCGGGGATGCTGATGCTGACCGGTCTGCGGTTGGAGGTGTCGTTCTACAAGAAGCTGTTCGAGAACATCGGCGTCCAGGCCGACATGCTGCACGTCGGCGACTTCAAAGGGGCCGTCGAGCCGTTCACGCGCACCAACCTGAGCGAGCCCAACCGCAAGCAACTGGAGAGCATCCTGGACGACCGCTATCAGAACGACCTGGTCAAGCGGATGATCAAGTCCCGGCCGGCGAAGAACTGGACCGAGGAGGAGGTCAAGAAGCTGATCGACAAGGGGCCGTTCACGGCCCGCGACGCCCTCAAGGCTGGCCTGGTCGATCGGCTCGGCTACGTCCACGATTACGAGGACGTCATCCGCAAGGAGGTCAAGAACAAGGAGCTGAAGCTGGTCAAGAACTACGCCAAACCCAAGAGCGAGGACATCGATTTCGACAATCCGTTCGCTCTGTTCGGCAAGCTGTTCGCTCCAACCAAGAGCATGAGCAACAAGAAGCCCAAGGTGGCCGTGATCTACGCCGTCGGCGCCATCACGACGGGCAAGAGCAGTGCCAGCATGTTCGGCGGCGAGACGGTCGGCTCGACCACGATGGTCGAGGCGATCCGCCAGGCCGAGAACGACGACACGGTCAAGGCGATCGTGCTGCGGGTCGATAGCCCCGGCGGCTCGGCCCTGGCCAGCGACCTGATCTGGCACGAGCTGCGCAAGTGCAAGAAGCCGGTGATCGCCAGCATGGGCGACGTGGCGGCCAGCGGCGGTTATTACATCAGCATGGGGACGAAGAAGATCTGGGCCGACCCGGGCACGCTGACCGGCTCGATCGGCGTGCTGGGCGGCAAGCTGGCCCTGGGCGGCCTCTACGACAAGATCGGCATCACCACCGAGACGCTGAGCCGGGGGACCAACGCCAACGTCTTCTCCACGACCACGCCGTTCAGCAAGACGGAAAAGGAGGCGATGGCGCGGATTTTGGGCGACATCTACGACCAGTTCGTGGACAAGGCCGTCAAGGGCCGGCAGGCGGCGGGCAAGAAGATGACGCGGGCCGAGCTGGAGAAGCTGGCCCAGGGTCGGGTCTGGACCGGCCGGCAGGCGCTGGAGAATGGCCTGGTCGATGCCCTGGGCTCGCTGGATGACGCCATCGCCGACGCCGCCAAGATGGGCGGACTGCCGGCCGAGAAGGAGCCGGAGCTGCTGCTCTTGCCCAAGAGCAAGAGCTTCCTGGATTCGCTGCTGGACACCAAGAACGATTCCGACGCCGGCGTCTGGGCCCCCGTGCTGCCGCTGTTGCGGCAGACGCCGGAATTGCGGAAACACTTCGCGCCAGTCGAGACGCTGTGGAGGCTCCGCGGCGAAGGGGTGTGGTTGATGATGCCGTATCGGGTTGAGGTTCGGTGAGCGGGCGGTGTGGAACGTCACGAGCAGCGACCACCATCTCCGGATTGGTCGTTGCTCGTGACACTTGCGTTGCAGGAGGGTATAATATAGCCAAACAAGGAGCCTCCCATGAATCAGGTTCCGGTCGCCATTGGGTTGTTTCTGTGCGAAAAGGTGATTGTCGAGGAAGGGACTCACAACATCACCTTGGTTAATACTTTCAACAAAAGGGTTGTCGATGAAATCCCGTGGACGCCCACGGACTTCATCCTCTACGCGCTTCTGACAGATGGTCTGGGTGAAGGGGACCTCAACGTCGCGATTTATCGGCTGGATGACATGGAGGAGATCCACGAGCAATCCACGAAATTCCGGTTCAAGAATCCTCTTCATGAACTTCGGTGCTGGGTGACCATCCGGAATTGCACCTTTCCCGAGGAGGGGCACTATCAGGCGGCCTTGTTCTTTGCCGGCCAGCAAATTGCGCAGCGTCGTTTTCTAATTCAAAAGCAGGAGTCCCAACCATGATTCTCCCGAATTCTCCACAACCATCTCGTGATCCTGGGAAATCGTATAGTACCAACTGCATCGACTTGGTTCTCGACGGACCAGGCGACAACACGGTTCGGCCCTGCCGACCGTCCATGTTGGCCTTCATCCAGGCCGAACGAGACAAAATCGCTCGCTGGGCGCCTCTCTTACAACCGGGTTCCGAGATTGTCGATGTCAACATGGATGGGGAAGAGGGACCGGAATCGCAAAAATAGGGCCGGCTGAAATGGCCCGCTGCGAGCTCGGCTATCTCTGTGAAGTCTGCGGCCGCGAAGTCGATGTGATCACCGACTCCGATCTCTATTTGCGCTACGTCCTGGGCGAGGTCGCCCCCGAGGACCTGCACCGCTTGCCCGAGCGGCACGTCCGCTGCAATCCCGCCCTGGCTCAGTACGTGGTCGATCCCGCTTTTGCTCCTGTCCACTGCGACGGCGTCTTCGCCAAGGAAACCCTGGATGCGGCTTTCGTCGCCGAGGAGGAGGCCCGCGTCACACGCGGCTGGCGGCGTTTGCAGGAATTGCCGGGCCTGGGACTCTCCCTGATCGAATACCCCTTGCCCGAGGTCCGCCAGCGCCTGGCGCGAGCAGGACGAGCAAACCTGAATCCCACGTCACTCTTCGACGCGCTCGTATCCGAAGTGAGCGATTGCCTCATCCGGGTTGAGGTTGAAGACCGCCTTGCCGGTGGTATGCCACTGGCCCCGGTGGAAGAAGAACACGGCCGAGGCGTTGCGCAGGTTGCCGACGGCAGGTAAGCCCTCCATGTCGCTGCCGGCGATGGCCTCGAATTGAATGAGCAGGCCCACAAATGCCACGAGCTGACCGCTGCCCTTCTCCCGGGCCAGCTCGCTGGTCGCGTGCCACTCACAGCCCTTCCAGCGCAGGCCGCGCGGCTTGCCGCTGGCCGAGGCCGCCTCGAAAAACTGCTGCTGCAATCGCTGCCGTTGCCGCTCCAGCTGCTGCCGGGCCTGGTGGGTCGTGTGCGTGCTGCGGTGGCCGATCCACCAGAAAAGCCCCAGCAGAGCCAGCACGACCAGCCCGACCGCGATCCCGATGATTGTCCCCATTAGCGTCCCTCGAATGGGCCTGTCTTCATCGTATGAATGAACTCCTTGATCGAATCGCCGAGTGCCGCTACAGTGGAAGCACGCTGCGGCAACCATTCCCTGTCCCGAGGAGGTTCCCATGTCTCGACTCTTCGCGATTCCCCTTGGATTCCTCGTTCTGATCGGTGTGTCGGCCTGCGCTGACCCGGTGACACGGGCCCGCCGGGAGGCGGAGAGGGCGCGCCAGGAGGCGCTCGCCGAACGTGACCGGGCCGAAGAGGCGGCACTGCAAGCGAGAAAGGCCGAGGAACAGGCCCGGGTCGCTCGCCAGCAAGCGGAAGAGGCACGGAAGATCGCCGAGAAGGCAGCCGCCGAAGCTCGCGACAATTGGACGGACCCGGCAACCCGCGAGGCCGCCCAGAAACGCGAGAAGGACTGCTCAAGGAGATCGCGGACCTCAAGGCCAGGCTCGCCGAGGCCGAGAAGAAAGCACCCAAGAAGGAGGAAGAAGCGAAAAAGCCGCAGGAGGAACAGGTCAAGGCCTTGCAGGAGATCCATCGGCAGTTGCATTCCCGGCTCCAGGAGATGGACCGCGACTTGGCCCTGATGAAGGCCACCCTGGATTCCCTGACAGCCAGCGCCAGGAATGCGAAGAATCCGCCAGCCGAGAAAATTGAAGGGCTGATCAAGGCGATTGATCCCAGCGGACTGGTCAAGCTCACCCTGGGCAGCGATGCTGGCCTGCAGCGCGGCCACACGCTGGAAGTATTCCGCCTCAACGCTAAAGACCCGAAGCAAAACAAGTATCTGGGCACCATCCGCGTCATCGAGGTGTCTCCCAACGAGAGCGTGGCTCAACCGCTCGGCAAAAAGCTGGACGCGGTCAAGGTGGGAGATAAGGTCGCCAGTTGGCTGCCGGGTGAGGAGAAGGAACCGAAACTACCGGAACCCGCCTCTGCGGACAAACCGAAGCCGGCTCCCCGGGAACCCACGGAACGCGAGAAGGAACTGCTCAAGCAGATCGAGGGCCTCAAGTTCAAGCTCGAAGAGGCCGAGAAGAAAGCGAAAAAGCACGAGGAAGAAGTCAAGAAAGTACACGAGGCGCTGCTCGAACAGCATCGCAGGGCGGAGCTGCTCCTGTACACCAGCCAGCTCGCGAGGGCCCAGCAAGCATGGAAACAGGATGCGGGCCGGGCCAAAGAGTTGCTTGAGAGCACCAAGTGGGACCTTCGTGGCTGGGAGTGGGCGTACCTCAAGGGTCTCGCTGAGGGCAAGGAAGCCAACCGGGAAGGAAAGCTCCTGAAGGGCCACGAGGACACCGTCTCCAGCGTGGTCTTTTCTCCCGACGGCCAGCAGGTCATCTCGGGCGATCGCGGCGGCGTCATCAAGGTCTGGGAGGTGGCCACCGGCAAGGAGAAACTGTCGCTGAAGAAGCAGGCCGGCGGCGTCGGCAAGCTGGCCGTCAGTCCCGATGGCCGGCGCCTGGTCGCGGCACTGGGCGACAAGAGTGTCCGCGTCTGGGATTTCGGCACCGGCAAGGAAGTGCTGACCTTCAAGGGCCATACGACGAGATCCGCGGTCTGGCGTTCTCCCCGGATGGCAAGTTGCTGGCCACGGCGAGCAAGGACAAATGGCTGAAACTGATTGACCTGGCGACGGGCAAGGAAGTGATCGCGGTCCAGCACGGCAGCGGCGTGACCGCCGTGGGCTTCTCGCCCGACGGCCGGCGGCTGGTCTATGCTGGCGACGACGGCATTGTCGCCGTGGGCGACCTGGCCAATCCCGGACAGGCCGAGTTCCTCAAGGGCCACACCGGCGCGGTCCTGAGCGTGGCTTTCACGCCCGATGGCCGGCTGCTGGCCACCGCCGGGGCCGACAAGACCATCCGTTTCTGGGACTCGTCCAATGGGCGGGAGGTTCGCGTCCTCAAGGGCCACGAGGCGGGCGTGGCGAAGGTCCTGTTCACGCCAGACGCCCGGCGGCTGGTCAGCCTGGGCAGCGACGGCTCGGTCAAGTTCTGGGACCCGGCCAACGGCAAGGAGCTGCTCCAGCTGCGGGGGCCGACCGAGGACGCCCGGGGGCTGGCGGTTAGCCCCGATGCCCTGCGCATCAGCAGCGGCAATGGCAAGAATGTCCAGGTCTGGCAGGTGAATCGGCGGGACTGATTTGGAGTGCGGCGGCTTGACGCCGCTTTCTTTTCTTCTGTTTTTCGCCTCTCGACAAGAACAACGAAATAAAATAAACCGCCTCACCCCCGCCCCTCTCCCCACGGAGAGGGAGGTTCGTCCGCAGCGATTTTCTCCCCGGTCGCCGTCCTGTTATCCTCAGACGGATTGCCGCCGGGCGGCGGGGGTCCGTATTGACCCATCCTGCCCCCCTCTCTTAGGATGACGACAGGGCAGCATCCGCTGGAGACGCGGTTTTCAGGCACAGGGGCTGATGGAGTCGAGGAGGCAAGGTTTCATGGCGACCCAACCGAACATCGAAGCGAGCATCTGGGAACGGATCGGCGACGGTTTCTCGGCGTTCGCGGATTACTTCGGGCGTTTCCTCACCCGGCTGCTGGGCGCCAGCAACGAGCGCCACATCCGCAAAATGGGCTACGTACGCCCCAACAAGGCCGGGGCTGTTCACACCGTCCTGCCAGGCTCGCTCCTTGAGCAGGTCAACGTGCTGGAAGACAAGATGCGCAGCCTCAGCGACGAGCAGCTGCGCGAGCTGACGCCGGCGTTCCGGCAACGGCTGGCCAATGGCGCGACCCTCGAGGACCTGCTGCCCGAGGCGTTCGCCGCCTGCCGGGAGGCTGCGTTCCGCACCAAGAACATGCGGCACTTCGACGTGCAGATCCTGGGCGGCATCGTGCTGCATCGCGGCAACATCGCCGAGATGGTCACCGGTGAAGGCAAGACCCTGGTGGCCACCCTGCCGGCCTACCTCAATGCCCTGACCGGCCAGGGCGTCCACGTCATCACCGTCAACGACTACCTGGCCCGTCGTGACTGCGAATGGATGTCGCCCATCTACAAGGCGCTGGGCATCACGGCCGGGTACATCCAGTCCGACATGGACGGCTCCCGGGTCATCGAGCGCCGCCGGGCCTACGAGTGCGACATCACTTACGGCACCAACAGCGAGTTCGGCTTCGACTATCTGCGCGACAACATGAAGCCGGCCCGCCAGGGCGATAGCAACTACGATCCGTTCTACCAGCAGGTGCAGCGCGGCCTCAACTTCGCCATCATCGACGAGGTCGATAACATCCTCATCGATGAGGCCCGTACCCCGCTCATCATCTCGGGTCCGAAGTTCACCGACGTCCGCCGTTACGACAAGTCGAATCAGATCGCGGTGCAGCTGACCGAGATGCAGAAGGGCCAGCCCAATCGCTACTTCGAGGTCAAGGAAAAGGAACACACCTGCCATCTGACCGACGAGGGCGTCCGCAAGGCGGAAGAGCTGGCCGGCGTCGAGAGCTTCTACACCGCCGGCAACATGGAATGGCCGCACCTGATCGACAACGCCCTGCGGGCCCATCACCTGTACAAGAAGGATCGCCACTACGCGGTGATGGCCGATCCGGAAACCCGGCAGATGAGCATCATCATCATCGATGAGTTCACCGGCCGCTTGATGCACGGCCGGCAGTGGTCGGATGGTCTGCACCAGGCGGTCGAGGCCAAGCACAGCCGCGACGGCGTCCGCATCAAGGAGGAGACGCAGACGCTGGCGACGATCACGCTGCAGTATTACTTCAAGCTGTACAAGAACTTCTGCGGCATGACCGGCACGGCCATGACCGAGGCCGACGAGTTCTGGAAGATCTACAAGAAGGAAGTCATCGCCATCCCGACCAACAAGCCGCTGATCCGGCTCAACCACCCCGACATGATCTTCCGCACACACAAGGAGAAATGGGAGGCGGTGGTCAACGAGATCGTCGAGGTGCATCGCGAGGGTCGGCCGCTGCTGGTGGGCACCACCGACGTCGAGAAATCGCTGATGCTCAGCCAGCTGCTCAAGCGCCGCGGCATCAAGCACGAGCTGCTCAACGCTCTGCCCGAGCATGCCGCCCGCGAGGCCGAGATCGTCGCCCAGGCGGGTCGGATCGGGTCGGTGACCATCGCCACCAACATGGCCGGCCGCGGCACCGACATCATCCTGGGCGGCAACTCCGAGACGCTGGCCTGGGCCAAGCTCAAGCACAAGTACCCGTCGCGGCTGGACGTTCCCGAGGACGAGTGGAAGCGGATGGTCGATGAGATCGAGGCCAAGGAAAAGATGAAGGAGGAGGGCCGGAAGGTCGCCGAGATGGGCGGCATGCACATCGTCGGCACCGAGCGGCACGATGCGCGCCGGATCGACAACCAGCTTCGCGGCCGGGCCGGCCGGCAGGGCGATCCGGGCTCCAGCCGGTTCTACCTGTCGCTGGAAGACGACCTGATGCGCATCTTCGCCGGCGAGTGGGTGTCCAACCTGCTCAAGTCCCTGGGCATGGAAGAGGGGCAGGCCATCGAGAGCCGGATGGTGTCGCGGCGCATCGAGTCGGCCCAGAAGAAGGTCGAGGAACGCCACTTCGACAGCCGCAAGAGCCTGATGGACTTCGACGAGGTCAACAACACTCAGCGCTTGCAGTTCTACAGCTACCGCCAGGAGATCCTCGACGGGGCCAACTGCAAGATCCGCATCATGAAGATGATCGAGGAGCGGATCGACAACGCCATCGACTCCTTCCTCGATCCGAAATACAGCGCCGAGTGCTTCGTCAACTACGCCCGCGGCCGGCTGAACGTGGATTTCGAGGTGTCGGAATTCAACCGGGCCGAGTTCACCGAGGCCGAGCGGCTGGCGAAGGACAAGGCTCACGACCTGATCGAGACGCAGATCCACGAGATGACGGAGGAGAACCTGGGGGCCGAGGACGCCAAGGAATGGAACTGGCAGGCGCTGGCCGGCCAGGTCAACAACCGCTGGAACCTCAAGGTCAACGATCGCCAGCTGAAGCAGACCGGCAAGGACAACCTGGCCGAGTTTCTGCGCGAGCAGGCTGAGAAGGCCATCTCCGAGGTCGATCTGAGCGAGGGCCGGAGCTACCTGGACAAGAACTGGAACCTGCAATCGCTTTGCGACTGGGCCCGGCTCAAGTTCCAGATCAAGCTGACCGTGGAGGAGCTGCAAGGCAAGAGCGAGGACGAGATCAAGCAGGTGCTGATGGATCGGGTGCGGGACCTGTATCGGCAGAAGGAGATCGAGTTCCCGGTGACGGTGGCCATGACGCAGTTCATGAGCGACCGGCAGCCGTCGGCCGGCGGCCAGCGCTATAACCGCGAGGGCCTGTACCAGTGGGCGATCCAGCGCTTCCCCGAGGCCAAGGACCGCATCACCGAGGAGGAGGTCCGCACGAATTCGCGGGCGAAGCTGCACGACATGCTGCTGGCTGTCAGCCGGAGCCTCTACCCGGCCCTGGGACACGAGGCGATCGACCAGCACCTGGAAGAGGCCTTCGAGGGCACCAAGGTGTCGGAGCCGGAGGACGCCCGCGAGATCGCCGAGTGGGCCAGCAGCCAGCTGAAGCTGAACGTGACCGAGGCGGAGCTGACGAACGTGACGCTGGAGCAGGCCCGCAACGTGCTGTGGAACGCCTACGACAATCGCTATCGGCCCGAGATGAAGTCGATGGAGCGCGGCCTGGTGCTGAACCTGCTCGATTCGTCGTGGAAGAACCACCTGCTGCAAATGGAAGTGCTGCGCTCGGCGATGAACCTGGTCTGGGTGGGCCAGATCGACGCCAAGACGGAGTACAAGCGCGAGGGCATGAACGAGTTCAAGACGATGTGGAATGGCGTCCACGACAAGGTGGCCGAGACCATCTTCCGCATGGAAGAGACGGTGGACTTCCAGGAGTCGCTGTGGCAGATCAGCTCGGTTCGGCACGACAGCGCTCCCCGCGATTTGCCGGGAGCACAGCAGGGCAACGCCAACGGCGAGGTCAAGAAGGTCGATCCGATCCGCAACAAGGGCGAGAAGGTCGGGAGGAACGATCCGTGCCCGTGTGGCAGTGGGAAGAAGTACAAGAATTGCCACATGCGGGCGCAGGCGGTGTGATCCAATGACCTCAATCAATCAAACAGGGTATCACGCGGTAATCCAGCAGTGCGACGAATGGTGGATCGGCTGGGTCGAGGAAATTCCTGGCGTCAACTCGCAGGGAAAGACCCGCGAGGAACTGCTGGAAAACCTCCGCGATGCGCTGGCGGAAGCTTTGGAGAAGGCATCGGAACGGCTGTCGAGTGAATCCCAGCGTCGCGAACTGGAGCGGCGGGTCGCTGAGGATGAAGCCAATCCAGATGCTGTTGTGCCATGGGAGCAGGTCAAAGCGCAGGCTCTTGCTCGGATGTCGGGAGAGACAATCAAGGACAATGAGAAGGAGGCCGTGCGTGGCACTGACGATGAAAGACTTCGGAATTGATCGGCTTAGCGTGCCCGAGCGCATCGCCCTGGTGCAAGAGATCTGGGATAGCATCGCCGCCACCCCCGAGGAAGTTCCGCTTACAGAGGCTCAGAAGCAGGTGTTGGATCGGCGGATCGCGGAGTTGGAGGCTAATCCGGAGATTGGCCTGAGCTGGGAGGAAATCAAAGCACGAATCCAGAGGCGGCAATGAGTTTGCCGTTAACTTTCCACCCCGACGTTCAGGGAGAGATTGACGACGCCTACCGCTGGTATGAGCAGCAGCTCCCTGGTCTGGGGGATGATTTCCTTGTGGCTCTTGAGGAAGTGTTCAATCGATTAAAGCAGACTCCGGAAGCCCATGCAGTGATCTACCGGGACGTACGCCGGGCTTTACCGCGCCGCTTTCCCTATGGCGTGTACTACCGAGTCCACGTGGATCGCGTCGAGGTCATCGCGGTGCAGCACAGCCGCCGAGACCCGGCCCACTGGCAATCCCGGGCTTGAGCTCGCGTGGTGTCCAGGGAAGCGCCGCCCAGCAGCAACACACCAGGGGAGACCGCGGCATGAATGGGGCCTTTCGTTGGATTTGCCTGGGGGTAGGGACATTCACCGCTCTTGTCCTGATCTGGGCGGCGCTCAGTATCCGCTCCCATTTCGCCGAGATTGCCGAGAACAGCAAGAAGGGCACGGCCACGCTGGTGCAGGTCGCGGATGACCTCCGCGACCTCCGCGACCTGGCCGGGATCTCCAGCAACGGCTCCAATTCCTCGTTTTCGCGCTATGCACGCCATGTCATCGAACTGGTTGCCCGGGAGAAAGGCGCCCATCTGATCCCAGCCGAGGGCGGCAGGATCTCGCAAGCGCTGAACCTGGCCAAAGAAGTGATCTCGGGGAAGGAGGATCCTCTCGGTGTGGACAAGTGGGCGGTCCGGGCACGCCGGCATGCTCTGTTGCTAGTCTTCACCTGCGAGTCTCGCAAGGAGATTCTCGATGGGCTGTGCCAGACCAGCGTCGGCCAGCAGTGGCTGATTCGCGTTCCGGGTCAGGAGCCGATGCCGCTGATCGACTGGGTGAAACAGCACGATCCGGAGAGCCAAAAACTGGACGTGGACGGCTGACCGTTTCGGGGCGGAAGACAGGAAAGGAATCCCTCATGGCCTGGATGCTAAATGTGCTGTACCTGCTGGCCGTGATCCTGCTCTCGCCCTGGCTGCTCTGGCGAGCCTGGCGGCACAAGCACTACCCCACCGCGGTCGGGACCAAGTTCCTGGGGCTGTCCGCTCCGCCGGCCGGTCTGCCGGCGGGTTCCCGGCCGGTCTGGTTTCATGGCGTCAGCGTTGGCGAGGTCCATCTGCTGAGGCAGGTGATCGCGGCCTTTCGCAAGCGTTGTCCGGACCGGGCCTGTGTCGTCTCGACAACCACGGACGCCGGTTTGAAAGAGGCACGCAAATGGTTCGCCGACTTGCCGGTCTTTCCCTTCCCCTTTGACTTTTCCTGGGCGGTCCAGCGCACACTGAAACAGGTCAACCCCGCGCTGGTGGTCCTGGCCGAGAGCGAGCTGTGGCCGAATTTCCTGATGGCCGCTCGTCGCCTGGGGATTCCGGTGGCGGTGATCAACGGCCGGATGAGCCCGCGCAGCTACGCTCGCTACCGCCGAGTGCCCTGGTTGCCGCGCTGGCTGCTGGGGCATCTCGACCTGATCCTGACCCAATCGGAGGGGTATGCCGCGAACATCCGAGCGCTGGGCGTCCCGGCGGACCGCATCCGTGTCACCGGCTCGGTCAAGTTCGATGGTTGCTCCTGCGACCGCGACAATCCGCGCACCCGCGAGCTGCGGCGACTCCTGAACGTCGGACCGGACGATCTGGTCTGGATCGCTGGCAGCACGGTCGCGCCCGAGGAGGAAATCGTCCTGGGCATCTACCCCAGACTCCGTGCCGAGTACCCCAGGCTGCGCCTGGTGCTGGTGCCTCGCCACCCGGAGCGATTTGATGCGGTAGCCCTGTTGCTGGAACAGCACAAACTGGCTTACGTCCGCCGCAGCCGGCTGACGGAACCGGTTCAGGATCGCTCGGCGGTGGTGCTGGGCGATACGCTGGGCGAACTGTCTGCCCTGTGGGGACTGGCGGACCTGGCGTTCGTGGGCGGCAGCCTGGACGGCAAGCGCGGCGGACAGAACATGATCGAGCCTGCAGGGTACGGGGCAGCGGTCCTGTTCGGCCCGCACGTCTGGAACTTCCGCGACCCAGCCCAGCGCCTGGTAGAATGGAATGCAGCGATCCAGGTCAGCGACGCGGCGCACCTGGAGACAAGCCTCCGCGGGCTGCTGGCTTCACCGCGCATCCGGGCCTTGCGTGGGCAGGGCGGCCCAGCAATTCGTGCGGAGCCAGCAGGGAGCGACGGAACGAACTATCGAGCTGCTGACGCCTCTGCTGGAACGGGCGAGCAAGCAGAGGAAGGCGGCTTAACAGCCGTGACTGCTATCGGAGATGAGGTTTCATGCTCGACACTGCGACGCTAACGGAATAGCTCTGCGGCATTAGGGGGCTGGGATACCGCTGAGTGAAGAGTGCCAGAAGGGCCCCCCAATGTCCGCAGCAGCGGCATTGTTAGCCCTGTTTTGGCTGTTTGACGTACTCCACCCACACCGGCGTCTCCTTGCCCGGCTTGATCGCTGATGGAACCCCACGGGGGTTGATGCTGCCGGTCAAGATCGCGTGCAGGAACGCCGGTAGACTGAGCTGGAACGGCTCCCGAGCGGCCGAGTACCGATCTTCGACAACGATTGGCCACGAGTCTGGCTCGCCCTCCATCCGCCAATAGTACTGGTGCCCATCGCACGAGTACCCCCAGATCACCCAGCCGCCTGGTCGAGTCCAATCGATTTGCGGCCAACCGGAGCGGGGAAGCGGCTCCCCGAGGGCCCCGTAGAACAGGCGGTTCTGCCGAAGCATTGCAGCCGGGTCGTAGACTGTAAGGAAGTTGAGGTCGTATTTCGCAGTCCGGATGCATCCGGGGCCGTAGCAGGCCAGGAACTGTCTGTAGCTGTCGGGAAGTGATTGAACGATGACTTCACGCAACTGGCGTTCCGTGTCCGCGTCTGGGCGATAGCGGCACTCGACAGGGGGTGCGAGGACGGTCTTCAGCGTCTCAAGCGTTGCCACTCTCGCCCTCCTCTTGGCTAACTCGCCAAGCTCAGCAGCCGGCTCACGCGGGCACGGCAGTGAACTCGGTAGGACTCATTCGCGTGGCCGAGCTGCTGGAGCAACTGGTTCGGCCCGCCTCACGGTTTCGGCTTCACCTCGAACAAGCCACGGGACCGAAAGAAACAAACGTCGAACTCCAAAAAGAAGTTCACCTGCCCCAGGATGACCGAAACCGCGTCCGTCTGGGCCCAGGCAAAGGCCAGCCGCACCGGAGGGAAACTGCCGACCACCGCCGACAGCACCACGATGCGGGCCTCGACCGAGGCCAGATTCCCGGACAACTCGACCGTCCGCGTTTCCTGGGCCCAGTCGAACCCCAGCTGCACGCCTAGCGCATAGGGCAGGACGTTGATCGCTGCCCCGCTGTCCACCAGACCGGATGTCGCAACCTGTTGACTCCCGATCAAGGTCAGCGGGAGCATCGGGGCAAGGCTGGCATTGCCCAGCGACGGGTCACGCGGGACGTAGGGGAACTGCTGGGCCGCAGCGGTCATGATTGGCCTGTATCCTCCTCCAACGCTTGCAAAAGGGCGGCGGCGGCGGTGAACGCCCGGTCGGGCGACCAGACCGGGTAAGACCGGCCTGGCTCGATCAGGCCACCGTCGTCCCGTTCCAGTTCCTGGGCCAGGAACTGGATCAGGCGGATCTTGTCGAGCCGCGACAGCGACTGCACTTCCGGCAGAACCTCAGCCAGGGACATGACGAGAACCTCCACGAAATCCGGAACCCTCCCCGTCAGTATAGTGGACCGGGTTCTGGCCATCGAGCGGAGGGCGGCAATTGTGTGATGCCACGCCAAACTGTCATTCGCGCAGCCGGTGTGCGGCGTCAGGTTCGGCGTCTGGCGTCTCGGACCGGAGCCGACGCCAGCACTCGACCAGGATGAAGCTCGACGCAGAATCCGGGTGCTTCGCCCACGCAGGAAACTGAGCGAGCAGGTCCGGGTTCCTCTCCCAAAGTCCCAACAGGGCCCGTACACTCATGCCAGCGGAGAAGTCCTTGGCCAGTTGCAGGAATAACTCCGCCTCTTCGTCGAACCGGCAGAGGAAGGACTTTGTTGTCTCAGGCATCCGCGACAACACGAGCGTGACGACCTCGTCGATTGTGCGGGGCAGTTGTGCGTCGGACTCCTCGCTCCCACTGAATTCCATCGGTTGCCTCTGCGGCCGAACGGGTGATGAGCCTGACCGGCCCGGTCAGCATGTTTTGCCCGGTCACGCTAGCAAGGGTCCGGTCAGCCTCTTTCAGGCTACCCGGTCACGCTCGTAAACTCCGGTCAGCATAGCACAGCTTGTCCCGCGTTGCCACGTTTTTCATTTTGCCATTGCCAGTGGAGCAGGTTCGTTTCCCCATTCACTTTCTGACGCCACCTGGCAGCCAGCGAGCAGTGGGGGGTGTAAGGGGGCAGCGGAAACGAATCGACCGAACTGCTAATTCCACAATGTCTTGCGGTGAGGGAATTCGTTTCCGCAATTCGTTTCCCTGCTCAGCGTCAGTCCTCGTCTTTCCCGGGGTCAAGACCCAGCTGCCGGTTGGACACTCGGCTGGGGAAGACCAGACCGGCCGCCATCTCCTCAACTCCTGCCGGCATTTTGAGAAGCCGCCGGTGGAGGCTAGGTAGGGACACCGTGTGATGCAGGCACGTTGGCAATGTCGCTTTTTTGACATCCGTGGGGCAAGCAGGGACACGCACCGTCGCTCCCTGGCGACACCGCCAGGTAAAAGCGCCGTTGGCATTGTGGCATTCTCGGATCCTGTCCGGATCCTACGAGGCTCTAACAGCAAGGCGAGCGGCGCGGCGTCAGCCGCCGGTGAAGGCCGCTACCGGCGGGCTGACGCCGCGCCGCTCGCCTTGCTGTCCGGATCCTGCCGCGATCACGAAAGCGCCAGGCCCATCCTTACTCCTTCTCCCCCCACACCTTCGGCGACTTGAACCCCGGCGGCTTTGGTTTCGCCTTCGGCGGCGCCGCCTGTTTGGCGTACGCATCCAGCCGGGCCCGCAGTTCCTTCACCCGGTCGGGAAAGCGTTCCGCCAGGTTGGTCTTCTCCGACAGATCGTCGGCGAGATTGAACAGCTCGACCTTCCCCTTGGCTGCCTCCTCGGGTTGTGCCAGTTCCTCGCCGCCGGTTTCGGGACGGTTGCCGGCCACGACCAGCTTCCAGTTGCCGGCCCGGATGGCCCCGTTGCTCGGCGTCGTGTTGAGGAGGATGTCCTCGTGCGGCGACGGCTTGCCCTGGGTCAGCGTCGGCCAGACGTCCTTGCCGTCCAGCGGCAGCTTCTGCTCCAGCGACGCTCCACCGAGTTTCAGCAGCGTCGGATACCAGTCCACCACGTGCATCGGCTCGTTGACCACGCTGCCGGCCTTGATCTTGCCGTCCCAGGTCGCGAACGCCGCCACCCGCACGCCGCCCTCGTACAGAGTACCCTTGCCGGCCCGCAACGGACCGTTGCTGGTCACCTTGCCCGGAGCCGGTCCGCCGTTGTCGCTGGAGAAGACGAACAGCGTGTTCGAGCGCAGACCCGCTTCCTCGACAGCGGCGACAATCTTCCCAACCGCCTCGTCCATCGCGGCCACCATCCCGGCGTACACTTTCCGCTGGCCCGTGAGCTTCGCATACGGTTTGGTGTATTCCGGCGGCACCTGATGCGGCGTATGCACCGCGTTGAACGGCACGTAGAGGAATAGCGGCTTCTTGCCCGCGTTGGCCTTGATCAGCTGAGCCGCCTCCTTGGCCAGCAGATGCGTGGTGTAACCCTCGTCCCGGCAGACCTTGTCGTCGCGGTGCCAGTCGAAGCCCCCATCGCGAATGTGCGTGAAGTAGTCGAGGGCCCCGTTGTAGTGTCCGTACTGATGGTCGAAGCCGCGCCGCGTCGGCAGATAGTCGGGCTGGAAGTGCCCCAGGTGCCACTTGCCGCAGATGGCCGTCTCGTAGCCCGCCTCCTTGAGGGCCTGGGCCAAAGAGCGTTCCTCCAGCGGCAGACCGTACTGGGCCCACGGCCGGACCACGCCCACCTGCAGGCCATGCCGCATCGGATAGCGGCCGGTCATCAGGCCGGCCCGGGTCGGCGAACAGACCGGCTGGACGTAGAACGCCTCCAGCCGGGCCCCGGCCATCGCCAGCTTGTCCAGGTTCGGAGTCTTGATCTCTCCCTGGTGCCAGCCCACGTCGCCCCAGCCGAGGTCGTCGGCCAGGATGTAAACGACGTTCGGCCGGGGCGGTTTCTCGTCGGCAAGAGCCGGGCCGGCTCCGGCCAGCAACAGCAGACAGCACGCGGTCAGGGATTTCATGGGACGCTTCCTCGTGGGACTGGGATGATGCGTGACTTGCTCAGACAACAATTCTTGAACTTCTTGCCGCTGCCGCACGGACAGGGATCGTTGTGCCCGATCCGCCGCCGGGTTTTCGGGGCCATTTGCAGCAGCGAGGCTGGGTCCTGGTGGAACATGTCGCGCAACATCTGGTAGAGCTTGGGGTCCTTGTGCTTGAGCAGGTCGGGCGACTTGAAGAAGTACTCCGCCAGGACGGCGAAGAACTCATGCTCGTTGGTGTAGGCATATTCGTTGATAAAGGCATCAGTCTTCGACGGATGGGCCAGTTCCCGGCCGACAAACTGCACCCACTGCTTGACCACCGGCCAGGGCACCTCGGCCGACAGCCCGTTGCGTTCCGCCTCGGCCTCGACCAGGTGCGAGAACTCGTGAACGCCGACGTGGTCCTTGCTGGCCGGGTTGTCGAAGCCGTTCAGCAGGTCCGGCTTGGACAGCACCATGACGCCGCTCAGGTGCCCAAAACCGGTCAGACCCAGGACGTTCTCGTCCGCCTTGCCCTCGGTGTGGTAGCCGTGATCGAACGACGCCGGATAGATCAGCACCTCGCCGAGGCGATGGTACTCCCAGTCGTGGAAGCCGAAAACGGGTATCACCGCACTGGCCGCCACCAGCACGCGGACGGTGTCATCGACCTCGGTGCGGATGCCGGTGATCCGCACCTCGTCGAGGAAGACCTTGACCATCTGACGGAAGCGCTCGCGCTGCGGCTCGTCCAGCGCCCGGAAGAAGCGGACGTGGGTTTGCAGGATCGTTTCCCACGGTGGCGGGAAAGGCCGACGCATCACCGCGAGACGGTGCAAGGTGCGCCGCGCGCCCAGTACCAGACCAGCGGACACAACAGCAGGCCCAACAGCAGCAGCGGAGACAGCAAGCCCGCAACGGTCACGACCAGGGCCAGCAGCCCGGCTGCAACCAGCGCCTGGACCTGGTTGTTGCGATTCCGTTCCGGTGTAATCAGCATGCGACGCTTTCCGGCGCAGGGGACAAAGACTGTGACCATTGCAGAGAGCATATCCCTGGCACTTCGACCCGACCACACACCAACTCCGGCAATGCCGAGTTGTTGGGTTGCGCGGCCTGTGCCTGTCCTGACTTCCCAGCCGGCAAGGAACCCTCCAAACCTTGCTGAATCCATTTGAACTTCCCATCTTTCCCAGATTATCTTGCACTCACACGTGGCCGGCGTTCTGCGGCTTATGATCGAGAGGGGTCAGTCATGGCGTTGCCGATCTGTCACAGCTATCTGGAATCGAGCGAGGGAAGCGGGAAAACGATCACCTGCTTTGTCCGCTTCCAGGCGTTGCAGTATCCCGATTACGAGGGCCTTGCCCAGCAGCTGCTGGCCGTGTTCGAGAAACACAAGCCGCGCGTGCTGGTGCTGAACCTGGCGGGGGTGGAGTACCTCACGGCGGGGATGCTGGGGCAGCTGGTTCTCCTGCACAAGAAACTGCAAGCGCACGGCGGCCGGCTGCTCCTGTCCCACGTCTCGGCGACACTGCAGGACATCCTCGCCATCACCCGGTTAAACACTCTCCTGGAAGTCCGCAAGGTCGAGGGATACGTACCCACCTTGCCCTGGACGCCGGAGGTCCTTGTCAGCGCCTGAATGGCTGGCTCGCGGGACCGGCCTGGGGAACAGAACCAGCCCACAGGCGAGCCGCCTGTGAGCTGACTCCCTTACAGCGTTCGGAAGAAATGGCGAGCGGCGCGGCGTCAGCCCGCCGGTATTGGCCGCACCGGCGGGCTGACGCCGCGCCGCTCGCCATTTCTTCCGAACGCTCTCAGCGCTTCGCTGGCTCGGAACGCAGATACGCGAAGCAATCCCGCAGCTCCTGGTCCGAGAGCGGGTCCAGTATGCCCTCCGGCATCAGGGACGTTTCCGCTCGTACCAGCGAGTCGATTTCTTTCGCCCGGATGGTCGTCCGCACGCCCTTGGCGTCGAGGACCGTGACCAGTTCCTTGGTGTTCTCGGCCAGCAGTCCCGTCAGCACCCGGCCATCCGCCGTGGTCACAACGTACTGCTGGAAGCCCTCGCGGATGACCGCGCCGGGGTCGATGACGTTGGGCAGCAGCACCTCCAGGTTTTTCCGATCCACGGCCGTCAGGTCGGGACCGATCTTCGCGCCCTCGCCGAAGAGTTGATGGCAGTTCAGGCAGTGCTTGACCACCAGCGGTTTGCCCCGGACCGCATCGCCTTCCCCCTTGCGCAGCACCTGGGACACGGCCAGGATTCGGCCCTGCTTCTCCCGGCTGGTCGCCGGCCGGACCTGCCCCCAGAGCTTCTCCGCCCGCTCGTTGAGCTTCGCGTCCTTGTGGAGCAAGATGCGGCGGACTTGCTCCAGGCTGAAATCCTTGGTCGAGACAACGCCCGTTTCCACCGCCGTGAGCGCCCGGGCGGCCCACGCCGGCCGGCTGACAAGGACGTCTCGCGCCTTGTCCCGCAGGACGGCCGGCATCTTCGGATACTGCTCGACGATCCGGACAGCAACCTCGGCGGTCTCGTACCGCTGCAGGGCCAGCAGGGCCGCCGAGCGCACCGGGACCGGCTCATCGCCGCCGAGCGACCCGAGCAGGGCGGGCAAGAACGTCGGCCGGCTCAGCTCACCCAGGGTGCGAATGAAATCGGCCCGCTCCTCGGCCTTCAGGCGCCTGTCGGCGGTCCGGGCCAGGGCCAGCGGTCCGGCTCTGTCCAGACCGAGACGGAGCGACAGCCGGACCAGTGCGGAACTCGGTTGTTCTTGCTCCAGCAGCGGCTTCAGGACCGTCGCCAGCGCCTCCGGGGCCTTGTCGAAGTGCAGGCCTTCCATCTGCTGTTCCAGCGCCCGGATCAGCCGCTCGCGCTCCACCGGCGTCGGCGCCAGCCGGAGGAGGCGGGCACAGGCGGCAAAAGCCTCCGGTTTCCCCTCGCCGAGATAGCGACGTGCCAGCCGTTCCACGATGGTGGTCCGCGTGATCGGCCGGTTCCAGGCCTCGGCCGTGCCAACGAGCTTCAGCACCTGCTCCCGGTCGGAGAGGGCCTTGTCCTCGATGGCCCACCACAGTAACAGCGGGACGTGCGGATCGGATACGTCCTCCGCTCGGCCCAGCAACTGCTCGACAATGGGCAGGGCAACAGGCCCATCCAGGCGCTTGCAAGTACATGCGAGCTGGTTGCGGACCGTCGGGCTGGGCTCGCGCTTCGCCAGGTCCACCAGCCGCTCGCCGAAAGCGCGGGGAACCTCCAAGCGCAGGCCGGCCTGCCGGCCGGAGCGCACGCAGGCGTGCCGGTCGCCCAGCAGCCGGATGGTCCACGCCCGGACGTGATCGATCGGGTGGTCGAGCAACCGCAGCGCCAGGTCGTCGGTCAGGCCGCCGCTGACGTACAGGGCCCACAGCGCCTCCAGGGCGAGCCTGCTGTCCTTTTCCTCGCGGACCATCTTCACCAGACGCGGGCAGATCGTCGGATCGCACCGCTCCATCAGAATGCGGCGGGCCTCCCGGGCGTACCAGGCGTTGGGGTGTCTCAGCAGATCCACCAGTTCGTCGCTGGAGAGCTTGCTCAGCGGCCATTTGCCGTCCGCCCGCGGCTTTGTCCCTTCCGGCACTACCCGCCAGATGCGGCCGGTGTCCCGGCTCGGCTGATACCACTTGCTGCGGTCCTTCGGGTCGGTGTGGCTGATGTTGTAGTCGTACCAGTCGGCCGACGTAGAGCGCACCATCGGGGCCGACCAGGCTCTTGACCGGCCGGAACCAGCGATCGCTCGAAACGATGAAATCCTCCTGGAACTGCGTCACAAACGTCGATCCTTCCGGCTGGAGCCGGCTGACGCGCATGGCGTTGACGCGCAGGTTGGGGTAAATGACGGCATCATTGAATCGCTCCGGGAACAACCCGCCCTGGTAGATGACGAAGCCGCCGGTCAGGGCACTTCCAAGGAATCCCCTGTGCTTGACGGCATTGAAGTAGCCGAACGAGTAGGGGTTGTGCAAGGCCCCGTGCTTGCCGAAGCTCTTGAGGTAGTAGGCTCCCTGAACGTGATGACAGAGCGGCTCGGTGGTGTTGCCGCCCGCGAACAGCTGGCCGTGCCGGTCGAAGTCGATGCCCCAGGTGTTGCCGCCGCCCTCGGCGAACAGCTCGAACCGTTTGGTTGGTGGGTGATAGCGCCAGATGCCCTGCTGAAACTCGATGCCCCGGATCTTCGCGGTCACCGTGCTGCCCTGGGCCCCGTACAACCAACCGTCGGGCCCCCAGGTCAGCGAGTTGGCGAAGGCGTGGGCGTCCTCCATGCCAAAGCCCTTGAGCAGCACCTCCGGGTCGCCGGTCGGCTCGTCGGTGCCGGGCTTGAAGCGGTAGAAAAGCAAGTACGGGGACTGCACCACGTAAATGCCGCCGTACCCCAGGGCGAAGCCGGACGCCAGGTTCAGCCCCGAGATGACCTCCTTCGACCTGCGATAGCGGCCCTGTCCGTCGCGATCGTCCAGGATGATGATCTTGTCGCCGCCCCTGGGCCCCTTCGGCGGCGGCTCCGGCATCCGGTCGTAGCGGGTGCGGAGATACTGATCGACCTCCACCGGCTTGAGCCCCTGAGGGTTCGGAAACTGCAAGTATTGCAGCACCCAGAGCCGGCCCCGGTCGTCGAAACTGATGCAGACCGGCTGCCGGACCATCGGCTCGTGAGCGAGCAGCTGGACCTCCAGACCTTTGGCCACTTGCAGCGTCTTCTTCGCTTCCTCCGGCGGCACCGGGGGCGGGGTCCCCGGCGGCAGAGGCGGCGAATCCTTGCCGGGCAGGGCAAGCGGAGTCAGCGCCGCCAGGGTCAGAAATGCAAGCACGGTGACTACGCGAAGGCTACTCCCCCGTGGGTGCGCTGCGCGACCCACGGCTGGGTTATGCAACCCCTTCGGGGTAAAGACAACGGCGGCCCGGTTTTCTACCCCGAAGGGGTTGCATAGCTCAGCCGTGGGTCGCGCAGCGCACCCACGGGAATCATCGTGCAGCGTCATGGTGGGAACCTCAAAAGACATCCGGCCAGGCCACGACCTCCGCCCTCCCGCCGCAATGCCTGACCACCTCCGCGATCACGTCCTCCACCGTGCGGCGCAGCAGTTCGCCGGTATGGCTTGCCGTGCCTTCCACGATCAGCAAGACGTTCCGCGTTGCCTCGGTCACCTTGCTGAAGTCGGCCTGCACCACGTCCAGCCGGCACAGCAGACGGTTTTGCCCATCCACGTAGCCGAACTCGCCGACGGTGGCCGCAGCCAGCTCGCTGCTGCCCAGCGGTCGGAAGGATTCCGTGCCGGACAGCAGACGCAGCGTGACCGGCAAGGCGACCCGGTCAAGGTCGTGCGCTCCCAGCGACAGGCCGGAGCGGAGGGAAACCAGGTTGTAGGCGTCCACAAGGGAGTTGATCGCGGGCAGGTCGCCTTTCTTGAAGGCGAAGGTCAGCAAGCGCTCGACCGAGTTCTGTTCGCGGCGCGGGTTGGCACCGACGCGGCGCAGGACGTCGTGAAACGGCCGGACAACCTCCGAGGAGCGGATCGCGGCAGGATCGGCGAAGTGGGAACGGCAGGCCGTGGCTTGCTGGAGGATCGCGTCTCGCAAGGCGGAACTTCTGGGCCCGATGCAAACCTCGTGGAACGCGACCGCCCCGGCTCGTAAACCTAACTGTACAACTTCGGCCGCCACGGCAAACATGGAGTCCCCCTGGGGGTGTTCTACCGCCAGGGTGTGCTGGCGGCCAGGACCTCCTTGTGGAGGTTCCGCAGGCACCAGACGGCGTCCGTCATGCCGAACGGCTTGGGAAGGAGACACGCGGCACCGGCCGCGAGCAGCCGGGCTTTGTCGTGCATGACCGTACTGCCCATGACGGCGCACCGCAGGGTCGGCTTCAGCTGGAGCAACGCGCGCAGGGTCGCCGCCCCGTCCAGCAGGGGAGGAGCCTGGTCAACCAGGGCAAGGTCGATCACGTCCATGCGTGAGCGGAAAAGCTCGACCGCGTCCAGGAGCGAAGCGGCGGGAAGGACACAATAGCGGTGGAAAGCCAACCCCCACGACAGGAACCGCAGGATGGCCGGCTCCGGATCGGCGACAAGGACGAACACACGTGTGTCTCTGACTTGGTGCATTTCCTCACTCCCCAGCGGGGCAGCCCTCCGCGGATGCAATGATTTCAGGTTTCGGTCGAGGAGGCCCTTCTCCTCTGGGAGAGATGGCGAGGGTCGTGAGCCGGGGGGGACAGGATTGCGGGATGTTTGCCCTTTCCGCGCCGGGACTGTGACTCAACGTCTCGACAGGGGTTAAAAGGGAAGAGACACGGTTTTGCCGCGAACTGCCTGGGCCCTGGGGAGATCCAACCATGCGTTTCCTTCTTCGAGCCTTGCTTGTGCTCCTGACCGCCTCGCTCCTGCCCTTGTTGCCGGCGGGACCGGCAGAACCCGCGGCCCGGCAGATGGAGCAGCTGGGCCGGGGCCTGGTGGCGATCCCCCGGGATGGCAAGGTCCATCTCAGCTGGCGGCTGTTCGGGACCGACCCGGACGAGATCACCTTCAACGTTTACCGCTCGACCAACGGCGGCGACCCGGTGAAGCTGAACCGGGAGCCATTGAGGAAAGCGACCCATTTCGCCGACGAGAGCGCCGACCTCAGCAAGGCCAACGCTTACTCGGTCCGCCCGGTCCTGGCCGGCAAGGAACAGCCGGCGAGCAAGCTCTTCCAGCTGCCGGCCAATCCGCCCGAGCGCGGCTATCTTGCCATTCCCCTGAAGACACTTCCCGGCCATACGCCCAACGACGCCTCCGTCGGCGACCTGGACGGCGACGGCGAGTACGAGATCGTCCTGAAACAGGAAATGCGGCCGCGCGACAATTCCCAGAAAGGCACGACGGGTGAGACGAAGCTGGAGGCCTACAAGCTGGACGGTACGTTCCTGTGGCGCATCAATCTCGGCAAGAACATCCGCGAAGGGGCCCACTACACGCAGTTCCTGGTCTACGACCTCGACGGCGACGGCAAGGCGGAGGTGGTGTGCAAAACAGCGGACGGCACCGTGGACGGAATGGGCAACGTGATCGGCGTCACCGGTGCGGACCATCGCAACGCCGACGGTTACGTTCTGACCGGCCCCGAGTACCTGACCGTCTTCGACGGCCGGACCGGCAAGGCCCTGGCCACGGTCGATTACGTGCCGCCGCGCGGCAAGGTGGGCGACTGGGGCGACACCTACGGCAATCGCGTCGATCGCTTCCTGGCCTGCGTGGCCTATCTGGACGGGGAACGGCCGAGCGTCGTGATGTGCCGCGGCTACTACACGCGGACGGTGCTGGCTGCGTGGAACTGGCGCGACGGCAAGCTGACCCCGGTGTGGACCTTCGACAGCGATGACGGCACTCCCGGCAACCGGGCCTATCGCGGGCAGGGCGACCACAGCCTCACCGTCGGCGACGTGGACGGCGACGGCAAGGACGACATCATCTATGGGGCGTGCTGTATCAGCTCGAACGGCAAGGGGCTGTATTCGACCGGCCTGGGTCACGGCGATGCGCTGCACCTGTCGGACATGGACCCGGATCGACCGGGGCTGGAGGTGTTCAACATCCACGAACGGCCAAAGCACGAATTCGGCGTCTCGTTCCGCGATGCTCGGACAGGCAAGGTGCTGTGGGGCAAGCCGTCGCCGGACGTGGGCCGGGGCGTTGCGATGGACATCGACCCACGCCATCGCGGCTGCGAGTCATGGGCGTCGGGGCCCGGGCTGGCGGGCGTCTGGAACGTCAAGGGCGAGAAGATCTCCGACCGCAAGCCGCGTTCCTGCAACTTCGGCGTCTGGTGGGACGGCGACCTGCTCCGCGAGGTCCTCGACCGGACCACGATCAGCAAGTGGGACTGGCAGAACAGCCGGGAAACGACGCTGCTGTCCGCGACCGGCTGCGCCTCCAACAACGGGACCAAGGCCACGCCCTGTCTGTGTGCCGACATCCTGGGCGACTGGCGCGAGGAGGTGATCTGGCGCTCGGCCGACAACAAGGAGCTGCGGATTTACGTCAGCACCATCCCCACGGAGCACCGGATGTACACGCTGATGCACGACCCGCAGTATCGGTTGAGCGTGGCCTGGCAGAACGTGGGCTACAACCAGCCGACGCAGCCGGGATTTTACCTGGGCGACGGCATGAAGGCACCGCCCAGACCGAAGATTCGGACAGCCAGAAAGTGAACGGAAGATCCCTATCTCGGGGCCTCCCGGCCCCCGAGTGAGAAGCGCACTTCTCAAAATTGAGACCGTCTCTTCCCAACACCCGGAGAGCGTCCATCCGGGGCGGGTTGTGGCACGGTCTCCTGACCGTGCCACCAGACCGAGTGCGGTTCCGCACGTGCGCCGCACACCAAGTGAGCGAATCCGGAGCAACTTCATCTCCGGTCGATGGTGCGGCTGGAGAGGATCACCCAGGTCGATTCATCGGGGGGCAACTCGTCCAGGCTGGCCAGGGCCTCCTTCGGATTCACGTTCTCCCAGAGTTCAAGCCAGGCCTTGTGGCTGCTCGAATCCAGCCAGAGTGTTGCCGGGTAGCCCCGGGTGTTCAGATAGGTGTACAGATCATTGGCGTGTTCCCAGGGAACCGAGACGGAAGCACGCCCCTTTTCGGAAGTGATTGACAGCGTATCCAGCAGGGATTTAGTCATGACACGTTATCTCTGCGCAAAGAGCGCAACGCATCCTCTGTACAAGGAAGAAAACACCGTGGTATTTTCCATGCAAGATCCATGCCAGAATCAAGCGAGGTGGCCGGCCTGCTGAGCTGCACGTCACGGCAAGACCCTATCCCTGGACGCTCCGCCCCGTCTCCGCGGTGGGGCGCGGCGAGGAGGCAGCCGCCCTGGCGCGCTCCAGAGCCGCCCGCACGACCTGCTTGGTATCATCGAGGAAGGGCTGGTTCAGCATCCACTCCAGGTAATCCGGCTTGGTGGCGGCAATCACCTCCAGCGGTTGACCGCGATACTTGCCGAAGGCGAAGCGGATCTGCCCCTCGACGCGCACAAAGCAGCCATCGGAGTCAAGGGCGTTGGCCTCCTTGAAATGCTTGTGCAGGCCGGGGACGTTCCGGGGCAAATCGCCGTAGCGAGCGAGCATGGCGTCGAGCACCTCGGCGGTCGCCTCGGCATCCGCCTCGGCCGAGTGCGCCCCCTGATGCTCCCGACCCAGGTAAAAGCGCACCGCCGCGGCCAGGTCCCGCGGCTCGCAGCGGTGAAAGATCTCCATGGCATCCACGATCGCCCGGCCCTCCAGCGGCAGGGTCCGGCCGACCCGCCCGCACTCGACGTAGAGCATGCGCAGGTCGAAGCGCTTGAGGTTGAAGCCGCACAGGTCGCAGCCTTCCAGGAACGCCAGGAGGGCATCGGCCACCTGCTCGAAGCGCGGTGCGGTGGCCACGTCGCTGTCGCGGATGCCGTGGATGGCGGTGGCCCCCAGCGGAATCGGCACGCCCGGATTGACCCGCCACGTGTACCGCTCCTGCCGGCCGGCGGGCCAGAGTTTGAGGATGCTGGCCTCGACGATGCGGTCCTTCTGCGGGTCCGTGCCGGTGGTTTCCAGGTCAAGGACGGCCAGCGGTCGTTCCAGGCGGAGGTTGTTGAGCAAGTGGTTGATCTCCCAGACCGCCCAGGACTGACGTCCTGGGTCGCGGAGTGCCGGGTGCTTTTCCTCCGCCAGTATACACGATGGCCCGGTCAATTGACCTTTTCTCCGTGCCGTTTCTTGCTAAAAAAGCACGCAACGGACAGGTCGATTCCTGGAAAGTCCTCCCACACCGAGCATGCGAAGGAGAAGTCATGAGACGAGAAGTAGAAATCGTCCTGGCAGCTGGGATCCTCTGGTGGTCCGCGGGGGCCCTGACCGTACACGCGGATGAGGCCGCCGACAAGCGCATCATGGAGGCCATCCGCAACCTGAAGGGCACGTACGAGCAGGATGCACGCCGGCCCGGCAAGCCCCTGGTCCAGGTCAATCTCAACGGCAGCCGGGTCACCGATCATGACCTCGAACTGCTCAAGGACCTCAAGGACCTGGAGGTGCTTCACCTGAGCGCGACCAGCGTCACCGACAAGGGACTGGCCCTTCTCCAGGGCTTGCCGTCGCTGCGCGTCCTCAGCCTGGCAAGCACCCGCGTCACCGACCAGGGACTGAAACACCTTCAGGCCCTGAAGCAGCTGAAACAACTCGACGTCGGCTATACCCGCGTCACCGACGGCGGGCTGGGGTCTCTTCAGGCCCTGAAGCAATTGCAGCGCTTGGACCTGCCCATGACGCACCTGACCGACGCCGGGTTACCCGACCTGAGCGGCTTGAGGGCGCTGGAGGAGCTGAATCTCTTCGGCACGCGCATCACGGACGCGGGCCTCGCCTCCTTGAAAGAGCTGAAACAGTTGCGCGAACTGGACCTGGGCAACACGCTGATCCTCGGCGAAGGCATGAGCCAGCTCAAGGGCCTGGTCAACTTGCGGGCGCTGAACCTGGGCAACACGCGCGTGGCCGACCACGACCTGGCTTTCCTGGAGCACGTGCCGCACCTGACCCTTCTTGGTCTGAGCAGCACGCGACTCACCGACGCGGGCCTGACCCACCTGAAGCACCTGTCCCAGCTGACCACGCTCGATCTGTCCAACACGCGCTTGAGCGACAAGGGACTTGCTGACCTGAAACACCTGAGCCAGCTCCACACGCTGCAACTGGGCTTCACGCCGATCGGCGATGCGGGGCTGACCAACCTCGAGGGGCTCAAAGGACTGCGCAACCTCTCGCTGGAAAACACCCTGGTCACCGATGGCGGCGTGGCCGCCTTGCAAAAAGGCTTGCCCAAGGTTGCGATCGGGAGGTGAGGACCCGGCTCCAAGGCCGCAAAGAAGCGAAAGTCGATTTGTTGAGCAGGGTCCGCGCAAGCAAGGCCCAAAGCCGCGTTCCTCTACTGAACTCAACCGGGCACCGACCTTCAGGAGACAACCATGAAAACCCACCTGTTCAGAGCAGCGTTCGGTCTGGCAACACTGGTCCTGGCGCTGGCCACCCCGGCGACCGGCACGGCACAGTACCGCTCCTTCACTCAGAATCTCAGGCCGTTTCCCGGCCAGACCTCTGGTGTGCCCGCCTACGCGAACAGTCCCATCGGCTACAACCAGGCAAGTTCCGTCGGTGTCTGCCGTATCCCCTATGGCCCTGTCGGGAATCGCCTGCCCCTCTGGCAGAATCCCGTTTCGCAAATACCGATCTGTCCTTCGCCGATCTATCAGCAACCCATTTACACTCCGTCCGTCTCGAACTGGAACACCAACGTCACCGTCAACGTTGTGCCTTATCCGCGCAATCCGCTCAACCCGGGCCAGTACCCCTACGTCCAGAACCCATTGAACCCAATCGTCTATCCGGTCAATCCTTACGCCAACCCCTATTCCTATTACCGCGGCTATTAAAGACCACTAACAGCAAGGCGAGCGGCGCGGCGTCAGCCCGCCGGTAAAGGCTTTCTACCGGCGGGCTGACGCCGCGCCGCTCGCCTTGGCGTTAGCGCTGCTCTCACTCCCTCCTTGTGGAATGGCCTTGCTCATTCCAGCGCATGCGTGCCGTGGGTGATGGCCCCGCCGGCGCAGGGCGGCGGCCACCATCACGGACTCGGCGATCTCCGCCTCGGTGCAGCCGGCCGCCTTCGCCTTCTTGGTGTGGATGTCGATGCAGTAGGGGCACTGCGTCGTCATGGCCACGGCGACGGCGATCAGTTCCTTGACCTTCGCAGAGATGGCGCCGTCGGCCATCACCGCCTTGTCGAAAGCCAGGAAACCCTCCCAGGCTTTCGGGGTCAGTTCGCCAAACTTCCGCAGTTTCTTGAGTTGCTCCGTGGTGTACATCGCTTCTCCTTTGAACTGGGGCCTTCCTCAGAACGCCCGTACTTGGGATGTCTTCAACAGGAGTAATACGCGATTCGGGGTCGGGCGACCAATGCAAAGATCGAGTCGAAGGCTGCTCAATCCGTTCCGACAAATTGCCCGGCGGCAGTGAAATCGGCCTCTTTCGTCTTCCCGTTCTTGTCCTTGCCGATCAGTTCGTAATCGCCATTGCGCTCGCGCATGGCCCGGTCAAACGTCACGTCCGGGAACTGCTTCTGGGCGGCTTGCAGGACCTTGTCGGGAACCTGGTCAAACGGCAGCGGCGTTTTCTTCGCCTTGCCGCAGCCGGCGATCAGGACCACCAGGATCAGGGCCACGGAAAGGAATCGCATCAGAAACCTCCTCCCAAAGGTTCGCCACCTGCACAGGTGGATAGAGCCAGATAAACCGATTGGCTCACGGAGTTCGTCAGGAACTGGACGTGCCCATCGGCAAACACGAAATTGACGCCGCCAGTGTGCCGGCTCGCAAAGTTATTGATGTCAACCGGATTGGCCGGACCGTTGCTTTCCCCGGTGTGTCCCAGGACAAAGTTGGAGCTGTTGTAGGGGTACAGTTCCGCGTTGGTGACCGCTCCAACCCAGGTAGCCGGCGCCAGGCCGTGGTTCCGCTCCCCGACCAGGAGCGTCTGACTGGTCCCATCGGTGACGTCGCCGATGGCAATGTGACTGTTGCGAGAGAAGATGCCGTCGCCATCCACACCCGGTTCGCCGATGCCGTAGACGCCGACGTAGTTGGCGGAGGCGACGTCACAGATCGTGCTGGTGACAGTTCCCGCGGAGTTGTACGTCGTGGCGGGCCAGGTCGCAGGAGCCGAGTCGGAGGGACAGAGGTAGCTCTTGATGGTCGTCACGCGGGGACCGGCATTGATTGGCGCCTCGATGGGCTGGCTGAACTGGATGGAAGCGAAGAGGGTTTGTTGCTCCATCTGCGGCAGGATGAACGCAGCCCAGCCCCAGCCGGGCCCAGTGTCACTGCCGTCGGCGGCAACGTTCGATTGGTAGCCGGGCGGGAAAGACTTCGCCTGGTCGTGGTAGTTCAAGAGCGCCAGGCCGATCTCCTTGAGGTTGTTGGTACATTGCACCCGGGCCGCCGCTTCGCGGGCGCTCTGCACGGCCGGAAGGAGCAGACCGATCAGAATGGCAATGATGGCGATCACCACCAACAGCTCGATCAGCGTGAACCCACGGAGGCGACAGCCTTGTCGCGGGCGCTGGCTGGCTTGGTGTCCCATTGGCGTCCTCCTGTTCTCCGCACTTCGCGGAAGTGGAACAACAGAAAGTGTACCAGCGCTTCCTGACAGCAACGTGACAGACAGATTACAGTTTCGTCATCTTCCGAGGAAAGGTCATGGTGACCCGGGTGCCCTGCCCCGGTACGCTGGCAAGCGCGATGGAGCCGCCATGCAGTTCGACGATGCCGCGGACGATGGCCAGGCCAAGCCCCACGTTTCCGGTTGTGGAAGTCCGCACCGAGTCCACGCGGTAAAAACGATCAAAGACGTGCGGCAAATGTTCCGCAGGAATGCCGCTACCCGTGTCGGCCACTTCCACGTGGGTCGCAAGGTCGTCGCCGGATGCGTTCAGCGTCACCGCGCCACCCTTCGGAGTGTGGGCGATGGCATTGGCGAGCAGGTTGCCCACGGCACGCTGAAAGAGGGGCCGGTTCAGCTCCGCGTGGACGCGCTCCTGGACCGCAACCACCAGCTGGACGCCTGCCTCCGTCGCCGACGCTTCGTAAAACTCGCGGATGGCCGCCAGTTCCTGCCCCAGGTCGAAGCGCTCCCGATCGATCTGGGTCCTGGGGTTCTCCGCCCGCGCCAGGAAAAGCAGGTTGTCGATCATCCGCGCCAGCCGGCCGCACTCCTCCAGGCTGGAGCCGAGGACTTCCCGGTACTCGTCCGCTGAGCGTGGCCTACCGAGGGCGACCTCGATTTCGCCACGCAGGTTGTTGACCGGAGTGCGCAGCTCGTGGGCAATGTCCGCCGAGAATCGGGACAGCCGGGCAAAGGACTGCTCCAGACGCTCCAGCATCTGGTTGAACGTATCGGCCAGGACAAGCAGCTCGGCGGGCAACCGGGCCGGGCTGATGCGTTCGTCGAGATTGGTGGAGCGAATCCGGCGAGCCGTCTCCGTGATCCGCTGGATCGGGCGAATGCCGCGGTGAGCGATCTGGTAGCCGACCATCGCGCAGACAACCAGGGCCGTTCCCAGGCCGATCCACAGGTTCCTGCGATATTCGGCCAGAAGCTCGATCTCCTCGCTGCGATCCATCGCCACCTGAACCACAACGGGTTTGGGGGAGGCAGCCGCGGTGCGAACGGCCTGGACCCGGAACGCTTTCCCCTCAGGGAAAAACCGATTGCTTCCCACACCCGGCTCGGAAGTGGGCAGCGGAAACGACGTGGGAGGCAATTCCCTGGCCATGCCCGGCGTTTCGACCAGGACCTCGACCATCCTCACCCAGGATGCGGACGTAGACGATCCGCACGTCGATCTGGGCGTGCCGGCTCGCTTCCCAGCCTTCCTCCGCTTCCTCGCGCAGCGCCGCCGTGTCGCCCGGCCGCTCCTTGAGGACGGTCTGGATGATGCGCACCTTGTCGGCAAGGTGCTGATCGTCCTCACGGTCGAGACTGCGGGTCAGCGCCCAGTAGAGGAAACCGGTGACGGCCAGGATCAAGGCGAAGGCGGACCCCGTATACCAGGCGGTCAGGCGGGCCGCGAGCGACCAGGCCCGACGCGGCCGGGGGAACAGATCAGGCCCCTCGGCGCTCTTCGAGGACATACCCGACTCCTCGAACGGTGTGGATCAGCTTGCGGTCGAATGGATCGTCCACCTTGGACCGCAGCCGGCGCACGTGGACGTCAACCACGTTGGTATCGCTGTCGAAGTTCATGTCCCAGACTTGCTCGGCAATCAGGGTCCGCGACAGCACCTCACCAGTCCTCCGGGCCAGCAGGGAGAGCAGGGCGAACTCCCGGGGCGTCAGCTCCAGCCGCTGCCCACCCCGGCTGGCCCGGTGCCGCAGCACGTCGATTTCCAGGTCGCCGACCTGGATCGTCTCCAGGTGGCGGGCCGGGGTCCGGCGCAGCAGGGTGCGAACGCGGGCCAGCAGCTCGGAGAAGGCGAAGGGCTTCACCAGATAATCGTCCGCTCCCAGCTCCAACCCCTTGACGCGATCGTCCACGCTGTCCCGAGCCGTCAGGAACAGGACCGGGATCTGCTGCCCCTCCTGCCGCAGGGCCGTGATGATCGCCCAACCATCGAGCCGGGGAAGCATCACGTCAAGGATCGCCAGATCGTAGCCGCCCGTCCGGAGCAGATGCAAGCCGTCGTCTCCCTGGCGGGCCACGTCAACCGTGAAGCCGTTCTCGGTCAACCCCTTGCAGAGATAGGCTGCGGTCTTCGGTTCGTCTTCGATGATCAGGAGGCGCGTCACGGGATCGGTTCTCCGCATTCAGGAGACGGCCCCTCAGCCCGTGGCCGCAGGCGGCTCGCCTGCTGGCTGGCTGGCTGGCACGCAGGCGAGCCGCCTGCGGCCACGGGCTGAGGGGCTCACCAGGGTCACAGTGTAGAGACCGGCCGCTGAACCGACCAATCTCTGCACGTGTCCGTCCGTAGCCAGAACCGCCGGGGTGCGGTAGAGTAAACGGAACGAACGTTTACCCTTTCCCTTCCGGGGATCGCGCTGATGAAAGTCGGACTGGTCGGTTTCGCAGGCTCGGGCAAGAGCACGGTGTTCCACTGGCTGACCGGGGTCAAGCCGGACCCGGCCAAGGCCATGATGGGCCAGTCGGGCAACGCCAAGGTGCCCGACTCCCGTCTGGACTGGCTCTCCGCCAAGTTCAACCCCAAGAAGACCACGCCCGCCGATCTTGATTTCCTGGACACGCAGGGTGTCTCCTCGACCGAGCGTCGCGACAACCCACGCCGTCTCGCCGTCTTTCGCGTGGCTGACGGGCTGCTGGTGGTCCTCAACGGCTTCAGCGAGCCCGACCCGGTCGATCAGCTGCGGCGTTTTCGTGAGGAGCTGGTCTTCGCCGACATGGAGATTGTCTCCAACCGCATCTCCAAGCTCAAGGACCAGATCAAGAAACCCCGGCCTGCCAAGCTGAAGGAGCAGGACGAGAAGGAACTCGCCCTGCTGGAGCGGATCGACGCCGTCCTGGAGCAGAATGTGTCGCCCAAGACGCTCGGGTTGAGTGACGAGGACGACAAAGCGATTCGCAGCTTCCAGCTGCTGACGCTGAAGTCGGAGTGCGTCCTGCTCAACGTCAGCGAGGACCGGATTGGCCAGCCGATCCCGCCGAACCTGCTGGCCCTGGCACCAAACGCGGTCCAGGCCCCGGCGCGGTTTGAACTGGAACTGGAGGACCTGCCCGAGGACGAGCGCGAGGTCTTTGTCAAGGACTTCCTGGGCGACCGCGCCGTGGACGAACTGACGCACGACAAGGCGCTGCAGACCATCTTTCACGGCATGGGGATGCAGGTGTTCTTCACCGTCGGCGAGGACGAGTGCCGGGCCTGGGGCATACCGAAGGGAGCCGACGCCGTCACCGGGGCCGGCAAGATCCACACGGACCTGGCCGATGGCTTCGTGCGGGCCGAGGTGGTCAGCTACCAGGACTTCCAGCGCGTCGGGTCGATGAAAGAGGCCAAGCAGCATGGGGTCTACCGGCTGGAGGGGAAGACGTACGTCGTTCAGGATGGGGACATCATGCACATCCTGGCCGGGAAATGAATGGAGTCAACATTGCTGCCGGGAAGGCGCCGAGCTAAAATGATCCGAAGCCAGTGCAGCGGAGTGGTAGCTGCAAGAAGATCATCAACGCCTCCCAATCAGATGGCGGAACTTGGCTACCCTCCGGCAGCCCGGTCGAGCCGCCCTGGAGGAACCGGCCATGACCAATACGCCCTGTCCCGAATGCGGGAAATCGACTCCTCCTGAGGCCACAGCTTGCCCGACCTGCGGACGTGCCATGAAGAACGGCACCGCCCAGCAACGGCAAGGCCCTGTGGAGAAACCGCCGCCACCGCCGGAAGTGGCAAGCTGGATTCACTATCCCACTCCCCCTGAAATCCTTCAGGAGATGCGGCAGACTTTTAATGAGACGGAGTTTCTCGCTGAACTTCGGGAAGCCGAGCGGGCTGGCTTGCCCGAGTTGAAGGATCTCATCCGCGAGTTGGAACAGGAAATAAATCCCCGTGACTGATCCGCCCCCGGTCCCCTATCGAGTGGCCTATTCGGGCATTGTCCTGGCGACACTTCGGGAATTCACCGCCAGGGCTCAAGCAGCCGGTCAAAAAGACGCCTTTCTGGCGGTCTTGAAGGAGCTGGAACGCCGACTCCGCATCTATCCGCAGTTCGGTGAGCCTGAAATCAACCTGAAACAGGAAAATGGCCAGATTTACAACGGCGCGATACCGCCTCTGGTCGTGCGCTATGCGGTTTTTGAGGAGAGGCGGCTGGTCTTTGTTGGCTCTCCACCAAAGCTCTTGCCCAATGCAGGCTTCTGACGAGCTCAAGCATCAGCCGGACCGGGCAATGTCGAGTTCCCCCACTTCCTCGCGGAGCCGGCGCAGGATCCGAGTCCGGGCCTGGCGGACCGCGGCCGGAGAGACGCCCTGTTCCGTTGCCACCACTGCGGTCGGCACGCCCTCGACGACGCTGCGCCAGAAGGTCTGCCAGGTGCGTGCCTCGAATTCCCCCCGGATCAGCTCCAGGGCCCGCTGATACAGCTGGCCGGCCAGCTGCTCTTCTTCCGCGTCCGTCTCGATTTGGGGATCGGGCTGGTTCAGAATCATCCCCTGGGCCGTCGAGCCTCCCGTGGCCGGGACGTGCCGGCGAACCCGCCGGAAATGTTCCAGCATCCGGTTCCGCGTCACCCCCTTGAGCCAGCCGCGGAACGTGTCGGTCGCCTCGGTGTGACGAAAACCGGCCAGGGACGAGAACGCCGTCGTGAACACCTCCTGCACCACGTCATCGACGTCCTGGTCGGCCACGCTGCCGCGCCGGCACCAGAACCGAACCAGCGGACCATAGAGCACGGTCAGCCGCTGCCAGGCGTCCGGCTCATTGTTGCGCGCCCGGGCCAGCAAGCTCCGCGAGGTCCGCCGACTGTCGGTGGAACGGCTGGGCTCGGGGGACTGTTCAGGTTGCATGCCGCCGACCTCCTTCTCGGAAAGCGTGAAGGATGAATGGAGAGAATTAAACCACGGATGACACGGATGACACGGATAAAGAATGGCCTGTTGTCTTTATCCGTGTCATCCGTGTCATGCGTGGTTTAATTCATCCTGCATCCTTCCGAAGTCAAGGGCGCCTTGCAATTCGCTGCACCGGGCTCGACAATAACCACAGCCTTGCACCGGGGAAAGCATGGGGATTCGTTGCCATGACCGCCAGGCCAACCTGCCCTTCGCGCAGAACTGCGTGACCTTCTCCAGGGGAAACTCTCTCCCAAGCGGGAGGACGATCTTAACGGGCATCTCGCAGCATGTCCGGCCTGTGAAGCCTGCGTGCAAGAGCTGGAGACAGAAACCGATCCCCTGATCCGCGCCTGCGTCAGCCGCCGGCTGGGCCGGGCCAGCCCGAGAACAAGCCCGAGGCCCGCACGGAGCCCGCCTGGGGGCCAATCGAATCGTCGGAGGATCCGCAACCGCTTCCCCTGCAAGGGTATCGCTTCCTGAAAGAGCTGGGCCGGGGCGGCATGGGGATTGTGTATCAGGCGGTGCAGACGTCTTTGAGCCGGCCGGTGGCCGTCAAGGTGATCCTGACCGGCGGCCTGGCCGGGACGGAGGAGCGGGTGCGCTTCCTGATGGAGGGGGAGCTGCTGGCCCGGCTCAATCATCCGCACTTCGTGCAGGTGTACGAGGTCGGCACGATCGAGCTGCCGAACCGCCACGTCGAGCCGTACCTGGTGATGGAGTACGTCGAGGGCGGCAGTCTCAAGGCCCGGCTGGCCCAGGGCCCCCTGCCGCTCCGCGAGGCCGCCCAGATCATCCGGACCATGGCCCGGGCCATGGAGATCGCTCACGCCCAGGGCATCATCCACCGCGACCTCAAGCCGGCCAACGTCCTGCTGGCCCGCGATGGCACCCTGAAGATCACCGACTTCGGCCTGGCCAAGCAGGTGGACGTCAACCGGAGCCTGACGCCCACGGGCGCCACCCTCGGCACGCCGCACTACATGGCCCCGGAGCAGGCCGGCTTCGGCCAGACCCCGGTGGGCCCCGCGGCCGACGTCTACGCCCTGGGGGTTCTCCTCTATGAGTGCCTGGCGGGCCGGACGCCGTTTGAGGGCGACACGCCGGTCAGCATTCTCCTGCACGTCCGGGACACGACTCCGCCGCCGCTCTCCCGTCTGCGGCGCGGCGTGCCGCGCGATCTGGAGCTGATCTGCCGCAAATGCCTGGAAAAAGAGCCGCGGCGGCGTTACCTCCGCGCTGCCGACCTGGCCGACGACCTTGAAGCCTGGCTGGAAGGCCGGCCCATCCGTGCCCGCCCGGTTGGCACGGCCGAGCGCGCCTGGCGCTCGGGCGCGCCGGCACCCGCTCCCGGCCGCCTTGCTCTGCTTCCTGCTGCTGTCGCTTCTGGGGGGCACCGGCTTCTCGACCTACTTTGGGCTGGCGGCGGGAGTGCGTGAGTCCCAGGCCAAGGAAGCCCTTGCCCGCGAGGAGGTCGCACGCCGGGCCTCGGAGCGATCCGCCCGGGAGGCCCAGGAGGCGAAGCGGGTTTCCGACCAGCAGGCGGCCGAGCTGCAGCTGGCAGCGGGCCAGGCGCTGGCGGAAGCGGGCCAGGTGGACCAGGGCATGTTCCTGATGCTCCGGGCCTGGGAGAAAGCGCCCGAGCAGGCCCACGACCTCCGCCGGCTGATCCGGCTCAATCTCGAAACCTGGCTCCTGTACCTGCCCCGGCTCCGCTGGACCCGAACCAACGCACCCGAGGACCGTGCCTGGGGGTTTCTCCCCGCAGGGCAGGTGGTGCGCTTCGCGGGCAATCAGCTTTTCCTCCACGATCCAGCGACCGGCCGGCAACTGGGACCGCCGCAAGCCTTTCCGGGAAGCCGGCTGATGGCCTGCAGCTCGGACGGTCAATGGGTGGTCACCCGGACCAACCATCCGGATGGCTACGTCTACAAGGTCTTTGATCGTTTGACGGCCAAACCGATCGTTGGCGATCTGGTCGATCGCCTGGACCGCAAGGCGGCGGAGGAAGATCTCTACGCCAGGCCGTACCTGCTGACCCTCCGCTCCAATCCTCCCCTGCTCTGGCGCGAGGCGTCCACAGGGGAGGACTACGATTGCCGGGTGTGGGACCTCCGGACCGGCAAGACCCTTGGTCCCGGCTGCCGGGCTCCCTTAACTGCAATACGGCATCTCCTGGCCGACAAGGACGTGTACCCCTACTGGTTGCTTCTCCACCTGGGGGGAAGGGTCGAGGTTCAGGACGGTCTGACCGGGAAGCCGGTGGAAGGGCCGAACGGCTGGGTCGTACCCGAAGCGGCCCTGCGTCCGCCGGACCTGTTCCCTCAGCGAAACACGTTGCAGGGGTCTTTTGGCCTGAACGGCCTCACCTTCGGGCTGTGGGACAGTCGCAGCGGCCGGGCCCTGGCGGCCCCGTGGTCGGCCCCTCGCCTTTCTCGGCTCCCGTATTCCTACCAGGAGTCGGCCGACGGTCGCTCCCTGGCCACCGTGGGAGTCGATCATCGGCTGCGCTGGTACGACCTGGCGACCCAGCGCCCGTGCCTGCCGGGAGCCAGCCTGAAGTACCCCAACGGCTCGCTCCTGGTGAGCCAGGACAGCAGGCACTGCCTGTTCCGTTCCGACGTCGAACCGCTGTGGCAACTGTTCGAGTTTCCGCGCCGGCTGACCGTCCGCCAGGCCGGCGAGGGGTCAGGCCACAACGGGATCTCCGCCGAGGGCCAGCGGGCCTCGTTTGGTGAGGCGGCCTTCAGCCCGGATCGCCAGACGGTCCTGCTGGGCAAAAGCTTCCAGTGGCCCCGCAGGCACGCCCGGCTGACCGCGACCCGGGACAATCGGCTGCTCGGGGCACCCATGCCCGACTGCGACAGCCTTGGTCTCTTTAGCCCCTCGGGCCGGCTGGTCGCGCTGGCGGCGGATCGCGTCCCGGACTTCTCCCCGGTCGTTCGGGTCCATGACGCCCGGACGGGTCAGCCCCGGCTTCCGCCCATCGAGATTCCCCGCTTCATCCACTTCCTTCAGTTCAGTCCGGATGAGAGCAAGCTGGCGATCGGCCACGTGGCGGGAGTCCACCTGGTGGACCTGGCCACGAAGCAGATCACGGTCCTTCGCCAGCCGGGTCCGATTACCCGGCTGCTGTTCAGCCCCGATGCCACCCAGCTGCTCGTGGGTGTCCGGGAAGGGTGGGGCAATCAGCCGGGGTTGCGCTTCTGGGACGTGCGGACCGCCCAGCCGATCACCGAGCTGTTTCCAATGGCGGATGCCCCGATCCTGATTCCTGATCGCCAGGGGCCCGGGTTTACCACTGTGGAGCGGGACAGCGGCAGGCTCCGGAGCTGGGGTTTCAACCATCCCGGCCGATTGGAGGCCGCCGGCCTGCCGGCGCCCATTGACCTCGGAGTGCTGGCCGGCTGGCGGATCGAGCGCATGCCCGGCTATGAATGGAGCTTCAGTCCCGACCGCCGGCGGCTGGCGCTGGGTTCCACTCAGGGCCGGGTCTGGCAGTGGGACCTCCAGACCCGGCAGCGGCTGGGTCCAGAAGCCAGCCTGGGCCGGCCGATCCATTTGCTGGCATACAGTCCGGACGGCAGCAGCCTGGCCGTGTCGGGAGAGGAAGGAACGGTGCTGCTGCTGGACGCTCAAACCCTGACGCCGATTGGCCCGGGTCTGCCGCTGCGCAGCGTGCCGGTGGGCCTGGCGTTCACTGCCGACGGCCACGGGCTGCTGGCGGCCTGCCGGGACGGACGCTGTGTGCGCTTCGACCTGGGCCGGCCGGTCCCGCTCGAACAGGAGCAGTGGCAGCCGGTGCTGGAAGCGCTGACCGGGGTGCGGCCGGAGGGGAACGCCCTGGAAGTGCTGACGCCGGCCGAGCATCAGCAGCGGCTGGAGCGCACGGAGGGGCTCCGCAAGCAAATGGACAGGGCCCTGCCGGCGGTCCCCGCGGGAGCGGCCTGGCACGCCCTGGAGTTCCAGGATGCCTTGCAGGCCGGGCAACTGAACTCGGCCCTGTTCCACCTCGACCGCTGGAGCGCCCTGGAACCGGACGCCTGGCTGCCCCTGGCCTGGCGGGGAATGATTCACGTGCTGGAAGGTCAGCCCGGCGAGGCCGAGGCCGATTTCGCGCAGGCGGCCAAACGCAAGGGAGGCGAGGAAGTGGCCTTCTGGAAACAGCACCTGGCTGTATCCGTGGTCCCGCCCCGGCCCAAACGCGAGCCCTGACTTCAAGGCCGCGCTCGCCACAGGAAAAGTGCTGTCACACCTCTTGCACTTCTCTCTTCAGCGAATCCGAAAGACATCGAGTCCTCAGGGCCCACCTCTGAAGGACTCGAACTTTCGTTCCAGGGAGCGCATTGGCACAGGAGGCGGATTGAACACGCTTGCTGGCCTGCGTGGAAGCTGCGCACCGTGTCATAAGCATTTATGAGCATGAGAGTTGTGACAGAATCAATCTTGAAAAAACAATGCAATTCGGTGTCCGCAGTGGAGGTCGAATCGGAATCATCCTGGTGAAGAGACAGACAGCAACAAGCCTCAAGCGTCTCTAACAGAATCATCTGTTCCATTGCCACCCGGCCGTCATCGGCCCCTGCCGCAAGCACGGGGCACGATCACGGTCCATCCACAAGGAGAGAACGTCATGTTGTTCCAACGACTGAGCCGGCTGGTGTCCTCGGGCCTGAAGAAACTGACCGCGACGGGTACACGCAAGGTGTCACGCCCCCGCCGCTCCACGCAACTGACTCTGGAGTCCCTGGAAGAGCGCGCGGTGCCGGCCGTGCTGATGGTCACCAACCTCAACGACAGCGGCGCCGGCTCGCTGCGTGCCGACATCCAGGCGGCGAACAGCGGCGACACCATCCAGTTCGCCAACTCCCTCGCCGGCGGCACACTCCAGCTGACTTCGGGCCAGCTGGACCTCACCAAAAACCTGACCATCGACGGAGCAGGCGCCGGAGTGACCATTAACGCCGGCGGACACTCGCGTGTCTTCGAGGTCGAAAGCGGTGTTACCGCCAACCTGAACTTCCTGACCATCGCGGACGGCAACGCGGGCGGTGGCGGCGGCATCTTTAACTTTGGCAACCTGAACGTCGATTACAGCACGTTCACCGGCAACTATGCCAGCATCGCCGGCGGCGCCATCGACAACGTGGGCACTCTGACCATCAATGGCTGCAGCTTCCTCTCGAACACGTCCGGCTGGGGCGGAGCGATCAACAATGCCAGTGGCTCGGCGCTCATTGACAACAGCACCTTTGGCTACAACTACAGCTTCGATCCTTATGGCATTGCTCGCGGCGCCATCGCCAACAACGTCGGCACCAGCCTGGCGATCGAGAACAGCACCCTGGCCTACAACCAGGGCTACGGCATCTACAACCTCGGCTACACGCTGATGCTCGGCGACCTGATGACCTGCAACACCTACGGCGACCTGGACAACGCCGGCAGCATCGACCCGGGCAGTGCCGACAACATGGTTGGCGGTCTGCCCAACGGTGGACTCAGTTCCGCCAACGGCAACCTGCTTGGCATCAGCAACACGGGTCTGGGAGCGTTGGGATACTATGGCGGACCGACGGAAACCTTCGCTCTGCTGCCAAACAGCCCGGCTGTCGGACACGGTCTGAACTTCGGTGGCACGGACCAGCGTGGCTTCGTCCGGCCAAGCTACAACGGCGACATCGGCGCCTTCCAGACCCAGCACCAGACCCTTTACGTCAACCCTCAGAACTGGACCGTGAGCTACACGCCGACCGCCGGGTTCCAGAGTTTGGGTCAGTTTGGCCCCGACAGTGTGGACGTCAACACGACCGTGGATACGTTCGGAGCAGTCGGTCTGGGTCAGATGTCGTTGCGTGACGCGGTCAACCTGACCGATCTGGCCGCACAGGTCAACGACGGGGCCTATCAATTCATCTACTTCGATGCGGCCGTCTTCAGCCAACCGCAGACGATCCAGGTGACCGCTGGTTCGCTGTCCCTGGGCAACCCAGCAGGTGCCGCGATCTACGGTTCGGCCGGCCTGACGCTCACCAGCAACGAGCAGTTCCCCCTGTTCACCGTCGCTTCCGGGAACTCAGCAATCCTGGACAACCTGAACGTCAGCAACAGCCAGGCTGTTATCAATTCCGGCTTCCTGGGCGCCCTGGATTGCACGTTCAGCGGCGGGTCGGCACTCTTCGGCGGCGCCATCGCCAATTACGGCCGGGCGGAGATTGACTCCTGTACGTTTAGCAACAACTGGGCCGACGTCGGTGGTGCCATCCTCAATGATGGCACTCTGACTGCGTCCAACGACACCTTCGAGGACAACTCGGCCTACGATGGCGGTGCCATCGCCAACTATGGCACTCTGACGGACATCTCCGACAATTACCAGAGCAACTGGGCCTACTATGGCGGCGCCCTTTACACGTTCGGGACGATGACCGGCACCGGAGATTCGTTCTCCAGCAACACGGCCTACTTCGATGGCGGTGCCGTGTTCGCCGGCGGCTGGAGCAGCGTCAGCATCAGCAGCAGCACTTTCTACGGGAACTCCGCCAATCTTGGCGGAGCGGTGTATGCCGCCGGTAACAGCATGAGTCTGAGTTCCGACTCCTTCTGGAACACTTCGGCGAGCCAGGGTGGCTTCTACTGCTACCTCTCCGGGACGTTGAATCTGAGCAACGACTACTTCGGCTTTGCACTGACAGGGTCCCCGTTTGCAACTGCCTGACGGGATGCGTTTTCACGACCCCTGCCGGGCAAGCCGGCAGGGGTCGCTTCTTCTACCAGGTTTGCCGTCGCGGAAAAAATGCTGTCACACCCGATGCACTTCTTCCTCAGAGACACGAGCGGGGAGCACGCTGCTTCCTGCTTTCCTTCTTCTTCAACGCGAAAGTCAAGCCATGTGGAACTGGTTGCGTCGGCTGATCAAACGCCTCTCCCGGGGACCATCGCAGCGGAACCAGCGTCGGCCCCGCCGTGCCCTGCAACTCGAATTGCTCGAAACCCGGCTGGCCCCGGCGTTCGACCTGACCATCGGGGCCGGCCCAACGGTCGGCGTCCTGCATGACAAGGCCGGCGACTTTACCGCTATCGCCCACGGCGCCACTATTGCCGTCAGCGACATTCTCAAGGACCTGCAGGCCGGCAAGAGCGTCACCATCAGCGACGGCAGCACCGGCAAGGAGACCGGCAACGTGACCTGGCTCGCCGGCAATAACCTCGACTTCAAGGGCATCGGCAGCGGCGGGCTGCAGCTGACCATCGCCACTGATCCCTCCGCGACCGCGGGCAACGTCGCAATTAACGCGATGATCTTCGACTCGCTGGGCGTCAGCGCCGACACGCTGGCCATCAGCATCAGCGGTCGCGGCAACGTGCAGATCGACGGCAGCCTGCTCAGCGGGGCGGCACCGATCAGCCTGGCGGCGGACGTCAACGCCAACGGCGGCGGCAACGACGGGGTTGGCACGCTGAGCATCGGGGCGGGCGTCCACGTGTCGGGCAGCGCCGTGACCCTGCGGGGGGCCTCGGTCGTGATCGCGACGGGCAGCAACCCGGCCACGGTCAGCGCGACCACCCAGGTCAACACCTTCGCCACCGGGTTCAGCGGCCCCCTTGCCCTGGCATTTGACGCACAGGGCAACCTCTACGTTGCCAACGACGACAACGGTACGATCACCAAGGTGACGCCGCAAGGCCAGTCCAGCGTCTTCGCATCCGGCATCAGCGACCCGGATAGCCTGGCATTTGACGCACAGGGCAACCTCTACGTCGCCGACTACACCGCCGGCACGATCACCAAGGTGACGCCGCAAGGCCAGTCCAGTCTCTTCGCATCCGGCCTTGACACTCCCTGGGGCCTGGCGTTCGACTCTCAGGGCAACCTCTACGTCGCCAACGCTGGCAATGGCACGATCACCAAGGTGACGCCACAAGGCCAGTCCAGCACTTACGCCTCCGGATTCGACTTCCCCAACGGATTGGCGTTCGACAGCCAGGGCAACCTTTACGTCCTCAACAATGCGGCCGCCTCGATCACCAAGGTGACGCCCCAGGGGGTCAAAACGACCATTGCTTCCGGGTTCAGTGATCTCTACGGTCTGGTGACCGACTCCCAGGGCAACCTCGACGTCGATGACGCGAACGGCACGATCAGCAAAGTGACGCCTCAGGGTGCGGTCGTCCCCATCGCCACCGGGCTCGACAATCCGCTGGCCGTGGCGTTGGACTCCCAGGGCAACCTCTACGTCGCCATCGACAACAACGGCACGGTGAGCCGGATTGCCGCTGGCAGTGGCACGGTGACGATTCGCTCCTCTCTGTCCAGCCGGACCATCAACGTCGGCGTCGCCACGGCGGTCACCGGCATCAACCTCTCCAACGCCGAACTCGCCCGCCTCAGCGCCCCCAACGGCCTCACGCTGGGCGACACCTCCCAGACCGGCGCCATCACGGTCGCCGGCGCCAGCCTGGCCGGCAGCCTGCTCACCCTGCAGCAGGACCCTGCCGGTCCCGGCCATATCGTCCTCAATGACCTCAATGGCGCGCTCCCGCCCTCAGCGCCGGCAGTTCCGACGTCGCCCTGGAGGCGGGCGCCGGCGGCATCATCGACGCCTGGGCCAGCAACAATACGGCGGAGATTGCTGCCACCGGGACGGTCAGCCTGGACACGTCCGGCCCCATCGGCTCGGTCACCAACCGCATCCAGTTTGCCACGGCCGACCACGCCCAGGTCATTGTCGGCGGCAGCGTCCAGCCCACCAGTGTCTATCTGGATGGTCTGGGCAACCTGACGCTGGGCAACGTCACCGGCGGCTTCTTCGGCGCCACCCTGGACGTGACCGCTCGAGGCAACCTGACGGTGGCTGCCGGTGCGACGATCAGCACCGGCGCCGGAAGCATCTCCCTGGCGGCCGACGTGACGCCTGCCGGCAGCGGCTTCGATGGCGTTGGCACGCTGAGCATCCTGGCGGGCGCTTCGGTCACCGGCGGCAACGTGACGCTGCGCGGAGCCGATGTCCACGTCGATACCAGCGCCCATCCCGCCACGGTCACCGCTCCAGGCCTCAGCACTCTTGGTTCAGTGCTGAGCGACCCCGATGGTCTGGCGTTCGACAGCCAGGGCAACCTCTACGTCGCCAACTACTTAACCGGCACAGTCAGCAAGGTGACGCCGCAGGGCGCCGTCTCCACCTTCGCCGCCGGCTTCAACGGCCCCGATGCACTGGCGTTCGACAGTCAGGGCAACCTCTACGTCGCCAACTACGGCAGCAACACGGTGAGCAAGGTGACGCCGCAGGGCAGCGTCTCCCCCTTCGCCTCCGGCTTCGACGCCCCCGATGCCCTGGCGTTCGATAGCCAGGGCAACCTCTACGTCGCCAACGTCTTCGGCAACGGCACGGTGAACAAGGTGACGCCGCAGGGCAGCGTCTCCACCTTCGCCTCCGGTTTCGACGCCCCCGAAGCTCTGGCGTTCGACCGCCAGGGCAACCTCTACGTCGCCAACGCGTTAAACAACACGGTGAGCAAGGTGACGCCGCAGGGCAGCGTCTCCACCTTCGCCTCCGGTTTCGACCGCCCCGATGCCCTGGCGTTCGACAGCCAGGGCAACCTCTACGTCGCCAACATCTTCGGCAACAACACGGTGAACAAGGTGACGCCGCAGGGCAGCGTCTCCACCTTCGCCTCTGGCTTCGACTCCCCCGAAGCTCTGGCGTTCGACGGTCAGGGCAACCTCTACGTCGCCAACGAGGGCAGCAACACGGTGAGCAAGATGACGCTGCGGGGCAGTGTCTCCACCTTCGCCTCCGGTTTCGACGACCTCTATGGTCTGGCCGTTGACTCCCAGGGCAACCTCTACGTCGCCAACTTTGAAGGCAATACGGTGAGCAAGGTGACGCCGCAGGGCGCCGAATTGTTCTTCGCCTCCGGTTTCGACGACCCCGAGGGTCTGGCGTTCGACCACCAGGGCAACCTCTACGTCGCCAACGCCGACAACGGCACGGTAAGCAAGGTGACGCCGCAGGGCGCCGTCTCCACCTTCGCCGCCGGCTTCACTGGCCCCGATGCACTGGCGTTCGACAGCCAGGGCAACCTCTACGTCGCCAACGCCGGCAACGGCGCGGTAAGCAAGGTGACGCCCCTGGGCGCCGTCTCCACCTTCGCCGCCGGTTTCGACTTACCCGAAGCTCTGGCGATCGACAGCCAGGGCAACCTTTACGTCGCCAACGCGTTAAGCAACACGGTGAGCAAGGTGACGCCGCAGGGCAGCGTCTCTCCCTTCGCCTCCGGCTTCGACTTCCCCGAGGGTCTGGCGTTCGACCACCAGGGCAACCTCTACGTCGCCAACGACGGCAACGGCACGGTGAGCAAGGTGACGCCGCAGGGCAGCGTCTCCCCCTTCGCCTCCGGCTTCAACGGGCCCTTTGGTCTCGCGTTGGACAGCCAGGGCAACCTCTACGTCGCCAACGCCGGCAACAACACGGTGAGCAAGGTGGCGCAGGCACTGTCACCATCCGCTCCTCGCTCCCCTCGCGACCGATCAGCGTCGGCGCCGGACCCACTGTCAACGGCATCAACCTCTCCAACGCCGAGCTGGCCCAGCTGCACGCTGACTCCTTCACCTTCGGCGACGCCACCCAGACCGGCACCATCACCTTCAGCGACACCTCGTTCCCCGGCATCTCCGTGCAGGTGCTGCAGAGCCTGACCGGCGCCGGCGGCATCGTCCTGCAGACCAGCCCGGACACCCCGGCCATCAGCGACCCGAACGGCAGCGTCTCCCTGACGGCCGGCACCGGCGGCATCCAGGACCTCTTTGTCAGTCCACCTCCAACGACCGGAGGAGGACTGACGGGGGGGACCACTGCGGCGGCACCCTCGCCCGTTGCCGGAGTCAGTGCCGCGACCGTGCAATTGAGCACACACGGCTCGGTCGGCTCCTCGGCCTCGGCCCTGATCCTTCAGGCCGCCAATCTGGCAACCTCTGCCATCGGCGGCAATCTCTTCCTGACCGACCTGAGCAGCCTGACCACCAGCACGCTGACCGTCACCGGCACCGCCTACCTGACCCTCGACGGCGATTTCACCACCCCTGCTGGCAGCCTGCACGCTGCCGCCACCCACCTGGTCTTCGCCGGCAGCAGCAACCAGAATTTCGACAGCGGCGGCCAGACCTTCACCAGCCTCGATCACCAGGGGGCCGGTTCGCTCACCCTGGTCAACCACGGACTGACGCTCAGCGGTCCCCTTTCCAACGACGATGATGCCGGCAACTTCGTCAGCAACGGCCTGACGGTCACGGTCGGGGGGCTGACCACGCTCACCGGGGGCTCCTTCCTGGACGGAAGTCTGGTCGCCAACTTCATCGGCGGACTGCTGCTCAGCGGCGGCAGCTTCAGTTTCTACAGCGACACGGGCACGATCAACCTGGGCGGCCTGACCCTGAGCAGCGGCACATTCAACCCCGAAGTGACCGTCAACGACTCGGGCAACTGGACCGTCACCGGCGGCACCTTCCAGGCCTTCAACAGCACTGTGAACTTCACCAGCAGCACGCTGCAGACGCTCAGCAGCGGGGGTCAGGCGTTCGGCAACCTCGCCCACAGCGGCGCCGGCACGCTGGAGCTGCTGAACAATCCGCTGCAGGTCAACGGCGCCTTCAGCAACAACGCCGGCGTCTTCAGCACCAACAAGCAGGGGGTGATCGTCGAAGGCGCCGCCACGCTCACGGCCGGCGTCTTCCTGGGCAGTTCGGCGGCGGACAGTTTCTTCGGTGGCCTGACGGTCAACGGCGGCGTGTTCGAGGGCTCGACCGGACAGGTCAATGCCGCTGGAGTGACACTGAAAGCCGGGACGTTCATCGCTCCGAGCGTCCTCAACGATTCGGGAAACTGGACGAACAGCGGCGGACTCTTCCTCGCCAACGGCGGCCTGGTGGATTTGCTGGGGACAAAGCAGCAAGTCAACGGCAGCACGGTTTTCTTCAACCTGACCAAGGCCACGGCGACCCCGGACACGCTGACCTTCCAGGCGGGCACGATCCAGACCATCCTGGGTACGCTGACGCTGTCCGGCAGTTCCGGCGGCCTGCTGGCGCTGCTCTCCTCGGTCCCGGGCAAGCAGTGGGACCTCAACCCGGCGGGCAAACGCACGGTGACCTTCGTGGACGTGCAGGACAGCCACAACCTCAGCACGCCACTCAGCGCGGCGACCTCGCACAACTCGGGCGACAACACCAACTGGCTCTTTCCCAGCTGAGTCGCACGGCATTTTCCGAGCCGGGCAGGCAGCGCAGCGGAGGAATCCTGCGCTCTGCCCCGGCTGAGAGATGAAAAAGCAATGGCGCATCGTCCACTTCGAGATATAATTCAAACACAGGAGGCGAAACCCTACTCACCCACGACGCTGAACAGTCATGAGCAAACCAGAGCGTTCCCGGAAAGCCCCCTCGATGGAAACGCCATCGACCGCGCCAGCGTCGGGCTCCGGCTGGGTCGTCGTGGGCCAGGACCTTGTCGGCCAGACGCTGGGTGATTTCCTCATCCTGCGTCCGCTGGGGCAAGGCGGCATGGGTCTGGTCTACCTTGCGGAGCAGATCTCGCTCAAGCGGAAGGTGGCGATCAAGGTGCTCCGCGAGGAGATCGCGGCCAACCCGACGTCCCTGGTCCGCTTCAAGAGCGAGGCGATGAACGTCGCCCAGCTCAGCCATGCCAACATTGTCCAGGTTCACACGGTCGGCGAACACGAGGGCCGGCATTACATGGTCCTCGAATACGTCGAGGGCAAGAGCCTGAGCGAGTACCTGATCCGCAAGGGGCCCCTCGAGGTGCCGCTGGTCCTGAGCATCATGCGCCAGGTGGCCAGCGCTCTGCAGCGTGCCAGCGAAATGGGCATCGTCCACCGCGACATCAAACCCGAGAACATCCTGCTCAATCGCAAGGGCGAAGCCAAGGTGGCCGACTTCGGCCTGTCCCGCTGCCGGGATGAGGAGGCGGCGCTCGAATCTGACCCGTGCCGGCTCGGCTGTCGGCACGCCGCAGTACATGAGCCCCGAGCAGGTCGAGGGCAAGGCCGCCGATCACCGCAGCGACATTTACTCGTTTGGCGTCACCTGCTACCACGTACTCACCGGGGGCACGCCGTTTGAGGGCAGCCACGCCTACCAGATCGCTCTCAAGCACGTGACCGAGGAGCCGGAACCCCTGGAAACGGTCCGCCCCGACCTCCCTCCGGGACTGGTCGCCATCGTGAACAAGATGATGGCCAAGAAGCCCAGGGCCCGCTACCAGACCGCACGCGAGCTGCTCAAGGACATTGCCCGTCTGCGCGAATCCCTCCAGACCGCGACCGGCTGTGTTTCCCTCGAGACGGCCCCCGAGGAGGTGAGCCCGGCGGAGGAAACCGAGGAGTTGCTCCCATTCTGGAAGCACCCCGTGTTCCGCTGGGGCCTGGCGCTGGGGGTGCCCGGGCTCCTCGCGCTGGTGTGTGTGGTTGCCTTGCTGACCCGGCGGCCTGCCCCGAGCCGGGAAGTCACTCCCGCAATCGTGCAGCCGGCCCCGCCGAACAGCGGGGTGCCAGGGGGCGATGAGCAACACGATCGCCTGGCCTTCCTGAACAAAGTGGTCGATCAGTATCTCAACGACAACCCGCCGAAGCCGAGCGGCATCGACGCCTGCATCGAGCTTGGCGTTCTTTACCTCAACCAGGGCAAGACCAGCGAGGCCGAGGCGCTGTTCAAACGCATGGACGAACGGCGGGCCCCCTCGGCGTACCACTTCGTCGGCCGCCTGGGACTTGCGGTGACCGACGCCCTCCAGGACCATCACCGCGCTTCCCAGGACAAACTCAAGGAACTGTTCGACTCCCGGAGCATGGACAACCGTGTCCAGATCCTCAAGGAGCACCTGGCGAAGAACCCCTCGTTCGCGGAGTGGGTCAACGAGGCTGATCCCAATAACGTCAGGAACGGCGGCTCCGGACACACCCTTCCCCAGTGGGGGGGATCGCGTCGCTTCCCTCCCAAGGGGCCGTTCAAGCGACCGTAAGGCATCCGAACCCGTCCTGGCGAGGACGCCCCGCAGGACAGGCTGGCAGCCTGTCCTGCAGGGCTTTGTTTGCCCCGCAGGGTGCGATATGATACTCCCGGGCATCGCCCGGCGGAACAGAAGGAGGCCTTGCTGTTCCCGCTGGGCCACCCGAACGCCTGGGGAGCTATCCGTGAGTCAGCGACAGAAATTCAATCTCCATCTGCCCGGCTTGCTCAAGGTGCTGGCCGAGCATCTCTATTCCAGCAAGAAGGTCGGCATCCGCGAGCTGATCCAGAACGCCCACGATTCCTGCGTCCGCCGCAAGATCGAGGCTGGCGAGGCCGACTATCGGCCGCGGATCGACGTCTCGCTGGACATACCGAAGCGCACCGTGGTCATCCGCGACAATGGCAACGGGCTGACCGCCGAGGAGATCGAGACCTACCTGGCCACCATCGGCCGGGGCTACACCCGCGAGCTGCGCGAACGGCTGTCGCTGGACTCGCCCGCGGAGGCCGCCGAGCTGATTGGCCAGTTCGGTCTGGGCTTCCTCAGCGCCTTCCTGCTGGCCGGCGAGGTCACCCTGCTCGACGCGCTCCCTCAAGGGCGGCCCAGCCCTGCGCTGGTACTCCGCAGGCGACGAGCATTACGATCTCAGCGAGGGCGAGCGCGATCAGCCCGGCACCACCGTGCTGCTCAAGATCAAACCGGCCGCGTCGTTCATCCTCAACGAGCAGACCCTGCTGGACACCATCCGCACTTACGCCGATTTCCTGCCGACGCCGATCTACTTCGGCGGCGATCCCGACCCGGTCAACCTGATGGTCCAGCCGTGGGAGGCCGACAACCCCGACGAGGCCATCCACGATTACGTCGGCCGGGCCTTTCGCGGCACCAAGGCCCTGTGCGTGCTGCCCTTGCAGGACTGGAAGGTCACGGTCGGCCACGATTTCATGAGGGTGCCCCTGAAGGGCTTCCTGTTCGTGCCGCCTGGCTCAGTAGCCTCGGTGCGCGAGTTCGGCGATCTGCGGGTGTACATCCGCCGCATGTTCATTTGCGAGCGCGAGCGCGACCTGCTGCCGCCCTGGGCCCGCTTTGTCCGCGGCGTCATCGAGTGCCCGCTCTTGCAGCCGACCGCCTCCCGCGAGAGCATCCACCAGGACGAGAACTTCGAGTCGGTGCGGCAGGCCCTGGAGGAGCAGCTGGGCAACGGCCTGCGCGACCTGGCCCGCAAGGACCCCAGCACCTGGAAGCAGGTGGTGCGCGGCCACAGCGACGTGATCATCGGCTGGGCGGTCAGCGACAACGAGTTCTTCGAGCGGGTCGAGGACATCGTCACCTTCCGCACCAGTCGGGGTCCGCTGAACCTGCAGGAATACCTGGACCACTCCGGCGGCAACCTGTACTACGTCACCCGCGAGCTGGGCTCGCTTCAAGAGCAGCTGCTGGCCGAGGGCCGGGACGTGCCGGCCATTGACGCCTCGTGGTTCTCGGTGACTCCCTTCCTGGAGAAGTACGCCCAGCGGCATCCCGAGGTCGGTCTGGTGCAGCTGGACGGCTCGGCCGATCAGTCTGCTCCGCCCTGCCCCGGAGGCCCCCTTTGCCCGGCTGCTGGAGTTCTACCGCTCCCAGGGAATTCGTGCCAAGGTGGCGTCGTTCAAGCCGAGCGAGGCCCCGGCCCTGATCCTCTATCCGCAGGGGGCGGAGCTGGCCCGCGAGGCCCAGTCCAGCCTGGAGTCGGGCGACCTGCCCGGTCCGCTGGCGGGGCTGGTCCAGGAGTACGTCCACAACAAGTTCCAGGACAGCGACGAACTGGCCGGCACCCTGTACCTGAACACCACCTCGCCCCTGATCCGCAAGCTGGCCGAGAAGCCGCCGCGTGCCGAGCTGCGCGACGCCCTGCTGACGCTGCTGTACCAGATGGCCCGGCTGTTTGCCGGCCGGATGCTCAGCGCCGCCGACGCCGTGGCCGCGTTCCGTGACGTGACGCGATCTCTGGAGGGGCTGGTGCAAGCGTGAGGAGGGGTTGGGCTGGTTGGCGGTTTGAGGGAAACGGTTGGGCCACCCTCCGGTCCCGTGGGTGCGCTGCGCGACCCACGGCTGGGCTACATAACCCCTTCGGGGTAAAGAGAGGGCTACCGTTGTCTTTCTACCCCGAAGGGGTTGTGTAGCCCAGCCGTGGGTGCGCTGCGCGACCCACGGCTTATCTCGCCCGCGGGGAGGAGGGGCTTGCGTTCCACCGAGGCCAGCAGCGGCGGTTCGAGGCGGGCCAGGGTCAGCACCAGGTCGGTCCGGCAGGCCCACAGCCCCAGCGGCGAGGTCAGCACCAGCTCATAAGGGACACTGCATTTCACCTGGGACAGGTCGCACCGCTGCGGTCGGGCCAGGGTGGCGCTGGTCCTCGGGGATGAACTCGAAGTAGAGACCATGATCGGTCAGCAGCCGCAGCCCGCCGTGTCGGGGATCGGTCAGGGCGACCACGCCACCCAGACACGAGATGGTCTGCAGCACCCGGGGCCGGTCACCCAGGACCGCCGCCAGGCGGGTCAGCGGCAAGGAACTGTCCTCTTGCAGACAGAAGACCAGCGACAGGTCGGGCCAGACCTCGGACAGGTCCTGACCGGGGTCGAGGACCATCTGTCCCAGACGGAGCAACCCTTCGACCGAGCCGGCCAGGCAGGTGACGGCCTCGTGCCGGAGCAGCTCCTTCCAGGCGGTGGTGTCGGCTGCCAGCCGAAACAGTTTCCGGCTGGAGACCGCTTCGCCCAGGCTCCAGGGGTGGAGGAGCAGGGGCCGATCCGGCCAGGCTGGCAGCGAGGGCGGCGCCAGCAGCAAGCGGCCGGAGTAGAGGCGGTGGGGCAGCTTGCGGCTGGCGGCCAGGGCCAGACCGGTGCGGATGGCAGCGCGGAAGGCATCGCGCTGGGGCCCGGCCAGCCGGGAGTGGCCAGGGCCCGGCCGGGCGTCTGGCGTGCCGTTTCGGGACAACGGCACGCCGTTGGGGTTGACTCCTGGCCGGGATGCTCGCCACTCCGGGTCTCCCCCTGGAGTGGGGTCGTGGCAGGCCTCGCCGGCAGAGCGGAGCGGCACCAGCCGGCAAAAATCGGCGGGACTGCGAACCCGGCAAAAATCGTGGTCCCGGCCAAAGGTGGTGTCCCGCGCCCGGTGAATCAGCCCCAGAAGGGCGCGGCTCTGGCAACGGCTGGACGATTGCACGTCCAGGCGCGCCAAGTCCAGCTGACTGCGAACCCGGCAAACAGTCTCGATCAGCCGGTGATACAGAGTTGACCAGTACGCTCTCACGGTTCTCCGATGCCAATCACCACAAACAGGCGCCTGGGCGGTAAATCCTTTAGCAACCGCATAACTTACCACGATCCGCCAGTCTGGTACAAGAGCCTGGCTGAAGGAATGTTAAGGTTTTATGGAAATCGGGTGTGGTGGCAGCGAAGCCCTTTTGGCGGAAAAGGCGAAGCGCCGCTGCCGCCGCCGTCTCTATTCCATTGTTCGGGCAAGCAGTGTGGAGGGGTATCCCGTGATCAATCAACCGCTGCGTCAGTTTGTCAGCCGGTTACGCGGCACCCTGGGCGATGTCGCCGGCAGTCTGACGGATGCCGAGGTGCTGGAGCGTTTCGTTGCCAGCCGGGACGAGGCCGCCTTTGAAGTGCTGGTCTGGCGGCACGGTCCGATGGTTCTGGGCACGTGTGCCCGGCTGCTGCACAATGAGCAGGACGTCGAGGACGTCTTTCAGGCGACCTTTCTGACCTTGGCCCGCAAGGCCGGCTCCATTCGCCGGGGCGAGGCCCTGGCCGGCTTCTTGCACACCACCGCTTGCCGGACGGCCTTGCGGGTGCGTGTTCGGACCAGGCAAGGCCAGTGCCAGGGACTGCCCGCCGACGTGGCGGCACCGGAGGCCGAGGACGGGGTCTGGCGCGATCTGCGGCCGGTGCTGGACGAGGAGATCGGCCAGCTGCCGTTGAAATATCGCTTGCCCGTTATCCTCTTCTACCTGCAGGGCAAATCGACCGAGGAAGTGGCCCAGCAGCTGGGTTGCGCCCGGGGGACGGTCTGCTCCCGGCTCTCCTGGGCCCGTGAACGGCTGCGTTCCCGGCTGCTGCGCCGCGGCCTGGCGCTGACGGGTGCGGCCCTGGCGCTGGCCTTGCCGCGAAGCGCGGTGCAGGCGATGCCGGCCAGGCTGGTGCCGGCAACCCTCAAGGGTTCCCTGGCGTTCGCGGCCGGGCAATCCACGGCCTCTGCCGTCTCGACACAGGCCGTCACTCTTGCGGAAGGAGCAATCAAAGCCATGTTCGTGACCAAGCTGAAACTGACCGCGGCGCTCCTGCTGACCGTGACCGTGGCGGCGCTGGGCACGGGTCTGCTGACGCAGCAGGTCCTCGCCGACAAGCCGGCCGCGGCCCCGGAACTGGTGGGCAAGGATGGCGGCGCCATCCGGTTGCCGGCGAACCTGCTCCCCAACCTGGGCCTTCAGGTCGCGGAAATTCGGCCACGGCTGGCTGCGGTGCCGCGCATCCTCCGGTTGGAAGGCTCGACTGGTCTGGACCCTGCGGGGTTGGCCCGTATCCGCAGCCGGGTGACGGGAGAGGTCGTTGAGATCGGCCAGGTGCCAGAGGACGGCGAAACCCGGCCGATCCGTCCGGGCGACAAGGTGAACAAGGGCCAGCTTCTGGTCGTGATCTGGAGCAAGGAAGTGGGCGAGAAGAAGGGCGAGCTGTTCGATGCCCAGGTTCAGTCAAGTCTGAGCCAGGCCATCCTGGCTCAAGTGGAACAGATGCACGTGCAGAACCTTGTCCCTGAAGTCGAGCTGCTCCGCGCCCAGCGCACCGCCATGGGCGATCAGAACGCCGTTGCCCGTGCGGAGCGGACTCTCCGTCTGTGGCGGGTGCCCGAGGAGGATATCAAGGCGGTAAGGGTGGAAGCCGCGCGAGTCGCCCGGCTCAAGGGCAAACTCGATCCGGAGAAGGAGAAGAACCTGGCCCGTGTCGAAATTCGCTCGCCGCAGGATGGCACCGTCGTCGAAAGGAACGTGGTCAAGGGCGAAGTGATCTCCGACACGACCACGAACCTGTTCACCATTGCCAAACTGGATCGGCTGCTGGTCGTCGTCAACGTCCCCGAAGACGATCTGCCGGCGCTGCTGGCCCTGCCCGCCGCCTCGAGGAAGTGGAAGGTGCAAGCCGTCGGCCAGGCCGCCCCCATCGAGGGGAAGATCGATGAGGTGGGCTACCTCATCGATCCCAGCCAGCACACCTCGACCGCGAAAGGCACCATCGACAACCCCGGCCCCAAGCTGCGTGCCGGGCAGTTCATCACGGCAACGATCACGCTTCCCGCGGCAACCCATGAGATAGTGATACCAGCATCGGCCGTTGTCGAGGAAGGTGGAGTGAGCTTCGTCTTCGTCCAGCCTGATCCGAAACAGCTGGTCTACCGGCAGCGGCGCGTACTGGTGGTGCGCCGTGGCCGGGAGGTGGTCCACGTCCGCTCGCCGCTGTCGGCGGAGGAGGAAAAGCAAGGCTTCCAGCCGCTGCGTTCCGGCGAACGCATCGTCACCAGCGCCGCTGTCGAGCTGAAGGCGCTCCTGGACGATCTGAAGAAGGAGAAACGCTGAATCCGCAAGTTGCGGCCTCACTTCTCCACCGGCACCGGCGCGGGCGGCAGGTCCGTGCCGGTCGCCGCGACCGGCTGGACCGTGGTCTCCTTGACCGGGTCAGGAGCAGGCGCGGGAATGGCGGCGATCATCGTGGTCTGCTGGGCTGGTTGCTGGAGCGCGAATTTCTTCACGCCGGGCGGCGTGTTCTTGGCCCGGAAGCAGATGTGATGTTCGGTGATGGGACGCTTGTAGACGCGCTGCACTTGACCGCCCAGCAGATAGTCAGGACTGGCCGGATCGGCCCCGTTCTGGACAATGGTTTCCTCGCCAACGACCAGGTCTCCTTCATTCTCGATCACAAAACCCTGGGGGCATTGCTTCTGCATTAGCTCCTCGGCCTGTTTGCGGAAATAGTTCGGCCACTGGTTGGTATCACGCGGAATGGCCACGACGCCACCCCACTCGTCCTTGGTGACGTAGCGCGCAGTACTGCAACCGGCCGAGAACAGCACGAGCAGGGCCAGCGTTCTCCAGACCTCCATGACGGTCCCCTTCCCCCAAAGGACGCCCTGTAGTTCCGAACCGTGTCCACGAGAGCGGCCGGGGTGATAGCCGGTTGACGCGGAAGAATCAAGGGCAACCGCGCTTACCGTGCGTTCCATCTCTCGACGACAGGCCGAAAGGCGGCGACGTGTTCGGGCGTGGTGCCGCAGCAGCCGCCGACCATGCGGACGCCAGCCTCCAGAAGCTGCGGCAGGTGCTCGGCCATCTCGGCCGGGGTTCGCAAGTCCGGCTCCATCCCCGCATTGGGACGAGCAAACAGCGGCAGGTCGGTTTCCTGCCGGTAGCGACGGATGATCTCGGCCACTTCCGCCATGCCGACGTCCCGGCCACAGTTGACGCCCAGCGCGGCCACGCCGTGGCGGAAGGCGTGGCGGGCGAAGGTTTCCGGGGTGTGGCCGCTGAAGGTCGTGAGGCTGCCGGGTTTGGCGCTGGGGTCCCGGCGGTAGGCGAACGAAAGCAGCAGCGGGGCCGACTCGATTTCCGGGACCTCATGCAGGGCGTATTCCACCGCGGCCAGCGCTCGCGGACTGGAACACGTTTCCAGCAAGAACCCGTCCGCACCCTGAAGCGACAGCAGTACCCGCTTCAGGAGCGTACGGTCCCGAAACTCTTCCAGGCGGGGCAGATCAAGGATCGGACCAACGTCAGCGAGGACGAAACCGGCCGGCCCTGCTGCTTGCCGGGCGAGTTGCAGAGCGGCCTCGTTGATTTCCTCCAGCTGGCCGGCCAGTCCGTGCCGGGCCAGTGCCAGCGGATTGGACTGGAAGGTGTTGGTGAGCAGGACGGTCGCCCCGGCCCGGCGGTAAGCCCGATGAAGGGCCAGGACGGTCTCGGGATGGATCAGGTTCCACAGGGCGCCGCACTCGTCCAGGCCCAGGCCGGCCCGGTGCAGTTCGGTGCCCATGGCACCATCCATCAGCAGAACCGGACCCGATTCCAGGGCTCGCAAGAGTGCAGACATTGCCGCCCCGGCGTCATTTTTGTTTACCTGGGCTCGGAGTCGAACTATATTAGTGTCAAGCCGTATCTTTCGCTTCCCGTCCGAGCAAGATGCACAGGCGTTTACAATCCCGGGGAGTCAGCGCCTGCAAGCGGACTCCGGACGCGATCCAGTTGCAGGAACCAGCCGAAGGGGAACCGGGCCATGGCCATGGAGCTGCCCGACGAAGCGATCACCTATCAATACCAGTCCTTGCTGGTTTCACCCGGCGAGGAATGGTCGGCCGCCGCCGAGCTGCGCGCCCGCCATTTCATCCATCCCGGACGCATCAAGGACCTGATGCCGCGTCTGATGCAGTGCCGTTCCCAGATCGCGGCCGAGCGCGAGGCTGCGCAACGTCCCGCCGGAGCAACTGCCGCTGGAACCGGCCTTCATCGACCTGCCGCAGGCCATGCTGGATCAGCACCGCCGCAAGGGGGACGCCAGCGAGCTGGGCAGGACGCTCGACCTGGCCGCTCAGTTGCGGGACGAGGCTGACCGGATCGTCCTGCTGGGCATCGGCGGCGGCACGCTCGCGGCCCGGGCCCTGTTCGAGGCCCTCAAGCCGCTCTACCACAACGAGCTGCCCGCCGAGACCCGCCTGGGGGTGCCGCGCATTTACTTCGCGGGAGACAACTGCGACAACGACGCCTTGCAGGACCTGCTCGATTTGCTGCAAATCAGCTGCATCGATCCCGGGCAGCGCGAGGAACGCTGGGCGGTCGTCACCATCAGCCGATCCGGGACCTCGCTGGAGCCGGCCGTCGTCCAGCGCGTGTTCCGCCGCGAGGCCGCCGAGTATTACGGCTTGCGCTCGGAATGGGTCAAACAGCTGTTTGCCGTGGTGACCGGGACGACGAGCAAGCTGCGCGACCTGTTCAAGGCGCAGGGCCAGCCGGAGGAAAACGTCCTGACCATTCCGGACAACGTCGGCAGCCGCTACAGCGTGCTGACCCCGGCCGGGCTGTTGCCGGCCGCCCTGATGGGGCTGGACGTGCGGGCGCTGCTGCTGGGGGCCGCGGCCATGTCCAAGCGGTTCCTCGAAGAGCCCTATGAGCGCAACCCGGTGCTCCAGTTCGCCGTGGTCAACTACCTCATGGCCGAGGAGCTGGGCAAACCGTTGCGGGTGCTGTCGGTCTGGTCGAAGAAACTGGAGGCGGTCGGCCGCTGGTACGAGCAGCTGCTCGCCGAGGCCCTCGGCAAGATGGGCCGGGGGCCGACGCCGCTGACGATTGTGCAGACGCGCGATCTGCAAACCCGCGGCCAGCAGAACCAGGAGGGGCCGCGCGATCGGCTCATCAATAACCTGGTTGTCAAGAACCCGCGTGCGGTGCCCATCCTGGTGCAGATGGCCGACCACAACGAGGACGAGCTGAACGTCTATGCCCGCAAGGGTCTGCCCGACCTGATGAACGCCGCCCTGCGAGCCGCCAACCAGGCGTATCACGACGTCGCCCGGCCGACCGCCGACCTGGTCATTCCGACGCTGTCGGAACACACCCTGGGCCAGCTGCTGCAGCTGCTGATGCTGGCCACCGTGGTCGAGGGCCGGCTGCTGGGGATCAATCCCTACGGGGCCCCGGGCGTCGAGACGGCACGGCGGCATTTGCGGGAGATCTTGCGAGGGTGAGCGAACCCCGGGTTGCGCTGCGCTCCACCCGGGGCTTTATTCCCAAAATCAGGAGTAAAGCCCCGGGTGGAGCGCAGCGCAACCCGGGGACTACGGGAGGACTCATGCCTGACGAAACCCCTGCGCCGGCCGCCGGTGCCCCCGGCGTCCCAGCAGTCTCCTGGCCGGTGCTGGACGTGATGGAGCGCCGGGTGCTGGGCGTGCTGGTGGAGAAGCAGAAGACCAGCAAATCGGCCGACACCTACCCGCTGACTGTCAACGCGCTGACGACCGGCTGCAACCAGAAGTCCAACCGCGACCCGGTCCTCAACCTCGAAGAGGAAGAGGTCGAGCAGACGCTGCTGCGCTGTCTGAAGAGGAACCTGGTGGCCCGCATCACCAGCACGCGGGTGCTGCGCTGGCGGCACCTGCTCTACGAAGCCTGGCACGTCGATAAGGTGGATCTGGCCATCCTGGCCGAGCTGCTGCTGCGCGGGCCTCAGACCGAGGGAGAGCTGCGGACCCGCGTCAACCGGATGGAACCGATCGACGACCTGGACGCTCTGCGGGCCGCCCTCAAGCCGCTGGTCCAGCGCAGATTGGTGGTCTACCTGACATCCGAGGACCGTCGCGGGGCCGTCCTGACGCACGGTTTCCACGACCCCAAGGAACTGGAACAGCTCAAGGCGGCATCGTGGCCGCGCAGCCAGTCAGCGTCAGCGAACTGGCTTCTTCCTCGCTGGCCACACCGGGACTAGACCTGACAGGCGAACTGGATCGGCTCGAGGGCCGGCTGGGACTGCTGGAGGGCGGGCTGAACACAGCCAACGCGGAGATTGTCGCTCTCAAAAAGACAATCAGCGATCTGCAAGGGACCATTGCAACCCTGCAGCAGGAATTGCGGAACCTGAAGCAGGCCCTGGGAGGATGAGCGTTCTCGGGAAACGGCTTTCCCCCAGCACCCGCGAGATGCCTCATGTCGCTTCTGGCTCGTCTCTGGGTCCCCCTTTCCTGGTTGATCGCCGGCCTGTTTGCCGCGTGGGAAGCGATTGACCACCTGCTGGTGCGTGCCAGCAACCTGTTCGGCGTGACGGTTGCCAGTCCGCTGCAGCGCTACCTGGTGTTCCAGGGGATCTTCCTTGTCCTTTTCGTGCTGGGGGCGCTGCCCCTCCCGGTGCTGCCGCTGCTGGCCCTGGGTTACGGCTACGTCGGCGTGCTGGCCGTGGGGCGTGCCTGGGTACGAAATGAGAAGCGGCGGCTGGCCATTGCCAAGAAAGTCGTCGCGGGAGATCCCGATCGGTTACCCGACCTGCGCTGGGTGGCGCTGCTGTCGGCCTTGCAATTGCTGGTCCTGTTCCCCCTGATCTTTTACCAGGTCAATCGGCACTTCCATCTCTACAAGGTTGCGGACGACGCGACCCTGTGGACCTGGCTGGCCTTCACGCTGGACTCGTACAACAAGGCGATCCTGGGCGTGCTGCAGCTGTACGGGTTTGACCGTACCCACGTCGAATTCGCGCCGGGGACCTCCTGGGGCCGGCACCTGGTGCTGCTCAGCCGGGTGACGTTTGATCTGCTGCTGATCCAGGGGATTATCCGGCTCTTTGCCATCCGCGAAAGCATCAACGACGCCGTGATGGCCATCAGCCGCGATCCGGCGCTGACCCTGGCCGTGGGCCGGCGGACGGTGCCGTCGCTGATCGTCCGTCTGCAAACAGCCGACCCGGTGGTGCGGACGTGCGCGGCCGAGGTGCTGGGCCTGCTGAACGATTCGCGTGCAGTGGGCCCGTTGCTCGGGGCGCTGGTTTCTGACAAGGATGGCGGTGTGCGGAGCGCGGCGGCCCGGAGCCTTGGGCGGATGCAAGCGCGTCAGGCGCGCGAGGCCTTGCTCAAGGCGCTGCACGATCCGGCCGCGGAAGTCGGGGCGGCCGCGGCGGGGGCGCTGGGTCGGCTGGGGGAAGCCGGCGAGACGGTCGAGGCGCTGCTGGTAGCACTGCGGGACCGCGATCCGGACATGCGCGCCAACGCCGCTCATGCCCTGGCGGAACTGGGCGACGAGAAAGTGCTCGAGCTGCTGCTGGACGCTGGCCTGCACGACAGCGAGGCCAGCGTCCGGGCGCGGGTGATCGAGGCCCTGAAGCAGCGCTGGAGCGACCTGGCGACCGATCGGCTCATGGCCCAGCTGCCGCCGCCGAACGAGTCGCTGCTGGGCCGGCTGTTCTGGCGCAAGCCGAGGGCGGAGCAGGAGGAGCAAGTCTTGCTCCGGCGGCGCTCGGCGGAGGCGCTGGGGCATCTGGGTGAGAAGCGGGCGGTTGATGGGCTGGTGGGGGCGCTGCGCGACGAGGATCGGATGGTGCGTCGCTCGGCCCTGGAAGCGCTGGGCAAGCTGGCCGAACCACGGGCCCTGGAGCCGGTGCTGGGGATGCTGCGGGACCGGGAACGTGACGTGCGGATTGAGACGGCCAAAACGCTGACGCTGCTCGACCAGAAAAAGGCGGTCGAGCCGTTGCTGCTGGCGTGGAAGAAGGAAACCGATGGCGAAGTTCGGTTGCACCTCGGCCAGGCGGTGCAGCGGCTCGATCCCCAGGCGGCGGAGCAGGCGGGGATTCTGTAGGGAACGCCCTCCGTGGCGTTCCGCGTCGGACCGGAACGCCACGGAGGGCGTTCCCTACCTAATCCACTCCGTGCCGCTTCCACACGGCGAACTTCTCGCCGAACACCGCCAGCTGCCAGCCGTGGCCCGGGTTCCAATCCTGCGAGCCCAGCTTGACCGCCAGCTTGTCGTCAATGAAGGCGGCATACAATCCCTTGCGTGCTTCCCGGATCTGCACCGAACTGTGGGCCCGAATGTCCAGACGCTTGCGCAGAGCAATCAGAGCATCGATCCGTTCCCGTGTCTCCTTGCCCCAGTCGAAATAATGCGACCAGAAGACACAGGGAATGCCGGGATGAGTGAGCAGGTAGGCATAGCCCATCTGCACGGCCTTGCCCGGGAAGTGGCGCGTGTCGTCGTTGCAGCGCTGATGCTCCTCGTCGCGCCGATACTCGGTGTCGTGATTTTCCAGGAACGTCACTGCCCGCGCCGGCCAGAAGCCAATCAGGCCGGGCGGGGTCACCCGTCCACAGTTTTGCGTTCGCAGCCGGCTGTATTCGTCCCGCAGACAGGACTCAAACAGAGCATAGCGCAGAGGAAAGTCAAAGGCCGTTGTCTTCCCGTGAGCGGAGTCGATCCAGTGTGTTACTTTCTGACGGTCGCCATCGTAATACTCCCCGACAGAAAACTCCGGATCGGTGGCCGTGTTGTATTCCGACACGTAACGACCGTGAAAGCCCTTGACAAAGTCATAACGCCAGCCCTGAAAGCCAAGGCACTTCAGGGAATGGAGATACTCCTTGATCGTCTCACGAACGCCCTGATTGGTATGATCCAGGTCCCGCCCGCCGGGATACGTTTCGCCGCTGTCCCAGTTGCCGGTGCCGCAACCGCACTCGTCGTTGCGGACCACGGCAGCCTGATTGTTTGGAAAGCGCGGTTCCTCAAAATCACATCCCGGAGTGTGTACTCCCACGCGATGATTGAGTATGACGTCCGCCAGGGCCTTGACCGGGGCAATGGCCTTCAGGGCGGTGAGCAGCTCCTCTTCCGTTCCATACGGAGTGTTCAGCTGATACCAGCGCCGGGGCAGATAGCCATGCGGATCCAGGGAATCGGAAACGGGAGGGAACCACACCCAGGTGAAGCCGCTCGCTTTGATCGTGGCGGCATTGTCACTCAGGATGCGATACCAGCTCATCCGATTGGGACCTTCCTGATACCCCTTCCAGGAATCCCAGTGGAAACCCTGCAAGATAATGTCTCGACCGTCGCCGTGGTAATGCTGTTTGTTCGGGCGTGGCTGGTTCAGCGGTGGGGTGACAACCACGAACCACGGGGCTCGTTGAGTTGTTTGCATCGTCATCGCTCCAGTTTGTTTCAGGGGCGAACACGCCACAAGGCAAAGGATGCCGACAGTCTGCAGCAAAACGTTACAAAACGTCCTGGCAGGACCAAGTCCAGCGTCATCCTGTTTGCTTCTCTTGTTTGGGCAACAAACGAATCAGCCCGGCTCATCCGGTTGCCGGGTTAGTTCACTCGAAAAAGAGTTAGGGCAACTCTTATGCCAATCCGTCTCCGGCTGGCTGATACCAAAGACGGGCACTGAGCCCGGCGGGAGCGGGCTTGCTCCGCCGCTCTTGCACCAAGTCCAAGTGGCTCAATCAAATACATCAACGGCAGGCTGGTCTGGTACAGGCCAGGTGTTCCCGTTGTCCGGTAATGGTTAATTCCTGGAAGCGGCAGGAGACACGCGTACCGGCGCTGAACCAGCACGAATCCTCTCCTTGCGCACGTTCCTTCACAGTGGCAAGCAGGCGATTGTTGCGTGAGAAAGATAACTCTCAGGACTAATTTGCCAGAGAAAATGGCCGCAATCAACGCGATTCACAGGACTTTTGCAAGGGCCTGCCGGTTTCCTGTTAAACTGTGCCACCTTTACCGAGACATGCGAAGAGAGGGTGGCCCGGAGCCGATCGACAAGAAGTCATCGGCCGCACTTTCCATACAAAGTCTATCTCCCCTCTCCCACCAGGGGGAGAGAGGAGTCACACGAAAAGGGAATGAAGAACATGATGCGTGCGCTCCGTTTGCTCCTCACGTGTAAGGTTGTCTGCTGGTTGCTCGGCTTGCTTGGCCTCACCTTGCTGGCGGGGAGGTTTGCCGTCTCGGCCGAGCCCAGACTGCCCAAACCGCTGGTCACCGGGCTGAAGAACCCGGAATCGGTCGCGGTCTGGAACGGCAAGATCTACGTCTCGCAGATCGGCGAGTTCGACAAGGACGGCGACGGCTCGATCGTCGAAATCCGGGATGGCAAGGCGATTCCCTTTGCCACCGGCCTTGACGATCCCAAGGGAATCGTGGCGTTCCAGCAGTGGCTCTTCGTGGCGGACAAGCAGCGCGTCTTGCGCATCAACGCCAAGGGCAAGGTGGAAGTGTACGCTGCCGCGGAAGCGTTCCCCACCAAGCCGCGTTTCCTCAATGACGTGGACGTGGACGAGAAGGGGAACCTGTACGTCTCCGACTCGGGCGACCTGCGGGGCAAGAACGGGGCCCTCTTCCGGATCGATCCAAAGAAGAAGGTCACGCTGGTCGCCGGTGACAAGAACCCGGCCCTGATGACGCCCAACGGCGTGGCGATGGATGGCATGTCCTTCGTGCTGCTGCTCGATTTTCATTCCGGCGAATTGCACCGCATCCGGGTCGCCGATGGGACGGCGACCAAGGTCGCGGACGGCTTCGGCGGCGGCGACGGGCTGGCCTGGGACAAGTTCGGCCGCCTGTTCATCAGCGATTACAAGAACGGCAAGGTCTTCGGCATCGCCCGGCCCGGCGAGAAGCCGGTGCTGCTGGCCGAGGGCTTCCAGACCGCCGCCGACATCTGCCTCGATCCGACCGGCAAGTTCATCCTGGTCCCCGACATGAAGGCCGGCACCCTGACGGCGGTCCCCGCGGTCAGTCCCGGGCGCCGAGGTGGACGAGACGCCGCTGCCGCTGCAGACGGCCCTGGCCTTTCCCGATCTCAAATGGGCCGGCTGGGACCCGGAACCGCCCTCGGGCAAGGTCGTTCCGTTCCGGCCCATCCTGCTGACCCACGCCGGCGACGGCAGCAACCGCGTCTTCGTCGCCACCCAGCAGGGCGTCATTCACGTCTTCCCCAACGATCAGAAGGCGGAGAAGACCGAGGTTTTCCTCGACATCCAGAAGCGCGTCGCCTACGACGACAAGACCAACGAGGAAGGCTTCCTCGGACTGGCCTTCCATCCGCAGTTCAAAAAGAACGGCGAGTTCTTCGTCTTTTACACGGTGAAAACGCCCAAGCTGACCAACGTCGTCTCCCGCTTCCGCCTGAGCAAGGACGACCCCAGACCGGGCCGACCCGGCCTCCGAAGAGGAACTGCTGCGCTTCACCAAGCCGTTCTGGAACCACGACGGCGGCACGATCTGCTTCGGTCCGGACGGCTATCTCTACGTCACCCACGGCGACGGCGGCACTGGCCGACGATCCCTTCGACAACGGCCAGAACCTCAATTCGCTGCTCGGCAAGGTGCTGCGCATCGACGTGGATCGCAAGGACGCGGGCAAGAACTACGCCATCCCGAAGGACAATCCCTTTGTCGGCAGGGAAAAGCCCGTCCGGAGATCTGGGCCTACGGTCTGCGGAACGTCTGGCGGATGGCGTTCGATCGCAAGACCGGCGTCCTCTGGGCTGGCCGACGTGGGCCAGAACCTCTACGAGGAAATCGACCTGATCGTCAAGGGCGGCAACTACGGCTGGAACCGGCGCGAGGGGCTGCATCCGTTCGGGGCCGAGGGCGTCGGCCCAGAACCCGGAGATGATCGATCCGATCTGGGAGTATCACCACGACGTCGGCAAATCGATCACCGGCGGCAGCGTCTACCGCGGCCACGCCGGCCTGCCGGAGCTGGAGGGGCTGTACGTCTACGGCGACTACGTCTCGGGCCGGCTGTGGGGCCTGCGCTACGACGAGGACAGGAAGCGCGTCACCGCCAACCGGCCGATCAAGGACCGGCAGCAGCCGGTCTACTCCTTCGGCGAGGATGAGAAGGGCGAGATCTACCTGCTGACCCAGTCGGTCACGGGGCAGGGGATTTACTGGTTCGTCAAGAACGGCAGCGGCAAGTGATCGGCTGCCGCCTTCTTCAGCACCTGCTGCGCCTCGGCAGGTTTGCCTTCCGCCTCCAGGGCCCAGCACTGAAGCAGGGCCCTGGAGGGACTCGGGAGGGTTAACTGAACCTCCAGGGCATTGGACAGACGCAGCAGCTCATTGCTCTTCAGGTGCTCGGCAAGCCGGGCCGCGTCGTCGGGCCGGGCCAGCCGGAGCATCACCCACGACCAGGAACTCGACTCCTCGGGGAACCGCTTGAAGTCCTCCAGGACCATTTCCTGGACCCGTTTCACGTCGGCGTTGGTCAGTGCCGCGGACCGCGCCGGGCCCTCGCGCCACAGGGCCACGCCAATCAGGTACGACGTTCCCAGCGTGCCGCTTGCCCTTCTGCAACAGCTCCCGATACTCCGGCACCTGGGCGGCCAGGCTCTTGCTGGCCCGCAGCATCAGGGCCGAACGCAGCACGCCGCTGGATCCGGTCGAGGGCGCCATCCGGTGCGCCTCTTCCGCCAGCCGGACCAGGGCGTCCGCATCCACGTCCATTCCCAGGGTGTCCTGCCGCTCCCGGGCATGCACCAACCCCTGGACGGCCACCGCAAAGGTGGCGCCCCCAACGGGCCGGGTTGTCTCGACCATTCGCTCGGTCCGGGTGACGGCGTCGTTGGCCTCCTTGCGGGATTTCTCAAGGTTTTTCCCCTCCCAGAACTCCTGCGTTTGCTGCTGTTCCGCGGCCAGGTCCAGTTTCGCCTGCTCGGCCTTCTCCTTCAGCCGTTGCAGCCCGGCCCGATCATCGAGGAAATAGAGCAACCCCATCACCTGGGCGTAGCCGCTGGCGTTGCTCGGCGCCAGCAGCAGGGCCCGGTCCAGCAGCGTGCGTGCTTTCTGGACGTGCGGATCCTCGGCCAGCTTGCGGCCCAGGTCCTGCCGGCCCGGCTGGTCGGCATAGAGGAACGAGAGGAGGCCCAGGTCGCCCTGGCGGCGCAATTTCCCCAGGTCAATCCGGTCGCGGACCGTGTTGGCGATGCCGGCCCTGAGTACGACCTCGGCCACGTTGCTCACCAGGATGCCGTCCTTGGGCTCGAGTTCCGCGGCCTTCTTCAGCATTTGCACGCCTTTCTCCAGGGCCGGACGGTCCCCACTGGCGCGAAACACCGACAGGAGTGCCAGCCCCCCATTGTTCAGCGTCGAGGCGCTCTCGGGCAGGGCCGCGTAAATCTCGACCGCTTCACGGAAACGACGAGCGGCCTCCTCGTCCTTGCCTTCCTCCAGGGCCTTCTGGCCGCGTGCCTCGGCGAGGGAGGCCCGGGTCATCGGCTGAGTGGGGTTGGACCGCTCCAGCCAGGTGATCTGGTCGTCGAGGTCCTTGCTGGTCAGCGCTCGTAACAAGGCGGCCCCTTGCTTGAGTTTCTGGTCGATTGCCGGTTTGTTGTAGGCTTCTTCCAGCAGCGTCCGGGCCTCTTCCATCGCCCCCAGCTGCCGCTGCAAGCGACCCACCGCAACCAGCATCTCCACGCTCCGGTTCTTGGCCTTGAGGACCTCGGCGAACAGTTTGCGGCCTTCCGCCTGCCGGCCCAGCCAGTAATAAACCTGGCCCAGCGACAGCTTGAATCCCTCCTGCTCGCCGGCCACGCCCCGGATGGCCAGGAAGGTCTTCTCGGCCCGCTCCAGTTCGGCCTTCCGCTCCGCCGGGTTGGTCATCTTCTGGGCTCGCCCCAGCTGGATGATCCCCAGGTCCATGGCCACCGGAACCACCTTCAATTCCCGGCGAAACGTTTCTTCCAGACGGGTCAGGTTCACGTTGCTCTTGAGCTGGCGAGCCACGTATTGCTGCACCATCTCGCGCCTTCGGGCCTCGGGAGAGGCTTCCGCGGTGACGAAATCGAACCCGACCGCCGTGCCGTTTCGCAAGCTGCTGATCACTGCGTTTTCGGCAGCGTCGTAAGCCTGCTGGTATTTCTGCTCGGCGTCGTGCAGGGCCTTCAGGCGTTCGTCGGCATAACGCTGCAGCAAGGTGTAAGCCTGCTCCTGCTTCCCCTTGTCGAACCAGATCATGCCCAGGATCCGGGCCCCCTCGGTGCTGCCCAGCTTGTCCGCCAGCGGTTCCAGCAGCGCCTGGCAGCGGTCGAGCTGTTTGGTCTGCTCGTAAACAACGGCCAGCTGGGAAACCGGCTCCGGGTTGCCCGGCTGCTGGGCAACGATCTGTTCGAGGACCTTCTGCTTGAGCGGCAGGTAAGCCTCCGGCTTCTCCGCGGCGGGCTCGACCACCTCCAGGACTTTCAGGCTGTCCGCGGGGTGGTCTTCGCGCATGGCCTCGACCAGGGCCAGGCCGCGCTCGAACACCGTTTTGGCGCCGCCCAGCTGGTCGCGCATGTCCCAGGCGACGCGCAAAACGCCGGTCGCCTGGGCCGGATCGGTCCTGGCGTCCAGGTCAAGTGCGTTCAGCAGGTCTTGCAGGGCGGAGAGGGCGCGGGGCTTCTGATCGGTTGGGCCCTGTGCCACCGACTGGTAAATCTTGGCCGCGTCGGCCGGCTTGCCCTGCTGACGCAGCCGGTCGGCCTCGGCCAGCCGCTGGCCGGCCTTGTAGGAGGGACTTTCGATGTGGTTGACCCACATTCCATAGCCGATGGCGCTGAGGATGAGCAGGACCAGGCAGAGCGCCCAGCCCTTGGCCTGGCCGGACACCGGCACCTTGCCCAGGAAGTACCAGCCGCCGCTGGGGGCATCGGCCACCCGGTAGGCCCCCAGCGGGAACACCGGAATGAACAGGGCGACAAACCAGACCGTCTTGACGTACGTGCCCGTGTCCGGGTCGTGGTCGCGGGCGCCGTAAGCCGTCGTGCCGAAGCCATTGATGGTGGACAGCCCCGGGGGACTGGTGATCGGCTGCATCTCGGGGAAGCGTTCAAAGAACTCGTTCATCGGAATTATACCTTGGTGTTGCTGATCCTGGGTTACGGCTCGGGTGGGACCAAAGCATGGCACGATTGTAATGCACGCAAGGGGAAGAGTCGAGCGCTTCTTGTTTCGGAGGCGTCGCTCCGATAGCATGGTGTTTGAAATGACAACCTCTGTGCCCGCATGCTGACCCCGCCTGGCATTGACCGCGACCAGCGGACGGATCAATTCCAGCGACTGGACCCTGTGTCTTTCCACCAGTGAGAGCGTGACCATGCATCGATTGCCGTTTGCTGCCGTCCTTACCCTTGGCGTGCTTCTGCTCGCCGCCTTGAGTCCCGACCTGCCGCGGGCCCGCGGTCAGAAGAAGCCTCCGAAGAAACAACCCGCCGCTCAACCCGAGGATTTGCGTGTCCTTCCCGGTTTCAAGATCGAGCTGGTTCACACCTCCGACCCGGCCACGGAAGGCTCCTGGATCAACCTGTGCAAGGACAACAAGGGCCGGCTGATCATCTCGGGGCAGCGCGGCCAGCCGATGCTCCGCGTCACGCTCAAGGACGGCAAGGCCGAGAAGATCGAGAAGCTCACGCTGCCGATCACCGAGGCGATGGGCCTGCTGTACGCCTACGACAGCCTCTACGTCAACGGGGCCGGTCCGCAGGGCTTCGGCGTCTACCGCTGCCGGGACACCAAGGGGACCGATCAGTACGACGACGTCAAGCTCCTGAAGGCGCTGGCCGGCGCCGGGGAACATGGACCGCACGGCATGGCCGTCGGGCCGGACGGCAAGATCTACGTCGTCTGCGGCAACCACACCAAGCTGCCGGAGGGGCTGTCGCCGCAGTCGCCGCACAGGAACTTCCAGGAGGACCAGCTGCTGCCCCGGCAGTGGGACGGCAACGGCCATGCCGCCGGCATCCTCGCCCCGGGCGGCCACGTCCTGCGGACCGACCCCGAGGGCAAGGACTGGGAGCTGGTCCTGGCTGGTTTCCGCAATGCCTACGACATCGCCTTCAACGGCGACGGCGAGCTGTTCACCTTCGACAGCGACATGGAATGGGACTGGGGCATGCCGTGGTATCGGCCGATCCGCGTCAACCACTGCACCAGCGGGGCCGAGTTCGGCTGGCGCTCCGGCACCGGCAAATGGCCCGCGTATTATGCCGACAGCCTCGGTTCCGTTGTTGACATCGGTCTCGGTTCCCCGACGGGAGTCGGCTTCGGCACCGGGGCCAAGTTCCCGGCCAAGTACCAGAAAGCCTTCTACATTCTCGACTGGACGTACGGCAGGCTGATCGCCGTTCACCTGACCCCGAAGGGATCGAGCTACACCGGCACCTACGAGAACTTCGTCGCTCCGCTGGGGCTCAACGGCGAGGGCCCGAAGAAGCCGCTGAACCTCACCGACGTGGTGATCGGCGACGACGGCGCCATGTATTTCACCATCGGCGGCCGGAACACCCAGGCCGCCCTGTACCGCGTGACCTACACCGGCAGCGAGCCGACCGCTCCGGCCAAGCTGAATGACACGGCTGGGGCGAAGGAGCGCAAGCTCCGGCACGAACTGGAAGCATTTCACGGCAAGGTCGATCCGAAGGCCGTCGAGACCGCCTGGCCGTACCTCAAGAGCGAGGATCGCGACCTGCGCTATGCGGCGCGCATCGCCGTCGAGAGCCAGCCGGTCGAGACGTGGAAGGACCGGGCCCTGGCGGAGAAGGACCCGACCGCGGCGCTGACTGCCCTGCTGGCGCTGGCACGGTATGGCAAGCGCGAGACCCAGCCGGACCTGCTTGCGGCCCTGGCACGGTTCCCGCTGGCTGGCCTGCCCGAGCAGGAGCAGCTGATCAAGCTGCGCGTCCTTGGGTTGAGCTTTATCCGCCAGGGTCGGCCCACGAGTCCGCCAGCAGTGCGCAAGGTGATCGCCGATCTCAATCCGCGGTTCCCTGCCGCCAGCGAGAACCTCAATCACGAGCTGGCCCGGGTGCTGATCTATCTCCAGGCGCCCAACGTTGCAGCGAAATGTCTCAAGCTCATGGCCAAGGCCAAGACGCAAGAGGACATGATACACTACCTGTTCCACCTCCGCACCTTGCCGATCGGCAACTGGACCCTGGAGCAGCGGAAAGAGTATTTCAGTTACTGGACCAAGGATCGCAAGCACTACCTCCACCCGCCGGAGGTGGTGAAGTGGTTCGCGGACGCCGGCCGGCCCTACAGCGACGGCAACAGCTTCGGCAACTTCATGAAGCACTTCTTCACGGAAGCGGTTTCCAACCTCTCCGACGCGGACCGCAAGGCCCTGGCCGCCCAGCTGCAAGCCATCGACAAGGCGTCGGTGGTCAACTACGACATCAAGCCCCGACCGGCGGTCAAGGTCTGGACGGTGGCCGAACTGCTGCCCAGGCTTGACAAGGTTGATCGCGGCCGGAGCTTCACCAAGGGCAAGGAAGCGTACTTCGCGTCGCAGTGCATCAAGTGCCATCGGGTCGGCCACGAAGGCGGCTCGGTCGGCCCGGACCTGACGGCCATCTCCAGCCGGTTCTCGCGCAAGGACATCCTGGAGTCGGTCGTCGAGCCGTCCAAGGTCATCTCGGATCAGTACCAGAATGAGCGGATCGTCACCGGTTCCGGCAAGACCATCGTCGGCCGGGTGGTCGATGAAACGGCCGATCGGCTGGTCATCCAGCCCGACCAGCTGTCGCCGGACCGGGTGGAAGTCAAGAAGTCCGACCTCGAAGGCCGGGAGCCGTCCAGGGTGTCGCCGATGCCGGACCACCTGATTGACGTGCTGACCGAAGAGGAGATTCTGGATCTGCTGGCGTTCATGGAAGCGGGCGGGAATCCGAAATATCGCTCGTTCAAGTGAGGATTGCATTGCCGAGCCGCGCACGCAGCGCAGCGGAGTAAGCGGTCCTCCGGACGGCCGCTTACTCCGCTGCGCTGCGTGCGCGGCTCGGCGGTTTTGCCGAGGTTGCCGCCCGCACCACTCTCGCCGTTACCGCCCCTACTATTTGCCCCTCTTTCCCAGCCTGGCAGTTTGTCTTGCCCTGTCTCCGCGGCAATCATTATCATAATCTTTGTCAGGTATCCCGCGGAGTGGATGGTGCCGTGGCCCCTCTAACCCCAAGGACAAGGAGACTCACGTGACGCAGGCGACTTTTCGTGGGCGCATTTACGACGACATTACCCAGTGCATCGGCGCGACGCCGCTGATCCGGTTGCGCCGAGTGGTGGGCAAGGAGTGCAAGGCGACGGTGGTGGCCAAGATGGAGAACTTCAACCCGCTCTGGTCGGTCAAGGACCGGATCGGCGTCTCCATGATCAACGCTGCCGAGCGTGAAGGCAAGATCCGCGAAGGGACGGTGATCATCGAGCCGACCAGCGGCAACACGGGCATTGGCCTGGCCTTTGTCTGTGCGGCCCGCGGCTATCGGCTGATCGTGACCATGCCGGACACGATGAGCGAGGAGCGGCGGCGGCTGCTCAAGGCGTTCGGCGCCGAGGTCCGGCTGACGCCGGGCGAGAAGGGCATGAACGGCGCCATCGCCCTGGCCGAGGAGCTGCTTCGCGAGATCCCCAACTCGTTCATGCCGCAGCAGTTCAAGAACCCGGCCAATCCGCAGGTCCACCGCGAGACCACGGCCGAGGAAATCTGGAACGACACGCAGGGCAAGGTGGACATTCTGGTGTCCGGCGTCGGCACCGGCGGCACCATCACCGGCGTCGCCGAGGTGATCAAGAAGCGCAAGCCGAGCTTCAAGGCCATCGCGGTCGAGCCCAAGCTGAGCCCGGTCATCACCCAGAAGATGCGCGGCGAAGAGAACAAGCCGGGCCGGCACAAGATCCAGGGCATCGGCGCCGGCTTCGTGCCGCAGGTGCTGAACCTGGGTATCGTCGATGAGGTGTACCAGGTCGAGGAAGAGGACGCCTTCAAGATGGCCCGCCGGCTGGCCCGCGAGGAAGGCATTTTCGCGGGCATCAGCAGCGGCGCGGCCGCCGCCGCGGCCATCGCCATCGCCCACCGGCCCGAGAACGCCGGCAAGCTGATCGTCGCCGTCCTGCCCGACCTGGGCGAACGCTACCTCAGCACGACGCTGTTCCCGAAGGAGTGATTCGCGTCGAACACGGCGTGGTTAGCCGCGACGCGGAGCGGCGCAGCCGCGCAGCGGAGCGCGTTTGGCCGACGCGCTGCTGCGCCGCTCCGCGTGGCGGCTAACAACCCTTCTCACACCAGTTTCTTCAGCTCGGCGATTGCCTTGGGCACAGCGGTCTTGGGGTCTTCGGCCGCCTCGTACTCCAGGGCGACGTAGCCGCGATAGTTCACACCGCGCAGGATGTCGAGCAGCCGTTTCAGGTCCGCTTCCTCCTTCTTTTGCCCCTGGCGCTGAATCTCAGTCTTCAGCTGCACGACCACGGCATAGGGAGCGAGCCTGGCAATGTCAGCGTAGGGGTCGGCGGTGCGAAAGTTGCCGGTGTCGAGGTTGACGCCGAACCATTCGTGCTGGACCGCCTTGACGATGGCCAGTATCTGATCCGCCGTGGAGACGATGCCGCCGTGGTTCTCCAGGGCCAGGATGACGCCGAACTTGGCGGCATGATCGCAGGCCTCCTGAATGGCGGCGATGCAGCGCTTGCGGGCGTCCTCCTCGGAATCGCCCTTCTCGAGGTTGCCGGCGAAGATGCGGACGGTCTTGGCCCCCAGCCGGGAAGCGTTCTCGGTCCACGTCTTGACCATGTCGATTTCCTGGCGGAGTTTGGCCGGGTCGGTGAGGCAGAATTTGTTGCCGACCGCCGTGCCCGAAATGTCGAGGCCCAGCCGGGTGCATTTGCCCTTGAGATGGGCCATGTACGCCGGCGAGGTGTCCTTGAAGTAGTACGCCGTCGGCTCGATGGCATCGAGATCGAGGCCGGCGGCCAGTTCGGCGAACTCGTCGAGCGTCATGGTCGGTTTTTTTAGGTCGAGATACTTGCGGAAACTGTAGGCGGCCAGGCTCAGGCGCAAGTGCGGCTTGCCGTTGCGAGCGATGGGCTCGATGGCCGGGGCCGGGGAGGCTGGGACGAGAGCGGCCCCGGCAAGGGCGGCGGAGGCGGTCAGGAACTGGCGGCGCGTGGTCATGGGATGAGTCTCCTGGGGTCGGGACATCGGACAACAAGCATTGGGCCGATATTGTACAAAGGATTGGCAGCTCTGGCGTGAATCGCGTTCTTCGGGACTTCGGGAGGAAATCGTTGTCCGCGACCTTTCGCAGGGATAAAATGAATCCCAACTTCAAACTTCGCGACCGGAATCCGTTTACCTTTGCGAGGGTATTCACCTTGGCCCAGCAGCCCCTCAACGTCCGGACGGTGTTCGCCCGAGCCCGGGAACTGGACGCGCCGGGAGATCGCCAGGCCTACCTGGACGAGGTTTGCGCCGGCAATCCCGAGCTGCGCCGCGAGGTCGAGTCTCTCTTGCGAACCCTGGATCCGACAAGCGACTTCCAGGCCGGGGCGGGCACCGCGGCAGCTCCCGACGTGTCCTCGGACGCCACCGAGAACATTGACCCGGGGCCCAGCCCGGCGGCCACCGAAGAGGGCAAGACGGCCGTCCTCCCGTCCCTGAAACTGGACTTTTTGCAGCCCTCCCAGAAGTCCGGCGCTGGGCCAGTTTCTGCACTACGAGGTGCTGGAAGTGCTCGGCCAGGGGGGATTCGGGATTGTCTTGAAGGCCTTCGACGAGAAACTGCAGCGCCTGGTGGCCATCAAGGTGCTGGCGCCGCAGCTGGCCGGCAACGCCACGGATCGGCTGCGCTTCCTCCGCGAGGCCCGCGCCGCCGCCGTCCGCGACCCGCACGTCATCAAGGTGTTCGAGGTCGAGGAGGAACCACGGCCCTACCTGGTCATGGAGTACGTCCGGGGTCAGACGTTGCAAGACCGCATCGACCGGGAGGGTCCGCTCGCCGTCAAGGAAATCCTGCGGATCGGGGCCCAGGTCGCAGGGGGACTGGCCGCGGCCCACCGGCAGGGACAGATCCATCGCGACATCAAGCCGGCCAACATCCTTCTGGAAACTCCTGAGCAGCCCGGCTCGGCAGCAAACGTCAAGATCACCGACTTCGGCCTGGCCAAGGCGGTTGACGACGCCACCCTGACGGCATCAGGCGCCATCGCCGGCACGCCGATGTACGTGTCGCCCGAGCAGGCACGCGGCGAGCCCCTTGACCCACGCAGCGACCTGTTCAGCCTGGGCAGCGTCCTGTACACCCTCTGCACCGGTGTGCAGCCCTTCCGGGCCGGCAAAGCCCTGGCCGCCATGAAACGGGTGTGCGAGGACACGCCGCGGCCGGTTCGCGAAGTCAACCCCACCATTCCCGACTTCCTGTCGGCAATTGTTCGCAAACTGCTGGCGAAAGATCCCGGCGAGCGGTTCCAGACCGCGGCCGAAGTTGCCGAGTTGCTGCAAGGGCGCCTGGCCCATCTGGAGAATCCGTCTGTGCCGCCGCTGCCCCCTTTGACCGTCGGGGCAGATACCGTCGCCTATCGCCGCCCCACGTGGAAAGCATTGGGCGTCCTGACCTGGCGCCGGCACTGGGTCCCGGCCGCCGGTATCGCGATCCTGGTCACAGGCATTGGGTTGCTCCTCTGTCTGGCCCTGCCCGGCCTGTGGCGTGAATTGGCGAGCCGGGAGCGTCAGCTCCCGGATTCTCCGACGAATCGGAAGAATCCGGGAGCTGACGCTCCCGGCTCGCCGTTGGACGAAGCCGGCGAACTGGCCGCCCTGACGGCCAACCTGGAGAAGGAACCGAACAACGCCGCCGGCTATTACGCCCGCGCCACCTGGTACGCCCGCCTGGGGCGGTGGCAGGAATGTGCCAGGGACATGCTCGCCCGGATCGAGTTGCTCCCGCAAGACCCTGTCCCCTGGCTGCCTCCGGCCGTGGCCCTGCTCCTGGCCGGTGACGTGGAGGGGTATCGGAGCCTGTGCCGCCGCATGGTTGAGCGCTATCGAGGGACCCAGGATGCGCGGGACGCCGGCCTGGTCCTCAAGGTCTGTCTGCTGCTGCCCGGGAGTTCACCAGACGGGCTCCCCCGGGAGGTCCTCCAGAAGGCGCTGGATCGAGGTGAGATAAAGGACTGGAAGCTTCCCTGGTTGGAAGCGGCCCGGGGCCTGACGGCCTACCGCGCCGGCGACTACCTGGAGGCGGTGCGCTGGAGCAGCAAGGTGGAGGCCCAGGCGCATGATGGCAAGTGTGGGGCGCTGGCGTTCCTGGTCCGGGCGCTGGCGGAGCAACAGCTCCACCGGCCGGCCGAGGCGCGCCGCTCCTTCGCGGTGGCCGCCCCGCTGATCCCCGAAGAGCTGCAGGCCCTCGACTCCCGCCACCGCACCGGAAAACTGCCGCTCGACTCAAAGGTCATTCATCACGACTGGTTGGTTGCCGAGTTCCTGCGCCGCGAGGCCGAGGAGCTGCTGTTTCCCAATCTGGCGGCATACCTGAAAGGGGAGCACCAGCCGCGCGACAATGACGAACGGCTGACCCTGGCAGCAGGTTGTCTGGCAGAGGGCCAACGTCTGGCCGCGGCCCAACTGTACGCCGACGCCTTCGCCGCCGACCCAAAGCTGGCGGAAGATCGGCAGGCCGGCCACCGCTACACCGCGGCCTGCTGCGCCGTCCGGGCCAGGGCAGCCGCGGGCGCCGCGCCGCTCGATGACCAGGAAAAAGCCCGCTGGCGCCGCCAGGCCTTGCACTGGCTGCAGGCCGACCTGGCCGCGGCCGCCAGCCAAGGGGAGAGCGGCACGGCCGGGGACCGCGCCGACCTGCGGCAGGCCCTGCGGCAATGGCAGCGCGACCCCGCGCTGGCCGGTGTCCGTGGTCCGGACAACCTCGCCAGGCTTCCGGCCGACGAACGCGAGGACTGGCAGAGGTTGTGGGCCGAGGTGGAGGCCCTGGTGGCGAAAACTCCGGACAAGCCCAGGTAGGCGAACGCACGCCGGAGCGGCACCAGGGCCAGGCGAAGAATCAGGGGCGTTGCAGAACAGGCGTTGTGCCGTTATTGTACAAGTGGTTGGTGGTTTTGGCGGGTATCACTCTTTTGGAGTCAACCATGTCCCTGGTTATCACCGATGCATCGACGCTTGCTCAACTCGGAGCCGTCCGCGCTCCGCTGGAGCTGCGGACCCCAGATGGCCGGCTCCTTGGCCACTTCCACGATGGATCAACACCATGGTTCCCCAAGTAGAATCTTCCGACCGACAGGTCCCCATCCCGGGCATCGTTCAGGCTCAATAATCCGCATCCAGGCCCAAATCGGCCATCGCCAACATGACGGTACAGCTCGCGGAGGAGTGGCGGCAAGGCGAATCCCAAGTCAGCTTCCACGTCAGCGATAGTGGCCTCTGAAAGTGGTGGGGGCACCGAGGATGATGCTATGTGCACCTCCCCTGTCTGGCGGGAGGGCACGGAGCCTGCGCACTTGCCGATGCCCCACAAGGATAAATAATCATAAAGTCGGCGACTTCCTCGCCAGTGTCCAGTACTTGTTCAACTCCTCTTGGGAGCCGGTGAGCAGCACCTTGTCATACTCCGGGATCTCCATCTCGCGATTCACTCTCCTGAACTCAGGTCATGGCTGAGGTATCCCCAGATCCCGGCAGATTTTCCGCGCCAGGAAGTCGTTGATTTCTCGGTGCCGGGGCACCGCTGACGTTTGGTTGTTCGCCGGGTTCACATACACGCTGTGCTTGCCACGGTCGCGAAGCAATCGGCAGCCATGCGTCTCCACGTGCCGGATCAGGTCCACGCGCTTCATGGCGCGGCCAACCGGAAGGGTTCGCGGATTACCGACTGGCCAGCCAATGATTTCTCGGCCAACTCGCGATTCGCCTCAAGAACCAGTTCGACGGCTTCGCGCAGGTTCTCCCGGGCTTCTTCCAGGGTATCCCCCTGCGTGTTGGCGCCAGGGAGTTCTTCGACGAACCCGATGTAACCCTCGGGGACCTGCATGAAGACGGCGGTCAGTTGCATGGTTACGTTCCTCCCAGTAGTCCTCTTTCGTCTGCTCGGTTTCTACTACAGCAGGAGTTTGCGGCGACTCGCCACGTCGGGGCGACTCAGCCCCAATTCGCATCTGCCTCTTCCAACCGGCAGGGAGAATCTGACGCAACGGCTCAACCTGCTCCCTCGGCTCCCGGAACAGACCCTGATGAGGAAGATTATATCCAACAGGACCAAATGGCGCAAGGGTCAATCACATGACCGCTGACGCCGGCGTGAAGCGGGTTGCATTGACCTCTCGTGGAACGGCGCCATTGAGGCAGGTACTGTTGGTCGGGTAGCCGGAGGCCATTGCTGGCCCCCGGCCCCCTAAGAACCGTACGTGAAACTTTCGCTTCATACGGCTCAAGCCATTGCCAACGCCCTTCGCAGGACGCGGCTTGATCCGTCAACTTCTCATTCGCGCGTGTTGCTGTCGGTGGCAGTTGGCGTGCAACAACTCCAGGTTGTCGAACGTGTCTTGACCACCTCGACACCGCCAGACCCGATGGTGGACGTGCCAGGGTTGCTCCTCCACGCGGAGGCTTTGCCCGCAGACCACACACTTGCCGCCTTGCTCTCTCCATAAGTAGTCGATCCGGCCCCGCTTTGCAAGAGTGTGCGTCCATTTCCAGCACTCCCGTTCCTCCAGGTACAGTTCCCACGCCGGATCGTACGGGTTGGCGTCCGACCGAATCTTCTGCCACCGAAACACCTTCACCCCGGCAGCTTTCATCAGCTGGATCGGCGACCTCGTGTCGCACGCGAACGACCCTGCTCAGCTGCCCGGTCCGCCTCGGGGAGTTACAGAGCCCTAGCACCAAACGGTAACCAGGGCCGATTCTGGCAACAATGGGACGGCACACAAGCCCAAAGCGCCAGCGCCGGGATCGGCGTGTCCCGGCGCTGGCGCTTCGGGCTTGTGTGCCACCCCAAGGTTTACACCAAACCCCCGAATAACCGTTTGGTGCTAGGAAGCAAAGTGGCAGGCCAGGTCAGCTGCTGCGGCTCATACGGTATCTTCTGTGTCAGATTGCAATACTTCCAGTGCAGCAGAATGTCCCAACCGTTGGGCGAACGCCACAGCGGACATCTCTTCGGAGTCCGACAGCCCCGCGAACGCTGCTGAGTCTTCAACATCGAGGAACTCTCGCAATTCATCAACACGCAGAACAGCCTCTCTTAGTTTGAAGCCGCCACGGTGAAGTTGACCAAGCCGGGATCGCACTCGCTGCAGATCGTCCCAACTTATCGCCATGAATAGAGCAAACGAAGCATTAGACAATTCTCGCTGACGGTCTATGGGTGGCAGCATGGCAATGCTTGCTGGAAAAGCTCGCTCGAACTCCGCTCGCCATTCGCTCTCGCTTCGCTTCGTACCGTCCCGAATCGCCGAGTACAACTCAATCGCTTGGAGACATGGCAGTGCGGCAGCCAGCAAATCCAGCCAGTCGCTGGCTCCCCGCAATGTGCCGTTCTTGCTTACACTCCGGCAGAGAGCATACAGTGCCTCTGCATGGAATGATTCAATACCCCATGCCTCGGCCACCCATTCTGGAGGAGGCACGAAACCCCGATACATCGCAACAACCGGGCGGTTTAGGAATTCGACCTTTGTCATACCGAGACGCCTTTGACGCCGAACTGAGCCGGAAAAGGAGTCAGGAGCAGATATTACAAATTGATAATCCGTAATATCAGTTCCTGGCACTTTTCGGGCATCTTTTCCGGGCCTCTGCCGCTGAACGGCACGCCTTCAATCCAGATAGGCCTGCTCGCAGGCAGAGCGGTAGGTTTGTTCCAGATCGATAAAGATCTGTTGCCGTGAGACCAGGGTCAAGGGCAGCGTCGGTAACGGTTGTCCGGGCTGGAGCGCGCGACGCCAGACAGCAATCACCGGGGACTCCGCGTTTCCGTTGGGGATCGGATCACCGACGCGAAAGCTCACAGCGAACGGGGCTGGCGTGTCTGGGATCGCCAACCCCAGCGCGGTCCCCAGAACATTGAGAAACGAAAAGCCGGCCGGGCGCGGAAGCAAATCGACCAAAAGCAAATGCACTCCTTGCCGCAGATAACCCAGATAGCGGAAGCAGTAACCCTCTTTTGCCTCCCGGCGATCTTTGTTGCGCGGTGACACCAGTTCAATGGCGGCCACGAGACAGCCGTGATGGTCTACGTGGATGGCCCGGTGTGGGTCAAAGGTAAACGTGGCGACGCCTTCCAGGTCCGGCTCCAGAAGCGAGAGGGCCGGCTCCTGAACAGGACTGGGCGATTCCGGTTGCCAACGTCTGACCTGGAGTTCGGGGCGCCCGTTGGTACTTTCAACCGTCAGGGCCGGTACGGAGCCGACGCAGGCACGAAAACCGTCAGGCAATTGCGGCCGAAGCCACCGGACCAGCTCACTCAACCAGAGCAAGTACACACCGTCCCAACCTCGCTCGTCCTTCCAATCGTGCAGCGGCATGGGTTGGCCCTCCCGCCGTACATTATCGCGGATCGTTGAGGCGTCCGCAAGTTGGTCTCGAAGTTTGGTTGTTCGCCGGGTTCAAATGCACGCTGTGCTTGCCTCGATCACGAAGCAATCGACAGCGCTGTGTCTCCAGGAGCCAGACCAGGTCCACGCGCTTCATGGTGCGGCCAACCGGAAGGGTTCGCGGATTACCGACTGGCCAGCCAACGATTTCTCGGCCAACTCGCGATTCGCCTCAAGAACCAGTTCGTTGGCCGATCGCTTCGGGCGTCAGGTCCACTGGACTATTTTCCGACCACTGCGACTTCGACGACCATGTCTCCGAGCTTGTCGAAGGAGTAGGTCAGGACGTCGTGGCCGTCCTTCCGGGCGATGCTTTTGCACCGGCCCTGCGCCGCCTGCGCTGGTCGTGATGGCGACCTTCATTTCCTTGTCCAGCTTCTGCGTGAGCGTCTTGTTTACCGACAGATCAGCGTACTTGGTGCTTCCCGCGCTGAAGACAGGTCCACCGATAAAGCGATGGACTTCCAGGGCCGCATCCTTGGGGCACTGGACGACTTTGATCTTGACCTCCGCCCCCGCCGGCATCGCTTTCGTTGTCGCGAAGAACGCGGGGGGAGGGACTTTGTCGCCCGCTTTTCGTGGAAAGAAAGGTCGCTCTTCCCATTTGGCGATTGTCTCGGCGGCGCTGCCGACGGCAACGCCAAGTAAACCGACCGAAATCATCGCAAACACGGCTCGCATTGGACTTTCCTTTCGCAGTTGGTTTCTGACCGAAAGGGAAAAGGTCCCAGGAGTCAATATGATGATTGTTGGAATCGTAATATTGGCTCCTGGAACCTTTCCCTCTTCAAGCACCGCTCGGGCTACTTGGACCGCTGGACCTGCACCGCATAGTAGCCCCCCGGGGGCAGCGGCTTGCCGCTTTTCACAAGATCTTTGCGAATCTTCTGAAGCCCCTCTTGTTCCTTGGCGGAAAAGTCGCCAGGACGTTTGGCTTCTTCGGCGATTACCCAATCGAGAGCCTCGAGCTGCATCTGATAGAGCGTTTTGCCTTTGTTCTTTTCCCACCAAGCTTTCGCCGCCTTCTGCGACTCGAGGAAGTGTTCAGGATAGCTGGGACGGTGGGGCTTGCCGCGCGGATCATCGCCGCCTGATTGCCAGAAGCCAAAGGGCTGGAGTTGAACGAACACGATGATTCGGCAGATACTGCCAACGGACTCGTTCGTGAAGCAGCCGGATAAGCCGTTCTCGGTGGTCAGGCAGTAGCGTTCGTCATTCCACCTCTCGATCAGAAAAGGAAATGCCGGAGAACCAAGCTCTAACAGTTTGGATCGTGCATCAAGGACCTTCGCTTGCTTTGTGCGGTCGTAACCCGCCGGCAGATCAATGTGCGGCCTGAACGTAGTCATGGGCTCGGGGTTCGGGGAAACGAGCTGATCGATCAGCGTCTTGATTTCCTTGTCTGTGGGCGGTGCCTTCTTTTGTCCCCATGCCGGCAAGCACAGACTGAGCAGGATGCCGACCACCAGCCAAGTCCCACGCATCATGGTACGTTCTCCTGTCCTACGGCTCAAGCCTTACCGAGAATGCGAGGAGAACCGTTCAGGCCTCGCGCTCGGTGAGCCATCGGTCCTCACCATCAACCTCGATTCGCCGCCACGGCAGCCCGGGCTTCCACCCGGTAGGGTACACCTCGAAGAAGGTGCCGGGGCCAGCACCCAACTGCCGCAAGAGGTCCGCCAGCCGAGCGATCCAAACCTCCAGGTTCTCCCCGGCGGCCAGAGTGAGATCGACGTTGTATCCTCCGACGCCGGATCCCGCGCCGGTGAGCCGGCCAGCCGGTCCCAGAAGGCCCCGAAGCGCATCCTCCAGGTCGTCGCGCTCAAGTCCGTCGTCCTCAGCTGGGCCATAGATGTAGATGTCGGTACTCATGGCAAACCCGACCTCCGCCGAAGGTCAATGCTTTTATCCGAGCTGCCCGCGGACCCGGCGAGCCAACCCTCCAGTATCGACCGCACGCGCTCCAGTTCGCGGTCCGGCCCGCCGTCCCAGCCCGCGATTGCAACCCAGCGGTCCCGCTGGTCGGGCCGCACCCAGCCGCCGTCGTCATCGACCAGCAAGACGGCCTCGGGAACCGCGCCGGGCACGAACTCCAGGTCTTTGTACTCCCCGGACCAGCCGACGTACTCCAGGCGGTCCAGCAGCCCCGGCGGCAGGCAGTCACGGCGGGCCAGCCCCTCCAGCACGTCGCGGGCGTCCTCCTCCTCGACGGTGGTGAACAGGGCCACGCGCTCGAAGCGCTCGTGGCAGAACGTCAGGAAGTCGAGCAGGCCGGGTCGTGGGCGGCCGCTGCGGGCGTCGTCAATCAGGGTGCGCTCCAGGTCGAGAGCTATGACGCCGACACTCACCTCTGTGCCCTCCACCAACTCGCCTACGGCGCTGACCCTGGCCACGATGGCATCGCCTGACACCCACCCGTTGATCTTGCCGACGTTGTTGCCAATGAGGAACTGGCCTTCCTGGATTGCCTTCACCAGATGGAGCAGGTAGTTGCCCTGCCATCGCACCAGAACCACATCCTCAAGATGGACGTCGCCGGGTTGAGCAGGCGAAAGGGTGACGAGCTGGCCGCTCTCGATGCGTCCGCGCATGGAGCCGCCGGAGGGCCGGACCTGCACCTTTCGGCCAGCAGCGAGTTCCTTCAGCGCATCTTTCACCCAACCCATACGAAACCTCTGAGGCCGAACGGTGTCGTTCTCGTGCGGGGCCTGTGCCGTCATCCATCGAAAGCCTTCTGGCGGCACGTGCCCCTCACGTCTCCTGTCGCGAACCCCCTGTGAAGCCTCCTGGAACCCTTTCCTGCCCATCCGCTACTTGTCCTTGTTCTTCTCCCTCTCCCCCTTGATGTCCCATTCCCGCTTCTCGCCCCCGAATTCCGCCGCACTTTTCCCCTTGAACTTGTCCCCGTCAAGCGTCAGCTTGTACTCGACGGTGATCTCGTTATCCATGACCTTCCGCACGGCGGAGAACGTCAGAGTCCCGTCCTTGAGCTTCAGGTTCTTGAGCTTGGTCTCCTTCTGGTCCGGCCAGCTCATCGTCCCGGCGAGTTTGTCCCCGTCCTTCTTGATCGTCAATGTGGCCGTCCGCTTCTGCCCGCCGATCTCATATTCGCACTTCCACGTTCCGACCGCATCGACTACCTTGTCGGCCGCCGCGCCCACCAGGCCGCAGACCCCGAGCACCAACGCCATTGAGAGGATCGCCTTCATGATCGCCTCCGAGAAGTGGCGGAAGGGCAGCGGTCCACCGTGGACCGCTGCCAGCCGCTGACAGCGATTCTATGGATGCCCACCCAACCCAAGGAGACCACGATGCCCCTTTTCCTCTTCCCGGCGGCCTGGCCTGCTCTTCCGCTCGCCATCCACCAGGCGCCAGGCGGCCTGGCCCCGGTAGCCAAGGGCCATGAGCCAACCAACCGGCGGGCACAACAACAACCACAGACCGGCGTGGCCCAATTTGCGAACTGAGCCGGCTTCCTTGGTCGGGAGCCGGAATGCTCCCTGCCACGACAACATCCGTTCGCCTCCTGTCGTCAAATGCCTCCGCTCAGCCGCCGGGCGGGGAGCGACGGGTCGGGATCAACGAATGCCCCGGCGGTCTGCTGCACCGGATGGATCGGCCGTCTTGCCACTGCGCCACGCACCTGCCCGCGGATCAGCGGGCTATTTGGACCAATGGACCTGCTCCACACCGTCGTCCCCCGGGGGCAGCGGCTTACCGCTTTTCACAAGATCTTTGCGAATCTTCTGAAGCACCTCTTTTTCCTTGGCGGTAAAGTCGCCAGGACGTTTGGCTTCTTCGGCGATGACCCAATCGAGAGCCTCGAGCTGCATCTGATAGAGCGTTTTGTGTTTGTTCTTTTCCCACCAGGCTTTCGCCGCCTCCCGCGACTCGAGGAAGTGGTGAGGATAGCTGGGGAGGGGAGGCTTGCCACGGCCTTGCCAGGAGCCAAAGGGCTGGAGTTGAACAAAGACGATTTTTCGGCAGATGTCGCCAACGGACCTGTTACGGTACACGCCGGATATGCCGTTCTCGGTGGTCAGGCAATAGCGTTCGTCTTTCAACCTCTCGATCAGAAAGGGAAACGCCGGAGGGCCAAGCTCTAACAGCCTGGATCGGGCGGCAAGGACCTTCGCTTGCTTCCTGCGGTCGTAACCCGCCGGCAGATCAATAATTGGCAACCCGCGAGTGATGGGCTCGGGGTTCGGGGAAACGAGCTGATCGATCAGCGTCTTGATTTCCTTGTCTGTGGGCGGTGCCTTCTTTTGTCCCCATGCCGGCAAGCACAGACTGAGCAGGATGCCGACCACCAGCCAAGTCCCACGCATCATGGTACGTTCTCCTGAGTAAGGGGCCGCATGGAGTGCGGAGGTGTGAAACTGACAACCCCGACCTCCGCCGAATGGCACCCTTTCACACTATCACTGTTGGGCTCACAGCGCCAGGATTGTTTTTCCAGGGGAGAAAACGGTTCCAGCAGCCCATTTTACGATTCCAGCAATCATCACGTGGGCTCCTGGAACCTTCTCCGCGCCTCGCTTTCGGGCGACCCTCACGCAGCTTGTCGTGATCGCTCGCGTTTGCCGATAAGCCAAGCGGGTCGCCACCGCTGAGCCCCGCACGCCACTGCACGGGCACCAGAGAAAAGAGGCGCAAGGCCCCGCCGTTTTCCGTGGCCGGGGAAAGAATGTCTCTGGACAGCGAGATGCTTATGAAGGTTCGGCGGCGTGCCTTCCGTTGCGACAGGCGTTTTGCCGTCAACGAACGTTCGGCCCCATCTCCCCGTCGATCCTTCCATTCGGATACCTAACCTCTGCATAATTCAAACCGGCTTGTCGGGCGGCGCGCTCAACGGGGTTGTTGTTGTCCCAGGTGAGGACATCTGTTTGAACGCCATCTTCGCCAAAGTAGGTCCATTGTCCATGGCGAACGCCATTGCGATAATGGATTATGGCTCGAATGCCTCCAGACAGATAGTAATACGTCCATTTGCCGTCCCGTTTCCCATCCAGATACTCGCCCTCATACGCTTTCCTGCCGACCCTATCGAAGCACGTCCAAGATCCAATGCGTTTCCCGTTCTTGGAGTGGCCTTGGAATTGATAAAGTCGGGGGAGAATCACGGATTCCCAGATTCTTACCGAATCTCGGGATTCAAGAATCTTCATCTCGGCTTCCGTCAAGATGATCTCTTGCAATTCACCAAAGGGGTTTAGCGCGAGAATTCGTTTGGCAGGCGAGTATTCGACAGGTGTGCCATTGATGACCAAATGACCTCCGTCGCTCATGCGATAGGTGTACTGGTAATCAAAACAGGGCGTGATCGGCTCAAAATCGACGTTACCTGCTGCGATCGCGTAGAAAAAATCGCCGCTTTCCGTTTTCCACATCTCGTATCCAATGTGTTGAAAGATGGCGTCGGATTTGTGCGAAACACTGACGTAATTCCCGTTTGGTTGTCTATAGTGCTTTCTCCAGCTCGCGAAACCATAATTCAACCCCACCGCCACAAGCGATAGGATCCCAATCCCGACGAACACTACGGTCAACAATTTCATCTTCATGACAAATACCGTGTTTCGACACCAGATGCGACGAACCGTTTACCGCCGAACGTCTACGCTCACCTTCCCCGGCGGCAAGAGAGCCGTAATCGTCAAAAAGACGGGGTGCCGCCGGTCGGCCGCAACGACAGGTTAGCCTTTTCTCCCTGCTATTCCCTGTCCTGCTTTGCGGCCTTCTCGATTTCGGTCCACTCGCGCAGGGCGAGCATGAGGACCGCCCCCCACTCGGCCTGCTTGGCCCTCGCTTCGGGCTCCTGTTCGCGCGGCCGGTCGAGCTGCCCGATGGTGTGCATAGCCCAGAGCACCACAGGCCGGCCCTCTGCAAGGGTCATTGCCCCCCGCCCCTTCCCGGGTTGGCCAGTCAGCCTATTTCGCCAGGTCACGCGAGCAAGTTCCCGGTCGGCCTATTGCCAGCCGCCCGGTCAGCCTCATGTCTCCCGTCACCCTATCACGGTTCGTCTCCCAGTGCCAGGATTTTCTGAATTCTTTTGCCATAACGGTCGGTAAGAGACAATGGGTCGCGGCCGCCCCGAATCGACCCAGGCCGCCCCTCATTGCCAGTCTGGTGGCCGCTCCAGCCCGCGCTTTCTTTCTGGGTGGTGTTCCTGGACAGAACAGGGGAGTGGCGTGGGCAACGGAAGCTGCGACAAGCTGGCACGCAACGTCAGCAAGACCGGGCTCAAGCCGAGCCATCCCGAATCCCCTGGCAGGTGGCGGGCAGGCAGCGAAATGGCTCTCGCTGGCATCCGTTGGACAATCACGGTCAGCGTCTGGCCTCCCGGCCAACTCCAGCAGTTTGGCAGGTAGGGCAGGCAGGCCGATCACTGGCTCAGGCCCTCCGGGCAAGCGCCAGCTTGCCCACTTACCCGGAAGGGTGGGGAGTTGACAAGAGCCAGCCGACCCAGGATAACCAAAGAGAAGGGCCCACCAACCCAACCCGCAGACCGAAAGGCAGAGAAGCCGTGCGCGCAACCATGATCCTGACCGTCGCCGCCGTGTTTGCGGCCTGCGTAAGCCTGGGACCGCTGATGAACCTGCAAGCAGACGAGGGGATGTTCTTGCTCAACGAGCCCCCGCGCAAGCTCCTCAAGGATAAATACGGCTTTGACCTCACCGACGCCTGGCTGGAACATGCCCAGCAAGCCTCCGTTCGCTTCAATTCCGGCGGTTCCGGTTCGTTCGTCTCCGCCGACGGCCTGATCGTGACCAACCACCACATCGGTGCCGACGCGCTGCAAAAGCTCAGCCCCAAAGACCACGACTACCTCAAGGAGGGCTACCACGCCCGCACCCGCGAGCAGGAGCTGAAGTGCCCCGACCTGGAGCTGAACGTCCTGCAATCGATCGAGGACGTCACCGACCGGATCAACGCGGCCGTCAAGCCGGAAATGACTTCCGCCCAGGCGTTCGCCGCCCGCAAGGCCGCGATGGCGGTGATTGAGAAGGAGTCGCTCGACAAGACCGGCCTGCGCAGCGACGTGGTCACGCTTTACCAGGGCGGCAAGTATCACCTGTACCGCTACAAGAAGTACACCGACGTCCGCCTGGTGTTCGCCCCGGAACACGACATCGCCTTCTTCGGCGGCGATACCGACAACTTCGAGTATCCGCGCTTCAACCTCGACATCTGCTTCTTCCGGGCCTACGAGGACGGCAAGCCGGTCCATCCCAGGCACTTCCTGCGCTGGAGTCCCGAGGGGCCGAAGGAGGGCGACCTGGTCTTTGTCACGGGCCATCCCGGCTCGACCAACCGGCTGGACACGCTGGAGAAGCTCAAGCACCGCCGGGACGTCACCCTGCCCTACACGCTGAACCGGCTGCGGGAGATGGAGGCGCTGCTGCTGCAATTCTCCGCCCGGGGGCCGGAGCAGGCCCGGATGGCGGCGAAGTTCCTGGCCCGGGTCGCCAACGCCCGCAAGGCGTTTGCCGGCCAGTATCAGGGGTTGCTCGATCCGGCCATCGTGGCACGCAAGGCCGAGTCCGAGCGCGAGCTGCGAGCCCAGGTCGCGGCCGACCCCCAGAGACAGAAGAACTACGGCAACGCCTGGGACCGGATCGCCGAGGCGGAGAAGGCCCTGGCGACCTTTGAGCGCGAGTACTCCTTGCTGGAGCGCGGCGACGCCTTCGATTCGGAGCTGTTCCACGTGGCCCGGCACCTGGTCCGGCTGGCGGTGGAGCGTCCCAAACGGAATCCCGATCGGCTCCGCGAGTACGGCGATTCCAAGCTGGAGTCTCTGGAGTTCCAGCTCTACTCGCCGGCCCCGGTCCACGCCGAACTGGAACGGGCCCGGCTGACCGGCTCGCTGAGCTTCATGGCCGAGATCCTGGGCGGCGAGCATCCGCTGCTGCTGAAGGTCCTGGCCGGCAAGAGCCCCCCGGCCCGGGCGGTGGAGCTGATCAATGGCAGCAAACTCGCCGACCCCGCAGAGCGCAAGCGCATCGCGGCCGGGGGAAAGCAGGCCATCGAGGATTCGTCCGATCCGCTGATCCAACTGGCCCGGCTCATTGACGAGGACTCCCGGGCGGTGCGCAAACGCTTCGAGGACCAGGTCGAGGAGCCGGAGCGACAGGCCAACGGCCTGATCGCCCGGGCCCGCTTCGAGGTGCTGGGGTCGGCCGTCGCCCCGGACGCCACCTTCACCCTGCGCCTGGCCTTCGGTGTCGTCAAGGGCTACCAGGTCGATGGTCGGGACCTGCACTTCCATACCACCTTCGGGGCGGCTTTCGAGCGTGCCCAGCAGCAGGGCCACCGTGAGCCCTTTGTCCTGCCGAAACGCTGGCTGGAGGGGAAGGACAAGCTCAACCTGCGGACGCCATTCAACTTCGTCTCCACCGCCGACACCATCGGCGGCAACTCGGGCAGTCCGGTCCTGAACCGGGCCGGCGAGCTGGTCGGCATCAACTTCGACCGCAACCGGCATGGCCTGGTGCGCAACTTCGTCTACACTGACGAGCAGGCCCGGCACATTGCCGTCCATTCCAGGGGAGTGATCGAGGCCTTGCGCTCGCTGTACGACGCCTCCGACGTGGTCCAGGAGTTACTGGCGGGACAAAAGGGAAAGGAGTAAATCCAACCCTCCCAGACAGAATTGTCCCACCCAAAAACTCCAGAAAAGAGTGGAAAGAGCTTTTAATCGACTGGATGGGCACGGTAGGATGAAATGGTGCAAGTGGTTTCCCTCTCAGGGCATACCAAAATGAGAATGCATCGCCGCGTCGTACCGCTGGTCGTCCTTGCCGCCTTTGTGGGATTTGCCGGGTGGTTGGCGGCTCAGATGCTTGCCGCCGAGCCGGCAGGCGGCGCACCGGCGTCCGCGACGGAAGAGAAGCTGCTCCGCGACCGGAAAATCGGCACGGATGGACCCGCCCTGCTGGCGTTCTTTCGCAAGCGGACCCTGACCGAGGCCGACCGCGAGCGGATCAGCGGCCTGATCCGCAAGCTGGGCGACGACGCCTTCGACGTCCGCGAAACCGCGGAGGCGGACCTGCAAGCTCTGGGCTGGGTCGCCTTTCCCCTGCTGAGGAAGGCTGTTCGCGACCCCGATCCGGAAGTGGTTCGCCGGGTCGATGAGTGTTTGCAAGCGCTGGAGGAAAAGAGGGAGCGGTCGCTGTTCCTGCCCGCCGCCCGGCTGCTGGCCCAGCGCAATCCCGCCGGCGCCAGCCAGGTTCTGCTTAACTATCTCCCCTCGGCCCCAGACGAAAGGATCAGCGACGCGGTCCAGACAGCCCTGGAACAGGTCTCCTTCCAGGAAGGACAGCCTGATCCGGTCCTGGTCGAGGCCATCACCGACAAGGAACCGCTCCGGCGGGCGGCTGCCGCCCGGCTGCTGGCACGCCACTCGCCGCCGCACCGTGCCCTGGTGCGCCGGTTGCTTCTCGATTCCAACACCCAGGTACGCTTTGAGGCCGCGGCGACTCTGACCCAGATGGGGGATCGCCAGGCCATCGAGCCGCTGCTCCGGCTGCTCCAGGATTCCTCCCCCGAACAGGCCTGGCAGGTGGAAGACCTGCTCTTCCGCCTGGCGGGCGATCAGGCGGTGCAGGTCAGTCTCAGTTCGGGCCTGGGTGTGGAGAACCGGCAGCGCTGCCTGGACGCCTGGCGGAAATGGTGGCAGACGAACAAGGACAGGATCGATCTGAGCCGGCTGGCCCAGGATGAACGGTCGCTGGGCGAGAAGGTGGTCTGTCAGATGCAAGGCGGGGCGGAGGGCAGTGGCAGGGTCTTCGCCTACGGCCCGGACGACCAGGTGCGCTGGCAGTTCGACAACGTCTCCGGGCCCATCGACGTGCAGCTGCAACCCAATGGGCGGTTGCTGCTGGCCGAGATCAACGTCAACCGCGTCACGGAACGCGACCGCAGCGGCAAGATCTACTTTCAGAAACACGTCGATAATGCGCCGATGAGCTGCCAGCGCTTGAGCAACGGCAACGTGTTCATCGCCACCTACACCGAGCTGCTGGAAGTCGCTCCGGATGGCACCACGGTATCCTCGTTCAAGAGGACCGACAACCAGCGCATCTTCTGTGCCCAGAAGCTGCGCAACGGTCACGTGTTGTTTGTGAACAGCGGCAGTCTGGTGATCGAGCTGGACGGAGAGGGGAAAGAGGTGCGCTCGGTCCCGGCGGGCGACACCAGCAACTGGGGCAGCGTGGAACTGTTGCCCAACGGCCATTACCTGGTCTGCCGCTGCGGCAGGCACGAGGTGGTCGAGATCGACGCGGCCGGCAAGGTCCACTGGAGCTGCCACACTGAATGGCCGACGTGGGCCTCTCAGCGCTCCAATGGCCGGGTGCTGGTTGCTTGCGCCCACAGCGGTCAGCTGATCGAGTTCGACCGGGACGGCAAGGAGGTCTGGAAACAGAAACTCAGCGGCCGGCCTTGCCGGGTGCGGAGGTATTGATGCGCTGGGAGCGAGAATTTCCGCGAGGGGGGTTGCGGTGTCGGCAGCGCTGGGGTAGAGTACCGGGCACGGTGCAAACTCAACCGCCAGGAAGCAGCGCCCTCTCTGGCGGGGACGGGATTCACGGAGGGCGGCGGTTTCTTGCAGGGGCGCCGGCACGTATTGCCGAGGGACGTCAGTGGGACCACCCATGCCAGCACAACTCATCTCGCTGAATGATGGGCCGAACATCCTGCTGGACAAGCCCATCCTGCTGCTGGGCCGGCATCCGGAGTGCGACGTGCAGATCGACTCGCGCAAGATCTCGCGCCGCCATTGCTGCATTGCCCAGGTCAGCGATTACCTGGTGGTCCGCGACCTGGGCAGCACCAACGGCATCCGCATCAACGGCTCGCGCGTCCTGGAGGGCCGGCTGGCGCCGGGCGACGAACTGACCATCGGCACCTACCGTTACCGTGTGGTCTGGGAATCGATGGTGGGAGGCGCCGTGGCCCGGCCCGCACCCAAGCCCGCCAAACCGGTCTCGATCGATGACGAGGACCTGGAAGAGTGCGATGAGCCGATCCCGCTGCCTGAACCCGGCAAGATGGGCCGGCCTCCCAACGTGGCCAACCGCCAGACCGTCTCGCACGAAGAATCGATGATTGTGCCCGAGGACCTGGACCTGTTGCCGCCCAGCGACATTCTGCGCCGGGGTTCCCAGGCCCCGCCGGTCTGAGGCGTTCTCACCGCTCGATCACGATGTTGGCTCCACGTTCGCCCGCGGGCACCTTGCCGTTCACCTTCTCCCGTCCTTCGACCTGCCAGGTGAACTCCCGGCCCACATCGCGGGTGATCGACTGCCCTTCGACCAGCAGATAGCGAACTCCATCGATCCACACCAGCAGCGCCTTGCCGGACGCATTGTTCAGCGTCAGCATCACGGTCCCGTTGGGCAACGGCTGTTCGCTGGGGTTGAAATAATTGGCCCGATAGAATGAAGTGGTCGGGGTGTAGGAAAGGGCTTTGCGCGGCGCTGGGCGGAACTCACTGACGCTGGGAGCCACGGTGGGGTTGGCGAACGCACCCGGCAGACGCCGCACTGGCGGTTGGGACGCCGGGGCCGGCGCGGGTGTCGCCAGCGGAAAGCCCACCGTCGGAGCCAGACAGGGGGCTGTGGGAACGTACACCGGGGGCGAATACGCCTGAACGTAGACCGGGGGAACGTAGACCGGTGGCCCGGCGTAATAGGAGCGGGCCACGATGGGCGGAGCCGGCACGCACCAGTCGGCCAGCACCGGCCCGGGAAGGATCAGCACCACCAGCACGAGCGGAAGCAGACGCGCCATGACCTGGACCTCCGGAATGGATTGAGCTTGCAGCGCCCTGCGGTTCGATCTACGAAAACCGGCCGGCCGGAACAGCCCTGGAGTGTCATTTTTTGAGACTGGAGCAAAGAAAGAGGGCTCCGGCCCCCGCATCTTCGCCCCCGCCCGGCTTGCCGGCAGGGGGTGGTTCTCCAATCCGGTTTGCCACTCCAGAAAAAGAAACTTTCCAGTGGACAGACCCGGCCCGTGCCCGGTTATGCTTAAAGAGATTGGCATGACAAACAGCCCCGCTGCTCCTGATGACCTGGTCCGCCGAGCCACGGCCGGCGACCAGGAAGCGCTGGCCCAGGTGTTCGCCTGTATTGGGACCGCCTGCGGCAGATGGTGCGACTGCGCCTGGACCGCCGGCTGCAGGGCCGGCTCGATCCGTCCGACGTGCTCCAGGAAGCTTACCTGGACTTTGCCCGCCGACTGCCGGACTACGCCCGGGAGCCGACCATGCCACTGTACCTCTGGCTGCGCTTCCTCACCGGCCAGCGGCTGATCGATCTGCACCGGCAGCACCTGGGCACACAGATGCGCGATGCCGGCCAGGAAGCGTCGCTCTATCGCGGTGCGCTGCCGCAGGCGTCCTCGGTGTCGCTGGCCGCCCAACTGCTGGGCAAGCTGACCTCGGTCAGCCGGGCCGAGATGCAGATCCGTGTTCAGGAAGCCCTCAACAGCATGGACCCCATGGACCTGGAAGTGCTGGCGCTGCGCCACTTTGAGATGCTCAGTACACGGACTGCGTCCGCGTCTGTCCGGTGGATGCCTTCTACCAGGATGAGCGTATGCTGTACATCAACCCGGAGGGGAGTGCATCTGCTGCGGACAATGTGTGCCAGAGTGCCCGGTGGAGGCGATTTTCGACGAGTCCGAAGTCCCGCACAAGTGGCTTCACTACGTCGAGCTGAACCGGGAGCGCACCGCAGCGTTGGTTGCCGCCCGCGAAGGGCACGTCACCGAGTGGCAGGAGCGGATGCTGGGATCGGATTGCAAGAAGAAGATCCGATCACGGACATTCTCGCAGGAGTAGCCACGCTCTGTGGGATCGGGTATCCTGACGCCCTGGGAACAAGGGAACGATCGAGCAGCTCACAGCCAGGCTCAGGGGTTACGTGAACCAGGAGGTTGCGCATGCTTCGTGTTGTCACAGGGATCCTCGTCCTCCAGTTGCTGCTCGGGACCTACCGCCAGTCCGCGACAGCAGAGCCCACCGCGAAACCCGCTCCCTCCGCCGAGCAGGGAGCCGAGCGCCTGGATCGGTTCGGAGATCCGCTGCCGCCCCACGTCATGGCGCGGATGGGCACGGTGCGTTTGCGGCACGGCGACGCGGTGACGTCCGTGGCTTTCACTCCTGACCGCAAGGCTGTCGTCTCCGCGAGCGGTTATGGATTCGGCGCGAATACGTCTCTTCGGATCTGGGACGTGGCCACGGGGAAAGAACTTCGCCGGCTTGTTGGGCACAAAGACTGTGTCGGATCCTTCGCGTTTTCCCCCGACGGAAAGCGACTGGCCTCGGTGAGCCAGGATCACAGTCTCCGGATCTGGGACCTGAACAGCGGCAAGGAACTGCACAACCTCAACACAGGCCAGCCGACGCATGGGGTGGCCTTTTCTCCCGACGGGAAGATTCTGGCCACTTCGGACGTGATGGTCCGGCTGTGGGATCCCACCACGGGGAAACAGCTTCGAGAGTTCGATACCTGGGAGTGGATCTTTTGTGTCGCATTCTCCCCCGATGGTCGGACAATCGCTTCCGGAATGTCGAAGGATCCCAAGAAGGGCCTCATCTGCCTCTGGGATGTCGCCACCGGCAAGGAGATTCGGCGCTTCAAGGGGCACTCCCAATCCGTGCGTTCCCTGGCCTTCTCACCGGATGGGACGGTCCTGGTGTCCGCTAGCGAGGACGGCACCATCCGGAAATGGAAGACAGCGACCGGCGAAGAGCTGCGCCTCGTCATGAAAAAGAAGAACGGGGGCCTCTGCCTGGCCCTTTCGCCCGACGGCAAGATCATCGCCGGCGCGGGCGAACTTGATGGCTTGATCCATCTCTTCGAGTCTGGTACAGGCCGGGAGCTGAGGCAATTCGGAGGGGAACACCGGAGGCCGGCGTCTCTTGCCTTCTCCCCCGATGGCAAGACCCTGGTTGCCGGAGGTGTGGATAGCACCCTTCGCCTCTGGGATGTCGCCACGGGGAAGGAACTGCTCCCTGCGCTCGGCACCCAGAGTTCAATCTGGCACGCGGCTCTCGCGCCGGACGATGCCACTCTCGCCGTGAGCAATCGCCACGGAGGCATTGCCTGCTACGACGTGGCCTCGGGAAAGCTGCTGCGCTTCCTGGGACGACAGGAAGACGTTTTCTGGACTCTCGCCTTCACGCCTGACGGCAAAGCGCTTGTTTCCGCGGGCACCGACGGCACCGTCCGCACGTGGAAGGTCGATTCCGGCGAATTGCTGCGCTCTCTCCGGGTGGCGAAAGAGCGTTTTTGCCCTGCCGCCTTTTCTCCCGATCTGAAGGCCCTGGCCTCCAATTACCCCTTCCGGTTGCTGGACCTGTCCACTGGGAAAGAGCGACCGCACCAATTCGGGGATTGGCCCTTTGCCGCATTCGCGCACGACGGCAAGGTGCTGGTTACCGCCAGCTACAAGGGGGACGTCCGGCTGTGGAGCCTGGAGACAGGCCAGGAACTTCGCCGACTGCGGGGAGAGGAAGGGACGGGCCGGTTTGCCTTTTCCCCCGATGGCCGGTGGCTCGCTGCGGAAAGCGGCGACCGGGAGAAATTGGAGCTGCGACTCTGGAACGTGACCACCGGGGAAGAGCTGCGCTCGCTGCGCTCTCCCCAGGTGCAGGTGACGGACCTCCGCTTCTCCCCCGACAGCCGTACGCTGGCCACGGCCGGCTCTGACCACACGATCCGGTTCTGGGAGACAGCCACCGGCCGGCAACGTGGTATCCTCCGCGGTCACTCGGGGCCAGTCCTTTCCCTGGCTTTCTTGCGCGACGGCCGGCGGCTGGTTTCCGGCAGCCGGGATGCGACGGCCTTGCTCTGGGATCTGCCCAGCCTGGCAGGACCGCGGCCTGAGAAGGAACTGTCCCCGGAGGAGTTGCGTGCCCGGTGGGACGGTCTGGCGTCCGACGACGCGGACAAAGCGTATCGGGCGATCTGGAGCCTGGCCAGCTCACCGACCGCGGTGAAGTTCCTGGGCGAGCATCTGCGCCCCTCGCCGACTGCCGACGCCAGGCGGCTCGCCCAACTCATCGCTGACCTCGACAGCGACACTTTCGCGGTGCGCGACCGGGCACGGTCCACGCTGGAGGAGTTGGGCGAGACCGCCGAGGCTGCCTTGAAGAAAGAGGCTGCCGCCCCCGCGTCGGCGGAAACGGGCCGACAGGTGAAAGACCTCCTCGACATACTCAAGACGGCGCGCCGCAATCCCTCCGGGAGCCGGTTGCAGGCGCTGCGAGCGGTCGAAGCCCTGGAGGCGGCTGCGACTCCGGAAGCGCGGCAAGTGCTGCGCCGGCTGGCGGGCGGAGCCGCGGATACCGCCCTGACCCGAGAAGCGAAGGCGTCTCTGGATCGGCTGGAAAAGCGGCAGTAACGACCTGGCCGAAGCCCATGCGCGCCAGGGCCAGTGGGACAAGGCCGCGGCGGCTTTCACCACCGCTCACGAACGAGGTCCGACCGAAGCGCAGGCCGGCCTGCCGGCCGGAGCGCACGCCGACGTGAGCGCCTGGTGCTGCCATGCCCTGGTGTGCTTGAAAGCGGGTGATCCGGTGGGCTATCGCCGGATTTGCACGCGCCTGCTGCAAGAGGCTGGGCCGCAGTCGCATCCGGGCCTGGCCAACGCCGTGGCCTGGATTTGCGCCGTGGGGCCCGATGCCGTCAGTGACTGGTCGCGACCCATTGCCCTGGCCGAGCTGGCCTTGAAGCAAGCCACCCCGCAAGCACGGCCGGACGTTCTGAACACGCTGGGGGCAATCCTCTACCGCGCCGGCCGCTACCAGGAGGCGGTCGCACGCTTGCGGGAAAGCATCCAGGCCAAGGGCGGCAAAGGCTTGCCGCAGGACTGGGTCTTCCTGGCCCTGGCCCAGCACCGCCTGGGTGAAACCACCGAGGCACGCCAGCTCCTCGACAAGGTCAAGCAAGCCAAGGTCGCCGATCCCGGGGCGATCTGGAATAATGTCGAGATAGAGCTGCTGCGGCAGGAAGCCCAGAAACTTGTGGAGGCCAAAGACTGAACGACCCGGGACCGCCCATGAGCGACCATTCTTCTCCCACCGACGCCGGCGCGGCCCTGCAGGCGGCCCAGGCACGTTGCCGGCTGCTGGTCCGGCTGGCTCACCTGGTCAGCTCCAGCCTTGACCTGCGCGAGGTCTTGCACCGCCTGGCCGGCGAACTCTTCCCGCTGACCGGCTGCGGCTGGATCAGCCTGCACTGCCGAGAAGAGGCCGACAGCCCGCGCCAGGGTTTCGCCCTGGATCTGGGGCCGCCCGAGTGCTGGGTTGAGCTGACCGAAAGGGGCGTCGGCGCAGCCGCTGACTGGGTGCTGCGGCAGCGGCGAACTCGCATCAACCGCCAGCTCGACCAGGCCCAGGCGTTCGCCGACGAGCGCGACCTGTTCACTCGTGGCTATCGGGCTGCCGTCTTCCTGCCGCTGATCTATCGCAACGAGTGTCTGGCCGTCCTGGGCCTCGCCGCGAAAGATGCGGCTCGCGCCGATTCCTGGGACCTGTCCCTGTTGCGCGACCTGGGCAACCTGCTGGCGCCCGCCATTGACAATGCCGCCGCCTATCGCCAGATCGCCCGGCTCAAGGCCCGCCTGGAGGAGGAGAACAGCCAGCTGCGGGAGGAGATCCGCACCCGCCAGGAAAGTGCCGAGCTGACCGGCGACAGCCAGCCGATGCAGGAGTTGCGCCGGGCCATTGCCCAGGTGGCTGCCACCGACAGCACCGTGCTGATCCTGGGCGAGAGCGGCACCGGCAAGGAACTGGTCGCCCGCGCCATCCACGAGCAGAGTCGTCGCCGCGACAACTTGCTGGTCAAGGTCAACTGTGCCGCCCTGGCGCCCGGCGTGCTGGCCAGTGAGCTGTTCGGCCACGAAGCCGGCGCTTTCACCGGGGCCAGCAAGCAGCGCCTGGGCCGCTTTGAACTGGCCCAGCACGGCACCATCTTCCTTGACGAGATTGGCGACATCTCTCCCGAAACGCAGGTCCTGCTGCTACGGGTGTTGCAGGATCGCGTCCTGGAGCGGGTCGGCGGCAATGAACCGATCCCGGTCGATGTTCGCGTCCTGGCGGCCACCAACCGCGACCTCGACCAGGCCGTCCGGGACGGTCAGGTCCGTCTCGATTTGTTCTATCGCCTGAACGTCTTTCCCATTTGCGTCCCGCCGCTGCGGCAGCGCCCCGAAGACATTCCGCTGCTGCTCGATTATTTCCTCGACCGCCTGGGTCAGCGCATGAACCGGACCGTGGCAAAGGTCAGTCCGCGGACACTCGACCTGCTCCGGGAGTATTCCTGGCCAGGGAACGTCCGTGAGCTGGAAAACCTGGTTGAGCGTGCCCTGATCGTCTGCCGGGGCGAGACGCTGGAGATCGATCCCGCCTGGCTTGTCCCCGTAACACCTGGCGAGCGGCGCGGCGTCAGCCCGCCGGTAGCGGCACCGGCGGGCTTACGCCGCGCCGCTCGCCAGGGAGAGTCAGGGACACTCGCCGACCAGGAACGGCAAGCGATCCTCGACGCTCTTACCCGGGCCGGCGGCAAGATTTACGGGCCCGGCGGCGCGGCCGAGCTGCTGGGCCTCAAGCCGACCACCCTGTACGGCAAGATGCGCAAGCACCGCATCCAGAAGCAACCGCAAGCGCCGCCCTTCGCCTGAGCCAACGGCGCAACCACCTTTGGATGGACAACCACGGATGGTTGCGCTGCCCACCTCTCCGCGGCCGGTTCGCTCAAGACGTAACTTCGCTTGGTGGATATTGCTTACGGCGACAATGCTCCCCGACTCGAGCGCCTGGCACAACCGCTGCATTGGGCGCTGGCTCAGCGGATGTGCCAGCCGGCCTCAGTGTGAGGCGGCCAGCGTCCGGACAAGGGAGGTTGGAATCATGGAGTTTTTTGTTGTCACCGAGCCCTGCTTCGACTGCAAGTACACGGACTGCGTTTGCGTCTGCCCAGTAGATGCCTTCTACCAGGACGAGCATATGCTGTACATCAATCCGGAGGAGTGTATCTTCTGCGGGGCGTGCGCTCCGGAGTGCCCGGTGGAGGCGATTTTCGATGAGCCAGAAGTCCCTCACAAGTGGATTCACTACGTCGAATTGAACCGGGAGCGCACGGCGGCGCTGGTGGCCGCTCGGGAAGGTCACATCACCGAGAGGCAGGAGCCGAAGTTGGGCTCGGCGTGCAAGAAGAAGGTCTGATCACCGCCGTTCTCGGCGGTCCTGCCAGGGAGTAAGTTGTGTCCACGCGGCGAATTCTCCTGGAAGTTTGCATCGCCTCTGTTGAGGACGCGCTGGCGGCGCAGGCCGGCGGAGCGGATCGGCTGGAACTGAACGCGGCCCTGGCGCTGGGTGGCCTGACGCCCTCGCTGGGGACGCTGATCGAAGTCAAGCAGGCCGTCGCGCTGCCGGTGCTGGTGATGCTCCGCCCCCGCCCCGGCGGCTTTTGCTACAGCGAAGCCGATTTCCGGGTCATGCAGCGCGACCTCGACCTGGCCATGCAGCATGGGGCCGATGGCGTTGTCTTCGGAGTCCTGTCTGCCGATGGGCAAGTCGATGTGGAACGCTGCCGGCAACTCCTGCGGCAGGCGGACCGGGCTGTGACGGTCTTTCACCGCGCCTTTGACGTGACTCTCGATCCACACGGGGCACTTGACCGGCTGATCGATCTGGGTTTCCAGCGAATCCTGACCAGCGGCCAGCAGGAGACGGCGTACAACGGCTCGCCCCTGATTGCCGAGCTGATCCGCCGGGCGGCGGGGAGGATCGAGATTCTGCCGGGGGGAGGGATCAATCGCTTCACCGTGGCCGACGTGGTGTCGCGCACCGGCTGCAATCAGGTGCATGCGTCACTGCGGCAGATGCTGGCTGACACGTCTACCTCGGCTCGACCAGGGATCTCGTTTGGGAGCGCGATCCGCACCCCCGAGGATCGCTTTGATGCGACCAGCGCCGCGGCCGTCGCCGAAGTGTGCCGGCTGTTGCGGGAAGCGGAGGACGGTTGAAGGTCACGCCGCTCGCCGGGCGACGGCCCCATTGGCATCCACCTCATCCAGGAGCATCCGAGCCAGGCGTTCGACTTCCTCGCGCAGCTCCTTGGCCTGCTGCTCGGCCAGGCGCTGCTGCATCTGGGCCTTGTGCGCTTCCTGCTCGCGCCTGGCGTTGGCTTCGGTCAGGTTGATTTGCTGAGTCTCCATCTCGGCCAGTTTCCTGGCCAGCGCCTCGGTCCGCTCAGTCAGGCTCTTTTCCATTTCGGCGAGCGCCTGGGCTTGTTCGTCCATCCGCTTCATCTCGGCAGTCAGCTCCTCCCGCTCCCGTTCGATCTGCCGCAGCGCCTCCGCGCCGTGCGTGCTGCTGTTGCGCTGCAAGCGCTCCAGCCGCTTCTCGGCCGCGGCCGGGTCGCTGCACTGGCTGAGGGTCTCCATCCGGAACCGCTCCAGGGCCAGCGTCTGCCGGGTCAGGTTGTGCTGCTCGGTCAGCAGCGTCTGATGCTGCTTCCGGCAGTCCTTCCACAGCGTGACGTACTGCTTGCGCATCTGGTCACAGCGCAGCCGGGCCTTGCGCAGCTCGCCGGCGGACTGCTTGAGCCGGTTCAGCCGCTCCCGGTAGACGTCTTCAACCCGGACAAGAGTAGCGGCCGTCGCCTCCTCGCGGAGCCGGACGCGATTCTGGGCCTCCTCCCGCTGAACGGACCAAGCGGTGACTTGCAACTGCAACCGGGCCTGCCAACCCTCCAGCGAGCAGCGCACCTGCGATAGCGATTCCTGACGCTGCTCCAGCTGGGCCAACCGGGTTTCCAGGATCGCTTCCTGGACTTGCATCAGGCCGCACCGCTCCTCCACGAGCTGCTCGCGCTGGCGCAGGTGCTGGCTGGCCGACTCCAGCTCGGTCAGGGCCAAGAGGTGTTCCCGTTCCCAGAGGCACTGCACTTCCAGAAGGCGTTGCCACTGCTCCAGCAGGTGCCAGCGCTGGTCGGCCACCAGTCCGGCAATTCGCTTCAGCTCTTCGGAAACGGCTCCCTGCAGCGCTCGTGTCCCGACGCCGTCCCGTTCGCCCCTGAGAGAAAGGGCCATCGAGCCGCGGTTTTCCCGCTCCTCGATCTGCCGCGCCAGGACGGCCCGGTGCCGTTCCCAGGATTGCTGCTGCTGCAACTCCTGTTCGGCCTGGACCAGGGCGGTTTCGCGCTCCTCGATCGCCTGTTGCCTCCGGGCCTGGTCTTCGTGATTGCGCGTGGCAGTGGCGTCCCATTGCCGCTGGGCCTCGGCCAGTTTCTGCCATTCCTCCTGGAGCTGCCGCCGGCCCAGTTCCATCTCGCTGTTGTGGCGCAGCTGGACCTCCGTGATCCGGATGCGTTCCTGCTCCAGTTTCTCCGTTTCCTTCTGGAGCTGGCTCTGTGAGGCCGCCAGGGCGCTTTCGCGACGCTGCAAGTCCGCCTTGCGGCTGTTCCAGTGTTGCTGGCAGCGTTGCTTGAAGCGCTGGCGCAAGTGCCCCAGCCGCTGCTGTTCATCGACCAGCTTGCGGCGCAGCTCCTCCTGCTCGGCCCGGCCGCGCTCCAACTCCTCGCGTGCCTGGGCCAGGCGCTGCTTCTCGGCCTGGTGGCGGGAATCGAAGGTCGCCTGTTCCTCGCGCAATTTCGCTTCCAGCTCACGCAATTCGCGCTGCCGGTCTTCCAGGCGACCGGTGAGCTGTTCCTCCTGCTTGTGCAGGGCCACCCGCCGCTGCTCCAGGCGGATTTCCTCCTCGGTCAGGCCCGCCTGCTGGGCAGCCACGGCCGCCGCCTGGATGCGCAGAGCATCGCGTTCGCTCTTGAGTGTGTTCGCCAGCTGTTTGACCTGTTCCGGCTGGGAGTGGAGCGGCACCTCAATCAGGAACTGGAAGGGGCCAATGGAGATCAAATCGCCGTCCTTGAGCGGCTGAGCGCCCAGCAGACGCTGGCCATTGACCAGCGTGGTGCCGTCGCCGGCCAGGTCGCGAATGACGTAGCCGTCCAGGCTGCTGACGATGATGCAGTGCAGGGGCTGGACGCCGTCCACGTTGAGCCGAACCTCGCAGCCGTGGCCCTGGCCGATCAGCGTCAGCGGACCGGACAGGGTCCGGCGCGCGCCTTTCATCCGGCCATTCTGCACCACCAACTCCGCCGCCGAGCCGGGTCTGTCGGCAAGGGTGGCGCCGGCATTGGGGACGACGTTCATGGGCAATCCTCCCTGATTGGCCTTGTTCGCTACATTGGTTATCGACCCGGTCAAAAGAGGAAGTTGAGCCAACTCACGTCCTGGTCTATTGACTGTCGCCCCTTCGGGGCTTGTTGTCTTCAGCCCCGAAGGGGCGACAGTCAATAGACCAGGACGTGAGTCCTGGGTGCAAGGACGTGCATTCTGGGTGCTGCTCACGACTCCAGGACGCGATTGATCATCTTGACAAAGTCCGCTTCGGGCCGGACGCCCACGGTCCGCTCGATCGGCTGGGCGCCGCCCTTGAAGAGCAGCACGGCGGGGATGGAACTGATGCCGTAGCGGATGGCGACGTCGCTGTTCTCATCCGTGTTCAGCTTGCCCACCTTGACCTTGCCGGCAAACTGGTCCGCCAACCGGTCGATGGTCGGGCCCAGGGCCCGGCACGGGCCGCACCAGACCGCCCAGAAATCCACCAGGACCGGCTTGTCGCTCTGTACGACCTCCTGTTCCCAGTTCGCCGAGGTCAGCTCCACCACATTCGCGCTTGCCATGTTATTTGCCTTTCTTCCCTTGAGAAGAGATTCTTGGAACGCCTCTGCTCGGACCCAGACTACCTGCATTATACCCAGCACGGGAAAGAGGGGCTTCTCAGGCCTTCTCCGGATCGACCTCGTCAGGGTTGTACAGCACCCGTCCCTCCATGCCGCCCGAGACCGTCAGGATCTGCCCGGTGACGTGGCCGGAGAGGTGGCTGGAGGCCAGGTAGACGATGGCCATGGCCACGTCGTGCGGCCGGGCCACCTTGCGCAGCGGGATCGTCTGCAAGACCCGGCCGACGTGCTGCGGCTGCTGCACCATCTGCTCCCGCAGCGGCGTGAAGGTCCAGCCCGGACAGACCACGTTGACCCGTCCCAGCGGCGTCAGCCGGCAGATTTCGTTCTTGAGCGAGCGCGTCAAGCCGTAGATCAGCCCAGCCTTGGCGGCGGCATAGTCGGCGTGGCCAGCCTCGCCGTAGACGCCCGCCGTCGAACCGACCAGGACGGCGGCCGGCGTTTGCAGCTGGTGCTTGACGATGCCGCGAAAGAACTCCCGGACGCAGAGGAACACGGAAGTCAGGTTGACGGCCAGGGTGCTGTTCCACTGGTCCAGGCTCATGGAGTGGACGGGAACGTCGGCGGGCGGCCAGAAGCCGGCGTTGGCCACCAGGACCTCGACCGGACCCAGCCCGGTCTCGATCTCGGCGAAGAGACGCTCCGCCTCGGCCTCCAGCGTCAGGTCGGCCCCGAAGGGAACGCAGGCGGCGCCCAGTTCGTCGCTGAGGGCCTTGGCACGGTCGCCATGCTCGCTGAAATGGGCGACCACCTGGCAGCTCTCCGCCACAAAGGCCCGGACGATGTCGCCGCCAATGCCCCCCGAAGCGCCGGTGACCAGCACCACCTTGCCCGAGAGTTTGCTGTCCATTCGAGTCTCCCCAGGTTTCTCCCCTCTCGGCTCTCTTGCCGAGCAGTACCATTTTATCGAGAATGTCTCCGCGGGAGAGAGCGCTCTGCTCCCGTGGGACGAATTCCCGTCGCACCCGGCGTCGCTGGAACCTCCCGACCTCCCGCCCTGGCACCGATTTCTCCCGGAACGCAGCGAGACGACCCAGAACCCCAGGAGCGAAGGGATTCGGATGGAGCTGGCGCGAAACCTCAAAGTGGAGAGCGTGGGCCGTTTGCAGCCGACCACGCCTTTCCAGGTCCAGCCACTGCAGTCCGTCGCCGAGGCCGTCGAGTTGATGCGCCGCTTCCACGTCGGCTGCGTGCTGGTTTGCCAGGCGGATCGGCTCATTGGCCTGTTTACCGAGCGCGACCTGCTGCGGCGCGTCCTGGCGCCGGGCCGGCCGCTATCCACTCCCATCAAGGAGGTGATGACCCGCCGGCCGGTGGTCGTCCAGCCGCAGGACCCGATCGGCGTGGCCGTGGAGTGCATGGAACAGGGAGGCTACCGCCATCTGCCCGTGGTCGATCGGCTGGGCCGGCCGGTCGGCGTGCTGTCGGTCAAACGGATCATCCGCTACCTGGTCGAGCACTTCCCGGCCACGATCTACAATCTGCCTCCCGACCCCGATGCGTTCCCGCGCCGGGCCGAGGGAGCCTGAGGAAACGCCAAGGTCCCTGACCCCGGATACCATGATCTGCCCCGCTTGCAACACCGACAACCTGCCGGGCAGCGAAGTGTGCTGCCACTGCCTGAACGATCTGACCCACCTGGATCAGCCGACGGCCCACGATCGCGTCGAGCGGAGCCTGATGGAAGATCCGGTCAGCGTGCTGAAACCGCGCCCGCCAGTGACGCTGTCACCGAACGCCACGGTAGGCGAGGCCATCCAGGCCATGCTGGCCGACAACATCGGCGCGGTGCTGATCGTCGAGGGCGGCAAACTGGTCGGCATCTTCAGTGAGCGCGACCTGCTCACGCGGGTCGCCGGGGTGGACGATTATGCCTGCCAGCCGCTGCGCGCTACGTGACCAGCAACCCGGAGACGGTCGGGCCAACCGACTCGCTGGCCTTCGCCCTGCACAAGATGGACTGCGGCGGCTACAGGCATCTGCCCGTGGTCAAGGACGGCCAGCCCCTGGGAGTGATCTCGGTCCGCGACATGCTCCGGCACATTACCGGGCTGTGCCGGAAGTGAAGCCTTCAAACCGTATCCGTGGGTCGCGCAGCGCACCCACGGGGCGGGAGCCGCGGTCAATTCGGTTGACCCAATTGCGTACAATTCAATCAGACGGCTTCCGCCACCACCCCGGTTTCATGACCGGTTGTGGCTCCGGCAAGGTAACGGCCTTGCTTTCGCTGGTGCTGGCCGCGGGCAGTTCCTCGCGGGAAAGGAAGGCATTCCGCCCTGGCTCCGTCATCGTGGTTCCTTCGTTCTGTTCCGGGATCAGCCTGTCCGCCCAGAGAAACAGCAGCACGAACGCCCCGCCCGCGATCCAGCCGCCCACGACGTCGGTGACGTAATGGACGCCGAGGTAGAGCCGGCTGACGCCGATCGCCATCACCAGGAACACTGTGCCGATGGTCAGCAGGATCGTCGCCCGCCGGCTGGTCAGGCGCCGGCCCAGGGCGATGGCGCAACTGCCGTAGAGCGTCAGGGCCAGCGTGGCATGGCCGCTTGGGAAACTGGCCGATTTGGGGCGCGAGACCAGAGGATAGGCGATGTCGGGTCGGGGCCGGGCGACCGCTTCCTTGGTGAAGTGAGTCAAGAGCCAGGCCAGGCCGAAGACCGCCAGCAGCAGCAACCCGGTGCGCCAGGCCTTGAAGTAGAGGCAGGTCAGGAAAGCCAGGCCCAGCAGCGCGAACAGGACCGGCTGGTCGCCCAGGTGCGTGACGGCCACCATCACCGGATCGAGCCAGGGTTGACGCGCCGCCTGGGTGAAGAAGTACAGGGCGCCCAGGTCGATTTTCACCAGCTCATACATGCGGGGCTCCTCCCGGGTAAGGGTGGCCGGGGATTCTGCTCTTGTCGCTGGGCGGAACCCCTTCTTAGAATACTGCAATCCTTAACCACGCCAATGGAGAACGGCTCATGAAAGAAGGCATTCATCCCGAATACGTCGAAGCTACCGTGACTTGCGGCTGCGGCAACAAGTTTGTCACGCGCAGCACCAAGAAGAACATCACCGTCGAAATCTGCTCGGCCTGCCATCCCTTTTTCACCGGCAAGATGAAGTTCCTGGACACCACCGGCCGGGTGGAGAAGTTCAATACCAAGTACAACTGGGCCAAGCGCAAGAAGGGCGAGGCCGCCGAGACCAGCGAAGCCAAGTAGTCCAGGCCCGTCCGCAACGGCGTTGTGGACGGGCATTCCGTACTCGGAGCCAACCATGTGTCCTGCCTGATTACCGAAGGTCGATCTCCGGCGGGGTCGCCCTTCCTTGGTCCTGACCCGATCCCGGAGGTTGCCACCCATGTGGCCCGTTTTTGAACAAGCGCTCTCTCGTTACCGTGAACTGGAACAGCAGCTGGCTGACCCCACCGTCACGGCCGACAGCCAGCGCTATTCCCGTGTCGCACGGGAGCACGGCGCCCTGGCCAAGCGCGTCAAACCTTATCTCGACTTCAAACAGGTCAATCACGACGTCGAGCAGGCCGAGGCCCTGCTCCGCTCCGAGACCGATCCGGAGATGATCTGCTACACGAAGCAGGAGCTGGAGCAGCTGCGTGCTCGCCGTCAGGCCGTGCAGGATCGGTTGGAGGAGATGCTGCTGGTCGAGGACGAGGACTTCAGCAGCGTGATCATCGAAATCCGGGCCGGCACCGGCGGCGAGGAGGCCGCCCTCTTCGGCCGGGACCTCTACGACATGTACACGCATTTCGCCCGGGACCACGGCTGGAAGGTCGAGGACATCTCCTTCAGCACCACCGACCAGGGCGGCTTCAAGGAAGCAGTCTTCAGCGTCTCCGGCGACGACGTCTTCCAGTACCTCCGCTACGAGAGCGGCGGCCATCGCGTTCAGCGGGTGCCCAAGACCGAGGCCCAGGGACGCATCCACACCTCGGCCGCCACCGTCGCCGTCCTGCCCGAGCCGGACGCGGTGCAGATCGAGATCCGCGACGAGGACCTGGACATCACCACCATGCGTGCCGGCGGCGCCGGCGGCCAGCACGTCAACAAGACGGAGTCGGCCGTGCGCATCGTCCACAAGCCGACCGGCATCGAGGTCAAGTGCCAGGATGAACGCAGCCAGCACAAGAACAAGGATCGGGCCATGCGCGTCCTGCGCGGCCGGCTGTACGAGAGAGAGCGGCAGAAACTGCACCAGCAGCGGGCCGAGCAGCGGAAGACGCTGATCGGCTCGGGGGATCGCAGCGAGCGCATCCGGACCTACAACTTCCCGCAAAACCGGGTCACCGACCACCGCATCAACCTGAACCTGTACAAACTGGACAGCATCATCGCCGGCGAGGTGGGCGAATTGATCCAGGCGCTGCGCGACTTCGATCGCCGGCAGCGGCTGGGACAGCAGCCGGTCGCGGTGGGCGGCGCCAGCGAGGCGGAGGAGTCGTAATTTCCTCGACAATACCCGTAGGTCAGGCTTTCCGGCCTGACTGTCAGGCTGGAAAGCCTGACCTACTTTCCGCGGACACCAGTATGAGCACGGAACAGCCCTGGACAATCGGCCGGCTGCTGGAGTGGACGACTCAGTATCTGTCCCAGAAGGGGATCGAATCCCCCCGCCTGGACACGCAGGTGCTGCTCGCACACGCCCTGGGTTGCAAGAAGATCGACCTGTACGCCCGCTTCGAGGAAGTCGCGCCGGAAGAAGGACGGAAACAGTTCCGCGAGTTGATCCGCAAGCGGCTGGATGGATGTCCCGTCGCGTACCTGGTGGGCCACAAGGATTTCTTCTCTCTGGAGTTCGAGGTCAACCCTGCCGTGCTGATCCCCCGGTGCGACACGGAGTGCCTGGTGGATGAGTGTCTCCGGCTGCTCCGCGATCGGGTCGGCTCGCGTGTCCTGGACGTTGGCACCGGCTCCGGCTGCGTGGCCGTGGCCGTGGCCTGGAAGCACAAGACCACCCAGGTGACGGCCATCGACATCAACCCGGAGGCGCTGGCCGTGGCTTCCCGCAACGCCGTCAAACATGGCGTCAGCGACCGTGTCCGCTTTCTGGAGGGCGACCTGTACGGTCCGCTGCTGGTCGAGGAGCGCTTCGACGTCATTGCCAGCAATCCGCCGTACGTACTCCACGCCGACATCGCCGGGCTCGCGCCCTCAGTCCGCGACTACGAGCCGCACCTGGCCCTCGACGGCGGAGCGGACGGCTTCGCGGTGTTCGATCGGCTGCTTTCCGGGGCGGCGGACCATCTGCTGCCGGAAGGCTCACTTCTGGTGGAGATCGGCTACGATCAGGAGACCGAGGCCCGCCGACGGATTGAGGCTTGCCCCGGTTTCGCCCTCGACCCAACCATCCGCGACGGCGGTGCTCAGCCCAGGGTGCTGCGGGCACGGCGATCCCAGTTGCCGAGCCGCGCACGCAGCGCAGCGGAGTAAGCAGTCCTCCCGCAGGACCGCTTACTCCGCTGCGCTGCGTGCGCGGCTCGGGAGTTTCGACACCTGCGAGCGGCGGAATTGCTCGGCCATCTCCTGGGCGATGCGCTTGCGGAGGTTGGTGTCGATCAGGGTGCCATGATTCCGCTTGGGGAACAGCTCGACGACGGCATCGCTGCCCAGGGCCTTCAGCGACCCCTTGAGCAAGGCAGTCGCTCCTTCGAGGTAGAACGTATCTTCCTCCCCCATGTAAACATGGAGCTTGCCGGTCAGCTTGGGGCCGAGCGTTCGCCAGTTCTTTTCCAGTACCCTGCGAATGTCGTACCGTTCCCAGCTGCGTGCGGTCTCGGGGTCGATGTCGCCACTGACCCGGTTCCACAACTGGCGAGGCTTGCCGTCCAGGCCGCGTGGGCTGAAGACCGCCTCGAAGGAGGCCAGCTGGCCGCCGTGGCCCATCACCACCTCCATGTCGGAGAATGCCTTGTAGAACAGGCTCGGCTTCTGGCCGCGGCGGGCGATCGGCCGGGGCTGGCCCTTGCCGTCGGTGAACATGCTGGCGTCGGGTTTGGTCAGGTCGATGCGCTGAAAGTCGCGGAAATCGACCGGATCGGGAGCGGTGGACCAGACGCCGCCAAAGAAGTCGGGGTAAGTCACCTGCAACCAGAGGCTGCTCCAGCCGCCGGAGGAGTGGCCGGTCACGAACCGGCCCGCCGGCAGTTCCAGGCCGCGAAAGGTCTTCTCCACGTGCGGGATCAGTTCCTCGATCAGCGCTCGACCGCAGGGGCCGTTGTTCTCCGAGTCGGCGAAGACGTGATGGCCCAGCCGGCAACTGGGGTCGAGCATGACGTACAGGAACTCGATCCCCGCAACGTCGGTCGCCTTGCGCTCGACGGCCCGGAAGGCGCCGAAGTGAGTGCCGCCGAAGCCGGGCACCTCGTAGATGACCGGGTATTTCCGCACCGGTTTCTCGTTGAAGGAGGCGGGCAGGACCACGCCGGCCCGGAGGTGGGTCGGCCGGCCGTGAAAGGTACTCAGCAGCTTGCTGGGGATGTCCACCAGCTTGACCCGGTCGGTCTGCTGGAAGGCCCTGGCCTTGTAAACCTGGTCGATCCGCAGCGGGACGACGCCGCTGCTGGCGTGGTTTAACTCCTGTTTGATCGGTTGACTGTGGCCGTTGCCTTCCGCCGTGGCGAAGCTGATGTTCCCGCGGTCGAAGTCCATCACCGCCTGGACGTGGTAGGTCGCGGCCGGGAGCTTTGCCAGGGGATAGGGGTGGCCCAGGAGGTCCTTGCCAAGGGTGATCGGCTGGTCCGGCTTCCAGTCCCGGACGTCGCCTGCGAAGAACGGCTCGGGATTGAACCAGTTGGGACCGGACCGCAGCTCCTTGATCGGCTGGCGGGAGAGCATCAGGTAGACCCGGCCGGTGAAGGGCTGGCGGGAAACCTCGGGAGAGAAGGTCAGCTGGAACTCCAGCGGCTTCGGCTCGGCGCGGAGCGGGGTGGTGCTGAGCAGCAGCAGGGAGAGGAGTGCGATCGGGCGGGAAACGGGGGGAAGCACAGGGGGGTCCTCGGGAAGGAACTCGGGCGAGCCGGGAGCGTCAGCTCCCGGATTCTCCGACGAATCGCAAGAATCCGGGAGCTGACGCTCCCGGCTCGCCTTCGGGTCGGGTGGCTATCGCAGCGGTCGGTGCCGCCGCAGCGCCTCCAGGGTGGCCTGGAACTCGGCCGGCAGCGGGGCCTTGATCTCGAGCATCTGTCCCAGCCGGGGGTGGCGGAAGCGCAGCCGATGGGCGTGCAGCGCCTGCCGGTTCAGCAGCATCCGGTCCGTCTCGGCGGGCAGGCCCGGCAGCAGGTCGGCCAGGCGCAGACAGTCCCGGCCGCTGTAGATCTTGTCGGCCAGCACCGGACAGCCGATACTGGCCAGGTGGACACGGATCTGGTGAGTCCGGCCAGTCCGCGGCTGGACGCGCACCCAGGTGAAGCCCCGGAAGCGCTCGATCACCTCATAGTAGCTGCAGGCGTCCTTGGCGTCCTCATCGTCCTCATCGTCGGTGACCGCCATCTTGATCCGGTCGGTCGGATGGTGGGCGATCTTGCCTTCGATGTAATCGCTGTCGCGGTCGATGGTGCCGGCCGTCAGGGCCACATACTCCTTGAAGACCTTGCGCTGCTCGAACATCAGGGCCAGGTCGCGGTGCGTCTGCTCCTCCTTGGCGATCAGGATGACGCCGCTGGTGTCGCGGTCGAGACGGTGGACGATGCCGGGCCGATAGTCGCCGTTGGCGTTGCTCAGGGCGCTGAAATGGAAGCGCAGAGCGTTGACCAGGGTTCCAGTCCAGTGGCCCTTGGCGGGGTGGACGACCATGTCGGCCGGCTTGTTGACGACGGCGAAATAGGCGTCCTCGTAGATGATCTCCAGCGGGATGTTTTCCGGCTGCGGCAGCGGATGGCTCGGCTCGGGAGGCTGGACGCGGATCTGATCGCCGTGGCGGACCTTGTAGCTGGCCTTGGCCTTCTTACCGTTGACCTCGACGCCGCCGTTCTCGATGATGCGCTGCAAGACGGAGCGGCTCAGTTCGCCGCCGACGGTCTGGGTCAGGAACTGGTCCAGGCGCAATCCCTCCGCCTTGCACTTGACGGACAGCTCGACAATGCGATCGCCGGCCAGGGGCGGAGAGAGGGGCATTTCCATGAGTCGGACCTACGGGTGGACGGGCGGTGTCGGGACCTCTTTCAGGTCCTTGACCAGCTGAGTAATCTCGTTCTGATGCGTTTCCAGGCGCTTGATCTGTTCCCCGGCCAGCTTGCCGAACTCGCTTTTCGGGTAGGTGTCCTGCAGTTGCTTGTAGTACTTGTTGGCCCTGGTCAGATCGCCCAGGCTCTCCTGAGCCTTGCCACAGTTGAGCATGGCTTCCTGATGGAGCACGGGGATGTCGCGTGCTTCCTTGATCAGCACGTCGTAGGTTTCAGCCGCCTTCTCCAGCCTCTCCCGGGCGAGGTTCCGAACGGTCCCCTCACGGCCCAGGTCGCGCAGGCCCTTGTAAAGATAGAGCCGGGCCAGCTGGAAGCGTGCCAGCCGGCCCTGGACGGTGCCAGCGTTGTCCTTGACAAATTTCTCCAGCCGTTCCAGGTCGTACTTCTCCTTGTTGCTGAGGAGGTTGGCCTGCTCTTCCTTGGACAGGTCCTTGACAAAGTTGTCCATGCTCTCGACGCCATCGAGTTTCCCGAACTCATACCACAGGGCGGCGTTGAGCCGTTGCGAGCGCTCGGAGAAATGCCGCCAGATCCAGAAGAGGACCACGACCAGGACGACGGCGCCCAGGAGGAGCCAGACACTGCGCGGCAGCCCTTGCTGGAGTCCTTGACTGAGTTTGCCCAGACCCTCGACGAGGGTGTTGGCTTGCAGATGTTTTCGCTCTTCCGCCTTCATGCGGCTCTCTCCGCTGGCTGCGGGCCTTGCTTCAATGGGTACACGGTCCGAGAACCGTCTTTATCTTGGTGATGATAGGACAGACCGCAGCGCGGGTCAATGCGAACCGTTCAGCGGCAGCGTGACGGCCGTTCCCTGCTGGGCGCTGCGGGCGACGGCCTCGGTGAACTCCATGTAGGCCACTCCGGTCTCGAAACTGGTGAAGCGCACCGGGGCCCCTTCGCGGATCGACCGGACGAAGTCGGCCTCCACCTGCCAGCTCCGGGCCTTCTCCGGCGGAATCGGGATCTCGGACAGTTGTTCGGCGTGACATGCCGTCACCCCACCCCGCCGGCTCTGCCCACGAATGCGGTCGTTCAGGAGATCGTAGATCAGCGTGCCGTCGCTGCCGTGCAGGGCGATGAAGGCCTGCTGGCCAAAGGGACTGACGCCGCTGAAGTGATAGCTGGCCCGGGCCCCGTTCTCCAAAATGGCCAGCACCTGCACGCTGTCCGGCGTCCCGACCGGCCGGCGGACGCCGCTGCTCGGGTCAATGCGCGACGGGATAAAGGCGTGCGCCTGGGCCAGCACCCGCACCGGGGGAGGCTGCCAGCGCAGCAGGGTCTCGTGCAGGATGCCCAGGGTGAGGACGTTGCAGCCGGACAGGTCCGCGTCCTGCCGCCAGGTCAGCGGCGCCGACGCATCGGCCAGGGCCGATCCCAGATGGCACACCTGCACCTCGCGCACCTCGCCCAGGAAGCCGGCCTCGATCAGCTCCAGCATCACGTCGTGTCCCTTCAGCCCAAAGGGGCTGGGCACAACCTGGGCGACCAGTTTGGGGCGCTGGCGGGCGAACTCCAGCATTTCGTGGGCCTCGGCGGCGGTCATGCTCATCCGGGCCTCGGTCAGCACGTGCTTGCCCGCGTTCAGCGCCGACAGAGTGATCGGGTGGTGCAGGTAGGGCCAGGTGCCGATTACCACGGCATCGATGGTCGGCTCGTAGACCACGTCTTGCCAGCGCTCGCTGGCATTCGGAATCCCGTACTCCCGGGCCACCTCGGCCGTCGATTCGGGCCGGCGATTGCAGACGGTCACGATCTCCACGTCCGCCACGGCACGCAAACCGGGAATGTGCCGGGCTTTCATGTTGCCGCCGGCGCCGATCAGACCGACCCGGAGAGGGGTAGACATGGCTTGGACCTTGAGCCGCTTGCGGCTTAGCGCAACCGCATGGTGCGCTGAGCCGCAAGCGGCTTCCAGAAGATTCACGTTGCCCGTATGACCACGACGGTGGCGTTGTCGGTGGCCCCCTCGATGTTGGTCAAATTCACCAGCCGGCGGGCGGCGATCTCGGCGGAGCCGGCCTCGCTTTGCAGCATCTCCTTGAGCTGCTCGTTGGTGACGTGGTTGGTCACGCCATCGGAGCAGACCAGCACCCAGTCGCCCGCCTTCATGACGCCGTGGTAGATGCCCGGCTCCACGTCCGGCTGGCCGCCGACGGCCTGCTGCAGCTCGTTGCGGCGGGGATGGGTCAAGGCAGCTTCCGGGCTCAGATTGCCCAGTTCCACCAGCCGATTGACCAGCGTCTGATCGCGGGTTAGCTGGATCAGCCGGCCCTCGTGCAGGTGGTAGGTCCGGCTGTCGCCGACGTGGCCGACCACGACGTTCTGGCCATCGACGTAGACCACCTCGGCGGTGCAGCCCATGCCGCGACGCTTGGAGCCGGGGGCCCGCGAGGCGAGGAAAATCTGCTTGTTGGCCTCACGCAGGGCCCCACGCAGGGCCAGCTTGCACGCCTCGACGTCCAGAGGCGGCCCGGCGTGCCCTTCGGCCCGGGGCGTGGACTGCTGCGGATCGCCCGGGAAGTGCGGGCCGCCGGCCAGGTGCGCGAACATCTTCTGCTGCACCAGCGCCTGGCGGATGACAGCGATGGCCATGGCCGCGGCCACCTCGCCGGCCTCGTAGCCGCCCATGCCGTCGCACAGGATCACCAGGGCCGACTCGCCCAGGTCGTCCTGGCGCGACTCGGTGCTGTGCAGCACCGCGAAGGCATCCTCGTTGCCGGTCCGGATCATGCCGGTCGTCGTCCAGCTGGCGATCTCCAGCCGGACGTTGTCGATCGTCCGCCGCAGCACTCCCAGGGTGCGGATCAGTTCCAGGAAGCCGGAGGCATCTTCCTTGCAGGCCTCGTCGGTCGGGAACCGGCTGTCCGGCTCCTTGCGGAAGGTCTTGCTGATCAGCCGGCCAAACGTCGGGTGAATGTCGGGGAAGCGGGGAATGAACGGCTTGGGCACGCCCGGCCGATCGAAATCGACCTTCTCGTTCAGCTCCCGGCCGACGTGCAGGGCGTAGAGCAGCGCTCCAAAGCCGTACAGGTCAGCCCGGGCATCGACCTTGCCGTGGCCTGCCAGCAACTCGGGGGCGGTCCAGGCGGTGCCGCGAATGGGCTCGTCGCCCTCGAAGGGGAGAGGAAGCAAATCGCTCAGGTCGGTGATGCGGGTCTGGCCCTCGGCCGTGACCACCACGATGTCCGGACGCAGCCCTTCCAGGATGGCGTGCGCCTGGTGCAGGCTGTGCAGGGTCTCGGCCAGCTGGACCAGGTATCCGTACTTCTGAAACGAGGTCCGCTCCGGATCGTCCCAGGCGTCCCAGAGCGGCTGGCCCGCGGGGACCTCCTCGACCAGGTAGTCGCAGCCCTCCTCGGTGAAGCTGGCGATCTGGCGCGGCAGGCCGGGATGTTCCAGCGCCAGCAGACACTTCTCCCAGATGACGCTGGGCCAGGCCGGCCGATCGGGCAGGACGTCGGTGGTCGGGCCGCTCTCGGTGGGAATGGCGTCGAAGGTGGGCAGGATCTCATCCGGGTCGCCGGCCGGGTCGGGTGCCGCTTCCGCGGCCTGCGGCACGGGAGGCGAGAGTTTCTCTTGCAGGATGAAGACCGGCACCGGCGGCCCGGAGCCGTCCCCGCGATCCAGGCCCCGATAACGAATCACGCCGCGCCGCTCCGTGACCTTCTGACCCAGCTCAAAGCGGCCTTGCAACAGGATGACGGGACCTGCGGGCTCCGCAGACGCCACCGGCAGCGCCATCGGGACCTCGGCCGGAGCAGAGTTGCCGCCGGGATGACCGGCCGCCCGATCGGCGTCGGTGAAGTGGTAGCCGCAATCGTGGCAATCGGAGCGGGACAGCGGGTTCTCCGAGCCGCAGATCCGGCAGGTGATGCTGGTCGGGGCCGGCCGTTCCGGAAGCTCCACCGGAATAGCCAGGGGAACGCTGTCGGCCGGGAGGGGATTCTCCACCGGCAGGGCCAGCGGCGGTTCCTGGTCCCAGGTCGGAAGGATCTCTTCGATTTCAGGTTCGTTGGTTGGCATCGTGGCCTCACCACCGGGGCGATGCCCCGGGCTATCGTGTTGCGCCCCTTCGGGGCTTCTGGGGGCTCACCGTAACCGATTGCCGCAGAAAATGCAGCACCGACTGCCCATGCGATTGGCCTTGCCACAGTGATAGCATGGGGGAGTGGCGTCGGTCAGCGGCTCGGCGCATTTCATGCAGTACACGTGATCGCGGGCCTTGTTGCCGTGGCCGCACTTGGGACAGTTCACCTCGCGGGTCACCTGCCGTCGGTCCAGGTCGTTCCGGATCTCCCGGGCCGTGAAGTAACGCTCGTTGACGTCCTCGGCCAGGTTAATCCGGATCAGCTCGTGCAACCAGCGATACTCCTTGGGAATCGGGCTGGCCGGATCGTTCAGCTGGGTCTCGATCTCCTTGGCGGTGTAGAACCCCTCCGGCGCCTTGCCGGTGACCAGGTGATACATGGTGCCGGCCAGGGCGAACAGGTCGCTGCGCGGCTCCGGTTTGCCGACGATCTGCTCCGGCGGCGCGTATCCCTCGGTATAGACCCGGGTCTTGGCCGCTCGCAGCTGTTCGCGGGTCCGGCCGATGTCGCGGGCGGTGCCGAAGTCGATCATCTTGATCGACTTGCGATCCTCCAGCAGCATGATGTTGTCCGGCTTCAGGTCGCGATGGACCAGCGGCGGCGACTGGCTGTGCATGTGCTGCAGCACGTCGCACATGCTCTTGCCCCACTCGATCACCTGGTCATAGGGGAACGGCTGGTTGTTGTTGCCCTCCAGCAGCTTGAGCAGGTCCTGGCCCTTGATGAACTCCATTACCAGGTGAGCGGTCTGGCCCTGCTCGATCAGGTCGTAAGTGCGGGGGACGATGCCGATGTCCTTGAGCGAGCGGAGGATGTCGTACTCCCGGCGGAAGAAGTTCAGCCGGATGCTGAACTCCTGCGGATCGGCGCAGATCATGTCCTTGATGGCCACGGTGCGGTCGCCGTTCTTGATGTCGTGGCCCAGGTAGACCGCGCCGAAGCCGCCCATCGCCAGCAGCTTCTCGATGCGGTACTTGCCGGCGATGACGTGTCCCTTGGCGTAGGGCAGGGGGGTGCTGCAGCGCTGGCAGTTGCGTTCGCCGGCCGGGTTGGCGACGCCGCAGGCCGGATTGGGGCAAATGCTCACCGCTTCGGATTCATTGGCCGAGGGTGCCGCCTGAATCAGGTAACCGCAATCCATGCAGGCCACGGCCCCGGACAGCAGCTCGGAGCCGCACGCGGGGCAGTGGCTGGGAGTGGACGGTGCCGCCGGCGCCACGGCGGCGGGCTTGCTCGGCAGGGGCGGCGGGGGCGGGCTGGGCGGCGGTGGGGCGGCGGGCCGGGGGCTAGCCGGAGCGGCCTGCACGCCTGCGTGCGCTCCGGCCGGCAGGCCGGCCTGCGCTTGGACCGGCTCGTGCTTGGTGGCTGGCACGGTGAACACGGTCTTGCAGGCCGGACAGCGGAACTGCTTGCCGGCCGCATCGTCGCCGACCTGCATCCGCGTCGGGCAATTGCTGCACTGGATGATTGGCATGAGGACTCGACTCAGGTTCGTTTTTGCCGTTCGCCAAAGCGAAGGTAACTGCTGCCGACCCGGATCAGGTCTCCGTTCTTCAACTCTTCCGGTCGGGAAATCTTCCGATCGTTGAGGTACGTCCCGGCCGGCGTATCCACGTCGCTCAGGACGTAGCGGTTGTCCTTCAGTGAGATCAGCGCATGGGTCTTCTCAATGGTATTGTCGCGGAACAGGCCGATGTCGCAAGACTCGGATCGTCCAATCGTGGTCACTTCCTTGCCCAGCATGACCTCCCGCCCGGTCCGGAAGCCCGCCTCGATCTTGATCCAGGCTTCCTTGAGGAACACCTGGGCCAGGCCGATCATCAGCCCGATCAGGGCACCGAGGACCACCAGTCCGATGGCCAGGCTGCTGCGGGCGAGTGACCCCATCCCATGCGAGATCACGGCAAAGAGCAGACCGCCCAGAAGACCGCCGCCAACGCCGCCGATGACTCCGTTGATCACCTTCTTGAGGGCCATCGACGTGGCTTCCCCGGCCTGAGAGGCCCGGTAGAGGTCAAAAGCCCCGATGGAGGCGCCGATCATGGCCCCGGTCAGCATCCAGCCCAGGACCAGCAGCCAATGCGACAACCCGACCAGCAGTTGTCCGAACAGGGCGCCGAACAGGCCGCCCACCATGCCGATGCCCATGCAGATCAGCACACGCACCAGCCGCTGGTTGCCGGCGGAGTTGAGCAAGGCATCCATCGCTCCCACCGAGCCGGCCACCAGCAAACCGAGGATGCCGCCGATCAGGGGAACTCCGACGATGGGTCGGACCTTGTCCAGGATGGGAGCGAGCCCCAGCAGCCAGACGATGCCGAAGGCCACGAAGGCAGCCGAGCCGCCGCACACGGCACAGTAATAAATGAACTGCCGGAAGTTCATCTGCTGTGGTCACTCCCCCATTTCTTTCTCCCCACTCCCCAGCGGGGAGAGGGGAGGAAAGGTCTTACCCAAACAAGCTGCCCCGCCGAACGTGGATCGTGATGGGCTTGGAAATCGTCTTGCCCATCTTGGCCGTGACACCGAACTCCCCTTCGCCGCTCGCCTTGACGCGCCAGGACACCTGGCGCGCTTGGGATCGTCCACATCCTTGGTTTCCGTTTCCCCGCTCGCCAGAGTCAACCCCTCGGGCAGTTCCACGGTAATGGTCTGTCCCGGCCGAGCGTTCCAGACGTAGGCGGTCAGGACAAACTCCGAGTTCGGTTGCACCGTGGCCGGCGCGCTCAGCGCGATCGGAGTGTCGCCCGCCCCGAGACTCAGCTCGCTCAACCCATAGGTGTAGCCCATCATGCGAACGTCACCCGGATTCATGGTGATCTCCGCCCAGTACAGGGCCACGCAGGAATCCCCTCGTTCGTTCCGGACAATCGGCTCCATCGGCTCCCAGTCCCACTGGGCCTGGGAACCCGGGTAGTGACAGATGCGCATCTTGTGAATCGGCTCCAGTTCCGTCTGACCGACCTTGATGTGGCGCAGTCCCATCCGGACGATGGTGCCCAGGTCGTCGGGATGGTCGGGCCTCTCAATGGCCTCGATATAATCGGGAACCTCTTTTTCGCTGAACTCCTTCATGGTCGTCAGGAAGCCCGGCTTGCCAGGGATAGTGAAGGGCACCCCATCGTTGGCGCCGATGAACGTATCCATCATCGCCCGCAGACCAACCTTGTGGGTGGTATTGTCGGACTTGTTGGTGATGGTGTAGTAGACCAGCACCGTATCCCGGGCACCGGAAGTGCCGGAAACCAGCTCGACGTGCTGATCGATCTCCACGTTGAACTCGAGGAACGTTTTCGTCGTTTCCAGACCGATCCGAGGCTTCGGCAGATGTTTGGCCCTGGTAGGGCGATCGCGCGTCGCCAAATGGTAGTAGTAATCCCTGCCGTCCAGGCGAACAATGACGTTGTCGCCGCTGCCCTGATTGTCATACGTGAGGCGCTTTTTTCGGTTGGGCTCCGTTGGATCTTTCTCTTTGGCGCTCTGAATGCCGAAGCTGCCGTAGCGGTCCCTGTGAAACTCCAGCGTGAGCTTTTGTTCGCCACTGTAGGTGACCGTGTGGTTGTCGGATGGACCGTCTCCGACCATGTTGCTCCGAACGGCCAGAGGCTTGACCAGGTCAAAGATCACCACCCCAAGCAGAGCAACACCCAGCAGCACGGCCGGGGTCAGGTGCATCCACAGGGGAACACCCGTCGCCCGCCGCCGGCTGTAGCGCGAGCGGCCGGACGATGCGGAAGGCTGGGTGGTCACCGCCTCGAGGACCTGGGGAGCAGCCTTTGGGATCGCAACCGCGGGGGGCACTGTCACCGCGGTCGGCTCGGACCGGACCGGGGGCACGGCCGCCACCGCGGCAACCGCCACCGCCGCCACCGGCTCCACTTCCGCAACGGCTTCGACCACGGCCGGCTCATCCGCGGCGGCGCCGTTGAAGTCAAAGGGATTGCCGGCCACCGCCAGCGACACCGGCACCTCGAAGCGCTGGTTGCCGTTGGACATCACGGTCAGCCGGGCGGAGAGGGTCTTGCCGGGACGGGAGGGCACGGCGGGCACGACAATGCTGATCGATGCCGTCCGGCCGGTCAGTTTCGCTTTTTCCGGCTGGATCCAGGGCTGATCGCTGGTGGCGTAGGCGAAGACCGGCTTTTTCTCGGGGCTCTCGACCTTGATCTCGCAGGCCAGGCGTTCCCCCGGGTTGGCCGACCAGGTGATCGTCTGGGTATCGATCTCAACCGGCGGCGGCTTGACCAGGCCCAGGGCCTCGAAGAACTGCTGGATCGCATGAATGCCGGAAAAGACCGGGCCCTGCACGGGATAGTTCCAGCCGTTGGTCCTGTACCACTGCTCGACCTCGCCGCGCTCGAAACAGGGGGCCGCCTCCTTGATGTGCTTCTTGGCCTTCATGGCCAGCTCGCGCGGACTGTTGGAACTACCCAGGACGCCGGAGGGGAAGGGCGTGACCGGCACCTCGGCCCGGACCACGATCGTTTCCTTGCCGCCGTTGCTGGCGATCACCAGCCTGGCTTCCTGCGGCTTGACGTTGGCCCGCAGCCGATCGCCGACCACCTTGACCTTGATGGTCTGCTCGCCGCCAAACTGGAAATGCTTCTCGATGGTGCCGGGCGCGTCGCTCAGGGTCAGCCAGGCATCCTTGGAGCCGGTGCAGGAGATGGTGCCGTGCAGCAGACGCATCCCCTTGTTTTCCAGGTGGATGGTGAACTCCCGGTGGGTGCCGACCTTGACCACGCCCAGGTTGACCTCGTGGGTCTCGACTCCTAGCTGCGGCCCGGCCAGCACGTCGCTGGGCATCTTGGCCAGCAGCTCGTCCAGGCCGCGGTCGTGATCGGGAAACTTGCTCGCCTCCTTCGCGGCCATGACCAGGTCGATCCGGCCCAGCCCGCCGAAGAAGCTCTCCAAGTAGCCCTGGCCGAGCAGGTCGCGAGCGGAGGACCACTCCTCCTGGCAGGCCAGCGCCAGCTCGTCGAAGTTCCGGCAGGTCCGGCCGGTGGGGAACACGAAGGGCTGGGCGAAGGCCTGGGCGCCAACGGCGACCGGGCCCCCATTGCGAGAGCCATGGCCCAGCACAAACCCGTCGAAGTAACAGTAGCAGGCGTCTTCAGGGTTGGCCCGGGAACACTTGGAGCAGATCTGAACCATTTCCGTTCACCCGCGACCGGAAGGTCGAAGGCCCAAAGTAGCTGCGGAAACCACACCGTTCCTGCAACAGGAGAGGTCGGCCAGGGCCTGCCGGATCCCTCGTGGCCTCCGTGACCGGTGCATGAGCAAACACGGGAAACCAATCGCCATCGTAGGCATCTGGGCCGGGCAAAGCAAGGGGCGGGACGGGGCGGTTTGCAGGGAACGCCCTCCGTGGCGTTCCGTTAGGGGCCGGAACGCCACGGAGGGCGGACGGAACGCCACGGAGGGCGTTCCCTCCAGGGAGCGGAATCACACCACAACCTTCAGCTGGACGTTGCCGATCTGGACGATGTCGTTGGGAACCAGGGTGCGCGGCTGCCCCGGATAGATCCGGGCGCGGTTGACGTAGGTGCCGTTGGCGCTGTTGAGGTCTTCGATGGTCAGGGCGCTGCCCTCGAAGCTGATGACCGCGTGCTGCCGGGAGCACCAGACGCGATCCGGCGGTTCCTGATCTTCCAGGTCGATGTCCACCGGTTTCTCGTCGGCCCGGCCGATGTAGTTGAGCCCCTCATAGACGGGATACTCGACGTTGCGTTTCTGGCCGCGGAGCACCACCAGACGCACCTGCGCGCCGGAGGAATGCCGGCAGCGGGAGCGGCCGGGACCGGCGCGGGAGTGGGCACCGGAGCGGGGGCCGGCGGGGCCGCGGGTACGGCCGCAACGGGGGCCGGCGGCGGTGGTGCGGGTATGGGGGGCGCCGAAGGAGTCAGCTCCATCAGCGGGATCATCGGTGTGCCGGGAGGCATGGTCGATTGGGGGTTGACCGGAATCGGTTCGAGGGCGATGGGAGGAACGGGCTCGGCGGAGTAGATCGGCTCGGCGGCAAAGGGCTCGGCCAGGACCGGTTCCGCCAGGAACGGCTCGGCTTCGGCAACCGGAATGGCCTCCTCGACCACCTCGATCGCCTCGGCGAGCATGGGAGCGGCCACCGGGGCCACCGAGGAGAGGTCCGACTTGCACTGTTCACAAAACAGCGCCCCTTCCTCGTTGTCGAAATGACAGAATGGACATTTAATCATGGTGAAAACCTCTGCGCTAACGGAGAGTCATCAGATTGCGAATCCTTGTCGCTCGGTCACGACTCCGCGGCCACTCGAGCGGCGTCTTCAAAGGCCAGCTGGGTTTTCTTGGACACCCGGCCCGTGCCGGCGTTCAGCTCCTGAAGCACCTGCTTGGCCAGCATCGTCTTCTTGGCGGCCCGCTGGCCCATCACTTCCGCCTTCTTCTCGATCTTCTCGGCCGCCTGCTGGGCCGCCTGGGTGTTGTCGGTTTCGATCGCCTTTTGCAAATCCTTGTTCAGCTCGAAGATCTGCACCTCGTCGATGTACTTGGCCACCTCGGCGTTGACGTACCCCTGACCGGCGGACGTGTAAGCGATCTCAAGAGGCACCTGCCCGGTGGTTTCGGGCTTGCCGGTGCCGGCCTCGTAGGTGATCTCGATGTCGGCGATCGAGAACTTGCCGTCGGGCCGCTTGGGCAAGCTCATGTCCAGGACGTAGCGCGTGGTCTTGTCTTTTTCCAGGGTGCCCAGGGCGGCAACCAGGTGCCGTTCCTCCGCCTCGACGGTGTTCATGTCCTTGATCTCGGGCGCGACCATGCGGACCCGCTTGACCTTGACGTCCTTCTTCAGGCGCAGGTGCATCTCGACGTTGGTGAAGCCCGTCGCCGCCAGGTGCTTGAATTCATCGACAAAGACCTTCTGGGCCGCCCCGGCGTCGTTGACGTCGATGTAGTGCCAGCGGCCCTCGGCCAGGCGGGCCAGGTCCTTGATCAGGGTGCTGTTCCACTCGGTGCCGACGCCGATGACCGAGAAGCGGATCTTCTTCTGGGCCGCCTCCTGGGCCAGCCGCCGGCAGTCGCGTTCCCCCGAGGTTTCGCCGTCGGTCAGGACCACCACCTGGGTGAGCCGGTCGGGCGCGACGTTCTTCTCGACCTCGGCGATAGCCAGGCCGATGCCCTGGTCCATCGCGGTGCCGCCCGGATCGACGTCGAACATGTCGATGCGGTCGATGACGTCCTCGATTGTCGCCCGATCGGAGATCGGGGTGGGCGGCAGCACCACGCCGGCGCCGTGGGCAAAGGCGATGATCGAGAGCGTATCGGTCGGCTTGAGGAGGTTCAGCGCGGACAGGGCGGCGTCCTGGACGCGCTTGAGCCGGCTGATGCCGGTGCCGTCCTCCTCGTACATGGAGCCGCTGACGTCCAGGACCAGGGCCACGTTCAGGCCGAGGGAGCCGCCCAGACCGGCGGGGATGAGTTTGATCAGCGCATAACTGGCGGCGGATTCGCTCATGACCGCGATGCTGCTGCGGTACATCATGCGCTCGATGTGGATCTTCGGTTGTGGAGCAGTCATGGTTTTGTGCCTGGCTTCAATGGGTTCACGGTCCGGGCGCCGTGGTGATGCCTATCTTTTGTAACACACCCGCGCCGGCCCGACAACAGCGCGGCCTCTGCTTTTGGTGCCGGAACCTGTCGATTTTGGCGACTGGGACGATCCTGCGTGTTGCAACGTCAGGATGGGACATCTGGGTAATGCCAAGCCGCTTGCGGCTTAGCGTCCTGGCACTAAGCCGCAAGCGGCTCGGGAACAGATTCTCACCCCCGCAACCAGCGCGCTGCTCCTTCCAGCCCCAGGACCCGGCACGTGGACGCCAGAGGTGCGGTCAGCCAGGACAACCAGCGCCGGCCTCTTTCTCCCAGCGATCCCAGCACCAGCCCGACACAGCCGCCCAGCATCGCCCAGCAGAGCCCGGCCGTCACCAGCCAGAGCGGGGTGCTGAACCACGCCGAGCGCTGGCCTCCCAGCGCCCCGAGCAGTCCTTGCATGACGGCACGCGGCAAGCCATCGAGCAAGATCAGCAGGCAGGCCAGGACACTGAACAGGGCCACTCCGGCAGCGCTGCCGGCGACCAGTCCACAGAGCCGATCCGCCCATTTGCCGCCCTGTCTCCAGACCAAACCCAGTCCCAGCAACCCGCCAATCCACCAGGTCGCCAGCACAAAGGTTCGCAGGAACCCGTCGCCGGTCCCTGGCACCGCTGCCCACCAGCCCAGTGTCCCCACGTTGGCCCCATGCGCCAACAGCAATCGAGCGAACAGGTCGGCGGGGATCGCCAGCAACCAGCGGCCGAGCAGCCCCAGCACCGCCCCCACGAACACGGCATGGAGCAGACCGTCGGCCGGGGATTCCCTGGGTCGCTGAACGTCCCCTTGGACGCGGACCGTCAGTTTTTGGTTCCCGTTGGCCCGGATGCGGACGGTGCCCTTGTGGCTGCCGTCCGTCAGGCCGGCCGGGTCCACCTCGAAGGCAATCTCCACTTGCTGCGGTCCGCTGACGGTGGGAGTGGTCACGCGCAGCCAGGCACTGTCGCTGTCCACCTGGGCATAAACCCACTTGCGCGATGGAGTACGCAGCGTCACCTGGGCCGAGGCCGCCCCATCTCCGAGACATTGCAGCCGGACCTCTGAATCCGACAGCAGCAGCGGCGGCGGTTTGGACAGGCCCAGACACTCGAAGAACTGCTGCACCGCCCCGATGCCCCGGGCCGGCTCGCCCGAGACCGGATAGTTCCAGCCATTGACGGCGAACCAGCGCGACACCTCGCCCGATTCCAGCAATGGTACGGCCGGCTTGGGGTTCTTTTGCATGCGCTGGGCCAGTTCTCGCGGCGACAGCGCTCCCTGGTAGGGGGACTGAGAAAAGGGCACGGCCGCGACTTCCAGCCGGATCGGCACCTCGGCAATGCCGCCGTTGGTGATCGCGGTCAGCTTGCCGGTGTAGGACTGTCCCCCCAGCAGCACCCGGGTATCGAAATGCAGCGTCACCTCCTGGGTGCGCTGGGCGCGGAGCCCGAGATGGCCATTGGCTCCGTCGATCTTGATCCACTCCTGGCCGGAACTGACCATCAGTTTGCCCTGGAGGGCGCCCCGACCGCCATTGGTCACGGTGAGCTGGACCTTGGGCCGTTTGCCGACCGTCACGTTCTTGAGGACCATCCGCCGGGGCTGCAGTTCCAGCCGGGGACCGGGCACGCTGCCGGAAGGAAGGTGATCGAGGAAGTTGTGCAGGGCGATGTCCGGGTCAGTGTGGTTGGTCATTTCCTGGGCGGTCTGGACCAGGTCGGCCCGGCCCAGGCGCTTGAGAAAACCGACCAGCTGACCCTGAAGGAGCATTTGCCGGGACTCGTCCCACTCCGCCAGGCAGGCCTCGGCCAGTTCGGCAAGGTTCTTGCAGTGCCGGCCGGAGGAATAGACCAGTTCGGCCCCGGGCGCGACCGAGGGCAGCATGGGTACGGCCCCGGCCTGCAGCGGCAGGCCGTCGAAGTAACAGAAGACGGCACTGTCGGGGTTGGCGCGCTGGCAGCGGAGACAGAATTGAGGCATGCGTTTCTCGGCAGACAGGAAAAGCAGTCTCCCAGGGAAGCCGTTAGCCGCGTCTCCTCCGCTTGCGGTTCTGGGCCTCGCGGGCCTGGAAACGGAGGACCACGTTGCCAAGCTGAATCCGGTCGCCATCCTGCAATTCCCGGGAAGCGGGCACCGGCTCGCTGTTGACCAGGGTGCAGTCGGGCGGAGCGCCGTTGTTCTTCAGATAGTAATGGGCACCCTCCCGGTAAAGGAAGGCGTGCTTCTTCTCCACGCGCATGTCGCGGAAGAGAGCGATGTCCGCATGTTCGTCTCGTCCCAGAAGGTTCGCCGTCTTGTCCAGCGGGTACTCCCGTCCCTCCTGCCAGCCGCGCATCACTTTCACCGAGGCCGGCTGAAAGACCTCCTGCACCAGGGCCGAAAGCGAGCCGATCGAGGCCCCCAGCACCAGCAGGGCCAGCCCGACCCAGACCGCCGAGCCGGCGGCCTGGTCCTGGGTCAGCGCGTAGGTCAGGGCCAGCAGACTGCCGCCCACAAAGCCGCCCATCGCTCCGCCCAGGGCGCCGTAACTGAGCTTGCCCAGCGACCGGGCCGCGACTCCTTCGCTCAGGCCGATCGCCACGCCCAGGAAGGCCCAGCCAAGCCCTCGGGCAAACATCGCGCCGATCAGGGCCCCGGCGCTGCGCCGCGTGGAGCCCAGTTCTCCCACAAGAGATAAATTGACCTGATCGCCGATGAGGCTGCCGAAGGCCCCGCCCACGGCGCCGAGGAGGACGCCGTACGTCGCCAGGCGCGCAAACCGGATCAGCGCGCGATCCCGCAGCGCCTCGACGGCGACGACGAAGTAGCCGATCGCTCCGCCGACGAGAGCCCCGCGCAGGAGGATTTGCTGGATGACCCGATCCCGCGGCACCGGTCCCGGATCGCAGAAAACGCCCAGCAGCAGCCAGCCGGTCAGCCCGCCGAGGGCGCCGTAGACCGCGTTGTAGTAAATCCGGCTCATCGGCAGGGGCCTCGACCTGTTGCCGTAGCCGCAGGCGGCTCGCCTGCTGGCTTCCAGGACAGCCAGCAGGCGAGCCGCCTGCGGCTACGGGAACCATCGCCAGTCTACTTCTCCGCAGCCCGGCACGCAATGACCAACGACCGAAGCGCGGCCAACCGAAGGTTTCTCTCGCCCGAAAAGCCTGTCCTGTGATAGAGTACAAGCGGCAAGTCCCGCGGCGTTCGTCTCGAAGTCGCTAAGGGGAATCAGCAATGCGTCGGCTGACGTTTTTCGTCCTGGGTGTGCTGGAACTGTGTGTGGCCGGCATCCTGCTGGTGCTGGTCGGTTCCCTGCCCCGGGAGAGGGAGGTCCATGCCGGCATGGAGCGTGCCGAGCGCGTGGGTCAGCGGGCCAGCGACCAGATCCACAAGCTCCAGGACCAGTTGCAGGGGTTCCGGAGCCGGCAGCCGGAGCTGAACAAGATGACCGCTCTGCTGCAAAAGGAACTGCAGCAGGTCAGCAAACAACTGAGCAATCCGCAGGTGGACTTCAAGGCGCTGGAGGCCATCAGCGACGCCCTGGCCGACACCGCCCAGGGGGTAGAAGAGCTGGCCCGGGTCCTCGATCCCAAGCTCGTCACCCAGATCGGCAACGGCCTGGGAGCGACCGCCAACTATCTGGAGAACAAGGTCGTCCCCGTGGCCAACCAGGCCGCCGACCAGCTGGAAGTGTCCACCAAAACTCTCAAGGAGGATTCCGAGCGGTTAAGTCAGCTTCTGCGGACGCTGACCATCGATCCGCAGGGGTATCAGCAGGGCCTCAGTCGGCTTGACCAGGTGGACCGAGGGCTGGTCTGGGTGATGGAGGCGCTCGACGCCGGAACAGCTGGCCCGCGCCAAGGACCACCTGGGAGCGCTGCGGCAGCAGCTGGCCGGTGCCGCCAAGGAGGTGGACACCCTCGCGCACCAGACTTATCCGGTGGTGTCCTTCAAGGAGCTGGTGCCGGTGGTGCAGCACCGTCCTCTCTGGCCGGAGGGCACGACGCTGGCGACCGGCCTGGATCAGGCGTCCGACCTGATCGGCCAGGTCCAGCGCTACCTGGGCTGGCTGGCCGAGCGTTCCGAAGCGTATCAGGCGTTTCTGAAGGAGGCGCGCTCGGGCGTACGGCAATCGAAACGGTTGCTGGAGGCGGCCATGACCCACCACCTGGAGATGGGGCCGGTGTTCCGCGAGCTGCCCGCCCACGCGGCCCGGTTTGCCGAGGAGCTGCCGCAGATTGGCAAGAACCTGGTGCGGGTGCTGCGCGACACGGGGCGATTGAAGGAGGTGGCGGGGGTGCTGCGGCAGGCCAAGATGGGCCTGGACCAAGTGGTGGAGGGCTGGCCGGACCTGCAGAAACGCCTGGCCCAGTCCGTGGTGGTGCTGCGTGCGGTCCGCACCCAGCTGAATTACACCCTGGACCATCGCGGCGAGTATGAAGCGGCACTGGAGCAAGCGTCGGTGCTTCTGAAGACGCTGGCCACCAGTTTGCCGGTGTTCACGCGCCAGCTGGAACACGACCTGGAGGAACAGGTGCAATCGCTGTCCGGGCTGGACAGCAGCATCAGCGACGTGACCGCGACCCTTCCAGGGATGGCTCGCGGTGCCAGCCGGATCCTCCGGCTGACGCGCCTCCTGGTGGCCCTGCTCGCCGGGATCTTCGCGCTGCACGCCTGTTACTTGCTGTACGACGCCTGGATGGCCGGGCCCACCAGTCGGGGCAGGAAGCAGACACCGGCCTCCGAGGCTTCCAGGAATGGCACGGCGGAGGCGACGACGCTTCTCGTTCCTGGACCGGGGGGAACTTCCGGGGCAGGTGCAAGCTGAAGCGAGGTTGGCGTTGACAGAAAGAACCGAGTCACTACAATGAGCTTGGATTGACGGGGCGTGGCGCAGCTTGGCTAGCGCCGCTGGTTCGGGACCAGGAGGCCGCGAGTTCAAATCTCGCCGCCCCGATTGGACTTACGGCAAATGGAAAGATTCTCTTCAGTCTCTTTCCAACCTATTGAACCCCTGCTGTTCCGTCAATAAGCTGACAGCGGGGGTTTTCCTTTTTCACTCCCCCTCCAACTCTCGCAGGAAAGCACAAGACGGAGGGACGCCCGTGAAACTGTGCAAGCATTGCCACACCGAGCAGCCAGAGGAAGCCTTTGCGCTGGCCGGGATCGTGAAAGGGAAGATGTATCGCCGGCAGCAGTGTAACAAGTGCAAGAAGGCACGCGAAGCTCTGCGAATCGCGACCATTGAGGCATGGCTGAGAGACTACAAGAAGACCAAGTGCTGCGTCCGCTGCGGCTTTGACAAGTTTCCTGCCCTGGCGTTTCACCATCTCAATCGGGAAGAGAAGGAATTTAACGTGTCGCAAATGGGCCACCTCGGTCACGGGTTGGCCTCCATTCAGCGGGAAATGGCCAAATGCATTGTCCTGTGCTTCAACTGCCATCGGATCGCGCACGCTGAAGAGTGGGCGGCTGAAGCAGCCACCTCCAGTCTGGTGCCGGCTCCCGCCGCACTCACCCTAACGGACGCACTCGAGCAGGGGCAGCAACTGACTGGTTTCCGGAAAGTTTGCCGGTACTGCCGGGTCGAGCAGGACGAAAGTTGCTTTGAAGTGTGTAAGGTCGTTGCCGGAAAGGCCTACCGACGGCACAAATGTCGCAGGTGCAAGCGGGCCACCCAGAACCGTCGCAGGCACAGGCTCCGGGACTGGCTGGAGACGCTGAAGAAGTCTCTTCGCTGTACCGAGTGTGGTTTCGACGATTTCCGGGCACTGGAGTTTCACCATCCCGACGGCGAGGAGAAGGACTTCGCCATCGGCGAGATGCTGAAGGACAACCGCTCCATCGCCGCCGTTGAGCGCGAGATCCGCAAGTGCATTGTCCTCTGTGCCAACTGCCACCGAATCCTGCACTACGACGAGTATGAAGTGGTGAGGTCGGAGGTTCAAATCCCCGGATTGATCGGTGGTCTGCTGCTCGGGCCCCGGTGAGGGAAGTCATCATGGCCAGCACACAGTCGGTTGTCGGTTCCATCGTTGCCTTGTGGCGTTACCCGGTCAAGTCGATGCAGGGGGAAGAGCTGAACGCCAGCTCGGTCACGGAGCGTGGGCTGCTCGGGGACCGGGCCTTCGCTCTGGTTGACAACGCCGAGGGCAAGGTAGCCAGCGCCAAGAACCCACGCAAGTGGCCTGACCTGTTCTCCTTCCGAGCCGCCTTCGCTGAGCCGCCGTCAAACGCGGGGTCGCTCCCACCGGTGCGGATCACGTTACCCGATGGGCGAATCCTCTCCAGCCAGCAGTCGGACCGCGACCAGACCTTCTCGACGGTCCTGGGCCGGGCCGTCTCCCTGCACGGCGCCGCTCCGGCGGCGCCCGTGCTGGAAGAGTACTGGCCGGACATCGAGGGACTTCCCCACCGTGACCTTGTCACGGCCGAGCAGATGCCGCAGGGCACCTTCTTCGACCTGGCCACCGTCCATCTGCTGACCACGGCAACGCTGGACCGGTTGCGAGAACTGTACCCGCAGGGCCGGTTCGAGGTCCGGCGGTTCCGGCCCAACGTGGTCGTGGCCTGCGCTCCGCAGGAGAAAGGTTTCGTGGAGCAGAACTGGATCGGACGCACCCTGGCCCTGGGGAGCGAGGTCCGGCTGGAGGTCACCGGCCCCTGTTCGCGCTGCGTGATGACCACCCTGCCGCAAGCAGACCTGCCCCGCGATCCGGGCATCCTGCGGACGTCGGTGCAGCACAGCCAGGGGAACGTGGGCATTTACGCCCGCGTCCTGCGCGGCGGCACCCTGAGGCGCGGCGACGCGGTGCGGCTGGAATAAAAAGACGATTACACCGCGATCCGGTGGAAACCCGGAGTTCGTCGCAGCCGCAGGCTTGAGCCTGCGTTGGCGGCAGTTGGGCGAACGCAGGCTAAAGTCTGCGGCTGCAGCGGCGTCTCCAAACACTCCGGTTTTCAAAAGGAACGCGGTTTATGCAACCCCTTCGGGGTTGGTGGACAACGCGAGCCCTGTCTTCAACCGCGAAGCGGTTGCATAACCCAGCCGTGGGTCGCGCAGCGCACCCACGGGACTGAGGGCGGACCAACCATTTCCCTCAAACCGCCGGCTTTGCAAGACAAATGCCGACTGCAATTCTATTCGCCCGTCTGCAAGGCAATTCGTTCTGCCTGGTCAGCCCTGGCGTAAGCCGTCTGGGTTGTCGAGCCCTGTTCCTCACGGCAGGCGCCCTGCTCCGGCCATTCTGCCATTGGTCAGACTGGGATGAGGGGAGAGAGCCACCCCGCGGGACTTGCAAGACAATTCGCCGGTCTGCAAGGCAATGCCCGCCCTCCGGCCATTTGTCTTGCAAAGCCGTGTGTGTGCAGCCGCGCAATGCAATCCATCTGCTGTCCTGCGAGAACCAATCCACGCCGGAAAAACGCCGGAGTCGGCCCTGCCGGGGCCGCTCCTGAAAGCGCTTTGCGAAGACAACGCCCGCCGACTCCTCAGCAAAGAGAAACCGAGAACTCGGGTTGAACTCCCGGCCGGATTCGGTCCGATCTCCTCTTGACGCGGCAAGAGGAGTCGCTATATTCCCGCCTCCCATTGTGCGATGGGGTTGGCCTGCGTGCGTGCTTGTCGTTCATTGGGGGAAACCATGCGCGGACAGAGGACCATTCTGGGTTCGCTCCTGCTGCTGCTCCTGTTCGTCCTGGTTGGGTGCCGCACGCAAGAACATTACCTCCGGCCGCCCAAGCTGGCCGCCGAAGAAATCGTCAGTGCGCCCGCGGGTGATCCGCGCTACGAGAACCCCCCGAAGTTTCCCCCCGAGGCCCTGGCCAGTGCCAAGAAGAATGCGGCCGCCAAGAACTCCGGCAACGGCATGAATGCGGGCGGCGGCATGGGCGGTGGCGGCATGGGCATGGGTGGCATGGGCAGCGGCATGGGTGGCATGGGTGGCATGGGCGGTATGGGCATGGGCCGCTAACCGCGAGCGGACAAATTCTCTTCCTCCGGCGGCCCGAACCTCCTGAGGACAGCACGTAACAGGGCCAGTGCCTCGGCCTCGTCCGGAACATTTCGAGTCGCTGTCCCGGGAAGGGCAGAGGGGTTTGAACGTCGCGAGCCGCCCCAACTCAGTTCCAGCGCCCAGCCCGCATTGCAGGCCGCTCGATTGATCTGGTCCCGAACTCGCAAACTCCACAACAGACCGAAGCAGTCACGAAACTGGCACCAGGTGCGAGCAAAGGGATCGGCAGGCGTTCTCCAGCCGGCCAGGAACAGACCCAGCCAGGGTGCCGTGGCCCGAGCGACTGATCCCGCAACAACCAACCCGTCTGGAACGGTCCCTCCCGCGAGCCGGACGATTGCCACGCAGCAACCAAAACCGAACAGGGCCGCGGCCAGGCCCAGCCGGGTCGGCAGGTAGTTGAGGACAATCACCGCCAGGGTCAGCGACAGAAACAGCAAGTGGGCCGGGTGCAGACGCGGCTGGCCCAGTCCCTGAGCCACCGGCAAGAGCAGCACGGCCAGCAAGCCGCCGACCACCATCACGTTCCAGGCGCCCACCCCCGGCCGGCGCGAGCCCAGCACAGAGACGCCGGCACAACACGCCAGACACAGCGGCAAGTACCGGCCCAGCGCCCGGCCAGTCCCGGCCCGCCCTCCTCGCTGCTTGCCAGAGCCAGCCAGGCGACCCAGGCTGCCCCGGCCCAGGCCACGGCCGGACGCAGGGTGGTTGCCCGGTTGGCCTGCCAGGCACACAGCAAGGGATAAAGGACCGTCAACCACAGCAGCGTCAGCATGGGTTTTCCCGTGGCCGCGGGCGGCTCGCCTGCGTGCCGGACAGCCTGCAGGCGAGCCGCCCGCGGCCACGGCTGCCGCGGCTGGCAAATTATAACGGACCTGCGGCGGCGTCCTGCCTTGCTTTCCCCGGCTGGGTCTGTTTCCTGCATTGGGCAAACTGAACCCGGTCGATTCTAGAGGACAGAAAGAGAAACTCGGAGCGGGAGCCGGTCTCGGAGCGCGGGGCCGGCCCCGGACGTAACCGTGAGCAGGTGGGCCTGACCTGTCACGAACGGGAGTGTTCCACGTATGCGGCGAGCCCTACTGACCCTCGTGCTGGCCGGTTTGCTTACCAGGCCAGCCGTTGCCGGGATCTTCGGCTGGAAGACCACCAAGCCGAACCCGGCCCAACGTGTGCCGGAGCTGCTGAACATCCTGAAGGCGGACGGCGACGAGAACAAGCGCATCGAGGCGGCCCAGGAACTGCGCTATTACGACCCCACGGCCTTCCCCGCCATGGTGCCGGCCCTGATCGAGGCACTGCAAAATGACGCCAAACCGTCCGTGCGGGCCGAGTCCGCCGACACGCTGGGCAAGCTCAATCCCATCAGCCAGCAGGCGGGCCAGGCGCTGGAAGCGGCCCGCGACAAGGATACGTCCATGCGCGTCCGGCTGCAGGCCCGCTCGTCGCTGCTGGGCTATTACTGGCGCGGGTACAAGTCCACCAAGCCACCGGACTCCCCGAACCAGGGCCGGGAGCCGCCGCTGCTCGATCCCAAGGCCGATACCGCCCCGGTGATCCAGACCCAGACGCCAACAACGCCCCGGACCATCCGGGCCACAGGCGAACCTTCCCTGCCGCCGGTAAACCAATCGCTCCCTCCGTCAAAACCGCCGAGTCCACCGTCAGCGCCACCGAGCCAGCCGTCCCGGTTCTCCCTGTTCGGCCCGCGGCCCATGCCCAGCGGCCCCACTCGTCCGGTCCCACAGACCCGGGAGCCACCGCTGGCACCGCCGCTGTCCCAGGTATCCGAGAATCTGCCCATCGCCACCCAGCCGCTGGCAGTCCCGCAACCAGTCATCCCGATGCCTCTGCCGTTGCCGATCGCGACCCAGCCGAGCAGCGGAACCGGACCGGAACTGCCGCCGCAAGATCCGTAAGCTGGGCAAGCAGGTGAAAAAGAGGCACGCCGATCGAGGAATGATTCCTTGATCGGCGTGCCTCTTTTTGCGCTGACGTCCTCCCGAAGTTTCCCAAGCTGCTCGGGAAAACCCCTCCAGCACCCCCAAATCGGACAGATTGGAACAAGAAAAAGGGAACTCCCTCTTGAATCAGCACTGGCCAGGTTCTATTATCCTCCTAAAATAGGAGTGTACCGCTACTATTTCCCCGGACCCTTGATCGAGAGCAGAGATGCAGTTGCTCAGCCGCAAAGCCGATTATGCTCTCCTGATCCTCTCCTACCTGAATCGCCAGCGGGAGGGGGGCAGTGCCCGGGAAGTGGCGGAGCAGTTTCCGGGGCTGAGCCGGGCGTTCGTGGCCAACATCCTCAAGTTGCTGACCCACAAGGGTTTTGTGGTCAGCCACCGTGGGGTCAAGGGAGGCTACCTGCTGGCCCGGCCCGCCGAGCAGATCCGGCTGCTGGATTTGCTCGACGCCGTGGACGAACCGGTCCACCTGGCTGAGTGCAACCGCATCGCCCCGGCCGACCCCTGTGCCCTGGCGAGCGTCTGCCCGGTCCGGCACGCCATTGGCGAGGTGCATCAGCGCATCCGGGAGGTATTCCGGAACGTGACCCTGGCCGAACTGTTTCGCCCACCCCAGACTGCATGGCCAACCCAGTTTGGGCTGGTCCTGGAACCGATCCTGGTCAAGCAACTGGTCGCCCCTGAAATCCCCTTGTAGGACGGATTGTCAATCCGTCCTACGTGAACCAAGGAAGTTTCCCAACTTGCGGAGTTTACCTGGAATGGTCAAGACCCCGATTTACATGGACAACAACGCCACGACGCGCTGCGATCCGCGCGTGGTGCAGGCCATGCTGCCTTATTTCACGGAGAAGTTCGGCAACGCCGCCAGCCGCAACCACGCCTTTGGCTGGGAAGCCGAGGAAGCGGTCGAGACCGCCCGGGAACAGGTGGCCAGCCTGATCGGCGCCAGTGCCAAGGAGATCATCTTCACCTCCGGCGCCACCGAGAGCAACAACCTGGCCATCAAGGGCGTTGCCTCGATGTATCGCAAGAAGGGCAACCACGTCATCACGGCCGTCACCGAACACAAGGCGACCATCGATCCGTGCAAGCGTCTGGAGCGCGACGGCTATCAGGTCACGTTCCTGCCGGTGGACAAGTACGGCCGGGTATCCGCGGAGCAATTGGCCGGGGCCCTGACCGACAAGACCATCCTGGTAAGCATCATGGCGGCCAACAACGAGATCGGCACCCTGCAGCCGATCAAGGAGATCGGCAAGCTGTGCAAGCAGCGCGGCGTGCTGTTCCACACCGACGCCGTCCAGGCCGTGGGCAAGGTGCCGGTGGACGTCGAGGAAATGGGCATCGACCTGCTCAGCCTTTCGGGCCACAAGATTTACGGTCCCAAGGGCATCGGCGCCCTGTACGTCCGCCGCAAGGATCCGCGCGTCCGGCTGGATGCAATCATCGACGGCGGCGGCCACGAGCGCGGCATGCGCAGCGGCACCCTGCCGGTGCCGCTGATCGTCGGTCTGGGCCTGGCCTGCGAGCTGGCCCGCAAGGAGATGGCGACCGAGGCCCCCCGGCTGAAGTCCTTGCGCGATAGATTGCAGAAGGGGATCGAGAGCCAGCTGGAGGACACGTACCTCAACGGCCATCCGACTGAACGGCTGCCGGGCAACCTGAACCTGAGCTTTGCCTTTGTCGAGGGCGAAGCCCTGATGATGGGCATCAAGGACGTGGCCGTCTCGAGCGGTTCGGCCTGCACCTCGGCCAGCCTGGAGCCGAGCTACGTGCTGAAGGCGCTGGGCGTCGGCGACGAGCTGGCCCACAGCAGCATCCGCTTCGGCCTGGGGCGATTCAGCACCGAGGAAGAGGTGGAGTACGTTGTTCAGGACGTGGTGCGTGCGGTCAATCATCTGCGGGAGATGAGCCCGCTGTACGAGATGCACAAGCAGGGCATCGATCTCAAAACGGTGCAGTGGGCGGCCCATTGAGCGAGCGCTAGTCAACCCTTGTTTTCCAAAGGAGGTTTGCCGGACATGGCATACAGCAGTAAGGTTCTCGATCACTACAACAACCCCCGCAACGTCGGCAGCTTCGACCGCGCGGATCCGACCGTGGGCACCGGCATCGTCGGCGCCCCGGAATGTGGTAAGTAACGTTGCCACGTAACTCTGCTATATGCGAGAAACTCTCGTTAAGTTGCGGATACCAATGTTTGACCAGACACGGAGCAATGTGCTGGACGGGTTGCTGATCAGCGACGCCTACGTACCCAGGAACCAAAACCTGCTCTATTTTGGGCAGTGTGCGGATCACCGGGAGTATGTGGTTTACGTCGCGGGTCTGCTTGGCTATCCGGCCGAGCGAGTCCGAGATCGGATTCGGCAGCCGGACAAGCGAACCGGAAAACAGTACCGTTGCTCTGAGCTGAGGACCCTGTCCCATCCTGAATATGCAACCCTCCGCCAGAGGTGGTATCGGGATGGTCGCAAGGTTGTGCCTGGTGATCTGAGGGTGTCGGCAGAGTTCGTTTTGCACTGGTTTCTCTGCGATGGATCCTGTTCGACCAGTCGCAGTGGTGGGCAGTTGGTTTTGTGTACGGATTCCTTTACTCGCGAGGAGGTTGAGTTCTTGCAATCCTTGCTCGTTCAGGTCGGTATTGAAAGTCGGTTCCTGGCAAGCAAGCGAATCCGAGTACGGCAGAAAAGCATCGATCGGTTCTACGACTACGTGGGCGAGTGTCCAGTCGAATGCCTGGCGTACAAGTGGATTCCACTCGAAAATCGAGGCACGACCTTCAGGGATTGGAAGCCTCATTACGAGCGGATTGGCAACCTCTTCGGGTCGGAAGGGAAGTCGTGCAGCGAGATTGCCCGCGAGTACAAGACGAGCTACTACCTGATCTATTACATTCTCAAGACGCACTGTGGCTTTGGTTTTGGTAAAAATGCCGCAACAGAGACAACTTGCAGGGAAGGCGCCGGTCGCGCCCCCTCAGAGACTGCACGCAGGGCCTCGCTTCGGCGAGTGAAGACACAGTCCGACCTGCATGGTGACATGCAGAGGCAGACAGAAATGGCTGCCCGCCCGCCCGTCGCGGGTCACAAAAGTAACAGCTAGGACGTCATGAAGCTGCAAATTAAGGTCGATCCGATCACGGGGCGGATCGAGGACGCGAAGTTCAAGACCTTCGGCTGCGGCAGTGCCATTGCCTCCAGCAGCCTGGCGACCGAATGGCTCAAGGGCAAGACCATCGAGGAAGCGATGGCCATCCGCAACACGGCCATTGTCGAGGAGCTGAGCCTGCCTCCGGTGAAGGTTCACTGCTCGGTGCTGGCCGAGGACGCCATCAAGGCGGCCATCAAGGACTATCAGCAGAAACAGCAGGCCCCGGCTGAGGCCCAGCCGGCCGTGGTCTGAGAACATGACAGTTAAACCCGGCCGGGCGGATGCCACAAGACCCGGACCGGATTCACTTGCAAGAAAGGATCGATACTCATGGCAATCGTTGTGACAGAGAAGGCGGCTGGCGAAGTCAAGCGCATCATCTCGGAGCAGCAGGAAGCGGGCTCGATGCCGGAGAAGATCTACCTGCGTCTTCGCGTGGTGGGCGGCGGCTGCAGCGGCTTCCAGCACAAGCTGGACCTCGACCCGGCCGTCAACGACAAGCTCGACGAGGTCTTCGAGTTCCACGGCATCCCCGTGGTGGTGGACAAGCGCAGCCTGCTCTACCTGGACGGCGCGCAGGTCGATTTCCACGACGAGCCGCACCTGAACCGGCGCGGCTTCAGCATCAGCAACCCCAGTGCCAAGAGCACCTGCGGCTGCGGTAGCTCGTTCTCGATGTGAGCGTCTCCGTTAGCCGCGACGCGCAGCGGAGCGCGGGATTCGCCAACGCGCTCCGCTGCGCGTCGCGGCTAACGCATCCTGGTTTTCGGTGCGTGATGTCCGCGACTCCGACCCACTTTGAACTGCTGGGTTTGCCGGCCCGATTCGACCTCGACCTGAGCGAGATCGAACGCAACTACCTGGCACGCAGCCGGGCGCTGCATCCGGACTACCACCAGCAGTCCTCGTCCTCGGAGCAGCGGGTCAGCATTGAAATGACCGCGGCCCTCAACGACGCTTACTCGACCCTGCGGCAGCCCTTTCGCCGGGCCGAGTATTTGCTTGGGCTTCTGGGCGGTCCCAGCGCGGCCGAGGTCAAGGACATGGCCCCGGATTTCCTGGAGGAGATGCTGGAGCTGCGGATGGAGATCGAGGAGCTGCGCGAGCAGGGCCACGATTCGCCAGGCCGGCAGGGGATGGAGAAGCAACTGGTTCAACGGAGCGAGGGGCTGGTCGGTCAGTTGAGGGAAACGTTTGGCCGGCTGGAGAAGATGGCCGGGAATGATCCCGGTCGGCAAGGAGCGCTGGTGCAGGTCCGGCGTATCCTTAACACGGCTCGATACGTCCAGGGTCTGCTGCGCGATCTGCGAGCGGACTGAAAGGAGTTGCAGGGATGGCATCGATTCCGATTCCGAGAAGGTTGGGTGCGATTCTCCTTGGGATCTGGTTGATCCTGACAGGGCTGATGTTGATCCCCACCGGTCTGGTCATTCCGCCTTGGATCATGGGAACGCTGGCAATAGCTGCAGGGATTTTCGTGATTCTGGATCGTTAGCTCAATTGCTGGAGGGCGCTTAGCTCAGTTGGTAGAGCACTTCGCTTACACCGAAGGGGTCACTGGTCCGAGTCCAGTAGCGCCCATTTAGCCCTTCCCTACCAGTATCGGATCAGCCCTCAATTCGCAGGATCCTCCTCAGCCGTGATTGCTTGACATCATGAATCTTCGCTCCGGGAACGAATCAGAATGCCTTTACCGACCGTCATTGGAATCGACCTGGGAACGACCTTCAGCCTCGCGGCGTACATGGACAAGGGCAAACCGGTGGTGGTGCGCGACGAGAGCGGCACGGCCCTGGTGCCCAGCGTGATCAGCTTCCACGACGACGGCAGCGTCCTGGTCGGCAGCAGCGCCCGGCAGCGCTGTCTGAGCGACCCCGAACACACCGTTTACAGCGTCAAGCGCCTGATGGGCCGAACCCTGGCCGACCTGCAACGCGAGCTGCCGCTGATCCCCTATCAGGTGGTGGAGCGCGAGGTCGAGGCGGGCCGGAAGGTGCTGCACGTCAAGATCGCCGGGCACGAACACACTCCAGAGGAACTCTCGGCCCTGATCCTGACCGAGGTTCGCCGCCGATCCGGCAATCCGACCAGGGCGGTCATCACGGTGCCGGCCTACTTCGACGATAGCCAGCGGCAGGCGACCCGCGACGCCGGCCGGATCGCGGGCCTGGACGTGCTGCGCATCATCAACGAGCCGACCGCCGCGGCCCTGGCGTACGGGCTGGATCAGCAGCGTTCGGGGACCGTGGCCGTCTACGACCTGGGCGGCGGGACGTTCGATTGCTCCATCCTGTCGATCAAGGACGGCGTCTTCAAGGTCCTCAGCACCAACGGAGACACGCACCTGGGCGGCGACGACTTCGATCGGGCCCTGATGGGGGTGGCGGCGCGGGACATCGGGCAGGATACGTCGAAACGCGATCCGGAGTTGCTGCAATATCTCCGCGATCAGGCCGAGCGCGTCAAGATCGCCCTGTCCTCCAGCGAGACGGCGGAGTTTCGCATTGATCTGCCGGCTCGCAAGCTCAACTACCGCCGAACCTTCACCCGGGCCGAGCTGGAGGAGATGCTCAAGCCGTTCATCGATCGCAGCCTGGAGAAGTGCCGCTCCGCCCTGCGTGACGCGGAGCTGACCACAAAGGACATCAACGAGGTGGTCCTGGTCGGCGGCTCGACGCGAATTCCCTACGTCCGGCAGCGGGTCGAGCAGTTCTTTGGCCGCAAGCCGCACACCGGAGCTGAACCCCGACGAGGTCGTGGCGATGGGAGCGGCCATCCAGGCGGACATCCTGACCGGCGGCCGCCGGCACATGCTGCTGCTGGACGTGGTGCCGCTGTCGCTGGGCATCGAGACGCTCGGCGGCGCGGTCAGCAAGCTGATCCACCGCAATACCACCATTCCCGCCCGTGCCACCGAGCGCTTCACCACCTTTGTCGATGGCCAGACGGGAGTCGACGTCAACATCTACCAGGGCGAACGCGAGCTGACGAAGGATTGTCGCAGCCTGGGCCGGTTCCGTCTGAGCGGCATCCCGCCGATGCCGGCCCAGCTGGCCCAGATCGACGTGACCTTCCTGATCGACGCCAACGGCCTGCTGACCGTGTCCGCCCGCGAACAGCGCAGCGGCCAGGAGGCCAAGGTCACCGTGCAGCCGAGTCATGGCCTGACCAGCGACGAGATCGAGCGCATGGTGCTGGAAAGCGTCGAGCATGCCCGCGAGGACTTCGCCGCTCGCCGGCTGATCGAACTGCGCAACAAGGCCGAGGGCGACCTGCGCCACACCGAGAAGGGACTGACGACCGAAGGGGCTAATCTGGCACCCGAGCAGCGGCAGTGCATCGAAAGCGCCATCGCACGGGTTCGCGAGACAATCAAGACAGAGGATGGCAATCAGCTGCAGCAGGCCCTGGACGAGCTGAACGCGGCCACGATGCCGCTGGCCGAACGGCTGATGAACAGCGTGGTCCGGGCTACCCTCAAGGATCGGACCATGGCCGAAGTCGATCCGAAAAAGCTGTGACACCCGGAGAAACGATCATGGGACTGAACTGGAACGATACCGAGGAGATCGGCGTGCTGCTGTTCGAGAAATACGACACGCTCGATCCGCTGACCGTGCGCTTCACCGACATGTACAAGTGGATCCTCGACCTGGAGGACTTCGAGGGGAAGCCCGAGGAGTCCAACGAAAAGAAGCTGGAAGCCATCCAGATGGCCTGGTACGAGGAATGGAAAGACACCTACGGCAAGAAGTAGCCGCGCGAAGCCTGCGTGTTCAGCGCTGTCCCTGGTTGGAAGGCGGGGCGACCGGCAGCTTCCGCGGATCGGCGTTGTGAATCCACTCTTCCCAGGCTTTGCGCTGTGGTTCCTCGATTTCGCCCAGAGCGTCGCGGATCTTCGCCAGTTGGGCGGTCACTTCTTCCTGGCGTTTCAGCGCCGCCAGGCAGCGAACGGTGCCGGCCAGGGCCTTGAGTCCCTCGGGATGGTGCTCGTGGCGTTTGGCCAGCGATGCGTACCACCCCAGGGCCTCCTCGTACTTGCCCAGGTAGAAATGGCACTCGGCTGCCTGGAAAGGCACGTCAATGCATCCCTCCGCGGTCAGGGCGTTTCGCGTTTCCCGTTTGTCGTCGAGCAGCAGGGCCAGGTCGTAGAACTCGTGGGCGGCCTTCTGCAGATAGTTGCGGTACTCCTTCCAGAAATGTTCCCGCGACTGGGGGTCCTTGGACTTGCTGTTGAGGTAGTCCTGGTTCATCTGGATGGCCCGCTGGCGATAGGCCTGGGCCAGCTGAAAGTGAGACAGCGTCGTCTCGGGACTGTTCGGGAACAGCCCCAGGGCCTCCTCCAGCTGGCGAATGACGTCCTCGTACTTCTTTTGCTGGAAGTAGATCTGACCCAGGGTAAACTGCGTTTTTTCGCGGGCGTCGGCGTCGGCGTTGGGGTCCTGGCGCAGCCGCTTGAGGTTTTCTCTGAGGATCTCCGCGGCCTGATCGACCTGGCCCTGTTCTCGTGCAAAGAGGGCGAGCTGATACTGGGCCCGGTAAGCGAACCGGGACGGAAGCGCCAGGAGGCACTGCTCGTAGGCCCCCTTGGCATCGTTGAGCTGCTTTTCCTGCCGATGGGCTTCGCCGAGCAGCCACCAGCCCTCGCCGCGGCGTTCGCCCCGGGTGTTGACCTTGAGGAAGCGGTTGAGCAGCACGATGACCTGGGCGTTGTCCAGAGCGTCGCGCGAACAGAGGGCGGCCTGCCAGAGCAGGTCGGCCTGGGCGTCGGGCGCGGCCGCCTTGGTGGCGGCGCTCTCGTAGGCGGCCCCGGCCCGGCGGAACAGCTCCCGGGCCTCCTCTTCTTCTTTCTGCTGATCCTCGGGGTCCTTGCGCAGCTGGGCCTGGACGCGGCGGGCTCGACCCCAGTCGGCCAGGATCTCGGCCTTGACCAGCGGAGGCCGGGCCGGCTCCGCGATCTTTTCGTACAGCGTGACCGCGTCCCGGGCCAGCTCGAACTTGCCGGCCTCGCGATCCTTCCGGCACGCCAGCTCGAAGATGGCGCGGACCCTGGCCAGGTCTACCAGATTGTTCTTCCACTCCATCGGCGGGGTGACGCCATTCATCGCCTGGCTCAACGCCTCGTTGGCATATTCCAACCGGGGGTCATTTGCAGATAGGTAGATCTCCGCCATGGCCAGGGCGGCGGCCTGGCCCTCCGGGCCCATCTGGCCCTCCCGGCCCGGCGACGTCTTGCAGCACTCGGCCCATTCGGCCAGCGCTTTGCCGTCGTCGCCCATCTTGTGATAACACAGGCCCATCTGGTAGTGGATCAGGCTATGCTCGGCGCGCTGTCCGGGACGTCGGCCAGGGCGGCGCGCCAGTGGCCGATGGCCTCCGGCCAGTTGCTGCCGTTTTCGCAGGTCTGGGCCAGCAGCAGCCGGGCCCGCACCAGGATGCTCTTGGGGATCAAGGGGCCCATGTTGACCAGGCGAGACAGGGCTTTTTGCGCTTCGTCAAACCGGCCCAGCTTGATGAGCAGTTCACCGCCCTTGAGGCGCGCCGGACCCAGCACCTCCTCGGGCACGTAGGCGACGTCCTTGCGCAGTTTCTCGTTGGCCGCCAGGGCCGCCCGGTAATTGGGCGTGGGCAGGCGCAGGTTGGCCTCGGTGAGGAGGACACAGGCGTCCGCCTTTTCGCGATCCTCGGCCTTGTCGATGGTGCTGCCCAGCATCTGCACCACCTTCTCCGGATCCTCCCCGGTATGGAACGCTGCCTTGGCCAGCCGATAGAGCAGAGTCCCCCTGTCCGCCTCCGGGACGCCGCGGCGCTCGGCCTCCTCCAGGTGCTGGCGGCCGCTCCGGTACAGGGCCGCGGCCTGGGCCGGCTCGGCCCGGTCGGCCTGGCGCAGCTGGGCGGTGCCCAGCAGGAAATGAACCTCCCCGAGCCGGGTGGGGACCTCCTCGCCCTGCTGCAGCACGCGCTCGAGCAGGTCAACGGCGTGGTCGAGGTTGCCATCGGGCTTTTGCAAGAGGTGGCGAGCCGAGTTGATTTCCTTGCCCAGTTCCCAGCTCAGGCAGCGGCCCCGGCAGCGATAGCTCATCCAGCCAGCCAGGAGCAGGGCCAGGCTCAGCAGAAACAACGGCACTTGCCACAATTGCCGGAAGGTGCGACCGGTCGCGTTGGCCCCCGGAGGGTCAGACGAAGCCATCGGCGCATTCGAGGTCATGGTATCGCCCCACTCTTCAGTCAGCCACGGACGCCACAGCGGCACAAGGATCCTCATGAATGGCCGGCTTGTGGCAAATCGGTTGCGGAAAGTCAAGATCAGGAGTCAGGAGTCAGGGGTCAGGAGTCAGGAAAACATTCTTCTGACTCCTGACCCCTGACTCCTGACTCCTGACTCCTGGCTCGTGTCCCAGCCACTGGCGCAGCGCCTCGGCGGCGGCGGTCAGTTCTCGATCGGTTTCGCCCGCCTGACCTTCCGCCTGGTCGAGGATGGCCTGAAGCTGGAGCAGCCGCTGCTCCACGACTTCCAGGGCCGGGAAGGACCCGGGCTGGCCCGAGGCCGGGTCAGCGGGTGGTGGCGGCAGTTCCGGGCAGCGCTGGAGGGATTGGTTCAAGGTCTGGAGGACCTTCTCCATCACCTGCGCCCAGTCGTCCCGGGCTCGCCAGTCGGACATGGTTATCTCCATTGGATTGCATTGCGCTGCGGCACACACAGCAGCAACCCTCTCTGGCAGGGAGCGGGTTGAGCAACAAGGCGTCGGGCGGTGGAGCATGTTACCCGGATGCGCTCGGGATTGCACGACCAGCTTGGGCCTGCACACTGGGCTTTCCCCGCGAGGCGACTCGGGGTATAGTCCAGCAGCCCGAAAGTAGGTCAGGCTTTCCAGCCTGACGTTCGGGTCGTGTCAGGCTGGAAAGCCTGACCTACCATCGCCGCACGGAGGGAGCCGTGTACGTCGCTTGTTCCACCCTATGCTTTGGTCGGCTGCTGCTGCACCAGGCGTTGCAAAGCATTGCCGAACTGGAATTCAGCAAGTACGAAGTGGCCATCGCGGAGCAGGGCCGCCAGCTCCGCCCCTCGGAGGTCGCTGCCGACGTCAACCTGGCTGCCCAGCGGTTACGCATGGGCCCGGGTTTGACCCCCGCGGCGTTTTGCGTGGACATCGAAGCCCCGGACGAGGAAGAGTTCACGCGCCAGTTCCGGGCCGTCAGCCGGCTGGCCCGGCTGACCGCCGTGCCGGTCCTGACCCTCTCGGCCGCCCCGGCCGACAGCGCCCTGGACGCCGAGGTGGAGCGCCTCAAGCGTCTGACCGCCCTGGCCGAGGCCGACGGCGTGCAGCTGACCGTCCTGACCGAGACCGGCACCCTGACCGAAGACCCCGACCGTGCCGTCACCCTGTGCGAGCGCGTTTCCGGGCTGGGGCTGACTCTCGATCCCAGCCATTACGTCGCCGGCCCGCACGCCGGCAAGAACTTCGACCAGGTCTATCCCTACGTCCGCCACGTCCGGCTCCGCGACACGGGCAAAGGGCCCAACCAGTTCCAGGTGCGCGTCGGCCAGGGCGAGATCGAATATGGCCGGATCATTTCCCATCTGGGCCGCTACCAGTACGATCGGGCCCTGACCGTGGACATCCGCGATCTTCCCGAGCTGCCCACGCCGATGATGCCGGAGGTTCGCAAGCTGAAGTATTTGCTGGAGAGCCTGGTGTGATTCTCGAATTGTAGGCATCACGCTCCGCGTGATGGGAGCATCACGCGGAGCGTGATGCCTACAATCAGCGCGGGCACTGACAGGGCACCGTTTCGATGACCGGTGCCATCTGCGGCGGACGGGACGTATCGACCGGCTTGACCTCGCCGGGCGTTTTGTCGCAGGCCAGGATGCCGGCCGGGTAACCCAGGGCGTGGTAGAGTCGGAACTGGGCCCGGTTGTAGTCGTTGACGCTGACGTAATAGTTGTCGTAAGCCCGGGCCAGCATTTGCAGAGCGGCCACGACTTCCTGCGGCCGATTGACCAGCGTCAGGATGTCGCCGAAGCGCGTGGTCTGGCTCAGTCCCTTGAGGTTGCCCGCATAGGTGATCTGGGCCTGCTTCAGACCTTCCTCGGCCTGGGTGACGCGGGCCCAGGCCGACTTCATCTCGGCGACCGCCTGGGCGACCTCGGCGGCCACCTGGTCCTGCAGGCGGAACAGCTCCACCAGGGCCTGGTCCTTCTCCCCCTGCCGCAACTTGACCTGGGCCCGATTGCCAAAACCCATGTTTTGCAGCTGCCAGACCAGCTCCACGGCCACGTCGTTTCGGCCCGTCAAGGGATTGCTGTTTCCACCGACGTCCGAGGCATAGAGGCCGCCCATGAGGTAGCCGCCGGGGGCCGCGGGCACCGGGTTGCCCATCAGCACCAGGCTGGGCAGCAGCGGACGCATCTTCTCCTGCCGGATGCGGATCAGCGTCGCCTCGACCAGGGCCTTCTGCGATTCCAGTTCCGGCCGGTTCAGCAGACCTATCGGCACCAGCTCATCGACCGATTCGCCGGGCGAAATCAGGGTCACCTGCAAGTGCGGCGGCTCCAGCGGCGCGATGACCGCTCCGGGGTTGAGGCGCAGGACCCGCGTCAGCTCGGCGCTGGCGGTGCGCCAGTTCTGCCGGGCCAGGGCCTCGGCCTGCTGCAGCTCGGCCAGTTCCGTCAGCGCCCGGTTGGTTTCGTTGGGCGGCGTCAGGTCGGTGGCCAGCTTGCGGACCGTGGCGGCCAGGTCGGTGGCCTTGGCCACCGTGTCCTGGGCCCCGGCCAGCCGGCCACGGGCCTGCTGTACGTTGAAGTAGCTGTCGGACACGGCCAGCAGGGCATTGTTGCGTGCCGTCTGGAGGTCGATCTCACGGGCCTTTACGGTCTGCTTGATCGCCAGCGGCGAAAAGATGGCGTCGGTGGCCGCGAACACGGCCATCGGGCCGCCGCCCAGCATGAACTGGTTCCGGCCGTTGGTGAACTGATTGCCGGACACGCCCTCGACGCCGCCATCGTGCCGGTAGTAGCTGCCTCCGAGATAGACGTCGGGCAGCCAGAGGACCTTGGCGGCCGCCAGCTGGGCCAGGGCCACCTGCAAGCTGGCCTGGGCGGCGGCAATGACCAGCGGCCGGGCATCCGCCAGCCGCAAGGCCGTCGCCAGGTTGATCGGTAACGCCAGGTCGCACTCTCCCGGCTGGGCCGGGCCCAGGCTGGGCGGTTGGCCGCCTTCCGAGATGATCGGTCCGTTCAGGACGGGCGTCATGCGGGGTCCGGGAGGCGGCAGCTGGGGAGGCGGGCCGGAGACGATTGGAATGTCCCCGGCGGGAGCAGCCCGGCCCCAGAGCAGGAGCCAGACCGCCAGCAGGGCAATGGCATGCCATCGAGCGGACATGGCGAGACTCCTTCTCGGTGCGGGCGCGCTTCGCCCAGCGGTTCCCTATTCGGAATTATCGGATTGATCCGTGCTTTCGATGCAACGATTTCCCTTGACCCGGCTTACCCTGCCGAGCCGCGCACGCAGCGCAGCGGAGTAAGCGGTCTGGGAGCCCGCAGGGCCGCTTACTCCGCTGCGCTGCGTGCGCGGCTCGGCTCCAGGCCTGCTGAGCCGCGCACGCAGCGCAGCGGAGTAAGCGGTCTGGGAGCCCGCAGGGCCGCTTACTCCGCTGCGCTGCGTGCGCGGCTCAGCAGGCCTGGAGCCCGGCCTGGCAGGTCAAATCACGCAGCAGCCCGAAGTGAAGGCTTCGGTCGCCGAGGCGGGCAGAGGTTCGCTGCCTTCCTCGCGTAACCGGTCCGGCGGGGACAGGGCCGGGAGTGCCAGGGTTACCGTGGTTCCCTGGCCGACCACGGTCGCCAGCTCCAGCCGGCCGCCCAGCAAGCGCAGCAGCTCCCGGCACTGCACCAGGCCCAGGCCCAGGTGTCCGGACGGCTTGGTCGTGTGGAACGGCAGGAACAGGTACGGTTGGAACTCGGGGGGCACCCCTTCGCCCGTATCGGCAACCGACAGCCGGCACCAGTCGTCGCTCTGCTCCAGCCGGAACTGAAGGGTGCCGCCGGCCGGCATCGCCTCGAGGGCGTTGTCGATCAGCTGCTGCAGGGCGGACTGCAGCGCCGGGGCGCTGGCCAGCACCCAGCCGGAATCCGAACAAAGCGACTGGATCGTCAGGGCCGGCGCCTCGTTCCGCAGCCGCTTGACCAACTGCTCGACCAGGTCCGCCAGATGCACCGGTTCCTGAACGGGCAGGCCCTCGGGACGCGAGACAAAGGTGATGATGCGCTTGACCGCTGCCGCCGCCTGGAAGGCACAGCTCAGGCCAGCCTGCAAGTGGCCGGCGACGGGGCTGCGCGGCGACAGGTCGCGCAGTCCCAGCTCCAGGTAGCCAATCACACCGGTCAGGGCATTGTTGACGTTGTGGGCCAGACAGCCGGCCAGGCGGCGGAGCAGTTCGCCATCGCCCTCCGCCGGCCGCCGGGAGGGCTCAAGAGCAGCGGCCGCGGGCGCGGGATTGATCACGGTCATGAGGCAAGGCCTCTCGGGGAGAAGCTGTGCGGGACCTGGGGGGCCGGCCTGCCGATCGGGTCCGTCAGGCAGGAAAGGAGGGAGTTTCCCCACTTCTACCATAACTCACCGGCGCGCAATGTCAAACGGAAGCAGAAGAGAAGAAAGGTCCACCAAGCCGCTTGCGGCTTATCGCAACAGCGGAGTGCGCTAAGCCGCAAGCGGCTTGGGGAACCGGGTCTCAGAGATCGACGTCGATGCCGTTGATGACGTTGCGGGCCAGATCGACCATGGTGGTGCGCTGGTTCATGGCGGCGCGCTGCAGCCGGCGGAAGGCCTCGGCCTCGGTCCAGCGAAAGCGTTTCATGAGCACGCCCTTGGCACGCTCGATGGTCTTGCGGTTCTCCAGGTTCTGCTTGAGCGAGGCATTCTCGCTGGAGAGCAGTTGCAGCTCCTGGAACTGGGCCCAGGCCACGTGCAGGGCGGGGCCGAGCTGATGGGCCTCGACCGGCTTGACCAGGAAGGCCATGACGTGCTCTTCCACGGCCTGGCGCACCAGGTCCTGATCGCGATCGCCGGTGATGGCCACGGCCGCCACCACGCGCTCCTGGTAGATTTGCCGCAGCGCCTCCAGACCGTTCATGCCCGGCAGGTGAATGTCAAAGACCACCACGTCCGGCTGCATGGTCAGCACCATCCGGACCATGTCCGGTCCCGTGGTGGCCTCGCCGATGACCTGGTGTCCCAGCTGCGTCTGCAGCGCTTCGCGCAGAAACACCCGTGCAGTCGGATCGTCTTCGACCAGGACGACCTTCAACTCGGACAATGCTGGGAGCGTGCGTGTCATGAGTCCTATCTCCAGTAACAGCAAGGCAGCGTCCCCTTTGGGGCCGGATCCTGGACACGTCAATTGGCTTCCTGATCCTGCTGGACCCGGTCCGATCCGACCAGGCCAAGAAAGGGAATCTCCACTTCCCCTGCGCCTGCAACACGAACCCAATCACCCTCTCGATGACCACTTCGGTTTGGATTCGACAGCCGAACTGGCTGCCTTTACCTGCATTGGTCTTCCCATCGGAATCTGAGGATTATCCTATCGCGCCGACTGCCGTCCTGCAACAGGGGCCAGGTCAATAGGATAGCAAGCGAGCGGTGGAATCCCACGACGATGGCAACGCGAGGGCCGATGGCCATGCCTGTGACGCCGGGAATGAAGGGGGAGGGCTATTACGACCAGTACTCGTCGGGCCAGCGGGCCTCGATCCAGCTGCTGCACGGCTGGCTGGAGGAGGCCGTGGCCGAGCTGGTCTTGCCGCCGGAGACGCTGCCGGTGACCCTGCTGGACCTGGGCTCGTCGGAAGGCAAGAACGCCATCGAGATGATGCGGCAGCTCGCCTCGGCCCTGCGGCACTTCACCCGCCAGCCGATCCAGACGGTGTACAACGATCTGCCCAGCAGCAATTTCAACCGGCTGTTTACCAGCCTGCACGATCCCGCGCAAACGGGCGGGTTTCCTCCCGACGTCTTCGCCAGTGCCGTGGCCGGCTCGTTCTACGGTCCGCTCGTGCCGGGCGGCACGGTCCACCTGGCCACCTGTTTCAACGCCCTGCTCTGGCTGGACCACCTGCCGGACGTGCTGATCCCCGATTTCGTCGTCTATCGCCGGCCGGTGCCGCCCCGGCCAGGGCTGCAGGTGCCGCCCCGGGTGGAGGAGGCGTTCCGCACTCAGGCCGACGCCGACCTGGTGCGGTTTTTGCATTGCCGGGCCAAAGAGCTTGTTCCGGGCGGCAAGCTGCTGATCGCCAGTCCGGGCGACGACGCCCGCGGCCGGGTTGTCGATGGGCTCTACGATGCGCTCAACGACGCACTGCTGGACCTGGTCGCCCGGGGAGTGGTGCCCCGCGATCGCTGCGAGCGCTTGCTGATCCCGATCTACACCCGGACGGTCGAGGAAACGATCGCCCCGCTGGACCGGGCCAACTCGCCGGTGCGCGGCCTGTTCTCGGTCGATCGCGCCGAGACGCTGGAGGTGCCGACTCCCTTCCTGATCGAGTTCCAGCGCAGTGGAGACGTGCAGACGTTCGCGGCCGACTACACCGGGTTCCTGCGTGCCTTCACCGAGCCGATTGTCCGCAAGGCCCTGGCCGGCCCCGGCCTGGCTCCCCAGGTCATCGACCAGGTTTACCAGCGCATCCAGGAACGCTTGCAGCAGGAGCCCCAGCGCTATCAGTTCCGCTACGTGCTGACGGCGGTGCGGTTGACCCGGACGGGCGCGGCCGCGTGACGTCCTTCCGCACTCCGCAAGACTTCCGGTCCGAAAGGCAGGAGCCCAGGAACAACGGCGGCAGCACCAGGGAAAAAAGCAGGTAGGGAGTTGCGGGGTGCGTGAGGCAGGGGGTAGAATGCCGGGAGGAAAGGGGCCGGCTGCGGATGGAAACCCCAGAGCCAGGGCCTGACGTGGGGTGGCTCGGGGTCCAACCCGCGCCACAGTTCAACAGGATTCGATCCGAACTGCCGATCCGGCTTGGCAGACGTTCGAGGTGTCTGCCGGCAGTTCGGATCGAATCCTTGGCGTTCGACGGCGGAAGAAGGTGCAGTCACAACGCAGCATCGGAAGTCCTTATCTGAGGGTTGATCGATCGTGATGATTCCAATTCCGATTACGTGGAATCAGTACAGCGCGACCCAGATTCAGCAAGTTATCAAAGAGGTGGCTTGCGAATCCTGCAGAACGACGTACGTATACCCGCTTACCATCGAGGCATTCGGGAGCGGAACGAGCCTCTACGGCATGGACAATGAAGGGGCAAGACAGCGCGCGGTAGCGGAGGCAGAATCGGAATTGGCCGAAAAGAAGAAAAGGGAATGCAAAGCTGCTCCTTGTCCCAATTGCGGGTGGATTCAAAAACACATGTTTCGGCAGGCCCGCCAAGACCGCTCGGCTCAGAACGGTGAGACGACGGGGCCCTTCTTTTACTACGGTCTTGCTGCTACTGCTTTGTTGTTAATGGTTCGCTACCTCACCGACTGGTTTTCCAGGAATGCTCCCATGTCTTCAATCGTTCTCTGGGTCTCGTGGCTGCTGATTGCAACCGCATTTGGAATCAGTTTCGCCGGAGTGATCCTGAATCGGCTTTGGGATCCGAATTCGGAGCCGGTTGCAGCCAGGCTCGCTCGGGGGAAAGACACGTGCATGATCCGGGAGGATTACGTGAAGTTGCTCGACGAGGAAAAGAGGCACCGGAAATAGCCTGTGACGTGGGCGCCGCAGGCGATGGTCACCGCGCGGTCGAAAAGGTGGCTCGGCTCACGACTTGGCCCGCAGCAGCCGGCCGGCAAACCCCTTCAGGATGCCGAGGGTGTCGGCCTTGCGCCGGGTCGTCCGGGCCGTGAACGCCGAGGCCCCGACGTGGATCGGTTTGGCCTTCTTGTCGGCGGGGGCGACCGCCAGCGGCTGGATGGACCAGCGGCCGCCGTCGAAACGCAGCAAGCCCACCAGCGCCGCCGAACTCAGCACCTGCTCGGCCTGCACCTCGGCCAGGTAGCTGACGCGCTCCATCGCCACGGGAAGCTGCACCCCGTCCAGTTCCAGCAGCGGCGCCTTGGCCGTCTTGTAGCCGGTCAGGTGGATCGGCTCCGCCAGTTGCAGCGGATGGCGATCCAGCGGCGGCACCGTCGGGGCCGGCACCCCGGCGATCTTCGCGGCCACGTCCATCAGCACGAACGGCTTGCCGACCCGGGCCGAGCCGTCCCAGAGCAGATCGCCGCCGGGCAGCAGGGTCGCCCCCTTGATCTCCAGCTGCGCGGGCTTGCCCAGGGCTTCCAGCAAGGGCTGCGTCTGCGGGGCGAAACAGGTCCACATCTCGTCGCGCACCACGACATCGACCTTGTAGGCGGAGATGGTCGTCCGCACCACTCGCGGCCCGGCTGCCCCCTCGAGGAGCCCGTAACAATCGCAGCTGACGAAATAGCCATGATGGTGCAGGTCGGCGCCGAGCAGTGACAGGGTGCCGTCGATCTTCGTGCCGGCCTGCGGCTGCGGCGGCCGGATAGTGCCGATCATGGCCCGAGTCCACAGATCGACCCAGCGATAGATGGGCAGGTCCTCGTGGGCCGACATCGGCAGGGCGTCGAGCAGTTCGTGCCAGAAGCCGGTCAGCAGCGCGGCCAGGCGCGTGGTCTGGGGGAGCCCCTGCAGCTGTTCGAGGGTGGACTGGAAGGGGGCGACGGTCGGGAACTCCAGCTGCTTGAAGCCGGCCAGGGCCAGCTCCATCAGCCAGTTGCGCGTGCTCTCCTGCCAGACCTTGACCTGGGCCGGCGTCTCGCCGGGAGGCATGGCACCGTTGCTTTTCTCGATCGGTCGGCCCAGGGCGCCGGCAACCTGGGCACGCAGGGCGTCGTGCATCGCCCCCTGGATGCTGGCTCGTGCCAGGGCCAGGGCCACGAAATGGCTGTCGATGAACTCGTTGCGTGCCAGGGCCTCGACCGCCTTGCCCAGGGGGTCGGCCAGCGGCGTGCCGGTGCAGATGCGCTGCAGTGCTTGCAGAGTCTGCACCTGGTCGGGACCCGAGCCGGCCGAAGCCGACGAGGAAACAGCGATCGAGGGCCGCCAGGGTGCCGGCGGCTTGCTGGACCGGAGCGGGGACAGCGAGCAGGTCTTTGAGGGCCATGGCGTCTCCTTCCTCAGCGGGTATTGTCTCCCCTCTCCCGCTGGGGAGGGGTTGGGGGTGAGGGGTTCTGGACAACCCCCGCACCCCTCACCCCCGACTCCTCTCCTTACAGGGGGAGGTTTGAGGCCTGAGTATGAAAAAAGAAGGGCGAGACTGGCCAACTCCGTATGCTGAACCGTGTCTGAGGCGGTTGAGCATCCTGGAGGATCACCCTGTCTCGCCTTCCCCAACTGTACGCCTGGCTGGCCTTGTTGACCAGCGCTTTTCCCCATCTTCCCGCTGCCGAGGTGCGTGCCTTGGTCTGGTTCAGCTCCGGCATGATCCTGGCCCAATCCTGCTCGGTCAGCACCGTGGCCGTGCAACTGGCCGACCTGCTCGGCCAGAAAGTCGATACCGTCCGGCTAACAGGGAAGTAGCGCGACGCACGGACAGCGATTCGGCGCAACCCGTGTCCCGGCGTCGCGCTGGAGTGCTAGCGCCGCAGCGTGACAACCACGTAGCGGCAGAAGCGCTGCAGGATCGGCACGCTCCCCAGCAAACGGCGATCCCAGCGCTCCAGGCGGTCAGTGAGCCGGCTTCGGCCCAGCAGTCGGCCCAGCATGCCGAGCAACTGAAAGCCTTGCACCTCGACCTGGCGGAAACCTTGCTGCAGTTTCTTGACGTGTCCGGAATGGAGCGGTGTCTCATCCTCCGTGCGCTGCTTGCCGGAATAGGGGAATCCTCGACGGGCCCAGGCCAGGAGAGGATTGCCGCCCCACGGCTCGCAGAACACGGCCCGCCCGCCTGGGCTCAGCACGCGGACCAGTTCCGGCACGGCCAGGTCCAGGTCCAGATGGTGCAGCACCGCGTTGCCCCAGATCCGGGCGAAGTGACCGTTGCCGAAGGGCAACTGCTCCCCCGCCGCCTGGACCAGGTTGATGGCGACGCCATTGGCCTTCGCGCCGGTCCGCCTCGGCCAGGTAACCGGCCGACAGGTCCACCGCAGTGACCTTCGCCCCACGGCGGGCCAGGACCACCGCGGCCAGGCCGGGACCGCAGCCCAGGTCGAGCACCGGCAGACCAGCCACGGCGCCCAGTCGGGTCAGCGCGGGACGAATCCAGCATTCGTGATCGAGCCAGGCTTCGTCCTCGATGAGGAGACTGCGCGGATCGGTCAGGTCCCAGCTGCGACGCCGGGCTTGCTGATCGTGAAAGGCCCGTTCCCGGGTCAACCGTTCCAGCACTCGTCCATCCCCCACAAACCCGGCGGCGTGCTGTTTGCCGCTTCGGCCAGACGTCGGCGATGCCTCATCACCTCACCGACCTCGGTCAGCAGGCGGAGTCGCCCCAGCACAAACGGCAGCAGTTCCCCTTGCCGCCAGCGTCGCCACGCCTTGCCGGCCAGGACCAGCAGATGCAGCGGCAACGCCCGCCACAGCACGCCGGCGGGAAGATTGCGCCAGAAGACCCGTTCCTCGTTGCACGCTTGCTGTTCCAGCAAGCGGCGGTCGTTCCGGCCGTGCGAGGCGCCGACCCGGTGCCAGACCTGCGAGCCCGGCTCGAAGATCACCCGGCAGCCGGCCCGGTGCAGGCGAAACGCCAGGTCCACGTCCTCGAAATAAGCGCCGAACGATTCCGGAAAGCCGCCGACGTCCAGCAAGGTTTGCCGGCGATAAAAGGCACTGGAGGCGCTGGCTCCGAACACCGGACCGGATTGCAGATACTCCGGACGGAGGATCTGCCCATGCCCGCGCTTGCCGGCAATGCCGCCGACGAAGTAACGATCCCCGGCGCTGTCGATCCGCACTGATCCGTTCGGCTCCGCATCTTGCTGGAGGACCAGCGGCGCCACGGCAGCCACGGCCGGATCAGCAAAGTGAGCCAGGGCGGACTCGGTCCAGTTCGGTGTCACCTCGGTGTCATCGTTGAGAAGCTCGACGATCGCTCCGGTCGCCGACCGCACTCCGGCGTTGGCGGCCACACAGAAGCCACTCCGGCGAGCAAGCCGCAGACAGCGCACCCCGGGAAAGTCCAGGGCGGCGGCCTGGACGGCGCCTCCGCGCGAGTTGTCGTCCACGACCAGGACCTCGGTTCCCGGTGGGTTGTGGCGGCAGACGCTGGCCAGGCAGCGGCGCAGCAGGTCAACCCGGCAGTGACTGGGAATGACAATCGACAGCGATGGTCCCAAGCTGCTCCTCCGACGTGCGGACGACGCGCCGCAGCCGGCGTTCGGCGCGTTCAGGTCGGCCCCGCAACAGTTCCCGCGTGATCCGGCCCAGCGCGGCAAAGACGCTTGCTGTTTCCTTCTGGCCGCGCCAGCGCGCCCACCAGCCGCGACACCAGGATTCCAACCGCACCAGGCCGCCCAGCAGGCGAAACTGCCAGCCAGGCCAGTGTTTGCGGGCGTAGGTGAGCAGGGCATGACGGGTGATCAGCCGCAGATGGGCCGGCACCGACCGGGCGTGCAGCGGCTGGTGATGGACCACGGACAGGGCCGGCTCGAAAGCGACGGTCCAGCCTGCCTCACGCGCCCGTCGGCACAGATCGACGTCCTCGTAGTACAGGAAGTAATCGGGATCGAAACCGTGCAGTTGCTCCAGACAGGTTCGGCGGACCAGCAGGCAGCAGCCGGTGACCCAGTCCACGGGGCGGCGCTGATCCGCCGGCACGTGCAGATACTTGCGCCGGCTCCGCGGCAGCAGCAGCCGGGCCAGGGTCCCCAGCAGCGTCGGGAACGGGCCGGCCGAGAGCTGGCGGCTGCCGTCGGGATTGAGCAGGTGGAAGCCGACGATGCCGACCTCGGGCTGCTCGCGCTCCAGCCGGCCGACCAGGGAATGGAGGCTGTCGAGAAAGCCGGGATTGAGCGACACGTCCGGATTGAGCAGCAGCAGCCATTCTCCCTGGCTGAGCCGCCAGGCTTCGTTGACCGCCCGGGCGAAACCGCGATTGCGGCCCAGACGCCGCAGGGAGACGCCGGACAGACGGCGCAAGCGATGAGCAGTGCGCTCAAGCGGCGAGTGGTTGTCCACCACGACCACCTCGGCACTGCCCCGGCGCAAACAGGTTGCGGTTCGCAGCTGGCGGACCAGCAGGGCTGTGTCGGCCCAGCTGTGGTAGTTGACCACCACGACCGAGAGCCGGCACGCTGCCGGTTCGGGAACAAACCGGCGCAGCCCCCGCGCCGAGGGCGATAAGGGACGCAGGGGCAATGAGGAAACCACGCGCGGGTCCATCGGTCCTTCCCTGGGCCGGACGTCCAGAAAGATCGCGAGAGCAGGGCGGATTATAGTCGTCTCCGTCAAACGGAAGCAACTCCAACAAACCTCTGCCGAGCCGCGCACGCAGCGCAGCGGAGTAAGCGGCTCTGCGGGCTCCCACAAGGCCGCTTACTCCGCTGCGCTGCGTGCGCGGCTCGGTGCGCTGCGTGCGCGGCTCGGTGCGCTGCGTGCGCGGCTCGGCAGGGACGGGAACGGTGGGACCGGCGTTTCCTTTTTCACCACTTCCGGAGTAGGATTAAAGTAGAGGCCCGGCGGGCCCCCAGGATGGGATCAGCCCTGGCCGGCCCATTCTCCCTCCATTCCTTGGAGAAATGCATGTCCGTATTGACTCTCTCCCATGCAAACGCCCACAGCAACGGCAAGGCAGGCTCTCCGACTCCGGCTTTTGCTGTCTTTAACCAATCGCCGATGTTTCAGATGGCCCTGCGCCAGCTGGAATCGGTCGCCGAGGTGATCAACGTTCACCCCAACATTTTGCATCGGCTCAGCTTGCCCAAGCGCGCCATGGTCGTCAGTATCCCGGTGCTGCTGGACAGCGGCAACGTCGAGATGTTCATCGGCTACCGGGTGCAGCACAGCTTGACCAGCGGTCCTTCCAAGGGAGGACTGCGTTATCATCCGAGCGTGGACCTGGGCGAGGTCGCGGCCCTGGCCATGTGGATGTCGTGGAAATGCGGCATCATGAACCTGCCCTTTGGCGGCGCCAAGGGCGGCATCAGCTGCGACCCGACCGAACTTTCGGACGGCGAGAAGGAACGCCTGACCCGGCGCTTCACCGAGGAGGTGCTGAACATCATCGGTCCGCGTCAGGACGTGATGGCCCCCGACCTGGGCACGGACGAACAGACCATGGCCTGGATCATGGACACCTACAGCATGAAAGTGGGCTATGCCTGTCCGGAGGTCGTCACCGGCAAGCCGGTCGAGCTGGGCGGCTGCGTCGGTCGGCGCGAGGCCACCGGCCGGGGCGTCACCTACTGCATTCTCGAAGCCCTCAAGGAACTCAGACCGCAGGCCGAACAAACCACGGCCGTGGTCCAGGGCTTCGGCAACGTCGGCTCCGTCACCTGTCAGGAGCTGCACAAGCGCGGCGTGCGTGTCATCGCCGTGGGGGATCGCTACGGCAACATCCGCAATCCGCGCGGCATCGACATCCCCGCTCTGATCAAGCACATGTACGGTCCGCGCTCGGGCGGGGCCCTGCCGCGTCTTCAGGATTTTCCCGGGGCCGAGGCGATCGACACCGCGGAACTGCTGACCACGCCCTGCACCGTGCTGGTCCCGGCCGCCCTGGAGCGGGTCATCACCGGCAGCAACGCCTCCCGGCTGCGCTGCCGGGTGCTAGCCGAGGCCGCCAACGGACCGACGACCCCAGAAGCCGACGTGGTGCTCGCGGATAGCGACATCTTCATCGTTCCCGACGTGCTTTGTAACGCCGGCGGCGTGACGGTGTCTTACTTCGAGTGGGTGCAGGACATCCAGCAATTCTTCTGGAGCGAGGAGCAAGTCAACGAGAAGCTCCAGGAGCTGATGCTGCGGGGGTTCCGCCGGGTGCGTGACCTGGCTAAGGAACGGCACCTGACCATGCGCAAAGCCGCCCTGAGCCTGGGGGTGCAGAAGATCGCCAAGGAAAAGATGCGGCGCGGGTTGTTCCCGTGAGGACGGTGGGCCGGCCTGGGAAGGCCGGCCTACATTACCGAATCCGACTTTGATGCAATCGACTCCGATGGGCCGGGGTGCGGGCTGCCGTCCACTCGCACCCCGGCCACATCCAGCACGGCCGGACCCGGCAGCCTGGAGACCACCGGGGGCTGGTTCAACCCCATCGCGTAGTAACACCCAATTCCGACAGCGATGAACGCCAGTCCGGCGGCCACCTCGAACTGCTGGGCCACGAACATGTTGGCCAGCACAAACCCTGGAAGGATCACGTACAGCAGCGGCACGACCGGATAGCCCGGACAGCGGTAAGGGCGCTCGGCCGAGGCCATCGTGCGGCGCAGGACAAAGATGGCCACAACCGCCATCGTCTCGAAGATCACGGCCCCGAACATGGCAAAGTCGGTCAGCACGTCAAAGGGTGACTTGACCTTGTTCAGAACGCCGCTCCCCTTCAGCGCCTCCGACTGCCACGACCAGCAGCGCCGCCCAGGTCGCCATGACCCAGATGGCCCGGGCCGGTGTGTGATAGCGCGGATGCACCTGACGCAGCGCCGCGGGCGCCAGGCCGTCCTCGCCCATGGCGTACAGCAGCCGGGGCGCGATCAGCAGGTTGCCGTTGAGGGCCCCGAACACCGAACACATCACGGCCGCTGATGCGATCGCCCCCCCGACGGGCCCCAGCAGACGCATGCAGAACTCGGTCGCCACGGTCGTGTTTCCCAGCGTCCGCATTTCCACGCCGGGAACGATGGAGTAATAGGCCACGTTGACGCCGACGTAGAGGAAAATGACGATGAACACTCCCCCAAGGAGGGCCAGGGGCAGATTGCGCTGGGGCCGCGTGACCTCGGCCGCGACAGGGGTAAGGTTCATCCAGCCGTGATAGGCCCACAGCACACCCAGGAAGGCCGAGCCCAGGCCCTGGAGAGACACCTTGGACCAGTCGTCCGGCCAGAACGGCTGGAGGTTGCCGACGCTGGGCGTGGCGCCAAACCGGCCGCTGGCGGCGTACGCCAGGGCCACGAAGGGGATGATCAGGATGAACAGCAGCGAACCGACCTTGATGGTGGTGATGAACACTTGCAGGCCGCCGCCCCAGCGGGTGCCGCGTGCATTGACCCAGGCCAGGGCCAGGATGACCAGTACGGTCAGGAGGCGCTCGCCCCAGAAAGTCAGTTCGCTCTGGGTGGACAGGCCGAGGAGCTGGCGCAGGGAGGAGTTGCGTATCAGTTCGTTGCAGGATTCGGCAAAGATGGTGGCCAGGGCGGCCAGGGAGGCGGCGCGGATAATCAGGAAATCGACCCAGCCCCAGAGAAACCCGGCCAGCCGGCCGTAGCCCTCGCGCAAAAACACGTAATTGCCGCCGGCCTTCGGCAGCAGGACGGAGACCTCGGCGTAGGCCAGGGCCCCGCACAGGATCAGCAGGCCCGCGACGACCCAGACCAGGAGGACCGGCCCGGAGTAGGTGAAGTCGAAGAACCAGCCGGGGGAGGAGACGTTTGCGGCCAGGGTTGATGGTTTCTTGAAGACCCCGGAGCCGATGACCGTGCCGACGATCACCGCCGTGGCCATGACCGGGCCCAGGGTGCGAAGCAACTGCGCTGCAGGGGAAGGAGTTTTGTCTTGCATGGGGATAGTCTAACCGTGGGCAGGCCGTTCCACAAGCCGCTTGCGGCTTAGCGACTCTTCCGCTACAACACACCGGCCGCTCGTCATCCGGGTCGTGCCCTTACGCTCCCGTGATTTCGCGTTCCGCCCGGTGCTCGGCGTTCTCGGAGCGTGCCCCCTCCAGGTGATGCTTCTTGAGTAGCCGGTACAGCGCCCGCCGGCTGATGCCCAGTGCCCGGGCAGCCTGGACCTTGTTGCCCTTCTCCTGCTGTAGCACCTGCTCGACGTGCTGGCGCTCGACCTCGGAAAGGTGCTGGGGGTCGCCGCCGGTCCGGCTGATCGGCGTTGGGCCCACCAGCGATTCGGGCAGGTCGTCAAGCGAGATCAGATGGTCCTCGGCCAGGATCTGGGCCCGCTCGATCACGTTGGCCAGCTCGCGGACGTTGCCGGACCAGTCGTAGTGCAGCAGCGCCTGTATCGCCTCCGGCTGGATGCGGTAGCGGATCGGTCCCAGCTGCCGGGTGCCGTTGGGTTCCCGGCGTTTGCTGGTTGTTGCGGGTTGGCTTTGGAGCAACAACCAGCAAACGCTGGGAAGGCCACCCGGAAGCTGAGCCGGGGGCCAGGGCGCAGGTTGTCGGTTTGTCTCTGTTGAATCAGATCCGCGACGGTACGAAGGGAGGCGACTGCGCTCCGCTCCCGGCCAGCCGGCCTACGCTCCAGGCTTCGCTTGTCTTGCCCTACTTGACGAGAGCTCGTTACGGTCGGCGGGTCGGTCGCCCAACCCGCCGCCGCTTCAGAACCGTACACGAGACTCGTCGCCTCATACAGCTCCTCTCTTTCCTGTCCCTTGACAAGGGAACTCAGCAGGTCAGCCCTCGTTCCTGGTAGCACAGTTAGTGGAACCGTCCTTGGTTCCGCTGACTCTTCGATCTGCCCAGGCAGATCTTCAGAGTCAACGAATCGCTCGGGCCAGACGCAAGCCGAGGTCCCAGTAACGACCCGACCCATTGTAGGCCCCCGCCGCCCGAGATTTACCGGCCGTCCAGCTGCCGCCCCGGATCGTTCTGTGCGAAGGCCCATCGTCGCACCACTCCTGGACGTTTCCATGCATATCGAATAATCCCAGCCGGTTCCCCTCGTACGAGCCCACTTTGCACGTTCGCTTCAGTCCATTGTCGTGTGCGAAATTCGCCTGTTCCGGCAACAAAGTGTTCGTCGGCTTGGCGAAGTAGAAGTCGAAGGCGCTGTCCGCCTTGTCCGACATCGGGCCGCCCCGACACGCGTACTCCCATTCCGCCTCCTTCGGCAACCGATAGACCCAGCCCGTCTCCTTCTCCAACTTGTTCAACTTCGCTACAAAGATCTGGCATTGGTCCCACGTCATGTTCTCCACCGGAAACCGCTTCAGGTCCGCATCAGGGATGTCCTTCACTGCGTCTTTGCCAGCGCCGTTGCGCGAGAAGTTGCTGGGGTTCACCCCCATCACCTTTTCCCACTCCTCCTGCGTGACCTCGTACTTGCCCAGGTAGAAGTCGGCCGGGATCACCACCTCCTTGTCGCCCAGCTTGTCCTTGCCCCCGCCCAGCCACGACTTGCCCTTCGGAACGATCACGAACTCCATGCCGATGCCGTTCTTGTACGTGGGCGGCAGCGGCGCTGCGGGCGGGGGACCGATCGGCGACCCGTCCGCCTTCACCCACGTCGCCCCGACGATCTTGCCGTGATGCCCGTTGCCGGAGGAGTCCTTGAGCACGGTGCCTTCGCCCTCGTCGAAGTGGTAGAGGGCGAGCGTGTCATTGTCTGGCTCGAAGCGCTTGTTCGGCGTGAAGTCGCTGTCGTACCGGGCAACCTTGGAGATGCGAACTTCATTCATCCGACCGAAGAACCGGCTGCCCTTGTCACTAGCGTTCCAATTGCCGCCGAGGGTCAACGGCACGTTGGAGGGCTTGACGTTTTGGGCGGGCGTTCGACTTTGGAGTCGGCCATTGACGTAGAATCGAATTTCCGCCTTGCCATCGTAGGCTCCCGCGAGATGGATCAGTTGATTTCGCGGCACCGGTTGGTTCTCCCACGCCTTGACATAGTCATCCGGGTTCTTCAGACGCATCAGGAAGCCTAATCTCCTCCCGTCGCCGCCATGTCTGGCAGGAGGGACGGTCAAAGCGAATCCCGCCGCCTCAGAATTACAAACCAGGTCAAAGTTTGTTCGTCGATCAACCGGGTCCTCTAACACCGTCCAGACCTCCACTGTCATGGCACGATCGTCGTTCAACTTGAGCGACGGGATCTTGACCACACTTTCCTTGCCATCAAAAGCCAGTGCAAATCTGCCGGTCGCAAGCGGCGTCTTCGGTTCGGCGTTGGGATCACTCTTCGGAATGACCGCTACGGTCGGCTGCTGCTTCTGCAAAAGATGCGTGACCCCGGCAAACTCCGTCACACCCAGCGCGAGCACGGGAAGCAACAGGACGGCCGCCGCGGCAACCCACTTCCGTCCGGCCGGTTTGACGGCGCTGGGCGATGCGGGGAGGACATTTTTCACCTCCTGTTTCGCCTTGAGCTTCGCTTCGCAATCGGCGAGCAGGTCGGCCACTTCCCGGGCCGACTGGAAGCGGTCGGCGGGATCCTTGGCGTGCAGTTTGGCGATGATGGCGCACAGCCAATCCGGGGTTTCGGGAATGATCTCCGGAATGGGCCGCGGCGGCTCCTCGGCCACGCGCTTGAGGACGGCCAGCGCGGACGGAGCGCGAAACGGCGGTCGGCCGCTCGCCATCTGGTAGAGCACGCTGCCGAGGCTGAACAGGTCGGCCCGCTGGTCGATTTTGTGGCCGAGGGCCTGCTCCGGGGACATGAACATGGGCGTGCCGGCGATGATGCCGCTCTGCGAGATGCTGGCATCGTCGGCGGCGCGGGCCAGGCCGAAGTCGGTGATCTTCGCCTTGTGCGAGCCGCCTTCGAGCAGGATGTTGCCCGGCTTGATGTCGCGGTGGATCAAGTCGCAGGCATGGGCCGCGGCCAGTCCCTCGGCGATCTGCCGGCCGATCCGCAATATCTCGGGCACGTCGAGCGGACCGGTTCGGTCGAGTTTCTGCTGGAGCGTTTCGCCGGGGACGAACTCCATCACCAGGTACGGCAGCGGTTGTTCTTCGACCGCATAGACCTGGACGATGTTCTCGTGGCGAACCGCCGCCGAGGAACGGGCTTCGCGCAGGAACCGCCTGCGGGCCGGCGAGGTGGCGGCCAGCTGCGGGGCCAGTACCTTGACCGCGACCACGCGCTGCAGCGTTTCGTCGAAGGCGCGGAAGACGATGCCAAAGCCGCCGCGGCCCAGCACCTGGAGCATTTCGTAATGCCCCAGCCGGCCCAGCGAGCCGGGCCGGGTGGACGGCGACAGGAATTGCAGGTCGTCGGCGCTGTCGTCACTGGGGGAGGCGTTGCTCTTCTTGTTGTCGGCCATGGCAGCAGCACCTTCATCGTTGAGAGCGACGGTTTGGACCAGGGGTGATTGCGGTCCAGCCGCCAGCTGTTCGGCTGCCGGTTGGTCCAGGAATGGGCCGCTGCGCTCGTGGGCGGCCAGCAGCTCCTCGACCTGGCGGCGGAGCTCGCTGTTCTCGCCACAGGCTTCGTCCAGATAAGCAGTTCGAGCTTCCTGATCCGGCACGTCCAGGGCCGCCAGAAAGACCTGTTCATCGGTCATGGCTGGAATCCTCAGCGGAGCTGGGAAGGAAGTCCCACGTACTCAATGCGAGATTTCTTGAAAAGCCAGCCAAGATTGTTCAGGATTTTTTCCCGTCGGCCCCCTCGACCGCCCGGCGCAGCCAGGCGCGGGCGTAGGTCCAGTGGCGGCCGGCGGTCCGCTCCGACAGGCCGAGAGCCTCGGCCGCCTCCGCCAGGGTCAAGCCGGCGAAATAGCGGAGCTTGACCAGCTCGGCTTTGACCCGGTCTTTGGCCGCCAGCTGATCCAGCGCCCGATCCAGGGCGATGAGGTCCTCGCGCGGCTGCGGGGCGGCGGCGAGATCCGGCTCGAGATCCTGTCGAATCAATCCGCCGCCGTGTCGGGTGGTCTTTTTCCGTCGCGCCTGATCGACCAGGATACGCCGCATGGCCTCGGCCGCGGCGGCAAAGAAGTGGCCGCGGTTGTCCCAGCAGGCGGCGTCGGCTGGTCCGACGAGCCGCAGATACGCCTCGTGGACCAGGGCCGTCGCGGTCAGGGTGTTGCCGGGCGCCTCCGCGGCCAGCCGGACGGCCGCGAGTTTCCGCAGCTCGTCGTAGACCAGCGGCAGCAACTGCCCGGCGGCCTGCGGATCGCCAGCCTCGATGGCGTTCAGGATCGCTGTGACATCCTTCATGACGCTTACGATAAGCGCCGGAAGACCGCATGCAAGCAAAACGTGGGCCCCGCGCCGAGCGGGGCCGGAGTGCCACTCGGTTCACGGGACCTCCTTTGGCTTTCGGGTGCGTCGTGGTCTGGAAGTCACGGGGGCGGCAAGGACAACCAGCGGGAACAGCCGCCACGCTACCTCGTGAACTCCCCCTTGTCGTAGCGTTCCCAGAACTCCGCCGCCGGCCAGACTTGCCGACCGACGCCGACGCCGATGGTCTTGAGGCTTTTCATGTCGCGGAGGATATCCAGGCCCTGGGTGATGTTCTTGGGAGTCAGGCGGATTTCTTCCAGTTCCATGCCTTGCAGGGGTTTCAGGTCGGTGACGCCGGAACCCTGAATCTCCACCCGCTTCAGCGGCATGCCCATGAGCGGCGAAAGATCCCGGACCTGGGGGCAGCCACAAAGTAGCAGATGGTTGAGCTTCATTCCCTTGAGCGGCTCCAAGTCGCAGACCTCGCCGCAACCACCAAGCCAGAGCGAGGTGAGCGGCAGGCCCTTGAGCAGTTCGAGGTCCTGGACCTTGGTGCTGCGAAGGTCCAGCGAGGTGAGCGGCATGTCCTTGAGCGGCTCCAGGTTCCCCACCCTACAGTTGAGAAGGCTCAGCGAGGTGAGCGGCAAGCCCTTGAGCGGCGTCGGGTCCCGAACCTGGGTATTCTCAAGGTTCAGGTGGGTGAGCGGCATCCCCTTGAGCGGCTCCAGGTCCTGGACCGGGACCCCGGCAAGGGACAGAACGGTGAGCGGCATGCCCTTGAGGGGCGAAAGATCCTGGACCTGGGTTCTATTGAGGGTCAGCTCGGTGAGCGGCATGCCCTTGAGCGGTGTCAGGTCCCGGACCTGGGTTCCACGAAGGCTCAGTTTGGTGAGGGGCATGCCCTTGAGCAACGTCAGGTTCCGGACCTGGGTGCAGCCCTGAAGGTTCAGCGAGGTGAGCGGCAGGCCCTTGAGCGGCGAAAGGTCCGACAGCGGTCCATCCGTGCAATTGAGGACCTTCAGTCCCTCCAGGGCCCGCACCGGCGAGAGGTCCCGCACACTTTTGATAGTCAGCTCCGTCACCACGCCGTCCTCGACCTTGTGCGCCACCTTGCCGTCAAAGCCGGGGTTGCGTTCTTTCAACTTGGCGGCCACCGCAACCACCTTCTGATTGGCATTCAGCGTAGCAACCAGTTGGAGCCACTCCTTGAATTCCGCTGGCCGGGCCTCGACCTCCTTCCAGAACTGGGTCACGGGCTTGCCGTTGATGGTCTCCAGCTTTTTGAGCGAGCGCAGCACGGCGGCATCGCTCTCGGCCTTGTTGTCGTAACCCACCGGGTTGAGGCAGGTGAGCGACCGCAGTCCAGTCAACGTCCCCAGGGGCCTCAGGTCGTGTACGAGAGGTGACGGCACTTCCAGGCTCGTAACCACGCCCTCTTCGATCTTGTGCGTCACCTCGCCATCAAAGGAGGGGTTGCACTCTTTCAACCACGCGGCCGCCAGGATCACCTGCGCCTCGGCAGCCATGGCGGGGATGGCCTTGAGCCAGGCGTCCTCAAGGCCGGCAAAGGCGGGTTTGCGTTCCTTCAGCCACGCGAGCGTCAGGAGCACCTGCGTGTCGGCAGACGTCGCGGGGAGCAGATTGAGCCAGGCTTGCTCAAACCCTGCAAAGGCGGGTTTGCGTTCTTTCAGCCAGGTGTCCACCAGGATATCCTGCCTTTCCGCGGACAGGGCAGGGATTGCCCTGAGGAAGGCGTCCTCAAAGCCAGGGAGTCGTTCTTTCATCTTGGCGGCCAGCGCGGCTCCCTGCTGGTCCAGAGGCAGAAGAGCGACAGCCCTGATCCAGGTGTCATGGACGGTTGGCGCGGGTGGCTTGACCTCACCCATTGGCTGCGTTTCAGGCGGCGGAGCCTTCTTCTCGTCGGGCGCCTTCTTTGGATTCGGTTCCTTGGGGTCAGCCCTGGCGACTTTCGTGTCAGGAGGCGGCTCCTGCTTCGCCACCAAGGGCGGTGGCGAATCGACACCTGGCTTCCTTGGGTCGGGCTCCTGCTGCCGGAACAAATGAGTCACACCGGCGAACTCCGTCACGGTCAGTGCGATCGCAGAAAGCAACAAGACGGCTGCCGCGGCAACCCACTTCCGTCCGGCCGGTTTGACGGGCGCGGTGGGGAGGACATTTTTCACCTCCTGTTTCGCTTTGAGCTTCGCTTCGCAATCGGCGAGCAGGTCGGCCACTTCCCGGGCCGACTGGAAGCGGTCAGCGGGGTTCTTGGCGTGCAGTTTGGCGATGATGGCGCACAGCCAATCCGGGGTTTCGGGAATGATCTCCGGAATGGGCCGCGGCGGCTCCTCGGCCACGCGCTTGAGGACGGCCAGTGCGGACGGAGCGCGAAACGGCGGTCGGCCGCTCGCCATCTGGTACAGCACGCTGCCCAGGCTGAACAGGTCGGCCCGCTGGTCGATGTGGTGGCCGAGGGCCTGCTCCGGGGACATGAACATGGGCGTGCCGGCGATGATGCCGCTCTGCGAGATGCTGGCATCGTCGGCGGCGCGGGCCAGGCCGAAGTCGGTGATCTTCGCCTTGTGCGAGCCGCCTTCGAGCAGGACGTTGCCCGGCTTGATGTCGCGGTGGATCAGGTCACACGCATGGGCCGCGGCCAGCCCCTCGGCGATCTGCCGGCCGATCCGCAAAATCTCCGACACGTCAAGCGGACCGGTGCGGTCGAGCTTCTGCTGGAGCGTCTCGCCGGGGACGAACTCCATCACCAGGTAAGGGAGCGGCTGTTCGCCGACCTCGTAAATGTGGACCACGTTCTCGTGCCGAACCTGCGCGGACGACCGGGCTTCGCGCAGGAAGCGCCTGCGGGCGGGGGACAGGGTCGCTATCTGCGGGGCCATGACCTTGATCGCGACCACGCGCTGCAAGATGTCGTCGAAGGCGCGGAACACGATGCCGAAGCCGCCTTTGCCGAGCACCTGGAGCATTTCGTAATGCCCGAGACGGCCGAGGGAATCGGGCCGGGTCGATGGTGACAGGAAGTTCAGGTCGTCGGACTCGTCCTCGCGGTCTTTTGCGGCAGACACGGCATCCCCCTCAATGCTGACAGTGTTGTCATTGTTCGAGCCAGCCTGGACCTGCTCGGCCGCCGGGACGTCCAGAAACTCCCCGGTGCGGTAGTGGGCGGCCAGCAGGGCCTCGACCTGGCGGCGGGACTCGGCGTCCGCGCCGCAAGTCTCGTCCAGATAAGCGGCTCGGGCGGCTGCGTCGGGCAGATCGAGGGCAGCGAGAAAGACCTGTTCTTCGGTCACGGTGGGGTCTCCACAAGTGGTCCCGGTTACGGCCTCACTCTCAATGCGTAATCCGGGCCAAAAGCTGGCCAAGAATTATCAAGATTTTTCCCCGCTGCCTTCGACCGCCCGCCGCAGCCAGGCGCGGGCGTAGGCCCAGTGGCGGCCCGCCGACCGCTCCGACAGCCCCAGCGCCGCGGCGGCGTCGGGGAGAGTCAGGCCGACGAAGTAGCGGAGTTTGACGAGATCGGCCTTGAGCGGATCCTCGGCCGCGAGCCGGTCCAGGGCTTCGTCCAGGGCGAGCAGATCTTCCCTGGGCTCCCGGGTGGCGGCCAGGTCCGGCTCCAGTTCGCGTCGGGTGAGCCCACCTCCGTGCCGGGCCGCGGCCTTGCGGCGGGCATGATCCACCAGAATGCGTCGCATGGCCTCGGCCGCGGAGGCAAAGAAGTGGCCGCGGTTGTCCCAGCAGGCGGCGTCGGCCGGGCCGACCAGCCGCAGATACGCTTCGTGGACCAGGGCGGTCGCGTTCAGGGTGTTGCCGGGAGCCTCCGCGGCCAGCCGGACGGCCGCCAGTTGCCGCAGCTCCTCGTACACCAACGGCAGCAACTGCCCGGCGGCGTGGGCATTGCCCCGGGCGAGGTCGGACAGGATCTGGGTGACTTCGTTCATCGGCCTTCACCCCAAAGCCGGACGATCTCCGGCGTGCGCAGCTCGGCAGTTGCAGGGCGTTCCGGTCACACCCGGGCCCCGCCGTCGATCACCAGGACCTGCCCCGTGACGTGGGCGGCGGCATCGGAGGAGAGGAACACGGCCGCCCCGGCAACGTCGGCCGGCTGGCCGTGCCGGCCCAGCGGCACCTGGGCCATGATCTTGTCGTAGGCTTCCTTGTCCTGGAACAGGGCGGCCGCGAAGCGCGTCTCGACCAGGCCAGGCGCCAGGGCATTGACGCGGATGCCGTGCGGTCCCAGTTCCTTGGCCAGCACCTTCGCCAGGCCCAGCAGCCCCGCCTTGCTGACGCTGTATGCCCCCAGCCCGGGAAGCGGATCAATCCCCGCCACCGAGGCCATGAACAGCACGCTGCCCCGCTGCCGCGGCAGCATGCGCTTGACCGCGGCCCGGGCGGTCAGCATCGCCCCGGTCAGGTTCACGTCGAGGATCTTGCGCCACACGTCCAGATCGATCTCCAGCAGCGGCCCCAGCACCGGATTGGTCGCCGCGTTGATCACAACAATCTCGGGAACAAAACCGGCCGAGTCCAGCTGCTCGAACAAGCGCTCGATGGCCGCGGGATCGCCCTGGTTGCAGACCAGGCAGCGCGTGTCGATGCCATCGACGCGCAGCTCCGCGGCCGACGCCTCCAGGGTCTCGGCCTTGCGGCCGGTGATGGCGAGCACCGCCCCATGCCGGCCCAGGGCTTCCGCCACGGCCAGGCCGATTCCCCGGCTCGCTCCGGTGACCAGCGCGGGCCGGCCGGTCAGGTCAAATGAATGCGTTGGCACGCCGCTCATGATGGATGCTCGCTACCGGTATAAATCGACCCACTCCACAGTCAACTCACGGATTGGCGAGAGGTCGGCAGTTGTCTGGACGGTGGCCTCCATCGCCTTCTCCTGCCGGGCCAGGGTGACGGTCCAGACCGCCTCCTTCGGGTCGTTGACGGCGTCTCCCTTGGCGTTGAAGCGCATGACCTTCTGCTTCTCACCTGCGCCGATGAAAGCGGACAGCTTCACCTTGCCGCTCCGCAGGACAAAACCTTCCAGCCCACGCAGGCCGGCAAAGCGAACGGTCAGCGGCGCGGGCCAGTCGCCGCTTTTGCGCTGAACGACTGCGCTGCCGATCCCGCTGGGACTGACGATCTCGAAATGAGGCGATTTTTCGTCTCGCAACGAAGCGAAAGGAGTCGCCAGCCTTGCGGAGCGTGGCAGTGAACGTCGGTTTCTCCTTGGGGGCAGGAGCTGCCCGGAGGTTCGCGGCCAGGGCGAGAAGCAGCACGGCGAGGGCCAGCGGACGCATCGTGGTTCTCCTGTGTGGTTACGGCAAAGGACACCTTTGCCTGTCAACGTACCAATCGTTCCCACGGTTGACACCCCCCGCAAGGAGGAATAGCATCCGAACAGGGGTCGCTCCTGGACGCGGAGGTTCCATCATGGCCCACGCCACGCAGATGTCGGCCGGGGACACCGGCCTGCTGGTCATCGACGTGCAGGAAAAGCTGATGCCGCTGATTCCCGGGTCGGCCGTCATGATCCGCAACACTGCCTTCCTCATCGACGCCGCACGCATCCTGGACATGCCCGTGGTCGCCACCGAGCAGTATCCGCGCGGCCTCGGTCCGACCGTGCCCGAGCTGGCCCGCCGGCTCCCGGAGCGGCCGGACAAGACCGCGTTCAGCAGCTGTGCCGTCCCGTCGGTGGTCGAGACCTTCCACCGCGCCGCCCGGCCCAAGATCGTCCTGGCCGGCGTCGAGGCCCACGTCTGTGTGCTGCACACGGCCCTGGATCTGCTGGCCCTCGATTTCCGGGTTTACGTCGCCGCGGACGCCGTCGCCTCGCGTTATCCCATCGACAAGGAGTACGCTCTGCGCCGGGTGGAGCAGGCGGGTGCGATCCTGACCACCAGCGAAACGTGCGTCTTCGAGTGGATCGGCGGGGCCGGCCATGCCCGCTTCAAGGAGATCAGCAAACTGGTCCAGGCCCGCATGAAGGAAGCGACACCATGACCATCCCCGGCCAGCTCAATCCGACCCCGCGCCTGCTGCTCGGTCCCGGTCCCAGCGACGCGCATCCGCGCGTCTTGACGGCAATGGCCACTCCGCTGGTCGGGCATCTCGATCCGTATTTCCTGGAGATCATGAACGAGACCCAGGAAATGCTCCGCCAGGTCTACCAGACCGGCAATCGCCTGACCTTCCCCATCAGCGCCACCGGCATGGCCGGCATGGAAACCTGCATGGTCAACTTGCTGGAGCCGGGCGATCGGGCCCTGGTCTGCGCCAAGGGCTTTTTCGGCCAGCGGATGATCGACGTGGCCGGCCGGACCGGTGCGGCCGTGACGACGCTGGAACGGCCCTGGGGCGAAGTGTTCGACCTGAACCAGATCCGCGAAGGACTGCGAAAGGTCCGGCCCAAGTTGCTGGGCATCGTCCACGCCGAGACGTCCACGGGCGCCCGTCAACCGGTCGAGGAGCTGGGCAAACTGTGCCATGAGTTTGACACGCTGCTGGTGCTGGACACGGTGACCTCGCTGGGCTGCATTCCGGTGGCACTTGATGCGTGGGAGGTCGATGCCGCCTACAGCTGCTCGCAAAAGGGACTGAGCTGCCCATCCGGCCTGTCGCCGGTGTCGTTCAGCCAGCGGGCCGTCGAGGCGATCAGCCGCCGCAAGAGCAAGGTGCAGAGCTGGTATCTCGACGTGACCCTGCTCCAGCGCTACTGGGGCGAGGAGCGCGTCTACCACCACACGGCCCCGATCACGATGATCTACGCGCTGCGGGAGGGCCTGCGGCTGGTGCTGGAGGAAGGGCTGGAGGCGCGCTTCGCCCGGCACATTCGGAACCATGCGGCCCTCAAGGCTGGCCTGACGGCGCTGGGAATGACCTACGTTGCAGCGGAGGGACACCAGCTGCCGCAGCTGAACGTGGTGCGCCTCCCAGCGGGAGTCGATGATCTGGCGGTGCGCAAGCAGCTGCTGAGCGAGTTCAGCATCGAGATCGGCGGTGGGCTGGGCGACTTCAAAGGGAAGGCGTGGCGGATTGGGTTAATGGGGCACAATAGCCGGCCCGGGGTGGTGCTGCAAGCGCTGGCTGCCCTGGAGCGCTGCCTGCTGGGACAGGGGGCGAAGGTTGCCGCCGGTGCGGGCGTGGCGGCGGCGGAGCGGGTCTATTCGGGGGCGTGATCTGCTGACGGATCGATGCGGCCGTGGTACGGTGGAATCTGAATGCTGGCATGAACGTTCGAGGAGAATCCCATGTCCCAAAATCCAATCGATCCTGCACTCCTTGCCCAGTTGAGCCGCATAAAGCAGGTCACTGCCATCCGCGACGAGAAAGGCGAGGTGTTGGGTCACTACGTCCCGATTGGGAAAGTGTTCATTGTGCCTCGACCGGAAGATCGTTGCCCATACAGTCCAGAGGAACTGTCCCGTGCTGCGGATGAACCAGAAGATGGGATGACCCTGGCAGAGTTCTGGAAACAACTCGGTGTGAAATGAATTCCTTTGATTCTCCCCCTCCAGGTTTCCCCACCATCCGCCCCCGCCGGCTTCGTCACCACCCCCTGGTGCGCGACCTGGTCCGCGAGACGACCCTGTCCGTCCAGAACCTGATCCTCCCCCTCTTCGTCCGCACCGGCCGGGACATCCGCAAGGAAATCGCCTTGATGCCCGGCAACTACCAGGTCAGCCTCGATCGCTTGACCGACGAGGTCGGCAGCGCCCTGGACCTGGGCGTTCGCTCCTTCATCCTGTTCGGCATCCCCGACCACAAGGACAGCACCGGCTCGCCCGCCCTGGAGGACGAGGGCATCATCCAGCAGGCCCTGCGGCAGCTCCGCGAACATTTTCGCGACCGCATTTTGCTGATGACCGACGAGTGCTTCTGCGAGTACACCGACCACGGCCACTGCGGCGTCTTGAAGCAGATCGGCGGCCGGATCGACCTGGACAATGACGCGACCCTTCCATTGCTGGCGGCCCAGTGCATCAGCCATGCCCGGGCCGGGGCCGACCTGGTGGCCCCCAGCGGCATGCTCGACGGCATGGTCGCGGCCATTCGCTCCGGACTGGACCAGGCGGGGTTCAGCCACGTGCCCATCATGAGCTATGCGGTCAAGTACGCCTCCGGCTTCTACGGTCCCTTCCGCGACGCGGCCGAGTCGCCGCCGCAGTTTGGCGACCGCTCCAGCTACCAGATGGACCCGGCCAACGCCGACGAGGCCCTCCGCGAGGCCGCCCTGGACCTGCAAGAGGGAGCCGACATCCTGATGGTCAAGCCGGCCCTGGCGTACCTCGACGTGATCCGCCGGGTCAAGGAGCGCTTTGGCGTGCCCCTGGCGGCCTACAACGTCAGCGGCGAGTTCGCGATGGTCAAGGCGGCGGCCCAGAAGGGCTGGATCGACGAGCGCCGCATCACCCTGGAGATCCTGACCAGCATCCGCCGGGCCGGGGCCGACATGATCCTCACCTACCACGCCCGCGACGTGGCCCGCTGGCTCCGCTGACCTTCCTCCCCTCTCCCCTCTGGTTAGCCCGACGCGCCAGCGAGGGAGGCTGTTGTTCCCTCGCTGGCGCGTCGGGCTAACCAGAGAGGAGAGGGGAGAAGATGCTTGAGGGCACTTTTGCTCTGGCAGCTGATTGCCCTACCCTGCACAATGACAGGAGAGAAGCAACCCGGCCTCTCCCTCGGCTTGCCGTGACCGCATGGGCGCGACCGGGTTTCCCTTGTCCCTGAGGACCAATCGACCATGTGGGCTTCCGCCGCCTTGTTAACCACCTTGATGCTGGCTCCGGAACCAGTCGGCCAGATCAAGCTGACCAACGATCGCGTTTGCCACGGTCCTCTGGGCTGGGAACGCAAGGACTCGCGGAGCCCCAAGCTCTATCCCGGCGAACTGTACGTTCTCGTCTTCGACGTTGAGGGGCTGACCACTGCACCGACCGGTCGGATCGCCTACAGCGTTGCGGTGGAACTGCGCGACAAGACCGGCAAGGTGGTCTTCACCGATGGGCCGACGGACATCGATGACGTGGCGGGACTGGGCGGCCGGGCGGTCCGGGCGAACGCCTCCCTGTCCCTGGGCATCGACACGGCCGTGGGAACCTACACCTGCAAGGTGACCATCAAGGACCGGGGCACCAAGACCCCATCGTCGGGGTCCCTGACCCGCACCTTTGAGGTGGTGCCGACCGAGCTGGGGTTTGTCCGGCTGCTCGTGGGGTACGCCGCCAAGGAGCCGACCCCGGCCCCTTCGATCGCGGTTCCCGGACAGACCTACGTCATCAACTTCTCTCCGGTCGGTTTCAAACTTGACCCCAAGACCATGCAGCCGATCGTGTTCGTGGAGATGCGGGTGATTGATCTGGCCACGGGCAAGCCGGTCCTGGACAAGCCGTTCACGGGTGGGGTCGATAAGGTGACCGAGACGTACCGCAAGGTCGTGCCCATGCAATTCACGCTCACGCTCAATCGGCCCGGCAAATTCCGCATCGTGCTGAAGGTCACCGATCAGATCGCCAAGAAGAGCGCCGAGCAAACGCTGGAGTTTCAGGTCGTGGAAGCCAAGTGAAAGGAGCGCAGCGCACGTGAGTCAGCTGCAAGAGCGGATCGCCCAGTTCCGGAAGATGGCCACCGACGATCCGGACAACGAACTGGGCCACTATCGGCTCGGCCAGCTGCTGATGGAGGACAAGCAGTACGCGGAGGCGATCCAGTCCTTCCGCCGGACCCTGGAGCTGAGTCCGGAGTTCTCCAAGGTCTACCAGTTCCTGGGTCAATGTCTCACCGAGACGGGCCGGCGCGAGGAAGCGATCGCCACTCTGAAGCAGGGTTACGAGGTGGCCGACCAGCGCGGCGACAAGATGCCGCGCGACGAGATGGGCCGGATGCTGGTCGCCCTGGGTGAGCAGGCCCCGCAATCGCAGCGCGAGTCGGCCCGGCCCCTGCGCTCGGCCGCGCCCGCCGGTGGCGGGTTCCACTGCCAGAGGCCGATGTGCATGGCCGGGGGCCACGCCCACCAGCTGGACGCTCCGCCGATGAAGGACGAGTTCGGGCAGCGGATCTACCAGACCATCTGTGCCGATTGCTGGAACGACTGGAAGCGCAATTACAGTATCAAGGTCATCAACGAGCTGCGCCTGGACCTCAGCACCGAGCGCGGGGCGGCCGAGTACGACCGCTACATGAGAGAATTCCTGGGCGTGGAGTGACACGGTCTTGATGGAAGCGATCGAATATCTGGTGAGTTACGGTCTGCTGGGCGATTTTGGCCGCTTTCGTGCCCGCTCGCCCCTGGCATGCCGCCGCAGCGACCGGGCCGTGATCCGCACCCACCGGGGCGTCGAGATCGGCACGGTGCTGCGCCCAGCCACGCCGCGCCATGCCCGCTTCCTCCCCAACACCACGCTTGGCCAGCTGCTCCACCTGACGACGCCCGAGGACGAACAGAAGCAGTCCCAGCTCCAGCAGCGCGGCCTGGAAGTGCTGGAGCGGGCCGCGGGGCTGGCCCGACAGCTGGAATTGCCGCTGGAATTGCTCGATGGCGAGATGCTCCTGGACGGCGAGCACGTGGTCCTGCACCATCTGCGCTGGGCCGAGTGCGACGTCCGGCCGCTGGTCAGCGCCCTGTCGCAGAAGTTCGCCATGCACGTCCTCCTTCAGGACCTGAGCCGGCCGGCAGTGCCTGTGCCCGTTGAGGAAGAGGAACACGGCTGCGGCAAGGAGAACTGCGGCGCCGGCAATTGCGGCAGCTGCGGCAGCGGTGGGTGCGGCACGTGCGGAGTCAGCGCCCAGGACACGCAGGCCCATTTCGCCGAGCTGCGGCAAAAGATGGAACAGCGGGTGCCGCTTCTATAAAATGTTCCCTGCGGAAGACCAACCTCTCGCCTTCCCGGGGAGATCACCACCGTGGACAAACCCTACCGAATTCGCGGCACGGCCAGCATCTACACTCCGGCCCTGATCTTCTTCAAGGATCTGATCCAGCGCAACGTCGCCGAGGCGGTGCGCATGGTCGGCGATCCGTATCGGCTGCGGCCGCACGTCAAGACGCACAAGACCCGGGAAATCGTCCATCTGGAACTGCAAGCCGGCATCAGCAAGCACAAGGTCGCAACTCTCGCCGAGGCCGAAATGGTCGCCAGCTGCGGCGCCCCCGACGTGCTGCTGGCGTATCCGCTGGTGGGACCCAACTGCCAGCGAATGGCCCGCCTGATCCACGCTTACCCGGCGACGCGCTTTTTCGTGACGGTGGACAGCGAGGCGGGCGCCCGCTCCCTGGCCGAGGCGATGACCCGCGAAGGCCTGACCGTGGACGCGATGCTGGACGTGGACGTCGGCCAGCACCGGACGGGCATCGCTGCCGGCCCGGAGGCGGCGGCGCTGTATGCGTTGTTCGCCCAGCTGCCGGGACTGCGGCCGGGCGGGTTTCACGTCTACGATGGCCACAACCACCAGGAGAGCCTGGCCGAGCGCGAGGCGGCGGTCCGACAGTTGCTGGACCCGGTGCTGACCCTGCGTCAGGAGGTGGAGAGCAAGGGCCTGCCGGTGCAGCGGATCGTGGCTGGCGGCACGCCGACGTTTCCGGTGTTCGCCAAGATGGACCTGCCGGGCCTGGAATGCTCGCCGGGAACGTGTGTGCTGCACGACAACGGCTACGGCACGAAATTCAAGGAGATGTCCGGCTTCACCCCGGCGGCGCTGCTGCTGACGCGGGTGATCAGCAAGCCGACGCCGACCCGGCTGACGCTGGACCTGGGCTACAAGGCCGTGGCCAGCGACCCGCCCGCCGGCAAACGGCTGATCCTGACCGACCTGGACGAGTACACCGCGGTGCTGCAGAACGAGGAGCATCTGGTCATCGAGACGCCGCACGCCGCGGAATATCCCATCGGCCATGAGTTCCTGGCGATCCCGACGCACGTGTGTCCGACGTGCGCGATGCACCAGAGGGCGTACGTGGTGGAGGATGGGCAGGTAGTCGGGACGTGGAACATTGTGGGGCGAGACCGGGTGCTGACGGTGTGATTGGGCAGGTTCACTGCGTCTTCCACACACGCTGCAACACTTGCTCCCTGGTGCGAACGTTGCCAGAGTTGGCTTCGTGCGCCGTCAACCGACGGTCCAGCTCGGGGTTCAGCTCCGCTGTCGGATTCGGTGGCCATGACACACCACGACGCCTTCCTCCAGGCCATCCTGGAGGCTCCGGACGACGACACGCCGCGGCTGGTCTACGCGGACTGGCTGACAGACCAGGACGATCCGCGGGGGGAGTTCATCCGCGTTCAGTGCCGCCTGGCCCGAATGGATGCTGCTGATCCGGGGCGGCCAGTGCTGGAGGCCAGAGAGCGCGAGCTGCTCGCACGACACCAGGACGAATGGCTGGGGCCGCTGTGTCCGTTGCTGAGCCGCGGGACATTCCGACGGGGCTTCCTGGACGTGGTCGCCGTTCCCGCCCGAGTTTATTTGGAGCAAGCTGCAATCATCTGGCCCGCCACGGTTCGCCACGTCGAGATTGATCTGCAAAGGTTCGAGCCGCCTGGCGAAGTCATCGAGTTCGTTCCCAAGTCCTTGGCCTACGCTGACATGGTCTTGCCCATCGGCTTCCGCGGTCAAACGCTCGTGCTGGCCATAAAGGATCCGAAAGACGAGATCCTGCTGGACAAGCTGGAGTTCATCCTCAACCGGGACATCGAGCCGGTCGCCGCTCCGAAGCAGTCTCTACTGGAGGCCCTCCGTCGCCTTTACGGGGAACTCGAACCGGAAGGCCCTGAACCGGACCTTCGCGGCTGTTTCGTCTCGCCATCGCCTTTTCCCCCGGACGAAGTGGACTTCGGCGCATGGGAAACGGGCAGCCTGGCAGCCAGGCTCCTGGACCATGTCGTTTCGGCGGCCATCGGCCGGGACGCCAGGGAGGTCCGCATCCAGTCGGAGGACGGCTGCATTCGCGTCCGATACACCGGCGACAATGGGACAGCCGAAGGGGAGGTTTCCCTGCCCCAGCTGCTTCCGCCGCTCCTCACCCGCATCCGGATCATGGCCGGCATCTATGTCGGGGACCAGCGAACTGAGCAGGCGGGAGTGGTCCGGTTGACAGTCCGGGGCAAGAGGATCGACGTAGGCGTCCTCATCCGCAGGCTGGAAAGCCCCGAGGTGGTGCTGACGTTCCGGCCGTCGGCTTCTGCCGTGGGTTCGGGATAGACCAGGAACCGGCCACGGGGCGATTCCGGCAAAAGGCGCTGCTCCGGAAGTTATGACTTCCCCAGGAACAGGTCTACAACAACGCACCCCCGGGCGTGCGGCCCTGGCCCCCGCAGGTGTCCGAGGACTTCCTCGTTGCGACATCCGGCGTCTTCGAGTGCGTCCGCCAACACCGGCAAGTCCTCGAAATGCCGCTCCTCGTAGATCGTTCGGGCCAGCCTGCCGACAGACCCGCCGTTCCAGACAAGCCAGCCGGGGTCCAGGGCAAGTGGCGGGTGGAACGGGTTGCCGCAGAGGTCGCGGAGCAGGCTGGCCTGCACGGCACACTCCGCTGCCTCGCCGGCCCCCAGCCAGCGCAGTGCGATCCCCACCGATGAGCAGGCCACCGAGGCAGCGGCGGCAGGACCGCCGAGCTTCCGGATCGCCTGGTGCAGATTCAGGCGGGCCTGCCGAACGTGGTCTCTCTCCCCGTCGCGAAGGGTCGGCGCCGCATCCCGCAACGCGGCGCCCACTTCCGCCTGGCTGACGTCCCCATCCGCGAGCCGCTCCGCCAGGTCCACCACAGGCCAGCCGGGCTCGTCCGGGAAGAGGTGGGCCACGTGGCGGCAGCAGGCACAGCCAAACAGGAGCAGTTTGCGTCGGCCTGCACGGGTGCGAGCGATGTTGCGCCCGAAACGGAGGTAGGTCAGCATCCGCACCGGTTCCGGCGAGTTCAGCCACTGCTGCTCTGTCATTGTTCCTCCCCTGCATGCAATCGAGGCCCGCCTCATGGCCGGCCTCTTCCTGGCGGCATGGCTCAACGCCCCATGCACGTAGAATACCGGAGCGGCCCGTGTCGAGTAAACCCTGCTGGAGGCGAGGAGAACCGTCATGACGCCTGAAGAAGCCTTTCTGGAGGCGATCATCGAGTCGCCCGACGACGACGCGCACAGACTTGTCTTTGCCGACTGGTTGGAGGACCATGAGCAGCCTGCCCGTGCTGAGTTCATCCGCATCCAGGTCGAACTGGCCCGCCTACCAGAGGATGCCTCGAAACCTGAAGAGTTTCAGGCTCGGGAGAAGGTGCTGCTGGCGGAACACGGGGAGAGATGGGCGGGGCCGTTGAGAGGGCTCTGCACGGAGTGGACCTTCCGCCGCGGCTTCGTCGAGGAGGTGGTGCTGGCCGCGGCGATGTTCCTGGACCAGGCGTCCGCCTTGTTTCGCCTGGCCCCGGTGCATCACGCGCGGATCGTGGAAGTCGGCGACCGGCTGCTCGACCTTGCCCGCTCCCCGCATCTGCGGCACCTGGACGGACTCGACCTTACCCTGAACGAGTTTGGCGACGAGGGCGCCGAGGCGTTAGCCAGGTCCGAGTTTCTGTCTTCCCTCCGCGTCCTCGTCCTGGGAGGATGCGGCATTGGCCCCCGTTGGGGGAGAAAGCGATCACTTCACCGGAACCCGGACGTGCTGCCTGCCGGCGCAACTGCTTGCCACTGGCTACGTCCCAGAGGCTCAACGAATCTTCGATGTCCATGACCGCCAGCTGTTTGCCGTCCGGGGAAAAGGCCACGTTGGCAGGCATGGATCTTTCGAGTGTCAACTGCCGAAGTTCCTTTCCTGCCGCCACGTTCCACAGTTGCACGATCTCCCCAATTTCTTTCCCGTCGCGGGAGACCGTCCCGAGCATCCCTCCCCAGCTGGCGAGCTGCTTACCGTCGGCCGAGAGGCAGACGTTGACTTGTCGATCGTGCAGCGATTCCAGAGAAGCGGCCGATTTGCCGGTTTCCAGGTTCCAGATGTGGATCGGGAGTAATTTACCGCTTCTCTCTGGTCCCAGGGCCAGCAGTTTGCCATTGCCGGAGATGGCAATGGATTGGGAGCGGCCGGCGCCCTTCCTCTCCAGTTCCACGAGTGGGGCGCCGCTGTTGACGTCAACTATCTGGCCGCCCTGATGGCCGATCACGGCCAGCGAGCGGCCATCAGGCAACAATGTCAAACCAACCGGTCGTCCTGGAATCCGGAACCGGCGCGTCTCCTGTCCGGTTGCGGTATCGATAATGGAAATCGAGCGGCCCGTGTTGGCGATGGCCAGCAATTTGCCATTGGGCGACAACGCCACAGAGTCAAATTCGGATTCCATGCGGAACCGAACAGTGCCGAGCCGGGCCAGGGCCCCCTCGGGCAGGGGGTCGCCGAACGCATCCGTGCGCGGTTTGGGGAGATCCCCGGCGGAACAGGCCGCACAGACGATCCCCAACGTCAAGCTGGCGAGAGACACTCGGAATGCCAACGCGGACATGGGCAGCTCCTGAACCCGGGATGAAACAGAACTGAAAGGGTAGGTTACCCCACCGCGAAGCGGGATGCCAGCAAAAAAGACAACGCCGAGCGGATCGGGGTCTGACAAGGGATTCGGGGACCCGTTAGCCGCGACGCGGAGCGCAGCGCAGCGGAGCGCGGCGGGTCTCCGCCCAACGGAGGCAGCCCGCGCTCCGCTGCGCTGCGCTCCGCGTCGCGGCTAACGGGTTCCCCGATCTTTTGCCAGACCCTCGCCCGGCCAACCACGGTAAGGGTGCTTGCCGGTGATCTCTCAAGCGAGTAAAGTCAATGCGGAGATGGGAGAGCGAACATCGGTTTCACTTCGGGGGGTCTCATCATGTCCCGGCAACGCCTGGCTGCCTTGCTTCTTGGGGTTCTGGGTGTCCTCGTGGTCTCGATCGCACGGTCCCAGGCGGACCCGGTGCCGGGCTCCGATCCGGTGCGGCAAGCGGCCTTCGAGAAGATCCAGCGCCTGCTGGATGAGCCCCTGGTGGATACCAGGAATCTCCAGATCGCACGACCGCTGACGGTCGTCCTCAAGGCCCTGGAAAAACAGCTTCCCCCGGACAGGAAGCTGGCGCTGCGGATCGACGGGGACGCCTTCGGCGACAAGGGGACCGACGTGGCCGCCACTCCGCTGGCGTTGCCGCTCTCCTCCGGCAAGATCAGCGTGCGCCGGGTGCTGGAAGCGGCCATCAAGAAAAGCAAGACGAAAATCGATTACCGTCTCGACGTCGGCGGAGTGACCCTGACGACTCCCCAGCGCGCCGGTTACGTTGCCGTCTACGACATTCGGGACATCATTGCCAGGTCGGCCCTGGTGTCTCCAATCGGTTCCTCCGAAATTGTTTTCACAGACAAGGAACACTCCCGCACGAGCGACCCGGCCCGGAGGGCGGCCCTGGTTGTCCAGGCGCTGGAAACGGCCCTGAACCCGGAGGGCGCTACGTCCACCCCAGCCAACCAGGAATCCATCCAGGTGCTGAACGGCAACCGGCTGGTGATCCATGTTAGCGCGGCCCGGCATGCCCAGGTGAGCGAGTTGCTCCAGGGCTTCCGTAATGCGAGTGACGTGTCGGTCCAGGTGCAGACCCAGCTCTACGAAGTCGATGAGGCCTTTTACACCAGGCTGAACAAGGCCAGGCCTCTGACCCTGGAGGACCTGGAAGAATTGATCCGCCAGCAGGACAGCGATCCCACGTCCGGAATGGAGGAAGGTCTTGGGAAAATCCTGGCGCGGCAAAAGAAGCTCCTGGATCGGCTGGTCCGCCTCTTCAGCAAATACAACGAACTCTTCACCCTACTGGCCCGGCAGCAAATGATCCAGGCCGGCGAGGAGGCCCCCCTGGGAATTGGCGAGGAGGCCCTGCTGCTCTCCCGGCACCAGGTCCACCGCTGTCTGCCCGGGCCGGAGCAGACACGCCGGGGGGAGAAAACCCGGCAAACGGTTGCAGAGGGAGTTTCGATCCTGGCGTCGGTCGAGGTCACGTCCGACAGGCGTTTCGCCCGCGTCAAGCTGACGGAACGAGCCGTGGACCTCGACGGCATTGACAGGGTCAAGGTCTGGGACGCCAGGGCCGAGAAGGAGGTCGTGGCCGAAATTCCCCTCCTGAAAGAAAGCAGTCATTCGCAGCTGCGCGACATCCCGGATGGTGCGACGCTCCTTGTCCCGGTCCAGTCTCGGCCGCGGTTTCTCCAGGCCAAGGCAAGGTGGTGGGTCTTGAAGGTCACACCACGCATCATCATTGCGGAGGAGGAAAAGTTCTACCGCGACTCCGACATCGAGTCGCTCCTGCCCAGGCTGGTCGCCGACATCCTGACCAATCCCCGTTTGAAGACGACCCGAGAATTCTACGGCAGCCCCGACGACAAGCGCTTCGCACTGGTGGACGGCGCCGGCTGGACCTGGCCCAAGAATTACCAGCCTGGGGCGTCCGGATTTGAGCTGGTGCCGGCCGAGCCAAAGGGGAAACGGCTCCTGGGGATTCGCATTGACCAGTATCTGGACGACGGCAAGGAAGGCAGCCGGCCGATGTTTGTGGTGAGTCTCCTCAACGCCGGAGGCAGTGCCAACGGCGCGGTGGTTGGCGGCGGCACGCTCTGCTACCTGGTCAAGCAAGGGGCCAAGGGAGCGGGGGTCGAACTGGCGGAACCTGCGAATCCCTGAGTTCGCCTCTGTCCGTTCCGGGACCGCTGGCACGGTCCCGGAAGGTGCGTTTCGGCTACTTCAGCAAGCCGCTGTCGGCCAGCCACTCCGTGAAGCGTTCGGGCCAGCGGGCGGCGGCGCTGGGTTTGGCGTCGGGCCGGTAGCCGAAGCCGTGCCCCGCGTTGGCGAATACGTGAAGCTCAGCGGGGATTTTCGCGGCCTTGTACTTCAGGTACACGGTGGCCAGCCCCTCGGCGATGTCGGGGCGGTCCTTGTAACCGGCCGCGAGGAACACCGGGGGCATGCCCGCTTCGACAGTGAAGGTGCGGGAACTGCCCGGATAGATGAGCGCCTGAAAATCGGGCCTGCTGCTCTGCCGCTCGATGGGATCGACACTGCTCTTGTCGCCGGGATCGTTCTTCATGGCCGCGTAGGCCGCCAGCTCGCCGCCCGCGGAAAACCCGAGGATGCCGATGCGGTCGGTCTTGAGGTGCCATTCGCCGGCCCGACTGCGGACCAGGCGGATGGCCCGCCGGGTGTCGGCCATCGCGTGCTCCTGAATGGTGTAGGTGCTGCCTTTCTCACGGGCGAGACGGTATTTCAGCACAAAGGCCGCGATGCCGCGATCGCGAAACCACTCGGCCAGCGCATAGCCCTCGTGGCCCAGACAGAGCTTGGAGTGGCCGCCGCCCGGGCAGATGATGACGGCCGTTCCGGTCGCTTTGCCGGCGTCCGGAACGTAAGGGGTGAGCGTGGGATTGTGGACGTTGCAGACGTTGGTGCCGTCGATGGCCTCGGCCTCGGCCCTGCGCTTCGGAACCCGGGAGCGCCCTTGGGCCAGAGCGGAATGGCCTGGGGCAGGTTTTTCGGCAGCTGGGCGAAGGCAGGCACGGCGGTACACAGAATCGCAACCGCGACAACGGATGCTCGCATGGCGTCTCCTTGTTTTCTTCGGCCCTGGCAAACGTACGAGAATCATCAGCGGCGGGCTGCCGCCGCGACGCGCTCGGCCGCGAGTTCGCGCGGGTGGCGTTGCGCCGCGCGGCGTGGCAGCGACGTCAGGACGACGCAAATGGTTTCGCTCGCAGGGTCGGCCCAGCAGAGCGTGCCCGTCGAGCCGGTATGGCCGAAGGTTTGCTCCGAACAGCCGGGACTGCCGGACCCTTTGCCAACGCCAAATCCTAACCCGCGTGATGTGAATCCCTTCGGGTTGTGGTTCTTGATCATCCGCCGGGCCGTCTCGGGCTTGACGACCTTGCCGCGCGCCCCCAGGAACTCGCCCAGAAACCTGGCAATGTCCGGCGCCGAGGCATGCGTTCCTCCCCAGGGAGCACCCAGTTTCCGCCAGTAGGGACTGTTCCAGTCCCACTCCCTGGCCTGCGGGTCGCCGCTCCCCGATTCGGGCGCGGCCCCTTCCATCTGGCAGGCGACCATCTCTTCCAGCTTGAACCGCCCCAGTCCCTGAGCGGAGTGCTTCATGCCCAGGGGCTGGAAGACGTGGCGATCGACGAGAGCGAGGATGTCCGACCCGCTGATGAGTTCGGCGATCCGCGCGGCAAGCAAAATCCCCATGCTCGAGTACTGGTAGCGGGCGCCGGGGGCAAAATCGAGGCGCGTGCCAATGGTCTGTGCGGCGAACTCCGTGAGCGGCGCGTGCTTCTTCCGCAGCTCGTTGTTATTGGCGAGTTGATCGGGCAAGCCGGAGACGTGCGTCAGCAGATGCTGAATCGTCACCTCGTCTCGCCCATCTCCGGTGAACGCGGGCAAGAACTTCTTCACGCGGTCCTGGAGCTGAAACTTCCCTTGATCGAACAGGGTCATGACGGCAGTCACGTTGATCGGCTTGGAGATGGAGCCAAGTAAGAACATCGCGTCGTCCGAGGCGGCCTTGCCGAAGTGGCGCGTAAACGACTCGTCCTTTTGAACCACGTGCAGCACGGCAGCGTCCACTTGCTTCTCCGTCACGGCCCGCTCAAGCACTTCGGCCGCGTCATCCCACCGCTTCCCGCGCAGGGCCGCGAACAAGGGGGGAGCGGCCGCACAGGCGAGGGCCGTCCCAAGAAACGTGCGTCGCTTCATCGCACCAGCTCCTCCACAGTTTTTCCCTCCCCTCTCCTCTTGTGGGAGAGGGGTTGGGGGCTGTTCTTGGCGAAGATTATGCTGCGATCCGCCGTCGCCACCAGCGTATCGCACCCAAACAGGTCTTCGTGTGAGGTCGGCATGATGCACCTGGCAGGCCGAAAAGAGTCTGGCACAAGATCCGGGAGCGTCGCCCCCGCCCGGACAAGCCGGACGGGGGCAAAGAACCTCCCGGCCAAGAGAAAGGTGTCAGGAGCCGATATTACGATTTTGTAACTTGTAATATCGGCTCCTGACACCTTTTCACACCTTTTCACACCCGAATGCCCAACAGCGTTGCAAGCCCGGTCGCGGTAGCTTGTTCACAGTCGCGGCCTCAACGGGCAGGACGGCTCTCCCGAGCCGTCCATCCGCAACAGACGGCTCAGGAGAGCCGTCCTACCCGTCCGAAGACTCTCCGGCCTACTTGAGGAGCTTCTCAATGTCGCCCTTGATCGCTTTGCCCCAGAGGTCGTAGCCCTTGCCGCTCAGGTGCAGGTAGTCCGGCATGATCTCGCTCGACAGGCCGCCATTGGGGTCCAGGAACTCCTTGCCGATGTCCTTGTAGAACACGCTCTTGCCGTCGTCCAGCTTGGCGATGATGGCGTTGATCTCGGCAATCTTCTTGTTCAGATTCGCCGCTGGAATTGTCCTCTTCTGTTGTGTCAGATTCTGGACCAGAGCGTTCAGGCGTTTGACGTCTGGTTTCTCCTTCTTCAGCTCCTCGTTAATGGGTTTGACAGCTTCGGTGATCTGTTCCAGGCTCCGCTCGGCATCACCAGAGTTGCCGCGCGGGAAGACGGCCAGCAGCAGGATCTTGACGTCCGGCTTCTTCTGCTTCAGTTCCTCGACGATGGCCTTGATGCCGCCGGCGATCTGCTGGGCGCTGTGACCGCCCGTGTTGTTGGTGCCGATCATGATGACCGCCGCTTTGGGCTTGAGCTGATCCAGCTCATGGCCCTCGGTAATGCGCCAGAGGACGTGGCCGGTCTGGTCGCCGCTGATGCCGAGGTTCACCGGCTTGAAGGAGCCGAAGTGTTCCTGCCAGGCTTTTTGGCCTTCCCAGCCCTGAGTAATGGAATCGCCCAGGAAGATGACGTCGCCCACGCCCTTGCTTTGCTCGATGCGTTTGAGGAAGTCCTTGTGACGCTGGTTGTCGCGGTTGAGCTTCTTGGCGGCGGGGTTGTCCGCGGCCTTCTCCTCCGCGGCCCGGATGGGCAGCAGCAGACTCAGTGCCAGCACGCAGCCGGCGGTGAGCAGACGGTACATGGTGCTTCTCCCTTGTGTGAACGCGTCTCCCTCTGGACGCTTCCTGGCATCCTAGCGAATGCCGGGCTCATCCGACAGGAGCTGGTTGGCATTGCTCCGCAGAGTCAAAAGGACAGTTGCAGACCCCAGCTGATGCCGTGAACCCAGAAATCGGAGTGGTTCATCTGCGGCAGCGGCGCGGGGGGACCAACCAGTGCTCCATTGGTCCCAGCAATCAGGAAGCCGGAGGGGACCTGACTGGGGTTGACGTACCGATCGATCTGGTTGCCGGGACGCAACCAGTTGGTGGCATAGAGGAAAGTGTAGCCGACAAACGCCCGGACGTTCTCCGTCAGGTTATAGCCGATCTGGCCCTGGATTTCCGGCACCACCGAGAACTCATTATTCTTGAACTGGCCGCTGTTGGTCGGCTGGGCAAACAGTCCGCCCGGGTAGATCCCCGAGGGTAAGCCAAACGCGTTGTTGCTCACCGCCGTATTGCCGTTGACGTAGAGAGACTCATGGGTGGAACCCAGGGCGACCTTGGCCGTTGCCAGAAGGCTCAGCGGGCCCAGGTTCCAGCCCATGCGGGTGCCAATCTGTCCGCCGTAGAACTGGTTGCGGGTGGCAAAGCGATCAGTAACCGTGAACACCCCGCCGCTGCCGGTCACGTCATCGACGAAGCTGGTGCTCAGGTTGAGGCCTTCCTGCAAATCGAGATAGCGAAAACCGACCAGCATGGCCCACAGGAACTGCCGGGTTTGCAGCAGGTTGACCAGGCCGTTGCCCTCGGCGCCCCACAGCCGCGAGGTGGTCTGGAACTGGACGTTCGTCGGGCTGCCGCCGCCGTTGAGGGTCGATTCGCCGACCGGGATGCCATTGAACGGCTGGTTGGCGAAGAAGGGGATGCCCAGGAGGACGTCATTGGGTCCGGACGTGTTGGCCCCGAAGGCCACGCTGCGCTGTTCCAGCAGGAAGCCGCTGCCTTCCAGGCCAAAGGTCCCCTCCGGGTCGAGCCAGCCGCCCAGGGTGGTCCGGATGCCGGAGAAGTTGCCGTAGTTCATCGAGTTGTTGCCGCCAGCGCCGAGCAGAACGCGGGTGCCCGGCTCATTCAGCGCTGCGATCGTGTTCGCCGAATCGGGGTTCATCGTGACCAGCGGCACTCCCAGCGGTCCCTGCTTGACCCACCAGAGCAGGTACTCGCTGCTGGCCCACGTGCGGGTCCAGCGCTGCGGCGGGCAGGGGTCACAGACCGGCACGCAGCAGGGAGCAGCGATCGAAGCCCCCGCGGGCTCCGCAAGGACCCCGAGGTCCGGCAGCAGGGGCGTGGCGGAGGAAGCCGGAGCGTACGTGGATACCGCTGTGGTCCCGGGAGCAATGGGAGCAGCGGCCCTTTCGGTCGGCCTGGCTTCCGAAGCCGGGGTCGGCGCGGCTGATGTTTCGATCCGTAGTTCGTCCGGTTTCACCGTGGAGCTGGGTACGTAGATTCGGACAGACTGCTGACGGACCAGGGGTGGCTGGCTGATGCTGAAAGAACCGAGGGGTGCCTGTCCGCAGGCAAGGCTGGCTCCGGTCACCAGAGCGCCGATACTGCTGAGAAGTCGCTTCTTCACCGGGTCTAACCTCCTGTTAGTGTGGCGATGAGGGGCAGCGGGTCTGTTGCCACAGACGACAATCCATCCGCTGGACCAACCGCAAGAGTTCCTGTGTGGTTCCATCGACTGCAGGCGAGTGGCGGGTTTGGCGAGAACCGGGAGAGTTGGAAAGAAACCCGAGGCAGGCCTTCGCATTGGACCAGGCAAAAGGAGAACAGGATTTGCACCTGTCCTCCCGGCTCCATCAGCCAGGCGCGGGATGCCGGTTACGAGTGGGGCAGCCCCGGTTTTAGCTCATCAATCTCCACCAGGTCCTTCCGTCTGGGGAAAATGGGCAAGATTTGCAGAGATTTCTTTTGCCTTTTCGGCGCTCCCATTTATACTCTTTCCTATCCGTAAAGGCGGTCAGCGACAAGGAGCCTTGCCACTCTCTGCCCAAGGGAGCGCGGGAGAAGTGCAAGCCAGAGCTGGACCTCCGTTGCACTGATCCGGAACCTCCGCAGAAGGACAACCACGATGGCCCGTACCGCTTCCGCAAGTTCCCGCAAGAGAGCACGCCCCTTTCGCCCCTGGCTGGAAATCCTGGAGGACCGCACCCTCCCCTCGATCACAACCGTCGGCGTGCCCACCTGGACCGCGCAGGGGCCGGCGATGGAGAGCCAGCAGCCGTTCGGCAATCCCACCACGGGGCCGAATGATCCAGTCAACGGCGCGGTCGAGAGCATTGCTGTCAATCCCAACAACCCGGCGCAGATCATTGCCGGCACCGCCAACGGCGGCGTGTGGCGGACGACCAACGCCAACCCGGCCAACCCCGGAGCCATCACCTGGACACCCCTGACCGACCAGCTCAGCTCCCTGTCCATCGGCGTCGTCGCCTACGATCCAAACGACCCAACCGGCAACACCTTCTATGCCGGCACCGGCCTGTTTAGCAACGGCTTCTCCAATGGCGGCTCTGCCATCGGCCTCTACCGCACCCAGGACGCCGGGGCCACCTGGACGCTGCTGGGCAACAACAGTTTCGGCGACAACATCCTGGCCGGGCACCGCATCAAGGCGCTGGCGATCACCGGCCAGACCATCCTCGTCGGCGCCATCGACGGCACCGGGATCAGCAGCATCGACCCCTCCCGGGATTATGCGACCCTCGGCGGCGGACTGTTCCGCAGCACCGATGGCGGGGCGACGTTCAGGCAGCTCTCCCTGGGCAACAACCAACCTTTCGGGGCCGTGTCGTCGATCGTGATCGATCCGAACAACGCCCAGCAGGTCTTCGCGACCGTCGCCGGGCAAGGAGTCTTCCGCAGCGTGAACGGGGGGGCCACCTGGACCGCCTTCAGCACCGGGCTCACCGGCGCCGCCGGCTCGGCCGACGTCGAGGTCGTCGCCCAGAACATCGGGGGGGTCACGACCCTGTTCGCGGGCGTCTCGCAGGAAAACGAGCGTCTCGGGACCAGCTCCTTCACCGGCGTCTTCCAGACCAGCAACTTCACCGGCAGCGGCAACTGGACGGCGCTGGCCGCGCCGCCCGCCGGGTTCAATGTGGGCCTGGGTTTCGCCGAGAAGTTCCAGCTGGCGACCGACCCGGTCAACGCCGGAGTGGTCTACATCGCCAGCGAGGGGGACCCCTCCGGCATCTACCGCTACAACCCGGCCGGCGCCGGCAGCTGGGTGCAGATCAATGGGGCCGGGGCCCAGAATACCGCTCCCGGTGCCGACTCCCGCGATCTGCGCTTCCTGAACAACACCACTCTGCTGGAGGCCGATGACGGCGGGCTCTTCCTGATGCAGAACCCGACCAGCGCCGCGACCAGCACCTGGAACTCGTTTGGCGGCAACCTGTCCGACATTGAGGTCTACTCGGTCGCTTATGACTCGACCAACCAGCTCTACTTTGCCGGCACCCAGGACAACGGCTCGCCGCATCAGAACGCCACCAACAGCCTCAGCGCGACCAATCTGCTCGGCGGCGACGGGCAATTCCAGGCGGTTGATACGACTTCGCTGGGGAACGGGAACGTCCTTGGCTATTCGCTGGGCAACAACTTCGGCGGTTTCTCCCGCAATCAATTCAACACCGCCGGCGCCCTCGTCAACCCAACCCTGGCGGCGATTACCGGCGCCACGAACGCCGTTCCCATCGTCATCACCTCGCCCAATCACGGGCTGCAGACCGGCGACACCGTTTTCATTAGCGGTGTCAGGGGCAACACGGCCGCCAATGGCTTCTGGACGGTCACGTTCGTGAACGCCAACCAGTTTTCCCTCAATGGCAGCGACGGCACCGCCAGTGGCGTTAACCTGGGGGGCGGCAACTGGACCCGATTCGACCAGATCCAGAGCGCATCCGGTGCGTCAGGCCAACCAGTTATCATCACCACGGTAGTTCCCAACCGGTTCAACACCGGCGATCAGGTGCGCATCCTGGGCCTGACGGGGAGTTACGCGGCCCTCAACAATTCCAGCTACTACGTGACCAGAATCAACGCCATGCAATTCTCGCTCAACGGCACCTCATCGGACGGTTCGACGGCGGCGGGCGGCTTCGCCCAACCCTCGAACAGCGTGCTGCTCAAGAGCAGTATCGGAGCAGCGAACCTGAGTGGATTGAACACGGCGGACCGGGCGTTTGCCGCCGAGGGCGGTTTCAGCGCCCACCCGTTTGTCCTCGACAGCGTGGATCCGCAGCAGATGCTGCTGGGCTACACCGGCGTCTACGAGGATGCAGATACCAACCCCGCCAACGGCCTGGCAGGCGACGTGATCACCAACATCACCGCCAACGTCGGCACGCTGACGGGGACCGTGTCCGCACTGGCCTACGGCGGAGTGCGGGCCGGCACCTCCCATGCCAACGTCGCTTTCGTCGGCACCACTTCCGGCCAGCTCTTCTACCGCGGCGAGACGGGGGCCTTATTCACCAACGTCTCCGCCCAGCTGGGAAGCAACAGCACCATCAACAGTATCGCCCTTGATCCGGCAGACTGGCGCCGGGTTTACGTCGTCACGAACAACCGGCTCTATTTCACCGGCAACATCACCAACCTGGCAGCCAATCCCTTCCATGTCATCGGCGGCGGCCCTAACGACAATCTGAACAGCCTGATCGCTCCGCTGGGCAGCATGGTCGTCGGCTCCAACCTGGCGCCGGAGTTGCGGACCGTCACGGTGGTCGGCTCCACTCCCGTGGTCGGGGCCCTGGGCGGAGTCTACCGCATGCTCACTCCGCCTGCCGGGGCGAACCCGATGGCCACCTGGTCCAAGTATGGCACGGGGCTGCCCGACATGGTCGTCACCAGCATGGTCTACTCTGCCCCCACGAACACGCTGGTCGTCGGCACCATGGGACGCGGGGTGTGGACCCTCGCCAATGCCAGCACCACCATCACGGTCAGCGGCGTCTTGACCGTCACCGGAGACGCTAACGCCAACAACATGTCGCTGACGGCGGACCCGAACAATCCTCTGCGGTTCCTGGTCAACGATGGCACCGGCGCGGCCGCGCAGAGTTTCGACAAGACCAACTTCACCCTGGTGAACTTCCAGGGGCTGGCCGGCGATGACATGGTCAGGATTGACGCCACGGCCATCCCGCTGATGTCGGCCAATTCCCCCGATTTCGTGGTCCGCGTCGATGGCGGCACCGGGAACAATACCCTGGAGGTCGAGGGCCCCAGTTCCGGCCTTTCCTGGAACGTCACTGGCCCCAACGCCGGCAATGCGGCCAATGGAGCCGTCACGTTTGTTTCGGTCCAGAACCTGATAGGCAGCGCGGTCCAGGACATTTTCCACGTGCTGGCCGGCGGCAGTCTGAACGGCAGAATCCAGGGCGGCGGGGGCGAGGATTTCCTCGATTACTCGGAACGGGCCAACTCCCCGGTTGTCGTCAACCTGGCCTCCGGCCAGGCCACCAGCATCGATGGAGGTGTCTTTGACCTAAACAACGTGATCGGCAGCGCCACCGGCGGCGACATGCTGACCGGCAACGCCGCGGGCGGCGTCCTGGTCGCGCATTTCGGGAACAACACCCTGCGCGCCGGCAGCGGACGAAGCATTCTCATCGGCGGTTCCGGCAAGAACCACCTGTACGGCGGGTCCAGCGACGACATTCTGATCGCCGGCCGGACCAGTTACGATTTCAGGATCGACCTCCTGACGCGGATCCTGGCGGAGTGGCAGAGCGACCTGTTGTACAACCTGCGTGTCCGCGACCTGAAGAATGGGTTCGGCCTGGCGGCAGGGGTCCCCCTGGAGCTGAACTCGACCGTCTTTGTCAGCACGGAGCCGGCCGGCCCCCACCTGGGCGGGGGAGGCGGCGCTCTCCAGAGCACCGAGGTGCATGGCAACGGAGGGCTGGACTGGTATTTCACCGGCCTGCCTTCGAGCATCCTTGATCGCGAGACCGGGGAACAGGTCAATTGACACGGATTTCGGACTCTGGGGTTGTTTCGGAGAATGGGCAGGGCCAGCCGGCGAGTTCCGTCCCGGTTTTGACCCTCCCATCTCCATCGGTTCCTTCCGTCTGGTGAAAATGGGCAAGATTTGCAGAGATTTCTTTTGCTTTTTCGGCGCTCCCATTTATACTCTTTCCTATCCGTAAAGGCGGTCAGCGATAAGGAGCCTTACCACTCTCTGCCCAGGGGGGTCGCGGTGGAAGTGCAAGCCAGAGCTGGACCTCCGCTGCACTGATCCACAACCTCCGCAGAAGGACAACCACGATGGCCCGTACCGCTTCCGCAAGCTCCCGCAAGGGAGCACGCCCCTTTCGCCCCTTTCTGGAACTTCTGGAGGACCGCACCCTCCCCTCAATCACAACCGTCGGCGTGCCCACCTGGACCGCGCAGGGGCCGGCGATGGAGAGCCAGCAACAGTTCGGCAATGGCAGCACGGGGCCGAATGATCCGGTGACCGGCGCGGTCGAGAGCATTGCCGTCAATCCGAACAACCCGGCGCAGATCATTGCCGGCACCGTCAACGGCGGCGTCTGGCGGACGACCAACGCCAACGCGGCCAACCCCGGAGCCATCACCTGGACCCCCCTGACCGACCAGCTCAGCTCCCTGTCCATCGGCATCGTCGCCTACGATCCCGGTGATGCCACCGGCAACACCTTCTATGCCGGCACCGGCCTGTGGAGCAACGGCTTCTCCAGTGGCGGCTCTGCCGTCGGCCTCTACCGCACCCAGAATGCCGGCCAAACCTGGACGCTGCTGGGCGACAACAACCTTGGCGTCAACATCCTGGCCGGGCACCGCATCAAGGCCCTGGCGATCACCGGCCAGACCATCCTCGTCGGTGCCATCGACGGCACCGGCACCAACTCCGATCCCTCCCGAAACTACGCGGACCTCGGCGGCGAGATGTTCCGCAGCACCGATGGCGGATTGACCTTCAGCCAGGTCCTCCCGGCCAGCGGCCTGCCTTCCGGGGCCGTGTCGTCGATCGTGGTCGATCCGAACAACGCCCAGCAGGTCTTCGCGACCATCGCCGGGCAAGGAGTTTTCCGCAGCGCGAACGGGGGGGCCACCTGGACCGCCTTCAGCACCGGACTCACCGGCGCCGCCGGCTCGGCCGACGTCGAGGTGGTCGCCCAGAACGTCGGGGGGGTCACGACCCTGTTCGCGGGCGTCTCGCAGGAACCCCCGAATGCCAACACCGCCACCTTGGCGGTCTTCCGCACCAGCACCTTGACCGGCAGCGGCAACTGGACGGCGCTGGCCGCGCTGCCCGCCGGGTTCAATGCGGGCCTGGGTTTCGCCGAGAAGTTCCAGCTGGCGGCCGACCCGGTCAACGCCGGAGTGGTCTACGTGGACGGCCAAGGGGCCACCGGCATCTACCGCTACAACACGACGGTCAGCCAAACCCTGATCGTCAACGCGTCCGGGACGGCCGGCACTCCGGTCATCATCACCGCGAGCGTTCCCCACGGGCTCAACACCGGCGACCAGGTGGTCGTTCAGGGCCTGACGGGGACTTACGCGGCCCTCAACAATGCCACCTACTTCGTGACCAGGATCAACGCCACGCAATTCTCGCTCAACGGCACCACCTCGGACGGTTCGACCGCGGCCGGTGGCTCCTTCACCCTCCCCAGCTGGATTCAGATCGATCAGGCCGGGGCCCAGAATACCGCTCCCCATGCCGACTCCCGCGATCTGCGCTTCCTGAACAACACCACTCTGCTGGAGGCCGATGACGGCGGCATCTACCTGATGCAAAACCCCACCAGCGCATCGACCAGCAGCTGGAACTCGTTTGACGGCAACCTGGCCGACCTCGAGGTCTACTCGGTCGCTTATGATTCGACCAACCAGCTCTACTTTGCCGGCACCCAGGACAACGGCTCGCCGCATCAGGACGCCAGCAACGGCGTCAACTCGACCGCGACCGATCTGACCGGCGGCGACGGGCAATTCCAGGCGGTCGATACGACCTCGCTGGGGAACGGGAACGTCCTTGGCTATTCGCTGTCCAACAACTTCGCCTTTTTTACACGCAATCAATACAACAGCTCCGGCGCCCTCGTCAACCCTACCAACGTGGTGATTACCGGCGCCTCGAACGGTTCCCCCATTGTCATCACCTCGCCCACGAGCGGGCTCCAGACCGGCGAAGGCGTTGTCATCAGCGGTGTCAAGGGCGACACGGCCGCCAATGGCGGTTGGTACGTGACGGTCGTGGACACCACCCATTTTTCCCTCAATAACAGCAATGGAGTCGGGAGTGGCGTTTACCTGGGGGGCGGCCGCTGGAACCCATTTAACTTGATCCAAAGCGCGTCCGGGACGGCCGGCACTCCGGTCATCATCACCACGTCCCTTGCCCACGGGCTCAACACCGGCGATCAGGTGCTCATTCAGGGCCTGACGGGGACTTACGCGGCCCTCAACGGTTCCAACTACTACGTGACCAGAATCAACGCCACGCAATTCTCGCTCAACGGCACCGTCTCGGACGGTTCGACCGCGGCGGGCGGCTTCGTCCAACCCTCGAACAAGGTCCTGCTCAAGAGTGCCATCGGAGCAGCGAACCTGAGTGGGTTGAATGCGGCGGACCAGGCGTTTGCCTCCACGGGCGGTTTCGACCAGCACCCGTTTGTCCTCGACAGCGTGAATCCGCAGCAGATGCTGCTGGGCTACACCGGCGTCTACGAGGATGCAAACACCAGCCCCGCCAACGGCCTGGCAGGCGACGTGATCACCAACATCACCGCCAACGTCGGCACGCTGACCGGGACCGTGTCCGCACTGGCCTACGGCGGCAAGCGGGCCGGCACCTCCTATGCCAACGTCGCTTTCGTCGGCACCCGGTCCGGCCAGCTCTTTTTCCGCGGCGAGACGGGGGCCTCGTTCACCAACGTCACTGCCCAGCTGGGAAGCTTCAGCACCATCAACAGTATCGCCCTCGATCCGGCGGACTGGCAGCGGGTCTACGTCGTCACGAACAACCGGCTCTATTTCACCGCCAACGTCACCAACCTGGCAGCCAATCCTTTCCGGCTCATCGGCGGCGGCTCCAACGACAATCTGAACAGCCTGATCGCTCCGCTGGGCAGTCTGGCGCCGGAGTTGCGGAGCGTCACGGTGGTCGGCTCCACTCCCGTGGTCGGGGCCCTGGGCGGAATCTACCGCATGCTCACTCCGCCTGCCGGGGCGAACCCGATGGCCACCTGGTCCAAGTATGGCACGGGGCTGCCCGACGTGGTCGTCACCAGCATGGTCTACTCTGTCCCCACGAACACGCTGGTCGTCGGCACCATGGGACGCGGGGTGTGGACCCTCGCCAATGCCAGCACCACCATCACGGTCAGCGGCGTCTTGACCGTCACCGGAGACGCTAACGCCAACGACATGTCGCTGACGGCGGACCCGAACAATCCTCTGCGGTTCCTGGTCAACGATGGCACCGGAGCGGCCGCGCAGAGTTTGGACAAGACCAACTTCACCCTGGTGAACTTCCAGGGGCTGGCCGGCGATGACATGGTCAGGATTGACGCCACGGTCATCCCGCTGATGTCGGCCAGTTCCCCCGATTTCGTGGTCCGCGTCGATGGCGGCACCGGGAACAATACCCTGGAGGTCGATGGCCCCAGTTCCGGCCTTTCCTGGGACGTCACTGGTCTGAACGCCGGCAATGCGGCCAATGGAGCCGTCACGTTCCTTGCGGTCGAGAACCTGAGAGCCGGCGCGGTCCAGGACGTTTTCCACCTGCTGGCCGGCGGCAGTCTGAGCGGCACCATTAGCGGCAACGGGGGCAGCGATTTCCTCGATTACTCGAGCCGAAACACTCCGGTCGTCGTCAACCTGGCCACCGGCCAGGCCACCAGCACCGGAGGGGTCCAGGACGTGGACAACGTGCTCGGCAGCGCAAGCGGCGGCGACACGCTGACCGGCAACGACCAGGCCAACATCCTGGTCGGGCACAACGCGAACAACACCCTGCGCGCGGCAGCGGACGGAGCATTCTCATCGGCGGTTCCGGCAAGAACCACCTGTACGGCGGCTCAGCCGACGACATTCTGATTGCCGGCCGGACCAGCTACGATGGCAACGTCGCGGCCCTGACGGCGCTCCTGGCGGAGTGGCAGAGCGCCGAGTCCTACAACCAGCGCGTGGCCAACCTGCGCACCGGGGCCGGCCGGGCGGCGGGGAACTTCCTGCAGCTGAACACGACCGTCTTTGTCAGCACGGACCCGGCCGGCCCCCACCTGGGCGGGGGAGGCGGCGCTCTCCAGAGCACGGAGGTGCATGGCAATGGGGGGCTGGACTGGTATTTCACCGGCCTGCCTTCGAGCATCCTCGATCGCGAGAGCGGGGAACAGGTCAATTGACACGGACCTCGGACTCTGCCGGGTCGGGTGACCGGCCGAGATGAACCTGGAGCCGGCCCAAGCTCTGGCTGTCGGCCTCCAGCTAACCCGGCCTTGGGAGACCCACCTGAGGGGTTGAGGGGTGCGATGATGATTCACCGCTTTAATCCCGACCAGCTTCCTGCGACTCAAGTTGATCTCCCGCCACGCAACATCGAATGGTTGTTGCTGGGGCGCATCAAGGACGTGCGAAGACCTCACCAGGGATCATCCTGGCGAGCTGTCCTGGGTCCCGATCTTACGCGCAGCGGTCTGATGTGACCGACGCACGCAACGCTCACCGCCTTCCTTTTCTTCCGGAAGGCGAAGGTTGCACGCCGTCCTGCTGTTGGACGTGACAACCTCCTCTTGCCCGACTCTTGCCCTGCCGGTACGATCCATTTATGCCCTGCCAGGGGGGCTCCTCATGCGCCACTTGCTGCCGCTGCTCGCTCTCGCCACAACCATGTCCACTCCCGCAGTCATTGACGTCATTCCCGCGTTCCGATTAACTAATTGGCAAGAGGGCGTGTTGGCAAAACTGCCTCAGACGCAAGTGCCGTTCGGACTCGACCTTGGCGATACTGATGTGACGGACGCGGGGCTGAAGGAGTTAGCCGGCTTAATGTCCCCGCAATCGCTAAACCTTGGTGGCCCTCAGGTGACAGACGCAGGGTTGAAGGATCTGGCCGGCCTCAAGTCCCTCCGTACGCTGGACCTTAGCTTCACCCAGGTAACGGATGCAGGGCTGAAGGATTTGGTTATCCACTCGTTACCCATTGAATCCTGAGTTGTGGATGACGAGGCCCTTCCGGAGCGAGACCGTTTACCGCGAGGACTTCCAGGTCCGGGAGTAAGTTGGGTCCGCTCCGGAAGAGGCGCTCCGCTGTTTGAATAGTTACTGGGGACCAACCCCGCATTCACCAGCCCGAACAGGAACGCCTTTGGCCCTCGTTGCTCCTTGGTTGGATTCGGGAGTTTTTTCCATGAGCCGCATCAAAGTCCGCATCGCCCTGTACCAGGCGGCCGTGGCCGCCATTCGTTACTGCGCCACGATGAAGGCGTTCTACGCCGCGCTCGAAGCGCGGGGGAAGGCCACCAAAGTGGCCCTGATAGCGGTGGCAGGCAAGCTGCTGGTCCTGGCCAACGCCCTCCTGCGCGACGGGACCACCTACCAGCCCCGGACAAACTCCGTTTGTCCAAAAAACCCTTGACACGCGACATAGTTACTTACTCCGCTGCGCTGCGTGCGCGGCTCGGCGGACTTTGGAGTTCATTCCAGCCCAATAAGCGGCCAGACGACACCACGCAAAAACGGTCGGTGGAACAGGATCGGCAGCGGCAGCGCCAGCCAGCCCAGCACCCAGACGTGCGCCGCCCAGCCCCAACTCGTGACAGCCCAGCCCGCCCGCGCCAGGCCGCGCTCGGCCAGCACCAGCGAACCGTGCGGCATAGACCAGAGACAGGTAGACGAACAAGGTCACCAGGGCCGCCTCCGCGAGGCGGATCAGCAGGCCCGGAGGGGTGTCGGAGCGATCGAAGTAGAAGAACTGGATCAGCACGCGCCCGACCCAGTAGGCGGTGATGAATCCCGTCACGCACGCGGCCAGAGGAATGCGATCCAGCAGCCAGTCCGGCCGCAGCGACACCAGGCCGAACGCCAGGTTGGTACACCAAATGGAGATGGCGTAGGTCCAGAACACCTGGCGGGTCAGCGGTCGCAGTTTGGCCGTCTCGTCGTGCCAGCGGAGGACACGCGGGATGGCAAGGCTGGCGAGGATGAGTACCAGCTGACCGACACCGGCGAGGAGCACCAGCAGGGGAAGAGAGGAGGCAAGTCCAGCCAAGTTCACCCCTCCGTCAGGCACGGCAAGAGGGCCGCCAGGGCAAAGACCGTCGCCAGGTAACCATCCCCGAGCAGGAAAAGCACGTCGAAGAGACGGTTGCCCCGGCGCAGCTCCTTGTCGTAGTAGAACAGTTGCAGCAGCACCCGCGAGCCCCAGAAGACGGCCAGGAAGCCGGTTATCGCCACGCCCAGAGGCCGGCCCGAGGTCAGCTCGCCCGCAAAGAAGAAACACAGAAGCGCAAAGCCCACCTGCACCAGCATGATGTAGGCGTTCTGCACCAGGAACACCTGGCGCATGACGAGCGGGAGGTTGCGGAGATGCTCCAGGTAGCGAAACTTGCTGAAGGCGAAAACGTTGGCCGAGGCGACAACAAGGTGCAAGGCGCCCGCGACCTGGATGAAACCGGCTGGAAGCAACATGACAGCCCTCCCCAGCCGTGGGTCGGTCAGCGGTAAATCTCCACCGGCCCCGAGGTCGCAAACGCGAGGACCACTCCACCCCTGGCACGCACCGCGTCGAGAATGACGTTGCGATCGAGATAGTAACCGAGGTTCCGGCCATTGATTAACACGTCGAGGTCTCGCGAAAGGAGCGGCTCGACCTCGTTCAGCGCCCACTGGATCGACTCCCAGATGAGCGGAATGGGATTGCTGAACACCCCGCCGCCGATGAGCGTGAGGACCACCCGTGACCGTCCAAGCGTTGCCGCCGCCAGGAGCGTACCGAGGTACGCGGTGCGCAGGAGCTGCCGGCACGCGGGTTCAAACATTCCGCCGCCGAGCCCGCCGTAGCCGCCCCCGGCCACCGTGGACGTGAAAACCTGGGCGATTCGTCGCCGGTCGGAGTCCGCCACGGCACCTTCCCAGTTGTAACCCAGCACGACCTGCACGTCGTTGTGGACTCCGACGCGAATGGAGTCGAAGCGCTCCTCCAGCGCGGCGACGAGCGCCTTGGGATTGGCCACACCGAGGCTGCAAAGATAGCCATTGACCACGCGACCCACGGTGGGATCAAAGACGTCCGCGAGCAGATCAAGCTGGCGTTGGTCAGTCTGGACGAAGCGCTCGCCATTGGGTCCTGGGGCCGAGTAGTGGCGGAGGAGCGTTCCAGGAAACGCCGAGATGGAGGCTCGCGGCCCCTGGGTCGAGTCGCGGAAGTAGGTGGTCACGGGAGTGACGTAGGGACCTGGCGACTCCAGGCAGTTGAACTGAGAAGCCACCTGGAAGAGCGTTCCTTCACAGGCGGTTGCCTGGAGGCTGCCGATGTCCGTCAAGGGACCGGACCCGTGAATCACCCAAAGGCGGGCTCGGCCGCCGGTAGCGCTCGCTGTGGCGCGCTGACGGAGCGTTCCGAGGGACACCGTCTCGAAATGCCCTGCGTGCCAGGTGTTTCCCGCGGCTTCGAGTATCGCGGAGCCGTGTTCGTCGAAGGTGAAGCATCCTTTGGGATCAGCCTGCACAGCCAGCTCGCCCTCTTCCACCTGGTCGGGATTGCCCCGACCCGCGGCGGCCAACTGGGCTGTCGTGAGCGCCTCAATTCCCCGGAGCAAGTGGGCTTCCGAGGTCGGATTGGCGCCGTGAGTCACGAGCAGGTCAATCATGATCCAGGTTCTCCCCTCCGGTATGCACGCCGAGGCCGAGAGGCCCGAACAGTCGCTCTTCCTGCCCCTCAATCAAAACGGCTCGCCGGTCAGAAGAGGCAGCAGGGAACAATCGTGCCTTCGCGGACAACCCGTCCGGCAGTGTTCCAGAACGTCGGCATCGTCACAGCCCGCATCGAGAAGTGCATCGTGCAGCAGGCAGAAGGCTTCGGCTGCCCGGGAACTGTTATCTTGCGGGTTCATCCAGCGAATCCATTGGGCCACCTTCCGAATGGTCCCCTCGTTGCAGTCCAACCAGGGGAAAGCAACCGGGCTGTGGAAAACCAGGCGAACCCTGTGATCGGCCCCGATTTCGTTACACGGAAGCAAGCGGGCGACACCTTTTCCGATAACGTCGGGGGGCCCTCCGGGATTGCGCCAGATCCGTGTACCGCTCACACTGTTGAGGTCTCGGACCCAGACGCCGGTCTCATCCCGCCACACGGCGGAATGATAGCGCGAGAGGCAAATGTCGGGCACCTGCACATCAGCGTCTGCAACTCGGCCAACTCGGAGGCTGGTCCCAACCGGGAGAGGGAACAGCCTACCCCCCAGCGCGCGAGGCATTTTCAAGGCCAGTTCCATGCTCATCTCCTTGCTGCAACCCTCGGCTTACCGCTCGGCGAGCTTTTCTCGAAGGTAACGAATGGCCTCCAGCAACCCCTCGTCAAACTTCTTCTCGCGGAAGTTGGAGACCAGCAAATTGACGATCTTCTTTGTGTCCTCGTCGCTGAAGGTCGAGCGGACCCGTCCGGAGAACTGGACTTGCAAATGGGTTGGCTCCTTGCAAACGAGGATCAGCCCCCCATTGATCGCCTCGCTGCGCAGCCGCTGGGAGGCCCACTCGCGGAAGAACTTGTTCCGCTCCTCCCGGTTCATGTCCCGCACCTTGTCCCTGTAATCGGCCGGGACGCGGTCATAGGTCTCGACCACAAAGTCACGCTCGTACTTCTTGGAGATTTCGCGCAGCTCCTCCGTGGCCTTCTTGACTGCCTCGGCGCTGAACATCTTGGCCCCATCCTTGATCAGATCGGTCGGGCGGCGGGCCGAGACCACCGTGTCCGACCCGAGGATCTTACGGACGTCGCGGGTGGCCAGGAACAGCTTGACCTCGGACACGTCGATGAACGTACTCAGCAGCCGGGCGTTAACGGCCCCGCCCTGGGTGACGCCGACCAGCTGGGCGTCGTTGTTGACCAGCGGGCCGCCGGAATCGCCGTGGTTGGTGGCCGAGTCGGTCTCGACGATCTCCGCCTCGAAATTCACGGTCCGGCCCTCCAACTCGGAACGCCACTTCTTGAAGTACACCTGCCGCACCTTGCCGGGCGTGTACACCCACAGGGCGCCGCTGCCGCCGGGATTGCCGATTGACTGGACCGATTGCCCCGGGCTGACGCTGGTTGGCGAGAGCGGCAGCGGTTCCACTCCCTCGGGCAGGCTCTCCAGCTGGATCAGTGCCAGGTCGCAGCGCTTGTCGCGGGCCACCACCTTGCCGCGAATGCCGTCCCGCCGGACGCGGTCCAGGTAAAACTCGCGCTCGGCCACCAGCTTGCCCTTCTGGTACTCCGGGAACATGACCGTGGCTCGATCCACCTCGCCGACGACGTGGTAGTTGGTCAGTACCAGGCGATGCTTGCGCTCGATCAGCGTGCCGGTGCCGGTGGCCACCTTGCCGCCGCCGCGCGGCGAATGGACCCAGACGACCGACTTCAGCACGCGACGGTAGACCTTGGTGCCGACGTCCTCGTCGGCGGCCCGGAGCAGGGCCGGGAGGAACAGGGCCAGAAGCAAGGGCAGCAGCAGACGCCGAACCGCAGACGATCGCTTGTTCATCGGTAACCTCGCTTGTGAGATCCTGCCGAGGCATGGGCTCAGGTCATTCTATGGAGCCGATGCGCTGCGGGTCACGTCGTCGGCCGGCTCGTAGCCGACCAGTCTCTGCGTTTCCTCGATGTCCCAGCGCATGCCGCTGTTGGCCGACATGCCGTTGAGGACGGCAAAGCGGATGGCCGGGTCGGCCAGGATGCACTTCTCCATCAGCTGGAGATAATCGCGGTTGGACAGCCACATCAAGCGGAACCAGTCGCCCCGCTCGACGGGGATGTCCTGCGGCCGATTCTCCCCCACTTGCACCCAGCCGATCCGCAAAGCGATCACCGACAGACCCTGCGTCAGCGACAAATGATGGCCAAGCCGTTCGCCGAACAGCTTGGCGGCGCCGTAGGCGCTGCTGTCCCGCTGCTCGCCGCGCACCACGTAGCGTGCCCCCGGCAGCGGCGGCAGCCGGGTCGTCAGCAACCAGGGATCGGCAATGTCCTTGTAACCGCCCATGACGTGGTTGGAGCTGGCGCAGATCACCCGCTTGACACCGGCCCGGACCGCGGCGTGGAAGACGTTGAGGACGGCATCGACGTTGGGGCCGACCAGGTTGGGCCAGGTCTGCTGCGCCGTCGGGTCAGCGGCCAGGTGAACGACCACGCCTACCCCCGAGAACAGATCGACCCAGCGCTGGTCCCACGTTGCCAGGTCGGCGGCGACAATGGCGGGGTCGCCGCCGGCGCGGTCGAGCAGACACAGGGGATAGCGGCCCTCCAGATGACGGCGCAGCTTGCCGCCCAGGTTGCCGGAGGCTCCGGTGATCAGGATTGGGGGAGTTTGGGACATGGGTGGTTTCCAGCTGGGATGGGCTCCGTTTGTTTCGTTTAACAATTTCGCAAAGAAACGCCTGGCGGCGATTGAGAAAAACCGCCATCCACGGTATAATTAGTGTAGAAATCACCTTTACGAAATTGCTCCATTTGCGAGGTTAACCGTGTCTCTCATCCACAAGAGTTTACTCGTCCGCGCCGACTTTGTCCTCGGACATTCCACGGGCAGCAGCGGCCGGGCTTACAAGAGCTGGCGGCACATCCTGCGCGATGCCCTGCCGCGGCTGCTAGGCTGTGCCAATCGCTGCCGCAGGGCCCGGGTTCGTCTCCGCGGCCGCGAAGATCAGGTCCGCTACACCGGCTGGGTCCGCATTCCCGTCGAGCGCCGGCCTGGCCGCAAGCGCGTGCGGAAGCTCAAGGAACGGCTCCGCGCCCGGCTGGAATCCGGGCTGCTGCCCATCGATGGGTCTGTCCTCAAGCTCGGAGTGCGCCGCTGCCGGAGCAAGGTCGCGTGATGGCACGGCCGGCATGACAATTGCATTTTCTCCTTTCAATGTCGCCCATGAACCAGCATTGAACAAAGGAGGGGCAGTCATGCCACGCGGCGACAAATCCAAATACACGGAGAAGCAAAAACGCAAGGCGGAACACGTCGAGGAAGGCTACGAGAAGCGCGGCGTGCCCCACAAGGAGGCGGCGCGACGGGCCTGGGCCACGGTGAACAAGGAAACGGGCGGCGGCAAGAAATCCGGCAGCGGCAGGGGCGTCAAGGAGAGTCACGCCTCCAGCCGCAAGGGCGGCAAGAAAGGCGGGGCCGCCTCAGCTGCCCGCTCTCCGGAGCAGCGTTCGGTTTCCGCGAGAAAGACGGCGGCGACCCGGGCCCGGCGCAGGGCCGAATCGAAGTAGCCCTACCACTCCCACTCAAGGCGATAGGTCTCGCCCACGCGGGGCTGGCTGAACCGATAGCAGGCCAGCCGGCCCCCGTGCATTTCGATCGGCCGCTGCAGCAGGGCCCGGAACGGCTCGTCCGGGTAGCGTTGCGCGAGGCCGCGCAGGCTCCGGAGGGGCTTCCGGTCCGGAAACAGCAGCAGCAAGGTCAGACTCTCGGTCGGGTAAATGACCGGGGTCTGGAACCACTCGCGCTCCTTGCCGCCAAAACCGTCGAGATACTCGATGGTGTTCTGAATGTCGCAGCCCGCTCCCGCATTCCCCGTCAGCCGCAAACGCAGGACGCAGGCCAGGTTCAGCCGGGGATAACGCCCGTTGGGCGTCACGGTTTGCCATTCGTAGTGGTCCGGGTGTGACAGACACTTGCCGCGCAGCACCGTCCCGGTGGTGCCGTAGTGAAAGGTGATCTCCCGCAATCCCACCGGCATCCGTTCAAAGCGATGATGGTCGATCATCTCGACCGGATGTTCCCGGTCGGACCGCCAGCGCCGCAGGTCCAGTACCTTGACGTGTTCGGTAACCAGGAAGTCGCTCTCCGACCGATTCGACGCCTGGCCCGTTTCCGTGGGGCGCAGCAGCAGATCACCCAGGGTGACCAGGCGATGCAATTTCCGGCTCAGGACCGTGGCGACGGCCGAGAGCGTCAGTGCCGAGGTCGGCTGGCCGCTCTCCAGCTTGCCGATGGTGCGCAAGCCGTACCCGGCGAGGGCCGCAAGGTCCGCCTGCGTCAGTCCGGCTTCGCCGCGCAGCACGGTCACCTTGCGCCCATTGGCAATGACGTGCGCTCGTGGCATTGCTCCCTCCTTTCTGGATGCGCGTTGACTGCGCGTTGTGCTGCTTGTCAGTGCGTTGGTCACGTGTAATAACTATAGTGTCTCTTCTGTTTGCTGTGGGCCGAAGCAGCACGAAACCGAGACCGGAACCCCTTTGCGCTGGCAAACCCGTCACTCGCTCGCTGTCCCTCCTCGGCCAACCCGTCAGCGGATTTCGTCCAGGGATTCCATGCCGTCTCGTTCGAGAGGGGAGAAGCAGATGTTCCGACTTGCAACCTGGCTCCGCGATCTCCGCAGGCGCTGGCACCGTTCACGCACGAGCCCGCACCGCACGCCGATCCGGCCAGGTCTCCGACTGGAAATCCTGGAAGATCGCACGGTGCCGACCGGAGTGCTGGCCCAGTACACCCAGACGCAAAACTGGGGCTCCGGCTTTCAGGGACAGATCAGCCTGGTCAACCAGGGAACGACCGCTGTCCAGCCGTGGACGCTGCAATTTGACTGGTCGGCCAGGATCACGGACATCTGGAACGCCCAGGTCGTCAGCGACGTCAGCAACCACTGCACCATCACCGGCGACTCCTGGGACAACAGCATTGCCGGCGGCAGCTCGGTGAGCTTCGGCTTCAACGCCACCCCCGGCACCGGCTCATCCAATCCAACCAACTTCACAATCAATGGATCGCCGGCGGGCGAGAATCAACCGCCGCCTCCGCCGCTCCCCACACTATCCATAGCGAACACCACCGCGACCGAGGGACAGAGTGGCACCACGAACGTGGTCTTTCCCGTGACCCTGTCCGCGCCGTCCACCACCCCGGTGACCGTGGCGTGGAGCACCAGCAACGGCACGGCTGTCGCCGGCCAGGACTACCAGGCGGCGAGCGGGACACTAACCTTCGCTTCGGGGCAGACGACGCAGGACGTCACCGTTGTCGTCAACGACAATTCCAACGCCAATCCGCAGGAAACCTTCGAGGTCAATCTAAGTAATGCGGTCGGGGCGACCATCGGTCAGGCCCAGGGCGCGGCCACGGTCACCAACAACAACGTCAACACCTCCTCGGGGAACTTCAAGTACCAGGTGGTGAGCAACTGGGGCTCCGGCTTCAGCGCCACGATCACGGCGACCAACAGCGGCAGCACGGCCCTGAATAACTGGTCGCTGTCGTTCACCTTCGGTGGTCAGATTTCCTCGATCTGGAACGCGACAGTCACCAGCCACACCGGCAACCAGTATGTGGTGACCAATGCCGGCTGGAACGGTAACATCCCGGCCGGTGGGAGTGTTAGCTTCGGCTTCATTTCTTCTCCGGGCACGCCGGCCACCCCGACCAATTACGTCCTGCAAGGCACTCCTGCCGGCAGCACTGGAGGCGGTGGCAGCACCGGTAGTGGCAGCAGTGGAAGCAAGCTCACGGCGGTCAACGAGACAAGCTGGACGACCGAGGGACAGCCGGCAACGATCCCGGTGCTGGCCAGCGACAGCGCCCCGGCCGGGGACACGCTGAGCCTGCTGTCGATCACACAGCCGGTCCACGGCAGTGCCGTGCTGGGGACGGGCGGCACCGTGGTGTACACACCGCAAGCCGGCTACCTCGGCAGCGATTCGTTCACGTACACCATCAGCGACGGCAAGGGCGACACGGCCTCGGCCTCGGTGACGCTCACCGTGGCAACGCCCTCGACCTGGCCGAACCAGTTCTTCGCACCCTATGTCGATGCGACCAACTGGCCGATCTATAACTTCGTGAGCGTGGCCCAGACCCAGGGGATCAAATTCTTCACGCTGGCGTTCGTTGTCGCGGGTCCATCCAACGAGCCCAGCTGGGGCGGCTACCAGGCCTACGACGTGGCCGGCGGCGGCCAGTACGATCAGCAGCTGCAAGCCAACGTTGCGACGCTGCGTTCCCTGGGCGGCGACGTGATGGTCTCCTTCGGCGGCGCTGCCGGCACCGAACTGGCCCAGGCCATCACCAGTGTCCCCGCTTTGACCAGCGCCTACCAGAAGGTGATCGGCACCTACCAGCTAACTCACGTCGATTTCGACATCGAGGGGGCCGCCGTGGCCGATCACGCCTCGATTGACCGCCGCTCCCAGGCCATCGCCGCTCTCCAGCAAAACGCGGCCGCCGCGGGCCGGACGCTCCAGGTGTGGTTCACACTGCCCGTGCTGCCGACGGGCCTGACCAGCGACGGGCTCTACGTCCTGCAATCGGCCCTGAAGTGCGGCGTCCAGATCGCCGGCGTCAACGTCATGACGATGGATTACGGCGATGGTGCTGCTCCCAACCCGCAAGGGCAGATGGGCACATACGCCATCCAGGCCGCCACCAGCCTGTTCAACCAGTTGCGGACACTCTACGGTTCCGGACCGAGCGACAGTCAGCTGTGGCGCATGGTTGGAGTGACGCCGATGATTGGGATGAATGACCAGACCGACGAGGTGTTCACACCGCAGGACGCCCAGCAGCTGGTGGCCTTCGCCCAGCAGAAGGGCATCGGCCGGCTGTCGTTCTGGGACCTCAACCGCGATCAGGAGGATCCGGCCGGGGCGCTGACCTACGTGGACGTGAACTCCAGCAGCCTGGTGCAAACGCCGCTGGAGTTCGCGCTGCTCTTCCAGGGCATCACCGGATAAACCACACCTTGGCGAAGTTGCCGCTCTGCCGCAAGCTGAGGCTGTTGTCAAAGAACAGATTGCCGAGTGTTCGCGAGTTGGTTCGTTTGCATCCTAATCGGACACCCGCATTGTCTCACAATAAATAGATGCGTCCCCTTTAATTGTCTTCGGCAGCCGGCAAGCCCCAGCGCTCCGCACCAGCGGAGCGCAAGGAGCCCGCCCAGACCCGGAAGTCGGGGAGCGAGCCGGCCGGCAGTGCCCGGCCCGCGGAAACAGAAAGCGGCCGCGCTTCCGCTGCTCGGTCGGGAAACCGCGAGCTGTGGCAGAAATTCCTTCAGACGATCTTCCAGAGGACAGGTGACCCACAGCGACCGGACACGACAGATGAGACCCAGTCACCGAAACCAAACGGGTCCAATCGGCGCGCAGGTGGCACGGTCAGGAGACCGTGCCACAACGCTGCGGCGGCGGACCTCGTGAGGTCCCCGGATTGGCTGGGTAAGGCGAGCGGCGCGGCGTCAGCCCGCCGGTAACGCCTGCAAGAACCGGCGGGCTGACGCCGCGCCGCTCGCCTTACCGATCTTGCTTGTCAAACACCCTGAAGGTGGCGGAGAAGGACCTCTCGACCCCGGCCCGTTTGATGCGGCAGGCGAGTTTTCCTCTTTTCAGATCCCCGATGCGCCGTTTACAATACACTACGGGGGCACTCGCAATGCTGCCTTTTCCGGTTCAATAATCCGCGTGATCTTCACCGGTCAGTTTCTTGTCTGCCCGCTGGACGTCCCTTGCGCCGGGGCCTGCTCGTCTGGCAGCAACGCGAACTCCCTTGAACCTGCTGACCGCCCGCCGAGTTTCGTTGTCACCCGAGCGAGCCCAGCCCTGATGGAGGAAGCGTCAGCCGATGAGCAGTCGATCTGGTCCGCAAGTACTGTCCCGGTTCTGGAGGGTGGCCCGGCCGTTCTTTCGCTCGGAAGTCCGCGGCTGGGCCCTGGGCCTGCTGGGGTTGCTGATCGCTCTGCTGTTCGCGGTGAGCGGCCTGAACGTCGTCAACAGCTTTGTCGGCCGGGATTTCATGACCGCCATCGCCGAGCGCAACGGCTCCGGCTTCCACACTCTGGGGGCGCTGTACGTCGGGGTCTTTGTCCTGTCCACAATCGTGGCGACCTTTTACCGCTACGTCGAGGAACGCCTTGGACTGCTGTGGCGCGAGTGGCTGACCAAAAACCTGACCGACCGCTACCTGGCACGAAACGCCTATTACCACCTGCAAGGCCGGGGCGACATCGACAACCCGGACCAGCGCATCGCCGAGGACGTTCGCACCTTCACCGCCACCACGCTGTCGTTCCTGCTGATCCTGCTCAACGCGGCCATCACGCTGTGCGCCTTCTGCGGCATCCTCTGGTCGATCACCCCCTGGCTGCTCGTTGGAGCGGCCGGGTATGCCTGCATCGGTTCGGTGCTGACCCTGCTTCTGGGCCGGCGGCTGGTGAAGCTGAACGTGCTGCGCCTCAAGCAGGAGGCCGACCTGCGCTTCGAGCTGATCCGCATCCGCGAGAACGCCGAGCCGATGGCCCTGCTGCGCGGCGAGGCCCACGGCAACGCCCGGGTGCGGTCGCGCTTGCAGGAGATGATGGACACCTTCAAGACCATCATCGGCATCAACCGCAACCTCGGTTTCTTCAAGAACGGCTACGACTACCTGACCCAGCTGATCCCGCTGCTGATCGTGGCCCCCCTGTTCATCGCCGGCCAGATCGAGTTCGGCGCGGTGACGCAGGCGGCGATGGCCTTCGGCCACGTCCTGGGAGCGTTCTCGGTGATCGTGACCCAGTTCCAGCCGATCAGCGGCTTCGCGGCTGACATCGAGCGTCTGGGCTCGATTACCGAGGCCATCGAGGAGGTCCACACCGCCGGCAGTCCGGAACTGACCGTGGAGGAGCAGGACGAACGGCTGGCCTTCGAGGATCTGACGCTGCACTCCGCCGCCGACGGCCGGACCCTGGTGCAGAACCTTGACCTGGAGGTGCCGCCGGGCAATCGGCTGTTCATCCAGGGCCCGCAGGGCGCCGGACCAGGGGCCCTGCTGCGGGCCGCCGCCGGGCTCTGGCGGGAGGGTCGCGGCCGGATCGTCCGTCCGTCGCGGGCCGAGGTGATGTTCCTGCCGCAGAAGCCGTTCCTGGCGGCCGCCACGCTCCGCGAACAGCTCCTGCACGCCGTCAAGGGACCCACTCCCGAGAGCCGGCTGCTGGCGGTGCTGAAGGAACTGGGTCTGGAGCCGATCCTGGAGCGCACCGGCGGTCTGGACGTGGCCTGCAACTGGTCGAACGTCCTGTCCCTGGGCGACCAGCAACTGGTCGCGGCGGCGGGATTGCTGCTGGCGAGCCCGCGTTTCGCTTTCCTCGACGAGGCGGCCAGCGCCCTGGATGCGGGACGGACCAGGCGGCTGTACGAGGCCCTGGCCCGCTCGGGGATCACCTACGTCAGCACGGGCTCTGATCCAGGGCTGATGAAGTATCACGACCTGCTGCTCAAGGTGCATGGCGATGGGACGTGGGCGATCCTTCAGGAGCAGATGAGCGTCAGCGCGTGAGCGTGGCGACGGCTGGCCGGCAACTGCCCGTGGGCCACGCGAACGAGGTCATCGTCCTGGGTTCGCCGCGTTGCCCCTCGCTGCGCTCGTAACGCTCCGCTGCTATCCCTGCGCTGCAGGTTTTTCCGTAGAATGAAACCGATTCGCGCTTGCCCTGTTGCCCGCCCCTGGACCCGAGGAGACGAATGCCTGTCCTTCCCGCAAAGCTGGCCCTTGAAGACGGAACCACGTACGTCGGCCGGGCCTTCGGCGCAACCGGTGAAACCGCCGGCGAGGTGGTCTTCAACACCAGCATGACCGGCTACCAGGAAGTCCTCACCGATCCGTCCTACAAGGGACAGATCGTCGCCATGACCTATCCGCACATCGGCAATTACGGGATCAACACCGATGACCAGGAATCGCGCAAGCCCCAGGTCGAGGGGTTCGTCGTCCGGGAGCTGACCCGCTACCCCAGCAATTACCGCTCCCAGGTGTCGCTGGACGATTACCTCAGGCAGAACAACGTCATCGGCCTGGAAGGGATCGACACCCGCGCCCTGGTCCGCCGGCTGCGGGTCCGTGGGGCCATGAAGGGCATCCTGTCCACCACCGACCTCGACGACGCCTCGCTGATCCACAAGGCCTGCACCAGCCCCGGCATCGTCGGCCGGGACCTGGTCCGCGAGGTCGTGCCGGCCCGGCCGTTTGAGTGGCGCGACGGTTTCACCAACTCCCTGGTCAGCTACCTGCCGTCCCGACCGCTGACGCATCACGTCGTCGCCCTCGATTACGGCATGAAATGGAACATCCTGCGCTGCCTGGTGCAGGTCGGCTGCAAGGTGACCGTGCTGCCCGGCACCGCCCGCGCCGAGGACGTGCTGGCCTGCAAGCCCGACGGCATCTTCCTGTCCAACGGTCCCGGCGACCCCGAGCCGCTGGGCTACGCCATCGACACCATCCGCGGCCTGGTCGGCAAGAAGCCGATTTTCGGGATCTGTCTGGGCCACCAATTGCTGGGTCTGGCGCTGGGAGCGAAGACGTTCAAGCTGAAGTTCGGCCATCGCGGCGCCAACCAGCCGGTGCGGAACGAGCGGACAGGCAAGGTCGAGATCACCACGCAGAACCACGGCTTCGCCGTGGCCCGCGACTCGCTGCCGCCTGACCTGGAAGAGACGCACGTCAACCTCAACGACCGGACCCTGGAGGGGATGCGCCACCGCCGCTGGCCGCTGTTCTGCGTCCAGTACCACCCCGAGGCGTCGGCGGGACCGCACGATAGCGGCTATCTGTTCGAGGAGTTTCGCAAGCTGATGAGCTGAGTCCCGTGGGTGCGCTGCGGACCCACGGCTGGGATAGGCAACCCCTTCGGGGTAGGAAGACAACTCGGGGCCTGTCTTCCTACCCCGAAGGGGTTGCCTATCCCAGCCGTGGGTCGCGCAGCGCACCCACGGGGACAGAAACGCGGCCTTCCCGCCCTGGACTCCCTATAACACCCTCGGATGACCGGGAGCGACCATCCCTCAGGGGGCCCAGAGACAGCGATTGGTTCCTCGGGGCCTGCAACCATCCTCGAAATCAGTCCGACAAGGAGAAGGAATGGCGGGTAGGTATTTGTGGCTGGTGTACGTGGCCCTGGCGGGTCTGTCGTGGGGGACCTACGTTCCCCTGATCTTCTCCGGGGGCAACGAGCTGGGTGGCAAGCCGAGCAGCCGGTTGCTCGCCATCCTGTGCGTGGGCATCGCCTACTTCATCATCGGCGTCCTCTACCCGCTCTTTTACCTGATCCGGCTGCCCGCCAAGGATCGGCCCGAGCGCAGCTTCACGGGTCTGTTCTTCTCGGGCCTGGCCGGGGCGGCCGGCGCCCTGGGGGCCATCTGCGTCATCTTCGCGACCATGGCGGCGTTCGCCGCGGCAAAAGCTCAGGACCTGCCGGATACTGGGGTCTACAAGCTGTACATCGCGCCGCTGATCTTCGGCCTGGCCCCGATCATCAACACCCTGGTCAGCACCGTCTGGCACCCCGCCAAGGGTCGGCCGTTGCATTTTGGCTGGTCGGCGCCTCATCCGCTTCTGTGGCTGGGCATTCTGCTCGTCGGTCTGGGAGCCGGCCTGGTGCTTTACTCGAAGGAGCTATCCGAAAAGAAACCACCGGTCGCCCAGACCACCCAGACAGAAGCCCCAGCAAAACAGCGGCCGACGCTGATGGAGGAAATCACCACCGGCTTCAAGGGGCAGCATCCCTGGCTGCTGTTCGTGGCCCTGGCGGGTCTGTCGTGGGGCACCTACGTCCCGCTGATCTTCTACGGCGGCAGCGAGCTGGGCGGCAAACCGGCCAGCCGGCTGGCGGCCATCCTGTGCGTGGGCGTGAGCTACTTCATCATCGCCATTGTCTTTCCCGGCATCTACCTGTACCTGACGCCGGCCGCGGCCCAGCCCAACTGGAAATCGGCGACGGGCCTGACCCTGTCCGGCCTGGCGGGAGCAGCCGGGGCCATCGGGGCCATTTGCGTCATCTTCGCCACCAAGGCGGCCATCGAGGCGGCAAAGGCGACCGGTCGGCCGCCGGCGACCTACAAGCTGTACATCGCGCCGCTGATCTTCGGCCTGGCCCCGATCATCAACACCCTGGTCAGCATGGTCTGGCATCCCGTCGTGGGGAATCCCTGGAAGACGGAACTGATCATGCCTCACTGGACATTGTGGCTGGGCATCGTCCTGGTCGGCCTGGGCGCCGCTCTGGTGCTGTATTCCAAGGAGCTGTCCGAATCCGCTCCCGCGGTGGGGCCCAAGCCAGCGCAGCCGGTTGCTGCTCCAACACTCCACGAGGCCTCGCCGTGACGCCCGAGCAAGCCATCGACCGGCTCAACGTCATCCTGGCCCATGCGTGGATGGTGCGGACGTACCTCAAGCACGCCGACGAGATCCAGGAGGATGAGGAGTTCCTGGAAGTGCCGCGGATGATCTTCGATTACGTCCGGGCGGTCGAGCCGGCCGCCCAGCGCGGCGACAGCAAGGAGTTTCTGCACCGCATCAAGGGGAAACTGCCGAAGCTGCGGCGCGTGGCGGAGTTCTTCGCCGCCAATTACAAGCGGGTGAGCGACCATACCAACTACCAGATGGCCGCGGTGTCACTGTCGGGTTGCGTCAAGGAGATTGAGTGGGTCCTGGCCACTGTTGTTCGCCCGGAGAACAGCAGCGAGAGCCAAAAGACAACCCCTCCCCCAACCCCTCCCCGAAGCGGGGAGGGGAGTTAGAAGCCTGCGGTCTTGCTCCCCTCCCCGCTTCGGGGAGGGGTTGGGGGAGGGGTTCTGCTCACGACCAGAAAAGGTATCCCATGCAGCACACACCAATCTCAACGGGCCGGACCGTCTTTCGCTTCCTGCTCCTCATCGCCCTTGCCCTGGCCTGCCTCTGGCCCTCTCCGGCAGGCGCCGCCGACCGGCCCAACGTACTGATCTTCCTCGCCGACGATCAGGGCTGGGGCGACCTGAGCGTGCATGGCAACACGAACCTGCGGACGCCGCACATCGACTGCCTGGCCCGCGACGGGGCCCTCTTCGAGCGCTTCTTCGTCTGCCCGGTCTGTTCGCCGACGCGGGCCGAGTTTCTCACCGGCCGCTATCATCCGCGCGGCGGCGTCTTCAACGTCTCGACCGGCGGCGAACGCCTCGACCTCGACGAGAAGACGATCGCCGATCACTTCAAGGCGGCCGGCTACCGTACGGCGATCTTCGGCAAATGGCACAACGGCAGCCAGTATCCCTACCATCCCAATGCCCGTGGCTTCGACGAGTTCTACGGCTTCACCTCCGGCCACTGGGGCGATTACTTCGACCCGCCCCTGGAGCACAATGGCCAGCCCATCCAGGGCAAGGGCTACATCACAAATGACCTCACCGACCAGGCGATGGCCTTCCTCGGCAAGGACCGCGAACGGCCCTTCTTCTGCTACGTCGCCTTCAACACGCCGCATACTCCGATGCAAGTCCCGGATCGCTGGTGGGATGCCGCCAAAGACCGGGAGCTGAAGCTGCGCTCACCAGGGTCCGGAGCGCGAAGAGCCGGCCATGACCCGGGCCGCGCTGGCGATGTGCGAGAACATTGACGACAACGTCGGCCGGGTGCTGAGCAAGCTGGACGAACTGAAGCTGGCGGACAATACCATTGTGCTGTACTTCAGCGACAACGGCCCCAACAGCTGGCGCTGGAACGGCGGCATGCGCGGCCGCAAGGGCTCGACCGACGAGGGCGGAGTGCGTGCCCCGCTGCTGCTGCGCTGGCCGGGCCACGTCAAGCCGGGGACGAAGGTCGCGCCCATCGCCGCCGCCATCGACCTGCTGCCGACGCTCGCCGAGCTGACCGGCGTTCCCGTCAAGGGAGGCAAGCCGCTCGACGGGCGTCAGCCTGGCTCCGCTGCTGCTGGGTCGGCAGCCGAAGCCTGGCCCGAGCGGCTGATCTTCTCGCACTGGAACGGCCAGGTCAGCGTGCGGAGCCAGCAGTATCGGCTGGATGCGATGGGCCGGCTGTACGACATGACCAAAGATCCCGGCCAGCAGCGCGACATCGACCAAGGAGCAACCCGGGAAGCGGCCCGCCTGTCCGAGGCGGTCGCCCGCTGGAAGCGCGACGTGCTGGCAGAGCTGAAGAGCGACAACCGGCCGTTCACGGTCGGCTACCCTGCCTTTCCCGTGGACCCCCCTGCCGGCCCGCGACGGCCTTGCCGCACGGCAACGTCAAGCGGAGCGCCAACGCGCCGAACTGCTCCTTCTTCACCAACTGGACCAGCACCGACGACCGCATCACCTGGGACATCGAGGTGGCCACGAGCGGCAACTACGAGGTGGTTGTCGATTACACCTGTGCCAAAGGAGAACGTCGGCGCGACGCATCGAGCTGAGCTTCAAGGACAGCCGGCTGGCCGGCGTCGTGACCGAGGCCCACGATCCGCCGCTGCACGGGGCGGAACACGACCGGGTGCCGCGGGCAGGCGAATCGCTGGTCAAGGACTTCAAGCCGCTGCGGCTGGGTGTGCTGTCGCTGGAGAAGGGGCGCGGCCTGCTGACGCTGCGGGCCCTGGAAGTTCCCGGCAAGAAGGTGATCGACGTGCGGGCCGTCATGCTGACGCTTCAACAACAATGAGGCTGGTCGATGGAGAACACCCAATGACGTCGAGACCCGCTTCTGTGATGACAGCTGTTTCTGCCCTTCTCGGACTGTTCCTCGCTGCCCCCGCACGGGCCGCGGACCAGCCCCGGCCGAACGTGCTGTTCGTGATCGCCGACGACTGGAGCTACGGCCATGCCGGCGTCCACGGCTGCACCTGGGTGAAAACCCCCGCCTTTGACCGCGTGGCCCGCGAAGGCGTGCTGTTCCAGCACTGCTTCACCAACAACCCCAAGTGCAGCCCCTGCCGGGCCAGCATCCTGACCGGCCGCAACACCTGGCAGCTGGAGGAAGCCTGCTGCCACAACGGCATCTTCCGGGCCAAGTGGGCTGTCTACCCCGATCTGCTGGAGAAGGCCGGCTATTCCGTCGGCTACACCGGCAAGGGCTGGGGCCCGGGCGACTTCAAGGCCGGCGGCTTCACGCGCAACCCGGCCGGGCCGGACTTCAACCAGTACAAGAGCAAACCCGCGATCCAGGGCATTTCGCCCGTCGATTACGCTCGCAACTTCGCAGGACTTCCTCGAGCAAACGCAAACCCGGCCAGCCGTTCTGTTTCTGGTACGGCGGCCACGAGCCGCACCGCGTCTACGAGCCCGGAGCCGGAGTGCGTGCCGGAAAGAAGCTGGCGGACGTCGTACTGCCGGCCTATCTCCCAGACTCGACCGGTCGTCCGCAGCGACTTCCTCGACTATGCGATGGAGGTCGAATGGTTCGACAGCCATCTGGGCAGAATCCTCAAGGCCCTCGAGGACGCGAAGGAACTGGACAACACCCTGATCGTGGTCACGTCCGACCACGGCTGTCCGTTCCCGCGGGTCAAGGGACAGATCTACGAACACGGCTTCCACATACCGCTGGCGATCCGCTGGGGCCGGCAAATCAAGGCTGGGCGGACGGTCAACGACTTCATCAACGTCCGCGACTTTGCTCCCACCTTCCTGGAAGTGGCCGGCGTGCAGGCGCCGGCGTCGGTGAGCGGCAAGAGCTTCGCCGACGTGCTCCGCTCCCCGGAGTCCGGCTGGGTGGACAGGACCCGCAACCGAATGGTGATCGGCAAGGAGCGTCACGACATTGGCCGGCCCAACGACTGGGGCTACCCGGTGCGGGCGATCCGGACTCCTGAGTATCTCTACGTCCGCAACTACGAGCCCGACCGCTGGCCGGTCGGCAATCCCGAGACGGGTTATCGCAACTGCGACGACGGACCTACGAAAGAACTGATCCTGAGCAGCTTCAATCGCTACTACAAGCTCTGCTTCGGCAAACGACCCGCCGAGGAACTGTACCGGGTGGACAAAGATCCCGATTGTGTCAAGGACCTGGCTGCCGAGCCTGCGTCCGCCAGGATCATGGCCGAACTCCGCAAGGAAATGGAAGAGTCCCTCCGCAAGGACCAGGACCCGCGAATCCTTGGCAACGGAGCGGTGTTCGACACTTACAAGTACGTCAGCCCGCGGAAGCACGCCTACGACACCTGGCTGAAAAACCAGTGATTTGCTGTCCCCCGAGGAACGGGAATCGTGTAAACTGTGTGGAGTCCCCAACGAACACCCCTGGAGTTTCACCGATGCACTCGACGCCCCCAATGTCTTCCCGCCGTGACTTTCTCAGACAGGCCGCAGGCAGTGCCGTTGCCGCCGGCCTCTTTGCCTCCCTGCCCGCCAGCCTGGCCCGAGCAATGATGGCCGGCGCCCTGGCGGAGCCGGCTCACGACCAGGTCCGCATTGGCTCGATCGGAGTCGGCCGCCAGGGCACTTACAACCTCGGCCGGGTCCTCAAGAACGTCGTGGCCGTCTGTGACGTGGATCGGAAACATCTCGAGGACGCCCAGGCGACCTTCGCCAAGGCAACCAAGAAGAGCTGTGCCGCCTACAGCGATTATCGCAAGCTGCTGGACAGCAAGGAAATCGATGCGGTGATTGTCACGACGCCCGATCACTGGCACGCCCTGCCGACCATCCACGCTTGCCAGGCCGGCAAGGACGTTTACTGCGAGAAGCCGCTGACCCTGACCGTGCAGGAGGGAAGGGTCATGGTCGAGGCCGCCCGCAAGCACAAGCGCATCGTCCAGACCGGCAGCATGCAGCGCTCCAGCAGCAACTTCCGCCAGGCGTGCGAGCTGGTCCGCAACGGCGTCATCGGCAAGGTGCATACGGTCAAGGTCGGCCTGCCGCCTGTCAACTTCGATGGTCCCGCTGTGCCCGACGGCGATCCGCCGCCCGAACTGGACTATGACTTCTGGCTGGGGCCCGCTCCGAAACGCCCTTACAACAGGAAGCACGTCCACTACCTCTTCCGCTTTTTCTGGGACTACTCCGGCGGCCAGCAGACTAACTGGGGCGCCCATCACCTGGACATCGCCCAGTGGGGCCTGGGCATGGACGACAGCGGCCCGATCTCGATTGAGGGGAAGGCTCACTACCACAAGGAGAAATGGTACGAGGTCCCCGAGTCGTTCGAGCTGGTCTACAAGTATGCCAATGGCGTGACGCTCCTGTGCGGCAAGGGGCAGACCGGAGGCACCACCTTCGAGGGCGACAAGGGGAGCATCTTCGTCAATCGGGGCAAGCTCTCTTCCACGCCCGCCAACCTGATCAAGCAGAAGCTGGGCGACAGCGCCGTCCACTTGTACGTCAGCAACAACCACCACGGCAACTGGCTGGAGTGTATCCGGTCGCGGAAACTGCCGATCTGCGACGTGGAGATCGGCCACCGCTCCGCCACGGTTTGCCACCTGGGCAACATTGCACTCCGGACCGGCCGAAAGATCACCTGGGACCCAGTCAAGGAAGAGATTGTCGGCGACAAGGAAGCGGCGGCGATGCTCAGCCGGCCTTACCGGGCACCGTGGAGCTTGCCGACTGTGTAAGAGGAACTAACGGCAAGGCGAGCGGCGCGGCGTCAGCCCGCCGGTGAGGGCCTTTACCGGCGGGCTGACGCCGCGCCGCTCGCCTTCTCCACATCGTTGCGGCGCCTGCCACAGCCTTTTTGACAATTCCGTGAAGAAAAATCGTGCCGCGCTCGCCCCTGGTGTCTCTTTCCTCGTGGAGCCTCATTACCTCCGTTGCTGCCCCGGAGCGATTGTGTCTCCATAAGGTGCCAACTCTCGCTGAGGCTCCTAACAGGCCACCCGGCTCATCAATGCCGAGGCCTGATGAAGTAATCTCTGTGTCCTCTTCCCCGGAGATTTCCATGAAATGCCCCCCGAACCGCTCGCGCCCCGCATTTACTCTGATCGAGCTGCTGGTCGTCATTGCCATCATCGCCATCCTGATCGGTCTGCTGCTGCCCGCCGTCCAGAAAGTCCGCGAGGCGGCCGCCAAGACGCAGTGCCTGAACAACCTCCACCAGCTCGGCATTGCCGCCCTCGCCTGCCACGACGCCCATGCCGAGTTCCCGCCCCTGTTCGGGACCTACGGGGGCACGATGAACAACCACATCCATTTCTGGCTGCTTCCCTACCTGGAGCAGGCCGCCCTCTACCAGAGCGCTGCCGATCCGGCCGGCACCGACTACAACGCCTCGAATTATCCCGCGGGGAAAGCCGCCGCGCTCACCGGGGTCAAATCGTTCGTCTGTCCCTCCGATCCCAGTCTCAACCCAACCGGAATACCGCTGGCAATGACCCAGGCCTACTCCAACGTCAGCGGCGCCGCGGCGGGGGGGCCCTGGCCAGCGTGTTCCACTTACGTCGCCAACGGCCAGGTGTTTGGCGTTACCACGGGGACCGTCGCTGCCGGCGGCGGGCAAACGGTCAACGGCGGTCAAGGAGCTGCCCGGCTGCCGACGAGTATCCCGGACGGCTCGTCCAACACCATTATCTTCACCGAGAAATACGGCAACGACAAAACCAACGGCGGCGCTGTCTGGGGCCGTAACCTCAGCTACAACAGCACCTACGCCCCGAACTTCGCCATCCTCGGGAACCGCGACCTGGCCGGCGTCACCTTTCAAGCGATGCCAGCGGAGGCCAGCGTGACCTATACCTGGCCCTCGTCACCGCACGTCGCCGGCATCAGCGTGCTTCTGGCGGATGGCAGCAGCCGGACCGTCGCCAACTCCATCCCCCTCACAACCTGGTGGGCGGCCTGCACCCCCGCTGCCAGCGACACCCTGGGAGCCGGCTGGTGACTCGCTCCCGCGTGCTGGCCAAGCGCGGGAAACCGATCCGCCGCCAGCCGAGCCGTCCTGCAAAGGAACGCCGCAATGAATCGACTCTTTTCCAGCTGCAACCGGTTGTTTCTCGGGGTCCTCCTTGGCTTGCTGGCGCTGGGCCTGGGTGGCTGTGCCCGGACCGCCAAGGTTTCGGGAACCGTCAAGCTCCAGGGAAAGCCCGTGACCTCCGGCACGGTCATTTTCGTGGATCAGACCAACCATGCGACCCCGCCCGTCTACATTCAGGCCAACGGAACCTATCTGGCCCCCACCGTTCCAATCGGTCCGGTGACGATCCTGATTAGCAATTCCCCACCCCGGCCTCCGGAGGCAGGGGACAAGGACAGCCCGGAGTACAAGCAGTACGAAGCCAAACTGGCCGAACACGTTCCGATCCCGGAACGCTACGTGGACTTGAAAGAGTCGGGAAAAACGTTTGAAGTGAAAAGCGGCAGCAACGTCTGCAACATCGAGCTGGATTGAACCAGGGCAAACCTTCAACCTCCAATCGAGGAGAATCGCCATGACGACCCGACGGACTTTTCTCAAGGGCCTGAGCACCGCGGGGGTTGGCCTCTGCCTGCCCTTGCCGTCTGCCATCCCTGCGGATGGGCCCGCAAAGGCCGAGGGATTGAGCTACAAGTTCGTCAACCAGACCAACGGCAAATTCGCTGACGATCAATGCTTCTGGAGCCTCAACGGCGGTCGGGAATGGCACTCCTTCGTCAAAGAGCCTGCCGTCCGTTGCCCGAACGGCAACGGCCGGGTCTACTTCCGCCTCGGCGCTGCTCCCAGGAACTTCGATGATCGCCAGGCCTACTGGGATTTCATCGAGTACGCCTACGGCAAGGACACCTGGCACGGCAACACCACGCAGGTGGACGCGTTCTGCATCCCGCTGACCATCGAGCTGGGCAACAAAAAGGCCGGCATCACCGAATCGCGCAGCAAGCTCTTCGAGGCGTTTCGCAAGGAGGCCCCCAAGGAATTCAAGGCCTGCGTCAAGGGCGACTTCTGGATCCTGTCCCCATGCCGGGCCGGCTTCGGCAAGGATGGTCCCCAACGGCAAGTACTTCGACAAGTACGTGGCGGAAGTGTGGGACACCTATGCTCAGGAGAAAAAGACCCCGAGCGGCAAATGGACCGGCAAGGTGGAGAAGGGGGCCTTGATCTTCACTCCTGTTGACGGCGGCAAATCGATCCGCTGCGGCAGCAAGCCGAGCACCCAGGACGTCTTTCTGGGCACCGGGGTACTCGGCAGCAATCCGCAGTTCTGCGCCGCCATCAACCGCCACGTGCTGGCCGACCCCGCCGACTGGAAGAATCCCGCAAAGTTCTATCAGGCGGAACCATCGAACTGGTATTCCCGGTTCTTCCATGAACACAGCATCGACCACAAAGCCTACGGGTTCTGTTACGATGACGCCAGCGAACAGGCGGCGTTCTTCTCCGGCAAGGGGCAACAGCTGATTGTCACGCTTTTCTGGGATGCCAAACCGCCTGCCAAGCCGGGCAGGGAATAAGATCATGCACAACCAATCGCTACGAGCTGTCCTTCGCTACTTCCAGAGCTTGGGGGACCGTGACTCGATTCCGCCGGCCGACCACGACCTGCTGAGCGACCTGGTCAGCCGGCGCGACGAACAGGCCCTCGTCACGCTGATGCAGCGGCATGGGCCGATGGTCCTGAGCGTCTGCCGTCGGGTGCTGCATAACGAGGATGACGCGGAAGACGCCTTTCAGGCCACCTTTCTGGTCCTGGTGAAAAAAGCGAACACGATCCAGCGCGGCGAATCGCTGCACAGCTACTTGTACAGGGTCGCATTCCGGCTGGCGCAGCGGCTGCGCTGGCAAATCGCCCGGCGGAAGGCGGAGGCACTCTCCGAGGAAGCGATCTGCGTCCGGGCCGAGCCGGATGCCCTTTCCTGGCAAGAGGTGCGTAGCGCCCTGGACGAGGAACTCCAGCAGCTGCCGGAAAGATACCGCGCCCCTCTGGTGCTGTGCTGCCTGTCCGGCAAGACACGCGACGAGGCGGCGGAGGAGCTGGGCTGGACGCTGAACGTCCTCAAGGGCCGACTGGAGCGAGGCCGGAACTTGCTGCGCACCCGGCTTCTGCGCCGCGGCGTCGAACTCTCATCGGCGCTGCTGGCCCTCACCCTCTCGCAGAGCAAAAGTGCCGCCGCCTTGCCCGCCCAGCTAACCGTGGCCACCCTCAAGGTCGCGGCCAGTGCTTCCGGGTCCGCGGCCGGGACCGTTCCTGCCCAGGTGCTGCAGCTGGCCGAATTTGGGGCCCGGGCGACGGGGCTGGGCCCGCTGAAACTGAGCGTGCTGGCGTCGCTGGTCCTGAGCTTCGCGGTCCTTGGCGCCGCAGTGGTCTGGACGACCGTGTTCCCTGCCCCCGCAGTCCAGGCCCCCTCGCCGGGAACTGCTGGCCAGGAGTCCCGTGTCGTGAACCAGACGGTCGTTGCCGGGCCGAGGCCCGACGGCTCCTTTGTGGACGTCACACGCGAATCCGGGCTGCAGGAGATTGTCGCTGCCAAGTATGCCGCGACGCCGACCTGGTGGCTGTCGGGCCTGCACCTCCTCGACCTCGATGGGGACGGGCACCTGGACTTCTTCATGAGCGCGCCGGACTCCGCAAAAGCGGCTCCGTTGCCGCCCTCAACGACGGCAAGGGCCATTTCCAGCGGGCCCCGGGGAGCTACCCTCCGACCGAGCTGCGCCTGGCCTACGATCTCAATGAGGATGGCAAGGTTGATCTGAGCTTTACCTTTCAGGACGGCGGCAGCCAGTGGTGGCTGAACAAATCCAGACCAGGAATGCTCCAGTTCGAGCCGACCCCGATCCGGCGCGAGGCCAACACGGCCCGGCGCCAGGCGATGATCGACCTGGACCGGGACGGCAAGATCGACTGGGTTCGCGGCGCGCGCGGCTTGCTCGCTTTCGATCTGGCGGACGGCAAGGGCGGTTTCACCACGGAGGCCCGGCGGTTGGTCCTGGGAGACACCGTCCGGGCCGAGACCTTGTGTCTGCCCATCGACCTGAACGGGGACGGTGCCATCGACTTCCTGGTCGAATGGGGCCACTTCGGCAACAGCAAGGGCACCAGCCGGATCTACCGCAATGACGGCCAGATGAACTTCCAGGACGTGACCCGGGAAAGCGGTCTGAGCGGCAAGGACCTGGCGATCAAGGGCGTTGCCGACGTCAACCACGACGGTTTCCCCGACCTGATCGTCCTCGAAGACCTGAAGCCGGAAATCTATCTCAACGACGGCAAGGGCCGGTTCACCCGGCTCCCGGGCGCCATCACTGGCCTGGGGGCGGCGAGTTTGCCGCGTGCGGCCTCCTGGGGCCTGGCCGTCATGACCGACTTCGACAACGACGGCGTTCCCGATCTTCTCTGGAACGGCAAGGAGTTCCTGTGGGTGCTGCGCGGCACCGGGGGCGGCCATTTTCAGTACGTGAACGCCCAATGGGGCATCAAGGACCTGTCTGTTGCCTCGGTGGACGATGGCCTCTGTTTTGGCGACATCAACGGGGATGGTTTGCTCGACATCATCGGCTACGTCTCGACGGGAGAGCAGCACACCTTTGCCGTCTACCAGAACAACCTGTCTCGCGACAACAACTGGGTGCGCGTGCGGCCGATCGGTCTGCCCGGCAACAAGGGGGCGGCCGGTGCTAAGATCCGCCTGTACGAGCCGCGAACGCAAAAACTGCTCTGGTACGAGCAAGTCGTCATTGCCAGCAGCCAGTCCGCGCAGAGCTACTGCAGCCACGGCGAAACCGAACGGCATTACGGTCTGGGGCGGCTGGCAACGGTGGACGTGCAAGTCGAGTTCTATCCGTCCGGTCACAAGATCGAGAAAAAGGGCGTCAAGGCCAATGGGACCATTGCCATTCATGAAGGGCCTGTGGACCAGCGATAAAGCCGACAAACGAGACCCCTCCTCCAACCGCTCTCCGCTTCGGAGAGGAGGCAAGCCTGCCGCCACACTTTTTTGAGGGTGACAGACGCCAGAAGGAGCCCGCAGTTGTTCGCGTCAACGCGTCAAAACAATCTTGACTTTTGAATTGACGCGGCAGGCAACTCCACGTAGGCTTGAGGAAGTTTCTTTCATCAGGGGGGCCCCGCCACCGACTGCCGGCCAAATCCTACCTGCCTTGGCCTTCCGCAGTGGTCTTCGCGGGCACAGAAAGGAAGTGACAGATGTTCCAGTTCCACGGTCCTCGTAAAGGACCCACCTGCGACGGCGCCTCGCGGCGCGATTTCCTCAAGATCGGCGCCCTGGGCGCGGGCGGTCTGCTGCTGTCCGACCTGCTCCGTTCCCGGGCGAAGGCCTCGGCCCAGGGCCAGACGACCCGCAACACCTCCGTTGTCTGGCTTTGGCTGGGCGGCGGTCCGACCCACATCGAGACGTTCGATCCCAAGATGTCGGCCCCGGCGGAGTTCCGCAGCGTGGTTGGCTCGGTCAAGACCAACCTGCCGGGCGTCGAGTTCGGCGGCGTCTTCCCCGAGATGGCCCAGCAAGCCGACAAGTGGGCCGTTGTCCGCTCCTTCGCACACACCAACTCCGGTCACGGCGGCGGGACGCACTGGGTCATGACCGGCTACAACTTCCCGCCGGCCGACAATGGCCAGGCCCCGATCAAGCCCGGTTTCGGCTCGATCCTGGCGCGCCATCGCGGTCCCAACAATCGCGAGACGGGCCTGCCGACCTACGTCCGGCTGAACGGCACCCTGGGCGACGGTCCCGCCTGGCTGGGGGCGGCTTACGCTCCCTTCGACGTGGGCGGCCAGGCCCGGCGCAACATGGACGTCAAGGTCACCCTCGACAACCTGGCGGACCGCCGGTCGCTGCTCAAGGGACTGGACTCGATGGACAGGACGCTGGACCACAGCGGTCTGCTGACCGGCCTGGACAGCTTCGAGCAGCAGGCCTTTGACCTGATCGTGAGCCGGGCCCGCGAGGCCTTTGACGTCAACCGCGAAGATCCGCGGGTGCGCGATCGCTATGGCAAGGGTCTGGGTTCCCAGCTGCTGCTGGCCCGCCGGCTGTGCGAGGCCGGCGTCGGTTTCGTGACCCTGCACTTCGGCGGCTGGGACATGCACGGCGGCATCGGCCAGGCGATGAAGAACCTGGGACCGCAGGTCGATCATGCCGTCGCCGCCTTTGTCGAGGACACCACCCGCAGCGGCCTGGACCGCGACATCTTGCTGGTCATCACCGGCGAGTTTGGCCGGACGCCGCGCATCAACGGCAGCGCGGGCCGCGATCACTGGGCCCCGCTCTCGACGCTCGCCCTTGCGGGGGGCGGCCTCAAGATGGGGCAAGTGGTCGGCGAGTCCAACGCCCGGGCCGAGGTGCCCAAGACCACGCCGATCACCCCGCAGGACCTGATGGCCACCGTGTTCCACGTCCTGGGACTGCCCCAGGACCTGCACTACAAGGACCCGACCGGCCGGCCGACGCCGATGATCACCAGTGGCAAGCCGATTGCCGAGCTGGTCTAACCTTCGGAAGGATGAAGGATGAAGGATGAGTAAAGACAAAGACGCTTCTGATTCATCCTTCATCCTTCATCCTTCATCCTTCGGAGCGCAGCGACTGGCCTTTCTTCAGGACTGCAAGGAGAACCCCGACGACGACACGCCGCGGCTGGTCTTCGCCGACTGGCTGGAGGAACGCGACGATCCGCGTGGTTCCCTGATCCGGGTGCAGTGCCAGAAGGAACGCACCAGTCCGCTCGACGTTCGCCGCAACGAGCTGCAAGCCCAGGAACACGACCTGATCGCGGCTCACGGCCCGGACTGGCTGGCGTCGCTGGGCGACCTGCCCGGCAATCTGTCCTTTCATCGCGGTCTGCTCCGGCTCACCATCAGCCAGGACGAAGCGTTACAGCAGCTGACTCACTGGGGTGGCCGGCCTGACGAGCTGGTCTGGCTGGAGGAGATCCGTTCGAGTCTCAGCGCACTGCCGCGACTGCTCGCTGGACCCAGGTCTGTCGTGGCCGCCTGCACCAGCCTCGACCTGAGCGCCTCTTATCCGACGCACTACCCGGCTCCGCCAGACCCAGTGACGGCGTCAGCGAGAGGCTTGCCCTTTAATCGCGGTGAGTGGCGTATTTGTCAGGACCTGCGGCATCTGAGGCGGCTATCGCTGAGCGGCCAGACCCTGGAAGGGAACTCCATTACGGCCCTGGCGCGCTCGTCTCTGGATAGTCTGAAGGACCTTCAGCTGGCCTACGCGCAGTGCGGCGAGGACGCGCTGGCGGCCCTGGTCCAGGCGGACTGGCTGCCCCGGCTGACCAGCCTGAACCTGGGACACAACCGGATTGGCGACGAGGGTTTGCGCCGGCTGCTGCCCACCCTGCCAGGCTCATCCCTGCGCCGACTGGTCCTGTCCTACGCAACGCTGGGCGAAAAGAGCCTGGACCGGCTGGCCGGGACAGGGATACTGTCCCGACTGACCTGGCTCGACCTGGCCGGCAACAACCTGCGCGGGGCGGGCTTCCGCGCCCTGGGCCAGCTGCGCGAGCCGGGCCGGCTTGTCTGGCTGAACCTCAGTTCCAACGGGCTGGAAGACGACGACGTGGTCGCCCTCGCCTCCTCGCCGTTGCTGGCTCACGTCCAGACCCTGGACCTCAGCATCAACCGCATCGGCCGGCGTGGCGCCGAGGCCCTGGCCGCCTCACCCTACCTGGGCCGGCTGACGTTTCTTGACCTGAGTTACAACCAGCTGGCCAGCACTCCCCTGAGCCTCTGGCTTGCGACTCCGGGGCTGTCCGGCTTGCGCATCCTGCACCTGGGCAACAACCGGATCGACGACGCCGCTCTCGAAGGGCTGTCCCGGCTGCCGCTGCGCGCGCCGCTGCGGACGCTGATCCTGCGCCGCAACGTTGTCAGCGACCAGGGACTGACTCAGCTGCTGGAATCGCCCCTGGTGGAACACCTTTCGATGCTCGACCTGGGTTCCAATCAACTCCGCCTGCGTGGCGCCCGGATGCTGGCGCAAACCACGTTTGGCCGGCTGCGGATCCTGCTGCTGGACAACAACGAGGTCGGCGATACCGGCGCCCTGGCCCTGGCCGGCTCGCGCCCCATACAGCAGCTCACGCAACTCAACGCCCGGGGCAACCGCATCCTGGGTGCGGGCCTGGAGGCGCTGCAGCGCCGCTTCGGGGCGCGGATCGACGTCTGATCTGAAAAGGCAACCATCTCTGTCTTTCCCATCCTGCCGCCTCACGCTGCCGTGGGGCCATTGCCCTTGCCTTTTTGGCCCCGCCGATGCAAGATCGTGCCTCGGTCGGAAGCTCCATTGGCGGGGCAACGGCCCTGTCGCCGCGGCGGTCGGAACCACCGCGGCTTTCCTTTCCGCGGTTCCTGGATACGCATGGTTGCACGGATAGTCCTGGTGGGCACGCTCGCGGCCCTGGCTTTTCCCTTGCTTGCCACCGTCGGCTCGAATAAGCCTGAAGTGGTCCTGAGTGAAACGCTCCGCGCTGGTCCGTGCCGGGTCATCCTGGCGCGCGACCTGCCCGAGCCCAGCCTGGTGCAGCTGACCTCCCTCGTCGCCGCCAGCCAGGTGCCGGCCCTGGTGCTGCTCGACTCGCCAGGGCTCTCGACCTACACCCGGTCTTTTCTCCAGGCCCTCCAGCCCGGCCAGGTTATTCCCGTCGGCTCATTCCCCGAGAGCCGATTCGAGCTGGAGCAGAGACTGTCAGTCCGGACCACACCCATCTTGCCGTGGCAGGAGCAGCCTCATGAGACGCTGCTGCGCCGCGCTCTTCCCGAAGGCGGAAACCGTGGTCCTTTGTCCAACGCCCTCCCACGCGCGGGAACGCGGCCAGCTGCTCCAGGCCGCCTGCCTGGCCGGCGTCCTTCGGGCCCCGCTCTGGCTGGTCCCCGAGGGAGGATCGGACGCCAAAGTGTACCTGGAAGAACTGCGCCAGCGGCTGGCCGGCTGGCAGACCCGTCAGGTCTACCTGGTGGGCAAAGCGCCCAACCTTGATCTGTCGCTGCCCGGGGTGGAGACGATCCATCTGGCCGGCGAACAGGCCGTGGCCCGGGCCCATCGCAAGGCCCTGGCGAAACAGGGTCCGATTGAGACGCTCGTGATCGCTAACCCGTTCGACAATCAGGACGACCGGGGTGGGATGGCGGCCCTGGCTCCGTGGATCTGTCTGCGCAAACGGGCCCCGCTGCTGCTAACCAGCGAAGAGGGAAAAGACGTGGCCCGCCTGGTCGAGGCCGCGGTCCGCCAACCGGCCCTGCGGCGGGTGGAATCGATCGTGATCGCCGGCAAGCTCAACGCCATCCCCGTGGACAAACGGCCCAACCCGATCCCGACTGACAAGGACCCGCACATCGAGATGGAGCCACTGACACCCAGCGGCACAGCGCCGTTCTCCTTCGCGGTCGGCCGGCTGTTCCACGAGGACCGGGCGGTGATCCCGCTGCTGCTGGCCCGGCAACAGCTCCTGGGAACGCGCGCCGACAAGGCCGGCACTCCCCGACGGGTCCTGATCGCCAGCAACTCCACCGGCGAGCTGCCGTTCCTGGAAATGTTCACCCGCAATACCATTCAGGAATTGCGCAACGCCGGCTACCAGACCACGGCCCTGTTCCGCGGCGAGGTGGACGGCGCCGAGCTGCGCAAGATGCTGCCGGCCCACGACATCTTCCTCTGGGAGGGTCATCACAACCCGCTGATCCGCGACTGGGACTTTCCCTCCTGGGATGAACCGTTGCCGCCGTCGCTGACTTTCCTGCAAAGCTGCATCGCCCTGAAGGACCACAAGGTGCAAGGGCTTCTCAGCCGGGGCGCGGTCGGCGTGATCGGCTCATCCACGCGCACCTACTCGGCCTCGGGCGGCGCCTGCTCGCTGGCCTTCTTCAACGCCCTGGCCTACGAGGGCCAATCAGTCGGCGGCTCGCTGCGGCAGGCCAAGAATTTCCTGCTGGCCTACGCCCTGCTGAAGGAAAAACGCCTGGGCAAGGAGGCCAAACGCACCGGGGCCAACCTGCGGACCGCCTGGGCCTTCTCGCTCTGGGGCGACCCGACCCTGAAGCTGCCCGCTCCGTCCAGTCCGCCCGGGGCCCGGCCCATCATCCGGCACGAGGTCCAGGGCCGGACCATCGTGCTGGACGTACCGTCCGAGAAGCATGAGCCGGTCACCGGCTGGAAAAACGACGCCCCGAGCTATCACGTGCAAATGCCGGCCAACGCCCGGTTGGCCGGCCTGCTGCACAAGAGCACGGACGAGGATGGCCAGCCGCTGGTGCCGCTGGTCTTCGCGGAGATCAATCTGCCCCAGGGCCGGACCGGGAAGGTGCCCACGCTGCGGAGCCGATTGCCCTCCTCGCGGTGGGTTTTCCTCTGGGACGAACGCCGTCGGACCGGCTACCTGCTGGCCTCGCCCCGCAACCTGGACGGCCGGCAACTGCGCTTTCACGTCAACTGGACGCCGCAGCCACGTGATTCCGACCCGAACGTGGGGGTGGGGCTTGATTGAACTTTGAGGCGAGCCGGGAGCGTCAGCTCCCGGATTCTTGCGATTCGTTGGAGAATCCGGGAGCTGACGCTCCCGGCTCGCCCTTCCGTGAGTGCCTGTTAGGCGAGCGGCAGGAGAAAACCTACCCAAAGTAGCCATCACGCTCCGCGTGATGCAGCCTGCATCACGCGGAGCGTGATGGCTACTTTGGGCCTGCCGTTCGCCTTATGACCAAGGAGGATACTGGACTGCATGTCGCGCACGACCCTTTGCGTGCTGACCGCCGGCATCCTGGCCGTGCTGTCGCTGGGTCTGATGGTGACCCGCTATTGCGTGCTGGGAGACGAAGTCAAGGCCCCGCCGGGCCAGAGCACCTGGAAGGTGGTGCTGATGGTCAACGGCATCGCCCAGGGCGACAGCCGGGTGGTCACCGCGGCGCCGCTGGACGTGGGCCGGCAGCACCTGGTTTCGGAAGAGTACGCTAGCGCACAGCTGAACCATCGCATCGGCGGCGACAAGCAGCCCGGCCGGAGACAGGTCTACTGGACCTGCCGGGTCAGCGACAAGGATCGGCCGTTCCGGCTGCGCTGTGACTACGTGGTCACGATGGGCGTCGCCCGGCCCAGCGCGGGCATGGCCCGGGTGGCCCATACGCTGGACGCCGCTCCCAAGCAGGGTGAGTATCTCGACCGTGAGTCGCAGGGCGACACGGATCACGAACAGATCACCGCCCAGGCCCGGCGGCTGACCCAGGGGCTGGTCAACCCCACCGACGTGGCCCAGGCCCTGTATCGCTTTGTCGAACACGACATCCTCAATGAGCCGAGCATTGCCGGACCGCCCCTCAGCGCGGCGGGCTGTCTCAAGGAGGGCGGCGGCGATTGCGCGGCCAAGGGCCGGCTGCTGGTGGCCTTGCTGCGTAATCGCGGCATCCCCGCCCGGCTGGTCGCGGGTCTGCTGCTGAACAAGAGCGCCGAGCAGCGACCCCATTTCTGGGTCGAGGCGTGGATTCGCGAGCGCTGGCTGCCGATGTGCCCCAGCCTGCGCCACTTCGGCAAGGTCCCGTCCAGTTCGCTGATCCTGGCCTATGGCGATCAGCCGCTGGTCCGCGGCAAGGCGGTGCGCGACCTGGACTATGCCTTCCTGGTCGAGCACCTGGCCGTCCAGCGCGAAGGGGCGTCAGGACTGAAAGCCTTTTTCCGGGCCGTGTCGCTGTACGTGCTGCCGCCCGCCGAGCAGCGCCTGGTCGAGTTCCTGCTGCTTTTGCCGGTGGCTGCTCTGATCATCTGCGTCTTCCGCAACCTGATCGGCATGACCAGCTTCGGTGTCTTTGCGCCGGCCCTGGTGGGCCTGGCCTTCCGCGACCTGCGCAGCTGGCCGGGCGTGCTGATCTTCGTGTCCATCCTGCTGGTCGGCTGGCTGATGCGGCGCGTCCTCAATTCCTACCACCTGCTTCAGGTGCCGAGGGTGGCTCTGATGCTCAGTCTGATAGTGGTGGTGCTGATCCTGTCCGTGCTGGTCGGCAGCTACCACGACTTCCCGGCCACGCGCTACATCGCCCTGTTTCCGATGATCATCCTGACGGGCATGGTGGAGCGCTTCTGGACGCTGGAGGCGGAAGATGGGGTCAGCAGCTCCTTCAAGACACTGCTCTCGACGCTGACCATCGCGGCGGCCATTTCGCTGGTCCTGAGTGTCAAGCTGGTGTCGCGACTGCTGTTCACCTACCCGGAATTGCTGGGACTGATCATGGCGGCGCAACTGCTGATCGGCCGTTACACCGGCTATCGGCTGATGGAGTTGCTGCGGTTCCGCGACTTCCTGATGCCGCCGCCCGGGGGAGGGGACAGGCCCCTGGGTCCGCGGGGGCTGCGGCTGATTCCGACGGAGTAGGCGAGCGGCGCGGCGTCAGCCCGCCGGTAACGTCCGGAATACCGGCGGGCTGACGCCGCGCCGCTCGCCGAACGCCCTTCGAGACAAGGAGACAGGCCCATGCGCTGGATCTGGACAGCGGCCCGGCGGTTGCGGGAACTCGGCATCCTGGGAATGAACCGCCGCAATGCCGCCTGCATTCTCGATCACAATCCGCGCTCGAAGTTCCCCATCGTGGACGACAAACTGCGGATGCACCAGCTGTGCCGGACCATCGGCGTGCCGACGCCGGCCACGTATGCGGCCGTGAGCTGCTGCGCGCAGCTGCGCCAGCTGCCGGAATTGCTCGGGGAGCGTGAGGACTTTGTCATCAAGCCCAACCGCGGCTCGGCCGGGCGCGGCGTCCTGGTGGTCATGGGCCGTCGGCCTGGTCCAGTCCCACGGCACTTCCGCCATGGGACCCAGGCCCCTTACGTTTACCTCCGCCACAATGGCGATGCCATCGATCTGGATACGATGCGGCAGCACCTCTCGGACATCCTGTCGGGCATGTATTCGCTGGGCGGCCAGAACGACGAGGCGATCATCCAGCAGCGCATCCGGCTGCACCCGGCCTTTGCCGCCATCAGCTACAAGGGCATTCCCGACGTGCGGGTGATCCTGTACCGCAACGAGCCGGCCATGGCGATGCTGCGCTTGCCGACCAAGGAATCGGGAGGGCGGGCCAACCTGCACCAGGGAGGCATCGGCGCCGGGGTCGATCTCGACTCGGGTCTGACCATCCACGCGGTCCAGCGCAATCGCTTCATCGACCAGCACCCCGACACCGGCACGCCGCTGGTCGGCATGCGCGTGCCTTACTGGGCGGAGGTGCTGCGGCTGTCGCGGCGCGTCTCCGAGGCGGTCGGGCTGGGCTACGTGGGGGTGGACGTTGTGGTGGACGACGAGGGCGGCCCGATGTTGCTGGAGGCCAACGCCCGTCCGGGCCTGGCCATTCAGATCGCCAACAATCAGGGCTTGATCCCCCGCCTGGAAGCGATCGACGCGCTGCTCAAGGATCGTGAGAAGACGTCCCGGCCAGCGCCGGTTGGGGCTGCGGGCTTGCGGGAACAGCTGCGTCCGGTCCGGCGTACGGAACAGCCGGTGCGGCAAGGGGCCTGAGCTGCCGCTGCAGCAGGCCCGGGGCCGAGGTCTGACTGTGATCGTGGCCCTTGTAGCCGCCGAAATCGTTGAACCAGAACCGCTTGGCGAGCCGATAGAGCCAGTTCTTCTCCGGAATTTCCTGTCCCGGATGATACTGCGACGTCCGTACCTGCATCGCTTCCAGTTCCTGCAAGGCCGTGCCGCGCACCGTCTCGTCGCGGGCCGAGTGCTTCTCGACCAGCCCACGCAGCAAATCGGGCCGCTCCAGCACGATGCAACCGCGCGTGGTGGACAGCGCCAGCTGGCGAAAGTCGCGCAGGAACTCCGACTGCATGATCTTCTCGGGCAAGGTCCGCTGGTCTGTCTCGCTAGCGTGGATCGACTCGCGTGCAAACTGGATGATCGGACACGGCTCAATCCCGCCCCACGGATTCACGTGATGGGTGATGCCAGTCGCCGCCGGGCAGAGGGCCTGACCCTCGCCGTCGTAATAGGCATCGACGATGATGATCGGTTTCCTGGCGCGCATCTCGACCACGAACTGCCGGGCTCGTCGCTGCTGTTCCGGAGTCAGGCACAGGTCTGGGCTGGCGTCCGGGCCCATCGGCCGATAGACGTGGAACCAGGTGTAGGCAACGCCCATGTCGATCAGGCGATCGATCCATTTTTCCGTCAAGAGATCGTCGATGTTGGTCGAGCACAGGCTGGTACAAACCCCAGTGAAGATCTTGTGCTTGATGCAGGTGTGGACGCCTTGCAGTGTCTTGCTCAGGACGCCGGCTCGGCCGCGGCGCTGGTCGCTGATGATCTCGTTGCCCTCGACGCTGATCAGGGGCGTGACGTTGCCCAGCCGGCGCATGGTCCGGGCGTGCTGCTCCGTGATCAGCTGGCCGTTGGTGAAGATCTGAAAATAGCAGTCAGGGTGCGGCGCCAGCAGGTCGAAGAGCCGGGGGTGCATGAACGGCTCGCCGCCGACAATGCCGAAGAAGACGTTGCCCATCTGCTTGGCCTCGGTGACCAGCTTGTGCATCGCCTCGGGGCTGATCGTCTGCATCTTGGCCGAGACGTCCACCCAGCAGCCCTGGCAGCGCAGGTTACAGCTGTTGATCACCGAGACGTAGAGGAACGGCGGAAAGACTTGCCCCTTCTTGAGGCGGGCCTTGTGCTTCTGGATGGAGAGCATCCCCTTGAAGCCCATGTTCCAGGCCAGCTTCCACAGCAGGCGCTTGTCGGTTTCCAGAAGGAGTCGTTTGGCCAGGCGCAGCAGCATGGTCGGGGGTCCATCAAGGCAGGAGTCGCACGGCAAGCGAGAGAGCCACACCGGTAGTGTAGGTGTCTGACTTCAATCTTCCAATCCCAGAAGGGTGCCCTCTCGATTTTGGCGGGCGGTCCGAGCCGCGCACGCAGCGCAGCGGAGTAAGTGGCCCCCGGGAGCCCGCAGGCCGCTTACTCCGCTGCGCTGCGTGCGCGGCTCGGATGAACTTGCGTTGACTTTACCACTCGCCGATTTTGGAGAAGCTGGTCAATTGAAGTAAATTGCCTCGACTCTTCCTGCCGATACCGTTGCTGGGTGAGTTGGTCCGCACGGGCCGACGGGAGAGACTTCAACGAGGTGCGGGTCATGTGCATCAAGCATGAGAAGGCGATCGCGGAGAATTTGCGGCGCTGGCGGCAGTCGGGTCAGGCGTGGGACTGGGTGGTGGCGCATCAGGGCAGCTGGAACCATCAGGATTGGCTCAAATTGCTGGCCGAGCTGCAAGGGACCCAGTTCTGGCCGATGGTGCCTGCCGAGGTGGGCCGGGTGCTGGAAGAGATGAAGGTCTGTTACACCAACCTGAAGCGCTGGAAGGAGTCGGGCCATCCGGCGTGGTGGGTGCAGACCCGGAATGGGGCGTGGAGCAATGGTGACTGGAACGCCCTGATGGATCTGCTGCGGCGGTCGGAATACTGGCCGCTGTTCCCCCCGGCTGTGGAGGAGATGATGGCGGAGCTGAAAGAGCGTTACGAAAACCTGACCCGCTGGCAAGAGTCCGGGGCGCCGCTGCAGTGGGTCGAGGATTGTCGAGGGGAGTGGAACCATCAGGACTGGCTCAACCTGCTGGCGGAATTGCAGCAGTCCGAGTTCTGGCCGATGACCCCGGAGGACGTGGGGCGGGTGCTGGAGGAACTGAAGGCGCAGTACAAGAACCTGCAGCGATGGCAGGCCAGCGGCGAGCCCCGGCTGTGGGTGGAAACGCGGGGCCGGCTGTGGAGCCACGGCGACTGGACCGAGCTGCTGGCCCAGCTGGAAACGTCGGAGTTCTGGCCGATCAACCCCATCATGGTCGGCAACCTGCTGGAGCAAATCAAGAATGAGGTGCATGCGGACTGGGACCAGTTTGAAACGGCCGAGCCGGTCTGGGGCACGTCTGAGGTGGTCGAGGATTTCCTCTTGCTTCGGTTCCCGGTAAGCTACCGGGAACAGGAGTCCCGGCACGAGAGTGACGTTCCTGCCGGGCCGGCTCCAGCCTCCATTATTCCGCTGCCGCGATCCGTCCGCGCCTGGGCAGCGTAAGGCGTAGCAAGCCATGAGCCAACCGGTGCCGCTGACGGAAGAGGAACGAGCGATCTACGAATGGCAACTGTGGGTGCCGGGTTTCGGCGTCCCGGGCCAGGAACGGCTCAAGGGGGCGTCGGTGCTGATCTCACGCTGTGGCGGCGTCGGCGGCAACGTGGCCTATCAGCTGGCCGCCGCCGGCGTCGGCCGGCTCATCCTGGCCCACGCCGGCAACCTCCGGCCCAGCGACCTCAACCGCCAGCTGCTGATGACCCATGACGGCATCGGCAAGCCGCGCATCGAATCGGCCGAGCGGCGCTTGCACGAACTGAGTCCGCGCTTGCGGATCGAGGCGGTCGCCGAGAACGTCAGTGAGGCCAACGTCGAGCGGCTGGTGTCGTCGGCCGACCTGGTGGTGGACTGCGCCCGCTGTTCAGCGAACGGCTGCTGCTCAATGGCGAATGTGTCCGGCAAGGCAAGCCGCTGGTCGATTGTGCCATGTACGAACTCGAAGCCCAGCTGACCACCATCGTTCCCGGGCGGACACCCTGTCTGGCCTGCCTGGTGCCGGAGCCGCCGAGCGGGTGGAAACGGCAATTTCCCGTCTTCGGAGCGGTCGCCGGCACCATCGGCAGCCTGGGAGCGATGGAGGCGATCAAGGTCCTGACCGGCCTGGGAGAGCCGCTCCTGGGCCGGCTGCTGCTGTGCGATCTGCGCACCATGAGTTTCCGGGTCGTGCCCATCCAGCGCCGGCCGGATTGCCCCGTTTGTGGTGGCTCAGGCCTCTCTTCGTTCAGGGCTTGATAACCTCAACCAGAAGCCGCCGCAGTTCCTTGCACGTACTCCGAAACATCGCTGTCGGCCTACAATAATGTTGCCGAAGTCATTCCAATTCGGATCGCCCCGAATTGACCCGCCCGAGCAAAAGGAGCAGGACCATGAGCGCACCGGCCGAGACCTTGCTGGATTCGATCCATCACGTGGCCATCAGCGTGCAGGACCTCAAGAAGACGGTGGAGTGGTATCGGCAGCATTTCCAGTGCCGGGTCAGCTACCAGGACGACACCTGGGCGATGCTGGAGTTCGCCAACCTGAAGCTGGCCCTGGTCATTCCGTCGCAGCATCCGCCGCACCTGGCCTTTGTCAGCCCGGAGGCCGAGTCGTTCGGGTCCCTCAAGACGCACCGCGACGGCACACGCTCCTGCTACGTCAAGGACCCCAGCGGCAATGCCATCGAGATCATGGCCCAGGATTGACCAGGGCGCATTTCCCTGCTGCATCGAGTCGGTTTGCCAGCTACACTGAAGGGAGAACGGTGGAACGCACGAGGACACACCCGAGTACTTGCAGCCATGCCAGCGACATTTGTCTGCCCCAACCCGGTCTGTGGTCAGGCACTTTCCCAGGATTCCGTCAAGGGAGCGGCCAGCGTGAAGTGTCCGAAGTGCGGCACCGTTTTCCAGTTTCGCAGCCAGCCCGCGGCGCCGGTGCCAGCCCCGGCCACGCAGCTGGGCTCCCGGGCCAAGGGGCCGGTCGCTCAGACCCAGATGGGCCCCCGGCCCAGGACTGCTCCCGCCCAGACCCAGGTTGGCCCCCGGCCCCAGGGCCCGGCCGCAACTCCCCCGCCTCGCCCCGTCCCGGCCGCGGTAACTCCTCCGGCTGTCCCCACGCCGCCGCCTCTGCCGACAGCACCGCCTCCCCTGGCGGCCCCGGTGACCGAGGTGCCGCTGGCTACTCCCGTGGCTGCGGAACAGGCCCAGACCGACCTCAACTTCGCCTCGGGACCGACCACGGTCGGTCCCACGGGCCGGCGGCGGGGAAGCGGAAGACGCGAGCCTTCCTGGACCCGCTTTATTGTCCCGACGCTGGGCCTGCTGGCCCTCGGCGCCGTCGCCGGTGGGGCCGTCTGGGGTGCAATCTGGCTTTTCAACCAGTTTCAGGCGATTCACACCACGGCGGAGGTCCCGGAAATCAAGGACCTGGCACGGTTCAACTGCCGCTACGCGCTGCCGGAAGGGACCTGGAAACCGAACTCGACAGCGGTGACACGGATGGTGGTCAACTTCAGCCTGACGCGGGGCAAGCCCAACAACAACATGGCCCTGTTTTGCCGGGACTACACCCATCGGCTGCCTTCCGAGGCCGAGATGTTCGACACCGCCCTGACCAAGCTGCGCGGCCATTTCAACCCTCTGGAGTGGGAGCGGGTCGAGAAATCGACGGTCAAGCTGGGCGGTCAGCCGGTCGCCCTGCATCTGGAGTTCCAGGGGACAGACAACGACAACGTCACGATGAACGGCGAGGTGCTGGTGCTGGGCTATCGCGGCTTCGGCTACTGGTTCTGCACCTGGTGTCCGCTCGATCAGAAGGAAACGCTGGCGCCGGAGTGGAGCAAGCTGCGAGCCAACTTCTCGCTGCTGGATGGGCGGGCCGGCTGGAAGGAAACCCCCCGGCCGCGCGACACCCTGGACGTTCCGGGGCTGCCGTATGAGGTTCCCTTCGTCAAGGAGGTCTGGGGGGTCCAGCTCCCGGAGAAATGGGACCCGAACGCCCGTGCGGTCCTGGTCGGCCACGATCCCACCCAGTTCAAACACTCCGGGAAGGCCGCCAGCTTCTGTCTGATCGTGCTGGAGAAGGCCCCCGGCGTCAAGGAAGCCTTTGACCTGGCCAGGAAGTACCACCTGGAGCGGGAGAAGGCCGCCTACCCCGACACGATCGTCACGCCGACCAAGACCAAGGCGGGCAAGGACCAGATCAGCCTCAGCGACATCGGCAACGAGCGCGGCTACCTGGGCAAGTTCCACGTCCGCAACACCGAAGCCCTCGAGCGCTTCCAGGTGCTGGCAGCGTTGCAGGGACAGGAAAACACCCTGCTGCTGCTGTGTGATTGCGACCTGGCGCAACGAGCCTTCTGGGAGACGGAGTTCGCCGAGCTGATCAAGGCGTTCAAGAAGAAGAAAGAGTAGGCCCGTTTCGCCCAAGCACAAACGATGCTCGTGGCGGCATCTTCCTCCACAAGCCCGAAGCGCCAGCGCCGGGGCTGGCGAACACACAAGCCCGAAGCGCCAGCGCCGGGGCTGGCGAACACACAAGCCCGAAGCGCCAGCGCCGGGGCTGGCGAACACACAAGCCCGAAGCGCCATGCCGGGGCCCTTCACCTCTGCTGCCGCAACGAATAACATTGTCCTTACCCTGCATTCTCTTCTTCGCCGATCTCGGAGGGTCCTATGCGTGACGACACTGCTGAAATCCCGAGACGTGATCCCGTTGCGTACTTTCTAACGTGGACGACTTATGGCACCTGGCTCCCCGGCGATGAACGTGGTTGGGTCGCCAAGCCCGGGCAGTTCCGCGCTCCGGACTTGCACTTGCAGGCCGTCTCCCGGGCGCTCTTGACCGAAGAGCCCTGCGTACTCGATTCCCAGCAGCGCAGCCTTGTCGAAAAAACTATCGCACAACACTGCTCGCTTCGCGGGTGGCGCTTGCATGCGGTGAACTGTCGGACCAACCACGTCCATGTCGTTGTCACCGCCTCGGTACATCCGCAGATCGTGCGCGATCAGTTGAAAGCCTGGTGTACTCGGAAGCTGAAAGAATTACAGCAAAGCAGTAATCCAGCCCATCCAAAGCGGCTCAAGTGGTGGAGTCAAGGTGGCAGCAATCGGTGGCTCAATGATGACGAGAGCCTCCTCGGAGCGACCCAGTACGTCCAGGATTGTCAGTGAACCCAAGTCCCGTTCGGGCCCCGGCGCTGGCGCTTCGGGCTTGTGGGGTCACGGGCCCCGGCGCTGGCGCTTCGGGCTTGTGGGGTCACGGGCCCCGGCGCTGGCGCTTCGGGCTTGTGACAAAATTCTGCGGGAGACCCCTGCATGATCGACATGAACCAGGTAGTCGGCACGCACGACATCCTGCTGCTCACTCTCGACACGCTTCGGTATGACGTGGCCCGCGATTGTCTTCGCCGAGGGCGGACGCCGAACCTCGCCCCGCTGCTGCCCGGCGGCTGCTGGGAGGAACGGCACTCGCCCGGCAGCTTTACCTTCGCCGCTCACGCCAGTTTTTTCGCTGGCTTTCTGCCGACGCCTGCCAAGCCAGGCCGGCATCCGCGTCTGTTCGCGGTGCGCTTTCCCGGCAGCGAGACGACCACCGAGCGAACCTGTGTCCTTGACGCCCCAGACATCGTGACCGGCCTGGCCGGTCGGGGTTACCACACGCTCTGCGTCGGCGGCGTCGGCTTCTTCAACAAGCTCAGCCCGCTCGGAAGCGTCCTGCCGGGCCTCTTCGCCGAGAGCGTCTGGCGTCCGGAGTTCAGCGTCACCGACCCGGACTCGACCCGAAACCAGATCGCCCACGTCTGTGATCGGCTGGCCGAGCTGCCGCCGCGGCAGCGACTGTTCCTGTTCCTGAACGTCTCGGCCTTGCATCAGCCGAACCGCTTCTATCTCCCCGGAGCGCTGGAGGATTCGCTCGCTTCCCATGCGGCGGCCCTGGAGTACGTCGATCAGCAGCTGCCGCCGCTGTTTGCGGCCCTGCAGCGGCGGGCGCCGGTCCTGGCCATCGTCTGTTCCGACCACGGCACCGCCTACGGCGAGGACGGCTACCACGGCCATCGCCTGGCGCATCCCATTGTCTGGACGGTCCCATACGCCGAGTTCCTCCTACCCCAGGTGCCGGCATGACTGCCACCGCTGACGTGCTGACCACCGGCTCTCCCTACCAGGGATACGCCTACTCGTATCCGCACAAGACCGCGTATCGCCGGTTGCCGGAGCCGGTTCCCCTCCGCGAACTGTGGGCCGGGGAGCCGCGCTCGTCGCTGTTGCTGTACTTCCACGTTCCCTTCTGCGAGATGCGCTGCGGCTTCTGCAACCTGTTCACCCAGGCCCGGCCGAAGGAGGGCGTGGCGCACGCATACCTGGACACGCTGGAACGTCAGGCCCGGCAGGTGCGTGGTCTGCTGGGCGATGTCTCGTTCGCTCGCCTGGCCATCGGCGGCGGGACGCCGACGGCCCTGGAACTGCGCGAACTGGAACGCCTCTGCAACCTGGCGGAGGAGATGCTCGGCGGCCCCATCGCTGTGCCGGCCTCGGTCGAAACCTCGCCGGAGACTGCCGACTGGGAGAAGCTGACGCTGCTGCGAACCCGGGGCGTCAGCCGGATCAGCATTGGCGTGCAGAGCTTCCTCGAAGCGGAAACCAGCGCCGTCGGCCGGCCGCAGCGCCTGGCCGCGGTGCAGTCGGCCCTGGAGCGGATTCGCTCGGTGATGTTCCCGGTGCTGAACGTCGATCTGATCTACGGTCTGCCAGGGCAGACGGTCGCGACCTGGCTGCATTCGGTGCGGTCGGCCCTGCGTTATTTCCCCGAGGAACTGTACCTGTATCCGCTCTATGTCCGACCCCAGACCGGCCTGGGACGATCGCACCGCACCTGGGACGATCTGCGCCTGAAGTGCTACCGCGAGGCCGTGTCGCTGCTGCGTGCGGAGGGTTACGAGCAAACGTCCATGCGCATGTTCCGTGCCAGGCATAGCCCGGACGAGGATGGGCCGGTCTACTGCTGTCAGAGAGATGGGATGATCGGCCTTGGCTGCGGGGTGCGCTCTTACACCTCTCGTCTGCACTACTCGGACGAATTTGCCGTGCGATCCGAAGGGGTGCGCGAGATCCTGGAAGCATACGTCGCCCGGCCGGCGGAGGCATTTGGATTCGCTGTCCACGGCATGCGGATCGACGGCGAGGAACAGCGTCGCCGTCACGTCCTGATGTCGCTGCTGCAATGCACCGGCCTGTCGCTGGAGGATTACGAACACCGCTTCGGCAGCGATCCCTTCGAGGATCTGCCGGAGCTGCGCGAACTGGAGCCGGCCGGGCTGGCACGGCACGAGGCAAAGCGGTTGCTGCTCACGGAAGCGGGATTGGAACGATCGGACGCGATTGGTCCCTCCCTCTATTCGGAGACGGTGCGGCAACGGATGGAGTCTTATTCATGTCGCTGACGCTGTCGATCCTGTATCGGGGACCGCTGAGCAGCTGTAACTACGACTGCCCGTACTGCCCCTTTGCCAAGCGTCAGGAAACGGCCGCCGAGCTACTGGTGGACCGGGCCGCCCTGGAGCGGTTCGTCTGCTGGATTCCGGCCGGCCCGCGGAGGATCGGCTCGGCATCCTGTTCACGCCCTGGGGTGAGGCCCTGACACGCCGCTGGTATCATGATGCGTTGATCCAGCTGACTGCATTGCCCCAGGTGGTGCGTGTGGCGATCCAGACCAACCTCTCCTGCGGACTGGATTGGATCGAGGCGTGCGATCGCACCCGGCTGGCCCTGTGGACCACCTTCCATCCCGGCCAGGTCGGTCGGGCTCAGTTCCTGGCGAAATGTCAGCATCTGCATCGCTCTGGCGTGCGTTTCAGCGTTGGCGTCGTCGGTCTGCGCGAACACTTCGATGAGATCGAAGCCTTACGCCGAGAACTGCCCGAGGACGTCTACCTCTGGGTCAACGCTTACAAGGACAGGACCAACTATTACCAGGAAGAAGAAGCGAACTGGCTGAGTACCATCGATCCACTCTTCGCGTTCAACAACCAGCGCCATCCAAGTGCCGGCCGGGAGTGTCGTGCCGGACATACGGTGATCTCGGTCGATGGCGATGGGACGGTGCGCCGCTGTCACTTCATCCGCGAACCGCTGGGCAATCTCTATGACGCCGGGTTCGAGCGCTGCTTGCGGCCTCGGACCTGCACCAACGCGACGTGCGGCTGCCACATCGGCTACGTCCACCTGCTGCATCTGAAACTGTACGAGGTGTTCGGCGACGGCGTTCTGGAGCGAATTCCGGCGCAGGTGCCCCCCGTTATTGGAATGCCCGCCGAGCCGGGCACACAGCCCGGCTCGGCGGGACCTTCACTCAGCGATTGAACAGAAACTCCCTGGACGTCAGCACCGCCCAGAACAGGTCCTCCAGGGCCTCGCGCCGGCTGGTCTTGCCATCCGCTGCCGCCTCGGCCAGAAAGCCGGTGAAGCGCCGCAGCTCCGCCGCCGTCGGCTGCCGGCTCAGGCCGAGCAGATACACCCGGCGCACCGCCTCCTCGTCCGCGATTTTCTCCTTGAGCCAGGCCTCGATCCGGCAAGTTTTGGCCCGCAGCTTGTCGTTGAGCGTCTGCCCGTTGTTCACGTGCAGCGCCTGCCGGACGCTGGAATCCGCCTGCCGATCGCACGAACAGGCCTGGGTCCGGTCTGGCCGGCCAAACGCATCCAGGAACTGCGACACCACCTTGCTGTCGGGCAACTGCAGCGCCCTTGTGCCGAGAGGGTAGCCGGCGTAGGGCGTCGAACTGTCGGAGGCGCCGGACTTGATCTGGGTGAACGGCGTCGGCACCGCCGTCACCTGGGAATAGGCGTCGAGGATCACCTCGGCCGGCAGCCGGCGGATCAGGTAGTGCGAGTAAAAGCGGTCGTCAGCAAAAACTCTCCCCTCTCCCGGAACGCCACGGAGGGCGTTCCCTACAGGAGAAGGGTCGGGGGTGAGGGGTGCTGGCAGCGACGACCGCTGATAGGTCGCCGAGCGCATGATGGTCCGGATCAGCTGTTTGACGTCGTAGCCTTTCTCGACAAACTCCTTGGCAAGGGCATCAAGCAGTTCGGCGTTGGTCGGCGGGTTGGTCTGGCGGAAATCGTCCTCGGCCTCGACCAGGCCGCGCCCCAGGAAGTTGCGCCAGACGCGATTGACCAGGGCCCGGGCGAAATAGGGATTGTCCTTGCTGGTCAGCCAGTCGGCGAAATACTTGCGCCGGTCCATGGGACTGTCGAGCGGCAGCGGTTTGCCGTCCAGCGGCGTCGGCGGCATGGCGATACCACGGCGCAGGTGCAGGGCTTCGCCCTCCGGCAGCGATTGCACCATCACGTCGCCGGCCCGGTCGCCGTTTTTCAGACCGACCCGGGAAAACAGGTTGGCCAGCGACCAGTACTGGTCCTGAGTCCATTTCTCCAGCGGATGATTGTGACAGCGAGCGCAGGTGATCGACATGCCGAGGAACTTGACGGCCGTGGCCTCGGTCAGGTCGCTGACGTCCTTGTGCAGCAGGAAGTAATTGGCCGCCCCGTTCTGCAGAGTGCTGCCGTTGACCGTCAGGATGTCGCGGGCAAAGCGGTCCCACGGCTTGTTGTCGGCCACGCTTTGCCGGACCCACTGGTAGAACGACCACACCGCCGGCTGCGGCAGCCGTTTGGTGGTGATCAGCAGCAGGTCCGACCACTTGTAGGACCAGTAATCGACGTACTCCGTCCGCTCCAGCAACGCATCGACGAGCCGCTCGCGCTTGTCGGCAGAGCGATCGGCGAGGAACTTGCGCACTTCGTCCGGGGTGGGCAGCGTCCCCGTGGCGTCGAGGAACGCACGGCGAATGAACTCGCTGTCGCTGCACAACGGCGACGGCGGAATCCGCAAGCTCTCCAGCTTCTTCAGCACCAGCCCATCGATGAAGTTATGCCGGGCGGCGCTGGCGAACACTTTCGGATCGACCGGATCGGGCATCGGTGACAGGATTCGCGCCGCCGTTACCTGGTTGGAGTACCAGACGGTGATGGCCGACTCGCCGTGTCCGGTCACGGTCGCCTTGCCGCCTGTATCGACGCCGGCCACCATGTCCTCGGTGCTGCTGAACTTGGCCCAGCGGCTCACGTCCAGAGCGCTGCCATCGCTGTACCAGGCACGCACCACCAGTTGCAGCGTATCCTTCGGCTTCAGCACCGCCTGGGCGGGCAGCACTTCCAGCCTTTGGACTTGGGCCTCCTCCTTGCGCGGCCCCGGCGCTCCCGATGCGATCCACTCGGACAGGATGCGATACTCCGGATTGCCGACCTCCAGCTTCTGGCCGCCGCCGTGGTTGAGGGCCATGGTCGGCTTGAGCAGCATCAGGCTCTTGTGCGGCTGCTGGAGGCTGATGCGCCGGCCCAGGGCCTGGCGTGTCAGGACGAAGTGATCGGCCTCGGGGTTGTAGCCGCGCAGCGACAGCTTGAGCCCGCCCTTGCCGGCCAGGGCCCCGTGACAGGCCCCGGAATTGCAGCCGAGCCGGGTCAGGATCGGCGTGACGTGGTTGGTGAAGCTCCAGTCGGCTGGCTGCTTCATCCCGGTCACCTTGACCTGCGTCCGAGCCGGCTTCCCCTCGACGGTCGCCGTGACCTCGGCCTCGCCGTCAGCCACGGCCTGAAGGGTGCCATCGGCCGTGACGGAAACGACTTCCGGCCGCGACGACACCAGGCGGGCTTGCGCGGTTCGATCGGCGATGACGGCACCGCCCGACTCGGACACGACCAGCAAGCGCTGGGTCGGCCGGGTTGGCGAGAGGGCCACCTCGGAGGGAAGGACGCGCAGACTCGCCGGCTCGGCAGAGGCCAGCCCGGGGCCGCACGTCACCAGGGCAAGGACTGTTAGCCACACTTCGCAGAAGTGTGTTCGGACCATGCGAATACCCCATTTCTGACTGTGGCGAGGTGCTGGCACACTTCTGCGAAGTGTACCGGCACCCCGCCGCTCTCGAACTTTCTCCACGTACTTTCGGCTCAGCCTTGCTCCCTGGTGGGCGGCGTCTCAGGGGCTTGCATCTTGGCGTTGACTTGTTGCATCAGGGAATACTCCAGATCTTCCAGATCCTCTCGGTCCAAGCGAGCCAGTTCTTGCCGGGGTGTTTCCGGTTGTCCCAGGAACATCTGCGACACCTGAATGTGCCCGACGAGAATGCCTGTCTCGAAACCTTTCTGATAGGCCACCCTGGCATCGGCTGCCAGGGACGCCGCATCCCGCTCAGCGCGTTGCCGTTCCAGATGGCGTTGCCGTTCCAGTTCACTTTGACTGATCTTCACCAGAACCTCCACCCTCTTGCAGATTACAAGCAACATCCCCCATGCCCGGTTAAGTGAAAGCCAGTCACGTTCTGTCGGAAGGCGGCGTGCCGTTGGCTTGCTTCTTGGCGCTGAGCTGTTGCTTCAGAGAATCTTCCAACTGCACGAGGGTTTCTAGAGGCAGTTCGTCCAGTTCTTCGCTTGACGGTTCCGATGGGTTCAGGAACTGCTGCAATACCTGGATGCGACCAAGCACTTTCCCTTTCTCTGTTGCCGTCTTCAGCCCCTCTTGGGCCCGCTTGAGGGCTGCGGCGAAAGTGGCCGCGTCTCGCTCGGCGCGTTGTCGTTCCAGATAGCGTTGTCGTTCCAGTTCACTTTGACTGATCTTCACCAGGACCTCCACCGCCTTGCGGATCACGGGAACGTCCAGCGGCGCCGGCAGAGAATCCAGGTCCAGCGACGCACCATGCTTGAAGAAATAACACCAGCGCTCCAGAGGCGTCTGCACCTGTTCAACGGCAAGATTGAACTTGCTCAGCTCAAGCACGTGGATCTCTAGATCCTTGCACAATAGCACGCCATGAGCGTCGTCGTAAACGCGAAAGCAGTGATGCCAGGGCGCATCCGGGAACAAAGACTCGTTGACGAAACAAATGACATACGTCGGCAGCAGTATTTCATAATCGTCACCCTTGAGCAGCTGCTCGCCGTGTCCACCCGACCAGTAGTAGAGGAGCCGCTTGGCGAAACCGGGACGAAGGAGCTGCTGCATTTCCAGGAGGAACTGCCGGCCAGGGTCATCGCGGGCCCGCACGTCCAGGATGGACACCTTACCCTCGGCATAGTCACTGGCCACGAACGGATTGAGGATCGTCACACCGCTCACCAGCCGGCCCGGAGGGAAACGCACCACGGCATTGAGCAGATCGACCAGAAGCAGCGCATTTTCTTCGTCGCCGTAAAGGCGTTTGAAGACGTAATCCACCCTGGGATCGATCCCCGTGACCATGCGGCTGCCCTCTCAGAACAGCTCCTTGATCGGCTGAACCACGTAATCGGCCAGCGGGATCGGCCGTCCCTGCGGACCAGGCAGCTCCCGGTGCGGATCCAGCCCCAGCCCGCGGAAGATCGTCGCCGCCACCTCGCCCGGGGTCACTGGCCGGGAACTCGGCGTGTATCCCAGCTCGTCCGACTCGCCGACGATCCGCCCGCCCTTGATCGGTCCGCCGCCCATCAGGATCGTCCACACGCCCGGGTGGTGGTCCCGGCCGCCGGCCGGGTTGATCTTCGGCGTCCGGCCAAACTCGCCCATCGCCGTGACAATGGTCGTCTCCAGCAGGCCGCGGTCCTTCAGGTCGTCCAGCAGCGTGCTGAAGGCCTGGTCGAAGTTGGGCGCTACCAGCCGGGCCATCTCGGTGATGTCGGTGAACGGCCGGGAGCCGTGAATGTCCCAGGTGATCTCGTCAAAGACCGTCTCGAACATGTTGACGGTGACAAAGCGGACGCCGCGCTCGATCAGCCTGCGGGCCAGCAAGCACGACTGGCCGAAGCGCGTCCGGCCGTAGCGCTCGCGGGTGGACTCCGGCTCCTTCTCCAGGGCGAAGGCTTCGCGGGCCCGGGGGCTGGACATCAGCCGATAGGCCAGGTCGAAGTTCTCGTCCAGCTGTCGGGCCTGGCCGCTGCCCTCGAACGCGGCAATGGCCCCATCGACCGCCTGCCGCATCTTCTGCCGGCGATCGGCACGCACCGCCGATACGTAGTCCGGCGGCAGCAGGTCGGGCACCTTGAAGTTCTTGTCGGACGGGTCGGCGTTGAGGACAAAGGGATCGTACTGCTTGCCGAGGTAGCCGGCCGTCTGGCCGTGCGGCAGGTTGCCGCCGGTGCGGCCCATCGGCCGGGGCAGCAGGACGTGCGCGGGCACCTCGCCGCGCTGGCCCTTGAGGTAACCCAGCACACAGCCGGCGTGCGGATGCTCGATGCCGCCGGTGAACAGCCGGCCGGTCTGCATCATCTGGTGGCCGGTGTCGTGAACGGCGGTGGCGGTGTGATAGACGCTACGGATCAGCGAGAAACGCTCGGCATGCGTCGCCATTTTCGGAAAGATCTCGGTGATGCGCATGCCGGGGACGGTGGTGGCGATCGGCTTGAAGGGCCCGCGCACCTCGGCGGGAGCGTCGGGCTTGGGGTCCCAGGTGTCGATCTGGCTGGGGCCGCCCAGCAGAAAGAGCATGATGCAGTTGACGTCCCTGTCCTGTGCCGCCCCGTTCGCTTTCGCGGCCAGGAAGCCGGGCAGGGTCAGGCCCAGAGTGGACAGGGCCCCGGCGTGAAGGAAGTCACGGCGCGTCAGCTGGTCGCAGAAGGAGACGCTTCGGGAACTGTCAAGGCGTATCATGGGGATCGCTCTCCAGGAGGACACCGGCGGAAGCAAAGGCAGATGAATTCAGGCTATCGGGGAAACCGCCAGGGGTCAATGAGAAAGGCCGCCGTGGATACCCGGATCAGCCGGCTCCACGCGGGAACGCTTCGCCGCTTCCGCTACGCCCAATCGCCAGTCAGTTCCTGGCCGGGCTGCCCACTGTGGGTTTGGGGATCAACTTCTGCCCCGCTGCCTGCCCTGCCCGCCACTTGTTGGGGTGTGGCCGGGAGGCCAGAAGGAGCCGGTCGCTGACGGACGAGTGCCACACCGCGTCAGTTTGCTGCCTGCCCGCCACCTGCCAGGGTATTCGGGGGCCGCTGCATCGTGCGTGGATGACCAGGAGCCGGGCCTGCGCCTCCCGGACGGCATGGGTGGCAGCCCCAGCTGATTGGGCAGGAGGAGCGGACAGGCCTCGTCCTCCTCGCGGTCCAGGACGAAGACGCGCCCAGGTCCGCCCCCAGGCTGAGCAGTCGCGGCCGGATGGTGTCCTCCTCGCCAAACCAACGAGCGGCACGGCAAAACAAGGCGTGGGAAGGCGCCTGGCGCCCACGCCTTTTGTCGGGTCGCCTTTGCCGCTATCAACGGGCCTTCACGCGCGGTACAGTGTGGTGAAGATCGAAGGGTACGTGGTCGGGTAGCATGGCATGGACGCACGAGACGACATTGGCAGACGCGGAGAGATCATCTTCTGTGCCTGCATTACCAAGTTTTGTGGAAGATCGACTCCCTTCTTCCGGCCCTACTTTCTGGGGGAGAAGGCCCAGACACTCGACTTCCTGGTCGAGCTGGTGGCTGCGGGGGACCAGACCCGTTTCTTCTTCGCCCAGGTGAAGACGACGCAGAAGGGGTACACCAGAAAGGAACGGAGGCTCAAGGTGGGCATGAACGGCAGCGACGGTCGATGTTTTTCCCTGGTTCCGGCCCCGACCTACCTTGTGGGGATAGACGAACCCCAGGAAATCGCCTACCTGGCGCCGATTCTCGAGGGGATGAAGGACACCATCTCCAGCCTGCCGACCACTTTTCCGCTCGACTGCGCGAATCTTGCTCGGCTCCATGACGAGGTGGAGCAGTTCTGGTCCGTTCGCGACATGGCATGGCGATCTTCAGTCTTTGTCGCGTAGGGGAAGGCCATGAGTGAAGAGAAACAAGAATGGTACGTCGCCGAGCGGGCGAAAACGCTTGCGAGGCTGTATCTGAGCCGCCGGAAAGACCTGGTCGTCACCCAGCCCGGCAAGGACGTCGGTCTCGAATTCATCGTCTACCTTGGCAAGGAAGGAGAGCCTGCCATCCGGCAGTTTGGCGTATTCCTCCGGGGCACGAAAAGCGCCGCCACGGAGGCGGGTCTGGACAGGTCGCTGCGGCCGACAATGCAGGGATTCGCTCGGGTCGGCCCGTTCCCCTACCCAACCTGCCTGTTCCACTTCACCATGGACGATGACCAGGGCTATTTCACCTGGGTGACGGAGCCTGTGGTCGAGGAGGACAGTCCACGACTTGTGATGCACGAGGCCCCTCACGTTCGGAAACTGGACAAAGCGGCCCTGGATGAGATCGCGGACCGGGTCGATCGCTGGTACGACACCTTCTTCAGGCGGATCGCTGTCAAGGCCTCTTGATGGCTGTGCCGAGCGCTGAGGTTCGGGCGGTCAGACTCGCCAGGGCGTCGTGCCCTTGATGTCAAGGGACACGAACCTTGATGACATGCCTGATCCGCGGGCCATGTTTCGTCGCAAAGCCACGATGTCGCCGGTTGCTCGCACCGGGACAACTAAGCTTGAATGGCCCCTTTCTCCCAAGGATAATGCCCCTTGGTGCTTGCCCCGCCACAGTGTTCTGTGGCACAATGGCTCGGCACCATGATCCACCATTGGCCCAAAAACCGCCCGAGTTCGGCAATCCGGATGGACAAGAAAGCACTCAGCGAGCGCGACATTTGCACCAAGTTCATCACGCCGGCCGTGCTGAAGGCCGGCTGGGATCTCTTTGCGCAGCTCCGCGAACAGCTTTACTTCACCAAGGGCCGGATCATCGTGCGGGGCAAGCTCGTCACCCGCGGCAAGGCGAAATTCGCCGATTACGTCCTCTACTACAAGCCGAACATTCCCCTCGCCCTGATCGAAGCGAAGGACAACAACCACAGTGTCGGCGATGGCATGCAACAGGCCCTGGAATACGCCGAAACTCTGAAGGTCCCCTTCGTCTTTTCCTCCAACGGAGACGGCTTCGTCTTCCACGACCGCACGGGCGCCAGCGCCGTCCAGGAAGCTAACCTCTCGCTCGACCAGTTCCCTTCGCCCCATGCCCTTTGGGCGAAATACCGCGACTGGAAGGGGCTGGCGCCGGAGGCGGAAAAGCTCGTGCTGCAGGACTACTTCGACGACGGCAGCGGCAAGGTCCCACGCTACTACCAGGTCAACGCCGTCAATGCCGCCGTCGAAGCCATTGCCAGGGGGCAGAACCGCATCCTGCTCGTCATGGCGACCGGCACGGGCAAGACCTACACCGCCTTCCAGATCATCTGGCGACTGTGGAAGGCCGGGCGGAAGAAACGCATCCTGTTCCTGGCCGACCGCAACGTGCTCGTGGACCAGACAATGGTGAACGACTTCCGCCCCTTCGGCCCCGCGATGGCGAAGCTGAGCACCGGCACGAAGACCATCGAGCGCCCGGACGGAACCCCGGTCGAGCTGACCACCGCCCTTGACCGGAAGCGCCGCATCGACGCCTCCTACGAAATCTACCTCGGTCTGTACCAGGCCATCACCGGCCCGGACGAGAGCCAGAAACTCTACCGCGAGTTTTCGCCCGGCTTCTTCGACCTGATCGTCGTGGACGAGTGCCACCGCGGCAGCGCCGCCGCGGATTCCGCCTGGCGCGAGATCCTCGACCACTTCTCCTCCGCCACGCAGATCGGCCTCACCGCCACGCCCAGGGAAACCAGGTACGTTTCCAACATCCATTACTTCGGCGAGCCGGTTTACCTGTACTCGCTCAGGCAAGGCATCGCCGACGGCTTCCTCGCGCCGTACAAGGTCGTCAAGGTTCACATCGACCGCGACGTCGAAGGCTACCGGCCCGAGAAAGGCATGGTGGACCGCGACGGCGAGGAAGTCGAGGACCGCGTGTACAACCAGAAGGATTTTGACCGCACGCTCGTTCTGGACGAGCGCACCAGGCTCATCGCCAGGAAAGTCACCGAGTTCCTCAAGGAGAGCGGCGACCGCTTCCAGAAGGCGATCGTGTTTTGCGTGGACGAAGAGCACGCGGCCCGCATGCGGCAAGCGCTGGTGAACGAAAACCAGGACCTTTGCAACGCGAACCACCGCTACGTGATGCGTATCACCGGCAGCGACGCCGAGGGCTGCGCCCAGCTCGGCAACTTCATCGACCCCGAGGCCCGGTATCCGGTCGTCGTCACCACCTCCCGGCTGCTTTCCACCGGCGTGGACGCCCAGACCTGCCGCCTGATCGTCCTCGACCGCGCCGTCGGGTCCATGACGGAGTTCAAGCAAATCGTCGGCCGCGGCACCCGCATCCACGAGGACACGAAGAAGTACTACTTCACCCTCATCGACTTCCGCGGGGCCACCAACCACTTCGCCGACCCGCAATTCGACGGCGACCCGGTGCAAATCTACGAACCGGGCGAGGGCGACCCGATCACCCCGCCCGAGGACGCGGCAACGACCGGATGCGGCGACGATGCCGTCCCGCCCGAGCCGGGCGACGACGAAACCATCCTCATCGATCCCAGGCCGCCCAGCGGGCTCGGCGACGGCGGGCCGAAGCGAGGGAAAATCTACCTGGACGGCGTCTCGGCCGCCATCGTCGCCGAGCGCGTCGAATACCTGGACGAGAACGGCAAGCTCGTCACCGAAAGCCTGCGCGACTTCACGCGGCGAGCCCTCCAGAAGCGCTTCGCCAGCCTGGATGATTTCCTGACGAAGTGGAGCGGCGCGGACCGCAAGCAGGCGGTCATCGACGCGCTGGCCGAGGAAGGATTGTTGCTCGACCCCCTCGCCGACGAGGTCGGCACGGACCTCGACCCCTTCGACCTCATTTGCCACGTCGCCTTTGACCGCCCGCCGCTGACCCGCCGCGAGCGGGTCGAGAACGTCCGCAAGCGCGACGTGTTCACCCGGTTCGGCCCGCAGGCCCGCGCCGTGCTGGAAGCCTTGCTGCAAAAGTACCAGGATCAGGGCGTCCTCAACCTGGACGACCCGCGCATCCTCCAGGTCCCGCCCTTCGACGCGATGGGCACGCCGGTGCAGCTCATCAAGGAGTTCGGCAGCCGTGCCGAATTCGAGAAGGCCGTCCACGAACTCCAGGAGGCCCTTTACCAGGAAGCCGCCTGAAGACGAAACGTAGGCCGGATTTTCAATCCGGCCAGGTATGGCCGGATTGAAAATCCGGCCTACCTTCCTCAAGCCGCGGAGCCGCCTAGCCGATGTCCGTCCGCAACACCGTCAAGTCGATCCAGGACGTCATGCGCCAGGACGTGGGCGTGGACGGCGACGCCCAGCGCATCAGCCAGCTGTGCTGGATGTTCTTCCTGAAGATCATCGACGACCAGGACCAGGAACTCGAATTGATGCAGGACGGCTACCGTTCGCCCCTCCCCGAGCCGCTCCAGTGGCGCACCTGGGCGGCCAACCCCGAGGGCATCACCGGCGACGCGCTGCTGAACTTCGTCAACGGCCAGCTTTTCCCCACGCTCAAGGAACTGCCCGCCGGCGACCAGCCGGGCGACCGCCGCCGGGTCGTCCGCGAGGTGTTCCGCGACGCCTACAACTACATGAAGTCCGGCCAACTGATGCGGCAGGTGGTCAACAAGATCAACCAGGTGGACTTCAACAACCTGGCCGAGCGGCAGCACTTCGGCGACATCTACGAACAGATCCTCAACGACCTCCAGAGCGCCGGCAACGCGGGCGAGTACTACACGCCCCGCGCCGTTACCGCCTTCATGACCGAGCGCATCGACCCGCGCCCCGGCGAGGTCCTCCTGGACCCGGCCTGCGGCACCGGCGGCTTTTTGACCTGCGCCATCCGCCTCATGCGCGAGCGCTACGTCAAGAAGGTCGAGGACGAGCAGCGCATGCAGCGCGCCTCCGCGCCGTGGAGAAGAAGCAGCTGCCGCACATGCTCTGCGTAACAAACATGCTGCTGCACAACGTCGAGGACCCCGTCCTTCGTCCGCCACGACAACACGCTCGCCCGGCCCTACGTCAGCTACGGCCAGGCCGACCGCGTGGACATCGTCCTGACCAACCCGCCCTTCGGCGGCCGCGAGGAGGACGGCATCGAGACCAACTTCCCCAAGCACTTCCAGACGCGCGAGACGGCCGACCTGTTCCTGGCCCTCATCATCCGCCTGCTCAAGCCCGGCGGCCGGGCCGCGGTCGTACTGCCCGACGGCACGCTCTTCGGCGAAGGCGTCAAGACGCGCCTCAAGGAGCACCTGCTGGCGGAGTGCAACCTGCACACGATCGTCCGGCTGCCCAACAGTGTCTTCAAGCCCTACGCCAGCATCGGCACCAACCTGCTGTTCTTCGAGAAGGGCGAGCCGACGAAGGAAATCTGGTTCTACGAGCACCACGTCCCCGAAGGCCAGAAAGCCTACTCGATGACCAAGCCAATCCGCGTCGAACACCTGGCGTCGTGCGTGAAGTGGTGGGGCGGTACACAGCGCAAGGGCCGCAAGGAAACCGAGGTCGCCTGGAAGGTCACGGACGAGGACGTGAAGGCCCGCGGATACAACCTCGACTTCAAGAACCCCCACACCGTCGCCGCCGACCACGGCGACCCGGAGGAGTTGCTGCAAAAACTCGACGAGGCCGAAAAGCAAGCCGCGACCCTGCGCGACCAGCTCAAGGCGATCCTGGAGGAGGCGCTGCTGCGATGAAGCCGGCGCAACTCCTCGCCCATTTCGAGCGTATCAGCGACGCGCCAGACGCGGTGCCGCGCCTGCGCCGATTCATTCTTGACCTTGCCGTGCGGGGGAAGTTGGTCCCACAGGATCTGAGCGACGAACCGGCCCGGGAACTGTTTAAGCGGATTCGGGCGGAGAAGGTTCGGCTGACAGGAGACGGCGATGCCAAGGGCGGCAATGAGCCTCGCGGCAGGGGAAGGCAAAGGAGGCCCGTTTGCCTCGCCACATTCGTGGGTCTGGGTGCCCTTCGGACAAATCATGATTTCGCGAGATGGAGAACGCATTCCAGTCTCCAAGGAGGAGCGAAATCGCCGCGAAAAAGTTTACGACTATTACGGCGCATCGGGGGTTATTGACAAGATCGACGGTTATCTCTTCGATAAGCCACTCCTCCTGATTGGTGAAGACGGCGCGAACCTCATCAACCGCTCGACCCCGATAGCCTTCATCGCTCGCGGCAAATACTGGGTCAACAACCACGCACACGTCTTGGACGGCATTTCGGAGGATTTTCTTCGCTACATCGAGCTTTTCATCAACTCGATTGATTTGAAGCCATTTGTGACCGGGACGGCGCAACCGAAAATGAACCAGGCGAAGATGAATAGTATTCCTGTTGCGCTACCCCCCGAAAATGAACAACGCCGTATCTTGACCAAAGTGGATGAATTGATGGCGTTGTGCGACCGCCTGGAGGCCGCGCAAGCGGAGCGGGAGAGCTGGCGGGACCGGCTGGTAGCGGCGTCGCTGCACCGCCTCAACCAGCCCGCCGACCCGCCCGACTTCCGCAAGCATGCCCGGTTCCACCTCCGCCACCTGCCGCGCTTCGCCACGCGGCCCGAGCATGTTCAGCAACTGCGGCAGACCATACTGAACTTGGCCGTGCGGGGGAAACTGGTGCCGCAGGATGTGAGCGATGAACCGGCGTCTTCGCTTTATGAGCGCCTGCAATCTGCGCTTGTGCAGAACGGAGGGAGTGGCCGCCTTCGTGCGAGAAGAGAAATCTTGCCGACCGCGAGTGCGTTCTTTGGTAGCGATGTTTTCCCGCCGTCATGGGTGGTTACCAACTTCGACAGTGTGAACGCTATCGTGAGTGGTGTAGCGAAAGGCAAGGATTTACGAGGCGTCAAGACGGCAAAATACCCCTACCTCCGTGTTGCCAACGTACAACGGGGCTATCTCGACCTCAGCGTCGTCAAAGAGTTGGAAATTCGAGCCGATGAGTTTGCCCGCTACCGGCTCTGTAAGGGTGACGTGCTGATGACGGAGGGCGGGGACTGGGACAAGCTGGGGCGCACGGCGATCTGGAATGAAGAAGTTCCCGATTGCATTCACCAAAACCATATTTATCGCATTCGCCCGGCAAATCGGGAGGACCTGCTGTCGGAGTGGGTTGCACTGTTCGCTAACAGCCTGCTGGGCCGTTCCTATTTCGAGAGCGCATCGAAGCAGACGACAAATCTGGCTTCAATCAACATGACCCAGTTGCGTAGCTGCCCGCTTCCACTCCCGCCCCGCGTCGAACAACACCGCATCGTGGCCAAGGTAGATGAATTGATGGCGGTGTGCGATCGGCTGGAAGCGCAGCTCGCCACGGCCCAGAGCGAAAGCCGCCGCCTGCTCGAAGCCGTCCTCCACGAAGCCCTCGCGCAAGCGCCTGAGCCGGTCCCATTCGCCTGCGGCCACGCGGCCTGGGCCGCCGCCGATGGCGTCCGCGTTTCGTTCCGCCCACGCCACCGCCAGGAGGCAGTCCTCCAGCCCGGCGAGAAACGGTGCTCGGGTGCGAGGCGGGGCTGCACCGATACGACCACGGCCGGGATCTGGTTGGTCAGGTGCTGGGCGATGCTGTCCGGCGTGGCGATGCTCCCCACTGTCCTAGCGCCGCCGAAGTAGTCAATCAGGATCGGCCACCCGCTCCCAGGGGCGGGGGCCCTGGCAGCCGGGCTGTAGATGCGTACCGGAACCCGGCCGAGAGCGTTGCACGCGTCAGTTACATCGACTGCGGTGTGTCGGACCTCTGCACGCTGGCGACCCCGGCTTGCGCAGGGAGGTCGATTTGACCGAGGCAGGTACTACACGAGCCACTTCCCACTTTTTCCATAGATACCGCCCTCTTTCCTGACATTCCCTGACACGAACCTGACAGGGGATGGCTCGCCTGAGCGTCGGGGGTGACCGGGGAGCGTGCCAGGACTGGGTCCTCTGCGATCAGCGGGTTGAACCGCGGACCCGACTAACCTGAGGGGGCCATGAAGGCGACCGAAGAGGAGGGTTGTATGGGAGAGCGCGAAAAAAGTGGTAGACGCCGCCGAACAAATTGTCTCGCTCGCCGGAGGGGGAGGAGCTACACTGGCGGGATAGGCGGTAAGCGGACGTGCCAGGTCGAGAGCGGGCGAATCATGGTAAGCTTCAACCCCCACCTGACGAACGTGGTCTGCTGGACGCGGATGCATGCCGAAGCAGGGCAGGACATAGAGAGCATCATCGCGCGGAAGGAACTCGAGCGACGGGCCGGCGGCGGGCTGTTCTTCTGGGGCATCGGCAACGCGCCGAGCCGGTCGGTCGGGAGGCTCGCGGCCAGGGGCGAAGACGTTGATGTCGTCTTCTCGCTCATGAAAAGCAGGCCCGCGGCGCGAGACGTCGCCCCGCCGGGAGTCGTGGCTTGGCGGACCTACTTCGACTACGACGAAATCGAACGCCCACTCCCCCCACACGTCCTGGTCACGAGCCGGATGGAAAGCGGCACAGGGACCAAAACCGTTCACTACGCACTCATGTGCTGGTCTGCCGAGGAATTGCGGCTGGAAGACCGCGGGGCGTTCGACTCTTCGGCCTACCGCAACGTTAGTGACGCGGGCGGCCCCGTCGGCAACTCCCAAGTCACGGCTTTAGTCGTCCGAACTCGCGCAGAGTCGCCTGTGTCCGACTACCGAATCAACCTCAGAGCGAAGCTTGTCGGCGGCTACTGGGTGAGGCTCGCCAGGCCGTGCGTCCTCGGGGAGGCCGCCCGCGCGGCGCTGGTGATGGTTTCCGCCCGGCGCGGGAAATTGACAGCGAAGACTGGGTCAGGGTGGTTTCGGAGATCAGGTTCATCGCCCAATCGCCCATCGAAGGACAGCTTTCTCTTTTTCAAGCATCTGAACCCGTGTGGTCCGGGTGCCCAGCAGCAGGGTGTAACATGGACGCTGACCAAAAGGCGCTCAAGAAACGACTGAAAGAGGCGGGACTGAGCGATCCGCTGATCGAAGCTGCCTGGCCCGCCTGGTGGAGTGACGAGGCAATCTCGTCGCAGTCGGCCAAGGCGGAGCTGCGGTTCACCATCGCCCGCAAGCTGGGGCTCAACCCGAAATCGCTCTTCCATGACGATGTTGAATTCGTCTGGAAGGACGAGGCGCGGTTCAAACACCTCTCGAACGAGACCGAGGCCCAGAAAGCCGCACTTACATCCTTCGGTATTTCCGTCTGCCGGCTGCTGGTGCGGTCGCTGCCCGTCGAACACGCGGTGGGCGACGTCGGGGCCTTGGAGCTGCGGCAATCCATCCTCCGGAGCAAGTCGTTCATCGACTTGCAGGCCTTGCTGGCGACCTGCTGGGCTATCGGGGTGCCGGTAATCCACCTCCGCGTCTTCCCGCTGGAAGCCAAGCGCATGCACGCGATGGCCGTGAAGGCGGCGGGCCGGCACGCGATCTTGTTAGGCCGCGATGCGCACTACCCGGCGCCGGTCGCATTCACCCTGGCCCATGAGATCGGTCACGTCATGCTCGGTCACATCGCCGCCTCATCCGCGATCATCGACGTCGGCGACCCGTTGGGGGCGCCCAGGGCGACGCCGAGGAGGAGCAAGCCGACCGCTACGCGCTGGAGCTGCTGCTCGGATCGCCCCGGCCGGACATCAAGACGAACGTGTCGCGGTTCAATTCGGCGCAGCTCGCCCAGGCAGTTCTAGAGCAGGGGCCGGGCATGGGGATAGAACCGGGCACTCTCGCCCTGTGCCTCGCCCACGCAAACGACCTGTGGCCGCTCGCGAACGCCGCGATGCAGCACATCTACACCGAACAAAAGCCGGTCTGGCAGGAAGTCAATCAGATCGCCGCGCGGGAGCTGGACCCGGCGGCCCTGAGCGACGACGATGCCGACTACTTGCGCAATATCATGGGTATCGGCAATGGCTGACTGCGTGCTGATGGATAACGATGTCATCCTGAAAATGTGCTGTTACGGCCTCGTGGACGAAGTGATCAGCTGCCTGGCCGGTGTCGCGCGAACGATCAATGTCCTCGGCGTGGTCCGGTACGTCCTTGAGAGGGCGATTACCAAGAGGAAAAACATCGCCGACAAAGAGAGGGCGGGCGACCGCCTTGCGTACCTACTGGACAAAGTGACACTTATCGAGCCGAACGACGAAGAACTATTGCTGGCGGCCGGGTTCGAGGAGGTCGCCCAATCCCTCGGGGTCGAACTGGACGGCGGCGAAAGTCAGCTGCTGGCCGTTTTGATCAGACGTTCCGCCGCGCTCCTTCTGACTGGCGACAAACGGGCGATACGAGCTATCGAACCGGTCGTGGAAGCGGCGGGTCACCGCGAGCGGGTCGAGCGGCGGGCCGCGTGCCTCGAACAACTCGTGATGTCGCTCGTCGGCAGCCACGGTGCTGGGGCGATCCACCGCTGCGTCTGCCGCGAGTCGGCCGTCGATAAAACCCTGACGGCCTGTTTCTCGTGCGCCTCCGGCACTTGCAACCTGCAATCCATCCTCGAAGGGCTAGTGAGTTACATCAAGGATCTCCGGCGTGAAGCACAGTGGGCCCTCGTCGTTTCGGACGACTTGTCAGCGGTGATCTCGTAAGAAGACGGCGTACGGCGCCTTCAGCTTGGCGATGAGATTGATCTCAATCTCACGTACATCTTCGGGCTTGAGATCGGGCGGCGGTGCGTCCAACACCTCCAGGCATGCCTTGTCTACCTGCCCCTGGATGTAGCGGCCCGCGGGTCGCCCCTTGCTGAGGCCGATCGCCACTTGCGCCTTCGCCAGCGGCAGAACCAACTCCTCTTGCCTGAGGTCCTCCAGCACGAGGGCAAAGCGTGACCCCAGGACATTGATCGTCTCAGGGATGGGCTCCCACTTCGACCCGTCCACGGAGAACTCGTTGGCGCGCAACTGTTCAGCGAAATGCCGTGAATTCATTTCGTGCATGCAGAGGTAGATCGGCGAGTTCCTGGCTGCGAAGGATTCCCCGAACGGCTGCACCATGGTCCGGGGGTGGCAGGTGTTCCCGCCGTAACCCCACATCGCATACCCCGTGTCCTCGATCTCCTTGCTCTTCCGCGCAATGATGTCAGCAAGTGACTCTTGGGCGTGGGTCCCAACTTTCATGAACAGGATGCCAGCACCTGGCCGGATAATGTTGCTCATTGACCTTCCTCCAGACGCTCGAATTGGTACTCGTCATCGTGGGCTTTACCATAATCGAGGCGTTTCTTCTCCCTTACGTACCTAACTTCCGGCGCTCTCGACTGGCCGTAAAAGTTCCGCAGGCGGTTCGGGTCTTTGATCGCCTCGCTGTCCTCGTTCCGCTCATTACCGGGGACCGAGGCGACGATCAGATTGCAAGATTTGAGGTTCGGCGCGTCGTCGAGGTGATAGACATGCAGGCGGGGCATCATCCGGGTGACGAAAAAACCATTCTGGAGTGCGAACCGCTGGACATTGGCCAGAACTTGCTTCGGCCAGTGAAGCTCCTCGTCATCGGCGATGACGATCGTCCCCTGCCCATCATACCTGACCGCCTCCATGCCGCGCTGCGCGAAGACGTTGACGCTCTCGCCGCCGTTGCTGGCCCCCCAGGGCGGGTTAGTGTAGAAGTAGTCGAATCGATTCGCCCGGGGGAACGCATCGAGGCAGTTGTAGAGTACAGCGTCAAGGTGCTCTAACCTCTCCTTGTCGGCAAACCTGTTGACTGCGCCGACGATTCGCTCGTCGAAATCGAATACCGTGATTTTTGACGGACCGTATTCAAAGATCTTTCGCTTCTGAAGGTAAGCGACGCAGACCGAGATGGCGTCTCCGTCGCCAATGAAGGCGAGCCGCTTTTCATGGGCCCATTTGGCGACGAATTCGCTCTGCATCACCATGTCGCCGGTCTTCATATAAATCTGATCAAGCTCGCGCAGCGGACGAGGGCGATTCTGGACGACGTCCGAGATCGCGTTCATGGCCGCTCGGAGGTCTATTGGTTCTGACATGGAGGGGTGCCTCCCGCGCTGGCGCTTATCGGGGGATGTCATACCGATGCGGTGTCTGTTCGGAACAAGGGTGACCGAGGGCGGCCGCCAAGGGCAGGATCGCTGGTGACCTAGCGCCCACCTCTAATGTGATGCCTGAACCAGTCCAGAAGTTCGGGCATCAAGCTGTACGGCTCCTTGGTGCCGGGGTGTGTGTCGATGACGAAGTTCGTTCTCGAACGGAGTTCTCCGACCCGGTTCAGAAGGGCCGAGTCCAGCGCTTCGACGTCCTCCGGCTTGATCACCTTGGAGGATTGCTTGCGCAGCTCGTCCTGGCTGAGTGGGCCGCCCGTCTTTCTGGCCAGATACTGCGTGAACTCCTGGCTGTAGTTAAAGACCTCGACGGGCGCGATGGCGTGTTTCAGTTGCTCCGCAACCGTACTTTTACCCGTGGCAGGCGCCCCGGCCAGATAGATGACGTCGTACTCATCGGCCATGGGACCCTCGGATAGGGCACCAGCGATCCCATCTTAAGCACTTTATTCTACTCGATTTTCCTGCTCCTGGGAACCCCCCAGGCAGGTCGGTTGTCCGCTCTCGCTTCGGAAGGCCGGATTCGCGGTCGTCCGGCTCGCGAACTGTCCGCACACGATGATCCAGATCCTGCTCGCCAGGAGTGAAATCGGCTTTGCGGATTAAGGACTTGAGGTGCTCAGGCCCGGGTGGCTGTGGCTAGTCGGTCCACGGGGCATTTCAACTGCTCCATCCCGCCGCAGTGTTGGGCCAGCGCAAAAACACCGTCGATCAAGTCAACGGGGCTGGGAGCCGACACGGGGGCAAGGGTGGCGGCAACGCCGTGGGCGCTACTTAAACCGGCCTGGGCCGGAAGGCCCGGTTTCTGGCCGACAAGAAAAGGTGTCAGGAGCCAATATCCTGGGCCGGGGGGCAGCGGGACGCTTCGCCTGGAAATACACGGCGGGCAAGACAACCCCTTTGCCGATTTGCGCGCCGAGGCGGCCTGTTCCGGGGTTCTTACGAGCGGTTCGAGGAGTCGGCGGCGAAATACGAGAAAGAGTTTCTTGCCCGGTTGGGCTGGCACTGATTCCCTGCTCTCGCGGGACCCGACCGTCTGCGGTATGATGCTGTCGGGTGGGCCGACCGTGGGCCCGCAGACGTTCCCGACCCAGGAGGCGCTGACCATGGTCATCGACTACGTGGCATTGAAACAAAAGGTGTTCGACGCCGCCAGGGAGTGCGCACGGCGGGGGCCGGGCTACTCGCAGCAGCGGCCGGTTCTCGACGCAGTCGCCAGCGCGGCTGGCGCGAACACGTGGACCAAGATTGATCTCGATCTGCAACAAGCCATCCTGACCTGCTGGCACGACCTCTTTCGGGAAGGCGTCCTTTCCTGGGGGTACGACCTCGACAACCCCGACGCGCCGTTCTTCCACATCCCCGAAAGGCCCGACCAGCAGGACCGGCGCGGTCGGTAGAGTGGGGGTCCTGACGCGAAGTTGAATGCGGCTCTTTGTTCGTTGATCCCAGGTACGATTGGGACCAAAGCCTGATTTTGAGCAGGAGGCTCGACTTCGCTGGCCAAACCATCCTATTCCCACGCGAGTTGATTTTCGCGGATTTCAATTCAACCGACCGTCGCTCAACCCGGATGAAGAATGTCTCCGCGTAGTTCATTAAACCGCTGATAAACAAAGGCTGGGCTCTGAATGTCTTTGAGAGTAAAGCGTGCTGTCGCCGTCTTCTTCGTGATCGCATCCTTGATTGTTAGCGTGATTACTGCACGCCCCTTCTCATCTTCAACGCGATCCCAGAAGCCCGTCAATGTCCTTAGTGGAGTCGGATACGTTTTCATGATGTAGGCGGAACACTGCTTTGCGGCCGTCAATTGCTCCCGCGTTTGCAATAAAGTCTCCGAGTAGTCGAACAGTACGCTGTCGAGTTCGGTTATGACAACTTCACTTTTCACGGGCTTTGTTCCCTTTTTCGATGTGGTTCCGGCCTTCTTGCCTTTGCCCTTGCCCTCAAAAGCATAATCATACCACTGATCGACACGTGCGATGATCGTGTTGAGAGAAGCATCATCCAAGGGCCGGCAATCTGCTTCCTGGCGCAACTCCAATTCCATCCGTTCGCCTTCGAGTTCAATTGGCTGCATGACCCAGGTATACCAACTCTGCGACTCCATCATGGTGAAGTAGAACAGGACGACCGGAAAAGGAAATGGCCCATACCGGGACATTCCGGCCATTGTCGGTTTGAGTACTTTGTTCGCTGTATCCTCCGTGACAGGAGAATATGCCGCCCTCAACTCGATGCCGAATTCCCTCAGGCCCGGTTTTTCCGTGCGCAGAGTGACACGGTAATTAATACCAATGTCAACGTCTGTTGTCTCTTGAACGAGAAGGTCTTCACGTCCTGACAACAGAACGGTTGCCAATGCGCGAGCGCGTCTTTCCGTAAATTTAGCTCGTTCCGCCTCTTTTTCTGTCATGACTCGCACCTACATTTCAAATTGTGAGTCCTTCAGCTTGTGATTCAATGTCTTCCAATACTTATGCACTTCTGTCCACAAATCAGTGAGCGTAGCTGCATCAAGTTTGTGTGTTGTCGGAATGGATGATATTGGTCCTTTGACCTTGCCATGCATTGACACAATGTAGGCAGCGTTATCTGGCTCATCTACACCAATCAAATAAGCGGGCACTGGGCAACGCACCATGGCCAGCACATCCTTCGCCTTTACCCCCACTTTCAATGCGAGCGATTTCTTCGTTTTCCCTTTTTGGGTAGACTTTGCCGACACCAGGAAATACGGTGGTGTCTTGTCCTTTGTAACCAGTTCCACCAAGAAGTCGAAAATCGGGCATTTTTCGCCAAGTGGATGAGGATCAAAAAAAGGCAATGGCCGCCCACAGAAATCGAGCAACTTTTCTTCAATGATCGCCTCGCCACGCTTGCCAATGTAGTCCTTTGCATCCGGCATTTCATTCTACCCGATCAGAAGCCCGGCGTTCTATGTACTTCCTGCCCTGCAACGGCCCAAATCCCCTTGCGCAAGGGGCGGATTCAGTCATCATTAGCCAAAGGACGCGCGCCAAGGCCATGACCGACAAAGCCTACCGCGTATGCATTCAGCAGCAAGTAAGCTGCATCAGTGGGCATTATAGCGATTGTCTGGACACTGGCGAAGGCCGACCGAATGCCCGGGTCGCTTATCGGCCGCGGCACGAACCAGTTCAGGCACAATTCCGCAAACCTCGCTTCGCTGACGCCAGGCAATCCCCTCGCGACAGCAACGCCTTGCACGCCAATCCCTCACCCTGAAACAGTTCCAGCAGCTCCACCTGATGCTTCTCATCGCGGCAGGTGATCAGCACCAGGTACTGCTCCGGAACCACATCGATAGCCCGGCCTTGCCTCCGTCGATGCCTCCGCGGCGGTTTGCCAGGCAAGGTGCAGCTCCGGAGACGGCGCCGAGGTCAGCTCCAGCAGACGCTGGTGCAACTGCGTCTGGGTCTGGGCCAGCGCGGCCAGCGGGTCGATGCTCAGCAGCAGCGTCCGGGCCTCGGCGTCGGTCACGTCCAGGATCTCCACCTCGACCTCCACGTACGGGTCGAGATCGCGGCGCAGGTGGCCGTCCAGCAGTTTCAGCCGGCCATCGGGCAGCTCGTAGGCCAGCAGGCTGCGGGCGAAGCCGACCTCCGAGTACAGGGCCAGCAAGGCGGCGCGCTGCATCTCCGGGTGCGTGCGAAAGTTCCACTCGTGCGGCGCCAGGTCGCTGGCCCGGACCCGGCGATGGCCCTTGATCCGGTTGCTGAAAGGCCGGGATTCTGCGATAATGGCAAGGTCGAGCCCATTCGATTGATGGCATGGGCGGCGGATCCGTCGTACAGGACGGATCGACAACTTCTTTTGATGACGTTTACATCCATTTATTTCAGCAACCTGCGGAAAGCTTTTTATGAGAGAGGAAGGACGTTTACCACCTGCCGCCGGGTGACCAGACGCTCGAATGGTACGCGAACGCCGTTGCGGCGATGCGGGCGCTGTCTCCAAACGACCCGATGGGCTGGACTTACCAGGCTGCGGTTCACGGGATTGACCCGCTCCCTCCGGCAATGGCGGGACTTTGGGCCGAATGCCAGCACGGCACCTCGTTCTTCCTGCCCTGGCACCGAATGTACATTTTGAATTTTGAACGAATCGTTGCCATGCACGTCGAGAAGCTCGGCGGCCCTGCCGAGTGGGCGTTGCCGTACTGGAATTACATGACCACGGATCCCGCCACCCTCGCACTCCCCCCGGCATTCCGCAACCCGTTACTCCCGAATGGGGTGCCGAACCCCCTCCACGTGGCCCTGCGAAACCCGGTGGCGAACGCAGGTGGCGCTGTTCTGGGCCCCCGCGACGTCGTGCTCAACTGTCTGAGCGCGAGTGGGACCACCAGCCCGGGTGGCTTTTTCGGCGGCGCCCCACCCGATCATTCTGGTCATCTGGCCGGGGCGCTGGAGCTGACGCCGCATAACGCGATCCACAACCGGGTCGGTGCGACGCCGGGAGGGTTGATGGCCGACCCTGACCTGGCCGCACTCGACCCGATTTTCTGGTTGCACCACTCGAACATCGATCGACTTTGGCAAGTGTGGCTGGATTGCGACCCCTCGCACCTGAACTTGACGTCGGCGTACTGGCTCACGGGCGTCCCGTTCCAGTTTCATGACGCAACAGGGGCGCTCGTTACCATGCGAACGGAGGATGTCCTCGACCTGACCGATCCCCTGTTAGACTACCAATACTCGGACGCAACCTGTCCGGCCCCTTTCAAGGTTGGCCCCCCAGATCCTGTTCCCGCCGCGCCGGTTCGCCCCGGCGCCCCCACTCCTTCTGGGACCAGCGCCCCCACCCCTTATCCAATGGGGATTCCCATGGCTACCATTCAACAAGAGCTCGTCGGTGCGACACGTTCGGCGGTACACCTCGGGGATCAGACGGCTGAGTTCACCGTGCCGACCCCCGTTACGCCACACAAATTCCGCTCTGCGATAGACAAGAGGGCGGCATCCCCAACGGCAACGGCAAGGCAGCTGGTTCAACACGTTACCTTGCAGCTGGAGCAAGTGACTTCCAGCGATGTGGCGCCGACTTATGATGTCTTCCTGAACGTTCCCCCTGGAGAAGACCCGAACAAGCACGCGGACCGGTTTGTGGCGCGGGTCGCCATGTTCGGCATCAAGCAAGCGAGCAACCCACGCGGGTCACACGGCGGCGGCGGTCAGAACTTCGCCTTCGACATTACCAAGCTCTACCATCGTCTCGACGACCTGGGACAAATTGACCCCAAAGAGTTGCGGGTGTCGTTCGTTCCTGTTTCGCCCATCGGCAAGCCGAGCGTGACGGTGGGGAGGGTCAGCCTTTACTTCGCATGATGACCGCATTGAGAACGTACCCGGATCGGCTGGTTCTTGCGGTCGCGGCGGCGTTATGGGTTTGGATGGTTGGGGAAGCCGCGGTCGCACGGCGTATTTCGTGTTGCGGGCCGTTTCCGACAAAAGCTGCTGACCTCACTTCGTGGATGATGATGGTGGGGGCGATGATGCTGCCGACGACGGCGCCGGCGGTGCGAGACGTCGCGACCCGCTCCTACCGCAGCAGACGGCCGCGCGCCGTGCTGGAGTATCTCTTTGGCTACCTGGCCTGCTGGCTGCTGGCCGGGGTTGGGTTCGTTTTCCTCCGCACGTGCCCGCTTGCCCACGATCTTCGGACGGCGGCAACACTCTGTCTGCTGGCTGCGGCCTGGGCGTTGCTCCCTGTCCGCGCTCTCTGGTTCATGCGCTGTCACCGGCAGATTCCCCTGTGCCCGTCCGGTCCGCGCGCCGACCTGGACGCGGTCCGCCAGGGTGCGGTTCACGGGATACCTTGCCTCAAAATGTGCTGGCCGCTCATGTTCGCGTGCGGAATCACGGGGCACGACCTTATCGTAATGACTGGCGGTATCGTATTAGCTGTTGCAGAGAAAAGGATGTTTCGCCTGAAACGCAAACCGCTGGTAATTGGCTGTTTCGCGCTTGCTGCGTGGATATTCGTGAGATGGCTGTTATTCGGCACGAATGAATGCCTACATTAGGCTTCGCCTGTGCAGTTAGACCAGTAGCATTACGCTTTCAGTCCCATCGACAGTGGCGTGTCGGACCGGCGCGCAAATGCCGCCCGTCGATCTTGTTCCCAACCCTGACCTTGACGGCAACAGATCGCAGCAGCGTGACCCCTGGTACGTGAAAAGCAGAGGCTCTCACGAAAGGCGCCTTTACCGCATGCGCCTCAAAGTGGCCGCCGCCTCCCTGGTCAGCTCCGTTCCCAGCCAGGGCCTTGCCCCCGCGACCAGGAGGCCACGCCGCCCCTCTCTGGCAGCGACGAGGGCTCTTTACCGTGCCCACCGGCCGTCCGCAAGAGAGATTGTCCAGGAGAGACCTTACAGCGGCTCGGCCGGCTTGCGCGATCAGGTTGTCGTCCTCGTCTCGTAGCCCGTCTCCCACGTATGCGAGGGTAACAGTGACCTCGTGTCGTCATGAATCAAACGGCGTGGCTATTGGCTTTGCCGTGGTTCGGATTTCCTGGATCAGCTCGTCTACCTGCTCCAGACGCACGAGCCGGGCATGGCTCTGCTCAAGCCGGTCCTGAACGAAGGCGGAAACGTCCTTCTGGTCCTCCCCAAACTGCGCCACGACGACCAGTTGCAAGGGGCCGAGTTTCGAGTCGGGGTTCTCAAAGAGCAACTCGCCTTCGATCTCGAACCGCCCTGCGAGGGACAGAATTCCCGTGGGAGGCTGGTTGGCAAACTTCGTGGGTTGAATGACGTTGAATCGGCCATTCTGAAACCCGAAGGGAGCCTCGATCTGCCGATGGAGCCGCGGCAGCTCCAGCAGCACTTTTCTGCGGATGAGATGCGAGACGTTTGCCTGCTCAAACGCCGAATTCAGCTTCGCTTCAATTCCCGCCTTCTTCTTTCGTTGTTCGGGTTCGCCGACCAGGCGCGTGAACAGCCGGTTCAGCTCGGCCTCGGGGTCATCAACGGACACCGGCCTGGGAAGTGTTAACTGCATCGCATTGGCGCGCGTTTCCGCGAAGTGGCGGAGCGCTTCGACGGTCTTGTAGGAATCCGCATCGACGCGCAAGCGCGTCGCGATGCTGTGCAGGGTGCTGCGCAGCCGCTGGGGGTCTTCCTTCAGCTTCGGGAACATCTGCTTGACGTGGCTTGTACCCTCAGCCATCCGTGTTTGCAGAAAGCCGGTCTCCGGACACAGGAGAACGACGCCGACGTTGGCGACTTCACGCCGTGATAGGTCTGGGCAGAACTGAATGATTGAGTAGTATCCGGTGGTGTTCATGGTGTCTGTCCCTCGTTTGGAAGCAAGTCCGTTAACCGATCTGACGGCCATTCGCGCTCGATGATTCGCCGGATGGTTCTTGCCCGCTGACAAATCCAATCGCACCAGGCCCGGCAGGCCGAAGAGTCCACCTGCCATTCTCTCGGCACCCGACTGATGATGGTTTCGACTTCCTCCCGGGGAATGGCTTCCACTGCTTCAAGAGCTTGAAGCAGGCCATCTCGCGTCACGTACGGCCGGAATGCTGGGAACAACCCATAGAGTCGATCGTCATTCACAGTCCGCTCAAGCCGGGGACGTGTCACATCACCCTCGCAAGTGAAACAGCACCCCTGGTCGATCGCCTTCAGGATGAACTTCCCTTTGCTTGCCCCTTTTTCTGAGAACCAAACATTGTCTTTTTTCTGCCGCAGGGTTCCTCCATTTGGCGGACGGTAGCGGTCACAGTTCATCGTCCAGGCATCGAACACGACCAGCCGCCCGATGTCCTGGGGGTTGTCCAGTTCACCCAGCTCGGACTCATCCCCGCCCCAGGAATGCCCTTTCTCCGCGCGGGTGATGAACCCAGGTCCGGGCTGCACCGGCTTTCCATTCGCAAACCGAAGATCCAGATTGCCGGGAACGTCGATCAGGTTGAATTCGAGCATTTGCAGCCCGACGCGCTGGCCGAGCGTCCCCACCAATTCACAAGCCAGCACGTGCGGGCCATTGTCGGCCCCCATCGCTTTGAGGTAGCCATCGCCCTGGTCGGTTTCGACGAGGATGACGGCGGACCCAGTCGGCAACTCCTTGATTGGTTGCAAGATCCGCTTGGGCCGCCACGGCATCTCTCCGGTGGACATCCGCGCTTCCCGCTCCACTTATTCAACCTGGATGGGTTGTTCAGGTGTGAATCCATTCCTGACCATCCATCCAGCCCCAGGATTTGCCCCATTATACCACAATGTTGCAACCCGCAATCCCGGCATTACCAGATTCTGAAGTCCAGCAGACACCTCTGTGTTCAGTCTCAGGAGGTTGCCAGGCATTGGCAGAAGCCAGGGACCGCCTGGTGTGCCAGACGAGGGCAGTTCGCGACCCCGTGTGATGCTGACGTGCTGGCGGTGTCGCTTTTTCCGCGTCGGAAGCCCCTGTGGAAATTGCACTTCCGTCAACGCACCCACACCGCCAGGCTTGCGCCGTTGGCAATGTGGCGCGGTGGAGGACGGCCTGGTCACTGGCTCACGGTGGAGGGCGTCAGCCGGACGGTGAAGGGCTCGCGGCAAAGTTCCTGGGCCCCTCCCGGATCGTTTGCCAGACCTGGGCGATTGGGGTCCGAACGGACCCTCCAAACCGAGTTGCGTCGCCGCCGGCGCCTCCGGGGCCACACCCTCACGGATTGGGCAGCTTCCACAGGGTGAACCGACCCCACTCGGCACGGGCTTGTCCCGACCCCAGCTGACAGACGCCAAAGCCGTGCCGGCTTCTCACGCGATTTGCCGGCGGAAGCGCAGCGTCCCCAGCAGCAGGAAGACCAGGGCCAGCCCCCACAGGACCACGGCGTTGAGGCCAAGCTCGCGCCAGGTGCTGCCGCGCAGGATCACGCCACGAGCCGAGTCGATCATCCAGGTGGCCGGCACCACGTTCGAGAGGGCCTGGAAGATCCACGGCATCGAATCCGTCGGGAAGATGTACCCCGACAGGAAGACCGAGGGCAGTACCGTGCCGATGGTGAGCTGCGACGCCGCCTCGCGGGTGCTGGCCCGGGAGGAGATCAGCAGGCCAATGCCCAGCATGGTCAGGACGTAGGGCAGCACCAGCGCCAGGAGAAGCGGAAACGCCCCGTGGATCGGCACCTGGAAGATGGTCCGCATCAGCAGTGCGATCACGCAGAACTCCAGGCAGGTCAGGGCCAGGTAGGGCAGCATCTTGCCGACCAGCACTTCCAGCGGCCGGACCGGCGTCATGAACAGCTGCTCGAGAGTGCCCTGCTCCTTCTCGCGGACAATGGCGTTGGCCGCCAGCATGGTGGCCATCATCTGGCACAGCACGCACATCAGGCCGGGGATGAAGAAGTTGGCGGTGCGCGTGTCCGGGTTGAACAGCACACGCGGCCGGCACTCCACCGGCAGCGACTTGCCGCTCAGGACGCGGTCGAGCGATTCGCTCAGTGCCAGGGCGTTGCCAACGTTGACCGCCTCGGACGCCACGCTCGACTCGCTGCCGTCCACCAGAAGCAGCACCGAGGCCGTCCGGCCCGCCTCCAGCTGCTGCGAGTATTCGCGCGGGATTTTGATGGCCACGTGGGCCCGAGCAGAGACCAGGGCCCGCGTCAGCTCCGCGTCGGTGTACACGCAGTCGATCACCTTGAGCGTCTGGGAGGTCTCGAAGCGCCGGATCAGGGCCCGGCTCTCCTGGGTGCCGCACTGGTCGTAAATCACCGTGCGAACATTGCGCACGTTGGTGTCGATGGCGAAACCCAGCATGAACAGCTGCACGATCGGAACGAAGAGAGTGAAAAAGAGCATCATGGGATCGCGGAAGACGTGCAGCAGTTCCTTGCGGGCCACCGAGGCGGTGCGCTGCAGGGTGGGGCGGGGAGTAGGTGGGCGAGGCGAGCCGGGGGCGTCAGCCCCCGGATTCGGAGTTTGATTCGTCGGAGTCTGATTCGTCGGAGTCTGATTCGTCGGCTCCGAATCCGGGGGCTGACGCCCCCGGCTCGCCTCGCCCTTCTGGGCCGATCGTGCCAGCGAGACGAACACGTCTTCCAGGTTGGGCTGCGATTCGCGCAGCGTGGCTTCCGCCAAATCCAGCTGTTTCAGGTTGCAGTTCGCCTCGACCAGGGTGTGAATCGATTGGCCAAAGATGGTCGCTTCCCGCACGCCAGGCTGGGTGCGCAGCCGGCTCAGCAAGGCGGCACTGTCCGCGGCCTGAATCTCCAGCCGGCGCGTCCCGGGTGGAGTGACGCCCGGCAGCCGTTTCAGCTCGTCGGGTGTGCCCAGGGCCAGCAGTTGCGACAGGTACAGATAGCCCACCCGGCCGCAGCGCTCGGCCTCGTCCATGTAGTGCGTGGTCACGACCAGAGTGATGCCCTGCCCCGCCAACTCAAAGAGCAGGTCCCACAATTCCCGGCGCGCCACCGGATCGACGCCGGCGGTCGGCTCGTCGAGGAAGACCAGTTTCGGCCGATGCAGCAGCGTGCAGACCAGGGCCAGACGCTGCTTCCAGCCGCCCGACAGCCGGCTGGCCCGCCGATTCCGATACGGTCCCAGACCCATCAGGGTGACCAGTTCGTCCTGACGCTGAAGGCTGTCCTGACGCGACAGGCCGTAAATGCCGGCATAGAAGTCCATGTTCTCCTGGGCCGTCAAGTCGTGGTAGAGGCTGAACTTCTGCGACATGTAGCCGGTCTGGGCGCGGATCGCCTCGGCCTCCTGGCTGACGTCGCGCCCCAGGACGCTGGCCGATCCGGTGCTCAGCGGCAGCAGGCCGCACAGGGCCCGGATCAGGGTGGTCTTGCCTGAGCCGTTGGGTCCCAGCAGGCCGAACACCTCACCGGGAAAGACCTGGAAGCTGACCCGATCGACCGCCGTGAACGAGCCGAAGCGGATCGACACCGAGCGGATGTCGATGATGGGATTGGGGCTCATGGAAGAACCTCCTTGCCATCGTGCAGAGGAACGTGGACGGTGGCAGCCATGCCCGACTTGAAGATCCTCTGAGAATCCGGGACCCGCACCTTGACCGCGAAGACCTGGTGTTTCCGCTCGTCGGCGCTTTGGACGTTGCGCGGCGTGAACTCGCTGGCCGAGGCAATCTGGACAATCTGGCCGTCAAAGTTCCGTCCTGGATAGGAGTCGATGGTGACGGCCACACTCTGTCCCAGGCAGACCCGGCCCAGTTCGGTTTCGGGAACGTAGACCTTGACCCAGAGATCGTCGGCGCGCAGCACCCGGGCGACCGCCTGGTTCGGACCAAGCACGTCGCCCTTGCGGACGGCCAGGACCTCGACCAGGACCGACTCGGGGGCCCGGATCACCATTTCCTCCAGGTTGGCCTTCAGCTCGTCAACCCGACCCTCCATCTCCGCGACCTTGGCATCGGCCGAGGCGATCTCTTCCGACCGCGTCCCGGCCTTGAGCAGGTCAGAGCTGGCCTGGGCACGCCGCACCTCGGCCGCCGCCTCGTCGATCTCTTCCGCCCGGCTGCCGGCCTTGAGCATCTTGAGCTTGGCCCGGGCCGACTCGACCCGTCCGCGCAGCCGATCCACGCTGGCTTGAATGGTGTCGTAATCGGCCTGCGCGACCGCCTGCTGGCCGATCAGCTGGCTGGTCCGCTTCCAGTCGCGCCGGGCCCCCAGCAGCTCGGCCTCGGCGCTGTCCAGGTCGGCCTGGGCCTGCTCGATCTCCTCGACGCGGTAGCCGGCCTTGAGCCGTTGCCAGCGTGCCTGGGCCGACTCCACCGCCGCCTTCGCATTCTCCTTTTCCTCAAAGCGTGGACCGTTGCGGGCCCTGTCCAGGTCCGCCCGGGCCGACTGCAGCCGGGCCTCGCTCTGCCGCAGCTGGGCCTTCAGCTCCGGGGCCTCGAAGTACACCAGCGGCTGATTGGCCTGGACCAGGTCGCCCTCGCGGACCACGACCCGCTCCACCCGGCCGCCGACCTTGGAGCCGAGCCGGACTTCCTGGATCTCGACCACCCCCGGCAGTTCCAGGGCGCTCGGTCGCGCACGTGACAACCACCAGGCCCCCAGCCCGCCCACAGCCCCGGACAGGACCAGCACGCTCAGAACGACCTTGCGGATCATGACTGTTTCCCTCTCTTCGCCCGTACCAGCGGGCGCCGACCGGCAAAGTGGACAGGAGCGCCAACTTTTCTGATGGGATTCCCGCATGGTGAGCGAGTTCGGTCCTGGGTGTGCGTTGTCGGCACGTATGCCTGGCCCAGCGCGTTCGCAAGTTACCCAGATTGGACTGACGACACAACTCATTTTCTGGCAAGCGCATGCGCCGAAAACGAAGGGACGCTTTGACCCTGGCATGGCAAGTGCAGAGGGGAGGCCGGAAGTCAAGCAAACTGACCGTGGGTCGGTGCTGCCGCTGAAGTCGTGCGAAAGGAAAGGGAACCCATGAGCGCACCTCGGTTTATTCGCTGGTTCAAAGAGATCGGCATCCGCGACGTCGGCCTCGTCGGAGGCAAGAACGCTTCGCTGGGGGAAATGTACCGCGAGCTGACGTCGACAGGCATCCGCGTCCCGAACGGCTTTGCCGTCACCGCCGAGGGCTACTGGCATTTCCTGAAAACCAGCGGCCTGAAAGAGAAGATCCCCGCGCTCCTGAGCGGGCTGGACACGCGGGACCTCGTGGGCCTCGCCGAGCGCGGGCGAAAGGTGCGCGAGGCGATCCTGGCCGCCTCACTCCCCTCGGACCTGCGGCAGGAGATCGTCGAGGCCTACGGCAAGCTGTGCCAGGAATACGGCCCGGAATGCGACACGGCGGTACGCACCAGTGCCACGGCGGAGGACCTCCCCGAGGCCAGCTTCGCCGGGGCGGGGGAGTCGTACCTGAACATCCGCGGCGAGCGGGCCGTGCTCGAGGCCTGCCTGCTGTCCTTCTCCTCGCTGTTCACCGACCGGGGCATCTCCTACCGGGTGGACAAGGGCTTCGACAACCTGGCGGTCGCCCTGTCGATCGGCATCATGAAGATGGTTCGGTCCGACCTGGGGGCTTCGGGGGTCCTGTTCACCCTCGACACCGAGAGCGGCTTCCCCGACGTCGTCCTCATCAACGCCGCCTACGGCCTGGGGGAGATGGTGGTCAAGGGGCGGGTGGACCCCGACGAGTTCCTGGTCTTCAAACCCACCCTCAAGCAGGGCCGCCGCGCCATCTCTGAAGCGCAACGTCGGCGCCAAGCAGGAGAAGCTGGTCTACGCCGTGGGCGGCAGCCAGAGCACGCGCATCGTCAAGGTCGCACTGGAGGACCGTCGCCGGCTGTGTCTGACCGACGACGACGTGTTGACCCTGGCGCGCTGGGGCTGCCTTGTCGAGGACCACTACTCGGCCAAGGCGAAACGCCCGCTGCCGATGGACCTCGAATGGGCCAAGGACGGCAAGACGGGGGAACTCTTCCTCGTGCAGGCCCGGCCGGAAACGGTCCACGCCGTGGGCCAGAAGAAAGCCTCTCTGGAAGTCTACCAGCTCAAGGAACCGGGCAAGGTGCTGCTCCAGGGGCACAGCGTCGGCGAGAAGATCGGCGCGGGCCCGGCGCGCGTGATCAAGAACGTGGAGCAGATCCAGAGTTTCCGCCCGGGCGAGGTCCTCGTCGCCGACATGACCGACCCGGACTGGGAGCCGGCCATGAAAATGGCGTCGGCCATCGTCACCAACCGCGGCGGCCGTACTTGCCATGCCGCCATCGTCAGCCGGGAACTCGGCGTCCCCTGCGTGGTCGGCGCCGAGAAGGCGACGACTCTGCTGAAGGATGGTCAGAAGGTCACTGTCTCCTGCGCCGAGGGCGAGGTCGGCCAGGTGTTTGACGGCATCCTCAAGTTCAACCGGGAAGTCCTCGACCTGGGCAACCTGCCCCGGCCGCGGACGCACGTGATGATGAACGTCGGCAACCCGGACCAGGCTTTCGAGCTGTCCTTCCTGCCCAACGACGGGGTCGGCCTGGCCCGCGAAGAGTTCATCATCTCCAGTGCCATCCAGGTTCACCCCCTCGCCCTGCTGCACTTCGATACCCTGCCCGAGGGGCCGGTCAAGGAGAAGATCGCCCAGCTCACCCATGGCTTCCAGAACAAGGGGGATTACTTCGTCCAGCGCCTGGCGGAAGGCGTCGGCCAGATCGCCGCGGCGTTCTACCCCAAGGACGTGATCGTCCGGCTCTCCGATTTCAAGAGCAACGAATACGCGGGGCTCCTGGGCGGACAGACGTTTGAGCCCAAGGAAGAGAATCCCATGATCGGCTTCCGGGGCGCGTCACGCTACTACGACAAGCGTTATCGAGACGCCTTCCTCCTGGAGTGCCGGGCCATGAAGCAGGTTCGCGAGGAGATGGGGCTGACTAACGTGAAGTTGATGGTTCCCGTCGTCCGTACCGTGGACGAGGGCAAGAAGGTGCTGGCCGTCATGAAGGAGGCCGGGCTCGAACGTGGCAAAAACGAGCTGGAAGTGTACATGATGTGCGAGATCCCGTCCAACGTGATCCTGGCGGAAGACTTCGCCCAGATCTTTGACGGCTTCTCCATCGGCTCCAACGACCTGACGCAGCTGACGCTGGGACTGGACCGGGATTCGCAGATCGTTTCCCACCTCTTTGACGAGCGCAACCCGGCGGTCATGCGCTTTGTCGAGGACGTCATTCGCCGGGTGCGGGCCTGCGGCCGGAAGATCGGCATCTGCGGCCAGGCGCCCAGCGATTACCCGGAGTTCGCCCGCTTCCTGGTGAAGTGCGGGATCGACAGCATCTCGCTCAACCCCGACACCGTCCTGAAGACCACGCGCGAGATCCTGGACATGGAAAAGCAGTTGTCTCGCGCTCCGCGGGAAGCGGCGCTGGCAGGTCCGCACGCGGCCGCACAGGGCAAGGCAGCTATCCGAAAATGACGTAGGATGGCTCTCCAGAGCCGTCCAGACGGCTCTGGAGAGCCGTCCAGACGGCGCTCGGGCCGCGCCCAGTCCGGTCAGCTATGGAGCGGCTGCGATGCAACCGATCGTTACGCTTACCATGAATCCGGCCATCGACCTGAGCGCATCGGTGGATCGGGTCGTGACGAACCACAAGCTGCGGTGCAAGCCGCCTCGCTACGAGCCCGGCGGGGGAGGCATCAACGTTGGTCGGGCCATTCACAACCTTGGCGGCGAGGCCGTTGCCTACTACCCGGCAGGCGGCGCGACGGGCCAGGCCCTTCGGGAACTGCTCGATCAGGAAGGAGTGAACCATCACGCCAGCGACTGCATGAGCAGCTGGTCATCGAGTGAACCTCGCGCTTGCCAAGAAGGAGTGAATCGCCGATGATCGAGACGATAGGGAGGCCGGCAGCAGCCGACGCACATCCGAGCGGCGACGAGCGATTCAAGATGATCGATACGGCGATGAAGCGCCACCATCACCGGCCCGACGCGCTGATCGAGGTGCTGCACACGGCGCAGGACATCTTCGGCCACCTGGATGACGACATCCTCCTCTACGTCGCCCACGGCTTGAACGTGTCCCCGAGCCGAGTCTACGGCGTCGCCTCCTTCTACCACCTGTTCCGATTCAACCCGAAAGGCGAGCACCAGTGTACGGTTTGTCTGGGGACCGCCTGCTTCGTCAAGGGCGGAGCCAACCTCCTGTCCGCCGTCGAACAAACGACAGGGATCCACCCCGGCCAGATCCTGCCCGGCGGCGCGCTCTCCCTGGACACGGCGCGGTGCGTCGGCGCCTGCGGCCTGGCGCCGGTTGTGATCTTCGACGGCAAGGTCTGTGGGAATCAGACGGCCGAGACAGTCGTCGAGCGCGTGAAAGGCTGGGTGAGCCATGGAGCTGCATGACCTTCAGCAGATCGGGGAAAGGGAGGCGGCGCGGCGCCGGCCGGTGCAGATCCGCGTCTGCACGACCACCGGCTGCCTCTCCGCCGGCGCCGACGTTGTCCGGCAAGAGCTGGCGTCGGCGGTGACCGAGGCCGGGCTCGGAGATCGCGCCGAGGTCTGCACGGTGGGCTGCATGCGCCTTTGCGGGGCCGGCCCCCTGGTCCGGGTCGATCCCCAGGGCGTGCTCTACGAGCACGTGGCGGCCGGCCAGGGCCGGTCGATCATCCAGGCACTGGACGGGGGCACGCCTGCGCAGCCGTGCGTTCCGGCCCGGCGGGGAGACCTGCAGAGCCCGTTCTTCACCAGGCAACATCTCCGCGTCCTGGAGGGCTGCGGGACCGTCGAGCCGGAGCGGATCGAGACGTACGTCGCCGCCGGCGGCTACCAGGCCCTGTACCACGCCCTGCACGAGATGGCTCCCCCGGACATCGTCCGTGCGATCACCCAGAGCGGCCTGCGCGGCCGCGGCGGTGCGGGCTATCCGACGGGCGTGAAATGGGCGACCGTCGCCAAAATGCCCCCCGGACCGAAGATCGTCGTCTGCAACGCCGACGAGGGCGACCCGGGCGCCTTCATGGACCGCACCATCCTGGCGAGCGACCCGCATCGTGTCCTGGAGGGGATGGCGATCGCCGGCTACGCCGTCGGTGCGGACCAGGGTTATATCTACGTCCGCGGCGAGTACCCGCTGGCCATTCAGCGGCTGGACATCGCGATCGGGCAGGCCCGCAAGCTGGGGCTGCTGGGGAGTCAGATCTTCAACTCGCGGTTTAACTTCCGGATTGACCTCCGCATCGGCGCCGGGGCCTTTGTCTGTGGCGAGGAGACGGCGCTGATCGCCTCGATCGAAGGCCGACGCGGCACGCCCCACCCACGCCCCCCTTACCCGGCGGAGGTGGGCCTCTGGGGCCATCCCACGCTGATCAACAATGTGGAGACGTTGGCCAACGTGCCGGCCATCGTCCGCCACGGTCCGGAGTGGTTTGCCAGCGTCGGCACGGCGGGGTGCAAGGGGACGAAAGTCTTCGCCCTCACCGGCAACGTGCGCCACACCGGGCTGGTCGAGGTGCCCATGGGCACGACCATTCGTGCCATCGTCGAGGGGATCGGCGGCGGGGCCCCGGGCGGCACGGTCAAGGCGGTCCAGACGGGTGGGCCTTCGGGCGGGTGTATCCCGGCCGATCACCTTGATACCCCCGTGGACTATGAGTCGCTCAAGGCGCTGGGTTCCATCATGGGATCCGGCGGCATGATCGTCATGGACCAGAACACCAGCATGGTTGGCATGGCGAAGTTCTTCATGGGGTTCTGCCGGGACGAATCGTGCGGCAAGTGCGTTCCCTGCCGCGCGGGCACCGTGCAAATGGATCAGCTCCTGGCGCGGATCAGCGCGGGGAACGGGTCACGCCGTGACCTGGAGCGGCTGGAGTCCCTTTGTGACGTGGTCAAGCACACGAGCCTTTGTGGTCTGGGCCAGGCGGCGCCAAACCCCGTTCTGAGCACGCTGCGCTACTTCCGAAACGAATACCTGGCTCTCATCAAGGATGGGTTAGAAGGTCCGAGCCGCGCACGCAGCGCAGCGGAGTAAGCGGTTGTCGGGGCGTCCGCAGGGCCGCTTACTCCGCTGCGCTGCGTGCGCGGCTCGGACATACCTGGCCCCCAGCGAGGTGACGATCATGGCAGTAAGGACTCTCACGATTGACGGCAAACTGGTCAGCGCGGCGAGAACGAAACCATCCTCGAAGCCGCGCGTGACGCAGGCATTTCGATCCCGACGCTCTGTCATTTCGACGGGCTCAGCGACGTCGCCGCCTGCCGGCTCTGCCTCGTCGAAACCGACGAGAAGGGCCGGCTCCAGCCGGCCTGCGTGAAAAAAGTTGTCGAGGACATGGTGATCCGGACCGACACGGAGCGGCTCCGCCACTACCGGCGCACGATCCTCGAGCTTCTCTTCGCCGAGCGCAACCACGTTTGCTCGGTCTGCGTCGCCAACGGCAACTGTGAGCTTCAGGACCTGGCAATCGCCGCCGGGATGGACCACGTGGACCTCGATTACCAGTACCCGGATTGCAAGGTGGACGTCAGCCACGCAAGATTTGGGGTAGACCACAATCGTTGCGTCCTCTGTACGCGCTGCGTGCGGGCCTGCGACGAGATCGAGGGCGCACAGACCTGGGACGTCGCCGGCCGAGGGGCGCTGGCGCGTGTCATTACCGACCTGAACCGACCCTGGGGCCAGTCGTCCACCTGCACGTCCTGTGGCAAGTGTGTGATGGCCTGTCCGACCGGCGCTCTCTTCCACCAGGGGGACACCGTCGGGGAACTGGATCATGACCGCTCCCGACTCACCGCCCTGATCGCTGCCCGGAGGAGGGAACCATGAATCGTCGGGAAGGTGACACAATGAGCGATAAGGAACTTGTCAACCGCACTTTCGACGAGATCCACCTGGGCGACTCTGCAAGCGCGGTGCGGACCCTGACCAGCCAGGACCTCCGCCTGTTCGCGGCGGTTTCGGGCGATGTCAACCTCTGGAGCGCTGCCCTGATCTCAGGCGTGCTCGGGAAGAAGCTCCCCGGGCCGGGCACGGTCTGCGAGTCCCAGGATCTGCGGTTCCTGGGCCCTGTGAGGGTCGGTGACACGGTGACGGCAACTGTCACGGTCCGCGCAAAGCGGGCAGACGGCCGCTCCGTGGAGTTCGATTGTCGGTGCGTCAACCAGCACGGCGAGGCTGTGGCCGCCGGCGTCGCGGTGGTTCGCGCGCCGACCGAGCACGTACGCGTGCCCTGCCTGGAGCCCCCGGAGGTGGCGATCCAGGCGCACAACAAGTACGAGGCGATCTTGGAACGCTGTCGTGGGCTGTCGCCGGCCCGCGCGGCCGTGGCCTACCCGTGCGATGAGACGTCGTTGGCGGCCACCGTCGAGGCTGCCGCGGCGGGCCTCATCGAGCCGGTGCTGGTCGGGCCAGCGGACCGGATTGCCGAGGCGGCGGCCTTGCACAACTTCGACATCAGCCGTTTCCATCTTGTTCCGGCCGCCGACGATCGCGAGGCCGCTGCCCGGGCGGTCGAGCTGGTCCGAAAAGGCGAGGCCGAGATGCTGATCAAGGGGGCGCTGCACACCGACGTGCTGATGCACGAGGTGGTTCAGCCTCAGACCGGCTTGCGCAGGGAGCGGCGGCTCAGCCAGGCTTACCTGCTGGACGTCCCGAGCTACCACAAGCCCCTGATCCTTACCGATTGCGCCATCAACATCTATCCAACCCTGGAAGACAAGGTCTCAATCTGCCAGAATGCGATCGATCTGGCTCACGCCCTCGGGGTCGCGCTCCCCAAGGTCGCGATCCTCTCGGCGGTCGAGACGGTCAACCCGAAGATCACCGCCACGGTGGATGCCGCCGCGCTCTGCAAGATGGCAGACCGCGGACAGATCCGCGGCGGGCTGCTCGACGGGCCGCTGGCAATGGACAACGCGATCAGCAAGACGGCCGCTGAGGCGAAACACATCCGGTCTGAGGTGGCCGGCGACGCTGACGTCCTCGTGGCGCCCGACCTGGAGGCCGGCAACATGCTGGCCAAGCAACTCACCTTCATGGCCAACGCGGACGCCGCGGCTATCGTCCTCGGTGCTCGAGTGCCGATCGTCCTGACCAGCCGCTCCGACAACGTCCGCACGCGCCTGGCCTCCTGCGCCGTCGGCCTCCTGCTGGTGCATGCCCGGAACACGGAACTTTCGGGCGGCCGTGACAAGCACTTGCTGGACGCCAGGGAAAAACGAGGGTGACAATGGACCAGCCACGCCCGATTCCACCTGGCACACCGGCTTTGTTGGCGAAGCTCCAGTCTTCCGAGCGTGGCCTCTCCACGGAGGAGGCCATTCGTCGATTGAAGGACGTGGGCCCCAACGAGCCGGCCTCGGCGCATTGCGCGGGAGCTGTCCTGCAACTCGTTCAGCTGTTCGTCAACCCGTTGGTTCTCATCCTTCTGATCGCCAGCGCCGTGTCGGCGTCCCTCGGCGAGGACGATCTTCCGGGCGTCCGAAGCGGAGTTCCATACCGGCTGGTTCGTCGAGTCGCTGGCCACGCAGACGCTCGTCCTCTTCGTGATCCGGACGGCCGGCAACCCGTTGCGCAGCCGGCCAAGCGTTCCCTTGACGGTAACCGTCCTGCTCGTCGTCCTGCTGGGCACCGCGCTACCGTTCAGTCCATTGGCGGGCACGCTCGGCTTCACGCCGATGCCTGCCGGGTATTTCTTCTTCCTTTTCGGTGTCATGGCCAGCTACTTGCTCATCGTCGAAGTCGTCAAGCGAAGATTGATGGGCCGGCTTGTGAAAGACTGAGGTGACACGTGGACCACAAACAGATGATCGTGCAGCGGGCCCTCGAACTCATCGGTCCTCATCTCGATGAGGTCTTACAGCAGGCTCAGGACGACTGGCATCGTCCCCCCCGTTGGGAAGCAGCACTCCCTCCCATGTCGGGCGCTCCTACGGTTCGCCGAAGGAGCGAGGTCGGTCCCCGGGGCCGGCGTGGCATCGCCGGGCGTCGTCGAATCGGCGATCAACGGGGCGCTGCGCAAAGCGCGTATGCACATCGTGGCCGCCGGGGTGACTGTCCTGGAAAAACTCTTGACCGCCCCTGCGCTCCCAGAGCTGACCCCTGAAGATCTGTTCGCCCTGGAGTGTGTTCTCCTCTACTACGGGCGTCCGGCCCTGTCTCTGCGCGAGGGACGGCTGGACGAGGCTCGGGCGCCCTGGAAGAACGTGGAAACCCAGCGTCAGAACATCGAGCTGACCCAGCGCGGAGTTGGCCGCATCGAGGTCGGCGGACACTCGGATTATGACTGGGCCGGGACCGGCTTCCTCGTTGGCGACACTTGCGTGATCACCACGCGCTCGGTGGCCCAGATGTTCGCGGAACGCCAGGATACGGGAGCCTGGCAGTACAGGCCGGGCCTCAGCGCCTGGATGGACTACCAGGTGGAATATCCCCGACCAACTGCTGCCGCCTATCGAGTCCGGGGGGTGCTCGGAGTGCATGACCGGTACGACCTCGCACTTCTGGAGGTCGAACCACCCCAACAACCCGGAGAATCCCCGACGCCGCTGGCGCTGTCCCGGGAACCCGCGTCGCCAACGGAAGGCCGGACGGTCTACCTGGTCAGTTACCCCGCGCCGATGCCCGCCGTGGCGAACCGGACACCATCGTCCACGTGTTTTGCAGCCTGTACAACGTCAAGCGCGTCCACCTCGGGAAGCTGTGTGGGATCGAACCCGTCCGCGACATTTACCTGCTCCGGCATGATTGCGCTCCACTCGGCCACTCGGGAGGTGGCTGCCTTGTTGACCTGGAAACCCACCAGGTGCTGGGCCTGCACGTGTCTGGCCGCTACCTGGAGAATGGCACGGCGGTTCCTCTCTGGATGCTCCACGGCGATCCCCTGCTGGAGAAATGTCGTGTCAACTGGGCCTAGGCCGCGTCTGTCCCGCACACCGCGCCGGCAGGATTGGCCTGGAGACCACAACATTCTCCGCAACAGCCGGTTGGGAGGAGGCGAGATGTACACTTCAATCTTGGTTCCCCTGGATCGATCCTCATTTGCCGAACAGGCATTGCCTTTGGCGCTCAGCATCGCACGGCGAGCCAGGGCCCGTCTGGAGCTGGTGGAGGTTCATGTCTCGTATGGCTTTGAAATTCCCCAACTCGATACCGAACGGGGGCAGCAAGAGCAGTCCTATTTGGACACCACCGCCAAATGGGCGGCCTCCGTGTCGCCGGTCTCGGTCACCGTGAACGTGCTTCCCGGCCAGGCACTGCCTCCCGAAGGGGTGGCGGATCGAATCCTGGAGCGGGTGCGTACCATCGGGGCCGATCTGATCGTGACGACCACGCACCCCTGCAGTGCCCTGAGTCGCATCGCGATCGGCAGCGTGGCGGACGAACTGATCCGCCGGGCTCACGTACCCGTCCTGCTGGCGCGCCCAGGAAAGACGGGGCTCGGGGTCTTCTTGGAGCCCATCCTGGGCAACATCCTGATCCCCCTCGACGGCTCGACGCTTGCCGAGCAAGTGTTGGGCCCGGCCCTGGACCTGGCCCGATTGATGGAGGGGCACTCCGTCCTCCTGCGGATCGTCGATTCCTGGTCCTCCCCTTTCAACCGCGCTTTGGGCGAGACAGCAACAACGGCGGAGGCGCAGGCATACCTGGAGGGCGTCGCCAGGAGGCTGCGCGAACAGGGGTTGCAACTCCAGACCCGGGTCGTCGTCGCCCATCACGCAGCCGAGGCCATCATGGAGGAGGCCCGGGCGCAAGCGAGCAACCTGATCGCCCTGGCCACGCACGGCCAGGGCGGCCTGAAACGACTGTTGTTGGGAAGTGTGGCCGATCAGCTCGTCCGGGCTGCCGAGTCGCCGGTCCTCGTTTACCGCCCGACCTGAAAGGAACTCTGATGCAAGACTGGACCGCGACGGAAGGAATGCCGTTTCCGCTGGGCGCGAGCTGGGTCGAGAAAGACTCGGCGTGGAACTTCGCTCTCTACTCCAAGGACGCGGAGAGCGTTACGCTGCTGCTCTACGCCGAAACGGACCTGGTCAATCCCGTTTTCACGCTACCGCTTCGATTACCTCCGCAACAAATCCGGAAGGATCTGGCACTGCCGGGTCCCCCAGGCCCTGCTCCGCGGCGCGCGCTACTACGCCTATTCGGTGGCCGGCCCCGAGCCGCAGGGCGGCCTGGAGTGGCACTGCTTTGACCCGGACAAGGTCCTGCTCGACCCCTACGCCAAGTCCGTCTTCTTCCCCCCGGCCTTCGACCGGGCGGCGGCGTCGCGTCCCGGTTCCAACGCCGGCAAGGCCCCCCTGGGGCTGCTCGCCGGCGCCGGCGAGCCGTTCGACTGGGGCGACGACCGACGACCCCGGCATCAGTCGGACGCGATCATCTACGAGCTGCACGTTCGCGGGTTCACGAACAACCCGAACTCCGGCGTGAGTCCGGACCGGCGCGGCACCTACGCGGGGGTGATGGAGAAGATTCCCTACCTGAAAGACCTGGGCGTGACCGCGGTGGAGCTGATGCCCGTCTTCCAGTTCGACCCGCAGGAGGGGAGCTGCTGGGGTTACATGCCCCTGAACTTCTTCGCCCCCCACCACGGCTACGGCAGCCGGCCCGAAGAGTGCGACCAGCACAACGAGTTCCGCGCCATGGTCAAGGCGCTGCACGCCGCGGACATCGAGGTCATCCTCGACGTGGTCTACAACCACACGGCCGAAGGCGACCAGCGCGGGCCGATTTACAGCTTCAAGGGAATCGACAATAGCACCTATTACCTGATGTCCGGCAACGCCGGACAGCCCTACGCGGACTTCTCCGGGACCGGCAATTCGCTGCGCTGCTCCAAGCCCGCCGTCCGCAAGCTGATCGGTGGACAGCGCGCGTTACTGGTTCCGAGGAAATGCACGTGGACGGTTTCCGGTTCGACCTCGCCTCTGTCCTGGCGCGGAACGACGACGGTTCCCTCAACTGGGAGGACCCGATCGACGTTGTTCCGCCGGGTCCCCTGGATTTCCGCGTCATCGCGGAGCCCTGGGATGCCGCGGGGGCGTATCAGCTGGGACGGTCCTTCCCCTCCAAGTTGTGCCTGCAGTGGAACGGCCGCTTCCGGGACGACGTGCGCCGCTTCGTGCGCGGCGACCCCGGCCTGGTGCCGGCCCTCATGCAGCGGCTCTACGGCAGCGATGACCTGTTCCCGGACGACCGGACGCACGCCTTTCACCCGTTCCAGAGCGTCAACTACGTCACCAGCCACGACGGCTTCACCCTGTACGACCTCGTCTCGTACGACCGGAAGCGCAACTGAGGCCAACGGCCACAACAACACGGACGGCCCGGAGGAGAACTACAGCTGGAACTGCGGCTGGGAAGGGGACGAGGGGATCCCGGCGCGTGTTCTGGAGCTGCGGAAGCGACAGGCGAAGAACTTCTGCTGCTTGCTGCTGCTGGCCAACGGGACGCCCATGCTCCGTGCGGGCGACGAGTTCTTGCAGACCCAGGGCGGCAACAACAACCCCTACAACCAGGACAACACGACCAGCTGGCTCGACTGGGACCGGCTCCGCGTCCACCAGGACGTGTTTCGGTTCTTCCGCGGCATGATCGCTTTCCGCAAGGCCCACCCTTCCCTGGGCCGGAGCCGCTTCTGGCGTGAGGACGTTCGCTGGTATGGCACGGGCCCCACGGTGGACATGGGGCCCGATTCCCGCACGCTGGCCTTTTACCTGTGCGGGGCCTCGCAACAGGACACCGACCTTTACGTGATGATCAATGCGTCCGACAGGGACGTCACGTTCGAGATCCAGGAAGGCCGGCCCGGCGAATGGCAGCTGGTCTTCGACACCGGCCTGATCAGCCCGGACGATTTTCCTGAGCCAGCCGACAGGTCCTGCCTCCCATCTTCATCGTACCTCGTCCGCGCTCATTCGATCGCCGGAATGACTCGCCGAGGCGTGTAACGCCCGCGAGGATGGTGAGCGAGTTCGGGTTTGGGTGTGCGTTCTCGCACACCAAGCATTCGCACGTCTGACAGATGATTTGCCGACACAACTCCTTTTCTTCCAAACACCTGCGCCGGAAACGTAGGGAGGCGTTCAACTCGGCACATCAAGTGCAAAGGGAAGGAAACAGAACGAGAGCAAACTGGAGGCCCCCAAGTGAATCCACGCCGCCGAGGCGTTCAGCGGGGCAATACCGGCCAGGTTGGCCGAAGGAGGTATGTCATGCCGCCGTTCCAGACACTCATTCACCCGACCGATTTCGACGAACCGTCGAAGGAAGCCTTCCATGTCGCTCGGTCGCTCGCCCAGGCCCTGGGCGCGAAGGTTGTCGTCTTCCACGTTGTCTCTCCCCCGGCAATCGTCACCGAGGAGGGGAAAGTCCTCCTCGATCCGCACGCTCCGGAAGCATTCGACCTCTGGGAGGAGTACCGCACCCTCCAGGCAGACACGCCCAAAGTGCCGGTTCAGTACGCCGTCGTGGTAGGTACCAAGTCCAAAGCCAGGCATCTGCTCGAAGAGAAGGTCCGGGAGCTGGGCGAAGGGGTCCTGGTCGTGATGGGCAGCCACGGTCGTACCGGGCTCAGCCGGCTCTTCTGGGGAAGCAAGACCGAGGAAGTCGTGCGGCATTGCCCCTGCCCCGTGCTGGTCGTGAAGGCCCCCTCTCCGGAGGCATCCGTCTGCACTTCCGAGGTCGAGACAACTGCGAACGCATGAGAGGGAACGAACCATGACCGCTCGAAAATGGCTCCTGTTGATCCTGGTAATTGGGTTGGGCGTTGCCGGTTACTTCGGCTGGAAGTATTTCCAGCCCGCCCCGCTGCCGGCAGGATTCACGAAAAGCAACGGCCGCATCGAGGCGACCGAGGTGGACATTGCCACCAAACTCGCGCTCCGCATCAAGCAGGAGCTGGTGGATGAAGGCGACTACGTGACCGCCGGTCAAGTCGTCGCCTACATGGATACCGATACGCTCCAGGCCCAGCGCCGGGAAGCCGTGGCGAAACTCCGCCAGGCAGAAAGCGCCGTGAAAAGCGCCCAGAGCACCCTGGTGCAGCGCAAGAGCGAGAAGGCGGCCAATGAAGCCGTGGTCGCCCAGCGCGAGACCGAGATGGATCTGGCGAGCAAGAATCTGACCCGGCGCAGGAGCTGGTGAAGACGGGCGGCATGTCGAAAGAGGAGGTCGATACCCGACGCGCCTCCCTCTTCAGCTCCAAGGCGGCCGTCGAATCCGCGAAAGCGAACGTGGCGGCGGCGGAAGCCGCCATCGCCACGGCCGAATCGTTCATCATTACCGCGAAAGCGAACGTCGAGGCGGCGAAGGCGACCATCGAACGAATCGAGTCGGACATCAACGACAGCGCCTTGAAAGCGCCGCGCGGCGGTCGCGTGCAGTACCGCGTCGCCCAGCCCGGCGAGATGCTGCAATCGGGCGGGAAAGTGCTGAACATGATCGATCTCTCCGACGTCTACATGACCTTCTTCCTGCCCGAGGCCGAGGCGGGCCGGGTCAAGCTGGGGGCCGAGGTCCGTCTGGTCCTCGATGCCGTTCCGCAGTTCGTCATCCCGGCCAAGGTGACCTTTGTCGCGGACGTCGCCCAGTTCACGCCCAAGACGGTGGAAACCGCCGTGGAGCGGCAGAAGCTGACGTTCCGCATCAAGGCCCACGTACCGCCGGAGCTGCTCAAGAAGTACGTCCGCGACGTCAAGACCGGGTTGCCCGGTGTGGCCTACGTGCAGCTGGACCCGCAGGCCGAATGGCCCGCGCATTTGCAGGTGAGGCTTCCGGAATGACGGACCATGCCCCGGCCGCCCAGAGGAAGCCGCGAGGATACCTCCATGTTGCTTAAAACCCTGGCCCGGTTTCAGGAGAACGAAGCTCGCCTTCGGCAAATCCTGCTCGTCCTCGGGAAGTACGGGCTGGCGGACTGGCTGGGGACGTCACGGGCCAGCTGGCTGCGCCAATGGCTGGTCACTCCCAACGGGCAACGGCTCGACCAGTTCGGGTGGGAGGAGCGCATCCGGCTGGCGCTGCTGGAACTCGGCACGACCTTTGTCAAGCTGGGTCAGATGCTCAGCACCCGTCCCGATCTGGTCGGGAACGCGCTCGCAGCCGAGCTGAGCAAGCTGCAGTCCGGCACCCCCGCTGAACCGATTGAGGTCGTCCGCCGCACGATCGAGGCCGAACTGGGCAAGCCTCCCGAGGAGTTGTTCGAGGAGTTCAGTCCCGAGGCAATGGCGTCGGCGTCGATCGGGCAGGTTCACCGGGCTCGGTTGCGTGGCGGCCAGGTGGTGGTCGTCAAGGTCCAGCACGACGGGATCGAGGCGATCGTTCACCGGGACCTGGACCTGATCCTCGGCCTGGCGAAACTGGCCCAGAAGCGCGTGGCCGCCCTCCGCAACTACCGGCCCGTCAATACGGTCCAGGAGTTTCGCCGGACGCTGCTTCGCGAGCTGGATCTGACGGCCGAGCGGCGCAATCTCGAAGAGTTCGCCCGCCGCTTCGCCGGCGACGCGGGCGTGCATTTCCCCCGGGTCTACCCCGAACTCTCCGGGCGACGGGTCCTGACCATGGAATTGCTCGAAGGGGTCCTCGGCTGCGACGTTGGGAAGGCGGCCAGCGAGGTGGACCGTGCCGCCTTCGCCCGCCGGGCCGGGACGATGTACCTGAACATGATTTTCCGCGATGGCTTCTTTCACGCCGACCCGCACCCGGGCAACTACGTCATCCTTCCGGGCGGCGTGGTGGGCGTCCTCGACTGCGGCATGGTCGGGCGGCTGGACGAAGGACTCCGCGAGGACCTCGAGGCGGCGCTCCTGGCCGTGACCGAGAACGACGTGGAGGAACTGGCGGAGCAAGTCATTCGCCTGGGGACGCCTCCTCCCGATCTCGATCGCCAGGCGCTCTGCGCCGACCTGGCGGCCTTGATCGCCGAGTATGCTTCCCGGCCGATCAAGGAGCTGCAGCTGGGGTCGGCGCTGGGGGAGGTGATCGACATCATCGCCCGCTACCACATCCTCCTGCCGCCCAACGCATCCCTGCTGCTGCGGACCCTGATGGTTCTGGATGGCTCAGCGCGGCAGCTCGACCCGGCGTTCAGCCTGATGGAGCTGATCGTTGACTACCAGGCGCGCTCCGGGGGCCGGTTGGTCAGGCCGGGACGCTGGTGGCGGAACGCGCGGCGGGCGGCCCGCGGCTACGATCGCCTGGTCCGGCTGGTCCCGGATGATCTGGCCGACATCCTCCACCGCTTTCGAGCCGGCACGCTCGAGCTGAAACACGAGCACCGCCAGCTGCAAGCGAGCATTCACCGCCTTGTGGAGGGACTGCTTACCGCCGCGCTGCTGCTCAGCTCGGCGCTGCTGCTCAGCCGGAGCGACGGGGCCGAGCCAGGCCTGCTGCGACCGGCGCTGGGCTTCGCCTGTTTGGTTCTGGCGGCTTACCTCGGCATCCGGCTCCGCCGCTCCATCGCCGCGGCGGAGCAAGATGACAAGGTGACAAGGTGACAAGGTGACAAGGTGAAGGAGAAGCCATGAGTACGAGCGAAGATAGTGTGGGACGGCCGATGCCCGGTCACCTTGTCACCTTGTCACCTTGTCACCCTGTCACGGACAAGCCGGTGGCGCGACTGAAGGACGTGAGCTTGCGGTACGGCAAGACCCATGCCCTCGATGCCGTCACCCTCGATCTGCCGGCCGGCTGCATGGTCGGGCTGATCGGCCCGGACGGCGTGGGCAAGTCCAGCCTGATGGCGCTGGTCGCCGGCGCCCGCCGCATCCAGCAGGGGCACGTCGAGGTGCTCGGCGGCGACATGGCCGACGCCGGCTTCCGCCGGGAGGCCTGCCCGCGCATCGCCTACATGCCGCAGGGCCTGGGCAAGAACCTCTACCCGACCCTGTCCTGCTTCGAGAACTCCGACTTCTTCGCCCGACTGTTCGGCCTCAGCCGGGCCGAGGCCAAGCACCGCATCGCCGGGCTGCTGGACAGTATCGGGCTGGGGCGCTTCCCCAACCGGCCGGCCGGCAAGCTGTCCGGCGGCATGAAGCAGAAGCTCTGCCTGGTCTGCGCCCTGATCCATGACCCCGACCTGCTGATCCTCGACGAGCCGACCACCGGCGTCGATCCGCTGTCGCGCCGGCAGTTCTGGGAGCTGGTCGATCGCATCCGGGCGGACCGGCCGGGCATGAGCGTCCTGGTTTCGACCGCCTACATGGAGGAGGCCGCCCGCTTCGACCACCTGGTGGCGATGTTCGCCGGCCACGTGCTCGCCGCCGGCACGCCGGCGGAGCTGCCGGCGCGAACCGGCGCCCGGTCCCTGGAGGAGGCCTTCGTCTCCCTCTTGCCGGAGGAGATGAGGCGCGGCCACCACGAGGTGGTGGTCCCCCCGCGCCCGCCGGGAGAACACGAGGTGATCATCGAGGCGCAGGGCCTGACCCAGCGCTTCGGCAATTTCGTCGCGGTCGATCACGTCAGCTTCCGGATCGAGCAGGGGGAGATCTTCGGATTCCTCGGCGCCAACGGCTGCGGCAAATCGACGACGATGAAGATGCTGTGCGGCCTGCTGCCGGCCACCGAGGGGAAGGCGTGGCTGTTCGGCGAGCCGGTCGATGCCAATGACGTCACCGTCCGCCGCAAGGTCGGCTACATGTCGCAGGCCTTCTCCCTCTATTCCGAGCTGACGGTGCGGCAGAACCTGGTCCTGCACGCCCAGCTCTTTGACGTGCCCAGGGCCGAGATCCCGCAGCGCGTCGAAGAAACGGCCGCGCGGTTCGGCCTCGATGAAATCATGGAGGCGCTGCCCGACTCGCTCCCCCTGGGGCAACGGCAGCGCCTGCAGCTGGCCGTGGCGCTGATCCACAAGCCGGCCCTGCTGCTCCTCGACGAGCCGACCTCGGGCGTCGATCCCGTGGCCCGGGACGGCTTCTGGGAACACCTGATCGAGCTGTCCCGCAAGGACAAGGTGACGATCTTCATCACCACCCACTTCATGAACGAGGCCCTGCGCTGCGACCGCATCTCGCTGATGAACGCCGGCAAGGTGCTGGTCGTCGATACCCCGGCCGGGGTGATCCAGAGTCGGCACGCGGCAACGCTGTCCGATGCGTTCATCGGCTACCTGGAAGACGCCCAAAAGGCCCAGGGCGACGCGCCGCCGGCGGCGCAGAAAAGCGTCCCGGTCGAGGCGGGCGCGGCAGCGACGCCCCACTCCGGCCCGGCCCGAACCAACTCCTGGTTCAGCCTCCAGCGGATGCTGGCTTGCAGCTACCGCGAGCTGACAGAGTTGACCCGCGACCCGATCCGCATGTCGATGGCCGGCCTGGGCACCGTGCTCCTGATGTTCATCATGGGCTACGGCATCTCCCTGGACGTCGAACACCTGAAATACGCCGTGCTGGACCGCGACCAGACGAACGTCAGCACCGACTACGCCATCGACATCGCCGGCTCCAGCCGCTACTTCACCGAGCGGCCGCCGATCACCGACTACGAGGAACTCGACCGGCGCATGAAGTCGGGGGAGATCAGCATGGCCCTCGAGATCCCCCCCACTTCGGCCGGGACGTGAGCAACGGCAGGCCGGTGCGCATTGGCGTCTGGATCGACGGCTCCATGCCGACACGCGGCGAGACGATCCGGGGCTACGTGCAGCAGATCCACCTCCGCTGGTTACAGCAAGAGGCCCGACACCGGCTCGGCCAGCGCCAGCAACTCGGCCTGGGTCAGCGCCAGCTGGTCATGCCCGCCAACATCGAGCTGCGGTATCGCTACAACCCCGACGTCCAGAGCCTGCCGGCGATGGTGCCGGCCGTGATCCCGCTCTTGCTGCTCCTCATCCCGGCCATGCTGGCGACGCTGTCGGTGGTCCGCGAGAAAGACCTCGGCTCGATCATCAACTTCTACGTCACGCCGACGACGCGCCTGGAGTTCCTGCTGGGCAAGCAGCTCCCCTACGTGGCCCTGGGGATGCTCAACTTCCTGATGATGACGGCGCTGGCGGTGACAGTCATTGGCGTGCCCATGAAGGGGGATTTTTGGGCCGCGGCCGTCGCCGCGCTGCTCTACGTCAGTTGCACCACCGGGCTGGGGCTGTTCGTCTCGACCCTGACGCGCACCCAGGTGGCGGCGTTGTTCGCGACGACCGTCATCACGCTGATCCCCGCCTCGAATTTTTGCGGCCTCATCGACCCGGTTTCCTCGCTGGAGGGCTTTGGTCGTCTGACCGGGGAAATTTACCCCACCGCCCATTACATCACGATCTCCCGCGGCACCTTCAACAAGGCGCTGGGCTTTGGCGGCCTGTATGGATCGTACCTGCCCTTGCTGATCACCATCCCGGTGCTGATCGGGCTGAGCGCGGCCTTTCTGAAGAAACAGGAGACCTGAGCCATGCGCGTTAGTAACATCCTGCACCTGGGCGTCAAGGAATGGTGGAGCCTGGTCCGCGACCCGATCATGCTGCTGCTGATCGCCTTCGCCTTCACGGTCGTGATCTATTCGACCGCGACCGGATTGCCGGACACGCTTCACAAGGCCCCCATCGCCATCGTGGACGAGGACCAGTCGCCGCTGTCGCTGCGGATCGTCAACGCCTTCCAGCCGCCGCTCTTCAAGCCACCGAAGCTGGTGTCGCGCAGAAATGGACAACCGGATGGACGCCGGACTGGACACCTTCGCGCTGAACATCCCCCCCGGTTCCAGGAGGACGTGCTGGCCGGGCGCGCGCCCACGATCCAGCTCAACACCGACGCGACCCGCGTCGGCCAGGCGTTCAGCGGCTCAGGCTACGTGCAGACGATCGTGCTGGGCGAGGTGCAGTCGTGGCTGCAGCGCTACCGGAGCAACTTCAGTCCGCCGGTGAACATCGAGGAGCGGGTGCGGTTCAACGCCAACCTGACCCGGTCCTGGTTCGGCGGCGTAGTGTCGCTGATCGACCAGATCACCATGCTGGGGGTCCTGCTCACCGGCGCCGCGCTGATCCGCGAGCGCGAGCGCGGCACGGTCGAGCACCTGCTGGTGATGCCGGTGACGCCGTTCGAGATCATGACGAGCAAGATCTGGTCGATGGGGCTGGTGGTACTCGTCGCCTCCGCCCTCTCCCTGGCCTTCGTCGTGCAGGGCTGGCTTCTGGTCCCGATCCAGGGCTCGGTCGCCCTGTTCCTGTGCGGGGCGGCGCTGCACCTGTTCGCCACCACGTCGCTGGGCATGTTCCTGGCCACCTTCGCCCGCACGATGCCGCAGTTCGCCCTGCTGATGATCCTGGTGCTGCTGCCCTTGCAGGTGCTCCAGGGCGGCTTGACCCCGCGCGAGAGCATGCCCGAGTGGGTGCAGCAGATCATGCTGGCGGCGCCCACCACCCACTTCGTCATGATCGCCCAGAGCATCCTGTACCGCGGGGCGGGCCTGGAGACCGTCTGGCCGAACTTCCTCGCCCTCGCCGTGATCGGCACGACCCTGTTCAATGTCGCCCTCTTCCGCTTCCGCAGGACCATCGGGTCCATGGCGTAGGCGCGAAGACTGGCATCCAGGCTGGCCCGTGCCTGCCCTGGCAAAGGACGAGGTGATTGACGTGAAACGACTCCTCTTGTGCAGCGGCGTCCATGGTAAAACCGAAAGCCTCGAAAGGCTGTGTCAATGGGCACGCCAGCGCAAACCGGAAGCAATCCTGTTCGCCGGAGGTGTCCTGAGTCCACAACGGGAGATGGCTACGCGTACCACCCCCTGGGGCATCACGCGCGAGGACGCACTGTTCGTCATGGAGTTTTTCAAAGCGCTCGGCGGTCTGGGGGTCTTCAGCGCGGTGATTCCTGAGCCGAGTTTCGAGCCGCTGGACGAATTCAGACGCCTGGCCATGGCCGGGGAAGAGGACTTTCCCAACGTTCACGTGGTCCATGCGACCCTTGTCGAGGAACGGGATCTGGCCGTATCCGGGCTGGGCGTCGCCATTGCGGAAGAGGCCCTGATGCGCGAGGACTCCTATTCTCGAACCCGGGCGCTCTACTTCCTGCGGGCTTTGCGCCGTTCCAACAAGCCGCGCAGGGTGCTGTTGCTGCCCGAACCTCCCCCAGGCGTCCTTGGGGGACCGGAAGGGAACGCGCTCATTGGCGACCTCATTGACAGCCTGCGACCCAGTCTGTGCGTCGTGGCAGGCCCGACGGAGCGGCGCGGCGTGCAGAGGATTGCCAGCACCTTGGTGGTCAACCCCGGCCGCCTGATAGACGGTTCCGCGGCCTGGCTGGACTGGAGCCAACACGAGCCGGTCGAATTTTTGGGAGGATGAGGCCGAGCCGTCATGCGGGCTTTCGCCTTTGCGAACCTGCCGCCGGTTAACGAGGATCTCTGGCTGACCCACAGCAATTCCCGGGCGGGCAACAGCTTTCCGGGGGCCCCCAGACGTACCAGGGCGGGTAACCGTGCCAGCAGGGATAGGGCATCTTCTTGCGGCAATAGTCGTCCGGGGCCCCGCAGCGCGGGAAACAGCACGGCTTCCACCAGTGCAGCAGGCCGCCGCCGTAAGGGTTCCAGCCCCCGGCCGGCCCCACCTTGTGCAGCAGGCCCGGACCCGGCTCGCAACAGGCGGGCTCCCCAGCCCAGGTCCAGCCCCCCACGAGCAGCGCGAGGAGGACGGCGCCGATCCACGTCTGGCGTCTCATGGCTTTTGATCTCCTTTCCTATCGCCCATCGGTTGAGCGTCCTTGCGGGGTTCCATGGCGGGTCCCGGTTGCGGAAGCAGTTCGGGGGCGGCCGGCCCTGTTTGTGGCTTAATGCCGGGAATTCCTCCCAGGTCGCAAGCGCCCTCCCGGCAGCGGATTTCCCAGCCGCCACCGAGGGCCCGGTAGACGCCGATCAAGTTGAGGGCGATGTTGCCCTGCGCCACAGCCAGGTTGTCCTGCTCCTGCAACTGGGAATTCTCCAGGGTGAACAGGCGATTGATGTCCGCCTTGACGTCGGTGAACAGCTTCTCCTCGATCTTGGTGGCCTTGCCCGCCGCGGTGGCGCTGCGGGCGATGGCCTCGGACTGTTCCTGGGAGCGCAGGAAGCCCCGCAGCGCCGTCTGGACTTCCTGGGCCGCACTCAGCACCTTGTTCTGGAAGGTCGCGATCAATTCCTGAGTTTTGGCATCCTGGAGGCGGACGTTGTTGACGAGCCGGCCGTAGTTGAGGATGTTCCAGCTGAACGAGGGCGTGACGAACCCCAGGAAACCGCTGGACTTCAGCGCCCCGCCCAGGTTGAGGTCCACGTCGCCCAGCGCGGTGCCGACGGAGATGCTGGGGTAGAGGTCGGCCGTGGCCACGCCGATCTGGGGGCTCTGGGCCGCCACCTGGCGTTCGGCGCTGCGGACGTCGGGACGCCTCTTCAGCAAATCGGCCGGGATACCCGCGGCAACACAGGCCGGGGTCGCCGGCATCGGCATGCTGCCCAGTTCCGGGCCCGGGCCGAGTTCACACTCCAGGTCGTGGGGCGGCTCGCCCACCAGGATACAGAGCCGATCGTTGGCCTGTCCCTGGACAATCTGCTGGAACGGGATGGTGGAGCGGGTCTGTTCCATGAGGGTGCGGAGCTGCTCCACGTCGAGGGCGGTGGCGGTGCCGACCTTCTGCTGCTGCTCGGACAGCGCCACCAGCTTCTCCTGCGTTTGCAGGTTGTCGCGTGCGATCTTGATCCGCATCTGGGCGACCCGGTACTGGACGTAATTGGTGGCCACGTCGGCCAGCAACGTCACCAGGGCGTCGTCGTAGTTTTCGACCGAGGTGTCCAGCTTGGCGTTGGCGGACTCCACTTGCCGGCGGTATTTCCCCCAGAAATCCAGCTCCCAGCTCAGGTTGAAGCCGGTGAAATCGATGTGGGACGGACTGCCGGCCATGGTGCCGTTGGGATACAATCCAAGTACTTGCTGGGTCTGAGGGAAGACGTTGCCCACGGCGATGGACTGCTGCGCCCGTGCCTGGAGGACACGGGTGCCGATGGCGAAGAGGTTTGGGTTCTGCTGGTAAGCCCGGCAAATGAGGGCGTTAAGGATGGGATCGTGGAAGACGGTCCACCAGTCGCCGTCGCGCGGCGGCGGACCCTGGGTACGCGGATCGTTGGCCCCGATCCATTGCTCGGCCACCGGTGCTGGCGGCTTGCAGTAGTTGGGCCCGACCTTGAAGCCGTTCTTGATCCATTCCAGAGGGCCGGTCACGACGCAGCCGCCGCTGAGCAGGACCACGCCGGCCAGTCCAACCGCCCCCAGCCCGCGCAGCAGGCGCGAACTCCAGGACGTGCGAATCCCGGACCTGGCTTGTTTGAACATGCGTATTTCCTTTTGTGCTGATCGGCTCTGCATTCCCGAGCTGAAGAAGTCAATGTCAGAAAAGGTCAAACAATCGGCTCAATCCTTACCATCGGCCAGATCCGGACAAAGGCTTGAGGAAAGCGCTCAAGATGCCGTGCGTGGGATGGGTCACGCCGTCCGGTAGCAATCGTCTGGTGCCATTCGCGCGACCGGCTATACTGGCAGGGAACCACGCGAGGGGAGATACCGTGACCCCAAACAGCGCCGAACCGATTTTGGGCCTGACCGGCCGGCTGCAGTACCTGCTGGCTCGGCTGCAGCAGGGTGACGAGCAGGCCCGCCGGGAGCTGATCAACGCCACCGGCGAGCGGCTCCGTTCCCTGGCCCACGTCATGTTCAAGGATTATCCCCGTCTGCGCCGCTGGGAGGAAACGGCCGACGTTCTCCAGAATGCCCTGCTTCGCCTGTATCGCGCCCTGCAGACGGTCACGCCGCCCTCCCCGCGTGACTTCTATCGCCTGGCCGCCCTGGAGATCCGGCGCGAACTGCTGGACCTGGCCCGGCACTACTTTGGCCCCCACGGCGAGGGGGAACATCGGCACAGCGATGGCGGCGGACTCGGTACTGGACAGGCCGCCGGCCCCGCGGACGCCTCGCTGGACCCGGGCCGGCTCGCTCTCTGGACGGAGTTCCACCAGCAGGTCAGCGCCTTGCCCGAGGAGGAGCGCGAGGTCTTTGACCTGATCTGGTATCAGGGTCTGTCGCACACCGACGCAGGCGAACTGCTCGGTGTCTGTGCGCGGACGATCAAGCGCCGCTGGCAGTCGGCGTGCCTGAAACTGCACGAGGCGATGCACGGCGAAGTGCCGGGACAGTAGCAACCACCTGTAGCCGCAGGCACCACGAGTTGTGTGGCACGGTCAGGAGACCGTGCCACAGCGAGCGAGCGCAGGCCCCCCCGAGTTGTGGCACGGACTCCTGACCGTGCCACACAGCGAGGCGATGCACGGCGAAGTCCCGGGACAGTAGCACATGGCAACCAGCGACCCGATCGGCGACATCCTGCTGCGCTGGGACGAGCTGCGCGAGCAAGGCCGGGAAGCGACCCCGGAGGAGCTGTGCGGCGATCACCCGGAGCTGGTCGAGGAGGTCCGCCAGCGGATCGCGGCCCTGGAGGCGATGTATCGCATCCCCAACGCTCCCCGTGGGACCGAGACCCTCCAGGTAGCTGTTCCGCCGCCCCTGCCCAGCCCCACTTTGCCCCAGGTGCCGGATTGCGAGGTCCTGAGCCTGCTCGGGAGTGGGGGCATGGGCAAGGTGTACAAGGCCCGGCAACTGTCCTTGAAACGGCTGGTGGCGGTGAAGATGATCCTGGCCGGGGTCGAGCCGGCGGGGGAGGAAACCGGCCGGTTCCGGGTCGAGGCCGAGGCCGTGGCCCGGCTGCAGCATCCCAACATCGTGCGCATCTTCGAGATTGGCGAGGCCCAGGGCTGTCCTTACCTGGTGCTGGAGTACGTCGATGGCGGCAGCCTGGCCGACCGGCTCGACTCCGGACCGCTGCCTCCGGACCAGGCCGCTGCCCTGGTTGCCACCCTGGCCCGGGCCATCCACTTCGCCCATCAGCAGCACGTCATCCACCGCGACCTCAAACCCAGCAACGTCCTGCTCGCCGGTGACGGCTCCCCACGGATCGGCGACTTTGGCCTGGCCAAGCTCCTGGCCGGCGATGGCTCGCTGTCGCAGTCAGGCAACCGCTCTCCCGGACCAGCCCTGACCGTCTCCGGTTCCGTCCTCGGTACGCCCAGTTACATGGCCCCGGAACAGGCCGATGGGCGGAATCGCCAGATCGGGCCACGAACCGACGTTTACGGACTGGGAGCGATCCTGTACGAATGTCTCACCGGCCAGCCCCCCTTTGCGGGTGCGAACCTGCTGGAAACGCTGGAGCGCGTCCGCTCGGAAGCACCCGTGGCCCCGCGCAGGCATTATCCCGAGCTGCCCGTCGATCTGCAGACCATCTGCCTGAAGTGCCTGGCAAAGGAGCCGGAGCAGCGCTACGCCTCGGCCGCCGCCCTGGCAGAGGACCTGGAGCGCTACCTGGAGCGTGAGCCAATCCGGGCCCGCTCGCCCAACCTGATCGATCGGCTGGCCTGGACGCTGAACCGTTCGCGTGAGTTGCCGGTCTCCCTGAAGTCGCTTGACTCTCTGCAGCTGCTGATCCCGGTTCCCTTCCTGTTCCAGTTGGCCATCCTGGTGCTGGCGTTCCGCAGCCCGTGGTATGGCTGGATTGCCCTGGTGGTGACCCTGGCCAGCATGGCCAGTGCGATCCTGATTTACCTGCTCGTCTCGGGCGAAGGTTTCCGGGTGCCGCTCAACGCTACGACGCGCCATCTCTGGTCCATTCGCGTCGGCCTGCTGCTGGGAATGGTGACTCTGGCGATCCTGAGTTACCAGATGCGTCCGCCGGACCGCCCCTGGGACCCGCTGACCGTCTTCCCCTGGGGAGCGGTCCTGGTCGGGGCCACCTTCTTCTCGCTGGGGGGGGTTTACTGGGGCAGGATGTACCTGTTCGGCATGGCGTTCTTCGTGCTGGCCCTGCTGCTGCCTTCTGGGCTGAAGTGGGGCCCCCTCGCCCTGGGCGCCCTGGTCAGCCTGTTTCTCCTGGTCGCGCTCCGCCACGCCCGCCAGACCCGGCAAGCCAGCAAGAGCTGAAAGTGTTCGGGGAAAACCAGGACGGGTTTCTCCGTATCTTTCGATTCCTTCCGTTTTCGGAGCTTTTCTGATTGACAAGCCTGCGCCGCTCCGCTAAAACCATTATGGAACTGACCGGTCAGTCCGCCTCGGGGCCAACACACCCGGCGCGTTGTGGCACGGTCTCCTGACCGTGCCGAGTTGTGGCACGGTCTCCTGACCGTGCCACAACGCGATTGAGGAGAACAATTGATGAACGAATCTCTCTCCAGGCACCGTTCCAACTCGAAACTCGGAACGGGGAGTGCCGAGCGAAGACGCATTCCGTTCCGCGTTCACGGTTGGACCTGGCGTCTGCTGGGGGCGGCTGGGTTCACCGTGCTGCTGGTGCTGGTTTCCGGCTGCGGCCATGCGCCGGTCACCAAGGAGAAAAAGGCGGTCACGGTCGTCGTCACTCAGCCGGTCACCGACACGGTCCTGGACTACCAGGATTTCACCGGCCGGCTGGACGCCATCCACACAGTCGATCTGCGGCCGCGGGTTTCCGGTTACGTCGTCTGGGCGATCGATCCCAAGAAGGAAGGTAAGGACGTTCACAAGGGCGACCTGCTGTTCCAGATCGAACCCAAGCCGTTCGAGGTCGATCTGGCCCAGGCGGAGGCCAACGTCAAGCTGGCTGAAGCGGACCGCCACCTCGCCGAGCGCAACGTCGCCCGGGCTCGGCGGCTATTGCCCACCGGCGCCGTCACCCAGGAGGAATACGACGTGGCCGTCGCCACCGTGGAAAAGGCCACTGCCCAGGTCGCGGCACAGAAGGCGACCCGGGAAAAGGCGACGATCATGCTCGGATATACCCGGGTCGTCTCGCCCATCGATGGCCAGGTCAGCCGGCGCAACGTCGATCCGGGCAACCTGGTCAACGCCGACAGCACGCTGCTGACCACCATCATCGCCGAGAACCCCGTCTACGCTTATTTCGACGTGGACGAGCGCACGTACCTCGAACTGCTGAAGGTCGCCGGGGTGTCCGAGTCGAGTTCCTGGTTCAAGGACCTGGAGTTCCCCATCGTCATCCGCCTGGCCAACGAGGAGGAGTTTACTCACAAGGGCAAGGTGAACTTCAAGGACAACCGCATCAACGCTAACACCGGCACCATCCGCATGCGTGGCGTCTTTGACAACTCCGATGGCAAGCTCAAGTCAGGCCTGTTCGCCCGCATCCGCCTGCCGATCGGCAACCCCTACAGTTCTTTGCTCATTCCCGACGAGGCCCTGCAGAGCGACCAGGGCAAGAAGTTTGTCTGGGTCGTCAAGGCCGACGAGCAGACCGGCAAGGAGACCGGCTCCGGTGAGGTCGAGTATCGCCAGGTGACGCTCGGCCAGGCCATCGGCCACATGCGCGTGATCAAGGAAGGCCTGGCCCGAGGAGAGCGGGTGATCGTGGCCGGCATGCAGCAAGTGCGGGCCAAGCAGAAGGTCAAGTTCAAGCAGCAGCCTACGGCCAAGCCGCCGACCTCGCCCCTGACACAGCTGTTCCCCTCCCGCCCGCAGGACAACGCCCGGAAGCAGCCAACCACCGCGGAGTGATTCGTTTCTCCCCTCACCCCGCCGGTTAGCCCGAAGCGCCAGCGAGGGAGTCCGTTGTTCCCTCGCTGGCGCGTCGGGCTAACCGGCGGGGTGAGGGGAGAAAATGGGAAGGGGAGGTTGGCTCGATGTTCTCGCACTTCTTCATCGAACGGCCAATCTTCGCCTCCGTGCTGTCCATCGTCATTACTCTGACGGGTGCCGTGGCCGTGTTCCACCTGCCGCTGGCCCAGTATCCGCAGATCACGCCGCCCATGATCATGGTGCAGTGCAATTACCCGGGCGCCAACGCCAGGGTCGTGGCCGAGTCCGTGGCCGCTCCCATCGAGCAGCAGGTCAACGGCGTCGAGAACATGCTGTACATGTCCTCCAGCTCGGCCAACGATGGCTCCTACAGCCTCAGCGTCACCTTCAAGCCGGGCGTCGATCTGAACTTCGCCCAGGTGCTGGTGCAGAACCGGGTCAACCTCGCTCTCCCCTTGCTGCCCGACGTGGTCAAGCAGGCCGGCGTCACCACGCGCAAACGTAACCCCGACATCCTCCTGGTCGTCAACCTGTACTCGCCTGATGGGCGCTATGATCGGCTCTACATCAGTAACTATGCCACCATCAAACTCAAGGACGAGATGGCCCGGGTTCCCGGCGTCGGCGACGTGTTCGTCTTCGGCCAGCAGGACTACAGCATGCGCCTGTGGGTCGATCCCGACCGGCTGGCGGAGCTGAACCTGACCGCCGCCGACGTGGTTGCCGCCATCCGCGAGCAGAACCGGCAGGTGGCGGCCGGCCACGTCGGTCAGCAGCCGACGTCGGCGGACCAGCATTTCGAGTTCACCATCACCACGCTGGGCCGGCTGAGCGATCCGGAGCAGTTCAACGACATCGTCCTGCGCACCACCAGCGATGGCCGGCCGGTCCGCCTCCGGGACGTGGGCTTCACCGAGATGAGCGGCCGCAACCTGGACACCACCATCAAGATGGACCAGTATCCGTCCACCGGCCTGGCCATCTTCCAGCTGCCCTACGCCAACGCCATCAGCACTGCCAGCAACGTGCGCAACCGCATGGAGGAGCTGAAGAGACATTTCCCCGAGGGTCTGGACTTCGCCATCGTTTTTGACACCACGCCGTTCGTTCAGGAGTCGATTGACGAGGTCATCCGCACTCTGATCGAGGCCGTCGTGCTGGTGGCCATCGTGGTGCTGATCTTCCTGCAAAACTGGCGCTCAACCCTGATCCCACTGACTGCTGTCCCCGTGGCCATCGTGGGCACGTTCGCTGCGATGGCGGCCATTGGCTTCAGTCTGAACAACCTGACGCTGTTCGGCCTGGTGCTGGCCATCGGCATCGTGGTCGATGACGCCATCGTCGTCGTCGAGGCCGTGGAGCATCACATCGAGCATGGCCTGTCGCCGCGGGCCGCCGCCCACAAGGCGATGGAGCAGGTGTCGGGCCCCGTGGTGGCGGTGGCCCTGGTGCTGTCGGCGGTGTTTGTGCCCTGTGCCTTCATCAGCGGCATCACCGGCTCGTTCTTCCGCCAGTTCGCCCTGACGATTGCGGTCTCGACCGTGATCTCGGCGTTCAACTCGCTGACGCTGAGCCCCGCCCTGGCCGCCATCCTGCTCCAGCCTCGCAACGCCCGCAAGGACGTACTGGGCCGAGCGCTGGACGTGCTGCTGGGCTGGTTCTTCCGCCTGTTCAACTGGTGCTTCCGCCAGACGGTCGGGGGCTACACGCAACTGGTGGGCCTGGCCCTGCGTGGCTGTGTCCTGGTACTGGTGGTGTACGGCGGCCTGATGGGGTTGACCTGGTGGATCTCGACCCGGCTGCCGGTCGGTTACATCCCGGACCAGGACCAGTCCCGGCTTTTCGCCGCCGTGCAGCTGCCCGACGCCGCCTCGCTGGAGCGGACCCAGAAGGTGATGGACCATGCCAGCGAAATCATTCGCCGGATGCCCGGCGTGGCCCACACCATCTCCATTGCCGGCTCGTCGTTCACGCTCAGCGCCAACGGTTCCAACTTCGGCAACCTGTTCATCACCCTCAAATCCTTCGAGGAGCGCCGTTACCCTTACGTCGATGAAAACGGGGTCGCTCACAGTCTGTCCAGCAACGCCATCGCCGATCGGCTGCGGGCCCGACTGAGCGAGGAGATTCCCGAGGCGATCATCTCGATCTTTGGACCGCCGCCGGTCTCGGGGCTGGGCTCGGCGGGCGGCTACAAGCTGATCATCGAGGACCGCGGCGACAACAGCCTGGCCGAGCTGCAAAAACAGACCGACGAGGTCATCAACGCCGCTCGCAAGAACGACAAGATCGCCAGTGCCTTCACGGTCTTCCGGGCCAACGCGCCGCAGCTGTACGTGGACGTGGATCGCGACCAGTGCCAGACAATGGGCGTCAATCCGCGCGACGTGTTCAGCACCTTGCAGATTTACCTCGGCTCGCTGTACGTCAACGACTTCAACAAGTTCGGCCGGACCTGGCAAGTGGTCGTCCAGGCGCAGGGGCCTTACCGCGACAATCCCGACAAGGTCCGTCTGATCAAGGTGCGGAACAACAAGGGCAGCATGGTGCCGCTGGGCTCGCTCATGACCATCAAGGAGGTCGGCGGTCCGATCCTGGTGGCACGCTACAACATGTATCCGGCCGCCGCCATTGTCGGCAGCTGCCGCAGCGACGTGTCCTCGGGCGTGGGCATCGACACCATGGAGGCACTCTGTAACGACACCCTACCGCAGTCGATGGGCTTTGAGTGGACCGAGATCAATTACATTCAGATCGACGCCGCGAAAAACGTCTGGAACAGCCTGATCTTCCCGCTGGCGGTGGTGTTCGTGTTCCTGGTGCTGGCGGCGCAGTACGAGAGCTGGGCGCTGCCGCTGGCGGTGATCCTGGTGGTGCCCATGTGCATCCTCGGCTCGCTGACCGGCGTGGCCGTGACCGGGACGGACATCAACATCTTCACGCAGATTGGCTTCGTGGTGCTGGTGGGATTGGCCAGCAAGAACGCCATCCTGATCGTGGAGTTCGCCAAGCACAAGCGCGAGGATGGTCTGGCGCGCGACCTGTCCACCCTGGAGGCGTGCCGGCTGCGCTTGCGGCCGATCCTGATGACGTCGTTCGCCTTTATCCTGGGCGTGGTGCCGCTGCTGGTGTCCATCGGAGCCGGCTCGGAGATGCGGCGCTCGCTGGGCACGGCGGTGTTCAGCGGCATGCTGGGCGTGACCCTGTTCGGCATCTTCCTGACGCCGGTGTTCTTCTACGTCATCGAAGGCTTTGTTGAGATACCGCTGTTCTCCTCGGTGCGGGCCCGGCAGTTTAGCCGGATACTGTTTCTGGTGCTGGGAGCGCTGGCACTGGGGCTGCCGTGGTTGCCGAAGCTGTTAAGACCCCGAGGCAAAGGCATCTCACACGTGGAAAAAAGACCAAGGCACGACGCCTTTGCGAAGGGTCCGAGCCGCGCACGCAGCGCAGCGGAGTAAGCGGTTGCTGCGGGCCGCTTACTCCGCTGCGCTGCGTGCGCGGCTCGGCAGACTGAATGAAGCGGGGTACACCTAATGTTTTCGCGCTTGAGCATCTATCGACCGATCATCGCATCGGTGCTGGCACTTGGGATCGTGCTGGGAGCCGGCGTCGCTCTGTTTACGCTGCCGGTCATCCAGTCCCCGCAAACCGGCCCGCCAACGGTGGTCGTGTCCGCATCCTATCCGGGAGTGAACGCCCAGACCGTGACCGACACCGTGGCCGCTCCACTCAAAAGAGAGATCCAAGGTGTCGAGGGGATGGCGTCCCTGACCTCGAAATGCGCCGATGATGGCAACTGCGAGTTGATCATCACCTTTCGGCGTGGGACCGACCTGGACATGGCGCAGGTGCTGGTGCAGAACCGCGTCGCGCTGGCGCTGCCGACGATTCCCGCAGAAGTGCAGTACGAGGGCGTCTCCGTCAAGAAGAGATCGGCGAAGGCGCTGATGCTCGTCAAGCTTTACTCCAGCGACGGCAAGCACGACGTCGTGTTCCTGAGCCATTACGCCACGATCTTTGTCCGCGATGAACTGTCCCGGGTCCCCGGCGTCGGCGACGTGATCTGCATTGGCCGGCGCGACAACCACCTGCAGATGTGGTTGGACCCGAAGAAACTGTTATCCAACGGTATCAGCGCCCTGGACGTCGTCAACGCGATCAACGCACAGAATGTCCAGGTGGCCGCGCCGATTGACCCACCGCCCATGGAACACGGTAAGCCGCCGCAGTTGGTCATCACCTCTCTAGGCCGGCTGGAGAGCCCTGAGCAATTTGGAGACATCATCCTGCACAACGCCGGCGACAAGCTGGTGCGTCTCAAGGACGTGGCCAGGATTGAACCCCGCGAGCAGCCCAACGACCCGGACTGCACGGTGGACGGCAAACCAGCGGTAGGACTGGAAATCTACCAGATCCCCGGCGACAACCCCCGGGAGGTGTCTGAGCGCGTCAAGAAGTCGATGGAGCAGCTGAAGGCTCGTTTCCCGCCCGGCCTTGATTACGTCGTGGCCCAGGACGTCCCACCGTTCAGCTGGGCTTCCGTTTGGACGACGGGACTCAAAGCCGCCATCGTGCCGGTGGCCGTGGCGCTGCTGGTCGTAATCCTGCGCTGGGGTTTCACTCAGCCCCAAGGGCCGCGTAGGACGGCTCTCCCGAGCCGTCCGGACGGCTCGGGAGAGCCGTCCTACGGTGAGCCAACATTCGAGCAAAACAACGAGACAGGCAAGTGAGGCAGAGCCAATAATGTTTTCGCGCTTTTTCATCAACCGGCCGATCTTCGCGTCGGTGCTATCGATCGTGATCGTGCTGGGCGGCGGCATCTCGCTGTTCACCCTGCCGGTGGCTCAGTATCCCGAGATCGCGCCGCCGACGGTCGAAGTGTCCGCCTCCTACCCGGGCGCCAACGCCCAGGTCGTGGCCGACACCGTGGCCGCTCCAATCGAGCAGCAGGTCAACGGCGTCGAAGGGATGATGTACATGTCGTCGCAATGCACCAACGACGGCAACTACACTCTAACGGTCACCTTCCAGCCCGGCTCCGATCTTAATATCTCCCAGGTGCTGGTGCAAAACCGCGAGTCGCTGGCCGAGCCGATCCTGCCCGACCTGGTCAAGCGGCGTGGTATCTCCGTCAAGAAGAAGTCACCCAACGTGCTGCTGATCGTCAACCTCTTCTCCAGCGACAACTCGCGCAGCAGCTTGCAGCTGTCCAACTATGCCACTATTCAGATCCGCGACGAGCTGTCCCGTCTGCCGGGCGTCGGCGACATCACCTACATCGGCCAGCGCAACTACAGCATGCGGCTGTGGCTGGACCCGCAGAAACTGTCCTCCTACGGTCTGAACGCCCAGGACGTGATCAACAAGGTCAGCGAGCAGAACATCCAGGTGGCCGCCGGTCAGATCGGCCAGCCGCCGACGCCGAAGGGCCAGGTGTCGCAGTACATCATCACCACTTTGGGCCGGCTGGAGACGCCCGAGCAGTTCGAGCGCATCATGCTGCGCAACGACGGCAACACGCTGGTCTACGTGAAGGACGTGGCCAAGGTCGCTTTTGACGCTCAGTCGTACGACCAGACCTGCACGATGGACGGCAAGCCGTCGGTGGCCCTGTCGGTCTACCAGCTGCCCGGCTCCAACGCCATGGACGTGGCCGAGCGTGTCAAGAAGCGCATGCGGCAGCTGAAGGAGTATTTTCCGCCCGGCTACGACTACCGGGTGGTCTACGACACCACGCCGTTCATCCGCGAATCGGTCTGGGAGGTGTTCGAGACGCTCTTTGACGCCATCGTGCTGGTGGCCGTGGTGGTGCTGGTGTTCCTGCAAAACTGGCGCTCCACCCTGATCCCGCTGATCGCCGTGCCCGTGGCCATCGTCGGCACCTTCGCCGTGATGGCCGCCATCGGCTTCAGTCTGAACAACCTGACGCTGTTCGGCCTGGTGCTGGCCATCGGCATCGTGGTGGACGACGCCATCGTCGTCGTCGAAGCCGTGGAGCATCACATCGAACACGGCATGTCGCCGCGGGAGGCGAGTCTGAAGGCGATGGAGCAGGTGTCCGGCCCAGTGATCGCCATTGGCCTGGTGCTGGCGGCGGTGTTCGTGCCGTGCGCCTTCATCACCGGCATTGTCGGCCAGTTCTTCCGCCAGTTCGCCGTGACCATCGCCGTCTCGACGCTGATCTCCGCCTTCAACTCGCTGACCCTCAGCCCGGCCCTGTCGGCCATTCTGCTGCGGCGGCGGGTCAAGGGCATCTTTGAGCCAATGCCGTGGTTTGTCTTTCCGCCTCTGGGCGCCTGGCTGGGCCACAAGATCGGCCGGCACTGGGCCGGCGAGGCCCTGTCGGCCCTGCAACTGACCGGCCCCGAACCGATCCTACAGCTGACCACGGCCCAGCTGGACGCCCTGCGCCTGTGGGGGCCGATCGTGCTGGGTGTGCTGGTGGCCACGGGGATCGGCGTGCTGCTGTCGAAGCCGGTCAACTTCCTGCTGGGCTGGTTCTTCCGCGGCTTCGACAAGGGCTTCGATCTCTCGACCACCGCCTACGTCCGCTCGGTGGGCGGTCTGCTGCGGGTCAGCGCCGTGGTGCTGCTGCTCTATGGCGGCCTCTTGTACCTGACCTGGTACGGTTTCCAGACGACGCCGACCGGCTTCATTCCCCAGCAGGACAAGGGCTTCCTGCTGGTCAACGTCCAGCTGCCCGACGCCGCCGCCCTGCCCCGGACTCAGGCCGTGGTCAAGAAGATCGAGGAACTGGCCCTGAATACCAGGGGTGTCAAGCACACGGTTGCCATCGCCGGCCAGTCGATCCTTCTCAATGCCAACGCCTCCAACTTTGGAGCGTTGTACGTGATGCTGGAGGAGTTCGAGGATCGTCCCAATCTGTCGGCCGACGACATCGCGGCCAAGCTGGAGGAGCAGTTCAACGACGAGGTGCCCAATGCCATCGTGAACATCTTCGGTGCCCCCCCGGTGGAGGGCCTGGGCACGGCGGGCGGCTTCAAGATCATCTTGCAGGACACCGGCGACAACACCCTGGCGATGCTGCAGAAGAGCGCCGACGACGTGGTCCACGAAGGCTCGAACGATGCGAAACTGCAAGGTCTGTTCACCAGCTTCCGGGCCGACACGCCCTGGCTGGAGCTGGTCATCGATCGGGCCCAGGCCAAGGATCGCGGCGTTTCGATCGACGACGTGCGGACGACACTGGAGGCCAACCTGGGCGCCTATTACATCAACGATTTCAACCGCTTCGGCCGGACCTGGCAGGTGAACGTCCAGGCCCTGGAGAAATTCCGCCAATCGGTGGAGGACATCAAGCATCTGCGGGTGCGCAACGACCAGGGTCAGTTTGTGCCGCTGTCGGCCTTCACGCAGGTGAAGTTCGTGAGCGGCCCGGTGCTGGTGATGCGTTACAACATGTACGCCTCGGCGGCAATTTACGCCGACGCCGGCCCGGGCACGTCGTCGGGCCAGGCGATCGACCGGCTGTTCGACGTGGCCAACGCCGACCTGCCGCAGGGGATGCGGACGGAGTGGACCGAGCTGGCCTATTTGCAGCTGGCGACGGGCAACACGGCCACTTGGGTCTTCCTGCTGGCCGTGGTGCTGGTCTTCCTGGTGCTGGCGGCGCAGTACGAAAGCTGGTCGCTGCCGCTGGCCGTGATCCTGGTGGTGCCGATGTGTCTGCTGTGCGCCATCAGTGGTGTGGTCATGGCCAGGATGGACATCAACATTTTCACGCAGATCGGCTTCCTGGTGCTGGTGGGCCTGGCGTGCAAGAACGCCATCCTGATCGTGGAGTTCGCCAAGGCGCAGCGTGAGACGGGCATGCCGCGCAAGGAGGCGACGCTGTCGGCGTGCCAGCTGCGGTTGCGGCCGATCATCATGACGTCGTTCGCGTTCATCCTGGGCGTGGTGCCGCTGATGCTGTCAGAGGGGGCCGGTGCCGAGATGCGACGGACGCTGGGCACGGCGGTGTTCTGGGGCATGCTGGGCGTGACCATCTTCGGCATCTTCCTGACGCCGGTGTTCTACTCCGTGATCCAGTGGTTCGCCGACCGGCGGCTGGCGATGATGGGGTTGGACGATGGGGCGACGGACAGCTACCACCCGGCGCCGATCCAGCACCATCCCGAACCGGGGCACCATGGGCCGGGCGATGGCAGGGGGAATGGGTACACGGAGCCGCCGCGGTGAGGCGGGTGCTGGGGAAGGGACTGCGGAATCGCTACGATCCCAGAGGAGAGCTTGCGAGCGTGGCACCAGTGACATTGCCTGCGTTCAATGAAGACGGAGATCTTCCTCCAGGCGTGCATCGTGCGACACTCTCTGGTATTCTTGAACGCTTCGGTCAAGGAACGATTCAGCGCGCCGTACCGTTGCCGGCAGGCTGCATCGCATTTACCAGCTTGTGACCTCCACCGGACAACTGGCGCGTTTCGTCGTGTTTGGTTCGTTCGTCACTGCCAAGGCTGAACCGAAAGACGTTGACATCGTCCTCCTCATGGAGGACACTTTCGACTTGACGACCGTGAAGGGTGAGGCTGCTTTGGTGTTTCGGCACATGGAAGCGGATGCTCATTTTGGAGCGAGCATCTTCTGGACAAAGCGTGCTCGGGGCTTGGTGGGGAGCAGGCTATGATAGAGTATTGGCAGATAAGGCGCGAAGGCGGCCAGCGTGGCATTGTCGAGATTGTGGGGGAGGAATCATGATCGCCAACGACCAGGAGCTGCAAACGACTCTGGAACGCATCGCCTGGTTCCAGCAACAAATCGCTCAGCTCCGGAGGACAGAGACCAACCCGGTGAACTACCGCGCAGCCGCTTCCGGATTCCTGGCTGAAGTGGACCGCATGCAACTTGAGGTCCGAGACTATCTGTCATTTCTTCCAATCGAGAGCATGGGGACTGGCGAACCAGTAGCCGCAACCGAGGGCGGCCACCCTGCTGGGATCTCGAAATAGCCAACCGCGCCCGAATCGGCAGCAGATACCGGGAGAGTCAGCCAGCCGGTTGACTACGAGTTTCACGGCGAAATGGTGCGTCGATGTCCGAGTGGAATCGCATCCTGGCTGACCTGCACAACGTCGAGGAAGTCAACCGCGCCGTCGCAGCTTGTGAGGCACTCGACAAAGCGGCCGACGAATCCTGGCTGCCGCGCCTTCACCAGCTCCTTGCTGAGGGTAGAGATTTCTTCATTCGCGAGGCTGCAGCAGTTCCAATTGCTCGTCTCGAAGGTTTGGGGGCGTTACCACAGCTGCTGCACGCTCTGCAACTCGGCGAGGAAGAGGGACATGACAACGATGGACTGGCCGCACTGGTTACGGGTCTGGTCTGGGCCAACCCCGAGGAGGCCACGCCGGCATTGCTTCGGATGATCCGAGAGCCTTCGGAACGCCAGCGGTCCGACGCAGCCTGGCTATGGGGGTTCGCGGCGCAAGCACTTACTCCGGAACCGTTGCTGGCGCTCTTGAATGATCCGGGTCCGTGCGTCCGCTCTGCTGCAATCGGCTCGCTCACCAGTTTCAAAGACCGAGAGGACGTGTTCGCCAGTTTGGTGCTGGCTCTCGACGATTCCGATGAACAAGTAAAGTGTTCGGCCGCAAGCGCATGGGCTACTACGGTGATCGGCGGGCAATTTCCCACCTTCGTGGGTTGCTCCCCAACTCGCCCCCGTCGGTTCGGCGCATCGTGGAGTACGCCCTCCAGCAGCTCCAGAAGGCCAGGTAGAACCAAGCCAGTCGTTGCTATCGATTGGAAGCGGAAAAGATTGTCCAGCGTCCACACACGGAGGGAACCAACAACATGTCCACCGTCTCGACGCGGCCGCTAACCGCAGACGAGTTCTACGAATGGTGTCACCGCCCCGAGAATCGCGACCGGCACTTTGAACTCGAACGCGGAAAGGTGGTCGAAATGTCTCGTCCGGGGGACCGGCACGGCGTCGTTTGCCATAACGTCAACTACTTGCTCGGCGCCTACCTCCGCCAGCGCCGCAAGGGTCGCGTTTGCGCCAACGATACTGGCCTGGTGCTGGAGCGTAACCCGGACACCGTGCGCGGCCCCGACGTGTTCCTGTACGACCAGTCACAGCCTTACGACCAACTCCACGCAAGTACAGTGAGGAAGTGCCGCAGCTCGCCGTCGAGGTTCTGTCTCCCAATGATAACTGGGGCAAGGTGCTGCGCCGGGTGACCGAATTCCTCCAGCGCGGCGTCGCGGTCGTCTGGGTCATTGATCCGGAGAACCGCACCGCGACCGTGCTCCTGCCGAACCAGCTGCCGCAAGTGCTGGAGGAGAACGACGACATCACGGGCGCCCCAGCCTTCCCCGATCTGCGCTTCCGAGTTGCGGAACTGTTCTTTGTGCCGGCACCTTGATCCCGCTTCGATCGTGCCGAGCGCCCCAACGAGCGGGAGCAGGAGCTTCTTTTCCGGAGGCCGAACGTGGCGAAACCGAAGCCCGGGGCGTCTCGCCGGCAAATTGAAGAGCTGCTGACTCAGAAAACGGAGATTCTCTCCAAGGCGCAGGCGCTGACGACGATGGGCCTGGCGGAAACCGCCCAGCTGGTGTGGGCGTCCGCCGCCTCCTACGAGGAGCGAATCGCCGCGCTGCTGGATGCCCACGGAGAGAGTTTGGAGGCCGCGGTACATCGCATCAGCGCGGCTTCCTGTTTCCAGAAGGCCGGCGACCTCAGCCGGGCTGCTACCCTGTTTTCCGCCGCCTTGGCTGGACCTCTCCGTGACTCGACCCGCAGCGACGTCGAGAAGATGCTGAACGACTGCCTGGTCCTGCTGAAGAACCAGGGCTACTGAGTTCGACATTTGCCCTTTTTTGGAGTGCGGCAGTAGCTTTGCTCTGCCGCTTTTGTTTGGCCTTTTGTTTTTGGCTTTTCCCTTGTTCCACCAACAGTACAAGAAACAAAGACCAAAAGAAGAAAGAAAAACAGGAGAAACAAAAGCGGCAGAGCAAAGCTACTGCCGCACTCCAAATCGGCAATAAGGAGATCGACTTACTCCTTCCCTTGCGACCGGAAGGCGATGGCTCGGCGGACGGCAGGTGGTTGCGGGGCCTTCTCACCCATCACCGCGTACCAGAGGATTTCATTCAGCTCGAAGTCGTCCACCCGGTCGTAGTCGCTGAAGTCCATCTTGTTCGACCGCTCCGCCCCGAAGGCGTCCCTGGCGTTCTTGGCGTTGAGGTCGATCTCGGCCGGAGTGTGTTTATAGGGAGTGGCGTCGAGCTTGTCCGTGAAGGAGTTGAACATCGGCCGGGCGGCGGCGTCGTACTGGCTGAGCGGCGGCAGGCCGAGGATCAGCTCCATCGTGCGGATCATCGACACGGTGGCGTACTGGGTGCTGTCCACGTGCTTCCGCTTGGTGTACGGCGACACCACCAGGCCGACCGTGCGGTGGGCATCCACGTGGTCCGGGCCATTCTGGGCGTCGTCCTCGATGATGAAGATGGCGGTCTGCTTCCACAGCGGGCCGTTGGACACGTGCTCGACCAGCTTGCCCAGCGCCAGGTCGTTGCTGGCGACGCACGCCTGCGGGGTGTACGACCCGGTGCGCGTCCCGTTGGTGTGGTCCTCGCCCAGGCTCATGACGATGAAACGCGGCATCGTCCTGGCCTTGACGAACGCATCGTATTCCTTGATGAAGACCTCCACGTTGTCGGTGTCGCGGGGCCGACTGCCCTTCGCCTTGGCGATGCCGTACTCCTGGCAGACGTGGCCGACGAGACCCGGCACCCGGCCTTCCATCTTCAGCCCCCCCTGGCCGTCACTCACGCGCTTGCCGTACTCGCCGTAACTGCGGTAGCTGAGCCCGACCCGGGCGCAGGCGTCCCAGAGGTAGCCGCCGGGGGCGTTCTCCAGCTTGCCCTCCTCGTCGTCCTCGACGCCTTTGCGGCGGCTGTACGTCAGATGCCAGTCGCGAGCCACATAATCGGTGTGGTAGGCCATCGTGCTCCACGGGTGGCCGTCGCGGGACACCTGACCGTTGCAATACAGGTTGTCCAGCAGTACGAACTCCTCGGCCAGTTTGTGGTGGTTGGGCGTCACCTTGCGGGGGAACATGCACAGCTTCGGGTCGCCGTTGCCCTTCGGGTTCTTGCCCTCGGCCAGGTCGCCGAACACCTGATCGTAGGTGCGGTTCTCCTTGATGACGTAGATCACGTACTTGATTGGGGACTCGTCGCCGACCCTGGTCGGGATACTGGTCTTCACCGGGTGCGGGGCGGCGGTCAGCTGCTCGTCCGAGTACGGGCAGTTCCGGTACACCTGCTGCGTGTATTCTGCCAACTTCTCTCTGTTCGGCCTGGGGATGACCGACAGCGCGCCGCTCAGGGTCGTGCCGATGTATGGGTAGGGCATGAGTCGCCGCGTGGCCGTCTTCTCCAGCTTCTCCAGCTGTTCCTTGGTGAAGAACGGGTTGGCCTTCGACTGCAACCCCTTGCCGACGCCGACCAGAATGTTTTTGCCGTCGGGCGTCACGGCCACGCTGGTCGGATACCAGCCGGTCGGGATGAACCCGCGGACCAGGCTCTTCTTGGCGTCCTCGATCTCGATGCAGGCGATGCAGTTGTTGTCCGCGTTGGCCACGTACAGCCATTCGCCGTCCGGGCTGATCGCCAGCGCGTCCGGGGTGCTGCCGGCCGGGGCACGGGGGAACAGACTGGTGAAGATCGTCTCCGTCACGACGCCCCGTTTGGTGTCGATGACGCTGACACTGTTGCTGCTGGCGCAGGCGACGAACAGTCGGCCATCCTTGTGCAGGGCCATCTGGTTGGGATGTTCGCCGACGCCGATCTTCTTCACCACGCGCAGCTCCTTCGGGTCGATCACCAGGACCTGCCGGCCGGTCCAGTCGGACACGAACAGCTGGTTGCCGCCGGGGCCGACAACCACGTCGTAGGGCCGGCCGCCGAGCGTTGCGGTCCGGGTGGCGCCGTCCTCGACGCGAATGGCGTTGATCCGCCCTTCCTTCGTCGTCTTCCCTTCCACCTTGTGCTGGATGTCCAGGGAGAACAGCGTGCCGGACTGGGCGTGGAAGGCCAGCCCGCTCTTGAACCCGGGCGCCGCCGCCATCTCCTGGGCCGCTTTCTCCAGGTCCTTCGGGTCCTGTTTGCTGACGTTCGGGTCGGCCTTGGTGACGCCGGTCAGCTTGGCGCCGGCCAGGTCGAAGACGTGGAGGGTGTTCTGCCCGCCGCCGCTCCACCACACCTTCTTCTGGGCAGGGTCGGTGGCCAGCCCGTACCAGCTCTGCCGCTGGGTCATCCTGGCAACCAGCTTCGGCTCTCGCGTGACGTCGATCAGCATCAGGTCGTGGGCATTGAACCCGCTGCTGGCCACCAGCACGTGCTTGTTGTCCGCCAGCGGGAGGATGTTCAGCGGCAGGTCGGTGGTGACGAGGTGCTTGCCGACCGGAGTGAGATGCCAGCCGTTGGGCAGAAGGAACCCCTCCTTGGTGGGGCCGGGGATTGTCGGCGGAACGCCACGGAGGGCGTTCCCTACAGCGGTCAGCGGAAGGGCGAGCAGCAACACGAGGAACGTGGAAGCGCGCATGGTTGTCTCCCGGGGGATTGAGAAAAGAGCTTATTATTCAGGAATCGCCGGCAATGGCAAAACAAGATTTGATGAAGAACGTTCCTGCGCTCCTTGTGTCACGAAAAAAAGGACAACCATGAGATCGTCCGCCGGCAGCGGACGATAGCGGGAGCAGCGGCTAGCCGAGTTGTTTCTCGGCCTCCAACCAGAAACGGAGCCCATCCCCGGGAACACCTGGCCAAGACGGAGGTGGTTGGTTCGAGACCGTTTTTCAGCGAATTCCCCCTTGACCCGGAAAGAGACCACGCTATAGTGCCGGCCTTCTTGTGAAGGTCGATCTTGCTCTGCGGGGAGCAATCGAACAGTTCCAGTCCCAGGTGAAGAGGGGAAGAAATGCGCGTCCGTTACCTGATGACGGGGCTCGGCGTGCTGGGGGCCTGCCTGATCGGCTTGGTTGCCCTGGCTCTGGCCCAGCCCTCCGGCTCCTATCCGCCCGCGAGCCCGGAGCCAGAAGCTCCCGGCCCCAGCGGCACGCTGGGACCGCCGGTTGTCCCGGGAGCCCAACTGGTGCAACCCGTTGACCCTGGCAGTACCCCGGCACCCGGCACCATGCCCGGTCTCGGGGGACAACCGGTGACACCGAACTCAGCGGAGGCCCCCCCGGGAAGTGGGCCGGGCGGGGTCCGTTCGCGGGATCGAGATCTCCCTCAGCCCATCAAGTTCAGTCAAGGGGAAGACAGGGTGATTGACCCCGGGGTGATGGGAGAAGGCCCCACGGGCCGCCAGGAGCCCTCGGTGAGCATGGAGTGGATCGGGCCGCCCAACGCCAAGGTGGGCCAGGCTGCCGACTACTCCCTGGTGGTGCGCAATACCAGCAACATCCCGGTGCAGCAGGTGCTGGTCCGAGTCCGCATTCCCCAGGGCATGACGATCGGCGTCACCGAACCGAAGTCGATTCAGGAAAACAACGTCCTCATGTGGGAACTGGGCACCCTGATGGCCCGGCAGGACAAGAACCTGCAGATGAAGTTGCAGGCCAACACCAAGGGTGACGTCATGCCCCAGGCCTGGGTCACCTTCACCGGCTCGGCCGTGACGCGCATCCGCATTCGCGAGCCCAAGCTGACCCTCAAGGCCAGCACCGCCAAGGAAGTCCTGGTCGGGGACACCGCCAGCTTCACGCTGACGGTCTCCAACCCCGGCGACGGCTCGGCCGACCGGGTCAAGATCGAGACCACCCTCAGCGCCGGTCTGGAAGCCCCCAAGGCCAACAGCGATGGCTCCAGCGACCGCGTGCGCATCTTCGAGATCGGCAACCTGGCCGCCGGCGAGACCCGCAGCGTTCAGCTCCTGTGCCTGGCCATAGGCAAGAACGGCGGTGTCGAGTCGGTCGATGCCGTTGCCAAGGCCGACGGCGGACTGACGGCTCAGGACTCGGTCAAGACCACCGTGATCATGCCGCGTCTGGACCTGACCATGCACGGTCCCGGTTTGAAATACCTGGATCGCAAGGCCCTGTACACGCTGAAAGTCACCAACCCGGGCAATGCTCCGGCCACCAACGTCACCGTCTCCGACGTGGTCCCCGAAGGCTTCAAGGTGCTGGCGGCCAGCGATGGCGGCCGGCACGACTACAACATTCGGACCGTGTCGTGGTTCCTGGGCGAGATCGGCGCCGGCCAGGCCAAGGAGGTCAAGTTCGAGACCCAGGCGATTGCCCTTGGCACCTTCAAGCACAAGGCCCGGGTCAGCGGCGCCCGCGGCCTGAGCGCCGAGGCCGAGTTCACCACCCGCGTCGAGGGTCTGTCCGCCCTGCTGCTGGAAATGGTCGATACGGAGGACCCGATCGAGGTCGGCGGCGACACCGGCTACGAGTTCCACGTCACCAACACCGGCTCGCAAACGGAAACCGACATCAAGCTGGTGGCCACGGTGCCGGACAAGATGGAGTTCAAGAGCGCCCAGGGTCCGGTCAAGTACCACCCCGAAGGCAAGCTCATCATCTTTGATCCGATCGAGAAACTGGCCCCGAAGGCGGACGGCATCTTCCGTATCCACGTCAAGGCCCTGGAGCCGGGCACGGTTCGCTTCAAGCTGCAGATGACCAGCACCAACTTGCAGGAGCCGGTCATCAAGATGGAGGCGACGCGCATCTACTCCGATGCGGCCCCGGACACGTCGAACACGCCCACCACGCCGGGAGTGCTGCCACCGAATTGACGGACACCCTTGAGGGAACGGCGCGGCGAGCGGCGCGGCGTGAGCCCGCCGGTATCGGCAGTCTTTACCGGCGGGCTTACGCCGCGCCGCTCGCCGACCGCAACAACAGCACGACCCCGGGATCGATTCCTCGATCCCGGGGTCGTGCTGTTGCTGAAGTTGGTCCGCGGCGCTGTTGCACGAACGCGGAGGGCCGAGTGATCCGGAGCGGTCGGCCGGTTAATGGCCTGTCCGATCCACCAGTTCGATGTCCGAGGTCCGGTACAGCGGAGCGCCCAGGTAAAGCGAAGGCCTTTCATCAAGGAACTCGCCCTTGACCCGGACCAGGTCGCCTTCCCGATAGCTATCCATCTGCCGATCCCGAGCCAGAATCACCCCACCACCGTGTGGGTCTTCCTGACCAAGCGGTGCGTAACGGAGGACCCACCTGCCGCCGTCAGCATGCACGTAAAACAGCTGCCCCGTGATCCAGCTGTAATCCGGCGCACGATCGACGCGCGACTCATACTGACGGCTAATTTCAAAAGGGTGCAGGTTCTCCGTCTCGCTCACCTTGGGGTTGGTCGGGGCCAGGTCCACGGCCGGCGGCATCAGGATGGAAGTCTTGCCGGAGGGCATCGGCTTGCCCGGCTCAACCGTTGGCTTCTTGACCGGCTCGGCGGTCGGGCGAACGGTCTCGATTTGCATGGGCGCCGCACCGTAGATCACGGTGCCGCCGTGCGGGACCGGAGCGATGTGCCCGACCGGGGCACAATCGCAGCAATCGTGGGCCGGCGTGTTGCGGCTGAACAACCGGCTGAACAGACCCCGGCGCGGTTCCTTGCACGGATCGCAGCAGGGGGTGGGCACAACCACCGGCGCGGCGCCGGGGCCGCACAGTCACAGCAGCAATCGACCGGCTTGGACCGGCGGAAACGCGAGAAGAAACCGGGCTTGGCCTCGACACAACCACAGTCGCCCGTCACCATCGGAGCGGCGCCACAGTTGGGACCGTGGCAGGCCCCTGCCGGGGCGCTCGATGATCATACCGGAAGGGGCCGACAGGATCGTGGTTGAGGGGGCCGGGGCCATTGCTGCCGGAGCAGCAGTGGCCGGTGCGGCAGCGGCCGGTGCAGCGGGCGCCATCTCCGCGCCCGAAAGCCACGCGGCCGTGGTCAGCAGGAACGCAGCATTCACGAGACAATTCCTCCATAAACGAGTTCGGGAGTACCAGGCCCCGCGGCCCAGGCGACCCTGGTCGCTCTTCAGGCCGGGCCCTCGCTCCTCTTCCTTTGCTAGCGATGAACAGCGCCCGTTGGCTTCCCTCCGGGAAGCCTCGTGCTGTTTTCTACTATCTATATCGGAGATGGGTGTCACCGCACTTGATTCAGCTTTCCAGATTTCGTTGCTTGCTCCGCGTTGCCTGCTTCTCCCGGTCGCTCTCGCCGAGCCGTTTGCACCTTTGGGGACTGATTCTCAGGGCTGTCCCAGCACTTCGATGCGCTCGACCTGGTAGGCGAACTGATTGTTGTCGCGGACCACGTGTCCCTCCACGCGCAGCACCTGGCCAATGTGGTAGCCGGCGATGGGTTGCGGCGCCACCAGGGGCAGCCGGCCGCCGTAGTGGTCCGGCTCGTCCGGCCGGCCAAAGCGCAGCGCGCAGGTGCCGACCTCGGGCCCCCGTTCCAGAATGCCGATCAGCCAGAGGTAGTTGCTCTGGTGAGCGTAGGGGAAGCGGGTCACTGAAACGGAAGTGACGGGCCCGGCCTGGGGTTGCTCCGCGTGTCCGAGGGGAGTGATCTCGGGGCCTGTGACTTCCTGGCGCGGAGCCCGGGACGCCGTCCAGACGATGGGCGGGCTGGACTGGGGCAACGGCACGGCAGAGACCGGAGGCGGCACTGGATAAAGTGGGACGGGCCTGGGGGCATAAGCCGAGTAAGCTTGGTGCGTCTGGTAAGCACGATACGGCTGGTAAGGCGAATGCAACTGCTGGACGACCACCAGCTTCGGGACGCTCGGCCGGGCCACGATTCGCGGGGGAATGGTGGGCCGAGGCGGTTCCACCGTTTCAATGCGGAGTGCCGCTGGATACCCGACGGACGCCGAAGGACTGGCGCATTGACAGGGGCACTGCATCACGCACGGGCAGACGTGCCCCGCGGCGGCTGGACAGCACTGGGCCGAACAATGGACTTGCTGGCACCTCAGGGCCGTGACGCAGGCCAGCAGGCCAGCCCCCAACCGCAACAGCCAAACCGAAGGTCGCATGGATTCCTTCCTTTCCTCCCTGGACGGGCCGGCCGAGCAAAGCAGGAATGCCTGATCCGTCGCGTCAATCCATAAAGTTTATCGGCGGCGGGATTCTGCGCACTTGGCAGGAGAATCGGAGAAATACCGAATTCGCCGGAAAAGAAGGGCGACAGCATCGCAACGGAAACAGGGGTAAGATGATCAAAACGGAAAACGCAAGGGGCCCAACGACTTCCGGAACGATTTCCGCTGTCGCGAAATCACCTACTTGCATTCCTCAGCGGACCTGACCATAATAACCCAATATACCAACCCTGGGATGCCCTCCCTCTCCCAGGCACCCGCCGATTTGCTGGGTTTCCGGTTTGTTCCCCGGATGCCCTGGTGTCCTACCGAAAGGAACAGCGTATGCGCTACCTCCTGCCTCTGGCCGTCCTGGCCCACCTCTGCTGTGGTTTCGCCGTCCGCGCCGACGATCTGCTGCCGCCCACTCAGCCCATCGAGCAGGCTGTCGATCACTATGTTATTCTGCGGTTGCAAGAAGAGAACGTGAAGCCGGCCGGTCCCGCCGACGACAGCACCCTGCTGCGGCGATTGATGCTCGACCTGGTCGGTCGGATCCCGACCCCGGCGGAAACCAGGGCCTTCGTCGAATCGACCGATCCCGATAAGAAGGTCAAGCTGGTCGAGCGGCTGCTGGCCTCCCCGGCCGCGGTCCGCCACCTGGCCACCGACCTCGACGCCACCCTCATGGCCGGCTATCGCAACAGCATCCGCGATTTCCTGACCCGGGCCCTTACCTCCGGCCAGTCGTGGGACCGGATCTATCGCGCCCTGATGGTGCCCGACGAGAGCAACCCGGCCCTGAAAGGCGCCAGCGATTTCCTCCAGGTGCGCGTCAAGGACCAGGACCGGCTGACGGCCGAGGTCAGCTCGCTGTTCTTCGGCGTCAACGTCAGCTGTGCCCAGTGCCACGATCATCCGCTGGTGCAGGACTGGAAGCAGGACCATTTCTATGGCCTGAAGTCGTTCCTGAGCCGGACCTTCGACAACGGCGGCTTCCTGGGCGAGCGCGAACTGGGCCTGGTCAAGTTCAAGACCACCAAGGGCCAGGAAAAGACGGCCCGGATGATGTTCCTGACCGGCAAGACCGTCGCCGACGCCAGTCTCCGCGAGCCCAGCGGCGACGAGATCCGCAAGGACAAGGAACTGTTCGAGAAGCACAAGAGAACCAAGACGCCGCCGCCGGCCCCGAAATTCAGCGCCCGCCGGAGCCTGGTGGAGCTGTCGCTGCAGCCCGACCAGCGTGGCTTCTTCGCTCGCAACATCGTCAATCGCCTCTGGTATCGGCTGTTTGGCCGGGGCCTGGTGATGCCGCTGGACCAGATGCACTCCGAGAACCCGGCCAGCCATCCCGAGCTGCTCGACTTCCTGGCCCGCGACACGGCCGAGCACGGCTACGACCTGCGGCGGCTGATCCGCGGCCTGGTCCTCAGCCAGACCTACGCCCGCGCCAGCCGCTGGCACAGCAGTACTCTGCCGCCGCCGTACCTCTTTGCCGTGACCCGGGTCCGGCCGCTGACGCCCATGCAGCTGGCCCTGTCGCTGCGGCTGGCGACCACCGACACCAGCCGGGTACAGGCCGGCAAACCGGAGGAGTTCGAGAAGTTCGTCGAAGGGCAGGAGAGCAGTGCTCGCGGCTTCGCCAGCCTGCTGGAACAGCCCGGCGAGGACTTCCAGGTCGGCGTCAGCGAGGCGCTGCTGTTCAGCAACGGCGACCGCCTCTCCCAGGAGTTCCTCACCGACGGGACCGATCGGCTGATTGGCCGGATGAAGGCGTGCAAGGAGGCCCGGGAGGCGATTCACGTTGCCGTATCGGCGACGCTGTGCCGTGGCCCGCAAGCGGATGAGTTGGCCGTGCTGGAGAAGTTCCTCAAGGAGAGGCAAGACCGGCCGGTCGATGCGTATCGGCAGCTGGTCTGGGCCCTGATTACCAGTGCGGAGTTCCGTTTCAACCATTGATCCCACCCCAAAACCCTTCCCTCTCAGGAGAGCGACACATGGCCTCCCGAAAAGACCGATCCTTCTGCGGATCTCTCGATCACCCCCTGACGCGCCGCGGCTTCCTCGGCGCCCTGGCGGCCGGCTCGGCCGGCTTTGCCGCCGACATGACCGGCCTCAACGTCCTCGGCAGCCCGGCCCTGGCCAATGAGCTGAAACGGCAGCAGAAAGCGTGCATCGTGCTGTGGCTGGCCGGCGGCGCCAGCCAGCTGGAGACCTGGGACCCCAAGCCAGGCGCGACCACGGGCGGCCCCTTCCGGGCCATTCCCGACTTCGGTCCCAGGGGTCCATATCTCAGAACTGATGCCGAAGATGGCCCAGCGGATGAAGCACACCTGCGTCATCCGCTCGCTGAACACCAAGAACGGCGATCATGGCAGCGCGGCCAAGGTGATGATGCGCGGCCGGCGCGACGAGGCGACCCTGAAGTATCCCGACCTGGGAGCCGTGCTGGCTCGCGAGCTGGGCAAGCCGGACAGCCCGGTGCCCGATTACGTCCACTTCTATTTCGAGACCGAGGGCCGCGGCATGGCTCCCGGCGCAGCGGGCTTCCTGGCGCTCGCTTTGAGCCGATGGAGCTGTACAAGAGCATGATCCCCGAGAACCTCACCCGCCTGAAGGACATCACCGCTCAGGACCATCAGCAGCGGGCCGAGCTGCGCGACTTCCTCAGCAAGCGCTTCAGCGAGGGCCGGGGCACCTCGGCCGTCAGCAGCCATGCCGAGGCGTATTCGCGCGTTCGTGGACTGATGGCCAGCGAGAAGCTGTTCGACGCCAGCCAGGAGCCGCAGAAGATGCGCGACGCCTATGGACCGACCCAGTTCGGCCAGCAAACGCTGGTCGCCCGGCGGCTGGTCGAGGCGGGCGTGCCGTTTGTCCGCGTCAGCCGGGCCTGGTGGGACAGCCACGGCCAGAACTTCGAGACGCACCAGGAGCTGGTGCCCGAGCTGGATCACGTCATGGCCGCCCTGGTCGATGACCTGGAGCAGCGCGGCTTGCTCAAGAACACGCTGATCATCACCATGGCCGAGTTCGGCCGGACGCCGCAGATCAACGCCAGCCTGGGCCGCGATCACTTCGCCTCGGCCTGGAGCGTGAGCCTCACGGGCGCCGGCATCAAGGGCGGCGTTTACGGCAAGACCGATGACAAGGGCCAGCGCGTGACCGAGGGCGAGGTGGGGGCGGGCGAGCTGTTCGCCACCATCTACGCGGCCCTGGGCATCAACCCGCACAAGAACTACTACGTCGGCTCCCGGCCGGTGCCGCTGGTTGACAAGGGCTTTAACCCGATCAAGGCCGTCCTCAGTTAGCCGCGACGCGCAGCGGAGCGCGTGTTCGAGGCCGCGAACGCGCTCCGCTGCGCGGCTCCGCCGCTCCGCGTCGCGGCTAACCAAGACATTCACCTGCGCTACTCAAGGACCCCACCCATGCCTGCCCCCAATCCCGATAAAATCAAGCAAACCCTGAACGTCAGCCGGCCCGACATCCTCTTTGGCATTGCCCGCCTGCCCGGGACCAATCGCTTCTTTGTCGGCAGCTCCGACTTCAAGGTCTACGAAACCGACCTGACGCAAGCCAAGCCCGAGTTCAAACCCCTGGCCGCCCACGCCAGCTACGTTACTTCCGTGGCAGTGACCGGCTCGACCGTCGTTTCCGGCGGCTACGACGGCAAGCTGATCTGGTGGGACACCACCGTCGGCAGCATGGCCCGCACCGTCGATGCCCATAGCAAGTGGATCCGCAAGGTGGTTACCTCTCCGGACGGCAAGATCGTGGCCAGCGTCGCCGACGACATGGTCTGCAAGCTGTGGGACGGTGCTACCGGCAAGCTGATCCGTGAGCTGCGCGGCCACAAGGAGCTGACCCCGCACAACTTCACTTCGATGCTCTACGCCTGCGCCTTCTCGCCCGACGGCAAGCACCTGGCCACGGTCGATAAGCCGGCCAGGATCATCGTCTGGGAAGTGGAGACCGGTAAGCAGGTGGCGACGATGGAAGCTCCCATCATGTACACCTGGGACCCGGTGGCGCGGCGGCACTCGATCGGCGGTCCCCGGTCGCTGGCCTTCTCACCGGACGGCAAGTTCCTGGCGGTCGGCGGCACGGGCAAGATCGGCAACATCGACCACCTGGAGGCCAAGGGCCGCGTGGAGGTGTTCGACTGGCGGAAGGGGGAGCGGACCCACGAGTTCGTCAGCGACCGCTTCCAGGGGCTGGTTAATCGGCTGCAGTTCCATCCCTCCGGCGCATGGTTGCTGGGCGCGGGCGGAGCGGGCAGCGGCTTCTTCCTGTTCTTCGACCTGGCTGCCAAAAAAGTGCTGCGTCAGGAACAGGTGCCGATGCACGTTCACGACTTCCTTCTCAATGACGCCGGCGACACCGTTTTCATGGTCGGCCACAACCGGGCCATCGTTTACGCAATGAAGGGATGATGCCGTAGGTCAGGCTTTCCAGCCTGACACGACCGCAAGTGTCAGGCTGGAAAGCCTGACCTACGCATGACCAGCCACGGCGTCGGTCCTGACCGCCATTCCCAGACGGCGAGGAGCTGATCGAGGTGCCCCAGCTGGGCGAAAAAGGGGGGCAGCGACACGGCCCGGAGGGTTTGCTGGAACCGCTCAATCACGTGGCTGCCCGCGAAACGGCGCTGCAGCTCCTCGGAGAGGCCCGGGCGAAAACAATCGTGGCATTCGACGATCACGTCCATCCCCCGCAGAGCGGGAAACGCGACGGGATCGAGCAGCTCCCCTTCCGCGCCCTCGACGTCGCACAGCACCAGGGTCGCTTTCGAGGCATAATCCGCGAACTGCTGACCCTGGAACAAGCCGCCGACCTCGATGCGGTCCAGGACGCCGTTCAGCGTTGCCAGCTGGCGGCAAGAGGCCTGGGAGGCCGGATTGCTGTCGAAGGCGAGCACCTTGCAGCCCGGCAGGCGGCGAGCCAGGCCGACCGCATAGTAACCCTCGGCGCAGCCGACGTTGAGGATCACCTCGCAGCCGCCGCGGACAACCGTTTCCATCGCCGGATGCAGCTCGGCCTCGTAACAGCCCAGCAATTTCGGGACGTGACAGCCTTCCGCCGACGTGGGCAGGAACGCCATTCCCTCGAAGGGTCCGGAAAGGACCCGGCTGCCACACAACTGGATCAGCGTGTTCTGGAGGAGGAGGGAGCGATGCTTGGCCAGCAGCCGCAACGCGGCCAGAAGGGAATCGGCGCTGGGCGGTGTCGAATGCAGCAGTTGCAGCAGAGTCTGGGTAACTTGTTCGTGAAGCATGGACTTTTCCTGGCTCCGCTGTCGGCAGGGTATCGGCAAACGAGCGGCTCGTCTTCCCACCCTGCAACTATTATTCGGAAACGGGACCGACCCGGTCCAGCAAATCGCGACTTTCATCGGGGCCTGCACCTCTGGCTTGCATCGCGGCTCCCACACCGCTATCCTCAAGAAATCTCAATGCCAGCCCGGTCATTTCCTGGTCAGGATCGCCAGGAGAGATCGCTTGCCAGACGTCTCAGGAGGGCAGGCCGCGTGACTCGACCCGACGATACAGCTCCGATCGTGCTTCCCACGCAAGCTCCCCCGAGGGTGCGCAGCCACGGCAGCACCGACAAGGGCAAGGTCCGCTCCTCGAACGAGGACCAGTTCCTGATCGGGGAGCTGGCCCGGACGCTCTGGGTCCGGCAGACCAGCCTGCCGCAGCCGGAGACGCAGCATGGCCGCAACCGGGCGTACGTCTTCCTGGTCGCCGACGGCATGGGCGGCCACCGCGCCGGGGAGGTGGCCAGCGCCATGACCGTGGCCAGCATCGAAGCCTACGTGCTGCACATCCTCAAGCGCTTCTCCAACTTGCAAACGGCAGACGAGCCGACGGTGCTGAAGGATTTTCGGACGGCGCTGCGGGAAGCCGACGCCCGCCTGGCCGAGGAGTCGGCGCACCATCCGGAGTTCGCTGGCATGGGCACCACCCTGACCATGGCCTTTACCAGCGGCTGGAAGCTGTGGGTGTTTCATGCGGGAGACAGCCGCTGCTACCTGTTGCGGGGCAGCCAGATCCGGCAGCTGACCGTCGATCACACTCTGGCGGGGGAGCTGGCCCGGCGGGGAGTGATCAAACCGGAGGAGGTGGTCCATCACCAGTGGCGGCACGTCGTCACCAACGTCTTGGGAGGAGGCTCGGTCGGAGTGCAGACCGAAGTGCAGATGGCCGAACTGCAGCCGGACGACCGCATCCTGCTCTGCTCCGACGGGCTGACCGACATGCTCGACGACAGGGACATCGCCGCCATCCTCGCTGCCGAGAAGGAACCGAAGCCGGCGTGTGAGCGTCTAATCGTCGAGGCGAACGCGCGGGGCGGAAAGGACAACGTCACGGCCATCGTCGCCTGCTTCGAGACCGCCTGAACGCCCCCCAGCGAATTCCGGGATACCCAACGAGACGGCTTCGGTGCTAAAATCCATCCTTGAAACGAGAACGAGGCAGAAGAATCCGCAAACCGGTGGGACATCCACCCGGCTGCGGTGTTGATACTGGAAACGCCGGTTCGTTTCCCCCGGGATCCACCTGGGGGCGGATTGAAACATGGGGAGACTCGCCATGCAGAAGAAAGACATCACCACCAGACCCGGAGTCCCGACTCCGAGGGGCGTCACAACGGGTGTTCCCGGAAAGCCGGCCGGGAAACTTCCTCCAGGGACTGTCCCGAAGACGTGGTGGGAGCGCTACGGTCGGCTGGTGATCATCGGCTCGGTAGCTTTCATCGTGCTGCTCGGGGTGACCACGTATGCCATGATGTCCGACACCCGCCCGTCCCGGTTTGGGGAGATGGCCCCGGATTTGCTCAGGGGAGAGGACGTGGCGACCGAGCTGAACCTGTCCGACGAACAGAAGGAGAAAGTCCGGGAGATCCGCGACCTGATGAACTATGACGTGTCCCGCAACCCGGAAACCTTGATCCTCCCTCCGCCTCAGAAAGAGAAAAAGAGGAACTACTATCACCGGGTCGCCCTCAAGGCGATCACCAGCGCCCTGAGTCCCGAGCAAATGCTCCGGCTCAGACAGATCTATTACCAGTCGCGCCGCAGAGAAGCAAGCCTGGGTCGATGACAAGGATGACGTTGCCCAGACGCTCAGGTTAACAAAGGCTCAGATTGCGTCACTCAAGCAGAAGATGGAAGACCAGAACGGCCGGGGCGGCCCCGGTGGCCGGGGCCGGGGCGCCCCCGGTGGCAACGGAGGCAACAACCAGCCACCAGCCGACCCGGAGGAACGGGCGAAATGGATGGATGAAATGCGCAAGAAGGCTGAGGAGTCGCGCCAGGTGCAAAAGGACGACCTGCGGGCAGTCCTCACGACCGATCAACAAAACAAGTGGGACGAGATGCTCGGTCCGGAGTTCAAACGGCAGGGTCGAGGCCGGGGTGGGTTTGGCGGATTCGGGAACCGTGCCGCCGGCCGACCCGGCTCAGGCCGGCCAGGGAAATCCGGGAGGCCAGGGTCGTCAGGGTCGAGGAGGTGGTCGTCAGGGTCGAGGAGGTGGCCAGCCCCAGGGTGGCCAGCCTCAAGGTGGCCAACCGCAGGGTGGCCAGCCACAGGGCTAACCCCAGGTTCTGCCCCTCAACTGCGTGACGGCAACGCGGACGGAACAGCGGCAGAGCGGAGCGCGTGAACGTTCACGCGCTCCGCTCTGCCGCTGTTCCGCGTTTCCCCCGGGTCGGTCCGGGGGCGGATGGAAACGATTGAAACGATTGAAACGTGAAAAAGCTCATCAACCGCCCGGAAGCCGTCGTCGAGGAGATGATCGAGGGGCTGGCCGCCGCCTACCCCGGGCTGCGTCGGCTCCCCGGCCAGACAGTGCTGATCCGCGCCGACGTTCCGACGCCAGCCGAGCGGCCGGTGGCGGTCATCTCCGGCGGCGGCAGCGGCCACGAGCCGGCCCATGCCGGTTACGTCGGTCGAGGGATGCTGAGCGCCGCGGTGGCCGGCGACGTGTTCACCTCACCCAGCCCCGATGCCGTCCTCGCTGCCATCCGGGCCACGGCGGGGCCGGCCGGGGCGGTGCTGATCGTCAAGAACTACACCGGCGACCGGCTCAACTTTGGCCTGGCCGCTGAGCTGGCCCGCGCCGAGGGCATCCCGGTCGAGATCGTTCTGGTTGCCGACGACGTGGCCCTGGCCGGCTCGGTCGAGCATGCCGGGCGGCGCGGACTGGCCGGCACGATCCTGGTCCACAAGGTCACGGGTGCGGCCGCCGAGGCGGGCCTGCCGCTGGCCGATGTCGCTGCCATCGCGCGGGCCGCAGCCGGGGCGGTGCGGACCATGGGCGTGGCTCTCTCGCCATGCACGGTCCCGGCTGCCGGGCGACCAACCTTTACTCTTGGCGAGAACGAGATCGAGCTTGGCCTGGGCATTCACGGCGAGCCGGGCGTCCGGCGTGGACCGCTGGAGCCGGTCGATGCCCTGGTCGATCATCTCCTCGACGCGATCCTTGCCGACCTGAAACCGGAGCCCGGCAGCCGGGTCGTGCTGCTGGTGAACAATCTCGGCGCGACGCCGACGATGGAGCTGGCCATCGCCACGCGGCGAGCGCTCGCTGTCCTGGAGGACCGAGGACTGACGGTGAAGCGAGTCTACCTCGGCACGTTCCTTTCCGCTCTGGAAATGTCCGGAATCTCTCTTTCCGTCCTGCCGGTCGAGACGGGGCTGCTGGCCCGCCTGGACGCTCCGACGGACGCCCCGGCCTGGCCCAACGCCGCCGCCCGGCCGCGAACCCGGCCGGCGCCGACTTCCGAGCCGCCGGCGCCTCCGGTCGCTGTCGCCGCACCGGCTCCGCCGCAAACCCGACTCGGACAAGCTCTGGGAGCGGCGCTTCAGGCTGCCACCCGAGCGCTGATCGAGGCAGCGCCGGAGCTGACGCGGATGGACCAGGTGGTCGGCGACGGCGATCTCGGCATCAGCCTGGAACGAGGCGCCCGGGCCGTCCAGGAGCAACTGCCGGCGTATCCCCTCGATGATCCGGCCGCCGCGCTGCACGCCCTTGGCCTGACCTTGCAGCGCGCCCTGGGAGGAACGTCCGGCCCGCTCTATGCCGCGTTCTTCCTGCGAGCCAGCCAGACTCTCCGCGGTCGGCCCCTGGACCCGAGCACGTGGGCGGATGCTTTCCAGGCCGGCTGCGCGGCCATCGCCGAGCTGGGCGGCGCCAGCCGCGGCGATCGGACCATGCTCGACGCCCTGCTGCCGGCCGCGGAAGCGTTCCAGGACGCGATCCGTTCCGGCCGGCCCTCGGCCGAGGCCCTCCGAGCCGCACAGGCTGCCGCCGCCGCATCCGCCCGGGCGACGGCCGAGATGCTGCCCCGGCGCGGGCGTTCCAGCTACCTCGGCGCCCGCGCCCTCGGTCATCCAGACCCCGGTGCGGAGGCCGTCGCCGTCTGGCTCGGCGCCCTGACCCTTCCCTGATGCTTGTCCGCCGGCTCCCGCTGGAATACAACAGCCCTCGCACAAACCCCCAGGGAAGGGGTCTCTGGAGGGCCAGGTCTAGCTCAGGTGCTTTGCACCAGGGCGGCGTTGCGCCGCCCGAGCGTTTCGCTGTGCATCCGTCCCAGGGAAGGCTGTTTCAGCCCCGCTTCCGGGCAATAGTGCCCTGGCCAGCGGCTGGTCTGGAACAACCCCGCCAGGCGTGGTCCCAGCCGCTGGCCAGGGCACTATTGCCCGGCGGGTCCGAGAGCCTTCCGTGGTCCAGGTCTCGTGGTAGACGTCCTCCAGAGTCCGGGGCTGTTCGGCAAACCTGTCGAACAGCCCCGTTTCTTTCCGCGCCGGTTGTTCTTGTCCGCGTTAGGCTACGCTTCGCCTTGCGGCACCAGAACGGGCTTGCTGCACTGGGGGCACTTGATCTTCTTGCCGCCCACCTCCGCCTTGACCTTGAGCTTCTGCCCACAATCCGGACAGGCAAAGGAAATGGCCGCACTCCCGGGGCGTTGCACCGGGCGGTCCGTCTTCACCGCTTCGGTCCTTGTCTTTGGCCTCTCCGAGGAGTCAGCCGCGCGCCCGGTGGGTTGCGCCAGGGATTTGGCCTCGGCTCGACCCTGCCTCAGCCGGAACCAGAGGGCCCAGGCGAAGAAAGCTCCAGCGAACACCAGCCCAATGATCGCGAGGATGAGGAGCCACGTATCCGACTCGTCCGGCGAGGTCTTGCCGGCACCGTCCTTGACCCCGCCAGAGGGGGGTTGAGCCTGGGGGTCTGGCGGCGTCTTCCGGGGAACGTCCGGGACCACCCCGACAGGGGGTTGAATCGCCGGGTCTCCCTGAACGGGCCGATTGGCTGCTGGGACCGGAGCCGCCTTCGCGACCTGCTCGGCCCGGACCTCGAAATCGCGAATCCGGATCTCCAGGGGCGGATTGTCCGCGGCGCCGGCGTCGGCGACCACGCGGACGTTCATCAGGTCTTCTTTCCCCAGCTCGCGCTCGCACAGCTTGCGGAAGCGATCGAAGCCCTCTTCCGCCACCAGACACGTGACGATCGCCCCTTGACGCACCAGGCGGAGCTTGCCCGAGCGGACCTCGGTGGCGAACCCTTCCGACCTGATCTGCTGTTTTCCCTCCGCGTCCCGGGCCGAGAGGTTGCAGGCGTAGCCAAGCCCATCGAGGCGGTTCATGCGACCCAGCATCAGCTCTCCTCTGCTGGGCGTGTTGGCCGCCACGATCAACCGCACCCCGACGCCGGGGCCTTTTCGGGGCCACTCCGCCTGAAGCAGTTCGTAGGACACGGTAGCGTCAAAATCGCCCTGAACTCCGAAGCGGGTCTGGATGCCGCTCTTCTGGAGTGTGCCGTTCTTGCCCAGCAGGCTGATGCGCAGGCCCTCGGCTTCCACCTTGCACCGCTTGGCTGCTTCGGCAGAGAGATACTTCAAGGAATCCCCAGCGATCTGCTGGTTCCGAAAATCCTGGCGGAAGAGCAAGGGCAACTGCGGCAAGCCGCTGACGGGTTTTGGCCAGCGCAGCAGCACGCCTTCGCTCCCACCGCTGAGCAGGTACTCTCCCTGAGGATGGACGGAGAGGGCCGTGACCTCGCTGCCGTGCCTGGTGAGGGTGCCCCGGACCTTGCCGGTGGCCGGGTCCCACATCCGGACAGTCGAGTCCTGACAGCCGCTGATCAGGGTCTGGCCGCTCGGAGAGAAAGCCAGCGACAGGACTTCGGCCGGATGCTTCAGGGTGAGGCCCTCCTTGCCCTGTTTCAGGTCCCACAGCTTTACCATGCCATCGTCGCCGCCGCTGGCCAGGAGCCCCGCCGCGGATACGGCCAGCGCCCGCACGCTGCCCTCGTGCCCCTTGAAAGTCTTCGCATCCTTTTGCTGGGCCAGGTCCCACACCTTGATGACGCCATCCACACTGCCGGCGATCAGCGTCCGGCCGTCCGGCGACAGGACCAGGGCCCGGATACTCGCCTCGTGCCCCTTGAGCGTGGCCAGCTCTTTCCCTTGCTGGGCATCCCAGACCTTGATGACCTTGTCGTCCCCGGCACTGGCCAGTGTCTTGCCGTCCGCGGCGAAGACCAGGGCCTGCACGCTGGCGCCGTGGCCCTTCAAGGTGTGTTTTTCCTTGCCGGTGGCCCGATCCCAAATCTTGATGGTCCTATCCAGACTGCTGGTGGCCAGCGTCTGACCGTCAGGCGCGAACGTCAGACAGGTAACCGTGTCGGTATGCCCCTCCAGGACGAACAGCCGATCGCCGGTCTGGCTGTCGAAGACCTGTGCCGTCTTGTTCTGCGTGGCAACCCCAAAGACCTTGCCATCGGGTGCGTGAGCCAGGCTCAGGACCGGCTGAATGGAGCTGACCGGCCAGGCTGGTCCGCAACGTCGCCGCTTCCTTGCCGGCCTTCAGGTCCCACAGTTTGGCGGTCGTGTCGCTGCTGCCGCTGGCCAGCAGGTTGCCGTCCGGAGAAAAGGCCAGCGTCCAGACGGTCTGCACGTGTTTTTGCAGACTGCCGATCAGTTGTTTGGTCTTCACGTCCCAGAGGCTGACCGTCCCATCCGCGCCGGCGCCGGCCAGGCGGGTCCCATCCGGGGAAAAAGCCACGGCGTTGAATGGGATCGGTTTGGCCGCTTTGAAGGTGGCCTGTTCCTGACCCGTGGCCGCATCCCAGAGGCGGATGGTAGCGTCCCAACTGGCCGTCGCGATCACCTGGTCGTCCGGCGAAATGGCCACCATCTCGACGCCGCCGGCATGACCTTTCAGGATAAACTTTTCCTTGCCGGTGGTGAGGTCCCAGATCCGGGCGGTCCTGTCTCCGCCGCAGCTCACGATGGCCGGGGCCTGGCGGAAATACGCCACCGAAAGGACCATCTCGGTGTGCCCGCGAAGGACTTGCCGCTCCTTCAGGTCTTTCACGCTGAAGAGTTTCACGGTCCGATCCAGCACGGCACAGGCCAGCGTCTCGCCGTCCGGCGAAAAGGCCAGGCCATTGATGCCAGCCTGCTGGGCTTTCACCGCCGCACGCTCTTCGCCGGTGGTGCTGTCGCGCAGTCTGATCGTCCCTTTGAAATCGCCGGTGGCGAAGAGCGTCCCCTGTGGGGAAAACGCGACCGTCCGCACTCCGGGAACGCCCCGGAGGGTGACCAGTTCCCGGGCCCTGGCCACGTCCCAGATCTTGATTTGCCCTCCGAGCCCCCACCAGGCCCCAGCGGTGACCAGCTTCTTGCCGTCGGGCGAGAAGGCCAGTGTCAGCACCTCCTCGTTGATGGGTTTGACGCCAGGATCGGGCGGCGGCACGAACAGCTCCGGCTCGATCGCGGCGACCGGCTCCGGAACGCCACGGAGGGCGTTCCCTACAGCCCCGGGGACCGCCGGCTGGAAGGCGGCCAGGCTGACCCCCGCGGCCAGAGTCGTCAGGGCCAGCACAAGAGCAAGGCTTGGCTTCATGGGTCGGTTCTCCCTCAGTGATTGGCTTCCTGGACTGTAGTGCCTGAAACAGGCCCGGCGCGTTCAAGTTTTTTTCTGCCTTGCTTGCGAGATGGCGAAAGCTGTTGTAAAACACTCCTTCACCGACCCCAGGGACGGGGCCTCTGGAGGGCCAGGTCTAGCTCCGGTGCTTTGCACCAGGGCGGCGTTGCGCCGCCCGAGCGTTTGCTGTCCGATGCATCCCAGGGAAGGCTGTTTCAGCCCCGCTTCCGAAGCGCTTCGCGAAGTCTTCCCGGTGGCCTGGGGCAAGCCCGCCAGTCGGTCTTCCACCGGGAAGACTTCGCGAAGCGCTTCGGCGGGTCCGAGAGCCTTCCGAGTCCCAGGTCGTGTCGTAGACGTCCTCCAGAGTCCGGGGCTGTTTGCCACGTGTGGCCAAACAGCCCCATTTCTTTTTCCCCTCAACCACTCGTCTGGACCCCCGTTCGATCGTGCCGATCGTCCGTTCTTCGCTCCTGGCGTCTTCAACAAATTCACTTTTTTTATCCAATGTCATCTTGCTATTCGCCCAGCGGATACTTAACATTCTCTCCATGCAACAGCTGACCAATCTTCCGCAGCTTGCGGAGCTGAAAGTCTTCTGTGACGTGGCCAGCTTGCGAAGCTGCTCGGAAGCCGCGAAGGTGAACAATCTGCCGCAGCCCACGGTGAGCCGGTGGATTCACAACCTGGAAGAGAGCCTGGGAGGCCTGCTCTTCGACCGCACCAAGCGGCCGATGCAGCTGACGCCCATGGGGCAGGCCTATTACGAGGGCTGCAAGCGGCTGATCGAGCAGTATCTGGAGCTGGAGGCGTCCCTGCGCCGGTCGTTTATCGGCCAGGCCATCAGCGTGCGCGTGGCGGCCATCTACTCAGTCGGACTGTGGGACATGGGGCAATACGTCGAGCGCTTCGAGGCGGAGCATCCCCACGCCCGGGTCCACATCGATTACGTCCATCCCGACCAGGTGTACCAGCGGGTCCTGGAGGGGACGGTCGATCTGGGCCTGGTCTCGTTTCCCGGCCGGCTGCGCGAGCTGAAAGTGCTTCCCTGGCGGGAAGAGGAAATGGTGGTGGTCTGCTCGCCCGCTCACCCGCTGGCCCAGCTGGAGACGGTCCAGCCGGACCAGTTGGATGGCCAGAAGTTTGTCACCTTTGACAAGGACCTGGTGATCCGGCGTGAAATCGACCGGTTCCTGCGCGAGAAGCGGGTCGAGGTCGAGGTGGTGCATACGTTCGACAACATCGAACACATCAAGAAAGACGTGGAGATCGGCGGCGGGCTGGCCTTGCTGCCCGAGCCGACCTTGCGTGAGGAATTGCAAGCGGGGACCCTCCGGGCCTTACACCTGGAGGGATGCCGGCTGGTCCGCCCCGTCGGCATCATTCATCGACGACAGCCTCCGGGCAACGCGGCCCTGGCTTTCATTGAACTGCTGCGCTCGGCCGAGAATGGCCAGGCCGCGGCCGGGTCACGAAACGGAGCCACGAGTGAGACAAACCAGCACCCAGACGACAACGCGAAGCGGGACCAGAACCATACCCGCAGAAAGAGGACAGTGCCATGACGGAGGCGGTTCCTTCCCGGCAAGGTTTGTATGACCCGCAGAACGAACACGATTCCTGCGGCGTCGGCTTTGTCGTCGATCTGAAAGCCCGCCGGTCGCACGACATTGTCCGCAAAGCGATCCAGATCCTGGTACACCTGGAGCATCGCGGCGCGTGCGGCTGCGAGAAGAACACCGGAGACGGGGCCGGCATTCTCTTGCAGATGCCCCATCGCTTCTTGCAGCGGGAATGCGATCAGTTGGGGATTCGCCTTCCCGGTCCCGGAGCCTATGGTGCGGGTCTGGTCTTCCTGCCCACCGACCCGGTGCAGCGCCGGACTGTGGAGGAGACCTTCGAGCAGATCGTCCGCGAGGAGGGACAGACCGTCCTGGGCTGGCGGGACGTGCCTACCGATAACACCGACATCGGCCCCACTGCCAAACGGGGCGAGCCGGCGATGCGGCAGGTTTTCATTGGTCGGGAGGGCTGTCTTCCAGGCGATGAATTGGCGTTCGAGCGCCGGCTGTACGTCATCCGCAAGCGCATGGAGAAGGCTGCTCGGGAGTCGGGCCTGGAACAGCGCGGGATGTTCTACCTGCCGAGCCTGTCCAGCAAGACACTGATTTACAAGGGCATGCTCAACGCCCCGCAGCTGGAGCATTACTTCCCCGACCTGAAAGATCCGGCGATGGACTCGGCCCTGGCGCTGGTCCATTCGCGCTTCAGCACCAACACCTTCCCGACCTGGGCCCGGGCCCATCCCTACCGCTACCTGTGCCACAACGGCGAGATCAACACGCTGCGCGGCAACGTCAACTGGATGCACGCCCGGGAGCGGATGTTCCGCTCCGAGCTGTTCGGGCCGGACGTCGAGAAGCTGCTGCCGATCATCGACGAGAGCGGCAGCGATTCGGCCAAGTTCGACAATGCCCTGGAACTGCTGGTGCTGGCCGGCCGGTCGCTGCCGCACGCGGTCATGATGATGATCCCGGAGCCGTGGAGCGGCGACAGGACCATGAGCCCGGCCAAGCGGGCCTTCTACGAGTATCACGCCTGCCTGATGGAGCCGTGGGACGGACCGGCGTCGATCGCCTTCACCGATGGCGTCCGCATCGGCGCCGTGCTGGACCGCAACGGCCTGCGGCCGTCGCGCTACTACGTCACCAAGGACGACCTGGTGATCATGGCGTCCGAAGTCGGCGTCCTCGACATTCCGCCGGAGCGGGTGCTGCACAAGGGCCGGCTGCAGCCGGGCCGGATGTTCCTGGTCGATCTGGAGCAGGGCCGGATCATCGCCGACGAGGAGCTGAAACAGCAAATGGCCCAGGCCCTGCCCTACGCGGACTGGGTGCGCGACAACCTCGTTTCCCTGGACGACCTGCCCGTGGGGCCGAGGTTCCACGAACCGGACCACGAAACGGTGCTGCTGCGCCAGCAGGTGTTCGGCTACACCACCGAGGACCTGAAGATCCTGCTGCCGCCGATGGCCCAGGAAGCCAACGAGGCCGTCGGCTCGATGGGCAATGACGCGGCCCTGGCGGTCCTCTCGGATCGGCCGCAGCTGCTGTACAACTACTTCAAGCAGCTGTTCGCCCAGGTGACCAACCCGCCGGTCGATTGCATCCGCGAAGAGATCATCATGTCGATGGAGACCACCATCGGCGCGGAGTGCAATCTGCTGGAGCCGACCCCCGTGTCCGCCCGGCAGATCAAGCTGGATACGCCCATCCTGAAGAACGAGGAGCTGGACAAGCTCCGCCGGCTGGACGGCAGCGGGCCGGGCGGTTTCAAGACCATCACCCTGCCGATCCTCTTCCCGGCCGGGGACGGGGCCGTGGGGCTGGAACGAGCGCTGGAGGGGCTGTTCCGCAAGGTCAGCGCCGCCGTCGCTTCCGGTCACGATTTCATCATCCTGTCGGATCGCGGGGTGACTGCGGAGCACGCTCCCATCCCGGCCCTGCTGGCGGTGGCCGGCGTCCATCACCATCTGATCCGCGAGGGCACGCGGACCAAGGTCGGCCTGGTGCTGGAGAGCGGCGAGCCGCGCGAGGTGCATCACTTCGCGCTGCTGATCGGCTACGGGGCCGGGGCCATCAACCCCTACCTGGCGTTTGAGACCCTCGACGACCTGCTCCGCCAGCATGCCGCTCAACGGCATGGACCACGCCAAGGCGATCAAGCAATACGTCAAGGCCCTCGGCAAGGGCGTCATGAAGGTGATGTCCAAGATGGGCATCTCGACCGCCCAGAGCTATTGCGGCGCCCAGATCTTCGAGGCGGTCGGATTGAACAAGAGCGTGATCGACCGCTACTTCACCTGGACGGCGTCGCGGATCTCCGGCGTCGGCCTGGACGTGATTGCCGCGGAAGTGCTGGCCCGCCACGGCCGGGCCTTCTCCGATCGAACCGGCACCGGCCGGACCCTCGATGCCGGCGGCCACTACCAGTACCGGCGCGAGGGAGAGTATCACCTCTTCAATCCCGAGACGATCCACAAGCTCCAGTACGCCTGCCGAACCGGCAACTACAAGGTGTTCAAGGAATACAGCAGTCTGGTCAACAACCAGGCCAGGCGGCTCTGCACCCTGCGCGGTCTGTTCGAGTTCAAATCGATCCGGCAGCCCATCCCCATCGAGGAAGTGGAGCCGGTCGAATCGATCATGCGCCGGTTCAAATCGGGCGCCATGTCCTACGGCTCGATCAGCAAGGAGGCACACGAGACGCTGGCCATCGCCATGAACCGCATCGGCGGCAAGAGCAACACCGGCGAGGGCGGCGAAGATCCCGAACGCTATCGCTGGACCAACGAGCACGGCGACTCGAAGAACAGCGCAATCAAGCAGGTGGCCTCCGGACGCTTTGGCGTCACCAGCGAATACCTGGTCATGGCCAGAGAGCTGCAAATCAAGATGGCCCAGGGAGCCAAGCCGGGAGAGGGCGGCCAGCTGCCCGGCAGCAAGGTCTATCCCTGGATCGCCAAGGTCAGGTATTCGACGCCGGGCGTCGGGCTGATCTCGCCGCCGCCGCACCACGACATCTACAGCATCGAGGACCTGAAAGAGCTGATCCACGATCTGAAGAACGCCAATCCGCAAGCCCGGATCAGTGTCAAGCTGGTGGCCGAGGTCGGCGTCGGCACCATCGCCGCCGGCGTCTCCAAGGCCCACGCCGACGTGGTGCTGATCAGCGGCCACGACGGCGGCACGGGCGCCAGCCCGCTGACCAGCATCAAGCACGCCGGCGCTCCCTGGGAGCTGGGCCTGGCCGAGACCCAGCAAACGCTGCTGCTCAACGACCTGCGCAGCCGGATTGTCGTCGAGGTGGACGGCCAGCTCAAGACCGGCCGGGACGTGGTCATCGGGGCCCTGCTCGGGGCCGAGGAGTTTGGCTTCGCCACCGCGCCGCTGGTGTCGCTGGGCTGCGTGATGATGCGCGTCTGCCATCTGAACACCTGCCCGGTCGGCGTGGCCACCCAGGACCCGGAGCTGCGCAAGAAGTTCACCGGCGACCCGCAGCACGTGGTCAACTTCATGCGCTTCATCGCCGAGGAAGTCCGCGAATGGATGGCCCAGTTGGGTTTCCGCAAGCTCGAGGAGATGGTGGGGCACAGCGAGGTGCTGGAGACGACAAAGGCCATCGACTTCTACAAGGTTTCCGGCCTGGACCTGTCGCCGATCTTCCACCAGCCGGAAGAGGCGGCCAACCGTGTGTGGTATTGCAAGGACAAACAGGACCACGGCCTGGACGAGGCGCTGGACCGCACCACGCTGATTCCGATGTGCAAGCCGGCCCTGGAAAATGGCACGAGGGTGGCCCCGCCGCCCATGCCGATCCGCAACGTCAACCGGGTCGTCGGCACCATGCTGGGCAGCGAGGTCACGCGCCGCTTCGGCGCGGCCGGTCTGCCGGAGGACACAATCCTGCTGCGCTTCCGGGGCTCTGCCGGCCAGAGTTTCGGGGCCTTCGTGCCCCGGGGCATCACCCTGATGCTCGAAGGCGACGCCAACGATTACGTTGGTAAGGGTCTGTCTGGGGGCAAGATCATCGTCATGCCGCCGGAGGGCTCGACGTTTGTCGCGTCGGAAAACGTGATCATCGGCAACGTCGCCTTTTACGGAGCCACCAGCGGCGAGGCGTACGTACGGGGCATGGCCGGCGAGCGCTTCTGCGTGCGCAACAGCGGCATCAACGCGGTGGTCCTGGCGGTGGGCGATCACGGCTGCGAATACATGACGGGCGGCCGGGTGGTTGTGCTGGGGCCGACCGGCAAGAACTTCGCGGCGGGCATGTCGGGCGGCATCGCCTACGTTCTGGATGAGACCGGCGACTTCCCGCGCAACTGCAACCAGGAGATGGTCAAGCTGTTCAAGCTGGAGGATGCCGAGGAGATCGAGTTGGTCCGGCAGATGATCCTCAAGCACGCCGAGTACACGCGCAGCGAGTGGGCCTGGCAGGTGCTGGGGGCGTGGAGGACAATGGTGCCGCGGTTTGTCAAGGTTTACCCCAACGACTACCGGCGCGTGATTGAAACGCAGTTGAAATTCAAGCAGCTGGGTCTGTCGGAAGAGGAAGCGGTGATGGCGGCATTCGATGCGAACGCCCATGACGTGGCACGGGTTGGCGGGAAGTAATGGCTGAGTGGTTCAGTGGTGATTGGCTCGAAGAAGAGGAGAAAGAGTAAGATAAAGAAGAAGAGTAGGAAGAGGATTAAGAGAAAGAGCAAGAGTAAGAGTAGGACAGCCGTGAGAGGGCGCGTGGAGTCTTACTCTTACTCTTCATCCTGCTCTTAATCCTCTTCCTAATCCAAATCTTCATCTTAATCATGCTCTTCTTCATCATCAATCACTACCCGGAACGAGGTAAGACATGGGCAAGCCAACAGGTTTCATGGAATATCCACGGGAACTGCCCCTCGTGTACTCCCCCGCCGAGCGCGTTCACAGCTGGGAGGAGTTCCACGAGCACGCCGACGAAGCTCTGCTCCAGAAGCAAGGCGCTCGCTGCATGGACTGCGGCGTGCCGTTCTGCCACACCGGAACGCTGATGGAGGGCATGGCCTCGGGCTGTCCGATCAACAACCTGATCCCCGAGTGGAACGACCTGGTCTATCGTGGCCTGTGGCAGGAGGCGCTCGACCGGCTGCACAAGACCAACAACTTTCCCGAGTTCACCGGCCGGGTGTGCCCGGCCCCCTGCGAAGGATCGTGCGTTTTGGGGATCAACAAGGATCCGGTGACGATCAAGACCATCGAATGCGCGATCATCGACAAGGCCTTCGAGGAGGGCTGGGTCACACCGCAACCCCCGGCCTGGCGGACAGGCAAGAAGGTCGCCGTGGTCGGCTCCGGCCCGGCGGGGCTGGCCTGCGCGGCCCAGCTGAACAAGGCCGGCCACACTGTCACCGTCTTCGAGCGGGCCGACCGCATCGGCGGACTGCTCACGTACGGCATCCCGAACATGAAGCTGGACAAGCGGATTGTGCAGCGCCGCGTCGATTTGCTGGAGGCGGAAGGGGTCAAGTTCAAGACGAACTGCGAGGTCGGCAAGGACTTCCCAGCGGATCAGCTGCGTCGGGATTTCGATGCGATTGTCCTGTGCGGTGGCGCGACCAAGCCGAACGACTTCTTTGGCCGCACGGAGGGCCGGAACCTCATGGGCATCCACTTCGCGATGGAGTTCCTGCACGCCAACACCAGGAGCCTGCTGGACAGCCGGCACGAGGACGGTCAGTATCTTTCGGCCCGTGGCAAGGACGTGATCGTGATCGGCGGCGGCGACACGGGCACCGACTGTGTCGGCACGTCGCTGCGCCACGGCTGCAAGAGCATCCTGCAGCTGGAGATCGTGCCGATGCCGCCCATGAGCCGGGCCCCGGACAACCCCTGGCCGCAGTGGCCCAAGGTGTACAAGCTGGACTACGGGCAGGAGGAGGCCAGGGCGATCTTCGGCGACGACCCCCGCCTGTACGCGATCCAGACCTCCAAGTTCGGCGGAGATGCGTCAGGGCACGTCAAGGAGATTCACACGGTCCAGGTGGAGTGGATCAAGGACAACGGCAGGGCGATGCCGCGGCCCATCCCAGGAACGGAGAAGGTCTACCCGGCCCAGCTGGTGCTGTTCGCGCTGGGATTCAGCGGTCCGGAGAGCCAGCTGATCGACCAGCTGGGCGTGGAGAAGGACGGCCGATCGAATGCGAAAGCGGAGCACGGCAAGTTCAGTACCAACGTCCCGGGCGTGTTCGCGGCGGGAGACATGCGGCGCGGGCAGAGCCTGGTGGTGTGGGCCATCAACGAGGGCCGCGGCGCCGCGCGGGAGTGTGACCGGTTCCTGATGGGAGCAACGGAGTTGCCCTGAACTGCGGGATGCGTCCAGAATGAAAAGCGACCCCTGCCGGCTTGCCCGGCAGGTGAAGGAGGTCGCTGGCTAGAAAGGCAAAGCGCCGAAGCGCATTTTCCCTCGTCTTTGTCTAGCCTGTGACCTTCTTCACCTGCCGGGCAAGCCGGCAGGGGTCGGAAACGGGAGTCGATCATGGCCGCCAGCAACGCACAGGACTTCAGTGACAATGCCATGCTCGACCTGTTCCGGGCCGAGGTCGAGACCCATACGCAAACGCTCAGCGAGGGCCTGCTGGCCCTGGAGAAGGAGCCGGGCCAGCTCAAGCTGATCGAGGCGCTGATGCGTGCCGCCCACTCCATCAAGGGGGCGGCCCGGATCGTCGGCGTCGAGGACGGCGTCCGGGTGGCCCACGTCATGGAAGACTGCCTCGTGGCTGCTCAGAATGGCCAGCTGACCCTGAGCAGCGAGGCCATCGACGTCTTGCTCCGCGGCGTCGATGCCCTCACCCGGATTGCCGGGCCTGGTCAGACCCCGCCTGAGCCGGCCTCCCTGGAAAAGCTGATTCAGGAGATCGGTTCGATCCGCCAGAGCAAGCCGCGCTCGGCGAAGAAACCAGCACACTCTCCGGAAGCTGAAGCTCCTGCCGAGCCAACCCGATCGCGGACCTCGGCCATCGCCGTTGTCGTGGACGGTCTCTCCCGCACGATCGGCATTCCCCCTCATCTCGACAACAGTACGGCGGAGCAAGTGCGTTTGACGCTGCTTGAACAGCTGGACAGCGGCGGCCGGAGTTTCCGGCTGGACATGGGTGCTACGCGCGAAATCGACGTCGGGGGGCTGGCCCTGCTGGAGCTGTTTGCCCGCACGGCGAGCGGACCGGGAGAAGAAACCGCCCTGGAACTGGTCAACGTCGGGCCTGACCTGGCAACCCTGTTCCAGGCAACAGGGCTGGAGAGACAGTACGCACTGAAACGGACCGGGAGCTGATCATGGCCGAACGCACCATGATCTTCGAGTTCGTCAGCGAGGCCAAGGAGCACCTGGCCAACGTCACCGATGACCTGCTCGCCCTGGAAAAGGCCCCCGACGTGGCGGTCCGCTATCGGATCGATCGGCTGTTCCGGGCCATGCACTCGGTCAAGGGCGGCGCCGGCTTCTTTGCCTTTCACAACGTCACCGAACTGGCCCACCTGATGGAGACCCTGCTCAAGCGCCTGCGGGAGCAGAACGCCCGGCCCGACGAGAGCCAGCTCGACGCCCTGCTGGCCGGCACCGACCTGATCCTCACCCTTCTGGACGACGTCGAACGCAGCAACCAGGTGGATGTCACGATCGTCCGCGACCGCTTGCAGCGGCAGGTTTCGGGCGCCCTGGCCCAGCTGACCTCCGGTGCCCTGCTTCCGCACTCCAGCCAGCCGGAGCGCCGGACGTACTCCCTCCGGATCGACCTGGTCGAGTATTGCCGGGATCGGCAGGAACAGCCCGCTAGCCCTGGTCAAGAGCCTGCTCGCCTTCGGCACCATTGTCGAGGCTCGCCTGGACGTACCCGGGGCCGATCTGCGGAAGGGATTGCCCACCGGCCCTATCTGGTATCTGGCCACCTACAGCAGCCATCTGGAGCCGGAACAGCTCTGCTCGGCGCTCGGCCTCTCGACCGCCCAGGTGACGCTGCAACGAGCCGGAAGCGTCAGCGACGGTTCCTCATTCCCCGTCGCTGACGCTTCCGGCTCGTTGGAGCCCGAACATGCCCTTGTCGGCCCCGCAGCAGGCGAGCCGGCACGCAAGGATGAGCGGGTCAACACCTTGCGCATCAACGTGGGCCTGCTGGATCGACTGATGACCCTGGCCGGCGAGCTGGTGCTGGTCCGCAACCAGGCCCTGCTGGCCATCGACCCGGCCGACCCAGGCGTGCGCCGCATCGTGCAGCGGCTCAACGCGGTCACGTCCGAACTGCAGGACGCGGTGATGCGGACGCGGATGCAGCCGGTCGGCAATCTCTTCAACAAGTTCCCGCGCCTGGTCCGCGACCTGGCCCGGGGACTGGGCAAGCGGGCTGACCTGGTCATCGAGGGGCAGGAGGTCGAGCTGGACAAGAGCATCCTGGAGATGCTGTCCGATCCGCTGACGCACCTGGTCCGCAACTGCTGCGATCATGGCATCGAGACGCCCGCCGAGCGCCAGCAGGCCGGCAAGCCGGAAACGGGCACGATCACCGTGCGGGCCCGGCACGAGGGCAGCCAGATCCACGTGACCATCCACGACGACGGCCGCGGCATCGACGTGGACAGAATCAAGCGCAAGGCCCTGCAGCTGGGCGTCAAGTCGGCGCAGGAGCTGGCGGCGATGGGTCCGCGTGAGATCATGGGGCTGATTCTGCTCCCAGGATTTACCACCGCCGAGCGCGTCACCGACATCTCGGGCCGCGGCGTCGGCATGGACGTGGTTCAGACCAACGTGGACAAGCTGGGCGGGGCCCTGGAGATCGACTCCGTGCCCGGCGAGGGCAGCACCTTCTCGCTGCGGCTGCCGCTGACCGTGGCCATCATCCCCTGCCTGCTGGTGGCCGTGGGCGAGGACCGCTTCGCCATCCCGCAAAAAGACCTGGAGGAGCTGGTTTGTATCTTTCCCGGCCAGGGCGGCAACCAGATTGAATGTGCTTTCGACCAGGAAGTGTATCGGCTGCGTCAGCGGCTGCTGCCCCTGGTGCGTCTGAGCGAGGTGCTTGCTCGCCGTCGGCCGTTCACCGCCGCGGACAAATCTGCGATTGTCGAGCAATACCGCTTGCGGGGGAAGGAGAAGGCGTCCGGAGGCGGGCCGGTGTTCTTCGCCGTGGTCCGGGCGGGCAGGTCGCGCTACGGCTTGATCGTCGATCGCATCCTCAACACCGAGGAAGTGGTCGTCAAGCCGATGCAGTCCACCATGAAAGCCCTGCGCTGCTACTCCGGGGCGACCATCATGGGCGACGGCCGGGTGGCCCTGATCCTCGATCTGGAAGGCGTGGCTCAGCATGCGGGTGTGTCCTTTGATCTGCCGCTGGAAAAGCCGGGCCAAATCGAGGAGCTGGGCGAGCGCGACGCCCAATCGGTGCTGCTGTTCCAGTACGGCGAGCGCGAGCAGTTCGCGATGGCCCTGCCGATGATCCGCCGGGTGGTGCTGCTGCCGAGCAGCCGGCTGGAACGGATCGGCGACCGGGAGTTCGTGACCATCGACGGCGTCTCGATGCGTGTCTTGCGGCTAGACAAGCTCCTGCCCGTCTCGCCGGCTCCGGAAATGTCGCAAATGTATCTGCTGCTGCCGCGCAACGTGCAGAGACCGGTGGCCCTGCTGATGACACGCCTGCTGGACACGGCCACGCTCTCGACGCAGCTGGACACCGAAACCTGTCAGGAGGACGGCGTCCTCGGCTCGGCTCACGTTCACGGCCGGCTGACCCTGGTGCTGGACATCTTCCGCCTGGTGGACCTGCTGGAAGGGGGCCCCGCGGCCCGGCCGCAACCGGGGAAGAAGCGGCGCGTGCTGCTGGTGGAGGACACGCAGTTCTTCCGGCTGCTGGTCAAGGGCTACCTGGAAGGGCAAGGCTACGAGGTCGTGACCGCGGTGAACGGGGCCCGGGGTCTGGAGGTCCTGGAGCAGGAACAGTTCGACCTGATCGTCTCGGACATCGAGATGCCGGAGATGAACGGCTGGAACTTTGCCCGGGCGGTGCGGCAGCGGCCGGGGTTGCGGAACGTGCCGCTGCTGGCCCTGACCACGCTGAGCAGCCCGGCCGACCAGGCCCGGGCGCTGGAGTGCGGCTTCAGCAGCTACGAGGTCAAGCTGGACCGCGACCGCTTCCTCGGCGCGGTGCGGCGGTTGCTGACCTGAATGGATGAGCAGACCTTGGACTTGAGAGCGTTCGGAAGAAACGGCGCGAGGCCTGGCGAGCGGCGCGGCGTCAGCCCGCCGGTCCTGGTGCGGCCGCTACCGGCGGGCTGACGCCGCGCCGCTCGCCATTTCTTCCGAACGCTCTGAGAGCGGAATGGCCCAGCACCAACGTGATTCTTGCTTCTGGGTTGGCCCTGGCGTAACATGGGGGCTGTTCCAGAACCCTGTCCGCAACCGAGGATAGCCCATGTCCACCGGTGAAATCCTTCCGGCCCTGGCCCTCCGGGAAAGGAGGCAACCATGAGAAGCGACTCGGCCGTGACCACGGATCTGCTGCACCGGGCCGGCACTGGCGACAACCAGGCCCTGACCGATCTCTTCGCGCGACACCAGCCGCGCCTGCGGCAGATGGTGCGCCTGCGCCTCGATCGCCGGCTGCAAGGCCGCATTAGCCCGTCCGAGATCTTGCGGGAAGCCTACAATGACCTGACACGACGGCTGCCGGAATACAGCCGCGATCGTTCGCTGCCGTTCTTTCTCTGGCTGCGTTCTCTGGCCGGCCAGAAGCTGATGGACCTGCACCGGCAGCATCTCGGGGCCGCGTGGAGAACGCGGGCCAGGAGGTTTCTCTCTACCGGGGCGCCTTGCCGCAGGCGTCCTCGGCTTCCCTGGCCGCCCATCTCCTGGGCCGGGTCGCTTCCTCGAGTCCGGCGGCCCAGCGCGCGGAGATGCAGACCCGGCTCCAGGATGTCCTCAATGGCATGGATCCCCTGGATCGCGAGATCCTGACGCTGCGGCATTTCGAGATGCTCGACAACGACGAAACCGCGGCCGTGCTGGGGATCAGCTCGTCCGAGGCCAGCCATGGGTTTATCCGGGCCCTGAAACGGCTCAAGGATACCCTGGCCAGTTTGTCCGGCTTTGGTTCGTCGTGATTCGGCTTCAAGAGAGGCCTTGGACGACCCCTGCCGGCTTGCCCGGCAGGTGAAGGAGGTCTATGGCTAGAAAGGGCGGCGAGATAAGCGTGTGCGCGCCTTCCGTTCTAGCTACTGACCTGCTTCACCTGCCGGGCAAGCCGGCAGGGGTCGAGCAACAGGAGAATCGATTCATGAGCCCATCCCGTTCCGAGCGCAACCCGGTGGAAGAGCTGGCCCAGGAGTTCCTGGAACGCCACCGCCGCGGCGAGCGTCCCGCGTTGACCGAGTACACCAGCCGCTATCCGGAGCTGGCCGAGCAGATCCGCGACCTGTTCCCCGCACTGGTCCTGATGGAAGACCTCCGTCCCGAGCCCGGCGCGATCACGGGGGCCTTCCAGGCGAACGGCGGCAATGGGGAGGTGTCTCTTCAACCAGCGGCCGGGGCCCAGAAACTGGAACGCCTCGGCGATTTTCGCATCCTCCGCGAAGTTGGCCACGGCGGCATGGGCGTTGTCTACGAGGCCGAGCAGGTGTCCCTGGGCCGGCACGTGGCCCTCAAGGTGCTGCTGACGCACTCCCTGCTCGATCCGAAGCAACTGCAGCGCTTTCAACGCGAGGCCCGGGCCGCGGCCCGGCTGCACCATACCAACATCGTGCCGGTCTATGGGGTCGGCGCGGATGAGGGTTTGCACTACTACATCATGCAGTTCATCCAGGGCCAGGGGCTGGACCAGGTCCTGACCGAATTGAAGCGCTTGCGACAGATCCAGAACAGCACCATCACGCGCTCCGCGGTCGCTCCGGGAAGCGCACCGCTGCAAGCTGACCCTCCTGGAGAGCCGGGAGCATCCGCCGTGGCCCAGGCCCTCCTGACAGGGCGGTTCACGGCAGCGGATCGCCGCGCTGGTACGCCGACGGAAGCAGAGCCCCTGCTGGTGGAAGGCTCCGAGCCCCAGAGGGTGGCTCCCCTGCCTCTACCGTCCGGGCAGGCCGGGGAGACAGCAACCGCCAGCCACAGTTCGTCCGGCATTCACCTCCCCGGACAGGCAGAGCATTCGACCGTCACCCATTCGAGCCGGCAGTATTTCCAGAGCGTGGCCCGCATCGGCATGCAGGTGGCCGAGGCGCTGGCCTACGCCCACGGCCAGGGCATCCAGCACCGGGACATCAAACCCTCCAACCTGCTGCTGGACACCCAGGGAACCGTCTGGGTCACCGACTTCGGACTGGCCAAGGCCGCCGCCGATCACGACGATCTGACCCACACCGGCGACATTGTCGGCACCCTGCGCTACATGGCCCCGGAACGCTTCAACGGCGAATCCGACGCCCGCAGCGACCTCTACAGCCTGGGGTTGACCCTGTACGAGCTGCTGACGCTGCGGCCGGCCTTCGACGAGACCGACCGCAACAAGCTGATCCAGCAGGTGATCCACGAGGAGCCGCCCCGGCTGCGCAAGCTCAACCCGGCCGTGCCGCGCGATCTGGAAACCATTGTCCTGAAGGCAATTGCCCGCGATCCGGCCCAGCGTTACCAGAGTCCGACCGAGCTGGCCGACGACCTGAAGCGGTTTGTCGAGGATCGGCCGATCCGGGCCCGGCGTGCCAGCGTGCGCGAACGGCTGTGGCGCTGGTGCCGGCGCAACCCGGCGCTGGCGGGGTTGCTGGCGGCGGTGCAGCTGAGCCTGCTCGGGCTGCTGGCCCTGGCCGCCTGGTCGCATCAGCGCATCAACCACGAACTCACCGAGAAAGAAGGCGCCCGTGCCGAGGCCGTCAAGACTCGCGACGAGGCCCTGGCCCTGACGTACCATTCCTTGCTGAACGAGACCCGGGCGCTGCGCCTGGCCAATGTCCCGGGGTGGCGCTTGCAGGCGCTGCAACGGCTCCAGAGCCTGGCCCAGCTGCCGACACCCCAGCGGGACCTCGCCCAGCTGCGCAGCGAGGCCATTGCCTGCCTGGGCGAGTTCGACATCCACGAAGAAGCGCGGTTCCTGGGCCACACCCAATCGCTCTGGTCGCTCGATTTCAGTCCGGACGGTACACTCCTGGCGACGGCCGGCTACGATGGCCGGCTGCAAGTCTGGGACGTGAAAGAGCGCCGGTCGCTGCGCGAGCTTGCCGACCCGGCCCTGAAGCTGGCGCAGCGCCATAATTCCCTGGCGCCGTTGCCCGCGGTGCGCTTCCGGCCCGATGGTCGTTCTCTCGCCTATGCCACCTGGACTCCCGGCCTCGGGATCCTGAAACTGCACGAGGCCCCCCCGGACGGTGGCCGCGCCTGCCCAGCTCAATTTCCCCTCGTTCGCGCGCTACCTGGCGTTCGACCGGAAAGGCAGCCTGCTGACTGTCGCCTGGAGCGATGGGCGAGTCTCACTCCACGACCCGGCCTCGCTGGCCCTGAAGCGCGAAATTCAGACCCGGGCAGGGTCTCCTGCTTATTTCCCCGTGGCCCTCAGTCCCGACGGCGGCCTGCTGGCGGCCATCGGTCCTCAGAACGCGGTCCAGCTCTACACGGTTGCCGACGACAAGGAACCGGTCACCCTGGGCCGGCACCGCGGCGTCGTTCGCTCGCTGTGCTTCAGCCCCTCGGCGGGGCTGCTGGCCTCCGCCTCGGAGGATCACACGGTCAAGCTGTGGCCCCTCATCGGCAGCGAAGACCCGATCACCCTGCTGGGACACACCGCCCGCGTCAATTGCGTCGCCTTCAGCCCGGACGGCAGCCTGGTGGCCAGCGCCGGCGACGATGACACGGTCCGGCTGTGGGAAACCCGGACGGGCCAGGCGCTGATGGTGGTCCACCCGGGGATGGGCCCGGTGTTGGCGGTCGCCTTCAGTCCGGACGGCAGCCGGCTGGCCGCCGGCGGGGGCACGGGCGGCAATTCCCCGGTCTGCCTGTATCGACTGACCAGCCGGCAGGAGCAGCGCCGGCTGGCCGGGCACACCTACATTGTCCACACGGTCGTCTCCCATCCGTCCCGGCCCCTGCTGGCTTCCGGGTCCTCAGACAGGAGCGTCCTGCTGTGGGACCTCCAGACCGGCCGATCCCTGTTTCGCTGGGACGGAGCGCGGAACAATCCCATCACCCGGGTGGCGTTTGCTCCGACCGGCGATCTGCTGGCCGTGGGAGTGGGCTCCTTTACGAACTCCTCCGGTCGCGATTATGCCGTCGAGTTGCGCGAAGTGAAGACCGCCGCCAACCAGGCGGTCACGCTGGCCGGCAGCCGCCAGCTGGTTGGTCCGCAAAACCAGGTGAGCGCGCTGGCCTTTGACAAGAAGGGCAAGCTGCTGGCCGCGGCAACCGGTAACGGTTCCACCTTCCTGTGGAACACCAGCACCGGGCAACCCGTGCAGCAGTGGAAGGAGCCCGCCCCGGTTGAGGGCCTTGCCTTCCTGGGCGAGGGCGAGCAGCTGCTTGTGGGAATCGAATTAGGTTTGAGCCGGGGAGGCCGAATCCTCCTCCGCAACCTGGCTTCTAGCCAGACCGTCCAGGAGGCCGTGGTCCCGGGTGGCGTCGGCTCCCTGGCCGTCGCTCCAGGAGAGAGCAGCCTGGCGGTGGGAGGGCGGAACGGAGCGCTGAGCATCCTGACCCTGCCGGAACTGGAAACCAGGCACGTGCGGGAGAAGGCCCACACCAATACGGTCACGACGGTGGCGTTCAGTCCGGATGGCCGGCTGCTGGCTTCCGGAGGCCGGGACCGCCGGGTCGTTCTCTGGGACAGCGGCACGCTCCAACCGCTGGCCACCCTGCCGCAAAACACCGACGTCCACAGTCTGGCCTTCGACCCGTCCGGCCGGCACCTTTCCATCGCCGGCAGCGAACATCTGATCACGCTCTGGGACCTGGATCTGGTCCACCGCGAGCTGGCAGCGATCGGCCTGGATTGGGACGCAACCTTGCCGAAGGCCGACCTCCTTGCCAGCACGCTGCTCGATAGCCGGCCGCCCGCGCCCGTGACCATCGTCCAGGCGCCGCGCAAGCCGATGCCGGTCGAGCCCTCCCCGGTTCGACCGGGCCCTGCGACTCCCCCGGTCATCAAGCTCTCGCCGGCCCCGAAGCGCCGCACCGCGACCGCCGCGGAAATCGCCGGCTGGGTCCGGCAGCTGAGCGTGACCGACGCCAGGGTGCGCAAAGCGGCCGCCGACGCCCTGGTGGCGGTGGGCCCCCCGGCGGTCCCGGCCCTGAGGACGGCGGTGGCGAGGCACAGGGGAAAGGACGCTCCCAGGCCGAAACCGTGCTGGACCGGATCACGGCCCAGGAGCTGCTCGTCCCGACGCGAGTCCGCCTGCAACTGAAGGAGGCTTTCCCCGCCGACGCCATCCGGGCCCTGGCCGAGCAGTCGCGGATTCCCATGACCTACGTGCCCCCGGTGGCTGGCATGGTGCCGAAGCGCATCAGCCTGGAGCTGGAGGACGTCTCGGTGTGGGAGGCCCTGGACCGCATCTGCGAGGCCGGCGACCTGAGCTACCCGCCCCGAGCGGCAGACGCCCCTCCTGCGGGTGGGCCACCAGGGGCCCCGGCCTCGCAAGCATCCGTTATTATGCGGGCCCCTTTGGTGTCCACCTGGAGATGGCCAACCTCAATCGGTTCCTCACCCTCACCGAGCGGACGCCGCGGACTGTCGAGAACCTGCAACTGGGCCTGGGTTTGCTCCTGGAACCCCACCGGGGGATCCTTTCCACCTCCACCGTGGGGCAGGTGCTGGACGTGCGCGGCCTGGACGGAGTGTCGCTCCATCGTGCCGTTCCTCCTGTGTTCTATCCCGGGACGAGCGGGATCTCCCTGATGGGATGGACCAATCTCCAGTTAAATGGACCCAACCGGCGTAACGATCGGATCAAGGTCCTCAAGGGTGTCTTGCCGGTGGAAGTGATGGCCTGGCGGCAGGACCTGGTGACGGTGCCGGACCTCACCGCTGCCCGCGGACAGACCTTCCACGGCCCGCAAGGGCATCGGCTGACCGTGGTAGCCATGTCAACGCCTCGCGCTGGGCGGCCGGTGGTGCAGTACCGGTTGAGCGGCCCGCCGGGCTGGCGTCCCGGAAACCAGGAGGGCGTGGAAGTCATTGACAGCCGAGGTCACTCGCAGTACTACGTCCTCCCTCCCCCAGTAGCATCGCTGCTGAGTGAGCCACTGCCGGAGGATCTGGCCTGGCTGGCAACGACTCCCCAGGCGACCTCGCTGCTCCAGGTGCCCTGGCCGGCCCTCGCCCGGCTGCGCCCCGCTTCGGAACGATTGGAGTGGCGCGGCATCTTGCCGTTGTCGCTCCCGACCCCTTTGGAGGGACCGGTCCAGCTCCGCCTCTATCGGTTCGAGCGCGTGCGGGTCGAAGTGCCGTTCGAGCTGCACGACGTCCCGCTGCCGTGACCGCACCCGCTGGACAAATGGGCCAGTTGCTCGGCGATCTGTTGCAGCCTGGGCTGCAGCACATTGCAAGAAAGCTGACGGTCACGGATTTTGGGGAGGGAGGGGCCGCCGAGACACCACCGCTGAGGATGCCACACCGCCAACGGCGCTTTTTGCCTGGCGGTGTCCCAGGAAATGCCGCTGCGTGACTGTGCTTGCCCCACGGATGACAAAAAAGCGACACCGCCACCACGCCAGCAGCACACGCCTTCTCGTCTGGTCCTCTTGGGGCACTTCCCCAGAATCCGTATTATCGCCCCGGCACGAGACGGGCGGTCTCCTTCCGGGATGCCACGTCCCACAGCCGCAGCGTGCCATCCTTGCCTCCGCTCGCCAGCAGTTTGCCATCCGGCGAAAAAGCCACTGCCTGGATCTCATCGGTGTGCCCTCGCAGGGTTGCACGGGGCCGGGAGAGCATCTCTTGCCGCAGCCGGCGGGCCCGGATGCGCACCTCCACCGACGATGCCTCCCGCGACGCCCGGAGCAGCTCCGGCTCGGCGACAAAGCCCAACTCCAGGAGCTTCTGCCCGGTCGCCTCCCGCACGTCATAGGAATCATCGTCGAGCTGGACCAGCAGTTCGCGGATGCGTTCTCGCTCCTTGTCGGTCGGCTCGCTCAGGTTCAGCTCATACAGGCTGATGTCCCGGCCGTAACCGCAGACCGCTACCATTCGCGCCGGCCCGGAAACGGCCAGCTGATGCACGCCGCCCGTGCCGTCGAGGCGGGCCCGCACCGCGCCGGTTGCGCTGTTCCAGATGCGGGTGGTGCCGTCGTAGCTGCCGGTGATGACCCAGCGGCCGTCCGCGGAGAAGCCGCCGCAAGGCATGTAATAGTGTTTCAGAGTGTGTTTCTCTTTGCCGGTCGCCACGTCCCAGAGCCTGGCGCCATCGTCGCCGCCCACGGAAAGGAGGAGCTTGCCGTCCGGCGAGAACTCCGTGACGAAGATCGAATCCCGATGGCCGACGCAGCGGACGACCTCGGTCGCCGTGGCCAGGTCCCAGACGCGCACCACCTTGTCCCAGCACGCGGTCGCCAGCCGCTTGCCGTCCGGCGAGAAAGCGACCGTCCGTACTTCCTTGGGATGTTCCAGCGTCGCCTTGACCTTGCCGGTGGCGGGGTCGAGCAGCCGGGCCGCCTTCCCATAGGCGGCGATGGCCAGGGTCTTGCCGTCGGGGGAGAACGTGACCGCCGGGACGCCGGCCTTTTCCTCGTACACCCAGAGGCGCTGCCGGGTGGCAACGTCCCAGAGTGAGACCGTGCCCGGGTCCTTGGCATTGCCGGTGCTGACCGCCAGGTGTTTGCCATCCGGCGCGAAGGCGATGCCGCGCACGACCGGCAGTTCCTCGGCAGCAGCCGGCATGGCCGACAGCAGCAACGTCGCCACAACAGCACCGAGCGGAGTGGACCGAGCTTTTCGGATCATGGCAATTCCTCTCAGAGGGGTACGGGCTAATTGATTTATCGTTTCGCGCTGGGCCGACCGAGCGCGAAACGATAAATCAAGACAAAACCCCTTACCCCCAACCCCTCTCCCCACTGGGGAGAGGGGAGAATGCTCATTAGCGCGTCAGGTCCCAGATCAGGGCGGTGCTATCCGCCATGCCCGAGACCAACCGCTTGCCGTCAGGCAGGAACGCCAGCGACCGCACCACGCCCCCAATGCGCTCGATCTTCCGGACCTCTCGACCGGTGGCCAGTTCCACCACGCGGATGGCCCCGGCCAGCTCCGTGGACGCCAGGGCAAAGGACTTGCCATCGGGCGCAAAGGCGACCGGTCCGACCCCGCCTTCGGGGAGGACGATCTGCCCAAGACGCTTGCCTGTCGCCAGGTCCCACCAGGTCACCGTATGGTTCTTCGCGGAAGAGATCCGGGTCCTGCCGTCGGGCAACTTCGTCTTCACCGGCTTGCCCCAGGCACTGGCCAGCAGCAGCTTGCTGTCGGGCGAGAGGGCCAGATTGAGGACGAGGCCACTGTCGATGGGGAACTTCCGCACTTCTTTTCCCGTGGCCGAATCGAACAGGAAAAAGCTGTCCGCCGCCTGCTGGATCAGGTGCTTCCCATCCGGTGTGAGCCGGCCCTTGCCAAAGTCCATGAAGTCGCGCTCGAACGGCTCCGCATCCTCGCCAAGTACCTTGATCCCGGTGGGGCGAATGGCGTGTTCAGCGATGGCCTTGCCGTTGCGAACGTCCCACCGGCGCAGGTACGCATCGTCGCCCCAGGCCAGGAACGACTTGCCGTCCGCCGTGAAGGCGACGGCCCGTCGGCCGCCCAGCCGGCCATGTCCAGGAAGCCGGTAAATCTTCCGGCCGGTGCCGACGTCCCAGAGGCACACGGTATTGTCCAGGCTGTTGGAAACGAGCCGGCTGCCATCGGGCGACAGGGCAATGTCGCGAACCCAGCCGCCGTGAACCAGGCAGTGCTGCTGCTGTCCGGTGATCGCCTGCCAGATGCGGATGGTGTTGTCGGAGCCGACCGTCACCACCAGGTTGTTCGGGCCGGTCACGACCTCCTCCACGGTGCCCCGATGAGCCTTGTCGTTGGCCGACAGCTCCTTGCCGGCGGTGAAGTCCCAGATGCGGTTGCCGGCAGCAAGCAGCTTGCCGTCCGGTGAAAACGCCAGGGGCCCGCTGCCCAGGTCCAGCCGCCGGAGAAACTTCCCCGTCGCCGGGTCCCACAGGTGGACCGCCTGCCGCTCGTTGTGGATGGCGGATGCGGCCAGGACCTTGCCGTCCGGGGAAAAGGCCGCGTGGTAGTGGTAGTAGGTCTCATGGTCGGGCAGTTCCAGCTTGCGCTGCAATCGGCCCACGAGGACGTCCCAGAGGAACACGGTTGGGCTGTCATCGCTGCAAGCCGCCAGGAACCGGCCATCCGGGGAGAACGTCAAAGCCCGGCCGCGGTAGTTTGGGTCCTTCAGCTCGCGCGGCCCTTCCGCTGCCTGCCATCTCCAGACAAAGAGCTTGCGCGTGTTCGGCCCCGACGACAGCGCCAGCATTGTGCCATCCGGAGACAGGGCGAGGGAGGCCAGAACGTCGCCCGGGAATTTCTGCCGCAGCAGCTCGGCGCCCGTCGCCACCTCCTCGATGCGGACGATACCTTCACGACCGATGGAGAACAGCAGGTCCCCGTTGGGGCTCAGGGCCAGGGCATGAGCGCCATCGCGGGGCTTCTCCTCGAAGGTCCGAACGATCCTGCCCGAGCCCGTGTCGTAAACGCGGACAAGACTCCGCCAGCCGGTCTCCTTGTCGGGGACCGTGCCGCTGACGGCAACGTATTTGGCATCGGGCGAAAAAGCGACGGCCTGGCCCGGAGAGAACTGGGTAGTGTTGATCTCACGAAGCAGCCGGCCGGTCCGCGCGTCCCAGAAGGCGATGGCCCGACCAGCGCCGATGGAGACGACGGACCTGCTGTCCGGCAGGAAGGCGACCGCGTGCTCGCTGAAGCGGTAGCGGACTGTCCCCAGGCGCATCAGCGCCCCGGCCGGCAATGGATCGCCGTAACGGTCGATGCGTTCCTTGCCGGTCACTTCTGTTTTGGGGACCGGCTCATCCGCGGCAAGCAACCCCGCGGAAACCCAAAGGAATGTCCCGAACAGCCCGGAGATGCAGACGTGCCGTTTGCCGACGAACATGGCTTACCATCCTCCCTCAGCCCGTGCAACAGCCTGGGTGGACACACCATTCGTTTTAGCAGCTGAGGGAATCAATGTCCGCCTGGTTGGCGGGAAGCGATGCCAGGTCAGTGCAGGAGACGGCTCCCCTATCCTTTGGGCCTCCTTCTCGCTACTCTAACTCCGTCTTGCAGGTTCCGTACCGGGGAGAAGCATCGTGTCCGTTGTCGTCACCAACAACCTGGTCAAGCACTATGGCCGGATCGAGGCCCTCAAGGGCCTGTCCCTGACGGTCGAGCGCGGCCAGGTCTTCGGCTTGCTGGGCCAGAACGGCGCCGGCAAGACCACGCTCATCAAGATCCTGCTGGGCATCACCCGGCTGACCCAGGGCAGCGCCGAGCTGCTCGGCCACCCCGCCGGCACCAGCAGCGTCCGCAAGCGGGTGGGCTACTTGCCCGAGGACCATCGCTTTCCCGACTACCACAGCGGGGCCAGCCTGCTCGACTTTTACGGCACCTTGCTGGAGGTGCCGCGCCGGGAACGGCTCAAGCGCATTCCGCCCATTCTGGAGCTGGTGGGGCTGAAGAAGCGGATGCACTCCAAGATCCGTACTTACTCCAAGGGGATGAAGCAGCGGCTGGGCATTGCCCAGGCGCTGATGCACGAGCCGGAGGTGATCTTCCTCGATGAGCCGACCGATGGCGTCGATCCGGTCGGCCGGCGCGAGATCCGCGACCTGCTGGAAACGCTCAAGCAGGAGAACAAGACGGTCTTCATCAATTCCCACCTGCTGGGCGAGGTCGAGCTGATCTGCGATCAGGTCGCGATCCTCCAGCAGGGCGAACTGATCCGCCAGGGCGACGTCAACACGCTGACGCGCCAGTCCGGGCTGTACGAGATCGGTTTGGCCAAGGAGGAACTGCTGCCGGTGAACGCGGTCAAGGCCCTGGGACACCAGGTAAGCCGGGACGGGGATAACTGGGAAATCACCTTGCTGGACGGTCAGTCGATCGATCCGGTGGTGCAGTTGATCCTGCAGCAGGGCTTGCACTTGCGCCATCTGGTCGAGAAACGGCAATCGCTGGAAGACCTGTTCATCGCGACGGTGGAGGCAGTCGAGCCAGGCGTGGACCGCAAGCCCCGCCGCAAGCGCCGCCGGGATGCCAGCGAGGACATCGCGAACGTCGAACCGGTCGAGTGAGGCTCCCCAGTGCAAAAGGGCATCTGCTCATGAAGTTCCTGGCCATCCTTCGAGATTCGCTGCGCGAGACCATCGACAACATGGTCTTCTTTGTCGTCGCCGGCATTTCCTTGCTGGCCATCTTGCTCATGGCGACCGTGACGTTGACGCCCAACCCGTCGGACGAGGGCTTCCAGAACATCACCACCCGCTTTTTCGACGGCTCGGAGACCATCGATTTGCCAATCGTTGGCCGGACCAAGGCCACCCCCTCGTTCACCCATTACACCGTCGAGGACGTCAAGGAGCCAGAAGACCAGTCTCGGCCCTGGTCGGCCGAGTATCAGTTCGTCATCGAGTCGCGCGACCTGGTGCCCCAGGGCAGCTGGATCGTCGTCCTGATGCAGGACTTCAAGGACGAGGAAGAGCGGGAAAAGCGCAGCAAGACTGGCCGGAAGACGCGCACCGCCAGCTCCAGGGAGACCTGGAACAGGAAATCCAGCGTCTCAAACAGAAATACCCTGCGGTGGCGCAGCAGAATCAGCTCCTGGAGGAGTTCCAGGCCTACCTGGTCAAGCGATTGGCCCAGGAGACGCAATCGCTCAGCAAGGACGACCAGGAGCGATTCATCAAGCAACAGCTGGAAAGCCAGGGCAACTGGCGCGTCACGGAGGTGCGAATGCTTGATCTGCCGCCCAACGAGCGCACCATCAAGATCACGACCCGGGTGCCGGTCAAGGAAGGCCAGGATGTCCGGATCACTACCAAGGAAGTTGAAGGCGAGGTTCACAAATTCCTGGTCAAGGTTACTCCTCGGGGGGCCACCTACCTGGCCTGGCCTCACAAGGCGAGCCTTCTCTTTGGCGGGATTCCGCTGGGCAGTTCGGTCTTGCCGGGCGACATGGTCACGAACATCAGCAGATGGATCATCTCCAGGCTTGGGGCGCCCGCGATCATGTTGCTCGGCTGCATCATCACCGCCTTCTACGTACCGAACATGCTCCGCAAGGGGACCATCGACCTGCTGCTGTCCAAGCCACTGACTCGGCCGGGCCTGCTCATCTACAAATACGTCGGTGGTCTGACCTTCATGTTCCTCAACACGGCTGTGCTGGTTGTGGGCCTGTGGGTGGTCCTGGGGTTGCGGACAAGCGTCTGGGAACCGGCCTTCCTGTATGCGCTGCCGATCTTGACGTTCGAGTTTGCCCTGTTCTACGCCCTGTCCACCCTCCTGGCAGTGCTGACGCGCAGCCCGATCGTTTGCATCGTCGGCTGTGTGCTGATGTGGGGTCTGCTGTTTGGCATGGGCTGGGGCTACTACTTCGCCAGCAGCACCTCGGAGGCCAAGGGGAAACTCGCTCCCGAATGGATCTACAACACGGCCACTGTCGCCCACGCCGCCTTGCCGCACTACCTGGACCTGGACTGGCTGGGCGACAGGGCCCTGCAGGAGCGAACGCTGCCGGACGCGGAGCGGAGTGGGCTGGAGAAGCGGTACAGCATGTTCAACTGGGCCGAAAGTTGTCTGGTCACCTCGCTGTACATCCTCCTCTTCCTGGGTCTCGCCTGCTGGCGCTTCTCCGCACAGGACTACTGACCACGGACTATTTCATGGACGCTGTCTGCCAGCGCTGTATCAACCCCGACTGCGGCACCACCTGCGGCGTGGAAGAAACCTCGTTTGTCTGTCCCCGCTGCGGCGGCCTGCTCGACGTTTCCTACGACTGGGACCGTCTCCGGCCGCCCCGCTCCCTGCGCGAGTTCGAGGCCCGCTGGTCGGAGCGCAGCAACCCGCTCAGCTTCAGCGGCGTCTGGCGTTTCCGCGAGCTGCTGCCCTTTGCTCCGCCCGAGAAGGTCATGACCATCGGCGAGGGCCAGACGATCCTGCAGCAGGCCGACGGCGTGGCCGGCTACGTCGGCATGCAGCCGGGCAAGCTGTTTCTGCAATACGAGGGGCTGAACCCGTCGGGCTCGTTCAAGGACAACGGCATGACAGCGGCGTTCACGCACGCCCGCATGACCGGGGCCCGCCGGGCCGCCTGCGCCAGCACCGGCAACACCAGCGCCTCGCTGGCCGTCTTCTGCTCCGCCACCGGGCTGATGCGTGCGGTCATCTTCATCGGCAGCGGCAAGATCTCCTACGGCAAGCTGGCCCAGGCCCTGGATCACGGCGCCCTGACCGTGCAGATCGCTGGCGACTTCGACGACGCCATGCAGCGCGTGCAGCAGGTGTCGCGCAAACTGGGCATCTACCTGGTCAACAGCGTCAACCCCTTCCGGCTGGAAGGCCAGAAAACCATCATGTACCGGGTGCTGGAGGCGCTGCGCTGGGAGACGCCCGACTGGATCGTGGTGCCCGGCGGCAACCTGGGCAATTGCAGCGCCTTCGGCAAGGCGTTTGTCGAGCTGCACCAGCTGGGACTGATCCAGCGCATCCCCAGGTTGGCGGTGATCAACGCCACCGGGGCCAACACGTTCTACCAGCTCTGTGAGCGCTTTCGCCTGGTCTGGAATGCGGGCCGGCCGGAGACAGGGATGGTCGAGAGCTACTACGTCGGCCTGGACGCGGAAGGGATTCGGGCCTCGACCATTGCCAGCGCCATCGAGATCAATCGGCCGGTGAACCTTCCCAAGGCGCTGCGTGCCCTGGAGCGCTGCGGCGGCGTGGTGCGCGAGGCGACCGATCAGGAGATCCTGGACGCCAAGGCCAAGGTCGGCGCCGGCGGTCTGGGCTGCGAGCCGGCCTCTGCGGCCAGCGTGGCCGGGGCACGCAAACTGCGGCAGGAGGGGATCATCGAGCCGGGCGAGCGCGTGGTGTGCATCCTGACCGGCCATCAGCTCAAGGACCCGACCGCGACGGTGGCGTACCACAGCACCGATCCGAAGGTGTTCGAGGAGGTGCTGGGCCATCGGGGCGTGAAGCGGGCCAGCTTCGCCAACCGGGCCGTGCAGGTGCCCAACGATCTGGACGAGATCATCAGGGCGATTGAGGTTTACGCCTGAGAAGGCGATGGCACACAAGCCCGGAGGCGCTAGCGACGGGACCGGACGATCCCAAAGAAGCCCTTCCCTTCCTCGCCGGTTGAAGTATACACTTGTTTATGTCCCAGCCGTCGGAGGACGGCAAACGTGCTCACCCTGACAGACGTGATCGCACGGATTCAGCGTCTGGACGAACTGACGCGAGGATTGGCGAAAGAAGTGTTGCTCTGCGCGCAGGCCGACGATCCGCTGCTGTACCTGGAGCGGCGGGCGTACCTGAACGCGGTCCAGGATGCGCTGGCGGCCGTGGAGTCTGCGCGCGTGATCCTGGCCCGGGCCCGGCAGCGCATTGAAAGTACCCTGGAAGCGCTCAACGAACCGGCTCGGCCTCCCTCAGGCCCGTAGGTCCGCCAGCAAGCTCTGCCACAGCGCCTCGGCCAGTTGCCGCTGAATCTCGGCGGCGTCCTCGGCCGAGGCGACGGGCTCGAACACCATCGGCGGCAGGTCCAGCTCCTCCAGTGCCTGACCCATCAGCAGAGTCCGGAACTCCTGCTCGTCCAGCTCGGGGAAGGGGCCGGCCGATTCGGTGGCGGCGGGAGGCCGGCGAAAGGCGCCGGCCAGCCGGTCCAGGGCCGGATGCGCGTATTCGGGTCGCGGATGCGTCAGCAGGGCCAGCCGGCGACGGTCCTCGGGACGCGCCGTGAGGGCCTGTACGGCCTGGCGGATCGCGGTCAGGGTCTCCTCGTCGGTGACGCGCTGCCGCAGCCGGCCGGCATGGCGGACGATCTCTTCCTCGCTGGCGGTGGGGTCGAGGCGCAGCACCTCGTAGGGATTGGGTGCGGTCATGGTCACTCCTCCTCGGCGGGGGCTTCCAGGGCGGCCAGCAGGTCACGCACGTTCTCGTTGGCCGGGTTGAAGCGCAGGGCATCGCGGTACAGGGCCTTCTTCTGCTCCCGATCGCGGGTGATGAAGCCGCGGAACTTGCAATACTCGGCCAGGGCGGCGCGGGCCGCCAGAGCGCTGGGCTGGTCCTCAATCAGCCGGGCCAGCTGCAGGGCAAAGGGTAAGAAGCGCTCCACCTGCTCGATCAGCGCGGGCGGACTGCCGGCGTGGTACAGGTCGAGGAAATACTCGCCGCACACCTCCATCAGGGCGGTCAGCAGCCGGACGTTGTCCTTGTCCAGGCTCAGCAGCCGGCGCAGGTAGGACAGGCCCTTGTCGTAGTCGGCGTGCATCCCCTCGGCGACGTTGCCATAGCGCATCGCCTCCCGCGTGGTGACCAGGTACTCGCCGGCCAGGTCGTCCCGGAAGCGGGCCAGACGCTGACCCAGGTCGGCACCGAGGGCCTCGCTGATCGCGGCGGCGCAGTCCCGGCAATTCCTGCACAATGTTCCAGTGCCGGCGGGCGCGGTCCACCTCGCCGCGAGCCAGCAGGGCGTTGACCCGGCTGCGGTGCAGACCCAGCAAGAAGTCCAGCAGCCCGGAGCGATCTTCCTCCGGGCCGGGCTCGCCCAGGAAACGCAACCAGCCCTGCCACGACAGCCGCCAGTGCGGATCGGCCTGGTCGGTCTGGTCTTTCTCTTCCAGTGCCTGGGCAGCACGCAGTTCCAGCAATGCCAGGTGATGCAGCAGCCGGGTCGGAAGCTCCGGCTTCTGGAGCAAGCCTTGCAGCAGCGCGCGAGCTTGTTCGGGGTTCCCTTGCTGGAGGGCGTCCAGCAGGGTCTGTCCCTCGGAGAGGGAGCGCAGCAGATCGACGGCATCGACCAGCAGACCGGCCGGGAGAGCTGATTGCCCCTCGGGTTGGGTCAGCGCTGTCAGGGACCGAGCCAGCGCACGACGTTCCAGCTCCGGCAGAGCTTCCCGGACGACGGTCGCATCGGACACGCTGGCCAGTTCCGGATCGGCAGCCAGGGCGCGGCGGACAAAGGCGAGGGCCTCGGTGGGGTTATCGCTCTTCGGTGCCAGGGCGCGAGCGGCCAGATGGAGGAACCAGGGCACGGCCGGCACTCCGGCGGGCGGCTCCGAGGAAGCGGTCGCCGCGGAGGACAGGCCCGCCTGGGCCGCCAGGGTCTGTCCCTCCGCTCCGAGGGCGGCCAGGTTCCACAATTGCAGCCACTGCGGCAGGGATCGCTTCCAGGCCCCCTGCCCCGGCTGGCGGGAAACGAGCGCGACCAGGGAGCGCAGCACGAACCGGGGCGGCCCCTGACGGAACGCACGCCAGGGATCGACCTCTTCCAGCAGGCCGGCCACGGCCGGCACGTCGCCACGGCGGGCGGCCTCCTGCAAGAGCAGGGCCTGGCCCAATCCCTTCCAGCGACCGGATTCGCGGAGCTGACGCACCTGCTCGCGCCAGGCTTCCGCTTCCACCCCATCGAGATCGGGCTTTGCGGCCAGGGAGTGAGCGGCCTGCAACAAGCCCAAAGCGCCGGCGCTGGGACGTTCGGGGCTGTCCCGTCGCTTGCGCTCCGGGCTTGTGTCCGGGAGCAGGGCGAGCAACGGTTCCTCCGGATGCAATCGTTCCAGGAGGGCTCGTTCCGATTCCTCGGCCGATCCCTGCTGCAAGATCAGCCGGAGCAAGGGACGCGCCAGCAGGGCGCGCAGCTCGGGCTCGCCTTCCAGCCAGGGCAACCGGGCCCATTCCTGAAGCAATTGCCGCAGGGCCGGTGCCGGCAATCGGCGCACGGCCGTCTCCAGGGCGGCCCGGAACAGGTTGCGTCGCCGGACCGGATCCTCGGCGGCAGACTCCCGGATGCTGTGGAGTTCGTCCACGGGCGGTTCGCGGCGCTGGAGCAGCAGGGCCAGCTGGCGGAAATGCTCGACGCCGCTGTCGCTGAACTTGCTGGCGCTGGCGCTGTGCAGCGTATCGAGCAGCTCAGTCGGACTGGCTTGCCGGGTCCGGAAGCGCTCCAGCGTCTGCCGAGCCCGGCAGCGCTGGGCCAGGAACAGCCCCGGCTGGCTGGCCAGGACCGCGGCCGGATCGTCCTTGCCCAGGCAGGTCAGGGCATAGCGCGCGAACGGCTCGATCAGCGGATTGCCCCGGGCCTGCTGCAGGGCGGCGACCGCCTCGTCCGGCTTACCTTCCAGGCGCAGCTGCTGTCCCCGGGTCAGGTCGCGCAGCAGCGGAGATTGCAGCTCGGCAAGGTCGGCGACTCCCGTCGCCTGGCCGCGCCACTGGAGCAGTCGGGCCCAGCGTTCCCGGGCCCGGACCGGGTAAGGGCCCTGGCCGGCCTGTTCCAGCCACTCGGCGACCTTCTGCGGCTGTTTCTGGGCTGTACTGATCCAGGCCAGGAGCAGGCACCGCTCCACCTGAAGGACGCCGCTGGTCGGAGCGGCCTCGGTCAGCGCCTTCTCGGCCGGTCCCAGCTCGCCGCGGCGCAGCATGGAGCGAGCCTCCAGCAGCGGTCCCTCTTCGCAGGCGGTCACCTTCTTGTTGGTCCGCACCGACTTCCAGACCTGCTCGGCCCGATCGACCCGGCCCGCCCGCCAGAGCAGATCGACAAACCAGGCCGTGCCCTGCGGCGACCCCTTGAGCGTGCGCAGCACCGCCTCGTAGTCGGCGAGCGCTTCGGGCTGTTGCAGCAGCAGGCGGACCCGGGCACGCCAGTAGGCGGTCAGCGGCAACCAATCATTGTTGCTGTCCCTGGGACAGCGGTTGAACGCCTCGGTGAGCAGGGTCGCGGCCTCGGACAGATCGTCGGCCAGCCAGGCCAGCCAGCCCAGGGAGAAATGCGCGCTCAATCTCCAGGACAGGACCATTCAGCGGCGTGGCCAGCACGGTGCGCAGCCGGGCCGGGTCGAAGACCAGCCCCGGCTTCCAGTCGGTCAACGCCTTGCGCACCCGGCCCAAAGCTAGCCGGGCCGCTTCTTCCGGCGTGTGTGCGGTCAGCAGCTCACGCACCCGGCCGGCCATTCGCATCTCGAAGTTGGTTTGAAACATGGCAATCAGGAGGTTTGGAATCGACCAGGTTCAGCAGCTGGCTCACGCGGGCCTGACGCTTTTCTCCTCTGTCAGGCCAGGAAGCCAGAAGCAGGTTGTTCTTGCGCCAGTTTCTGGAGAAACTCCCTGGCAGAGTACAGCGTCCCGGCATGGACCTGCGTCAAGCTGGAAGGCGCGTCAATGACGTAAACTTGATTGTTGTTGCCGTCCGACAGCCAGAAGGCAGTGAGGTAGTACGACGGCACAATCAAGAGGCGAACCACCGGATCGCCTTTGACGTTGCTGTCCACCCAATCGATTGCCCGGTCGATCTTCGGCGGGATGTCGGACTGGAAGAGCTGAGTGACCTCCCAACTCGCGGCGTCCGTTCCGAGGGGCATCGAGCGAGCGAAAGCAGTCGCCTGGCCGCCAACCTTGATCTGGTGGTGCCATCGGCCGGTCTGGGTGACGAGTTTCGCGAAGTCCACGTCGGGTGTCAAGACGGCCGTCGGATTCAGGGACCAGACGGCAAACGTCTCGCTCAATTCAGCCGCCGGTTGCGGTTGCTGAGCATAGGAGCCGAACTCCGCCAGCGGAACTCCGACCTTGGCGGCCAGGGCATCGAGGACAGCGTCCGGCAAGACATCCGCGTGAGCCATGCTTACCTCCGAATTCCGGTGAAGGAAACGATCCAGCTCCCTTGCCCGTAACCGGTCACAACGTCATTGTAGGCAACGACACCGTGGCCGGAGAAAGGGTCATTGACATGGACCTTCTGCTGGTCATACCAGCCGACGATGAGAACCACGTGCCCTCCCGGGCCGATCCACTTGATGCCGCACTCCACCAGGTTGCCCATGTCGATCTCAACTTGAACGGCCCCGAACGGCAGGGCGCCGGCAGAAGCGGTGCAGCGCAAGCCAAAAACATTGTAACCCTGGACGATCTGGTTGGCGTTGGCACCCTTGTTACAAAGGGCGCTCGAAGGAGCAGAACAGCACCCGTTGCCTGGCACGCCGAACAAATAGCTGGCGAAATCGCACTGTCGGGCCGTCAGATTGCCGTAGTACCGGAAGGCCATCTGCTGGCAGGCTGCCCAGCACCAGTTGGACTGCTCCTGTTTGATCCAGGGCACGTTCAGCATCTTCGCGCCGAACGTCGGGGCGGGCACAGGGATCTGTCGTCCGTGGGGCAGTCGCAACGGCATGGTCACTCCCTGAATCAGTGCGCTCTCGGCCGCCGAAGGCCAGGCTTGGGCTCACATCAATTTCCGCGCCTCTTCCTGGCACGCCTGGGCCAGCTCCGTCAACCCCATGCTCCGGTAGCACCGGAACAGGTCCGAGAGCGCGGCCGCATAGTCGGCTCGCGGCAGCAGTTGCTGCTCCTTCTGGATGGTCTGCAGCTGCTCCAGGCACTCCCGCGCCGCCGGCAGGTCGCCGCGGCCCAGGTACGCCTGGGCCAGCAACCGCAGGGTCCGCGCTCCCATCAGGTTGGCCACGGCCCATTCCGGCGGGCGGTGAACGTCAAGCCGGTCAATGGCCTGATCGAACGCCTTGCTGGCCAGCAGCCGGCGCACCTCGCGGAACAGCTTCTCCGTTTCCGCGTCGATCTCGGAACTGGGAGTGGCTTTAGCGCCAGGTTCAGCGTGCTGCCGAGCCCAAGGCCTTCCCGGCTCGGCAGGAGCCTCGCCCTCCCGAGGCGGCGCCTGCACCGGCGGCAGCTCGCCGCCGGCCTCGCAGGTTTCGATGGCGGCGAGCAGCTGGCCGGCATCGGCAAAGCGCCGTTCCGGCTCGACATCCAGGCAGCGGCGCACCAGCTCGTCCAGCCAGCGATAGTCGTTGCGGATCTCGTTCTGGACCTGCGACGGCGGCGGAAACGCGAACTCCTTCTTGATCCGGTAATGCTCGTCGCGGTGGTCGCCCTCGTCGGTCTTCCAGGGAGCGTGCAGGTGCGGCCCGCCGCCGGTGAACAGCTCGTACGTCAGCAGGCCGAGACTGTAAATGTCGGAGGCCGGCGTCGATCGGCCCAGCACGGTTTCGGGGGCCATGTAGGTGAAGGTGCCCATCGCTCCGGGGACGAAGCCCAGCCGACTGTCGGTATACGCGGCGATGCCGAAATCGACCACGCGCACCACGCCCTTGCGGTCGATCAGGATGTTGTCGGACTTCAGGTCGCGGTGGACCGCCCCTTGCTTGTGGACCAGGGCCAGGGCCCGGCAGATCTGCTTGATGAAGCGCAGCCCCGTCATCACGCTGAACCGACCCGCCGCCCGCATGTGCGACAGCAGCGGCAGGCCGTTGACGTACTCCATCGCCAGGTAAGCGCGGTCCTCGTGCTCGGGCAGCAGACCCATGTCGTAAATCTGCACCAGGTGCCGGCTGCCCTCGTGATGATCGCTGCTGGCCAGCAGCTGGGCCAGGACGAGGGCGTCGCTGAAGAGATAGGGAGCGGTCTCCTCGGTCAGGCCGCTCTGGCGGGACACCTTGACGGCCACCGGACGCATCAGCTGCTTGCAGAAATACTGCCTGGCCCGGAACACGGTGCCGAAGGCGCCGCTGGCCTGGACCTCGACCAGCTCGTACTTGCCGGCCAGGGTCTGTCCCAGCAGGCGTTTTTCCAGAGATGCGGAGGGTTCCACGGGTGTCACCTGTCTCACGGGAAGCGCGTGCAAGGATTCACTATACCACGTCCCGGAGCAATTCTCCACGGAGTCCTCGTTATCCGCGCACCGACCAGCGCACCAGCCCGAGCAGCAGCTGGAGCAACCGTTTAAGTCCGGCGTGCAACCGGGGCATTCGCCGCAGTCGTTTGTTGATCTGCTCCAGCAGGCGATGGCGGAGTGTGTTCTGGCGGTCGCTGAGCAGCCCGAACTGGACCGCGATGGCCCAGAGGCTGGCCGGGCGGACCCCCGGCGGCAAGTCCGGGCCGGAGAAGCCGCGTTGCAGCAGGATTTGCAGGAGCCGATCTCGGTCCGCCGGTCCCTGGATCAGCCCGGCCGTGTAGCTACCCCGGCGAACGCGGTAATGGAACAGGAAGGTCGGGACCGTTTCGATCTGGAAACCGGCCTGGATCAAGTCGGAGGTAGGTCAGCCAGTCCTCCCAGGGAGTGGAGCGATCCGTGTCAAAGCCGCCGACGGCACGCAGGGCATCGGCCCGGAACAGGGCGGTGCTGTCGCCGAAGACGTTCTCCAGGCAGGCGAGCAAGACCGGGCCGCCCGCGAAGGCATTGACCAGGACCGGTCGCCGGCCGGCCGGGTTGGGAGAATCGGAGACGCCCAGGACCGGACAGGTCAGGGCCGCCACCTCGGGCAGACGCTCCAGCCCGCGCACCAGGGTTTCGACCAAGTGTGGCAGGGCGACGTTGTCCGCGTCGAACATCAGCACAAAATCGCCCCGGGCCTCGGCCAGGCCGGCGTTGCGGGCGGCTCCCGGACCGGCGTTGCCGGTTCGCAGAAAGCGGAAGTGCGGATAAAGGCGTTCCTGCTCGGCCACGACTTGCAAGGCCCGCGGACAGGTGGAGCCGTCATCGACGACGAGGATCTCCAGATGAGGGTAAGACTGGCAGGCCAGCGACGCCAACGCCTCCGGGAGGTAATCAGGCAGGTTGAAGTGGGGGACGACGACGCTCACCAGTGTGTGGGTTCGCCCAATCCGTTCGGGAACACCGTTCGTTAGCCGCGACGCGGAGCGCAGCGCAGCGGAGCGCGGAGAGGCTCCGTTCGGTGGGGCCTCTCCGCGCTCCGCTGCGCTGCGCTCCGCGTCGCGGCTAACCATCGCGTATCCCTCAACCAGCCGGTCGTTGTTCCATCCCGGGTCAAGGCGCTGGTACAGTTCCTCCGTCCCGCATCGGCGCTGGCTCGCGCTGGTGTCGAGGTAGGAGCGCAGACAGCGCAGCAGGTCCGGTGCAGTCGGCTGGAAAAGCAACTGCCGCTGCAAGTCCGGATCGGCCAGCAGTTCGGGAATGCCGCCAACGTGAGATGCGAGGAACGGGATGCCCTGGGTGCCGCACTCGATCAAGGCGAAGGGGAGGTTGTCGGCCAGCGAGGGCAGCACGGCCAGCCGGCCGGGCTGCCGCAGATAGGCCAGGGCCTGCGCGTGGTCGAGATTGGTGTGAAGGGAAACGCGCCGGCCCGGCAGCGCTTGCCGGATCACGGCCGAAGCACGTCGGCCGTCCGGCAACACGGTGTCCTTGCCGACAAAAGCGAGCGGCAGCGGTGTCAGGTGCCGGCACGCCTCCAGGAACAGCAGCAGTCCCTTGCGCACTTCCAGCCGGCCGAAGAACACGATCTCCCGGACTTCTCCCGAGGAGTCGCCCGGCCTGTCAGGCCGGTCGGGAAAGGGATAGCCATCCACCTGGGCGTCGGCTCGGACCACCCAGCCACTGGCGCGGGCCTGCTCAAGCACGTAGCGGGTGGGGCTGCGCTGAACGTCGGCGTGATCGAAGGCGTGCTGCTCGGCGAAATCGAGGCGCAGGTCCTCCTTGCTGGTGAGTCCCTGGAGGTTGCCGGCCCGTCCCCACTGGCTGGAGCCGTGCAGCCGGACCAGGATGCGCAGCGTCCGCGAACGCCAGCCCGGTCCGCCGGGCCTGGACGGAGCGAAAACCACACGCGCCCCAGTCGGCAAACTCGATCAGGTCAAAGCGATGACGCTGCTGCAGATGCTCCAGCACGAAGCGGACCCGCTCACTGCGCTGCAGGAGCGGGTTGCTGCCGTGGGTGGGAAGATGCCAGTGCGGCGGAACGGGAAAGTCCGCCAGGGTGGCGAAGCCGATGCCCGCTTTCTCCAGTCGCCGGCGGACGTCCGGAAGGGCCGAGGGGTTCTCGATGGGGTCGTTGGCGTAGAGGAGGAAGACGGGAAGGCCCTTGCGGGCCAGGAGATGCGCCAGCAGCCAGAAGTACGTGCCAACGCCGCCGTTGCGGATCAGATGGGCCAGGTCGTTGGCAACGAGACAGATCACGGGAGACACCATCCGTGGTGCATTTTCCTCCCCTCTCCCCGCTGGGGAGAGGGGTTGGGGGTGAGGGGTTGCATTTGATTTATCGTTTCGCGCTCACTCGGCCCAGCGCGAAACGATAAATCGACACAATCCACCCCTCACCCCCAACCCCTCTCCCCAGCGGGGAGAGGGGAGGAAGAGTCGGGTCACCGATTGAACAGGAACGCCTTGGAGTTCAGCAGCGCCCACATCAGGTCCTGCGCCCCCGGCTGGCGGCGGTCCACCGGCATGCCGTGTTCCGCCACCGCCCGCTGCAGCCGGGTCAGTTCCTGATCCTGGCCCCGGAACACCCGGGTCAGCTCCGCCTTCTGCTGGGCCGTCCGCTTGGCCGGCTCGGTGTTCAGGATGCGGGCCACGTTCTCCGGCAGCGGCGGCAGGGCCAGCGGCGGCCTGGTGGTGGTCACGTACAGCCTGAACTTGCCGAGGACGTGCTGCGTGCCGAAGCGCGATTGCAGGGTGAAGGTCAATTCCGCGTCCTTGGTCGTGGTCAGCGGCTCGCGCAGCTGGAAAAAGATCGAGTGGGCCTTGCCGACCTGCGGGAAGATGGCCCAGCCGGTCGTGGGCTGGTTGAGCAGAGCGTTGGCGGCCGGGAATTTGTCCTGGGCAAAGGTCGCCGAGGCGTTGAACAGGGCCAGCGGCCGGCCCGCTCCCGCCGCCCCTGCCTCCCTGGCGTCCACCTTGAAATAATTCAGCACGAAGTTACCGCCGCCGGACCGGCCTGGGCCCTTGGCGGGCAGGCTCGGGTCGGGCAGCGCCTCCAGGCGAATGGCGGTGATTCCCTTCAGCGGAGTGGTCGCCGTCACGGTATAGGTGTCGTTAGCGGGGTTGGCGCCGCTGGCCAGCACGGAGCCGTCCGGCTGCGTTTTCAGGGTCACGCCAGCCCCCTTGGCAACGGCCTTGGTAATCCCAACCGGGACCCACACCGGTGCCTGCTTCATGGCGGTCTCCCACTTGGCCTGCCGTTCGTTGAGCTGCTTCTCGTAGGCATTCAGCGCCTCCTGACGCCGTTTGCCTTCCGCCAGCATCTCATCGAAGTCGGCCTCACCCGCCTTCAGCGTCTCCAGGGCGGCTTTCAGCTCGCCGGGGGTCGGCGGCCGGCACAGGGCGGCCAGGTACAGTTCCTCGACCACCCTGGTGTCGTTCTTCTCGGCGGCCAGCACCCTGGCAATGCGGTTGCTCGGATCGCGGACCGCATCGGCCAGGATGGGGCCATTGACCAGGTTCAGCACCGGCCCCAGCATCAGGCTGGTGCTGCGTTCGCATTCACAGGCGCTCTCGCGCGGCGGCTTGCCGAACAGGTTGAAGAAGCCGCCGGGGGCATCGACAGTGGAGTCGAGCATCTGGGCGGCCCGGCTGCCGGCCGGCAGGCCAGGAAGCCGGCTTACCGAGCCGGTGACGCTGTGGATCGAATCGAAAAGCACCTCGGCCGACAGCCGGCGCGGCAGGGCGCGGGCGTAGTTGATGTCGTCGTCCTTGTTCCAGTCGTTGGCCACCACCGAATGCTGGTAGACGCGCGACTTGCAGATCATCTGGATCACGTGCCGGGTGTTGAAGCCGTTCTTGACGAACTCGTCGGTGAGGAAGTCGAGCAGTTTCGGGTTGCTCGGCGGGTTGCCCGCCCGGATGTCATCGACCGGCTCGATCAGGCCGACGCCCAGCAGGTAGCTCCAGAGGCGGTTGACGTAACTGCGAGCGAAGTAGACGTTCTCCGTGCTGGTGATCCAGTGGGCGACCTGCTCGCGCCGGGTCGCGGTGGCGGGGGCCAGGTCGTTGTGCTTGTAGGGGAAGACCGGTGCCGAGACGGCCCCGGTGCGGGCGTGCTTCACGTCGCCGCCCTTGAGGTCGGAAATCACCTCCACCAGCGGCTTGGCCCCCTCGACCGCGGTGCCGCCGAGCTTCTGGCCCTTGTAGCGCGGGTCCTCGGCCCGGCCGACCTGGGCGAAGAAGGCGGCCAGGTGGTAATACTGGTCCTGGGTCCAGCGCTCGAAGGGATGATCGTGGCACTTGTTGCAGTTGAAGCGCACCGCCAGGAACAGCTGGGTGGTGTTCTCCATGACCGCGTCGGGCTCGCGCAGCACCTTGAAATAGCTGGCCGGTGGATTGTCCACGTTGGAGCCGCTGGCCGTCAGGATGGCGCGGGCGAACTTGTCGTAGGGCATGTTCTCGGCGACGGACTTGCGAATCCAGCCGCGAAAAGCGGTCGCGCCCTTGTCGCCCAGGAACTTGCGATTCACCTGAAGCAGGTCGGCCCACTTGTTGGTCCAGTGCTCGATGAAATCGGGGCTGCCGATCAGCTTGTCGATCAGTTCGTCGCGCTTGAACCGGCTCGGGCGGGTGTCGTGCAGGAAGGCCCGGACCTGTTCGGGCTGCGGCGGCAGACCGGTCAGGTCGAGATAGACCCGGCGGACGAACTCGGCGTCGGTGCAGAGGTCGCTGGGCAGCACCTTGACCTGTTTCAGCTTGTCGTAGACCAGCGAGTCGATGACGCCTTGGCCCTCGACCGGCTTCCAGACAAAGCCGCTGCGGTCGCCCATCACAAAGAGGGTGCTGGCCGCGTAGTTCCCCTCGTAGCGGACCATGATGGTGGCCTCGCCGCGGCGGACGGCCGTCACGGTGCCGCTGCGGTCCACCGTGGCCACCTCGGTGTTGCTGCTGTCGATGAAGGCCTCGGAGGTCACGTCGCGGACGCTGCCGTTGGCGAAGGTGGCGACCACGGCCATCTGCTGCTTCATCCCCGGCAGCGGGATGCTGACCGAGCGCGGCTGGATTGTCGATCTTGCTGACGCGGGTGCTGTTCACGTCCAGCTTGACGCCCTGGGCGATCCAGAGCTGGAGCAGCTCGTAGTAAGGCTCGCCCGGCTGGGTGACGACGCCGCCGACGTGGGGAATGGCACCGGAGGTCTTGAGCAGCATCAGGCTCTTTTCCGGAGCGACGCGGTTGAAGCGCCGGCCTTCCAGGTCGTCGGTCAGGCTGCGGTGATCGCCCAGCGGATCGTAGCCGCGCAGCGACAGCTTGAAGCCGTTCTTGCCCTCGGCCGCCCCGTGGCAGGTGCCGGCATTGCAGCCCATGCGCGACAGGGCCGGCATCACGTCCCGGACAAAGCTGACCTCCGGCTTCTGCTTCAGTCCCTCCACCTTGACGTCCACGATGGCAATCTTGTCCTCCCAGGTGACGCTGAGGGCGCCCTTGCCGTCGGCGATGGGCCGGACCTGGCCGGTGGGAGTGACCCTGGCCACCTTCGCGGGCGGCTGGATCTTCGCCAGCCGCGTCAGGTCGATGCGCTCACCGGATGGCAGCACGCCGGTCACCAGCAGCTGGCTGTACTGGAACGGCGTGGTGAGAGTGATCGTGGTCGGCTGCACTTCCAGGCGAATCACCCGGACGTTCGGCGGCAGTTTCTCCTGGGCAGCGGCGGGAATCGCAGTGGTCAGGACGACCAGCAGCAGGGCGAGCGGAAAACGGTGGCTGCGAAGGAGGGATGCGGTCGGCATGGTAGCTGTCTCGTTGAGGGTACTTTTCCTTACGCCTGACGAGCCGCCGGGTTTATCCCGGCGGACAGGACCGCCGGGATAAACCTGGCGGCTCGTTCGGGGCGAGGGGATAAAAACTTACTTGCCCGCCGTGGTCGTGGTCAACGGCACGGGAACAAATTCCTTGATGATCTTGCCGGTCATCGGATCGCTCAGGCGGATGCTGCCATCGGAGCCGCCCGAGGCGATCACCTTGCCCTGGGGATCGAAGGCCAGGGAGAAAACGCCGCTGGTCGGCGTCGCCAGCTGCGACACCACCTTGGCGTCGGCAGTTTGGTAAACGCGCACCTCGCCGGTGCCGTCGAGGCTGCTGCCCGCGGCGAAGAGAGTGCCGTCCGGGTTGAAGTTCAGCGAATGAATCCGGCCAGCCAGCGCCTGGTACTCGCGGACCTTGTTGAAATCGTCGCCGATGACCCGTTTCTGGGTGCGATGGACCTTGTACAGCCGGGGCGTGCCGTCGGAGCCGGCAATGACAATCTCGTCGTAGAGCTTCTCGGTCTGGTCGGTGCCCTTGGCCGTGTTGACGACCTTGACGTCCTTCTTGTTGGGGTTGCGGGCCACGGCCATCAGGCCGCCCTTGAGGGCCCCGGGCGTGATGCTGGTGATGTTGTCGATGAAGCGCTGCGTTTCCACCTCGGTCAGCTTGACCGAGCGATCCCGGCTGATCGAGATCAGGAAGCGCGAATCGCGCGAGAAGACCGTGCCCAGCACCCAGTCGTTGTGCGCCCCTCCGAACAGGACTTGTTTGCCTGTACTGGCGTCGATGGCCCGCAGGGTGTTGTCGGCACAGCCAAAAGCGACCTTGGTGCTGTCGTGCGACCAGCTGACACCGTACAGGGTATCGTAGGTCACCGACACCGAGAGCTTGAGCTTGCGTCTTTCCACGTCCCAGATCTGCACTTCGCCAAAGCGGCCGGGGGAGCCGCCGGCGGCCGCCAGGAGCTTGCCGTCGGGGGAGAAAGCCACCGACTGGATGCGCTCCGCCAGGCCGACCAGCCGGCCGACCAGGCCGCTGCCGTCGCCCTTGTGCAGCAGCACCTCGTGATAGCCGGTGATGGCCAGCAGGCTGCCGTCGGGCGACCACGCCAGCGAGCTGATCACCGGCGGCAGATGATAGATCGGCGGATGCTCGGCATCGACCAGGTCCAGGGCGCTGACCGGCGTGTCGTCCTTGGCCCCCTGGGCGATCCACTTGCGGATCACCTCGATGTCGCGCCTGGCCAGGGGATCTTTGCCCTTGGGCATTCTCGCCTTGCCGTCCTTGCCGGGGAGCATGACCTCGATGACCGAGCTTTTCGCGGCCTTGCCGGGGACGATGCCGGGGGTGTCGCGTTCGGTGTTCTTGAGCAGGTCGGCGTGACTGGTCATGACGTAGCCGCCCTGCGGCTTGGCCGGCTGATGGCAGCCCTGGCAGTGCTGCTGAAAGATCGGTCGAACGTCGCGGTAATAGCTGACCGTCTCGGGGACCGGTTTCTCGGCCGGCTCGGCAGCGCAAACGAGGCCGGGGAGAGTCAGGCCAAGAACAGCGAGCAGCAGAAGCAGCGGACGCATGAAGCAAAACCTCGTCGGCTGAAGAGAGCGAGTCAGGAGCCTGGCGGCTCCTGGGTGGGTGGGCGGGCAGGATTTCGGGTCAAGGACTATCTTTGCAAATGCGCGGCGCGGATGCAAGCAGTTTCTGGTGAGATTTCGGGATTGCCCTGCTCAGTGCGCCGGTGGCGGCGGTCCCTTGCCCTGCGGTCCCAGCAGCAGCAGCAGTCGGATCTGCGCCTTGTTGTGGGAGCTGAGGGCCGACAGGAACTCCTGGTGGGCCTGCTCCAGGGAGCGGATGGCCCCGATCACGTCGGTCGGTTTCGCCCCTTCCACGTTCTCCTTGACGCGCAGGTCCTGGAGCCGGTACGTCTTGCTGGCCTGCTCAATCGCGCCCTGTCCCAGGGTCATCTGTTCCCGGCTGCCGGCAATGGTGGTGACGGCTTCCTGCACGCCGGCGGTCAGGTCGTTGGCCAGCTCCTGCTGGTTCAGCTGCAGCTGAGTTTGCCGGTTCTTGGCCAGGGCCCGCTGCTGGCTGGCACCCAGCAGGGCGGTGATGTCCCAGCGGGCCTGGATGCCGAGGTCAAAGCGATTGGCCCAGGTCATCTGGTCGCCGGGGCCGGCGCCGAACGCCCCCTCGAACATGTTCATCTGGAGGATCGGCAGCAGGCTGATCGGGCTCTCCAGCTTGGCCTGGCCCGCCTGGATGGTGGCCAGCATCCCTTGCAGTTCCTGGACTCCCGGGCCGGTGGCCAGCGCCTGGGACACCAGCTGGCACGTCGGCACCGCCACGTCCACCAGGCTGATCGGCGCCGGCTCCAGATCGACCGGCACCAGCGGCACGTCGCAAGGCAGGTTCAGGAGGTTCGCCAGCTGGATCGCGGCCGCGTCGCCTTGCTGCTTCAGCTTGACGATCGCTTGCTTGCGCAGGGTGACTCCCGTGCGGATGCTCTCGTACAGCACCCGCGTGCTGGAGTCGGTTTTCATGAGGTCCTCGGCCCGCTTGAGCATTGGCTCGGACAGCTTCTCCATCTCGCGGGAGATGGCCTCGGCACGCCGGGCCGTCAGCAGGTCGATGTAAGTCGTGGCCGCCTTCAGCAGGATGTCGCTGGTGATCTTGCTCAGCTCGCCCTTCTGCTGCCACTGGTTGCGCTCGGCGTTGATGCGCTGATAGATCTTGTCCTTGACGTCCAGCTCGGAGCGCAGGTCCATGCCGGGATAGAAGGCCCCGGTGCTGGAATTGACAAAAGTGCCATTGGGGTTCTGGATGCCGCCCTCGTGGCGATAGTAGGCCATGCCGGCGGTCATGCGCGGCATCCACCCGGCCATTCCGGCCGCCCCCTGCATCTGGCTCTCGTGGAGCTTGGCGCGGGCCAGGCCGATCTTCGGGTTCTGGTCCTCCGCCAGGTGCATCACCGTGTCGAGGTCAATCGGCAAAGGCTTCCCCGGTTCCACCAGGGGCGCTGGCGCCGTAGCAGGCGGAGGCAATTGGACCGGTCCATCCGGATGATAGGCGGTCTGCTGCACTTCCGGTGACGGGGTAGTCTGAGGCCGCGACCCCAGCGATTGGTTCAGGACCGGGACCGTGGCAGGCGGCACGGCCGCGGCGGGCTGGGAAGCCGGCTGGAGCGACCGGCCCAGGACCGGGACCGTGACAGGCGGCGTGGCCGGGGCGATCTGGGCGGTCGGCGTGGTCTGGCAGCCCAGGCTGAGCAAGGGGCCGCCCACCGCCCACAGGCCCCAGCGGAGCCAGCGAGTCCGGAGCCACTTCGTGGCTGTCCAGCCGCTTTCGGTGTGCCAGCCGCCGCCAGGCATGGTGCCTTCCTCCCCGTTCAGGAAACTTCTCGACAGGATCAATCATCGGCTGGCAGAGCGGAGAAACTTTGCCGATTGTGCCGGGAGAAGCGATTCTGACGGGGTTGCGGCCAGACGATTGACACGAATCGGCGGCATGGTACAAAGGGAGTCAGGTAATCCGAGCTTTCCTGAACGTGGACCTGACTCATGACCACCCCCCTGCTGCGCACCCGCCTCTCCGTGATGATGTTCCTGGAATTCTTCATCTGGGGGGCCTGGTTCATCAAGATCTTCGCCTACCTGGGCATGCACCATTTCGGCTCCTGGGAAAAGGCACTGATCCTCAACGCCTTCCCCATCGCGTCACTCACCGCGATGTTCTTCAGCGTCCAGTTCGCGGACCGCAACTTCTCGGCCGAGCGCTTCGTGGCCTTCAGCCACCTGGTTGGCGGCCTGGCCCTGCTGGGACTGGTCTGGGTCGATACCTTCTGGCCCTTCTTCCTGCTGCTGCTGCTGCACTCGCTGTTCTACGTGCCCACGATCTCGATCACCAACTCGATTGCCTTCACGCATCTCAAGGACGCTCAGAAAGACTTCGGCCGGGTGCGTTTGTGGGGCACCATTGGTTGGATCGCGGCCAGCTGGCCGTTCATCTTCCTCTTGACCGACTGGGCCAAGGTGCCGGCCTTTGGCTCGGTGCCGTTCCGAGACTGGCTTGGCAAAGCCTTGGGCTCCCCGCTGGAGGGCGAGGCCTTGCGCCAGGGAACCGCTTATACCTTCGCGACAGCCGGCATCGCCTCTCTGGTGCTGGCATTGTTCAGCCTAACCTTACCACACACGCCTCCGAAACCGGCCAGCGCGACGGAACACCGGGAATCGCTGGCCTGGCTGGAAGCCATGAAGTTGCTCGCGCTCCCCTTCCTGCTGGTCCTGTGGCTTGTGACCTTCCTGGACTCAACCATTCACCAGTGCTACTTTGTGCTGACCGACGAGTTCCTGCAAAGTCCGAAAGTGGGTATCCCGGCCAACTGGACCATGCCAGTCATGAGCATTGGCCAGTTCGCCGAGATCGTGACCTTGGCCTTTCTGGGGAATGTCCTGAAACGGCTTGGCTGGAAGACGACCATGATCATCGGTGTGCTTGGCCACGTCCTGCGCTTCGCCATCTTTGCCCTGGCGCCGATGCCCTGGCTGGTGATCAGCGTCAACGTGCTGCACGGGATCTGCTACGCCTTCTACTTTGCCACGGTCTACATCTTCGTCGATGAGTTCTTCCCCAAGGATGCACGCTCCAGCGCCCAGGGCCTGTTCAACTTGCAGATTTTGGGATTGGGTGTGGCCGCGGGTGGCTTCCTGGCACCGTTCCTGAAGGACCACTTCACCACGGCTGGCGTGACGGACTATCGCTCCGTGTTCCTGGTCCCCGCGGGGATGGGCGTGCTGGCGGCCCTGATCTTGGCGGTGTTCTTCTACCCACCGAAGAAGGCCACTGTCCCCGACGTGGAAAAGGAGCCTCTGGCCAAAGGGAACGCTCCGACACAGAGTCCGCCGACCAGCAGCGAGATCAAGGGCGCCAGCTCCGTGACGGGGTTCGCCGAATGAGCATTGTTGAGGCGGCAGTTTGAGGGAAAACGTTTGTCCACTCTCCCGCCTCGTGGGTGCGCTGCGCGACCCACGGCTGAGTTATGCAACCGCTTCGCGGTTGAAGACAGGGCGAGCGTTGTCCACCAACCCCGAAGGGGTTGCCTAGCCCAGCCGTGGGTCGCGCAGCGCACCCACGGGACAGGAGGGCGGACCAACCTTTTCCCTCCAACCGCCGAAGCCGCTTGCGGCTTGAAGAACGGACTCTCACAGCCCTTTCTTCGCCCCCAGGTGCGCCAGCACCAGCCGGACCTCCTCGGCGCTCACCGACCCGCCCAGCGCCAGCAAGATCGGTGTCGGCTTCTCCACTCCCACGGTGCGGACCGCGTTGACGATCCGCCGGTAGGTCAGGTCCGGGATCCAGGCCGCGATGGACGCCGGCTTTTCGCGCCGGATGTACTCGCAGAGCGACTCGACCACCAGGCCGCGCACCTTGCCCAGGTGCCGCATCGCGTCCGGAATCGACACCTCCTGCCGGAACAGCTCGAACTCCTGAGCCAGCGTCGGCGGTTTCGCCGGCGCGGGAGGCGGTGCCAGCGGTGACGGAGGAGCGACTTTCGCCGGGGCGGGAGGTGGTGCCGGCGCAACGGGAGCCTTTGCAACGGGCGGTGTCAGTGGAGGCAGAGCGGGTGCGGGGAACAGCGTCCGGGCCGCCGGCCCGGACACGTCCATTGTCAGGCCCTGTTTCTGGCAATACTCCTTGATGGCGTCGAGGAAGCGCTGGCCGAACTCGCGCAGCTTGACGTCGCCGACGCCGGAGATTTGCCGCATCCGGGCCGGCGTCGAGGGCCGAACCCGGGCCAGGTCGCGCAGCACGTTGTCGCTGAAGATCAGGTACGCGGCTGCCACCTGCCGCTCGCCGGCCAGGACGCGCCGCACCCCCTTCAGCACCTCGAACAGCTGCCGGTCCACGCCCTCCCACGACACCTCTTCGACCACGGAGCGCCGGACCTTCTCGCCCTTCTTGCGGCGCACCATCTGGATCAGCCGGACCTGTCTCTGGCCGCGCATCACTTCCCACGAGCCCTCGTTGAGCCGCAGTTTCGGATACTCGTCCGCCGTCTGGATCAGCACGCCCTGGCCGATCAGCTGGTAAATCCAGTCGCGCAGGTCGGGCTTGCTGTGCTGCTCGAGCAAACGATAGGTGGTGAGCTTGTCGTGGCCGCGTTTGAGGATGCCCTCGGAGGTCTCGCCGCGGAGGATGCCGACGACGTGGTTGATGCCGAAGCACTCCTTGACCCGGGCCACGCACGACAGGATCTTCTGGGCGATGACGGTGCTGCCGGCCACCTCGACGGTGTCGCCCAGGCAGATGTCGCAGGCATCACAGGAGGGCCTGGCGTACTGCTGGCCGAAGTGCTCGACCAGGGCCTTGTGCCGGCAGCAGGCACCGCGGCAATAGCGATCGATCTCATCGAGGTGCCGCAAGCTGGCGGCCAGCGCGTCCGGTTCGACCTGGTTCTCCTCGGCGGACTTCTCGAGGATCGACTTCATGGTGAAGACGTCGGCGCCGGAATAGAGCAGGACGCACTCGGCGGGCAGCCCGTCCCGGCCGGCCCGGCCTGCCTCCTGCTGGTAATGCTCCTGCGACTTGGGCATGGCCACGTGCAGCACAAAACGCACGTTGGAGCGATCGATGCCCATGCCAAAGGCGACCGTGGCCACCACGATGTCGCAGCGCTCGGCGATGAACTCTTCCTGGACCCGGTGCCGTTCGTCCTTCTCCTTGCCCGCGTGGTACGGCAGAGCGCGGAAGCCCCGCGTTTTCAGGGCCTCGGCCAGCTCATCGACGTCCTTCTGCCGCAGACAGTAAATGATGCCGGCCTCGCCGGAGTGGCGGTCCAGCACCTCCAGGACCTGCTTCAGGCGATCGTGGCGGGGCAGGACGCGATAGGTCAGGTTGGCGCGATCGAAGTCGCCGACCAGAACGACCGGGTCGCGCAGGCCGAGGTTGGTGCAGATGTCGCGCCGGACCTGCTCGGTGGCGGTGGCCGTGTAGGCGTGGACCGAGACGTTGGGGAAGTAGTCGCGCAGCCGATCCAGCATCCGATATTCCTTGCGGAAATCGTGGCCCCAGTGGCTGATGCAGTGGGCCTCGTCGATGGCGAAGGCGTGGACCGGGATTTGTTGCAGGATGCGGTACAGGTCGGACTGGATCAGCCGTTCGGGCGAGACAAACAGCAACCGGACCGCTCCCTGGAGCAGGTCAGCCTCATAGGCGCTGCGCTCGACGGCGGAAAGGGTGCTGTTGAGGGCCACGGCGGGGATGCCGCAAGCGAGCAGGCTGTCCACCTGGTCCTTCATCAGGGCGATCAGCGGCGAGATGACCACGGTGGTGCCGCCCAGCAGCACGGCCGGGGCCTGGTAGCAGAGCGACTTGCCGCCGCCGGTCGGGAGCACGACCAGCGAGTCCTGACGATCCAGCACGGCCTGCATTGCTTCTTGCTGCAAGGGGCGCAGCTCGCCGTAGCCCCAGTGCTGGGCAACGACCTGACGCAGCTGATCGATCGTTGGGCTGGCGGACACAGGCATGATGCGACCTCCCTTAACAGCATCATGCGCGACTCGAAGCCAAAAGGGAAGCCCAGCAGCAAGTAACGGCGCGAACGGCTCACTGCCAGCCCGGAGGGTGAGGCAAGGAGGGATCACGGACAATCGGGAACGGTTTGCCCTTGTTCTGCTTGTAGATCGTGCGAACCACCTCGTAGAGGGGGCCAAGATCACAGGGGTTCCAGAACTCCATGAGCGACCAGATCGTCAGGAACTCCTCGGGAAGAGGCTCGGTATCTGGGCCTGGCCAGGTCAGCAGGTAGGTGCTGCCCCTGTGCCAGCGGACTTCCAGGTACTTGCCGACGTTCTCGGGCCGGAACAAAGGCGAATACTGCAAAACATCGACCATGTCCCGGTTCAGATCGATCAGGAAATAGTTGAGACCCTGCTTCTGCAGAGCGGCTCGGGCCTGCTCGGGCTCTTCAAAGAGGACCTCATGCCAGTCCTGATGCAGGGCGAACGAGACAAACGACTCCAGTTCGCAGTCCGGCGCCATGCAGTAATTGTTGATGTTGAACGAGTAAACGCGCTTCCCAGGCCCGGTCAGGTCGCGGATGGTGAGCGGCACCCAGCTGGTGATGCCGCGCTTGAGGAACGCTTCCCCCAAACTTTCCTTGCCGGTGGCGAAGCGCCACAGGTCCTCCCGTTCCTGTTCCGGGATGGCCAGGACGGACTGATAGGTGACCAGGCAGGTCAGCAGGGCCGGCACCACGCAGGAAGTGAGCCGAACCAGCTTGCGGTTGGGATGGAGCCGGAAGAGCAGCACCCACAATCCCAGGGCCAGCAGCACGATCAGGAAAACCATGAAGGAAAAGTACCGATAAACGGAGACCGGCTGGGTCACCAGCTGGCTGAGGACCAGGGCCAGGACGAACAGCCCGGCCACGGGAACGGCAAGCCGCCACAGCTCAAAACGGACTTTCTTCCCGAAGGCCAGCGGGACCGTGACTCCCAGCAGCACCAGCAGCACGCTGGCCGGCACGTCCTCATCGATGTCGGGAAAGAAGCACCGCACCGTCTGCGTCCGGACCAGCGTGCGGAGGTATTCAGCACGCGATCCCTCCTTGTGCTCGACCAGCCGAACGTCACCCATGTCCGGCGACGAGCCCTCCAGCAGCAGGACCATCAGATAGGGGCTGACCCAGCGGCTGAAGCGCTCCTGGTTGGCGTGCTTCCAGAACAAACGCATGGGCGTGACCTCGGCCAGGCCGGTCCAGAGGTAGTTGAGCGTCAGCAGCCCGCCGAACACGAGACCGGCACAGGTCATGGCCACAGCCGTGCTGGCGAACACTCCCCAGGCCCGCTTGAGCAAGGCCGCCAGCAGGACCAGTCCGAGCAGGGCGAACACCAGGGGAAACACGGTGGGCGACAGCAGGATGCAATGCATCACGGCCAGGGCCAGGAAGCTCATCCACGCCTTCCGGGCCACGCCGCCCGCGTTGGGCATGACGACCGTCATCCACACCACCGAGAGCAGCAAACTGGCCGTGAACTCGTGATGCTTCTGGAACATGCCCCAGTCGCCGAGCTGCTTGTTGGGCGTCCAGAGAAAGGCACCCAGACAGACGGCCATGCCCAGACAGGGAACGATGCGGTTGTTGGCACAGCGGCGCAGCAGCGACCAGACGCACAGCGTCCCGACCAGGAAGTAGAGGTAGGTGACCATCTCGGGAGCGAGGGGGTCGGTCAGCAGCATGCTGGTGATGGTGATCGTGGCGCCCTTGGAGACGAAAAAATGATACCAGACGTCGTTGGGCCAGAGGCCGCGCGACTGCAAGACGTGCCGAAAATAAGGGAAGTAGTGCGTGTAGTAATCGCCGCCGCCCCCCGGATACATGCCCTTGAATTCCGCCAGGACCACGACCAGGAACAGGACACAGCCCAGCGCCAGCCAGGTAGAGCCCAGCCGCACCAGGTCGCGACGGTCCAGCAGGACCTTGCGGGCCGTCCGCCACCAGACGCCGCCGGTGCGGACGAACTCCGCCGAGGACAGGGCCACCAGGATCACACTGGCAACGGCAAGCGGCCGGTAGTAGTACAGGTGGAGCATGCCCAGAACAAAGGTGATCCCCGCGAGGATGGCCCCGCCCACGTAGAAACAGACCAGGTATTCGTCCAGGACGCTCAGTTTCAGGCCGGCCTGGCGGCGCTGCCAGAAGGACAGCAGCTGTTTGCCGAGGTAGAACTGACACCAACCCACGTAGGCCACGAACAGGACGCGCGCCAGGGCATAGCCAAGGTTGCGGTAGCCGGTGCCGAAGAAGTGCATGTGATAGACATCGACCCTGGCGAACCAGAGGAGGACCCCCAGGTAGAGCAGGACAAAGCCGCATTGCAGCAGCGTGGTTGTTACGGTCCGGGGTTCCTTCGTTCCGATCCACCGGGTCAGGGACTGCCGCCAGCTCCCCAGCCGCTGGCCGGCCGGCGTCATCCCCTGATGTCCCAGAAACAATGCCACCATTGGCTCACCTCTTGCGCTTGCTCGGTTCTCGGGAAGGGAACCCGAGGTCCGGAACGACCGGGCCGGACACCAGTCACCTCGGCGCCGCATCTCGCTCCAACCGAGTCACGTTCAAACAGGGAGCGTGAGGCCCCCGCGCCCATTCCTCCGGGACCGTCGCGGACGCCGGGGCGTACAGGCACATCCCGGAGACGCCCGGCTCCTCCTGGACCTCGAAGACGCACCGGTAGCCGACGTCGCCCATTTCGGGGACTTGCCTCGCCCACAGGGGCCGACGGTAGGCCACGACCAGTGGTTGCTGCTGGCAGAGATACGTGATGGTTCGGTAGATAGTACTCGGGGTACACCTTCTCCCAGGTCAGGATCGGGCAGGACCAGTAGATCGGGTGGAAATTGCGGTTGTTCTCGACAAAGGTCAGGAACAAGAGTGTTTGCGGTTGATCGTCCACGGTGGTCAGCTTGCAGGAGGGATACCGCTGGCGATAGAGGGTGATGGCCTGGTAAAGCGTCTCCAAGGTCTCCGCCGTCGCCGGAGTCGTCTTCATCCCTTTCAGGGCCGGGATCTGGGTGATGGTCCGCGTCCGCTCGGCATGCGCTGTGGAACTCAGGTTGGAACAAATCGGATAGGCGAACAGAAAGGCCAGCACCGTGACGGTGCCAGCCCAGCGGACGACCCCGGCGGAGTCCTTGAGGAAAGTCCAGAGCAAGTAACTGAGCATGCCGAAGACGGGAGTGAGGGTCCACCACTGGTGCATGGGGAGCATCGAGGGGACCGTCCCCAGCCAGGACGTGGCCGCCACCAGTCCCATCAGCACGCCCAGCCGGCTGTCGTTGTCGGCCCGACCCAGACCACGCCAGCCGACCACGATGGCCGCCAGCCACAGCACGATCCACTGCCGGCCGCAGGCCGCCGGCAGCGTCGCGTTCACCGACTCCCGATACCACGTCAGCAGCAGCACCAGCACCTGCTTCACCACGCCATGGTCTTCCGGGTCGCCAAGCCATTGGATGATCGGCCCACTCGAAGGCATGTTCCTCAGATAGTAGTCGAGGTAATAGACCCTTGGGAAGAAAATGGTCTGCTTGTGCCAGTGCCTCAAGGCCCCCGCGCATTTGAGCCCCAGCAGAATCAGTCCCAGCACGACCGCGAAACCCAGCACCAGAGGCACCACCCTGGTCAAGAACGTCCCCGGCAGCTTACGCCAGTACGCCAGGCCCAGCAGGTCGCCCGGTCGGGCGGGCAGCAGGTAGGCCAGCGACACAAAACCGAGCAGGGCCACAAAGTGAAAGGCACCCACCGACTGCTTGGCAGCCCAGCTCAGTCCGGTCAGAACGCCAGCCAGCACCAGGTAGCGGCCCTGGTTGCGGTCCACAAAGCGGAACAGGCACAGCAGACTCAGCAACTGGAAGAGCATGGCATCCACGTGCGGCCAGGGGATGATGCCGTGTTCGTAGTGCGGCGCCACTCCCAGCCAGGCCAGCGCCGTCAGCACCGCCAGCCCTCGGGGCAGAAACCGGCGCAGCACGAAGTACTGGGCATAACTGACGAGCAGATAGGTCAGACAGGTGCAGTATTTGATGCTGAGCAAGGTCTTGCCCAGAAGCAGCAGGGCCAGGGCATGCAGGTGATGAGTGAACACACCGTACTGGCTCCAGGTGTCGCGGAAGATGACACCGCCCTCGGCGATGTCCAGGGCGGTCTTGAACTGCCCCCCATCGGCACCGAAGTCGTTGAAGCCGTACGGAGCATACCACAGGCAGATCCCCAGATGCACCAGAGCCAGCAGCAGCGCCGTCAAGTGGTCCAGGAACGGCAGCAAGGCGCGGAAGCCGCTCTGGAGCAGCGTCCGCAGACGCCACCGCCGCAGCAACTGGCCCAGCGGACCTGGGGGCTGCTGCTGCCCGGCTCCGCTTTTCCCTTCACGTTCCAGTAACACTGTCACCATCGGCTCACCTCGCATGGAAGAGCGGGGCAGAGTGCGGCCAGGGATGATTCACCCATTCCGGCCGTGCGGCCCTCCCCCTCCGGGACAGCCTCTCACTGCCAGCCAATCGGGTGCGGCAAGGAGGGATCACGGACAATCGGGAACGGTTTGCCCTTGTTCTGCTCGTAGATCGTGCGAACCACCTCATAGAGGGGGCCAAGATCACAAGGGTTCCAGAACTCCACGTGCGCCCAAATCGTCAGGAACTCTTCGGAAAGAGGCTGGGTGTCAGGTCCGGGCCAGGTCAGCAGGTAGGTGCTGCCCCTGTGCCAGCGGACCTCCAGGTACTTGCCGACGTTCTCGGGCTGGAACAAAGGCGAATACTGCAAAACGTCGATCACGTCCTTGTTCAGATCGATCAGGAAATAGTTGAGTCCCTGCTTCTGCAGAGCGGCTCGGGCCTGCTCGGCCGGCTCAAACAGGACCGTGTGCCAGTCCTGATGCAGAGCGAACGACACAAACGACTCCAGTTCGCAGTCCGGCGTCATGCAGTAATTGTTGACGTTGAACGAGTAGACGCGCGCCTGCCGTCCCACGACCTCCCGGATCGCGACGGGAGCAGCGCTGGTGACATCGTGTTTCCGGTAGGCCTCCTCCAGGCTCTCCTGCCCCGCGACCAGGCGCAGCATGTCGCGCCGGTCCCTGTTGGGCACCGCCACAATGCTCTGGTAGGCGACCAGGCAGGTCAGCAGGGCCGGCATCACGTACGAGGTGAGCCAGACCAGTTTCCGGCTGGGGAGGAGATGGAAGAACACGAGCCACACTCCAAGGCCCAGCAGCACAACCAGGAAGACCATGAAGGAGAAGTACCGGAAGACCGAGACCGGCTGGGTCACCAGCTGACTGAGGAGGATGGCCGCGGCAAACAGGCCGACGATGGGAACGCCCGGCCGATCCAGATCGAGGGCGACTGTTTTTCCGGACCAGAACTGCAAGGCGACCAGGCCCAGCACCAGCAAGAGACACCAGGGGACCTCCTCGGCGGCGTCCGGGAACACGGAGTGAATCACGTGCATCCGGGTCAGCATCCGCAGATAGTCCCACCGCGACAGCGTCTCGTGCTCGACAAGCTGAATGTCTCCCATGTTGGGCGAGGAACCTTCCAGGAGCAGCACCATCAAGTAGGGGCTCACCCACTTGCTGAAGCGTTCCTGGTCGGCGTATTTCCAGAACAGGCGCATGGGCGTGACCTCGGCCAGCCCGGTGCAGCAGTAATTGAGCGTCAGCAGCCCGGCGCAGACCGCCGTGGCGCAGGCCAGCCCGGCCGCCGAGGCCGCGAAGAGGCCCCAGATCCGCTTGCGGACGGCCAGCAGCGCGGCCAGCCCGAGCAGGGCAAAGACCAGGGGAAACACGGTCGGCGCCAGCAGCACACAGTGCAGCACGAACAGGGCCAGGAAGCACGCCCACGCCTTCCGCGCGGGCCCCGGGCATCCGGGCAGACCACCACCAGCCACACCAGCGACAGCAGCAAGCTGGCCGTGAACTCGTGATGTTTCTGGAACAGACCCCATTCACCAAACATCCGGTTCGGCGTCCAGAGCAAGGCCCCCAGGCAAGCCGCCATGCCCAGACCGGGAATGATGCGGTTGTTGGCCCAGCGGCGCAGCAGCGACCAGACGGCCATGGTGCCGACCAGGAAGTAGAGGTAGGTGACCATCTCGGGAGCGAGGGGGTCGGTCAGCAGCATGCTGGTGATGGTGATCGTGGCCCCCTTGGAGACGAAAAAATGATACCAGACGTCGTTGGGCCACAACCCATGAGAAAGCAGCACGTGACGGAAGTAGGGGAAGTAGTGCGTGTAGTAATCGCCGCCCCCTCCCGGGTACAGTCCCTTGAAAGCGACCAGGGCCCCCATCAGGATCAGGATGCAGCCAAAGACCAGCCAGGTGGCCCCCAGCCGGATCCAGCTCCGCCGATCCAGCAGAGCGGTCCGGGCCGTCTGCCACCAGACCCGGCCTGTGCGGACGAACTCGGCCGAGGACAGCACCACCAGCCCGACACTGCCGCAGACAAAGAGCCAGTACCAGTACAGGTTGAGGAACCCCAGAACAAAGGTCACCCCGGCCAGGAGGGCGCCCCCGCTGTAGAAACAGAGCAGGTACTCGTCCAGCACGGTCAGTTTCAGGCCGGCCTGCCGCCGCTGCCAGAACGAGAGCAGCTGTTTGCCCAGGAAGAACTGACACCAGCCCAGGTAGGTCACGTACAGGATGCGGGCCAGGAAGTAGCCGTAATAGAGCGGGCTGGCCTCGGAGAAGCTGGTGCGGTAGACGTCCACCAGACCAAACCAGGCCAGCACGGCCAGGTACAGGCCGACGAATACGGACCGGGTCAGCACGGCCCGGGATTGGGGAACGGGCCCTGGAGACACCGCTGGCGTGGCGTTCTTCCGCCAGCGGCGCAGGCACTGGTCAGCGTTCGCGGCTTGTCGTGGCAGAGTGTGGGGCCCATCACCGTTTCTCCATTTCGGATCTTGCGCATTTCCGGCAACAAACAACCTTGACGGCGGTCAATCCCCCACGTCGGCCGACACCGGACGGTCCCGAAGGAAGCCCGGAGAGAGCGGCCGGATTGGGGATGGACCCGGAAAGCAGAAGGCGCAGCGGAGCAGGTGGGGACGAACTCACACCCTGCCGAAATGGAGGCAAGACCCAGACGGAGCGGCGCTTCTTGCGGTCGTTGGGGGACAAGCACAAAGCCCGGGGAACGGGGAGCGCCCATTCCCAGGCCAGACCTCGGCCTGGTCATTGGAATCCTTTCAACGGCCAGCGGGTAATCAGTTGTCGGCGCCCTTCCAGGAACCGATTTCGCGGCATCATAATCAAACGGGCCGGTTGAGTGCAACAGTTAATGGCACTCGGCCAGCAACGGCTCCGCCAGTTCGCGCAGGAAGAACAGCCGGCCCGCCAGGGTGGGCATGAAACTGCTGGGAATCCACGGGGTCGGCTCTGTCTGCAAGGTCATGCGCAGCGACAGCCCTTGCCACTGCATGCCCCGGCCCAGGATGCCGTCGGCCCCGCCGATGATCCGGTCGGCGGCCAGGAACAGGCCCGGCCCGATGGTGTTGGCCCAGGCCGGGACCAGGGTGGTCCGGCTGCGGAAGCTGGTCAGGGCGTTCTGCTCGATGGTCAGCGGGTGCAGCCGGGCCCCCAGCCGGTGTGTCTGGGCCTTCCAGTCCGCCTCATTGGCAAACTCGGAGGCGAAGTGCGGCTCCCAGAAGGCAATGTGACACACCCGGCCAATGCCGAACACCGTCACCAGCTTCGCTCCCTGCTTTTTCAGCTCGCCGATCTTCTGGGCGTAGGCCGGCAGTTCCGTCTTGACCGCGAAATGGCGCTGCTTCGCCGGGACGGTCAGCCCGCCGAGTGGGCCGTAGAACGCCTGCTCCATCGCGTGCTGAAAGGAGCCGGTGGCGTTGCCGGGCAGGGTGTTGCCCTGGGCGTCCGACCATTCGTCCATGTTGAAGCCGTGGACGTGATCGCAGGAGACGCCCCACTCCTTGAGGAAGAAGACGGTCCAGCGGTACATGCCCATCGGACCGACGGGGAGGATGAAGACAATGGTCCGGCCGGACAGGCGGGCCAGCTGAATCTCCCGGGCGATCTCGTGACCCATGAAGGTGTCGAAGTCCTCGACGGTGGCACAGGGCACCGGCTCGAACTGGGGGTGCCACCAGCCTTGCCGTTTCGTGACCTGCTCCGGGCCTTGCTCGGCCAGCTGGTCCATTCGCTTCAGGTCCCAGCCCCGGGGCAGGAAACCTTCCATCATCGAGCCGGAAAGGGTGCTGATCAGGTCCACGTGCGTCTCCTTCGTTCGTTGTCGTGGCCGCAGGCGGCTCGCCTGCTGGCCGTCCGGCACGCAGGCGAGCCGCCTGCGGCCACGATGCTCCGGGCTTGTCTAGGCGGGCCGGCAGCGCCCCGTCAACTGAATTTTGCCGGTCTGTCTTGTTTCTCTGGCCGAAATCGGTAAAAAGGAAGGGTTACGTCAGCTTTGGGTCCAGGATTGCCAGAATCCCTCGTTTCAGGAGGCTCGAATTTCCATGTTGCGTCGTTTGCTGGTCATGGCCCTGATCCTTGGCGTGGGCGTGCTGCCCACAATCGGACAGGAGAAGAAGCCGGACGACAAGAAGCCGGACACGAAGAAAGAAGACAAGAAGCCGGACGAGAAGAAGGGCGATGAGAAGGTCCTCCTCAAGTGGACGTTCAAAGCCAATACGCCGTTCTATCAGAAGATGGTCACCAAGACCGAGCAGTCCATGAAGGTCCAGAACCAGGACGTCAAACAGAACCAGAGCCAGACCTTCTACTTCAGCTGGACGCCGACCAAGCAGACAGACGATACCTGGATCATCGTCCAGAAGATCGAAGGCGTGGCCATGGACATCGACATCGGCGCGCAGAAGATCTCTTACGATTCGACCAAGAAAGAAGCGGGCAGCAACCCGCTGGCCGAGTTCTTCAACGCCCTGAAGGACTCCGAATTCAAGATCACCCTCAAGGCCAAGGCGGGTAAGCCCTACGAGGTGACCGAGGTCGAGGGCCGGGAAGAGTTCCTCGCCAAGCTGGTCAAGGCCAACCCGCAGATGAAGCCGCTGCTGGAGCAGATCCTCAGCAAGAAGGCCCTGATCGAGATGGCCGAGCCCACCTTCGGCGCCATCCCCAACAAGGAAGTGAAGAAAGACGACACCTGGGAACGCAAAAGCACCCTCGACATGGGCCCCATCGGCAAGTACGACAACTCGTACACCTACAAATACGTCGGCATGGATAACAAGCTGGCCAAGATCACGGTCGAGTCCACGCTGAAGTACAGCGAGCCCAAGGCCGAGGGTGCCGGCGGCGGCACCGGGGGCCTGCCGTTCAAGATCAAGAACGCCAACCTCAAGAGCAGCAAGGCCAGCGGCACGATCCTGTTCAATCCCGACAAGGGCTGGATCGAGAGGTCGAACATGGACCTGGACCTGTCCGGCGACCTGGACATCGAGATCGGCGGCCAGACCACCAAGGTCACCCTGACCCAGACCCAGAAAAGCAGCGTCGAGACCAGCGACAAGACCTTCCTGCCGGCTGCCAAGCCGGAGAAGTGAGCGCAGGCCAGGGCGTCGGATTGCTACAATCAGCCCGCAACGCTGTCCGGGAGCGCGGAGTTCGCCCCGGGAGCGCTGCGGGCTGATTGTTTTTCGGGCGGGCGTCCGATAACAAGGGAAAGGCTGTTGATTTATCGTTTCGCGCTGGGTTAGCGAGCGCGAAACGATAAATCGGAAAAAGCCCCTCACCCCCAACCCCTCTCCCACAAGGGGAGAGGGGAGCATGATGCGGGAGGCCCCATGCCCACCGACGAGACCGCCCGCTTTACCGCTCTCAACGACGACATCCAGGCCTTTCGCCACTACGTCCAGGGCGAGCGCGGCCTGGCGAACAACACCTACCTGGCCTACACGCGCGACCTGGATCGGTTCCTCCACTGGGTGGCCGGCGGCGGCGTTGCCAATTACCTGCTGCCCAACCTCCGCGAGCTGACCGACTACGTCGAGTTCCTCCGCACCGAAGGGCTGGCGCCGGCCAGCCAGGCCCGGCACCTGGTCTCGCTCAAGATGTTCTACCGCTTCCTGCGCCTGGAGGAGCGCACCACCACCGGCACGGTCGATCTGCTCAGCTCCCCGAGCCTGTGGGCCCGCATTCCGCAGGTGCTCAGCCCGGAGGCGGTGACCCGGCTGCTGGAAGCCCCCCTGTCGCAGGATCGCTTTTACCTGCGCGACCGGGCCATCCTGGAGACGCTGTACGCCACCGGCGCGCGGGCCTCGGAGGTGGTCGGGCTCAAGCTGACCGACCTGCATCTGGACTCGTCCTTCCTCAAATGCTTCGGCAAGGGCAGCAAGCAGCGCATCGTGCCGATCGGTAAGCCCGCCATCCACGCCCTGCGCACCTACCTGGAACAGCAACGGCCCTCGCTGGTCCAGACCGCACCCGAGACGGAATGGGTCTTCGTCAGCCGGGGCGGCCGGCAACTGACGCGCGAGATGCTCTGGGTGGTGGTCAAGAAGTACGTCCGCCGCACCGGCCTGAACGCCCGCGTCAGTCCGCACACGCTGCGACACAGCTTCGCCACGCACCTGCTGGCCGGCGGCGCCGACCTGCGCACCGTCCAGGAGCTGCTCGGCCACAGCAGCATCCAGACCACCCAGCGCTACACCCACGTGGACCGCGACCGGCTCAAGGCCATTCACCAGCGCTTCCATCCGCGAGGGACCGAGCAGGGTTGACGCCCTGGGTGCATTGGCGGCAGCCCTGGGACCTCAACGGCGTCACGCCAACAGGCCTTTTCCCACCCACGTTCGGCGAGTAGGATCGCTGCATGGACGAACAAACGCTGAATGACAGCGTGGAGCTGGCTTCCAAGATCGCCCGGCTGGTCCGGGAGCGCGGCTGGAACCAGGAAGACTTTGCCCGGATTGCCGACCTGAACCGGCACACGGTCCGGCAGATCCTGGTCGAGGGCGGTACGCGCCGGCTCCGCAACGCCACCGTCAGTGCCTGCGCCAGGGCCCTGGGACTGTCGGTCAACGATCTGCTCACCCTACCGCTGGAACGGCTGCTGCCACGGATGACCCGGCAGGTTCAGGAACTGACCAGCCAGAGCGATACCTTTCGCCGCCTTTACGACCAGGCCAGCCAGCCCGAGCTGCTCGCCTGGCTGGAGCGCAACTCGGAGCGGGCCCGCAAGCTAAGTGCCAGCGAGGTCGAGGAACTGCTGGCCGGCCAGGGAGACGATGGCCCGCTGGTCGCGGTGGGTGTCGAAACCTTTGTCAGACGCCTGGAGAGGCGACGCGAGCTGGTGCGCAAGATCAACACCATCTCCGGCACCGAGTATCTGGAATTGCTGGAGCAACTGATCGATTTGATTTACGATAAGGTCAGGCCCAACCGCGAGTGAAGCAAACGCCCCCGGAGCGAGGCCTCGCCTCCGCTTGTGTCCGACACACCGGCTTCCCCTGAATCCCCTCCCGGTCCGCCGGCCTCCCGGTGGTGGCGTCCCTTTCGCGCCCTGCGGCATTCCAACTATCGGCTCTACTTCCTGGGCCAGCTGATCTCGCTCTTGGGGACGTGGATGCAGGCCACGGCCATGACCTGGCTGGCCTACCGGCTGACGGGAAAGTCCTTCTGGGCGGGGGCTGTGCTGGCGGCCCAGGTGCTGCCGACCTTCCTGCTCGGCATCTGGGGCGGCAGCCTGGCCGACCGCTGGCCGCGGCAGTGGGTGATCTTCATCTCCCAGGCCATCCTCCTGATCCTCGCCCTGATCCTGGCCGTCCTGACGCTGGGAGGCTGGGTTAAACCCTGGCACTTGCTGCTGGTGGCGCTGGGCAACGGCCTGGTGACCGCCCTGGACCTGCCGGCCCGGCTGGCGTTCGTCCATGACATGGTCGGCCCGGAGGACCTGATCAACGCCGTGGGCCTCAACTCGCTGCTGTTCAACTCCGCCCGGGCCCTCGGTCCCGCGCTGGGAGCGCTGGCCCTGCCCACCATGGGAGCGGGCCTGTGCTTTCTCAGCAACGCCGTCAGCTACGTCGCCGTCCTGATCGCCCTGGCTTTGATGGACCGGACCCGGTTTTCCCGACCCGGGCAGGTGCCCGAGTTACCCCCGCTGAACGCTCCCTTGTCGGGGCCACCGCAGGACCAGCCTGGGCCTGATGCGGTATCAATTACCGTTCCGGATTATACGAAGCGACTGGAGGGCCCGCGTAGCCTCGCCTGGCGGATCGCCGCCCCTCTGCGGGAGGGCTTTCACTACCTGGGTTCCCGGCCCGGCTTGCAGCCTGCTGCTGACCCTGGTCGGGTTCCTGGCCCTGTTTGGCTGGCCGGTGCTGACACTGCTGCCGGCCCTGAGCCACGAGGACCTCGGCGGCGGCAAGACGATGGATGGAGGGGCCGCGGACTACGGCTTCTTGCTCAGCGCCGTTGGCGTCGGCGCCTTGCTGTCGGCCCTGGTGGTGGCCTCGTCGGGGAGCCGCTCGCGGAGCTGGCGCTTTCTGGTCGTGGGCGTGGCCCTGGCGGGGCTGGGCGAACTGGGACTGAGCCAGTCGCGAACGCTGAGCCAGGCCCAGAGCTGCTGCGTCCTGGTCGGAAGCGGCCTGGTGCTGGTGTTCGCCACCGGGCAGTCGCTGATGCAGTTGTCGGCCCGGCACCACAACCGCGGCGTGATCATGGGCATCTGGTCGATGGTGCTCAGCGGCGCCCAGCAGCTGGGCTCGCTGGTCGCCGGCCGCTGGGCCGACCTGTGGGGCGCGCCCGTGGTGCTGGTGATCCAGGGGGCGGGCAGCCTGGTCATTGGGGGGCTGCTGCTGGCGCTGGCCGTGCGCTTTCCCGCGGAGCAGGGGGAGTAGGGTGGGCCGAGCGCAGCGAGGCCCACCACGCCAAGCGGTGGGCCTCGCTGCGCTCGGCCCACCCTACTTTCAAAGGAGAGGAGCCGTCAATCGAATACTCTGATACCAACGGGACGCCTTCCTACAATCAAAAGCAGGCTCGTCCCTCCTGCGCTGCTGGAGAATCGCCTCATGGCCCGCCCGGCTCACGTCATTTCCGAAATCCGTCTGGTCAATGGCTCCACGGGCGATCCGGTCCTGTTCATCGATTACCCCGGCAAGGACGATGCCTTCCTGTTCGACGCCGGCGAGAACGGTCGGCTCGATCCGCAGCGCCTCGGCGACCTCCAGGCGCTGTTCCTGACGCATCACCACATCGATCACTTCGTCGGCTTCGACCGCATCCTGCGCGAACCTTGACAAGGACAAGACCCTCCACATTTTCGGACCTCCCGGGACCATCGAGCGGATTTATCAGCGGATCAAGAGCTATGAGATCCAGCATTTTCCGTTCCAGAAGATCGTCTTCCGGATCCACGAGGTCCTGCCGCCGGATCGGCAGCGGTGGGCCTTGCTGGAGTGCAGCCGCAAATTCCCGGTGCCCGAGGTGACCGAGATGGCCTGGAATGGTCCGACGATCTACGAGAGCGCCGACCTGACCGTGGAAACGGCCCCGAGCGACCACACGGTTCCCTGTCTGGCGTATGCTTTGGTGGAGCGCGGCGGCTGGCATCCGGACGGTGAACGGCTGGAAAAGGGCGACCTGCGGCCGGGCAAATGGGTGAGCGAGGCGCTGCGGTTGCTCCGAGAGGATGCGCCGCCAGACACGGTCCTGGAGATCGGCGGCGGCCGCTTCCCGCTGGGTGTGCTGGCCGAGAACTATTTCGTGCAGCACAAGGGGGCCCGGACCGCCTTCGTGACCGACACGGCCTGGAGCGAGGCGGTCAAGCCGGGTCTGCTCCGCCTGGCCCAGAAGGCCCAGCGGCTCTACTGTGACAGCTACTATGCCCAGGCCCAGGCCAAGCAGGCCGCCCAGCATCGGCACATGACGGCGACCCACGCGGCCGAGTTCGCCAAGGCAGCACGGGTGGAGAAGTTGATCCTGATGCACTTCGGCCCCCGCTATGCGGGCTGTTACCCGAACCTTGTCGAGGAAGCCCGGACGATCTTTCCCCGGGTGTCCGCCATCCTTTAAGGAGACAGCATGAGCTTGCCCGAATCGGACAGCGACGATTTCGAGGGAACAACGACTCTGCAGCCGGAAGCCCCGGAGGGCGCTGCGCGGACCGAAATGTCGGCCAAGGAGGCGCTGGAACGCCTCCGCAAGGGCGAGACGCTGGAGAACGTTCGCGTGGAGCGGCTGGTCTTCCGGGGCGAGTTCACCGCCCCAGTTCGCCTGCGGCACTGTATCCTGGTTCGGCCTCGGTTTGACGGCGTCATCTTCCAGGACGAAGTCAAGATGACCGCCTGCACGATCGAGCGGCCGGAGTCCAACAAGGACAATGAGTTCCGCAAGGGGCTCATCCTGTCCGGCTCGACGCTGATCCGGGCGCAGTTTTATCGCTTCAAGGTCAAGGAGGGCTTCAACCTGGAGAACGCGACCTGCAAGGGCAAGTTCGTCGTTGGCGCCTCGACCTTTGAGGGAACGGTCCGGCTGTGGGAGACGCGCTTCGAGGGCTGGGTGGACTTCAAGGATTGCCGGTTCCTGATCGACGTGGACTTCCGCAGTTTCCACGCCGAGGAGGGCTTCGTACTGCAGGGGTGCGTCTTCAACGGCCACTTCCTGATGCGCGGCTCGGCGGTGGCCAAGAAGCTGGACTTCACCACCTCGCGCTTCGAGGGCTTGCTCGATCTGAGCAAGGCCAAGCTGAACGACTACACCTACCTGGAGTCGATCCAGCAGGGGCCGAAGCAGCAGTTCGCCTTCAGCAACGTCATCGGCGATCGGCTGCGCATCAATCCGGAGCAAATCCAGGGCCGGCTGGCCAGCGAGGAGAAGGGCGACTACGAGACGGCGATGCACGAGTACGCATTCTTAAAGCGGGTCTTCGAGAACCTGCACCGCTACGAGCAGGAGGACTGGGCGTTCTATCGCTTCAAGGTCAACCAGCGCCGCGGCAGCCGGCGTTCCTGGCTGCGTCCCTGGACCAAGCTGGGCCAGTTCGCCGACTGGTTGCTGCTGGACCACGGCTGCGGCTACTGCACCAACCCCTTCCGGGCGGTGCGGGCGGCCGTGCTGATCATTGTCGTGTTCGCCGCGATTTATGCCGTGGGCATCGATTGCTTCACGATCGAGCCGGACAAGCTGCCCTTTGGCCCGGAGAAGACGCAGCTGAACAACCGCATCCTGATCGGGCTGTTCAAGAGCGTGGCGGTGTTCACGTCGGGATTGAGCAGCGTCAGCGACATGGCCAAGGACTGGATGAACGTGCCGCTGATCGTGGAATCGCTGCTGGGCACCCTGCTCTGGGGCCTGTTCATCGTCGCCTTCAGCCGGAAGGTGATTCGGTAAGGGCCGTCCGGGGTGCGCCGTGTTCCACACCCCGGACGGCACAAGCAAGGAGGGAAGCCAGAGCGCGGATGGATTGCATGGCGCTGCGGCACACACACAGCGAGATGGCACGCTGGCTCCCCTCCGGCTTGGTCTCCTCCGGGACGATTGGGGCGGGCGACCACTTGACACTTCGAGGTGCTTGCTGCGCTGGTTCCGAGGGGCAACCAGGCGTCGTTGCAGCGTTGCAGCCAGCCCAGCCGCCCTGCATTGCAGTGCAATGCGTGCAAGGACTGCAACGCTGCAACGACCAGGAGCTGTCGGGCAGGCAGACGGTGCCCGGCTACCATCCCTGGGTCTTGTTCCTGTTGCACCCTGCCCAACGGCAGCTACTTCCTTGTTCCCCTTGCCGCCGCGCACGACGATCTGCCCACGGGCCAGCTGGACGTCCTTGACACGCAGCTGACAGCATTCCAGCAGCCGCAGACCGCAGCCGTAGAGCAGCCGGGCCATCAACTGGAAGACGCCGTCCCCTCCCTCGATGCGTTGCAGCACCGCCGCGACTTCCTCGGGAGCCAGCACCACGGGCAGCCGTTTCGGCCGCCGCGCCCGCACCGCGTCCAGCCGGCCCAGGTCGATCTCCAATACTTGCTGATACAGGAACACCAGGGCGTTCAGCGCCTGGTTTTGCGTGCTGGCCGAGACGTGGCCGCGGACCGCCAGGTCGGTGAGGAACTGCTCCACCTCGGCAGCGCCCATGTCGCGGGGGTGACGTTTCTTGTGAAAGAAGATGAAGCGGAGGATCCAGCCGAGGTAACAGTCCTCGGTACGGCGGGCATAGTGGCGGACGCGCAGCACCTGGCGGACCTGGTCGAGCAGCCGGGGCGGCCTCGGCCAGGGCAGCTCTCCCAGGTCCAGGCACAGCACCTCGCGATACAGGAAATCGAGGGCCTCCCGGCTGGCGGCGATGGCCCGGACTGGGTTTTTCTCCGTCTGGGCAACCGACTCCAGGAACTGGGACACTTCCGCAAGACCCAGCTCCCGGGGATGGCGCTGGCCGTGGAAGCGGACCAGGCGGCGGACCCACTTGACGTAGTCGGCCACAGTCCATTCGGCATGGCCACGCTTCCGTGCGACTTGACACAACTGGTCGAGCAAGCGCGGCGGCGATGGCTGGGCGGACGACTCTGGGGACGGACCGCGATCATCAGACATGGCTTTCCTCCTGAACAGGGAATGTGACTCTTTGTTCAATATGAACACGAGATCATTAACTTTTCTCTGTCACGATGTCAAGAAGAAAAAAAGAAAAAAATTGAACTGGGGGACAAACCGTGATAGGCTGACCGGGGAAAAATACGCTGACCGGGCAGCTGGAAATAGGCTGACCGACGCCTTGCTAGGCGGACCGGGAAGCGGAAATAGGCTGACCGGAGCCTTGATAGCGAGACCAGGCGAAATATGCTGACCGGGAGAAATATGCTGACCGGCCGGTCAGCCTAATCACAAGTTCGGGTGCGCCACTTAACGTATGTACAGATTGCTCTGAAGGAGCTATACCATGACAACGGTGTAAGGGTTGAGCAGCCTGCGTTCCCCTTTGGCAAAGGGTAAGGTGGGAAGCCTGCTGACAAAGAACACCGGCTGCCAGCCGAAAGTGGCTGCGTGTCGAACCCTGAACCGATGCTGACGCGAGAAACCTGCGAGTGAGCGTCGTAAGTGATAACAGGTGCAACGGCTGCATCACCTGGACCAAAAGGTATGGTGGAGGGACGTTTGGTTTCCGAACGCCAAACGTGTTGTCACCCAGCCACCCGGCGTGGAGCAGGCAGCTAAGGGTTCTACAGTCTGTGCTTACGGAAGGTGGGAAATCCTAAACCGCTGCATCTGTACCTGGAGTCCAACCGGGCCAACAGACGCGACAATGCCAGCGAGCGGGCAGGATGGCGGAGGCGGCGTAGTAGCCGAACGCTGAGCTGTAATGGGTCAGACAGGGTGAAGGTCCGCCAGGGTGACAACAACGACGTAACGGAGCGGATGGCGAATGGACTGCCCGCCGTTATCTCCAAACAAGAGCCAACAGACCTCACAGGGAAATGCAGATGTCGAGGGCCGCGTAATGCGGCTACCTTGGTGCGTCCCTGAGACACAAAGACCTCTCGTCTGGTCTGCCCTCTTGGAGTAGCGTGGATGTTACCTGGAAAGCCGGATGCGGTGAAAGTCGCACGTCCGGTTTGGAGGGGGGGAAAGATCGCGAGATCCTACCTATCCCTACCCGCAGGAGGGCTCGGAGTGGTTGAGGCGAACCAAATGCGACTGGGGCGGTTCGAGTTCGCAATCGACTTCGGGTCGTTTCGGCGGATCACCGAGTGTTGGTCTGGGCCGGGCTGGGACTTCAACTTCAGCGGTGCGTGCCTCAACGACGACCCCGAAGACCCGACATTCTGGGACGGCCGGATCGGGGTGTTCTGCGACGCCGCCCCGCTCCCGTTCGCCAAGGCCACCGACTACACCGGTGTTGAGGTCGATCTCCCGGGGTTCTACCACGAGGCGAGCGGGGAGCCATACTTCGCGGTCTACGTCGGGGAGAACTGTGAGGTATCGGATGCCCGGTTGCGGTTCGCTGAGCGGAACGGCAGCCGGTATCGCATCGAGCTGTCTGGCACCACATCGGTGCTCGGGCACCCCGAGCGGTTTGAGCTGTCGGCGTGGGCGGACGAGTTGCCGGATCACTCGCACCTGGGGTAGCAAAGGAACGCCGAACCAAAAGCTGCAGCAGACCGGCCACGCGAGTGAGTCTTGTCGAGCTTCGCTGTCTGGCCCGCGTGAGCCGGCTGCTGAGCGGGGCGTTCGACTCGCAGCACTGGGAGACAATTCCGGATGAACACACGTTGTGCTTGGCATGGTTTTGGGCTGCTTATCGCCCTGACGGGCGCCGTCGGCTGTGGCAATCGTGTCGCTCCTCAGCCAAAAATTACCACGGCCGGTTTCCTCTCCGCTACGAACGATTTCGCGGTTTCGGGCGGCCATCTCGTGGTCCTCCCCGGCAAGCCTGGGGTGACGTTTGGCACGGTGACGAAGCCCAAGACCTCCCAGCAACTGACCTACATCATTCTTTTCAAGCTGCCGCCCACATCCAACGAAAGCTCGCTCGGCCTGGACGGCTACGCGCGCAGCCAGGGCGATGTGGAAGTCAAAAGCGTCTGCACGATCAACGGCAAGCGCATTGAAGCGGCGGCCCATTACGAGCTAAATAAGGAACGCACGGCGGTCACGAAAGAGGTGCTTACCGTGGGCGGTAAGGAGGTTGATCCTGCCGCCGGCCGAGTCTTCGTGCTGGACCTGACAGCCGCTTCGCCTACCTATCAGCAGAAGAAGATCGCCCTGCCCGCTGAGGTGCCGAAGCTTGAGGAGACAGCGGACGTCGAGCGCTATGCGGAAGTGCTGCTGAAACATCTGCAAGAAAAGGAGCCAGGTCTCACGGACGGGTTGAAGTAGCCAGGGGGCAATTCCGGCTTGGGCCAACACAGGGTGGCAGGCCGCCGAACCACCGGATGAAGCTGACCGGGGCCGCCATCCTGGTTTCGCGCGGCATGGAGGTCTTGCAGGCGGCCCCGGCAGCTTATCCTTTTCGTTCGCAGCGAAGAGGATTCCAGTGCGAATAGACGGGTATCGTCAAACGTGGCACGCGGAGGACGACAAGAGCTTGGAAGCAGCTCTTGCTTGGCGCGACGATCGCGGAGGCGGATTATTCTGGCTGACCCCCAACGAGGAAAAGTATCCCGCCCTGGCACTCCGCGTCAGCGGGGATGTGGCCGATGTCCACTATTTCCCGCGGGATGGCCACCCCGGCTTCCGGTGTCTCGGCGGTCACGGCTTGCCCGAAGGCGGATGGACGACGCTTGTGTATCGAGGTTGCGATCCGGCAAGCGGCGAGCAAACGCCAAACGATTTCATCGTCCCGTTCGAGACGGCATGCTCCGTCGCCAAGGAGTTCTTTCGCGCTAAACAGATGTCGGAGGCCGTGTCGTGGTTCGAGCTATAGGGCGAAACAACGTCGGGCGCACCGCTCACTGACCTCTTTTGTCAATAGGCGCACTCCGGAATGCTGCAGGTTTTTTTCTTCTTTTCGTTGGAGAGAAATGGGGGCAGGGTAGATTACCTCCAAGCGGAGTATCAAATGGGCCCTCGGTTTAGGGCTGGCGACTGCGGACGTCGATCAGTAAAATGAACAGGGAACAATGCAACCTCATACGAGAGCGGCTCCGGGAGTAAACGCATGGCAACCTTACAACCGCGCTACAGCAAAGAAGAATTCGCGAGGCGTGGCGATGCCATCTACGAAAAGGAGATTCTTCCCAAGCTGACGGCCCAAGACACAGGCAAGTTTCTCGCCATCGACATAGAAACGGGTCAGTACGAAATTGCTGCCGATGAGATGAAGGCAGGCAACAAACTGCGGCGTCGCCTGCCCGAGGCACAAATCTGGATGGTGCGCATCGGCTCTCGCTCGACGCGAAGATTCGGCGGGCGACAACTACGCCAGGACTTGCCATGATTACTGGCGCGGTCAAGGCCGACGAAGCCCGTATTCGCTTGACAGTTCGAGGTCGCAAGGGCCGCGAGCAAGAGATTGAAGCGGTCATTGACTCGGGATATACCGGAGCGCTCACCTTACCGCCGGCTCTGATTACGCTCTTGGGCCTGCGCTGGCAAAGCACGCAACGGGCAACACTGGCCGACGGCAGCACCTGCGTTTTCCGGGTGTACGTGGGTAAAGTGGTCTGGGACAGCAAAGTACGTCAAATTCTGGTCGATGAAGCAGACACCGATCCCCTGGTCGGTATGAGGCTGTTGCGCGGTCACGAGTTGAAGATGCAAGTTCGTTACCGCGGCAAAGTAACGATCAAACGGCTCCGGCACAGGTAGCCGAACCAACCATTTCAGCAGACGGCGGCCGCAACATGGCTCCTGTAATTCCAGGTCTCAGGAGCGGCCGCCGCTGCTGAATTTCGGCGTTCGGGTGCGACACGAGGTCGCCGATGTAGCCGTATTGCGATCCGCGGAGCGGGTTGACAGGACCTGCTGTTCTGCCAGCAGTATCTTCCCTGGAACGAAAGCCCCAGGACAACGCAGCCTCCTTGGGAAGGGCAGCCCAGGTGCGATCGCCCAACCCGGTGCTGCAACATTTCTGGCACGACAGTATCCTTTACTCGGGCGACTCGGAGTGCGCGACGAGCCATCATTGTGTGGCGGGGAACACGTGCCGCACCAACCGCGCTCGCCTGACCTGGAGGTTCCACAACGATGGCTCGCCGCAGTGCCCACTTTGTCCCCACCGCAGAAGAAATGGCCCTGCTGGCCACCTGCCACGACGCGCCCGAAGAGCTTGCACCCCGTCTGGGGCTGGCCGACTGGCTCGACCGACGCGGCGACCCACGCGGGGAAATGGTGCGCCTCTCGGCCACCAGCGACCGGCTTCCCTGGGATGCCCGCAGCCCCGACCGGGTCCGTGCCGACGCGATCCTCGAGTCGCTCCGGGGGCCCTGGCTGGGTCGGCCCTCGGGATCCTGGTACGTTCGCGACGGCCTCCTTTCCGCCAACTTGCTGGGGCGCTCCCTGGCCGGCAAATCCTTCCCGGTGGCAGCGGGAGCGGCCCTCGGCTCCGGGTGGGTCGAGGGCCTGAGCGTCCAGTCCGCCCGCAACGGAGATTTGACGGCAGACCGGGTCGGGGCGGTGCGGACGCTGTCGTTGTGGGGCTCGTCCCACCTCAGCGACGACGGCCTCGCCTTTCTGGGTGAACTCGAGCGCTTGCAAGAGTTGAGCCTGGGTTCGCTCAAGCCCGTCCGCGGTCCCGGGCTCCGCCACCTGCGCCGCTTGCCCCGATTCCACTCTCTGGACCTGAGCCTGGACGACCCGGCCCTCGACCCGGCCGGTCTGGAGCCGCTGGCTGACCTTTCCCGCCTCCGCTCCTTGTCCCTGGGGCTGAAGACCCCGCGGACCGACGCCGCCCTCGCTCACGTTGGCGACCTGACTGGCTTGCAACACCTCGACCTTCGCGCCAGCAAGTCCCTCGGAGACACCGGCGCCGCTCGCCTCCGCGCCCTGGTCAATTTGCGGAAGCTCCATCTCTGCTTCTGCGCCAACCTGACCGCGGCAGGGTTCGCCTGCGTGGCCGGCATGTCGCGTCTCGAGGTGCTGGACCTCGCCTACTGCACCGGCCTATCCGACTCTGGGGTCGCCCACCTGGCGGGCCTGGAGAGCTTGCGCAAGCTGGACGTGCGCCGCACCAGGCCCGGCGCTGAAGGCTTCGAGACGATCGCACGCCTGCCTTCCCTGCGCGAACTCGACTGCTCGGAGTGCAGCGGCCTTTCCGACGCTGCCCTGGCCCGCCTGACCACCGCCCCGGTCCTGGAGCGCCTCGAGATGGGCCACAACGAACGGATCTCTGCCTCCGGGTTCGCTGTCCTGGCAGAGCTGCCTTCCCTGCGCGCCCTCGACCTGGTGTTCTGCCGCCACCTGACCGATGACTCTCTGGGCTTGCTGCGCGGGCTCCAGGGGCTGCGCGAGCTGAAGCTCAACGGCTGTGACCACGTCACCGACGCGGGCATCCGCCACGTCGCCGCCCTGGCCGGCCTGGAGCAACTCCGGTTGGAGAACCTGCACGGGGTTACAGACGACGGCCTGGCGGCGCTGGCGGATCTGGAGAACCTTTGCTCCCTGACGCTCAGCTACGTGGGGAACCGGGGCGACGGCGCCCTCGTCCACTTGCGCGGCCTCAAGAAACTGCGGTCTGTCTACGCCTTCGGTACGGCGATCACCGAGGAAGGGGCCAGCGCCTGCGCGAGGCGCTGCCGGGGTGCAAGGTGGTGATCAGGTTGTGACCGGAGCAGAGTATGGCAGCCCCGTCTGCAGGCGGGGCACAACCCGCTTCTCTTGAACGCCGATTTCCACGGGGCGGTAATTCCTCACACTTTTTCGGGGGGAGGTCAGGGTTTTTCGGGGAATACGGATTGCCTTGTGAAGTATTTCCGGTAATCCGGAGGCCGAGTTGGCAATGTTAATTTATACTCTCCCCATTGTCGCTATTGGAGTAGCACGACCGCAATCGGCTGTATTCCCAGTGCGTCGGCGCAGGCGAATCAGAAAGCCACTAAACGGATCGCTAGATTTTGGGTCCCGGAAGTTCCCTGTTTCTCCCGTGAAAAGACTCACACGGGATGCTCCATCTCACCACTGGTCTGTCCGGAAGAAGGGGTTTCCCCAGGAATTGTACACGGATAATCATGACCTACTTTGTCGCTTTCTCGTTGGCGTGTGAGGAATTACCGCTCCGTGGAAATCGGCGTTAAATACCGGTCAAGTTCCGACTGACCGGCATCCCGTCGGACTACGGCTGCACGGGCGATCCGCTGTCTCTCTGTGTTGGCGTCCGGGACGGTTTACGCGACGATAGGCTGGGCCTGGACGGCACTTACTACGCGCTGGTTGAAGATCCCCTGGCGCGGGGGCCGGTGGACAGGACACTGTTCCGGGTCGAGCGGCAACCTGATGGGCTCCTCGTCGAGTTCACCGAGAAAGGCCAGGCGCTATTGAAGCCGGGGGCGCTGATCTCGTTCAGGTTAGACACCGGCTGGTAGCCGTTCGTCGGCGCCCGACGAGCAGTTGACTCACCTGCCGCGTCGCAGTCGATGGAGGCGAAGTTGCCAATTGCTGCGACGCCGGAGCGTCATCTGCCTTCAGGAGCGCTCGGCTAGCGACCCGCTCGATCCCGGCCCCTCGGTCGAGCCCGGCGGCGGGATCGCGCTCTTGCCCGTACGACGCTTGTCGTACTCCGGCATGATCCATCGGTCATACAAGAAGCCGTTCACCGCCCCCGCCACGGCCCCCGCGGCCGCGCCGGCGACGCCGAGGATCCAGCCGCCGTCCCAGCCCACCGTCAGCAAGGCGACGAGCGGGACCAGTTGCACGAGCGCCAGGGGCAACGCCGTGAGCATACCCAGCACAGGCCTGCCTACCAGGCCGCCCAGGAAGGCGAAGAGGAGCGGGAACATCCCCAGGGTCCAGACGTAGTCCGGCGTCAGCCACGTGCTTGCCCAGTTGTGGGCGCCGTAGACGGCGAACAACACGGCGACCATGATCGGCAGCAAGACCGCCCTCTGACGTGTACTCGGATACTCTCTTTCGGACTCCCCCATTATCCACGGGTTGAGCCTGCCCGTCGCCGCCCCCGCCAATCCCCCTGCGAGCGCGCCGGCGATGCCGAGGGCCCAGCCACCCTCCCACCCCACCGTCATCGCCACGACCTCAGGGACCACCACTCCCACCAGGTAGAGTGGCAAGAGCAACGCCGGAAATTGCAGGCTCCGCAAAGGCTTCCTCCAGTTTACCACGAGGCCGGGCAAGACGAAGGCGACGAGCCAGAATCCCATCGTGCGGGCTTGTTTCTCCAGGAACGTGCTAAAGGACTTCCCAGGATGCTCGTTTGCCCAGACCCAGGCGATCAAGGCGGCGCCAAACAGGCCGTACAGCACCATGCACCCGACACGCGGGTCAATCTCAGGCGCCGGTGCAGCAACCGGGGTTGCACCTGGAGCGTCGGTTTCATCCTTTTCCTTGCGGCTTTCCTGGATCGCATCGTAAACAGCCCACAGCAACACCAGGGGGCCGAACAGCACCAGCACTGCAACAACGCTCCATTTGATCGGGGGCGGAATACAGCCCAATATCTGGCATAGAGGATCCTTTTCAATCATCTCCTTTTCATGCGTTTTCATACACCACAAGCCGAATTTGGCGAGCCCGGCGCCGACAGCAAACCAGGAAACGAGGATGACAAGCAGGATGTTCATTGCGCCTCCACAGCTCGAACCCGCGCGTGAACTGGGCCGCGCCCTCCGCCAGGGCGCGATTTCACTCGCGGCCGGTCGTCGCAGCCAGAGCACTCAAGTATAGATCATCGTCTGCGAACAGCATTTGCCAGAGTGAGCCGGCGCCTGTGCTTGCCGGGCCGGCGATCCTGGCGATACAATTCCCCAAATGAAAGCCTGGCGCCGCTGAACGAGACGTTGCAGCCAACCGGGGCTTCCCGAGACGTTCAGTCCCCTCCCGGCGGCCCCGGCGGCTGAACGGGGGTGTTCGGTCACAGCAAGACGAGCATGCCATGACGAGAAGCGAATCGAGGGAGGGGCCTCCAGCAATCCTTACCGCGTCGGATGCCTCCTCTTTAGAACGCCTGCGCGAGGTGTTCGCCGCTGCGGCGATGCTCGCGGAGACAAGGCGGTTCGCAGGGGTAGCGGAAATCGAGTGGCAGGGGTTCCCGTGCTGGGTTGAGCCCAAGGTGATCCGGTGAGGGTCTTCGAGTCCCCGGGTTGCGCTGCGCTCCACCCGGGGCTTTACTCCTGCTTTCGGGACTAAAGCCCCGGGTGGAGCGCAGCGCAACCCGGGGACTTCAGCGCCGCCGTGCTCTCGAGACTGCCTTGCCGGGCTTGTACTCCCAGATGACCTTGCCTGCCGGGTCCAGTTCGGTCAGGCGTTCCCCGTCCAGGCTGGCGACCAGGGTGTGCCCGCTGGGCAGGCGCGTGGCCCGGGAGATTCCCGGCGCCGCCGCTTGCCAGAGGATTTTCCCGTCCGTGTCCACTTCGATCACCCTGTTCCTGCTCTGCTGGGCGATCAGGATCCGGCCGTTGGCGGTCACCTCGATGCCGCCGGGAGACGACGGCACAAATCCCGTGGCAAACCGTTTCAGTTCCTTGCCGGCCGCGGAGAGCAGCACGCACTGCCCGGCGGCGTCCAGGCAGGCGATGCTCCCATCCCGAGATCTGTACGCGGCCTTGAGGTTCGGAAACGGCCGGCGCCAGACCGTCTGGCCACTGCGATCGACCTCGAACAAGCCGTTCTCCGCGGCGATGAAGGTGTTGCCGTTGGCCAACCGCTGGGCGTTGAACGGACCACCACCTAGCCCATCTTTTTGCCACAGGACGTTCCCCTGGAAATCGCGTTCGGTGACCCGATCGCCGGAGTGCTCGGCAATCAGCACGCGGTTGCCCGGCAGAACGACGGCATCCACCGGTTCCGCCAGCCCCCTGATGGTCCAGCGCGGCTTGTTGTCGCGCCCCAGCTCCAGCACGACGTTGTCGCGCCCCAGCACCACCAGGGTGTACCCCAGCTGGGCTGGCTGGTCCTCCAGGACGGCCAGATCGACCGAGCCCGCGGCCTCTTTCCACCAGGCCGCCCAGGCGTCGCGGCGCTGGCGGCGGCCGGCAGCGTCCGAAGCCGGTTCGAGCTTCGGAACGTGGTCGCCGGCCAGCCGGTACAGCATTTCCTCCGCCGCGGCGTTGTCGTCGGCTGGCTTCTCGGCCACCGACTCGATCAGGACCGGGATCGCTTCGGGGTCGCGCTTCATCGCCAGGGCCAGGGCCGTGCGCAGCCGGACGCGCGGATCACTGTCACGCAGCAGCTTGCGCACGGCGGCGCGTTGCTCCAGGGCGCCTTCGGCCGCGATGGCCTCGGCAGCGGCCAGCCGCCGCAACGGCTGGGGATCTTCCAGCGCCCGCACCAGGGCCGGCTCTGACCGGCCCTCACGCATGGCCAGGGCGGCCAGCGTCTTCCGCACCTCGTCGCTGCGCTCCTCGACCTCGGCATGGGGCAAATAATCCAGCAAGGCCTCCACGGCACCGGCCGGCTTGCGCAGGCTCAGCAGCCGCAAGACAGGTTCCGGCAACGGTTTGCCGCCCTTGTCGGCAATCTCCTGCAGACACGTTTCGGCCCGCCGCGCCCGTTCCGCATCGGTGCTGCGCGTGGCCTCCCGCAGCAGCGGCACGGCCAATGCTCCGAACTCGGTCAACGCCCCGGAGGCCGTCTGGCGCACCTCAAAAGTGTCGTCGCCCAACTTGACAATCAGGGCCTGCACCCGGGCCTGGTCCTTGCCGCTGAGTACGTGCCGGCGCAGCTGGCCCAGCAGGGCGGGACCATCGCTGTTCTGCCACCAACTGGCCCAGCTGTCGCGGCGAATGCGGCGTGCGACCGCATCGTCACTCGGCAGCGTGGCCGGCGTCCAGGCGCCCGCCAGCCGCTGGAGCAGCTCCTCGATGGGCCTGTCCCGCGGGGGCACCACCTCGGCAAGCAGATCGATCAGGACGGGCACCCCTTCCAGATCGTTGGCTTCGGTCAGGGACAGGGCAACGCGGAGACGGACCGGCGCTTTGGGATCACGCAGCAGCTTGCGGACGGCCAGCCGTGCTTCGGGGTGGTCCTTGCCGGCCAGGGCGCAGCCGGCCACGGCACGACGCAGCGGCAGGTTGTCGGTGAGGGCCGCGAGCAAGGCAGCGTGCGGTTTGTCGCCCGGATAAGCCAGGGCGGTCAGGGCACTGGCCACTTCCTCCACCAGGGCGGGAGTCTCCGCAGCCGGCAGGTAGGCGAGCAGGGCTTCCACCGCCCCGGCGGGTTTGCGATGGGCCAGCAGGCGAACGGCCGCGGCCGGCGTCACGGTCGGCGGAGATTGCCTTTCGATCAATGCGAGGCAGTGCCGGGCCCGGCTGGCCAGGTCGGGCTCGCCCAGATCGTTGGCCGCCCGACGCAGCAAAGGCACGGCCGTCGTGCCTTTGCCCACCAGCCGGCGGGCCGCACGAACGCGGACTTCCGGGTCCGCGTCGTTCAGACGCCTGATCCAGGGCTGGAGCCCTTCCGGATCGGTCGCCACCGCGGCCCGTTGTCGGAACAACTCCACCAGGGCCGGACCATCGACAGGCAGGCCCGCCGAGCGGAGTTTCTCTTCGTCCTCGCGGACGGAGCTGAGGTCCCCGGCAACCGGGTCGGCTGACGAAGACCCCACCGGGTCAGCTGAGGCTCTGGGAGAATGGCCCTGCCCTGCGGAAGCCACACAGAAAAGAACGAGGGCGAACACCAGCCACGATACGCTGCGCATGGGAGGCACTCCTGGCCTGGATGTGAGTGGTCCTAAAGGATGATCGTAACCCTGCCCGGCGGAATGGACAAGTCGGTCAGCGCCGCCGCGCTCGGATGCCCCCCTGCCCGGGCTTGGATTCCCAGACAACCTTGCTCGACCGATCCAGCTCCATGATTACCCCCCGGAAGCCGCCGGCAACGAGCACGTGGCCGTTGGGCAAGTGCGTGGCCGTGGTGATTCCCGGTGCCGGGGCTTGCCAGAGGACTTTGCCCTCGGCGTCCAATTCCGATACCTGGTTGTGCAGCGCAATCAAGATCCGGCCATCGGCCGACACGTCGATTGCGCTCTTGTACGTCGGCCTGCCGCCGGAAGGAAACCGCTTCAGTTCCTTGCCGACAGAACTGAGGCGAATGCACTGGCCGTCGCCGTCCAGGCAGGTGATGCTGCCATCCCGAGATTTGCACGCCGCGGTGAGGTTTGGAAACGGCTTGCTCCAGACGGTCTTGCCGGCACGATCGACTTCGAGCAATCCATTAACAGTTGCGATAAAGGTATTGCCGTTGGCCAGACGCTGAACGTTGACCGGATGGTCTTCCAGCCCTTCTTTTTGCCACAGGATGGCACCCTGGAAATCGCGCTCGGTCACACGCTTGCTGTAGAACTCCGCGATCAGCACGCGGTCGCCGGGAAGGACGTGGGCATCCAGCGGGGTAGGAAGGTTGTTAATGATCCAGCGCGGCTTGCCGTCCTGGTCCAGTTCCAGCACCTGTTTGTTATTCACCAGCAGGGTATACCCGAGCAAGGGCACGTGGTTCTCCAGAACGCCCAGATTGACCGAGGGAGCGACCTGCTTCCACCAGGCGGCCCAGGCGTCGCGGCGCTGGCGCCGGCCAGCCGTACTCCTGTCTGGCTCGACCTTTGGTCCACCTTCGCCGGCCAGGCGATACAGGATTTCCTCCGCTTCGCCGCTGGCGTCGGAGGACTCTTCAGCCACCAACTCGATCAGCACCGGGATCGCTTCGCGCTCGCGCTTGCCGGCCAAGGCCGCGGCGATCCGCAGTCGCACCGACGGATCAGTGTCACGCAGCAGCTTGCGCACGGCAGCGCGTTGCTCCAGGGTGCCCGCTGCCAGGATGGCCTCGGCAGCGGCCAGTCGGCGGCCCGGCAATGGATCTGCCAGCGCCCGCACCAGGGCTGGCTCCAGTCGGCCGGCACGCACCGCCAGGGCTGCCAGCGCCTTGCGGACCTCGACGCGGTGGTGTTCGATTTCGGCATGGGGCAGATAGTCCAGCAAGGCTTCCACGGCCCCTGCTGGCTGACGCAGGCTCAGCAGCCGCAAGACTGGCTCCGGCAAGGGTTTGCCGCCCCTGTCGGCAATGTCCTGCAAACACGTCTCGGCCCGCCGCGCCCGTTCCGCATCGGTGCTGCGCGTGGCCTGGCGCAGCAGCGGTATCGCCAGGGTTCCGAACTCGGTCAACGCTCCCGAGGCGGTCTGCCGCACCTCGAAGGAGTCATCGCCCAGTTTGTCGATCAGCGCCAGCACCTTGGCCTGGTCGCTGCTGCTGAGCGTATGGCGACGCATCTGGGCCAGCAGGGCGGGGCTATCGCTGTTCCGCCACCAGCTGGCCCAGGCGGCGCGGCGAATGCGGCGTGCGACCGCATCGTCACCCTGAGGCGTGGTCGGTGCCCAGTCGCCCGCCAGCCGGCCCAGCAGTTCCTCGATGGGCTTGTCCCGCGGTGGCACGACCTCGGCCAGCAGCTCAATCAGAACGGGGACACCGTCGAGGTCGTTGGCCGAGGCTAACGCCAGAGCGACGCGGAGACGGACCAACGGTTTGGAATCGCGCAGCAGCTTGCGGACGGCTGGCCGTGCTTCGGGATGGTCCTTTCCGGCCAGGGCGCTTGCGGCCACGGCGCGACGCAGCGGCATATTGTCGGTGAGCGCGGCCAGCAAGGCGGCGTGCGGCTTTTCGTTGGCATAAGCCATTGCCGTCAAGGCACGGCTCACTTCCTCCACCAGGGCGGGAGACTCAGCCGTCGGTAGATAGGCCAGCAGCGCTTCCACGGCCCCGGCCGGTTTGCGATGCAGAAGCAAGCGAACGGCGGCGACCGGCGTCACGTTCGTCGGAGAGCGCCTTTCGATCAAGTCGATGCAGTGCTGGGCTCGGTCAGCGAGTTCAGGGTCGCCCAGGTCATTGGCGACGCGACGCAGCAGGGGCAAGGCGACCGTGCCTCGGCCCAGCAGCCGGTGTGCGGCACGAGTCCGCACTTCGGGGTCCACATCGTTCAGACGCCTGATCCAGGGCTGGAGCCCTTTGGGGTCGGCGGGGACCGCGGCCCGTTGCCGAAAGAACTCCACCAGGGACGGACCATCGACTTGCAGGCCTACCAACCGGAGTTCCTCTTCGTCCTCGCTGACCGTGGGAGGCTTCCTGGCAGCTGGGGCGGATGCCGAAGCTCCCCCAGCAGTTGGGCCTCGGGGAGAATTGCCAGGCTGGCGGCCGAGCGCCAGGGAGGTCACGCAGACAAGAATGAGGGTGAACACCAGCCACGATCCGCTGCGCATGGAGGCTCTCCTGGACTGGATGAGACGGCGTTTCCAGGGATTATCGTAACCCCCACAAGGGGGAACGGACAGGCCGGTCAGCGCCGCCGGGCCCGCCAGACCCGCATCCCCGCCTTGTGTTCCCAGACGACCTTGCCCGCCCGATCCAGTTCCATGATTACCTCCCGGAAGCCGCCGGCAACGAGCACGTGGCCGTTGGGCAAGTGCGTGGCCGTGGCGATTCCCAGTGCCGAGGCCTGCCAGAGGACCTTGCCTTCGCCGTCCACTTCCGATACCTGGTTGTGCAGTGCAATCAAGATCCGGCCGTCGGCCGACACGTCGATTGCGCTCTTGTACGTCGGCCTGCCGCCGAATGGAAAACGCTTCAGTTCCTTCCCGGCGGAACTGAGGCGAATGCATTGGTCGTACGCCAGGCAGGTGATGCTGCCATCCCGAGATTTGCACGCCGCATCGAGGTTCGGAAAAGCCTGACTCCAGACGGTCTTGCCGGCGCGATCGACCTCAAGCAACTCGTTCTCCGTGGCGATAAAGGTATTGCCGTTGGCCAGACGCTGCACGTTGACCGGACTGGCTGCCAACCCATCCTTTTGCCAGAGGATGTTGCCCTTGAAATCGCGTTCGGTCACACGGCTCCCCTCGTACTCCGCAATCAGAACGCGGTCTCCGGGCAGGACGTGGGCGTCTACCGGAGCTGCCAGCCCGGTAATGATCCAGCGTGGCTTGCCATCCCGGCCCAGTTCCAGCACCTGACCATCCTTTACCCCCATTGCCAGGAGCGTGAACCCCAGCAGGCGCGTGTGGTTCTCCAGAACGGCCAGATCGACCAACGAACCGGCCTCCTTCCACCAGGCAGCCCAGGCGTCACGGCGCTGGCGACGACCAGCCGCGCCCTCAGCCTGCTCGAGTTTCGGCCCGCCTTGGCCAGCCAGACGGTACAGCAGTCCCTCCGCTTCGGCGCTGGCGTCGGAAGGTTCCTCGGCCAGCGACTCGATCAGCACCGGGATTGCTTCCCGATCACGCTTGACGGCCAGGGCCACGGCGGTTCGCAGCCGCACCAGCGGATCAGCGTCCCGCAGCAGCTTGCGCACGGCGTCCCGTTGCTCCAGGGCACCTGCTGCCAGGATGGCCTCGGCAGCGGCCAGTCGCCGCAAGGGCAATGGATCTGCCAGCGCCCGCACCAGGGCTGGCTCAAGCCGACCCTCGCGCACCGCCAGGGCCGCCAGCGCCTGCCGCACCTCGACGCTGCGCTGTTCGATCTCGGCATGAGGCAGATAGTCCAGCAACGCCTCCGCGGCACCGGCCGGCTTGCGCAGGCTCAGCAGCCGGAAGACCGGTTCCGGCAACGGTTTGCCGCCCTTGTCGGCAATCTCCTGCAAACACGTCTCGGCCCGCCGGGCCCGTTCCGCATCGGTGCTGCGGCTGGCCTGACGCAGCAGCGGCACGGCCAGGGCGCCGAACTCGGTCAACGCCGCGGAGGCGGTCTGGCGCACCTCGAAGGAGTCATCCCCCAGCTTCTCGATCAGGGCCAGCGCCTTCGCCTGGTCCTTGCCGCTGAGCACGTGGCGTCGCACCTGGGCCAGCAGAGCGGGGCCGTCGCTGTTCTGCCACCAGCCAGCCCAGGCACTGCGGCGAATGCGGCGGGCCGCCTCCTCATCACACAGGGGCGTGGTGGGCGTCCAGCCGCCAGCCAGCCGGCTCAGCAGGTCCTCGATGGGCTTGTGCTGTTGGGGGGCCACCTCAGCCAGCAGATCAATCAGCACGGGCACGCCGTCCAGATCGTTGGCCTCGGTCAGGGCCAGGGCGAACGCGGAGTCGGACCAGCGGCCTGGGATCACGCAGCAGCTTGTGGACGGCCTGCCGGGCCTGGGGATGCTCCTTGCCGGCCAGGGCGCTTGCGGCCACGGCGCGACGCAGCGGCAGGTTGTCGGTCAGCGCTGCCAGCAAGGCAGGGTGCGGTTTGTCGTCAGCATAAGCCAGTGCTGTCAGGGCACTGGCCACTTCCTCCACCAGGGCGGGAGTCTCGGCCGCCGGCAGATAGGCCAGCAGCGCTTCCACCGCACCGGCCGGTTTGCGATGCAAAAGCAGGCGAACGGCGGCGACCGGCGTCACGGTCGGCGGAGATTGCCTTTCGATCAAGTCGATGCAGTGCTGGGCCCGGCCGGCCAGTTCCGGCTCGCCCAGGTCGTTGGCCGCGCGACGCAGCAGGGGCAAGGCGACCGTGCCTCGGCCCAGCAGCCGGTTTGCGGCACGAGTACGCACTTCAGGGTCCGCGTCGTTCAGACGCCTGATCCAGGTGTTGAGCCCTTCCGGGTCGGCTTCCAGCTGGGCCCGTTGCCGGAACAACTCCACCAGGGACGGGCCATCGACACTCAGGCCGGCCGAGCGGAGCGTCTGCTCGTCCTGGCTGACGGAGTCGAGATCCGCGACAACCGGGGCCGCGGAAGCTCCAGGAGAAAGAAGGAGGGCGAACACCAACCACGATCCGCTGCGCATGGAGGCTCTCCTGGCCTGGATGAGACGGGGTTCCCAGGGATCATCGTAACCCCCACAAGGGGGAAGGGACAGGCCGGTCAGCGCCGCCGGGCCCGCCAGACCACCATCCCGGCCTTGTATTCCCAGACGACCTTGCCCGCTTGGTCCAGTTCGGTTAACGGCTGATTGATGCTGCCAACCAGCACGTGGCCGTTGGGCAGGCGCGTGGCCGTGATGATTCCCGGCGCCGGAGCGTGCCAGAGAGATTTGCCTTCGGTATCCACTTCCAAGAGTCTGTCCACGCCGACCTGGGAGATCAAGATCCGGCCGTTGGCCGTCACGTCGATGCCGGAATAATGCCAGTTGGTCTGGGAGCGCCCCGAAGGAAACCGCTTCAGTTCCCTGCCGTCGGAGGAGAGCCGGATGCACTGGCCGGCACCGTCCAGACAGGTGATGACGCCATCGGGAGATTTGTACGCCGCGTGCAGGTTCGGAAAAGGCCGACTCCAGAGGGTCCGGCCACTGCGATCAACTTCCAGCAATTCGTTATCCGTGGCGATGAAGGTGTTGCCATTGCTCAACCGCTGGGCGTTGCACGTTTTGCTTCCCAGCCCCTCCTTTTGCCACAGGATGTTGCCCTTGAAATCGCGTTCGGTCACACGCTTGCCCTGGCACTCGGCAATCAGCACACGGTTGCCGGGAAGGACGTAGGCGTCCACGGGAAAGAGCAAACCGGAAATGACCCAGCGTGGCTTCCCATCTCGTCCCAGTTCCATCACCCTGCCGGGGTTGTTTCCCTCGACCAGGAGCGTGTACCCCAGCAGGCGTGTGTGGTCCTCGAGCACGGCCAGATCGACCGAGGAAGCGTTCTCCTTCCACCAGCCGGCCCAGGCATCGCGGCGCTGGCGGCGGCCGGCAGCGTCCGAAGCCAGCTCCAGCTTCGGAACGCGGTCGCCGGCCAGCCGGTACAGCATTTCCTCCGCTTCGCCGTTGTCGGGGGAGGGCTTTTCGGCCACCGCCTCGATCAGGACCGGGATCGCTTCGGGGTCGCGCTTCATTGCCAGGGCCAGGGCGGTGCGCAGCCGGACGCGCGGGTCATTGTCCCGCAGCAGCTTGCGCACGTTGTCGCGTTGCTCCAGGGCGCCCGCTGCCAGGATGGCCTCGGCCGCGGCCAGCCGGCGCAGCGGCTTTGGATCTGCCAGCGCCCGCACCAGGGCCGGCTCCAATCGGCCGGCACGCACCCCAAGGGAGGCCAGCGCGGTGCGGACCTCGGCGCTGCGCTCTTCGATTTCGGCAAAGGGCAGATAGTCCAGCAAGGCCTCCACGGCACCAGCCGGCTTCTGCAGGCTGAGCAGCCGCAACACAGGTTCCGGCAAGGGTTTGCTGCCCTTGTCGGCAATCTCCTGCAGACACGTTTCGGCCCGCCGGGCCCGTTCCGCATCCGTGCCGCGGGTGGCCTCGCGCAGCAGCGGCACGGCCAGCGTGCCAAACTCGGTCAACGCCCTGGAGGCGGTCTGGCGCACCTCGAAGGCGTCAGCTCCCAGTTTTTCGATCAGGGTCAGCACCTTGGCCTGGCCGCTGCTGCTGAGCGTGTGCCGACGTACCTGGGCCAGCAGAGCCGGGCCGTCGCTCTCGCGCCACCAGCTGGCCCAGGCACCACGACGAATCCGGCGGGCAACCGCATCGTCGCCTTGTGGTGCAGTCGGTGCCCATTCGCCCGCCAGCCGGCCCAGCAGCTCCTCGATGGCCTTGTGCCGCGGAGGTGGAACTTCGGCGAGCAGATCAATCAGAACGGGCACTCCTTCGAGGTCGTTGGCCTCGGCCAGGGCCAGGGCGACGCGGAGACGCACCAGCGGTTTGGGATCGCGCAGCAGCTTGCGGACGTACGGCCGGGCTTCGGGATGGTCCTTGCCGGCCAGGGCCCAACCGGCCACGGCACGGCGCAGCGGTAAGGCATCCGTGAGCGCTGCGAGCAAGGCGGCATGCGGTTTCTCGTCAGGATAAGCCATTGCGGTCAGGGCCCGGGCCACTTCCTCCACAAGAGCGGGAGTCTCGGCAGCCGGCAAGATAGGCCAGCAGCGCTTCCACGGCCCCGGCCGGTTTCTGCTGGACCAGCAGGCGAACGGCCGCGGCCGTTGTCACGGTCGTCGTGCCGTGCCTGTCGATCAGCTCGATGCAGTGCCGGGCCCGGTCAGCCAGTTCGGGGTCGCCCAGGTCGTTGGCCGCGCGACGCAGCAGGGGCAAGGCCGCCGTGCCTCGGCCCAGCAACTTGCCTGCGGCACGAGAACGGACTTCCGGGTCCGCGTCATTCAGACGCCTGATCCAGGTGTTGAGCTCTTCCGGGTCGGCTTGCAGTTGGGCCCGTTGCCGAAAGAACTCCACCAGGGACGGGCCATCGACACGCAGGCCCGCCGTCCGGAGTTTCTCTTCGTCCTGGCTGGGGGAACTGGAATCCCCGGCTGGCAGGGCGGGCGAGGATCCCACAGAGACGACTCGGGTTTTGGGAAGATCACCCGGCTGTCGGCCAAGCGCCGCGGCAGCCCCGCAGGAAAAGAAGGATCGCCAACACCAGCCACGATACGCTGCGCATGGAAGCACTCCTGGTCAGGTATGGAAGGGTTTCCTCAAGGATGATCGTAACCCCCGCCAAGGGGAACGGACAGGCCGGTCAGCGCCGCCGCGCCCGAAAGACCTCCTTCTCCACCTTGTGTTCCCAGACGGCCTTTCCGGCCCGGTCCAGTTCGGTCACCAGCTTGGTATCGCGGCCAGCAACGAGCGTATGTCCGTTGGGCACGCGTGTGGCCGAGAAAATTCCCGGCGCGGCGGCTTGCCAAAGGACTTTGCCTTCGGCGTTCAGTTCCGACACCCTGTTCTCCTTGCGCTGCGCGATCAAGATCCGGCCATTGGCCGTCACGTCAATGCCACCAACTCTCAAGTCGGAGCTTCCCGAAGGAAACCGCTTCAGCTCCTTGCCGGCCGAGGAGAGGCGAACACACTGGCCAGCTTTGTCAAAGCAGGTGATGCTGCCATCCCGGGATTTGTACGCTGCCATGAGGTTCGGAAAAGCCTGACTCCAGATGGTCTTGCCGGTTCGATCGACCTCAAGCAACCCGGCCTCCGTGGCAATAAAGGTGTTGCCATTGGCCAGACGCTGCGCGTTGACCGGCCTGGCTTCCAGCCTCTCCTTTTGCCAGAGGATCTTGCCCTGGAAATCGCGTTCGGTTACACGCTTGCCCTGGATCTCGGCAATCAGCACACGGTTGCCGGGAAGGACGTGGGCGTCTACCGGAATCGCCAGCCCGGTAATGATCCAGCGCGGCTTGCCGTCCCGGCCCAGTTCCAGCACCTGACCATCCTTTTCCTCCCATTGCCAGGAGGGTGTACCCCAGCAGGCGCGTGTGGTTCTCCAGCACGGCCAGATCGACCGACGAACCGGACTCCTTCCACCAGGCCGGCCCAGGCGTCACGGCGCTGGCGGCGACCGGCCGTGCCCCCGGTCGGCTCGACCTTCGGCGCGCCCTCGCCGGCCAGACGGGACAGGAGTTCCTCCGCTTCGCCGCTGGCGTCGGAGGGTTCCTCGGCCAGCGACTCGATCAGCACCGGGATCGCTTCCCGATCACGCTTGACGGCCAGGGCCACGGCGGTACGCAGCCGCACCAGCGGATCAGCGTCCCGCAGCAGCTTGCGCACGGCATCCCGCTGCTCCAGGGGACTCGCTGCCAGGATGGCCTCGGCAGCGGCCAGCCGCCGCAGCGGCAGCGGATCTTCCAGCACCCGCGACAAGGCGGGGTCCAGCCGGCCTTCACGCACCGCCAGAGCCACCAGCGCCTTGCGAGCCTCATCTTTTCGTTGCTCGTTGTCGGCAAAAGGCAGATAATCCAGCAACGCCTCCACGGCCCCGGCAGGCTTGCGCACCCTCAGCAGCCGCAACACGGGTTCCGGCAAGGGTTTGCTGCCCCTGTCGGCAATATCCTTCAGACACTCTTCCGCACGCTTTGCCCGTTCCGCATCGGGACTGTGCCTGGCTTGACGCAGCAGCGGCACGGCCCGGGCCCCGAACTCGGTCAACGCGCCGGAAGCATTCTGCCGCATCTCGAAGTCGTCGGCGCCCAGTTTGTCGATCAGGTCCAGCACCCGGGCCTGGTCCTTGCCGCTCAGGGTGTGGCTGCGCACTTCGGCCAGCAGGGCGGGGCCATCGCTGTCGCGCCACCAGACGGCCCAGCTGTCGCGGCGAATCCGCCGGGCGACCGCATCGTCTCCGGCCGGCGGCGTCGGCGTCCATTCGCCCGCCAGCCGCCGCAGCAGGTCCTCGATGGGCTTGTCCCGCGGCGGCGCAACCTCAGTCAGCAGATCAATCAGAACGGGCACCCCTTCGAGGTCATTGGCCTCGGCCAGGGCCAGGGCGACACGCAGACGCACCAGCGGCCTGGGATCGCGCAGCAGCTTGCGAACGGCTGGTCGTGCCTGGGGATGATCCTTGCCGGCCAGGGCGCTGCCGGCCACGGCGCGACGCAGCGGCAAGGCGTCGGTCAACGCGGCGAGCAAGGCGGCGTGCGGTTTGTCGTCCGGATAAGCCAGGGCCGTGAGGGCGCGGGCCACTTCCTCCACGAGGGCAGGAGTCTCGGCGGCGGGCAGGTAGGCCAGCAGCGCTTCCACCGCCCCGGCAGGCTTGTGATGGGCCAGCAGCCGTGCGGCCGCGGCCGGCAACGGCGCTGCCTCGCCATTCGATGACCTCGATACAGTGCTGCGCCCGGCCAGCCAGTTCGGGGTCGCCCAGATCGTTGGCCGCGCGATGCAGCAGGGGCAGCGCCGCCTTGCCGCGACCCAGCAAGGTGCGCGCGGCACGCGAGCGGACTCCCGGATCAGCGTCATTCAGCCGCCTGATCCAGGCGTTGAGCCCGTCGGGGTCGGTCTCCAGTTGAGCCCGCTGCCGCAAGAACTCCACCAGGGACGGCCCATCGACGCGCAGCCCCGCGGTCCGGAGTCTCTCTTCGTCCTGGGCGGGAGAGCCGGAATCCCCGGCAGACGGGGCCGCTGACGAAGGCCCCAGGGGAACGACTCGGCCTTTGGGAAGATCGCCCGGCTGCCGGCCAAACGCCGCGGAAGCCACGCAGAAAAGAACGAGGGCGAACGTCAACCGCGATACGCTGCGCATGGAGGCTCTCCTGGCCTGAAGGGGGCGAGTTCCCAAGGGTGGTCGGAATCCCCGCTGCCGGGGGAGCGGACAGGCCGGTCAGCGCCGTCGCGCTCGGAAGACCTCCATCCCCGCCTTGTGTTCCCAGACGACCTTTCCGGCCCGGTCCAGTTCGGTCACTATCTTGTTGTCGGTGCTGGCAACGAGCGTATGCCCGTTGGGCAGGCGTGTGGCCGAGAAACTTCCCGGCGCGGCGGTTTGCCAGAGGACTTTGCCTTCGGCGTCCAGTTCCACTACCCGGTTCTCCTTGCGCTGCGCGATCAAGATCCGGCCATTGGCCAGCACGTCGATGCCACCGACGCTCACTTCGGAGGTTCCAGAAGGAAACCGCTTCAGTTCCTTGCCGGCCGAGGAGAGGCGAACACACTGGCCACTGCCGTCCAGGCAAGTGATGCTGCCATCCCGGGATTTGTACGCCGCCGGAAGGTTCGAGAAAGCCTGACTCCAGACGGTCTTGCCGGCGCGATCGACCTCGAGCAACTCGTTGTCCGTGGCGATGAAGGTGTTGCCATTGGCCAGACGCTGCGCGTTGACCGGATGGGTGCCCAGGTTTCGCTGCCAGAGGATGTTGCCCTTGAAATCGCGTTCGGTCACACGCTTGAGGAGGTATTCCGCGATCAGCACGCGATCGCCGGGAAGGACGTAGGCGTCTACTGGAGCCGCCAGCCCGGTAATGATCCAGCGCGGCTTGCCGTCCCGGCCCAGTTCCAGCACCTGACCATCCTTTTCACTTTCCCCCATTGCCAGGAGCGTGTACCCCAGTTGGCGCACGTGGTTCTCCAGCACGGCCAGATCGACCGACGAACCGGACGCCTTCCACCAGGCCGCCCAGGCGTCACGGCGCTGATGCCGACCGGCTGTGTCGCCGGCCGGCTCGACCTTCGGCCCGCCCTCGCCGGCCAGGCGATACAGGATTTCCTCCGCTTCGCTGCTGGCGTCGGAGGGTTCCTCGGCCAGCGACTCGATCAGCACCGGGATCGCTTCCCGATCACGCTTGACGGCCAGGGCCAGGGCGGTCCGCAGCCGCACCAGCGGATCACCGTCACGCAGCAGTTTGCGCACGGCGTCCCGTTGCTCCAGGGCTCCCGCTGCCAGGATGGCCTCGGCAGCGGCCAGCCGCCGCAGCGGCAGTGGATCTTCCAGCGCCCGCGACAAGGCTGGTTCCAGCTGGCCCTCACGCACCGCCAGGGACGCCAGCGTCTGGCGCACCTCCTCACTTCGTTGCTCGTTGTCGGCAAAGGGCAGATAAGCCAGCAACGCCTCCACCGCGCCGGCCGGTTTGCGCACCCTCAGCAGCCGCAACACGGGTTCCGGCAAGGGTTTGCCGCCCTTGTCGGCAATCTCCTGCAGACACGTTTCGGCCCGCCGTGCCCGTTCCGCATCGGGACTGTGCGTGGCTTCCCGCAGCAGCGGCACGGCCCGGGCCCCGAACTCGGTCAACGCGCCGGAAGCATTCTGCCGCATCTCGAAGTCGTCGGCGCCCAGTTTGTCGATCAGGTCCAGCACCCGGGCCTGGTCCTTGCCGCTCAGGGTGTGGCTGCGCACTTCGGCCAGCAGGGCGGGGCCATCGCTGTCGCGCCACCAGACGGCCCAGCTGTCCCGGCGAATCCGCCGGGCGACCGCATCGTCTCCGGCCGGCGGCGTCGGCGCCCATTCGCCCGCCAGCCGCCGCAGCAGTTCCTCGATGGGCTTGTCCCGCGGCGGCACAACCTCTGCCAGCAGATCAATCAGAACGGGCACGCCTTCGAGGTCGTTGGCCTCGGCCAGGGCCAGCGCGACACGGAGACGGACCAGCGGCCTGGGATCACGCAGCAGCTTGCGAACGGCTGGTCGTGCTTGGGGATGATCCTTGCCGGCCAGTGCGCTGCCGGCCACGGCGCGACGCAGCGGCACGGCGTCGGTGAGCGCTGCGAGCAAAGCGGCGTGCGGTTTGTCGTCCGGATAAGCCAGGGCCGTGAGGGCGCTGGCCACTTCCTCGACGAGGGCAGGAGTCTCGGCGGCGGGCAGATAGGCCAGCAGCGCTTCCACCGCCCCGGCCGGTTTGTGATGGGCCAGCAGCCGTGCGGCCGCGGCCGGCAAGGTGCTACCTTGCCATTCGATGACCTCGATACAGTGCTGCGCCCGGCCAGCCAGTTCGGGGTCGCCCAGATCGTTGGCCGCGCGATGCAGCAGGGGCAGCGCCGCCTTGCCGCGACCCAGCAAGGTGCGCGCGGCACGCGAGCGGACTCCCGGATCAGCGTCATTCAGCCGCCTGATCCAGGCGTTGAGCCCGTCGGGGTCGGTCTCCAGTTGAGCCCGCTGCCGCAAGAACTCCACCAGGGACGGCCCATCGACGCGCAGCCCCGCGGTCCGGAGTCTCTCTTCGTCCTGGGCGGGAGAGCCGGAATCCCCAGCAGCCGGGGCCGCTGACGAAGGCCCCACGGGAACGACTCGGGCTCTGGGAAGATCGCCCGGCTGCCGGCCAAACGCCGTGGAAGCCACGCAGAAAAGAACGAGGGCGAACACCAGCCGCACTACGTTGCGCATGGAGGCTCTCCTGGCCTGAATGGGGCGAGTGCCCAAGGGTGGTCGGAATCCCCATCATAGGGAGCGGACAGGTCAGCGCCGCCGGGCTCGCGAGACCGGCATGCCGGTCTTGTATTCCCAAACGACCTTTCCGGCTCGATCCAGTTCGGTCACCAGCTGATTGTCGCAGCTGGCGACCAGTACGTGCCCGTTGGGCATAGGCGTGGCTCTGGCAATTTTCGGTGCCGCGGCTTGCCAGAGAACTCTGCCTTCGGCGTCCATTTCTATTACCCTGTTCTCATTGTGCTGCGCGATCAAGATCCGGCCGTTGGCCGTCACTTCGAGGCAGCCGTGATAAACTGCCTTGTCTCCGGAAGGAAACCGCTTCAGTTCCTTGCCGTCAGAGGAGAGCCGAACACACTGGCCAGCCTGGTCCAGGCACGTGATGCTGCCATCCCGAGATCTGGACGCTGCCATGAGGTTCGGAAAAGACTGGCTCCAGACCGTCTTGCCGGCGCGATCGACCTCAAGCAACTCCTTCTCCGTGGCGATAAAGGTGTTGCCGTTGGCCAGACGCTGCACGTTGACCGGATCGGCTCCCAGCCCGTCCTTTTGCCAGAGGATCTTGCCCTGGAAATCGCGTTCGGTCACACGCTTGCCGGTGTATTCCGCGATCAGCACGCGGTCACCGGACAGAATGACGGCATCCAACGGATTCGCCAGCCCGGCAATGACCCAGCGCGGCTTGCCGTCCCGGCCCAGTTCTAGCACCCGACCGGCCGCCGAACTTATCAGAAGTGTATACCCCAGCAAGCGCGTGTGGTTCTCAAGCACGGCCAGATCGACCGACGAACCGGACGCCTTCCACCAAGCCGCCCAGGCATCGCGGCGCTGGCGGCGGTCGGCGGTGCCGCTGACCGGCAACGTCTTCGGTCCATTTTCTCCGGCCAGGCGGTACAGGATTTCCTCCGCATCGCCGCTGGCGTCGGAGGGTTCCTCGGCTAGCGACTCGATCAGCACCGGGATCGCTTCCCGATCACGCTTGACGGCCAGGGCCACGGCGGTACGCAGCCGCACCAGCGGGTCGCTGTCACGCAGCAGCTTGCGCACGGCGTCCCGCTGCTCCAGGGGGCTCGCCGCCAGGATGGCCTCCGCGGCGGTCAGCCGCCGCAGCGGCAGCGGATCTTCCAGCGCCCGCAGCAACGCCGGCTCCAACCGACCCTCACGCACCGCCAGGACCGCCAGGGCCGTCCGTGCCTCTTCTCTCCTCTGCTCAGTGTCGGCAAAGGGCAGATAGTCGAGGATCGCCTCCACGGCCCCGGCTGGCTTGCGCACGCTCAGCAGCCGCAAGACAGGTTCCGGCAGAGGTTTGCCACCCTTGTCGGCAATGTCCTTGAGACACTCCTCGGCTCGGCGGGCCCGTTCCGCGTCCGTGCTGTGGCTGGCTTCACGCAGCAGCGGCACGGCCAGCGCACCAAACTCGGTCAGTTCGCCCGAGGCGTTCTGCCGCACCTCAAAGTCGTCGTCTCCCAGCTTCTCGATCGAGCGCCTGGACCCTGGCCTGGTCCTTGGTGCTGAGCGTATGCCGCCGCAGCTGGGCCAGCAGAGCCGGGCCGTCGCTCTCGCGCCACCAGCTGGCCCAGGCGCCACGACGAATGCGGCGGGCAACCTCATCGTCGCCTTGTGGCGTGGTCGGCGCCCATTCGCCTGCCAGACGACGCAGCAGCTCCTCGATGGGCTTGTGCTGCGGGGCAGGCGCCTCGGCCAGCAACTCGATGAGCACGGGCACTCCGTCCAGGTCGTTGGCTTCAGCCAGGGCCAGCCCGATACGCAGCCGCACCAGCGGCCTGGGATCACGCAGCAGCTTGCGGACGTACGGCCGTGCCTGGGGGTGGTCCTTGCCGGCCAGGACGCTGCCGGCCACCGCACGACGCAGCGGCACGGCGTCGGTCAGCGCTTCGAGCAAGGCGGAGTGCGGCTTGTCGTTGGGATACGCCAGAGCGGTCAAGGCGCTGGCCACTTCCTCGATAAGGGCGGGAGTCTCCGCCGCCGGCAGGTAGTCCAGCAGCGCTTCCACGGCCCCGGCTGGCTTGCGCTGGACCAGCAGGCGTACGGCAGCGGCCGGCACAACCGTTGTGCCTTCTCCTTCGATCAACCGCAGGCAGCGCTGGGCCTGGCTTGCCAGTTCGGGGTTGCCCAGGTCGTTGGCCGCCCGCCGCAGCAGAGGCAACGCGGCAGCGCCGCGGCCCAGTAACACTCGTGCCGCCCGGGAGCGGACCGCGACATCCTCATCCACCAGGCGCTTGATCCAGGGGTTAATCTCTTCGGGGTCCGTGGCCTGCGAAGCACGTTGCCGAAAGAACTCCACCAGGGACGGGCCATCGACGCGCAGGCCAGCACCCCGCAGCTTCTGTTCGTCCGTGACGACCGGGGCAGGGTTCACGGCAGCGTGAGCGCCCAAGATAGAGGCGCGAGGGGCCTCAGGCGCCGGCACGAACTTTGGGTTTGGGAGCAGAGGTATCCCGGGCTGACCTGGCGCAGCAGTCGCCACAACACCGAGAAGAATGGCAGACACGACCCACGACACGATTCGCATGGCGGCACTCCTTGCCGGGATGAGAGGGTTGGTTCAGGATGATCGTATCACTCCGGCAGAGGTTTGCCAAGCCGGCCGATTTGCTCCCCTCCCCGCTTCGGGGAGGGGCTGGGGGAGGGGTTGTGATACGATCCCCTGGCGGATCACTTCAACCCCTTCAAATACGCATACAGATCGGCAATCTCCCGGTCGCTGAGCCGGTCGAGCAGGCCTGCCGGCATCAGCGACCGCGTACTTGGCTGGCGTTCGCTGATCTGCGTCTCGGTCACGCGCACCGTGGTTAGCGGCCCCGTTTGCAGGATCAGGCTGTCGAGCGCCTCGTAGACGATCATCCCCTGGTAGGTCTTGCCCGCGGTGGTGGTCAGCAGCGTGGTGCGGTAGCGCGGCGGCACCTCCTTGCTCGGCTGGAGGATGGCGGTGAACAGGTCGGCCCGCGAGAAGCGGCCGGACACGCCCTTGAGGTCCGGGCCGAGGGCCTGAGACCCCGAGTGACAGCTGCTGCACTGCGCCCGGACGAACACCTGCCGACCGGCCTCGCTGGTTCCCTGGCTCCAGTCGATGCCCGCCAGCCGCCGCTCCCAGGCCCCTTCATCGACGCCGTCGAGGTTGCGGACCCGTGGGGCAAAGTCGGGCCAGGTGCGGGCGACCCACTTGCTCCAGGCATCGGCGTCGGGCAGGCCCTGGTCCGTCTGCGCCTTGAGCAGCGGCAGAACGTGCTTGCGGATCGGCTCGCCCTCCTTGCCTGGCGGCAGGCCGCGCAGGGCCAGCACCAGGGCCAGCACCTCGTCCCGCGTCAGCTTGACCTTTAGCGACGCCAGCGATTGCACGGCGGCGGCGATCGTTTGCATCCGGCCCGACTTCAGGCTCTCGACAAACCGGTCCCGGTCGGCGAGACGGGGCTTCCGCGCCAGCACTTCCAGGATCGCCTCGTCCTGCCCGGCCTGGCCCCAGAGCTTCCGCAGGATTGGCAAGGAGCGCTCCTCGGGCAACTCACCCACCAGTCCAATCAGGCCGGCATTCCAGGCAAAGTTCGGCTCGCGCTGGGCCGTCGCCAGGAACTTCTCGGCCGCCCGGTCGCGTCCGGTCCGGAGCGATTCCACGAAACAGACGTGGTCGGCCCGGCCGAACTCGTTGTCGTCCAGCAGGGCGAGTGGCAGCTTCGGCTCCTTGCGGACCAGGGCCGCGACCAGCTCCCGCAGGCGATCGTCCCAGTTGCGTTCGCGGTTCATCTTGCGAGCCATCACCTTGGCGTCGAGCCGCAGCAGAGCATGGGCGGTCTGCCGGACCACCGCGTCGGAAAAGCCGCCGCGCAGCCGGGCCAGCACGGTCAGGACGTGGAAATCGTCAGTTGGATGGGACGCCTCGGTCAAGCGGGCGGTCAAGTGTGGCGGCAGGTCCGGGTTGTCGTCCTGGAGCAGAGCCAGTGTCCGGAGCAATTCGCGGTCCAGATCGGCATGTCCCGAAGGGAAGCTGTCGCGCAGGGCCTGGCACATCGCCGGGCTGCTCTCGGGCTTCGGCTGCCGCCGGCTGTAGCCCTCCCAGAGTGTGCCCTTGGATGACTTGTCACCAATGTCGCCCAGATGCAACTGGAGCAGGCGCACGGCGTCCAGGCGGAGCCGTGGGGCAAGACGCGAATCCGCGATCAGGTCCAGCAGGACGGCGCCGTGCTGGGCCAGGCCCACCGTCAGCCGTGCCTCGGGCTTCTTCGCTCGGAGGCTCAGTTGCTGCTGCTTTTCCGGAGGCATGCTCGCCAGCAGCCGCGCGGTTGCCTGACGCAGCAAGCGGTCGGTTTGCTTCAGGTTGGTCTCGACCGCCTGCTCCGCCTGGCTCGCCTCCAGCCGTTCACGGTGGCGCAGCAGCCATTGCAGTGCTTCCAGCCGCTCGCCTGGATTGCCGGCGGTCGCCTTCTCGATCCGTGACGGCCGCCAGGTCCGGCTTCCAGTCCAGGATGCGCCGTGCGGGCTGGAGCCGGGCCACGCCCTCAGCCGTGATCGACTTTGCCCCTTGCGGATAGCGAATCCGATACACGGCACCGCGAGTGCCCCGGCCGCCGATGCTCAGGTACAGATCGCCGTTGCGCGGATCGACGGCAGCCGCCGTGGGGGCGAAGCCGTCCTCACCGGTGGCTTGCAGGAACACTTCACGCTGAGCGGTGTAGGAACTGCCGGCTCGTTCCAGCTTCAGGAACCACACCCGGCCAAAAGTCCAGTCGAGCAGGAACAAGCCGCCCCGGTAATGCGGCGGGAACTGTGTATGCCGATAGCAGACCACACCGGTCGGCGAGCCGCGCTCCAAGTGGGCCACGGGCGGAGTGACGTCGAGGAAATACGGCGGCTGCCGCCAGGTCTGGGCGTGCTGATGGGCCTGCCAGCCATGATGGCTCCCCGCAGCAACGTGGTAGAAGCGGCACTGCTCGTACCACGGCAGCGAGACACAGCGTTCGTTGTCACTGTCGAAAGTGAACAGCTCGCCGTCGGGGTTGAAGTCCATGCCGTAGGCGTTGCGGAAGCCGTCGGCGACGATCTCGCTGCCGCGAAAGTCCGGGGTGAAGCGAACCACGCCACCGCCGATGGGTTCCTTGATCGGCGAGGTCGGCAGGCTCGCTTCCTTCCGTGAGATGCCCGTGCCGTCGCCGCCGATGACGTACAACCAGCCGTCCGGGCCGCGGAGGATGGCGTGGGCGCTGTGTTCGCCGCCGGTTTTGAACGGATACAGCAGCTCGGACGGTCTGGTGCGTCCCGCGCCGCCGGCCTGGCGATACCGCCGCAAACCACCGTCGCCCATGCAGTACAGGTCGTCGCCGTCCCAGCACAGGCCCATCGCCCCGTCACGCGGTGCCTCGGCAAAGTCCAGGGCCCGGGTCGCCTTGCCGGCCCCTTTCTCATCGACCAGCTGCCGGACGTAGCCGCGCCCCGAGACGACCACCTGCCCGGACGGGCCGACGGTGAGGCAGTAAATGTCGTTGGCCAGGCTGCTGTCGGCCCACTCGACCACCTCGAACCCCTCCGGCAGCCGCAGGCCAGAGGATTCACCACAGAGGCACAGAGGACACAGAGAAGATAGGAAGACGAGGGAGAGGAAAAAAGGAAGCCTGGAGTCGCGCATGGGATGGTTTTCTCTGTGTCCTCTGTGTCCTCTGTGGTTCATTTTGACTTGACGCAGCGGAAGCCGTTGTGCATCGCGCCCGTATCCGGTGAGCCGTGGTGCCGAGCCCCGGCCAGGTAGCGGTTGCAATACTGGTCGCTGCACTCGAACGAGCCGCCGCGCAGCACGCGCTTGGGTTCCCCGCGCCGGTTTGGATCGACGCTGTCACGCGGCCCTTGCGGATTGTCGCGGATTTTCTCTGCGAGGCAGGTGGCATAGTAATCGGGCCGATACCAGTCGCTGCACCACTCCCAGACGTTGCCGGACATGTCGTGCAGGCCATAGGCGTTGGCCGGGAACGAGCCCACGGGGGCCGTGGTGCGGTAGCCGTCCTCGGCGGTGTTCTTGTTGGGGAAGTCGCCCTGGAAGATGTTGGCCATCCACTTGCCGTCCGGTTTCAGCTTGTCGCCCCAGTAATAGGGTTTGCCCTCCAGACCGCCGCGGGCCGCGAACTCCCACTCGGCCTCGGTCGGCAGCCGCTTGCCGGTCCATTTGGCGTAAGCCACGGCGTCCACGTAAGCAATGTGGACCACCGGGTGATTCTCCTTGCCCTTGAGGTCGGTGTCGGGCCCTTCGGGATGCTTCCAGCTGGCGCCGGGTTTGTAGATCCACCAGCGACACTCGCCGCACGCCTTGCACTCCTTGAGATTGCAGTCCCTGGGCGGCGCGAAGACGATGGAGCCAGGAACCAGGTTCTCCTTCTTGGCACCTGGATATTGCTGCTCGGTGGGCTGCTGTTCGGCGATGGTCTTGTAGCCGGTGGCCTCGACGAAGCGGGCGAACTGGGCGTTGGTGACCTCGGTTTTGTCCATCCAGAAGCCATCGACGTGGACCTTGTGCAGCGGCCCGGCATCCTCAAAGCGTTCGTCGCCCATCACGAAGTCTCCGCCGGGAACCCAGACCATCCCCTCGGGAGACGCTTCCTTCAGCAGGGCAAAGGCACCGACGCCGACCGTAACCAGCAGCAAGACGAAGGCAGCCAGCCACCAGCGGCCGCGGTGCAGCGGTGGTACGGCTCGACCAGGACCGGGGAGGGTCTGGCCCTGGTGCGCGGCGGGAGGGGTTGCGGTGACGCCGGTTGAGGCGGCCGTTGGCTTGGCGTCGCGTGAGCGTGTCTTCATTTGAGAAGTCCAGCTTCGGGTCGGGTCAATCAGGGCAAGCTGGAGTTATCTTCTCCGGTCGGGAGGCGATTTGCAAGGGGTGGGCACAAGACCGCCGAAAGAATGACCATGCCAGCGATGAACGCTGGCGTCCCTGGCAGTGGTTCCCTACGCTGTCACAAAGGAACGATCGAGGACCAGGAAGAGAAAACAGATGCGGCGACAACGGGACGTGGCGGTGGTCGGCGGCGGCATCGTGGGTTTGGCCCATGCCTTGTCGGCCGCCCGGCGTGGGCTTTCGGTCGGCCTGTTTGACCGCGACCCCAGGCCGCGGGGGGCGTCCATCCGCAACTTCGGCATGATCTGGCCCATCGGCCAGACTCCCGGCGAGATGCACCAGCGGGCCCTGCGCAGCCGGGAGCTGTGGCTGGAACTGGCCCGGCAGGCGGGCTTCTGGATCAACGCTTGTGGTTCCTTGCACCTGGCTTACCGGGACGACGAGCTGGCAGTGCTGGAGGAGTTCGTCAGCCAATCCGCCGGCCTGGGTTTTGACTGCCAGCTGCTGACCCTCGCGGAAACGCTCCGCCGGTCGCCGGCCGTGCGTCCCGACGGATTGCTCGGGGCCCTCTGGAGTCCGACCGAGCTGTGCGTCGATCCACGCCAGGCGATCGCGACCATTCCCGAGTACCTGAGCCGGACCTACCCGGTGGAAGTGCATTTCGGCACGACGGTGACGGCCGTGGACCCACCGCACGTCCACGCCGCGGACGGTCGCACCTGGCAGGCGGAACAGGTGATCGTGGCCGGCGGTATCGACTTCCAGACGCTGTTTCCCGAAGTATTTGCCGGCTCGGGCATCCGCCGCTGCAAGCTGCAGATGATGCGCACGGTGCCGCAGCCGGCCGGCTGGACTCTCGGCCCACACCTGGCCAGCGGGCTGACGCTGTGCCACTATCCGACATTCCGCGTCTGTCCGTCGCTGCCCCGGCTGCGGCAACGCATCGAGGAGGAGTTGCCGCAGTTCGTCCGTCACGGCATCCACGTCATGGCATCCCAGAATCATCTGGGGGAGGTCGTCATCGGCGATTCCCACGAGTACGACGAGGCGATCGAGCCGTTTGACAAGACCGAGATCGATCAGCTGATCCTGGACTATCTGCGTGGGATGGTGCAGTTGCCCGACTGGACGATTGCTGGCCGCTGGCACGGCCTGTATGGCAAGCACCCGAGCTTGCCGGTGTTCACGGCCCAGCCGCGACCGAGGAGTGACGATCATGACGGCCACGGGCGGGACCGGCATGACGCTGTCACTGGGCATGGCGGAACATTGGTGGCAAACGGTGGCGGGACCGCACTAATGTCCGATGTACCGCGCGTAGAGCGACCGGGCCCTGTCCTCGTCAGAGGTGCCTTTGATGATCGCTCGGCCATCCGGGAAGACGGTGAACTCGAACCCTTCTGCGTTGAACTTGAGCAGGAAGCGGTTGTAGCTGACCGTGCCCAGCTGTTCCAGGTCTCGGGCCAGTCCCTCGAAATTGAGCTTGCTCGCCGACCGCTGTGACACCTGCACCGCATTGCGGCCGCACAGGCTGGTGGTCTGCGAGCCGAACGCTCCCTCCAGCCACTCGAAGCGGCGCTGACCGCAGCAGGGACAATCGACCTTGCCAAGCAGCGGGGCAATCTTGATCCGGCGGAATGTGTTCTCCCACAGGTCGAAGTACAGCAGCTCCCGGTTGACCTGTTCCAGGTGCCCCGTCAGGACCTTCATCGCCTCGGCTGCCTGGTAGCTGGCGATCACGTTGACGATCGGCCCCAGCACGCCGGCCGTCTCGCAGGTGCCGGTTTCGCCCGGGGCGGGGGCTGCCTCGAAGACGCAGCGCAGGCACGGCGTCTGGCCGGGCAGGATGGTCATGGTCTGACCGTGGCTGCCGATGCAGCCACCGTAGACCCAGGGCTTGTTCAGCTTGACCGCCACGTCGTTGATCAGATAGCGGATCTCGAAATTGTCCGTCCCATCGAGGATCAGGTCGGCGTCGGAGCACAGCTCCAGGATGTTGGTCCGATCGATGTCGGTGACGACCGGCTCGACGTGGACGCTGGAGTTGATGGCGGCGAGCTTGCGAGCAGCGGCCTCGGCCTTGGGCAGGTTCTCGGCCACGTCATGCTCGTCGAAAAGCACCTGCCGCTGGAGGTTGCTCATCTCAATGAAGTCGCGGTCGATCAGCCGCAGATGCCCGACGCCGGCCCGGACGAGAGCGTTGGCCAGGACGGTGCCGAGGGCCCCACAGCCACAGAGGGTGACCCGGGCGCGCTCCAGGCGGCGCTGGCCCTCCTCGCCGATGCCGTGAAAGCGCATCTGCCGGCTGTAGCGTTCCAGCGACCCATCCCGCGTCATTTCGTCTCTCCCGTGCTGATGCCGTAGTCGGCCGTTAGCCCGACGCGCCAGCGAGGGTTTTGTCCTCTCCCTCGCTGGCGCGTCGGGCTAACGGCTGATGCCGTAGTCGGCCAGGAAGCTCTTGAGGAAGCGCACCATCTCCCGTGGCCACTCGCATTGCCGGGCGTAACCCACCAGACACTCCAGGTCCTCGCGCACCCGGGCCAGCTCCTTCCCCGTCAGCCGCCGCAGATACCCGGCCATCGCCTGCACCGCCTCGTCGGCGGCCTCGCCGTTGACGACCTCCTCGGTCGAGCCGGCCAGGAAGACGGTGGCATGCAGCATGGCCAGGAACAGGGGATCGACGCCCAGCTCCTCGGGGATCTCGGGAAAGACCGCCGCCCCTTCCGGCACCTGGGCATCCGGCGCCGGCAGGCCGGCGTCGTCCTCGTCCGCCATGTCAACCTCCAGCGACCGCGGGAATGATGGCCAGCTCGTCGCCGTCCTTGACGGGCGTTTCCAGGTTGGACAGGTAACGGATGTCCTCGTTGTTGAGGAACAGGTTGATGAACCGGCGCAGCTGGCCGTTGTCGAACAGCCGGCCGGTGAGGGCGGGATACTTCGCTCCCAGGTCGGCGAGCACCGCCTGGACCGTGCTGCCCTGGGCCTCGACGGTGGTCTTGCCCTCGGTGTGCTGCCGCATCGGGGTGGGAATCTGAACCTTCACGGACATATCTTATCCTCCGAAGGACGATTTTCTTTCTGAGCCGCGCACGCAGCGCAGCGGAGTAAGCGGTCTTCCTGCGGGCCGCTTACTCCGCTGCGCTGCGTGCGCGGCTCGGACGAACGCAGTTTACACCAACACCGCTTCCCCGGCCACCAGCGGCTCGAACTCCTCCAGGGTCGGCCCGATGACCGCGGGCTTTTCCAGGTAGTCCACCACGGCGTCCTGCGTCTTGAGGCCGTTGCCGGTGATGCACAGGACGATCTCCTCGTCGCGCGGAATCCGCCCCTGCTCGATCAGCTTGCGGGCCACGGCCACGGTGACGCCGCCGGCCGTCTCGGCGAAGACGCCCTCGGTTTGGCCGAGCAGGACCATCGCCTGGGCGATCTCCTGATCGGAGACGTCCTCGGACCAGCCGCCGGTCTCGCGGATGACCCGGGCAGCGAAGTAGCCGTCGGCCGGGTCGCCGATGGCCAGCGACTTGGCGATGGTGCAGGGCTTGCGCACCGGGCGATGGGAGTCCCAGCCGTTCTTGACCGCCGTGCTGATCGGACTACACCCGCTAGCCTGAGCCCCGTACATCTTGCAGCGGGGCTCCTGCTCCAGCAGGCCGACCTTGTGCAGCTCGTGAAACGCCTTGTGGATCTTGCCGATCAGGCTGCCGCCGGCCATCGGGCAGACGACGTGCTGTGGGGTGCGCCAGCCCAGCTGCTCGGCGATCTCGAAGCCCATCGACTTGGACCCCTCGGCGTAGAACGGCCGGAGGTTGATGTTGACGAACGCCCAGCCGAACTTGAAGGCCACCTGGGTGCAGAGCCGGTTGACCTCGTCATAGGTGCCGCGGACGCCGATCAGATGGGCTCCGTAGACGCTGGTATTGAGGATCTTGGAGCGCTCCAGATCGGCCGGCACGAAGATGTAACTGCTCAGACCCGCCGCGGCGGCGTTGGCGGCGACGCTGTTGGCCAGGTTGCCGGTGGAGGCGCAGCCGACGGTGGTGAAGCCCATTTCCTTGGCCTTGCTCAGGGCTACGGCCACGACGCGGTCCTTGAACGACAGCGTGGGGAAGTTGACGGCGTCGTTCTTGAGCCAGAGCTTCTCGACGCCCAGGGCGGCGGCCAGCCGATCCGCCTTGAGCAACGGCGTGCCCCCGACCTGCGTGCCAACGGTCGGCTCCCGGTCCAGGGGCAGCAGCTCCTCGTAGCGCCACATGTTCCAGGGCCGATGGGCGATCTTTTCCCGGCTGACGGCCTCGGCGATGGCGGTGTAATCGTAATCGACCTCGAGGGGGCCGAAATCCTCCTCGCAGAACTGGATCGGACCGACCGGATACAGCTTGCCGCACAGCCGGCACTTCATTCCGCGGACAAAAGAAGACGACACGAAGGACCCTCCCTTAAGCAATTCACGGCCAGGCCGAGGCACTCGCGCTGGTCCTGGCGGTCATTGTTGTGGAGGTGTGTATCATCCAGGAAGGAAGACCGCGGTGATCGGGGTCGATCGCGCGGGTCTGATCGAGAAGAAGAGGCGTGTGAGGCACACGATCTTATCTCTCCCGGGAGTCCCGGGCAGGAGGTAGCACCAGCACTTCCTGGGGGAAGCCGGTTGCTGTGGCATCGCAGGGCCTGTACCCTCAGCCACTCTGGATAAGATACTCACCAGATTGTCAGGAAGATATGATAGAGGGGCGAGGCGTGCAGGGCAATGGTTGCTGCGGGATTTTTTCCGGGAATGCTGGAGGCGGCTTGGTCCACTGAGGCTGGGAGCGGCCTCAAGGCAAGCGGCTTTTCAGCTCCTGGAGTTGTTCCGGGCTTAGCTGAGATACAAACCAGTCCATTCCCATGGCGGCGATGACTTCTCCAAGGGGAACTGTCTGGAACACCTCTTGCCACCCCACCAAGTCGATGATCTGCTTGAACCCCACCTGGTCAATGACCTGTTTGAGCCCAACCTGGTCGATGACTTGCTTGAGCCCGACCTGATCGATCAGCCAGCGCAGATCGAGATTGGGCTCGGCACCCATCTTGCGGATCATGGTTTGAAGCTCCTCCCAGATTTCGGGGTTGAGTTGGGCGAGCCAGCCCCCGTACAGATCCCAGAAGCCCGGTTGCTGCACCAGCACGCGGGCCAGGGCCTCCACCCGCTCCAACGGTTCCTCGGTCACCAGATGCAGCGGCACGCTCTCCCGCTCCACCGGCAAGGCGTCCCGACTAATCAGGTACAGCACCCGCCCCAGCGCTGGACAGGACCAAAGCCCCTCGCCCAGTTGCTGCAAGGGTGATCCCACCACCGCTTCCACCTCGGCCCGAAACCGCCGTCCCAGGTGGTTGGCGAGAAACCACCAGGCGACCTCGACACGTTTCAGCAACGGCTCTTTCTGCTCCTGCCGCTGCTCGTTCAGCCGCCGATCGATGCCCAGCCCCAGCTCCAGCAGCAGATCCAGATCGCGCAAGGCCGGGTCGTCGCTGGGCCCCTTGAACTCCAGCACGTTCCAGACGCGCAGATGCCGCCAGATGCCCACAAAGGGAGGATCGGCCGCCCGGCGTCGCAGCAGGACAACGTCGGCCTGGCGCGGCAGATCGCCAACCGGCAAATCGGTCTGGACCTCGTAGTAGTCCTGCACCAGGGGCCGCAACAGCTGAGCCAGGATCGGGTGCCACTGCATGCCCTTGCTCCCCCTCGCGCCCGGTTCCTTCACGGAGTCCGGGCCGACTGCTCTGGTCGGACGCCAGCCCGTGAGCACTCCGGGGCCAGACGATGCTGACAGGATTCTACCGTTCCGGAAGGGAAAGGGGAACCGATTTCGCGTGTCTTTCACCGTTCCGGAAGGAGCAGAGGCGCGACAGGTCTCCACTTCTCTGCCTGCCCTGCCTGCCAATTCTTTTGAAGTGGCGGACAGGCCAGAGCGTGCCTCTGGCTGTCGGACGGGCGTCTTTGAGGGTCATTTTTCTGTCTGCCTGCCATCTGCCAGGGTATTCGGGCAAGGCTGGCCGCATTTCGCTGCATGGCGTGCCAGGAGTGTTTTATTTGCGGATACACGTGAAGTGCAGGAGCCGCCGGGCAACCACCGTTCTGCTGTTGTGCGGCAGATCGCATTTCGACGGGCGCTGAACAAACGACCCCGGACCTCACGACGCCTTGCGGGCACTGGCCTCGGGGTACTTGATCCGCGAATGGTACAGCGCGATCAGCCCCTTGGCCAGCGACTCCTCGATGACGTGCAGCTCCGTCAGCGTCAGGCCGCTCTCCTCGAACTGGCCGTCCAGCAGCCGCTTCATCAGCAGGTCATGCACCAGCTTGCGCAGGCTGCCCGGCGTCGGCGACGCCAGGGCCCGGCTCGACGACTCCACGGCGTCGGCCAGCAGGACGATGCCGCTCTCGCGCGTCTGCGGCTTGGGGCCGGGGTAGCGGAACGACGTCTCCAGCGGGTTGGGCTGGCCGTCGGCCACGGCGGGGGCGTGGCCTTGCACTTCCTGGAGCCGTAACGCCTCCCGGTAGAAATACTCCACCAGCGTGGTGCCGTGGTGCTGCTGGATAAAGGCGATGATCGAGCGCGGCAGACGATACTGCTCGGCCAGGGCGACGCCGTCCTTGACGTGGCCGATGATGATCAGCGTACTCAGGGCCGGCTCCAGGTTGTCGTGGCGGTTCTGGCCGGTCTGGTTCTCGATGAAGTACTGCGGCTTGAGCATCTTGCCGATGTCGTGGAAATAGCTGCCGACCCGGGCCAGCAGCGGGTTGGCGCCGATCGCCTCGGCGGCGGGCTCGGCCAGGGTGGCCACGGTCATGCTGTGCGTGTACGTGCCCGGGGCCCGGCGGACCAGCTCCTGCAAGAGCGGATGCGAGCCGTCGCCCAGCTCGATCAGGCTCACGTCGGTGACCACGCCAAAGCAGCGCTCCACCGCGGGCAGCATGCCGCTCACCAGGAAGCCCGACAGCACTCCCCAGGCCAGGCCACGCAGACTGTCCATCGTGATCAGCAGCCAGGGCTGGCCCGAGTGCAGACCGGTGGCCACGGTCATGGCGGCGTAGGCGACCCCCGCCACGGCACCGATCTCGACCAGCCGGGTCCGCGTCCGAACGCTGCGCAGCACCAGGATGGCGGTGGCCTGTCCGCCCAGCGCCACCAGCAGGTCGGTCATCCGGGCAGACGTGGCGACCACCCCCGCCAGGGTCAGGGCCAGCGACATCACCAGGGCAAACTGTGGATTGTAGGCGATGGTCAGGATCAGGGCCGTCACCGTCAGCGGCACCAGGATGGCGTGATAGGGCGAGGGATTGCACAGGAACGCCAGGGCCAGGGTGAGCAGCGTCAGACAGCAGATGCCGACCACCTTGGTAAGACTCTGGGCCAGGCTGGGCTGGAAGCGAACGACGTAGAGAACGACCAGCAGGGAGAGCAAGCTCAGCACCAGAAACAGCGCGGCGGTGCGGTACACGGAATCGGCCAGGCTGCGGCTGGCCAGGAAAGCGGCGTTCTCCTGATGCAGCAGGGCCAGCTGCGATTCGCTGATCGGGTGGTTGCGCGGCACCAGCAGGGAGCCGGCCGGGTAGCGATCGACGACGGGCGGCTCCGCCGCCTTGGCCGCTTCGCAGGCGACCGCATCGGAACGCAGCTCGTTCGGCAGCCGTTCCACCGCCTCGTCGCGGTGCCGCTGGGTCAGGGCCTGGTTGACCACCTCGAAATAGACCCGGGAACGCAACTCATACCGGAACATCTGCCCGACCCGGAACCCCGGTGTCGGCCAGCAGAAGCAGGCCATGCAGGTGGCCGACAGCACGGTCAGCAGCACGGCGCCGAGACGCACCAGGTTGCCGCGCAGCCACAGCCGCGGCAACACCGGCTCCTCACTGCGCGAAGAGCGACGCCGGCCATCCCACTGAATCAGCCGCGACGACTTCTTCCAGCCGAACATAGCAGTTCCTTTGCTTTCCGGCAGCGACTCCCGACGTTCCGGGGCGGTAGGTGGCCGAGCGCTTGGCCCACCGGGCGCGGAACTCTGCCGACGGGCCTCGCTGCGACAGCCCGCCCTACGTTTCGGATCAGTCTCCGCGCCCATGAGCCTTGGACTTCTTCGGCTCGTCGTAGGCCCGGAGGATCTGCTGCACCAACGGATGACGAACGATGTCGTTCTCGTCCAGGTGAACGATGGCAATGCGCTCCACGTTGCGCAGACGCGCGACCGCATCAATCAACCCGCTCCGCATCTGCCGGGGCAGGTCCACCTGCGTCACGTCGCCTGTCACGATGATCTTCGAGCCGGTGCCCATCCGCGTCAGGAACATCTTCATCTGCGCCACCGTCGTGTTCTGGCCCTCGTCCAGAATGATCACCGCCGACGACAGCGTCCGGCCACGCATGTACGCCAGGGGGACAATCTCGATGATGTCGTTCTCCATGTAGCGCTTGACCTGTTCGGGCTCCATCATCTCGTTGAGCGCATCGAACAGCGGCCGGAGATACGGGTTGATCTTGGCCACCAGGTCGCCGGGCAGATACCCGAGGCGCTCGCCGGCCTCGACGGCCGGGCGAACCAGCACGATCTTCTTGATCTGGCTCTGGCGCAGCATGCTGACGGCCATGCCCACGGCCAGGTAGCTCTTGCCGCTGCCGGCGGGGCCGACGCACAGGGTCAGGTCATGCTCACGCATGGCCCGGACGTAGCGGGCCTGGCCGTCGGTCCGGGGACGGACGTACTTGCTGCTGAATTCGCTGGGCTGAACGTCGCCGCTGGGACCGAGCCGTTCGCCGCCCTGGTTGACGACCTCCAGCACGGTCCGCACGTCCTCCTGGGACAGCTGGCCCTGCTGCCGCAGCATGGTCCGCAACTGCCCGAACACACGCTCGACCAGGGCCAGTTGCTCGTCGCTGCCCTTGGCCAGGATCTGATCGCCCCGCCCAACAAGCTGCACGCCAAGCACGTTGCGGATTTCCCGCAGATACTGATCCCGGCTGCCAAAAAGCAAGACCGCTTCTTCGCGACTGTCGAGGGTAATGGTAGTATCGCTCATTTCTTGAACTCACTGAGGGTGCTGCCAGGCGAGCGGCGCGGCGTCAGCCCGCCGGTGTATCCGACGCTGGCACCGATACCGGCGGGCTGACGCCGCGCCGCTCGCCTGGGGGTTATCCAATCTGGACACACTCCCTGCCTTTCGCGTTCACCGCAACCAGCACCAGACCACCGGAGCGGCGAACACAATCGCATCGATCACGTCCAGGACGCCGCCAAAGCCGGGCACGACCTGGGAGGCGTCCTTTTGCCGGCAGTCGCGCTTGATCAGCGACTCGGCCAGGTCGCCCAGCACACCGGCCAGGCCGACCGTCACGCCAAAGCCGACCGCTCCCAGGTCGCCGCCGGCAATCACGGGCATCCAGTGGTTGATGCCCACCGCGGCCAGGACCGCCGCTCCCAGCCCTCCTGCCAGGCCTTCCCAGGTCTTGTTGGGACTGAGCAGCGGCGTCATCTTGTGCCGGCCCAGCAGCCGGCCGGTGAAGTAGGCGCCGATGTCGCAGACCTTGGGAATGAAAATCCCCAGGGCCACGGCCAGCAACCCCTGGGGCCAGCCGCTGGTTTTGCCGCGCTCCGGCAGCCAGCGCAGCTGAAACAGAAAGCTGGGCAGCAGTCCCAGGTAGGCCACGATCCAGACGGTCAGGGCGATCCGCTCCACGATCCCGCCCGGTGTGCGGAAGTAAGCGATCTCGACCAGGAACGCGGCCAGCACCACCGCGGTGAAGACGCCGAAAATCCAGTGCCAGGGATCGGAGCTGGGCGATTCCCATTTCCACCAGTCTTTCAGAGCAGGCCAGACGTGAGCCGGCCAGTTGGCCAGCAAGACCAGTAACACCGCCGCCAGGCAAAACCAGGCGCGCGGTTGCGAGGGCCCGGCCAGGAGGTGCGTCAATTCCCAGGTGGCCAGGACAGACAGCGCGCCGGCCAGGAGCAGCAGGAACGGAAAAAACGGCGCTGTCGGCTGATCCAGGACCAGTAAGGTCCCGGCAAGCAGGATGAGGCCGATACCCACCCAGAGCCGTGTGCGCAGCAATGCGGCGCTCCTTTAGCCCAGACCGCCATAGCGGCGTTCCCTGCCGGCGTAGGCGCGCAGCGCCTCGTGCAGCGCGGTCCGGTCGAAATCGGGCCAGCAACGATCGGTCACCCACAACTCGGCATAGGAGATTTGCCACAGAAGGAAGTTGCTCACGCGCATCTCACCCGCGGTCCGGATCAGCAGGTCCGGATCGGGCATCCCCGACGTGTACAGGGCGTTGCTGACCACCGCCTCGTCAATCTGCTCCGGCTCCAGCTGGCCTGCCTTGACCTGGGCGCACAGCCCCCGCACCGCATCAATCAGTTCGGTTCGGCCGCCGTAGTTGATCGCCAGGCACAGGCCCGTGCCCGTGTTGTCCTGGCTGAGGCGGACGTTGGTGTCGATCTCCTGCAGCACCTGGTCGGACAGCCCCGAACGCCGGCCGATCACGCTGAAGCGAATGTTCTCGCGGATGATCTCTTCGCGTTCCTGGATCAGGTACTGCTCCAGCAGCGCCATCAGGAAATCGAGTTCGGTCTGGGGCCGTTTCCAGTTCTCGCTGCTGAGGCAATAGAGTGTCAACTGGCCGATCCCCAGCTGGCAGCACTCCTCGACGGTGGAGCGCACACTCTGGACGCCGCGCGCATGGCCCTCGATCCGCGGCAGGCCGCGCTGCTGGGCCCAGCGGCCGTTGCCGTCCATGATGATAGCCACGTGGTCAGGCAAGCGGGCCGGATCGAGGCCCGCCTCGGCCAGCCGTTGCAAGGTTTCCGGAGTTCGCAGAGACGTCGCAGGCAATCGCGGCTCCTCCGACAGTAGCCGCAGGCTTTAGCCTGCGCTACATTACAGCAAGCCTCACGCAAGCTAAAGCTTGCGGCTACCGGGTAAACAGCGTCTGACAGCGATCCCGGCCGACCGAGACAATCGAGATGGGCAGCCGCAGCAGCTCGGCCAGGCGATCCAGGTAACGCCGGGCGTTGGCCGGCAGGTCTTCCAGCCGGCGGGCGCCGGAAATGTCCGTGCGCCAGCCCGGAAGGGCCTCATACACGGGACGGCAGCGCTGAAGCAAGTGCGAATCGGCCGGGAACTCCTCCAGCCGCTGGCCGTCGAGGTCGTAGGCGGTCGCGATGAGGACCTCGTCCACCTCGCTCAGCACGTCCAGCAGCATCAGGGCCAGCTCGTCCGCCCCGTTCAGGGCTGCCGAGTAGCGCACCGCCACCGCGTCAAACCACCCACAGCGCCGGGGTCGCCCCGTCACCACGCCATACTCGCGTCCCGTGGTGCGCAGTCGCTGGCCGATCCCCTGCGGGCCGTCGTTCAGCTCGGTGGGGAAGGGGCCGGCGCCGACGCGGGTGCTGTACGCCTTGATGACGCCGACAATCCGGGTCAAGTGGCGAGCCGGCACTCCCGAGCCGCTCCAGACGCCGGCCACGGAGCTGTTGGAGCTGGTCACGAAGGGATAGGTGCCGTGGTCCACATCAAGGAGGCTGCCCTGCGCCGCCTCGTACAGCAGCCGCTTGCCCTGGCCGAGGGCCCTGTGCAGCAGCGACACCGTGTCGGTGACGTGGGGACGCAGCGTCTGGATGCTGGCCCGATACTGGTCGAGCAGCTGGTCGGCGGAGAACGGCTCCAGGTTGGGGCTCAGGCCGCGCAGCAGCCGGTTCTTGAAGGCGACGATCTCGGTCAAGCGCGAGCGCAGATGGCCCTCGTCCAGCAATTCGCCGACGCGGACCGCGTGGCTCCGGCCGAGCTTGTCCTGGTAGCAGGGGCCGATGCCGCGCATCGTGGTGCCCAGCGCCTGGCCGGCCGACTGCTCGCGCAGCTCCTCTTCCTTCTTGTGGTAGGGGAAGATGACGTGGGCATGGTTGCTGACGAAAAGCCGCTCGGGGCTGATGGCCACGCCGGCCTTGCGCATGTCGTCGATTTCCTGCTCGAAGCGGAACGGATCGACCACGACGCCGTTGCCGATCACCGAGGTGATGTGCCCACGAAGCACTCCCGTCGGCAGCAGCGACAGCCGAAAGGTCTGCTCGCCGGCGACGACGGTATGGCCGGCGTTGGCCCCGCCGTTGTAGCGGACCACCAGGTCGTGCTGCTCCGTCAACAGGTCAACGATCTTGCCCTTGGCCTCATCGCCCCACTGCAGTCCAACCACACAGGTGCTGGGCATGGAGAATTACCTGGCTCCCGATCGGTCCGGACTCGGAACAGGCCGGCGACCCGACCGCAAAGAAAAAACGCCTGAGACCCAAGGCCACAGGCTGTCAAGGTGTTATGCGCAAAGTGGGCAGGTTTTTTCTAGCGGGCGCGCACCGGGTCGTCAAGAGCAAACGTGGTTGGTGGGCAAGCAGGTGTACAGTAGCAGTGAATTAACTTGCCGGACCAGCAGGCGGAGCCAGCCCCGGAACTATTCTGGGGAGCAGACCCTTGGGACACGACAGGTCCACCGCAGGTTGGGACTCGCGTTCCTCCTCGAGACTGACTCCGAGCTTCTTGGATTGTTGCTTCAACTGCGAGAGTTCCTTCTTTAGCAGGGCCATCGTCTCGCTCTCGGCCTTGTCCAGTTCCGCCTTCTTGGCCTTGATGGAAGCCAGCTTGGTGAGCAACTCGTAGACGTTGTCGGGTTGTTTCTGATCTACGGGTGGAGGCGGGGGCTGCGGAACTGAAACAGCAGGCGTGGGAAGGGGAGCGGTAGGAGGCGATACCGGACCGCCAGGAGGCACCGGCTGCGCGTCGGCTGGTCCCAGCCAGACCACGCCCAGCACCATGAGCAAGCCACCCACGCTGCAAAGGATACCGATTCGTTTCATGTCCGTGTCCTCCAGGGTCGGAGCAAAATCCCGGCGGACGATAGCGGCTTCGCCAATGGAGTCAACCGGAAACCACCCCAGGGCTCACGCCCTGGTCTATTGACTGCCGCCCCTTCGGGGCTAAGAATCAGCCCCGAAGGGGCGGCAGTCAATAGACCAGGGCGTGAGCCCTGGGTGCGGGGCATCTTGCGGTCTCGCCAACCAACCTCGTACAATCAGAATGTGCATTTCCCAGGAAGCCATCAGCGAGGGAACCGTGAGCGACTCCGCCGACGAGTTGGCCCGACACCTGGAGTCCTACCGTGATTACCTGGCCTTGCTGGCCCGGCTGCACGTCGAGCAGCGCTGGCAGGGCAAGGTGGACCTGTCCGGTGTCATCCAGCAGACACTCTTCGAGGCCTGCAAGCTGTTGCAGGAACTGGCCCCGCCCTCGGACCAGTATCTGCCGCTGCTGCGGCGCATCCTGTCCAACAACCTCACCGACGAGCTGCGCCGGCTTGGCCGCGCTCGCCGGGACGTGGGCCGGGAGAAGGCGCTGCAGGCCGAGATGGACCAGTCCTCGGCCCGGCTGGAGGCGTTCCTGGCCGCCGACCAGAGTTCGCCCAGCGCCCGCATGGTCCGGCAAGAGGAAGTCGTCCGGCTGACCCGCGCCTTGCAGGCCCTTCCCGAGAAACAACGGCTGGCGGTCGAGCTGCACCATCTCCAGGGCCGGCCGCTGGTCGAGGTGGCGGAGACCCTCGGCTGTACCCGCCCGGCCGTGGCCGGGCTGCTGCACCGGGGACTGCATCGGTTGCGGGAATTGCTGGCCGGGGCGGAGGAACCTTGACATGGGAGTGACCCGTTCGCGGACGTCCCAGCGCGAGCAGCGTCTCAACGAAGTGCTGGCCGAGTACCTGGAGGCGGTCGAAAACGGCCGGGCCCCTGATCGGGCCGCGCTGCTGCGCGCTCACCCCGACCTGGCCGAAGAGCTAGAAAGCTTCCTCGACAATCGCCAGTGCTTGCAGCCCCTGGCCAACAATCCCGCGGCCCCTCCTCCAACGGCTCCCGACCTGAATGGGCCGATGCTGCTGCGCCTGGGCGATTACGACCTGCTTCAAGAGATCGCTCGCGGCGGCATGGGCATTGTCTACCGGGCCCGGCAGCGCTCGCTCAACCGCATCGTCGCCATCAAGACCATCCGCCCCGAGCTGACCGACGCCGAGGGCCGGCAGCGATTCCTGACCGAGGCCGAGGTCATTGGCCGGCTCGACAGCCCGCACATCGTCACCGTTTACGAGTTCGGCGAGATCGACCAGCAGCTCTACTTCAGCATGCAGTACCTCGCCGGCGGCAACCTCGCCCAGTGGGCGGAACGGCAGGGCTGGACCGGCAGCCAGCAGCAGCCGAGCCGCCTCTTCCGGCAACGGCAGCAACTGGCCGCCGCGCTGCTGGCCACGGTGGCCCGGGCGGTGCAGCATGCCCACGACCAGGGCGTCCTGCACCGCGACCTGAAACCGGCCAACATCCTGCTGATGGCCGAGCCGGCGGAGGCCGGGGACCATCCGCCCGAACCGGTGGTCACTGACTTCGGGCTGGCCAAGGTGTTCCGTCGGGCCAGTCAGATCACCCAGTCGATGAGCATTGTCGGCACCGCCTGTTACATGGCTCCGGAGCAGGCCTTTCCGTCCCGCTTCCCGCTCACGGTGGCCGCCGACGTTTACAGCCTGGGGGCGATCCTGTACTTCCTGCTGGCGGGCCGGCCTCCGTTTGTTGGCGAAACGCCTTTCGACACGCTCCTCAAGGCGGTTGAGGAACCACCGACGCCGCTCCGGCAGATCGATGCCCGGGTTGATCCCGTCCTGGAAAAGATCGTGCTGCGCTGTCTGAACAAGGAGCCGGCCCAGCGCTATCGCTCGGCGGCAGCGCTGGCTCAGGACCTGGAAAACTGGCGGCGCGGCGATCCGGTGACAATCAGTCCGCCCACCCGCGCCGGCCGGCTGCGGCACTGGTTTCGCCGCCGGCCGGTGGCGGCCGGGATTCTGCTGGCCTCCTGTCTGGGCCTGGTGCTGCTGGCCATCGCCTTGAGCCTGGGCGTGGTCAACGTTGTCGCCGACCGCGACCGGGAGGCCCGGCGGGCCGACACCGAGAAAGCCTTGCGCGAGCAGGTGGAGAAGCAAGCCCAGGAAGAGCGGGACTTGCGTGCCTTGAACGAGGACGCCATGCTCACCCTGCGGGCGGGCCTGGAGCGCGAGCACCAGCTGCGCGAGGACAACAACACCTTGCTGGCCCGGCTCTACGTCGGCCAGGGGATGGAGGAACTGGAGGCGGGCAACCCGACCGTGGCGCTGGTGTGGTTGACCGAGGCATTACAGCTGGAAAGCCGCCAGCCCCGGGCCGCGGCGGTGGAGCGGGTGCGGATCGCCGAGGCCCTGCGGCGCTGTCCCCGGCTGATCCAGGCCTGGTTCCCCGAGCGGCCGATCGAGTCGGTGCTGCTCAGCCCGGAAGCCCGGAAAGTCGTGCTGCTCGGCAAGGACCGAACGGTCCAGATCGGCAAGGTCGGCAGCGGTGAGCTGATGACGCTGCCGGACAAAGCCCGACACGCCGTCACGGCGGCCCGCTGGCCCCTGCTGGCCTACCTGGACGAGAAGGACAATGCCAGACTGCTGGACCTGACCAGCGGCCAGCCCACGGCCTGGCAGCCGACAAGCAACCCGGTGCAGCAGCTGGCCCTCAGCCCGGACGGCAAGCGCCTGGCCCTGGCCGACAGCGACAACACCGTCTCCGTGCGCGACCCCAGAAACGGCAGGGTCATCGCGGCCGTTATGAAGCACAGCGCCCGCATCTTCCATCTCGTCTTCAGTCCGGACGGCCGGTCGCTGGCAGCGGTGACGGGCCCGTCGGCCGAGCACGTGCAGGAGGTGCGCATCTGGACCGGGTTCCCGGGTCCGCTGCCGACTTCCACCGTCCTGAAGTTACGCCCGGGGGGCCCCGAAGGGCAGCAGGGCATCCGCTCCCTGGCCTTCAGCGGGGATGGCAAGTCCCTTCTGACCGTGCCCAACAAGGGGCCGTCTCGCCTCTGGGATGCCGCCACCGGGAAACTCGAATTCGGGACCCTGACCAACCTCGTGGAACCGGCCGGCGAGTTGCTGGGACCCCAGACGGGAACGATCCTGACGGCCCACGGCCCTCAGCTGCTTCAGCGCGACCTGAAAGGCCACCTGCGGGAGGAGCCGGTGCTGGCGCACGCCGGCGTGGTGCGCCGCGCCGCCTTCAGCAGCGACGGACGCCGGATCGTGACTGTGGCGGCCACGGCCCCTCGGGTCTGGAATGCCCTCACGGGAGAGCCGTTGACTCCGTCTCTCCAGGTCGGCGCACCGGTCAAGGAGGTCCGTCTGAGCATGAACGGTCTGCGTCTGGTGGTCCTCACGATGGATTCGGCCGTGAAGGTGTACAATCTGACTCCTCGCAATCGCCAGGTCCTGGCCGGCCCGTCCGCGCCCCCCGGCTCGGTGCTGGCTCTCAGTCCCGACGGCCACTGTCAGGTGGTGAAGCACCCGGACGGCACGGTGTCCTTGTGGGACGGCCACAAGGGTCGCCCACTGCCGGGACCAAACAGCCAGCTGATCTGGACCCAGGCGGTCTTCAGCCGGGATGGCCGCTGGCTGGCCACGTCCGGAGACAGGACCGTTCGCATCTGGGACACCCTGACCGCCAAACCGACTTCCCCGGACCTGAAGCTGAACGCGGTCCCCTGGCAAATGACCTTCGACCCGGAACGTCCCCGGCTGCTTGTGCTCGATGAGGGCAACGAACTGCGGCAGTGGACCACAGAGGGGAAGGTGGTCCATAGCGCGAAGGTCCCCGCCCCTGGTGGGGGGGGCCCGGCAGGCCGGGCGGGCCTGCGGCAGCTGAGTCCCGACGGCCGGTTCGTTGTCCTGGCCCTGATCCGGGAGCGCCGGCAGGTCGAGATGCGCGAAGCGACCACGGGCCGGCAGTTGGGCCCGGCGCAGCGGGGCCTGACCGAGGCATCCTGCCTGGCTTTCCGCGACGATGGCCAGCTGTTCCTGGCCGGGTTCAAGGACGGCAAGGTGGGACTGTGGCAGACGGAGACGGGCGAACCGGTCCAGCTGTCGCTGCACCATCCCCACCCGGTCGAGCGGGCCGTGTTCGGCCCGGCGCCGCTGCACTTGCTGGCCACCGCCCAGACCGACGGCGTCGTGATTGTCTGGGACGTGGACAGCGGCTTGCCGGTGACCCCGCCCCTCCCCCACGCCGGCCCGGTGGCCGAGACAGTGTTCACCCGGTCCGGGGACGCTATCCTGACGCGCACCAGGGACGGCACCGTGACGCGCTGGCCGCTGACGTCGGACAATCACTCCGCCGACGACCTGGTCTGGATGGCCCGCGCCCTGGCGGGACAACGGCTCCTGCCGCGCAGCGGCGGCCTGGAACTCACGGAGCCGGGGTATTTCAAGGACCTCTGGCCCCAGCTGCGCCGCGAGTTCCCGCACCAGTTCTCTTCTCCCGACTGATCTCGCGAACCGTTTGGACAAATCTCTCTTTCCGCGCGCACTCTCCGCACGCCGTTGTCGCTGAGGATCAAGGGGAGGACCAGAAGGCCCCGCAAGGTCGGGACCGGTCCTCTCCGATCCCATGGGAGGAACGACCATGTCGTACAAGAAGATCCTGGCAGTGGTGCTTCTGGGTCTGATGCTCTTCGTCGGAGCGTCCACGACCCAGGAGGCGAGTGCGGCCCCGGCGGCCGGCAAGGCGCGAACCACGCCGGTCAAGAAACAGAAGGGTCAGGCGACGAAGCAGCGGAAGCAACAAACGCTGCGGAAGCAACAAACGCAGCGCAAGCACCGCAAACACCACAAGCGCGGCAAGCGCGGCAAGAACGGCAAGAACGGCAAGAATCGCCAGAACACGAACCGCAACCAGGTCCTGAGAAATGCGCAGAAGGACCTCCAGCAGGCCGAGCAGGATTTGCAATCCCTGCTGCGGCGCTAACCAACCGATCCTCGATTCCGTCATCCGATCCGTTTGATCCACGTGAAGGGAGCCGAAATGGACGATCGCACAGTCCGAACGCTTGCACTGCTTGGTGTCCTGTTCGCTGGTCTTGCGGGGCTTGTGGGCCTGGCGGGGGCCGCGCCCGCCCAACCTCCGAGCAAGGCGGTCCCGGCCGGTCCAACCGACCTGAATGAGCTGAGTCTGGAGGTGGCCGCGCTGAAGATGCTGCATCGGCTCCAGGTAACCCCGGAACAGCTTCAGGTGCTGGCCCGGACCGGAGGATTGGCTGCCGGCAAAGACATGCGTCAGCCGACGAAGGTGACCGGCCGTTACCGCAAGGCCTTGGTCGATCTGCGGGCCGCGCTGATCCTCGGCGCGGAGAAGGAGATCGATGCAATGCACGATCGGCTGGACGAGCTGGAAACGGAGGAACACCCGGACCTGGATGATGGGATCGAGATCAGCGCCCGTGCCCGCCCCCTGGCGGGCGAGTTCCTGCGGCTGCTGACGCCCCGGCAAGTGATGCACTTCCTGGCCGAGCGTGAGGAGGTTCCCGACCTGCGGATGCTGATCCTGACGGCCGGAGTCAAGGGCCGGTCGCTGGCAGCCGAGGCGTGGAAGGAGTTGCGCGACGAGGCAGCGGAGGAGGCCGCCGACCTGCTGGCCGGGGTGCGCGAGGCCGAACACAAACGAGCGGTAGAAGCGGTGACAGCCCTGCTGGAGGCGGGCCGGCGCTCCCGCGAGACCGACCTGGAGAAGCTGAAGAAGGACGCCGACGCCGCCCTGGCCCGGCTGGTGGCCGGCCGGGGGCCGCTGGACCTGCTGCGGAACGTGCTGGAGCGCGACCTGGCGGAGCTGCTGTCAAACCCACGCATGACCGCGGCCGTCCGGGCGCTGCTGGCGAACCGAGGGCGTTAGTCTTGCGGGGAGACCGAGGAGAGTGAGTCTTGTTCTCCTCACGCCCCAATGAGCCGCCGGGTTTATCCCGGCGGTCTTCTTGCAAAGTCCCAGATCCTTCCCCAGAAACGCCTCTGTTGGCAAGCTTCATTCCGCTTTCTGCCATTGCTCAATCAGATAACAGACACTCTCGGCCACCAACAAGTAACTCTCCGCGCTGTAGCCGCCGCTCAGGACCATAACCCAGGGTATTCCGGCCTGGGTCAGCGTGTCAAAGACAAACCGATCCCGCTCCAGCACGCCCTGGCGGGAAACGGCCAATCCTCCGAGGGCATCCCCTTCATAGACGTCGGTCCCGGCGTTGTAAATCGCCAGCCGGGGCCGGTCGGTCGCGACCAGCTCGTTGACGTAATCGGTCAGCCGGCGCCGCAGGATCGCCAGGTATTGCTCGGTTGTCGTGCCCCAGTCCAGCGGCACGTCCTCGTTGATCCGGCTGCGGGCGTAGCTGTCGCCCGGGAAATTCGCCGCGTTGTACTGGTCGTAGATGCAGACCCGCGGCTCATCGTAAAAAGCCCGCTCCACGCCGTTGCCCTGGTGGGCGTCCAGATCGACGTACAGCACCCGGTCGCTCGGCCCCAGCTCGCCGGTTCGCCACAGATGCCGCACGGCGAGGGCCACGTCGGCGAAGAAGCAGAACCCTTCGCCATGATCGGGCCAGGCGTGGTGATAGCCGCCCGAGAGGTTCACCGCGCTGCCATGCTCCAGGGCCAGCTCGGCGGCTCGGAGCGTTCCCATCGTGCCCCACAGCATCGGCTTCAGGATCAGCGAGCCCAGCCGCCAGTACGGCATCAACCGCTGGAACAGGGTCAACCACCAGCGCAGCCGGCCCGGCAGCTCCAGCACCCGGCAGACGACCTCGAACGAATTCAGCCGATCCAGATATTCCGGATCATGCACCTCTTCGAGGTAAGCCCGTGAAGCCGGCGCTGCCGGTGAGGTGACCCAGCCATCCAGCTGACCCGGGAAGCGGCGGCGCAGCTCGCGGTGGACCCGGCTGAATTTCCGGGCGTCGAACGGATGCAACCGCTGCAGGCCGGGCACCGGAACCCAGAAATCGTAACGCGGCGACCAGACGATGCGTGGCCTCGGGCTCATGGAGTGGGTTCCCTGTTCCGGTAGGGGCGCAGCGACTTTTTTCAGACTTCTTCAAATCTTCCGAGTTTTGTTTTGACGGCTCCCCCTGTCGCCGGTAAGTTGGATGCGCCTCCACCCGGCACAACTGCCCGGACCGCGTGGCGGGCCCTTTGCAAGGAATGCTGCCATGAGTCACGTGGTCCTGCTCGGCGATTCGATCTTCGACAACGCGGCCTACGTTGGTCCGCGCGGCACGCCGCTCATTGCCTGGCTGCGGCAGGCGCTGCCAGCCGGCTGGCGGGCCACGCTCCGGGCCCAGGATGGCAGCACCACTCACGACGTCCCCATGCAGATGCGCGATCTGCCAGCCAGCAGGAGCCACCTGGTCGTCAGTGTCGGGGGCAACAACGCTCTCTTCAACAAGAGCGTCCTCGGCGAATCCGCTCGCTCTGCTGCCGCGGTGGTCCAGCGGCTGGCCGACATCCAGACCGAGTTCGCCTCCGATTACGCCGCCATGCTCGATGCCGTCCTCGCCGTGGACTGCCCGATCGCCCTCTGCACCATCTGGGAACCGCGTTATGCCAACCCGGTGGAGCAGCGCCTGGCGGTCACTGCCCTGTCGGTGTTTAACGACGTGATTCTCCGGCAGGCCATCGAGCGTGGTCTGCCCCTGCTCGACCTCCGCAAGACCTGCCGGGCCGATAGCGACTTCGCCAACGCCATCGAACCCTCGTCCAGCGGCGGCGCACGCATTGCCCACGCCATCGCCACCCTGATCGCGCGCGACGCCTTCGACGTGCCCGATACCGTCATTTACTGGTGAGCTGGGTCTTTCGCACCAGGGGTTACTGGCAGGCTCACCCGCCGCAGGACCACCACGGTGCCGATCAGGATCGAGACGTTCTTGGTCACCGGGCCGAACGGATGCACGAGCATCGCGTTATCGTAGCGGCCGATCAGTACACAAATGGCGACCAAGCCAACAATGTGGCAGCCCAGCAAGAGCCGCAGCGGCCAGCCGCGGAGCACCAGCACCGCCACGGCGGATAGGATTTGCAGCACGGCGATGATCCGCAGCTCCACGCCGGGATCGATCCAGGCAAGGCCGTTCGACTCCAGCACTTCCCGCAGCGTTTCGGACTGGAACAGCAGGGCCGGCAGGAGCCCCTCCAGCAGCCAGATGGACGCCATGCCGCCGCGCAGCAGCCACAACGCTCCCGGCGTCCAGCCGTTGCCCTCCACCATCCAGACCGTCCCCACCAGGGCCAGCAGCGGCACGTTCTTGGTCAGCATCCCGAATGGGCTCCAGAGCAGCGCGGGTTCGACAATCGCCAGGATGACGGTGAAACCGACAATCATCGCCGCTTGCAGCAGTGCCATCCACGTTCCGGCGGGCCCCAGCAGCAAACGCAGGCCCAGCAGCACCTCGAACAGGCAGGTCGCTCCCATGACCCGGTCGCTCATCAGCGTATCCAGCCGAAGATGGAGCAGGTAGGCCCGGCCAACCTGCTGATACGCCGGAAAGACCACACTCGCTCCCGTCGCCAGCCAGATGAAGGCCAGGGCCAGGCGCAGCCAGAAGACGTCTCGGCGATCGACCATGGATGGAGTCATGCGTGGGCCGTTCCAGCGAAGGGTTTCTCAAAGCTCCGGCACCGGCAGACCGGCCTCGCGCAGCCGTTCGCGCAGCACCGGGGCCTGCTCCTCAGTCACGACCAGCGCCGTCGGACCAAGCCGGGAGGCGATCAGCCCGCGCGTGGTCGGCCATTGCATCAGGCCGTCGGCCAGTTCGGCGCTGGGCACCTGCAAGATCAGTAACCGCTGGAACTGCGGTGCGGGCAACTGCGTCCCGGCCAGCAGCATCCGGGCGGCCGGCGACAGCGGCTGGCCGCAGCGCTGCTGGAACCACGTTTCCAGTGTGGTCGCCGCGATCCCCGCATTCCTCGCCCGACCCAGCGAGGCCGGGGTCAGCCGGTACTGGCGTTGATTCTGGGCCGCCGAGGTGCTGAGCGGGTCGGCGAAGCGCGGCAGCTCCGTCTCCAGCATCAGGTCCGATCGGCTCAGGTCCACGGTCAGCGTCACTCCGTCCGGCTCCAGCGTGACGCACTTCTCCGGCTGGAGACTGTAATCGCGCGTGCCGGTCAGCCGGAAGTGACTGAAGTCGATGTCGTCCTCGCTGGCTACCACCGCCAGCGTGTCGGCGATGCGCACCCCCGGCAAGCCCCGCGCCAGGGCGTCGTTGAGGTCCTCGGCGCAGGTGAACTCCAGCAGCGTGGCCGAGGGATAGACGGTGATCCGGTCGCGCTTGTTGGACCAGGTGCGCAGGGCGTCGAGGACCGCGGCCGGCACCGCCCGGGTGCCGTGCTGCTCCAGCGTCAGCCGGATACTGTCGAACGTCTGGCCGCCTTCCAGGGCGCGGTAGACGCTCTCCGGCTCCAGTTGCAAGGTGCAGGCCGCTCCCAGGCTGCGCCACCGGGCAAAGCGCGTCAGCTTCTGGATCAGGGCAGGCGTCAGCCCCTGGCGATAGGCGATGATCTCCAGGTTGGGTTGGATCAGCAGGCTCTGGGCAAAGACCGGCGGCGTCTCGGGCGGCTCGGCCTGATGGAGCAGCCAGCGGGCCACGGGACTCAGCCGGACCAGCCAGCCGCCGTCGGCGGAGCGGGCGGCGAGTACCAGGCGGAAGTGGTAAGCGACGCCCAGCAAGAAGCGCTCAAGCCACGGCTGTTGCCACGACGGGCGGAGCGCGTCGCCCTTCCAGAAGGGATGATGACGCAGCAGCCAGTTCTGGATCACCGCGGGGCTCATCCAGCCGGGGGCGGAGTCTCCGCCCACGCGGGCTAGCAGCAGGAAGGTCAGCAGGGAGGCAGAGGCGAAGGGATTGCCCGCCATCGGCTCGGCACGCCAGCCGTCCATTGGGTTCCACGTCCCCAGCTGCCACAGCTCGGACCAGAAGGATTCCAGTGTTGGCCACAGCCCTGCTTCCCACGCGGCCGGCAAGGGCCCGGCACGCAGCTCGCCATCGGCCTCGACCAGCAGCCCCTGCTGCTCGGCCAGGGCGGCCAGCAGGAAGCCCGGATCGAGGGTCTCGACCAGGTTTTCGTGAGGCACCGCGGTCAGCACCGGATCGGACTGCAAGCGCTCCTGGTCGCGCTTGAAAAAGCCGCCCTGCTGTGTCCGCCGGAGCGGGGAGGTCGTCACCTGCTGCCACAGCACGGCCAGGCGCAGCAGCCACTCCAGCCCGTCCGCTTCCTGGGGGCCGCCCCCCGGTGTCAGATCGGGCAACGGCGAAGCGCAGGCCGACCTGTCGGCCGGAGCGCAACGCTCCTCAGTCTCGACTGGCTCACCATTCGCCGGCGGGGCCGGCGAGAGCGGGACGGAAAGGTCGGGCAAGCCCAGCGGCTCGCTGACCGCCCGGGCCGCGATCTGCGGGTGCGTGAACACCTGCCGGCTGCTCCCCGGGATGGCCAGCCAGAACTCGAACGAGCGGATCTTGCTGGCCAGAGAGTTCGGTGTGTCGAGCGTCAGCAGGCGGGGAAAGAGCAGGCCGTTCTCGAACAGGGTGAAGATCGGCTTGAGGCCATCGCTGTGCCCCAGGGCCATGACCATCTCGATCAGGTTGCCCAGGTGCCACAGTGGCTGCCGGGAGCAGCCGATCAGGGCCAGGACTTGCCGGCTGGCTGGCTCCAACTCCTGCAGCCGGCGATCGATGACCGCGGGATTGGTCGCCGTGTCCCCGCTGCGCTGGATCAGGTCCTCGATTGGCCACTGATTGCGTGGCTTGACCAGTCGGCCCGCGACCTGACGCAAGAGCGGCTCGTCGTAGCAGGCCAGGGTGCGCTGCAGCAGATCGGACCAGTAGGCGTCTGTAGCGGGAGTCATTTCCCTGGAATCACCTTGTCATCGAGCGTGCGTGTGCTGACCTGGGGCGTGTGCCCCATCTTCTGCAATTCCTGCACCACGGCCTCGACCCGCCCGCTGCGGATCAGCAAAACGCGCTCCGTGAGCCGGCCGGCGATGTCCTGGGCGAGCTTCTTGCGCGCCAGCAACTCCTCGGCCAGCACGGCGTCCTCGGTCTGCACCAGGCACACGCGGCGGTGCAGCTTGATGGGCAGCCGGCCCGTGGGCGTCCGGCGGATCGGATCGTTCAACATCAACGCCTCTCCGTTCCCGGGGGGCACCCCGGGTTGCGCTGCGCTCCACCCGGGGCTTTACTCCGGGTGTTGGGACTAAAGCCCCGGGTGGAGCGCAGCGCAACCCGGGGGCCCTCGCACGTCACCCCGCCTGGGCACACTTCGCCCTCTCCCCGTTGGCCGACGCCCCCGCCAGCAAATCGGTCCCATCGACGATCTGGTAACTGTACCCCTGCTCGGTCAGGAACAGCTGGCGATGGTGGGCGAACTCCTGCTCGCGGGTGTTGCGCGTCACCAGCGTGTAAAAGTGGGCCACCTCGCCACCCGACTTGGGCCGCAGGATTCGCCCCAGCCGCTGGGCCTCCTCCTGGCGCGAGCCGAACGTGCCCGACACCTGAATCAGTACGTTCGCGTCCGGCAGGTCGATCGCAAAGTTGCCCACCTTGGACAGGATCAACTGCCGGATCTCGCCCCGGCGGAACTTGCCGTAAAGGTCCTCACGCTCGGAGTTCGCGGTCTGTCCGGTGATCAGCGGCATCTGGAAGCGTTCGCGCAAGTCGCGCAACTGTTTCAGATACTGCCCGATGATCAGCACCCGGCAATCCTTGTGCCGCTCCAGCAGGGCGGCAATCACGTCCTCCTTGGCCGGGTTCTCGCTGGCGATGCGGTACTTGTTGCGCTGCTCGGCCACCGCGTACTCCATGCGGATCGACTCGGGCAGCCCGATGCGGACCTCGGTGCAGGCCGCCTCGGCGATCCAGCCGCGCGACTCCAGCTCGCGCCAGGGAACATCGTATTTCTTGGGTCCGATCAGGCTGAACACGTCCGATTCCCGGCCGTCCTCGCGCACCAGGGTGGCGGTCAAGCCGAGCCGGCGGCGGGCCTGGATCTGGGCGGTCACCCGAAAGACCGGGGCCGGCAGCAGGTGGACCTCGTCATAGATGATCAGGCCCCAGTCGCGCTGGTCGAACAGGTGGAAGTGCGGGAACTCCTCGTTCCTGTCATTGCGGTACGTGAGGATCTGATACGTCGCCAGGGTGACCGGGCCAATCTCCTTGCTTTCGCCGGTGTACTCGCAGATCTGATCCTCACTCAGGTCCGTCTTGTCCAGGATCTCGCGGCGCCACTGCTTGACAGCCGTGATGCCGGTGGTCAGCACCAGGGTCGAGCGCTGCATCAGGGCCATGGTGGCGATGCCGACGATGGTCTTGCCCGCTCCGCAGGGCAGCACGATGACGCCGCTGCCGCCGCGGGCATCGCCGCCGGCGTAGAAGATCTCGCTGGCCTCGCGCTGATAGTCGCGGACGTGGAAGGGCAGGCCCTGCACTCGGCCCAGTTCACGCAGGTGGATCGGCAGCGCCGCTCCCTCGGTGTAGCCGGCCAGGTCCTCGGCAGGATAGCCGACCCCGATCAGGGCCTGTTTGAGGACGCCGCGCTTGCCCGCGTCAATCTGGAAGCTGGTGCTGTCCAGCCGGGGGCCCAGATGCTCGCGGACCTTGGGCTGTCGGGCCAGTTCCTCCAGCAGCGGCACGTCGGCACAGACCAGGCGGAGCGGCACGCTGCCGTCACCCGTGGCACCTTCGGTGTGCCGGACCAGTTTGACCCGGCCATAGCGGCTGACCAGGTCGGCAATGTCAGTGCCGATGTTGGTCGGCAGCGGATACTTGGTATAGCGCTGCAGCACTTCGATCATGGCCGCGGCGGTCATGCCCGCGGCCGCGGCGTTCCACAGCGACAGAGGGGTCAGACGATAGGTGTGGATGTGCTCGGGGCTTTTCTCCAGCTCGGCGAACGGAGCGAGGGCATCGCGGGCCTCCGCGTAGAGAGGGTTGTCCACCTCGACCAGGACCGTGCGATCCGCGACGACGATAAGAGGATTGGCGGGATTATAGTTCATACGTCTCCAGCTCGGCAGGACAGATCCACCCCTGCGGGTCTAACCCGATCTAGAGTGTAGGCGGTCAAGGCAAGGCACGCAAGACGAAGTCCCGGCGGGCCCTTCCGTCGTGGCCCGACCCCGGCCGGGGCCGGCCGAGCTGCTCTTCTCCGGCTCGCCAGAACGTGGTAGGCTGTTGCTGCTCGATGTTGGCAGGTTCGCCGAGCCGCGCACGCAGCGCAGCGGAGTAAGCGGGCTGAAAGCCCGCTTACTCCGCTGCGCTGCGTGCGCGGCTCGGCCACTGCGACCCGTCGCCGCCAAAATCCAGAGGGGCGCCCGTCACCCAGGATGGGAGGAGAATCGCATGGACAGTGCCCAACCGCTTCCAAGGCGCGACTGGTTGCACGGCTTGCTCCCGCTTCTGCCCATCCTGCTTCTCTGGCTGCTGCTCCGGCTGCCGCTGGCCACCGGACCCAGGGAGCTGAACCATCCTCTTGACCCCAAGCTGGTCGCCCAGCCCTGGAAGCTGCTGCTGCCGTTCGATTTCGGCAGCGACTGCTATCGCTGGACGCCCACGGGCTTTGCCCTGATCGGTCTGGTGAACCTGGTGGTGCCGGGGCCCTGGATCTTTGTGGGACTGCTGGGCCTGCTTGTGGTCGTGTCCTACGTTGGCTCCTGGGTACTGCTGCGCTCGCGAGTCTTCAGCAGCACCCTGGCCATTTGCCTGGGCTTTGGTTCCCAGTTCAACTACTCCTACGTCCACAGCGGCGGCCACCTCTGGGTGCTGTTTGTCCTCTACTTGCTCATCAACCTGTTCTACCTGTACGCACTGGCAACGCGCACCACGCAACTGCGCGGCCCGAAGATCGGTTTCGTGGTCAGCCTGATTGTGTTTGCCCTGTGCTGGGAGCAGTGGCTCGACTATTGCGTGTTCCTCCTGACATGCTGCGCCTTCCTCTATCTGCTGCTGCGTCGCCATCCTGAACTGAGCAAGCAGTATCTCCACCGGGTCCGCTTTGTTGCCCTGTCCACCGTCCTTGTGACCGTTGGCTACGTCGCGGGAAAACTGCCTTCCAGTGGCGAGCACTTCACTCCCGGGCATGAATCGGATACCATCTTCACCTATCACTATCCGATCATGGCTGCCGAAGACGTGCTCTCGAACCTGATCACCTACCCATACATTGCGGTGAGTACGTTTCTTCCTTCCTTCGTTGTTTCTTCCAACTCGCTGTACTATCATGGCGACAAGAAAATCATTGCGGAACAGCATGGTTATCATCCGGAGGGAATGCACCTGGTGCCGATGCACCATCTGTTCTACTGGCACTTTTACGCGGGCATGTTCTTTGTCGTGTTCCTGTGGGCTTTCGCTCGCACGCTGCGCAAGGTCTGGAACAGTCCGGGCGCGCAATCGATCATCCCACTTGTCTTGCTCGCGATGATCGGAATGGGATTTACAACACACCTGGTCATCAAGTTTCGGCCCTACCTCTGTGTGCCCCTTCTGGCTTACAAGTGCATTGTGAGCGTGCTGGGAGTGGCCCTGCTGCTTTCCTATGGTTTGATGCAAGCAGGCCGGCTGTTTGCCAGTCATGGAAAATATGTGACAACCGTGCTGGGCGTCTGGACGATCTTACTGATTGCGGCGGTCGATCGCTTTCCGCACAACAACCATCTGAGTCAGCAAGTGGGTCTTGGCGAGTTCCCAAGTCCGGTGCGGCGGATCAAGCACTTGATTTACAGTGCCTTCCATCGGACAAAGGACCAGGGACAGAAGGCCCAGCGGAAGTGAGCCGAGCAGCAGGAAGAAGGACGTGCCGAGCGGCCTCGATAAGGTTGGCGACCATGGCATTCGGTTGGGGCATGCCCGGCGGCAGCGGTTCGCGCGGATCGGCGATGAACAGCGTCCGGCAGCCGGCCCGTTGCCCCGCCTCGACGTCGCTGGGCGAATCGCCGATCATCCAGCATTGAGCCAGGTCGAGAGACAACTCCCGTGCTGCCCGAATCAGCAAACCCGGCCGAGGTTTGCGGCAGTCGCACTCGATGGCATAATCCAACACCGCTCCCGTGGGATGATGAGGACAGAAGTAACAGCGGTCCAGGTTCACGCCCGCGGCGCTCAGCAGGTTCCGCAGCCGTTGCTCGACGGCAACCAGGGCCTGCTCCGGGAACATGCCCCGGGCCACACCCGACTGATTCGACACCACCACCAGACGATACCCGGCCGACTGGAGCTGAAGCAGGCCTTCCACGGCCCCGGGCAGCAGACGGACCTGTTCCGGATCGACGTTGTAAGGCACGTTCTCCAGGAGCGTGCCGTCCTTGTCGAGGAAGATCGCTTTGGGGTTCATTGGCCCTCCGCTGCCCCGGGGAAGAGAGGAGGCGTCTCTCAATGGGGGAACGCCCTGAGAGCGCTTTTCTAGCAATCTCCTTTGCACGGGACAATCCCGAGTCGAGCCAGGGCGTGAGCCCTGGGTATCTGCTCGGGCTGCGTCTTGTCCTTCTCCTTCGTTCCTCCTATGATCACCCGGGAGAGCGGCCGGCTGCGTCGGAGGTAGCGTCTGCTGCGGCGTTACGCCGTGGAAGGAAGAAGTGCCTGCCTGGCAAAACTCGCCAGCCGGTCGAATGCAATAGGTTGATTCGACCGGCCGGCTCGAACAACAGGAGGTCAGTAGCTCGGGCAACCGGTCGCTCTCTTTTTCCAGTCTCTTCACGTGACCGGGAACCGAAACAGGTTGACCAGGCGAACAGTCTTCTTCACCATTCGGCTTCGGAAAACTGGCTCAATGACAACGACGACTCCATATCCGTTCGCCCTTCGGCCGGAATTGCAGCGACGGCTGCCGTCTCCATCCTTGGATGGAAACCACTACGTGGACGTTCGTGTCGCGGGCAAATGGGATGGCGTCCTTGTCATTGACAGCGTTGGCCTATGCGTCGGAGTTTACATCCGCCGCGGCGTTGAACCGTACCCGCTCCCGTTCGACGCCAATGACATTGAGGACATTCGCCCGGCGTCGCTCTGGAATCGATGTCTTGCGTCAATCCCCTTTGATCTCTGGGATACGGCAGTATTGACGATTGCCGTAATCTCGCCGCTTGCATTGTCTCTCGCCTGGTTCCTGTCGCCGGCGCTTGCCCTGATCCCGGTTCTGGCCTGCACCGTGTCCATTTACATAATGTACCTGGCACCAGGATTTCCGCTCACCCGCTTCCCGGTGGCTGTCTGGGGTCTGTGTCAGATTCTGTTGGGAATGATGCTCGCGCTTCGGTCCCTCTGGTGAGTCCCGGGGACCATGAGGTCGCATCAATTTACAGCAGCGGAAGATGGAAATGGAGGCTTGTGACGTGAGCACCGACTTCGGGTCACACGTAAGCGTCTTCCGAGCCGACGGTCAACCGACCAATCCGGAAGACGAGCGCCGGATTCGATCCGCTGCTCGGTCGCTCCAGTTCACCCGCCCGGATCGGATCGGCCCGTTCGACCACTTCGACCTGCGCTTCGGTGGGGCGCACCGCCTGGAGGGAGGATGGGGCGTAGCGGTGTTTCTGTCCGGCTACTTCATCGGGGATGATGAGGGCAACGATGGGCTCGCCCCCGACGTGATCATCGCTCGCGAACACTCGGTGACGGAGCAGTTCGCGGATGAATTGGAGGCGCTGCTGGGCGAGGGCTATGAGGTCGCCCCTTACTGTGGGTACAATGGGGCCTAGCCACTCGATTCGCTTGTTGTGATCGAGTGACCGCTCAAGCAGGCCGGGCAGCTGGGCTGATCGTTCGTGAGGCAGGTCCGATGGATGGCACGGGAGTATGGGACTGGCAACTTGGAGACGGCTTCCGGTTTAAGGTTGCCGTCGAGCCGTGGCCTGTGCGCCGCGATCGCCCCACTCTGCTCATGTTCACCAACGGACCGCGGTGGGAGCGGGTGCGCTGTTTCCTGGTCGGAAACCCGGAAATCATTCGGGACCCGGAAAGTGGACAGTTGCACCTGAACCTCGATGAGGAACTGCCGCTCGTTGAGGTCGATCCCCCCGACCTTTATCACCGCGTCGCCAAGGTCAGACTGCCGCTGGATCGAGACAAAGTGACGCTGGCGTTCGACGTATGCTGGGGAGGTGGGCACTACACCTTGGAAGACGAAGTCTATACGTGCTATCCCGTTTGTCTTCCCATCCCGGCTCAGGATGATCCTGACCCCGATCCGTTTTTGTGGTGAGTAGCTGAGGCGGGCCAGGAGTCCGCTCTGAACCCAGGCCGGGCGAACCAGACCCCAAGCCCCAGCAGAACCCACGCGGCCAGGGCCATCCAGTGGTATCTCGTGAAACCCAGGGCAACGATCAGCACCAGCAACCCGGCGACCACCGTCCCGACCGCCCCGAGCGCCCGCCTTCCCCAGGTCGGCTCCCCGGGCTTGTACTCGCGACTTGCCGCTCCACAGAAGTACGCCAGCGCAGTCGCCATCCAGACGGCGGCACCACAGAGCGAGCCGACGTCGGTGATCGGCACCAGCACCGCTTTGCCCAGAAAGGTGGCCGCGAGCGTCAGGCCACCGACCAGGGTGATCGCGACAAACGGTGTCTGGTAGCGCGGGTGGACGGCGCCGAGCTTGCCACCGGCCAGATTGCGCTGCCCCATCGCGTAGAGCAGCCGGGTCGCCGCCAGGAAGTTGCCGTTGAAGACCTTCACCAGCGACAACAACACGCCGACCATGATGAGCTGGACCAGCCAGGGCCAGCCAAACGCATTCTCGAACGCCACGGCCGTTGGGAAATGCGCCTCGACCAGCGACTGCCAGGGCTGGAGCATGGCTACCACGCCGATGACCGCCACATAAAAGAAGACGGCCACGCCCACGGCCCAGAGCATGACCCCGCCAAACCGTTTGGCCTCGAAGCCGGGGGCGGCCTCCTCCGAGCATTTCGGGATCGTCTCGAAGCCCATCATGAAATACGGGGTGATCTGAAGCATCGCGAACACGGCCAGCAGGTTGCCCTCGATCCCCACGCGGCCCGCGAAGTAGGGTTCGAGGTTCTCCACCCGGCCGCGCGAGAGACCGAGGACGGTGAAGACGGCGAAGATCGCCAGCAGGCCAAAGGTCGTCAGGTTCTGGAGCAGAGCGCTGAAGCGGATGCCGCGGTAGTTGATCCAGGTGATCGCGACGGCCGCGCCCAGCCCCAGCAGCAGTTGCGGCAGATAGACGGGCTCACCCGCAACCCGGTACAACTCGAAGCGGTCTTCCTTCATCTGGGGGATGACGTAAGCAGCGACCTGGCCCAGGGCGACGGCCTCGAAGGGGCAGACGATTCCGGTCGCCAGGGTCATCGACCAGCCGGTGGCGAAACTGACCCAGCGCGGAAACACGGCTCCCGTGTAGGCGATCTCCGTTCCCGCCTCGGGCAGGCTGGCCGAGAGCCGGCCGTAGATCGCCACCACCGGGATCAGCGCGACGCCGACCAGGAGAAAACCCAGCATGGCGCCGACCGGCCCTCCCCGGCTCAGCCAGTCGCCCATCAGGATCATCCAGCCGACGCCGACAATCGAGCCGAACGCCAGGGTGAAATACTCCCGGGCCCGCATCACGCGGCGCAGATGGGGGACCGCTTGCTCCCGTTCGCCCATGAGTCGAAACCTCCGGATCGGATCGCTGGCCAGGCCGGCGCCGGAGGTATACTGTACCATCCGCGGGCCCGGTTCGCTCGCAGTTTCCGAGGAGTTTGCAGACCATGAGCAAAACCAATCGGCGCGGCTTCCTCAAGGGATCGGCCTCCGCGGCTCTGGGGATGTGGCTTGCCGGCCGGCCAGGCGTCGCCTCCGCCGAGCCGAAGGAGCCGAATCGCCTCCGGGTGGTGACGCTGGAAGGCTCTCCGACCGAGCGCGGCCTGAGCCACGGCAAGCAGCTGAAGGAGCCGATCCAGGCGCTCGTCAAGGTCTGGCAGGCCGACCTCGCCCAGCGCTATCGGATGCCGGCCGACAGCTTTGTCAAGAAGTTCCTCCAGCAGACCGATTACCTCCCCGCGATGAAGAAGTGGACGCCGGAGCTGATCGACGAGATTCGGGGCATCGCCCGGGCGCCGACCTGGACTTCGACACCATGCTGGTCTTTCAGCTGATCGACGAGTACTGGATCTATGGGCCGGGGGTTGCCGGCGAGCATTGCAGCGCCCTGGGGATCGGCCGGCGCGGCGATCAGCCGGCCTGCGTTGCTCAGAACATGGACCTGGAGGGCTTCCGCTCCGGCTTCGTGACGGTCTTGCGCATCAAGGACGCCGATTCCAAACATGAATGCCTCGTGCTGACCCATCCGGGACTGATCGCGTTGAACGGGATGAACAATCGCTCGCTGGGGATCTGCTGCAACACGCTGAGCCAGTTGGCCCACTGCCAGGACGGCCTGCCGGTGGCGTGCGTGGTGCGGGGAGTCTTGCGGCAGCCAACCGTGGCAGGCCGCCCTGAAGTTCCTCCACGACGTCAAGCACGCCTCGGGGCAGAACTATATCATCGGCGACCGGGACAAGGTCCAGGACGTGGAGTGCTCGGCCGGCAAGGTCGCTCCGTGGACGCCGAAGGCCCGGCCCGGTGTGGTCTGGCACACCAATCATCCGCTGAGCAGCGACGATTACACGCCGGCCTATCGGGAACTGCTGCGGAAACAGAAGGAGCTGGACAAGGCACAGGCGAACAGCGCGGCCCGGCTCCAGTCGGTGCGTGAGCGTCTGAGCAAGGAGGGAGACGAGGGAACGGTGAAGCTCATCCAGGCAACGCTCACGGCGAAGGATGTCGCCGAGCATCCGGTCTGCCGGCCGTACAAGAACGCGAAGGAGGTTTGCACCTTCGCGTCCACGATCATGGTGCTTGCGGACAAGCCGCAAATGCTGGTCGCGCCCGGACCTCCGGACGGCCAGGCGTATCAGACGCTTTCGTTCGCCGGATAGCTACCGAATGGCCAAGTGGCCCCGTAGGGTGGGCCGAGCGCAGCGAGGCCCACCGGGGTTCGCGGTGGGCCTCGCTGCGTCGGCCCACCTCTACTGACACGCCTTCAAGAACGCCACCAGGTCGGCGAGTTCCTGGAGCGTCAGTTGCTGGTCAAGCCCGGCGGGCATGATCGAAAGCGTGCTGGGGTGCATCTCCTCGATGTCGTTGCGGCTGATGCGGACCTCCTCGGTGCCGCTGAGGGCCAGCACGATCTCGTCCGGGTTGTCCCGGCGGATCAGGCCGTTGAGCTGCTTGCCCGCCTTGGTGGTGACGTTGACCGGCTCGTAACTGCGGACAAAACTGACGCTCGGAAAGACGATCGACTCCAGCAGGTCGCGCTCGTTGCGGATCTTCCCGATTCGCGTCAGGTCGGGGCCGACTGTGCCGCCGACGTAGCCGATCTTGTGACACGACGCACACGCCGTCTTGGTGCTGTTGAAGACCAGCTGTCCCCGGCGAATGTCACCGTTCTTCATCGACCCCAGCATCTGCTCCAGCTTCGCCCGCTGGCCGACCAGGGCGCTGTCCAGGGTCGCGTACAGCTTGGCCGCATCCTTCTGCACGGCGGGGCCGTACTTCTCCAGACGTGGTTTGACCGCCTCGGTGCGCAATCCCGCTCGCACGGCCGGATCGTTCAGGGCGACGATCAGGGCCAGCCCGACTTTCTCGTCAGTCGTTCGCGCAAAGGCGTCGAGCAGCCGGCCGACCTCCATCGGTCCGGTCGTCTTGAGCGCACCGGCCAGGCGAATCCGCTGCTCCGCCGTGAGGTCGGATCGCGTCAGCACCTCCACGGCCGCGGAGCGGGGGGCTACCGGCTGCTCGCGATCCAGCCGGGCCAGCAGGAAGTCGAGCAGGCCGTTCTCGACCTTCAGCAATCCGGGCGGGACCGCGGCCAGGGCGGAAAGCCGCGTCGTCTCGGGCCGGCGCTCGTCCTTGCCGATCCGGACCAGGGCGTTGCTGAGTGACTGCGGCATGGTCTTGAGGGGCAAGGCCCGGACCGTCAGGATGGCCTCGCGCACCAGGTCCGCGTCGGCGCTGGCGAGAGCGGCGGTCAGCGCGGTCAGCCAGCGTTCCGGAGCCTGCTTGATCCGGGCCCCGGCCATGGCGCGGAGGGCCGTCCGGGCCGGCAGGGAGGGCGAGGCTCCCGCCGAGCCGGCCGCTTTCTGCACGCAATCGGCCAGCAGGGTCTGGATCGCCTCGTTGCCGGCAAAGCGCGAAAGCTGCCGGGCCAGGTCTTCGCGCCCGGCGTCGGTCTCCTTGGCGGCCAGCCGATCGCGGAAGTGGCCGGCCAGCTCGCCGCCCCACTCCGGATGCCGGCCCGCGATCCACGCCGCCGTTTCCTTCAGAGGCTCGTTCCGTGAGGTCATCTCGGCCGCGACCGTTTTCACGTCAACCTTGCCACCCTCCATCTGGTCGAGGGCGGTCAGGACGGCCCGACGAACGCGCGGATTCGGGCTCTTGAGGCCAGCTGCCGTTCGTTCCGGAGCAGCGATCTCCAGCAGCGCGTAGGTCAGCGAGTGGTCGAGAAAGCGATCGTTGGTCTCGTCGGCCAGCGCTTCGAGAATGGCTGGCACGGCTGAACCGTTCCCGATCCGGCCCAGCGCTTCAGCGGCGGCCCGGCGGTTGTGGGCCGTGCCCTGCTTCAGGACTCGCTCCAGCTTCGGAGTGGCCTCGCCATCGCGTCGGACGCTGATCACGTGCAGGGCGACCTGACGCACCGACTCGTCACGATCGGCCAGGGCGGTGCGGGCGACGGAGCGCAGCAGCGGCTCGTCAATCCAGCACGAGGCCCAGACAGCGTTGCGACGGGCCTCGACCGTGCTGGTCTTGTTTTCCGCGACGCCCAGCAGTGCCGGGGCCGCCTCGCGTCCCTTGCCGGCAAGGGTCTCAATCGCCCGCTGCCGCACGGCAGGCCGGGGATCGTCCAGGAGCCGGGCCAGTTCGGCGACCGCGAGGTCCTTCCAGCGCAGCTTCAGCCCGCGCGGATCTTCGACCTTCGGCGATCCCTTCTTGCGAATGCGATAAACCGCACCCAGCACGTCCGGTTTGACCAGCTGCGACGTGGGACAGCAGAGCTTGTACCAGCCGCCGGTATCGACGACCAGCAGGCTGCCATCGGCGTCCTCGATCACGTCCGTCGGGTGGAAGTCGTGGTTGTTTGAGACGAGGAAATCGACGTCCTGGCTCCGAAAAGTGGCTCCCTCCAGGGTCAGCACGTGCCGGCTGACCTTGCGCAGGTTGAACTGGACGGCGAACAGGTTGTCGGCGTACTCCGGACCGAACGTGGTGGACTGGTAGCGGTGCAGGCCAGCCGGGGCGGCGGGGCCGAAGTGCGTCAGCACCGGCATCAGCGCCGGCGACGTCCAGGGGTGTTCGTGGACGGGGGCATGGTCCTTGCCGTAAACGGCACCGTAAGCGGCATGGATCAGACCATCACGCTTGCCGTCAGCGGGGTGCTGGAAGAAGGTGGTCGAAAAGATCCGCTCGCCGCCGGGAGTGAAGACCACGTCGATGGGGTTGTCCATGCCGCCGGTCATGACCGGCTCCAGCCCGGAGCCGTCGGGCCGGCAGCGGAAGAGGTGCGAGGCGCGCGTCTTGAATGGCTTCTTCCCCGGCCGCTCATACGTTTGTTGAGCAAAGGCCCCCTTGGCCCAGTAGACCCAGCCATCGGGGCCGAGGTAGGGGCCGTGCAGGTCGTTGGCGCAGCCAGTCAGCGTCTTGCCCTCGAACCATTCCTGGCACTGATCCGCCTTGCCGTCGCCGTCGGTGTCGGTGAGCTTCCAGATGCTCGGCGGGGCCGCGACGTAGAGCGAGCCGGCAAACCACATCGTCCCTTCGGGAAACATCATCTGGTCGGCGAAGACAACGCGGGTGTCGAACTTGCCGTCGCCGTCGCTGTCTTCGAGCCGGACGATGCGGTGAGGTTTCTTCTGAAGCTGGATGGTCGTCTTCTCGTTGGAGCCGGACGAGTCGGCGACGTAGAGCCGGCCCTGCTCATCGAAGGCGGCCGTGATTGGCCGATCGACCAGCGGCGGCCCGGCGGCCACCTCGATCTCGAACCCCTCGGGAAGGGTAAAGGTGTGGCCGTTGAGTTGGACCTGCTGGACTTTCGGGCCGGACGCATCCGGCTTGGTCGGTGCGGGACGATCGGCGGCGACAAACCAGGAAGCGGCAGCGAGCCACAGCGCAAGGGCCGGAAGGATGCGTTTCATGCAGGATACTCCAGGAGGGTCAGGTAGAGCTTATTATCGCATCCTGACGCGGGATCGCAAGAGGGAGCTGGGAATGTCCGAGCCTCTGCCGGGCTCAGGTGAGCCACAAATCGCGGCATGCCTGTTCGTAGCTCTGCTCCAGGTCCAGGGGAATCGCCAGCTTCCCCGTCAGCCACAGCGGAAGTGTGGGCAACGGATGACCCAACGTGAGCGGGTACGACCAGGTTTGCAGCAGCATCCGCTTGTCCTGTGGCCGCCATCGACACGACGTGGCGTAGAGATGCGGCAGCGGCTCGCCCAGGGTCGGGTCGTTCTGTCCCACAAACTGCAACAGCTCGGCATAGAGATTGAATTGTCGTGGCGTAACCACGTCGATGATGCTGACGGCAACCCCCTTTTGGAGCAGAGCCGCGCATTTGCCGACGAAGGCGTTGCGCTTCTCCGGCCGATCTTTGTTCCCCGGACTGACCAGCTTGATCGCGGCCACGAGCCGACGCCCGCGTTCCGCGTCATAGATGCGGACCTCGTACTCATCGTAATCCGGCACCTCGGTCTCGACGGCAACGGTCGGCTCGGGCGGCGCCCAGGCAGCGGTCGCTGCGCCGCCATCTTCCTCGGAACTTTCTAGACGCGGCGCATCCTCTTGCTCGAATGTTGCCACATCGATTTCGACTTGCGAACCGGCGTGGATTTTCGGCCCTGCAACATAGCCTTTTGGAAGGACGGTGTGCAACTGCAACACAATCCGGGCCGGCCACATGCCATGAATTTCCTCCCAGGAAACACGGGTACTCACCGGGGGTCGAAAATGATCGCGGAGCGGCATGGGAACCTCCTTCGCCACCATTGTGTCACGATTGCCCTCACTTCTTCTCTTGTGGCATCGGGGCGGCCGTCGCCTCGAGAACAAAGGAAACGCATCTCACATCATACGAATTGACCGAATTGTGTGATTGGAGATGCGTCGTCCTTTCTCCCCCCGTTCTACCGGCCCGGCTGTTCACCTGTTCGTGTCTCACGCGATCCGCAGCAGGCGGCACGTGTCCTCGTAGCTCGCCTCCAAGTCCAGGGGTATACTGCGGTCAGCCGACAACCAGAGCGGCAGCGTCGGCAACGGCTGGCCGATGACCAGGGGATACGCCCAAGTTTGCAAATGCGTGCGCTGCGCGGGCTTCTGAAACCGCAGCGCAGCGGCATAAGTCGCCGGGGGCTCCTCCCCCAGTGCTGGGTCGTTTTGCCCGATCCATTCGAGCAGCTCGGCATAGAGGTTGAACCGGCGGACCGTCACCAGGTCCACGAGGGCGACGCCGACCCCCTGGCGCAGGAGGGCAGCGCACCTGGTCACCAAGGCCCGCCGCGATTCCGGCCGGTCTTTGTTCGCTGGACTGACCAGCTCCACCGCCGCCACCAGACGCCGGTCGCGTTCCTGGTCGAAGACGAGCACTTCGTACTCGTATTGGTCCGGCCAATCAGCCTCGACGTCCAGGAGCGGCTGCGTCGCGCTCCAGGCGACAGTGGCAACGCCGCCATCCCCAGCGGCTGCGGTCGCGGTCTGTGGCTGCGCGCGCTCGAACGCCGTCACTATCTCGAAGTAGGGACCGAGATGGACGCGCGGTTCAGCCACGTAGCCGTCGGGCAAGACGAAGCTCAAGTGCTGGACGATCATGGCGGGCCACTGAACGTGAAACCCTTCCCATGAGGCACGTTTAGACACCGGAGGCGCGGAAATGGTTGCGAAGCGGCATGGCTATTCTCCTCCCAGTGATTCTAAACGATCCCGCGCGCGGTCAGTCCCAGCAGCTCGGGACAAGGGAAAACGGGGGACAGGCAGGGGCAAGGCAAAAGGGGGGGGCACATCTCAATAACACAAATTGAATAGGATGTATTATTGAGATGCGTCCCCTTTCTCCTCTTTCTCCTCTCGACCTGGCCACCAGTCCTCCTGGTTCGACGGGCCAGCAACGATCAACTTCGGAAAAACCGTCAAGCAGACCAACCACGCGGGCGGCATAATCTGGAACAAGGAGGAGACGATGCGATCCGAGACCGAGCGGACGTACACAGAGCGAGTCTTGCGGGTCCTGGTGCATATTCAAGAGCACCTGGACGAGGCCTTGTCGTTGGAAGACCTGGCCCGCGTTGCGCGCTTCTCGCCGCATCACTTTCACTACATTTTCGGGGCGATGGTCGGCGAGTCTGTCCAAGAACACGTCCGCCGGCTGCGCCTGGAGCGGGCGGCGCACCGGCTCCTGTTCAGCAACCAGCCGGTCACCGGCATCGCTTTCGACGCCGGCTACGAGACCCACGAGTCCTTCACCCGGGCGTTCCGGGCGCTCTTCGGCACCTCGCCCTCAGGCTACCGCAAGCGGCAGCGCGAGCGGGTCCGCTCGCTCGCCCCGTCCCGAGTTCGCTACCTCCCCGAAGGGAGGTTGGAAGATTTCAAACCCGTGCAACGAGGAGGTCCCCCGATGGATGTCCGCATTCAGACCATGGCGCCGATGACGGTCGCTTTCATCCGGCACATCGGCCCCTACGAAACTGAGTCAATCGCGAAGGCCTGGGAGAAACTCCTGACCTGGGCCAAGGCGCGCGGCCTATTGGGTCCGCGCAGCCTCAAGGTGGGCATTAGCCGTGACAACCCGGAAGTCACGGCGAGGGACAAGCTCCGCTACGATGCCTGCATCTCCACTGACCGGCCCTTTCAGCCGGAGGGGGAGATCGGCAAGCAGGAACTTCCCGCCGGCGAGTACGCGGTCGTCACCCACAAGGGCCCCTACGAGGGCCTGTACGAAATGTACGACCGCCTGTACGGGGACTGGCTGCCGCAGAGCGGTCGGGAGCCGGCCGATTGCCAGGGGTTCGTCGTCTTTCGCAATTCGCTGCGGGAGACCCCTCCCGAGGACTTGGTGACGGACGTCTACGTGCCGCTGCGGCCGCGCTGACGGTCTCGGCAAAGGCTGAACGCCCTATTCGGCCCTGGGAGGCTTCAAGATGGCCACAAAGGAACCCGCTCCGACGTTTGCGACGAGCTTACCCCATTGGCAGGTGCTGCTCGTGTTCGTCGGGCTACCGATCCTCTACCTGGCCAACAGCTTCTTACCTTGGTCGGTCGGCCTCTGGTTCCGGCGCAACCACGCATTCTACCTGTCGTTCTGGGCCTCGATTGCTCTGCTTCACTGGGGCAGCGTTGCCTTGATCGTCGTGCTTCTCAAGCGGGCAGGCGGGCGACTGGACGACATCGGGCTTGATCTCTCGGCGGTCCGCGTCGCAGCGATGGTTGGAATCCCCCTCGTAGCCGGTCTCGCCTTGATTCTCCTGCACGAAAGCCCGGCCGCCAACGATGGACCATTATCGGAGCGCTCGGGGATGTCCCCGAATACTTTGGGCGAACGAGTGTTCTGGATCTTCATGAGTTTCACTGCGGGGTTTTGCGAGGAGTTGGTTTACCGCGGGTTCAGCATCCGTCTCCTGAAGGGGCGTGGCATGCGCACTTGGCGGGCCGTCGGCTTGGCGACGCTGGCATTCGTCTTTGTCCATGGCATCGCTGGGCTGGTTCTGTTCCCAGTCTATTTCGTTGTCGGGCTGCTCTTTGCTGGCCTTTTCTTGTGGCAAGGGAGCTTGGTGCCTGGGATCTGTCTGCACGCATTATTCGATATCGTTGCAGTGATGGGTTACTCCTGATAAACCGGGCCGAACGCCAAGGATTCGATCCGAACTGCCGATCCGGCTTGGCAGACGGTCGCGGTGTCTGCCGGCAGTTCGGATCGAATCCTTGGCGTTCGGCCATCGGGATTGGGAAGCAACAAGGGATCGCAGCCACTCCGAATGGACCGTGCCTGCCCTTGCTGCTGGCTGGCACGGATTGACAGCGAGGCAGCTTGAACGCCAGCCCCTCCCGAATACCCTGGCGCGTGGCAGGCACGCGCCGAAATGCCCCTTCCTGGCATCTGTGGGACAATGCCGGACTGCTTCCGGCGTCTCCGCCATTCCCAGCAAAGTGGCCGGCAGGGCAGGCAGGCCGGCTTCGATTGTCTGAGCACCGCTCGCCCAACTCCAGCTGCCGGCCGCTCCGCCAGAGCAGCACCTCGCCGGCCCTCGCGGGCGTCTCGCCGCAGTTGGCCAGGGTGGCACCGTCCGGAGAGAAGGCGACGCACTCACCTGCCAGAGCGTGTCAGAAGAGGGGCAAGGCCGCTCGTGCCGGGCGATGTCCCTGGCTGTCGCTGAGCGACTCCCGCCGATAGCAAACGGATGTTTTCGGCTTCCCTGCCAGCCTGCCAGGAGACGACTGCCGTTGCTTTGCGTCAGAGGTCCATTCCGCGCTCCTCCGATCTGCCCTGGGCAAAACGCACTGACCTGCAGTACACTTCAACCGTGTTCCTGGGCCAGGCAGCCAAGGAAATGCGGAGAAAGCAATGGCGGAGCGGGTGATCATAGTCGGCGGCGGACTGGCCGGACTTGCGGCGGCGACAGCGCTGGCCGGCCAGGGGCTGGACGTGACCGTGCTGGAGTCGCGCAACCGCCTGGGCGGCCGGGCCGGCAGCTTCACCGACACCAGCACGGGCCAGCTGATCGACGCCTGCCAGCACGTCAGCATGGGCTGCTGCACCAACCTGGCCCACTTCTGCCGGACCGTCGGCATCCAGCACCTGCTGCAGCCGCAACCGTGTCTCTACTTCATGACCCCCGACCGCCGGATCAGCAAGTTCCAGGCCGACCCGCTGCCCGCGCCGCTGCACCTGGCCCGGGCGTTCCTGGGGGCGCATTACCTCGGGCCGCTGGAGAAACTGCGGATCGCCTGGGCCCTGGCCTGTCTGAAGCGCACGCCCGCCGATGCCGATGTGCCGTTCCTGGAGTGGCTGCAACGACATCGCCAGACGCCCGGCGTCATCGAACGCTTCTGGAGCGTGGTCCTGGTCAGCGCCCTGAACGAGACGCCGGAACGGATCGGGCTGAAATACGCCCGCAAGGTGTTCGTGGACGCTTTCCTGCGCCATCGCCGAGGATTCGAGGTGTCGGTGCCCACGGTGCCGCTGGGCCGGCTCTATGGTCAGGAGCTGCAGGGGTGGCTCGACAAGCACGGGGTCCGCTTGCTGCTGGGACAGGGGGGCAAGCAGCTTACCCTGACCGACGGCCGAATCCAGCAATTGCGAATGCGTGACGGTAGCACCGTGGAGGCTGATTGGTTCATCCCCGCGGTGCCCTTTGACCGATTGCTCGACCTGCTGCCGGAGAACGTGGTCGAGAGCGAGCCGACCTTCGCCAACCTGCGTCGGCTGGAGATTTCGCCAATAACCAGCGTCCATCTCTGGTACGATCGGCCGATCACCCGGCTGCCGCACGTGGTGCTGCTCCAAACGCTAGGTCAGTGGCTCTTCAACCGAGGTCAGTCCTCCCCCGGCGAGCATTACGTCCAGGTGGTGGTCAGTGCCGCCCGGGAGTTCCGTGGCCTGGGGCACGAGGAGGTGCAACGGCGGATCGTGGAGGAGCTGGCGAGCCTGTTTCCCGAGGCCCGCAAGGCTCGGCTGCTGCGCGGACGGGTGGTGACGGAGCATGCCGCGACGTTCAGCGTGGTCCCTGGCGTGGACCGGTGGCGGCCGAGCCAGGCATCGCCGATCCGGAACCTGCTGCTGGCCGGTGACTGGACAAACACCGGCTGGCCCGCCACGATGGAGGGAGCGGTGCGCAGCGGCTACCTGGCCGCCGAGGCGCTGCTGGAGCGGCAGGGGAGGCACGTTCGCTTGCTCCAGCCGGACCTGTGATTGTTCGACCGTGGCCTCCTCCACTCAGAAGTTCCACGGCCGCTCAGAAGGTGAGGCCGAGACTGAATCTGTGGCTGGTTCCAGGCTTTGGCGCTACTTCGTCTTGCTGAATTCGCGCTTCAATGCCTCCTGAACCTGACTGCGGATTTTCGCCCATTGTTCCGGAGTTCGTTCCAGGTTCCATTCGACGTCGTTCCCCAGCAATTGCGCGATCTCCAGTGCCACGAAATCTCTTACCTCAATCTTGTGGTAGGGGAACCCGGCGCCTGGCCCGGCAAACTTGCTGCTGGAATCCTCGTCCCGCAAGGTCGCATCATCCAGGAAACATGCCAGGAGACGGAGCCGCTCCAGCCGATGCCGCTTGTCTCCTGGCGCACCGACTGAACGCAGCAACTCCATCCGCAAGCCGAGGGCAGAGCGTTTGGCGACTCTCTCCAGGGTCTGCCAGACGCGGGGGTCATCGGCTTCGATCGCCATGCTGGCGATGTCAGCTTGGGGACATTTCCAGTAGGGCCCCGGAACGTCCTTCGGGAAAGCTTCGACGGTGGCAAGCCAGAGCGAGGTGAATCGCTTCTTGTCCAGGTCCTTGATGGCGTAGAAAGCTGGCAGGCGGTGATTGAGGTCTTTGCGGTTGGCAGCGTACAGAAACTGATCCAGTTTATCCTTGTCCGGGAGTTTGCACTGGAGGACGGCGTCTGCCAGCATCGAGCTGTCCAGTTCGGGACGCACGTCGAGGACCTTCCGGTAGAGAGAAGGTACGTGCTTTGGATACTTGAACAGAATCAATTCCACCAGGTGAGCGCTCGACCTGGTCACGACCGCCTTCCTTGGCTTTAGCGGGCAAGACGTGATCCAGCAGGTAGGTTTCCTCGCCAACCTTGCGGGCTTGCTCCCACCACTTTTGGGCCTCGGCCTTCTGGACGGCAAAGCCCTGCTGACGCCGCAGCCAATTCCTTCCAACGTTCTGCCCCGCCAGATCCTCCAACAGGTCGCTGACAACGTCCTGAACACGAAGGTTCCAGGAGCCGAAGTTGTGGAAACCAATCATCCTGGCTCGTGTCAGACGGTCGTCGTCCAGGTGTTCGATCAGAGCGGGCACGGCGTCAAAACCCAGCCTGGCAATGCGCCAGTAGCGATCCTCCCGCCTGAAAAACCCCATGGTTCCCGTGTCGGCGTCGTAATCGACAAGGTCGTCGATCATCGCCTGGATGCTCCCCGGTTTGGCCTTACTGGGCACGAGAGCGAGATCCAGCGACCGGAGCAGCGCCCGGTTGCTTTCCGTGTCCAGTTCTTTGTCCTGCCGGATAAGCTCTTTCAGCCTTTTGGCAATGGGGGCACGGTCGATCTTCGGCGTGGTCAGATGGTCTTCCCAGTAGGACCACGCTAGCGGAAGCAATGGATTCCGCAGTGGCTGTTTGCACTTTTTGTGGCTCCTCTCCAGCAGATGGGTGGCTAGCTTGTGCCAGCCGCGTTCATGACACTGGATGGCCAGAACCAGCCTGTCAGACGGGCCCACAACAAGGTCCTTGATGGCAGCTGGCTCCGGGTCCACTTCGCGGGTGTGAGGGTCCCACCTCGGCTGCCACTCGAGAGTGCCACGGAGAAGAAAAGGATGCTCTGTTTTGGTTCCCTGTTTGACCTCGAAAGCCAGACCATAGACCTTGGGCTGGACTTTGCGGTCAACGATCCCGCCTCCTCCGGCCTCGTACCGCACCAGTTTGGCTTTCCTGGGCGGCACCGGCAAGCCAAGCGTTTGATACTCTCGCAACAGATCGTCGAGCGAGGGAAGGGGTTCGGCGGCGGTGCTGGTCAGCCCCCACCCCAACCAGATCAGTGTCAGCAGGCCCAAGAACGGGAATCGGTGTTGTTTTGACATGATTCACTCCGCCATTGTTTGCCCAGCTGTGTCACACCTGATCGTCCCACACCGCGATCACGTCATCAATCCCTCATTCCCCCAACTGGACACAAACCACGCCCTTGTTGTCCCGGGCATAGAGCCGGCCGTTGGCCAGGGCCGGCGTCACGAAGGTCGAGCCGCATACCTGGGCCTTCGCCAGCTCGCGGTAGCCCTTGGGGTCGTGTTCCACCAGCCGGAGCAGGCCGCTATCGTTGAGGACCAGCAGCCGGTTGCCGCCGGTCCGCACCAGGCCCGCGTGGAAGATGCCGATCTTCGGCTCGCTCCAGACCTCCTTTCCGGTCTTGACGTCGATGCAGCGCAGCGTGCTGGTCGGCTGGGGCAGCAGCGTCGAGGTCACCGCGTACAGGTGGTCCTTGCCGACGGCCAGCGGGGTGCAGAAATAGCCGGTCAGGTCCGCGTTCTTCCAGGCCCCGTCCGCGGTCGTCTTGCCGTCCTCGTGCGTCAGCTTGACGCCGATGCCGCCGGCCTTCACCGTGCTGGCCAGCAGCAAGTCGCCGACCGCCACCGGCGACGGGGCCGTGCCGACCGCCTGGTCCGACAGGGCGTACTCCCAGCTGACCTCGCCGTCAAAGGGATTCAGCGCCACCAGGCTGCGGTTGTTGATGAAGACCGCCTCCAGCGAGGCCATGTCTTTTTTCGCCCGGTTGAGGTAGGTGATCGGCGACGCCGTGCTGATCGGCCCGTCCAGCGCCTTCCAGGCGACCTCGCCGGTGTCGGCGTCGAAGGCGACGACGGCGCTGCCCTTGCCGCCGACGGCGACCAGGACGCGATTGCCGACCACCAGCGGCGAGCAGGTCATGCCGAATTGCGGCACCCGGGTCTTCAGTTGCTTCGGCGCGTCCACCCTCCAGATTTCCTTGCCGCTCTCGGCCTCGAAGCACCCCAGGACGCCGGTGATGCCGAAGGTGTAGACCCGGCCGCGAACCACGCAGGGTGTCGCCTGCGGACCGTTGTTGATGATGCTCGAATAGGGAGCGCGTTTGTAGGAGGTGCGCCAGAGCTGCTTGCCGCTGGCCGCGTCCAGGGCCAGCAATTCTTCCTCGTCCTTGCCGGCCACGCGGGCATGCACAAAGACCCGCCCGGCGGCCACGACCGGAACGCTGTAGCCCTCGCCGACCACTTGACGCCAGACGGTTTTCGGAGCTTCCTTCCAGGCGTTGATGGTCTCGGCCGACGCCCCATCGCGATTGGGGCCAAGCCATTGCGGCCAGTCGCCCGCGGAGGCCAGCGAGCTGGTCAGGAACAGCACAAGCAACGCAATGCGGCAGGACATGGAAGGTTCTCCGCGTTGGAGGTCATTTGGCGGACGCTTCTTCGGGGCTGATCAGGCCATCGCCGTCGGCGTCCAGTTGGTTGAACACCGCTTCCGGCCCGAGAAACTCACGGCGCGAAACAAATCCGTCGCCGTTGCGGTCCATCTTGAGGAACCAGGCCGGCCCCTGCTGCCGGGGCGGATCAGCGGCGACCTTCGCTGCGGAGGCCGGACGCGAGACCGGCGTCCCCCGGCTCGCTCGCAGTTGCAGCCGTCGCGGGAACTCGGACCGTGCCAGGAGACTGTCGCCGTCGCGGTCGAAGCGACGCAGCCGGGCCCAGGCGGTGTGCAGCTCACGCAGCGACAGCCGGCCGTCGCTGTCCTCGTCCAGCAGGTCGAACAGGCTCAAGCTCTGATCGGTGACCGTCAGCGTGACGAAGCTGTCGGTGCCCAGGGCGTGCAGATCGAGAAAGGCGTCAAGCTCCTTGGCGGTCAGCCGGCCATCCGCATCACGATCGGCAAGCAATGCCAGCGCCGCCAGCGAAGGGACATCGTCCGTCTGCTTGCGTTCGAGGAAGCCACGCCGGTCCGCGTCTGAGGCCTCGAACTGCTGGCGGTAGAAGGCGTGCAAGCCACGCACTCGGCCACCGCTCTTCTCGACGGAAAGCTCCAGGGCCAGACCCTCGACTGGAACCTGCAAGGCTCCGTCGCGTGTCCGCAGCGGCTTCCCTGAATCGGGCTTGAGCAGGTCGCTCGGCGCTTCTCCGCCAGGAACCTTGCCGAGGCGGGCAATCAGCTCGACTTCCGGCATCTTCTCAAGCCGAGCGTTCTTGCCATAACGGCCCAGGACGAGTCCCTTTTGTTCCGGCGTCAGGTCCTCCCGAAGCAGGGGCAGAAACCCGATGCTCTCCAGTGTTGCCCGACTCCGGGATTTCTCCGACTTCGGCGGCCGGTGCAGCAGCAGCTCCTCGGGGGTGATCCACTCGTCCTCGTCGAGATCGATGCGGTGCAGGACTTCCCTGGATCGCAGCAGCTCCTCCTTCGACAGCTGACCGTCCCGGTTGCTGTCCAGCAGCGAGAACAGGACGCTGGTCAGGGCCGCAGCCTGGTCGCGGTCCGGCCCGGCGACGACCTGAACGCGGTCGAAGCCGCAGCCGCCGTAGTATGCGGCGAACTCCTGCCGGCTGACCTTGCCATCGCGGTTGCCGTCCAGCGACTCGAATCCGGCCCGATTCGTTCTCGACTCCAGCGGCAATCCGCCTTGGAGGAACGTGGCCAGGAATCCGACACTCGGCGCTCGGGCGGCCTCGGCGCGGCTCAGAGTTCCATCACCATCGCGGTCGAGATCATCAAACAGCCGGTCGAGATAGTTCCGCCACGCGGCAGACAGCGGCTTGCCGTCGAGCCGGACCTGGAACCCCACCAGGACAGGGCGGGTTTCGGCCAGCAGCAGCACGCGCTGCGTCTCCTCCGCTCCTCGGGTCCGAGAAACCGCAACAGCCAGTGCCAGGATCGCGAGGAGGCGCCTCACCGGAGGACCTCCTTGATCGGCGTGGCTCCGGCGTCGGCGAGGCGGATGGGCCGGCCGACGTTGGAGCGGTTCTGTTTGGCCGGGTCGAGTCCCATCGCCCGGCAGATGGTCGCCATGAAGTCGGGGACCGAGACCGGCCGATCCTCCACCGTGACGCCGTCGGCGCTGGTCCGGCCGACGACCTGGCCGCCCGCAATGCCGCCTCCGCCCAGCACCGTCGTCCACGCGGCCGGGAAGTGATCGCGTCCCACCTGGCCGTTGATCTGCGGCGTCCGGCCGAACTCGCCCATCCACACCACCAGGGTCGTGTCCAGCAGGCCGCGCTGCTCCAGGTCGGTCAGCAGCGTCGCCCAGGCCGGGTCCAGCGTCTCGCACAGCCGACGGACGGCAGGGAAGTTCTGGAAGTGCGTGTCCCAGCCGCCAAGGCTGACCTCCACGAAGGGCACGCCGCGCTCAATGAGCCGGCGGGCCAGCAGGCAGCTCTGGCCGAAGCGGTTCCGGCCGTAGCGGTCGCGCAGGGCCGACTTCTCCTCCTCAAGGGAAAAGGCGCGGGCGGCGTCCGGTTTCATCAGGCGGACGGCTCGCTCATACGACGCCTGATGCCCCTGCGGGCCGGGGTCGGGATGCTTCTCGACGAAGTCGTTCTCCAGTCCCCGGAGCAGGTCGATGCGCGCCTCGGCCTGGGCCTCGCCGACGCCCGCGCCGCGCCGCAGGTCCTGCACTTGCAGGTTGTCGCTGCCGCCTCCGACGACGAGCGGGGCATGCTGCGGACCGAGAAAGCCCGGCCCGGAAGCTGCGGGGTTTCTGTCGCGCCCGGAGGCAATGCTGACGAAGTTCGGCAGCTCCGCTCCCGCCGTGCCGATTTCGTGGGACACCAGAGCGCCCAGGGCCGGGTAGTGGATCGGTCCCTGCCGCGGATAGCCGGTGCGCAGGTGATACGTCGCCCGGCCGTGGTCGCCTTCCTTGGTGTGCATCGAGCGGACGATCGCCAGGTACTTCATCTGGGCGGCGACCTGCGGCAGATTCTCGCTAATGCGGGTGCCGGGAACGCTGGTCGCGATCTCCTGGATCGGCCCGCCGTTCTTGTGTCCGGGCTTGAGGTCGAACGTGTCCATCTGGGAAGGACCGCCCGCCATCCACAGCAGGATGCACGAGCGTTTCCGTTGGGGGTCGGCGGCCAGGGCGGAGAACCACGCGGAAAGTGACACGCCGGCCAGGCCGGCCGTGGTCAGCCGCAGGAAGTCTCTGCGCGAAGGATGCCGGTTGGAGGCGGTCATGGCGTTCCTCAGTGGTTATGGACGAACTCGGCGCTGTTGAGCAGGGCCCAGAAGACGTCGCTCAGGGCGATGCCTTTCGCGGAACTCTTCTCGACGTGGGCAACCATGCGAGCCTTTTCCCCGGGACGAGGCGGCCGGCCGAGTGCGGCCAGGAACAGCGTCTCGACCTGTCCGGCCGTGTCCAGGAACGGGCTGTTGACGACGGCGCTGAGGGTGTTGTCGCCGTCCAGGCGGAGGGCGCTGGTCAGCAGGTCGCCGTTCATCAGGGCCAGGGCCTGCGGGATGCCGGTCTGGCCTTCCAGCACCTGTTCGACGCCTGGGAAGCGCGTCAGCAGCTGAGCGCGTTGGCGGGCGATCTCCCGGCCCCGGTAGCCGGTGGCCTCGATCAGGCTGTCGTAGACCTGCTCCGGAGTCAGGCTCTTGACGTTCATCCGGCTGAACAGACGCGGATCGGGCGGAGCTGCGCCTAACCCAGGGCTCACGCCCTGGTCTATTGACTGTCGCCCCTTCGGGGCTAAATTCAGGACGCTGCTCCGCTGGTAAGCGTCCGACAGCACGATGGCGCGGATGACGACCTTGCGGTCAAAGCGATTGACCACGAAGGCACGGGCCAGCTCATCGAGCAGTTCGGGATGGCTGGGCTTATTCTCCTCGGTCATGTCATCGACCGGATCGACCAGACCGACGCCGAAGAACTGGCCCCACAGCCGATTGACGGCGGCCCGGGCGAAGAACGGGTTCTCGGAGTTCGTTAGCCAATCCGCAAGGACGGGCCGGCCATCACCCTTGCCGTCGGGCAGCGCCTGGCCATCGAGGAACCGGGCCCGGACGGTGCGTTCCGTGCCGGGGATGGTCAATGCGCGGGTCGCTGCCGCGGGACGGCGGAGGCTGGTGAAGAAGGCGGCCTGGCTCCAGAAGTCCTGCCGTTTCCAGCGAACGAAGGGGTGATCGTGGCACTGGGCGCACTCCAGCCGGACGCCCAGGAACAGGCGCGTCATCGACGCGGCCAGTTCGTCGGGCTTCTCCTCCCGGCCGGCGTAGAACATCCGCGGCGACGGCTCGGCGGGATCGACCCGGCCGGGCCGGGTTTCGTCCAGCGAGAAGGTGAGCAGCTCGCGGGCCAGCCGGTCGAGGCCGACGTTGTCGGCGAATTGCTTCTGGAGCCATTTCTCCAGTGCGAGTACGGCTGCCTCGCGGCCGACTTGATTTTCGGCTGTCGGGAACGAGCAGCCGACGCCAGGTCCCGGCGGAGTGCGTGACGTAACCGGGACCGGCGAGCATTCGCTCGACGAGGACGGCTCGCTTGTCGGGTGCGCGGTCGGCCAGGAAGCGGCGAACCTCGGCGACGGAAGGGATCTTGCCGGTGAGGTCGAGCGAGAGGCGGCGGAGAAACTCGGCATCGTCGCTGCGGTCGGCCGGCTTCACGCCGGCTGCTTCCCAGCGGTTGGCGAGGCGGCGGTCGATGCGGGCGGCCAGTTGCCGAGGGTCGGTCGGGTCGGCGGCGTGGGCTGCCGGCAACGCGGCGAGGCAGGTCAGACACAGACTCAGACGGATCGAAAGGCCAGGCATCAAGCACCCTCCGCGACGCCAGTCGGTCGGCCGGCACACAACAATCAAACAGTTTATAGAATGTCACTGCCCTGATCAACAGGCCGGAGAGCAACCATGACTGTTCGCTTTCACCTGTTCCCTCTACGTCTCCGATCTGCGTGCGTCGGTGGCGTTTTACCAGGTGCTGTTTGGCATGCCGCCCACCAGGCAGCACGACGACTGCGCCAAGTTCGCCCAGCGCGACCGGCGAACGGTGGTGTCGCTGGCCGCGTGGGAGCTGCTGCGGAATGGACCGGCGGCGGACCTGTTTGTTTTCATTCCAGGAGAGAGGGTGGATTGAGCTTGTAAAGGAACCGGAGATGACTCAGCTAACCCTCCTGCGACAGAACAGCCCGCTGGCGAACTCCGCCCGGCAACGCCAGGTGCTGGCCCAGGGGCGAATTCCTCCCTTCGAGGCAACTCTTGCCGCAAGTGGCCAGTGGCCGCTGCGGGCCTGCGGAATCCAGGTCCTGCAAGTGAACGTCGGCAAGCTGTGCAACCAGACGTGCCGGCACTGCCACGTCGATGCCGGGCCGGATCGGCAGGAGGTGATGTCCCGCGAGACCATGCAGGTCTGCCTCGACGTGCTGGAGCGCGGAGCGATCCCGACCCTGGACATAACGGGTGGCGCTCCGGAACTGAACCCGCACTTCCGCTGGCTGGTCGAACAGGCGAGCACGCTGGGCAAGCGCATCATCGACCGCTGCAATCTCACGGTGCTGCTGCTTCCCCGCTTCGAGGATTTGCCGGACTTCCTGGCCCGCCATCGTGTCGAGATCGTCGCCTCGCTGCCGTGCTACGGACCGGAGAACACGGATCGGCAGCGCGGGGCTGGCGTCTTCGACAAATCCATCGAGGCCTTGCGCCGACTCAACGCCATCGGCTACGGTCAGCTGGACACGGGTCTGAACCTGACGCTCGTCTACAACCCCGTCGGCCCCACGCTGCCCCCGAGCCAGCCGGTGCTGGAAGCGGCGTATCGGCGCGAACTGCTGGCTCGCTTCGGGATTGTCTTCACGCAGTTGTTCACCATCACCAACATGCCGATCAGCCGTTTCCTGGAGGACCTGCTTGCCAGCGACCGGTACGAGGTGTACCTGGACAAGCTCGTTGCCGCTTACAACCCGCGGGCCGTTGAGGGACTCATGTGCCGGACCACGCTCTCGGTCGGCTGGGATGGGCGCTTGTACGACTGCGACTTCAATCAGATGCTCGACCTGGAGCTGATGCCAGGACTGCCCCGGCACGTCCGCGACTGCGATCTCACGACCCTGGCGGACCGGCCCATCGTGACCGGGCCGCACTGCTACGGCTGCACCGCGGGCAGCGGCTCCGGTTGCCAGGGGGCCATCACGGGATAGTCTCCTTGGGAGGAGGGGCCGCATTGACAACGGCACGCGAGACCGTCCTCGTCTTCCTGAAGAATCCGGAGCCCGGGAAGGTCAAGACGCGCCTCGCCGTGACCATCGGGCCGGAACGGGCAGCGACGCTGTACCATGAATGGGTCGGACACGTCCTGAGCCAACTCCAGCCAATCCGCCCGGCTGCAGAGGTGATCGGTTTCTTCGACGGCGGCCCCACCGAGCGGTTCCAGGAATGGCGTCACCTGGTCGATGGGTTCTGGCCACAGCCGCAGGGTGGACTCGGCGAGCGTCTGGAAGCGGGCTTTCAGGCCGCGCACCGTGCCGGAGGAGCAGTCCTGGCCGTGGGGACCGACTGCCTGGAACTGAATGCCGCCCTCACGTCCGAGGCGTTCGCTTCCCTCGAAGATCACGACGCGGTCTTCGGCCCGGCGGTCGATGGCGGGTATTATCTTGTCGGGACGGCGCGCAGCTGCCGGACTTTTTCGCCGGCATCCGCTGGTCGAGCGCCACACCCTGCAAGACCATCTGGCCCGCTGCCGGGAACGCGGTTGGTCGGCGGCGCTCCTCCCGGTGCGGCACGACATTGACACCTGGGACGACTGGCAAGCGTACCTCGAACGCTCCGGTGCGGCAGATGATGGCGAACGCAGCCCGTGAACGAGCTTCCCTGGCGGTGGTCCTCCCCGTACTGAACGAGGAGGAATGTCTCGCGGCCTGCTTGCACTCCTTGCAAGCACAAACAGAGCCAGCCGAGCGAATCGTTGTCGTGGACGGCGGATCGCGCGACAGCACCGAGAAACTGGCCCGCTCTTGTGGCGTGGCGGTGCTGGTCATTCCCGGTCGTGGGCGCGGCGGCCAGATCGCCGCGGGTGTCCAGCAGGTGACCGAGGAGATCGTGGTGGTCGCTCATGCCGACATGCGTTTTCCGCTGGACGCCCTGGCCCGGATTCGTCATCATCTGACGGACAGGCCCGCCTGCCCGGGAGGTTGTCTCGGGCACCGGTTCGATTCGCCGCGCTGGGTCTTTCGCCTGATCGAATGGTTCGATCGGCGGCGTGCCCGGCTGGGGGAGTCCTACGGCGATCAGGCGCAGTTCTTTCGTCGGGAACTGCTGGACCAGGTTGGCGGCTTCCCCGACCAGCCGATCATGGAAGACGTCGAGCTGTCGCGCCGGCTGCGGCTGCTGGGTCCGCCCGCTTGTCTCGATCAGCCGGTGACGGTTTCCCCGCGCCGCTTCGAGCGCCGCGGCGTCTGGCGCGTCGCCTGGGCGAACTGGACCTTCCGGCGAGAGTATCGTCGGCACGGCCTGGCCAGGTGTCAAGCGATCTACCAGCGCTATTACAAGGAGTGAAGCCGCGTTTCCATCTGGACTCCGACAGACGACAAGACTATATTACCGGAGGTGCATATAAAAGGAGATGGAGCGATGTCCGAGCAGATCCTCAATCAGGTCCAATCCGGCTACGCCAAGGTAGCCAGCAGCTCCCTGTCGAGCGATCATCCAGGTGTTCGCGGGGTAGCGGAGGCGTTCGGCTACACTGCCGAGGAGCTGGCCTCCATCCCCGCCGGAGCCAACATGGGCCTGTCCTGCGGCAATCCCACGGCGACCGCCAACCTCCGACCGGGAGAGGTGGTCGTGGACCTCGGCTGTGGCGGCGGCCTGGACGTACTGCTGGCCGCGGCCAAGGTCGGTCCGACGGGCAAGGCGATCGGCATCGACATGACGCCCGAGATGCTGGAGCGGGCCCGCCGCAACGCGACCCAGGCCGGCGTGGCAAACGTCGAGTTCCATCTGAGCACCATCGACAAGCTGCCGCTGGCCGACAGCTCGGTGGACTGTCTGATCAGCAACTGTGTCATCAACCTGGCCCCGGACAAGCGGGCCGTGTTCCGGGAGATGTTCCGCGTCCTCAAGCCCGGCGGGCGGGTCGCGGTCAGCGACATCGCCCTGAAGAAGCCGCTCCCCGAGGACCTGGGAAAGGACATCCTGGCCTACGTGGGGTGCGTTGCCGGAGCCGTGCCCATCGAGGATTACCGCCGGGACCTGGAGGAGGCCGGCTTCCAGGCGGTGCAGGTCGTGGACGCCGGCAAGGACCTGAATGCCTACGCCGGGGTCGAGAACCAATCCGGCTGCTGCTCGCCCGCCATGCTCTCGATAGGGGAGCTGTCTCCCAGCTGCTGTGGCTCGATGGAGGCAGGTCCTTCCTCTCTGCACGACACGCTGGCCGCCCTGCTCCGGAAGTACGACTTCAACGAGTTCGCGGCCAGCGTGCAGGTTTACGCCCTCAAGGGGAGCTGAACGGAGGCTGCTCCGGACCCGGACAGCAGCCGCCTGACTCCTTGACCCGCCTGGCCCGCTCCTGGTCCGCCCGGATCTCGGGGACCTCGCTAAAGCAGCAAGCCAGGCACTCCAGGAGCTTGGCGTGGAACGGCACCCGGGCCGGAGCCAGCGAGTAGTAACTCCACAAACCCGCCTTGCGAACCGACACCAGCCCCGCCTTGCGCAGATAGGCCAGATGCCGTGAGGCGCTGGGCTGCTCGATGCCGAGGACCGCCACGAGGTCGCCCACGCAGCACTCGCCGTCCCGGAGCAGGTGGAGGATACGCAAGCGCGTGCGATCCGAGAAGGCTCGGAACATCGTGTCAATTTGGGGGGGGGACTGTGCGGCGTTCTTCGTCACGGAGGCACTCCTTGGATCCCGGTACTGGAATGTAACCGCTGATCCGGGGAAGTGTCCAGGGGTGTCGGAGCCGGCTCCGAGCCGGGCCAGAGAGGAAGAGCAGCGTGAGCAAGAAACCGAGAATCCTGTTCGTCTGCGTCGAGAACTCCAACCGCAGCCAGATGGCCGAGGCCTTTGCCCGCCTGCACGGCGAGGACCGGATCGAGGCGTCGAGTGCCGGGTCGCGTCCATCGGGCAAGGTGAACCCGCGTGCCATCCGTTTCATGGCCGAGGTTGGCTATGACCTGTCCACGCACGTGTCGAAGTCGCTTGATGCGTTCAACGGGCAGGACGTTGACGTGGCCGTGACGATGGGCTGCGGTGACGCCTGTCCCCTGGTGCGGGCCCGGCGGCGGGAGGAATGGCAAATCCCTGATCCGAAGGAGCTGCCCGACGAGCAATTCCGCTCGGTGCGCGACCTGATCGAGCGGAAGGTCAAGGAGCTGCTGGAGCTGACGGCGGAGGAAGGCGCGGCATGAGTTACAAGAGGTGATACCATGATCCTGGACAAAGAGCTTCAAACCTTCCAGCAGCAACTTCCCGTCCTCCTGAAAGAGCATGCTGGCGAGTTCGTCCTGATCCACGGCGAAGACATTGCTGGCTTCTTCCGGACGGTGGATGTAGGTTATGAGGCTGGCTGCGAGCGCTTCCACCTGGATTCGTTCCTGGTGAAGCAGGTGCTGGAGAAGGAACCAGAACAGGCCCTCTTCCACGACCTGGGGCCGCAATGCCCATCCTGAACGCACCTCTGGGAGAACCTCCATGCTCATCTCGAATGGCCATCAGCACCACCCTGCCAGCCTGCCAACTCTCTTGAGCGTGGCGGAGAGGCCAGAGAGAGCCTGGAGCCGACGGAGGAATGCCAGAGGGCGTCACTTTTCTGCCTGCCAGCCACCTGCCAGGGTATTCGGGGCGAGTTGGCGGACGTCTTCCGCCAGCTTCTGACAGTCCTCTCGGCACCAGACACCGGAACTTCTTTCCGATGCCGTTTGTTCGCCGCTCCGACAACGGGACCGTTGCTCCCTTGCCCGTCCTTCCACCGCGCAATACGATTCCGGGACATCCAAGGAGCCTTTCCATGCACACGTACTGGCTCGCCCGCCGACTCTTGCTTGTCATTGCCCTGCTTGCCGGGGGCGGCATTGCGGTCTGGCGCGGCGCGATCGATTACCGGGTCGCCGTGTCCGAAACCGCGCCCACGTCTCTTCCGGTCGATGCGTTCCAGGAGTATCAGGGGCAGCGCTGGTTGACCATCGAGAAGGGTGTGCTGGTCACGGATCAGCTGGTGATTGTTCCCGCCCCCCAGGACCCTGGCAGCCCCCCCGATCCGGTCTTCTTCTACCTGCCGATGGTGCCGAAAGGCTGGCGGCCCGGTGATCCGGTCCACGTCATCTGCAAGCTCGGCCCCAGACCGCGCGACAAGGTGGCCGGCTGGCTCAAGGAGAATGGCGGCGGGTCGCTCCGCAATTTCACGGGCGTTTGCGTGGATGAGCCGCCCGGGTACCGTTTTCCGGGGCTGAACCTGCAGGAGCCTGCGATCCTGATCCGCGAGGGGGGACGCCCCGATGGGCCGGAAACGGCCCTGGGCATTATCGTCCTGGGGGTCGTCATGATCGTGGCGGGCGGCGTGCTGGGGATCTGGCTGGTTCGCAGCAGCGGAAAGTAGGAGTCTATCCAGGAAGGGGGCTAACACGCCCGTTTTGGCCGCGCTGTCCCTCTCCCCGGATAGCCCCTCAGACGCTCACAACTGCCGCATGAACGCCACCAGGGCCCGCTTCTCCTCGGGCTTCAGCTTCACTTCCAGGACCACGTTGAAGAACTCGACCACGTCCTCCAGCGTCGGCAGCCGCCCATCGTGGAAGTAGGGCGGCGACTCCTTGATGCCGCGCAGCGGGAACGTCTTGATTGGCCCCTGCTTGGTGGCCACCAGGCCGTTGATCGTCTGCTTCTTGTAGAAGCGCTCGACCTGCAGATCGTGCATGGTGTTGTCGGTGTAGTACGGCGGCGGATGGCACTCGGAGCAGCGGGCCTTGCCGAAGAATAGCTTCTGGCCCTGCATCTCCGGCGATCCCTCCGCGAACTTTTTCGGATCGAGCTTGCCGTCCCAGCTCAGGCCCGGCGCGGGCGGGAAATCGAGCAGCTCCTGAAACTCGGCCATGAAGTGGACCTGGCTGCCGCGCTCCAGCGGATTGATGCCCTTGGCCGTCGCGGACAGGATGTCGCCGTCGAAGTACGCGGCCCGCTGCTCGAACTCGGTGAAATCCTCGACGCTCTTGAGGGCCCGCTGCGAGCCGAACAGCCGCTGAATGTTCACCCCCCGCAGGCTCGGCGTGTCGATGCGGCGGCGATGGGACTGCGGCCGGATGTCGCCGACGAGGTGCGTTGCCGCCGAGGTGTGGCCGTTGACGTGGCAGTCGAAGCAGGCCACCCCCTGCATGCCGGCCGGCAGCTCCGTTTTGCGGTCGCGGGTGGCGTTGAACTGCTGCTGCGGGAACTGCGTCACCAGCAGGCGCAGTCCCTCCAGGTCCTTGGAGTTGAGGATGCCGTTGAAGATGTCCTGGAAGTTATCGACGGTGATGAACTTCCCCTGCGAGACGTCGCCGAGGTCGGGGCGGGTGGTCAGGAACACGGCCGGGGGGAACTCGGGCAGGAAATGCTCCGGCAGGTCGAAGTCCACGTCGAAGCGCTCCAGGCGCTTCACTTGCTTGATCTCCATCTGCGGGAAGACCATGCCGCCCGCGTCGTGCTTGGGATGGGGCAACGGCAGGAACCCCTGGGGGAACAGCCCCTTGGCGCGGACCTCCTCACAGGCCAGCTCCGCCAGGGTCTCCCAGGTCTGGCCCTCCGGCAGCCGGGTCGCCGGGCCCACCGGGATCGGCTTGCCGCGAGTCATTCTGACGCTTGGATGAGTCCGGACTGTCAGATCGTAACGCTCCTCCAGCAGACGCTTTTGCCGGGCCATGACTCCGTCCTTGTCGGCCTTGTCCCTGGCCAGCATCGTTGCGAAGCTCTCCTGCCCCACCAGGACCGGTGCGATCTGGTCATAGCTCGATGGTGGGACCTTCTCATCCTTCTTCGGCTGCGACCGCGTCAGCGACGGAATGACCAGGCCGGCCATGACCGCCCCCACGGCAAACAACGGTAGCCAGCGCGGGTAACCTCTCACGTTGCGAGATTGCATGGTGTCCTCTCTTGTGGTGCAGGGCCGACAACTCGTCGTTGACCCGACGACCGAGGCCGGCCCACCGACTGTTGTACAATCCTGGCACGGCAGTTGCACCTACGTTTGTTGTTTCGCCCCCAAGGCTCGGAACAGCCTTCACCTGACGACAGAATGGAGGACAGTAAGAGGAGGCACCGGAACCATGCTGCTCCAGAACACCTTGATTTACCTGTATCTGCTGTACGTCGCCGCCCTGGTCCTCGCCACGGCGTGGTGTGCCTGGTTCAACCAGCGCGTCAATCAAGAGAGCCAGGCCCCCTTGAGCAGACCCAACGTCCACGAACTGGACGTTCGCTCGCGCTGGTCCCCTGAGGCAAGGAGAGGGAGGAAGCAACCGGCCTTCGCCAACCTGGAGGCGGACTGGTCCGCCGAGCACGCCAGACTTTTTGCCCACGCCTTTCAGCGCATTCGGATCGTCTGAGATCGCCCCGCCACCCACTGCACGAAAGGACGGGCCGCGATGGACAACCCAAACGAGCGGGATCGGGAAGCTCCGAACAGCGGCCGGCCGGCTCGTCCCGGCGCGGTGTCGTCGCAACCACCCCCTCCGGGGGACACGTCGCCCACTCCTCAGCTGCAGCCTCCCGCGCCGCCGCCGCGCCATAAGCCTTCGTGGCGGAAATGGCTCTGGATCGGAAGCGGAGCCGTCGTGCTGGGCATTGGCCTGTGGTTCCTTATTCCGTGGGTGGAAACGGCGCTGAACACCATTTCCACCGACGATGCCTACGTCAATGGCCACGTCACCTTGGTGGCGCCCCGCGTGGCCGGGCAAGTCCAGCGCGTGCTGGCGGACGACAACTACCACGTGAAAGCTGGAGACGTCCTGATCGAGATCGACAAGGAACCGTACCAGGTCCAGGTCGCGATCCAGAAGGCCGTGGTGGTCCAGGCCGAAACGGACCTGACCGCGGCCAGGGCTCAGGTGCGCAGCCTGGTGGGCCAGGCCCGGGCCAATCGCTTCAAGCTCGAGCATGCCATCGAGGACGTCAATGCGCAGATCGCCAAGGTCCGCGCCGACGTGGCCACCCTCAACAGCGAGAAGGCCAAGCTGGCGCTGGCCCGGGCCAACTTCAAGCGCGGTGAGGAGCTGGCGCCAAGCGGCGGCATCAGCAAGGAAGAGCTGGACCAGCGCCGCCAGGCGGTCAAGGTGGAGGAGGCGGCCGTCGAGCAGGCCCTGCAAACGGTCTATGCCGACCGAGTCGGCCTCGGTCTGCCCGCCAAGCCCCCCGCCGGCCAGGACCTGGCCGAGGTGCCGGCCAACCTCGATCAGACCTTCTCCACCGTCCGGGCGGCCCTCGGCGATCTGCTCCAGGTCGGCACCCAGATCGGCTACGTTCCGCCCTCGTGGACCGCTACCCCCAAGGAGATCCTGGACGCCTTCTACAAGCAATCGCCCACGGGCAATCTCAACCAGATCCTCGCCCGCATGATCCCCAACGCCCCCGCCGTCAAACAGGCCGAGGCCAGGCTCCTCAAGGCGCGCTCCGACCTGGAGCAGGCCGAGCTGAACCTGCGCTACTGTGACGTTGTCAGTGCCATCGACGGCGTGGTCACGCGCCGCAACGTCAACCCCGGCGATTACGTCGCCGTGGGCCAGCAGCTGATGGCCGTCCGCTCGCTGACGGAGATCTGGATCGACGCCAACTTCAAGGAAACCCAGCTGGCCGACCTGCGCATCGGCCAGCACGTGCGCATCGAGATCGACACGTACGGCAAGCAGCATGAGTTCCACGGCCGGATCACCGGCTTCACCATGGGCACCGGGCAGACCCTGGCGCTGCTGCCGCCGGAGAACGCCACCGGCAACTTCGTCAAGATCGTGCAGCGGCTGCCGGTGCGCATCGATTTGACCGACTACGACCCGGACCAGTTCACCCTGTTCGTCGGGTTGTCGGCGATACCCTACGTCTGCTACAAGGAGCCGCCCACGGGGCCCAATGCCGGCAAGAAGCTGCAAGCGGTGGCGCCGCTGCCGAGGGCCCCGATCAACCCCAGGCCCTGAAAGCCACGACGAGCGGCGGGCATTTGATTTAGCGTTTCGCGTTCACTGGTTTGTGGGCGAACGCGAAACGATAAATCGAAGAGGCGGCTCGTCAGGAGACGACACGTGAGCAGCGCAGCGCTTTCTCCTGGACTGGTGGGCCGACGCCAGATCAACCCCTGGCTGGTCGCCGTCGCCGTCGTCGTGCCCACCTTCATGGAGGTGATGGACACCACCGTCACCAACGTGGCCCTGCGCTACATTGCGGGCGGCCTGTCGGCCGCGGAAATCGACAGCGAGTGGGTGATCACCAGCTACCTGGCCGCCAACGCCTTTGTGCTGCCGATCACCGGCTGGCTCTCCGCCCATTTCGGCCGCCGCAATTACTTCCTGCTGTCCATCACCGTCTTCACCATTGCCTCGGGGCTGTGCGGCATCGCGGGCAGCCTGCCGCAGCTGATCCTGTTCCGGGTGCTTCAGGGCCTGGCCGGTGGCGGACTGCAGCCGTCCAGCCAGGCCATCCTGATCGACAGCTTCCCGCGCGAGAAACAGGGGGCGGCCATGACCATGTTCGGCGTGGCCGCCCTGTTCGGACCCATTGTCGGCCCAACGCTGGGAGGCTGGCTGGTCGATGCCTACAACTGGCGCTGGATCTTCTACATCAACCTCCCGGTCGGCGTCCTCAGCGTCCTGGCCTGTTCCGCCCTGGTGGAAGACCCGGACTACCTCAAGGAGGAGCGTGCCCACCTGAACCGCAGCGTAGCGGCGCCGGCAGGCCGGCGTGGAACTTCGACACCGGCGGTCTGGTGCTCCTGGCCGTCGCCATGGTCAGCTGGGAAGTGATGCTCAGCAAGGGACAGCAGTGGGACTGGTTGAGCGACCCCTTCTGGCGCGTGCAGACGCTGCTGATCCTCTTCGTCCTGGCGCTGGGAGGACTGATCGTCCGGGAGCTGCGGATTGCCAACCCGGTGGTCAACTTGCGGGTCCTGGGCGAGCGCAACCTGGCCGCGTCCTGTCTGATCATTGTCTGCGCCTTCGGCGTGCTGTATGCCGCCACGGTGGCGCTGCCGGGCCTGCTCCAGAACCTGTTCGGCTACGATGCCTATCACTCGGGTCTGGTGATGATGCCCTCGGGTTTCTTCGCCATCGCCGTGATGCTGGTCGTCAGCTTCTTGCTGGGCCGGGGGACGGACGCCCGCTGGCTGATCGCCCCGGGTCTGCTGATCATGGCCACCGGCTGTTACTGGATGGCGCTGACGAACCTGCAGATCAGTCCCTGGCAGGTGATCTGGCCGCGGGTGGTGATGATCATCGGCCTGTCGCTGATCTTCGCTCCGATCAACGTGGCCGCCTTTCTGTACGTCCCCCGGGAACTGCGGGGGGCGGCAGTAGGACTGTTTGCCCTGCTGCGCAATGAGGGGGGCAGCATGGGGACCTCGCTGGGCCAGACCATCCAGGAACGCCGGCTGCAGTTCCACCTGGCGCGTCTGGACGATCACCTCACCCCGCTCAACCTACCCGTCCAGTCCTTGTTCCAGCGGGGCGAGGCCTTCTTCCGGCACCTGACCAGCGATCCGGTCGGCGCCCACCAGGATACCCTGAAGCGGCTGGCAGCGGAACGGCTTCGGCAGGCGTCGGAGCAGGCCTACCTGGACGTCTTCTGGGTGTGCGCCGTCCTGGGGATCCTGCTGGTGTTCCTGGTGCTGCTGATGAAGCGCTCGGTGGCCGAGAAGGGCACCCACGTTGGGGCGGAATGAGCCAGGCTGGGCGAGAGCGTTCAAAAAGAATGGCGAGCGGCGCGGCGTCAGCCCGCCGGTAGGAAGCCCTTACCGGCGGGCTGACGCCGCGCCGCTCGCCATTTCTCCCGTACCCTCCGAGGGTGGGGGAGGAGTTGGATTACCGCGACGAACCGAGGTTTCTCACAGCCGCTGCCGGCCGCCGCGCTGGACGCGCTGGCCCGTCATGATCCGCAGCAGGGCCTTGACCGCGTCGCGATGCTCCTCGGGGACCTTCTCGACGCTCTCGTACTTCTTGACGCCGTTGCCGCTGTCGATCTCGATGGTGCCGGGCACGGCCTTGCCGTCCTCGACCTTGCCCTTGACGGTGATGGTCAGGTCGCCTTCCTTGCGGGTAGCCGTGAACTCATCGCCATTGCGGCTGGTCTGGATCAGCACCGGCTTGCCGCCCGGTCCGAAGCCCCCAAACTGGAAGCCGCCAAACTGACCCGGGAAGTTGCCCGGAAAGGCGTTGTCGAAGGGGAAATCAAAGCCGAAGCCCCCGCGCGCCGCCGGCTTCTCCACCTTGGCTTCCGGCAGGGTCAGGCCCTTGAGCGTCTCTTTCTTGCCCTTGCGCAGCAGCACCACTTCGACCGGCGTGTTGGCCTTGATCGCGTCCACCTGCTTGACAAAGTCGTGGGGGTCGTTGGAGACCGCCTTGCCGTTGACCTCCAGCAGGATGTCGTGCGCCTTCAGTCCCGCCTTGCTGGCGGCCGAATCGGGACGGACCTCGTCCACGACCAGCCCCTGGCCCTGCGGCAGGTCCAGCTGCTCCACCAGGGTCTCGCTCGGCTTCTCGACGCGAGCGCCCAGCCGGCCCTCACGCGCCGGCCCTTGCCGGCCGAACTGCCCCAGCGGGGCAAACTGCGGCATCAGCATCCCGCCCCGGAACTGGCCGCCCTGCATCTGCCGGGCCATCTCCATCGCGCGCCGCATCTCGGCGTGGGTCCGCTCCATCTCCTCGCGGAGATGCTTCAGCATTTCCGGCTCCACGCCGGGCACGTTGTCGAACTGTTTGAAGAAGTCAGGAAACTGCTCACGCGGATCCTGGTCAGCGGGTTTGTTTTTCTTGGGCTGTTCCTTGTTCGGCTGCCCCTTCAGCTCTTCCTTGCGGGGTTCTTCCTTCTTCGGTTCGGCCGGCGGAGCGGCCACGGCCTTCAGACCGACGCCGGCCGCGATGATCGATAGCCCCAGCAGGCCGCCAGCCAGCATCAGGGGCCAGCGACGAGAGACCCGCTTCGCCTTCGGAGCGGGAGACTGCAACAGCATGAGAATTCTCCTTTTTTCAAGTGGATACGAAACCGCAACCACCCGCCACGAGGACGGGCAAACGACAGGCCGGATTCAGCTGCGCTTGACGCGCCGACGCCGGGCGTCGTCGATCAACCGCTGCATCCGGTCCAGCTCTTCCGTTGAAACCGGCTCGCCTTCCAGCAAGCTCTGCACCAGCTGGGACGGCGTGCCGCCAAAGGCCCGCTCCAGAAACCGGGCCGTACTCTGCGCCCGCGTGAAGCGGGCCTCGTAGATGAACGACCGGCCTTCCAGTTCGTGGCGCACCAGACGCTTCCCCTCCATGATCCGGAGCATGGTCTGCACCGTGTTGGAGGCCAATCCCGGCTCCTGCTTGATCAGCTGCTGATGGACGTCGCGCACGCTGCAAGGGCCCTGGTCCCAGAGCACCTTCAGGATTTGCAGCTCGCGGGGCGTCGGTGTGGGAACCTCGTCCACGACCGCTCTCCAACACAGAAGGACTAAAGCCTAAATCTTTAAGTAATTCAACCCTCCAGACCATCGTCTGTCAAGTTCCGCCGGCAACGATTTTGCCGGACTTGCTGCTTTTTCCAGCTTTGCCAGGGAATCCGAGATGGCGTTCGCGACAACCTCCTTCTTCTGCTCCTGGGTCTACTACGCACGCGGCTGCCTGGTTGTTTGGGGTCCTTCCCCAACCCCCCTGGCGACAATGACGGCAGCGCCGTTCCGCTGCGCCGTTTTTCTCGCCGACTGGTTTTGACCCGAATCCCTGTCGGCATTACAGTGAGGGCACCCTTGATCTCCTTGCGAGTGTCCGACGATGAAGTGGCTTCTCCTGTTTCCGGCTCTCTTCCTGGTGGCAGCCGCCGTCCTGGGTGCCGAACTGTGGAGCACCACCGGCAGCTGGAACGGCACCGCCCTGATCCAGCCAGGTCACGTCAAGTTCAGCCTTCCCACCCCTCCTGACCTGGTTGTTTTCGCCGGTAAGCTCTATTTCACCGCCGACGATGGCGAGCATGGGGTGGAACTGTGGAGCACCGCCGGGGATGGGAACGATACCGAAATGGTGCTGGACGTCAACACCGAGAAGGAAGCCGACGACGCGGCCCAGAAACGGACACTCTCCTCCAATCCCAGTAACTTGACGGTGTTCAGCGGCAAGCTCTATTTCACGGCCGACGACGGGGTCAACGGGGTGCAGATGTGGAGCACAACCGGCAGCGGCAACGGCACCGAGATGGTCTGTCTGATCGGACGCGGACCCAAAGGGGTCAACGTCGGCAATCTAACGGGGTTCAACGGCAAGCTCTATTTCACGGCCGACGATGGCGTTCATGGGGTGGAACTGTGGAGCACCACCGGCAGCGCGGCCGGCACCGAGATGGTCCTGGACCTTGACGAGGTCAGAGTCAACCCCGAGGACAGGAAGAGCAATCGCACGCGCTCTTCCAATCCCGCCAACCTGACGGTGTTCAACGGCAAGCTCTATTTCACGGCCGACGACGGGGTCAACGGAGTGCAGCTGTGGAGCACCACCGGGCACCGGAACGGCACCGAGATGGTCTGTCTGATCGGACGCGGAGCCAGGGGTGGCAGTGTCCGCAATCTAACGGTGTTCGACGGCAAGCTCTATTTCACGGCCGACGATGGGCTCAGTGGTGTGCAACTGTGGAGCACAACCGGCAGCGGCAACGGCACGGAGATCGTCCGGCTGATCGGCAAGGGCCCACGCGGGGCCGAACCGGCCGAACTGATCGTCTTCAACGGCCAGCTGTACTTCACGGCCAACGACGGCGTTCACGGAATCGAGCTGTGGCGGACGACCGGGTCAGGGAACGGCACCGAGATGGTCCTGGACCTCAACAAGGCGAAGGCGGACCCCAGGAACAAGGAAAGCAACCGCACCCTGTCGTCAAACCCCTCCCACCTGACGGTGTTCAACGGCAAGCTCTATTTCTCGGCCGACGACGGCGTTCATGGAGTGGAACTGTGGAGCACCACCGGCAGCGCGGCCGGCACCGAGATGGCCCTGGACGTCAACACCGAGAAGGACGTCGAGACCACGGACCGCACACGCACGCATTCTTCCAGCCCGACCCACCTGATCGTCTTCCGCGACAAGCTGTATTTCGTGGCTGACGATGGGATCAACGGCGATCAACTCTGGAGTACCACCGGAAGTGCGAACGGCACCGAAATGGTCACCCGCATCAGCACGGGCCCACGGGGGGCCGCGCCGGCGGGATTGACGCGCTTCGGAGGCAAGCTGTACTTCACGGCACGGCGGCGCTGATGGAGACAAAGCTGGGCAGGGCTGCTCTGTTTGTCCTGATGCGGTAGACTGAAAGGATCGCCTGGGATGAGACCGAGGAGAGGGAAATGAGCGCGGAGAGCGGCAGCGGCCGGACGGCCCGGATGGTGTATTACTCCGGGATGGTTCAGGGTGTCGGCTTCCGGGCGACGGCGGTTTCGATCGCGCACGGCCACAACGTGACCGGCTGGGTGCGCAATCTCTCCGATGGACGGGTGCAGCTGCTGGTGGAGGGAGCTGAGCCGGAAGTGCAGCGCTTTCTCCAGGAAGTGCGGCAGCGGATGCGGAACTACGTCGATGAGGAGAAGATCGAGGAACGGCCGGCGACGGGACAGTTCACGGGGTTTCACGTGGTGCGGTAACAGAAGACACAACACCCTAAGCTCCACTTTTGCCGATTATGGAGTGCGGCAGTAGCTTTGCTCTGCCGCTTTTGTTTGGTCTTTTGTTTTTGCTTTTCCCTTGTTAGGCCAGTCCAAGAAACAAAAACCAACAGAAGAAACAAAAGCGGCAGAGCAAAGCTACTGCCGCACTCCAAATCGGCAAAAGTCGAACGAAGCAAGGCAGTTCAAAAACAAAAAACAGGGCCGCGCAACTTCCTCAGTCAACTTTTTTCGCTGATCTGCCCCGGATTGCCTCTTGCCGCACCCACCGTCCTAGTGTAACGTGGACCTGGTACACTTCCACCCCGGGTCGGTGTTCTTATTGCCCTTGCCTGGCTTCAGTGCGGAAAACCGGGGATTGGTGCCAGCATGCTGATTTCCATTGAAAAGGACAGCAACGTCCCGGTCTACGAGCAGATCGTCACGCAGGTCATCTTCGCCATTGCCTCGGGCGGACTGACTCCGGGGACGATGATCCCCAGCGTGCGCGACCTGGCTCAGCGGCTGCTGGTGCATCCCAACACGGCGGCCCGGGCGGTCCAGGAGCTGGAGCGGCAGGGGCTGGTATCGGTGGTGCGCGGCAAGGGGATGGAAGTGACGCCCAGGGCTCCGGAGCTGTGTCAGGCGCGACGCAAGCACATCGTTCAGGGGCGCATCCGGGCCGCCTTGCGGGAGGCGGTGGAGAGCGCCCTGTCGCCGGCTGAGATCCTGCGGCTGGTCGAAGACGAACTGGCCCGGGTCAACGGGAGGAAACATCAGTGAGCGCGGTCATCAACATTCACCATCTGCGAAAGCGTTTCGGCCGCAAGGTCGCCGTGCAGGGCCTGGATCTGACCGTCTCCTCGGGGGCCATCTGCGCTCTTCTGGGAGACAACGGAGCGGGCAAATCGACCACCATCCGCATCCTCACCGGTCAGCTGCCGGCCGACGGCGGCCGGGCCGAGGTGCTTGGCAAGGATTGCTGGCGCGACGCCCTGGAGCTGCGGCAGCGCATCGGTTACGTCCCGGAACGGCCGAAGTTCTACGACTGGATGACGGTCGATGAGATCGGCTGGTTCGTCGGCGGCTTTCACAAGCCGGCGTACCGATCGCGTTTTCAGGGGATCGCCGAGCGTCTGGGCCTGGAGCGCGGCGCCCGGCTGCGCGACCTGTCCAAGGGCGGCTATGCCAAGGTCGGCCTGGCCCTGGCCCTGGCGATCGATCCCGAGGTGCTGATTCTCGATGAGCCGACCTCGGGCCTGGACCTGTTCACGCGCAAGGAGTTCCTGGCCGGCATGGTCGAGCAGGCCGGGGCCGGGCGGACCATCCTGATCTCCAGCCATGCGGTGGCCGAGGTGGAGCGGGTCGCCAGCCACGTCGCCTTCCTCTCCAACGGCAAGCTGCTGCTGGCGGGGCTGCTGGATGAAGTCCGGCAGCGCTTTGTGCGGGTGCGGATGCGCTGTGAGACGGCCTTCGATCCCAGCGGGCTGGGCACGCTGCTGCAAACCGAGCAGCTGGGCCGGCAGATGGAGCTGGTGCTGCTCGATCCGGACCCGGACGCCCTGGTCCAGCTGGCGAGCAGCGACGGCGTCAGCGAGGTGGAGGAAAAGCCGCTCGACCTGGAGGAGATGTACACGGCTTTGCTGGGTCAGCAGCGGCCGCAGCCGTCCGCGAATGGCTCACTGCTGGGGTCCGACCTGACGGAAAGCAACCGGGAGGAAGTCCCATGACCGGGGTGCTGGTGTGGAAGGTGTACCGGGAGCAGCGCTGGGTCTGGCTGGCCATTGCGGTGCTGGCGGCCGGTGCCGTGCTGCTCCGCGTGACCATCATGGAGCGCGACCTGCCGCGGGACACCTTGAGCACTCTCTTCGGTTCGTTTGCCTACGTCTACGGGCTGGTGGTCGGGGCCATCCTGCTGGCCGGGGAAAGGGAGGGAGGGACGGCGGCTTTCCTGGAATCCTTGCCGGTCAGGCGGGTATCGGTCTGGTGGGTGAAATGCACGGCGGGCGTTCTCCTGATCCTGACGCAGGTGCTGTTCCTGTGGTATCTGCTGCTGTCCGAGGTCATGCGCGATTGGCCCTGGGGACTGTGGTTTCTGCTGGTGATGCTGGGCGCGGCGCTGCTGGGCTTTGCCTGGGGCCTGTTCTTCTCGGCTCGAATGCAAACCGCGATGGGGGCCATCTTCGCCGGGATCGGGGGACAGCTGGTCGCGGTGCTGCCGCTGTTCTGGCTGGACGGCCTCATTTACGTGATCGGAACCGACGTGCAGCAAGCAACGCCCGGAAGCCTGTCGGACGAGCAACTCCTGGCGATCCGGCGAACGGTCTTCCTGGTGCTTGGCCTGCTGCTGATCGTGGCGCCAATCATCGCTTCCGGTGTGTTCCACGTCTGGCTCGATCAGCGCGTGCCCGTGGCTCGGCAGGAGTCGCGAGCAGGATTCTCCTCCACCCCTTCCCCGGTTCGAGCGGCCGGCACCGAGTCTCCTTGACGAATGGCCCGAGCCGGAAGACCCGGAGGCAGGTCCCTGGCGGGCTCGGCCGCGAAGAGCAAGGCAAGAGGATTCGCGACGGCCAGCAAATAGGCCCGCCAGAGAGAAGGAACGGAGCGAGGAAACGCCTGCTTCCTCAACGCCGGAAAAGGGCCCGGCCGCCGCCGCAACGCCGCTGCCGGCCTGGCGTTCGCAGCTGGCCGCGGTGTGCTGGCTGGAGATGCGGCAGTCCGGGATGCTGTTCCTGTGGCTGGGGGTGCCGCCCTGGTCGGGGGCTGCGTGCCCTTGTGGTGGGTGCTGGGCTGGCCGGTGCTGACGCTGCTGCTGGGCGTGATCGCCGGGGTCAGCGTCTTCGCTGGCGAACAGGTCCAGGCCACCGAGCGCTTTCTGGCCGAGCAACGGCTGCCGCTGGGCCGAATCTGGGCCTTCAAGGTCGGCGCCCGCCTGGCCCTGGGGCTGGCCTGTGTCCAGCTGATGCTCCTCCCGGCTGCGGTCTGGGTCGCGATCCGGGAGGTGCTGGAATTCGGCGCTTTCGACGCAGCCCCGACGCAGCTCCACCTGCTGGCCCCGTATCTGCAACTGGGACCGTACCTGACCGTGGGGCTGGTGCATGGTTTCAGCATCGGCTGCCTGTGCGGCCTGCTCTTCCGCAAGCCGGTGATCGCCGGGGCCATCGCCGTGGCCGCGTCGCTGCTGTTCCTTCTGCTGTGGGTTCCCTCGCTGGTCGTCGGCGGCTTGCACGCCTGGCAATACTGGGGCCTGCCGATCCTGCTGTTGCTGACGGTGCGGCTGCTGGTCTGGCCGTGGGCGACCGGCCGGCTTGGCTCACGCACAGCTGTGGTGCGGCTGGCCTCGGGGCTGACCCTGGCGCTCCTGTGGTTTGTCGGATCGCTCGCCTACCGTGTCCTTGAGGTGCCCTCGGTGGAAGACCGGCTGGACCTGGCCGGCTTTGAGCAATCTCTGGAGGACGCGCGCAAAACCGAGACGGGGATTCGCCTCCGTACCGCTCTGAACCAGGTCCCCAGGCTGCAGCGGGAGGGATGGGGGGATGGGTGGAGCGAGCTGGAGAGGCTGAAGATTCCCGCCGATGGCTGGCCGGCCAAGGAGGAGTGGTTGTCCCGCTGGCTGGATGAGTTCTTCCGTCTGCCGTGGTGCGGGCAGTTAGGGGAAACAGTGCGCCGACCGCTCGGCGTGGTCGAGGACGTGCAGGGCATGAGTCCGAAGGATCAGCTGATTCCAACGCCGGCGCTGGCAATCGAACTCGCACCCTCGGTGGCCCAGGTGCTGGTGGCCCGAGGACTTGCAGTTGCAAGCCCGGGGCGACCCGGCTGCGTTTCTCGAACACCTGGAGACGGGGCTGGCATTGGTGCGGCAGGTTCGCCATCTGGAGCCGTCACCCCTCTATCCCCATGCCGTGTCCGCGGAACTGGACCTGCTGCGCGGCGTGGAGCGCTGGCTGGAACGTCTGGACGGCCGGCCCGATCTGCTTCGCCGGGCCCTGGAGCTGCTGCGCCGGCACGAGCAGGCGACAGTGAAGGAAGGAGACAACGCCCTGCGTGCCGATTACCTGGTGGCGATGAACGCGGTGAAGGTGGCGGGCGGCCCGGATTCGTGGGCGTGCAGGGTCTTGCGTTCCCAGCACGCGGACGGCAACCTGCTGGCCGGGCTGACGGCAGCGTCCTGGAAGACGCCGTGGGAGGAGGCCCGGCTGCAGCGGCTGATCCGCCAACTGGCGAACGAGGGGGCCGTGGCTCATCCCTTGCCGCCGCCGCTGACGCGCAAGTTGCTGTTTCCGGGTTACCAATCCCAGAACAGCTACGCCTCTCTCCAGGACACGACCCGGGTGCAGGCCCGGGAATTGATGGTCGCTCTGCGGCTTTTCCAGGTGGAGGCCGGTCGGCCGGCCCGGACGCTGGAGGAGTTGACGCCGAACATTCTCCCGGCGGTGCCCATTGACCGCGCCACTGGCCAGCCGGTCGGCTATCGGCTGGCCGGCGGCGACAAAGGTCCAGCGGGGCAGGGGACCTTGACCATCAAGGGGGAGACGTTCCGGGTGCCGCTGCCGCCGCAGAAGTGACGGAGATCCTTCTCCCCTCTCCCCTTGAGGGAGAGGGTTTGGGGGTGAAGGGTTGTCTTCGATTTATCGTTTCGCGCTCACCTGGATCAGTGCGAAACGATAAATCAGCCAGGCTCTTCCCCTCACCCCACCCCCTCTCCCTCAAGGGGAGAGGGGAGAAAGAAAGCCCGAAACGGAGACAGGACCATGACCAAAGTGCTGGTCTGGAAGGTCTACCGGGAGCAACGCCTGGTCTGGCTGGCCATGGCCGTGCTGGCGGGGTGCGCCGTGCTGCTGCGGTTGACGCTGCTGGAGCGCGACCTGCAGCGGGAAGCCCTGGGCCGGCTGTTCTGCCTGTTTGCGTACGTCTACGGGCTGGTGGTCGGGGCGGTGCTGCTGGCCGGCGAGAGGGAGGCGGGGACCGCGACCTTTCTGGAAGTCCTGCCGGTCAAACGGGTGACCGTCTGGTGGGTCAAATGCTGGTCCGGTCTGGTGCTGGTGCTGGCCCAGGTGGTGTTGCTCTGGCTCCTGCTGCTGGATGCGATCCTGGTGGATTGGTCCTGGGGCTTGGTGCTGCTGCTGGCCCTGGCGGGAGTGGCAACGCTGGGTTTCGCCTGGGGACTGTTCTTCTCGGGCCAAACCAAAACCGCCATGGGAGCGATCTTCGCCGCGATGGTGGGACAGATCGTGGCGGCACCGATCACCATTGCCATCTCCAACGCGCTCCTTGACCTGATGCATACGCCGCCCGGCTCGCCGGTCGAGCCCCTCTCCCTGGTCTTGTGCTGTCTGCCGGTGGTCGTGGGACTGATCCTGGGATCGGGGGCGAGCGAGGCCCGGCGCGATCAGCGGCCGCAAGTGGATGACAGGAAGGTGTGCGCGGGCGATTTCCCTCCGGAGTCCGATCCCGCCTCCCCGGAGCTGGAACTGCAGGCCGCTCGCTTCCTCCTCGATGATGGGCCCTCCCTCGGCGAACAGCGGCAGCAGCCAGCCCCGGACGTTGGACCGGAAGACCCCTGGCTGACCCCGCCGCGTCAACCCCCCTCGGCAGCACCCGCCCGGCCGGTGCCGGAGCCGGCCGATGGCACGGGGCCACCGGGCTGGGTGAGGCAGCTGAGCGCGGTGTTCTGGCTGGAGATGCGTCAGGGGGGCAAACTCTTCCTGTGGCTGGCGGGTGCCGGCCTGGTCGCGGGCTGCCTGTCCCTGGGGGTGCTGGGCTGGCCGGTGCTGACGCTACTGCTGGGCGTGATCGCCGGGGTCAGTGTCTTCGCCGGCGAACAGGTCCAGGCCAGCGCGCGTTTCCTGGCGGAGCAACGGCTGCCACTGGGCCGGGTCTGGGCCGTGAAGGTCGGGGCCCGCCTGGTCCTGGCGCTGGGCGTGGTCCAGCTGATGCTGCTCCCGGCTGCGGTCCGGGTCGCGTTCCTGCAAGTGCTGGGAGCCAGGCCCAAAGACCCGACACCGATGCACCTGCTGGCCCCCTACGTGCAGATGGGACCGTATCTGATTCTGGGGCTCGTGCATGGTTTCAGCGTCAGCTGTCTGTGCGGCTTGTTCTTCCGCAAGCCGGTGATTGTGGGAGCGGTCGCCGTGGCTGCCTCGCTGCTGTTGGTGGGACTGTGGCTGCCGTCGGCGCTGGTGGGCGGTCTGCACGCCTGGCAATACTGGGGTGTGCCGGTGCTGCTTCTGCTGACGGTCCGGTTGTTGCTCTGGCCGTGGGCGACCGACCAACTCGGCTCGCGCAGGGCCACGTTGCGGCTGGCCTCGGGGCTGACGCTGGCGGTGCTGTGGTTTGTCGGGGCCCTGACCTATCGTGTGATCGAAGTGCCGCTGGTGGAGGATCGGCTGGACCTGGCGGGCTTCGAGCGTTCCCTGGAGGCGGCGCGCAAAACCGAGACCGGGTTTCGCCTCCGCACGATCGTCAACGGAGTTACCACGCTCCAGGAGAAAGAATGGAGGGGCAAATGGGACCGGCCGCAAAGATGGAGGATCGGGTGGGACGAACTGCAAAGCCTGAACATTCCCAGCGAGGGGTGGTGGAAACACGAACGGGAGACGCCATCCAGCTGGCTGGATGCGTTCTACCGATGCCCCTGGCCCGACAAGCTGGCCGAAACGGTTCGGCGACCGCTCGGCGTGGTCGAGGACGTGCAAAGCAGGTTCCCAGGGGATCGCACGACTGCAACGTTTCGGAACCAGGACGCGGAGGTGGTTCAGGTGCTGGTGGCGCGAGGGCTGCAGTTGCAAGCTCGGGGCGACCCAGCGGTGTTTCTCGAACACCTGGAAACCGGGCTGGCCCTGATCCGGCAACTGCGTCACCTGGCGCCGGCCCCGCTTTATCCCATTGCCGAGCCTGCGGAACGGGACTTGCTGCGCGGCGTGGAGCGCTGGCTGGAGCGCCTGCACGGCCGGCCCGATCTGCTGCGCCGGGCCCTGGAGCTGCTGCGCCGACACGAACAGGCCACTGCGGAGGAAGCGGACAATGCCTACCGCGCCGATTACCTGATCGCCATGAACGCGGTCAGGCGGCCGGAATCGTGGGCTTGCCAGGTCGTCCGGGGCCAGCACGCCGAAGGCGACCTCCTGGCGGCCCTGATGGCGACCGCCTGGCAGACGCCCTGGGAGCAAGCCCGGCTGCAGCGGCTGATCCGCCAGCTGGCCAACGAGGGTGGGGTTGCCTGTCCCTTGCCCTCGCTGCTGTCGCGCAAGGTGCTGTTTCCGGGGTATCACTCCTGGAACACCTACGCCCCATTCAAGGACACCACCACCCCGGTGCAGGCTCGGAAAGTAATGGTGGCCCTACGTCTGTTCCAGGCAGAGGCCGGTCGGCCAGCCCGGAATCTGGAGGAACTGACGCCAAACATTCTGCCGAGTGTGCCCATTGACCCCGGCACCGGAGAGCCGATCGACTACTGGCTTTCCGACGGGAAAGAAAACCCGGACTGGCCCGAGGAATTGCCTCTTCCGCCGGGGCAGGCGCTTTTGACCTTCAAGAGTGAGATGTTCCTGGTGCCTCTGCCGCAGGTCATCCTGAAACCCTACGACGTCCTGCAAGTTACAGTGGCGGAAGGGCTCCCGAACGATCCAATTGGTGGCCCTTACTTCGTTGACGCCGATGGCACTCTCGACCTCGACGAGCGTTACGGCAGCGTCCTCGTCAAGGGCCTGACGCTCGAAGAAGCCTGCACAGCCGTGATGTCTCAGTTAGCCAAGAAATTGAAAAACCCAGCCGCTTCAATCAGGCCGGCTGGCCACGTCTCGGGCTGGCGAAACGTGTCCGAACCCAGGCAGCCCCATCGAGTCGTTGGTGGGCAAGAGCTAACGATCCTGGTTTCCGGCACCTGGTCGTGGGCGCCGATTTACGGCAGTTACAAGGTCAACGCCGACAATGGCGAAATCGATTTGGGCGCAAAATACGGCAAGGTTTCCGTCAAAGGATTGACGGTACGAGCGGCGACGCTGGCCATCCGGGAACAATTGCGCGAAAGCCTGAACGAGCCCGTGGTCAAGGTTTTCCCGGGCCGGTGGGACAAAATCACGAAGTCGAAATAGCAACCGGGACAGCGAGGACAAGAGATACGGAGACAGGACCATGAGTGGCGTACTGGTCTGGAAGGTCTATCGCGAGCAACGGCTGATCTGGCTGGCCATGGCGTTGCTGGCGGTGGTCGTGCTGGTGCTGCAAATCACCGTGCTGGAGCCCGACATGCCGCGGTGGGTGCTCAACCTGTACTTCGGCACCATCGCCTACGTCTACGGCATGGTGGTCGGGGCCATCCTGCTGGCGGGGGAGCGGGAGGGCGGAACGGCGGCGTTCCTGGAAACGCTGCCGGCCAGGAAGCTGGCGGTCTGGGGGGTGAAGTGCCTCAGCGGCGTCGCGCTGGTGCTGGCTCACGTCCTGGTCCTCTGGGCAATCCTGATTGGATCGGACGCGCTTCCGGACCCGGGCCGGGCGGCGGTCGGGCTGGTGGCCCTGGTCGGGGTGGGGGGAATGGGTTTTTCCTGGGGGTTGTTCTTCTCGGGCCGGACCCGGACCTCGATGGGGGCGGTCCTGGCCGGAGTCGTGGGCCAGGCGCTGGCGGCCCCGGTGCTGATTGGCGTCTACGCCGTGATCTTGCAAATCCGCGAGCTGGCTCCCTACGGGCCGCTGCCCCTGTTCTGCCTGTGCGTGCTGCTGGCGGAACTCCTGATCATCCTCTCGGCGCTCACCTATGGACGGGTCGATTGGTCGCGGCAGAGCGACGGACCTGACGAGGAGCCTCCCCTGCTCCTCCCCGTCCGCCGGCAATCGACCAGCATCGTGACGGCCCCGCATCCGTCCGGCTGGCCCTCCGAGCAACCCCGGCCGAGGCCGAGGCCGAGCCGCGCCCGGGAAAGCTGGCGCAAGCGGCCTGCCAAGAGGGTGCCCGGCCCGATCGCTCCGCCCACGGAAGCGGCCAGCCAGCCGGGGGGCCAGGACAGCGCGATCCGCTGGCGCAGCCAGGTGGCAGCGCTGCTCTGGCTTGACTGGCGGCAGTCGGGCCGGCTGTTCTGCTGGCTGGCGGTCGCGTATCCGGTGATCGGGATGATCTTGCCCCTGGGAGTCACGGCCTGGCCGGTGCTGACGGTGCTTCTGGGTGCGCTGGCAGGCATCGCCGTCTTCACCGACGAGCAGACCGAACGCTCGGGCCGCATGCTGAGCGAGCAACGGCTGCCGCCCGGCGTGGTCTGGACGGTCAAGGTCGGTTTCCACCTGATCCTGGCGATCGGAGTGGCCCTGCTGCTGCTGATCCCGGCGGCGGTACGGCTCCTGATCTTGGCGATGCGGCGTGAGGTGGACCCTTCAGTGCTACCGACCGAGATCGAGCGGACCCTGCCGTTCCTGCAACTGGGGCCCTATCTGACCCTGTGGCTGGGCTATGGTTTCTGCCTGGGCGTTCTGGCGGGCCAGCTGATTAACAAGCCGATCGTCTCCGGGGTGGTGGCTCTGGGCGGGGCGCTGCTGCTGGGGCTGCTGTGGGGTCCGTCGATGCTGGTCGGCGGTCTGCACGCCTGGCAGGTCTGGGGCACGCCGCTGCTGCTGTTGCTCACGTCGCGGCTGCTGTTCTGGCCGTGGGCGACTGGCCATCTGGGTGCCCGCCGCGCGGTGGTCGGGCTGACGCTTGGCCTCGGCCTGGCAGCGCTGTGGTATGCCGGTGCCATCGCTTACCGTGTGGTCGAGGTGCCGCTGGTCGCGGACGAGCTGGACCTGGAAGGGTTTGAACAGACACTGGCGGCTGACAGAAAAGAGAAGGCCGGGGATCTGGTACGGAACGCCTTGAGGGCGGTCGCCAAGCTGGAAGAGACCGACGGCAAATTCGTTTCCGTCGCGTCCCTGGTCGCGGAGCGGGGCTGGCGGCCGGACGAAGACCGTGAACTCTCTTTCTGGCTGGACAAGGTGTTTCGCCAGAACTGGGCCCGCGAACTCGAACAGGCGGCGCCGTTGCCGCTCAGTGTGATCGAGGACGTGCAGGGGCGAAACCAGTGGTTGGAAGCGCCGCTGTCAGCGCAGCATGCTCCGCTGGCGGCCCGGCTGCTGGTGGCCCGGGGCCTGGAGCGGCAAGCCCAGGGTGACCCGGCGGTGTTCGTCGAGAACCTGGCGACCGGCCTGGCCCTGGTTCGTCAGGTACGGCACCTGGAACCGACGGACGTTGCCGTGCGTGCCGAGGGGGCCCAGCACCACCTGCTCCGGGGTGTTGAACTCTGGTTGGAACGCCTGGACAATCGGCCCGACCTGCTGCGTCAGGTCCTCGACCTGCTGACCGAACAGGAAAAGGCCAACGCCCGGGACAGGGACAACAGCTTGCGGGCCGATTACCTGGTGGCGATGCACCTGGTGCAGCAGCCGGAAGCGTGGATTCGGAACGAGTTGCATTCCGTCCCGGGCGACCGGGGCCAGCTGGCCGGGATGATGGCCCTGGTCTGGCGAACGCCGTGGGAGCAGGCCCGGCAAGAACGGCTGGTTCGATTGCTGGTTCATCGCAAGGTGGATTGGTCGTCCTTGCCCCGGCCGGTCAACCAGATCGAAGCCTACTTCGCCGACCACCATCCCTGGTCAGGGCGGGGCCAACCGAAACCGCAAACCCGACTGTGGGCCAGCGAACTGATGGTCGCACTGCGGCTCTACCAGGCGGAGACGGGTCAGCAGGCCCGGACGCTGGAGGAGCTGACGCCGAAGGTGCTGAAGTCGCTGCCGGGCGACAGCAAAGCCGGAACAGCGTTTGGCTATCGCATCTCGGAAGGTGAGGAGCTTGTTGTCGGCTGGCAGGGGCAGGGTGAGAAACGCAAGGTCCCGGCGGGCCAGGCCATCCTGACCAGCGCGGGCTGGACGTTCGTGGTGCCCCTGCCGCCGGGCAAGTGAGACAAAGCGGAAGCAAGCGGTCAAGGATACCATGCCTCGGACGGCAAGCTTTGCACGAGCTTGCGGAACGTGCCGATGGCCTCGCTCTCGATCTGGCGGACACGCTCGCGGGTCAGGCCCATGTGTTCGCCGATCTCCTTGAGGGTCCTGGGTTCCTCTTGCAGACCGCAGCGCATCCGCAGCACCATGGCCTGGCACCTGTCCATCTGATCCAGCAACTCCGGAAACTGCTCCACGGACTCCAGGAACTGGCTCGGCAGCCGTTCCCGGTTGTGGGTGTCGCCCAGCCACCACAGTTGCTCCAGGTCGCACTCAAGCAGCTGCGAGGGCATCAAATAGCGCGACTCCCGCAGCTGGTTGACCATCCACCAATCCTGAGCGAACTCCAGCTGGCGGGGTGGTCGGACGAGACTCAGCATCTGGGCAGTCCAGCCATTGCTCGTGCCGCTGCGCGCCAGGAGCAGCCTTCGCAGCTGGCCCAGGAGCGGCGAGCGGGCGAGTTCGCCGATGCCGCCCCGATCCCGGCCCTGGCGGTCCATCCGCCAGACACAGTGGTGTCCCCGCAAATCCAGGCTGCGCAGGCTGGTCAGGTGCCGGGAGGTGGCCAGCGCGGACACTTCCGCGTCCCCGGTGCCGGTCTTGCACAATCCCAGATCGACCAGCCCCGCGGAGTTCGGCGAATCGGCCAGCACCGAGGCGCCGTGGTCGCCGAGCGGATTGCCGGACAGGTCCAGCGCTTCGAGGTTTCGCATCAGAGGGGAATTGACCAGCCGGACCAGGGCGAGACGGTACAGGCTGTTTCCGGACAGGTCCAGTCGCCGCCAGCGCACGCCGCTGCCGGGCCGGCTGCCAAGCAGTGCCACCAGACCCTCGTGCGACAGCCCGCACCGCGCCAGATGCAATTCGCTCAACTCGTCAGCCGACCGCATGGTCGCGAGCAACCCCGCACCCGTCGGTCCAATCGGGTTGTCACTCAGGTCCAGCGCTTGCAGCAGGGAAGTGAACCGGGATGCGGTCAGGTACGCCAGGGCGGCGGAGTCGATGCCATTGTTGCTGAGGTCCAGCCCGCGCAGGTGGGCCAGCCAGGGCGAGGCGGCCAGCGCGGGCACGCGATCGCCAGCCCCGGTCAGCTTTGCCACCGTCAGCGTCGGCCACTCGGCGAACCAGTCGGACGCGTGGTTGAGAAAGACCGAGGCGTCGGCGAGTACTGCCTCGACCATACCTCGTCGGAACGCCCAGCCGTCCAGCACGTTCGCCCAGTCGCCGAGCCAGGTGCGCTGCCAGCGGGCGAGCAGCTCGTCCTGGCGGGCGGTCAGTTCCGCGATGCGCTCGGCCGCTTGCTGGGGACGGTCCGCGAGGGCCGCCAGCTCGACCTGCACGCGGATCAATTCGGAGCGCGCAAGCGATTCGTCGTCGCCGCGGTCCTCCAGGAAGTCGGCGTACACCAGTCGCAGGGCGTCGTCGGCGGGGTCTTGTTGCAGGGCGTGAAAGAAGCCTTCGTCGTGAAACGGCATTCGGATGGGTTGGCCCACAGGGCCGGTTTGGGGTGGCTCACCGGGGCGCCGTGAACGTCACGGCGGGATCGGCAGCCCACTGCCGGATACCCTACCAGGGAGCGGGCCCGCGAGCAAGAGGGACCGGCCCGCCGCCGACTCGCCCTGGGGTCGCTGCCGGCATACAATCCCCGAAACCCACTGGAGGAACCCCGCCATGAAAACGATTGCGTGGAGCTGCCTGTCCCTGACCGTGCTCGCTGGTCTGCTCCCGGCACTGGCCGCCGCCGAACCGGCCTTCAGCAAGAAGACCCACGTTTACAAGACCGTTGGTGAAACCAAGATCGAGGCCGACGTCTACCGCGCCGAGGACGACAAGGTGCGTCCGGTCGTGGTCTGGATTCACGGCGGCGCCCTGATCCTGGGCAGCCGCACCTCTGTTCCGGGCGATCTGCTCGCCCTGTGCCGGACCGAGGGCTACGCACTGGTTTCCCTCGATTACCGCCTGGCTCCGGAGGTGAAGCTGCCGGCCATCATCGAGGACGTGCAGGACGCCTTCCGCTGGCTGCGTGAGCAGGGACCGAAGCTGCTGCGCATTGACCCCGACCGGATCGTGGTCGCCGGCGGCTCCGCGGGCGGCTACCTGACCCTGATGACCGGCATTTGTGTCAAGCCGCGTCCCAGAGCCCTGGTTGCCTACTACGGCTACGGCGACCTGGACGGCGCGTGGTACACCACGCCGTCCGAGCATTACCGCAAGCAGCCGCTGGTCAGCAAGGAGGAAGCGAACAAAGCCGTTGGCGACAAGGTGATTACCGGGACCACGGGCAAGAATCAGAGAGGGCGGTTCTATCTGTACTTGCGGCAAAACGGCCTGTGGACGCGCGAGGTCACCGGCTTCGATCCCGAGCGCGACCGGGCCAAGCTCGACCCGTATTGCCCCGTCCGTAACGTCACCGCCGAGTATCCGCCGACCATGCTGATCCACGGCACCAAGGACACCGACGTTCCCTACGAGCTATCCGCCGCGATGGACAAGGAGCTGACCAAACACAAGGTGGCCCACGAGCTGGTGACCGTGGAAGGGGCCGGCCACGGTCTGGGCAACGGCAAGCTGGCCATGGAGGCGAAGCAGAAGGCCCTGATGTTCATCAAACAGCGGTTGCAAGCTGAAAAGTGGCCGGTGCACCCCTCCCAGCCCGCTCCCCGAACCGAAAGGCGGAGCGGCAGCGGATGGTTGCATTGCCGCGCCGCACAAACTCCGGCTCCCTTCACCGCGCGGGCTGACGCCGTGCCGCTCGCCTTTCGGTTACAGCCTCTACTCCGAGCCCCCCGGCAGCGACCGCACCGCCACGCCGAAATGTCGCGACTCACCCCCATAGGTGGCCCTGTCCGTCACCAGCCTGAGCGCGTGAATCCGCTGCTTGCCCAGCTCAAACTCGACGTAGCCCACAAGGGTCGCTGACACGATGTTCTTGTCTTCCCGGCGCGGATAGAACGTGTGTTTCATCGTCAGGCGGCCCTCCAGGCGGGCTCGCATTTTGCCGTCCTTGACCGAGACCACGGTGGCCTTGAGGGACTGCTGGTCAATCCGGTTGGTCGAGAGATCGTTGTTCTCGGTGGTCGGATAAAAGCGCGTCAAGAGCGCACCAACCACTTCCCGGTCCGGCTCCCAGGAGCTGCCGACGCCGACCTTGCCGGTCGGCAGCAGTTTCAGCCACTCCTCTTTCTTCAGCTCGATCCAGTCCTCCGAGGGCAAGGCACTCCACTGGCCCGAGTTTTCGCTGCCCAGCTCGGCTAGGAGGGGCACGAGGTCGTCCTCGACGTCCTTGCGGGCGCCGGGCTGGTTTTTCGGCACCAGATAGCGGGCGGTCAGATGCAGGAGCAGGGAATCGGCCCCGACCCTGGGAGCGCCCGATTGCGGGCCCGGCTTGACCACCGGCTTCCCTTTGGCCACCTTCAGCGTCTGAATGGTTTGCTCCAGCATGGTCGCGACGCGCTCCGGCTTGGCCTCGCTGACGGTGAGCGAAGCCAGCGGCTTGCCGTCCGGGGCCAGGACGTAGGCATGCACCGAGCCGACCGAGAGCAGGGGCTTGCCCGCGGCTTTGTTTTTCTGATTGAGCTGCTGCAGTTCCTGAAAGACGTGCTGATACGCGGCCTTCTCCTCGGCCGGCACGGTTGCGTTGTTCTGGTAGTAGACGCCATCGACGTGGACGGGGACGAAATACTGGTTGAGCAGGTCGATGACCCTGGAGCTGGAGAGCGAACTCGCTCTCATGGCCGCCGCGCCGCCTCAGCAGCGCTGCAGCGCCATGGCGTGTTCGCGGCTCGCCGAGCCGCTGTAGGTGAACAGGAAGATGGGCCGGTTGTGTTCTTTGGCCAGCTTCAGGGCCTGGCGCAGGTCGCTGGCCCAGCCGATCAGGTCCAGACGCCGCTCTTCCCTGGTCGGCTGCCAGGCTTGCACGCAGCGATCGACCCGGGTCGCCAGGGCTTCGGGAGTCGGTTTGTCCTCGGCGGCCGGCCGCTGACCGAGGACGCCGGCGCCGGTCAGGCTGGCCGCCAGCAGGAATGCGGGGGCGAGTTTCGGCTTGAGTGCAATCACGGGTTTCGCGCTCCTTCGGGAAAGGGGTAATGGGAGGGCATCCTGCGGGTTGCGGGATTCCGCGTTGAGGAAGTAGCGTATTCTTCGGGAACCACCTCGACAAGAGCTGGGCGGTTTCTTGGCTGCAGGTCCGGCAGCCTGCCAGCCAACCTGCCATTTCCTTCAAGGTTGGCTCAGAGGCCCGAAGGAGCCTGTCGCTGACGGAGGAATGCCACAGGGCGTCATTTTCCTCTCTGCCAGCCACCTGCCAGGGTATTCGGGACCGGCTGACAGGATGAAGGGAGATGCCATGACTGAGGCTGACTGGAACACCTGCACCGACCCGAAGCTAATGCTGGAGTTTCTCCGACACAAGGCGAGCGACCGCAAGTTGCGACTGTTCGCCTGTGGCTGCTGCCGTTTGGTCTGGCATCTTCTGTCTGAGGAGGGGAGCCGAAAGGCCGTGGAGACTGCGGAGCAGTTTGCGGACGCGACGCTTCCAGAAGCTGAACGTCGAGCAGCTTCTCTCGCTGCGGTAGCGGCCTCCGCTTCTATCCCGCGAGACTCAACAGCCCAAGCCGTCGCAGCACAGGCGGCGGCAGCAACACTCGCAGACGATTTGGCAGGTGACGTTCCATGGATTTCGCATGATGCTGCTTCCGGTCCGGCGAACCTGGCGATGGCGAATAACACCAACGAGAATGACCCTTGGGGCGAAGATGCTTGGCACGAAGCCTTCTCAAAGGAAAACCGACGCCAGGCAGACTTGATCCGCGATCTTTTTGGCAACCCCTTCCGGTCTGTTTCTGTCGATTCTGGCTGGCTGACTCCTGGCGTGATCGAACTGGCCCGGACAATCTACGATGGCCGGAACTTCGAGCGCCTGCCGGTCCTGGCCGATGCCCTCGAAGAAGCTGGGTGTCACGATCCAGACATCCTGGCCCATTGCCGCCGGTTGGGGGACCACGCAAGGGGTTGCTGGGCCGTGGACCTTCTGCTGGCAAAGGAGTGACACCATGACTGAGGCCGAATGGTTGGACTGTAAGGATGTCGTTCAGCAGAATGCGTTCCTGCTGGCCAAAGGGCAGGGCCGCAAACTACAACTGTTTCTGTGCGCCTGCTGCCGCCGTGCGTATGATCTTCTCACCGACGAGCAGCGCCGGAGGGTTTCCCGGATGGCGAGCTTGTTGAGGCCACTATCGGGGCGGGTGGTGGGCGATGTCTGGCGGGTGTCCCGGCACGCCGTCGAGGTGGCGGAGCAGTTTGCCGATGGGTTGGCGATAGACAACGAACGCCGGGAAGCTGTCAGGGCAGCCCACGCTATCTTCAACCATTTCGATGAAATTGCCAGCAGTGGCCCCTTCCCTGGTGAAAACCCGGCAGCCTACGACGATGCCGCAGTCAAGATCGGAGGCGATGCTGCCGCTGCTGCGGACTGTGCGGCCTCGGTTCTTCCCGTTGCCGCTGAACGGGCCGTCCGTGTTGCCGCCACTTCCGTCGCCTCCGACAATGAGGCGTATTATGCAAGTGCCCACGGCCACTCTGACGTGGACCCGGGCCACCCCCATCTCGTGGCCCGGCGTGCCGAACGGGCCGCTCAATGGAAGTTGTTGCTCGACATCTTTGGCGAGAAGCCAGGAAGCAAGAAGATTAACTCCGACTGGCTCTGGTGGCAGGGCGGTAAGATTCAGAAGCTGGCCCAGGCCATCTACGATGACCGGGCCTTCGACCGGTTGCCTGTGCTGGCCGACGCTTTGGAGGACGCCGGTTGCACGGACACCGAGATTCTGACCCATTGCCGAGGAGCAACGCCGCACGTACGAGGCTGCTGGGTGGTGGATTTGTTGACGGGCAGGAAGTGAGGAGCATGCCAATGACCGAGGAGTAATGGTTTGCCTGCACCGACCCGCAAGAGATGCTGAACTTTATCCGAGACAGCAGCGAGGGCAACGATCGGAAACTCCGGTAGTTCGCAGCGGCATGCTGCCGCCGCGTCTGGCAGTTGCTTGACCCGAATGGCCAGCGAGTGATCGAGAAGACGGAGCAACTCGCGGACGGATTGGTCGGTCAGAAAGAGCTGATGGACGCCGTCTGAGCCAGCCGGGGAAGACGCGCCAGGACACGCGACTTGGCGATCACGACCGCGTTGGCCGTCATTCCCAGGCCGGCGGCGACCTCGGCGGTCGATTGCCCTCGACAACCAAACGCTGGAACACCTCCCAGGTCGCGACGGCGAACTCCGTCCGTTGTTGAAAACGTTGCAACGAAGAATTACCAAAAAAAGCGCCAGAAAAAGTGCCGGCCCCTTTCCGGTTTGGGACCCGGCCGCTACACTGTTGTTGGCCGGTTCGACCTGCTTACGGTGATTGGGCGACACCGTGGGAGGCGAGCCGGCCTTTTTTTTGGAATTGTGCGAAGAGAAAGCGGAACGCAGGACCCGGCTGCGGCGACGCCTGCTGGCTCGCTTCATCACGACTCTGCCGGTGTCTTCGTCACCTCCTTGCCGCTGCCGTTGGCGGCCACCGCATGCCCGTTCATTGGCAGCTTGCCGACCAGGTCCTGCATCGACGTGAACAGGTTCAGCCCGGCCCCGGCCGGCACGAACACTACCTTCTCAATCCCTCCGACCGCGGCCGCCTGAGCCTGGGCCGCCAGCGCCTGCACCAGGTTTTCGCCGCCGCCCATGGCATCGACCTTCTGCTTGAACTGCTGCGACTCGATCTCCGCGAGCTTCGTCTGCCGTTCCACTTCCAGCTGATTCAGCCGGGCCTGCCGTTCGAGGGCCACCTCGAGCAACTTCCGGTCCCGGGCCACCTCGGCGTCGGTGCGGACCTGCATCGCCTCGGCCTCGGCCTTCGCTCGCGCCAGGACCGTCTCCGACTCGATCCGCTCCCGCTCCCGCACCGCCTCGGCCTCGTTGCGCGATTCTCCCAGCAGTTCCAGCTGGCGGTTGCGGTTCTCCAGCTCGATCAGCGATTGGCGCTGGTCGCCGGCCTTCTTCTTGCTCTCGATGTCGGCCAGCTGCTTCTCTTCCTCGCTCTTGATCCGCTTCAGCTCCGCCTGGGCCACCGCTTCCTGCTTCGAGGCGTCCAGCTGGATCTGGATGTTGGTGTCGATCGCCTCGTGCAGCTTCTGGGCCGTCTTCTCATCGACCGGCGAGATGTCCTTGATGTCGATGTCGATGATCCGCAGCATGTTCTCCGCGAACAGCCGTTCCTTCCTCGGCCGGCCGGTCTCGTCCATGCCGAAGATCGCTCGCCGGATCAGCGTGCTGGCCGACTTGTGGAAGGTCTCGAAGTCGTTCTCCGCCGCCGTCTGCCGGATGCGCGAGGCCAGGTTTTCGCAGACGTAGCCGACGAAGTCGTTGACCCGGAAGATCACCCGGTCCTTCTCCGGATCGCCGGTGCGCTCGAACTGCCACTTGTACGACAGCTTGATCCGCAGCCGGGCGTGGTCCCGCGTGGCCACCTCGAACAGGTCGGTCGAGAAGTCCGGCCCCAGGTGCAGGAACATCACCTTGAGCTGCTTGGGCTTCTTCGGGGTGCCCCCCGACAGGTCCAGCACGGCCACGTCCTCGTAAGGCTTGAGCATCACCTTGGCCGGGCCGTAGGCGACGCGGGACGTGTTGGTCTCGAAGTCGTTGATCAGGGCGGCGTGATTGTCCTGAATGCGCAGGACGATGGCCCGGGTGTGGTCATCATCCTGGGACGACAGGATTGCCTCCGCCTCGGGTGATAGGCGTTTCTCGTGCAGTTCCTGCCAGGCGTCGAGCATGAACTGGCACGGTCCCTCGATCAGCTGGACCCGCCCGGTCCGCAGGTCGCGGACGTACAGGCCCTCGCCCTGGCCCAGCGAGATGGCCTGGATCTCCTGAAGGATCTTGACCTTGTCGTTGGGGACGTAGGTCTGTGGACCGCGAATGACCCAGGTGTCGCCCGCCTTGCGGTTGACGGCTTGACCTCCAGCCAGCCGATCCGTGAAATCGTCGATGGCCTCCAGCTTCAGACCCTGGCGCTCGCTCAGGACGTGCTTGCTGCGAATCTCTCCCTCCAGCACCTCGCCCGGCTCCAGGAAGAAGACGGCCGGGCCGGAGATCACCTTGCGGCGGCCCTCCTGGATGCGTCCCGTGGCCCGGTCGAACGGGTTGAGGACCACGCAATACTCGCTCTCGCGGAGAACGTGGGCCTTCTCCCGGCTGACGATCTGCACTTCCTTGCCGGGAATGTAGCGCCGCGGTCCGCGCACCAGCCATTCGTCGCCGGCTTGCCGTTCCCTCGGGCCGCCCTCGCCCTCGGAATCGACAAAGGGCAAAATGGCTCGCAACTTGAGAGCGTCATAGACGCCCAGGACCGATTCGGTCTGAATGTCGCCGTCGAGTTCCTCGCCGGGATAGAGGACGAAGGCCCGGGGACCGACGCGCACCTCGGTGTCACCCAGGGCCAGCCGGGCCTGGCCGAAGCTGTCGAGCGTCACCTGACCGGTCGCGTCCTGTTCCACGGGGTTGCGCACCACACAGAACTTGCCGACGCCCAGCTCGACCATGCGGTCTTTTTTCAGCAGCCGCTGGTGGGCTTCCAGCGTCAGCACCTTGGGACCCATCTCCAGCAGCACAATGCCGCGATTGGCGTCCTCGACGTGGGCATACTCCCGGCTGCGCAGGGTGATCCTCTGGACGGAGTCCGTCGCGCTGACGGACGGAGCAGCGGAAGGCATGGAACTTCCTCCAGTTGTTGGGGAGAGAGAAAGGAGACAGTATGGGAACGCAGGACATGCGTGGGCTTTCTGCTGTGTCCCCGGCCTGCGCCGGAGAAGAAAGGCCGAGCCGCGCACGCAGCGCAGCGGAGTAAGCGGCCCTGCAGGCTCCCGCACCGCTTACTCCGCTGCGCTGCGTGCGCGGCTCGGCCACCAACTCTTCCGTCTCTATCGTAGGCGCGGGCCCTGGTCCGGACAACCGCCCGAGCAAAGAAAGTGTTGGATTTACATTATTTGAGCACGGCGTCTGTTCCCACAGCCGCAAGCGGCTGTGCGGAGGAGTCGCGCCGCTGCGGCAGCGCGGTCAGGATTTCCCGCAAGACGTCCAGATTCACCGGCTTGACCAGGTGGTGGTCGAAGCCAGCCTCCTTGCACTTGCGCCGATCTTCCTCCTGGCCCCAGCCCGTCAGGGCGATCAGGACCAGGTCCCGGCCCTCGGGTTGCTGGCGCATCCGCCGGGCGACCTCCAGACCGTCCATTCCCGGCATGCCCACGTCGAGCAGGACCGCGGCCGGCCGAAAACAGGGGATCGCCTCCAGAGCGGCCGGGCCATCGTTGGCAATGCGCAGCGTCTGCCCCCAGGAGCTGCAGCACCATGCCCACGCTCTCGGCCGCGTCGGAGTTGTCATCGACCACGAGGATCCGGTGGGATAATGCCGTGGACCGGCTGGCCCGGCGGTCCACCTCCCGTTTGGCCGGCCTTTCTCTCAGGGGGAGGCGGACCACGAACTCGCTTCCCCGGCCCAGACCCTCGCTCCAGGCCTCGACGCTGCCGCCATGCATTTCCACCAGACTGCGGACCAGCGTCAGCCCAATCCCCAGGCCGCCCTGGACGCGGTCGTAGGTGCGGTTCGCCTGGGTGAACGTGTCGAAAATCGTTGGCAGCATGTCGGCGGCAATGCCGATGCCATTGTCCTTGACCGACACCAGGACGTTCGACCCCTCACGCCAGGCGGTCAGCCCGACCTGGCCGCCCTCGTTGGTGTACTTGGCCGCGTTGTTCAGCAGATTGCTCAGCAGCTGGGCCATCCGGACCGGATCGGCATCCAGAACCAGCGGCTCCGGCGGCAGGCGAAGGGTGAACTGGTGCCGGCCGGCTTCGATGAGCGGCTTGCTGATTTCGACGGCATTTTGCACGACCGCGGCGAGTTCGACCGGCTCCTTGCGCAGCTCGATCCGGCCGCGCGTGATGCGCGACACTTCCATCAGGTCGTCCACCAGCCGGACCACGTGGTTGACCTGCCGCTCCATCATCTCGCAGGCCCGCGCCACCGCCGGGCCATCGAGTCCGCCGAAGCGCAGCAGGTGCAGGCAATTGCGAATGGGCACGAGGGGATTGCGCAGCTCGTGGGCCAGCGTCGCCAGGAACTCATCCTTGCGGCGGTTGGCTTGCCGCAATTCCTCTTCGATCCGGCGGCGTTTGGCATTCTCCTCTTGCTCCGCGGTGTGGGCCTCCACCGCGTCTTCCAGCAGGTTCAGCGTCGCCCGGCGGATCTCCCGGTCCGTCTGCCTGCCCAGCGTGGCCTCGTGCAGGCGGCGCAGCAGCTCGGCACTGGTCTGGTGCAGCTGCCGCAGTTCTTCGCGCAGCTTCTCGTTGCTCCGCGATAGCTCCGTGGTGCGCGCACGCACGCGGGATTCCACCTCGTCCCCGCTCGGCGAGTCCGGTGCCAGGCTCATGGTTTGCCCGTCCTTTCCCCCTGTTCCTCTACTTCTAGCGAATAGCGTGCCGGTTCTCCAAGCCGGGCACGGAGTTCGTTCATTTCTTTTTTCAGTTCGATCATCCGCGTTTCCCGGCCCACGGCCACCGCATTGAAGCGCTTCAGCTCGCCCATCTGTTCACGCAGCTCTTCTTGCGTCCGCTTGCTCTCGGTGAGGTCCCGCATGATCTTCACGTAGCCGCGCAGGGCGCCGGCCTTGTCGCGCAGCGGCATGACCGAGCCGGAGCCGTAGAAGCGCGAGCCGTCCTTGCGGGTGTGCCAGCGTTCGTTGCCCGCCCGGCCCTGGTCCCGGACCGTTTGGATCTCCCGCTCCGGGTCGCCCCGGGCACGGTCCTCGGGAGTGAACAGGATGTCCGCGGACTTCCCAACGATTTCGCTTTCCGCGTAGCCGAACATGGCCTCCGCGCCGCTGTTCCAGCTGTCCACCCGCCGCTCCAGGTTGGTGGTGAAGATCGCGAAATCCTTGGCGCTTTCGATCACGAGACGCATCCGCTCCTCGGACTGGCGCAGCGCCTCGATCGTCCGGTTGCGTTCGGTCACGTCCACGAGCGTCAGCACCGCGCCGGCAATCTGATCCTCCAGCGTCCGGTAAGGCTGGAAGCGGGCCAGATACCAGCGCCCATCATCGCGCACTTCCCGTTCGATGGGCACGAGCGTGCGCAGCACCTGTTCGGCGTCGGCGAGCAGCTCGGGGTAGTCGAGCCGATGCTTCAGGTGGTCCAGCGGCCGGCCCACGTCGCCCGGGATCACGTGGAAAATGTCGGTTGCGTTGGGGGTATAGCGCGTGATCGCCAGGCTGCGGTCGAGAAAGACCGTGGCGATGGAGGTCGAGGCCATCAGGTTTTGCAGATCGGAATTGGCGTGGGCCAGCTCATCCACCTTACCCTTCATCTCCTGGTTGACCGTGGTCAGCTCCTCGTTGATGGACTGCAGCTCCTCCCGGCTGGTTTCCAGCTCCTCGGTGGCCGAGCGGAGTTCCTCGTTCATCGCTTGCAGCTCTTCGTTGCTGGCCTTCAGCTCTTCGGTCGAGGCCTCATACTGCTCGACGGTGTCGCGCAACCGACCCTTGACCTGTTCCAGCTCCCGTTCGAGGTGCCGTACGATCGGTTCCTGCTCGCTGGGAACGGCTCTGCCTTCGGCGGTCGCCGGCCCGCCGGCCGCCTCGTGCTTTTTGAAGATGACGATCAGAAAGCCCGGGGCGAGGTCCGCTGCCGGCGCGACGTGAATGTCGATCTTGCTGGCCTGGCCCTCGATCTCCACCGGCAAATCGAACAGGTCCACCGGCGCGCTGGTCTCCGCGGCACGAAAGAGCGCGGTGCGCAGCTCGAGGCGCAGCACGGGATGCACCACGCGCAGCAGATTGGCGGTGGGCTCGCCGCCGACGAATTTCAGAAAGGTGCCGGCGTTTTCCGAGAGATGGACGATCTCGTGCTCGGCGTTGACGATCACGGAGGGAGGAGCAAAGCGTTCGATGAGCTTGAAGTGCAGCTCGGTCAGGGAATCGCGATCCAGCTTCGGCTTGGGATTGCCGGCGAAGGGCACGGCCGCGTCCAGCACGAAGCGTTTGCCATGCACCACGGGTGCCGCATGCACCGGTTCGGGGTCGTGGACTACGGCAAACAACGTACCTGGTCCCGAGGGCAGCGGCAGGCCGGTCCGCGCCGTCGGCTGCCGCACGTGGAGGCGGTGCTTCTTGTCCAGCACGCGGAACAGCGGACTGCCCTCGTCCACCGCTTCCGCCGAGCCCAGCAGAAGCAGACCCCCCGGCTTCAGGGCGAAGTGCAGCGTCTCCAGCACCCGCCGCTGCGCGTCGCGGTCGAGGTAGATGAGCAGGTTCCGGCAGGAGATCAGGTCCATGCGCGAGAACGGCGGGTCTTTCAGCAGGTCGTGGACGGCGAACAGGACCATTTCGCGCAGCTCGCGCCGCACCCGGTAGCCCTGGTGGTTTTTCACAAAGTAGCGCCGCAGCCGCTCCTCGCTCACGTCCGCGGTGATCGCTTCGGGATAATGCCCGGCCCGGGCCGTCTGGATCGCTTGCTCGTCCAGATCGCAGGCGAAGACTTGCAGCGCCGGCGGGGCCTCGAGCCGGCGGGCGTGCTCCAGCAGCAGGATCGCGATGGAATAGGCTTCTTCGCCCGTCGCGCAGGCCGGCACCCAGACGCGCACCAGGTCACTCTGGGTTTGATGGAGGAACAGCTCCGGTACGTGCTGCTCCAGGGCCGCGAACACTTCCCGATCGCGGAAGAAATTGGTCACGGAGATGAGCAGGTCCTGCAGCAGCGCGCCGGCCTCGCCGGGGTGGGTGGCGCAGGTAGGTCAGGTAAGCCGGCAAATCGACCACGCCGTTGACCTGCATTCGCCGGGCGATCCGCCGCAGGATCGTCGCTCGTTTGTAAGACGAGAAATCACGCCCCGTGCGCATGCGCAGAAAGACGAGTACGTCGCGCAGCGCCGCCTCGCGCTCATCCGCCGCCGCCGGTTGCTGCGGCAGGGGCGGCCCCTCCTCGGGAGGCAATTTCAAGCGGTCGCCGTTCTTGTGATAGTCGAGCAGCCGGCCCGGCATCTGCCCCACTTCGAGGACCCAATCGACCATGCCGGTGTCGATAGAAGCGCGGGGCATGCCCGGGTACTCGGCCTCGTCCGGATCCTGGGCGATGGTCAGGCCGCCGCGTTCCTTGATCCGTTTGATCCCCAGGGCCCCGTCGCCGTCGGCGCCGGACAGCACGACGGCCACCGCATGCGGCCCGTGCGTGTCGGCCAGGGAGCGAAAAAACAGGTCCACCGCCATGCGCTTGCCGCGCTCGCTCTCGAAAGCGATCAGCTTCAAGTGGCCATCGACCGTGACCAGGTACTTGCCGGGTGGGATCACGTAGACGTGGTTGGGGGCCACCTGCTGGCCGTCCTCCGCCTGGGCCACGTTCATCGTCGTCGAGCGCCCGAGCAGCTCGGCCATGGCCGAGACGTGGGTCGGCGACAGGTGCAGGATGACCACGAACACCATGCCGCTGTCCGGCGGGATGGCCTTGAAAAACTCGGATAGCGCACCAATGCTGCCGGCCGAGCCGCCCAGGGCGACCATGGGGGTCATCTGGTAGCCCTTGGTTGGGATGATGTTGTCGATCGTCTCGGGGAAGTCCTGCTCGACGAAATCGGGCGCGACGGGAGGCAAGCCCGCGTGCTTCTCTGGCTCGTCCGGCAGCGAGGGGTTGGAGGGGTTCATGGGGAGCCTGCCGATCGTTTGCTGATCGCCGTTACGTGAGCGGGGTCAATAGGTTATTGTAGCGAGAATTCGAGAGCAAGTCGAACCATGGCTTGACTCAGAAGGGACAGGGGAGCCGCCCGATCAGAGAACAATAACCCGAATCCGGACTGACGTGGCAAAACGGGAAGTAATCGGGCAAACTGAAGCCAGCTCGCCCGGAAAGGAAGCAGTATGCCATCCCCGTTCCCTGGAATGGACCCGTACCTGGAGCTGCCCGCCCTCTGGCCGGACGTGCATCATTGCTTGATCAGCGAGATCCAGGCTTGTTTGAATCCCCAGCTTCGGCCACATTACGTGGCTCGGGTGGAGCTGCGGGTCTACGTATCTGATGAGGATGATCCAGGCCGCGTCACGGAACCGCTGATTGTCCCAACGCTGATGGATGAGGAAGTCGAAGAAGCCTTTCTGAAGATCATCCACGTGGAGTTGGAAGCGCTGGTCACGGTGATTGAAGTCCTCAGCCCCACCAACAAGGTCCGTGGCTCCCGCGGCCGGGCCAGCTTCATGGGCAAACGTCACGACATCATGAACTCGGAAGTGCATTGGGTTGAGATCGATCTGCTTCGCGCCGGCGTTCCCTCTGTCACTGATCCGCCGCTGCCTCCGAGCGATTACCGCATCCTTGTCTCCCGTGCCGATCAACGAACGCGGACGCGCTTCTGGCCGGTCAGCGTCCGCCACCCGCTGCCGGTGATCGGCATTCCCTTGCGGGGGAAGGAACCCGAAGTGCCGCTCGACCTTGGTGTCGCGTTCCGGTCCGGCTACGACCGGGCTGCCTACGATGCCTCGGTGGATTATAGCAAGGAACCCCAGCCGCCCCTGGAAGGGGAAGACGCAAAGTGGGCCAGAGAGCTGCTTCGCGGCAGGAAGTGACCGACGTGCGTGCCAATCATCTTCCGTCGATCACCCCTCATGCGGTAATGCCTCCTGATTTGGGCCTTGGTCCCTCGCGGCGACGTGCCGGCCGAGGAAGTCGCCCATGAGCCGAGCGATCAGGTCCCCTTCGCTTTCCAGCGCGAAGTGGCCGGCGTCGAGCAGATGGAACTCGACCGTCTTGAGGTCGCGCTTGTAAGGCTCAGCCCCGGACGCTGGAAAGATCTGGTCGTTCCTGCCCCAGACAATCAGCATCGGCGGCTGGTACTTCCGGAAGTACTCTTGCCATTGCGGGTAGAGCGGCGGGTTGCTGCCGTAGCTCAGGAACAGGTCGAGCTGGATCTCGTCGTTGCCTTTGCGATCCAGCAAATACTGGTCCGTGGTCCAGCCGTCCGGCGAGACGAACTCGGGATGCGGGACACCGTGGGTGTACTGCCAGCGGGTGGCCTCGACGTTGAGAAAGGCCCGCAGGGCGTTCCGCTTCTCCAGGCTGGTCGGCTCCTGCCAGTACGCCTTCAGTGGCTTCCAGAAGTCGTTCTCCAGTCCCTCGTCGTAGGCGTTGCCGTTTTGCACCACGATGGCCGTGACACGGTCCGGGTGACGGGACGCCAGCCGGTAACCGACCGGCGCGCCGTAATCTTGCACGTAGAGGGCGTACTTCGACAGGCCGAGCAGCGAGGTGAATTCCTCGACGACACCGGCGAGGTTGTCGAAGGTGTAAGCGAACTCGTCCCGCGGCGGCATCGAGCTGTGGCCGAAGCCGGGGTAGTCGGGAGCAAGCACGCGGTAGCGGTCGGCCAGGGCCGGGATCAGGTTGCGGAACATCTGCGAGCTGGTCGGGAAGCCATGCAGCAGAAGCACCACCGGAGCGTCCTTCGGCCCGGCCTCGCGGTAGAAGACGTCCAGGTCACGCACCTTGACCGTCCGGTGGGCGACTTTCGTTGTTTGGATCATGGGATCTCCTGGGTTCGGGTTATCTGAACGACGGCTCACAGAACCACGACCATTTTCCCTTTGGCCTCATTCGACTCCATGACGCGGTGCGCCGCCTGGATGTCCTCGAAGCGGAACACGCACGACGGCTTGGCCCTGTAACGGCCTGCCTCCACGTCGGCCGCGATCGCCTGCAGCGGCACGTCGGACAGAGGGAAGCCCGGCTTGCCGAACACGAAGCTGCCGAAGAAGGTCAGGTAGACGCCGCTCGCCATCTGGAGCAGCGGGTTGAAGTCGGCGATCGGCGCCAGGCCGCCCAGCCAACCGGCCAGGCACGCGCGACCGCCCCGGCGCAGCATGGCGAGGGAATCGAGGATGGTGCTGTTGCCGACCAGGTCGAGCACGGCGTCAATCTTCCCGGCCTCGGCGATCCGTTTGGAAAGGTCCGGCCCCTCGACCTCCGCCCGGACAGCGCCCAGCGCCTCCAGCATCGGGAACCGGTCCCGGCCGCGGCTGGTCGCGATGACCTTCGCCCCGGCGTTGACTGCCATGTTGAGGGCCGCCTGGCCGAAGGCCGAGGTCGCCCCCCGGATGACCAGCGTCTGGCCCGCAGCGACCTCCAGGTTGCGGAACAGACACGTCCAGGCCGTGGCGTAGGACTCCGGGAGCGCGGCCAGGTCGGCCCACGACAGGCCCGACTCGATGGACGCCACGTTCGTCACGGGCGCGCGGGTGTACTCGGCGTAGCTGCCGTTGATCGTCCGGCCCAGCCCGCCCATCAGCGCCGCCACCTTGGTCCCCGCGGCAAACTCACCGCCGGGGCAGGACTTGACGATGCCGACGCACTCGATGCCACTAACGTCGGCGATCTCGGCCCACTCTCCCTTGCGCATGTGCAGCTCGGCATGGTTGAGGCCGAACGCCTTGACCTCGATCACCGCGTGGCCGGCTTTCGGCTCCGGCTGCGGGATCTCGCGGATGACCAGCTTCTCCGGGCCGCCAAACCCCGTCCTCAGAATCGCTCGCATGGGATGTCCTCCCGAGGCCCTGCCTGAGCAGGCGCCGACCTTGTGACGAAACCTCGAAAAAGTGACAGCTTGAGATTCAAGGGCAACTTTCATGCTGTGAGAATCGCCGTGGCATCAAACAGGCGGCAACCGTGCCAGGGCGGCGGCGCACCGGGCCAGGAGGGCGCGGAATGAAGAGAGCGGGTCGTGACACCCGGCAGTGGTCGGTTGCACCAGGACTTCAGGGTGCGTCGCCCTCCTCATCGAGTCGTTTCAATCGAAACCCCTTCGTGCGGCTCATGGCGCGATACGCCTCCACCAGCATCTGCCGCCGCTCAACCTCGGTCAACAGCTCCGCGAACAGCCCCTGCCGCATTTCCTTCCCCACCTCGGTTTCGTCCAGCAGACGCTCCTCCATAGCCCGGGTGGTTTCCACCGAGCCATCCTTGCGCAGATGCAGCGGCTCCAGGCCGCGCTCGACCAGGGCCGGCGTGATCATCAGCAGACGGTGGCAGTCGAGCGGGTCTTCCTCGCTGCACATCATCGCCACGCTGTCGCGCTCCCGAGCGGCGAGCAACTGCTCCAGTCCCTGCTGAAACTCCTTCGTCGCCCGGACGCGCTCATAATCGACGTGTCCCTCGGCATCGTAGAGATCCTCGCGGCTCGGCCGGCCTCCCAGGAGATGGCCCAGGAAGAGATAGCCAATGCCGGCCTGGGGGCTGGTCTGTTCCAGGCTGGCCTTGTTGAACTGGGGCCGGTATCGGCTGAACGGGCTTGAGCGCACGTCGGCCAGGACGGTCACGCCGGCGGCTTGCAGCAGGCGGAGGAACGTCTCCAGCTCCAGGTTGGAGTGGCCGACGCTGAATAGTCTGCCGGTCGGTGGCGAAAATGAATCAGGCACTTGCCGATGGCCTCCCCGGGTTCGATAATGGCGACCAGCATCTCTCCCTGCGAGGGTCGCCTCATGGATCTGATCTTGCTGGACTGGACGCGAATGGGCAAGGCCTACTGCCTGGCCGGCGTCACCAAGCAGAACAACCAGTACTGCGTGGTTCGGCCTCTGGAGGTTCGCGCCGCCCAGGAACGCAAACGCGGCTGGACGCCCTGGCAGATGGACGGCCATTCGCGCTGGGAAATCTGCGAAATGGTCAATCCCAGGCCGGCCACACCTGAGCCGCCGCACCTGGAGGACGTGCTGGTCCGCGATCTGAAGCCGCGCCGCGTCCTGGCCAGCCCCGCCGAGCGTCAGGCCATCCTCAACGCCACCCTGACGCCTCCGGGCCAGCTGATCTTCGGTCAACCGCTTCAGACCACGCCAAGGGGAGCCTGGCTCACTCCTGGGACCGGGACACGCAGCCTGGCCGGGGTTGCCGTGTCCGCCGGCAGCATCGCCTTCAGCTGCGAGACGAAGCAGGGACGAGAGCAGCCGACCTACCGGGTTTCGTTCGAGCCGCCTGACCTGGGCCGGCTCAACCTGCCGGTCACGGACCATTTCCTGCTGCAACGGGCCGAGGCGGCTGGCGACAATCCCAGGGTACGCCTCGCGGCCCTGACCTCGATTGTCCAGTGGATGGGCGATCCCGTCGTCATCCGCCTCGGTCTGTCGCGCCCTATCGAGGAGATTCCAGTCCGGGCCCCGAGTGCTGCTGGCTGATGGCCAATGGCTTCTTCTCGCTCACGGACCCCCAGTCGTGAGGCAGGTCCATGATCTCATCGCTGTCAGGTTGCGGCGATGCACGGGCCGGGGTAGAATGCCGAGGAAGAGACGCCTGTAATTCAAGGGAGCATTCCTCATGATACAGATTGCCGTTGATGCCAACCTGTCGAGCAAACTGAACGAGCTGGGTCAGCCTGTCGAGCTTTGCGATCCTTCGGGATGTGTGCTGGGGCGGTTCATTCCTCTGATTGACTTGTCGGAATGGGAACCAGTCTCTCCGGACGTCAGCGAGGAAGAACTGGATCGGTGCGCCGCATCCAACGAGAATCGGCACACGACAGCGGAAGTCCTCGCTTATCTGGAAAAGCTGTGATGTTCCGAGTCGAATGGCTCCAGAGCGCTCTGGATGAACTGGCGATCCTGTGGACCCAGGCAGATGCAACTCTGCGCCAGGCGATTACAGCCGCCAGCCATACCCTTGAACAGCGGTTGCGCACCGATCCTGCCAACGAGGGAGAATCTCGGCCTGGCGGTCGCCGGATCACTTTTGTTTCCCCTCTCGCCGTCCGGTTCCAGATTGAGGCGGATGGGCAGACGGTCACCGTGTTGCAAGTCCAGCTCTTTCGCCGGCGGAAGAAGTAGCGGGCTGGCCCTCCAGACCGACGCTTTTGCAACTGGATTCTGCACGCGGACGTGCTATGATGCCCCGATCGGGACTTGGCAACGCTTTTCCTCGCTCTTCCCTGTGGAGGACTCTTCGGATGTCGGAAGTCAATCGTCGGGACTTTCTCAAGACCACGGCCATCGGTGCGGGCGCGGTGGCCCTGACCGCGGCCAGTTACAACCGCGTCTACGGAGCCAACGAACGGCTCGGCGTCGGCTTCATCGGCGTCGGCGGCCGCTGTCAGGCGCACCTGGACATCATCAACAAGCTCAGCAAGGAAGGCAAGGGTGTCGCTCCCGTCGCCGTCTGCGACACGTGGGACGGCCACGAGGGCAAGTACACCGTCGTCCGCGGCGGCAAGAAGGAAGAGCGCACCTATTCGCAGGGCCTGTATCCCTCGGCGAAGAAAGTCGGCCTGGATCCCGAGGACAAGAAACACGTCACCAAGGACTATCGCAACATCCTGAACCTCAAGGAAGTCGATGTCGTCTGCATCGCCACGCCGGACCACTGGCACGCCAGGATCTCCATCGACGCGGCCGAGGCCGGCAAGGACGTCTATTGCGAGAAGCCGATGACCAAGACCATTGAGGAGGCCCAGGCCGTCGTCGATGTGATGGTCAAGCACAACCGCGTCATGACCGTCGGCGTCCAGTCCATGGCCGACCCCACCTGGCTGATGGCTCACGACCTGATCTGCAAGGGCAAGATCGGCCACGTCGCCCAGGGGCAGACCAGCTATTACCGCAACTCGATGGTCGGCCAGTGGCGTTACTATCGGCTGTGGAAGGAGATGAACCCCAAGACGGTCGATTGGAACATGTTCCTGGGCCATCAGTTCCACGTCAAGGAGGGGGTGCCGCTGGGGCCGAAGATCCCGTTCGACCGGGCGGTGTTCGGGCAGTGGCGCTGCTACTGGCCCTTCGGCGGCGGCATGTTCACCGACCTGTTCGTCCACCAGACGACGCACCTGATCTCGGCGATGGGCGTGCGTTATCCCGCCCGGGTGGTCGGCGGCGGCGGCCTCTACCTGGAGTACGACGGCCGGGACGTGCCGGACGTGGCCAGCATCGTCGCCGACTACAACGAGGGCTGCCAGCTCTTGATCACGGCCACGATGATCAGCGCGTATCCGATCGAGGAAGTGATTCGCGGCCACCTGGGCACGATCAAGTTCGTCAAGGGCGGCTTCGTGATCATCAAGGACAACCCCAACGCAGAGCGCCGGCATCCCGGCCCGGCTGGAGAAGACCATCGATGGCGAGTTCGTCGATTGCAAACCGCCGGAAGGCCGTAACGCCGACACCGAGGCGCTGTGGCTGAACTTCCTCAGCTGCGTCCGGGACCGGAAACGCCACACGCTCAGCACTCCGGAGCTGGGCGCCGCCGCGTTCACCACGGTGGCAATGGGCTCGCAGAGCTACCGGCACGGCAAGGCACTGTTTTGGGACAAGGAGGGCCGCAAGCCGACCGAGGCCGACGCCAGCTGGGCCAGCAAGCTGGAGGCGCGGAGCAAGATGCGTGGCCATGCCAGCCAGGTCATGGGCTGGAAGGCCGACGACACCGGCAGCACCCTGGTGCCCGAGGATTATCAGAAGCTGGCCGGTCCGTGGAAGGATGGCAAGGACCCGGCCGAGACCACCAGCTCCAGCACCCGCGAGGAGTAACGGGCTTTCCTCCCCTCTCCCCTTGTGGGAGAGGGGCCGCGAAGTGAGGGGCTGCAGCTGGTATCGACATGCCGGGTCGGGGCGGCGGTTGCCCGACCGCCCCTTCCACAGATCCGGATCTGCTCGACCTGATACCTCTTGTGTCACAGACCGATCGCCCCGCTCAGGGGCAACAAAAGCAGGCAAGCGAATCTGTCCGATGCATTCCAGGGAAGGCTGTTTCAGCCCCGCTGACGGTCACGGGAGGCCACCCCTCCGCGGGGCCGGTAGCGCAGGAACACTGATCTGCGCTAATCTTCGCTAATTGAAGGCAGGAGACCCGCATTCCGATTAGTGGGGATCAGCGTGGATTAGTGTTCCGATCTCTTCTTCCACCGGCCTCGCAGAGGGCTCTCACCGGAGTGTTGAAAGTAAGAAGCAGGCGCGGCAAGCTTTTCATGGCGGGGGGCGATTGGTGGGAGCTTGTGTTTGGTTCGACAGGAAAACCCTGCGTGCGGCAACTCTTTTCTGGGGCTCACCTGGCACCGAATCCCTCGGATTTCTTGTTGCTTCCGGGCCGACGGCCGCACGCTCCGCCGCATGGCGCTGTGCGCGGCCGTCGGCCCGATACGTCGGGAAACCGCTGACGATTCCCTCCACGCCTGGGAGCCAACCGGTCACATCATGACCGAGATGTACCCGCCGAAGATGACCGCCGCCGCTCCGGCCAGGGCGGCCAGGCCCCAGACAAGGCTCTTGCGCCGCAGGGCCAGGGCCAGCGTCGCCACGGTCACGCCCGCCTGGGCCGCCAGCATGGCGTAGAACAGGAACGTCTTGCGGTTCAGGTGCCGATCCGACTTGAAGTTGCTCCAGCGCACCTGCAATTCGTACAGCATGGCGGCTTCCAGGTTGTACTTCCCTTCTTCGTTGTAACGGCGGGCGTCATAATCCAGGCTCGCCGACCGCGCGTCCCGATAGAGCTGCTCCGTGGAGTCCTTGGTGACCCGGTCAAGGTTGGTCAGTGCGGTCAGCGACGAGCGCACGTCCGTCATCTCCTTGCTGCTCTCGGCCTGGGACGTCGCCAGGGTCCTGTTCAGGTTCAGGACCGCGCGATGGAAGCTTCGGGCCAGCTCCAGTTGCTTGCCGACCAGCCGATTGATCAGGCTCATGCTGCTTTTCACCTTCTCGACTTCCTTGTCAAAGGTCTTGGCGTTTTGTACTGCGCGATGGTAAGTCTTCTTGAGCGTATCTCCGTCAATCCGGCGCATCAGCGGGTCGGTCTTCGCTTCCGGGTTCCGGTCCCGAACGTGTTGCAGCGCCTCCTTGATGGCTTTGGCCTCCTGAGAATCAATGCCCTCGTACACGTCGCTGATTTCGACCTTTGGCAGCCCGCCGGCCAGATACCCGAAGGCCTCTTCCAGGTTTTTCGGAGTGACGTCCCCTTTCCCATTGGCGAGGACGTTGTCCGTGTCCGCTTTCAGCTCGGCTGCGCTCTTGCTCGCCTTGCTGATCTGTTCCGCGGCCTTGTTGATGGCTTCCGTCACGGCGGTGCTGTCCATGCCGGCCGTCCCTGGACGATTGAGGTTTTTCGCACGCTGCTTGAGGCGCTGCACTTCCTGGCTGGCCTGGCTCAGGTTCTCGGCCAGCAGGCCGGCCGAGTCGCGAACCGCATCAGCGCTGAAATTGTCTGGCTCGGAGAGGGCCCGCAGCAGCGTTGCCGTCAGCTCCATGCTGGTGCCGCGGATCTTCTTGGCCTGGAAGAAGTTGAACTCGTCGGCGGCTTTCGATTGGTCCTGGGCCGCCGTCGCCCGGTGGTACTGGGCCAGGGTCATCTCGCTGGCCGACATGCCGGCCAGCAAGGTGGCCACCACGGTCAGCAGCACCGGCGTCGAGGTGATGGTCGTCTCCCACAGGCTCTTCTTTTCGGTCGGCTGGCTCGCGGGAGCCGGCTCTTTGGTTGAGGAAGTCGTCGTGATGCCAGTCATGGTCAGCGTCCTCCTGGAGATGGGGTCCGGGTCAACCGGGGGGATTGGCAAAGGCCCCTCCGGCCTGCCGTGGCTGAACACCGTAACAGACCTTGTGCCGGGGAGCAAACAATTTCCGGCACTCCACGTGCAATTGACACCCCGGGGGCGAACGTTACAATCCAAACCTCACCCGTGAGGAACACCCTGAACCCTCGTTCAAGGAAAAAAACCGTGGCCGAGCCACCAGATCCCTTCGGGATCAGTCGATACGAGAAGCTGCGCCGGATCGAGCAACTGGGCTTCGATCCCTGGGGCGGACGCTTCGATGATTTTCTGCCCATCGAGCAGATCCGCGCGCTGCCGCTGGACGAGCAAAACCCGCCGCGCGTCCGGGCCGTCGGCCGGATCGTGCTGCGCCGCATCGCCGGCAAGCTCCACTTCCTCGAGATCCGCGACTGGTCGGGCCACCGCTTCCAGCGCCAGCTCAAGGGCCGGCAAAGTACCGGCGAGACGGTCGATAGTCTGGTCGAGTTTCATTCAAGTGATGATTGGCCAGTCCCAGGTCGGCGAGCAGGGCTGGGCCCTGGCCCAGGAGCTGGACCTCGGCGACATCCTCGGCGTCGATGGCAAGCTGGGTCTGTCCAAGACCGGCGAGCTGACCATCTTCGCGGAGAAGCTGCATTTCCTGGGCAAGTCGCTGCAGCCGCACCCCGACAAGTGGGGCGGCATGCAGGAGATCGAGTTCCGTCTGCGGCACCGCTATCTCGACCTGCTCTACAACCCGGAAACGCTGGAGCGGACGCTGAAGCGCATCAAGATCGTCCGCACCATCCGCGACTGTCTGGAACGGCAGGGTTTTGTCGAGGTGGAGACGCCGACGCTGCACGCCATCGCCGGCGGGGCGGCGGCCCGGCCGTTCGTCACGCACCACAACACCCTGGACATCGACCTGTTCTGCGCATCGCCCTGGAGCTGCACCTGAAGCGGCTGCTGGTCGGCGGCATCGAAAAGGTCTACGAGATCGGCCGGGTCTTCCGCAACGAGGGCATCAGCCCCAGGCACAATCCCGAATTCACCATGCTGGAGCTGTACCAGGCCTACGCCGACTACCGCTCCATGATGGACCTGACCGAGGGCCTGATCGTCGCCTGCGTGCAGGCCCTGGGTGGGGGCATGAAGCTGCCCTTTGGCGAGCACACCATCGACTTCACGCCGCCCTGGCAGCGGGCCAGCTACGCCGACCTGTTCAGGCAGCACGTCGGCGTGTACGTACACGACGAGCCGGGCCTGCGGCGGGTGGCCGAAGCGAAGGGGTTCCCCACGGCCGGCAAGCATCCCGACGTGATCGTGCATCACCTGTTCGAGGAGAACGTCGAGGACAAACTGGTCGGCCCGGTCTTCGTGTACGACTACCCGGCGGGGCTGTGCCCGCTGACCAAGCGGAAGCGGACCGACCCGAGTATCGCCGAGCGCTTCGAGCTGTACGTTCGCGGCATGGAGCTGGCCAACGCCTACACGGAGCTGAACGATCCGGATCACGCAGGAGGAGACCTTCCGCCACCAGCTGGCCGGGCTGCCGGAAGAGGAGTCGATGGCGAAGATGGACGAGGATTTCGTCTGTGCCCTGCGGCATGGCATGCCGCCGGCGGGCGGCCTGGGCATCGGCATCGACCGGCTGGTGATGCTGCTGACCAACACACAGACGATCCGCGACGTGATCCTGTTCCCGCTGCTGCGGCCGGAGAAGAAGTGACCGCTTCTCCGGCCCCAGCAGCCCTGGCTGGCCGTGCAGGCACGGTTGTCCGGCAGGTGAAGCAGGTCATTGGCTAGACGGGAGAAAAGAAAAAAAGTTCTTGCTTCTTCCTCTAGCTGGTGACCTCCTTCACCTGCCGGACAACCGTGCCTGCACGGCCAGCCAGGGCTGGAGGGGTCGTAAATCTGTTGAGGTGTTCATGTACAAGCTGCTGCTCTGCTGGCGGTATTTGCTGACGCGCTACCTGGCGCTGGTGTGCATCGTCAGCGTGATGCTGGGCGTCGCCACGCTGATCGTGGTCAACAGCGTCATGAGCGGCTTCAGCACCAAGCTGCGCGACCGGCTGCACGGGCTGCTCTCCGACCTGGTCATCGAGGCCCAGTGGTACGACGGCTTCGCCGACCCCGAGGGCAAGATGGCGCATGATCCGGGCCGACCCCTGGCTCAACGAGCGCATCGAGGCCATGGCGCCGACGCTGGACATCTTCGCCATGCTCCAGTTTAAGTACAACGGCGACTCCTGTCGTCCGGCCGATCAAGCTGATCGGCATCGAGCCGGAAGGTCGGGCCCGCGTCGGCGGCTTTGCCGAGCATCTCTTCAACGAAGACAATCGCAAGCATCCCTCCTTTGAGCTGTCCTCCGAGGCCAAGCTGCACCACGAGCAGCAGCAGCGGCTCGAGCAAATGCTGGAGCACAATCCCTTCCCCATTCAGGGACAGCAGCCTCCTTTGCAGGGCGGAAAGCCGCCTCCCGAGCCTCCCCCAGCCGGATTTACCAGCCGGAAGGGACGATCGTGGGCTATGCCATTGCTCATTACCGCCACAAAGACATCAAGACCGGAAAGGTCAACGACGAACGGATTCTACGGCAAGGGGAAGAGGTGATCATCACCACCGTCAGCGGGGTCCGCCTGGAGCCGGTCCCGGCCCGTTTTGTCGTGGCGGACTATTTCAAGTCCGAGATGAGCGAATACGACTCCAACTACGTCTTCGTGCCGCTGAATTACCTGCAGAAGATCCGCACCATGGAGAACCGGGTCACCAGCATCCAGATCAAGCTCAAGCCGGGCCTGAATCGGAAACAAATCAAGGACGTCGTCGAGCGCTTGCAGAAATTGTTCGAGGGCTACCCGGTGACTGGTCAGACCTGGGAAGACAAGCAGGGCCCGCTCCTGGCAGCGATCAGCGTCGAGAAGGGCATCCTCAACGTGCTGCTGTTCCTGATCATCGCCGTGGCCGGCTTCGGCATCCTGGCCATCTTCTCCATGATCGTCATGGAAAAGACCCGCGACATCGGCATCCTCAAGGCCCTGGGCGCCTCCAACAGCGGCGTCATGAACATCTTCCTTGGCTACGGTCTGCTGCTGGGCATGGTCGGTGCCTTCCTGGGGACCATCCTGGGACTGACCCTGACCGTGTTCATCAACCAGATCGAATGGCTTCTGTCGCAGATCACCGGTCAGGACATCTTCCCGCGCGACGTCTACTACTTCGACAAGATCCCGACCGACATCCAGCCGATGACGGTCCTGCTGGTGAACGTCGGCGCGATCGCCATTGCGGTGCTGTTCAGCATTCTGCCCGCGCTGCGTGCCGCGACGCTGCATCCGGTCCGGGCCCTGCGGTACGAATAACGGTTTGCTCTGCGAAAGGATGGAGTGCCATGCTCCTGGCAGCGATCAATCTGCACAAGACGTACCGCAAGAACGCCATCCAGACTCCGGTGCTGCGCGGCCTGGACCTGGAAGTGGACCAGGGCGAGTTCCTCAGCGTCACCGGCCATTCCGGCTCGGGCAAGAGCACCCTGCTGCACCTGCTGGGCACGCTCGACAAGCCAGACCAGGGCGAGGTCTGGCTGGAACTGCAAAGACATCAGCGCATCGACAACCAGCCGCCGCAGGAGCGCGACCGGATTCGCAATCAGACCTTCGGCTTCATCTTCCAGTTTTACCATCTGCTGCCGGAGCTGACCGCCCTGGAGAACGTGCTGGTGCCGCAGATGATCGCCCAGTCGGTCTTCAGCTGGTACGGCAAGGCCAGGGAACTGCGGCGGCGCGGCACCGAATTGCTGGAGCGCGTCGGCCTGGGCCATCGGCTCAACCACAAGCCGCGCGAGCTTTCCGGCGGCGAGATGCAGCGGGCCGCCATCGCCCGGGCCCTGATCAATCGGCCGCGCATCCTCCTGGCCGACGAGCCGACCGGCAACCTCGACGTGGAGAATGGGGCCTCCATCGTGGCCCTGCTGCGCGACCTGAACCGCCAGGAGGGGCTGACTATCATCATGGTGACCCATAACATGGAGATAGTTTCCGCCACGAACCGGGTCGTCCGGCTCGTGGCCGGGCGCGTGGAGGACGCCAGCGACCGAACCATTCCCAGCGCGAGCATCAGGTAGGACGGGCTTCCGAGCCCGTCCGGGCCGGCCTGGGAAGGCCGGCCCCCAACGCAGGCCGGCCTGCCGGCCGGTGCACGCAGGCGTGCGACCTGTCGGGCAGGCCCGACGGAGGCCAGCCGATGACCAAGATCTTCATCAACGGAAAATACTTCGACAAGAACGACGCCAAGATCAGCGTCTACGATCACGGCTTGCTCTACGGCGACGGCGTCTTCGAGGGCATCCGCATCTACCACGGCAAGGTCTTCCGCCTCCGCGAACACGTCGATCGCCTCTACGACAGCGCCAAGCACGTCTATCTGGAAATCCCGATGAGCCGGGACCAGATGATCGAGGCGGTGCTGGACGCGGTGCGCGTCAACAGCAAGCACGAAGGCTACATCCGTCTGATCGTCACCCGCGGTGCCGGCTCGCTGGGCCTCGATCCGCGCAAGACCACCGATCCGCAGATCATCATCATCGTGGACGACATCGCCCTGTATCCGCCGGAGCTGTACGAGAGCGGGCTGGAGATCATCACCGCGGCCACGATCCGCAATCACCACAACGCCCTCAATCCGCGCATCAAGTCGCTCAACTACCTCAACAACATCATGGCCAAGATCGAGGCCATCCGGGCCGGCTGCCTGGAAGCGATCATGCTCAACCACAATGGCGAGGTGGCCGAATGTACTGGCGACAACCTCTTCCTGGTCAAGAAGGGCATCCTGCGGACGCCGCCCATCGACGCCGGCATCCTGGAAGGCATCACCCGCAACGCGGTGATTGAGCTGGCCCGCGCGGCCGGCATCACGGTGCAGGAAGTGCCGCTGACCCGGCACGACGTCTACGCCGCCGACGAGTGCTTCCTGACCGGCACCGCCGCCGAGGTGATCGCGGTGGTCAAGGTCGATGGCCGGGTCCTCGGCAACGGCAAGCCGGGGGCCATGACCCGGCAGATGCGCGAACGCTTCCAGCAGTTGGTCAAGCAATAAAGCCCCCGTGACGAGGCCCCCATGATCGACCTGCACAGCATCCTCGTGCCCACGGATTTCAGCAAGTCCTCCGAGAACGCGCTGCGCTATGCCGTGGCGTTTGCCGAGAAGTTCGGCGCCCAGCTGTATCTGCTGCACGTCGTCCAGGACCTGACCTGGTTCATCCCCGAGGCGATCCTGGTCGCCCCCGCCGCCATTCCGCCAACCGAGCAATTTCACACCGCCGCACTGACCGCCCTGGATCGGGTGATCAAGGGCCTGAATCTGCCGGGAATCAAGACGCAGGCCGAGGTCCGGCAAGGAATCCCCTTCCAGGGCATCATCGAGTTCGCCCGGGAGAAGAACGTCGATCTGATCGTCATGGGGACCCACGGCCACACCGGCCTGGCTCACGTGTTCCTGGGCAGCACTGCCGAGAAGGTGGTGCGCAAGGGCCCCTGTCCCGTGCTCACCGTCCGCCATCCCGAACATGAGTTTGTGCATCCTTGATGTCCGACGAGCCGCCGCTTCGATTTATCGTTTCGCGTTCGCCGACTTGTGGCCGAACGCGAAACGATAAATCGAAGCGGCGGCTCGTCGGCTCTGGTCCGGACTGTTTTGCGAGGATCGCATGGCTACCATCCGTCACTCCCTCGATCCGATCTTCAAACCGCGTTCGGTGGCCGTGCTGGGCGCCAGCGGCACGCCCGGCAGCGTCGGCAGCATCCTGATGCGCAACCTGATGGCCAACCCCTTTGGCGGCGTGGTCTACCCGGTCAATCCCAAACGCCGGGCGATTCACGGCGTCCTGGCCTATCCCGATCTGTCAGCGGTGCCCGAGGTCGTGGACCTGGCCGTGATTGCCACGCCTGCGGCGACGGTGCCAGCCTTGGTCAAGCAGTGCGTCGAGCGCGGCATCCCGGGAGCGATCATCATTTCCGCGGGTTTCTCGGAGCTGGGAGCGGAGGGCCGGCAGCTGGAGCAGCAGGTGCGCACCATTGCCCGCGGCCGGATGCGGATTGTCGGGCCGAACTGCCTGGGGATCATCCATCCGCCGAGCAACCTCAACGCCAGCTTTGCCGCCGGCATGGCCCGGCCCGGCAAGGTCGCCCTGCTCAGCCAGAGCGGCGCCATCTGCACTGCCATCCTCGACTGGGCCGAGGAAAAGCACATCGGCTTCAGCAGCTTTGTCAGCGTCGGGGCCATGATCGACGTGGACCTGGCCGACCTGATCGACTACTTCGCCGACGAACCGCAAACGCGGAGCATCATCCTGTACGTGGAGTCGATCGGCGACGTGCGCAAGTTCCTCAGCGCCGCCCGGAGCGTGGCCCGGACCAAGCAGGTGATCGTGGTCAAGTCGGGCCGGCACGAGGCCGGGGCGAAGGCGGCGGCCTCGCATACCGGGGCCCTGGCCGGGTCCGACGCCGTCTTCGACACCGCCTTCCGCCGGGCCGGCATCCTGCGCGTCGATACCATCCCCGACCTGTTCGACATGTCGGAGATCCTCGCCCTGCAACCGCCGCCGCGCGGCCCGGCCCTGGCCATCCTCACCAACGCGGGCGGTCCTGGCGTCATGGCCACCGATGCTCTGATGCTGTCCGGCGGCCAGCTGGCCGCCCTGAGCGAGAAGACCCTGGCCACCCTCAACGCCGCCCTGCCACCCTTCTGGAGCCACGGCAACCCGGTGGACCTGCTCGGTGACGCCACGCCGGAACGCTGCAGGCGGGCCGTGGAAGCCTGCGCCCAGGACCCCAACGTCAACGGCCTGCTGGTCCTGCTGTCGCCGCAGGCCATGACCGATCCGACCGAGACGGCCCGGGCTCTGGCTTCGGTCGCCCACGGCGAGCTGCCGATCCTGACCTGCTGGATGGGCGGGGCCGCGGTCCGGGCCGGCCGGGAAGTGCTGAGTTCCGCCGGGATTCCGACCTTCCAGTCCCCCGAGGCGGCCATCCAGGCGTTCCTGCACATGGTCCAGTATCGCCGCAGTCAGGAGGCCCTGTACGAACGGCCCGAGGCGTTGCCGGCCGATCTCAAACTGGATAGCGACCGGGTTCGCCAGCTGATCCAGACCGCTCGATCCCAGAATCGCCTGCTGCTGACCGAGTCCGAGGCCAAGGAGGTGCTGGCGGCGTACGGGCTGCCGGTCGCGCAGAGCATCCCCTGCCGGTCGGCCGACGAGGCAGTGCAAGCGAGTAATCGGATTGGCTATCCCGTGGTCCTGAAGCTGCTGTCGGCGACCATCACGCACAAGAGCGACGTCGGCGGCGTCCAGCTGAACTTGCCGGACGAGCGTGCCGTGCGTACCGCCTTCGAGCAGATCCGGACCAATCTGCAATCCCGCAACCTGAGCCAGGCGTTCGACGGCGTCACCGTCGGGCCGATGATCCGCGACAAGGGGTTCGAGCTGATCGTGGGCAGTTCCATCGACCGGCAGTTCGGTCCGGTGATCCTCTTCGGTGCCGGCGGCATCCTGGTGGAGGTGCTGCAGGACCGCGCCCTGGCTCTGCCGCCGCTCAACCGCACCCTGGCCCGCCGGCAGATCGAGCGGACCAAGATCGCCCGGGCCCTCAAGGGGGTGCGCGGGCAGAAGCCGGTCAGCGCCGAGGCCCTGGAAACGCTGCTGGTCCGCTTCAGCCAGCTGGTCGTGGACTTCCCCGAGATCCAGGAGATCGACGTCAATCCGCTGCTGGCCAGCCCCGAGCGCCTGATCGCCCTGGACGCCCGCGTGCTCCTCAGTCCTCCCGGGACGCCGCCTCCCCAGCTGGCAATCCATCCGTATCCGAACCAGTACACCGCTCCCTTCACCCTTCGCAATGGCACCAGCGTGACCATCCGGGCGGTGCGTCCGGAGGATGAGCCGCTGATCGTCAAGCTGCACGCGGGGCACTCGGAACACACCATCCGGATGCGCTTCTTCAGCATGGTCAAGACACTGTCGCGGGACAGCCTGATCCGGCTGTGCCATCTCGATTACGACCGCGAGATGGCCCTGGCGGCGGTGCGGGGGGAGGGTGACAACGCCCAGATGATCGGCGTGTCGCGTTACTACCTCACTCCGGAGACGGGAACGGCCGAGTTCGCCCTGGTGGTCAGCGATCCGTTCCAGCGCCAGGGACTGGGCCGCTGTTTGCTGCGGCGGCTGATCGACATTGCCCGCGAACGCGGGGTGAAACGGCTATCGGGTGTGATCCTGGCGGAGAACCGGCCCATGCTGGAGCTGACGCGCTCCCTGGGGTTCAGCGAGCCGGTCGCGGTCGAGAGCGGAGTTGTCCGCGTGGGACTGGGATTGCAGTGAGAGAAACAGCCGCCCCCGGCAAGTGGGGCGCACGCCCGCGCTAAGAGAGCGGCCAGCCCTGGCCGCGGCGAACTCATTCAGGAGCATGGTGCATGAGTGTTCTTCCCTCGGGTCAGTCGCTGGCCGCGGTGGTTCCGGACCTGGATAGTTTGCTCGATGATCCGGCCAGCTACCTCAAGGCCGGAGCAATCACTGTCGGTCCCCGGAAGATGTACGGCCTGGCCATCGTCTTTGGCCTCGGCGGGCTGCTCTGTGTCCTGGCCTTCTTTCTCCTGCCGCCGGGAGCGCGTGCCTCGGGAGCGGAACGGCTGGCCCTGGGGATTGGCCTGCTGCTGGCGGCCGGCGTCTGGCTGGGCTGGTCGCTGCTGCTGCGCGGCCATGAACTGGTGCTCTCTGCCGACGGCCTGGAGGTGCGTTATCGCGACACCGTGGTCTGGTGTCCCTGGGCCCTGTTCAACGCCTCCGGCCTGCCCCTGGTTCCCGACACCGACAGTCCGCTGGTCGGCCTTACCTTGCCGATCAACCCCGACGCCATTCCGTTCACGCAGCTCCGCCGCGAGGATTCGCCGATCGGCCACGGCGCCCAGATCCGCTGCCGGCAGCTGCTGTTCACCAGCCGCAACGAGGTGGTCCTGCCGGCCCGCTACTCGGCCTCGGCCGCGCAGCTGGGCGAACTGCTGCTGTTCCTGGGCCGGAAGCTGGGCCAGCACCTGCCGCGCGGCACGCCGCCGCCGGAAGCCTACCGGTTGGAGGAAATCGACAGGAGCGGCTGGACGGAACCGGACGACAGCGGCTGGATCACGGCTTCCCTGACCCGGCTGCACTTTCCCTGGCGCTGCTGCCAGTGCGGGACGGAAACCCGGCACGTGCGCCGCCAGGTGGTCATGGCCTGGTCCGATCAGCTCCTGGGGCTTGTCGGAGTGCGCGAGCTGACGGTGGAGTTTCCCACCTGCGAGAGCTGCGACGAGCAGCTGCGCGAGGAGGGCCAGCGCGGCAGCCGGAACGGCATGTTCCTGGGAGCGATTCTGACGCCGATGCTGGTTGCGCTGCTCGGCCTGGCCGCGCAGGTGCCGCTGGAGCGCCTTGTCCTCGTTGACCTGCTGGCCCTGGTGGTCGGCGGCCTGGCCGGGTTCCTGATCGGGACCGCGCTCAGCCACCGCAACCCGATCCAGTTCCGCAGGTACTCGCCGGCCCGGGGAACGCTGCAGCTGCGCTTCCGCAACCCGGAACAGACCGAGCCGTTCTTGCGGGAAATGCGAGCGCGGGCGGAGAATCGGTCTTGATGAAACTCTCCGCTGACTGCACGTCACGACTGTCCCTGGCGTTGGTCACTGCCGGGAGCCTTGCCGAACAATCGCACCAGGATCTCCAGCAACATCGGGCGGAGACGAAGTGTGCTATCCCTCTGATCGCCTGCGGCTCCAGTCTCCGATTCACCGCACACCGTTTCATAGAGCCGTTGCAACTGCTCGGCTGTCAGGTGGGACTCCTGTGCCGCCGACTCCAGTTCATCGACAGGAGTGGTCCTCGAACTCAGCCCGCGCCAACGCGTTCGGGCCCTTGTTGCAGCTCACCCAGGGCAGCGGTCAGCCGGGCCAGGGTTACTTCCAAGGTTGCCAGCGCCTGGCCCGCCTCTGGCAAGTCTCCCGCCTTGGCCCGGGCTTCGAGTTGCCGGACCGCCTCGGTTGCCTCCGGGGCGACGAAGCTGCTCACGGCGCCGACGAACTTGTGCGCCACCTGCCCCAACCGGTCGGCTTCCTTACCCCGGAGGGCATCCCGCATCTCCGCCAGGGAGCGGAGAGACTCCTCGACAAGCAGGGACGCGAGGGTCTGGACAAAGGAGAGGTCGCCACGGTAGCGCTCCAGAGTGGCGGCGCGGTCCAGGACGTGGGTGTTCCGCCCGGCCGGTGGCAGACCCGCAAGCGGGTGCCCGGCTGCGTCAGCTGCCGGGTCAGGGCGAACCGGCCTGGCACTCCCGGGGACTTGCTGCTTCCCGCCGACCACCAGGGCAATGGCCCGGGAGAGTTCGCACGCCTGGATCGGCTTGGAGAGGTAGCCGTCCATGCCCGCTTCCAGACACCGCTCCCGGTCGCCCTTCATGGCATGGGCGGTCAGGGCGATGATCGGCTGGCGCCGCCCGCTCCCATTCTCCCGGGCCCGGATGGCGGCGGTCACGTCGAAGCCGCTCATTTCCGGCATCTGCACGTCCATCAGCACCAGATCGAAGGATTGCCGTTCCAGTGCGGCCAGGGCCTCCTTGCCGTTGCTGGCCACTTCGACCTGATGGCCTTGCTTCTCCAGCATTTGCCGGGCCACCACCTGATTGATCGCGTTATCTTCCGCGACCAGGATTCGCAGCCCGTCTGAAGATGATAAGGTGACAAGGTGACAAGGTGACAAGGTGACAGAAGAAGCCGCGGAGGAAGCCCCCAGTTCTGGCTCTTCGGTCTTTGTCACCTTGTCACCTTGCCACCTTGTCACCTTGTCATCTTCCGAGGGGCACCGAGCAAAGCACGCGGTGAAGTGGAAAGTGCTGCCCTGGCCCACTTCGCTTTCCACCCAGATCCGACCTCCCATCAGTTCGACCAGGCGCGAGGAGATGGACAGGCCCAGTCCGGTGCCGCCGTAGCGGCGCGTCACCGAGCCGTCGGCCTGGGTGAACGGGTCGAAGATCACGCGCTGCCGGTCGGTCGGGATGCCAATGCCCGTGTCGCAGACGGCAAAATGGAGCTCCACTCCCGCAGGACAGGCAGCCTTGCCTGTCCCAACGCCCAGGACAGGCAAGGCTGCCTGTCCTGCGACCACGAACACTTCGCCCCTCTCGGTGAACTTGATGGCGTTGCCCACCAGGTTGATGAGGACCTGGCGGAGCCGGCCAGCGTCGCCCACCAGGGTTTCGGGAACGTCCGGCTGAATGCGGCAGGCCAGACAGAGTCCCTTCTTGCGGCGCGCACTTCCAGCAGTTTCAGGGTATCGCCCAGGGTCTCGCGGAGATGGAAGGCGATCGGGTCGAGGTCAACCTTGCCCGCCTCAATCTTCGCGAAATCCAGCAGGTCGTCGATCATCGCCAGCAGGGCTTCCGCGGAAGTCTGGATCATGGCGAGGTGCTCGCGTTGCTCAACCGTGATGTCCGTATCCAGCAGCACTTCCACCATGCCGAGAATGCCGTTCATGGGCGTGCGGATCTCATGACTCATGCTGGCCAGGAACTCGCTCTTGACCCGACTGGCCGCCTCGGCGGTTTCCTTGGCTTCTCGCAGGGCCAGCTCGGCCCGGCGGCGCTCCTCGATTTCCCGCAGCAGCCGCACGTTGGCCGACGCCAGTTCCAGCGTGCGCTCTCCGACCCGGACCTCCAGTTCGTCCCGGCCGCGGCGCAGCTCCTCCTCGGCGCGCCGGCGATCGTGGATGCCGCGCCAGGTCAGCAGGGCGACGAAGCCCAGCAGGGCGACTCCCAGGATGGTGGCGGCAAGCAAAGTCAAGAACGTCAGCCGGGTGCTGGTCCGGGCCTGCGGAACGCGCTGGCGCAGCAACTGGTTCTCCTCGTCTTCCATCATGGCCAGCAGCCTGCGGATCTCTTGCGAGAGGGTCTGCGCCTTCCCGGTCCGCGCAGGGCCAGGGCCTCCCGGCCTCCCTGGCCGCGGTTCGCGCGCAAAGCAATCATTTGCCGCATCAACGCGAACTGCTCCTGGATCAGAGGGCCGAGCCGGCGGACGCGCTGCTGCTGCGCCGATTGTCGGCCGTCATGCTTTCCAGGTTCGCCAGCGCCTCCGGCACGCGCTCAAAGGCAAACTCGCAGGGGCGGAGGGATTCGGCCCGTCCCATCAGGAAATGGCTGCTCAGGCCGGCCTCGGCGTCGTACAGGGCGGACGTGATCCCTCGCAACTGGGCAAGGACCTCGTGGGTGTGCGCGACCCGGTGATCGTGGTCCACCACCCGGGTGACGTTCCAGAAGGACACCAGCGCATTGCCCAGCAGCAACACCAGCGCTACCAGGAACGTCGCCGTCAGCCTCTTGCCCATCGTGGCCTTCCCCTCCCCCGAGATCTCGAAGCGGTTTCTTCTCTGGCCTGTTTCTTGTCCGGCCTGAAATAATCTTAGCTCACGAACTCCCGGGGAATGGGATGGTCACCGCCTTCTCGTCAGCTCCAGGTGTTCCGGCCCTTCCAGCCGCAGACCGGCCACTCGCCCGGCACGGTCCAGCTGAAACTGGACTTGCAGCCCGTCCAGCAGCGGATGGTGCGGAACAAACGTATTGAAGTGCCAGTGTTCCAGCACCGAGCGCGTCCGCCGCCACGACCAGATCAGCGTTCCTCCTTCCAGCGCGATGGTCACGCTCCCGAACGCGGGATGTTCGTACTCGCCCGCATAGTCGGCCAGCGGTCGGGACGGTTGCGAGTCCAGCTGCCGCTGCCTCTCACGCTGCCGGGCCTCCTCGGCAATCCGGATACTTTCGGCCCGGCGCAGCTCGAACAGGTAAGCGTTCCAGTCCTTCTTCTCCCCCTGCAGGTCCAGCAGCAGGTCGAGCAAGCCATTGCACAGGGCCTGGTTCATCTGCGTCTGATGCAAGTTGTTGAGCAGCACCAGACCGAGGCCCTCACTCGGGACCAGGGTGAGGTGAGCCCGGTAGCCGTCGATGGCCCCGGCGTGCGACCAGAGCAGCTTGCCGCGGTAATCGTGGATCACCCAGCCCATGCCGTAGCTCATCTGCACCGTCTCGGAGTGGATCCGGCGGGTCAGCCCGGTCAGGGGAATGACCATTTGCGGGGTGTGCGTCTCGGCCAGGGCACGGGCGGCGACAAGAGACCGGCCCGCAACCTTGCCCTCGTCCAGGTGAAACTGCAGCCAGCGGCACAGGTCGCGGGCCGAGGAGTGGATCGAGCCGGCCGGGTCGGGGTTTTCCATGAAAAAGCCGTCCATCCCCTCGACCACACCCTGCTCGTTATAGTGATGGCCGGCCGCCAGTTCGCCACCGGCGGGCTCACGCCGCGCCGCTCGCCGGGCCTCGCGGGAAGTGCAGACCGTATCCTTCATGCCCAGCGGCTGCAGCAGTCGCCGGCGGACCAGCTCGTCCCACTCTGCTCCGCCGACTTTCGCGGCCGCGAAGCCGGCCACGGTGAACATGGTGCTCTGGTACTGGAAGGCCGAGCGCAGCGGCCGGTCCAGCGGCAGGAGACCGGCCCGGCGGATGCTCTCCTGGAGCGACCACGGGGCGTGGTGCCACAACCAATCGTGGCCGGCCAGGCCGGTCCGATGACACAGCAGGTCCCGCAAGGTGACTGCCCGATCCGCCAGCGGATCGCTCAGCCGGAATGCGGGGACGTATTTGCGCGGCGGATCGTCCCAGGAGAGTTTGCCCTCGCCGACCAGCTGGGCCAGCAGGGTGGTGGTGAAGGCCTTGGTGCAGGAGGCGATCGGAAAGAGCGTATCGGGCGTGACCGGTTCCCGCGTGGCCAGCGAGCGCAGTCCGTGGCCCTTGAGATAAACGACCTCGCCCTTGCGGACAATGCCCACGGCGACGCCGGGGACCTGCCACTCCTGCTGCGCCTTGCGCACCAGCGCGTCGATGGCCTGATGATCGACCGGCCGGCGCGCCTGGTCCTGTGTCGGGACCGAGCAGAGCGGCCAGGCGAGCAGCGGCAACACGAGCCAGGCGAAGGATCGCATGGGGGATTCTCCCAGGTGCGCCGGAGCGCGGGCGCAGCTATGATTGTCGAGGTTGTTCCACAACGCGAAGAAACCGGCCCCGAGGCCAATCATGCAAACCGCACTCTCCCGGAACCCGTCGCGTCCTGGCCCCGGCTACGTCCTGGTTCCGGTTCTGTACGCGATGACGCTCTTTGTCAGCAGCACGCTGCTCTTCACACTCCAGCCGCTGTTCGCCCGGCTGGTGCTGCCGCTGCTGGGGGGATCGCCGGCCGTCTGGAACACCTGCATGGTATTCTACCAGGCCGCACTGCTGGCCGGGTATGCCTACGCTCACGCCAGCACTTCCTGGCTCGGAGTGCGCCGGCAAGCGCTTTTGCATCTGGTGCTGCTGCCACTGCCGCTGCTGGTCCTGCCCATCGCCCTGCCGGCGGGTTGGCTGCCGCCGTGCGACACCTCCCCGCTGCCCTGGCTGCTGGCCCTGCTGGCCGTCACGGTCCTGCTCCCGTTCACGGTGGTCAGCACCACCGCGCCGCTGCTGCAGCGCTGGTTTGCCAGCACGGGCCATCCCGACTCCGGCGATCCGTATTTCCTCTATTCCGCCAGCAACGCCGGCAGCTTGCTGGCCCTGCTCGCCTATCCGCTGCTGCTGGAACCCAACCTGACCCGGAGCGAGCAAGCGCTGCTCTGGGCCTTGGGTTACGGCGTGCTGCTGCTCCTGGTTGGGGCCTGCTGGGCGGTCGGAATCCGGGGGAAGGGACCAAGAAGAACAGAGACCCAAGAGCCCCAAGGTCACCCAGGGCGATGCCCTGGGCTATCCTGTTGCGCCCCTTCGGGGCAAAGAGAGGCCGGTCTTCGCCCCGAAGCGGCGCAACAGGATAGCCCAGGGCATCGCCCTGGGTGTTGCGGGCATCGCCCTGGGGCTCGGCCAGCTCCTTCGGCACCTCCCCCCGCCCGTTTCCCCTGGTCCACGATTCGTTCCTGGCTGCTCCTCAGCCTGGTTCCAGCCGCCCTGCTCCCTGCGGTGACGGCCCACATCACGACAGACGTGGCTGCGATTCCCTTGCTCTGGGTGTTGCCCCTGGGGTTGTACCTGCTCAGTTTCATCCTGGTCTACGTGCGCTTCGCCGCCTCGCTGCATTTCTGGGCGGTCCGACTGATGCCGCTCCTGGTCCTGGTCCTGGTTTACCTCATGGTCCTCCGGCTGCGCGCCCCGTTGCTCGTCGAGATCGAACTGCACCTGGCCGTCTTCTTCCTGATCGCCCTGGTCTGCCACGGCGAGCTGGCCCGGCAGCGGCCAGGCCCACGCCACCTGACCGCGTATTTCCTGTGGATGTCGGCGGGTGGCGTCGTGGGCGGACTGCTGGTGGTCCTGCTGGCGCCGCTGGTGTTCACCCGGACACTGGAATATCCGCTGGGCCTGACGGTCGCCTGCCTGGTTTGCCCGGGGAAGTCCGCGAGAGCAGGACGGGCTTCCCAGTGGCGAGGTGTCCACGGCCTTGAGACGGGCTGGGAAGCCCGTCCTGCTCTCGCGGACTTCCTGGCGCCGGTTTCCCTGGGCTTGCTGACCGGGATCATCGCCTGGGCCCTGCGCGTCAATCAGCTGGAAATGGACGTTCTCGGTCGGGAAAACGAGGACTTGCTGGCCTGGGTCCTCTGGCTGTGGGCGGTGGGTTTGCCGGTGGGCATTTGCTTTGCCCTGATCGGCCGGCCGGTTCGCTTTGGCCTGGCGGTCGGTGCGGTCCTGCTGGCCGCGGGGATCGCCGCCGACCTGCGCGACCACGTCGAGCGGCGCGAACGCAGCTTCTACGGCCAGCTGTGCGTGCAGCAGGATTCGACCGGGGAGTATCGCTGGCTGCTGCACGGCACCACCCTGCACGGCTGGCAGAGCCTCGACCCCGCCCGCCGCGACGAGCCGCTGACCTACTTCCATCGCACCGGGCCGGTCGGCCAGCTCTTTGCCCTGCGCAACCAGGTGAGCCCGCCGCGAACGGTCGGCGTCGCCGGCCTGGGCATCGGCTCGATGGCCAGTTATGCCAGGGCCGGCCAGGCGTGGACCTTCTGGGAGATCGATCCGGCCGTGGTCCGGCTGGCCGACAACCCGCGTTTCTTCACCTACCTGGCCGATTGCCGGGCCCGCGGCGTGGACTTGCACCTGGTCCTGGGTGATGCTCGATTACAGATTCAGGAAGCCCCGGATCACTCGTTCGATCTGCTGTTCCTGGACGCTTTCAGCTCCGATTCGGTGCCGATCCATCTGATCACCTTCGACGCTCTGAAACTGTACCTGGAAAAGTTGAAGCCGGGGGGCTGGTTGGTGTATAACGTCTCTAACCGCTATCTGGATCTCGAACCGGTGCTGGCCAACCAGGCCGAGCAGGCCGGGTTGACCGGCTGGGTCCAGTATGACACGGACGTCGAGGGGGAGGACAAACGCGGCAAGACCCGCTCGACTTTCGTGGTCCTGGCCCGCCCCTCGGCCGGCCTGGACCTGGCGCGGGATTCGCGGTGGCGGACTCTGCGGCCCCGACCGGAGATCGGCACGTGGACCGATGAGTTTTCCAACCTGCTGGGCGTGTTCCGGCGTTGAGCTGGGCTTTCCACGGAAAATAGTGGAAATTCCATTGTCAGGCGGTCCGCGAGACCAGTAGACTACGTCTATGAATTCGTGGAGCTGATTGATTCGCCGAGGGGATTCGGATTCATCCAGGGGCGATGCTGCCCACAACCCACCGAACAATAGCCCGCAGTGCCCCGCGACAGGGAGTTATGCTCATGGCGATTCGCATTGTCTGTCCGCATTGTCAAGCCGACTTCAACGTGGCCGAGACGTCGATCGGCAAGAAGCTGCGCTGCAAGAGTTGCGACGAAGCCTTCACCGCCGAGGAGACGGAGGACGAGCCGGTGGCCCGCAAGGCCGGCAAGGCCGAGAGCAACGGCCACAGCCGGGCCGGCAAATCGGCCATCAAGGCGGAGAAGGGCGAATCCAGCCGGCGCAAGAGCGCGGTGGATGACGAGGACGAGGACCGGCCGCGCAAGCGCCGCAAGGATGACGATGACGACGACGATGATCGCAAGGGCCGCAAGTCGAAACCCGCCGGCAAGAAGAAGGGCGGCGCCCCGGTCGGCCTGATCATCGGCCTCGGCGTCGGCGGCCTGGTGCTGCTGCTCGTCGTCGGAGTCGTGGTCATCCTGTGTACGATGGAGGGGGAAGATCCGGAAATCGCCAAGATTCGCCGGGAGAAAGGCGATTTTGAGGCCGAGCTGGCCAAGGCATTCAAACAGGCCAACAAGGATATCGCCCAAGCGAGGAAGGACAACCCCCAGATCAACATCAACTTCCCCGACCCGAAGAACATGCCGCGCCCCGGCGACTTCCCGGACCCGAACAAGGTCTTCGGGGGCGACAATCCTTTCGCACCCAAGCCGGAGCCCACTTCGGTCGGCGAGGCGCTGAAGCTGCTCAGGGGTGCCAACCTGGACGACAAGAACCGAGCGATCCGCTACCTGACCAAGACCGAGCCGAACGGCCCCGAGCAGGCGGACGTGGCCCGGGAACTGGCCAACCTGCAGGGAGTCAACGGGGTGTGGGGCGGGGAGAACGCCCTGATCCGCTGGGCCACGGCGGAGCAGGTCCCCACGCTGATCACCATCTTCGAGAAGACCAATGAACTCGACGACCGCCGCAAGGAGATCATGCGAACGCTGGGCAAACTGCAGGACGAGCGCGGCCTGGAAGTGATCGTGAGTCAGCTGGGCAATTTCTTTCACGGTCAGGCGGCGCAGGAGGCGCTGGACAAGTTCGGCGACAAGGCCAAGCCCAAGCTGGTGGGTCTGGCCTTCACCAAGAAAAACGAGGCCCGCAAGCAGATCCAGACCGCACTGAAGAAATTCAACGCGACCAACGGCGAGATCGCGGCCCAGGCCCTGATGGACCTGAACAGCCCCGAGAACGAGGTCCGCAACGCCGTCTGTGAGTGGCTGGGCCAGACGGAGGCGGTGGCCGACCAGCAAGCGGCGATCTCCAAGGCCCTCGAGGGGTTGCTCCGCAACGACTCGACGCGGCGTGCGGCCGCCAAGGGAATGAAGAACTGGGCGACGGCGGACGCCATCCCGGTCATGGGGGAAGTGCTGAACAAGGAGGGCGGCTTGCCCGACGGGGAAGCCAACGCCTTCCTGCGCCAGGCCCTGGTCCGTTTGAAAGACCCGCGGCGCCGAGATCGTCGCCAGGCAGTTGACGAACTTCTTTGAAGCCGGCAAGGCCGAGGAAACGCTGCGGCAAATGGGGAAAGAGACGGCCGCCAACGCCGTCATGCCCTACGTCGCCAACAAGCAGCATGGCGCCGACAAGCGAGCCATGAAGCTCCTCCAGGAGTGGGGCACCCAGGTGGCCGGCAACCCGGCGGGCGGCAACCCGATGGGCGGCAATCTCGGACAACCCGGCGGTCAGGACCTCCAGGCCCTGATTCAGCAGGTGCTGGCCCCACAGAACCCCAAGCGCCAGGAAGCGATGACCGCTCTGGCCAAATTCAAGGACCCCAAGGCGGCGGTGGCACTGGTCAATCGGATGGTGGACCCGAACGACAAGCCCCACGCGATCAGGCTGCTCAAGGAGATGGGCCCGGTGGCCGAGCCGGTGGTCGCGCAGCTGTTCACGCCGCAGAACAGGCCGCTATGGATTGACGCCTGCAACATCCTCAAGGACATCGGGACCGCGCAAAGCGTCGCCGTCCTGAGCGGGGTCGCCAACCAGGACAAGAAAGGCACCCTGGGGATCCGGAATGCGGCCATGCAAGCGATCCAGGGCATTCGGGCCCGCGGCGGCATGCCGCGCTGAACCCAGGTTTGGTGTTCGCTGCCAGCCCTGAGGACGATCATGCGATCCGGAACCCTGGTCAGGTTTGCCTCGGGCCGGGCGATGCTGGGTTGGGCCGGCATCCTCACGTGCCTTGTGTCGCTCCTGGCTCGCGCCGCGGAGCCGGCTCCGCCGGCCGTCGAGGGGCAGCCGCTGGCAGCCAACGTGCAGCGGCTCGTCACGGCACTGGATCTTCTGGGCGCCCCGCTGCCGGCCGAGACCCGGGCCGCGCTCAAGAAGGCCGGGGAGGCGCGTGACAGCGGCTCGATGCAGAAGACCCTCGATCCCCACGTCTTCCTGATACTCACTCTGGACGCCCAGGGGACCGTCAAGGTCGCTCCCGGCAAGGCCGGGGCACAGGCCCGACTCCAGCAGGCCGGCTGCGTCCCGGTGCTGCTGAAGGTCGTTAACCCGGCGGGGATCGCCCGGGCGCTGCGCATCTCCAGCCCGCAGTCCGGCCCCGTCTATGCGGGCGTGGCTCCTCTCAGCATGACCCGGCAGGGACAGACGCATCTCCGGGAGAACGAGAACGTCAAGGGGGACAAGGATCGCTTCCTGCAGCTGGAAACGTGTACCAGCCAGCCGATGACCGCCACGCTCAGCGGTCTGGAGGTGGAATACGCCATCGCCCTGGTGCATGCCAGCGTCGCCGGGGAGCGGCAAGCGACCATCGGCTTCTCGGTCAATCCGGACGACAGGGGCCGGGGCGAAACGCGGGTTCGCTTCGACATCCGGCCGGCGGTGCCGGTCCAGTTCTCGATCCGGGATTCGGATGGCCGGCCCACCACGGGCCGGCTGATCTTCAAGGACCGGACCGGCCGGGTCTATCCGCCGCAGGCCAAACGGCTGGCTCCGGACCTGTTCTTTCAGCAGCAGATCTACCGCCGCCACGGCGACACCGTCCTGCTGCCGCCGGGCGAGCTGCTGCTGTCGTATTCGCGCGGTCCGGAGTATCGCACCCTGCAGCGCAAGGTCGCCATCCCGGACCGGGGCGAAGCGGCGCTCGCCCTGCGGCTGGAGCGCTGGATCAACCCGGCCGACCACGGCTACTATTCCGGCGACCATCACGTCCACGCGGCCGGCTGCGCTCACTACACTTCTCCCAGCGAAGGCGTGCTGGCCCGGGACATGTTCTTGCAGGTCCAGGGCGAGGGGCTCAACGTCGGCTGCATCCTCACCTGGGGGCCTTGTTACCAGTTCCAGCGGCAGTTCTTCTCGCCCACCATTGACAGGCGGAGCGAGCCGTTGTGTGTCCTCAAATACGACGTCGAGGTCAGCGGCTTCGGCTCGCAGGCGCTGGGGCACGTCTGCCTGCTGAACCTCCAGGAGCAGTCGTATCCCGGCTCGGACGGCATCCGGGGCTGGCCCACCTGGACCACGCCGGTGCTGCGCTGGGCGAAAAAGCAAGGGGCGGTCACCGGCTATGCCCACTCGGCCAGCGGCCTGGCGATCGTGCCGCGCGAGGCGGCCCGCCGGCTGCTTGCCGAGCTGGACTCGGACCGGGACGGCCGGCTGAGCCGGGAGGAAGCCGGGAAGGGCCTGCTCCCCGAGCGCTTCGCCGCCATCGACACCGACAGGGACGGCTTCCTGACCGAGGCGGAGCTGCTGACCAGTCTGGACCGCGTGGCGGATCGGCTGCCCAACCTGGCGATCCCGGAAATGGGCGGCGTCGGCGCCCAGGAAATCTTCGTGACCGTTACGGAGGGCCTGTGTGACTTCATCAGCGCCATGGACACGGCACGCATCGCGGAGTGGAATTGCTGGTATCACGTGCTGAACAGCGGCTTCCCTCTGAAGGCCAGCGGCGAGACCGACTTTCCCTGTATGAGCGGCACGCGCGTCGGCCAGGGCCGGGTCTACGTTCAGCTGGGCAAGGTGGACAGGATCGATTTCGCCGCCTGGTGCGAGGGGCTGGCCCGCGGTCGGTCCTACGTTTCCGATGGCTACGCTCACGCACTGGCCTTCGCGGTCAACGGCAAGACCGCTGGTCAGGAGTTGGCCCTGGACAGGCCGGGCCGGGTGACGGTGACGGCCCGGGTCGCCTTCGCCTCGGAGACGCCCCTGGAAGTCCCTTACGGCGGGGTCATGCCCAAAGGGGGGACACGTCTTATCGGCGACACGGTCAACCTGCACGAGACTCGACCGGACAAAATCCAAAACCGTAAGCGCCGGGTCGAGGTTGTGGTCAACGGCAAGGTGGCTGCTGCCGAGGACGTGCCTGCCGACGATCGGATTCACGAAGTGACCTTCACCGTCTTGGTGGAGCGCAGCAGCTGGATCGCCCTGCGGCACTTCCCGCAACTGCACACCAACCCGGTCACCGTCCGGGTTCTGGGCAAGCCGATTCGCGCCTCGCGGTCCAGTGCCTTGTGGTGCGCGGGATGTATCGAGCAGCTGTGGCGGGCCCGAAGCAAGGCGATCGCGGCCGGGGAGCGCGAAGCGGCGCGGCAAGCCTTCCAGAAGGCGATCCAGCTTTACCGCACGATCGCGGCGGAGTGCCCGGAGGGGATCGAGGAGTGAGGGCAGCCCGGCGGCTGGCCGAGCTGCCCCTTGCTTGCTCCGGAAGGCGTCTACCACGAGACCTGGGACTCGGAAGGCTCTCGGACCCTTGGAAGATGACAAGGCTGACAAGGTGACAGGGTGACAAGGTGACAAAAGAAGCGGGGTTGTCTCCATGCTGCACCTTGTCACCTTGTCACCCTGCGCATCTTCCAAGCGGGGCTGAAACAGCCTTCCCTGGGACGGATGCACAGCGAAACGCTCGGGCGGCGCAACGCCGCCCTGGTGCAGGGCACCTGAGCTAGACCTGGCCCTCCGAGAGCTTGCGATTGGTTATACTCCCTGCCTGGCCGATCCGCAAGTGTCTGCCGGCCCCAAGGACCTCAACCGCAGGCGTGCAGAGGTTGAGGTTCTTGCACCTTCAGTCGATCCTTCTTGTGCAGCTGTCTCCGGCAGCCAGGGAACGCTCAGCGCGGAGCAACGATGCCGATGGCATCGAGATCCCTGGCGGTGATCACGCGCCGCAGCCACTCGGCGAGTTGCTCGGCGTCCTGAGTTGCCTGGATTTCCTGCTTGACATCCGGAGGCAACGCCCCGAAACGCAGCCGGCAACTGTTCCAACAGTGTCCGCTTCCGATCCGCCAGAGCGCCTTCCTCGCGGTGGATGTCGGGCATCATTCGTCGAGCCATTTGCACCTCCAGTCGGTCCTCGTTGTGTTGCAGAGCGGCGTCGATGCGCTGATGCAGCGCCGCGTGCTCGCTCGGAACGCGGGCATAATACACCAGGGCCTCGACGTAATCCAATAGCTCCAGCCGCCGCTGCGTCTCGGCGGTCAGTTCCTCCACCTTGCTCACCGTCCGCTCCAGCCGCTGTGCGAACGCCGATCGGCTGGCTGTGCGTGCCTTCATCAGGGCCAGGATCTGTCCAAGGAAGCCGGCCTTCTCCTCCAACTCGGCCTCGCTCCGGTCGGGCAGACTGAAGAACAGCGGCTGGTAAACCGGTGTCGCCTCGCGGAACTCCTCGGCATCGTCCATCAGATCCAGCAGCGTGCCGAACTGCTCCCAGGAGTAAGAGCCGGTGTGCAGCACCACCGGCAGGATTGGTTGTAGCTTCACGCTGGCCAGCGAGCCGTGTTTCTGCTCGTGGCGGCGGACCTGGTGTTTCCAGATCTGCACCAGGTATTCCAGCACGCGCAGTGGCATCAGCCGATCGGGCTGCATTTGCAACTCGATCAGGATGCTCAGCGTCAGACGCTTCTTGCGCTTGCCGGCCGACCGCAAAGGCAGCGTTAGCACCAGGTCAGAGCTGACGTGGCGATACTCCGACGTGACGTAGGTGGTCGGATCGACCTGCAGGCCGCGAAAGTCCAGACGCGGCAGCATCCGGGCTTGCACCAGGGTCAGCAATTCGCGGACGTTGGCCGCATTGGTCAGCGTCAGCTTCAGGCCGTTCTCGGCGAACTGCCTGCCGATGGTGCGCACTCGTTCCTCGCTCATTGCCCGATCTCCGAGGGGAAACGCAAGGGAGAGGGAAACGGGGCTGCTTGACCGATTGGTCAAGCAGCCCCTGACTCCGGAGGACGTCTACCACTTGACCTGGGACACGGAAGGCTCTCGGACCCGCCGCAGCGCTGCATGCACCGGTTGCGGCAGTACCACGCCTGGCGGGGTCGTTCCAGCCTGCCGCAACCGGTGCATGCAGCGCTGCGGAAGCGGGGCTGAAACAGCCTTCCCTGGGATGCATCGGACAGCAAACGCTCGGGCGGCGCAACGCCGCCCTGGTGCAAGGCACCTGAGCTAGACCTGGCCCTCCGAGAGCTTGCGGTTGGTTATACTCACCGCCGTGCCGGCTCGCAAGTGCCTGCCGGCAATTGCGAATCGGCAAAGGATTTCCCACACCGCGTCACGGCTCCGTGGGCTGAACGCCCAGCGCCACAGACTCCTGAATCCCTTTACCAAACCTTGGGCAATCCCTCCCAAAAGGTCTCTTTCCGCCCTCTGTATTCCACCGGCAAGGAAGTTGATCACCAAAGCTGGGGGCTTCCTTGGCAGCCCGAAGCGCCAGCGAGGGATGTCGTCTGTCCCTCGCTGGCGCTTCGGGCTGCCAAGGCCTGCGCCTCTCGTGAGCTTCTTTCTTGCCGGGGTAATACCACCACAACAGCAACCGCCCAGCCGACGCCACGGCGACACCGAGGGTGAGGGCGAGCAGAACGAAGTCGAACACGAAATTGCCCGGTTCGACAAACACCCCGTTTCTGAGGTGGGCCGCATCGTCGCCGGGCACGCGGGAGACCTCGACGCTATCCCCGACCCGCATCTTTGCCCAAACCTCGGGACTGACGTTGCCGCGACCGGCCCGGGAAAGCGCGCCGCCATGGTTCGCCCAGGACACCCAGAAGTGTTGGCGCCCGCGCATGCCTTCGTCCACACCCTTCTGAGTGATGAACTGGGTAGTCACCTCCTGCGCGCAGGGAGCCAGCCCACGATCTGCGCCATCTTGTGCAACTTGGGTATGGTCACGCCGCCGGCGAGGGCCGTCGAGATTACGAGCGCCAGCGCCCATCGCCACATCGCCTTCCTCCCTGTTCGGGTGGCAGGGAGACGTTACTGCCTCCCCGTCCTCTCAGAACCGTAAGTGAACGTTTCCCCTCAAACAGCTCAAGCCTTCACGAACGCCCAGTTCAGCACCTGGCTCATGCGGGCACGCTCGTGAACTCGGCAAGACTTCAATGGCCTGGCCGGCCTGCGGAAACAACCGGTTCGGCCTCATCTCGCCTCGTAGGAGACCCATCCCCCCGTTCCCAGGCCACAACCACTGCACTCAATGCTCATGTTGAACCAACCGAACGCATCTGGCCAACGCTCCGGTCCGAACTTCTTGGCGTGACCGAACTCGACATAGCGATCCTGGTAGTCCTGGACAATGCTCATCCGCGCCCTGTGTACCGCCGAGCCGCACGCCAAGCACCGCCAGGGCCAGAGTCGAGGCCGTGGCAACTTCGCTCCTTTGTTGCCCGGGTTGAGGAACCCGGTGCAGCCGTGAAAGTGGCTGTCGAACAGGACGTGTTCTCCGCGGCAGTCAGGCGCACGTGGCTTTGATGATGAAGAACCACACTTCTCCAATCTTCACCGAGGAAGGAATGGGAGTTTGATCTTTCCAGGACAGGTGTGTTGCTCCTGGATAGCGGAGTTCGACGCGCTCGCTCCCACAAGGACAGCGCACGGAGGCTTTCAGCACTTCGTCCTCAAACGATTGCGGCACAACCCAACCAGCGAGGTGTGATGGAATGGGCATCACTTCCCTCGACGACTGGCTGCTCGCCGCTTGCTCTGTCTTCCCGTCCATTCTGCACCTCTCAACTAGATACACCTGGGCCGAACTTATGAGTAGGCTGACCGGCCGGTCTCCTCTTTCGCCCGGTCACGCAATCAAGCGGTCGATCGACCTGTTGGCCCGTGACCGGGCAGCCTCTCACGTCACTGCCGCGCTGGGACCGCTCTCAAATTGGCCGGCGCCAGCAGCGCGGCTTCCGCCGCCTGGAGAAACGCCGGCCCTTCTCACTTCGTCCCCAGCGGGGCCTTGCCCTCCTTGACCTCGCGGAGCCGTTCCCGGTAGCGCTCGTACAGCCGGGAGTGCTTGCTGGTCGGCGGCAGCGGCTTGCCGTTGATGACCACCGCCGCCACCTGCGTTGTCGCCTGGAGCAGGTCGCCGTTGGTCAGCACCAGGTTGGCGCGCTTGCCGACCTCGATGCTGCCCAGCTGGTCGGCCAGGCCCAGGATCTTTGCAGGCGACAGCGTCACGGACTTCAGCGCCTCCTCGGGCGGCAGACCGTACGACGCCGCCATCGCCGCTTCATAAGGCAGGTTGCGCGTGCCGGTCGTCCCGCCGGAGCGGATGCAGAAGGGAATGCCCGCCTCGTGCAGCCGCAGCGCCGCAGGTGTACAGGCCATCGTAGGGATCGTGGTTCTCCAGCGGCATGGCCATGATCGGGCCGAGGATCACCGGCGTCTGCCGTTTCTTCAGCTCGTCGGTCACCTTCCACGCCTCGCTGCCGCCGCTGAGGATCAGCTTGAGCTTCAGCTCGTCCGCCAGCTTCAGGGCCTCACGGATCTCGCCTTCGCGGTTGGCCTGGATGACGACCGGCTTCTGTCCAAGGACGTACGGCACCAGCGCCTCCAGCCGGGGGTTGCTCGGCCGATCCGGCGACTCCTTGCGAGCGGCCTCATACGCCTTGGCCTGCTGGAACAGCTCGCGCAGCCGGCGCAGCTTCTCCTCGCGCTGCTTGCGGGCGATGGCCCGACTCACGTTCGGCACGTTCGGATCGCTGGAGAAGGTCGGCCGGGGCGACGGCAAGTCGATGTGCAGGGCCAGCGGATCAACCAGCGTCATCTCGCGCGGCACCCAGCCGGCCAGGTTGATCAGGGCGCTCTGGCCGGCGACCAGCGAGCCCATCGGCCGGGTGACCACGGTGGTCACGCCGTTTGCCCGGGTGACCGGGATCAGCTCGGAATCCGGGTTGATGGCGACGCTGGCCCGCAGGTCGGGCTGGAAGTCGCCGCCCTCCGCGAAGTCCTGCGTTTCTCGGGCCGAGCCCAGCTCCGTCAGGCCCAGCACCGTGGCTGCGTCGATCATGCCCGGGTACAGATGCAAGCCCTTGCCCTCCAGGCGCGGCTCGTCGCCGGGGACCGATTCCGCTTGCATGATGCGAGCGATCCGGCCCTTGTCGATCAGCACGCTGGCCTTGGGCATGACCGGACCGGTCACCGGATGGAGGGTCACGTTGGTGATCCAGTACCGCTCCGAGCGGATCTGCTCCACGGCCGGCAGGTCGCCGAGCGGCACAGCGGGAGCCGGCTGGGCGGCGGCGAACGCCTCTGGTTTGGCGGAGTGCTGGTAATACACTTCGCCGTCGATCAGCGTCATTTCCGGCCGGCTGTAGCTGTTGAGCGGATGGCCATTGAACAGCACGAGATCCGCGTCCTTGCCCGGCTCGATGGCGCCGAGCCGCTTTTCCAGGCCCAGCTGCCGGGCGGCGTTGACCGTGATGGTCTTGACCGCCTCGACCTCGCTCATGCCGCCGTACTTGACGCACTTGGCCGCCTCCTGGTAGAGGTGGCGCATCAGCTCCCGGCTATCGGACTTGAGGACGACGCTGACGCCGGCCTCGTGCATCAGGGCCGAGTTGAAGGGGATGGCGTCGTAGGCCTCGATCTTGTAGGCCCACCAGTCGGAGAAAGTACTGCAGCTGGCCCCGTGCAGGGCGATTTCCGGAGCGATCTTGTAGCCCTCCAGGACGTGCTGCAGCGACCTGACCTTGAAGCCGAAGCGGTCGGCCACGCGCAGCAGCATCAGGATCTCGTCGGCCCGGTAGCAGTGGCAATGGACCTTCAGGTCGCCGCGCAGCACGTCGGCCAGCGCCTCCAGGCGGAGGTCGCGGCGCGGCTCGACGACCGGCTTGCCTGGCCTTGCGGTCGCGCTGGTAATCGTCCCAGGTCTTGCGATACGCCTGGGCCTCGGTGAAGGCCCGCACCAGCACCGCCTCGACGCCGAGGCGCGTGTTGGGGAACCGGCCGTCGGTGCGCTTGACGTTCTCGCCCAGGGCGAACTTGACGCCGCGCGGACCGCTGGTGACCAGCATCTTGCTGGCCGGCTCGCCGTACTTGAGCTTGACCACGGCGTCCTGGCCGCCGATGACGTTGGCACTGCCGTGCAGAATGCGAATGGTGGTCACGCCGCCGGCCAGGGCGCGGTAAATGTCCACGTCCTCGCTGTCCAGCACGTCGCGGATTCGTACCTCAGGCACCACGGACAGCGAGAACTCGTTGACGCCGCCGGAGACGGCGATGTGGCTGTGCGTGTCGATGATCCCCGGCATGAGGAACAGGCCCCGGGCCTCGATCACCGTGACGCCTTTGGGTGCCGGGAGGTTCTTGCCGATCCTTTCAATCTTGCCCTTGAGGACCAGCACGTCGGTGTCCGGAATCGTGGGCCCCGAACCCGGCAGCACCGTCGCGCCGCGGATGAGGACGCTGCCGCCGGTCTTCAGCGTCGGCCGGCGGTCGGCCTCGATCTCGGAAGGCACGCACGTTTGCAGACTGGCGACGGGTGTCTCGCTTCCCTCCGAGGGCTTCTTGCCGTCGGGCTCCTTTTTCGGTTCCGGCTTCTTCTCTTCGCCCTTGCTCGCGCGGCGGGCTAACGCCTCGTATTCAAAGCGAATCGCCGTCCGCGAAGACGTAGCGAGCCCGCGATGATTCCTTCTCGAAGGGCCCATCCAGCACCACCAGGTGAGCGGGCCGGCCCGGAGCGATCCGGCCCAGTTGCTTCTCCACGCCCAGGATTCGAGCGGCATCGGTAGTCAGGGCCCGCAGGGCGGCCTCGGCCGGCAGTCCCGCGGCGATGGCCTTGCGCAGATTGGCCTGGAACTTCTCGGACGCCTTGTCTCCCTCCAGTCCCTGGGTACTGAAGGCAAAGCGGATGCCCTTCTGATGCAACCGGCTAGCGCAGGCCTGTTCCTCTCTGTGGAGCCGCTGGCGTTCCTCCTTGACTTTCTGCGGCAGTAACTCCGCGGGGGTTGCCGGCCGACGTCGCCCCGTGCCCTGGGCCGGCGGCCGTTCGTCGGCGTCTCCGGCCGGCTCCTCGGTGAAGTTCAGCCGCAGGATCACCGGCACCTGCTCCCGGGCCAGCCGATCGGCCGCCTTCCAGGCGTCGCGCCCGCCATAGAGGATCGGCTTGATCCCAAACTCGGCGGCAAAGTCCAGGACGTGCTCGATCCGATCCAGCCGATCCGCCTCGAAGACCACCGGCTGCTTGCCATCCAGGGCGCTCGCCAGCGCAGCCAGGGCCGGGTCGAGCGGCGGCCGGCGGCCAGCACGGCCGGACTCCTCGTAGGCCTTCCAGACGCGCTGGTGATGGCCGGCGTCCAGGAGAGTCTGCCGTGCATGAGCGATGACTCCCATCAGCACGCGCGGATAGTCGCTGCCGCCGACCGTGCGAAAGCTGACGTGCTGGGCGACGGTGCCGCGCAGGACCGCTTCGCGCGGCACTGCGCCGCTGAGGCTGACCAGGGCGCTCTGGCCGGACAGGATGCCGCCCTCCGGAGCGACCAGCTGGGCGGTGAAGCCCAGGCGGCGCCAGCTGTCGGCCTGCTCCGGCTCGGCCTTGAGCGCGGAGTGGACCTCGAACTCGGGAGTGACGCCCTTGCGGTTGTCGATCTTGGTGGTCGCCAGCGCCTCGCCGAGCAGGTCCTCCACGGCCGGCGGCCCCGACTCGGAGCGGCGCAGGGCCGTGTCATAACCGCGGTGGCTAGACGCATCCACGAAGCCGGGGTAGACCACCAGCCCCTTGCCGTCGATCACCAGGGCGTCGGCCGGCGGCTTGACGTCGGCGCCCACGGCCTCGATCAGCCCATCGCGGATGACGATGGTCGCTTTTTCCAGGACCTGCCCGGGTTCGGTGACGATCCGTGCATCCCGCAGGGCGAAGACGGTCGGACGCAGCGTGCCCGGCCGAGGTTGAGCATTGACAGGGAGAGAAACGAGCGTCAGCAGCAGCGCGGCGAGGAGGACGCGCCAGAGTCGAGTCGGCGTCATGGAAGCAGGTTCTCCGCAACGAGTCAGGAAGGGCGTAACAAGTCCCAGCATAAGGGGCGGGTGGGGGAAAGGCAAAGAAAAGAAAGGTGGGATGGATTGCATTGCGCCGCGACACACACAGAGCGCCACGCAGTGGCCGGGAGAGCGCGAGCTGGTCTGCCACGTGATTTTTCGCGTGGCGGACGCCGGAAAGAGCCGGACGCTGTCGGAGGCGTGCCCCTGGACGTCCGTTGTCTCCTTGCCTGCCAGCTGGCGGGGTGTTTCGGACCTCGCTGGCTGGGGCCTATACGTCAAGTTCTGGCATTGATCGGCTCACCGACGAGGTTGGCATTGCTGGTCAAGGGCAGCCGGGAAAAAGGGAAACCGATGGCATTGCGGAGCTAACCGCGATAGAGTGATCGGGACTGAAGAGCCGGACCGGGCAGCCTTCAGGAGACTGACCAGCGGCTGATAGCATGACAGGCGTATAGATGCTGACCAGGAGGAAGATGCTGATCGGCCGGTCAGCCTTGTGATCCGTGCAGCGAAAGGGGTCCTATGGGCATCGTGCGAGCAATCCCAGACCTCGAAGCCTGGCTGGATAACGACGCGGATATGTGGTCCCCCCTTTCCGACCCGGAGTACAAAGCCCTCGTCCGCCGCTGGTCGGAAGGCTTCGGGTCCCTGGTCGCGACCGGGGCCAGGCGTCTCCAGGGAAGCCGGGCGATGCTTTCGCTCCAGACCCGTCTTCCGGCGGACGTTTACGTGCTCAGCGGCCTCTCGATCCCACAACTCGCCAACTTGGGCGGGTTGGGGCCAGCGGCATTCCGGGCATCCGGTTTGCGAAGCGTGCCGAGGGACCTGGCAAACCGCCTGGAATTGATTATCGCTTCGCAGACTTTCGCTTGGTCCTGCGTGTTCTCGCACGAAGCCGGAGCATTCGTCTGGGAGCAACTGTACGAAGCCGCCGGACCAGACCCGTAACAATAGAGAGCGCTCAACCCGACTCGTGAGGCGCGACGAATCATGCGACCCTGGCGCATTGTTGTCGCGCGCCGTCCTGCAATCGGAGGTCTGGAGAACCAGCACATGGCAATCCCGAAACTGATCCCCGTGTCCCGTCAAGGCGGGAACTACACCGCCCACATCGGCTTGTATGGCCCGAAAGGAAAGCGCGACCAGTTCTCGGCGCAGATCGTCGCGACCTTGACGGAACCAAAGCCAGGGACCCCTCCCACGTCTGGCAAGCGATGGTACGTGGTCCTGCACAAGTTCACGAATCGAGGCAAGCACATTGGCACCGAGCATTGGTTCGCCGGGACCACCGCCGACGGCGAAGAGCAGGTCATCAAGCGAGCGCGGGCCAAGCGAGAAGCCACGATCGGGGCGCTGGAGAACGTCGAGTTCGCGGACATCAAGGTGGCGCTCTTCCAGGTGACGATTGATGGGGAGGTCTTCGGCCTGGTCGATGTCTCGGAACCGGAAGCCGGAGAAGAATGGGCCGACCGCGTGGAGATGAAGCCCGGGGACTTGCTGTTCACGGCGCCGTGGGACGGCTCCTACGATGACTGAAGCCCGAATGAGTTTGCCGTCCCGAATCGTCGGCTTCGGCAGACGTGCCCGGCCGAGGTTGAGCATTGACAGGGAGAGAAACGAGCGTCAGCAGCAGCGCGGGGAGGAGGACGCGCGAAGGTTGAATCGGGGGCATGGAAACAGGTTCTCCGCAACGAGTCAAGAGGGGCGGAACCAGTCCCAGCACGTGGGGCGGGCGAGGGAAAAGCAAAGAAAAGAAGTCCGACCGAAGAAAACGCACGAAGCGATCGGCAATCGACCCTCATTCCTTCTTCCCTGGCTGCTCCCGCACGCGGACGTTGCGGAAGGCGACGGGACCGTGATCGCCCTGGAGCATCAGCGGCCCGGTGGCCACTTCCTTGTTCTTGTAGTTGTGACCGGTGGGCGTCAGCAGTTCCTGGTTCTCGTGGATGAGCTGGCCATTGAGGGTCGCCTTGACGATGCGGGCGTTTCGCGTCTTCTTGCCGTCCTTGTCGAAGCGCGGGGCCAGGAAGATCACGTCGAGCATCTGCCATTCGCCGGCCGGCTTGGCGGCGTTGACCTTCGGCGGGATGCCCTCATCGAGATAGCGGTAGCGCGGCAGCAATTCGGCCCGGGGGTAGATGCCGCCGCAGTCGTCGCCGGTCAGTTTCTTCTTGCCGTGGCTATCCAGGATCTGAATCTCGTAGTGGCCGTGGAACTTGATGCCGGAATTGGACCCCTTGGCGATCAAGAACTCGGCGTGCAGCTCGACGTCGCCGAAGCTCTGCCTGGTGTACAGGTCGCGGACCACGCCCTTCGGGCCGTTGACCAGGATGTCGCCTTGGCCCGGCTTGCCCTTGAGCCTCTTCGGATTGTCCGGATCGAGGCCGACGCTGTCGGTCCGATACCAGTCGCCCAGCGGCGGTTTCCAGAACTCCTGCCATTTCGCGCCGGTCAGCTCCAGCCATTTCGGCTCGGCCGAAACCGCGGGCTGGATCAGCACGGGAAGGGCAAGGACAAGCAGCGTCAGGCAGAAGCAGCGCAGGACCGGGTGCATGAGTCAGGCTCCGCAGGGACAGTTGCAGCAAGAGGAAACTGTGCTGATTGTAAACGGTTCCGGGGCGAAGGCAACGCTGACCTTCCCGGTTGCCGAAGAACGTCGAGACGATAGATTAGCGACAAACCTTGTCTCTTCCTGAGGGAACCGTGCTCCGAAACCTTCCTCCGCTGCTGGTCGGCATCGCCGGGGTGATCTGGGTCGCGCTCTTCTTGCACCTCCAGGATACGCATCTGCCCGATGCGCCGCCGATTCCCACTCCCCAGGACGTGGTGGAGAAGATGCTGGAACTGGCCGGGGTCGATGAGAAAGCCACTGTTTACGACCTGGGTTGCGGCGACGGCCGCTTCGTGGTGACGGCTGCCAAAAAGTACGGCTGCAAAGCAACCGGCATCGACATCGATCCGGCACGCGTGGAGGAGTCGCGGGCCAACGCGGTCCGGAACGGAGTGCAAGACCTGGTGACGATCCGGCAGGGCGACATCTTCAAGCTCGACCTGCGCCCTGCGACGGTCATCACCCTCTACCTGAAGCCGAGCCTGAATGCCCAGCTGATCCCGCAACTGGACCAGATGGAACCGGGCGCTCGGATCGTGTCGCATCAGTTCAGCATGCCGGGAGTCACGCCGACAAAGGTCGTCCAGGTGAAATCGCGAGAAGATGGCGTCGAACGCCCCATCTACCTGTGGGTCACGCCGCTGGAGCATGCGGTGAGCGCCGAACAGCTCGCCGAGGCCCCGTTCCCTTACGCGGGTCCGTCGTGGATCATCGTGGCGATTGCCTCAGTTGTCGGCATTGGGCTGCTGCTCCTGGTAACTCGGTTGCCGAAGGCCATTCTGGAGGCCTGCGTTGGTGCCGTCTGCGCGGCCGGGCTGGCGTGGTGGACGCTGGGGTGCGGCCGGGGCTACATGACGTTGTACGTGCAGCAGGTCTGTTCGGGCGTGCTGGCCCTGGTCGGGGCGGCCTGCGTCTGGATGCTGGCACCGCTGGGGAAAGCCCGGCCGAAGCAGGAAGTGCAGGGCGGTGAGGCTCCAATGCAAGCGGTTGTGGAATCCCAGGAAAAGAAGGGAAGCGATGGCGGACTTTGATGATGACGCGGAACGGCATGCCCTCCATGAGGTCGAACCGGTGGAGCAGTTCCGCTGGCTCCTGGATGAAGTGGACGAGGACCTGGAGTTCTTCGGCTGGCAGCCAACATCGAGCGGGGCGAACTCGGCTTGTGCATTTTGGTGTGGCTGCCTGTAATGGCGGGGGCCGACCAGCCGGACGTCGTGCAGCGCTGGCGCGAGCTGGCGCTGCGTCAGAAACAGTTGCATCTGCTTGCCGATTACGTCGCCCTGGCGTTGGTGTTCGCCGATCTGGCCGGCCGCAAGCAGCTCTGGCAAACGGGGTTGGAGGGATTCAACGTGCGAGAATCCGAAGTCGTGCGTGAGTGGCACAAGGAGGCTTTTCAGGAGGGAACGCTGACGAACGCGCGGGCAGCAGTGGTGAACGTGCTGCAAGCGCGTTTCCCGGAGGCGCCCGTGCCGGATGGGGTGCGCTCGGCGCTGGAGAAGAACACGGACGTGCGGCAACTGAGCGACTGGTTGCGCCAGGCAGTCTTGACGCCCTCTCCCACCGACTTTGAGCGGTCCCTCACTCCTTCTGCTGTCTGAAGCGCCTGCGGCAACGCGCCTGTGCCGTTCCAGGCCAAGGCAACGGGCAGTGTGGTGGTTACCGCGGCAATCGTGCGGAGAACTGCCGCAGCCCGAATCCAGGAGAAACGCCTGGTTTCGACCCGCATCCGCACAGCCTTCCTGCTTCCGAAGTTCGTGCCGCAAGCAGGCTACTCTGCCTGTTGCGCTCGCTGCATTTTTCTCTCAAGGTCTTGCTGGGTGGTTTTACCTGGCGTGGCGTTTTCAGCTGGGCGAGTGTTTGTCGAACCTGCATGCTTCGACTTCGCTTGACAGCCAACGACAAGCCCTGTCAGCAGAGCAGCGAGCAGGAATCGGCTCATCGCGCGCATGGGAGAACCTCGTTTCAAAGGGGCCAGGAAGCGTTTACCGTTATTGCAGGAGGGCCTGGTTGACTGGCACCCCATCCTGCATCCCAGAGGCAGCGATGAAGGTGTCGAAGTCTACCGACTGGCTGATCCCGCGAACCGAGCCGTCGCCGAAGGCAAAGTTCACAACACGGCCGGGGTGCATGCTCTGGAACTGAATCCACTTGTAATCGTTGTTCTGTGAGCCGTAGATGGGTTGGAGGCCATACCACGTTGGCATCCACCCTGCCCCCAACCAGGAGAATTCATCCATCCGAGTGCCATTGTTGAGGAGCCCGCCCAGAGACTCGCCAAAGGCCAGCGTGTTCGACGGGCCGTCGGTTATGTCCGTGGTCCTGGTCGTCGAGTTGGCGTAATAGATTCCGGCGAAGCGCGCCCCTTGTGCGTGGTCCGTTCTGGGGTCTCCTGGTTGAACCTTCCCGAACGCTCCACCAACGGCGAGGTAGTTGGTGCGCCCAGGTCCTTCCCATAATCAGGGATGTTCAGCACGGTATCGTTCCAGACGCCCCAATTCAGCCTGGCGTCGGAGTTGATCATCAGCATGTCTGTGACAACGGCACCGGGAGTGCCGGGGTCAGCCGGACAGAGGAACGTCGGAAACTTTTTGTTGGCGGCCGTGGGGTAGCGATTGCCCGTCCCGTTCTGCAGCCCCTGCGCAATAATGGTGGGCTCCTGGAAGTCCCAGGGCCCGAAGCCGTAAGCCCAGGCAGGACAAGTCGTGTCAGGCTGGAACAGGGCCCCAGGCGCAAGGGCAGGTGTATTGAAGTCCCAGAGTTCCTTATAAACGACGCCCTGCCCGAGGTAGGGCAGCAGGTAGGCCAGGCAACCCACGTACGGACCTGCCCAGGGCTTCGGCCAGTTATAAGCGTCGTTCGGGTCGGTCGAATTGGGGCTAACATTGATCCCTGGCGGCAACACCCCGATCGCGCTTTCGTAGTTGGCCACAGCCAGGGCGATTTGCTTCAGGTTGTTCTGGCACTGGGCGCGACTCGCTGCCGCCCGCGCGGACTGGGCGGCAGCCAGGAGCAGGCCGATCAAGACGGCGATAATGGCGATCACCACCAGCAACTCGATCAGGGTATAGGCCGAGCGTCGGCGCGAGTTTTGAACAGAGGCTTGCGGAGTGGGCATGGGCATTCTCCCTTCTTTAGGGGTTCGCGGTAGCGTCCTTGCGCCCCGGGCGACTGGCCTCGAGGGCGTGGACGAGTTTCTGGAAGTCTTCTCGTTTCCGCAGCGGCTCCAGGGCCGGGTCGGTCCGGAGCTGATGGAGGTTGTCGAAGCCGGAGGCGATGCAGCAGCGGAGGGCAGCCACCGCCTGCTCCGCCGCGTCGGGCCTGCCGTTGGCGCCGGGCAGCGTCGAGGCCAGCGCCAGGTGGCAGGCCAGGTCGTAGAGATCGCACGTTTCCAGCGGCCAGAGCAGCGTTGGGAGGAACGTCCAGAGTGCTGCCGGGGAGGCTGGCGGGAACTGCACCGGGCGGTTTCCACTGAGGATGCCTGCGGTGATCCTGACGGCCTGCTGGACGGCTTCGACCGCTTCCGCGCCCCGGCCGAGACGGGCCAGCGCGGCTCCCCGACGAGCAAGGAGCAGTGCCCACTGACGGTGCAGCGCGTTGTCGGGGACGATTGCCGTTCTCTGCAGGTAAAACTGGATCGACTGGTCACGGTCAGGCTTGAGAGGGCCTTGCCCGGCCTCCTGTTGTTCCTTCACGGCCTTCTTCACTCGTTCCTGCTCATCCCGCACGAGTTGCTCCTGGCCTGGCAACGCTTCGTCAACGCAAGCCAGCGCCTCGGCTGGTTGATTGGCCTCGAGCAACAGCCCCGCCAGGATGACGGCTGACCCTGCCACTTCCCCCTGGAACTGGGGGGCGGGCGGGCCTTGACTCACGAGGGCCTGCCGTTCCTTGAGGATCGCCCGCTGCTCAGCAATCCAGTCGTCCCGGCTGAACTCCTCCTTCAGGAAGCGACAGCGGGCCAGCGTTTCGCGGTTGGCCAGCCAGTCGCTGCGCAACGAACGGTCGCCCGACGTCTCGCGGAGGGCTTGCTCCAGTTTCTCCTGGGCCATCCGGCAAATGTCGAGGCCCCGGTCAAAGTTTCCGGCCTCGACCTCCAGGCGCCCCAGGACGGAGAGCAAGCGGGCGTGTTGCCCACGCACGTTGTGGTCCTTGCACGAACGGTCCAGTTCCTTGTCTCCCTCCTGGACGACCTCCCGGAGCAGTTCCGCGGCGGCGGCTGTCCGGCCCTGGCGGAAAAGCGAATCGCCCAGGTAGCCAGCGGCCAGCAGCCGGGTGGCCCGGTATTCCTTCACTTGGGGATCATCCTGGACCAGCCGTTGCATCAACCCGAGTGCTTCGCGAAGGGCGACCTCACCCCTCCCTGGCATGTCGAGCTGGACCAGGACGCGGCCCGAGTGGAGCAAGGCCAGAGCCAATCCGTGGCTTACCTGACCTGCCCGAGGGTTCTGTTTCAGGAGCGGGCGATGGATGGCGATTGCCTCCTCGAGGAACCGGACCGCTTCGCTGTTCCGACCGGCCATGCTGAGCAAGGTCCCCTGGGTGGTGTAAGCGCGTCCCAGCATGAGGTCGCGCGGCCAGGCCATTGCTTGGGGCGTGGTTTGCCCGTGATCGACTACGCGGGGTCCCTCCCACCCCGGGGCGCTCCAATGTGTGTGGGCAGGATTGCGGACACCTGCCTTTCCCAGCGTCTCCAGGACCCGCTCGTTGTCGGCGAGGCCCGACTCCACATTACCCTGCTGGGCTTCAGTTGTTGTCCGGAATTCATAGCACCGGGCCAGCAGGAGCAGGTAAGCGACGTTCCCCGGTTCCTCGGTTGTCAGCGTCTTCAGGAGCGCGATCGACCGCTCAACCTCCTTCGTCCCTTCTTCGGATTTACCCTCTTGCGCGTGCAGGTCGGCGATCACGTATCGGGCACGCGCCAGCCCGAACAGCGATCCTCGGTCCGTCGGCGTCTGCTGCAACAACGCCTCATAATCCTCCACGGCCTGGATCTCATACGCCCTGGCCTCCCGAAGCTGGCTCATCTGCGCACACAATTCCCCCAGTTGCCGCTTCGCCCCAGCCAGCTGCTGCCGAGCGTGAGGATCTCCAGGGCGGTCCTTGAGGAACTTCGCGTAGCCCTCCACCGTTTTCATCAGAATGCGCCGACGCAGTGGCTGCAGCCCTGGCTCGTTCAGCAACAGGTTGTCACTCACCTCCGACACGAAGTAGTCCGCCTGCTCCTGTACCGTGTCCAGGCTTCGCTGTGTCGCCTGTCTGCTGCTTTCCAGGACCACCGCGCTTACCGCCAGGACGACCACTGCCGCGACCAGCGACGCTGCGGCTGCATTCACCCGCCGGGGGTGTTTCCGCATCCATCGCCGCAGCCGCGCCCAGGCCGGCTCCTGGTAAGCCCCCACCGGTTCGTCGGCCAACCAGTGCTCCAGGTCCTCGGCCAACGCCAGCGCCGAACCATAGCGCTCCTCCGGACGCAGCGCCATCGCCTTGCGGCAGATCGCGTCCAGCGCTGGCGGCACGGCGGCATTGACCTGGCACGCCGGCTGCCAGGCACCCTTCTCGACCTGCTTGATGACCTCGACCACCGGGCCCTTGAAGGGCGCTCGGTTAGTGAGCAGCTCATAGAGGGTCGCTCCCAGGCTATACGTGTCGGTCGCCGGACCCAGCTCCGCCACCTTGCCCGCCGCCTGTTCGGGGCTCATGAACGCCGGCGTGCCCACCGCGCCCTGCGTGGCCTGGGCCCCGCCTCCTGAGGAAGGGCGCAGCAACCCCTCCTCCCCAGGAGCCGCCTCTCCGGCGTCCGGCCGGCCGATGACCTTGGCCAGGCCCCAGTCCACGACCAGGGTCTCGCCGTACTTGCCCAGCATGACGTTGCCCGGCTTGATGTCCCGGTGCAGCACGCCACGGCTGTGCGCATAGGCCACGGCCTGACACACCGACACCAACCGGCCCAGCAACTGGCGGAAGGTCAGGGAGTCGAAACGCACCGGCGTCTGCGTGTGGAATTGCTTGATGGCCGGTGCCCAGGGTTTCGCCGCGGATGAACCGCATGGCGTAGTAGGGCCGGCCGTCGGGGTAAGTGCCAAGCCCGTAGACCGGCACGATCCCCGGATGCTCGAGGTTGCCGGTGATCTCCGCTTCCAGCACAAAGCGTTCCCGGCACTCGTCGTGGCCTGCAAACTTGCGCTGGATCTCCTTGAGAGCGACCTCGCGGTGCAGTTCCTGGTCCTCGGCCACGAACACCTCGCCCAGGCCGCCGGCCGCGTGGAAGCGCAGCATCCGGAAGCGGCCCGCCGCCGGAGCATCGAGGGCAGGACCAGCTTCCTGCCCGCCTGCGTCCCTGGCCCCGAGGAAGGGGCCAGTGCGGACGACGTCATCGGTGGTACTCTCGGCCCCCTGTGCCGAAGACGCCTCGCCGCCCTCGGGGAGGGCGGGGACCAGCTCGCTGAGCAGGTCGGCGGCGTCGGGGAAGCGCGTGGCGTAGTCCTGCACCGAGGGTTCCTCGCCGGCCCGGCGGCGGTAGTAGGTGTCCAGGACCAGCAATTCGCGCAAGAGGGCGAGCCGCTCGGCCCCCGTTGTGCTGGAGAGGAAATCCTCCAGGCATGGCCGGGAGCCGGTCTGCCAGGACTGCTCGAAGCGGCAGCAGACCTCTTCAAGACGCCAGATCGCCTCCTCCGACAGGTCGTTCAGCAGCGATGATGCGTCGCTCATCTTGGTCCTACCTGAAACTCCTCTGCTATTCAGCGAAACGGGGCCGTTCGCCACCCTTCGCCCATTTTGCGAAGGGTGGCGAACGGCCCCGCTACGGTGAGGGGTTCCGCACACCACCTAATAAGGCAATCGTCAAATCGTCCCGCGAGCCATCACGGTTCCATCAGAAAGTGGCGGATGATGGCCAGCCACTGCTCCACGGTCGGCACGGAACAGCCCATCCGGGTGGCAACGGCAGCCTGTCAGTCCTCCAGCCCCAGCTCGCGCAGCGATTGGGCGTTGAACATGGCGACTCCCACCTCGTTGATTTTCTCCAGTGGCCAACTGGCCACTCGTTCACGCGCTGCCTTGCTCAACGTGGGGAATTTCACCACCAGTTGTTTGAGCAACAGTTCGCGTTGCCCTTTCAGGATGCCTCTTTCTTCGCCTTCTTCGGACCAGGTTTTGACCATGGCACGGACTCCTTCATGTTCAGGTTGTTTCAATAGCGAGTATATCTCAAGACGCTGGTCGTCTTCCAGGGGAGCATACGCCTGTACGCACTCACACAGCAGCATCTTGCGGGCCGGGCTCTCCGCGCTGGCCACGATGCGGTCCAGGGCCTCGACGGCGGCCTGGGCACGCTGCTTCCGCGACCAGCGCATCAGGGCGGACCAGGCGATCCCCAGCGGGTTGTCCTGGTGGAGGTAATCCTTGCCCTCCAAACCGGGTAGCCCGACGTAATCATACTCGAAGCGCAGAGGGGTCCGGTTCAGCACGCGGACCTCGTAGGCATCCTTGCCCCGGCCCTCCAACCCCACTCGCAGATACACCGCGATCGGAAACACGTTCAGTCCGTGGACCTCGGTCAGCTGGTGATAATAGTGGTACGTCCGTTTGCGGAAGGGTGCCACCGTGTCAGCCGACTCGACCTCGATGTGAAGGAGGATGGCATCGAATGTCGGACAATCGGGAGGAGCGAGGCTGGCTGCCGAGGACAAGAGTGGCACCCGGACCAAAAGGTCGATGGTCTCCGTGCTGCCCTCTTGAAGCGCGTGATAAAGCTCCTGGTGCAGCCAGTCCGCTTTGGCCAGGTCCAGGTGGGGAAACAGCTCCGGAAAGAACAGCGCCGGGAACTCCCGCAGAAACTCCCGCAACAGCACCTTGAATCGTTTATCGTGTATCATCGCTTTTCCTTCGCTTCGACTGGACGTTGGGATCACGGTCCTTTCAGCAAGCGGCGGATGATGACCGGCCGGCGCTCCACGGTCGGCTCGGAACAGCCCAGTCGAGAGGCAATCTCGGCATTGGTGTAGCCCTCCAGTTTCCAGACCGCGATTTGACGCAACGCTGATTCACGCAGCCGCGCCAGCAGGTTCTCGACTACTTCCGCCAGGAGGGCCGCTTCCAGCGGTGTCGGCTCGTCGCCCGGCAGGACGTCAAGGCCGCCCGGGCCGCTGTCACCCTGGGCTGGCTGCAGGACCGACTCGTCCTGGACCAGACCGCCGCCGCGCTTCTCGCGCTGGTGGTGCCGGAGCAGGTCGGCGGCCTTGCGGACCGTGAGGACCACCAGCAAGGCCCACAAGCCGTCGCGGTCCTTCAGGTCGGGGAAGTGCCCCTCTTCGGCCCGGCGGCAGAAGCTGTTGAAGGCGCTGAGGACCGCGTCCTCCTCGTCGGCGACGCCACGCTGGACTACCCCGATTGCGGCTTCTGCCGGGCCAGCGCCACCAGACGCGGGTAGTAGCGCTGCCACAGCAGGCGTGCGGCCTCGTGGTCGCCGCTCTTCAGGCGCTCGAGGAGGGCCGTGACCGAACCGTAGGCGGACGTGTCGGGCTTCATGGGCGGCTTCCGCTGCGATCCTGCGTTGGTGAGGAGGAGTCAAGAGATGGTAGCGAGTATACCCAGGGCCGATGGGGGGTGCAATGAAAAACTTATGCACTTGGCAGCCCCGTCCGGGGCGGTACAATGGCACAGTGGCTGCCGCGCCGACGCCGCTGCTGCGCCCCTACCCCCCGCCTGTAAGGTACACCATGCTTGCCGACACCCAGGAAAAGACGGGCCTTGGCAATTACTTCGTCGCCAACTACCCGCCGTTTTCCCACTGGAAGCCCACTTACCTCGCCGCCGCTCGCACTGCCCTGGAACAGCCCCCCGAGCCCGGCACGCCGCTGGGCCTGTACTTGCACATTCCGTTCTGCCGCAAACGCTGCAAGTTCTGCTACTTCCGCGTCTACACCGACAAGAACGCCCGGGACGTCGAAACCTACCTCGATGCCCTGGTCAAGGAAGTCACCCTCTACAGCAGTCTGCCCGCTGTCGGCGGCCGGCCCCTGACCTTCGTTTACTTCGGCGGCGGCACCCCGAGTTACCTCAGCGCCAATCAACTCCGCGGCCTGATGAACCGGGTCAAGGCGGTCTTGCCCTGGGACGGGGCCCAAGAGGTGACATTCGAGTGCGAGCCGGGCACCCTGCAGCTGCACAAGCTGGAGGCGCTCCGCGAACTGGGCGTGACCCGCCTCAGCCTGGGGATCGAGAACTTCAGCGATCAGATCCTGGAGGAGAACGGCCGGGCGCATCTGTCCGAAGAGATCTTCCGGGCCTACGGCTGGGCCCGGCAGGTCGGCTTCGATCAGATCAACATCGACCTGATCGCCGGCATGGTCGGCGAGACCTGGGACAACTGGCGCGACTGCGTCCGCAAGACCATCGAACTGGCTCCCGAAAGCGTCACCATCTACCAGATGGAACTGCCCTACAACACCGTCTTCTCGCGGGAACTGCACCTGATCGGCCAGGATGAGCCGCGGCAGCAGATCGCCGACTGGCCCACCAAGCGGGCCTGGGTCAGCTACGCCTTCGATACCATGCTCGCGGCGGGGTATCAGGTGTCCAGCGCCTACACCCTGGTGCGCGCGACCGGGAGCGGACCAAGTTCGCCTACCGCGACAGTCTCTGGCACGGGGCCGACATGTTCGGCACCGGCGTGGCCTCGTTCGGGCACATTCACGGCGTCCACGTCCAGAACGTCGATGCCTGGGACCAGTACCTGGCGCTGCTCAACCGCAACGAGCTGCCGCTCAACCGCGCCCTGCCGGTGACGGCCGAGCAGCGGCTGATCCGCGAAATGATCCTCCAGCTGAAGACTGGATCGCTCGATTCTCGCTACTTCCAGGCCAAATTCGGGGTTAACATCCTGGAGCGGTTTGGCGACGGGTTCCGGAAGCTGGCCGACGCGGGCAACGTGACCCTCTCGGCCGACCGCGTCGCGGTGACGCGCCAGGGGCTGCTGCAGGTCGATCGGCTGCTGCCGACCTTCTTCCAGCCGGAACACCAGACCAGCCGGTACACCTGAGCCATGGCCGACGACCTGACCTTCCTGATGGGCAAGTTCCCGGCCCGGCTGCCCGCGGCGCTGCGCTGCACCGCGCACGCACACGTGGACCCAGGAAATCGAGCCGGGCCGGTGGCGCTTTGGTTTCACGGCGTACGCCATCCGGCTGATGCAGGACGTGTACTTCCTGGACTGGCACGTCAGTCCGGGAGATCGAGTCCGGCTGCTCCAGGAGATCGGCCACATCGAGACGTCCAAGGCCGTCTCGGACCTGTTCTCCCCGATGGCCGGCGTCCTGGTGGAGTTCAACCAGGAGCTGCTGAAAGATCCCTCGGGGATCAACGTCGATGGCTACGGCGGTGGCTGGCTGTTCGAGATGGATGGCGATGGCGCTGGCACCCTCACCGTGCAGGAATATCATGACCACCTCACGGCCAACTGGGAAAAGACCCAGGCCATGATCAAAGGCAAGATGAACCTCGAGGACTGACCCGCCATGAGCCGAGACCGTCTGACCGTCGTCCTGTCACAGGCCCAGGGCAAGAACCCGACCCGGCGGGCCCTGGAGGAGAGCATCGCCGCCGCCCTCATCATGGAGCCGGGCCTCGACGTCTCCATCGTGCCGCACCTGTACGACCTCGACGCCAACCACACCGGCCGGCTGTTCCTGGAGTCGGTGCAAGGCGACATGGTCGTCCTCTCCTGGCTGTTCCCCCGCGCCGCCTTCTGGCTGCTCGACCGCGACGGCATCCGCGGCCACGAGGGGCAAACGCAGATCAAACCCGCCGACAGCGACGCAGAGGAAGAAGAAGGCGAGGCGGAGGAACTCAAGGGCATCGGCTCGGTCAACGTCCCGGATCGGCACGTCTACTGCCTCGACCTGCGCGACAGCAGCGACCACCGTGTCTACGTCGAGGAAGTCAAGCGGATCGGGCTGGAGTGCAAGCAGCGCCGGCAGGAGACGCTGAAACAGTGGATCGGCGGCCAGCCCAACGTGGTGCAGCTGGGCCGTTATCTGCGCGAGGAGCCGGAGAAGCCCGCACCGGCGGCGTTTACCCCCGAACAGATGCTCCAGCAACCGGGCCGACGCTGGTATCCGGTGATCGATTACAGCCGCTGCACCAACTGCATGGAGTGCCTGGACTTCTGCCTGTTCGGCGTCTACGGCGTGGACAAACTGGATCGGCTCATCGTCGAGAACCAGGACAACTGCAAGCGCGGCTGCCCGGCGTGCAGCCGGGTCTGTCCCGAGCAGGCCATCATGTTTCCCGACTACAAGACGCCGGCCATCGCCGGTGCGCCGGTCGGGGCCATCAGCGGGCTGAAGATCGACCTGACCAAGCTGTTCGGCGGCGGCGATGCGATGGCCATCGCCGCTCAGGAACGCGATACCGAACTGGTCAAGGACGGTCGGGAGGCAGTGGGGCTGACTGTGGGCATTCCGAAACGACAGCTGGGCAAGTGCGAGCAGCCGAAGGATGACCTGGACAAGCTGATGGACGACCTGGACGCACTGGAGATTTGATTCCGGCAGACCCGCAAGCGGGTGCCCCTCTGCGTCAGTTGCCGGGTGCCACGCACGCCTGCGTGCGCTCCGGCCGGCAGGCCGGCCTGCGCTTGGGGTTCTGATTCATCCTTCATCCTTCATCCTTTCCGAGGGCCGTTGCTGCACGCGCGGCAGGTACACCTGGAAGGTCGTCCCGGCCCCCACCGCGCTGGAGACGGTGACGTGGCCGCCGCTCTGCTTGACGATGCCATAGACCGTGGCCAGCCCCAGTCCGGTGCCCTTTTCCCCCTTGGTGGTGAAAAAGGGCTCGAAGATCCGGGCCCAGCACGCCTGCGTGCGCTCCGGCCGGCAGGCCGGCCTGCGCTCGGGGCCGCGTCCATGCCGCAGCCCGTGTCGCGGACCGTCAGCACCACGTACGGTCCGGCCCGGGCTTCCGGCTGCTCCCGAGCGGATGTCTCGTCCAGGTCGCGGTTGCGCAGTTCGATGGTCAGCTGGCCCCCCGGCGGGTGGTGTTGTGGAGGGTCTCCCCAAACGCCCCCTTGCATGGCGTCCCGGGCGTTGACCACCAGGTTCATGATCACCTGCTCGATCTGGCCGAGGTCGGCATTCACCGCGCCCAGGTCGGGATCGGACGCCACGGTCAGCTGGATGTCCTCGCCGATGATGCGGCGAAGCATTTTCTGGAGGTCGCCGACCAGGACTTTGAGGTCCAGCACCCTGGGTTCGATGAAGGCCTTGCGGCTAAAGGCCAGCAGCTGGCGCGTCAGACCGGCAGCCCGGTCCCCGGCGGCGACGACCTCCCGGATCATTTCGCGCGTGGGGTCGTCGGCCGGCAACCGGGTCAGCACCAGGGTGCCGTAGCCGTTGATGATGGTCAGCAGATTGTTGAAATCATGCGCCACCCCGCCCGCCAGCCGGCCGATCGCCTCCATTTTCTGCGCCTGGCGGAACTGCTCCTCCAGCTGTTTGCGCTGGGTCACGTCCGACCAGGAGCCCACAATTTCCGTGGCCCCGCCTGCCGGGTCGCTCTGCAACCGCAACTCGCCCCGGACCCAGCGATAGGTCCCGTCCTTGTGCTGGAAGCGGTACTCACTGGCCAGGCGACCGTGGGACAACAGCCCCTGCTGGATCTCGGCCCCAAGCGCAGGCCGGCCCTCTGCCCGACCTGTCGGGCAGGCCCGACGGAGCGCACGCAGGCGTGCTGCCGGTCCTCCGGGTGGACGCGCTCCTGCCACCAGCGGGGCGAGAACACCTCCGCCGGCAAGTAGCCAAGAAGCTCGCGCACGTTGTCGCTGATCCAGGTGAGCCGGAGGTCGCTGTCCTCGACCGCCAGGGTGCAGAGCACGGCCGGGCTGGAACTCACCACGTGTTGCAGGCGCTGCTGAGCCAGGCACAATGCCTCCTCGGCGAGTTTGCGCTCGGTGACCTGCGCTTCGAGTTCCTGCGCCTGGCGTTTGACCCGTTCATGGAGTCGCGCCTGGGAGATGGAGATCGCGAACTGCGAAGCGGCCTCCTGCGCGACCGTGACCTGCTCCGGGGACAACGCGACCTCGGTGCCTCCGAAGCTGAGCGCGCCGATCAGTTCGCCTTCGGCGATCATGGGCACGACCACGCAGGAGTGGACCCCGGAGGCCAGCAAGGCATCGACTTCCGGCCCGGGAGGCAGTGCGTGGACGTCGATCACTTGCAGTTCACCCCGCCGCAAGGCCTCCACGTCCCCCATGAACCGGATCGAATAGCGGATGCCTGGACCGACGTGGACCCGGTGCTGCCCCCGCACGCCTGCGTGCGCTCCGTCGGGCCTGCCCGACAGGTCGGGCAGAGGGCTGGCCTCCGCTTTGGCCAGCCACTCGACCTCGCCGCTGGCCAGGTCAAACAGGTTCACGACGGCACGGGACACCCCGAGCAGTTCGCGCAGGGGTGCCACGGCTGCTCCGGCAATTTCTTCCGGCCTTTCCCCCTTGATCAAAGCCAGGTCAATCTGATGCAGGATGCGCAGGCGCTCGACGGACCTGGCCAGTGCCTCTTCCGAGCGTTTGCGTTCGGTGACGTCCTGCACCTGGCCGACGTACAGCATCGGCTGACCGCTGGTGTCGCGCACCAGGGAGACGTTCGTCAAGCCCCACAGGACGTGTCCGTCCTTGTGCCGATAGCGTGTCTCCATCTGGAAGACCCCCGGGTTGCGCTCGTACCTCGCTCCACCCGGGGCTTTACTCCTGGTTTGAGGAGTAAAGCCCCGGGTGGAGCGCAGCGCAACCCGGGGACGCCTGGTGCCGGCCGGCAGGGCCGCACGACGGGAGTCGCTTTCTGCCAGATCGTCCGGGTGGGTGACGTCGCTCATCGCCAGTTGCAGCTCCGCTTCCGAATAGCCCAGCAGCTGGGTAAATGCAGCGTTGACACGAACAAAGCGATTGTTGACGTCCATGAGGACCATGGCAACGTTGGTGTACTCAAAGGCACTGCGGAAGAGTTCTTCACTGGCGCAGCGCCGCCTCGGTCTGCCTGGCCGTTCTGGGTTGGTCCGGCATCTCAGGCTCCGGGGTGGGAGGTGCCGGAAGCGGGGCGATGCTCAGGGCGGACGCCACCGCGCGCTGAACCGCTTCCGGCTCCCAGGGTTTGGTCAGGACGTCGGCGACGTCCCAGGCATCGGCCAGGACCTGGGCCTCCTCCCTGGAGCGGGCCGTGCAGAAGATGACCGGTGTCGCTGCCAGGGCAGGATCCGCACGGAGCTGGCGGACAAACTCGCAGCCGTCCACGTTCGGCATCTGAATGTCGGTGATCACCAGGTCGGGCCGTTCCGCCTTGACGGTTGCCAGGGCCTCGCACGCCTGCGTGCGCTCCGGCCGGCAGGCCGGCCTGCGCTTCGGTCGGCGGCCTGGAGCAACCGATGGCCGGCGTGCTCCAGCAGCCGCACCAGATAGTAGCGGATGCTCAGCTGGTCATCGACGATCAAGATGGTCGCCATGCAAAGGCTCTCTGCGAGGGCGGGTGCTTGTGCCGGCAGCGCGGCTCAGCGAACCGCTGGCATGCGCACGGTTCGCTGGTACGGCACGGTTGTCTCGACTGCGCCCTGTGCGGCCAGACGGTTCATGAATCGGTCGGTGAGGATCTCAGCGAGGCGCTCGATTTCCTTCGGTTCCGCCAGGGTCGCGCGATCGACCGTCGCCGACTGCTCGTGGAGGAATTCGCTCAGCACCTGGTCCACCCCTGTCGTGCCTCCCTCTCCCTGCAGGTTCCAGCGGAGCCTGCAGGCAAGGAGAGGCTTCACCTGGCGGCGGATGATCGCCGCCGCATCGGCATCCCCGCTCTGGGTTCGCTCGACGAGGCGGTCCACGTCTTTGCTTTTGTGCATCGTTGGTTCCGATCGGGCGGCCTGGTGTGGTCCTGTTGCCGTCTGCGTATCGGACGCTAGGCCGGGTTGATGTACCACTCGGCGACGTTGGACTCCATGTCCCAGCCATCGCAGGTCTGGGCGGTCGCGGTTCCGTACTCGCCATCGGCCAGCGTGACCGCAAAAGAAAAGTTGCCGTTGTCATCCGTCAGGACCGTCTGCCCGTCCAGCTCGGGAAACCCGCCGAAGGTCACCACCAACCCGCTGGCGCAGGCATCCTGGACCTGTCCGCTCAGCGTCCAGATGTTGCCCGTCACCTGGACGGCCTGGAAATTCACGATCTGCGGCGGGTTGTTCGTCAGGTTGAAGGGGACGACCGGCGAACTCCCCCGGGTTGCGCTGCGCTCCACCCGGGGCTTTACTCCTGTCCTGGGGAATAGAGCCCCGGGTGGAGCGCAGCGCAACCCGGGGTGGCGGCGAACTCAACTGCTGGGCCACCTTTGTCCACGCCGTCAATTTCTCCCAGGGCGGAGGCCGTCGTCGAGACGGAAAAGGTCCCGTTGGCGGATGCGGTGATGCTGGTGTTGACCACGCCCGTGAAGGAAATGTCCACCGAGCTGGGGTTCTGGTCCGTGACCGTGCCGGAGATCAGGACGGTCTGGCCGCCGGTCTGGGTGACGTTGTAAGTCAACGTCGGCGCCCCTCCCCCTCCCCCTCCAGACGAGGGACACCAGCGCGATTCCAGATGCTCCAGAAAGAGCCGGACCGGCTGGGCGCTGGCACGTCTTGCTGGCCTTTGCCACCACGTAAGCAGAGTCTTCCACATGCTTCATTCCACCTTTCTCACAGGCGCAAGTCAGTCCCCCTGCCGGCGCGCACCGATCACGCAGGAGCACGGCGGCAGTCAAACCGCACTCAGGGTTCCGGGACGGTGTTGGTAAAAAGGTGAGAAGCTTCTCCTATTAATAATCGAGATTTGACCCAGCATTGAGACATTGCGAAAAAGTTTTTTTGCAAAAAATGGTCCCCGTGGGTGCGCTGCGCGACCCACGGGACAGGAGCGCGAAGGTTGTGGCCGGCGTGCTCCGCGTCGCGCCTAACCATGCCTGGAGAGCAGCCCTTACTCTTTCACGGGAGGCAGGATGCGCACGGCCTTGAATGCCGGGTGAGGAACGGGAGAGCGTTTTTCGAGTGCCTGGAAACGGGGTTCCTTGTGCAGGGCGACCCAGGCCTTGTCGGCAAGTTGCTTCGGCTTGACGCCGTAACGCAAGGCCTGGTCGAGGTAGTCCAGTGCTGGGTTCGCCCACACCGGGTGAGTACGTGCGGCCACTCCACACAGTTGAGCGGCGTCGTAAAACAATTCCCCTGAGGGCGGCCCAAGTGCAAGGGCCTTGTTCGCGTCTGCGATGCCCGCGCGGAGGAACTTGTCCCGGCGTAACGCGGCATCGGGCGCCGTCTGCTGGCGTGCGAGTTGCAGATAGACAAGAGCGCGGTGATGGTAGGCTGCCTGAAGGCGTGGTTCGAGCTTGATGGCAGCGCTGAGGTGCTGTTCGGCCAGAGCCAGACGGGCCAGGGCCCATTCCGCGGCACCGAGGTTGTTGAGCAACTCGGCCGGAGCGTAACCGCTCTGGATGGCCTCCTCATACACCAGAGCGGCCTCCAGAGATTGTCCTCGCGCCTGCAAACAGTAACCCAGACAGGCTTTGCTTTTTCCTTGCGGGTCGAGGCGCCAGGCCCCCTCGAAGTCCGCCGCGGCGTGGGCGTAGTTCCTGCGATCCGACTGCCCCAGTTTCTGGTAGGCCAGTCCGCGCGCAAACCATCCCTGGGCGTCGTTGGGGTCGGTTGCCAGCGCTCGATCGAAATGGACCACGGCCTGCTCGTACCGCCCCTGACGGTACGCTTCCCGGCCGCGTTCCAACTCCGTCCCGAGCAACCCGCCGGACAACGCCAGCGCCAGTGCCGGGACAGCAAGGAGCCCCGACACCAGGAGAGCAGCAACGGTCCGTGGACGGTGGGTTGCCAGGGCCCGCACGCGGGTTACGAAACTGATGCGTGGACGCAAGGCCGCGACGGCGGCGAAGCGCAGGCCGGCCTGCCGGCCGGAGCGCACGCAGGCGTGCGAGGGGCGGACGCCGAGCGGCATCCCAGGACAAACACTGATCCACCAGGGCGCCCAGCTGGGGATCGACGCGGGGGTTCAAAGCCCGGACAGGCCGGCTGCCCGCCTGCTGGCACTTCAGCAACTGCTGCCAGGATTCCTTCGTGTCCAGCTCCCTCGGCAGTGGGTCAAACGGGTGGCAACCGGTCAGCAGCTCGTAAAGGATGACTCCCAGGGAGAAGAGGTCGGCACGCCCATCGAGCGGCGCCGGGGCATCCTGCTGGATCATGGCCCCCAGGATCTCGGGAGCCATGTACCTGACCGATCCCCCATGTTCGGCATCGTTTTGCTCGACCGCGGCGCAGAGGTTGAAGTCCAGCAGCAGGGGCGTCCCGGCAGGCGTGAGCAGGATGTTGGACGGTTTCAGGTCGCGGTGGACAATGCCCTGCTCGTGGAGGTAGGCCAGCGCGTCCACGAGCTGGCTGCCGAGATGACGCACCCCTTCCTCGTAGCTGCCCTGGACCAGGACGCGCGGCGGTGGCAACACGTTTTCCAGCGGCAGCGCGGCGGCCAACCGCCTGGGCACGTCCAGCAGGACGGCCGCGTTCCGTGGCAGCGCGGTAGCGGCCTGGAGCTGAACCAGCACGTCCAGCAGGGTCGCGTCTCCGAAATACGGCATGCACAGGGCCGTGAGTTCGGTGGCCTCGTCGCGCTCCACCGAAAAGACGGGGATGACGTTGGGATGCACCAGCCGCCCGAGCACGTGCGCTTCGGCGCCCGTTCGAGTCGAGAGCTTCAAAGCCACCAGCCGGCCGCCGAGGGCCAGCTGGCGGGCCAGGAAGACCCGGGCAAACGACCCTTGCCCGAGCAGCCGTTCCAGGCGGAAACCCCGAAAGGTCGCGCCGGGCTGCGGCCAGTTGGGCTCGCGAATCAGCAGGTGCGGGTTGTTCTCCAGAAACTGGTGACTCTGCAAGAGAATCCACAGAGCGCCGTGCATCCCTGGATAGCGCGCACAGAAGGCCTGGAGATCGACGGCCTGGCCCTCTTGCTCGAGGCAGCAGTATTCAAAGTAAGCTGCCTCCAGGAGGACCGACCAGCTCTCCTCTCGGATGCAACCGTCTGCTCGTGCTTCTGGGCTCATTTCCGCCATGACTCGTCTGTAATCCAGGTTCGCTGCGATATCCCAATACTTCACGGTCCAGTCAATGCGGCGGGAGAACCGGTTTCAGGAACGGAGCTGCTGCACGGCACGGGCATAGATCCGTTCGACGGTCCTCCGGGTGACCCCCGCACGCCTGCGTGCGCTCCGGCCGGCAGGCCGGCCTGCGCTTCGCGGCCGTCTCCTCCTGAGTCTTTCCCTGGTGAAGCAGCACCAGGACGCGCCGGTGTACCGGAGGCAAGCTGACGAGGAGCTTGTCCCACGCCTCCTTGCTGGCGGCGAGGACGCTGGGAGTGTCCTCGCGGGCAAAGAGTCGCACCGGGACCTTGCCTTCGTTGCTCCGGCTGAACGGTTCCTCGCGACCGAGATCGTATTTCTCCGTCCCCAGTTGCTGCCGGGTAGCGTCGGTCACCTTGTTCTGGGCCATGCGGGTCAGGAACGCAACGAATTTCTCCGGCGACTCAAAGGCGTCCGGCTCCGGGGGAGAGGTGAAGATCGATGCCCAGACGTCCTGGCAGAAATCCAGGGAATCAAACCGCCGGCGCAGCCGATCCGAGAGACGCAAGCGGATCACCTGGCGCACGTGGGAGGCGTAGAGGTCGTACAGCGTTTGCGCCGCCTCCTGGGAACCTGCCTGGACCTGCTTCAGGAGAGAAGTCAGCGTTGGCTGCTCTGTTGTCACGTCCGGCTCCCTATCCCATTTCGAGACTCGTGTTTGCGCGACTCCCGTTCTGCCGATGACTCCCGAACGTCACTCGGTTCGCCGCACAACACCGCTGCGCTGCAAGGCCGCCCCAGCTGCAATCGTTGCAAACCAGAACCCATTGTAGTCTGGTCCATGCCCGGCAACCAGGCAAAAAAGGATGTGTTCTGGTCGCGATCTCCCTTGCCTGCTTCCTCGTCCTGGCCTACACCAAGCGGGAGAGCGGCCGGCTGTCCGGAGGTAGCGTTTGCTGCGGCGTTACGCCGTGGAAGGAAGATCTGCCAGCCAGGCACAGTCCAGCACTATCGTCCGATCAGGTTCGGCCGACAGTGCAGGCAGGCCACCGGAGGTCAGTAGCTCGGCAGCCGACCGCTCTTATCCCCCTTGGCACCGTGGCATTTTCGCCTCCGAGCCGTAAAACACTCCCGTCGCCTGACCGGGCCTTGCCGTGGAGTGTTTCTCTGCCGTGGACCTGACCACTGATCGACTCCGACACGCCTTTTCCCTCGCCCGCTCCGCCTTGCTCGCCGAACGCACTCCCGACGGTCACTGGATCGGCGAGCTGTCCACCTCCGCCCTCTCCACCGCCACCGCCGTCAGCGCCCTCGCTCACGTCCAGAAAGCCACCACCGCCCTTGGCACTTTCGACTCCCTGATCCAGTCCGGCATCCGCTGGCTGGTCGCCCATCAGAACGCCGATGGCGGTTGGGGCGACACCGTCCGCAGCTTCAGCAACGTCTCCACCGCCATGCTCTGCCGGGCCGCGTTCCACCTCACCGGCACCGCGGCCGCTCACTCCGACACCCTCCACCGGGCCGAAGCCTGGCTGGCCGCTCGCTACGGCTCGACGCCCGAGCAGCTGGCCGAGGCCATCCGCCGCCGCTACGGCCAGGATCGCACCTTCTCCGTCCCGATTCTCATGACCAGCGCCCTCGCCGGCCTGGTCGGCTGGAACGAGGTGCCCGCTCTCCCTTTCGAGCTGGCCTGCTTCCCGCAATCGTGGTTTCGCTTCCTCCAGTTGCCCGTCGTCAGCTACGCCTTGCCCGCACTGATCGCGATTGGCCAGTCGATCTTCCATCATCGGCCGCCTCCCTTTCCTCTGCGCCTGATCCGCCGTCGCTCGATCTCGCCCAGTTTGCACGTCTTGCAGAAGATCCAGCCGGTCAGCGGCGGCTTCCTCGAAGCCGCCCCGCTGACCAGTTTTGTGACGCTGGGCCTGGTCAGCAGCGGCCAGGCCGATCATGCCGTGGTCCGCAAATGCGTCGAGTTCCTGGTCGGCGGCGTCCGGCCTGACGGCAGCTGGCCCATCGATACCAACCTCTCCGTCTGGGTCACCACCCTGAGCATCAATGCCCTGGCGATGGCCGGGGACCTGGGGAGTTTGGAGAACCTGGAGCCACTGTACCGCTGGCTGATCCACCAGCAGGTGATCGAGCGCCATCCCTACACCGGGGCCGATCCGGGCGGCTGGGGCTGGTCGTACCTGTCCGGCAGCGTGCCCGACGCGGACGACACGCCGGGGGCCTTGCTCGCCCTGTACAACCTTTCGCGGTTGCCGGGGTTGAATCCTCTACCGGGAGTGGACCTGGGGCACACCGTTCGCTCGGCCCTGCGCTGGTTGCTCGACTTGCAAAACCGCGACGGCGGCTGGCCGACCTTCTGCCGGGGATGGGGCAAGCTGCCGTTCGATCGCAGCGGCGTGGACCTGACCGCGCACGCCATGAGGGCGCTCTGGCGCTGGCGAGAGATCGTGGGCCCGGACCACGCCGCCTTCCGGGCCCGGGTGGGGCGGGCGTTCAACCGGGGGCTGGCCTATCTGAAGCGGAGTCAGCGGGCGGATGGTTCCTGGTTGCCCTTGTGGTTCGGCAATCAGCACACTCCGGAGGAGATCAACCCGACTTATGGCACGAGCCGGGTACTGGCCGCGTTTCGGGATCTCGATAAGATGAGGCTGCCCGCCGCCCAGCACGGCGTTCGCTGGCTGCTCTCCACCCAGAACGCCGACGGTGGCTGGGGCGGCGCTGCCGGGACGCCTTCGAGCATCGAGGAAACCGCCCTGGCGGTCGATGCCCTCCTGGCTGCCTGCGGTCCGGAGGAAAGGATCGCCCCGGCCGTGAATAAGGGTTTGCACTGGCTCGTCCAGGAAGTCGAGTCAGGCCGGCTCTCCGACCCCACCCCAATTGGCTTTTACTTTGCCAAGCTCTGGTATTTCGAGAAGTGTTACCCGGTAGTATTCGCGGTTGCGGCGCTGGGACGCGCTCTGCAATTGAGGTTGCGCAGCACACGTAACAAGGACTAAACACCCGCAGAATCTGAGGAATCGACACCGTGGCGACCGTTGCCGAACCCCGCGCCGAGAAGAAGGACAAGAAAACCAGCTCCGCGGCCTTCAAGGTCATGCCGGAAACCCGCCAGCTCCGCGATCAGGTTCGCGACGCGGCCGGCCGATTCATGCAGACCATCGACAAGGGCCGGCCGCTGACCCGGCCCGCCCTCCAGGAGATGGGCGAGACCCTGCTCCGGCAGCTCGAGTTGGGCGAGCAGTACCTGGGTTTCACCATGGTCTGCCTGGCCAACGAGTTCTGGCGCGAGCAGGTCGCCGCCATCGACTTCAAGCGCCGGCTGCTGTTATTGCCGCACTGTCTGAAGAACGCCGAGGGCTGTCCGGCCGACTACGACGAGTTTGGCCTCGACTGCAAGAAGTGCGGCGCCTGCAGCGTTGCCGACTTCAAGGTCAAGGCCGAGGAACTGGGCTACAAGGTGCTGGTCTCCGAGGGGACGCCCATCGTCCTGAAGATCATTGTCAGCGGCCACGTGGACGCCATTGTCGGCGTGGCTTGCCTGAACGTGCTGGAAAAGGCGATCGACAAGATCCTCCTGGCCGGCATCCCTTGCGTCGCCGCGCCGCTGCTTTCGAGCAACTGCCGCAGCACTTCGGTCGATGATGACTGGGTCTCCCAGATGATCGACCTGAAGATCGAGCCAACGCCCGTCAAGACCCGCGGCTACGTCCACCTGATGCGGGCCGCCCACCAGACCTGCGAGGAGCCGGAGGTCAGCCGGCTCGCGCCCCGGCCGCGTGCTGTGCCCGCAGGCACGAATGGCAACGGAATGGGGCAGAACTCCCCAACCAAGGCTGATCCCTTGACCGGCCACGAGAGCATTGCCTATGACTTCTTGGCCCGCGGCGGCAAGCGCTCTCGCCCGTTCATCACCCTGGCCGCCTACGACGCCCTCAAGGGGGCCCCGGGCACCGTGTCGGCGGAGGGCTGCAATTTGCCCGATAGCGTCAAGCGCATCGCCCTGGCCATCGAGGCCTTCCACAAGGCGTCGCTGGTCCACGACGACATCGAGGACGATGACAGCTACCGCTACGGCCAGGAGACGCTCCATCGGCGGTACGGGACTTGCATTGCTATCAACATCGGCGATTACCTGCTCGGGCTGGGCTATCGCCTGATCAGCCGGGAGCGGAAGGAGCTAGGCGGCGATTGCACAGCCGACATCCTGCACCGGCTGGCCGATGCCCACCTGAAACTGTCGGAGGGCCAGGGAGCGGAGCTGCTGTGGCGCGACAGTGCCGACAAGACGCTGACGCCGCTGGACGCCCTGAAAATCTACGCCCTGAAGACCGCCCCCGCCTTCGAGGCGGCCCTGTACAGCGGCATCCGCCTGGCCGGCGACGCGGACCCCTACGAGAAAGCGATTGTCGAATTTAGCAAGAACCTGGGTGTGGCCTTCCAGATCCTCAACGACCTGAAGGACTGGGAAGGCGATAGCGACAACAAATTGCTGGCCGGGCAGGACGTGCTTGCTGGTCGCCCGACGCTCCTGCTGGCCCTGGCTTTGGAAGGCAGTCAACCGCGCGACCGGGCCGAACTGGTACAATTATTGCACCACAAGGGCGAAAAGTTACCAGGCCTGATCGAGCGAGTCCGGCAGGTGTTCCTGCGAGCGGGCGTCTTCCTCAAGGCCGAGAAGCTGGTTGAGAAGTACCGGGCCCGTTCCGAAGCGATTGCCGACGAGATTGAACCCACCGAGCTGCGCGAGCTGCTGTATTACCTGGTCGATAGCGTACTCGACCGCCAACCTCCGCCGGACCCCGAGCCGGCTTCCTTGTTACAGCTGGTTTCCCCATGAACATTCCGCTTGGCGTCACGCCGGACCTGATCAGCCTGTTCGTCCAGTTCCCGCCTGTGGGTGACCTGCCCGAACACGAACTGGTCTCGGCCGACGCCATGCCGGAGCCGTTCCGCACGCTGCTGGCCCACGAGCACCACATGACCGTCACCGTGGAAGCGTACCACGGCGACCTGGTCAACGTCCGCCCCCTGGCACGCTACCGCGATGGCAACTACTACTCGCGCAAGATCGTGCTCACCTTGCAGAAGAGCGGCCGGGTGGTCCTGTTCGGGATCATCCGGATCAATCTCGATTACTGCGCCCGGCCGTCCGCGAGGCGATCCTGGCCGAGCAAACGCCGCTGGGGCGCATCCTGATCGAGAAGAACGTCCTCCGGCGGATCGAGCCGACGGCGTATTTCCGGGTGGAGCCGGGGTCGAAACAGCTGGAGTGGTTCGGCCTGAGCGAGCCCCGGCCGATGTACGGCCGGCTGGGGTTCATCTATTGCGACGAACAGCCGGCGGTGGAACTGCTGGAGATCGTTGTGGAGAAATAAGGCGAGCCCGCACGCCTGCGTGCGCTCCGGCCGGCCTGCCGGCCGGAGCGCACGCAGGCGTGCGGGCTCGCCTGGGTCTGACCGGACACCGCAGCCCAACCTCCATAGACTGAATCCTGCCGGAGAAGCGTTTCTCCTTCCGTCCCCTGCTGATCCTCATTCGCACCTTGCGGAGCTGATCGTGTCCGAGTCCTTCACTGCCATCCCCCCCGGTGCCGTTACCGCCAGCCCCAGTGCCGGGGCCAGTCCCACCCAACCACCCAGCCCACTGACGCTGACCGCCTGGCTGGTCATGATCGTGGCGTCGATCGGGTTCCTGTTCGACACCTACGAATTGCTGATGACGCCGCTGGTGCTGGCGCCGGCGCTCTCCGAGTTGCTGCGGCTGCCGCCCAATCACCCCGACGTGACGGCGTGGGTCGGCCGGGTGCTGTGGATGACCGCCTTGTGCGGCGGCGTCTTCGGTCTGCTGGGCGGCTGGCTGATCGACCGGCTCGGACGCAAGTCGGTGATGATTGGCAGCATCTTCGTCTATTCGCTGTCGCCGGTGATGGCCGGGCTGAGTACCCAGCTGTTTTGGCTGATCTTCTTCCGCTGCACCACCTTCGTCGGTGTTTGCGTGGAGTTCGTGGCGGCCGTCACCTGGCTGTCGGAGCTGTTCCCCGACAAGAAGCAGCGCGAACTGGTCCTGGGCTGGACCCAGGCGTTCGCCAGCGTCGGTGGCCTGTTTGTCACCGGCGTCAGCGTCGGCATCCGGAATCTGGTCGATAGCGAGGCGCTGCCAATCCTCCCCGTGGGGGTCGGGAATCCCTCCTGGCGCTGGACCCTGATGACCGGCCTGATTCCCGCTCTGCCGATCGCTCTGCTGCTGCCGTTCGTTCCTGAGTCGGCGGCGTGGTTGGAGCGAAAGCGCGCCGGCACGCTGCGCCGACCGCGCTTCAGTGAGCTGTTCGCGCCCGCCCTGCTGCGGACGACCCTGGTCGGCACCATCCTGAGCGCCTGCGCCTACGCCGCCGCTTTCGGCACCTTGCAGGTGACCGTGGCCCAGGGCGTGCCGGGTCTGCCCCTGCCCGACCTGGCGGAAGCCCGGGCTCACGTGAAACCCTTCAGCGATGCCAACCAGGAGATCCAGAAGAAGCTGAAGAAGGTAGCCAAGGACTCGCCGGAACACAAGGAGCTGGAACAACAGTTCAACGCCAACCTGAAACAGATTGGCCAGATCACTATCAAGGAGATCCAGCCGCACCGGGAACACGTGCAGTTCCTGCAAGAGCTGGGCGGGCTGGCTGGACGAGTCCTGCTGGCGGTGGCCCTGGTGCTGATCGCCAGCAAACGCACGCTGCTGTGGTTGTTCCAGCTGCCGGGCCTGGTGATCATTCCGGTGGTCTGGTTCTGGGTCTTTGCGCACCAGCCTCAGTATTTCACCGTCGGCGTGTTCCTGGCCGGGGCGTGTATCGTCGCCCAGTTCTCGTACTTTGGAGAATATCTGCCCAAGGTGTTCCCGGTTCACTTGCGCGGCACGGGAGGTGCATTTGCCACCAACGTGGGCGGCCGGATGATTGGCACGTGTGCCGCGTTCCTGACCACCGGCGTCATCGCCCCAATGGTCACGAACTGGACCGGGGGAGGTCCTGTCACGCCGGCAAAGGTGGCCCTCGCCGCCGGGGTCACGGGCGGGCTGGTCTTCTTCCTGGGCTTCCTGGTCAGCTTCTTCCTCCCCGAGCCGCCGGCGGAAGAGAAGGCGGCCTGAGCCGCTGGGGTCTGCCATGCGGATCGTCTACGTCACCGCCGGGGCCGCGGGCATGTTCTGCGGCTCCTGCATGCACGACAACACCCTGGTCGCCGCCCTGGCCCGCCAGGGCCGGGACGCGCTGCTGGTGCCCACCTACACCCCCATCCGCACCGATGAGGAGGACGTCAGCCAGCATCGCGTCTTCTTCGGCGGCATCAACGTCTACTTGCAGCAGAAGATGGGCTTCTTTCGCTGGACGCCCTGGGTCTTCGACCGGCTGCTCGACATCCCGGGTCTGCTGCGCTGGGTGTCGCGCTTCGCGGTCAAGACGCAGGCCGAGGAGCTGGGCGAGCTGACCATCTCGATGCTGCAAGGGACGCACGGTTACCAGCGCAAGGAAGTGGCCAAGCTGGTGCAGTGGCTCGCTCACGAGATCAAGCCGGGACTGATCCAGCTCACCAACGCCCTGCTCTCCGGCATGGTGCCCGCCCTCAAGGAGAAGCTGGGCGTGCCGATCCTCTGCTCGCTCCAGGGCGACGACATCTTCCTCGAAAGCCTGCCGGACAGGTATCGCCGCAAGGCCCTCGACCTGATCCGTGAGCAGGGCCAATACATCGATGGCTTCATCGCGACGTGCAGCTACTACGCCGACTTCATGGCCGGCTACCTGGGCCTGCCGCGCGAGCGCATCCACGTTGTCTATCCCGGTCTGAACCTCAAGGGCCACGGCGGACCGCGCCCGACCGCACCGGGCATCCCTTCACGATCGGTTACTTTGCCCGCATGTGCCCCGAGAAGGGACTGCACGTCCTGATCGAGGCGTTTCGCCTGCTGCGGCAGAACCCGGACCTGCCGCCGTGCCGGCTGCGCGTGTCCGGCTGGCTCGGCGAGAACAACAAGGAATACTTCGCCGACCTGCGCAAGCGTCTGGAGTCGGACGGCCTGAGCGACTCCTTCGAGCACGTCGAGTGCCCCGACCACGACTCCAAGGTCGCCTTCCTGCATGGGATTGACGTGCTGTCGGTGCCGACGACCTACCGCGAGCCAAAGGGCCTGTACGTTCTGGAGGCGCTGGCCAACGGGGTGCCTGTGGTGCAGCCGAGACACGGGTCGTTTCCCGAGCTGATCCAGGCGACGGGCGGCGGTCTGCTGGTCAACCCGGGCGACCCGGCCGACCTCGCCCGGGGATTGCGCCGCTTGATGGAAGACCGGACGCTGGCGGAGGAGCTGGGCCGCAAGGGCAAGGAGACGGTCCACGAGCGCTTCACGGCCGATCAGATGGCCCGGGAGACGCTGGAGGTGTATGCTCGCTATTTGCCAAGGTAGGACGGCCTTCCCAGGCCGTCCAGAAGGAAGAGGACGGCCTGGGAAGGCCGTCCTACCGCAGGAGACGAGCCGATGACGCGCTCCTTTCACACGACCCGGCGGGTGGAGTTCAGCGACACCGACATGGCCGGCATCGTTCACTTCAGTAGTTTCTTCCGCTTCATGGAGGGGGCCGAACACGAGTTCCTGCGTTCGCTGGATCTGTCGGTGGTGCTGAACTGGGAGGGGATGGCGCTCGGCTTCCCCCGGGTGTCGGCGTCCTGCGACTTCATCAAGCCGATCCGCTTCGAGGACGTGGTGGACATCGAGGTGCGGCTGGAGCGAGTGGGCACCAAGTCGCTGACCTACGGCTTCACGTTCCGGCTGAGCGATGAGGAAGTGGCCCGGGGCAAGATCAGCTGCGTCTGCTGCCGGATTGACGCGGGGAAGCACCGGATCGAGTCGGTGGAGATCCCGGCGGGCATCCGGGCCCGGTTACTCGGTGAGGGCGCGAAGCCCGCCTGATGCAGAGAACCAGGGGCAGGCAAAGCCATTCGACGTGCTGGCTGCGCCGGTTCCGAGGGGCAACAAGGCGGTGTCGTTGCGGCGTTGCAGGGTTGCAGCCAGCCCAGCCGGCCTGCGTTGCAGGGCAATGCGTGCAATGCGTGCAATGACTGCAACGATGCAACGACAAGGATCCGTCACAACAGTTTACGCATCTCCTGCTCCACGTCCACGTCCGGTCCCACCTGGTCGCGGATCTCCTGACGCAGCAGGCGTTCGGAGCGCTTCCGTACCTGGTCGATGGCATAGCGCACCCGATCGCGGGTGAGGCCAAAGCGCTCGGCGAGCTCGTCCAGGGTCGGCCGGTCTTCGTCGCGCTCAACAAAGTTCAGGGCGGCGAAGATCTCGAAGCGCTGCCGCTCCTGGGCGTCGGACAGCGCCACGTAGTGGGCTTCGAGGTTGTCGCGGACGGATTGCAACAGCCCGGTCTTCCACGCCCGGTCGAACGCATCTTCCGGCGTCTCCCCGGCCGGCGGCTCGTAGGCGCGATCGCTGTCGCACATCAGGTCGTGGATGGAGACGAGGCCGCGCTCGAACGCGGCTTGCTTCCTCGGCCGGACTATCTGTTCGTAGGCGAAGCGCTTCACGCTGGTACGGAGGAAGTCGCGGAAGCGGCGCTGGCCGCGGTCGGCGCGGTGCAGCGGCGAGCCTGGTTGAAGGCAGCGAGCGAAGCATTCCTGCGTCAGATCCTCGGCGTCGGCGGTCGCGTATCCTCTGGCGCGGAGGAAGTGGAACACGGGCCGCCAGTAGGTCGAGACGAGCCGGGTGATGGCGGTCTGGAAGGACGGGTGCAATGGATCGCGGGCGGCCTCGATGCAGTTCCAGGCCGTTGTCGGAAAGCGAGCCGATGGGGTCGCCGGCATGGTTGCAGGCCTCCGGTGCTGGTGCAAACGTAGCGTTTCAAACGGTGCGGCTGTTTTTCCGCAGGCGGTCAGGCGGCAGGCGTGGTGAGGAAACGCTCGAAGTCGGCGGGCGAGGCCGTCAAGACCGCCCGGCGCAGCCAGTCGCTGAGCTGCCGTACGTCCGTGTTCTTCTCCAGCGCCGAGCGCACTCCTTCCGGCACGGGCACTGTCGGGAACCGTGCTTCCAGCACGTTCACCACTGCTGCTCGCGCGGTTGTCAGCGTTCCCTCCTCAAACGCTTCCTTGCGCCACTCACGCACGACTTCAGATTCTCGCACGTTGAATCCCCCCAATCCGGCTTTCCAGAGTTCCTTGCGGTCAGCCATGTCGGCGAACACCAGCGCCAGGGCGACGTAATCGGCTCGCAGATGCAACTGTTCCTGTCGCAGCGCCAGGTCGCGCCAGCGGCGGACGACCTCCGGCTGAGCGGCTCCCGCCATTAAAGGAACCCACACCAAAATGCACAAGCCGAGTTCGCCCCGATCGATACGATTCAAGGTCCGCTCAGCGCTTTCCTGGCGCACGTTCTTGACGAAGAACGTGCAGGCAACGCCTGGGGCTGGTGCAGGCGACGGCTCAGCAGTGGGTAGCTCAGCGTCGGCGTCGGCAGAGGGCGTCCCGGTGGTCTTCTTCAGAGGCACACGCCAGTCGATGGCGTGGCTCAATTCGCCCTCGCTGAGGTTGAGGATCACGCCCATCATCTGGAAAGGATCGCGGCCATCATAACGCAGCAGGTTGTGCAGCAGCCCCAGGTAGATCAGCATCCAGACGGCCATGCCGGCCAGCGGTTGGCCCTGCGCTTCGATCAGGCAGGCCCACGGCGGTTGTGAGCCGCTGCGCGAACGCAGGCCGGCCACGCAGTCGCAGCGCAACTGCGGGACGCCGGGCGGCGGCGACAGCTGCGTTGGCTGCCAGCCGAAGAACGCCAGATCCGGGTCCACTTCCTCCAGCAGCCAGTGCAGTTGCTTCTCCGGCTCCACCTCGTGCAGCGCGTGCCGTTCCGCATCGTCGAAGTCCGCCATGGCTTGTCTCCCGCCGCCGCCCGCCAGCGCGGCGGCGCCTTCAGAGAAGAGCAACAGTCTTCGGGGCGCCCGGCCAGTGCTGGCCACCGTTGTGTTATCGATCCCGCATCAAGTATCCAGACGGACCCACCCCGCAGCGCGGTTGCATGGCAACGGCTCAAGCCTGAAAGATTTCCGCACGAATTTTTCCCACGTTCCGCAAAAGTTCCCGAATAGAGAAGTGAGGCCCGAAGTGAAGCCGGGTCTCGGCAAGTGATCGCGACACGGAGAGAAGGGAACCAACCCATGTGGATCAAATTCCTGGTCGATTGTCGCTGCGAAGGCGATCTCATTTCCGCGGGGAGCGTGTTCTGGGCTGAAAAGGCCGGCGTCATCCGCAAGACGGACCAGTACCAGCAAACCGCATCGACCCTGGCCATCGAAGCCAAGGGGAGGCTGCTTGTTCTTCCGGACGATGCGGAAGGCGTGCTGTACGCGCCCTCGGCGGAGCTGCCCGGGCACGATTGGACCGTGGAGGAGATTCTTGCCAGGGAGGGCTGAGGAATCACCCGCAACCACCGCAACGGGGTCAGCTGCACCAAGGAGAAGCGATGATTCTGGCTGAAGTCCACACCGACGACTGCAAGTGCTTTGCGTTCTTCGACGCCACTTCCTTCTTCGAGCAGGCGGCCGACGTGGTTTGCTGGGTCAGAGCCGACAGGCCGACCTCGCTTCCGCCCATTTGGGACGAGATCCCTGGAGGGACTCGACAGGCGGGGGAAGCGGTGGAAGAATGGAAGCCGGGTTTCCCGGTTTATGGTGCAAACGTCCGTTCCTGACGAGGTGGGCATGGCCAGCATCAGCGTTTCGTGTCCGCTGTGTGCGACGCAATGTACGATCGACGATGCGGAGCGCGGGAAGCCCGTGACCTGCCGGAACGGGGCGTGCGGGCACCCGTTCTGGCCAGACCCCGCCTCACCGGAACGACCACGCGGCGAGGACGGCATTCCCCGCGACTGGGAGCCGGGCGACGTCATCCTCGACCTGTACGAGGTCATCCAGCTGCCGGGAAGGAAGCTCGGCTACGCCGAGGGTGGCATGGGTCGCGTGAACCTCGTCCGGCACCGCGAGTGGAACAGGGAGCTGGCGGTGAAGTCCGTGCTGCCGGCGCGGTCCGCCAGCGCCCGGGACATCGAGAAATTCACGACGGAAGCCGAGCAATGGGTCAATACGATCGGGCTGCATCCGAACGTCGTCTCCTGCCACTACGTTCGCGTACTGGGGGGCGTGCCGCGTGTCTTCATCGAGTATGTCGATGGTGGTACGCTTTCGGAGTGGATCGACGCGAAGCGGCTGTACGAGGGCGGGCCGCATGCGGCCCTGGAACGCATTCTGGACGTGGCCATTCAGGCAGCGTGGGGGCTGCACTACGTCCACGAACTGGGACTCATCCACCAAGACGTCAAGCCGCTCAACGTGATGATGACGGCGGACGGCGTCGCCAAGGTAACCGACTTCGGGTTAGCTGGCGCAAAGGCGGTCGCCTTCGATGCGAAGGAGCAGCGGCCGGTGGAGGCGACGCTGCTGGCGACCTGGGGTGGGATGACTCCAGCATACTGCTCGCCGGAACAAGCGGAGATTGCGGCGAGGATGATGGCGGGGAGGCCGCGTGAGCAATTGCCCAAGCTCACGCGGCGAACCGATGTTTGGTCGTGGGCGGTAAGCGTACTCGAGATGTTCCTTGGGGAGCGCCCTGGCGGGAAGGGCAAGTCGCCCACGTGGCCTTGCAGCGTGAGCCGAACGAAGCCCACTTGCCGGCGATGCCGTCAGGGCTGAAGGACCTGCTGCAGAGCTGCCTCCAGAAACGGCCGGAGGACCGCCCGCATGACCTGTTGCAGGTAGCGGATTCGCTCCGGAACATTTACCAGCGGGCGATGGGACAGACCTATCCGCGCCAGCAGCCGAAACCGGAGGAGCTGCTGGCGGACATGCTCAACAACCGCGCTGTGTCGCTGCTGGACCTGAAGAACCTGGAAGCAGCCGAAAAAAACTGGCAAGAGGCCCTGCGCGTGGACCCGCACCATCCCGAAGCCACCTACAACTGGGGCCTCATCCAGTGGCGTTCGGGTCGGATGACGGACCAGATGCTGCTGCAGACATTGCGGGAAGTCCGCACCTCGTCCGCCGATGCCGCACGCATCGACTACCTGACAGGGCTGATTCACGTGGAGCGAGGCGATGCGCAGGCCGCCATTGACTCGCTGAACAAGGCCGGCGAGACGGGCACGGTTCGGGCGGAAATCACCTCCGCTCTGGCCCTGGCGCAATCCCTGCGCGACCCAGCCAGACAGTTTCCCAGCACCTCGGAGGAGTTCACGGCCCCGCTATCTTCAGGGCCGTGGAGCCCTGATGGCCGCTTTGTCCTCGTGAAGAGCAGCGCTACCCGGGAGGAACTGGGTTGTTCGCTGCAGCTCTGGGAGCTGTCCAGCGGCCAGTGTCTGCGCACTTTCGAGGGGCACACGTTGCCGGCGTACTCGGTCGCGTGGAGCCCTGACGGCCGCTTCGCCCTCTCGGGGAGCGCGGACAAAACCCTGCGGCTGTGGGAGGTGTCCACCGGCCAGTGTCTCCGCGTCTTCGAGGGACACACCGAAGGGGTGAACGCGGTGGCGTGGAGCCCGAACGGCCTCTGCGCTCTCTCGGGGAGCGACGACAAAACGCTGCGGTTGTGGGACGTGTCCAGCGGCCAGTGTTTCCGCATCTTCGATGGACTCACCGCCGCATTTGTGCGACACCTGATGGAGGGCCTGCGCACAAGGCTGCGGGGCAAGGAGACCAGCTTTGGAGAGCTACGGCTCGAGGCGGCACTCCGGGCGGTAACGGAGGAACGCACCCCCAGAGGGCACACGGATAGAGTGACCTCGGTGGCGTGGAGCCCCGACGGCCGCTTTGCTCTTTCGGGGGGCTGGGGCGGGACGCTGCTGCTCTGGGAAGTGTCCAGCGGCCAGTATCTCCGCTCCTTCCCGGGGCACAGGATGCAGGTCTACTCGGTGGCGTGGAGCCCTGACGGCCGCCTTGCTCTCTCGGGCAGCGAGGACGATACGCTGCGGCTGTGGGAAGTGTCCAGCGGCAAGTGCCTCTGTACCTTTCAAGGGCACGTGAGTGGGGTGACCTCGGTGTCGTGGAGCCCGGATGGCCGTTTCGCCCTCTCGGGGAGTTGGGACACGACGCTGCGGCTGTGGGAGGTGTCCAGCGGTAAATGCGTCCGCACCTTGGAAGACCACAAGAAAGCGGTGACCTCGGTGTCGTGGAACTCCGACGGCCGCTTTGCCCTCTCGGTAAGCGGAGATGCGCTGATGCGAGTGCGGATCGCGTTCGCGGCGCAACCTGTTCCCTTCGTCCTGAGCTGGGCAACCGGAGCTGACTCCACGCTGTATTCCCAAAGGCTCCAGCAAGCTCGAGACGCGCTCGCCAGCAATCCAGCAATCGCGGCAGGTTTGCTCCGACAGGCCAGGCAACAACCCGGCTGTTCGCGCAGGGAAGAAGCCCTGGAGCTGGCAAGGCGGTTGTCTCGCTCCCTGGTCCACCGTAGCTTTGTGAACGGCTGGGAAAAGCGCACCTTCGCGGGACAAAAAGCCAGCGCGATCTGTGTGTCGTGGAGCCCGGATGGCCGTTTCGCGCTCTCGGGCGATGGGGGGGGTACGCTGCGGCTGTGGGAGCCGTCCAGCGGCAAGTGTCTTCGCTCTTTTGAGGGACACACCAAAGCCGTGGTATCCGTGTCGTGGAGCCCCGATGGCCGCTTCGCTCTCTCGGGAAACTTGGACACAACGCTGCGGCTGTGGGAGGTGTCCACCGGCCAGTGCCTCCGTAGCTTCGAGGGGCACACCGGAGAGGTGAACTCCGTGTCCTGGAGCCCTGACGGCTGCTTCGCCCTCTCGGGAAGCGGAAAACCAGCGGGGTCGGGGGACCTCTCCAAAGACCTTGATGACATGTTTGACATTGTTTCCGGGAAGAAACGCGGGGAGAATACGCTGCGGTTGTGGGAGGTGTCCAGCGGCAGGTGCGTACACACCTTCGAGGGGCACACCAGAGAGGTGAACTCGGTGTCGTGGAGCCCCGATGGCCGCTTCGCTCTCTCGGGAAGCGCTGACGAAACGCTGCGGCTGTGGGATGTGTTTCGCGGGGAATGCCTCCGCACTTTCGAGGGGCACACGATGCAGGTAACCTCGGTGTCGTGGAGCCCCGATGGCCGCTTTGCTCTTTCGGGAAGCGCTGACAAAACGCTACGGTTGTGGGATGTGTTCAGCGGTCAGTGCCTCCGTTCCTTCCAGGGGCACATCCAGCCGGTAAAATCAGTGTCGTGGAGCCCAGATGGCCGCTTCGCCCTCTCGGGAAGCGGATTCTCTGAATTGGGGAGTAAAGACAACACGCTGCGGCTATGGGAGGTGTCCACCGGCCAGTGCATCCGCAGCTTCGAGGGGCACACCGAAGAGGTGAACTCGGTGTCATGGAGTCCCGACGGGCGCTTTGCTCTCTCGGGGAGCTTCGACAACACGCTGCGACTGTGGGAGCTGGACTGGGAGTTTGAACAGAATCAACCAGCAGACTGGGACGAAGGGGCGCGACACTTCCTCACCACGTTCCTGACCCTTCACACGCCCTATGCCGATGACCTGGTCCGTCGAGGCAAGCCGACCTGGACCGAGGATGATTTCCGCCGCTTGCTCGATAGGCTCGGGTGCGGCGGCTACGGCTGGTTGCGCCCGGAGGGGGTCCGCCGTGAACTCGAAGGGATGGCCGCCACCTGGCAAGGGCCGCCGCCTCTTATCCCCTGATGCCATTTACCGACCGGAGACCCGCTCATGCGTCCGCTCGCGTTTCTCAATTGCCTTGCCAGGGCCGCGCTCAAGCACGCCGCCCGGATCGCGGGCTTCGGTCTGGCCGAGGCCGTCGAGGAGGTCTGGCACGACTGGAACAAGGACCGGGACGCCGCCCAGCGCAAAGCCGAATTGCAGGCCATCGTCCAGATGGCGGGCGAGCAGTTTCGCCAGCAGATCGATGCGGTCGTCCGCGACGTCGCCGCCGAGCAGCCGGAGGCCGTCCGCCAGCACGTCTCCGACTGCCTTCAGCAACTGCCCGACCAGCTCCGCCGCTCGCTGCGCCGGCCGGACGACCCGCAGGGCGCCACCATTCCGGCTGGCTTCGGCAACAAGCAGCAGGTCAGCGACATCGTCTCGGTGCTGCTGTTCCGCCCGGGCGAGCCGGCCACCGACCCCGACCGGCCCCAGGTCACCCTTGAATTCACGCGCGGCCAACTCAAGGGCCAGACCCGTTGCATCACTGAACCGACCACGCTCCTGCTCGGCCGGCACCCGGACTGCGAGCCGTGCTTCTCCGGCAAGGAACACGGCCGCGTCTCCCGACACCACGCCCTGGTCGAGATCAACCCGCCCGACGTTTGCGTCCGCGACCTCGGCAGCCGCAACGGCACCTTCGTCAACAGCGAACTCGTCGGCAAACGTCCACCCGGCACCGAGCCCGACCGGAAACATGCCTCCGCCGAAAGAGACGTTCCCGACGGTGCCGAGGTGCTGCTGGCGGAGGAAGGCGTTGTGGCGTTTCGCGTCCACGTCGTCATCCCGCCCCGATGTCTGGGCTGCGGCGCAAGCATCGCCCAGGACCAGAAGCCGGTCTGCGCCCTGCCCGCCGGCGGCTATCTCTGCCCGACTTGCAGGCTCCGCGCCAAGGACGCGACGGTCACGGTGGTCAAGCCGTGCGCCTGGTGCCAGCGCGAGGTGCGGACGGAGCGCGGGGCCAATCGGCCGGGGCTGTTCGTCTGCGGCGACTGCCGCAAGGACGTCCAGGGCATGATGCAGAACCTGATCGGCCAGGCCCAGGCCGGCGTCGGGGAGCTGCGCTTCCTCTGCGGCTACGACATTCTGGACGAGCTGGGCACCGGCGGCATGGGAGCGGTCTACCTCGCCCGCCACCAGCGCAGCGGCGAGGCCGCGGCCATCAAGCTGATGCTCCCCAGGGTCGCCGCCGATGAAGGCACCGTCGCGCTGTTTCAGCGTGAGATCCGCAACACCATGAGCCTGAACCATCGCCACGTCGTCCGCCTGCTCGATCACGGCTTCGCTCGCGGCGCCTTCTTCATGGTGCTGGAATACTGCGATGGCGGCAACGTCGAGGACCTGCGCGTCCAGCGCGGCGGCGTGCTGCCGATGGACGAGGCGGTCGAGATCGCTCTGCAAGCGCTGGAGGGGCTGGCCTACTGCCACGCGGCCGAGATTCCCTTCGTGAAGCAGAAGGGTGGCGGCTACGCTCCGGGCAAGGGCATGGTCCACCGCGACGTCAAGCCGGCGAACCTGTTCCTGACCGGCTGGGGCAGCGGTCGCGTCGTGAAGGTCGGCGATTTCGGCCTGGCCAAGGCGTTCGCGGAGTCCGGCCTGAGCGGCGGCACCCGCACCGGCGACGTTGGCGGGACGTATGAGTTCATGTGCCGCAAGCAGGTCGCCTTTTACAAGGACGCCGGGCCGGAGGTCGATGTCTGGTCGCTGGCGGCAACGCTGTACTATCTGCTGACCGGGTACACGCCGCGCGACTTCGGCGACGGCGACAAATGCCTGGCGGTGCTGGAGGTGGACCCCACGCCGATCCGGAAGCGGCGATCGGACCTGCCGCAGCGACTGGCAGAGGTGATCGATCTCGCGCTGAAAGAAGAGCCGGCGCTGGCGTTCCAGACGGCCGTCGCATTCAAGAAGGCGCTGGAGGATGCCGTGTGAGGTTGGTGCAGACCCTCAGACAGCGGGAGCAGTGAGGGACCGTTCAAATTCGGCGGGCGAGGGCGTCAAGACCGCCTGGCGCAACCAGTCACTCAGTTGCCGCACGTCTGTGTTCTTCTCCAGTGCGGAGCGGACTCCTTCCGGCACGGCCACGTTCGGGAAACGAACCTGCAGCACGTTAACCACTGCCGCTCGCGCCGTCGTCAGAGCGCCTTTCTCCAGGCCCTTCTCCAGACCCTCTTTCACGCCCTCCTGACGCCAGCCCCGCACGACTTCGGACTCTTGCACGCTGAATCCCTCCAACCCGGTTTCCCACAGCTGCTTGCGGCCGGCCATCTCGGCGAACACCACAGCCAGGGCGGCGTAATCGGCCCGCAGATGCAACTGCTCCTGCCGCATCGCCAGGTCGCGCCAGCGGCGGACGATCTCCGGCTGATCGGCTCCCGCCATTAAAGGAACCCATACCAAAATGCACAAGCCGAGTTCGTCTCGCTCGATTCGGTTCAAGGTCCGCTCGGCGCTCTCCTGACGCACGTTCTTGACGAAGAACGTGCAGGCAACGCCCGGGGCTGGCGCAGGCGACGGTTCAGCAACGGATTGTTCAGCGTCGGCGTCGGCGGAGGGCGTCTCGGTGGGCTTCTTGAGGGGCACACGCCAGTCGATGGCGTGGCTCAATTCGCCCTCGCTGAGGTTGAGGATCACGCCCATCATCTGGAAAGGATCGCGGCCATCATAACGCAGCAGGTTGTGCAGCAGCCCCAGGTAGATCAGCATCCAGACGGCCATGCCGGCCAGCGGCTGGCCTTGTGCTTCTATCAGGCAGGCCCACGGCGACTGCGAGCCGCTGCGCGACCGCAGACCGGCCACGCAGTCGCAGCGCAGCTGCGGCACGCCGGGCGGTGGGGACAATTGCGTTGGCTGCCAGCCGAAGAACGCCAGATCCGGGTCCACTTCCTCCAGCAGCCAGTGCAACTGCTTCTCTGGCTCCACCTCGTGCAGAGCGTGCCGTTCCGCGTCGTCGAAGTCCGCCATGACTTCTCTCCCGCTGCCGCTGTCTACGTTCGGTTGGAGGCGGCTTGCTGCAAGCGTTCCCGGTTTGGGTAGACCTCCACGGCGTGAGGGTAACAAACCGTTCCGGGGGCGTCAATCCGTGGCAGATCGAAGCACCAATCCATACAACAAAGACGTGGATTGTTTGCGGTCGCCGTCTGGTGCCGGGGCAAGCCACACCAGCTAAAGGGTTCTTCCGTTGCCGGAGGACGCACAACCAAGCATGACCAGTCCACCCTTCTCCTTCGCCTCGACTTCCCTGCTCGTGCGGGCCGCCCGCGGCGAGGCGGTGGAGCGACCGCCGGTCTGGGCCATGCGCCAGGCCGGCCGCTGGGACCCCGAGTTCAACCGGCTGCGGACCGGCCTGTCCTTCTACGACTTCTCCGAGAACGTCGAACTGTCCGCCCGGGCATCGCTGCTGCCGCGGCGCTTTGGCGTCGATGGCATCATCCTCTTCTACGACATCACCTCGCTGCCCGTGGCGATGGGTCAACCGTTCGTCCTCAAACCCAACCAGGGGCCCGTCCCCGATCACCCCATCCGCACCCTGGCCGACGTGGACCGCCTCGAAGCCCAGCCCGATCCGCGCCGCTTTCGGCACATCCGCGACCTGCTCCGTCTGGTCAAGGAGGAACTGCGCGGCGAACTGCCGGTGCTGGTCTTTGCCGGGGCTCCGTTCACCGTGGCCACCTACTGCATCGGCACCGGCAAGGACATGGAGGCCACACGCCGCTTTGTTCTGGAGCAGCCCGAGGTCTGGCTGCGTCTGCTGGATCGGCTGGCGACGGCGACGACGGGCTTCCTCAACAGGCTGATGTTGGACGGAGCCGACGTCTATCAGTTGTTCGATTCCTGGGCCGGGATGCTGACCCGCGACGAATATCTGCGCTGGGCCCAGCCGTACCACCAGGCCATCCTGAGGTCGGCCTTTGGGATTCCGCGCATCCTCTTTGTCAAGGAGTGTCCCTATCTGGACCTGCTGACCCAGAGCGGCGCGGACGTGATCAGCCTGGGGGTCTGTCACGACCTGGCGGCCGCCCGGCGCGACTATCCGCAGCTGGTCTTCCAGGGCAACGTGGATGAGGAGGTCCTGCGCACCGGGACGCCGGAGCAGGTGGCGGAAGCGACCCGGGCCTGCGTCCGGGCCGGCGGCGGCCGGCGGCACGTGGTCAACCTCAACCACGGAGTCGATCGGCAAACGCCGGTGGCCAACTTCGAGGCCTACGTCCGAGCCGTGCGGGGCGAGTGAGGCAAAGCCAGGAGACCGAGCGCCTCAGTGCTGGCTCTGGTCGATGGCCCTGTCGGCATCCCAGACCTTGAGCGTGCTGTCAAAGCTGCCCAGGACGATGTGTTTGCCATCGGGGCTATACGCCACGCAACTGACCAGGCCGGTGTGCCCAGCAAGAGTCATGGGGAGGAGTTGCTCCACTAACAGGTTGGCACCTTGCGGAGCGCCGCTGCGGTCAGCCCCGCCTCCTCAATCATCCACGTCCCAAACGATCACCTTGCCGCGGCGCCCCGCGGCAGCGCAACGGCACCCATCGGGAGCGAAAGCAACGTCCAGGATCGGTCCGATCTTCCAGGTGAACGCTTTCCGCTCCTCCAATCCGGGCAACAGGCGGAAGCGCACCGTGGCATCGTTGTTGGCCGTGGCCAGCAGCCGGCCGTCCGGCGAAACGGCGATCCCCTGGTAGTGCTTGCCCTTGTGCCGGTGCGTCGCCAGTGCCTGTCGGGTCGTGGTGTCCCAGACCGTCAGCGTCTGGCTCGTGGCCGTGACCAGCGTCCGTGAATCCCCGGCGAAGGCCAGGTGGCTGATGAACTGATCCATCATGGCCGGAGAGGTGATGACTGTGCCGCGTGCCGGCTGCCCCAGCGTGCCGCTCGGCTTGCCTGCGGCAGTGTCCCAGAGAATCACTGTGCCATCCAGGCAGCCGGTCGCGAGGAACTTCCCATCGGGCGAGAAGGTCAGGCATCTGCCGGCCTGGGGTTCCGAAAGCCACACCGCGCAACTCACCGGTGCCCGGATCCCAGCAGCGCAAGCCGCCTTCGGAGCGGTCTCCGATGCCAACGGGAGTGCCTCCTGCCTGGCCCACCATCACGTGGTACTGAACCGTGGCCAGGTAAGGTCCGTCCGGGGCAAACGCCAGCCGCGACGCACCCGTGACAGGGAAATCCCTTTGCTGACCTGTATCCGGCTCCCAGACCGCCAACCGCTTGCCGTTGCCAACCAGCACCTGCATGGGGCTTCGGTTCGGGATGAACAGCGCATGGGCAAGCAACTGCTGTCTGGAGTGGAAGCAGGCACGCTCGGAACCGGTCGTGAGGTCCCACAGCCGGGCGGTATCGTCATTGCTCCCCGTCAGGAGATGTCGGCCGTCCGGAGAGAAGGCGAGCTTCTTGACGGCATTGGTGTGTCCCTTGAGGAAGATCATGTTTGCTGTCCGTTCGCTTTCCCTCTCCCTTGACGGTCAGGTCTAAATGCGTCCGGGCGTCGGCCTTGTGTGCCCTGTCCCAGGCTCCACCTTGACCTCCTCTTTCGTCGCCAGCTGAACACGAAAAAGGCTCCCGGGCCCACGGGCTGCTGGCGCCGCCGCCGCACGGTCGTCAACCCAGGGAACACGGCTCAGCGCAGTTTCGGGACACGCCAAACCTTCACCGTCTCGTCACAGCTGGCGCTGGCGATGTGTTTGCCATCGGGACTGAAGGCCACGGAATAGACCCAGTCCTTGTGCCCCTTGAGGATGAAGGCTTCGCGGCCCGTGTCCGCATCCCAGACCTGCACTTCGTTGCTGCTGGCGATGACGAGGCGTTTGCCATCGGGGTTGTAAGCGACGGAATAAATCTGGCCTGTATCCCCCTTGAGGGTGCGGATCTCCTGGCCCTTGGCGGCATCCCAGACCTTCACCGTGTTGTCGCGGCTAGCGCTGACGATGCGTTTGCCGTCGGGGCTAACGGCCACGGAATGGACCCAATCCGTGTGCCCCTTGAGGGTGAAGGCTTCGTGGCCCGTGTCCGCATCCCAGATCTTCACCGTCTGATCATCGCTGCCGCTGACGATGCGTTTGCCGTCGGGAGTGCAGGCGACGGCAAAGACCTGGCCTGTATGCCCCTTGAGGGTACGGACCTCCTGGCCCTTGTCCGCGTCCCAGACCTTCAGCGTCCTGTCAAGGCTGCCGCTGACGATGCGTTTGCCGTCGGGACTGTACGCTACAGCATAGACCGGGCCTGTGTGCCTCTTGAGGGTGAAGGCTTCGCGGCCCTTGTCCGCATCCCAGACCTTCACGGTGCCCTCCTGGCTACTGCTGGCGAGGCGTCTGCCGTCGGGGCTGAACGCCACGGAAAAGACCACGTTCAACACAGCCCCGGCCCCTTCCGCCACGTGCCCCTTGAAGGTCAAGGTTTCGGTGCCCTTGGCGGCGTCCCAGACCTTCACGGTGCCATCCTGGCTACTGCTGGCGAGGCGTCTGCCGTCGGAGCTGTAACTGACCTGTCGGAGCACGTGTGAGTGACCATAAAGAGTCATGGGGAGGAGTCGCTCCAGTAACAGCTTGGCGCGGCGAGCGACCTCGGCGTCGGGGCTTTGGGCCGCAACGCGGAGGGCAGGTTCGGCGTCATCGAGGGCGTCGGCGAGGTCGAGCGCTGGCCTGCTCGCGGACAGCGAAGCCCTCGTGGCCGAGTTGTTCGACCCAGCGGGCGACCTGGTCCTTGCTCGGCGAGGCTGGGTAGGCTTGCTGGGCCAGCAGGGCCACCAGCAGCAGGGCAGCCAGCACAAGGATACGGCTGGGGGACATGGCAGACACCTTCCCGGGGTTTCGGAGCTGTTAGCTTCGCTTGCAGATGCCCCAGAGTAGCACGCTCCCTGACGTTGCCGCAAGCAGAGTCCGACAATCTTCCCGCTTGTTTCTTGAAGATCCCTTAACCACGCGGCGGAGTCGCGCAGTGGGACAGCGGAGCGTGCTGCAAGACGCGCTCCGTCGCGCCATTCGGCTCCGCGTTGTCGGCAAACGAGAAATCGTCCTGCGACTGTTCGATCGTCTCCTCCTTGGCCTCCGGAGTCCGGCCCTGGAGCATCATCCAGGCCGTCGGGGCAATCACCAGGGTGATCCCCAGCAGCCGCAGCGGATTGAAGTGATTGCCCAGCAGCAGCGCGTCCAGCAGCATGGCGAAGACGATCTGCGTCAGGCCCACCACCGACACCCGGGACGGCTCGCCGGCCGAGAAGGCCCGCGTCAGGAACAGCTGGCCGATCGTGGCCGTCACGCCGACGGCCAGAAGCAGCAGCAGGGTCCAGGGCGCCAGGCGCGTCGCCGGCGCGGGGGAATGGTCAAATGTGAACAGCGCGACCAGGGCGAAGAACGTCGCCACTCCGGAGAAATGGACCACGATGGCCCGCGTGTCCACCCCCTTGACGTTGTGCAGGCCGAGCATGGCCACGGCCGTGAAGAACGAGCTGATCAGCGCCAGCAGCATGGCCCAGTTGCCGTCCCCGGCGTGCGGCTGCTGCATCAGGGCGACGCCGGCCACTCCGCTCAGCACCGCCAGCCACAGCGACCGCGGCGGCGTCTCGCCTTCCAGCAGCCAGGACAGCAGCGTCACCCAGATGGGGAACGTGTTGGTCAGCGTCAGCACGTCGGCCACGGGCAGATGGGCCAGGCAGTAGAAGGTGCAGACCATGCTGACACTGCCCGACAGGCTGCGCACCCAGAGGATGCCGGGTTTCCAGATTGCCAGCCGGGCGCCGTGCAGCCAGACCAGGCCCAGGGCAAAGAGCAGAGCCAGGCCGCAGCGGGCCAGGGCAATCACCTGCCAGTCGCAGGTCTCGCCGAGGGAGTGGGCGATGACGCCCATGATGGCAAACGAAAAGCTGCCTGACAGCATCCACAGGTAGGGCGACAAGGAATCCTTGCTCACGGCTTGTTCAGTTCCTGGCCACGTGTGGCCGGCGGGAGGGTGCCCTTGAGGTACTGCTGGCGACGCTCCTCCGAGAAGCGTTCGATCGCATAGCGCAGCATGGTCCGCGGCATCCTTTGATAGTATATACGAAGAAAACCCTCCAGCGTGACCAGGTCTCGTTTGCCAATTTCGCGCAGCATCCAGCCGACCGCCTTGTGGATCAGGTCGTGTTTGTCCTCAAGCAGCAACGCGGCGATCCGCAGTGTGTCGGCAAATTCGCCGCGCTTGATGAACTGAAACGTCGCCAGGATGCTGATGCGCCGCTCCCACACCAGGGCCGACCCGGCCAGGCGATCCAGCAATCCCCGGCCGCGGGAGGCCAGGTAACCCCCGACGAGATGCTCGGCCGACGCATCGACCAGGTCCCAGTTGTTGACGCGGGCCACGTTCCTCAGATACAGCTCGTGGATGCGGCGCTTGAGGTCGGCGTTGCCCTTGGTGAATTGGCGGACCAGGATCAGCAGGGCCAGCATCCGGGCTTCGTGAATCGGGGAGCGCAGCAGGCCCTCCGCCTCGACCAGGTGGAGGCGCTGATACTCCCGGGCCAGCCGGCGCAGGGCCGGCACCTTGAGACCCACGAATGTGTCGCCCTCGCCATACTCGCCCGGGCCGGTCTTGAAGAAACGACGCAGCACCTGGGCGGTGGCTTCATCGCCCAGGCGCCGGAGGCGGGTATCGATCTCAGCGGCAGTCATGGGTGGTCCCGGCCACGGTCAGGGTCACTTCCTCGGCCAGGATCTGCCGTTTGAGCTTGCGCGTCAAGTGCAGCACGAAGGCCAGGTCGCGCAGCAGGTTGTCGCCCTGCTCACGCAGTTCCGGGTCGATCAAGGAGGCAGCCTGGGGGGTCTGGGTCGTACGGACCGACGAATGATGCCGGCAGATGGGATTGGCGATCATTGGCGAGAGTCCTTTCCAAAAGACATGGTTGCGGGAACGTCCTGACCAAATGCACGGGGCATGCCAACCAGGACGACGCCGGGAGGAATGTCTCTAAGAGCTTGCAACACAAGTGGTTGAGAAACTGCTTCCGATCTCCGGGACGAGACCGGCAATGGAAGAAGGTACAAGGATTGTAAGAAGGTTAACCGGCTATCACGCCCTCTTTCCTTCTGGCCAGCTGCTGTTTGACCTCCGTGAGCCATTCCATCGAGGCCAAGCCGTAAGGCCGGAACTTCTCCGGTTGAGACACGTACGTCGTGGAAGAACAGGGCCCGGTTGCGGTCCATTTGTGCTTTGAGACTCCACGTCCTTGCTTCAGCCAGCCACTCCCAGGAGATCGGCATTGATCTTGGCGATGACATTGGCTGCTTCCGATTCCACCCGGACCACGCGCACGCCGACACCCGCCTCTTCGATCTGACGGATCGCGGTGGTGATGGCTTTGTGCAGCGTGGCTGCCGTCCGCTCGACCTCGGCAAAGGCAACCCCGTCCCGGAGGTTCAACTCAATGTCGCCCTGGGTCGCTTCATACAGGGCATCGGCCAGTTCAGGGGTCAACTCTGCGATTCCGGAGAGAATCAACGTGAAGGTATGGGTATTCATGGTTCTTCGGCAGCATTCGTCTGGTGCGGGCACCGATCCACGAAGCGGCAGATCGCGTCAGCGTGGTTCTGGGGGTTTTTGGGCGTTGACCAGATGGACTTCTGGCAACCGCCGCGCCCATGGGAACAGCGGATCATGCCCCAGCAGTGCCCTTTGCGCGACTTGATGACCGTCCACCCTTTGCTCCGGGCGTATTTCAGAGCCGCTTCGATTTCCTTGTTGGGGTGCCGCGCCATGCACTCGTTTTCCCCAAGAAGACCGTCGGCCGCAAGGTCAACCGTTGGTCCGGCCTGACACGCCTGATCTCTCTCGTCAGGGTACAACAGGGCCAGAGCCCTGTCCAAAGAATTTACCGGCCAGGCCATTCTCCCATTCTCCCGGTGGCGCAGGGGGCTGACGGGAGTGTTTCCTTTCGCTGTCAGGTTGCGGGCCAAGACAAGCGCTCACTCCGCTCTCCCCGTCGCCACAAGTTTCTGACTTCTGGCCAGGCTCTGCTTGACCTCCTTGAGCCACTCCATCGACGGCAGGCCATAGGGCCGGAACTTCTCCGGCTGCGACATCTCGTCATGGAAGAACAGCGCCCGGTTGCGGCCCAGCTTGCTGGCCGCGGGGTTGTCAAGCAGCTGGCTGGAGTCGGCCGCGCTCATCTGGAACAGCACCCGCAGACCGCACTCACGCATCCCCTGCCGATCCAGCGTCCGGCTCAGGTTGACCAGCATGTCGCACCAGGTCAGGACGTGAATGCCGACTCCGGGGCCGTCGCGCAGGATCGTTTGCAGATGCTCCGCCGGGCTGACCGTGCGCTCCGCTCCGCGGCGCGAGAAACCCATGTCGTCGTCGGCCTTGCGAAACTCCCGGAACCGCTGCAGGGCGTGGATCACCAGGTAGCGGTTGCTCCTGTCGGTCGCCGTCCCTTTCAGACGCTGATTCAGCTCGTCGGCCAGGCCGGCAAGTGTGGGAGCGATCTCGCCGCGATCGACGCGCTTCATCGCGGAAGGCCAGCCGGTGAGGACCCGCTCCAGCAGGTCCGCATTCGGCTCGTCGATGCCGGTCCCATCCAGCACGAAAAAGCGGGCCTGGTCGGCGGCATGCTGCACGGCCAGGCCGATCAGCGCCGAGGCCAGCAGGGCCAGGGCCGTCTCCTCGTTCTGGCCGACGATCAGGAGATTGCAGCCGGTCCGTGGCCGGAACACCGCCGCGGTCGGGTCCTTGATAGCGATGGCGTCGCCGAGCCAGGCTCTGGCCGCCCGCACCGGACCGGCCGGCTCCGTCTCGCTGTCCAGCAGCCGTAACAGCTGGGGATTTCGATCCAGGTCGGCCGGCAAGTTGCCCTCGAAGACCAGCGGCGGCACAATCGGCCGCAGGCCCGGTGTCTTCTCGGCCAGCTGGTGCAGCGACTGCAGCGAGGCCGCTCGCTGCTCGTCGGTCAACCAGACCACCTGGAAAATCTCGTTGCCCTCCAGGGCGCCGGCGGCATCGTTGTAGATCGCCTCGCCGGGGCGCGACAGCAGCCGGGCGGCGTTGTTGTCCTTGCCGAGGATGTACTGGGCGTCGCTGTCGCTGCACTGCAGGGCGATCCGCACCGCCATCTGGTCGATGGTACTGCGGGCCAGCGAGTAGGCTCCGCCCAGCGTCTGGGAGCCGAGCAGGACGTGCATGCCGAAGGCCCGGCCCTGACGGACCAGCCGATCCAGCAGCAGCGCCGTCTCCTGCGACACCTTGTCGTCCTCGATGAAGAACTCCTGGAACTCGTCCACGATCAGCAGGATGCGCGGACAGGGCTCGTCGGGATGTTCCTGGCGGAAGCCGGCGACGTCGTTGACTCCCGCGGCCCGGAAGCGGTCGCCGCGCTCCTTCAGGATGCCGTCGAGCCGCTGCAGCACGCTCAGACCGAACTCGCGCTCGCTCTCGATGGCGATGACCCGGGCGTGCGGCATCTGATGCTCGGAGTAGAGCTTGAACTCGACGCCCTTCTTGAAGTCGATCAGGTACAGTTCGACCTCATCGGGGCTGTAGCGCAGGGCCAGGTTCACGATCAGGGTGTGCCACAGGGTCGATTTGCCCGAGCCGGTCTTGCCGGCCACCAGGACGTGCTGCGAGGTGCCCTTGCCAAGCTGCATGGCCAGCCGGCGCACGGCGCCGGCCCGGCCCAGCGGGATGTTCAGGCCGCGCCGGCTGTCGCTCTTCCAGATCTCCTCGGCCGGCGGAGCGATGTAGGAGAACGGCACCTGGACGCGGTTGGCGTCCTTGGCGCGCACACCGATCTGCCGGACCACCTCGACGATGCGACTGTTCTCGGGCGGCGTCTCCAGGGCCAGCGGAAAGCGGTCCAGCTCGGCGTCGTCGGTGACAAAGCGCGTGCCCTGCCAGCGCAGCGAGAAACCGGCCGAGGTCAGGTCTTCCAGCGAAAACCCCTGGGGCATTGGCTGGCGCACGTCCACGCTGATCAGGGCGTAAACGCCGCAGCTGCTGCCGCTCTGGAGGATGCTGACCAGCCGGCGGGCCGCCTGGGGCGTGAAATTGACCGGGAAGTTGGCCACCACCAGTACCCGGTAGGGCTCGGCCACCTCGCCGGCCTTCTCGTTGTAGTCCTCGATGCTGGCGAACTCGCTGCGCAGATACTTCTGGATGACGTTCTCCAGGTGCAGCGTCAGGTCCGACAGCTGCTTTTCGATGTGACCCGGCTCGGTCCAGATCTTGCTGGTGACCAGAGCTTCGTCATGATCGGCCAGGTGCATGAAGGCGGCGAAGTTGTCGCCCAGCCCCACCGGATCGAGGATGGTGAAGCGGACCTTGCCGGGCGGCAGTGCCGTCAGGAAGCGGAGCATCAGGGTTTGCAGGGCCTGGACGGCCACGGCCTTGCCCTGAGTGTGGGCCTGGAGGATCAGGGCGCTGTTGCGCGGAAAGGGCAGGAACGCGGGCACCTGGAGCTGCTGGGCCGGCAGCGGGTCCAGCGGCAGGTTGAACTCCTCCGCCAGGTGCGGCAGGTCCACGCCCACGCTGCCGAAGGGAAAGACTTCGGGAAAGCCCTTACCGTTGGTCGAGCCGTTGCCTCCCCCCCCTGACGTGGGGGGCTCGCCGGGCAGCTGGTCGGCCGGCCGGACCAGTTGCCGCAGTTCCTCGACCGAGGACAGGAAGCGCTGGCAATTGGACTCCCAGTGGGAGAGCAGTTGCTGCTCCGCCCCCGCCTTGTTCTTGCGGATGGTGCGGAGCTTGTCCTTGTATTCCGACTTGAGCTGCTCCAGGGTCTGCTCGTGGTGGGCGGCCCTGACTTCGCGGACCTGCTCGCAGCGCAGCCGGGCCTGTTCCAGGGCCTGCTGGGAGCGTTGCTTCAGGGCCAACCGGGCCGCGGCATGCTTCTGCTCCAGGGCTTGCCGTTCACTGCGGGCCCTGCGCTCCACCTGTTCGATCTGGGGCCGAAAGCGGGCCTCGGCCTTCTTGCGGTCGGCGACGTGCTGCTGCTGGATCTGGGCTGTCTGCACCTTGGACGAGGCCGTGGTGCGTGCCAGCAAGGTCTCGCTCAGGCGCTGGGCCTGGATCAGCAGGACGGCCAGTTTCTCGCCCGCGTCCCAAAGGCGATTGTAAATCATGCCGATCAGCACCTGCCGCTGCAGCAGGATCGCACCCAGGGCCACACCCATGCCAGAACCCAGCCACATCGACCAGGGCTTGAGGAACAGCGCGGGGGCCGCCCCGAGCAGCAGCAGCCAGAGACTCATGCCCAGCTGCATCGGCAAGCTGATCCAGCCCAGCAAGCGCAGCTCCAGGGCGTCGGTGACGCGCTCCTGCCCCTTGTCGAGGAAACCATCGACGTCGCGGAGCGAGTCGCCCTTGCTGGCCGGGACTTCCTTCTCGGGCTGGAGTTCCTCCCGCTCGATGCCATAGCGCTTCAGGAGTGGCTGCAATGCGGTCCACAGCTTCTCGCTCCGTTCGCGAACCTCCTTGACCTTGTGCTGATGCGTATCCAGCTGTTCCTGGATGCGTTTCTGCCCGGCCTCCAGGAGGGAGTCGGCCGTCCAGAGAGCGTCTTTCAGCTCGGCTTGCAGACGCTCCTGCGTTTGCTTTTCCTCCTCGTCGATCTGCAACTGGTGGGCGGCATAGGTGCGCTGGAGGGCCTGGTCCTCGGCAGTGGACCGCGCCTTGAGCTGGTGCGTCTCCTGCTCGTAAGTGCGGTCCAGTTCGGCCAGCTCCTGATCGCGCTTCTCCTTCTGCTGGTGCAGGACCTTCTCGGCCTCGTCGCGGACCGCTTCCTCGTTGCGATCGAGCCGGCCAATCTTCTCATCCTGGCCGCGCTGCCGCTGATCGAACAGCTGCAGCAGGCTGGTGAGGGTGAATCGCAGGCGATCAAGCAACAGCGCTGGCATCAGTCGCTCCTGGAGGAATCCGTGGTCAAATTCCCGTGGGTGCGCTGCGCGACCCACGGCTGGGATATGCAACCCCTTCGGGGTAAAAACCAAGGCCCGGCCCTGTCTTCTACCCCGAAGGGGTTACGTATCCCAGCCGTGGGTCGCGCAGCGCACCCACGGGAACCGTCGCGCCTTGGTGTTCGTGACTCAAATGTTCCCGTCATCCCCTTCACACTCGTGGCGCATCTGGTTGAGGATGACTTGCATCTGGTCAATCGCTTCCAGCGCCGAGCCAACTTGCTGTTGCAGCGGCTCCCAGACCTGCTCGACGAACTGAATGCGCATGGCGTCCTGCCAGTAACGGTCTGTCTCGTCCCAGTGCGCTTGCAGTGTCTGCAGCGCCTCGTAGAGCATGCCGCGTCCGGTATCGAGTCTCATGTCGGCTCCTTCTTCGGTGTCGCTTCGGTCGCCGGGGTCGCCGGGGTCGCGGCCGGCCGGACCTCGGGCTTCAGCGCCAGGTACTGCTCCAGCGAGCCCAGTTGCCGGTCGAGCAGGGCCAGGGCCCGCGGCAGGTCGGCGTCGAGGAGGAACTCCAGGTTGCGCGAAGGCCCCTCGTAGGTGTCCTGGATGAGGCGCGGCAGCTTCTGGATCCAGCGGCGCACCGCCTCCAGCCGCTCCTCGGCATACTCCAGCACGGCCTGGGCCCGGCGCAGCTCCTTTTCCTGGACGGTGGTGTCGGGCTGCTCGCCGAGGAACTTCTGCTGTTTCCGGGTGCGCAGCTCCTGCTTGGCGTGGGTCACGTCCTCCTCGGCCTTGCGAATGGCCCGCCGCCAGAAGTCCTGCTGTTCCTCCAGCCAGTCCCTGGCGTGCTGCAGGGCCATCGACAGCGAGATCAGGGCGTTCTGGGCATCGCCGCGGAACTGGGTCAGGGCACTATACCAGTCCTTCAGCGCTTCCAGCGAGCGGACGCCGGCTCCAGGGTTCATGATGGTGCCTCCCGGGCGGTCACCGTTGGCTCAGATACTCCTCGATCCGCTCCGCCTTGTGGATCAGGAAGGGTATGTACTCGTTGTTCATTTCCATGAAATGGTCCATCATTCCCAGGGTCTGCTCAAACTCCTGGATAAAGCGCGCATGTTCCTGGTCGCGCCAGGTTTCGCCGAGGCTGAGCATCTGGCTGTGCAGCGTGGCCAGGTTGCCCTGCAGGTCCTCGTTGAAGCGCTTGAGGTTGAGTGCGAAGCGGCGCAGCTCGGCCGGATCAGCGATCGCTTGTGACATGACCAGACATCCCGTGCGGTGCCAAGGAAATCAAACCCGAAAGGGACGGAGAGAGCAGCCGCCGGGTTTATCCCGGCGGCTCGTCGGGCAACTGGCTCTCCTGGCCATTCTAGCGGTCCGGGTGGGGCAACGCAATCAGGCAAGTCGAGACGTCCCGATGCCGTGCCCGCCATTCCGGGTCGCGCCGCAGGGGATTCCCGAGGGTGGCCGACGAGCGCGCACGCGATGAAACAATCGAGAAGGTCCTTCCATTTGCTTGTTGCTTTTTGGTTCGGGTTTTGTATCCTGCATAATATCTCTCCCCTTGTTCGCAATCCAACCACCCTTGAGAGGGAGTCCGTCCATGGATCGTCCATTGCGTTCTCGTCGCGGGGCCTTCACGCTGATTGAGCTGCTGGTGGTGATTGCCATCATCGCCATCCTGATCGGCCTGCTGCTGCCCGCCGTCCAGAAGGTCCGTGAATCCGCCGCCCGGACCAAATCGGTCAACAACCTGAAACAGCTGGCTCTGGCCGCTGTGAGTTTCCACGACGCCAACCAGTTTTTGCCCTTCAACGAGCGCAGGGGGCGTCGGCGAGCAGTACCGCCACCGGTTCTGGATCGTGGGGCTATCAGGTTTTGCCCTTCATCGAGGAAACGGTGGTGTACGAAGGGCAGAACGGTTCGCCGCCCAACACCTGGACGTCCCCCATTTCGACGTTCTTGTGCCCGCTGCGTGCCCGGCCCGGGTACGTCAGCGGCGGCGGCGGCAACGGCAATTTGCCGAACGTGATTCAACCCGGCCAGACAATCACGCTCCCTGTCGGAAACCCCGACATGGGCACCGGAACGGCGACGGTGGGGGGCGCCACGTACACCATGAGCTGGGACTTTAGCAATTCGGGCGGTTACGTGGCCTGGTCGGGCAACATGGTGACCAATTTTATGTGGGACTTCGTGAACGGCACCATTGCTTTCACGTTCACCAACGGGCTCACCGTACCCATTACCCTTTCTTTCTCGGGTTCGGTCAGCGGCGGCAACGCGGGACCGACGACGGACTACGCGATCAATCCGTGGATCAACGATCCCGTCGCCGGGGGCGTCGCCGCGGCCAACGCCAAGTTCCTCCTGGCCAACATCGCCGACGGCACCTCGAACACCATCCTGATGGGGCACGCTTACCTGGCCCGTTCGGATTACCAGCTGACCACGCCGTCCAGCACGCTGACGTCGATCTTCTCCGGGGGGACCCTGGGAACGGGGCGGTCCTCACTGGGCAACACGGCCGCCACCTGGCTCCAGGATGGGACGGCAGCGACCTCGAACCAGTGGGGCAGCCCGCTGGCCAGTGGTGGGCTCATGGCCATGGCCGACGGTTCGGTCCACTTGTTCCCCTATGCCACGTCGCTGCAAACCTTCCTCAAACCCAACGACGGCAATCCGATCCCCGTTCCCTGACCAGTGTCTTGTCCGTTCGTTTTTCCGGGAGGTCCAGGAACCACCGTTCCTGGACCTCGTCGATCTTCCCCTTGTCCGGGACCTCGCCTCATGAACGCGAACTACCTTCGTTTCCTTGCCGGCTTGCTTCTGGTCTGCGCCGGTTGTTCCACCAAACCCCCCGACAACGGGTTGGGGCCGTTTGAAGGCGATTGGATCGTCCTTGAACTCAACGAAAAGGGTGAACAGGCAGACGCCAAGATCACCAAGGGATTGCAGCTGAACTTTAGCCAGGGGCAATTCAAGCAGAGAGAGGTCGTCACGAATGCTTCTCTCGCCTCGCTTGGAAGGCTGGAACTGTCCTCGGTCCGGGTGGATAACTCCAAGAGCCCCGCGGAAATTGATTTTGTCTGCCTGCATGGCCCCGACGTGGGCAAGACCAAGCAGGGCATCTTTGTCTTCGAGGGCTCGAAACTCAAGATTTGCCGGGGCGAGTACGACGCCCCCAGACCCGCGGCGTTTGCCCCGAGCTCTGAATCGACCCTGATGGTCCTGGAACGCAAGCCGGCGCCTCCAGGTTGATAGCCCTCGGGCCAGCGCGGCAGGACGTCACCGCGCTGGCCGCAAGACGCCGACCAGGGCGTTGAGCAGGGAGTCCTCCCTGTCGTCGGCGCTCAGTTCCCAGAACATCGCCCCACCCAGCTTGTGGTCGCGGACGTACTCCGCCTTGAGCCGAAGCGATTGCGGATCGTCGTAGCTGATCATGATGCCGCGGGCCTCGTCGTACAACCACGGGACCTGGGCCTCCTTGTGCCAGTGCCGCTTGAACTTGCCGGCGTAGTTGACCGACAGGTCCTTGTAATCGAAGACGCCCGCCTCCCAGGTGCCCTTCGGCGGCTGGCCCGCAGCCTTCTGGTACAGGCCATTGTTCTCCTTCTTGACCCCGGCCCAGCCCCGGCCGTAGAACGGCACCCCGACCACCAGCTTCCCGGCCGGCACTCCCGCGGCCAGGTACGCCTTCACGGCCGAATCGACGTTGAAGTGCTTGCGGATGGTTTCGTCGGTCGTGGGATCGTCCTTCGAGGGATACAGCGGTGCGTTGAAGTTTGTGAGCGGACTCCAGCTGCCGTGGAAGTCGTAGGTCATCAGGTTGATCCAGTCGAGATGCGCATGGATCTTTGCCAGCTCCAGGTTGCGGTAGGTGTTCGGCCCGGCCGGGGCGGCGATGGTAAGCAGGTACGCCTTCTTGTCGAGCTTGCCGCGCTCGTCGAGCTGTTTGCGCAGCTCGGCCAGGAGCAGGGTGAAGTTCTGCCTGTCCTGAGGCCGTGTCTTGTTGCCTTGCAGGCCGCCGCTGACGGGATATTCCCAATCGACGTCAACGCCGTCGAAGCCGTACTTGACCATGAAGGCGACGGCGGAGCGGGCAAACTTGCCCCGAGACGCCTCGGTCAGGGCGGCGTCGGAGAAGAGGCCCGACTGGGTCCAGCCGCCTATGCTGATCAGCGTCCTGAGGTGCGGGTGCTTGCGCTTCAGCTGGAGCAGCTGGTTGAAGTTGCCGCGCAGCACGCCGGCGTCCCACTTGTCGCCGGGATAGGCCTTGTCGATGGCGGCGTAGGAGTCGATGAGTGTACACTCCCCGGCCGGATTGATCTTGGCGAAGGCGTAGTTGAGATGGGTCAGCTTGCCGGCCGGGATGTCGGCGACGTTGTACTTGCGGCCGTAGATGCTCCACTCGGCGAAGTAGCCGACGATCTTCTTGTCCGGCTCCTTCTCGGCGACCGGGGCGGAACCCGGAAGCAGCAATCCTGGAAGGGCGGCGATCAGAAGAGCAAAGGGGAATCGACTCATCGGAGCGGTTTCTCCTGAAGGGAGGTTGTATCCTGCCACGCGCCTGGTATTTCTCCTAGAATAACAGCGAAACCACGGCCAGTGGCGGCTGTTCCAGGCGGCCTGCCAACTCAGCGAGGGACATCCCATGCGGCATCATCCCGTCGGTGTTGTTCTCGGATCCATCCTGGCGCTCTTCCTCGCCGCCGAGCAGGTCCGCGGTGACGGCAAGCTATTCAGGCCGCGGGGCTACAACGGTTCGCTCGAAGAACGCTCCCAGGAAGCGATCATCCTGTTCCGGACGTCGGAGCAGGAAGGCGGTTCGTTCGAGGACCTCATCCTGAAGATCGGCATCAAGGGCAAGAACGACCAGTTTGCCTGGGTGATCCCCTTTCCCAGGGAGCCGAAGGTGGAGAAGGAGGACGCCAGACTGTTTCAGGAGCTGCACCAGTATGTCCAGGATCGGCTTGCCCAGTCGAGGGGCCGAAGGACGGAAACGAAGGCCGAGACGAAGAGCGACGTCAAGGCGGTGGGGCAGGAGCCGGTTGAGGTCCTCTCCAAGCGGGTCGTGGGCAGCTACTCCGTGGCCATCGTCCGGGAGAGACAGGCCGGGGCCCTCAACCAGTGGCTGGAAAAGGAGGGTTACCAGTCCTTGCCCGACGATGCCGAGGACGTGATCGGCTTCTATCGCGAAAAAGGATACGTCTTTGCTTGCATCAAGGTCAAGGACGCCAGCACGGGAAACGCCGGCGTCGCGGAACTGCATCCGTTGCGCTTTTCCTTCCGGACTGGCGGCTCCGACGGCATCTATTTTCCCATGAAGATGTCCGGCCTGCAGAGCGACCCCTTCAGCGTCAACCTCTACGTGTTCTTCGGTGCCTGGATCAACGACCGGCTTTCCCAGTTCGGCTACGTCCACCGCGGTTTCGCGCTCAACTACCGCGATTGGGATTCCCCCCGTTGCGAGCCCAATGCCGGCAAGAGTTACTCCGCTCCCCAGGACGATCCTTTCCTGCGCGGATCGGCTCCCTGGCTTCCGACCGTGACCAGGCTCTTTCAGAAGCTGCACCCGGGCGAGCGCTTTTACTTGACCAACATTCAGGCCTACGACCTCAAGCCGGAGGACGTCCGGCAGTGGTCGGATGATCTCTGGCTGTTCCCCTACAACACCCGCCCCGGATGGGTCCCTCATGACGTCCGGCCAGGCGGGGTCGCCTCCGCCGCCTGGCCGGACGCCCGGTACGTCGAGGAAGAGGCAGCGGATGAAAACCCCCGTCGGTTTCCGTGGCTTCCCGTTGGCGGCACAGCACTCCTGGGGGCCCTCGGGGTCGGAGCGTGGCTCTGGCACCGCCGGGCGACGGCCAGACCGCTCGGAGCGAAGCCCAGCAATCAGCTCACGGCGAGTTCCGCCACCTCTTCCCACGCAACCCCACAGGAGGGCGATGCAGGGTAGCGTTTGGTCCTCTCACGGCCTGCGGCCCAGCCGGCGGAACGCAGCCGCCGCATCCCGCGTCAGGGGAGCCTCCGGGTCGCCCTCCGCGAGTGCCTTGAGCAGCTCCCGCGCCACCTCCTTGCCGATCCGCTCCAGCAGCTCCACCGCTCGAAGCTGCTGCAGTCGCTCGGCGTTACTGACGGGGCCTTCGATCCCGGCCAGCAGCTCCTCGGCCCGGCGGCGGGCCTCCGCTGACGGGCTGCCGGCCAGCAGCCGGCGCAGTGGCGCCTCGACGCGCTCTCCCAGCCGCTCCAGTTCGCGCACTGCCTTCTCACGCTGGGCGAACTCGTCGCTGTCCAGATCGGCCAGCCAGCGCTCGACCTGCTTCCTGTCCAGGGGCGGGGCGGGACGTAAGCGCTCGCGGAGGAACGCGACACTCTGCGCCGGTGCCGAGGCCAGCACTTGCAGTGCCTGGTACGCCGCCTTTGCGTCTCTCCCTGCCAGATCGTTCCACGCCGTCCCCAGCGCGGCTGCGTCGGGCCGAGACGCCGGCCGCGGTTGCCAGGCCGCCACGCCAGTGAGGTCCCAGACCAGCAGGGTCGTGTCCGAACTGCACGAGACCAGGGTGCGGCCGTCGGGGGCAAAGGCCAGGCCGGTAACCCGTCGGTCGTGCCCCAGCAGGGGGCGCACCTTCTCGCCGCGCCAGACGTCCCAGAGATGGACCGCCTCCGACTCGTCGTCGAGAATGTTCCCCACACCCCACGCCAGCCAGCGGCCATCCGGTGAGAAGTGCAGCACGCGAGTCAATCCCGGCGGGACCTCGATCCGGGCTCGCTCCAGGCACGTGGCCAGCTCCCAGAGGAGGATGCCTTCCTGATCCGCGCAGGCCAGGGTCTTGCCATCCGGGGAGAAGGCCAGGACATGCACGTCCTTCCGAGGCAAGGCGGTCCGCTGCTGTCCAGTGGTTACTTCCAGGAGCCGCACCTGGTCCCCGCAGGCCACGGCCAGCAACCGCCCGTCCGGGCTGAAGGCGGGTGGGCTATACCACTTCGTCCCCTCCAGGCGTCGCAGCTCCTGGCCCCGGCCGGCGTCCCACAGGACCAGGGAGTAAAGCCAATCGTTTGGGCCCCTCCGGTATCCCGTGAACGCCAGGAGCTGACCCTCCGGAGCAAAGGTGAGGCTCGAAACTTCCTGCAAACCCAGATCGATCGTCCGCACCTGCCGGCCCGTGTCCCGGTCATGGATTGCCACCGTGCCGTGGTTGGATTCATACGTCGCCACCAGTCGGCCGTCCCCGCTCACCGCCAGCGACGCCAGGCCGCGTGCATGCTCCGTTGCGTGGACGTGCAGGGGCTGGCCCGTGCTCAGGTCCCAGGTGCGGATGGTACTGTCGAGGCCGGCCGAAACGACCTTGTGATCGGCAGTGATCGCCAATCCCCGCACCTCACCGCGATGCCCCTCGGCCGACGGCAGCTCCTTGCCGCTCTCCAGGTCGAAGAAGCGCAGGGCGTGTTCGTCGGAGCAGACGATCTCCGCCCGCTTGCCATCTGCGGAGATGGCCAGGTGCTCGACCCTTCGACCAGCCCCCAGCTCGATCCGTCCGCGCTGTTTGCGGGCAGGCCAGTCCCAGACCAGGACGAACGGGTCTTCCCCGGTCGTCAGGAGGGTCCGGCCATAGCGGCCGAGGGCACACAACCGGCCGTGGCTCCTGGGCCCTTCCAGGGGCGGCAGCTCCTTGCCCGTGGCCACGTCCCAGGCCCGGACCGCCTTGCCCATTGTCCCGATCAGGACCGTTTTGCCGTCCGGCGAGAGGTACGCGTTCCACCCAGCCTCTTCGCGCGATCGTGTGGCGAACGAGCGCTGTTCCCGGCCGGTGACACGGTGGCGCAGGCTCACTCGCAGCGTCTCCCAATCGAACACCACCAGCGTCTCCTCGCCAAGGAAGCCGAGAGGAGCAGGCCCACCAAAGAATTTCTTCCCGCCTTCCTGCCACAGTTCCCGGCCCGTGGCCACGTCCCAGACACGGACCAATCCCCGGAAACCACAGTCGCCGTGGCTTTCGGTCGCGACGACCCGGCCGTCCGGAGCAAAGGTGGCCGTGACCGTGCGGCCCAGGTCCCCATTGCCGCGGAACGGCCGCAGCTCTCTGCGCCGTCAGGTCCCACAGGCGAAGCACCGCATCGTGGTAGAGCAGAGCGAGCCGGCCGTCCGGAGAGAAGCCACAGACCTGTTCCCCCCGGGGCAGCCGCCAGGAATCGGTCAACCGGCCGGTGGCCAGGTCCACCCAGCGCACCTCGGTTGGAGTGCTGGCCAGGGCCGTCTTGCCGTCCGCCAGGCGCTGACGAATCTGGGAGTAATGGTTGTGCAGGTAGCGGTGCCGGAGGGTCCCCAGGCGCAGCAGGGCATCCGGGGGGAGCGGGTCCCCGGCGCGGTCAGTGCAGACCTTCGGCGCCACGGCCTCCGGTCCGGCGGGTGCAGCGGCCGGAGGTGGGTCGGCCACGGGTCTGCCGGCCAGGACTCCGCCCAGCCCGATGGTAACGGCAACCAGCAGCGCCGCTTGCAGAACGCCAGCATTCATGGGACCGGTCCTCACAAGGAGAAAAGCCAATGCCAGTATACTGGCCGCCGAACGGAGCAGCGACATGGCGATTTCTGGTATGATTGATCCAAGTGTTCCCAATCGACTTGATAGAAGGTGCGCCATGATCGACCACCGCAGTGCGATTCAAGATCTGCTCGAACGCGCTTCCGTCCTGGAGGCGAGCCCAACCCAGGTGGCCCTGCTCGAGGAGGCGGTTCGCCTGTCCGACGAGCACCGCGACGTCGAGGCCGGCTTCCACACCCGGTTGGAGCTGATTGATGCGGCGATGGCGGCGGGTCAGCCGCAGGTGCTGCTGGTCGCCTTCAGCTGGTGTTTGGCCCAGAGCGATCGCGATCCGGAGACGTTCAGCCCGGAGCCGCTGCTGTGGAAACACCGCTGGGTAGTCTTCAGCCTGCCCCTCTTTCCCCAGGTGAGCCGGCAGCAAATCGCCACCTCCCTGGAAGAGATCACGGAACGTTACCGCAACGCCGGCTCGACCCTGCGAGCGATTCACCTGCTGCGGCGCAACGTGGCCGTGCGCATGGGAGACCACCAGCGAGCGGACGAGGCCCACGAAGCGTACTGCTCCAGCCCGCGCGACTGGCTCAGCGACGGTCCGGAGAACGAACAGGATTTCCTGGTGGAGTACCTGACCTTCAGCGGCCAGGACGAACAGGCGCTGGCAGCGGCCCAGCCGTTGCTGACCGGCCCGTTTCGCCGCCGCTACGAGCCCGTCAGCACCTACCCCGAGCTGCTCCCGCCCCTGATGCGGCTGGGTCGGCCGGAACAGGCCCTGGAGTATCACCGCCGAGGGTGGAAGCTGCTGGCCGACAAGGCTGTCGAACACAACCTGACCGAGTACGCCGACCACCTGACGTTCCTGTCCCTGACCGACAACTGGCCTCGCGGTTTACGCATTGTCCAGCGGGTGCTGCCCACCGCCCTGGCCACGGCCAGCCAGGCCCTGCGCTTCGACTTCTTCCTGGCGTGCCATTTCTTTTTCGATCGGCTGGCCCAGAACGGCTCGGCGGCGAACCCCGGCGGGACTGTTCCGTTGCGCTTGCCGAAAGCGTTTCCGTTGTACGACGCCGGCAGGACCTACGAGCCGCAGAAGCTGGCGAACTGGTTCGGCCAGCAAGTCGGCGAACTGGCGGCGCTGTTTGACAACCGCAACGGGAACTCCTTCTTCCGGGAGCGCATCGACGCCTGGCAAACGATTCAGAAGCTGGCTGTCCCCTGTCTGCTGCCGGAGAAGAAGCAAGGAGAGGAGCCGGGTGCGGAACGGGCGAGCGGTTGATGCAGGCCTGAACGCCGTGCGTGCCCTGCCTGCCAGCTTTTGAGGGATGGCTCAGAGGCCAGAGATTGCCCGTTCTTGTCGGACAGGTGCCAGTGTAGGTCAAAAGCGTGCCTGCCTGCCACCGGCCAGGGTATTCGGGCGGGCGTGCGGACAGCCACGGGCAGGCATTGGTTCTGAAGCGTTTGATTGGAGCTGCAGGACGAACTGTGCTAAAGTGAATGGTGATTCAGACCCAAAGGCGGAGCGGGGCGATGAGCTTCATCCATTACACTCAGGTTGGGCACTTCAACTCCGCCACGGTCAGTTCGAGCAACCTCGCGGTCGCTCGGCCCATCGACCCGGAGCGGATTGCCCGGCTTCTCGCTGAGTACCCGCCCGGCATGGCCGAGTTTGTCCGAGTGCAGGACGGATACGCCCGCTGCCGGTGGGCGCCGGCGGGCGGTCTGACGAAGGAAGTGATCGAGTTCGCGTACCGCCTGGCCCGCGAGGAGGGGTGCCTGGCGGTCGAGAACGGCCGGTCAGTCGAATACCCGCCGGAGGCTGTCCGGGTACAAGGCGAGTTATGGGAGCGGGCAAGCGGTCAAGCCGGGTTGGCAGCGGGGCTGGAGCAACAGGCCCGCGAGCGGGCCGCTGCGTTCGAGCGCCGGAGGCCGATGAACGAAGCAGCATGGCTCACCAGCGCCAATCCAGGTCAGATGGTGGCGCACTTGCTGGGCCGGGGAAGCGATCGGAAGCTGCGTCTGTTCGGATGCGCGTGCTTCCGCAGGATCTGGGACCTCTCGGACGATCCGTGGAGCCGGTCAGCGGTAGCGGCCGCCGAACGAGTCGCCGATTCCGCCACAGCCGCGGACAGATTGGATCTGGCACGACACCGGATGAGGCCAGCAGCGAGTTCCCAGGCCAGCAGCCTCCTCCGAGCATTCGCGCTTGCCGCCGCGGCCGTGGTCGCCGAGGACGCGGGGACAGCCGCAGTCGAGGCCAGCCGCTGGGCGAGGTATGCCCGCCGCTGTCAGCCCGCCCCGCCGGACGATGGGCCAGAGGAGGCGGCTCAGGCGGAGTTCCTGCGCGACCTGTTCGGGAATCCGTTCCGGCCACCCCCGGTGTTCGATCCGGGGTGGCGAACGTCCCAGGTCGTCGCCCTCGCTCGTGGCGCGTATGAGTTGTCCGCATTTGACCAGCTGCCGATCCTGGCGGACGCGCTCGAGGATGCCGGGTGCGCGGACGAACAGTTGCTTGACCACGGCCGCGGGCCAGCGACGCACGTACGTGGGTGCTGGCTGGTGGATCTCATCCTCGCCAAGAAGTAACATCAGAGGCCTTCTGAACCCAACAAGGTAACGCACGTGGCCACGCCATCGGTGAACGATCTACCTGATGTGACGCAATCTCTCGGTCCCCTTGTAGCAGAACACGCGGGCGGCGCCTCTTGGCATACACGCACCGGCTTGGTGTATCCGCTCCTCTTGCTGTTGATCTTTGCTGTTTTGACGCCTTTGGCAGCTCGAAAGATGCCAGCCAATAGTGATCGAACGGCTTTTCTGATTATTGTTGGAGTACTTTGTTCGTTTTTTGTAGTGGGGATGGTAGTCGCTCTCTTCAGGATGCGCCGGCGCGTGTTGGTGTTTCGGGATGGATTGGTCGTTATTGTGGGTAGTCAGGCGACTGCCTGCCGATGGGACGACATTGAGTCAGTCACCGAGGACGTGAAGCACGTGTTCATCAATGGCTCATACAACCACAGCGAAGAGCGGTTTACTCTCCGCCGCTACGACGGGGAAAGTGTGATCGTGAAAGGGCCTCTCCGCGACATGGCGGTCTTAGGGGAGACAATTCAGCAAGAGGTCACGAGCCGCAGGTTCCCGGTTTTACAACAAGCTTTGGCACGAGGCGAGACAGTAGCGTTTGGGGACTTTACGCTTAACCCCACCGGCCTGGGCTATCGGCAAGAAGAGCTTCCTTGGGGTGAAGTAGGTCAACTGAAGGTGGAGAATGGGTTTGTCAAAATATCGAAAGCCGGAGTTAATAATAACTGGGTTTTAGTCGAGGTGGCTCGAATTCCGAACGTGCGCGCATTCCTTGGGTTGATCGCTCCGCGCATTAGCAAGACCAACGACATTTAATCCGCTTGGTTCAGTCTTGCTTGCCTTGATCGCGACAGCCGACGACGTGCCGTGCCATCACAACGGGCCTGGTGGGACCTGACCGGCGCGAATCTGCTCGAACTGGCTGGCCGTATACGGGGCCGTGAACACGTCCGGGTGCAGGTGCAGTGCGCGGAAGAGATTGACCACGTATCTCATGCGCTGGTCCAGACGGGTCCAGTCGCTGCTTCCAGTCCCAGCCAGGGTGTTGCCGCCACGGTCCAGGCCGTCACGGCCGAACAGCAGCTCCACCAGCTCCGGGTCGGTCAGCGTCCGCAGCGATTCGGGATAATCCAGGCCGGCCAGGCTGGGCACGTCGTCGCCCACGGCCAGGCGCAGCGGTCCGACGTCGTAACGAAGCAGCCGGCAGGTGACGCAGCGCCGCACGATCCAGGGCAGGGCGCCAGCAATGTAAGGCTGTAAACGTACGTGTTCGTGCAGGATGGCCAGACAGTTGGCCAGAAAGACGGCCTGCTGCTTGACCTGTACGGAGTCAGTCAAAGCGGCCCGGTGATAGTGGGTGAACGCCCGCCGCAGCAGGTCCTGTCCTCCCTCCTCGGTCTTGCCGCCTCGAAAGCCTTCCAGGAAGCGAGCGAACGAGGCAGGGTCAGGCCCCCTGGCCTGGTGAAACCAGGCAATAAAGCGGGCCGTCTGGCCGCCGATGTCTTCGAGTACAGTCCGGTTGCCGGCCAGCATGCACTCGGCAGCCCGGCGTCTGCCCAGGATCAGCCACCGTCGGCCTGTCCAGGCCGCACAGGCCGCCCCCACGCCGGACAGCCCCGGCACGATCCACCACGGCAGCCAGCGCCACAGGACCAATCCCAGCAGCAAGCCAGCCGCCATGCCAGTGCAGGAGGAGAGAAGGGTCACTTCCCGCAGGGCCCGCTCCAGTCCTTCCTGGCGGATGGTCACGCCGGCCTTGCGCGATCCCCACGTGGCCCAGGTGTGGAAATTGGCGCCCCCTTCAGGGCCAACGACTTGCTGCAGCGCCAGAGAAAGCTGGTAATGGGCGTACGTTACCTGAAGGTTAGAAAGGACAGGGTCGGGCTGCTGAACTGCCTCGGCGATCAGCTGGCTCAGGGGGTCGAGGCCCGGTTGCGTGCTGGTTCTTGTCATGGCTCACGGCACCAATCACTCGTGTTCCGGTTTGCTCGCGGACTCTTTCTTCGGGAGGATGAGCGGGCAGGACCCAGAACTCGGGATAATTTCCCTGGCTCTTCTCCCGGCCACTGAGATATTCTAGACTTTTCGGAAGCGAAACCTCCAGGCACTCCAGCACAATGGACTGGCAGCGCTGTTCACGGTTTGAAGGGGGCGAGACGATGACGTCGAAGCTGCGAAATGCCGAATCACTCCGGGACAACACGCTCAGCCGCCGCGGACTGCTGCGTCTTGGCTTGCTGGGCCTGTCGTTGCCCGAGTTCCTGGCGCTGCACAGTCGGGCGGCTGGCAGCACCGGCCGGGCGGGCGGAATCGGCAAGGCCCGGTCGTGCATCGTGCTGTTTTGCTGGGGAGGAACCAGCCACGTGGACACCTGGGACCCCAAACCCGATGCCCCGGCCGAGGTGCGCGGGGAGTTCAAGCCCATCGCCACCTCCGTTCCCGGGATTCGCGTCGGCGAGCACATGCCTCTGCTGGCCCGGCAAATGCACCGGCTGGCCGTCATTCGCTCGATCCACCACCAGTGCTCGGCTCACGGCAAGGGGATGTATTGGAACCTCACGGGCCATCCGCCTCCGCAGCCCGAGGTGGCGGCGAACCTGGCGCCGTCGGTACAGGACTGGCCCAATCTCGGCTCGATGGTCGCCCGGCTGCGCCGGCCGCCGCGGGGCCTGCCGGGTGCGGTGCAGCTCCCCTATCCGCTGGTCGATAACAACACCTTGCAGGCCGGCGATGGTCCCGGCTGGCTCGGTCAGGCGTACGCACCGCTGCTGCTCCGGCCCGACCGCGGCCGGCCCTACGGCGGCGTCTCCCGCGACCTGGGCGCCCTGGTCCTCAAGCCGGCCCCGGACGTGGACAGTAACCGCATCCGCGACCGCGCGGCCCTGGTGCAGAGCCTCGAAAAGCCGCTGCCCGACCTCCCCATCGTTCGCGGCTATCAGCACTTCCAGGAGCGGGCCCTGGACCTGCTGCTCAGTCCCAGGGTGCGGGCCACTCTGGACCTGGACCGCGAAGACCCCCGGGTCCGGGACCGGTACGGCGACCACGTGTGCGGCACCAGCGTGCTGCTGGCCCGCCGGCTGGTGGAAGCGGGGGTGCCGCTGGTGACCGTGATCTGTGCCGCGGGCGACCTCAACGGCTCCGCCGGCGATCACTGGGACACGCACGGCGACAACTTCAATCGGCTGAAACGGGACCTGCTGCCGCCGCTGGAGCAGGCCAGCGCCGCCCTGCTCGACGACCTGGCCGCGCGCGGTTTGCTGGACCAGACGCTGGTGGTCTGGCTCACGGAATTCGGCCGCACGCCGAAGATCATGGGCACGGGCCGCAACCACTATCCGTACTGTTATTCGGTGGCCCTGGCGGGTGGCGGCATTCGCGGCGGGCAGGTGTACGGCAGCTCGGACCGCATCGGGGCCTATCCCCACGAGCATCCCTGTGGTCCCAACGACCTGCACGCGACCATCTTTCAGGCGCTGGGCATTCCCCTGGACGCAGCCGCGGAGGACCACCAGGGGCGGCCTGTGGCGCTGACGGACGGCCGGCCGTTACCGCTCTTTTAGCGCGCTGGGAAGAAAGGGTGGGTGAGGGGTAGCCGCCATCTGGGAACCAATTGCGTTCCCGACCCAACCGCCCGCATTCCCTCCAGCGCACCGGCAGAATCGTGCTGTCGGACGGTTGAGGAGTCTCATCTGGCTGCTGGGCTTCTTCGGCTTTCTGACTTTCTATACACTTGTATTGTTGGCCTGTAGACAAAAATCGCTGTTTGTCGTTGAACTGCAAGTCAGCGCACCGTAAAGTCCAGGTCAGCTTGAACCGGCGGCTGGCTTCGCATTGCCCGCTAACTCTACCAAGGGCAGAAGGAGTAACCGTGAGAAAGCCAAGCGCCGACACGCACCAGGTATGCCGGTCGCTGCTTCAGAAGGCGGTAAGGCGCGGAGAAGAAGCCCTCATCGGCAAGGTTGCCGCCCATCTTCGGGAGATCGGCGATGGCACTTGGCTCAGGAGCAGAGCTGCCGTCATCACGTTTGAGGAGTGCTGGCCGCTGGGTGGGCTGCTACCCCAAAAGCCGGACCCGGAGAAGTCAGTTGAGGCCCTGGGGTGCGTTGCCCGGCATGTAAAGGTTAAGGATGCAGCCGGGCTGGGAACTCTGGCATACGCTCTCTCGAAAGATGACGAAACGGTCTTCGATGGATGCCCTGAAGACCGAGACATTCGGATCGTGCTGAATGCGATTCAGAGGCCCAAAGATTTCTGGCCCTGGGTGCTAAAGCGAGAGTTGGCTGACGAACAGAGGATGCTCGTTGACGCGGCCTACAAAGCCTACAAGGGTGGGGGGTGGCCTTGGGACCGGGCCTTCATGCAGGCCGCGGCTTACCTCGCCGTCACTCATGACGTTCCCGTAGTATCCCGCAGCGAATCCACCAATAGCGCGTTACCTTATTGGGTCGCCCTGGATAAGCATACCCCTGCCGGCAAGACGGCTCTGCGGGAGGTCGCAAAGAGGTTGAAGCTGCCAGTACGCCAAGTAATGTGGGTGAGTTTCTACTGCGAGAGTGCCCTCGCCAACGACAGTTCGCCTTCCTATTGGTGGGAGCGAGAAACTCGGTGGCGGCTCAAGCAAGTGGGTCTTACGCCAGAGACGGCCCAAACTCTGTGGCAGACCCTTCGGCCTCTTGTTGCAGAACTGCTGAGTACAGAGGCAACGGCCCTGCGGCAACATCTGGAGACTGAAGTCTGCGGGTTACAGGTCGTCCCCCGGACCTTGTGACATCCTTATCTCCGAACCCGCCCTGAGAACGGCAACATGATCCGAGAGGGACAGATTGCCAAGCTCGTAAACCTGCTGACAAGCCGGCGTGCGTCGCTTTATCACGCCTGCCAACTCGCAGATTTTTCGTCATATTTGGCAGTCGGCGGGATTCCATCGCGGGCCTGCCTGGAAGTGGGCAAACAGCATTTCACGGCCTTCGAGACGGATGGGACGGACCACACCAACTGCGTGTGGGACAAGGTATTCGTGAACCTGTCTGATTTTGGCCGCACGTTTGCAAACGGCGGCAAGGGCGTTCCCAATCCATACGGGCCGATTGCACTACAGCTACGCCCGGAGGCGCTCTTGGAGGCTACTGATGTCGCGGTCTGCTTGCGATCTGCCGGCGCAGCGGGTTTCAGACGGGACTCGGAGGCGTTGAAAACGATAGAAGAGGTCGATTTTCTTTTTGAACACCCAGCCGAGGAGGGGTATCCGAAAAGCACGTTCACCAAGTTCAGGGCAAAACTGCAAGAGAAGTACCCGCAGGCTGCCGACCCTGAGGTAAGTTGTACGGTCACATCCGGAAGGCTCTCCATAAGTCATGTGGAGCGGGCTATCATTGACCCGTATGTGTTTCCCAAGGAATCGCTCCTGGACCTCGTGAACAAGTCGAAGCAGCAGCACAAGGGCCGGTTCGCCATTTATGCCAGGTCTGTTCGAGGCTCCGGAAGAGCTGACCTCTATAACGAGCTTGCCGCCCTCCTGATGGACGGTGTGCCGTCTTTGTCCACGATTTGCGGTAACTCGGAACTGAGCGACAACCTCCGCGAGTGGTGCCAGATTATCATCAACTCGAATCTAGCGTATCAATACCGGCGCTACGCGAGATACCTCCGCGAAGGGACACTGGCACCCGCATTGGGGTTTACTCCGTCCTCGGCACAAGGGTGCCAGGCGCCGAAGCCATCTGACGAGTCCGAAATCCCGTTCTGAGTCGCATCCACAGCTCAGCGCCGTCCACGCTCAAGGTACTCCAGCACCTCGTACATCCGCTTGTCGTCTAGGTTGGTCATCTATTTACATCGGTTTGTGAAAATACATGAGTCCCCTTTCACACTTGCACGCGACCATCTTTCAGGCGCTGGACATTCTCCTGGACGCAGTCGCGGAGAACCACCAGGGCCGGCCCACGGCGCTGACGGACGGGCAGTCGCTGCCGCTCTTTTGGAGCGTTCGGAAGAAAGGGCGAGCGGAGATTAGCCGCCGGTGTGGAAAAAGCGGAGAGGGAGGGATTCGAACCCTCGGTAGCATTGCTGCCACACCGGTTTTCGAGACCGGCCCGATCGGCCGCTCCGGCACCTCTCCGTGTCTGGATGATTCTATCTCAACGCCCTGGTTCCGTAAAGGGACGGAGCTTACTCGGGCCAGACGTTCGGCCAGGACGGCCGATTGCCCTTGACTTGTTGCCTACACCTCGTGTAAGATAATCTTACCTAGCGGTAAGATTACTATTACACTCATATTGAGGATTGGTTGCCGTGGACGCCAGCGAGAAGAGGATGGCAATCGCCTCCCGGCTCAAGGCTGCCCGCGAACAGGCTGGCCTGACGCAGGGTCAGGTCGCCCGATTACTGGGGCTCCACCGCCCGTCGGTCTCCGAGATGGAGGCTGGCCGTCGGAGCGTTTCCGCCGAGGAGCTGGCTACGCTGGCCGACACCTACGGCGTGAGCGTTGCCTGGCTGCTCGATGGTGATGCCGGCGACATGAGCCGAGTCCGCTATGAGATGGCAGCCCGCAAGCTGAGTACCATGAGGCAGGAAGACCTTGACCAGCTGATGCAGCTCCTTGCAAGCCTCAAGCGGAAGGAGGAGGGATGACCCTCGACAAGCGGCGGTTGGCCAGGGACGCCCTGACTCGTGCATGTCGCGTCCGCCGTGATGCCGGGCTCGGCCTTGACGTGCCCCTCTGCGTCTACGATCTCGCGGAGGGGATGGGGGTCGATGTCTGGTTCAAAGCCATCCCCCGCCTGGAGGGCACGTACGTCAAGACTCCCGGCCCCAGCATGGTCATCTCGAGCCTGCGACCGCCGGGGCGGCAGGCTTATACCGGCGGCCATGAGCTGGGACACCATGTCTATGGTCACGGCTCCAGGATCGACGAGGTGCATGACAGCGAGCGACAGGAAGACAGCGAGGAGGAGTTCCTGGCCGAGTGTTTCAGCGGCTTCCTGCTCATGCCCAGACCGGCCGTGGTTCGGGGTTTCGAGCTACGCGGATGTTCTCCGGGAGACGCGACGGCTGAGCAGGTTTACGAGGTGGCTACCTGGCTGGGCGTGGGCTACGAAGCCCTCGTCACCCACGTGTGGCTCAACCTCCGCCTGCTCGAACGCACCCGTGCCCTGGCCCTTCAGAAGGTGGCACCCAGGACGATCAAGTCGGGTCTGCTGGGGGCCGACTGCCCACATCACCTCGTCGTGGCGGGCGACAACTGGCTGGACCGTGCCATCGACATCCAGGCTGGGGACGCGATCCTGTGCCCGCCAGGTGTCGTCCACGAAGGGGCCTGTGTGATGATCGACACCAGCTTCCTGTTCGACAGGATCTTCCGGGGCAGAAAGCCGGGCCGGGGGCGGCTGCTGAACCCCGAAACCGGCTGGGCCAGCTTCGTTCGCGTGTCGCGGCAGGGCTTCGCCGGCAGGGCGCGATTCCGACATGAGCCAGAGGAGGACGATGATGCCCTTGATCCGTGAGTCCAACCTGAGCATCGCGTGGGCCAGGGCTTTCCTGGCTCTCATGCGGCGGGGCGTGAATGGGATCTCCCCGCTGTTCATCGAGATTACCGGTATGGAGGACGGCGTGCCGGCTGAGGTCGCGAGCATCCGGAACCGCCTGGACCAAGAGCTTGTGCGGCTTGGCCTGTACGAGTGCCACACGGTCGCCAACACCATCTTCCCCAGCAATCTCTGGGAACGGAGCAGCGACCGGCACGCCCTGTATGGCAGGTATCAGCGGATGCTGCCCAGGCTGCTCCGGCGGCGTGAAAATCGGAACGGGCAGTACTTCGAGCGAATGATCGCCTTCGGAGGCGACCGCCCCGTAGATGGTAACCAGATTGAGCACCTGATCCGGATCTGGGGGGAGGGCGTCCGCCGCCCAACGGCCTTTGTGGCGAACGTGTTCGACCCCGCCAGGGACCACACCCGACAACGTCGCCGCGGCTTCCCTTGTCTGCACCATGTCACCTTTACCCCGCTCGACCGGGGTGGGCTGGCCATCAATGCCTCCTACCCAATCCAGTTCCTCTTCGAGAAGGGGTACGGGAACTACCTGGGGCTATACCGGCTCGGTCAATTTGTTGCCGGTCAGGTGAACCGCGAGCTGACGCAGTTCACTTGCAACATCAGTACGGCCCGTCTGGGAGGCGTGGCGAAGACCCAGTTGCAGGTGTTCGCAGCGGACCTGCAAGGGCTGCTCCAGGGGCAGGCCCAGCTCGTACAGCAGGAAACCGGGGCGGGAGGGGACAATGGCAACGCCGGGTAAGTTGATCGTCTTCGAGGGGCCTGACGGAGTCGGCAAGAGCACCCTGGCGAAAGAGGTCGCTGCTGTGCTGAGCGGCCGCGGCACGCCTTGTGACCTGCTGGCATTCCCCGGCCGCGAGCCCGGCACACTGGGCTGGCACGTCTACCAGTTGCACCACGACCCCGGCCTGTTCGGTATTGCGAACATCCCCCCAGCCAGCCTCCAACTGTTGCACGTCGCGGCTCACCTCGCCGCCATCGCCGGCCGAATCCTGCCGGCCCTCACCGGAGGCCGCTGGGTGGTGCTGGACCGTTTCTGGTGGTCCACCTGGGCCTACGGCCTTGCCAGCGGGGCTGCTCCCAAGACGCTTGACGCCATGATCGCCATGGAGAGAGCGGAGTGGGGCAACGTGGAGCCGGCGGTGGTGTTCCTTGTCCAGCGGCCCTCCCGTTGCGAGGAGAGCGAGCCGACGGACCTCGGGTCGAAGCTGCTGCCCGCCTACCATGAGCTGGCCTTGGCGGAGGAGGCCCGCCACTGCGTCGTCCGCCTTGACAACGAGGGGACGGTTGCCGACGCCGTTCGTCTAGCCATCGAGGCAATCGACGGCGTCCGCTACCGGGTCGCCGCCCCCAGAAGGTCGGGGAGAGCGGGCAAGGCGACCACCCGCCGCACCACGCCGACACGCGAGGTGCCCGACCTGTTCTCGCTGCTGTCGGCCAAGGCAGAGTCACCGCCCGCCAGGCCAACCCCTGAGGAACGGCCACCGCCGCAGGTCATCTGTCCGATGGCTCCAGCGAGGCCATCGGAGGTGTACAGTACCTACTGGAAGTTCGCGGCGGAACGGCAGGAGGTTTTCTTCCGCCGGCTGGAGGGAATGCAGCCCCTGACGAGCGACCCAATCATTGCCCGGTACAAGTTTTGCAACGCCTACCGGGCCTCTGACCGGGTCAGCCAGTACCTGATCCGCAAGGTCATCTACCAGCATGACCAGGCGGCGGAAGAGGTGTTCTTCCGCACGATCATGTTCAAGCTGTTCAACAAGGTTGAGACCTGGGAGATGCTGGAGCAGGAGCTGGGTACGCCCCGGTATGCGGACTTCGACCTCGAACGGTATGCGGCGGTGTTCGACCGTGCCCTGGAAAGGGGGCAGGCAATCTATTCCGGGGCGTACATCATGCCTTCGGGCTCAGGTGACTATGAGAACCACCGCAAGCACCGCAGCCATCTCCGCCTGCTCCAGAAAATGATGCAAGATGCCCTGCCCAGGCGGATCGCTGCCTGCCGCAACATGCGGCAAGCGTTCGAGCTGGTCGTCTCCTACCCGATGATCGGCGACTTCCTGGCTTATCAGTATGTCACCGATCTGAACTACAGCACCCTCACCAACTTCACGGAGATGCAGTTCGTGGTGCCGGGGCCGGGGGCTCGCGACGGCATCCGCAAGTGCTTCACCAGCCTGGGCGGTCTAAGCGAGGCCGACATCATCCGCTGGGTGGCCGACAACCAAGAGCGGGAGTTGGAGCGACTGGGCATCCCGTTCCGCGACCTGTGGGGTCGCCCCTTGCAGCTGATCGACTGCCAGAACCTATTCTGCGAAACCGACAAGTACGCCCGGTTGGCCCACCCTGAGGTCCAGGGAATCAGCGGCCGGACGCGGATCAAACAGACCTACAGGCCCCACTCGAATCCACTCAGCCTCTGGTATCCGCCCAAATGGGGCATCAATGAGGCTGTCGAGGCGGCCCAACGACAAGATGAGCGGCCAAGGTAAGCACCACCCAAGGAACTGAACATGGTGTCCCTGAAGGTGAACTTTGAGGCCACGGAAGCGGACCGGCTGGATGCCATCCGTCTTTCCGCGGAACAACTCATGGCGAAGATTCGGGGCGGGCAAGGGGCCGAGGCCGTCTGGGGGTTCCAGGAGGCGGTCTGGCCCGCTCTCGGGCTGCCTGAGTATCGAGACTCGCACGACAAGGCCGTCAGGCTGACCCTCATTCCCCTCAGCCGCATCGGCCAGATGGAGGGTAAGAGCGGGAGCCTGGTCTTGATCGGCCATTTCTCCTTCGAGGAACCGGGCACCCTGTGCTCGCACCCGCTTGTCGTCAAAACCATGGACCGCAGCAAGTCCGACAAGCTTGTCGATGAGTACAAGAACGCCCTGAGCATCAAACCGTTCGCCTACGACTCCAAGGACAACTTCGCCATCCCCATCCTCTTCGACGAGGATCAAACCGGTTACAGGATCTTGTGGTCGATCTGTTCTGCCACAGGCTCCGTACCGCTCGTCAGCCCCGCTGCGGGGACGGCTGCCCCGGCGTTCGAGGTCGAAGACCTCCGCAAGCCTCTGAAAGATGGCGACAACGACCGGGCGGGATCGACGTTTGAGGCCGCTTTCAACCTTCTCGGTAACTTCCACCGGCGGTTCGGGACCGCCTCTGCCGACGAGGTGGAGGTGGGTAAGGAATACGAGTGGTACTTGAGAGGCCTTGGGACGGTATGGGGTGACGCCTGGGCCGAAGTCTGGGGTAAGACCGGAGAGAAGTTCGCCCTCACTTCTGGCGGGCAGACTGTCAACCCGCTCTGGGTGGTGGAACAGCTGAGGCCCAAGCTGTTCCGTCTGTATCGGGGTGCGATCCACGGCGACCTGCACCCTGGCAACATCATCCTCAAGACCCGAGGGGCACCGACGATCATCGACTTCGGGTGGGCACAAGAGAGGCGCACATCGCGAAGGACTTCGTCCTGCTTGAGTGCAATCTCCGCTTCTTGACCCTCCGGACCGAGGTTCGCGGGGATGAGATCGAGTCATTCAGCACCTGGATCGCCTGGGACCAGACGCCCCCTGCGGACCTGGGGGCCTACCTAAAGGGTCGCGTCGATCTGATCCAGCGGCTCCGCCGGAAGGCAGCGGAGGTCTTCCCTTCCGGGACAGACTGGGACCGCGAGTACCTCGTGCCGCTGTTCCTTGTAGGGTTGGGCCTTCTGCGGTTCGCGCCGCAACTTGGCAACCAGCAGGCGGCCGTCCGCTTCGTTGTTGCCGCAGCTGCTTACCTGACCCAAGCGTTGAAGTTGTGACAGGGCTAGACGTGGTGCAAGTCGCTGTCGGAGTTAGTCGCCCTGACCTACTGCTCAAGAGAATACACATGCACTTCCGCGAGTACCAGTTAAAGGCCGGAGAAACGGACCAGTCGCCGGCACACGACGAGAGGGGAATCTTGATCCCTCTGCTGGGGCTGGCCGGCGAGGTTGGCACGCTCCTGGCGGAGTACAAGAAACATCTCAGGGACGGGAACGCCCACCTGCTGTTCAAGGAGCAGATGGCGGAGGAGTTGGGCGACCTGCTGTGGTATGTCGCTGACGTGGCTACCAAGTTTGATCTGGACCTGAGTGAGGTCGCTGTGGCCAACCTGAAGAAGACTCAGAACCGCTGGCCGAGCGGCGGGGCAGAACCCAGCAGACTGTTCGATGAGGACTCCCCCGATCAAGAGCAACTCCCCCGACGTTTCGAGATACTAATCAGGGAGGAAAGAATCGGGGACAAGGTGAAAGTCCGCTGCTGGCTCGGGGACAAGGCCATCGGGGACCCATTGACTGACAACGCTTACGAGGACGACGGCTACCGATTCCACGACGTGTTCCACCTCGCCCACGCGGCCATACTCGGGTGGTCTCCCATGATGCGGTCGCTGCTGAAGCGGAAGCGGAAGAGCAAGCCGAAGGTGGACGAGGTCGAGGACGGGGCAAGGGCCAAGATCGTGGAGGAAGCCATCTCCGCCATCGTGTACGATTACGCCCGCAAGCATGACTACCTCGATGGCGTGCAAACGCTTGATTACCCGCTGCTAAAGACCATTCAAGGGATTGTGTCCGACAGGGAAGTGCGATCCTGCTCACTGTACGAGTGGCAGAAGGCGATCCTGGCCGGCTACCGGGTCTGGCGGCAGGTCCGGCAGAACAAAGGGGGGGTCGTCGTCTGCGATCTGCTCAGGCGGACACTGGAGTACAGTCAGGCAACCCCATCGCCCGAGCCGTGCGGAACTCCTGGCTACTCTGATGCGTGCCCTCAAGTTCGTGCAGTGCCTCACCAGGGATGCTAACACGCCGTCCGAAATCTTCGGACTTGCACAGATACTTTCCCATTGACGGCATCCCCAGAGGAGTCGGCATGACGACGGACAACAACGAACTGGCACGACAGGCAGTCCGCACCCGGCCTGAGTTGGCTCGCCACCTGTTGGCCCGGGTGGATCCGCTTGAGGCCTGCCTGGGCGGGAAATCGCTGGCGGCCGAAATTCTTCCGTAAAGGGACGGCGGTTACTCAGGCCAGACGATCTTCAAGACGCTATCGGGGACCAGGAGGTCCTCCTGGCCGCAGGCTTGCTGCCATTCCGTGGGGATGAAGGGCCAGCCTCCGGGCTTGCGGCCCTCGTACCACAGGAGGGAACGCCGAGCCCCAAGGGGTGAGGCCGCCACACCGCCAACGGCGCAAAATGCTGGCGGTCTGGCCAGGAGGCGCCCCGGCGTGTCCGTGCTTGCCCCACCGATGACAAAAAAGCGACACCGCCAACACGCCACCAACACACGCCGTCCCTTCGGGCCCTCTTTTGGCACTCCCCCAAAATCCGTGACGGTCAGGATAATTGCCGGTGAGCGAGGTTGATCTCAAGACGATTGCCGATGGCTGGAGATACTTCCCGGCGTCACAAATGGAGGATTGACCTGATGATCGATACACTCGTATCGCAGATGATCCAGGACAATCTGCGGCGAACTTCTAACGAACTGGAGGCCAGTCGGAGGCAACCTCTCCTGCCGGATGCTGCCACGGAAATGATTCATGCCAGTTTCCTTCTCAGCGACCTGGCCGAGCGGCACTGGGAGTTTCTCCGTGACAAGCTGACACTGGGCATGGAACACCGCAAATTGCTTCGGGAATGCCGGGAAGTTGAGGTGGGGATTCGGGGCATCTTCAAGAGTGTGGAGGCCACTCTTTTGCTGCTTCAATCTGCCTCCCTCGATCAACGAATGGCTCAGCAGTTTCTGCATCTGAAAGATCGCCAGGAGGCAATGCGGGGGTTGCTGCAGAAAGCCGAAGCACTCCGCATCTGGGCCGAGACTCCCTTGCCAGCCGTTGACGTTGCTTCCATTCCACGAATGGGCGATCCGCTGAACCGCGAAGGTTTCCGCTCCGTGGACGAGATCCTTGCCGACCTCCAAAAGAAGCGGAAGTGAGCCCGGCATGGCCTGCACCGTTGACGTCAGAGAGAATGTCGAGGCGTACGTACCAGAATTTCGATGGGCTCTCGGATCTGGCCCGCGAAGGGATCTTTGCCAACCTGCGGGCGATGCTCGGCACGAATGGGGACCACTACCGACTGGACGAGTCTCTCCGAGTGGCTCCCGGGTCTCCCATGTTCTGGGTGGAACTGTCGATCTTCGATGCCGAGATGGGTCGGGGCCACCGTTTTCGCTTCCTGGTCACCGATGAATACGCGGTGTACGGCATCCTTGCGGTGATCTTCAGCGATACGGGCAGGCCGGCTCCTCCGGTGTTCTGAAGGCTGTTTCAGCCCCGCTTCCGGCCGGGGGATCCCTGGATCCAAAGTCCAGTGATGCAGGTTGTGAAAGCCGAGTACCGCCGGTTGGGTTGGCCAGACATCGACTGGAGCAGCATTGACGACCTGATCGAGGAAGCCATACGACTCGCTGGCATCCCAACCCCGGTCCCTCTTCCGTGCGGACTGAAGGAGCTGAGCGACAAACCCGAATCGCCCGAACCCAAAGAAGGAGACCTGGTTGCGACTGGGGTCGCCCCCTTCCCTGTGGTGTCTCCTGACGGATGTGGTATAATCGCAGTTGTTACCTGAGCCCGCTGACTGTTGGCCATTCCACAACCCTGGAAAGGAACTGGTCCAATGAAAGAGACGGCCTTACTCGATACTCCCCTCGCCAATGCCGCCTCGGCCCGCGAGCGTGTGCAAGTCGATGCGAGTGCATTCATTCAACATACCCAAGAGTTCGTTAACGCCGCCCTGGATCTTCCAGCGAAGATTCGGTCGAAATGGGACGGCTTGCGCCACGCAATTGAGCAGGGCCAAGTCGAGGCCGCACGCGCCGTCCACGGTGCTTTCCTCCATAGCTTGCAGCAATGTTTCGGCATCGTGCAGGATGCGCAACTCCTGGCGGAACGGGCAGCCGTGCTTGGCGGTAAGCCGTTGCCGAGAGCCGAGCAGTTGACCGCCGTCTTATTGGATCTGGAAAGGTTGCGCCGCGAAGCGCTTGCTGGTTGGCAATACCCGCTGCCGGGGCAACTAGGTTCGATGAGTGTTGCCCCGGTGTACATGGATGAACACGCCGACATCTACGCGGGCCGGTCGCGTGTCCGCCTCGACACGATCATTAACGAGTTCAAGGCTGGGGCATCGCCAGAAGACATAGCCAGAGGTTACGACACTCTCCAATTGGCCGAAATTCAGGAAGTCATTGCCTACTACCTCCGCTATCGAGATGTTGTTGATGAGTACCTGACCCGGCGAAAGCGGGAAGCGGAGGAGTTGCGACAGAAGATCGAGGCTTCTCAACCATCGAATGCGGAATTGAAAGCGCAAATCAAGGATCGCTGGGCGAGGAGGAAAGCCACCAATGCTTCGCCTGCTGAGTGATGAGGACTTCGATGGTCGAGTGGTTGATGGGGTACGCAGGCACCACCCAGCCGTGGATTTGATACGCGCCCAAGATGTTGTCGGCCTGTCCGGGAGGGATGGGGCTACTGACCCGCTCGTCTTGGCCTGGGCTGCCGAACAGAACCGTATTCTACTCACGAATGACAAGAGTACCATGCTCAGTTTCGCCCTGGAACGGGTCGATCAGGGGCTACCCATGCCAGGTGTCTTTGTCTTAAAGCCCTGGACTTTGATTGCTAACGCTATCGAGGCCATCGCGATGGTTGCCTTGGCAAGCGATCCGGCCGAATGGGACAATCGAATCGAGTGGTTGCCCTTCTGAAGCACGGGCTGCTCTTGCATAGCTGGAACCGACAACGCATAACGGCTGCCGAGCTACTGACCTCCGGTGGGCACGGGCTTCCCGGGCGTTTGACCTGTTAAAGGTCCGGGAAGCGAACTGTGCCTGGCTGGCAGATGGACCTTCCGCGGCGTATCGCCGCAGCATCGCTACCTCCAGCAACCGGCCGCTCCTTGCTGATGTAGGCTCGACAGCTGCCACTGACAAGCCTCCAGGGCCGACTGCCATTTTGGCGGCTCCGGGTGTTGACAGCTTCTCTCCACTGAAACCGATTCCTGTTGATGCAACAGGCTGTTAACTCATCGGTTGCGCCAATCCCTGCTAAGATCGTGCAGATCCACTAGCGATTGGCACGCTCCTTGCGTATAATCGCAACTAAACCGTGAATAGCTCAATCGTCCGGACCCCCGACCGGTACGCTTGTACGCGACCGACCGCTGATGGAAGGTACACCAGGAGACTCCCATGCTTGGGTTTCTGCGTTGTCTGGGAGGGGCACTCGTCAGCAAGGGCCTCAAGGCGCTGCTCGGAGAGATACCCTTTGTCGGCGTCCTATGGGAGGTCAGTGAGGAAGTCTGGGCCGATTGAAACAGACCAAGGAGCAGCACGTCCGGTTGAAGGAGACCTGAAAGCAGATTGCCGCAGCACCTGCCGAGAGCAAGTCAAGACAGCAGTTGAACAGGTCGTTGAGGAAGTGGCCGGCAATCAACCCCCGACAAGTTAAGGAGGCGATCAAGACTTACTGAAGAGGTGCCGGGCTGGATTCGCAGCTCGTTCCGCCGGCCCGAAGATCCGACCGGAACCACCGTGCCAAGCTACTTCACGCTCAAAAGTGCAAAGGATCTGGTTCCGCTGTTGCCGTCCCGCTTGCCAAGGTTCAAGGTCGGAGACAAACCGTTACCAGGCGTCCCCTGGCAACTGACCCAGTTGCTCGGTGTCGGCGGCTTTGGGGAGGTCTGGAAGGCCCAGCATACCCAGTTCAAAGGCATTCCGCCTGTCGCTCTTAAATTCTGCCTGGATCTAACGGCTGCAACATCGTTGCGTCATGAAGCAGCTCTACTCGATCAAGTCATGATGCAAAAGGTCGAGAAAGGGATCGTTACGCTCAAGAATGCCTATCTCGACACCGAACCGATCTGCCTGGAATACGAGTACATTGAGGGTGGAGACCTGACCAGCCTGATCCGGCGCATGCAGAAGTTACCTACCGAGAAGCGGGTCGAACAAGCCCGCACTATCATTCGCGTACTGGCCGAGACGGTCGGCAGGATGCACCGCTTATCCCCTCCAGTGATCCACCGAGACCTAAAACCAGCCAACGTGCTGGCCAGACGAACGAAAGAGGGGCGGTGGACTTTCCTTGTTGCTGACTTCGGTATCGGAGCAATAGTAGCTGAGACGCAAGTGCTCGCCGAGCGCTATGGGACGACGAGCAAGGGGGATCTGCTGGCGACGATGGCCCACGGTTCCTGCACTCCGCTGTATGCCTCACCGCAGCAGAAGGCAGGCGATCAAGCGGACCCCCGTGACGACGTTCATGCCCTGGGAGTGATGTGGTATCAGCTGCTGATGGGCGATCCTACCAAGGAGCCTCCGCTCGGAGGGGCGTGGAAGAAGAGGTTCGCCGAGCAAGGTGTTCCTGCGGAGATGATAGCGCTGTTGGAGCAGTGCTTCGAGCATAATCCCGAGGATCGGCCGAAAGACGCCGCCGCCCTGGCAGACCGGATCAGCAGCCTCGTTCCCACGCCACCGACAGGACCGAAGCCTGCTGGTCCCTCGGAAGGAGTGAGTCCTCCGCTGGTTGACCTCTGGCATTATCTTGACGCAAGCGGTGTTTCGCGTGGTCCTGTCCTTGCAGATGAGTTGCGCCGGTTGCACCAGGGAGGCCAATTGACCCAGGCTTCATTGATTTGGAAACCTGGCATGCCTGCCTGGACGCCAGCAGGGTCCGTTCCGGGCTTATTACCCGTAGATCAACTTCTCCCGCCTCCCGCAGATCCTGGCTCCGGTATTATCTCCTCGTCCAACAAGACGGCCGAAAGATTCTGGCAAGGGCTTCTCAGCCGTCCAAAAGTGAAGACTACGCTGCACACAAACATCACCCCTGGCGAGTCCCAATTTATCAGGGCCAGTTTCGGCTTGCGGGGAGTGCCCTTCGTCTACGTCATCCAACAGCAACGGGGTCGTGTCGAGTTGTATATCAACCGTGGAGCAGGGAAGGAGCAGGAAAACAAGTACATTTTCCGGTATCTACACTGCCAAAAGGAAGAGATCGAGAAGACATTCGGCGGCAAGTTGTTCTGGCGCCGCCGCCAGCAGAAGCAGGCTTACCGCATTGCTCACCTCATCACACTTGGCGGCTACGAGAGCCAGGAGTCGAAATGGCCAGCGATTCAGGATGCTATGATCGACGCGATGATTCGGCTGGAGAAAGCCCTAATTCCCCACCTAGACGACCTCGCGATACCACAAGGAAAAGACAAGGGGCCCGTGAATGGTGGAGATAAGGATGGCGGGACCGGCAAGATTCCTCCCTTGTTTGGACGATTCTCAGTCTCTTCGGTCATCCGGTGGATGGGCGCTCATGGTTGGACATACAAAGACGCTCGGCCTACCTTGAACCACTTGAAGCGGGAGATGGTCAGCGACGGCTGTATCAACACCTGCCTGTATTTCGGACGCAAGGGTCAGGGGAAACATGCCAAGCTGGCTCCTGAACACATTGCCCACCTCGAAGCGGCTCTACGGGCCAGCGGGCCTGGTGGGAAAAGATGGCGTGAACTGACCGGCAAAGGGGAAGTCCTTACCCGGCTGGGCAAGAAGGGTGCCACCCTGACTATGGGTGCGCAGCGGTATCAACTCTTCGGCTACCCTGTCAAGAGAGTGCTGATGTGGATGGGACGTGAGGGCTGGTCTTTCCAGGATGCCCGAAATGCCTTGAATAACCTCGCTCTGGAAACAGTCCCTGATTCGTCTATCCGCGCTCAGATGTATAAGGGACGAAATGGTTGGGAGGGGGAGCCGGCAGCCCTTACAGAGGACCAGATCAAGCAGTTGGAAGTGGCACGGGGTATGGTGCCAGGTAAAGGTCAAGCAAGGATTGGCAGCTCACAGACAGCTCCGGGGATCGAAACAATAAGGCAGGGGCAACAGGAAGAGATTACTAAGATTGAGGCGGTTCGTCGTGCGCTGACGGCATTGGGGCCAGATGCAGGGCCTACTGCTATCCAGGAGTACGTCAAGAAGCAGTTTGACATTGACATGACAACAGGGCACATCTCAGTAACCAAAAGTGGGCTGAAGCAGAAAGGCTCGTGACAAACAAATAGACCCCGGCAGTCACAGTACAACCAGGCAGTCACAGTTTCCGGGGATCTGACCAGTCCGGACAACCACAATCCATACATTTCAAGTCACGCCCAGCGCTATCTCGCTTCATTGGGGCGAGTCTACCCCAGCAGCCGTAGCGCCGGCATTGCGTTCGCTTCAGGATCACACTTGCGCGCCGCTCGTCCAGCTTCGGCCGGCTCCTCTGCTCCAATACCGCGACCAGTGGCCGGCATGCCACCAGCTGTTCGGCACTATTCCGGCTACCCCCGTCCAGCACAGCCCCACCTGGCAGTATCCACCGCATCGACCTCACTCCTCGCTGATCGCCAGTTCGGTCGCCACCACCTGCCGGAGCGGGAAGACGTACTCCGGCACACCTTGGTTCTCGTTTTCGCTCGTCGGCCCCAGTCGCACGACTAGGATCTCCTCGCCATCAAAGTCGAACTCGTCATCCGGCCCGAACACCCAAGGCTCAGCGATACCTGAGACGTACACATGCATCTCCATGTAGGCGTATTCCTCGTCCCGCAAGAACGCGATCTGCTCGCGGATCTTGGCGACGAACGCTGTCTCGGCATTCGGCATGGCTCGGTTGCCTATCACGGCCCGGCTGGATAGCACGGCTCGGCTGCCTAGCACGGTTGTTGTTCTGTATCCCACCACTGATTTAGGATACCACGGCTCGCCGCCCGAAACCACTTTTTTCTTTTTTTTGGTTGACAGGGCAATCGGAATCAGTCAATGATCTGGTGTTCATACTGAACACACAACCACATTACCTGTTCAGGAGGAAAGCCATGTCCGAGAATCGTGGTCCGTCCCCCGAATCGTCCGCCCTTCCCTCGCCGCCGCGCTTGCTTTCGTCATGGTCTGTACTCCTGATGGTTGTGTGGATGAGAGGGAAGGGGCTGGGCGAGGCCCCCTGGTTGCAGTGCAGATCACAGGTTGATCTGGCAGCCGCCGTATCCGGTAATCAGGTCAAATTGCCTCAGACCTCGAACGATGCCGAGTGCGTGGCGCTTGCTGACATCCACCGTCATCCAGTCGCAACCAGACCAGAAACCGAGCCTGATGAACTGGCTGGCGAGGACCAGCTGCCGGGCTTGCTGTCTGCTGACCTTGACGCGGTTGACCGCGTTCAGGGTGATGAGGTTGAGCTTGACCAACACTCCCCACCCACTTCCTCTCAGCGGCTACTTGCCCTTGCCGGGCTTCTTCGCTGCCGGCTTCTCCTCGCTGGTCGTGTTGCTGCCGTTCAGAGCGGCCTTCCTCTTCGCCAGCAGGGCCTCCAGCTCCTCATCGGACATGGTCAGGAGCCGAGCTTCAGCAGAGACCCGACCCTTGCCCTCAGCCACTTCAGCTGACCAACCAGCTGCCCTCGCGCCGATCTGCACTGCCTCTCCCGTGTGGCTGGCATACACGAAGCCGGCCGGAGTCCCGTTGTTGCAGAGGGCGAACAACCGCACCTTCAGTTCCTTGCCGGTCTCCTCATCCTTCGGGATGCCAGCGCTCTTGGCATCTTCCAGGCTCGCGTAGACCTTGCGGCTTTGACCCTTCACTTCGTTCGTGTTCTCGCTCATGGTCACTTGCTCCTGTCTGCTTGATGGCTGGCCCGATCAGAGGTTCTGATTCCCTGCCACCCATCTGCATAAATTATACGGATAGATTCCTGATAAATCAATTTAATTATCTGGATTCTTTCCGGATTCATCCGTATGATAGATGGGACAGGATCGCTCCCTTTTTCAGGAGAAAGAGAGATGCCGCGTCCGAAGAAATCTGGCAGAGCCCGGCTCGATGTGGTAGCCGAGCCGTGGTTCATCGATTTGATTACCCAGGCAGCAGAGAAGACAGAGCGATCAGTTTCAGGGTACGTCCGATACTCCATCATGGAGCAGCTGAGGCGAGATGGGTTCACCCCTACGCCAACCACCGATGCGCTGAGCGATGAACTGGTCAAGCCGGTCGGTAGGCCAAAGGGCAAGGGCAAGACTGGCACACGGAAGGGAGGGGGGAAATGAGCGAGAAACAAGAGCGTCGAACATGCTGTCTGTGCGGTGAGGCAATCACGGGACACGGGCACAACCCCGCCCCCTTGGCGGACGCGGGAGAGGCGTGCGATCCGTGTTACTGGCGGGTTGTGATTGCCCGATTGGAACTGGTGCGGCAGCTGGACCGCCAGGACAATAACCCGAACCCGGCGGCCCCGCCAATCATCCTGGCGGGTTTTTTCCGTTGCCGGGAAGAGCGGTAGTATTTACTACCGGAAGGGCGCGTTTCGGGACGTTTCGGGACGTTTCGAGAGAAAGCCGGGAAATGCGAAAACCCCTGAAATTGCAGGGGTTTGACGTGTTTTGCGGGAGGTGCGAAAAACCTGGGTATCGCTTTTCGAGACCGGCCCGATCGGCCGCTCCGGCACCTCTCCGGGTCTGGATGATTCTATCTCAACTCCCTGGTTCCGCAAAGGGACGGAGCTTACTCGGGCCAGACGATCTTCAGGACGCCATCGGGGACCAGGAGGTTCTCCTGGCCGCAGGCTTGCTGCCATTCCGTGGGGATGAAGGGCCAGCCTCCGGGCTTGCCGCCCTGGGACCACAGCGACGCCTGGAGCGCCACGGCCACCGGCCCGCTATGCACCAGGGGCGGCGGCAAGCGTTGCAGCCGCGCCACGACTTCTTCCACTGACCTTCGATCCAGACCGGGGGGATTCTCCTCCGGCCAGAAGCGGCTGCGGCCTCCGGGTCGCAGGGCCACGACCAGGAGCACGGCCCGGCTTTCCCCAGGCGGCAGCGCGGACCAGAACTGATTGGCTTCCTCCTCCACGCGCTTCAAGAAGGAACCCAGGATCGACACGTTGCCGACACGCTGACGCAGCACTTCGTCCGGCTGATAGAGCATGATCTGATGGACGAAAAATGCTGCCGTCTTGTCTGGCGCCTCGGTCCCTGCCGGGCTTGCCGGCGCTTGCGAAGGCTTCGCGGGCAGCCATTCCAGGCAGAACTCGGCCAGGTCCGGTTGAGCGGGCGGCAGGACGAAGGGCTGTCCGGTCGAGATGGCCTCCCGAAAGCGGGCCTGATTGGTCGGGCCGAACGCCGCCAGGAAGCCGTCCTCGGCCACCCGCGCTCCCTCGGGAAGCGAGGGCTCGGCCACCAGCGCGACAAAGCCGCCCGTCAGGCAACTGCCGTCACTGTGGTGGGGCGTGATGGTCCGAATCTCCCGGTCCCCCGGTCGCCAGACCAGGCGGACGTTCGCTTCCGGGTCCGGCTGAGTGAGCAAGGCGAGGGCCCAGCTCTCGGGGAAGGGCGACAATGCTTCCTGGAGCTGCGCCCTGACCTCCTCGGGCAGGAAGAGCGTGATGCGCTTGCCGACTTCCGGCAGGGTCCGGTCCACCCCCGGAGGAGTCGGCGCCTGCGGCGGCAGGAACATGCGGGCAAAGCCGGCCGGGCAACCGGCCAGGGGCATCTTCCCGAGCAGGCTCTGTGCCAGGTCGTGCGGGGTGAGGACCGGACGCCGGCCGCGCTCCGACCAGGGAGGACAGGGGTAGTAGCGGGTGCTGTCTCCCAGCAGCGCGGTCAGACGGTAGCCGCCAAGGGTCTGAACCACCTCGGCCTCCTCTTTCGTCAGCAGCAGCGCGGTGAGGGCGCGGTCCAGAGGAGGCAACTCCACTCCCGGGAGCAGCTCAGGCCGGACGTAAGTGAATCCCGTCAGCTCGGTCGTACCCAGGAAGCCCGCGGGGCTGCGCAAGCACGTGTGTCCGCCGGCATCGACCGAGCCGCCCCTCCTGGGCCAGGCGATGCACTTGCAGGAAGAACTGCACTGGATCTTGCGGAAAGGCCTGGGGCTCCTCTTCCGGCCGGCGGCGCAGCGAGAAGATCAACTCCTTCTGGCCGAGTTTCCAGAGCCCGTCTGTAACGTAGGTCCAGCAGGGGATTTGTTCGGCACCATTGGGGATGCTGTGCCGGCAAACCCGCACGGAAAGTTGCCCCGGCACGAGGGACAGGGTCGCCGGAACGGTGCCGGGGGGTGGCTTCAGGGGGTCCGGGGACCTTCCGAAGAATTTGCTCAACCAGCTCATGAACGATTCTCCACAGGACGAGCAGACCTCACTATGGGCTGGATCTTTGCACGCCGCAAGTAAAATCCTCACCCATTCGCATGCCGTCACATTTCCCGAGCAGCGGTCAAGAACCGGCAACGGACGTTCGGAGCGAAAGCCAGAGGCCCTCGGTCAGGCAAGCAGCTGTCCTGCCGTGGGTCTCGCTATTTCGCGCCGGGGTTGCTATGCTAGGTCAACCATCCCGACCCTGAGCGCTGGTCCCCGAATTTCTCGCACTGAGTCCGGATGGGGCTTCCCTTTCCGCCCGGACAATCGCTTTGCTCTTGGCGGCGTTCCTTGCTGTTCTTCCGCGCAAGCGGTCGGCGCAGGTGGAAAGCAGAACGGTCCTGGCATCCCGGAACAGGAGAAAGCCGACCAATGGCCGAATCTGCCAACGAACCTCAGGGTGACTCTCCGGAGGATAAGCCCTCGGCGCGAGCGGCCGAACTCGCGACCACTTGCCACGTCCGCGGCGTGCCGGCCTCGTGCGCCGAGCAACCGCTGTCAGTCATCGGCGGCTTTGAGATCTTGGGCGAGCTGGGCCGGGGCGGCATGGGCGTGGTCTACCGGGCCCGCGATCCCCGCCTGGGACGCGAGGTCGCACTCAAGGTGCTGCCCACCTGCGCCGCGGCCGATCGAGACGCGCTGGCACGCTTTCAGCGCGAAGCACGCCTGGCCTCGGCTCTGAACCATCCGCACGTCTGCACCATCCACGATCTGGGCGAACATCGAAGGCCAGCCGTTCTTCGTCATGGAACTGGTTCAGGGCCGCACGCTGCGAGCGCTGCTCGCCGAGAGGCCGTCTCTGGCGGAGGTGATCCGGCTGGGCAAGCCAGGCGGCCCGGGCCCTGGCAGCGGCTCACGCGGCGGGGATTGTCCATCGGGACATCAAGCCCGAAAACCTCATGGTCCGCGCCGATGGCTACCTCAAGGTCCTCGACTTTGGGCTGGCCCGCCCTTTCCAGCTCGAAGCGCCTGCGGCGGATCAAGCCACGGACATCACCAGTCCGGGGACCATCCTGGGCACGGTGCGTTACCTCTCGCCCGAACAGGCACGCGGCGAAATCGTGGACAGCAAAGCGACGTCTTCTCGCTGGGACTCGTCCTGTACGAGTTGCTCGTCGGCCAGCATCCGTTCCAGGCCGCTTCCCGGCTGGAAGTGATGCACGCCATCCTTTCGCGTCCTCCTCTGCCGGTTGTCACGGTTGAACCCAGCAGTGTCCCAGGTGCTGGATTCGTTGTTGCTGGCCATGCTGGAGAAGGACGCTCGGCTGCGGCCTTCCGCCGCGGAGGTTGATCGAGTCCTGACCGAGTTGAGTGTTCCGGTTGCTTCGCAGCGGGCCGGGCCAACCGCAGCCCCCGTCCGTTCGGCGCCAAAGCGTGGGTCGAGCCAAGGAACGTGCGGAGCTGCGGACAGCCTTTGAGTCGGCCTGCGCCAGCCGTGGCCTGCTGCTGGGCCTCGCCGGTGAGCCTGGCATCGGCAAGAGCACGCTGGTCGAGGACTTCCTCGCCGAAATCGTCGCTGGACCAACGGCCTGCACTGTGGCCCGCGGGAGCTGCTCGGAACGGCTGGCGGGCACGGGGGCCTATCTCGCCGTCGCTGGAGATGCTGGACTGCCTGCTCCAGGGCGCAGGCCGCGAGACGACGGCCCAAACTCTGCGTCTGCTGGCCCCAACCTGGTACGTCCAGGTTCTGCCGCCGACCTCGGACGATTCCTCCTTCGGACGCCTGACGGCGGAGCTGCGCTCCGCCTCGCCGGAGCGGATGAAGCGCGAGCTGGGCGTCTTTCTCCAGGAGATCGCACGCCAGCGGCCTCTGGTGCTGTTCCTGGAGGATCTGCACTGGGCCGACGTTTCCACCATCGATCTGCTGGCCTACCTGGGAGGCCGCGTCGCCAGCCAGAGGCTCTTGCTGGTCCTGAGCTACCGCCCCGCGGATCTGGCGCTGAACAAGCATCCGTTCCTGGCCCTCAAACGCGACCTGCAAGCACGCGGACTCTTCCACGAGTTGAGTCTGGAACTGCTGAGCCGGGATGATCTGGAACGCTACCAGGCTCTCACCTTCCCCGAACACTGCTTTCCAGCTGCCTTCACGGAGTTGCTGCACGGCCGGACGGGCGGCAATCCCCTGTTCATGGTGGAGCTGCTGCGCTACCTGCGCGACCAGGGCGTCCTTGCCGAAGAGGGTAGCCGCTGGGTGCTGGCTCGTGCCGTTCCCGACCTGGCCCGGGAGCTGCCCGAGTCGGTCCGCAGCATGGTCCAGCGCAAGATCGACCAGTTGAGCGAGGCCGATCGGCAACTGCTCGTGGCGGCCAGCGTCCAGGGCCAGGAGTTCGACTCGGCTGTGGTGGCCGGGGCCTTGGAGCGAGACGCCGCGGAGATTGAGGAACGCCTGGAAGTGCTGGAACGCGACTTCGCCTTCGTCCGGCATCTCCGCGAGCAGGAGTTTCCTGACGGAACGTTGACCCTCCGCTACGCTTTCGTCCACGTCCTTTACCAGAATGCCCTGTACACTTCGCTGCGGCCGGCACGCAAAGGGGCGTTGAGCGCAGCCGTGGCCCAGGCCATCCTCACCTTCCTCGTGGACAAGCAGGCGGAAACGGTCGCTTCCGAGCTGGCATTCCTGTTCGAGGCTGCCCGCGATTGGAAGCGCGCCATTCATTATTTCTTGCTGGCAGCTCGGCGGGCAGCCGGCATTCATGGTTTTCAGGAGGTGGTTGCGCTGGCTCGCCGGGGGCTGGAGTTGCTTGCCAAAGTTCCGAATGATTCGGAGAGAACTCAACAAGAGATTTCGCTGCTGGACGTTTTGGGCACGGCTCTGCTCGTGACCAGGGGGCTGGGAGACCCGGAAGCGGAGCAGGTCTACGAGCGAGGCCTGGAACTCTGCCAGCAAACGGGAGACAGTTCGCAAACGTTTCGAGCGCTCGCGGGGGCGTGGTTCATTTCGCTGCACCAAGTGAAGATCAGCAAAGCGAATGACCGGGCCGAGCAAATGCTCCAGATTGCCCAGGGCGCCGGCAACGAGAGCCTCCTTTTCGAGGCTCACTTTGCCGCCGGACACAACCGCTTCTGCCAGGGAGAGTTCGCCCAGGCTCTCGAACACTTTCGCAAGGTCATTGCCCTGGATCGACCCCGCACCATGGAATCTCCCGCCTTCGCATTGGGCAGCAATCCCACCGTCGGTTGTCGCGTGTATTCGGCGTTGTCTCTTTGGTTTCTGGGCTACCCCGATCAGGCGCGGGCGCTGCTCCCGAGCCTCCTGGCTTTGGGCCGAGAGAGTGCCTCTCCTGCCCGAGCCGTCGCTCTGATCGCCATCGCCAGCTTCTCGGTTCAGCTGAAGGATCCGGCGAGCGTTGAGCAGTATTCGTCCGAGGCCCTGAAGCTGGCGGAAGAACATGGCCTCACTTTCTGGAAGGCTTATGCACTCGCGTTTCACGTCTGGGCTCGAGCCGTGCAAGGGAAAGAGCCCGGCGGCATCGACCAGGTGCAGGAAGCGCTCGCTGCACTCCGTCAAACGGGTACCGAAACGGCCCTGCCGCGCATCCTGGCCCTGGCGGCCGAAGCGTTGGGACAGAGAAACCGAGTGGAGGAAGGGCTTGTCCTCCTGGAGGAATCCCTCTCGATTCAGCGAAAAGGAATCGCTCATTACCTGGTGGAGGTTCAGCGCCTCAAGGGTGAGTTGCTCCTGAAACAAGCAACCTCTGGCTACGCAAAACAGACGAAACTCGGGATTTCCGGACAAGAGGAAGCCGAGGATTGCTTCCGTCAGGCCATCGAAACAGCACGCCGTCAGAGTGCAAAAATGCTTGAGCTGCGAGCCACGCTGAGCCTGGCCCGTCTGCTGCGGACCCAGGGGCGCAAGGAGGAAGCCCGCCGGCAACTGGCCGAGCTTTACGGCTGGTTCACGGAAGGGTTCGACACTGCCGATCTCCAGGCGGCGCGGGCGCTGCTGGAGGAAATGTCCTGAAGCGGGATTTCACTTTGCTGCACCCAGAACAGGAGAGAGCCAGCCAATGGCCGAGTCTGCCAACGAACCCCTGGGCGTCTCTGGGGAGGACAAACCTTCGGGCCGAGCCGCCGAACTCGCGACCACTTGCCACGTCCAAGGCTTGCCGGCCTCGTTCGCGGAGCAACCGCTGTCGGTCATCGGCGGCTTTGAGGTCCTGGACGAGCTTGGACGCGGCGGCATGGGCGTCGTTTACCGCGCCCGCGACCCACGCCTGGGACGAGAGGTCGCCCTGAAAGTCCTGCCCGCCAGCGCCGCGGGGGATCGAGATGCGCTGGCCCGCTTCCAGCGCAAGGCGCGCACGGCCTCCGCACTCAACCATCCGCACATCTGCACCATCTACGATCTGGGCGAACATCAGGGACAACCGTTCTTCGTGATGGAGCTGGTCCAGGGCCGCACCCTGCGGGCGCTGGCGGCGGAGCGTCCGGCTATGGCCGAGGTGATCCGGCTGGGAAGTCAGGCCGCGCGGGCCCTGGCTGCGGCCCATGCGGCGGGGATCGTGCATCGAGACATCAAGCCCGAGAACCTCATGGTGCGTGCCGATGGCTACCTCAAGGTACTCGACTTCGGACTGGCACGGCCCTTTCTGCTCGGAGCACCTTCGCCTGCGCAAGCTACGGACATCACCAGTCCAGGAACCATCCTCGGCACGGTGCGCTACCTCTCGCCCGAACAGGCCCGCGGCGAAGTCGTGGACAGCCGAAGCGACGTTTTCTCACTTGGGCTGGTCCTGTATGAATTGCTGACCGGCCAGCATCCGTTCCAGGCCCCGTCCCAGCTCGAAGTGCTGCACTCCATCCTCTCCCGTCCCGCCCTGGCGACCGCCCGGCTGAATCCCGACGTGCCCGTGGCCCTGGATGCTCTGGTGCGGGCGATGCTGGAGAAGGACGCCCGGCTGCGGCCCTCGGCCGCGGAGGTCGATCGAGCCCTGACCGAGCTGAGCCTGTCCGCCTCCGGGCCGCGGACCGGGACTGTGGCAGTGCCCTCCCGCCGCCAAACCGTGGGCCGGGTCCGGGAACGTGCGGAGTTGCGACACGCCTTCGAGTCGGCCTGCGCCGGCCGGGGCCTGCTGCTGGGCATCGCCGGCGAGCCCGGCATCGGCAAGAGCACGCTGGTCGAGGACTTCCTGGTCGAAATCGCGGCTGGACCCCTCGCTGGCTCGGCGGCCCGCGGACGCTGTTCGGAACGCCTGGCCGGCACCGGGGCTTACCTGCCGGTGCTGGAAGCGCTCGAATGTCTGCTCCAGGGCGAAGGGCGGGAGACCGCCGCCCAGACCCTGCGATTGCTGGCGCCGACGTGGTACGTCCAGATCGCGCCGCCGACCTCCGACGATTCGGCCTTTGGACGGCTGACCGCGGAATTGCAATCGGCCTCGCCGGAACGAATGAAGCGCGAACTGGGCACCTTCCTCCTGGAAATGTCGCGGCAGCGGCCTCTGGTGCTGTTCCTGGAGGATCTGCACTGGTCCGACGTCTCCACGATCGACCTGCTGGCTTACCTGGCAGACCGCGTGGCCGGGCAGAGGCTCTTGGTGGTCCTGAGTTATCGGCCCGCGGACCTGGTACTGAACAAGCATCCGTTCCTGGCCCTCAAACGCGACATGCAGGCGCGCGGCCTCTTCCACGAGCTGAGCCTGGAACTGCTTACCCGAGACGATCTGGAACGCTACCAGGCGCTGACGTTTCCGGAACACCGCTTCCCGGCCGACTTCACCGAGCTGCTGCACAGCCGGACGGGCGGCAATCCCCTGTTCATGGTGGAGCTGCTGCGCTATCTGCGTGACCAGGGCGTCCTGGCCGAAGAGGGCGGCCGCTGGGTGCTGGCCCGCGCCATTCCCGACCTGGCACGGGAACTGCCCGAGTCGGTCCGCAGCATGGTCCAGCGCAAGATCGACCAGCTGAGCGAGGCCGATCGGCAGTTGCTCGTGGCGGCCAGCGTCCAGGGTCAGGAGTTTGACTCCGCCGTGCTCGCGCGTGTGCTGAACCAGGACGCCGCGGACGTGGAGGAACGCCTGGAAGCGCTGGAACGCACTTTTGCTTTCGTGCGCTTGCTCCGGGAACAGGAGTTCCCCGACGGCACGCTGACGCTCCGCTATGCCTTCGTCCACCTCCTCTACCAGAACGCCCTGCACGCTTCTCTCCGTCTCCGGCCGACGCGCAAGGCGGCCCTGAGCAGTGCCGTGGCCCTGGCTCTCCTGGGCTTGCTGGGGGAAAAGCAAGCGGAGACAATCGCCTCCGAGCTGGCTTTCCTTTTCGAGTCGGCCCGGGACTGGCAACGCGCCATTTCCTATTACCAGACGGCGGCTCAGCGGGCCGTCGGCATCCACGCCTTTCAGGAAGTGATCGAGCTGTGCCGGCGCGGGCTGGGCCTGCTGACCAAACTGGCCGCAAACGCGGAACGCGATCAGCAGGAGCTGCAATTGCTGGGCATTCTCGCGCCGGCCCTTGCCGCTCGGCTGGGTTTTGGCGCTCCGGAGATCGAGGAAGCGTACCAGCGGGCCTGCCAGCTTTGCGAGAGCGTCCGGGACCGGTCCCAGGGGTTCGGGATGCTCTGCGGCGCCTGGCTCGTTTGCCTGGTCCGAAACGATCTGGTCCGTGGTCGCGAAATCGCGGAGCAGCTGCTCCGGTTGGCGCAAGCGCGGGGGACAACGCCCTTCTTTTCGAGGCGCATTACGTGCTCGGGGTCACCCATTTCTACAGTGGAGAGTTCGACCAGGCTTTTGAGCAGACGGAGAGAGCCATTGCCCTCTCCAATTCTCGGCATAAGCAATCCGCCGTCCTGGTGGTCAGTCTGAACCCCATCATCGGCTGCCGGAGCTGGGCGGCCCTGGCTTTGTGGTATCTCGGTTATCCGGATCGGAGCCAGGAGAGGCTGCCGGACATTCTCGCGCTGGGGCGCGAGCTGGCCAATCCCTCGAGCAAGGCCTTCGCTCTTGTTGCCGCCGCTCTGGTGTCTGAGTACCGGCGAGAAGCTCCTCGCGTCGAAGAGTATGCCGGGGCCATCCTGGAGCTGGCCAATGAATATGGCATGGCCCAGTGGCAAGCCTACGGGATGATCCTGCGCGGCCGAGCGTGGACCCTGCAGGGCCAGCAAGAGAAAGGAATTCAGGAGCTGCGGCAGGGCCTCGAAGCCTACGGGGGAACGCACTCGAAAGCATCGCGGTTGCGGTTTCTTGTCCTGCTGGCCGAGGCCCTGGGCGAGTCCGGGCAGATCGAGGAAGGACTTCGCTTGCTGGAGGAGTTCCACAACCAGGACGACAGGGGGGCATCCTATTACAAGGCGGAGTGTTACCGCGTTCAGGGCGAGCTGGTGCTGGCGCAGGAAGGCTGCGGCAAGCAACGGGAAGAAGAGGCGGAGCTTTGCTTCCACAAGGCCCTGGACGTGTCGCGCCGCCAAAAAGCCCGGTCCTTGGAACTGCGAGCCGCGACCAGCCTGGCCCGTCTGCTGCGGAAACAGGGCCGCATCGAGGAAGCACGCCAGCAGCTGGCTGCAATCTATGGCTGGTTCACGGAAGGGTTCGACACCCAGGATCTGCGGGAGGCGCGAGCGCTCCTGGAGGAGCTGTCCTGACGCGGGACGCCATCGGTTTCCACCTGCAATGGGAGAACACCATGAATCGCGACAAAGAGGGTTATCCCGCTCCCGGCATCGCCTGGACCGCTGTGGCCATCCTGCTGGTCGCTTACGTCTTCTCCTTCATCGACCGGCAAATCCTCACTCTCCTGGTGGAGCCCATCTGCCGCGATCTGGACATTGACGATACGCAGATGAGTCTGCTCATGGGTTTCAGCTTCGCTCTCTTCTACACGGTCTGCGGCATTCCCCTGGGCCGGCTGGCGGACTCGACAAGCCGTCGCGGCCTCGTCGCCGTCGGCGTCTTCTTCTGGAGCTTGATGACCGCCAACTGTGGGTTGGCTCGCCACTACTGGCAGCTGATGCTGGCCCGCTTCGGCGTCGGCGTGGGCGAGGCGACGCTTTCGCCCTCGGCCTATTCGCTGATCGCCGACAGCTTTCCGAAGGAGACGCGGGCCACGGCGATCAGCGTCTATTCGATGGGCATCTTCCTCGGCTCCGGCCTCGCCTTGGTGCTCGGAGGGGTGATCATCCGCTGGGCCGGGGCGCAGGGCGAAATCGAGCTGCCGCTGCTGGGCGCGGTTCGCCCCTGGCAGCTCATCTTCTTCATCCTTGGCGCCGCGGGGATGCTGTTCAGTGTGATGGCCCTGGCCATCCGCGAACCTGCTCGACGCGGTATTGGAGCCGGCGTCCAGGTTCCTCTGCGCGAGGTCGCCCGCTACCTGCTCGCCAACCGAGCAACGGTGGTTTACCACAACGTCGGCTTCGCGATGCTCGCCTTCGCCTCCTATGGCGGCGCCGCCTTTATTCCGACCTTTTTCATCCGTACCTATGGCTGGAAGGCGGCCGACGTCGGCATCGTCTACGGCAGCATTGTCATGGTGTTCGGCTCCCTGGGGATCGTCTGCGGCGGCTGGCTCTCCGATCGGTTGGCCCGGACTGGTCTGACCGACGCGCCAATGCGCGTGAGCCTGTTCGCCACCCTGGCCGTCATCCCGGTCGGCGTGTTCTTTCCGCTGGGGGGCGCCAATGTCGCCGTGGTGCTGCTGGTGTTCGTGGTGTTCTTCCTGAGCATGCCCTTCGGCGTGGCGCCGGCCGCGATCCAGGAGATCATGCCCAACGCCATGCGCGGACAAGCGTCCGCGATCTACCTGTTCGTCGTCAACCTGCTGGGACTGGGGCTCGGACCCACGGCCGTCGCCCTGTTCACCGACCACGTGTTCCGGGACAGGCAGGCGGTGCGCTACTCGCTGCTGATTGTCACCGTCAGCGCGGAGCTGATCGCGCTGGTGCTGCTGTTCTTGAGTCTGAAACCCTACCGCGCGAGCGTGGAGCGTTTGCGAAGCTGGGGCTCGTGAGAGCAAGCTCCCCTCTCCCCTTGTGGGTGAGGGGGTTGGGGGTGAGGGGTTTGCCGCCTTGATTTATCGTTTCGCGCTCGGCCGGGTGAGCGCGAAACGATAAATCAAAAGCAACCCCTCACCCCCCAGCCCCTCTCCCACAAGGGGAGAGGGGAGAAAAAGGCATTGGTGCGAATCGAAGAGGAGAGATGATGAACGCAGAATCACAACCGACTCGACGGGACATTGTCTGCGCGGCTGGGGCTGTGGGAATCACGGTGCTCGCCAGCGGAGTCGTGGGTCAAGCCGCCGACGCCCCGGCCAAACCTACCGCGTTGCCGCAGGCGAAGCCGGAGGAGATTGGTCTCGATCCGCGCCGCCTGCAGACGGCGTACGACCTGCTGGAGAAGTGGACTACCGGGCGCGACAGTCCCATCCCCGGCGGCAGCATCCTGGTGGGCCGAAACGGGAAAATCGTGCCGCCGCGGTTCTTCGGCCGGCAGGGTCCGGAGCCGGACGCCCCGCCGATCCGCAAGGACGGCATGTTCCTGCTTGCGTCCATCACCAAGCCAATCACCTACCTGGGCGCCATGCTGCTGGTCGAGCGCGGCCAGCTGAACCTGACGGATCACGTGGTCCGCTACGTCTCCGAGTTCAAGGGCCACGGCAAGGAGGACGTCCTCGTCCACCATCTGTTCACGCACACTTCGGGCCTGCCCGACATGCTGGAGAACAACACCGAGTTGCGCCGCCAGCATGCGCCGCTAAAGAAGTTCCTCGAAGGGGCCGTCGGTGATACCGTGCCGATGTTCAAGGCGGGAACCAGGCTCAGCTACCAGAGCATGGGCACGGCCGTCGTGGCGGAGATCATCCAGCGCCTGTCCGGCCTGGCGATTGCCGAGTTCTTGCGCCGCGAGATCTTCGCGCCGCTGGGACTGAAATCGACCGCGCTCGGTTCGCGCGGCTTTCCACGCGAACGGCTGATCCGCGTGCAGGTCCCCGATTACCAGGCCAACAGCGATTTCGACTGGAACAGCGACTACTGGCAGCAGCTGGGCGTGCCCTGGGGCGGCCTGTACAGCACGCCGGAGGAGTTCGCGGTGATCTGTCAGCTAATGCTCTCGGGAGGACGCTGGGGAGACGTGCAGTTACTGTCGCCGGCCGCGGTCCGGATGATGACCACCAACCGTCTGGACGATCTGCCCGACCTGCCCGAGCCGGTCCGCCGGACTCAGCCCTGGGGACTGGGTTGGCGGCTCAACCATCCCGGCAATCCGGACAGCTGGGGCGACCTGCTAGGCAGACACGTCTTCGGCCACACCGGGGCGACGGGAACGATGGTCTGGATTGACCCGCGGACGCAAGGGTTCTGCATTCTCTTCACCACGGGCATCCACGAGAAGAACCACTCGCGGCTGGTTCACCTTTCCAACGCGGTGGCGGCGGCGTTTGTGTGAGGCCGGTCCCGACAGGCCCCGTGGGTCGCGCAGCGCACCCACGGAAACGGTTCAACTCCGCGCAAACGTCGATTCCTTCGGCGCCTCGTACTTGATCGCCAGGTGCGGCGTCTCGAGCCGTTTCTGGTCCGCGGCCAGCGACTGCATCCCGGCTTCCACCAGGCCGGTCGTCAGCAGCGTCCGCTCGATCGGGTAAGGCGTCTTGCCCGTCACGAACGTTTCCTCCACCTTGGACATCAGCGCCGCCGAGTAGGCGATGTTCGGGGCCGGCGGCAGGTAAAACAGCGTCGAGAGCGGCTCGGCGAGGCCCTTGAGCCGGGCCGCGAAAGTAAAGTCCCCCACCAGGCCGTTCATCAGCAGCATCGTGGCCTTCAGACCGTCGGCGTACTCGAAGCGGTAAGCGACCGGCTCTTCGACCCATTTCCGCATCTGCGCCAGGGTCGGGTGCCGCTGGCTGTAGGTCGGGGCCTGCGCAAGCGTCTGGCTGCGGCACAGGCACGCCTCCAGCAGTTTCGGGTCCCAGCCGCCCGCCGACCACTTGCCCGCCTCCAGCGCTTTCCACACGGCCGGCCCGCGCAGGGCCTGGAGCGCGACCACACCGGTTTCGCCGCCCTTGCGCCGCTCGGCCATGCACTGGATCACCTCCAGAGCGTGGAAGTCGTAGCTGTCCACCTTGCCCATGGCCAGGCACATCACCTCTTCCACCTCCGCGCCATACGGCATGTCCACCGCCGGCATCCGCCAGGTGACCGGCAGCGACGAGCCCGCGAACAGGGGGAACTTGAGCTTGCGGGCCGTGGCGACCATCTCCTGGGCGTTTTGCCATTTCCACGACAGGTGCTTGTCGTTGAAGACCGGCACCGCCCGGCCGTCCTTCTGGAAGACGTCGGTGACCTGCTTGAAGAACTCGTAGCGCGGATAGAGCTTCTGACCGATCTTGTTGTTCGGATAATCGCCGTGTTCGCCGATGGTCAGCACTGCATCCACGGCCAGCTTGTCGCCGCCGCAGCGCAGCGCCTGAGCAATGGTTGGATAGATCTTGAAGCCGAACTCCTCGGCCCGTTTCCGGCTCAGATCGGTGTCCGGCTTCTGGTCCACGTAAGCGGCGACCACGTCGAAGGGCGGGCGATGCCATTCGCCCTTGATCGGATAGCCGACCAGGAAGCGCTCGCCCATGTGCCAGGCGTGCGACCGGTAACGCCACTCGGTCGTGACGATGGCCATTTTCTTGCGCGGCTGGCCCGGCTGCTCCGCCAGGCCCCGCAGCGAGCCACACGCCAGGCTCGCCCCAACTGTACCCAGAAACAGACGCCTTGAGAGCATGGCTCGGCCCCTCGATTCCCCTGGACTGCTTTGCCTCAAAAACTGCCGATGACGGTGTCGCCGTAATTCGCGGTCAGCAGCGCGGCGAACGTGGTCCAGGAGAGATTCTGATTGATGAAATGCACCGAGCCGTCCGCGAAGAGGAAGTTGCAACCCCCAGTGTGGAAGCTGTACACGTTGTTGGCATTGGTGCAATTCATGGTGCAGGGACCGCCTTCCAACAGCCCGTTGGGGTGTGTCCCATCGAAGGCGGAGCCCAGCGGACTGATGTTGCTCCCCGGGGCAGCCCAGGCGCCGGTGTCGTTGTAGGTGCCGGTTTTCGTGCTCAGGACGTAGGTGTTGCCGCGACCGGCGCATTCGCCGACGATCATCGTATTCGAGGTGCCGTCTGTGATGTTCGTGATCGGCACCGCCGCATTGACAGCCATGGCCGAGAGGTTCGGGCTTAACCCATACGGGTAGGGCATTTTGGGGCTTGCGGAGACAGGCAGCTGATACTGTCCGGGGAAATAGAGGAAAGGATAGCCGCTCGTGCCGCTGGTCGTGGCGTTGCCTCCTTCGTTTCCTCCGAAGCCACCATAATCCCCCGACATGCCGTAGACTGTCCCGTTCTCCGGAAAGCCGGTGATCCCCACGTAGATCTCCTTGTACGGATTCGGATAGCTTGGCGTGGACGGGCAAAGAAACAGTTTCACCGTTGTCGATGAGACCGTCCGATTGGCTGCTGAGTACCAGGGCTGAGTCAGGTCATACTCCGCCGCGAGGACGCCCTGCTCGACGTAGGAGAGGATAAAAGGAACCCAGCTGCTCTGGGGATTGCCCGTCAACCCCGCGGGCAAGGACTGACCCGCAACCGGAAAGACGGCCAGCGGCGGCAAATAGCCATTGGCCGTGGCATAGTTGTGCAGGGCCAGGCCGATTTGCTTGAGGTTGTTCTGGCACTGCGTGCGTGCGGCCGACTCGCGCACCTTCTGGACGGCGGGCAAGAGCAGGCCGATCAGGATGGCGATGATGGCAATCACCACCAGCAGCTCAATCAGCGTGAAACCACTGGCTCTGCGGCATTTCATTGGCACGGCTCTCTCCTTGGGAGTTTCTTGGTGGTGAGGGCCACCCGCGCCAGGCAACTGCGAGCCCCTCGCGCAGCTCTCAATCGTGCAGGTCAAACGGTTCCAGGACGTTGTTCTTCGCGGCGATTGTGACCTTGATCTCCGAGGTCTCGGGGTCCTTGTAGCGTGCGGGGAGCTTGTTGGCCTTGTCAAAGTCCCCCGCGAAACCCTTGGGCACCCAGAACAGCGTCACGGCATAGTTCCCTGCCGGAATCCCATCGTTCCCCTTGTAGGTGGTCAGGGTGAACCAGCCTTCGGCATCCGTCTTGCCCTTCGGCTTGACGTACAGTTCGCTCGGGTCCGTCAGGGACGGATCATTCAAGAGGTTGAACATCACGGTGACGCCCTCGGCGGGCTTGCCGTTGACCAGCACCCGCCCCTTGACTGGATAGACCGTCTTGAACTTCACCCCTCTCTGGCACGACGCCACCAGCAAGCTGAGCAGCAGAAGCAGCAACAACCGGCAGCGGGACAGCATACGAGACGTTGGCAACGGATCAGCCATCGTGGTTCCTCTCTCTTTGACTAAACCGCCGACATCTTCCGGAGTATCGGCCGGTCTCATCCTTCGCGGCAACTGCAAGGCCAACGCGAAGACCCGGACCCGGAATTCGCCTGGGGGCCTGCTGTTCCGGGCTGGTGGGTGTTGAGAGCAAACGATCAATCGTTATGATAGTTCGTTTGGGGTGGGTTAACCAATCGCTTCCTAACTTGGCGGGACACAGACGACCCTTGCGGTGGTCCGTGTATGGGGTAGGAGTCAGCGATCCAATTCATAACAACCTGGTAAGGAGAGAAGCCAGGTAGGGGCATTGTAAAAGAATGCTGCACAAAGGACAAGGAGAAGAACAGAAAAAAGCGCTCCACCCCGGAATTGTGGAGCTGCCCACAGGGAATCCGCTCCGAGATTGCCGGTCTTGCCGATTGAATTGGTTGCACCTCTTCCGCCGGTTGTGCCGATAATCCTGAAGAATGGACGTTCCCGGGAGAGAATCCGGTTCCTTGGGGGGATGGCGAGGCATGGAAGGACAGAGACGGGGACGGAGTCTCCGGAGGAAGTTCCTGCCGGTCCTCCTGTGGTTAAGAGGGGCCGGGGTGCGCTGCCTCCAGGCCCTGCGTCGCCGGGCCCGGGGGCTGGCAACCGCGGCAGCCTTCACCGTGGCCCTGGCGGGCTGCACCCCGTGGAAAGAATACCTCCACAATGGGTTCAAGGTCGGTCCCAACTACAGCCGGCCGCCCGCTCCGGTCGCACAGAAGTGGATTGACGAGGGCCAGCAGGGCGTCAGCACCAAGTCGGATGAGCTGCGGGCCTGGTGGACCGTGTTCCAGGACCCGGTCCTCAACGACCTGGTCTGCTGTGCCGTCAACCAGAACCTGAACGTCAGGCAGGCTGGTTTCCGGGTGCTTCAGTATCGGGCCCTGCTGGGGTTTGCCATCGGCCGGTTGTTCCCGCAGACGCAGACGTTTGACGCCGGCTATAATCACACGGCCGTCAGCATCAAGGTAGCCAACCGGTTCGCCACGCCGCAGCGTTTCTTCAGTACCTGGGGCTACGGCTTCAACCTGGGCTGGGAACTCGACTTCTGGGGCAAGTATCGCCGGTTCATCGAGGAATATCAGGATCGCTACGACGCCCAGATCGAGGACTACGATGCCGTCCTGGTGACGCTGCTGGGTGACGTGGCCAACGAATACGTCCAGATGCGCACGTTACAGGCGCAGCTGGCGTACACTCTCATCAACGTCAAGCTGCAGGAAGAAACGCTGGGCATTGCCCAGACCAAGTACAACGCCGGCCAGATCAACGAGCTGGACGTGGACCAGGCCACGAGCATCCTGCAGCAGACCCGGGCGCTGGTGCCCCAGCTGGAAATCCAGATCCGGCAGGCCGGCAACCGGCTGTGCGTGCTGCTGGGCATTCCCCCCGAGGACCTGGCGAAAAAGCTGCCGCCCCGGCCGATTCCCAATGCGCCTCCCGAGGTCTGCGTCGGCATCCCGGCCCAGTTACTGACGCGCCGGCCGGACATCCGCCAGGCCGAACGCGAGGCCGCAGCCGAGTCGGCACGCATCGGCATTGAGGTCGCTGAACTGTACCCGGCGATCTCGGTCGTTGGAAACATTGGCTGGGGCGCGGAGTACTTTACCAACCTGTTCAATGCCGGGGCGTGGCGCGGGAGCGTCGGCCCGAGTGTCGATTGGAAGCTCCTCTACTACGGTCGAATCCTCAGCCTGATCAATGCGCGCAAGGCCCGTTTCCAGGAGGCGGTGGTGGCCTATCAGCAGAAGGTGCTGACGGCCGCCCAGGAGGCGGAGAACGGCATCGTCACCTTCATCAAGGCCATCAAGCGCGTCGAGGAGTTGCAAAAGAGCGTCGAGGCGGCCAGGAAGGCGGTGGACATCGCCCTGGCCCAGTATCGCGTCGGCACCGTCGATTTCAACCGGGTGTCGTTCCTGGAGCAAAACCTGGTCAACCAGCAGAACCTGACGGCCCAGGCCCAGGGCGAGGTGGCCGAGGGGCTGATCCTGACGTACCGCGCCCTCGGCGGCGGCTGGCAGGTTCGCCTCGATGGCTGTCCGGTCAATCCCCCCATCAGCACGACTCAGCCCCTCCCGGACAAGGAAGACGACAAGAACAAGAACAAGGAGGAGAAGAAAGCGAACGGAGACAAGGTCGCCAGCACGGAGGGCAAGGAGAATGGACCGAAGCCAGCGGAGCTGCCTGCTCTGGCGAAGGTTGGCGATCTGAAGCCGCTGAACCCGCCGCAATTGCCTGAGCTGCTGGAAGCGCCCCCGCCCGTCATCACAAAGGGGAAGGGAAAGTGATCACTTGCTTACGCTGGGTGCTGCTGGGTGGTTTGCTTCTTGGACTCGCCCCCTCCGGGCATGCGCAGGAGCCGGCGTCTCGCGGGATGGCGTTGTGGTGGCAATCGCTGTGGTGCAGCCCTCCCTTTTGCAAGCAGCCCTGCCCGGATGATTACTGTGCCAAGGTGCCGCCGCCCATTCCGTCGCCGGCGCCCTGCACCGGGATCAACGATTATGCCGCCAAGCCGCCGCCGCCCGTTCCGCCCGTGGCCCCTTGCACCGGGATCGACGAATTCGGGCCAAAGCCGCCGCCGAAGGTCGAGCCGTTGTGCTGGTATCCGCCGTGGTACACCTGCGGGCTGCCGGAGTGCAAGTAGGGTGGGCCGAGCGTCGCGAGGCCCACCACGCCTGCCGGTGGGCCTCGCGACGCTCGGCCCACCCTACAACTCACGATCCATGTCCCGGCTTCTCCTGAATCGCCGTTGCCGGTCCTGCCTGCTGCCCATCACCCACCACCGTGGCTCCATGCGTGTCCGCTCCGTGTCCCGGCGGTACTGCGTGCTCGCCGCTGGGCTTCGGCCCCCGCATGTCCGAGAACAGCTGGATCACGTAATAGAACACCGGCGTCAGGAAGATGCCGAAGAAGGTCACTCCCAGCATGCCGCTGAACACCGCCACGCCCAGTTGCCGCCGCATCTCGGCCCCGGCCCCCTGGGCGATCACCAGCGGCACCACGCCGAGGATGAACGCGAACGACGTCATCAGGATCGGCCGTAACCGCAGCCGGCAGGCCTCGGTCGTGGCCTTGAAGCTCTCGACGCCCGACTCGCGCTGCTGCTTGGCGAACTCGACAATCAGGATGGCGTTCTTGCTGGCCAATCCCACCAGCACCACAAAGCCAATTTGCACGAAGATGTTCACGTCCGAGCGGTCCAGGTTGACGCCGACCACGGAGCAAAGCAAACACATCGGCACGACGAGGATCACGGCCAGCGGCAGCGACCAGCTTTCGTACTGGGCCGCCAGCACCAGGAACACGAACACCACCGCCAGGCCGAAGACGAACATGGCCGTGTTGCCGGCCTGGAGCTGCATGTACGTCAGCTCGGTCCACTCCGGGGACATCGCCGGCGGCAACGCCGACTTGATCGCGGCGTCCATCGCCTTGATTCCATCGCCGGAACTGACCCCTGGCCGGTTGTTGCCGAAAATCGCCGAGGCCGAATACATGTTGTAGCGCATCAGCAGCACTGGCCCGGTCGAGGGGGTGACCTCGGCGATGCTGCTCAGCGGCGCCATCTGGCCCTTGGAGTTGCGCACCTTGATCAGAGCGATCTCGGCGATCTGGTTGCGAAAGCGATCGTCGGCCTGGATGTTCACCTGCCACATCCGGCCGAAGCGATTGAAGTTGTTGACGTAATAGCTGCCCAGGTAGACCTGCAGCGCCTGGAAGACGTCGCCCAGCGAAATGCCCATCGAGATGCACTTGTCGCGGTTGATGTCCAGGTAGAGCCAGGGCGTGGAGGCCCGCAAGTTGGTGAAGACCCCTTGCAGGCTCTTCTTGTTGTCGTTGCCGGCCACCACCACCTTGTCGCTGACGCGCTGCAGTTCCGCCAGTCCCAACGGACCGCGATCCTCGATCATCACCTTGAAGCCGCCCGCCGTCCCCAGGCCGTCGATGGGCGGCGCACCGAAGACGGTGACCATGGCGTCGCTGATCTTCTGCCGGCACAGGTTCCGAATCCGGTCGCCGATCTGGTCGGCGGTCAGCCCGCGCCGCTCCTCGAACGGCTTGAGCATCACGTTCATCGAGCCGAAATTGGGAGCGTTGGCTCCCAGCAGCAGCGATTGGCCGGAGATCGAAACGGTGTGCTTGACCCCTTCGATGCCGGGATAATGCTCGCGATCATACTTGTCGCCGCGCACCAGGAGATCGAGCTGGGCCATCACGGCCATGGTCCGCTGCACCGACGAGGCATCGGGCAACTGCACGTTGAGCAGCAGATAGCCCTTGTCCTGCGAGGGAATGAAACCGGTCGGCGAGGTCACGAACGAGTGATAGGTTAGCCAGAGCAGGCCGCCGTAGCCGATCAGCACCACCACGCTCAAGCGCACCACCAGGCTGACGACCGCAGTGTAAGCGCCGGTGATGCGATCGAAGGTCCAGTTGAAGCCCAGGAAGGTCGCCCCCCCGACAACGGCCCCGATCGGGCACCACACCGCTCCGAACAGCCAGGTGGGCCACTCCTCGCCCAGCCGATAGGAGTGCCGCAGGTAGAACGGCAGCCCGAAACCGATGACGATGAACAGCACGAACGTCACCCAGTCAAAGCTGCCCTTGGGTCGGTCACACAAGCCCGGAGCGCCAGCGACGGGATCGTCGGACTGACCCGTCGCTTCTGCTCCGGGCTTGTGTGGTCCGTCCCGTCGCTGGCGCTCCGGGCTTGTGTGCGTCTTGGGCTTGAGCAGGATGGCCGCCAGGGCGGGACTGAGCGTCAGCGAGTTGAAGGCGGAGATCACCGTCGAGACGGCGATGGTGATGGCGAACTGCTTGAAGAACTGTCCGGTGATGCCGGTGATGAACGCACAGGGCACGAACACGGCACACAGCACCAGGGCGACGGCGATCACCGGCCCGGTCACCTCGTTCATGGCCCGCCGGGCCGCCTCACGCGGCGGCAGGCCATGTTCCAGCCAGCGCTCGACGTTCTCGACGACGACGATGGCGTCATCGACCACGATGCCGATGGCCAGCACCAGGCCAAAGAGCGACAGGTTGTTGAGACTGAATCCCAGCGCGGCCATGACGGTGAAGGTGCCGACGACGGCGACCGGCACGGCCACCAGGGGGATCAGGGTGGCTCGCCAGCTTTGCAGGAACACCAGAACTACGATGGCCACCAGCACGATGGCGTCGATCAGCGTCTTGAACACCTCCAGGATCGATTCCTTGATGAACGGCGTGGTGTCGTAGACGATCTTGTAGTTCAACCCTTTCGGAAAGCGTTCCTTGAGCTGCTTCATCTTCTGGTAAACGCCCTGGGCAGTCTTCAGAGCGTTGGAGCCGGGCAATTGAAAGATCGACAGCGCCACCGAGGGCCGGCCATCGAGGGTGCAGGTCTGGTCATACTCCTGGGCCCCCAGGTCGATCCGCGCCACGTCGCGCAGCCGAACCACGCTGGCCGACTGCCCTTGCGGCCCGCCCTCGCCGACCTTGATGATGATGTCCTCGAATTGCTGCACCGTGACCAGCCGGCCCAGCGTGTTGATGATCAGCTGGAACTGCTGGCCCGGCGGCACCGGCTCCTGCCCAATCGAGCCGGCCGCCACCTGGACGTTCTGGGCCGCGATGGCGGCCACGACGTCGCCGGCGGTCAGTTGCAGGATCGATAGCTTGTTCGGATCGAGCCAGGCCCGCATGCTGTAGTCGCGCTCGCCCATGAAGGTGACGTTGGCCACCCCCTCCAGCCGCAACAGTTCGTCGCGGACCTGGATCATGGCGTAATTGCTCACGTAGATGTCGTTGTAGACCGGCTTGCCGGACTCATCGGGGTCGGCGACCAGGTTGACGATCATCATGGTGCTGGGCGAAATCTTCTTGACGCTGACGCTCTCCCGCTGGACCAGGTCTGGAATGACCGGCAAGGCCAACTGGACGCGGTTCTGCGTCAGCACCTGGGCCATGTCGGGATTCATGCCCAGCTTGAAGGTCACCAGCAGGGTGTAGGTGCCGTCATTTGTACATTGGCTCGACATGTACTCGGCGTTCTCGACGCCGGACACCTGCTGCTCAATCGGCGCGGCCACGGTGTCCAGCACCGTCTGGGCGTTGGCCCCCGGGTAGCTGGCCGTCACCAGCACGGTCGGCGGCGTGATGTCGGGGTATTGCGCCACCGGCAGGGCCGTCACGGAGATCAGCCCTGCCAGCGTCAGCACGATCGACAGCACCGCGGCGAAGATCGGTCGATCGATGAAAAAGTGCGAGATCACAACGTATCCTCTAATACGATTTCCCCCCTCTCTCCGCCGGCGAGCGGCGCGGCGTAAGCCCGCCGGTAGCGGACCGATCCGCTACCGGCGGGCTTACGCCGCGCCGCTCGCCGGCGGAGAGAGGGGAGGGCGAGACCGCCGATGCATCCCCATCACCAGAAACGCAATGATGCCCCCCGGCACCAGGCCGCCGACAAAGGCCAGGCATCTCACCACCAGATGCGCGATCGGCAGCCCGGTCGGGAAGCTCTCCGCCAGGATCCACATCCGAATCCCCAGCGGGACGCTCACCAGCATCCCCATTGCGATCGAGCCGACCCAGCGCACCTCCGGGATCGCCCAGATCGAGCGCTCGCCCAGCCACTGGATCACGTAGAAAAACACCGGGGTCAGCAGGATGCCGAAGATGGTCACGCCCAGCATGCCGCTGAAGACCGCCGTGCCCAGGGCCCGCCGCATCTCCCAGCCGGCCCCCGTGGCGATCACCAGCGGCACCACCCCCAGGATAAAGGCGAACGACGTCATCAGGATCGGCCGTAACCGCAGCCGGCAGGCGTCCGTCGTGGCCTCGAACAGCGGCTTGCCCTCCTGACGCAGCTGCCGGGCGAACTCGACGATCAGGATGGCGTTCTTGCTGGCCAGGCCCACCAGCACCACAAAGCCAATCTGCGTGAAGATGTTGATGTCCAGCCGGCTGCAGGCAACGCCGGCCACGGCGCTGAGCAGACACATGGGCACGACCAGGATCACCGCCAGCGGCAGCGCCCAGCTTTCGTACAGGGCCGCCAGCACCAGAAAGACAAACACCACCGCCAGGGGAAACACCAGCTGGTTGCGCCAGTCCTGGGCCTCCTGCACCTGGAGGAAGCTCAGCTCGGTCCATTCCGCCTGCATGGCGCGCGGCAGGACCCGCTGGGCCGCGGCGGTCATTTCCTTGATCCCCTGTCCGGAGCTGGTGCCCGGCGTCACGTTGCCGTTGATCGGGGCCGACTCGTACAGGTTGTAGCGCATCACCATGCCGGGACCAACGCTGTCCCGCAGCTCCACCACCGTGGACAGCGGCACCATCTCGCCCTTCTTGTTCCGCATCTTCAAGAGGTGCAATTTCCGGGTCAGGTCGCGATAGTCCCCCTCGGCCTGGACGTTGACCTGCCAGTACCGGCCGAACTCGTTGAAGTTGTTGACGTACACCGAACCGATGAACGCTTCGAGCGTCTGGTTGACCTGCTTGACCGTCACGCCCAGCGACTCGACCTTGGTGCGGTCAATGTCGGCGTACAGCATCGGCGTCTCGGCCCGGTACTGCGTGAAGGTGCTCGCGATGCCGGGCAGGCGCCGGCTGGCACCAATCAGCTTGAACGACTCCTCCTGCAAGAACGAGGCCCCCAGGTCGCCCCGGTCCTCCACCATCACCTTGAAGCCGCCCGCCGTGCCGAGTCCCGGCACCGGCGGGGCGCCGAACACGGCCACCATCGCATCGTGGATCTCCGCGCGGTATTTGGCCCGCAGCGTCTTCATGATCGCCTCGCCTTGCAGCTCGGGCGTCTTCCGCTTGTCGAACGGGTCGAGGATCACGAACATCGAGGCATAGTTGGACCCGAACATGCTCAGCAGCAGCGAATAGCCGGAGGTCGAGGTGGTGGTCTTGACGCCCGGCGTTTTCAGGGCAATCCGCTCGCACTCGGCCATGACCTCCTGGGTTCGCTGCAGCGACGCCGAGTCGGGCAGCTGGACGTTGACCATCAACCAGCCCTGGTCCTGCTGCGGGATAAAGCCGGTCGGCACCTGGCCGAAGCTCCAGTAGGTCAGGTACAGGAGCCCGCCGTAGATCGCCAGCACCACCAGGCTCAGACGCAGGCTGAACCCCACGACCCTGCCGTAGGCGTTGGTGAAGAAGTCGAAGGCCTTGTTGAACCCCAGGAAGAGGAGCAGGCCCACCAGGGCGCCGCCGCTTCCCCAGACCAGCAGAAATAGAGGCCAGGACCAGTCCGCCGCCATCTCATACGATTCGCGGAGGTACGCGGGCATCAGGAAGCCGACCACGCCGAACAGGCCAAAGGTCACCCAGTCGAAGCTGCCTTTGTGGCGGTGCCGGAGCAAGATCGCCGCCAGCGCCGGACTGAGCGTCAGCGAGTTGAAGGCGGAGAACACCGTTGAAATGGCGATGGTCACCGCGAACTGGCGGAAGAACTGGCCGGTCACGCCGCTGATAAAGGCACACGGCACGAACACGGCGCACAGCACCAGGGCCACGGCGACCACCGGCCCGGTCACCTCGTCCATCGCCTTGCGGGCCGACTCGCGGGGTGAGTATCCCTGCTCCATCCAGCGCTCGACGTTCTCGACCACGACGATGGCGTCGTCCACGACGATGCCAATGGCCAGCACCAGGCCAAAGAGCGAGATGTTGTTTAGACTGAAGCCGACCGCGGCCATGACCGCGAAGGTGCCGACGATGGCCACGGGCACGGCCACCAGGGGAATCAGGGTGGCCCGCCAGCTTTGCAGGAAGATTAGCACCACGACAGCGACCAGCACCACGGCATCGACCAGGGTGCGGAACACCTCGACCACCGAATCGCGGATAAAGGGCGTCGTGTCGTAGCCGATCTCGTACTCCAGCCCCTGGGGAAACTTCTTGCTCAGCTCAAGCATCTTGCTCCGAATCCGGTCGCCCACGTCCAGGGCGTTGGAGCCGGGCAGCTGGAACACGGCCAGGGTCGCTGAGGGGTAACCTCGGACGGTGGCGGAGTTGTAGTAGAACGACGCCCCCAACTCCATCCGGGCCACGTCCTTGAGCCGGACGACCTGGCTGCTGACCGAGGTGGTCGTCCCGCCGGGCAGGCTGCGGATGATGATCGCGTCGAACTGCTCGGGAGTGGTGAGCCGGCCCAGACCGTTCAGCGGCATCTGCAGCACCTGGCCGTACGGCACCGGCTGCTGACCCACCTGGCCGGGCGCCAGCTGGGTGTTCTGTTTGCTGATGGCATCGACCACTTCATCGGTGGTGATGTTGTGCGCGGCCATCTTCTGGGGATCGAGCCAGGCCCGGATGCTGTAATCGCGCTCGCCCAGGTAGGTGATGTCGCCAACACCCTCCAGGCGGAAGATCTCGTCCTTGACGTGGATGGTGGCGTAATTGCTCAGGTAAAGGTCGTCGTAACGGCCGTCGGGAGAATAGAAGTTGATGGCCAGCAGGACGTTGGGGGCCTTCTTCTTGATGGTCAGGCCCTGTTTCTGGACCGACTCGGGCAGCTGCGGGATGGCCAGCGTGACCCGGTTCTGCACCATGACCAGGGCGGTGTTCAGATCGGTGCCGATGGCGAAGGTGACGATCAGGTTGTAGTAGCCGCTGTTGTCGCTGGTCGAGCACATGTAGATCATCTGATCGACGCCGTTGACCTGCTGCTCGATGGGAGCGGCCACGGTGTCGGCCACGACCTGGGCGCTGGCGCCGGGGTAGTTGACCGACACCTGGACGGTCGGCGGCGTGATCGGCGGATACTGCGAGATCGGCAGGGAGAACACCGAGATGGCCCCGGCGATGGTCAGGGCAATCGACAGCACCGCGGCGAAGATCGGCCGATCGATGAAGAAGCGCGAAATCACGTCTGGCTCCTGACAATGTTCCCGACCCCGCCCCTCGCCCACACACCCCGGGTTGCGCTGCGCTCCACCCGGGGCTTTATTCCCGAAGCCAACGGAGTAAAGCCCCGGGTGGAGCGCAGCGCAACCCGGGGTGGGGATGTCGGGGGTGCAATCACTTCTTCAGCACCTGCCGGCCCTGCCCGTTCTCCGTCGGCATCGGCTTCCGGGTGGGCTCCACCTGCATCTCCGGCCGGACAAACTGCAAGTTGCTCAGGGCGATGCGGTCCGTGGGCTGGATGCCGGAGAGGATCACCTGCAGACCGTCCGGCTGGACCGCGCCCAGGGTGACCCGGCGATACTGGATCTTGTCGTCCTTGTCGAGGACGTAGACGTTCTTGAGTCCCTGGTCGGTGAGGACCACCTTCTGGGCGACGAGCAGGGCAGGGTACGGCTCACTGATCGGCAGGCGGATGCGCGTGAACATGCCGGGCGACATCAACCGGACGCCCTGGGCCCCCTTGGGATTGGCGAAGACGCCGCGAACGGTGATGGTGCCGGTGAGCGGATCGACCTTGTTGTTGATGAAATTGATGGTCCCCTGGTGGGGAAAGCCGGTTTCGGTGGTCAGTCTCATGGACACCGCGATCTCCTGGGCCTTGAGGACCGTGTCCGCCGTCCGGCCGATCTCCCAGGGATTGGGCGCCAGGGCCAGCCGACCGAGCGAGGAGACAAAGAGCCCCGCCATCTCATCGGGAGGCCGTTTGTATTTCAGCCGCCCGGACATGATGGCGTTGCGGACGGTCAGCAGGGTGCGCTCGTCCATGTCAAAGTAGGCGTAAATCGGGTTGAGCGAGACGATGGTGGTCAGCAAGGTGGTGTCCTGATTGACCAGGTTGCCGGTGGTGAAGTAGTACCGGCTGATGAGGCCATCGATGGGCGACTGGACCTTGCACCAGTCATAGTAGATTTGTGCCATTTCCACCTTGGCCCTGGCCGCCAGCAGCGTGGCCAGGCTTTCCTTCTCGACGGCGTCGTACTGCTCCAGCTCCTGCTGGCTGATGGCCGCGGGGTTTTTCTCCTTGACCTGCTTGGCCCGGACGTTGTTGGCCTTGGCCAGGACCCATTTGGCATCGGTGAGCTGCACGTCGGCCTTGTTTTGATCGAGCGTGGCCTTGTAGGTGCGCCGGTCAATCTCGAAGAGCAGGTCATCCTGCTTGACCTCGGAGCCTTCCTTGAAAGGCGTGCGGACAATGTAGCCGGTGACGCGCGGCTTGATGTCCACGGCGTTGATCGAGTCGAGCCGGCCGGTGAAATCGACGTGATCGGTGACCACGCGTTCGACCGGAAAGCTCCAGTTCACCTGCAGCAGCGGCTCTTCCTGGGGAGGAGGGGCCTTGTGACAACCGGCCGGCAGGCCGGCGGCCAGGGCGACAGCGAGCAGGGCCGGACGCACAACGCAACGGTTCATGGGACAACCCGCGTCAGGAAGATTGACGTAGGCCGGCCTTCCCAGACCGGCCGGACGGGCTGGGAAGCCCGTCCTACCAAACAATAACACACTTGAGGAGGATTGTATTGCCGGCCGACTGCCGGGGGTAGATTGGCCTCCGGTTTGCATCGTTAAGTTGTGGACGTGGCCCCTCAAGCCGTGGTAGACTGCATCCCAGGTTTCCTTTGTCAGAGGAAACTGAAAACCACTGCTGGGAGGGACCGAACCGGGTCCAGGATTGGATAGGCACCCCTGTAGCGCACCGATTCCCAAGGCGGAAAGTATGACTGGCAGACTTGCGTCTCACGTGCTGATGGTTGGCTTGTGTGCCGGCGCCCTGTTGTTGTTCGGAATCCGGGGCGGGTTGGCGGAACCCGATCCCAAGGCCCCACCGCCCGCGCAGCCCAAGCCCGGCCCCGCGGATCAGGATCTGGCCAAGCTCAAGGCGGACCTGGCGACCGCCCAGAAGGCGTTGACCGAAGCCAAGGGTCAGCTCGCCAAGGTCATGCAGGCCGAGAAGGCGGCCCAGACCAAACTGGCGGAAACGACCAGGAAGAAGGAAAGCCTGGAAAAGGAGCTGGCCACGACCCAGAAGACGCTGACCAAGAGTCAGAAGAGCCTGGAAGGGTTACGCAAGGACCTGGATGCAGCGAAGACCCAGTCCAAGGAGGCCAGCGCCAAGCTGGATCTGGCAACCAAGGAAGCCGAACGAACCAAGGCGGAACTGGCCGCGACCCAGGTCACGGCAAAGAAAGCCGTGGACGAGGCCCGCAAGGTCCAGGAGGACCTGCGCAAGGAACTGGAAGCCGAAAAGACAAACTCCAAGGACGCCGCCACCAAGCTGGCTGCGGCCGCCAAGAAAGAAGCCCAGGCTCAGAGGGAGCTGACCGCGGCCGTGAAGACCCTGGAGCTGGAAGCCAAGAACCTGGCAGCCGTGCGGCAGGACCTGGCCCGGAACCAGAAGGCGCTGACGGAAAATCAAGAGGTCGCGGCCAGCCTGCGGAAGGAGCTGGAGACAACCAGGGCCCAGCACAAGGAGGTCAGCGCCAAGCTGGAGCAGGCCGGCAAGGAAGCGGAACGGTCCCGGACAGACCTGCTCTCGGCACGCAAAACCCTGGACGATGCCGGCAAGGCACTGGACGGCCTGCGCAAGGACCTGGAATCGGAAAAGGGACAGACGAAGGAAACCACCGCCAAGCTGGTCGAGGCGAAGCGCGACGTGGCCCGGACCCGCGATGAATTGGAGGCGGCGCGGAAAGACCTGGCCCGGGTCCGGGAAGACCTGGACGCGGTCCGGAAAGCCCGGGCCGAAGCCGCCGCCAACCGGGAGTCGCTCCGGAAGGAACTGGAAGAGGAGAAGGCCCGCCATCAAGCCACCGCCGACAAGGTTCCGGGTAAGCCGGCCCTGATCGTGGTGCATCTCCCGGCCGACGCCAGTCTGAAGATCGATGGCAAAGCGACCACCGAGACCGGCCCCCGGCGTGAGTTCGAGACGCCGGACCTGCGGCCGGACCGGATTTACGGCTCCGTGCTCGAGGCCGAGGTTCACCGCGACGGCAAGACCGTCAAGGAGCGAAAGCTGATCGAGCTTCGTGCCGGCAAGACAACCGAGGTGGAGCTTCCGATGGACAAGGAAGCAAAAGACAAGGAGACCGAGACCGACATGAAGCAGGACGCGCGCGAACTGGCCCGGCACGGCCGGCTGGGCGTCCTGGTCGGCAAGCCGAGCGAGGCCCTGGCCGACGAGCTGAAGCTGCCCCGGGGCGAAGGGCTGCTCGTGTTCGACGTGGCGCCGGGTTCGTCGGCCGCCAGGGCGGGAGTCAAGCCCGGGGACGTCTTGCTGAAAGTCGGGGACCGGGGCGTGCCCCGTGACCTTGCGAACTTTGTCAAGGAAGTGGACGACGCCAAGGCGAAGACACCGACGGAGGTGGTGGTCCTGCGCAAGGGGAAGAAGGAAACCCTCAAGGACGTGACCCTGCCAGAAAAACGAGCCGGGAGATAGCGCAACGAACCTGGCGAGGCGTTCCCGTTTCGTTTCAGGCGTATCCGGAAACGAAGAAGAACAGCCGGTAGGCGTAGCCGCGGGCGGCTCGCCTGCCGGCTGTTCGTTTCTGGAGACTCAGGACAGGGACCTGCCTGCCTTGCCTGCCAAAAGTCCGAGTCTGGCCGAGAGGCCAGAAGGGGCCCCTCGCTGTCGGAGGAGTGCCGCAGGGAGTCATTTTTCTGTCCGCCTGCCACCTGCCAGGGTGTTCGGGACGGGCTGATCGGCTGTTTCCGACAGATCCTGGCACATTTGTGCTGGGACCGACTCGGGGCGGGGAGTTGAAAGAGGGAACGATGCCCAACCGATTGCTCAAGGTGTTGATTCCGGGCGTGACGAACTGTCCGGACTGGTCTGGTTATCCAGTAACTGTCGCAAACGCTCCAGGTCTTCGGGAGAGAGCCCGCGCAGCCGGTCTTCGAGAGACATCCCCCAAAGGCGGTCTTCGAGCGGAAGGGTGACCACAATGTCGCGCAACACTTTCCTCAGCTCGTCTTCGGCTCCCAGGTGTTGCATGGCAAACTCCTTTCCCAGCAGGCAACAGGCCACTATCAAGGCGTGGATTCTTGGGATGACGAACTGTCCGGTTTGGTCTGGTTTTGCAGCAAATGCCGCAAACGCTCCCGATCTTCCGGCGAAAGCCCGCGCAGCAAGTCTTCGGGAGAAAGGCCCTCCAGCCGTTGCTCGGGAGAGAGGCCTTCCAGTCGTTGCTTGGGCGAGAGACCTTCCAACCGTTCTTCGGGCGGGAGGGTGACCAGAATCTCGCGCAGGACTTTCGCCAACTCGTCTTCGGCTCCCAGGTGCTGCATGGCAAACTCCTTTCCCCGCAGGCGAAACTGCTGGATCTGCTGGCTCAGATAGACCACCATGTTATCATAACCGCCCTGACACAGCAGCTCATAGGCGGAAACAGGATTCTTCAGGAACGGAGGACTGATCAAGGTCAGCAGAGGATGGTTCAGCCCGGCCAGCGTCTCGGTTTCCAGCACCCAGGTGGGGTGAAGGACCAGCCCTCCTTGCAGCCGCCAGATGCCGGGCTCTTGCTGCTGGGCCGTCACGGCCAGTGCCTGCAGCTCATCCCGGTAGGGCTGGGTCAGTCGGGGAGCCAGCACCAGCAGATGCATCCGGGCTGGGTCCAGCAAAGGGTGATTCTGGGCCCGATAGAGCAGGGCGTAGGCCAGGAAAGTCTGGAAATCACCGGCACGCAGGGTATCGGAGGGACTCTTGAACTCCAGCAAGGTGTACTCGCTGAAATGCTCCGCCAGGCCCGCCAGGATCTGTCGGGCGCTGGCGGGCAACTCGCCCTTCTCCCGGTGCAGCAGCAGGATGTCGATCTGCAGCGGCTTCTGGCCAACCGGGACTTCCTCTTGCAAGTGGTAGTGCTCGCCCAACTGCCAGCGCAGCAGGTTGGCCAGCAAGGGATGCCACCACGTCCGGATTTTCCCAGGTGTCCCGCTGGATTGCGGTTCCGTGGGCTGGGGGGAAGTCGGCTGCATGCCATCGACCTTTCCTGGGTGCCTTTCCAGAAGCAGTTGCTATTCTGAAGAATAACCCACCCGGCGGCAGCATTACTCCGGCACGAAAGATCGGAGGCCGGATTGACAATCCGGCCTCCGATCTTTCGTGCCGGAGTAATAATCGGTGCCTGACAACGAAAAGGCAATAGGCAGCAGTAAACGATCACCGACCGAAGACGTTCGGGAACCAACACGGGCAAGGAAAGGGTGCAACATGACTGCTCCCGAAGTTGTGACTGTGGTGATCTCGGTGTTCTCTCTCGTCGTGGCCATTTACGCGGCCGTCAAGACGAAAGCCTTATCCGAACAGCAACTGCGGATTGGCAACCGGAATGCGTTCCAGACCATGCTGTTTGAGATCAAGCGGGAAATGTTGAGTGAACCGATCCTGTACTCCATCTATGACGACCACCCTTCGGCCGCAATGAAGCGCGACGAGCTGGCGGAGAACGTGAAGCGTGAAGCCCTCGTCTGGCTGTTCTTCCGCTTGTTTGAACTGGTTTTCGCGCACCACGGAACAGGACAGGATTCGGCCACGGAAAAGGAGTCCCACCGCTGCTGGAGCGTCTTCTGCGTGAATTTCTTCCGGAGGTCCTCGCTGGCTCGTGAAATGTGGGGTCGGCCGGGCATCCGGGATGAGTTCAACGTCCACTTTATCAAGGTCGCCGAGCAGGCAATCAAGACTTGCTCGACGTCTCCCGGGATGAGCCTCACCTCTTCAGGCACCGTCAAGTAGATGGAGTTGAATTGTCATGGGTGAAAAAGCCGAAGCGAGTGCGGCTGCACCGCTCCGCCAGAGTCTGGGGGTGACAGCGTTCTTCACCCTGGCGCTGGGGTCGATGATCGGCGTTGGCTGGGTCGTGGTGATGCACGACTGGCTCCGCCGGGGCGGCCCGGCCGGGGCGGCACTCGGGTTCATCCTGGGGGGCATTCTCGTTGTCCCCATTGGCATCGTTTACGGCCATCTCACGGCCGGCATCCCCCGCTCCGACAGTGAGATGGCCTACACCGAATCGCTGTTTCCCTCCGGCGTGCGTTTCATCATCGGCTGGGTGATGTCGCTGGGCTATCTGGTCGTCTGCCCTTACGAGGCGGTTGCCGTCGGGCAGCTGGCGGCCCAGATCTTCCCCGCGCTGGAGTCGTTTCCACTTTACCGGGTCGGCGAACACACCGTCTACCTGCCCGAACTGGTGCTTGGTCTGGTCCTGGTCGTGGCCATCACCACCCTCAACATCCGAGGTGTGGCTGCCAGCGCTCGATTGCAGAGCACCTTCACGTGGGCGCTCCTCGTGGTGTTCGGCATCTTCACCACACTCGGCCTGACGCGCGGCCGGGCGGAGAACATGCAACCGCTGTTTGCACAGGGCACTACCCTGTGGGGGGCGGCCCTCTCCACCCTGCTGGTCCTGCAGATCGTTCCCTACTTCCTCTCCGGGTTCGAGATGGTCGCACGTTGTGTCGAGGAGAAGACCGACGACATGCGCAGCCATCATTTCGTGGGCATTGTGCTCACGGCCATCGGGAGCGGGGTCGCCTTTTACGTCGCGGTCATTCTCGTGGTCGCTTTGTTGAGTCCCTGGCAGGAGTCGGCCGCCACGGAGTCCGCGACCCTGACCGCGTTCCGCCGCGCCTTCGGCTCCGACCTGCTGGTGAACTTCATCCTGTTCGGGGCCATCCTCTCGCTGATCAAGGTGTTCAACGGTTGCTTGCTGTCGGCGTCGCGGATGCTGTTCGCCATGGGCCGATGCGGGTTCGCCGGGGCGGGTCTGGGGGCGGTACATGGCCGGTTTCAAACGCCCCACCGGGCCATCCTGTTTGTGGGCCTGTTCGCCGCCCTGGGCTGCCTGCTGGGGAAATCGGTCCTGGTTCCGATCGCCGAGGTAGGCTCGTTCGCGCTGGCAGCCGGCTGGCTGGCGGCCTGCGTCGCCTACTGCGCGGGGGCGGGCGACCGCTCCCCGTGGGAACGGTGGCTGTTCGGAGGGAGCGGAGCCGTCGTGGCCGGGCTGCTCCTGGCCATGAAGTTGGTCCCCAGCATCGAAGGGAGTTTCACATCCTGGCAGTACGCTGCCCTGGCGGCCTGGTTGGCCCTTGGATTGGCCCTTTGGCTCACCCGGCCCAGGAGAGCAGAACTGGAAGGGAAACGGCCATGACAGCGGTTTATGACTGCGTGATTGTCGGCGGCGGCAATCTGGGCTTGTGGACCGCCTACCACCTGGCGCGGCGCGGCAAGAGGCGCATCCTGGTCTGCGAGCAGCGCTGGGCGGGCAGCGGCGCGACCAGCCGCTCTGCCGGAATGATCCGGCAGCAAGGTGGGACAGAAGCAGCCATTCGCCTGGGGATGCGCTCGCGCGCCATCTACCTGCGATTGGGAGAGGAACTGAAGCTCGACAGTGGGTTTCACCAGACCGGCTATTACGTCCTGGCCGAGAGCACGGACCAGCAGCCGGCGTTCGAGGCCCTGGTCGCGCTGCGGCGGCAGTGTGGCCTGGAGAATGAATGGGTGGATCGAGCCGAGGGGGCGCGGCGTTTCCCCGCCCTCAACTGGGGCCTTCTTGCTGGCGCCACGTTCACGGCCAGCGACGGCTACGTGGAGCCGGCAGTCGTGGTCCGGAACGTCACGCTGGCCCTGCTGCGAACCGGGACGGTGGACCTGTACGAGAACTGTCCAATCGAGTCCCTGGTGAAGGTGGGCAGTGGTTATCGCCTGGCAACCCCGCAGGGGACCCTGGAGACCGGGAAGGTCGTCAATGCCGCCGGGCCGCGCGGCTTCCAGAGGGTCGGTGCCTTCCTTGGAGTGGAGGAACTGCTCCTTCCTGCCACGCAACAGCCGGTCGTCACGGCTGCACGGCACCAGATCGTCAGTTTTCCCGCTGTCGGAGCGCAGGCAGGCCAACCGTGGCCGATGGCCCTCGCCCTGGAGAGCGGGCTCTACCTGCGCCCGGACGAACACGGCATCCTCCTGGGGATGACCAACCCCAACGAGCCAGCCGATCCTTCCGATCAGCATCAGCTGGCCTTTGACTGGGGCTATTACGAACGGCTGCGGCCGAGGTGGGAGGCGCTCGTTCCGGCGCTGGCCGGCCTCGGGATCAGCCGGGCCTGGGCCGCAGCCGTGGACCACACGCCCGACCACAAACCGATCGTCGATGAGCCGCGACCAGGGTTTTTCGTCATTGCCGCGGGGAGCCATGGGATGATGCAAGGGCCGGCGCTGGGTGAAAAACTGGCGGAGGTGATCGAGGGGAAACCGCTGACCGGGATTCCGCCCGGGGAAGTGCAGCTGGCCCGCTTCAAGGAAGACCTCAAGAAGGACGTTGTCTCCCTGCCAACCATGGCCTGACAGGGACGGCTGACACTTCACCGGTTGGCCAACCCGAAAGAGGACAAGTCAAGCCGGCCGCGGCACAGCGAGCCGCGGCATCGGCACCCCCAGCACAGCACAGATCGCCCGGAACAGCTCGTTCTCCCGCGCCGTCACCACCCGGTCCGCCAGGATGCACGCCTGGCAGCCCTGGATCACGCGCTGCTTGAGCAGCGGCGCCGCCAGGTCGCAGTTCCGCAGGGCCGCGTGGAAGGTCCGCAGCGTGACCTCATCCCGCACTGGCAGCGGCACGCTGGCTGGGCCCCCGAGGAACGCACTCAGTCCCGTCTGGAAGGCCGACTGGGCCCTGTCCTCGCTCTCGTTCCCTTCCCAGGCCAGCAGTGCCAGCACCTGGACCACGTACGGCTGCAAGGACTGGACCGTGCGATAGCGCACCTGCATGCTCCGTCGCGGGCCATAAATCTCGTCCAGCCGGCGCGACAGGATGCACAGCAGGGAATACTCGAACACGCCCAGCGGATGATCGACGGTGGCCAGCATTTCGACCCGGTCGCGGAACTGCCTGGCCTGGGGCGGAGACATCGTTCGCAGGGCCGGGAGGATCACGTCGAGCAGCGGCAGCCGGGCTTCTTCCGCAAGCGGTTCGACCAGGGGCAGCAGCCGCAGCGTCTCCTGATACTCGTTCGCGGCCGCGTTTTCGCGGAGTCGGGCGAGCTGAGCCTGGCGCGCGGCCGGTTTCTGGTCCAGCACCAGCGCATAGACCAGCGAGCGCGCACTGAATGGCTCTCGGGCCGCGGCCTGGAGCGGCGCGGGAAGCTGCTGTGTCCTAGTTGTGTCAGGTTGGTCTGCGGCGTCAACCGCTGCCAGGACCGGGAGTTGCCCCACGCCCGGCAGCGACGGCAGGCCCGGGAGGAAGTGTGGCAAGCGGGCTGGTTTTCGCTCCTCGGCCTCGGCGGGCTCGTCGCGGAGAGGTTTGACCCTGGGAAACGTCCCATCCCAGTGCGGATCGATCCGGCGGATGCGTTCCTCCAGCGGAGGGTGCGTGGCGAACAGGCTCGTGAAACGCTTGGCGAGCAGGGCGTCGGCGAAGAACATGTGGCTGGCCTCGCCGGCGCGGGGATTGTCGATGTTCGGCCCCTTCTCCAGGCCGCCGATCTTCTTCAGGGCAGTGCCGATGCCGTCGGGGTTGCGGGTGAACTGCACGGCGCTGGCGTCCGCCAGGAACTCCCGCTGGCGCGACACCGCGGCCTTGATCAGGTTGCCCAGGAACAGGCCGATCAGACCCAGCACGTACAGGCCCAGGCCCAGCAGGAAGAATTGACCGCGGTTGTCCTTCTTGTCGGAGCTGGAACCGCGGCCGGTCGCGTCCATCAGGATGACGCCGATCTGCGACAGGATCAGGATGCCGGCCACGATGCCGATCAGCCGGATGTTCAGCCGCATGTCGCCGTTCAGGATGTGACTGAACTCGTGGCCGATGACGCCTTGCAGCTCGTCGCGGGTCAGGTAGTCGAGGCAGCCCTGCGACACGGCCACGATGGCGTCGCCGGTGCCGTAGCCGGCCGCGAAGGCGTTGATACCCCGCTCATTGGGCAAGAGAAAGACCACCGGCACCGGCACTCCCGAGGCGATGGCCATTTCCTCGACCACGTTGAGGATGCGCCGCTGGTGCAGGTCGCGGGTGTTGGTCGGAACCTCGACGCCGCCAACCATCAGGGCGACCGCCTTGCCGCCGGACGCCAGCTCCGCAATCTTCAGCAAACTGCCCACCAGCAGCACCAGGCTCACCACGACCACGACACCCATGAACATCTGGGGCTGCCAGAGCTGGAGCGCTTCCTCGTCCGGTTTCTCGACACCGACGAAGATGGCCAGGCACAGCAGGTAGACGATCAGGATCAGGGTGACGACCGCCAGTCCGAAGAGGACCAGCAGGCGGAAGGTCTTCCGCCGGGCGGTGTCCTGCAGCTGGAAGAAATTGGTGGACATGGCGGTGGATTGTGTTCGACCCCTGCCGGCTTGCCCGGCAGGTGAAGGAGGTCGTCGGCTAGAAACGAAGGCAGAAGAACATTTTTCTTTTCCACCTCTTCTAGCCGATGACCTCCTTCACCTGCCGGGCAAGCCGGCAGGGGTCGAACAACGCCTCCCTGGATTGGACCTCACTGGAACGACACCCGCGGCGCCTCGCGCTGGGCCGGGGCCTCGATCTCGAACATCTTCGCCTCGGGGAAACCGAACATCCCCGCCACCATCACGGCGGGAAAGACCGATCGCTGATTGTTGAACTGCATCACCGCGTCATTGAAAGCCTGCCGGGCGAAGCCGATCTTGTTCTCGGTCGAGGTCAGTTCCTCCTGCAAGGCCAGCATGTTCTGATTGGCCTTGAGGTCGGGATAGGCCTCCGCCAAAGCCAGCAGCCGGCCGAGCGCCCCGCCCAGCTGGCCCTCCGCCCGGTTCAGCTGCGTGATGGCCTCGGGGTCAGTCGGGTCGCTGGCCGCTTTCTGCGAGGCGGCAAAGGCGCTGTTGCGGGCGTTGATCACGTCTTCGAGAGTTCCGCGTTCATGGGCCATGTAGCCCTTGACACACTCGACCAGGTTGGGGATCAGGTCATAGCGGCGCTTCAGCTGCACGTCGATCTGGGCGAAGGCGTTCCTGTACTGGTTCCGGCTGACCACCAGGCCGTTGTAAACGGCCACCAGCCAGAAGATGATCAGCAGCACCACCCCGCCGATGACCAGCAGGGTAATCACGGTCGGAGTCATCATGGCAGGCACCTCGGGTTGAAGGGATCGTCTGCTGTTCTGCGTAGCGACACTTTCGGAATTGTCCAGGGCAGGAGCGCGTGGGCTGGACACCTAGTCCCTCGGTCCCGTATCCTGGAGGGACTTTCCCGGCCGGGATGTTCCGGCCATCGGGGTTTTGCTCTGGGGTTTCAGGAAGTAACCGCCATGACGCGATCACGGAATGGTCTGCTCCTTTCTCTGCTCGTCGGCCTGCTGCCTGGCATTTTGGCTCACGCTCAGGCACCGCCCGCGGCGCCGACCCCGGTCCAGCTGGTGCAGCAGCTTGCCAGCGATTCGTTCGAGGTCCGCGAGCAGGCCCTGCAGCAGCTGAAGAAGCTGGGACGCTCGGCGGTCCCGGCCCTGCGGCAAGGACTGGGGCATTCCGACCGGGAAGTGCGGCTCCACTGCGAGGACCTGTTGCCGCTCGCGCAGCGCAGCAAACAGGACGCCGCGCTGGAAGCGTTCGTGCTCGGCAACCGCGATCCGCGGGCGGCCCCACTGGTCGGCTGGGACCGCTTGCAGAAACTTGCGGGCAATGACTTCTCGGCCCGTTTGCTCTACGTCCGGCTCTACCGGGCCGACAAAAAGCTGCTGGAGCTGCTCGAAACGAATCCGGACCAGCTGCGCGACCAGTGGCTCCAGCGCGCCCGGCAGTTGGAGGAAATCGGAAGTGGTGCCAGTACCCGGAACCCCTCGGCGGTGGCCGCGGTCAATGGCCTTCTGCTCGTCGGCTGCCTGGGGACGATTGACAACGCGCGGTTCAACCAGTTCAGGTATCTCGTGTCTCGCAATCAGATCATCCCGACCGAGGCGCGGCAGAGCCCGGCGACCCAGCGGCTGATGAGTCGAATGCTGTCTGCCCGCAACAACGAATTCCATACCTTGTGGCAGAATTGCGAGCTGATCGATTCCTTCGATCGGCACGGTGCGCTCGCTGGGGACCTCAAGGAAGCGGTTAAAAAGCACGCCGCGGCGGCGCTCAAGTCCGAAGACCTCTCCTGCATGGAGCAATGCGCTGCTCTGGCGGTCAAACTGGAGATGGGCGAAGTGATCGAAGGAATGTTCAGGCCCGTGCTGGTCAAGCTGGCGGAGAAGGCAGCCCAGGCCGAGAACGCCATCCAGATCCAGCAGGTGGCCTCCCTGGCTGAAACGCTGCATTCGCAGGACATCACCGACGCCATCCTCAAACCGGCGGCCGGCCGGTGCATCCGAGCTGCCGCCGACAAGGTCAGGCACGTGATGGATTTCTACCGGCCAATCGACCTGGCCCAGGCAACGAACCAGATGGAACTTTTCAACTCGGTAATGCGGCCGGCCGCCGTGCGGCTCATCAGCGAGGCGGCTGACAACCTCGGCCACCCGCTCAATCTCCAAACTGCCATGCAGTTGACCCAGATGATGAACCTGGAGGAGGCGGTGGAAGGCGTCCTCCGCCCGGCCGGCCGACGCCGAATGCTTGCTGCCCTGGAAAAGCCCGGCGACTGGAATGAGATCAGCACCGCCATTGTCCTGTGCCAGCAGCTGCAGCTGAACGACCTGCTGCGCGACACGGTCACGCCGGTCTTCCTCAAACACGCACGGACGCTGCTGGAGTCCAACGACGTTTCCCGGTTGTGCCAGGTTTACAAGACTTGCCAGCAAGTGGGTGCCAATGAATTCATCGAGAAGCAGCTCAAGCCGGCCCTGCGTCGCTATTTCGTCTGGGCCAAGGACCAGACGTTGCACGGACATTCCCTGGACCAGGCACTTTACCTTGCGCGAGCTGCAGCAGATGAAAGAAGCCGTACCGTTGGCTCTGAAGGCGACAACCACCCAGGGAAGCGACCGAGGAGAGGCGGTCTGCTTTGTCGTGAAGCATGGCAGCAGGGAACAAATAGCCCAGCTGGAGCCCCTGCTGACCGACACGACCCACATTGTCACGCTTCATACCGACTCTCTGTATATCAAAGTTCAGGTGCGTGACGTGGTCCTGGGAGCATTACTCGAAAAGAATGGCCAGGATCTGGCGGACTATGGCTTTCCCTACTTCAAACTCCACCCTGGCACCAAGCTGCTGGAGTGTTCGCACATGGCCGGTTTTGCCGACGACAAGGAGCGGCAGGCCGCCTTCCAGAAGTTCAAGCAATGGCAGCAACAGCAGAAGCCGCAAGACCGCCAAAGGACGAACCACGAATAACGTCGATCCCGCTGCTCAAGACCCACTAACCGAAAGGCGAGCGGCGCGGCGTCAGCCCGCCGGTAGCAACCCCATTACCGGCGGGCTGACGCCGCGCCGCTCGCCTTTCGGGAATTGTCCAGGAAAAGGGTCCCAGCGGGGCCCATGCCCGTGCGCGGACCATTTCCGGCAAGTTGGTGCTGGACAAACAGCGTCACTCTCCCCTATTCTAGAGGCAACCCTCCCAGCCGGGGTGTTCCGGCTGCCAGCGTCTCGCACCGAGGATTCAGGAAGTCAACCGCCATGACTCGCTCGCGCAATGGTTTGCTCCTTGCCCTGCTCGTGGGCCTGCTGCTCGCTGGTCCGGTCCCCGGCCAGGCAGCCGCCGTGACGCCAACGCCCGCTCAGCTGGTCCAGCAGCTGGCCAGCGAATCCTTCGAGGTCCGCGAGGAAGCGGCCCAGCAACTGCGCAAGCTGGGGCGAGCGTCCATTCCGGCCTTGCAAGATGGTCTCAAGCACGCCGATCGGGAGGTGCGCGTCCACTGTGAGGAGCTGCTGCAACTGGCACGCCGCAGCGATCTGGACGTTGAGCTGGAAGCGTTCGTCCTGGGCCAGCGCGATCCGAAGGCCGGCTCCCTGGTCGGCTGGAACCGCCTTCAGGACCTGGCGGGCAATGACCTCGCGGCCCGGTTGCTCTACGTCCGGCTCTACCGGATCGACAGGCCGCTGCTGGAGTTGCTTGAAAAGAACCCGGCTCAGCTGGGCGGTCAATGGCTCACGCGCATGCAGCAGCTGCAGCAAAAGTTCAGCGCCGTCCCGGCCGGGAACGTCTCGGCCACAGCCGAGGTCAATGGGATTTTTCTCGCCGGCTGCCTGGGAAACGTGGACAACAACCAGTTCAACCAGCACCTGCATTTCTTCTACAACCAGGTCGTCGTGACCGAGGTCCGCCAGAGCCCGGCGACCCGGCGGCTGGCCAGCCGATTCCTGGCCAAACGGAGCATGGACGTCAACACGCTCTCGCAGACGAGCTACCTGGCCAGCTATCTCGGGCTGCACGACGTCATCGACGACTCGCTGAAGCAGGCGGTGCGGAAGCACGCCGTGGACGCGGTCAAGAACGAGGACCTCAATCGGCTGCAGCAAATCGCTTACGCGGCCAACAATCTCGGAATGGAGGACGTGGTCCAGGGAACGATCCGGCCGGTGCTGCTCAAGCTGGCGGAGAAGGCGGCCGGGGGGACCGACCTCAACCAGATGCAGCAGGTCGCCAGCGTGGCCCAGGTACTGCAAATGCAGGACGTCATCGAGCGCGTCCTCAAGCCGGCCGCCAGCCGGCACATCCAGGCTGCCGCCGACCACGTCAGCGACATGAACCGGTTCTACCAGGCACGCTACCTGGCCCAGATGACCAACCAGATGGACCTGTTCGACTCACTGATGCGGCCGGCCGCGGTGCGCGTCATCAGCGAGTCGGCCGACAACCTCAACGACCAGAACAAGTTCTACACCGCCCTGCAAATGGCCCAGATGATGCACCTGGAGGAGGCGATGGAAGGCGTCCTCCGCCCTGCAGGCCGGAAGATGATCCTGGCCAGTCTGGAAAAGGCCGCGGACTGGAATGAGATGAACACGGCCATCAGCACCTGCCAGCAGCTGCAGATGAACGACCTGCTGCGCGACACGGTCACGCCGGTCTTCCGCAAGCACGCTCGGACGCTGCTCAGTTCCAACGACGTTTCCCGGTTGTATCAGGTTTACCATACCTGCCGGCGTCTGCAGGCCAATGAGATCATTGAAGAGCAGCTCAAGCCGGCCCTGAAGCGCTACTTCGCCTCGGCCAAGGACCAACCCCTGAGCCCGAACTTTGCCAACCAGGGGCTGTACCTGGCTCGCGTCCTGCAGATGAAGGAAGCGGTGCCGCTGGCTCTGAAGGCGGCCGTGGACAAGAAAGGGAACGTCTACAGCCGGGGACAGGCGATCCTCTTTGTCTCCCAGCAGGGCACCAAGGAGCAGGCGGCCGAGCTGGAGCCGCTGCTGAACGACACTACCGAGGTCGGCTCGGCCGGCATCAACATGATCACGCTCAAGGCCCAGGTGCGCGACGTGGTCCTGGCCGTGCTGCTGCAAAAGAACGGCCAGAACCCGGCCGACTACGGCTTCCCCTACTTCAAGCTCCTTCGCGGCAACAAGGTGACCCTGGGCTCTCCCAGCTATGCCGGCTTTGCCGAGGACAAGGAGCGCCAGGCCGCTTTCCAGAAGTTCAAGGAATGGCAGCAAAAGCAGAAGAAGTAACCACGAATCTCACGAAGCAAAGATGTTTTCGAGTCTGTTTCTCGGCCTCACATTGTTGCTGACGTCCGCACAGGCTGCCGGCCCGGAGGCGCTGGTGCAGAAGCTGGCCTCGGACTCGTTCGAGGTCCGGACGCAGGCCGAGGCGGACTTGCTCAAGCTCGGTCCCAAAGCCGAGGCCGCCCTGCGCAAGGGCCTGGCCGATTCCGACCCGCAGGTGCGCGAGCAGTGCCGGCAGATCCTGGCCAAGATCCAGCAGGCCGGCCGGGCCGCCCGCTTCCAGGCGTTCCTGGATGACAAGGACGACCGTCTGACACCTCCCCTGCCCGGCTGGAAGCGCTACGCCGCTATGGCCGGCAATGGTCCCGATCAACGCAAGCGCTTCCTCGATCTGTATCAGCATGCCGAGACCAGCTTCGACGAACTGGAGCGCGATCCGAAAAAAGCCGCTCCTCTGCTGGCCGCTCGGATCACGGCGGCCCGCACGTCCCTGCTGACTTCGAGCAAGGAAAACGAGGTGCTGCGCGAACTGCTGCTGATGCTGCTGTTCGTGGGCGATTCTCGGGTCGCCCTGGAGGCCGCCGACTACGAGAAGGTTTGCACCGTCCTGACCATCCTGGCGGAGCGGTCGGCAATCGTGAAGGCCTTCCGCGACAATGCTCTGCTCCGGCGGGCGACCTGGGACTTCCTCAAGGACCGAGGCAAGGCCAGCACGCACGCACGCACCGCCGTGGTGGCCCTGGCCCTGGAATTGCCGGAAGCGAAGGACTGGGCGCTGCAGATGGCCCAGGACCAGAAACAGCCGGGCCTGGTGCGTGCCTGGGCGGTGCTGCTGGCCGCCAGGGTCGGAGGCAAGGAAGCGATCGGCAAGCTGGAGCCGCTGCTGAACGATGCCGCGGTGGTGGGCACTTTCCAGCTGGGCAAGACAAAACTCACGACCGAACTGGGCGACGTGACCCTGGCGGCACTGCTCCAGCAGAGCGGCAGAAGCTGGAGGAATACGGCTTTCCCTACTTCCAGGCGGTTCCAGGGCTGAAGACGCTGCCCGCGCCCGACCGGCTCGGCTTCGCAGATGCGGCGTCCCGTCAAGCCGCACGCAAGAAATGGCAGGCATCTCGCAAAGGGCTGTGACTGAACCCCTCCCCCAACCCCTCTTGTAGGACGGCCTTCCCAGGCCGTCCGGACGGCCTGGGAAGGCCGTCCTACAAAGGGAAGCGTTGGGCTCGAAAGGCAGGGCCACCATGAAGCTCCCTCTCATTGCCACGAAAACCCGGCCGATAAACCACCCCTACTCGCGGCCGACGAGTTTCGAGCGCATCTCGATCGAGCTGACCAACCGCTGCACCAAGGCGTGCTGGTTCTGCTACGACGATCTGGCGTTTTGTTCAGGATGAGTCCAGGACTGAGTCAGGATGCAAGTTGTTGCTTGCAAGGCGTTTGCGTCGATACTCTCAAAACGACCCCTGGACGGAAGCGGGACGAATGATGGATCGACGTAAACGGTGACGTAACAGGGGAGGATTTCTGGATACGCCAAGTCTCAGAATCTTCTTCTCGCGAGCCGGTCTACCTTGAGTGGGCCGGCTCGCTGTGTTTTCAGGGGTGGGACGATCTGGGATTGACCAAGGACTGCTGCGAGCGGATAATCCGCGGTGGCCGTGCATACCGGCTCGCAGTGCTGTATCGCATTACTGTGTGACGCAACGCCAAGCGCCTGGCGGGGAGAGTGGCCTCCGGTTGCTCTCCAGGTGTCCCCGTTACAGCACGAGAGCCGAGCCGTGGCCAAGAAGAAACCAATCTCGTCCGCCAGTTCATCGGACCCACAACCCCTCCTCACCGACACCCCTTGGGCAGTCATCGGGGTCAGTCGTTCGCGCTGGTATCTGCTCAAGGGTCGTCCCAAGCCCGTGAAGTTCCCAGGCCGCCGGCGCCGATGGCGCGTTGCTGATCTGGAGGCATGGGTCAACCAGCTGCCCCTGGACCCCACGCCGCGGCAAGGCCCCGTCCGCAAACGGAAAGGCGACCAGGCCGCAGTGCCT
>CAWATZ010000005.1:0-7571 GCA_963784995.1 uncultured Planctomycetota bacterium | reverse complement strand
AACGCATTCTGCAGGGCGTACTGAACGGAGTGGACCCGAAAGTAGTTCGGCAGCTGAACCCGACCCTTAAGCTGAACAAGCCCTTGTTCACGGGGGCAGACTGGGGACTTGGCGATTTCGGGGACGTGAATTACAGGATCAAGCGAGCCAGCGAGGAGATCCTTCCCAGCTTTCTGGTCTACAGGAAAGACGCCCCGGACGCGGTCAAGGACTTCATTAACAAACGGGCGAATGGGCAATGAAGACAACTGAGTTAATCTGTTGCATCGAGGTTGGTTGCCGCTCAGGCTTGCCGAATACCCTTCCTGGGGCACGGTTCTGCTGGCGGGGCGTACTCCTCCTTGCTGCCCTGGCCCTCTTACTGCCTCGGAACAACGGGGCGGGGGCCGAGCGGGCTGAGCAGACCGAGGAGCCGGAACTGCGCTTCAGCCTCTCGGAAGAGGAATGGCCCCAGTGTGTGGCCTTCTCTCCGGATGGGCGGAAGGTCCTGGCCGGCACCGACGCGGGCCGGCTCTGGGTCTGGGAGCGGAAAAAAGGGGCGGTGCCGGCGAAAATCCGGCTGACCTCTGGGGAACTGCTGACTGGGCCAGTCCTTTGCCTGGGCTCTCTCCCGATGGTAACCGTGTCCTGGCCGGCTGCGCCGACCGCAAGGTCCGGGTGGTGGACCTGACCACCGCCAAGGTGATTCAAGTCCTCCAGGGACATGAACAAGCGGTCTTCAGCGTCGCCTTCTGCCGGGACGGCCAACGCGCTTTCTCCGGCAGTGCCGGCTCGGTTCGCACTGCCAGCATCCTCCTGTGGGACCTGAAGACGGGCCAGCCGGTGCGGCGGTACAACGCCAAAGACGTTGTGTATGGCCTGGCCCTTGCTCCCGATGAGAAGCGCTTCCTCACCACGGAATTCAAGTCGATTCAGGAGTGGGACTTGCAGTCGGGAGAGCGGCTCCGTACCCTGGAGGGCCATGAGTACCGGATCTACGCACTCTTCTACTCTGATAATGGTCAGACCATCATCTCTGGGGGCGCTTTTGTCGTGCGCGTATGGGACGCGAAGACGGGTAAGTGTGTGCGAACCGTTGGCGACGGGAAGTTCCGCGCCGAACACTTTGCCCTCTCCCCGGATGGGCGCCGTATCCTCTTGGGTGGGACCAAGGAAATGCAGTTGCTGGACCTCAAGACAGGTCGGGAACTGAAGTGCTGGAAGGGGCTGGTCGGGGAAGTGTGGGTCGCCTTTTCGCCAGACGGTCGCTACGCCTTGAGCGGCGAGCAACTTGGGCCGGTATCTTTATGGCGCCTCCCTGAAGGAGACAAAGAAACGCCATCTGGGAAGTGACCCCTTCTCCCGCAGCGGGTGTCCGCTCACCCGGGAACGGACTGCTTTCCGGGTTACCAGCATGGTTCCCAGGTCCCGGTGCAGCAACTCATTGACCAGCGCATCGCGGAGGGCCAATAATGACGACCGAGTTAACACGTCGCACCGGAGTTGGCCGCTGCTCGGGTTTGCCGAAAGTCCCCACCGGGTCATTGTTCTGCTGGCGGGGCCTACTTCTCCTTGCTGCCCTGGCCATCTTACTGCCTCGGAACAACGGGGCAGGGGCCGAGCGGGCTGAGCCGGCCGAGGAGCCGGAAATCCGCTTCACCCTCTCGGAAGAGGAATGGCCCCAGTGTGTGGCCTTCTCTCCCGATGGACGGAAAATCCTGGCCGGCACCAACGCGGGCCGGCTCTGGGTCTGGGAACGGAAAAAAGGAGCGGTGCCAGAAAAAATCCGGTTGACCTCCGGGAGACTGCTGAGCGGGCCGGTGCTTTGCCTGGGGTTCTCTCCCGAGGGCGGCCGAGCCCTCGCCGGCTGTGCCGACCGCATGGTCCGGGTGGTGGACCTGACCACCGCCAAGGTAACCCAAGTCCTCCAGGGACATGAACAAGCGGTCTTCAGCGTTGCCTTCTGCCGGGATGGCCAACACGCCCTCTCCGGCAGTGCCGGCTCGGTCCGCACTGCCAGCATCCTCCTGTGGGACCTGAAGACGGGCCAGCCGGTGCGGCGGTACAATGCCAAAGATGTTGTGTATGGCCTGGCCCTTGCTCCCGATGAGAGGCGATTCCTCACCACGGAGTTCAAGTCGATTCAGGAATGGGACCTGCAATCGGGAGAACGGCTCCGCACCTTGGAGGGCCATGAGTCCCGGATCTACTCGGTCTTCTATTCTTCTGACGGACAGACCATTATCTCAGGAGGCTATGGTCAGTTGCGCACCTGGGATGCGAAAACGGGCAAGTGTGTGCGGACTGTTGGAGAAGATACATACAGCGCCGACCACTTCGCCCTTTCCCCGGATGGTCGTCGCATCCTGCTGGGCACGAATAAGGAGATGCAATTGCTGGGCCTCAAGACAGGTCAGGAACTGAAGCGCTGGAAGGGGCTGGTCGGGAAAGTGTGGGTCGCCTTTTCGCCAGACGGGCGCTATGCCCTGAGTGGCGAGGAACACGGGCCGGTATCTTTATGGCGTCTCCCCGAAGGAGACAAAGCAACGCCGCCTGGGAAGTGATCGCTTCTCCCGCCGCCGGCATGTAATGGGGTGTAATGGCTAATTCCCGGCAAGTGCAGTCGATGGCCATGTCGGCCGTTCTCCGGTCCCGCGTCGCCGCTTGCAAGTGAGTCGGCGCGGGAAACGAGACGGGCCTGCCGCAGCCTCCAAGTCGCGGCAGGCCCGTCTCGTTTTCGAGCGCGTGCCGGTCAGCGTCTGGCCGGGTCGGGTGTGGCAACCGAGAAGGAGCGCTCGATGCGGCTGAGGTTGCCTTGCCGGTCCTTGACGGAGACGGTCAGCTTCCCCTTCGCCAGGCTTGTGACCGGCTGGGTCAGCTTTAGATCCCAGCGTTGGTCTGGCAGAGCCTTGAACTTGCCGGCCAGGTTCTGGCCGGCTGGCGTGTCATCGAGGGGGAAGTCAGCCGTGACTGTGAGACTGTCCAGATCGAGACCGCTGCCATAATCGTACGTGCCGAGCAAAAGGTGCGTCAGCGGCTGCGTGCTGACACCAGGCTCGGGCACAGCCAGCGTCAAGGTGGGACGCCCCTCATCGAGCAGCCAGCCGCGGCGTGCCTCCGGGTCCTTCGGATCGGGGCAGTCGATGGGACTGCCCAGGTCGATCCAGCGGACCAGCGTGAGCCGGTCCTCGTCGCTCAGCGGCGCCACCTGGATGAGCTTGCCGTCGGGGCCCTTGTACGTCCCGGCCACCGCTTCCGGCGGCGGCATGACGCTGCCGGTGTAATCGACGTCCAGCCGCTCCCGGTGATGGTGGTGGCCCCAGTTGACCACGTGCTGGTCGTTGTCGTAATCCAGCGGCGGGCTGTCGATGTCCTCGTTGCGGAAGCCGTCCAGCCGCCGGCCGTACACCTTCCAGATCAGCAGACTGCGCCGGGACTGGAACGGCGGCGAGTACTGGGCCAGGCGGGCGTAGGTCCGGGGCAGGTTGCGCCGCAGCTGCGGGAAGCCCGACCAGGTCACGTGCCCCGCGGCAAACCCGGTCCGGTTGTCGGGCCGATAATCGTCCAGCGCCAGCCGGCCGGCCGGCTTCTCGCTCTTGATCGTATGACAGGCAACACAGCTGCGATCCAGGATGGGCTTGACGTCGCGGTAGAACTCCACGTCCTGGACGCCCTTGACGAAGCGCACGCCGGTTCGGTCCTGCACGTCGATTTTGCGGCCCGAGCGGTCGTTGGTCCTGGTCGTGAACAGAGGATGCTCTTTGGTCAGGTCCCAGACCGGATAGTCGGCCCGGGCGGCTTGCGTTTGTTCAAAGGGGGTCGGTTTCTGGCTGTGGGCATGGCAGCCGCCGCAGTTGGTGCGGATTTCCCCCGGACGAACCTGGTGCCAGGTCTGGGCCATGTTCAGCACCATGCCGTTGTGGTCGAGCGTCTGGAAGGTCCAGGCGGCGTCGGCCGGGACCTTGGCGAGGAAGCTGGTGTCGTGATTACCGTCGGGGTCGAGCGGCTGCTTGCCGTTGGCCCCGAACTTGCGCACCGGGAATTCGCCCAGGATGCGCAGCCGCTCCTCGGACTTGCTGACCAGCGCGAAATGGCGGCTCTGCGGCTCCTGGCGGTGGCCGAGGTCGCTGACCGGCTCCAGGATCACAATGCGGATGCCCCAGATGTCGCTGTTCTCGTACAGGCCGCTGTCGGCGCCTTGCTTGCTCCAGTTCCCAAGGGTCGGCGCCAGCTCCCGCCACATCTGCTTGCGGTCGTTGGGCTTCGGCGAGCGGGCGGTGACGGAGCCGGGAGGCACCACGCCGCCGGGGTAGCTCTCGCGCTTGTACAGGCTGGACGTACCGACCAGACCAAACGGCGTGCCTGCCGGCAGATGCTTCGATTTCTTGCCATCGTTGCGGTGGACCAGCCGGGGCGGCTCGTCCACGCCGTAGATGCGCTTGTAAGGCACCAGGGGCGCGGCCACAGCTCCTGGTACTTCGGATCGTTCTTGATGAGCAGCATCTTCGAGGGGTGGTTGATCGGCCGGCCCGACTTCAACAGGTAAATCCCGCTGTCGTAAATCGGCGTGGCTTGGTCTTGGGCGTCCGAGGGCAAGGACCAGACCAGCAGCAGGTGGTTGTCGGTGCGCTGCCGACGGATGCGTCACGTTGCCGACAAAGGTCTGGTTGGAGACGTTGCCGACCTTGTGATTGGGCCGAACGTCTTCCTCGCTGGCAAACAGCGTGAGCCGGGCCAGGCCGAACGGTGCGAAGCGCCTGGCGCCGGGCAGGAAGCGCGGCTGCCCTTCCGGCAGGCGCATCGGGAACTTCCAGAAGGTGCCGAAGCCGTCGGTGGAACCGGTCTGGTAATACGACTCGACGACGAGGCTTTCATCGGAGAGCTGGGTCTGGAAATGGACCGCCTGGCCGCGCGGCGAACCCAGGGCGCTGGTGAGCGGCGCCCAGCTGGTGCCATCCGGGCGGATGGCCCAGATCCCCCATTGCTCGTCGTGGCGCAAGCCCTGGGTTTCCAGCGAGCTGAACATCACCCGCCCGTCCTTGAGGGGAACCGGATGGAGCGCGCCACCGAGGTTCATGGGTGCGATCAACTCGACGTTGCTGCCGTCGTCGTCCATGACGAACAGCTGCACGGCGGCCTGGGTCTGCTCGCGGACGCCGCGATAGCCGTTGCGATCGCTGACGAACACGATCTTGCCGCCGGCCGCGGGGCACGGCGCCAGGTTGTGGACGCCGCGCGGATGCGACTGGGCCCCCTCGGGCACAGCCCCGGTGTTCGGGGTGCGTTCCTGGTGGGTGAGCTGAACCACCTTGCGCGTGGGCACGTGAACCTTGCAGATGTCCGACCCGCGCCGGCTGCGCACGCGGGTCATGTGGGCCTCTTCCTTGGTGCCCATCTCGTGGAACCTGGCGAAATAAACCCACTGGCCATCGAACGAAACCGCAGGGTCGGTGATGGACTCCTGCGGCCCCACCGCCACCAGCGATTCATCCCGGCCATCGGGGTGCAGCAGTCTCAGCTCCGCCCCCGGCGCATTGGTCTGGTGCAGACCGGCCTGGTTGAGGTGGTTGAGGTGCTGATACTCCTTGGGATAGGGCCGCGGCACGCGCACGTAGACGATGGGATAGTCGAGTTTGACCATCGGGTCGGTTGAGACGAGCGGGGGGAGGTCGTGCTCGGCATCCCAGGTGCGACGCGGAAAGCTTTTGGTGTCCCCTTGCCCCTCGGTAGGAGGTAGCTGGGCCGGCCTGTCGGCGCCGCTGGCGGTCGGGCTCTGGTCAGCGAGCCGGCCGAAGGCGCCGGCCAACGCGGCCAGCAGCAGGAAGAGGACGAGCAGCTTCAGTTTGGCGGCAGACATGGTGTGCAGCACTCCTCGAGTCAAGGCGACCGGGGTGGGGGCCGGCGCCGTGGCGCCGGCGGTAAGCAGGGGAGGGAACGGAGGATATTGTAGGAGGGCCGCCTGGCGCTGTCATGTCCAACCTCGCCTCTACGGCTTCGCCTGGCCCCTTTTCAGCACCAGGCCCAGCGCGGTGCAATCCCTGTCGTTGGGTGGATTATACCGAACGACAGCGGACGGGACAATTCGCCACAAGAAAGGGAAAGGCCCCTCTCCAACGAGCCGCCGGGACATACCCGGCGGCTCGTCGGGCTGGGGACGGGGGTGCATGGGTTGCATTGCGCGGCGACACACACAACACTTGCCGAGTCTGCCTGCCCTGCCTGCCAATGTTTTGCTTTGGCGGAGAGGCCCGAAAGAGCCGGTAGCTGACGGAGGGATGACAGACGGGGTCATTTTTCTGCGTGCCTGCCAGTTGCCAGGGTATTCGGGCTTTGGCGGGTGACTCCTTTCGGCAGTGACTGGCATTCTCGTGAAGAAACGGAGCCGTGTCACTCCCTACGGATACTCAGCGAGCGGCTTGCTTGTAAAACCTGCACCCCGCTTGTAGACTATCCATTTATCGAGGGCAGGGTCTCGGTGCCAACGCCGTGATACCATCTGGCAACTGCAAAGCCTTCGATCAAGCGTTCTCCGCGCTATCGAGGCTTTGCTGTTACGAGAGGTTTCATGGCCACTGCTCCTCCTGACCCCGCTCGTTGTAACAAGGCAATCAAGTTGTTAACGCAGTTTGAGAGGCTCGCGAAGAAATACCGGGTCAAGTTGTCTGTTGTCTGCGGACCGACTCGCGGATTTGCAGGCACGGCGAGATGCTGGAACCATCAAATCAAGCCATCTCCCACCGAAGCTGAGGAGCGAGTTTCCGGGGGAGTTTGCTGGAATGACGCTCGATGCCATTCGGAAAAAATGCAAGAAGAAAAGGGAAGGAGGCTAGTCATGTCTTGGTTTCCCCAACTCCGCCGCTATGAGCCAATGAAGTTGTTGAGTTTGTTCATGGGGTATGACGGGTCAGCGATCCCCGAAGATGAGAAGGAGGTTTGGCTGCAAGAGGCCGCGATCCAGATCGCCAAGACCGGCGCCTGGGGAGTTAATTGGCTTTTGACGTTCGCTCGCTATGCAGACGAGGCAAGGCTCCGCGCCATCCTCCTTGCGATGTCGTTTGTGAAGGACCTTTCTTCGCACCAGCGATCCACCATTTGCGAATTTGCCCAGGCACTTCTCAACGATCAGCGACCAATGATCATCGCGGAGGCGGTCGATACCTTGTGCCATCTTCGATGTCGAGGCGTGGAGGAGGCTGTTGGCGAACTTCTCAATCATCCTTCACCTTACGTTGTCGGGAGCGCCTGCGCTTTTTCGCCCGTTGTGCCCCAGACAAAGCAGTGCCACTGCTGGAAAAGGCACTGGAGTCTGAAGATCCAATCGTGCGACAAAATGCGGTCGATGAACTCGATGACATGCTCTACGTGCCGGCGCTTCACACAATCAGAGGACTCCTCGAAGACCCGGATAAAGGCGTGCGTCAAGCGGCTGAAACCGCTGTGGCGAACCTTGAGGAATGGATCTCTTTGACTTATGATCCGCAGTGAGCGTGGATCAGTCTGCGCGAGTGGAAAACTCCCCTCAGTCCAACGAGCCGCCGGGATAAACCCGGCGGCTCGTTGGAGAGGGGGACACTTACTTGCAACCGGTCGCC
>CAWATZ010000004.1:0-1039330 GCA_963784995.1 uncultured Planctomycetota bacterium | reverse complement strand
GGCGGCGGTCGCCGGGCGTTCTTCGTTTCTGGAGAGACGCAAGGCCGAGAAAATCAAGATGTCTAGAACAGCCCGAGCAGTGGTTGGCCGGTGGAGACGGGGCGGGTGAAGCCGTCCTTGCCAAGACGCTGGTCGCCAGGGATCCCCAGGGCGTGGAAGATGGTCGCCCCGAGGTCCTGGACGCGCACGGGGCTGTCCTTGACGTAGGAGCCGGTCCTGTCCGTTTCGCCGTAAACGGCGCCGCCGCGGATTCCGCCGCCGGCAAGGATGGCGGACCAGCACTTCGGCCAGTGCTGTCGGCCGGGGTTGCCGCGCGGCTGGTTGATCTTCGGCGTCCGGCCGAACTCCCCCATCACGACGACGAGAGTCCGTTCCAGCAGCCCACGGTCCCTCAGGTCGGTCAGCAGAGCGGACAGGCCCTGGTCAAGGCACGGTGAGCACCAGCCCAGGCCATAGGGGCCGTTGCCGAAGGCGTTGCCCATGCCCATCTCGCTGCCGTGCATGTCCCAGCTCGAAGCGGGCGGCCCACCGCCGGCCTTTTGGCCCGGGGGGAGCCGGTCCAGCCGTTGACGGTGATGAAGCCGACCCCGGCTTCGACCAGGCGGCGGGCCAGAAGCAGGTTCTGGCCCAGCGGGTGCATCCCGTAGCGCTCGCGCACGGCCTGCGGCTCGCGGGACATCTGAAAGGCCCGCCGGGCCTCGGAGCCGCGGGCCAGGTCGATCGCCCGGCCGTGCAGTTCGTCCCAGTCGCGGGCGGCCGGAGCGCTGGCCGCTGCGCCGGTCTTGTTTGCCAGTGCGGCCAGGAGACGGAGGCGCCGGTCGAAGCGGTCCGGCTCGGCCACGGGTTGCAGCGCGTCGGGGGCACGGAAGTCGGGCATCGCCGGGTGGTTGTTGGCGGCGCCGACGAAGAGCGGAGCGTGCTGGGCGCCGAGGTGCCCGCCGTTGCCGATGTTGGCGGCACAGAAGACGGGGTCGCCGACGCAGCGGATCAGCCAGACGTAATTGGCCACCTTCCGCTCGGCCGACCGCACGCGCGACACGATGGAGCCGAGGTAGGGTGAGTCGGCCGGGGCCATGGCTTGCCCACTCAGCAGGTGGTGCATGGCATCGAAATGGTTGCTGATGTTGCCGACGTGCGTCATCGAGCGAATGAGGGTGAAGTGCTGCGTCATGCCGGACAGGTGGGGGTGCAGCTCGCTGATCCGCATCCCGGGGACCTTCGAGGCGATCGGCCTGTACGGCCCGCGGATCTCGTCCGGTGCGGCGGGCTTGAGGTCCCAGGTGTCGATGTGGCTGGGTCCGCCGCAGAGCAGGACGAAGATGCACGACCGCTCGGCGGCCCCGCCGGACAGCCCTCGGCCGGCCTCGACGCTGGCGGCGACGGTGCCGGGCCATCCCATCGCGAGGGCGCCGATACCCCCGGCCTGAAGCAGCTGGCGCCGGGTGAGCAGCGGTGTGGATGGCTGTTGGGCATCGCGTGGAGCTGTCATCGAATCAATTCCTCCCAAGGTAGGTGCCGGGGCCCGGCATAAGATGAAGGTATCAGGGAGGATCGCTAATGTCCAATGAAAACCCGAGCAGCCGGCTGCTCTCGGGTGGTGTACGCCCCCTCGTTGTGGCATGGTCTCCAGACCATGCCACCTCGGCGGTCGTCAGGGAAGCGGAAGGTGAAGCAGGGGTCTTCGGAAAGTGGTTGCAGCAGCGATCCTCGTTCAGCCCCCGACCCGCTTGACCTTGTAGCCCAGCTTCTCCAGTTCGGCGACGATGCGCTCCCGCTGGTCGCCCTGAATCTCGATGCGCCCGTCCTTGACTGTGCCTCCGGTGCCGCACCGCCGCTTGAGCAGAGCGGCGAGTTGCTTCAGGCCGGTTTCATCCAGGGGCACGTCGAACACCGTCGTCACGCCCTTGCCACGCCGACCCGCGGTTTCCCTGCCGACCTTTACGGTCAAGGGCTTCTTCGCCGCCTCGGTCGGAGCCTGCCGTGCGGGTTCGGGGGTCTGCCCCTCCTGCCGATCACTCCCGCCCAAGAGGCGGGCGACGAGGCCCATCACTTCCTGCTCGATCAGGCCCAGCACTTCGGGAGCGTCGTCCACGTGCCAGAACTCGACCCTGTCGGCCCAGGCGGGGAACCGCTCTTGCAGCAGCGGCAGGTGTTCGGCGTGCTTCAGCGCGACGATGCGATCCGCCCGTTCCAGGTCGTCGGTCGTGACCTGCGCCGGCAGTCGGGCCACGGCCTCGCCGGCACGGACCCCCCGCGCCTCCAGGGCCCTGACCGCCGACACCGCCATCGGGCCGACGTTGCTGACGCCCCGCTCCAGGGCCAGCCCCCGGGAGGACGCCAGCCACGGCAGCCCCATCTTCCCGGCCACCGAGTTGAAGAGGACCTCGGCAAATCGGCTCCGGTAGTAATTGCCGGTGCAGAGGAACAGGACGGTCTTGTGCTTGTGCTGTGCCATCGAATCGCTGCCTTCACCCGAAGAGGGAGCTGCCATCCCCTGGCGGCTGCTCGCCCTCTCCATTCCGATAGAATACTCTGTGCTGGTCCATCCGTCCGGCCGCACCACCAGGGGTCCGGCCGGGCCTGACCGGCCAGCTGAAGGAGAACGACCATGACACCCCTACCCGACCGGACCACCTTTGCAACCCTGTACGCCGGGCAACCACCGTGGGACGTCGGCAAGCCGCAGCAACCCTTCATCGATCGGGCCGACCAGATCACCGGCTCCATTCTCGACGCCGGGTGCGGCACAGGCGACACCGCTTTGTTCCTCGCCGGGCGGGGCTGCAAAGTCACAGGAATCGACTTCATCGAAGAACCGATCACCAGGGCGAGGCGCAAGGCGGCCGAGCGGGGCCTGGCGGTCACGTTCCTGGTCAAAGACGCCCTCACCCTCAAGGACTGGAGCGAGCGCTTCGACAACGTGATCGACAATGGCCTGTTCCACGTCTTCTCCGATGAAGACCGCCGCCGCTACGTCGAGGGGCTGGCCACAGTGCTGAAGCCGGGCGGGCGGGTGTTCCTGATGTGCTTCAGCGACGAGGAGCCGGGCACTCAGGGGCCGAGGCGGGTGTCGAAGAAGGAACTGCACGACGCCTTTGCCCAAGGTTGGGGCATTGACTCCATTGAGCCGACGAGGTTCGAGGTCCGGCCCGATCTCAAGGACCTGTCCTTCTCCGAGGGCGGGCCGAGGGCGTGGTTTGCAGTCGTGCGGAGAGCCAGCGGACCTCCTCTCACCCAGCCTGGTCCTGTCGCTCAACCGGATTCTGCCTAAGATGAACAGACCGACAAACCGCTGAGGACTTGAAGCAAAAGGTAAAACGGCAATGGTGCGCATTGGCATCGTCGGCATCGGCTTCATGGGCATGATCCACTACCTGGCCGCGGAGAAGCTCAAGGGGGCCCGGGTGGCGGCCATTCACACCCGCGATCCCAAAAAGCTGGCCGGGGACTGGACCGGGATCAAGGGCAACTTCGGCCCGACGGGCACAAAGATGGACCTGGGCAAGGTCAAGCCTTATGCCAGGTACGAGGACCTGCTCGCCGACCCCAGCATCGACCTGGTGGACATTTGCACGCCGACGTATCTGCACGAGGAGATGGCGGTCGCGGCCCTCAAGGCGGGCAAGCACGTCCTGGTCGAGAAGGCCATCGCCCTGGAGATCAAGCAGGCCGACAGCATGGTCAAGGCCGCCCAGAAGGCGGGCAAGCTGCTCATGGTGGCCCACGTCTTGCCCTTCATTCCCGAGTTCGCCTTCGCCGCCCAGGCGGTCAAGGGCGGCGAGTACGGCAAGCTGCTGGGCGGCCACTTCTGGCGCATCATCTCCCGGCCGGACTGGTCGGCCGACATCGGCGACGCCAGCAAGACCGGCGGGCCCGCCATCGATCTGCACGTCCATGACACGCACTTCATCGGCCTGATCGCCGGCGTGCCCGGCAAGGTGTTTTCCTCGGGGCTGGTCAACCCCGACGGCTCGGTCCAGTATCTGACCACCAACTACCTTTATGGAGACACCGGACCGGCCCTCTCCTGCTCCAGCGGAGCGGTCGCCATGAACGGCCGGCCGTTCGTGCATGGGTTCCAGATCTATCTCGAAAAGGCGACTCTGGTCTATGAACTGGGAACCAACCCCCTGACCGTGATCCTGAACGAGGGCAAACCGAAGACCGCGAAACTGCGAGGCGGCGACGGTGAGCTGAGCGCCTTCAGCATGGAGTTGCAGGTGGCCGTGGACGGAGTCAAGCAAGGCAAGGAGCCCGCCTTGCTCAGCGGTCAGCTGGCCCGCGACGCCCTGGCGCTGTGCCACAAGGAATGCCAGTCGGTGCGCACGGGCAAGGTTGTGGCGGTGTAAGGGCTCCGTGGGTGCGCTGCGCGACCCACGGCTGGGCTATGCAACCCCTTCGGGGTAGGAAGACAACGGCGGCCCGGTTTTCTACCCCGAAGGGGTTGCATAACTCAGCCGTGGGTCGCGCAGCGCACCCACGGGAACAGTGGACCTCACTTCCCTCCGAACAGCTGGGCCAGGCTGACGCTCACTTCCTTGGTGTCGGCCGCCTTGACGATGGCCGCGTTGGCCTTGTCCAGCAACTTGCGCTCCAGCGACGGGCGCAACTGCTTGACCGCGTTGTGAATCCCTTCGCCCAGGACCTGGGCCAGGTCGCCGCCCAGACCGGGGAGGTGCGTCACCACCAGGTTGTCGTATTTCAGGTCCGAACTCAGCACCCGCAGGCGGAACACCATGTCGGGCAGAGAATGCGAAGCATTCTCCATCCGGCTCTGCACTTCGCAGTGGAGCGTCAGCAGCACGCGCATCCGGGCCTTGACGCTGCCCGACCACAGTCGGGTGCCCTTGTCCCAGCGCTGCCGGTCATAATCGACGTTGGCGTTGAAGGAGAGAAAGACGGTGAACCCGATCCTCTCGGCGTCGATCTGGCGCACGTCGCGGACGTCGAAGACCAGGGTCTGGTTGATCATCGGCGTTGTCACCAGCACCTTGCTCCAGACGCCGTGGTTCTTCAGCACCTTGACCTTCTCGGCCCTGACCTTCAGGCCCTTGCCGCGAAACTTGATTTCCTCAAATTCCTTCTTCTGGTCCCAGTGTTTGTGGTCCTCGTAAAGGGGCGAGGGGAGGAACTGCAACATCAGGCCGCGCAGACTGGCAGCCAGGGCGTCCGTGGCGGCGTTTCTCGGCGGAGCGGGCGGTGCCGGGGCAACTCCCGGGGCTGCCCACGACGGCGTTTGCCCCAACAGCACCAGATACCCCATTGCCGCCAGCCAGCCGAGGTTACGGCTCATTGGATTTCCTCTCTTCCGCACCTGTTCCTCGACAACGTCGCTGCAACCGATGCAGGCCATTTCCCTGGAGCAACGCTCAGGGTCGTGCCGAAAAGGATAAGGAGTGACCTTCCAGTCCAGTCCAGCAGCGCCGTGCGATTCCGTTCAGCCGGGGAGGCGGCAGGGATGTTCCAACAGCAATGCGGAAAGGACCGGCTGCTCTGCCTGCTCCTGGGGTGGGCCCTTGTAGCGACCCTGTCCGGCTGTTTCAAGGGGACACAGCTGAATACACCCATCATCACTCCTCAGCATCGGATCTTGTGCGGCTCGATGCCGCAAGCCTGCCGCAGCCACGTCTACGTCTTCTTCATCCTGGGAATCGATCCGCTCGATTGTGCCGACCTCGGCGGTCTGCGCGAACATCTGCAAAAGATCGGTTTTACCAAGTCCTACCTGGGCGACTGGTTTTACAAGAGCTATTTCGCCAAGGAGATGGTCAAGATCGCCCGGGAAGATCCGCTGGCCCGCTTCGCCCTGATCGGCTACTGCCTGGGAGCGTCCACGGCCCGGGAACTGGCCGAGGAGCGCAAGGATGGTCCGCCCATCGACTTGCTGGTCTACCTGGGAGGGGGATCGGACGGCCCCAGACCGGGCAACGTCCTCAAGCTGCTCAACATCCAGGGCAGCAGCCATTTGCACAAAAGCACGGAGGTCGAGGGGGCCGAGAACGTCACCTATCCCGAGGTCGGCTGCATGGGTTCGGTCACGCATCGGAAAACGCTGGACGTCCTGGTCCGCGAGCTGACCCTGGTCGGCAGTCGCGTGCCGGTCATCGACCGGCACCCACCGCCCGCTCCGTTCCTGGAGCCGAGGCCCCGGCCGCTGCCCGGCCCGGTGCTGCCCGGTCCGCTGCCGGGCCCGCCGGGCCCCCCCGCCCGACCCGACGAATGGGATTTCCTCCAGCCGCGGCCGCTGGTTCCCGCGCCGGACAGGCGCCACAGCCCCAGGGACCGCAACAGCCGGAACTGCTTAGACCGCCGCAACCGGTGCCGACAACGCCGCCGATGCCTCGACCGGATTGGAACAGGTTGGGGAGGGTGAAAGCAGTTGACTGATTTATCGTTTCGCGCTCAACCGGGTGAGCGCGAAACGATAAATCAAAAGGAATCACCCCTGCACCACAGGATTGCGCAGCACCCCCAGCTGTTCGATCTCCACTTCGACCACGTCGCCGGCCTTGAGAAACACCGGCGGCTTGCGGGCCATGCCCACTCCGGGCGGCGTGCCGGTGAACACCAGGTCGCCCGGCATCAGGGTCACCACCTGAGCGACGTAAGCCAGCAGGAACGCTGGCGAGAAGATCATCTGCCGGGTATTGCTGTTCTGCATGACCTGGCCGTTGAGCCGGAGCTGGATGTCCAGCCGGCACGGGTCGGAGACCTCATCCCGCGTCACCAGCACCGGACCACACGGGGCAAAGGTGTCGAAGGTCTTGCCGGCCATCCATTGCTTGCCGTCCTTCTTCAGCTGCCAGTCCCGGGCCGACACGTCGTGGCCGACTGTGTAGCCGGCGAGGTAGTTCGCCGCCTCGGCCTCGGAAAAGTTCCGGCCCTTCTTGCCCACCACCAGCACCAGTTCCGCCTCGTAATCGACCTCCTTGCTCACCGCCGGCAGGACGATCGGCTCTTCCGAACCGATCACCGCAGTCGGGAACTTGCTGAACAGGACCGGCTCGCGCGGGATCGGCGCGCCGCTCTCGGCGGCATGGTCGCGGTAGTTCAGGCCAATGCAGATCACCTTTTGCGGATCGGGGATGGGTGCCAGCAAGCGAACTTCACCGCTGGGGTAGGCCTTGGCCGAGGGGTTCCGGGCGGCCTGCGCTGCCGCCTGGAGCAGATCGGGACCACCCTCGAGCAGAGCCTTGACACTGCTCGGCAGGGCCGGGTTGGCGGATTGCAGATCGATGAAGCGGGAGCCTTGTTGTAAGGCGGCCCGGGGACCAGACGGAGTCAGGATAGTCGCAAGTCGCATGGACGTTACCTCTAAAGTAGGGTGGGCCGAGCGTAGCGAGGCCCACCGGCAGGCATGGTGGGGCTCGCTACGCTCGGCCCACCCTACGAGAAACAGTTTCCGTTACAGCCAGCCCCAGCGGACCGGCAGGGCGGAGGCGGCCAGCCAGAGCTTGTGCAGCTTGCTCAGACGGACGCGCTTGCTGAAACACATCGTAGTCCCGGCGGACGATCGCCTCCAGCAGACCGCGATAGGTGCGCAGCATCACCAGGAACACGGCCCGGCCGGCCGGCTGCAGCGCTCCGACCAGCGGCTCGGCGGCCTGGTAGTAAGTCCGGGCCCGGGACACCTCGAAACGCATCAATTCGTGGAAGCGCTCGTCGCGGAGGCGTTGCCCCAGGCACTCCTCGCCGTAGCCGAACCGGGCCAGGTCCTCGCGCGGCAGGTAAATCCGGCCGCGGGCGTGATCTTCGCCCAGGTCGCGGAGGATGTTGGTCAGTTGCAAGGCGATGCCGGCCGACTCGGCCTGTTTCAGGGCCTGCTCGCCGCGAAAACCCCATACGTGGATGCAGGCCAGGCCCACCGCCGAGGCGACGTGGTAGCAGTAGCGATACAGGTCGGCGAAGGTGTCATAGCGGGAGATCTCCAGATCCATACTCACGCCATCCAGCACGTCTTCCAGGTAGCGCGGCGGGATGCCGTAGGTGTGGACCACGTGCCGGAGCGCGGGATGGATCGAGTGCAGGTCGTCGCCTTGCAGGGCCTGGTGCAATTGCTGGCGCCAGCGTTCCAGCTGGCCGGCCTTGTCGGCGGGGTCGGCGGGACCGTCGGCCAGATCGTCGGTCAGGCGCATGAACGCATACAGGGCGCACATGGCTCGCCGCTGGTCGGCCGGCAGGATGCGAAAGGCGTGGTAGAAGTTGCCGGCCTCGCGCCGGGCCAGGCGCTCGCACCAGGCGTAGGATTCGCCTCGCGTCAGCACAACCGTTGTCGCAGCCATCCGGGTCTTCCCCTCACCCCCAACCCCTCTCCCCAGCGGGGAGAGGGGAGAAAAAGCTCACCACACCGGCAACAGCCGCAGCAAGCGCCGCCACAGCAGTCGCAGCGCCAGGGCCCCCTTCTCCCACCTGGACAGGGCCGGCCGGCGCGTCAGCACGTCGTAGCCGCACGCCTCGATCTTGCCCAGGATGGCCAGGCCGCCGCGGACGAACAGCTCCACGTCGCCTTTCAGGTCGGCCGGCATCCGCTCGATCAGCGGCCAGCCCTTGTGGAACAGCTCCCGGGTCCGGTCCACTTCAAAGCGCATCAGCTCGGCGAAAGCAGGCGTGAAGCGGTGGCTTTGCAGGTCGTCCTCGGTGCAGCCGAACCGGTCCAGGTCTTCCTGGGGGAGATAGACCCGGCCGATGTCCAGGTCGCGAGCCACGTCCTGCCAGAAGTTGGCCAGCTGCAGGGCGGTGCAAATGCAATCGGACAGGGCAGCCCGTTCCGGCTCAAAGACTTCGCCCAGGTAGAGGATCAGGTGGCCGACCGGGTTGGCCGAGTTGGTGCAGTAGCCGAGCAACTCCTCGTAGGTCCGGTAACGCTTGATGCGCTGGTCCTGCTCAAACGCGGTCAGCAGGTCGAGGAAGGGCCGCTCCGGGATGCGGAAACGCTGGATGGTCGGCACCAGGGCGATCATCACGGGGTGGGTCACTTGACCGGCGTAACAGCGGCGGAGTTCCTCGCGCCACCAGGCCAGCAAGCGGAGCGAGTCGCTGTTGTCGCCGACCTCGTCGGCCAGGTCGTCGGCCCAGCGGCAGTAGGCGTAGATGGCGTGAAAGTGGGGCAGCAAGCGGCGCGGCAACAGCAGCGAGGCGACGGAGAAGTTCTCGTAGTGAGTCCGGGCCAGCTGCCGGCAGTAAAGCTGGGCCTGGGCAAAAGGCACCGGCCGGGCGCCGCTGTCAGGGCCGAACCGCTTCAAATCCGTGGCAAAAGCAATCTCCATGCAGCGGATTATAGGACTTCCCCGGTAGGACGGCTCTCCCGAGCCGTCTGGACGGCTCGGGAGAGCCGTCCTACGAGAAAAAAGCAACGGGCCGTCGGGTGTTCCCCTGACGGCCCGCATTGGGATTTCTTGCTGCTGCCCTCATCGAGCCTCACGGCCGCTGGGGACGCTGGCCGCCCGGGCCGCCCGGGCCACCGGGCCGGCCGCCCCGGCCACCGGCGTTACCGGCATTCTTCTGCATCTCCTCGAACTTCTTCTTCTGCTCGGCCGTCAGCACGCCCTGAGACAGCTCGTCCAGGGCCTTCTTGATCTTGGCCAGCTGCTCTTTTTGCTCGGCCTTCAGCTCCAGCTTGTCCTGGACGTCGCGGGAGAACAGCGAGGTGTCGGCCGGCCGACCGAAGCCGCCAGCACCGCCGAAACCGCCCGCACCACCCGGACCGAAGCCGACCGGCCGATTCCGGCTGTTCTCGTCAAAGGTCTTCTTCTGCTCGTTGTTGAGCATGGCCTTGACCTTGTCGGTGTACTCGGTGCGGACCTTCTGCAGCTCCTGGAAATGCTCGCGGAGCCCCTGGAAGTTACCGCGGCCCGCTTCCCGGATCTTGTCGTTGATCGGCTTGGTCTTGTCCGTGTACTCCTTGCTCAGCTTGGTGAGCTTTTCCTTCTGCTCCGCGGTCAGTTTGAGCTTGTCCTGCAGGTCGGCGGACACCAGATCGCGCTGCTGGCCGATCTGGAAACCCTGTCCAGGCCGACCCTTGTTGTCCTTGTCGCCCTTCTTCTTGTCCTGCCCATCCGCCTGGGTGCTGGCCAGAACCACCAGACCCAGCAACAGGCCCAGACTCAGCAAACTCTTCTGCCACACTTTCATGGGACACACTCCTCATTTGGGTGATCTGATTTCCCGTCTCTATCTCGGGATAAACCCGACAGCAGCCCGGAAGTTTCACCTCTTCACCGCGATTTCTTTTGCCGGGTCAGTCCCCAGGCGGGACGAGTCTGCCGGCTGTGGCTCCGCTGGCCGGCGGGCGCACCGCGCTCCCACGGCACCAGCGGCAGGTACAGGCAGAGCACGTAAAGAGGAAACGGTCCCAGTCGCATGGTCAGCCCCGTACCCAGGTGAAAGGCCACACCCAGCCACAGTGCCGGTCCACGCAGAGCGGGCATGAACACAAAGAGCGGAAACCCCAGCTCCCAGACCAGCACGACCCAGGTGGCCGTGACCAGCAACCACTCCGGCATCGGCCAAGAGGCGAACGACCAGCGCGTCCAGCTGACATCGCCCAGCACGTAACTCAGAGCGGCCCCTCCGTGCCAGTGGGGCCCGCGCAGCTTGTACAGGCCGTTCATGAAATAGATCGCGGCCAGCTGGATCAGCAAGAGCCGCACCGCCCAGGGATAAGTTAGCACCTGCAGACGCGGACCCGCCCGCCGCTTCCACCACGCCGGCAGCGACCAGACAGCCGCACAGGGCGTCACAATCAGGTACAGCAGCAGGATGTTCCGCACCTGGTCGCCGCTGTTGTGCAGGAAGGGATTAATGTGCGTGACCGTGATGGAGATGAACCAGGCCACGATCACGGCCAGACGTGTCAGCAGCCCGAGGCACAGCAACAAGGCCGACAGCGCCCAGATCAGCAGGACGATTCGCCAGCCTTCCGGAGACTGGATTCGCTCCAGCAGCTGGCGATGCCATACCAGCGGTGAGGCGTCGGTGGTGAAGGTGCCGGGTGCGCTGAGGCTGCCCGCTCCAAAGAAGTCGCTGGCCCGGGGTAGGTAGGTCCCCAGCACGTCCAGCAGCAGGGTGAGGCCGACGCCGATCCGCAGTGAGGCGAGACGCTGGGCCGCGATCGGCTCGGTCCACCAGGGAGAGCGGGCCAGGAAGGACGGCAGCCAGGGCTTCAGACCGACCACGTTGCTCGGCGGCATTTCTGGATTGGCCTTATTCCACGATCTTGATGGGCAGCTTGCGCGCTCCGGCCATCCACGGCTCGGCCGGCATCTCGCGCAGCCAGTCGCTCAGGGAGGGAATCCAGCCCAGGTCTTCCAGGACGTGCTGCTCGGCGATGTCGCGGACGAACACCTCCTTGCCGTCGGAGTTGGTGATGGTCCGGCCGAAGATGTCCTCGATCACGTAAATGCCGAAGGCGGAATGGAACACGCAGCGATGCGTCACCTCGGCGTGGGCGCTCTTCCTCGAGTCCATTTTCTCGTGAATGGCGATGTAGTCCTCGGGTTGGCCGCCATATTTGCGGGCACTGCTGCGGGCATGGATCAGAGCTTTGGACACCTTGTTCTCTCCCACGAATGTTACCTCACGAGCCAGGGCGGCAATTGAATCAGCTTTCCGGCGCTTCGAGGCGGACCACCGTGAAGTACCGCACCAGGTCCAGCCCCTCCCAGACCCGGGCCCGCTGCTCCTCGGTCAGGTCGTCACCCTGCCACCAGCGAAACCAGGTGTTCGCATCGAACGGGCTCACCAGCGGCGAGGCGATTCCCGCGTCCAGGAGCCAGTCGGAGAAGACACCCGAGGGCATGCTGGTCAGGTCCGCCAGTTCCTCCCCGTGGAGGAAGGGATTTCGTTCCTGCCGGGCTTTCGCTTCACGCTCCGTCCGGAACTGCTCCGCTTTCCGCTTGTCGGCGAAGAGCTTGATCGGCCGGCCCTGTGCCGGGTTGGGACAGCGGAAAGTCGCGAAATCAGGAGTCAATTGCCCCTTCCGGTTCCGGTACGGTTTCGCCTCGACGTCCCAGATCGCCTCCCAGACATCCAGGTCGATTTTCCACAGGATCTCCTGCACAAGATAAAGGACTCGGTTCCTGGTGACGCCCATGACGCGATCTCCCTGACGGCCTTATTCTTCCAGCTCCACCTCGGTTTCCACCACCTCGAAGAGGCTGATCTGGTCCAGCAGGTCCCAGATCGCGTTCCGCTGTTCGTCGGTCAGGTCGCCCACGACGTCATCCCACCAACCCCAGGGATCGTTGCGTCCGAGCGGCGTCACCCCCAGTTGCTGCATCCGCTGGTCGAATTCCCCCTGGGGCAAGCTGGCCCAGTCGCCCCAGTCGAGCCCCTGGAGCGAGAAAGGATTGGTGACCTCTCCCTTTTTGCGGGCACTGCATTCCTTTTCGCGGCGGTAGACCTCGGCCTTCTCCCGCACCAGGAAGGTTTTCACCGGCGTTCCCGGCTCCAATGTTTGGTGGTATTCGTCGTTGTACCACCATTGCTTCTGGTGGACGACGTATGCCTTGACGCGCTTCGACTTGCTCTGGGTCATGTTGCTCTCCCACAATTCTTTCCAGGCATCATACCGCATGGAAGAGGGTCCTGGCCACGTCGGTGGCTCTCCGCTGCTCCGATTGTGGCAAGTTGGCCTTGAGTTAATCGGGAGAAAATGGAACGCTCTGGGAGACGCGCTGCGGCAAGCCGAGTCCGGGGAGGATCGGGACGATGACAGGAAACACGGTGCGGCTCTCGACCAGGCGAATCGACCCGGGACAGATCGGTTCCCGGAGCGACGCGGGCACGGTGGAATGGGCCCAGCGCTGGCGCAGTGCCTTTCAGTCAATTGACCGGGCAGCCCTGGCGTATCCGGAGCGGGTGCGGGAGCTGCTGGAGTGCGGGCTGCAGTATCGCCCCTGGAGGTTGCTGACCGACGCCCAGGGCCGGCCCTTTCCGAGCTTCGAGGCCTTTTGCAGCTCGCCGCCGCCGCACGGCCTGGGGCTGGTTCCGGGGGAGTTCTACGGCTACTCGTGGCGCGGCCTGGCCCGCCGGGTGTGGATCGCGTGAGGACGGAGCCGCGCAGCGCAGCGCAGCGGAGTAAGCGGTTGGCGTGAACCGCTTACTCCGCTGCGCTGCGTGCGCGGCTCCGTCCGTTTTGTTATCATGGAAGGAGCGATCAAGCCCATTCCCCAGAACGCGGAGAGGCTGACGAGCGGTGTTTATCGTCGAGATGCTCACGACCACGGGAAAGGTTTGCGAGAGTTTCCCCACCTACGAGGAAGCCCGCCGGCGCGTGGACTCGCTCCCCGGCGAGGCCCTCGTCGGCCTGCCGCTGATCTTCCAGGAGCTGCCGGATGGCTCCCAGCGCATCGTCCGCGACGACCTGAAACCCCTGCAATGGCATCGCCTGCCCGATGAGGAGCCGCCCGACTTCACGGAGGAGCCCATTCCCCTCAGCGAGCCCCCACCGGAGTTTGCCGCCGGAGGCTGGAAGGAGCTGATCCTGGAGCGGCCGCCGAACGACAACTGGGACGAGCCCCTGGAAACGATTGACCTGGACGCGCTTGAGCCCGGCGAATCCGAGTCCAGCGACGCCCCGCGTTGATACAATCATCACCGTTGCCGAAGTCATCGTTTTCCGTGGCAGAAAGGAACAGCAAATGAAGCCTCCTGTCAAGCAATCGTGGCGGCTGATGGTGTGGGGAGTGAGTGTGGTGGTGTGCGCGGCCCTGATCGGGCAAGCGATCGGCCAGCGCTACCTCAGCGGCGTGGTCTGGCCCGAGCCGGCCATCGTGACGCCGGGAGTACACGGGGGGCCGCCCGCCGACGCCATCGTGCTGTTTGACGGCAAGAACTTCGACGCCTGGAAAGGGGCGGACAAGTGGAAGGTGGACGAGGATGGCGGCTGCACCGCCAGGAGCCGGATCGAGACCAAGCAGTCGTTCGGCGATTGCCAGCTGCATCTGGAGTTTGCCTCCCCCAAGGAGGTCAAGGGCAAGGACCAGGGGCGGGGCAACAATGGCGTCGGCTTCATGGGGGCGCGCTACGAGATCCAGATCCTGGACTCCTACGACAACAAGACCTACCCCGAGGGCCAGTGCGCCGCCCTTTACAACCAGCGGCCTCCGATGGTGAACGTGTCCCGCAAACCCGGCGAATGGCAGACCTATGACATCGCCTTCACCGCCCCACGCTTCGCCGAGGACGGCAAGCTGCTCAAGCCGGGCTTCGTGACCGTCTTCCACAACGGCGTCCTGGTGCAGAACCACACCGAGATCCTGGGGCAGACGCATTACGACCAGAAACCGAACTACGTCAAGCACGGCAAGCTCCCCCTGGTGCTGATGTACCACGGCAACCCGGTCCGCTTCCGCAACGTCTGGATTCGCGAATTCAAGGAGCTGGAACCGATCAAGAAGGAGAAGAAGGAGAGCAAGAGCGGGGAGTGAGGTTCCACGTGGCCGTTTTGGAGTGCGGTGGCTTGACACCGCTTTCTTTCTTTGCCTTGATTGCGTCTCCCAAAGAAAGAAAGCGGTGTCAAGCCACCGCACTCCAAAAATAGACAAGACGCTTGCTTTACGGCTTCCACACGGCTACCATCCACTCCAGACAACTCACTGACTCGCTGGAGTGCCGCTCATGTTTGCCCCCGTGATCTCCGCGAAGTGGCTGCGCCGTGCCGCGGTCGTGGTCCTGGCCCTGGTCCTGTCCACGGGCCTGGCCCTGGCCGGACCTCCGGGAATTCAGGTCTTCTTCGGCCCCAAGGCCGCCCGCGATCCGCAAAGCCTCTACTTCAACCTGATGCGTTTCCTCGACTCGGCCAAAAAGTCGATTCACGGCTCCATCCACGAGGTGGACATGATCACCGTGGCCGAGAAGCTGGCCCAGCGCTCGCGCGAAGGCATCGACGTGCAGATCGTCGTCGAGGAACAGTGGTGGAACAACCCCAAGAACAAGGCCGCCCGGCTGGTCCTGGAGAAGAGCAAGGTCAAGGTCATGCTCGACACCAAGAAGAGCGGCCTGATGCACAACAAGTTCCTGATCGCCGACAATCGCCGGGTCTGGACCGGCAGCACCAACATGACCGAGACCTGTCTGCTCTACAACCCCAACAGCAACGTCTGGATCGACAGTCCCGAGCTGGCCGCCAACTTCGCCACCGAGTTCGACCGCCAGCGGCAGGGCTATTTCGGCAGGCGCGGCACGCCCAAGACGGTGCTGCCTCATGCCGAGGTGCGGGTCGGCTCGGCTCGCATCCAGAGCTTCTTCACTCCCTGGATGGACCCGGTGCCGGCCATCGTCGAGCGCATCGACGGCGCCAGGAAGAGCGTTGAGGTGATGTGCTTTGTCTTCAGCAGCCAGGACATCGCCGAGGCGCTGATCCGGGCCCACAGGCGCGGCGTCAAGGTCCGCGTGCTGCTCGACAATCTCTTCAGCGGCGATGGCTCGACCGCCCGCTGGAAGTACGTCCCGTTCAAGGAGCTGCGCAAGGCCGGCATCGAGGTCAAGTTCGACGACGAGGACTCGAAATTCCATCACAAGGTGGTGATTATCGATGGCAAGACGGTGATGGTCGGCAGCTTCAACCTGTCGGTCAGCGCCGTCGAGGACAACAACGAGAACCTGCTCATCATCGATTCGGCCGAGGTGGGCAAGGAGTATCAGCAGGAGTTTGCCCGCTGGTGGAAATACTACAGCGGCGACCCAGGGAAACCGCCGCCGAAGGTGAAGGGAGAAGACGATGATGTGTAGACCACAATGGCAACGGCTCGGCCTGGTCTGTCTCCTGGTGCTCGTCAGCCCGGCTCTGGCATCGGCCCAGGCCAAACCACCGGTCGCCACCGCGGACCTGACCGGGACTGTGGTCAAGGTCGTCGATGGCCAGACGGTCCAGGTGCAGCTCGGGGAGCAGCACAGGCCGATCATCATCCGGCTGATCGGTCTGGAGGCCCCGGCCAAGGCCAGCCGGGACAGGGACGGGCAAGAGCCGTGGGGCACCCGGGCCCAGCAGTCCCTGTCGCTGCTGCTGACGCGCAACGTGGTGCGGGTCGAGTTTGACGTGCAGATCCCCGTTTCCAGCGACAACACGCAGCGCTGGGGTTACGTCTGGCTGGACAAGCAGCTGGTCAACGAGGAAATGCTGCGTACCGGCAACGCCATCCTGGCGACCCAGGTGCCCAACGTCAAGTACGTCGAACGGCTGCAAGCGGCCCAGAAGCAGGCCCGGACCAAGGAGCGCGGTGTCTGGAACCCGAAGGAGCCGTTGCCGGAGCCGCCCAGCACCTTTCACGCCCGGCAGAAGGGGAAGACCACGGAGGAGAAAGGCCGGGAAGAAGGCCTGACCCTGGCCGGCTGGGAGAAGGGCTGCATCATCGGCAACAAATCGACCAAGAAGTACCATCTGCCCACCGGTCGCTATTACGAGCAAATGAAGACCTCGCAGCACGCCATCTTTTTCCGGACCGAGGCGGACGCGAAAAAGGCGGGCTACGGGGCCGCGAGCAAATGACTCTCCAGGCGAGGTGGCATTTATGCGCATGGCCATATTGTCGGCAGGCGACGGCTGGCACGTCCGCGACCTGCTGCGGGCGGCGAGCGAGCAAGGGCACAAGGCCGAGGCGGTCGATTTCCGCCGGCTGACCGGTTCCGTCGCCTTGACGAGAGCGCCCGCAGCCGTGGCCGCGGGCGGCTCGCCTGCGGGCTCGACACAAGCCCGGAGCGCCAGCGACGGAGCCGGCCACACACAAGCCCGGAGCGCAAGCGACGGGGCCGGCCACACACAAGCCCGGAGCGCAAGCGACGGGGCCGGCCACACACAAGCCCGGAGCGCAAGCGACGGGGCCGGCCCGGCGCTGGCGCTTCGGGCTTGTGTCGAGCCCACGGCTGCGCCTGCTTTCTGGCCGCGCCAGTGTGAGTGTCAGGCCTTCGGAGGCAGTCCGCTGTCACCGGGCTGTCTCCTGCATGGGCAGGACGCCATCCTGGTCCGCACCATGCCGCCCGGTTCGCTGGAGCAGGTGATCTTCCGCATGGACCTGCTTCAGCGGATGCAGGCCGAGGGGGTGATGGTCCTCAACCCGCCGCGCTCCGTCGAAATCTGCGTGGACAAGTACCTGACCACGGCGCTGCTGCACTCGGCCGGTCTGCGCGTGCCGCCCACGGTGGTTTGTCAGCACGCCGACGCCGCCCTGGAAGCCTTCCACACCCTGGGCGGCGACGTGGTCGTCAAACCGCTGTTCGGCTCCGAGGGCCGAGGCATGGTCCGCGTCAGCGATCCGGAGCTGGCCTGGCGCACCTTCCGCGCCCTGGAGCGCACCAGCAGCGTCCTCTACTTGCAGCAGATGATCCCCCATCCCGGCTGGGACTTGCGTCTGTTTGTGCTGGGCCGGGAAGTCCTGGCCGCCATGCGTCGCAGCAACAAGTGCGACTGGCGTACCAACGTCGCCCAGGGCGGCACCGCCGAGCCGACCGTCCCCGGACCGGAGGAAACGCACCTGGCCCTGGAAGCCTGCGAACGGCTGGGCGTGCTGGTGGCGGGCGTCGATCTGCTGCCGGCCGCCGACGGCGGCTGGTACGTGCTGGAGGTCAACGCCGTGCCCGGCTGGCGGGCCCTGGCCTCCGTCACCGGCATCGACGTGGCCCACGCCATCGTGGAGTTCCTCGATCATTCCAGCAAGCGGTGAGCCATGCGCGATCCCGGCCTCTGCGCCAGCTGGCCTGTCTGTGGGAAGCGACGGCCCGCAAGGCCGGCAACGTCCACCGCTATCAGGACTTTGACGATCTCACCTATCTCGACTTCGCCGTCAGCGCAGCCGCCATCGCCCCGGTATTGTCGCGCGCTCCAGGGCGGCGAGTCGGGCAAACGGTGCTGGAGTGCGTCCAGGCCACGCGCCAGGTGGTGCGGACCAACAGCAACCTCGGCATGATCCTGCTGCTGGCGCCGCTGGCCGCGGTGCCAGGAGAAGAGGACCTGCGTCCTGGCGTGGCGCGCATCCTGGCGGACCTGAACCAGGAGGACGCCCGGCTTGTCTATGAAGCGATCCGGCTGGCGTCTCCCGGTGGGATGGGCGAGGTGCCGGAGCAGGACGTGCGTCAGGAACCGACGGGGACGCTGCGAGAGGTGATGCAGCTGGCCGAGGAGCGCGACCGCATTGCCCGCCAGTACGTCACCGACTTTGCGGACGTGTTTGAGGTCGCGGCCCCGGCCCTGATGCAAGGCCTGGAGGAGCTGGGCACACTGGAGGGAGCGATCGTCCAGGCCCAGCTGCGGCTACTGGGCAGCATCCCCGACAGCCTGATTGCCCGCAAACAGGGCCCGGGCGAGGCCGAGGACGTGACCTGGCGGGCCCGGCACGTTCTGAGCGAGGGCTGGCCCCGCGACCGTGCGGGATGGATCGCCTACGGCGAGCTGGATGCGTTCCTGCGAGGTGTGGGCCATCAGCGCAACCCCGGCACGACGGCGGACCTGCTGACCGCGGCCCTGTTCGTGCTGCTGCGGCAGGGGACCATCCCGCTGCCGCCGCCCTGGCCCTGGTCCGCGGGATTCGAGACGGAATGACCGGGGTACGAGACGCCTTGCTCGGCCTCGGCGGGGCTGCTAAAGTAGGGAACGCCCTCCGTGGCGTTCCGCAGCAAGCGGAACGCCACGGAGGGCGTTCCCTAAAGACCCGATCGAGTGGGGTAGTAGCCCAAAGGCAGAGGCAAGGGACTTATTCAATTGAGCAGCATGGGAGGAATTCCATGACTGAATGATGCCAAATTCGGCGAACCCTTTGGCAATGGCAACGCCGAGCTAAACATCACGAGAAGCCTTGTTCTTCCCACGATAGGTGGGAGTGAAGGTGTGACAATTGGGGCAAAGGAGTTCCAGATTTTCCAGGGAGTTGTTGCGAGGATTGCCGTCTTTGTGTTCTAATTCCAGAGGGATCGGTTTGCCCAACCAGGTTGTCAACTTGCAGGAGCGGCACTGCCAGCGAAGGATTCCTTCCGCTAGCAAGCGGTTCTTGAGTTTGAACGACTGGATTGGCCGCCGGTTCGCTAGGTAATCCTCAAGCCGGCTTCGTGGTCCGAACTTCTTCCCCCGGTGAATTGCCTGACCTAGCAGATGAGACGTATCGATAGCCAGTCGCGCCATCGTGTCCTTGAGACACTTGTAATTGCCTCCGGCAGGGACTAAACCGAGTGTCAATAGGACTTGTCGCAAGGAAGTTGATCTTGCCACTGCTTCCTTGACTTGCTCGTCGGTATATTTCCGCTTAGGCATGGTGGTGTCCTCCTGATGGAAGTGTAGAGACTAGACGGCATCTACCCAGACCGGGTAAAGGCATAGTCCAGACCACCAAACCGGGCCCTCACGGTCCGGGCGGCGAAAGCCGTAGTGGTACGAAAATCCCTCCAGTGTGGGTTCGAGTCCCACCTACCCTAGTTGACGAAAGGTCTTCGACCACCAACACGCCGGCAAACTCTTCACCCTGGATCTACCGGGTCCGGAAATCGACGGTTTCGGGGGAGCAATCCCAGGGCTCGACACCGCGGAGATTGTCCGGGCAGATTTGGAGGTAACGGCAGAGACCAGACCGCAACCAGATTTGAACGTGAACAATCTGGGTTCGCTCGCTGATCCGCTGAGATCAGACCCAATCGCGGGGTAGAGGAGGTGCTTGCCGTCCTTCGTGTAGCCCAGAACGTTGCGGCTTTTCAGCCATTGCTGGACTGACGACTGGCCGAACACCGCGAGTCCGGATACATTCTCTGTGGCACACTGGTCGTCCTGGGATTCCTCGGTTGGGACACTGCGCGATTATGGCACATAGTACTGTTTTCGTCAATGACAAGCCGGTGGACATAGGCAACGAGCGCTTGAACCTGATCCAGGCGGCGATGAAGGGGGGCGTGTTCATCCCTCATTACTGCTGGCACGAGGCGCTGACTGTGGTGGCCAGCTGCCGGATGTGCCTGGTCGAGGTCGGCGAGCGCAAGCCGGATGGCACGGTGACGATGCAGCCCAAGGTCGTGCCCGCCTGTCAGACGCCGGCCAAGGACGGCACCGTCATCGTCACCAACAGCAAGAAGGCCAAGTACGCCCAGGGACAGACCCTCGAAGGGATTTTGATCAATCATCCGCTCGACTGTCCAGTGTGCGACAAGGCCGGCGAGTGTCTGCTCCAGGACTACACTTACCGCTTCGGCTGGGCCCACAGCCGGATGATCGACAACAAGAACACGCCGCCCAACAAGCCGTACGTCGGCAACAACGTCACCCTGTTCACGGACCGCTGCATCATGTGTTCGCGCTGTGTGCGCTTCACGCGCGAGATCAGCGGCCAGGCGGAGCTGCTGGTCACCAGCCGGGGCAACCACTCCGAGATCGACATCTTTCCGGGCCGGCCGCTCAACAACAAGCTGGCGACCAACGTGGTGGACCTGTGTCCGGTCGGCGCCCTGTGCTCCAAGGATTTCCTCTACAAGCACCGCGTCTGGAACCTGAAGAGCCGGGACAGCGTCTGCCCCGACTGCTCAACGGGGTGCAGCATCCACCTGGACGGCAACAAGAATATCGTCTATCGGCTTCGGCCGCGGGCGAACCCCAGGGCCCAGGGGCATTTCATGTGCGACGACGGCCGGCTCGGCTACGGCTACGTCAACTCCATCGAACGGTTTACCCGGCCGCTGGTCCGCCGGGAGGGCAAGCTCCTTCCCCAGGGCTGGAGGGAGACGATCACGGAACTCCAGGCCGGCTTCAAGAGGGTGGCGGCGAGCCCGAAGGCCGAGCAAGCGGTGGCGGTGCTGTCGCCGTTCCTGACCTGCGAGGAAGCGTACCTGCTGGCTCGCTATTTCAAGGGCCTTTCGCCCTCGACCATGCTGGCCCTTGGACCGGTGCCGGTGGTAGGGGAGGACGACACCTATCCCAAGGATCGCCGGGGCAAGCCGATCCAGCCGGTCAAGTTCACCATCCGGGCGGAGAAGTGTCCCAATCGGCTGGGAGTGCAGGCGGTCCTGAAGCACTTCCAGGGCGACGTGATTCCGTTTGATCGCGTGCTGCGTGCGGCCTCGCTGGGGCAGGTGCAGGCGCTGTATCTCTCCGCCGGCTATCCGCCGCGGGAATGGAAGTGGATCACCGAGGACCAGGCCCAATCGCTCAAGAAGGTGCCGCTGCTGGTCTGTCACGATCTGATGCCGTCGCCGGCCAGCAACCTCGCTCACTTCATCCTGCCGGGAGCGTCGTTCGCGGAGAAGGATGGCACCTTTGTCAATCACTCCGGCCTGGCCCAGGCGATCCACTGGGGCGTCACGCCGACGGGAGAGACGCGCACCGAAGGACAGGTGTTCCTTGACCTGCTGGAGCGCCGTGGGCTGGTGCATGCGCCGACGCTGCGGAGCGAGCTGGCTCGCGAGGTGGCTTACTTCGCTCCACTGGCCGGTGGCGACCTGGGCGAATATGGCATTCCACTGGGTTTGCCTCAGTAAGGATGGACGTTGCAGCCATGAACCTCCTGGCGGAAACACAGACGCCCGCGTACCTGGGCTTCGGCCTGATAACCACGATCATTCTGATCTTCTGTCTGTTCTGTGTCGTTCAGGGAACGTGCGCCTACCTGATCTTGCTGGAGCGTAAGATCGCCGCCTGGACTCAGGACCGCGTTGGTCCCAACCGGGTCGGCCCCTGGGGAATCTTGCAGCCAATCGCCGACGGGTTGAAGTTCCTCTTCAAGGAAGAGATCATCCCCTCCTCGGTCGATAAAATCTTCTATCTCCTGGGCCCGACGATTGCCGTCAGTACCGCTTTGCTGGCCATTGCTGTCGTTCCCTTCGGCCCAACGACCACTCCTCCCGAACGCAAGTGGATGCAAACGGTCGAGGCCGAGAAGGCATTCGAGAAGGAAGAGCAGGAACGCATCAGCGAGAAGGGGGGCAAGACCTTCCAGGAGCAACTGGACGAGTACAACAACTCGCTCCAGTTCGTGATTGCTCCTCACGTGGACATTGGCATCGTCTATGTCTTTGCCATCGGCAGCCTGGCCGTCTATGCGATCGTGCTGGGCGGCTGGTCGTCCAACAACAAGTACAGTTTCCTCGGCTCGCTCCGCTCCAGTGCCCAGCTCATCAGTTATGAGATCCCAATGGGAATGTCGGTACTTGGCATCATGCTGGTGACCGGCTCGCTGAACCTGGAGAAGATGATCGCCTACCAGCATGAAATGGGCTGGAACATCCTGTTTCAGCCACTGGCCTGTCTGCTGTTTGTGATTGCGATTTTCGCCGAGTGCAACCGTCTGCCCTTTGACCTTTCGGAGTGCGAACAGGAGCTGGTTGGAGGCTATCACACCGAATACAGTTCGATGAAGTTCGCCATGTTCTTCCTGGGCGAATACACCCACATGGTCACGACGAGCTTCCTGGTTGTGACCCTGTTCTTTGGCGGCTGGCTGCTTCCCGGCGTGACCGACCCGTCCAGCAACTCCGTTGGCATGATGATTGTCAAGCTGATCATCTACGCCGTGAAGATGGCGCTGTTCATCGTGTTCTTCATGCTGATCCGCTGGACCATTCCGCGATTCCGCTTCGATCAGCTGATGGGCCTGGCGTGGAAGGTGCTGATCCCGCTGGCCCTCACGAACGTGGTGATGGTGCTGTGCATCAAGCACTTCCACCCGCTGGGCGATTACTCGCACTGGCTGATGCTGCCGCTGTCGCTGGGAATCCTGGTGGCCGGCACCTGGATCGCCCTGATGATACCGCCGACGCCGCCCCGTGTTGATCTTCAGGTTCGCGGTCACGGCACGGGCCGGCCGAATACCATGCGTCCCCAATCGATCCTGCGCTGAGTGAGAGTCCAATGCCGATTTCTGCAAACGACGTTCGCTGGATTGAGCCGCCCCGGATTGGCCTGCTGGAGCAGCTGTACCTGCCGGCGATCATGGAGGGCATCAGCACCACGGTCAAGCACGTGGCCCGCACCTTCGTCGGCAAGGAGATCACCCAGCAATATCCCGAGGTGCAACCGAAGCTGCCGGCCAACTATCGCGGCGTTCACCGTCTCAACCGGGACGAACAGGGCCGGGTCAAGTGCGTGGCCTGTTACATGTGTTCGACGGCCTGCCCGGCGCACTGCATCGACATTGTCGCCGCTCCGTCTCCCTGGCCCGATCGGGAGAAGTATCCGGAGACGTTTGTGATCGACGAGCTGCGCTGCATTTACTGCGGCATGTGCGAGCAGGCCTGTCCGGTCGATGCCATCGAGCTGACGACCCTGTATGACCTGACCGGACTGAGCCGGGAAGAGATGATGTTCGACAAGGAGAAACTGCTGGCAGTCTTCGACCGGACGACGGCGGACGGCAGCAACCCCGTGCGGACGCACAGCGGCAAGTTGGGCCCGGCCTCGGAACTGGCCGAGGCCGGCCTGACGGAATCGTCCACCGCCCAGAGTTAAATTGTCACGACCCCTGCCGGCTTGCCCGGCAGGTGAAGGAGGTCATCGGCTAGAGGGGTAAGAAAGAAAAAGAGTTTTTCTCTGTCTTGCTCTAGCCAATGACCTCCTTCACCTGCCGGGCAAGCCGGCAGGGGTCGTGTGAGTCCTCCCGGAGTACCGCAGATGATCAGCTGGCTGGTGAATGTCCTGCAAGCCATCGCACTCTTCGTTGCGGCCCATTGGCCCCTGGTCCTGGTCGCCGTGCTGGGCTGCGCCAGCCTCTACTTCCTGTTGCCCCGCCCCCGGCCTTACCCCCGGCTGATCGGGGCCAGCCTGGGAACGCTCACCCTGGTCCTGACCGGCGTGCTGCTGGTTCACGGCGGCGGCGCGACGGTCGAGACGGCCCTGTTCTACCTGTTCTCCGCCATTGCCATTGTGTCCGGCACCATCCTGGTCACCCAGCACAACCCGGCCCGGGCGGCCCTGTCGTTCACCCTGGTGGTCCTCGCTACCTGCGGACTGTTCCTGCTGCTGGCCGCCCCGTTCCTGATGGCCGCGACCATCATCATTTACGCCGGGGCCATCGTGGTCACCTTCCTGTTCGTGCTGATGCTGGCCCAGCAGGCCGGCTCCTCCGATGCCGACGTGCGCTCCCGCGAGCCGTTGTTTGCCGCCGTCGCGGGGTTCCTGTTCCTGGGAGCGATGCTCTACGTCCTGGGGGGCGTCTACAATCCTCCGCCGCTGCGGCAGCTGGATCAGGCCCTGGCCCGGATTCAGCCGGCCGCCGAGAAATCCACTGCCAAGGAGATCGAGACAGCCCTGGGAGGAGAGGAGAAGCCGCGCATCAGCGAACTCAAGGAAGCGATCCGCAACCTGAAGCAGGAGAAACTGGCCGCCGAGATCGAAATCCGGATTCAGACGAGCTGGCCGGAACTGGCCGACGGCAGCGAGACGAAGATGAAGGAGTTGCTGGCCCGATTGCTGACCATCGGCAAGGAGGCCCGGGCCCAGGTGGGCCTGCCGCAACTGGTCCACGGCGAGCCGCCGCCCAAGATGTCGAACTTCAGCGGACCGCCGCCCAGCGTGCCGCCCGAGGAGCTGCGCCGCGATCCGCAAACCGGCGTCCCGCAGCTGCCGGCCGAGAACTCGGCGTACCTGGGCCGCTCGCTGTTCACCGATTACCTCCTCCCGGTGGAACTGGGTGGGTTCTTGCTGCTGGTGGCCGTGGTCGGAGCCATCGCCATCGCCCAGCGGGGTGGAGTTTTGGGTGGGGAGCCCCCCCCAAGCCCCCCCCGCAACCAGGAGAAAGTCTCATGAGCGCGGTTCCCCTGCACAGTTACCTGGTGGTCGGCGCCATCCTCTTCGCCCTGGGGATGATCGGCTTCCTGACGCGCCGCAACCTGATCATCCTGTTCCTGTGTACCGAGATGATGCTGCAAGGGGTGGCGATCAACCTGGTCGCCTTTGCCCGCTACCGCGGCAACCTGCACGGCCAGGCGTTCGTGCTGTTCGTGCTGACGGTGGCGGCGTGCGAGGCAGCCGTCGCCCTGGCGCTGATCCTGATGCTCTACCGCAACCGGCGCACGCTGGACGTCAGCGTCTGGAAAGAACTGGGCGAGGAGGACCTGGAAGTCGAGCAGGACGAGGAGCCGTTGCCCACGCCGCCGCAGCCCGCGCCGCCGCCGCACCTGCCGCCGGCCGGCATCGAACCCAAACACAAGCAAGAGACCAGCCATGTCTGACGTGCGCCATTTCCTCTGGCTGATCCCGACCCTGCCGCTGCTGGCCAGCGTGCTGATCGCCTTTCTCGGGCCGGGACTGCTGCGCCGCCAGAGCCACTGGCCCTGTATCCTGGGCGCGGCCGGGGCGTTTGTCTGCTCCTTCCTGTTGCTCCTGCACCTTCCCAAGGAAGGCGATCCGGTCAGCTTCTACTACACCTGGTTCCAGGTCGGCCACACCGGCGACGTTCGCATCGGTCTGGTGGCCGACCAGCTGACGGCGATCATGGTGACGATGGTTACCTTCATCAGCACCTTCATCGCCATTTTCTCCGTCGGCTACATGCACGATGATGAGGGCTATCCGCGTTTCTTTGCCGAGGTGGCCCTGTTCATCGCCTCGATGTGCCTGCTGGTGCTGGCCGACAATTTCCTGGTGCTGTACGCCGGCTGGGAAGGCGTAGGCCTGTGCAGTTACCTTCTGATCGGCTTCTGGTATTACAAGCCCTCGGCGGCCGCGGCAGCCCGCAAGGCGTTCCTGGTCACGCGCATCGGCGACGCCGGCCTGATGCTCGGCATCCTGCTCTTGTGGTACTTCTTCGGCCAGTATTACGTCCCGGCCAAACCGAACGAGCCCGTCGATACCTTCTCGTACAAGGCCATCTTTTCGATGGTGGCGCAGTACACCCAGGACGGCCGCTACGATTGGTCGCTGCTCTTCGCCTGCTGTCTGCTGGTGTTCTGCGGCTGTGCCGGCAAGTCGGCGCAGTTCCCCTTCCACGTCTGGCTGCCTGACGCGATGGAAGGCCCCACTCCGGTCAGCGCCCTGATCCATGCCGCCACGATGGTCACGGCCGGCGTCTACCTGGTGGCCCGCTGCACGCCGCTGTTCGTGCTGGTTCCGGAGGCCCAGCTCGTCGTGGCCTGCATCGGCGCGTTCACTGCCCTGCTGGCCGCGTTCATTGGCCTGACCCAGACCGACCTCAAGCGGGTGCTGGCCTACTCGACCCTGAGCCAGCTGGGCTACATGTTCCTGGCCCTGGGTTGTGCCGTGAAGAGCGCCGAAGGGAAAACCGGTCTTGTTGCCATCGCGGTCACGGCCGCCATCTTCCACCTGTTTACTCATGCCTTCTTCAAGGCGCTGCTGTTCCTCAGTGCCGGCAGCGTGATGCACGCCATGGGCGGCATCATCGACATGCGCCGCTTCAGCGGGCTGCGCAAGCTGATGCCGCTGACGCACATCGGCTTCCTCTGCGGAGCGCTGGCCCTGGCCGGCGTACCGATCTTTTCGGGGTTCTGGAGCAAGGACGAGATCCTGGGGGCCGCCTGGTCCGCCAGCTCGGAGAGCAGCAAGTACGGCACGGTCTACCTCGTCCTGCTCGCGGTTGGCGTGTTCACGGCGGGTCTGACGGGGTTCTACACCTTCCGTGCCTACTTCCTGACCTTCTGGGGCAAGGAGAAGATCCCGCACGAGGCAGGGCACCACGCCCACGAATCGCCCCGGGTGATGACGGTGCCGCTCCTGGTGCTCTCGGTCTTTGCCCTGTTCGTCGGCCTGGCGTTGGGCCCGACTCACCTGTTCCCAGGATTTCTGGAGAAGATGACGGAGAGCAAGATGGCCGCCTGGCCGGAAGCAGGCCACGAGGGCATGAACTGGGCCTTGATGGCAGTCGGCAGCGTGTTCGCTCTGGGCGGCGTCGGGCTGGCCTGGCTGATGTACGTCAAGCGACCGGAACTGAGCTATGCACTGACCGCCAGCGCCAGGTTCCTGTATGAACTGTCGCTGAACAAGGTCCACTTCGATGAGCTGTACGGCATCTTCATCGTAACGCCGCTGACGATCCTGGCTGACCTGTCGAAAACGTTCGACTTCAAGTTCATCGATCGGCTGGTGGACCTGATAGGCGGTCTGCCCCGGTTGTTCGGCGGGCTGTTCCGCTACGTCCAGAATGGCCTGGTGCAGTTCTACGCGCTGGCGATGGTGCTGGGGCTGACCGTGTTCATCATCGCGCTGTTGCGGTCGTTGCCGTGAGCGCCAATTTTCCTCCCCTCTCCCCGCTGGGGAGAGGGGTTGGGGGTGAGGGGTTTGGGATTTATCGTTTCGCGCTCACCCGGGTCAGCGCGAAACGATAAATCAGAAGAGAACCCCTCACCCCCAACCCCTCTCCCCAGCGGGGAGAGGGGAGAAGAAGGAGGAGCCTGCAATCGTGGATTCCCAGATCGTGTCTGCCCTGACCGGCTATGCCCAGCTGATCCTCCCGGAGATCATCCTGGCGGTGACGGCCTGCGTTCTGTTCCTGGCGGCGACCTGGAACATCAGCCACCGGACGGCGGCGGTGACCGCCCTGATCGGTGTCGGCGCGGCGCTGCTGGCCCTGTATTTCAGCGCCATCGTCCCCATGACCGGGTGGGGAGTCCTGGCCCTGCTCCTTGCCGTCCTGCTCTTTGGGATGACTCTCCGGGAAGGGAAACCGCTGTGGCTCGGCACGGGGTTCTTCGGCTGCCTCATGCTGCTGCTGACCCTGGACCTCGCTGCTTCCGGGGCCCTGAAGACCGTCGAGGGCCGCAATGCCCAGGTCCGCGAGCAGAAGAAACGGCTGAGCGAGGCCGCTCCCGCCGACAAGGAGAAGCCCGAGCAGGTCAAGCTCAAGGAGACGATCGAGGCCGAGGAAGGCCAGCTGCGCGCCATCGCCTACTCCTGCGCCGCTGTACCACAGCCAGCTGGGCCTGGTGATCAAGTTCATCACCCTGATCGGCGGTTTTATCCTGGTGCTGATCGGCTGGCCCGAGGTCTCTGATGGGCAGGCCGGCGAGTTCCACGCCTGTGTGCTGCTGGCCTTGGCCGGGACCTGCCTGACGGCGGTGGCCAACGACCTGGTGACACTCTACCTGGCCCTGGAACTGATCAGCATTCCGACCTACGTGCTGCTGTATTTGCCGAAGAGCGACCGGCTCGCTCAGGAAGCGGCGATGAAGTATTTCCTGCTGAGCATCTTCTCGTCCGCGCTGCTGCTGTTCGGCTTCAGCTACCTCTACGGACTGACGGGCAACACCAACATTCCGACCATCGTCGAGGCGCTGCGGGAGGCGCCCTATCCCGGAGGCCAGGCGTTGTCGCTGGTGGCCCTGGTGCTGGTGATTGCCGGGCTGGGCTTCCGGATCGCGGCCGTGCCGTTCCACTTCTACGCGCCGGACGTGTACCAGGGGACTTCCATCCCTGGGGCGGCCCTGCTGGCGTTCCTGCCCAAGGTGGCCGGGTTCATTGCCCTGGTCCGGGTGCTGGGCTACGTCACGATCGACCCGAACGGCCGGGTCAGCGACCTGCCCGCCGTCACCATGACGCTCTGGATCATGGCCGCCGTCACCATGACGCTGGGCAACGTCCTCGCCTTCTTGCAGGACAACGTCAAGCGCATGCTCGGCTACTCCAGTGTCGCTCACGCTGGCTACATGCTGATCGGCCTGGCCGTGGCGCCGCTGCTGACCAACAGCAGCTCCGCCGAGAAACCCGAGGTGGTGGGCGGTGTTGAGGCGGTGGTCTTCTACCTGATCGCCTATGGAGCCATGACGATCGGCGCCTTTGCGGTGCTGAGCTATCTGAGCACCAGGGAACGACCCATCGAAACGGCGAACGACCTGTCCGGAGCCGGTCGGAGTCATCCGGGCGTGGCGCTGCTGATGGTGCTGTTCCTTCTCAGCCTGGTGGGGATGCCGGCCACGGCCGGGTTTATCGGCAAGATGCTGCTGTTCCTGGGCGCCCTGGGAGTCCCGTCGGCACCCGGCAAACCCTCGCCCCCGAATCGGTGCAGAAAGCGCAGCTGTTCACCTGGCTGGCCATCGTTGGCGCGGTGAACGCGGCGATCAGCGGCTTTTACTACCTGCGGATCGTGGGAGTGATGTTCCTGGGAGAAGAACTGAGGCCGATCGAGGTCCCCACGCGCAAGGCCCCGACGCTGGCTTGCATCCTGCTCTGTGCCCTGTTCACGCTCTGGGGCGGGATTTATCCCCGGCCGTTTGTCTCCGCCATTCAGTCGGCCATGCCGACCCGGAGTGAGGCGAACCTCCGGGCCGGGATGGGCGAGCCGGAACACGGGTTGGCGGCCAAGTGAGGGCCGCGAAGCCAACCCCTCCCCCCAACCCCCTCCCCGAAGCGGAGAGGGGGAGCAAGAGCGCCGATCGATTGCATTGCGCCACGGCACACACAGCCGCAACCCTCTTGCTCCCCCTCCCCGCTTCGGGGAGGGGGTTGGGGGGAGGGGTTGGCTTTATGGCGTCACTTCCCCCGGACAAGCTCCTGAAACGCCTTGCACAACAGCGGTGCCGTGTTGGGCCCCAGGCTGTTGATCTCGCCGTAAGGGGCCTTCTTCAGCCCGTAGCAGAAGGGCGGTTTCTCGTCCCACTGCCGTTTCGGTAGGACGTACCCAATCTCGTCGTTGGCCAGGCCGATCAGCATCCGGTGCGGCCCGCGCAGCTGCTTGTACAGGGCCGGCTCGATCGGGGCGTCAGGAAAATCGGCTCCGGCCTCGGGCGGGGCCACCACCTTGTCCAGCACCAGCTCCGGATAGATCTCCCCGGGAATCGCGGCCACGTCCAGTTCCCCCAGCCGCAGCCAGCCGACTTCCGTGCGAATGCAGAGCGTCTGCTCAGGCTTCAACTCCGCGGCCAGCTCGGCCTTGTCGAGGTTGCCGGTCCAGACGTAAATGTCGCGTTCCACCACGCCCAGCTGTTTGGCCAGCCGATACAGCTTGTTGTCCACCGGCAGGAAGATTTGCCGGGTACGCACCTGAAGGGGAGTCAGCGTGATGGGCTTGGCCTGCTGGATGGCCTTGCTCGCCGCCTCCGCTACCAGCCGGCCATAGCGTTCCGTCTTCTCGAAGGTGCCATCTTCGAGCGGCTTGCCGTCCCGATCGCGAACCTCGACGTGGAGCGAGGTCATCAGCCCGCCGACAGTGCCGGTCAGATAGATCACCGGACAGCGATATTTCTCCTTGAGGGCCTTGACCGTCGCCCCGACGAAATCGGCGCTGATCTGGGTGTTCTTGCTGGAGAGCGTCTCGGGATGGCAGTTCCACTGCACCAGCAAACCCGCGCGCTGCTCCTTGCCGGCTTCGGCAAACTCCAGCACCACCAGGTCGTCGTGCTTGACGATCGGCTTGCGGGCGTCGTGCAGCAGCTCCGGGACCTTGACCGTGCCAATCCGGGCCTGGACCGGCCGGCACTTGCTCTCCGCTTCCTTGACCGCGGAGACGATTTGCTTGCGCACCCGGGCCTGGTAATCCGGATCGACGCCGCTCTGGAACGGTGTCTTGCCCCACAGGCCCATCGTGTCGGGCCCTTCGTGGTTGTGGGTGCTGGAGACCAGGACAGAAGCAAAGCCCGGCAACTGCTCGCGGACCTTCTTCACCTCGTCGAAGAAGAAGCCAACCACGTCGATCGAAACCAGGGCCAGTTTCTGCTTGCCGTGGCGCAGCACGATGGCACGGGCCAGGAGCGGATCGTGGACACCCGTGGCGAGCCGGTTGTGTCCGAAGCCCGCCAGGTAAACCGGCTTGTCGCCCAGTTTCGGAGTGATGTCGGCCTCGCCAAGGCCCACTTCCAGCACGGGCTTCTCTTCCGGCAAAGCGGGCACGGAAGGCAACGCCAGCGCCAGGCCGGCGAGCAAGATCCGCAACAATGCTTCGAGACATGAGAGAACCTCCCTGTCAACGTTTCTTCTGCTTGGCCAGCCAGGCTTTCCAGCGGGCAATGGCTTCCTGTCGTTCCATCGAATCCGCTCCCGGCTGAGGTCCGAAATCCTGGCCTTTGCTCAGCTTGAGCAGGGCCTTGTGGGCCTCCTCCGAGACGTCGGACTGCCTGTCGTCGAGCCGCTCGATCAGGTCGCTGACCATTCCCGGCGTCCGGGCCGCGGCCCGCACCGCCGTTTTGCGGACCTCGGCGTTCTCATCGGTCAGCTTTTGCCGGACCAGTGTCGCCCCTTGCCGAACGAGGTTGTTCTCCAGGAGAGTCCGCGACAGGAGCTGGACGTTCTTGTCGGGATTGCTCAGGTGCGCCGTGAGGACCGCCTGCGGCTGGGGCCCCTTGCGATTGCCCAGCTCGGTCAGCATCATCCGCTTCCGGGCGCCGCTTTCTTTCTCGACGGCCTGCACCAGTTCGGCCACGGTCATCTGCACGGGCAGCTTGACCACGCCGATGCCGGCCCGGAGCAGGACGTTCTTGCGCAGCATGCACTGGACTGCGCATGTCCTGAAGTACCCCGGCATGGCGCGTCTGGCCGACCCCGGCGCCGATGTTGTCCCGGGCAAACTCCAGCAGTTCGGGATCGTTGCTGGAAGCCAGGAAGCGGTTCAGCTTGCGCGAAATGACCAGAGTGGGGCAACTGTGTTCGATCTGGGCGGCCTTGTTCAGACCGCGGATCAGGGCCGGCACTGCCTCGCGTCCCAGGGCCTCGAATTCGCTCAGGGCTTTCTTCCCCTCGGCGACGGGCAGTCTGCCGGTGTCGTAGAGGATGAAGCGATCGATAATCGCATCGAGCTTGTTCTCCTGCTCCAGCGTCAGGGCCGGCACCGGCACGCTGACGCCGGGCCGCTCGCCAGGAGCAACGGCGACCGGCTTGCGCTGCGGCTCCTTGGCCGGGGTGGTCTGCCCGGCCAGGACCACGGACAGGGAGAGCAGGTGCGGCAGGAACATGAGAGGGCCCCTCGGTGCGTCTGGAAACTCCTCAAAGCTCTCTCCCAGTGTATCCACTGCACCCGATCCCAGCAATCGCCTTCGGCCGGGAAAGCTCTCGCCTTCCTCGGAGACGATGGTCAGGATTTCAGTCCTTTGAAGCCAGCAAAGAAAAGGACCCACGCACCCGCTGCGCGGCTGCGTGGGTTCCCTGGTTCTGTCCTTGCTCGGACGAGCGTCTCTCAATACTCCTTCTTCTTCCTGCCCGGCTCCGGAATCGGGTAGCGGCCATCGGCGCTGGCCAGCAGCGGCGAAGGTCCATCGATCGACTCCAGCTTGTCGATGGTCGGGGCAAACTCATGCTCGCCGTTGAGGATGTCCTCGCGGCTGATCTCCTTGCCGGTGTGGCAGGACATCCGGCCCATCGACGTCACCAGGCTGGCCATGGCGCCGCGCTCGACCTCGTTGTGCGGCGTGTCCTTGCGGATCGCCTCGATCAGCCGATCCCATTCGATCTGGTACGGATTGGGCTCCTCATCGAGGCCAGGCCAGATCACCGCATCCTTGGTGAAGTTCTGCCCCTTGTAGAGCTTGCAGCGGGCCGGCGTGTGCGAGTTGGTCGAAATCTCGGCACTCCCCTTGCTGCCGTGCGCGTAGCTGGCAAAGGCCTGCTTGCAGTTCGGCATCGTCCGGCCTTCCAGGTACAGCTTGGCCCCGTCCTTGAAGGTGTACTCGACCGTGTAGCTATCGAAGTTCTGATCGATGTCGGTGCCGTAATTGTTGCGATAATGCCGGCCGCCCAGGCCCACCGCCTTGATCGGCCAGTCGTTCTTCATCCAGCAGCACTCGTCGATGTTGTGGATCAGGAAGTCGCTGTAGCTGCCGCCGCTGAGCCACAGGAACGAGTGGAAACGCCGGATCTGGAAGGCCAGGTCGCTGATGGGGCCTGACCTTTGATACTCCTTGTGAGACTCCTTCAGACCGGAGAAGCAGGTCGCTTCCTTGCCCTTCATGCGGTAGGCCCGCAGCAGCAGCAGGTCGCCGATCTGACCGTCCTGGATGCGCTTGTACAGTTCGCCGCGGGCGACACAGTGCCGGCACATCAAACCGACGCCGACCTTGAGGTTCTTCTTGGCCGCCTCCTCGCCCAGGGCCAGCATCTTCCTGGTCGTGGGGCCGTCCACCGTGACCGGCTTCTCCATGAAGGTGTTCAGGCCCTTGGCGATGGCCTGGGTGAAATGCACCCAGCGGAAGGCGGGAGGCGTGGCCAGGATCACCACGTCGCCCGGCTTGAGACAGTCCATCGCCTTGCGATAGCCGTCGAAGCCGATGAACTGCTGGTCGGTCGGCACGTCCACCTTGCCCTTGTGGTCTCGGCTCAGGTTCTTGAGGCTGCCGCCCAGTTTGTCCGGGAAGACGTCGGCCATGGCCACCAGCTTGATGGGGCCGCTCTTGGTGGACAGGGCGTTGCCGGCCGCTCCGGTGCCCCGGCCGCCGCAGCCGATCAGGGCCACCCGGATGGTTTCACTGCCCGCGGCGTGGACCAGTGGGACTGCGACCCCGGCCAGGACGGAGGCCGTGGCCAGTCCGGCGGTGGTCTTGATGACGTCTCGACGCGATGGGCTGTCGTTCGTGGTGCTGCTCATGCGCATCCTTTCCCTCTCGGTTGAAGGTCTGGCGTGGGTTGGTTGGTTCGCTCAGGCAATCATTTACAGGTACACGGATTTTGCTTCCGAGTCAATTGGTGAGATCGGAAAAAGAGGAATTGGGCAGGAACTGGCGAGAAGAAGTGCGGGGGGCAAAGCAACCGACCCCTGCCGGCTTGCCCGGCAGGTGAAGCAGGTCACTGGCTCGAAAGCGGGAAAGAAAACGATTATTCCTCCACCTTCCTCTAGCTTTCGACCTTCTTCACCTGCCGGGCAAGCCGGCAGGGGTCGGCAATTGCAAAAGCCTTTCAGAACGGCCCCGGCCCTGTCTCATTCAGGCTCCGGTCGCTGCTCCGGTACTCCATCGTGTCAACGTAGGGGGCCAGCGGAAGATTCGGGAAGTAGCGCGACTGGGTCTTGACGGCCGGCTTCTTGTACTTCTTCGTTTTCGGAGCGGTCGGGGTCGCTTCCGGCTCCTGAGCTTCCGACTCCTCTTCGGTCGGCGGAGCAATGCGCTCGGCCTCCGGCTCCTTGCTCCGCGGGCACTCGCTCTTGCTGGGCTTGCCATTCTGGTTGCTGTCGCAGGAGGGGGAGGCCTCGATGCACTTGCCCGAATACGGACAGACAATGTACCGCGAGTGAGCCGCCTGCTGGGCCTGGTAGTAGTCCGGCGACGAGCCCATCGCGTTCGTCCCCTCGTCTGGTTTGGTCTCGGCTTCCTCGTTTGAGCCCGGGGCGCCCGGCGTCACTGCTTGCGACCCGAAGTTGCTCGGGTCATACGGATCAGCGCTCGCCTCGGTCGCGGGAGGCATCTGCTTGCCCTCGCCCTCCGTGGGACAGTACGGCATGCTGCGCGGGCAGGGACCCGGCTCGGCGGCGAGCGGCGGAACGGGATCCGTCTCCGGTGGGGACGACTGTACCTGGAAGACGCCCAGAGGCCCCTCTGACACCAGGTTCTGCTCGGCCAGCGAAGGCAGCTGCATGGCCGGGACATTCTCCACGGTCCCTTCCACGAGCTTGCCGGCCGGCTCCTCGGCCGGGGTGGGATCGTCGGGAGCGACCTCCTCCTGGCACGGCCGCGAATGCGGGCAGACGGTTCCTTGCTGCTTCATGCGGGCGGCCGCCAGCACTTGCCGCGTCATTTGCGTGACCGGGTTGACCTGGATGCCGAACTCGCCGACCTGGACGATCAGCTGACCGATCGCGGATTGCGGCTTCTGCCAGGCGTAGTAGCCGACCCCGCCGCCGCCGATGACCGCCGCCGCGGCGGCGAACCATAACCATTTGCGCATGATCTTCCCCGCTCCTGAAGGAATGATGGACCAAGAGAGGCCGACTCAAGAAGATGTGCGGGGCGGCTTATAGCCTGCGAAGGGTTTTCGTTCCAGAGCAATTCGGCGGTTAGCTGTAGGGAACGCCCTCCGTGGCGTTCCGTTTGGGAGCGTAAATGCCACGGAGGGCGTTCCCTGCACGAACGTCAACAACCGGAGACTTCCCGTTTCACCTTATTTGCTGTCCTTGCCGATCTTGATCGTTTTCAGCTTGGTTTCCACCCGGCTGGCGAGTTCCTTCGGCAACTGCGCGTAGGCCGTCGTGGCGAACGTTTGTCCTCCGTCCTTGTCCGTGACCCATTGCAAAAAGTCCACCACCTTTTTCCTATCAGTGGCCGGCTGGTTCTGGTAACAAACGGCCCAGATGGCGCCGCTGATCGGATAGGATTCCTTGCCGGGCTTATTGATCAGGTCGAAGCCCATGTCGTCGTGGATCTCGGAGAGGTTCTCCTGGGCGGCCGCGGTGATGTTCTTGGCCTTGGCGTGAATGAACTCCTTGTCCTTGTTCTGGACGGAGCCGTAGGGGAGGGCCCAGAAGGTGGCGTAGACCAGATCCACGTAGCCGATGGCGCCCTCCGTCTTCTGGACGCGCTTGACCAGGTTCTCGCTGCGCTTTTCGGCTTCGCCCACCGGCCACTCGACCTTGGAGCCCTTGCCGACCTTCTCTTTCCACTCGGGACTGACCGTCGCCAGGTAGTCCGTGAACAGGGACGTGGTGCCACTGGAATCTTCCCGATGCACGACGGTGATCTTGGTGTCCGGCAGAGCCACGCCCTCGTTGATCTTCTTCAGCTCCGGATCGTTCCACTTCTTGATTTTCCCCAGGAAGATCTTCGCCAGCACCTCCCCCGTGAACTTCAGCGGCGGCTTCTTCTTCAGTTCCTCGACGTTGTAAATCGGCACCACCGAGCAAAGGACTGCGGGCACCTGCACCAGTTCGCCTTTGTCTTTCGCCTCCTTCTTCTGGGCCTCCGTGAGCGGCGCGTGGGTGAAGGCGATGGGATAGGTGCCTTTGATCATCTGAGCAACGCCCTTGGTGGAGCCGTCCGATTTGTAATCGATTTGAATCTTGTTCTGCATCTTGTAGGCGGTCCGCCAGCCATTCTCGATGATCAGGTCCGCCGTGGACGTGCCCCCGACGGCCAAGGTGTCATGGAAAGGGAGCGCGGGGGGCTTGGTTTCCTTGGTCATCAATTTCGGGGCAAAGTAGACCCCCACGCCCAAGATGGCTCCGACCACGACGATGACGAGGATTCGACTCATGGATGTACCACTCATCCGTTTCTCCCTGTTTGACCTGTCCAGCTATTGGGTCTCGAGAATGAGGTTATAGGTAGTCGAACAAAATGAGGATGGTGTGTTGATGTTGTGAAAAAACGGTTAAGTCTGTAGCGACCTCTCCCTCCGGGGCCGGGCCTCATCGTAGAATCCGCGGTAGCAAGTGGGCCTCATCAAGTGGCGGACGAGGGACAAAACCATGACTGCTCGGATCGCGCAGCTGACCCTGCTCTCCCTTCTGATGCTCCCGCCGGCAGCCCGCCCGGCGGAGATCGAGCTGATCGGCAAGGCGAGCATTCCCGGCACGGCACGCGACAAATCGGGGCTGAAAGGCAGCCCCGGCGACAAGACGCCGGCCGACCTGCTGGGCACCTATGGTTCGGGCATCGCCTGGACCGGCTCAGGCAATCGCTACGTCCTCGTCAACGACAGTGGGCCCAAGGGAGTCGCGCGCTGGAACTGCCGCTTCCACACCTTCGAGATCGTCGTCGATGCCGAAGCGAAGAGCGTCAAGGCCACCCTGCTCTCGACGACCCTGCTCCGCAACGAGAAAGGGCAGGACCTGGTGGGGCTGGGCAAGGAGTTCGACAGGACCAACTCGCCGGCCAGCCTGCGCTTCGATCCGGAAGGAGTGCGCGTGGGGCGAACCGGCACGATCTTCATCTCCGACGAATTTGGACCGTTCGTGTATGAGTTCGACCGGCAAGGCAAGCGCCTGCGGGCCTTCGACGTTCCCGAGAAATTCCTGATCCGCAAGCCGGGCAGTACCGCGGACGAGGAACGGCCGCCCCACAACGCCTTGGGCCGAGAGCCCAACAAGGGCTTCGAGGGCCTGGCCATTTCCCCGGACGGCAGCAAGCTCTACGCCATCCTGCAAAGCCCGCTGCTTCAGGATCGCGGCGGGGCGACCGGCAAAGCCGGCCGAAACCTGCGCATCCTGGAACTGCCGGTGGGCAAGGGCAAGCAAAGGGAACTGCTGTACCAGCTGGAGGCGCCCGGCAACGGCGCCAACGAAATCCTGGCGATCAACGACACGCAATTCCTGGTGATCGAGCGCGATGGCAAGGGTGGGAATGAAGCGCGCTTCAAGAAGGTGATGCGGATCGACGTCAAGGACGCCAGCGACGTCAGCGCCCTGGCCGAGCTGCCGGAGAAGGAAATCCCCAAAGGGGTTCGGCCGGTGAGCAAGAAGCTGTTCCTGGACCTGCTCGACCCGGCGTTCGGCCTGGCGGGCCCACAGTTCCCGGCCAAGATCGAGGGCATCGCCTTCGGTCCGGACCTGGCTGACGGCCGGCGCCTGCTGCTGGTGACCAGCGACAACGACTGCAAGACGGACGAGCCGACCTGGATCTGGGCCTTCGCCATCGACCGCAAGGCGCTGCCGGGCTTCAAACCGCAGACGTTCGAGCGAAAGTGACGCCCCAGCCCAGGTCTCCGCGAAACTTCTTGCCAGGATCGGTGTATATTACTGTCGAGGTTCCTACCATTACCTTCCCGCCGATTGCAGGCCATCCTCCCTCCCCTGCTGCAATCCCTGGAGTCCTTCCATGTTTCGCAAAGTGCTTCTGACCAGCGTCCTGGTTTGTCTGGCTGTCGGGCTCATCCTGCTGTCGCCCTGGGCAACACGGGCCGAGCAACCGTGGGCGGTTTTCTTCACCTCCCTGCAGCGCCTGGGAGCAGCGCAAGAGCGCACCCAGGAACTGGACCAGCAGATTGCTCTGGAACTCGACCGCGTTTACCAGGGCAACCAGGTGATCGAGGAACTGGTGCAGGGGCAGCTGTCCCTGCTTGAAGCCGCCAGCTGGTGGCATCAGCATCACGAGGCGTCGGTCGATGATTTCTGTCCGGCTTACGCGAAAGAAGCCAGCCCCGAAGAGCGTGCTTGCCGGCAAGTGATCGTGCGCGTCAAAGGTTCGCTCCGCGACGGCAAGGAATCCGACCGGGCCAAGGTGCTGCAGCGCCTGGAGACGGAACTGCGGCAGCTGCTGGCACACCCGGATCGCCTGGTCTTTTCCCCAGCCGCCTGAAGTGCCGGAGATCGCGAGCGACTCGGAGCAGCACCGCGCCTGAGCCGTCAGTTCAACAAAGTAGACCTCACGCTCCGCGTGAGGAAAATTCCCTCACGCGGAGCGTGAGGTCTACTTTGCAAGCAACAAGGGAAACCTTGCCGACCGCCGGGCCGGGCCATACCCCTGCCCTGTGTGGTTGCGGCTGCTCTCCCTTGTTGCTTGCGGTGAGGTTCCGAACATGAATCGCCGTCCCGTCCGTTGCGGAAGAACAACCCGGCTCATCCTGTCACTCCTCGGTCTGCTGCTGATCCTCCCTGCCGGCAACGCCCTTGCCGCGGACACTCCTCGCCGGCCCAACATCCTCTTCATTCTCGCCGACGATCTCGGTTACGGCGACCTGGGTTGCTACGGCCAGAAGCAAGTCCAGACCCCGACCCTCGACCGGCTGGCCCGCGAGGGGATGCGCTTCACCCAGTGCTACGCCGGCTGCACCGTGTGCGCTCCGTCGCGCTGCACGCTCATGACCGGCCTGCACACCGGGCATTGCCAGGTGCGCGGCAACGCCAAATACAGCCTCAAACCGGAGACGCGCACGGTCGCCGAGGTGCTGCGCTCGGCGGGCTACGTCACCGGCGTCATCGGCAAATGGGGCCTGGGCGATCCCGGCAGCACCGGCTTGCCGCCGCGCAAGGGCTTCGATTATTCCTTCGGCTACCTGACCCACGTCCATGCCCACAATTACTATCCCGATCATCTCTACCGCAATGGCGAGCGCGTCGAGGTGCCGGGCAACGTGGTCAAGGACGGCGTGGCCAGCAAGAAGGTGGTCTACGCTCCGGACCTGTTCACCACCGAGGCGCTGGCGTTCCTGGAGCGGCAGGGAGAGAAGCCGTTCTTCCTGTACCTGTCCTACACCAGTCCGCACGCCAACAACGAGGCCGGCCGGGTCGGCGGCAATGGCATGGAAGTGCCCGACGACGCTCCCTATTCAGATCGCAAGTGGCCCCAGGCGCAGAAGAACCACGCGGCCATGATCACGCCGCCTCGACCGCGACGTCGGCAAGGTGCTGGAGAAGCTCCGGGAGCGCAAGATGGACGAGAACACCATCGTCTTCTTCAGCAGCGACAACGGCCCGCACAAGGAAGGCGGGGCCGACCCCAAGTTCTTCCAGAGCGCGGGCCCCCTGCGCGGCTTCAAGCGCGACCTGACCGAGGGCGGCATCCGGGTGCCGATGATCGTCCGCTGGCCGGGGAAGATCAAGGCGGGCACGGTCAATGATTACGTGGGCGCTTTCTGGGACTTCCTGCCCACGGCGGCCGAGCTGGCCGGGGCGAAGACGCCGGCCGGGCTGGATGGCATCTCCTGGGTGCCGACGCTGCTGGGGCAGGGCGAACAGAAACCGCATGCCGCCCTGTACTGGGAGTTCCACGAACGCGGCTTCCAGCAGGCCGCCCGGATGGGCGACTGGAAGGCGATCCGTGCCCGCCACGAGGGGCCGCTGCAACTGTATGATTTGAGCAAGGACGTCGGCGAACAGACACGACGTCGCCGAGAAACATCCCGAAGTGGTGGCGCGGTTCGAGGCGTATTTCAAGACGGCCCGCACCGAGTCGCCAGACTGGCCGGTTCGGGCGGGGAAGAAGTGAATGCCGGCCCGTTAACCCAGGGCGATGCCCTGGGCTATCGTGTTGCGCCCCTCCGGGGCGGAAGACAACAAGCCCCGAAGGGGCGCAACACGATAGCCCAGGGCATCGCCCTGGGTCGTGGGATTCACCGTTTCTCCCACGTAATCGTCACCCGCGAGGCCGGGTCGTCCAGCAGCAGCCGGACAAAGGGGATCTCGTCGGGAGAGGTGCGGTCCTGCTCCAGCTGAATCCGCCCCGGACTGACGCGCATGCCGGTCTGGTAGTGCAGGCTCAGGACCACGCGCCCCGTCCTGCCGTCGGCCTTGTACGGCAGCACGTCGGCCAGGATGATGCGCTGAGCGTCGGCGTGGACCACCTGGGCGGAACCCACCAGGGCGTAGGTGTGCGTTCGCCGGACCCGGAACAGCTGGCCCGGCTCGCCTTGCCGTGGCAGCGTCTCCAGCAGCTCGGCCCCGCTCCAGGAGCGCAGCCGCTCCACCACCGGCGGCGACCAGGCGACGATCCAGCCGACGTTATACTTGTCGCAGTACTCCGCCAGCTGACTGTCGCTCCAGCCCCGCACCGGCCGGCCGGCCAGGGCCTGATCGATCAGCCCCCCGGTTGCGTGCTCGATGTTCACTTGACTGTCCAGTCCGCCCACGAAGGAGCGCTGCGTCAGCAGCGGCAGCAGCACCGTCCACTGCGACTCCGTCCGTGCCGTCCGTCGATCCTCCCAGAGGATTCGGGCCTGCTGCGTCGTCTGGCGGATCAGGGTCTGGACCAGCTGCTCCTGCTCGGGCCGAAGACCAATCTGCAAGGCGGGCGTTCGCACCAGCCGGACCGCCCCGGCAGCCAGTTCCGCCGGCGCCAGCAACCAGGCCAGCCCGACAACGCTACCGGCCGTCAGGACCGCGCCCGTCAACCCCAGCCGGGCGTGGAGCAGCCGGACCAGAACGCCCAGGCCGTGAGCGGCGGCCGGCACTGCCATCAGGATACCTGGGAGCAGCAGCGGCGCGGACCCCAGGCGAACCAGCGGCTCCCAGGAGCAGCCCAGCAAACCCAGAGCCAGCAAGCTCCCCGTTCCCAGGCCCAGGACGCGGGCCACCGGGCGATACCGGCCCCGGTTCCACAGCACCAGGCCGAACACGGCACACAGCAGCAGGCCGGCGGTCAGGACCACGTCCAGCGGCTGCCAGCCCATCTCGCCACTGCACTCGCCGCAGGTCGGGACTCGAATCCACCAGTAATCGACCCAGTCCAGCAGCCAGAACAGGTTGGCGCCGACGGCCGCCAGCCAGGTGCCGACCAGGGTGGCGTGCCAGAGCAGCTGATGGCGATGGCCGACGCTCAGGTAATAGCCCAGGAACAAGGGCAGCAGCAAGGCCTGGGCCAGCGGGCTGGCCAGCCAGCCCAGGAAACCGGCGGCGAACAGGCCGAAGACGCTGGTCAGGTCCGCCCTCTGGTCGTAGCGCAGCAGCAGGGCGGCTTGCAGCAGCAGCATCAGGCTGGCCAGCAGCAGGTCCACGTCGCCCGCCTCCAGGCTGTCGCGGACCGGCTTGCCCCACCACAGCACCAGGCCGAGCAGCCCGGCCACCAGCGACGTCAGCCGGGTCAGTCCCACCGACCGGGCGGCAAAGTAGGTCAGCCCGGGGACCGACAGGCAGAACAGGGCCAGCCCCACCTTGTAGATGCCCGGCTGGTATCGGCCCCGGCCCAGCGTCAGGGCCAGCTCGGCGGGCCGGCTGCCGCCGTCGAACACCGGCGTCTTCGGATAGCCCGCATAGAACCAGGGGTCGTAGCACGACAGCCCGCCGCGCAGCGTCAGCGTGCGGGCCCCGAGGTAGCCGTGATAAAGGTGCAGCGCAGTGCCGGCCGGAAAGGATCGGCCGCCGATCCAGCAGCCGCCGGGGCGAATCGAGGGCACCGAACAGCTGCAGGGTCAGCAGCCCTTGCCAGAGCAGCAAGCCGGCCAGGCCCAGCAGCCAGGCGGGATGCTCCGCGCCTTTCCTGGGGACGGCGCAGACAGTGTTGGCCGGCGCTCCTTCCATGAAGGCGGCATGATACTGGCCGGGCTCCGTTCTCTCAAGACCGGGTTGCGGAAACGCCACGGCGAGCGGCGCGGCGTCAGCCCGCCGGTGAATGGCCTCACCGGCGGGCTGACGCCGCGCCGCTCGCCTTACCAATCAAACACCACGACAGAAGGTTACATCCCCCCCGGCGGCGCCTTCGGGTCCTTGGCCGGTTCCTTTGGCTTGTCCGGAGGCGGCATCATGGGCTCCTTGCCCGGCTCCTTACCCGGCTCCTTCGCCTCGACGGGCTGGGTAGTCGGTCGATAAATCGGCGTCCGATCGATGCCGCGCGGCAGCCGGTAGCCGATCTTGTCCAGATACTGCCGGAAACCCAGAACCTGCACGCCATGCTCCTCGGCCACCTTTTTCATTTCCAGGATCCGGTCGCCGATTTCCTTGCGAAGATTCTGGGTGTTCGCGGTCTCGGGCAGATAGTCAATGCCATCGGCAAGGATCAGGTAATCGGTTTGATACGAGATGCCCTTCCCCTTGGGCTTGTCCAGAGCATTCCTATCGGTCCAGGCATCAACCACAACCCCCATCCGCTCCAGGTTGCGCATGAACTCTTGCAGGCCGTCCCGCCCTTCGCCGGTCAGGTCCACGAGGCCGGCGATGGCCACGTGTCTCTTCAGGTTCGGGTCCCAGACCGGATTGAAGAGCACGTCGTCTTCCATGATCGGGTCCCGGGCTCGATTCTTCACGTCGGTGATGCGCACCTGGGAGAGATGCCGGTCGATCACGTTGAGGACCTCGACGTTCCCCTTGCTGCTCGGCAGCGGCTTTTGGTTCAGGTCCAGCCCGTGAACGCTGAAGGTCAACTGTTCCTGGACGTTGTCCGCCGAACCGAGGTTGATGTAGGCCAGGTTGCTGTCCCGCTTATCCAGCTGAATGATCTTCCAGTCGGCGCGCCAGTTCTTGGGCGCGTCCATGCCGCGCTTCCGGGCCAGGGCCAGGTCCTTCGTGAGCCTGTTCGCCTTTTCCTGCCACACCACGAGTTCCGCCTTGATTTTTCCGATTTCCGCCCGTTCCTTCTTGAGTTCTTCTTCCTGACTCTTCCGCAGGTCGGCGTTCTCCTTGCCCAGGCGATCCAACTCGATCCGCACGTTCTTGCGGTCCTCTTCTTCCATGGTCCGATCCTTAACCGCCGTCGCCTTCACATTGTCGAGATCTTTTCTGTAAGTGTCTTGCAGGGCCGCCACCGTGGTCTTGTCTCGTGTGGCATCGTTGTTGGCTCTCTTCGCCAGGTCATTCGCCTGGGCGAGCTTTGTGTTCAGGTCTTCTATCTCGGCGAGGTTATTGACCAGCAACTGCTCGTAGGACTTGCTCGGCTTGTACTGGTTGGCATCCCACCCCAGCTTCTTCGGGTCGGTGAGCAAGGCCACCAATTGGTCCAGATCGGGCTTCTCTTTCCCGCCCTCCGGACCGACCAGGGTGCCCGCCCGATAGGCATCGTATTTCACCTTCAGCCGTTCCAGGTCATCTCCCTTGAAATGGCCGATGTAGGCCTTGAGCAGCAATGTCTGCATTTCGTACCAGTCGGTGGTTTTCTTCTGGGCGACCAGCTCGCCTTCCACCTTCTTGATTTTCGCATCTTTGCCCTCGTCGGCCGTGTAGCCGGTGTAGGTGCTGATGCCCAAACCGATGGTGGCGAGAATGAAGAAGACCAGGGTGACCACCATGCCCGTGTTGCTGTTTTTTCCCTTGGGTGCCTTGGGTGCCATGGAGCAGACCTCGTTCGGGGAATGGAAACCGTTCGGGTTGGGGCCCGGTGCCGGGAATGGGGCGAATCCGCCTTTTGCGTAAGATGCGACCTTTCCTCAGTGTAAAGCATTCAGCGAACATGTCAATTGCTCCGACCCTGCAAATTGCAAAGACGACGCCCAGGACAACGATTGCACCGGATCTGCCGGCGCTGTTCCGCAAGAGGGCCGCCGGGCGCTGGACATCGGGGAGCCGGGAACGAACAATAACAGGGTAGTTGCTTCCGCTCCCTCAAGGGATCCTCCACCCGATGAACGTTGTCGCGCTGACCTGCCCCTACTGCAACGCCCCGGCCTCGCTTCCTCCGGGAACGCAGGCCGGCCAGCGAATCGTCTGCGACCGCTGCGGCGAAGCGTTTGCCCTGCGTCCAGGTCAGACCGGTATCCAGCGACCGTCAGCCGCGTCCGACCCGGCCCCGGCCACCGGCGAGCGGCGCGGCGTAAGCCCGCCGGTGGCCATCACCGAGACTCCCACCCCAACTGCCATGCCCTCGGCGGGCAGGCCCCGCCGACCCCTGCTGACCCCCGAACAGCGCCGCCGTCGAAACCGCCTCACGGCCGGCGCGATCCTCGTGGGGATGGTGCTGATCGCCACCCTGGGCTTGCTCTACGCTCTGAACACGGTCGGCACTCGTCGGTCCAACGACACCGCGCTGAGGAACCGCAGGCCGCGGACCTTCTTCGGACAGAATCAGCCGGAGCCGGCCACTCCGGCCCAGCTGGCCGCCCTGGGTTATCTTCCCGACGGGGTGAACGTCCTCGTCGGCCTGAACCTGGCCGAACTGCAGCACGACCGGGTGGGCCGGCAACTGCTGGAACAGCCCTTGAAGGTCGGCAACGTCGAGGTCAGGCCCGGGGAGCTGGCCGGCTGGTGCGGCCTGCAGCGCGACGCTGTCGATCACCTGGTCCTGGCCCTGGCCACGGACGATCCGATCTTGCCCCGGGCCGTACTGCTGGTGCGGACGCGCAAACCCTACGACGTCGGCCGGGTGTACTCGGCCCTGAAGGCCGAGCGCGTCCCCGCGGCCGACCGCAAGGACCTGTACCGCTTCACTCTGCCGCGTACGGAAGTGCGGGCCTTTCTCTGGTGTATCGATGAGCAAACACTGGCCCTGACCGTCCTTTCCTCCTCCTTCCTGGAGGTGGTGCCCAGCCAGCCGCGCCAGGGACTCAAGCACCTCTCGAACGACCTGCGGACCCTGCTTGAGATGCGAGTCGATCCGGGTGCTTCGGCGTGGGTGGCCGGCGTCTTCGACGAGCGCGCGCCGCTCCCGTTCAAGAACTTCTTGCCGCTGCTGAACCGCGACGGCTTGAAGTGGCTGGGGACGCTGCGCGGCCTGGCGGGCTGGGTGGTCGTGCAAGAGTCGATCCAGGCGGGGGCTGCTCTGCACTTCCCGGACGAGGCCGCCGCCCGCAAGCGGGAGGAAGCGCTGCAAGGGAAGGGCGAAGATCCGCAGTCGCAGCTGAAGATGGCGCGGGATGGGTCGTGGCTGACGTTGCAATATCGCACCACGCCGGAGACGGTGCTGCGGGCGCTGGCGCGATCAGCGCCAACTTCCGGTTTTGATTTATCGTTTCGCGTGAACCCGGTCCGCGCAAAACGATAAATCGAATTACCCTCCCCTCATCCTTTCCGGATCAAACGCCTCCACCTGCGTCACCGCCTGGCGTGCCTCCTCGGGGCTGCGGAAGAACTGCCGCACTCGGCCCTGGTTGAGCCGGCCGTCCAGCGCAGTGAACAGCAGGTTCGAGCAGGGGTAGCGCATGGCCAGGGCGGCGAAGGACTTGCGGAACAGCCCCGGCGGCTTGTTCTCCCGGCCGCCCAGCACCGCTTCCAGGTCGGCCCGGACGCGCTCGGCCCACTGCCGCAGCCGGTCGCAGTCGGCCAGGTACGCCTGGAAGCGCAGATAATGCGGCCGGAAGTACCCAAGCACCTCCTCCGGCACTTGCTCCCGGCCCTGGCGGCGCAGCAGTTCCTCCATCTCTTCCCAGGAGCCGACGCCGGGGTTGGCGTCCAGCAGGGCGACCGTGCGCTCGTAGGTGCATTCCGCCAGGGCACGCATCAGCATCAGGTAATCGGGCGATTTCACCTTGACCCGGTAGATCACCTCGGCGTTCTGCTCAAAGGTCAGGACGCTGCCTTCCTGATCGGTGCCGGCCAGCGAGGCCAGCAGGCGATCGATTTGCTCGGCCAGGGTGTCCCCCGCCGGCGACAGGTTGTCCACCAGCTGCAAGGCGTGGGCCGCGGCCAGGGAACGCAGCTCGGCGTAGGGGAGGTACGCCAGCCGGCGCTGATCGAAGCCGGCCAGCAGTACCAGGTCGCTGCGGTCGCCGTAGTCGGTCACCTTGCGGGCGCCGGGATGGATCAGCTCGAAGACCAGCGTGCGCCTCTTCCAGCAGGGCAGGCTCGCTCAGCAGGGCCGGGTAGGTGGTGGCGGCCAATCGGCGCCGGTGCTGAGGTAGTCGAAGCTGCCGTCCTCCTCGTCGGCCGGCCGTGGCCTGCAGGGAACGCCCTCTGTGGCGTTCCGCCCGCCCTCCGTGGCGTTCCGTTGCGCCCCTCGAGCAGACCGCGCGTGGTGAACCAGACCCGGCCGTCCGCCCGGAACACCTGGATCAGCGAGCCGTCCACCTTGCGGAGAAAGTGCAGCCGGACCTCGGGCTCGGCCGCCATCCGGGCCAGGTCGTCGAGAGTGACGCTCTTTTCGCCGAGATTGTAGATCTTGATCAGGGGCAGGGAGACGAGCCGATACGGTTGCCGGCGGTAGACGATGCCCTTGGCGAAGAGCTGATGCGCGGCCTGAGGGGTGTACAGTTCCTGGCTGGCGTTGGCCAGCACCAGGCCGCTGCTCTCTTTCTTCAGCAGCAGCGGGTCCCGGTCGATGGCCTCCAGCAGGCCCTCCGGCCGCAGCCGAAGCGATTCCAGCAGACGATCCAGTCGCAGTTCCATGGGCGTGCGTGCCTGCAAAGTAGGTCAGGCTTTCCAGCCTGACACGCCCTCCACGTCAGGCTGGAAAGCCTGACCTACAGAAATAGCAAAGGCCAGCCTTCCCAGGGGAAAGGCTGGCCGGGAGAGGGTCAATTCGGGTCGGGCACCGGGCGGTCAGTTGCCGCTGGCCGTGGTGGTGATGTTCGCGTCGTAGGAAACCAGTTTGGAGTGCAGGGCCCGGTAGGCGGCCTCGTCCCCCCGCGTGGCAGGAGCGAAGCGCAGGCCGGATTCGTCCATGTTCTTGACCAGCTCGGCGACCGTGCTGCCCTTGGCCTTCCACGTATCATTGAAGAAGTTGACGGCGTGGGGATCGGTCAGCGCCTTGACGGCTGTGTTCAGCTGGTTGAGATACCGGCGGGCCTCGACGTACTGCGACGAACCCATGCTCCCGTTGGCACACATGTTATCCACGTCCCTGGTGAGCTTCCCCAAGTCTTCCGCGATGTCCGTACCCAGACCGCGCCCCAGAGGGTTGTTGAACTTCACCTCTTTAACCGCCAGGGCGATGTTGTCGGCCAGGCGCTTTTCGACTTCTCTCAGCTCAGCCTGCTGCAGGGCCAGGGGCCATTCCAGTTTGGCACCGTCCTTGAGAAGACCAATGTTCGCCCCGGTGCCATTGCTCACGTTGATGCGTTTCAGGATGTCCTCGGGCAGGTCCACCCGCGGACCCCGCTGGCCTTTCCCCTGCTGCTCGATCAGATGCGCCAGCAGACTGTTCAGGGAGTCGGCCGACAAGATCTTGACCTGCGGCGGTTTGTTGCGTGCTTCGCTCAGGGCAATGTCCATTTCGCGTTTCCGCACCACCTCGGGGGAGAAGTTGGCCAGGAAGTAGGCCCGCTCGTAGGCCAGCTGATCGAACAGCCGGCGGCGCACGTCGATCTTGGCCTGGTTGGCATAGGCGGCCTGCAAGCGCGCCTGCTGGAGCGTCAGCATGTACTGGGCGTTGGCCTGCGTGATGCTTGCCGCTCCAAACAGATAGGAGGCGCTGGGACTCAGGTAGGGCATCATCCACGGGTTGTAATAGGGCGGAAAGTAACCATACCCGCCGCCGCCGCCGTAACCCCCGTTGCTCAGTCCGCCGATCGACGGGTAGGAGCCGCCGCCCAGATAGGGGTTGCTAAGAGCACCCATTTGAGTGCCCGGATTGCCGACCGGCATCGGAGCAACCCCGGAGGGGGAAGCGGCTGGCTGCGCCTGGGCGGTGTCAGCCGTCAGAACGAGAATCCCGGCCAGAACCAGGAAAACCAGACCTCGAGGAAGCACGGACATGACCACTCTCCCAGTATGGACCGTGTCGGAAGTGAGAACGCCTCCTCACTTCTATCTGGTATGGTAGCCGCGGTTTTGACGGCTGGCAAGCACGAAATGAAAAGACAGGCAGGGATTTGGGAATGAGGTTGTCTCCCGGCACCCTCCACACACCCCCGGGTTGCGCTGCGCTCCACCCGGGGCTTTACTCCACGTTTTGGGAATGAAGCCCTGGGTGGAGCGCAGCGCAACCCGGGGGGTTGTCTCAGCGCTTCAGCCCATACGCCTTGATCTTGCGGTCCAGCGTCGAGCGCTCGATCCTGAGGATGCTGGCCGCCTGGCTCTTGTTCCAGTCGGTGTGCTGCAGCGTTCGCAGGATGTGTTCCTTCTCCACCTCTTCCAGCGACAGCGACCGGTACACCTCCGCGCCGGGCGCGGCCAGGAGCCCCGGGACCTCCAGCGACGACAGCCAGATGTCGGTCGTGTCCAGCGTGGGGCCCGAGCCCAGGGCGACGGCACGCTCGACCACGTTGCGCAGTTCGCGGACGTTGCCGGGCCAGTCGTACTCCTCCAGCTTCTTCATGGCTGCGGGAGTGAAGCCGCGGATCTTCCGGCCGGTCTCGTTGACAAAGCGCTCCAGGAAATGCTCGGCCAGGGTGGGAACGTCGGACTTGCGCTCGCGCAGCGACGGCACGCGGATCTCGACCACCTGCAAGCGGAAGAACAGATCGCGGCGAAAGGCCCCGTGCTGCACCGCCTGTTCCAGCGGCTGGTTGGTGGCGGCCACCACGCGCACGTCCACCTGGATGGCCGAGTTGCCGCCGACGCGCTCGAACGGATGTCCTTCCAGGATGCGCAGCAGCTTGGCCTGGATGCCCACGCTCATCTCGCCGATCTCGTCGAGGAAGATCGTGCCGTGGTGGGCGGCCTCGAACTTGCCGATCTTGCGCTCCGTCGCCCCGGTGAAGGCCCCTTTTTCATGACCGAACAGCTCGCTCTCCAGCAGGGTCTCGGTCAGGGCGGCACAGTTGAGGCAAACGAAGGGCCCTTCCTTGCGGTGGCTGTTGTAATGGATCGCCCGGGCCACCAGTTCCTTGCCGACGCCGCTCTCGCCGCGGATCAGACAGGTGGCATTGGTGCCGGCCACCCGGCCGATCTGGCTGACGATCTCCTCGATGGCCGGGCTGGTGCCGATCAGCTCGCACTCGACGTGCAGCTGATCGCGGAGCGACTGGTTGGCGGCCGAGAGCAGTTGCTGCTTTTGCAGCTGATGCAGCACCTGTCCCAGCTGCTTGGCCACGGCCACGGCGAACTCCAGGTCCTCGGCGTCCAGGGCCCGCTGCGGGTTGACACAGTACAGATGGATCAGGCCCAGGACCTTGTCAGCCGTGGTGATCGGGGCGCAGATCAGGCTGGTGGCCTTGAGGTCGGCCAGGCTCTCGCGGTGGCGCAGATAGCGATTGCGGGCCACGTCCTCGGCCAGGACGGCCTCGCGGGTGCGCAGGGCCTCGTTGCTGACAAAGTCCGAGACGCGGACGTAGGGCTTGTCGGGGCCGGAGCGGTGTTTGTAGGCAGCCACCTCCAGCTCGGGGCCGTGCCCGCCAGGACCCGGGGCGTGGGTGGCATCGTTGCTGTCCAGCCGCAAGCGCCGGGCCGGGCCGCGAATCCGGTCAGGGACAAGAGGGGTGCCCCGCCGGCCGGCGCCGGGGGTAACCTGGGGCAGCAGCAGGATCGCTCCGACCTCGGCGGGAATGCCTTCCAGCAGGGCGTCCACGACGATCCGGCACAGCTCGTCGATGGTATCGACCGACCCCATGTCCAGGGCCAGCCGATACAGCAGCGACAGGTCCCGGCTCAGGGCGTGCCGGGCCGTGGCCGAGTCGCCCGCTTTGCTGCCGGTGGGCTCGGCCGGGACCGGGTTGAGGAAGCGGGTCTGGCCCAGCCGTTTCTTGATCGACAGGCCGGGCCCCTCTTCCTGCGCCGGGATGTCGGGCAGCTGCTCCATCGCCTCGACGAACAGCAGGATGGTCCGGCCCAGGTAGACCTCGTCGTTGGGCTCCAGTTCCCACTCGCTGGAGTCCAGGCGGACGTCGTTGACGCGGGTGCCGTTGAGGCTGCCCAGGTCGCGAACGCGCCAGCTGCTGTCAAAGAAGGTGATCTCGGCATGTTCCCGGCTGCACAGGTCGTCCTTGAGGACGATGCGATTGGTGGGGCTGCGCCCCAGGGTAAACGTCTGCCCGGCGATGAGCGGGAAAACATCCCCGAACCCATCTTCGCGGCGAACCACAAGATAGGCGGTGGTTGCTGACGACATGTTTCAATCCGCCCCCCGACTGTTCCACCCGGGGGAACCGTTGCAAGTGGGGTTCAATCCGCGCCGGATCGCCGGGAGCAGGCACGGAGGAAAACTGCTGGCGTCTGCTGTTTCCAGAGGAAAAACAAGGATACACCATTAGTTTAGGGGGCTATCCGGTGAGATGCAAGGCTCGGCTCCTTCCCGGGTGGCAAAAACAGACCTTGGCGGAGGGATTTTCCACGTGTGCCGGCCGAATCAGAGGGAAACCAGGCGTGTGCCAGGATGCGACCCCTGCCGGCTTGCCCGGCAGGTGAAGGAGGTCACCAGCTAGAGAGAAGGAGGTCACCAGCTAGAGAGAAGGAGGAACATTTTATCTTTTCCTTTCTAGCTGCTGACCTCCTTCACCTGCCGGGCAAGCCGGCAGGGGTCGCAACAGAGTGTGTCTGCCGCTCGCCTGTCACACCTCCAGTTTCCACGGCGCCCGATACGGCCGGCTCCGCATCGCGTTGGCCTCCGTGTCGCCGAGGAACTCCTGCGTCTTGGGGTCCCACTTCAGCTTCTTGCCGGTCCGCAGCGCGATGACGCCGAGATGGCAGACGATCACCGAGCTGGCCCCGACGGTCACGTTGCAGATCGGTTTCTTGCCCGACTTGACGCAATCGAGGAAGTTGGCCATGTTGTTGGTCGGTCGGCCGTCGTACAGCTGCACCGCATCGCCCTTGAGCGGCTCCTCCAGCAGCTTCTTGTCGCTGGCCTCGATCTTGCCCCGGCTGACGAAGATCCACTTGCCGTCCGCGCCGTATATTTTCACGCCGTTCTCGCCGTCGCTCTGGGCCAGCACCGGCACGCCGTTGGCGTAGGTGTACTTGACCTCGAAGCGCGGATGGCAATTGTAGCCATCCTTGCCCTTGTAGGGCTTGTCCGCCTGAACCGCCTCGATGGCCACCGGACCGCTGCCGTCCATGCCCAGGCACCACTGGGCGATGTCCAGATGGTGGGCGCCCCAGTCGGTCATCTTGCCGCCGGAGTAGTCATACCACCAGCGGAACTCGTAATGGCAGTTGGTTTTCTTGCCGTCCTTGCTGATCCGGTAGGGAACCTCGGCCGTCGGCCCCAGCCAGAAATTCCAGTCCAGCTCCTTGGGCGCTTCCACGGCCGGGATCGGGCCGCTGGTCGGGTTGCCGCCGATCCGGCACTCGATCTTGGAAACCTTGCCGATGCGGTTGTTGCGCACCAGCTCGGCGGCGAGGCGGAACATGCCGCGCATCTCGCAGCGCTGCTGGCTGCCGGTCTGGAGCACCCGGCCGGACTTGTTGACGGCCTTGACCAGCGCCTGCGCCTCGGCGATGGTCAGCGTCAGCGGTTTCTCGCAGTAAACGTCCTTGCCGCGCTTCAGCGCCTCGATGGCGACGAGGGCGTGCCAGTGGTCCGGCGTGGCGATGGTGACGGCGTTGATGTTCTTGTCTTCGAGGAGCTTGCGATAATCGGCATAGCCCCTGGCGTCGGAGAAGCCGTCCCTTTTCATCATGCCCAGGGCGTTGTTCAGGTGGCGGCCATCGACGTCGCAGGCGGCGACGTAGAGGACGCCTTTTTGCTTCCTGGCCTCGCCATAGATGGCCCGGCCCCGGCTCTGGGGGCTGCCGATGCCGATGGCCCCCATGACCAGCTTGTCATTGGCGGCGACCGGTTTGCGGTCCGCGGCGGCCTTGTCTTCCTCGGCGGCGATGATTTGCTGGGCGTACCAGACGGGCAGCCCGGCGACGGTCAGAGCGCCCAGGGAGCGTTGCAGGAACCCACGGCGCGAGAGAGAGCCACGATGCAGCATAGGTTGGTCCTCGGGTAGCACGGAAGAGGGAGCGAGTCTGCAAGCCATCATAGGCAAGGCAAGCCCGCAAGGAAACTTCTCTCGCGGGCAAAAGGGGATTTCTTTCCTGAGTGCGGGGTCAACCACCCTGGAAGCGCTGGAAGAATTGGCAGATCTCCCGGGCCATCTCGTGGCGAAATGAATGCAGCCGATGGTCCCCCGTCCGGTACAGCACAAGGGCGGCGTCCACCGCCGCCAGCTGCTCGACAAAGGCCAGGCTGGCCGTGAAGGGAACCACGTCGTCGAGCATGCCGTGAAACAGGAGCAGCGGCCCCGACCAGCGCGACGCCAGCAGGCCCGGGTGGAAGCGAGGCATCTCCTCGATCAGGGCGAAGTCGAGCTGTTCGTCCGTGCCGCGTGCCTCGTTGCGGACCGGGACCAGCCGCTGCTGCTGCCAGCGCTGCCGTTCCTCCTCGGTGAGCCGCTCCCAGCGGAACCGCGGAAAGGCAAAGGCCGGGGCAATCGCCGCGCAGGCCGAAACGACTTCGGGGTGGCGCACGGCGAACCAGCCAGCGGCCCACCCGCCCATGCTGCTGCCGACCAGGAACAGCTTCCGCACGCCCCGGCCGGTCAGGTAAGACCAGATGGCGTCCAGGTCCTCCTGCACGGCGCTGCCGCTGAGGTCGGCCAGGGTGCCGTCCGAGTCGCCGTGGCCGCGCAAGTTGAACGCGGCCAGGGTCCAGCCGAGCGCGGCACAGGAGCCTTCCAGGGCCTGGAATTTCTCGCCGTCACACTGCGAGCCGAAACCGTGGACAAACAGTACCGCCGAGGGACCGATCGTCTCGGTGAAGCGCAGACAGCCGCGCAGGGTCAGCCGGCCGCCGACGGTGAGGGTGGGACGCTCGAATTGCCGCGGGGACATGCCAATCTCCTGAAAAACTACACTACACCCAGGGCTCACGCCCTGGTCTATTGACTGCCGCCCCTTCGGGGCTGATTCTTAGCCCCGAAGGGGCGGCAGTCAATAGACCAGGGCGTGAGCCCTGGGTGCGAGGGCGCGTGTCCTGTGTGCGAGGGCGTGTGTCCTGGGGGCCGTTTTGGCTTGGAATTGCCTGGAAAGGGAGGTATAACGAAGAGGTGGAGCGTCTTCTCTCAGTCTTTTCCCCACAAGGGAGCGGGAGTGGCCATGCGAGCCCAGCTGGTGCCTCTGGAAGGGGGGCCCTCGATTGACATCGTCAAGGACCTGATCGTGGTCGGCCGCAAGGATGAGTGCGACGTCCGCCTGGATCACAAGAGCGTCTCCAAGATGCACTGCGTCATCGTCAAGACCGATGGCCTGCTGCTGCTGCGCGACCTGGGCAGCACCAACGGCACCCGGGTCAACGGCCAGCGCGTCCGGCGGGCGGCCCTGCTGCCCAACGATCAGCTGAGCATCGCCAACTACAAGTTCCGCGTGCTGCTCGGCCCCGATGCGCCGCCGCCGGCCAACGCCCACGAGCATACCCAGGCCCTGGACGCCGACGAGGTGGCCGCCATCCTCCGCCAGGCCCGGGAAAATCCCGGCTCCGACGATCCCAGTGACGTTCACCAGCTCCCTCTGCAGCGCAATCAGCTGCCCGACGTTTACGAGGACGATTCTCCGGGGAAGAACAAGTAGGGAACGCCCTCCGTGACGTTCCGGCTCGTCTCTCTGGCCCCGGAGCAATCGTTACCTATAATCCCCCCAGAATGGACTGATCGTGCCGGCCCCGGTTCCGGACCAGCGCCGGTCAGCGCAACCTCGACCTCGAACTGGCTCCCGCAAAAGGCACTCATGGACCAGAACAGCAACGACAATCTCCGGCCGCGCTACCAACGCGTGGTGCTCAAGCTGAGCGGCGAGGGCTTTGGCTCGCCCGGCATCAACGGCATCAGCATTGACGAGACGCTGAACGTCGCCCGTCAGGCCCAGCGGATCGTGCAGCGCGGCGTGCAGCTGGCCATCGTGGTCGGGGCGGGCAACATCCTGCGCGGCGCCCAGTTCAGCGCCGGCGGCGAAGTGATCAAGGAGGGCACCGCCCACTACATGGGCATGCTGGCCACCGTCCTCAATGGGTTGGCCTTGCAGGACGCCCTGGAGAGCCTGAACTGCGCCACCCGCCTGATGACGGCCATGCGCATGGAAACCATCGCCGAGCCGTACATCCGCCGCCGGGCCACGCGCCACCTGGAAAAGGGCCGGATCGTCATCCTGGCCGGCGGCACCGGCAACCCCTTTGTCACCACCGATACCGCCGCCGCCCTCCGGGCCCGCGAACTGGAGGCCGAGATTTTGCTCAAGGCCACCAAGGTCGATGGCGTTTACAATGCCGATCCGGAAAAGAACCCCCATGCCACCAAATACACCAAATTGACATTCAACCAGGTGCTCAAGGATAATCTGAACGTGATGGACATGGCGGCGATCAGCATCTGCCAGGAAGGGAAATTGCCCATCCTGGTCTTCAATTTCAAACGGGAAGGCAACATCGAGCGGGCCATTGCCGGCCATCCGGTCGGCACGCTGGTCAGCTCATCCGAGTAATGCGGAATTCATAGTCCGTATGGGAGCAAGGTCATGACCTCCGACGAAATCCTGCTGGATACCGAGGAACGCATGGAGAAGGCAGTGCAAGTCTTCGCCAATGAGCTGCGCGGCCTGCGCACCGGACGGGCCACCCCCGCCCTGGTCGATAGCCTGCGCGTCGAGTATTACGGTTCACTGACGCCCCTGAAGCAGATGGCCAACATCAGCACGCCGGACCCGCAGCAGATCGTGATCCGGCCGTTCGACCAATCGGCGCTGAAGGACATCGAGAAGGCGATCCGCGCCAGCGACCTGGGCATGTCGCCCAGCAACGACGGCAAGATGATCCGCTTGCAGGTGCCGCCGATGAGCGGCGAGCAGCGGCAGAAGCTGGGCACGCGCATCAAGAAGTCGGCCGAGGACGCCAAGGTGGCCTGCCGCAACGTCCGCCGCGACGGCAACAAGCACTTCGACGCGGCCGAGAAGGCCAAGGAAATGACCGAGGACGAACGCGACAAGGGCAAGGAAGAAGTCCAGAGCCTGCTCAAGACGTACGAGGAGAAGATCACCGAACTGGCCGAGAAGAAAACCAAGGAAATCATGGAGCAGTGACCTCTTTCTCCCCTCTCCCTATCAGGACTGGGGGTGGGCCATCGTTCGACCCCTGCCGGCTTGCCCGGCAGGTGAAGGAGGTCACAGGCTAGAAGGGGAGAAAAGAAAAAGATTGTTGCGCCATCCTCCTCTAGCTTCCGACCTCCTTCACCTGCCGGGCAAGCCGGCAGGGGTCGAACGATGGCCCATTCTCAGGCTCTCTGAGAAGGGCGTTTCCTTTCGTGAGGCCCCTCATGCGAACACTTCTGGACATCCAGCAACAGTACCCCGGCTCCTTTCCCGAAGCGGGCCTGACGGCCGACCTGGTGGAGCAGAGCCGCCGCCAATTTGGCAGCAACGCCCTGACGCCTCTGCCCCGCGAGCCGATCTGGAAGAAGTTCGTCGAGAAGTTCGACGAGGCCATCATCAAGATCCTGCTGGCCGCCGCCCTGCTGTCCATGTTCGTGGACCTGTTCCAGCACAACCCGGTCGCCGCCGGCGTCGTCCTCGGGATCGTGGCCGTCGGCTTCGTCGCCCTGTTTGTCTTCAAGCAGCAGTACTGGATCCCGACGGCCATGTTTGTCTCGGCCATCGGCGTCTTCTTCGTTGGTCTGGCCGTCAGCCGGGGCCACCACGCTTCGGTCGAGGGCCTGGCGGTCATGGTCGCTGTGATCCTGGCGACCGGCGTGGCCTTCCTCAACGAGTTCAAGAGCGATCGCGAATTCGAGATCCTCAACGCCAGGAAGGAGTCGATCCAGGTCAAGGTGATCCGCACCGGGGAGTTCCAGACCATCCCGATGGAAGACGTCGTTGTCGGCGACAACGTCGTGCTGGAAACCGGCGACGAGGTCCCCGCCGACGGCCGGCTGATCAAGGCGACCGACCTGTACGTCGATCAGTCGCTGATGACCGGCGAGTCGATGCCGGTCCACAAGCGGGCCAGCGCCCTGGAGGACGGCAGCGACGGCCCCGACAAGCCCGGCTGCGCTTACCGCGGCACGCAGATCGTGGACGGCGTCGGCCAGCTGGTCGTCACCGACGTCGGCGACGCCACTTACCTCGGGCAGATCGCCCGCAAGCTCTCGGCCGAGGAGGAAGAGGAGGAAGAGGAGTCCGTGGCCGACACCCAGGAGAAGCGCGTCAAGCACAAGCTGACCATCTCCAAGGAACAGACGCCGTTACAGATCAAGCTCACCGCCCTGGCCGACCTGATCAGCAACGTCGGCTACGTCGCTGCCGTGGCCATCTTCCTGGCGCTGCTGGTGCGTGGGTTCATCACCCACGAGATGTACCCTTCCTTCGTTCGTCCGAATTTCACCGAGCCGCAAGGCTGGCTGGGCGTGACCGGCTACCTGCTCAATTATTTCGTCTACATGGTCATTATCATCGTCGTGGCCGTGCCCGAGGGGCTGCCGATGAGCGTGACCGTGTCGCTGGCCCTGGCCATGCAGAAGATGACCCGGGCCAACAGCCTGGTGCGGCAACTGGTGGCCTGTGAGACGATCGGCTCGGCCACAGTCATTTGCTCCGACAAGACCGGCACCCTGACCCAGAACAAGATGAAGGTGGTCCGGCTCTTCTGGGACGGCAAGGTCCGCGACCAGGGCAAGCCCGACTGGATCAACCCCGACCCGGCCAGCGCCTACTGGAAAGCGGAGGATTTAAGTCCCTTCACGGTCAGGAGCCTGGCGTCCTCCGCGCGCCAGCCGATGGACTGGATCGCGCTCAACGCCGCGGTCAACTCCACCGCCAACCTGGAGTGGAAGGAAAGCAAGCTGATTGTCGTTGGCAACAGCACCGAGGGATCGCTGCTGCAATGGCTGCACGAGTCGAGGCTGGAGTATCAGAAGCTGCGGTTGCAGTTCGAGCCGCTGTTCATGGTGCATTTCTCTTCCGAGCGGAAACGGATGACGTCGGTGGTCAAGTATGGCAACAAGCTGACCGTGCTGGCCAAGGGAGCCCCGGAGTGGGTACTGGCCAACACGACGCAGTATCTGACCGCCGACGGCCAGGCTCAGCCGTGGACGCCGGAGGCCAGGCAGGCGGTCGAGGAGGCCCTCCGCGATTCCGCCGCCCAGGCCATGCGGACGCTGGCTTTCGCACACGGCTATCTGCCCGAGGGGACGCCGGAGGATGAAGATTCGCTCGCGGCCATGCGCGCCGACCTGGAGACGAACCTGGTATTCGCCGGCTTCGTGGCCATCCGCGATCCGCTCCGCGAGGACGTCAAGGCCGCGGTCGATGAGTGCCGCCGGGCCGGGATCGAGGTCAAGATGATCACCGGCGACAACGTCGAGACGGCCCGGGCCATCGCCTTCGACATCGGCCTGATCGATCACCGCGACACTCCCATCGACACCGAGGCCGCCGTCATCCTGACGCACGACCGGTTCGAGACCTTGCACAAGCAGTATGCGGAGGCCAGGGCGAAAAACGGGCCCGAGGCGCCGGAGGCGAAGAAGTTGCAGGACCAGCTGGCCGGCCTGCGCGTGCTGGCCCGGGCCCGGCCGCTGGACAAGTACAAGATGGTCGAGGTCCTCCAGGAGCGCAACGAGGTCGTCGCCATGACCGGCGACGGCACCAACGACGCGCCCTCGCTGAAGAAGGCCGACGTCGGCCTGGCCATGGGCATCGCCGGCACCGAGGTCGCCAAGGAGGCCAGCAAGATCGTGCTGCTGGACGACGCCTTCAGCACCATCGTCAAGGCGGTCCACTGGGGCCGATCCCTCTACGAGAACATCCAGCGCTTCATCCAGTTCCAGCTGACCATCAACGTCAGCGCCCTGGTCATCGCCTTCCTGGGGCCGTTCCTGAACGTCCGGCCGCCGTTCACCGTGCTGCAACTGCTGTGGATCAACGTGATCATGGACACGTTCGCCTCGATCGCGCTCTGCTCGGAGCCGCCCCGGCCGGGCGTGATGCTGCAGCCGCCCAAGCGGAAGGATGAGAACATCCTGACCCCGGCGATGATCAAGACGATCTTCACCACGGCCACGTTCTTCGTGGTCGTGATGCTCGGGCTGCTGCTGGGAATGAAGTACGGGCACTGGTTCGCGGCCGGGAGCGGACCCAATCCGGACAACTGGGACTTCGAGCCGCTCAACGTCCGGCAGGTGAGCATCTTCTTCGCGATCTACGTTTTCTTCCAGGTGTGGAACCAGATCAACTGCCGTTCACTGACACCAGCGGAGAGCGGCTTCGCGGGGATCTTCCGCAACGGCACCTTCCTCCTGATCCTCGCTGTCATCGTGGTGGTGCAGATCCTGATCACGACCCTTCCCGGTCTGGCGGACATCTTCAAGATTGAGCGCCTGCACTGGACGGACTGGCTGCTGATCGTCCTGTTCACCTCAAGTGTGCTGATCTTCGCCGAGATCGCCCGGCAGATTCGCCGGCAACCGTCGCCCCTGCCAACGGAGAAACCTCATGTCGGATAAGGAATCGCAGCTCAAGAGCGTGGCGGGCAAGCTGGGCATTGGCTCGTACACCCGCCACGTCCTGCTGTGCCTGGGGCCCAACTGCTGCACGCCGGAGGAGGGGCAGCGGGCCTGGGACGTCCTCAAGCAACAGCTGAAGGACCACAAGCTGGACCGGGGCGAGCATGCCTGCTATCGCACCAAGGTCGGCTGTCTGCGGATCTGCTGCCACGGGCCGACGATGGTGGTCTATCCGGAGGGAACGTGGTATCACGGCATGACCGCCGAGCGGATTCCGCATTTCGTACAGCAGCACCTCATCGAGGGCAAACCGGTCGAGGAGTGGATCTTCGCGCGAATCCTCTCGAGGAGAATGACGAGAAGGATTGAAACCTCGGTGAGCCGAACAGGGCATGTCTTTCTAGAATGCCCACGGTCCTCTCGACTGGAGTACGCACGAGAATGACACCGAAAGGGGAAGCGATGACAACCTGTCTCAGAACGCGCACCTGGACCGGAATCCTGGTCCTGACCGGAATGCTAACTCTGACCGCAACCGAAACCCCGGCCCGGGCGGCTCAGCCCGGCGGCGTTCCCGGATCGCTGAAGATGGCCCCGGCCAACGCGGCCTACTACAGCGCTCCTTGCGCTACCGCGAGCTGATCGAGATCATCGGCAAGAGCCGGGCCTGGGCCAGGCTGCTGAACGTGCCCGCCATCAAGCAGGGCCTCGCGCAGCTCCAGGAACTGCTGAAGACCAACGAGGCCGCGGTCACAGCCCAGAAGATCTTCGAGACTCCGGAGAACCAGGAGCTGCTGGCCATGCTGGCCGACATGGTTTCCGACGAGGTCTTCAGCATCGGCAGCGAGGGCTATAGCGACGCAGCCCAGCTGTACCTCCGCCTGAACACCGCCATCAACTACGGTCCGTACCTCCTGATCCTCCAGGGCAAGGTGAAACCGGACGAAACCGGCAAGGCCTTGATGAGGGCCGTGGCCGACGTCCTGGTGGAAAACAACAAACTGATCAAGTTCCCCGACACGGTCATCGGCTTTCATCTGACCGACAAGAAGAGGGCCGAGAGCCAGCTCAAGCGGCTGGATGATGCGCTCAACGCTCTGCTCTTCGCCGTGCCTGCGCTGCAAGGGAGGTACAAAAAGGTCCAGATCGGCGACAGCAGCTTCCTGTCGCTGAACCTGGATGGCACCATGATCCCGTGGAAGGACCTTCCCTGGGAACAATCGGGCCTGGAGGAGGAGCAGATCCAGAAGCTGATCAAGATCCTGACCGACCTGAAGCTGACGATCAACCTGGGCATCCAGGGCGATTACTTGCTGCTGAACATTGGCGGCTCCACCAAGTTGCTCGAGCGCCTGGGCGGCAAGGGCGAGTCCCTGGCCGATCGCCCGGAGCTGAAGCCGCTGCAGAAGCACCTGGACCGCAAGCTGACTTCGCTTTCCTACAGTTCCAGGAGCTTCCGGCAGAGCAGCCTGCCAACCGACGACTACTATGAGATCATCAAGGAGCTGGTCAACGCCCTGGTGGAGCGTGCCGACCTGAACGCCGGGGAGAAGAAGAAACTCGGCAAGGAGATCATCGACCAGATCCAGGCGAGCAAACAATCTCTTCCCCAGATGGGAGCCGACTTCTCGTACACCTTCCTGACCAGCCAGGGGCAGGAATCGTTCGACTACGACTACAGCAACTATCCGGGCCAGGCCGTTCCCAAGCCGCTTGCCTTGCTGGATCACCTGGGCGGCTCGCCCGTGCTGGCCGCCGTGTTCCGCGTCGATGCCAACCTGGAAGCGTACAAGCGGAGAAGCATGGAGATCGAGGCGATCTGGACCCCGCTGAACAAGCTGATCGAGGCCGCCTTGCCTGCCGAGGTGAAACCCAAATACGTGGAAGTGGTCAAGGTCGCATTGCCTCTGCTCAAGCGGCTGGACACCATCACCCGGACCAGCTTCTATCCAGCCCTGGCTGAGGGGGAAACCGCTTTCGTCCTCGATGCCAAGCTGACCGGCAACCAGTGGCACAAGGTTCTGCCGAAATCGCGGGCCGCCCTGCCGATGCTGGAAATCGGTCTGGTGCTGGGCGTCAGCGACCCCGACCTGTTTGTCAAGGCGCTGGGCGAGTACAAGAAGCTGCTGGAGGACGCCGTCGCGGAGGTCCGCAAGCAGGCGCCCATGGCGGAAATCCCCGAGTTCAAGTTCCCAACCCCCCGGGAGGTCAAGAAGGGCGGCGCGACCTTCTACGCCTATCTGCTGCCCGAGGAAGTGGGCCTGGACAAACGGCTCATGCCGGTCATCGCGGTGGGCAAGAGCGTGGCCGCGTTCACCCTGTCGCAGGAGCATGCCGAACGGCTGCTGCAGAAAAAGCCGCTGCAGACCAGGGGCACCGCCTTCGCGGACCCGAACAAGCCGCTGCTCAGCGCCACGGTGTTCGACTGGCCGGCTCTGCTGGATGCGGCCCTTCCCTGGATCGAGTTCGGCGTGGGGCAGTCCTTCGCTGACGAGGTGGCGAAGCCCAGGTTCAAGGAGGAGGGGTTCAAGAAGCCGGATGGGTTCAAGGGAAAAGAGGATGGGCCCAAGGGGCCAAAGGAGGAGAAGCCGAAGGGGAAGAAGGAGCCTCCTCCGGAGCGGACGAGGGAGGTGCCGCAGGAGCATCCGCTGGTCAAGGAGGTCATGAGCCAGGTCAAGATGGTGGTGGAAGTGCTGAAGGTCTGGAAGGGCACGACCACCGCCAGCTATGCCGAGGAGGGCCGGGTGGTCACGCATAGCGTCACCATTATCCGCGATCTGGAGAAGTAAGCGGAACTGGGAACGCGGAACTCGGAGTGCGGAGCGGAATTCTTCTGCTCCGCACTCCGAGTTCCGCGTTCCCAGTTCAGGAGGCGTCCCGTGAGCGACCGCTCTTTTTGGTTCGGACTCTCCGCCCTCTCGGCCATCTTCGCCGCATCCCTGGTCTTTCCATCCCCGGCACCGGGCGAGCCGGCGGTCACGGATTACGCCAAGGTCGATCCAGCCCAGCTCGGCGTCAAGCCGGTCCCGGCCGTCAAGGACCCGAAGACCGGCTTCATCGTCGGCGGCAAAAACAGCACGGACCTGATCGCCAAGCTGCCGGAGATTGCCGGCAAGCCGATCGCCGACCTGGAAGCGGTCATGCGGCCCGGCGCCCTGTCCACGGCCGGCTTCCTGGGAAAGGAGGAGCGGCTGCTGGACGTGCTTACCGCCGACAATCGCCACGTCGTCGAGGAGCTGAAGCTGACCCACCAGGACCTGGCCCGCCCCCTGCTGATCCTGGGAGCGGTCGCCGCCCGCGACGCCGTGAAGGAGCCGAAGGAAGTGGTCTACCACGGCAAGAAGTTCCGGGTCAAAGCGACCATCTTCAAGGCCACGGTGCGCTCGCCGTTCGAGGACGGGACCAAAACCAGCTGCGAGACCACGGTGGAAAACCTTGGCAACGGCAAGAAGGTGACCTACTCGCTGCTGGTGCCGCAGATGATCGAGCGCTACGGCTTCTATGAGGGTAAGGGAACGCGCTTCCGGGTCGAACCGCGGACGATTGTCGAGGTCTTCGACTTCCTCAAGCCGGCGAAGCTGCCCTGAAGCCCGACGGACCAGACCCATGACCTCGATGTCCCCTCAATTGCTCGGGCTGTTGCGCACCTGCAAGGAACAGCCGGACAGCAATGAGCCGCGCCTGGTCCTGGCCGACTTCCTGGAGGAGAACGGCGACGAGGATCGGGCGCTGCTGATCCGCCGGCAATGCGGGCAAGCCGTTCCCGAAGACGCACCCACCGAAGAGGAACTGCTCGCCCGCAACCGGCAGCGCTGGCTGGGTGGTTCCCTGGCGGCATTTCCCGGAACGTGGGAGATCCGTCGCGGACTGGTGTGGATGCTAATCTGGCTCGGCGGCTCGCTGCAAGGGGCCAAGGAGTGGGCCCAGGCGGCGCACGATCCGTGGGTCGAGGGACTTGATGTGCGCATCTCCGGGGAGCCAGGCCCTCTCCACTGGTTGCTGCACGACCTGCTCCCCTCTTTCACCGCTCTTCGGCTCCGATGCCCTCTCCGTACGGCGGGGGTGCGGTCTCTGGCCGCCGCGGCGCAGCTGAGCGGCCTCTTTTCCCTGGCCCTGCATTCCAGCGAACTGTGGGATGAAGGAGCTCAAGCCCTGGCGGGGTCGCCGCACCTGACGAATCTCACCGTACTCGATCTGAATACCAACGCCATCGGCCCCGAGGGGGTGCGGGTCCTGGCAGGGTCGCCCTACCTCGCCCGGCTCGCCGCGCTCAATTTGAACTCCAATCGGATCGGCCCCGAGGGGGCGCGCGCCCTGGCCCAGTCGCCCCACCTGACGCGCCTGACCACGCTCGAACTGAGTCGCAACGGGATCGGCCCCGAAGGAGCGCAGGCTCTGGCCGGCTCGGCTCTCCTCGCTCGGCTGAGTACGCTCAACCTGAGCGATAACCGGATCGGGACGACGGGAACACGGGCCCTGGCGGAGTCGCCACACGTCGCGCGGCTGACCACGCTTGACCTGAGGGACAACAAGATCAATTCGGCGGCCGTGAGCGCCCTGGCCCAGACACCGCACATCAGCAAACTCGTCTCGCTCAACCTGACCGGCAATAAAATCGGTGCCCGCGGCGCGGCTGCCCTGGCCCGGTCGCCGCACTTCGCCGGGCTCACCGTGCTGAGCCTGTCGCTGACTAACGTCGGCGACAAGGGCGTGGCTGCCCTGGCCCAGTCGCCGCACCTCACTCGATTGACTTCGCTCACCATCTGGGGCAGCGGCATTGGCCGGGAAGGAATGCGTGCCCTGGCCCAGTCGCCAAACTTCTCTCGCCTGACCGCACTGGACCTGTCCTATAACAGGTTCGGCCCCGAGGGCGCGCAGGCCCTAGCCGAGTCGCCGCATCTGACGCACTTGAGATCGCTTGGTCTGGGATACTGCCACATCGGTGCCGAGGGGATGCGTGCCCTGGCTCAATCGCCGGCCCTTGCCAACCTCGTCGCACTGGGCCTGAGCAACAATGGAATCGGCCCAGCCGCAGCGCGAGCCCTGGCCGAGTCGCCGTACCTTTCGCGCCTGGTCACGCTCGACCTGGAAGTCAACGCCATTGGCTCCGAGGGAGTTTGCGCCCTGGCCGAGTCGCCGATCCTCGCCCACCTCGCCGCGCTCGATCTGTCTGGCAACCGCATTGACGACGAGGGCGCAAAAGCCCTCGCCAGTTCCCGGCGTCTCGCTCGCCTGACCTCGCTCAACCTGTCAAGAAATGCCATCGGGGAGGAGGGAGCGCGAGCCCTGGCTGCTTCGCCTCACCTCCCCCGAGCCGCCGTGATCAACCTGGGAAGGAACCGGTTCGACGAGGACGAAGTCCAGGCCCTGAACGAGCAATTCGGCAGAAGCATTTCGATTTGAAGTTCCTTCGGACAGACTCTTGTCAGAACCGGCCGGCTCGGTTTCAATAGGGACATGCGACACCACACCATTCTGCTGCTGTTCCTCCTTGTACCCATCTCCGTCCGGGCCGCGGAAACGGGTGAGCAGCTCTTTTCGGAACGGATCAAGCCACTCCTGAAAAGCCGCTGTCTCGCCTGTCACGGGGACGATCCGAAAAAGCTCCGCGGCGGCCTCGACCTGCGTTCCCGTGCGACGGCGCTCCAGGGCGGCGACAGCGGCAAGCCGGCGCTGGTGCCCGGCAAGCCGGAGGACAGTCTGCTGTACCTCGCCGTCACCCGCAAGGACGAGACGCTGGTGATGCCGCCCAAGGAGAATGACCGTCTCTCGGCCGACGAGGTCGAGCAGGTCCGGCGCTGGATCGCGCTGGGCGCTCCCTGGCCGGACAGGCCGGCGCTCCCGGCCTCGCCGCCGGGAGGAATCACCATCGCCACCAGTGGGGGCCGATCACCGGAATGGGACCAGCGCAAGTACCAGCCCGAGGACGTCTGGGCCTACCGCCCCTTGCAGCGGCCGGCCGTCCCCGACGTTGCCGGCGTCTCCCACCCCATCGACGCATTTCTTCGCCAGCGCCTCCGCCAGCGCGGCATCGAGCGCACCGCTCTCCCGGCCGACCGCCGCACCCTGATCCGCCGGGTGACGTTTGACCTGACCGGACTGCCGCCGACTCCCGAAGAGGTCGAGGCGTTCGTCAAGGACGAGCGGCCGGACGCCTGGGCCCGGCTGCTGGACCGTCTCCTGAAAAGTCCGCACCACGGCGAGCGCTGGGCCCAGCATTTCCTCGACGTGGCCCGCTACGCCGACACCAGCGGCTTCTCCAACGACTTCGAGCGGCCCAACGCCTGGCGTTACCGCGACTGGGTGGTGCGGTCGCTGAACGCCGACAAGCCCTATGACCGCTTCGTCAAGGAGCAGCTGGCCGGCGACGAGCTGGACCCGGACGATCCCGAAATGGCCATCGCGGTCGGCTTCCTGCGGCTGGGCCCGTGGGAACACACGGGCATGAGCGTGGCCGCCGTCACCCGGCAGCAGTTCCTCGACGACGTCACCCACGCCGTCGGCGTGACCTTCCTGGGCCAGGGCCTGCGCTGCTGCAGCTGCCACGATCACAAGTTCGATCCGGTCCCGACCCGCGATTACTACCGCCTCCAGGCGGTCTTCGCTCCGGTGCAGCTGGCCGAGCGCGAGCTGCCCTTCCTCCCCTGCGAGAACATCCGCGGCTTCGACAGCAGCCGGGCCGTTGTCGAAGCCCGCCTCCGCTCGGCTCAGGAAGAAGTGGCTCGCATTCGCAAGAAGAGCAACGAAGCCATTGCCGTCTACCTGAAAGAACGCGGCATCAAGGCCCTGACTGACATTCCCATTGAGCGCCGCCCCAACAAGGACCGATTCGGCCTGAGCATCCAGGAACTGAGCCAGCTGAAAGTCGGTCAGAAGCGCGTGCAGCACTTCGAGCGCGAACTGCTGCGGTTCCAGCCCTACGCCTTCACCGTCTACAACGGCGCTCCGCGACAATACCAGTCGCCCAAAGCGATCAATCCGATTCCCGCTCGCCGCGAGGGGCCAATTCCGGACGTCCACATCCTCCCCGGCGGCTCGCTGCAAACCCCCGCGGAGGCGGTGACGCCGGGCGTCCTCAGCGCGGTGGCCGGGTCCAACGACCGCCTCGCCCCGACCGCGTGGAACAGCATCCCGACAACACTCGACGACCGCCGGCTGGCCCTGGCGAACTGGATCGCAAGCCCCAGCAACCCGCTGACCGCCCGCGTCATCGTCAACCGCGTCTGGCAGCATCACTTCGGCAAGGGGCTGGTCGGTACGCCCAACAACTTCGGCAAGATGGGCAAACGGCCGACGCACCCCGAGTTGCTCGACTTCCTGGCGGTCTGGTTTGTCGAGCATTCCTGGTCGCTCAAGAAGCTGCACCGCTTGATCCTGACCTCGGAAGCGTACCGTCAGGCCGGCGAGCATCCCGAGATGGATCGGCTGCGGACGCTCGATCCAAACAACGAGCTGCTCGCCTACTTCTCGCCGCGCCGGCTCTCCGCTGAGGAGATCCGCGACACAATGCTCGCCATCAGCGGCGAGCTGAACCGCGAGGTCGGCGGTCCTGGGGTCTTTCCCGAGATCAATTGGGAAGTCGCCCTGCAACCGCGGCACGTCATGGGCTCGGTCGCTCCCGCGTACCAGCCCTCGCCAACGCCGCAGCAGCGCAACCGCCGCACGCTGTATGCGTTCCGCCAGCGCACCCTGACCGACCCGATCCAGGAAGTCTTCAACCGACCCGGCAGCGAGACCTCGTGCGAGTGCCGGGACCAGACGACCGTGACGCCGCAGGTGTTCGCCCTGTTCAACAGCGCGTTCGCCCACGACCGCGCCCTGGCACTGGCCGCCGCTCTGGAGAAGCTCCCGGGCGACCTCGAATTCAGGATCGGGCGAGCGTTCCGGCACTGTTATGGGAGAGGGCCATCGGTCGAAGAACTGAGCCGGTGCCGGGAACACGTCGCGAAGATGACGGAGCATCACCGCCGCAACCCGCCGAAGCCGGTGCCTCTTCCCACCCGCGTCAAACGCAAGATGGTCGAGGAGATGACCGGTGAGGAGTTCACCTGGGAAGAGGAGCTGGATGGGATGAAAGGCTACCAGCGCGACCTGAAGCCGTGGGACGTGGGCCCGGAGACGCGAGCCCTGGCCGACCTGTGCCTGGTGCTGTTCAACTCCAATGAGTTCCTCCACGTGCGGTGAAAGGAGCAGTGGTGGGTCGAGGCGGATGAAGTCATAGGCTAAGAGGAATGCCTTTGCCAGATGGAGGATCTCTGGTCTTCATTCATTCTTCACGGGTCGAAGCCTGGCGCCTGACCCAGAGCCAGGCGCGTTTGGCCGGACGCGCGGCTCCGAGGGTAGAGCACCGGCTGGCGTTGTACTCAAAACCTTGCTTCGGTGTGCTGGACCGAGGCACGCAAGCCACTACCCAAGCGGGTCGTGAGACCAAATGTAGTTGCTCATCGAGTGACTGGGGGATAATCTAAAGCAATAGCGTTGGCATGAGCGTGTAGCAAGGTCGAGGCGGGTTCAGCGTTCGTCGTCGCGTTTCCGGACGGTTTTCCCCGCACTGTGGGTGGATGGTGGCACTCCTCTTCATTGAAGGAGGATCTACTTGTGAAGAAGTTGATGAGCCTGCTCGTTATCGCGGGCCTGTTGATCGGTTTCGGCTGTGGCGGCGGTGGCAATGACCCCAAAAGGGACGGCGCTGGAACTGGAACTGGAACCGGGAAGGGTGACAGTGCTACGCCCCCCAACGACAAAGACAAGGAGGGGAAGGATGCCAAGGACGCCAAGAAGGACAAGGCCGGCAAGCGGGGAATCGACCCTCCTGACTCGCCGCCCCCGCCCTGACATGCTTTTCTGATCGGGCCAGAGTCGTAGTTGCGCCAAAGGGAGTCGCACTCTTGCTTTGGAGGAATCGGTCGTGTTTGCAACCGTATCTTCCGTCCGGCATCGGCCAGCCTTCGCCCGGTCCGGCCGCCGCTGGCTGACAGGTCTCGTTTTGTCATTTCTCTTCCTGGCCCTTGTGTTCGGCGGTCTTTGCTGGTGGTACACTCGAGATCCCGAGTATGCCTTTCCCGCACTCAAGAGAAAGAACGATCCAGTCGAAATCCGCCGCCTCGGCGAGTTTGCCCGCAACCTGCGCAAGCAGGGCAAACGCATTCCGGACGGTGCCGACCCAAAAGCAGCCCGGATTCAGCGCGAGGCAGCGTATCAACGCCTCATTCAGTCACGCTCCGCAGAACTGGCACTTTCTCAAGTGGGCGGCTCGGCCTACCCCATTGAACCGTCATGGACCCGCCGGACCGCGTGTGGCCTTTTCGGCAAACCCGTCGCGGACCAGTCTATCTGGGTCGATGCGTTCTTAAAGGCCTACGATGCCCAGTTGGCACCGGTCGAGGCCTTTTACAATGCAGTTGATGCCTGCACGTCAGTCCGCACTCCGAACGCGGCGGGAGTGGGGTTCGTTCTCCGTCGGCCGCGCGGCTCATCCGCCGAAAAAGCTGTTGCCTACGACCGCTTTGACACGCGAATCGACTGGGAATTGTGGGTCAGTCAGCCCACCGGAGAGGGAAAGACTTCAGAGCAATGGCCAGGCGTCCTCCTCCTGAGGCAACCTTGCCTCCCGCAAGGGGTGGATGTGCGCCCGGCGTGGCCAGCTGCCACTGAGGATATACGTGTTCAAGAAGATGCGTGTGCTCGGATGCTGCATGCTGGTCGTGTTCCTGCAGCATTCGGAGTCCGCCATGCCCGCGCCCAGATTAGGGGAACCTGGGAGCAACCCGTCCTCGATCTGACATTCGATCTGGTTTGTGATGATTTTCCTGGGTGGTCGTTCCCCTCCCAACTTCAGCTGCGAGGTGCCGCTCCCGTGGAAGAACTTCGCAACGCGATGAGGTCGCTCGGCATCGGTAGCCGCGAGAATCTCGAAAACCACCTGCTCCGCCTGAGTACCTGGAAGGAACTGCCAGTTCGTGTCGAGAAGAACTCCACGGGGCCAGCGCAATTGCGAGCATCCTTCAACCTGCCCAACCTGCCGCTGATCGAACTTGGGGCGCGCTTGACAGAAGAGGGACGGCTGACGTTCGACGCACTGCCAGACGTGGCCACCCGGATCGAACTGGCGGAACGAGTCGCGCGAGTTGAGAAGAAACTGGAGACCTACCGGGGACGACTTGAGCTAACCCGCATCCAGGTAGTTCCAAGCAGCAGTCAGCTTCGCCTGGAGTTTTGTGCGGTCGAGGCTGCCCGACGGGATTCACCTGTTGTCCAGGGGATCATCTGGGAACTTGGGCCAGACGGGAAGGGCCGCGTCAAGTTGCCAGATGGGTTCCAGGTCAAAGGGCCGAGGGGCCTCGCCCCCGTCTCGGCGCCGGAAAAAATTCCGGCCCCCGCAGAAGTTATCCTCGACGCCGCCTGGAAGCACTTGCGCTCGGCTTACCCGGGGCTGGACGGCATAGTGGAACCGGTCGTTACGCCGGGACCAAAAGGGGGAAACCTATTGAGTTTGAAGCTGACCGTAGCAGACCTTGAGATACTCCAGTTGGGCCAGGTGGAAGCGTACCAGGTCAATAATGTTTCGGGGCTAATCGATCAACTTCTATCGGATGAAACAGTCTGTCGAGCAGCGGATCGACAGTGGGCCAACCACAAGGCCCTGCGTTCCCGAATGAAGAAATGGAATCCTTCCGCCGTAGTCGCTCTGTTGGCCCACGAAATCTCTCTGGCGAACGACGTTCGGCTGCCCTGGGATGAAGAGGTCACTCGCCAGAACAAGTCTTGGCGGAGATTGTCAGAGGACGACATCAATGCTATGCTGTTCGACAAGACCGAGAAACTGCTTGACACGGCAACTGCCCTTCGGGCGAACCTCGGTTCGCTCTTCGTCCGTGTCGGGGTGAACCGAAACTATTTCGGCGAAGGCCGCTGGCTCCGCCTCAGTCGTCCAGCCGTAGCTCTCCGGGTGGAGATGGACATTCCGGTCTTCAGCTTATCCGCTGGGCTGGAGAATCTAGTGCTGGATGAGGAAGGCCTGAACTGGGGACAAGCCGACTACAACTTAAGTTGGATAGATACGATTTCCCTGCCGAACTTCGCCGTGAGCGACATCGAGGTACACATCCGGCCGAAGCAATGCGAGTTGGAAGTCACTGGGTGTGTGACTCCACCTTTGCCGCCAGGTCTGGCACAGGCAAGCAGTAAAAAGGTGGTGCCTCGCACCCTGAGAAACCCCTGGTTATTCGTCGCCTTTCTCAAAGTCGCGATCAAGGGTCGCTGGGAGGGGCCTATGTTGGGTGGGTCGGCGCAGGTTTTCGTGGTGAGGACGAAAGTCGCTGATGCGGAGATGAACCTGGATTTCAATACCGAAGAATTCTGCGCACGCATTCGGTCCGGCAGCGCTTTGCCAGGACTTGAGGCGATTCCGCTTCGTTTGCTGGGTGAGACGAAACTGTCGCTGAAGAAGCGGTGCCTGGAAGCAGCAGTCGAGTCATCTGCTGGGCCGCTGGCTTTCAAAGGCAAAGTAAAATCTGGCCTGGACAAAGCTGGGCCCTATCTTGCTGCCTCGGGATTCATCGCCTGCGGTCCTGGTAAGGTGCGGCTCGAAGGCCACATTCGTGACTTCGTCAATGACTATGCGCTGCGAGGGGAGGCCGTTCTCAATCTCCGTCTTGGGAAGGCGACAGTCGTGTTCGAGATCGAACCCAACGGCTTTCGCGTCTACCGTCTCTGGGAATGGGAGAAAGGCTCGCCTACTCTAGTTTATGAGAAGACGTCTCTGCAAGACGCAGAGCCAGGTGAATTAAGTGCGAAACTGGAAGGTAAGGGTTCAGGCAGAGCTACCCCCCAGATCAGAGAGATTGTTCCTCCGAATCATGACCCCATTGTTCTGCCGCAGGACAAGGAAGAAGAAAGGCCGTCTCCGGAGACCCCTTCTACCGGGCCTCTTCTCCCCCAGCGCATTGCGCGAGGCGACCTTAATTACGACTTCAAGGACGGCGATGTCATCGTCACGGAAGTAAAGACCAAGGCCTGTTTACTGCGTTTCCCGGCCGCTTCCCTCAAAGTTCCCGATCCGGCCGAGTGTGTGTTCATGTGCTGGCGCCACCAAGACAAGAACTACGATCTACTAGTCTTCGCCCCGTCGGGGGAGCGCTGCGTGGTCCACGTCCGTGTTTGGAAAGACAAAGCTGAAGAATTCCATGACCTAACGGAGGAGTACCGTGAGCTGAGCGCCGACTTCTTCTCGGAAATTCCGGGACGGGCGATCGCCTCTATCTATGCCGCCGGGAGGCACTTTGAGTTGAAGACATTTCCGGGACACAGGGCCAAACCTGAGAGCATCCGCAAAAAGGCGGATGGCTATGTTCTTCAGTATGACCAAACCTCGTCCGAAAGCAACAAAGATTTGCGACATTGCCAGTTCATCTGGGTCCGGGACAATCGGTCCCACACGGCTGTTATCTATGCACCTTTCATCGCCCCAGAGCAGCGGACAGATGCCTTCTTCCAGGAACTCAGCAAGCGGACGACAGAGGCCAATTACGTCGTCATTGTGGCCCATGATCCGGCCAACTCGCGCTTTTCGTGGTTGACGCGAGACGGCAAAGGCCAATGGCTGCTGGCACCCGACGCTGCCAAGCTAGAGAAGGTGATCCCGATCCACTTGGTTGACCGCGTCTCGAAGCTTTACCAGGGTGCGCATGCCTTGGCGGAGGCATGCTTCCAGCCCGGTGGGTCGGCCCGGCAGGTGAAACAGGCTTGGATCGGTCCTCAGGGTGTCTGTGCGGAAGCAGACGATGGCTGGCTGCTGATACGTCTGGTTGAGACGAAACAGAACGCTGTCCACTTAACACGGACACGCTTTGAACGCTGGGAGAAAGAGTCGAAGCGGTTTCTCGCTCCCGAGTGGCGCGATCCGGAAGACAGAAAACGATTGTCGGCCGAAGCAGTGGCCCGCGTTGCCATCGCCGATTGGCAGGAACTGCGAAAAGCCAATCCCGACTGGGACGCCGCCAATCCGCTTGGGCTTCTATTGGGACTTGCTCGGCCGGACTAACCGCTGCACCAGATCGCGTATCCGACAAAGGGATGAGATAGGGGAGCGCCCGCCTCTGTCCAATCGCTTCATCAAAGGAGACTGATACCATGAATCAGCCGCCCAAGCTGTCGCGCCTTGAGCGGGCGTTTCGCTGGTTCCTCGGGTCTGATCTGCTGAACGTCGGTTGGGGTGTGCCCGCTTTGATTGTGCGCTTCTTCTCACCATGTTCACCTATTGCACTTATAACAACTGGCTAATCGATGGTATCGAACGCGCCTACGACCAGACGATTCTGGGAGAGTTGTCGGATGCGACGACTACTGCCCAGGCCGCAGACACAATCTTGGAATTCACGGAGACTGACCCTACTCTTCGCCGTGCTTTGCATCCATGGGTGAGCAATGCGATCGTCTTGACCCACCCGGCCAGCAAGCAACTCGAGGATCTGTTCGGCGCTATCTCTGGAGGAGAGTCGGACCCAACGGGTAAGGACCGCCGCAAGGTGGTGCGCGATTTGATTGTTGATCGCCGTCAGGGCTGGCGCGTCTTCTGGGTGTCGTCCCCCCACAGCCGAACTGGCGAGGACGTGGTCAAGGCTGTCGAAGCCCTAGACAGCGGCAGCTGGCGCAAGACCCTGGAAGTCCAAGATAACCACGCTGCGAAGCGCGCGATCCTGGTTCGCTTCAGTGACCGCCTTCTCGCCCAGATGCGCGATCCAATTCGTGCCTTGAACCGAATCACCGGCTGGGTTCAGTGGACGATCATCTACCTCTTCTGGCTGATTCTCGTCACGGTGTTCCGACGCTGGGTAGTCTTGTGGCGGTTAGGGCTTGAATTGGCGCAAAACAGGCCGAGCGACAATTGGACTGACATCCTGACCGACGACCGGTATCGTGGAAAGCCCTGGCCGAGCGAGGCGAACTGGTATCGCGATGGGTTCAGCCGCCTTCGGACCATGCTCGAGAACGACGTATATGGCACGTTCTCGTTTCTGCTCGGCTTGCTGCCTTCATTCGGCTTCATTGGTACTGTCCTGGGCATCGGGAATGCCCTGCTCGCCGCATCTGGCTTGTTCAACCAACGGAACAAAGAAGGAGCGATTGGAGAGATTACCCTCCATCTTGGATATGCTTTCGATGCTACACTTCTCGCGCTGCTGTTGGGTGCCGTTGCAGGAGTCGTTGCAGTGATTTATCGCTTGTATGAGCAGGGCTGTTTGCGGAAGTGGGAAGGCAAATTGTTGAAGAAATGCGCGGACATCAAGGAACAGCCTCGCACTCCGTCGCGCCCCAATGAACAGGACGGAGAGGGCAGAAAGACAGATGGCCGGGAAATGCCTGTGGCGCAGGTTGCACCAAGATCAACAGCTGAAACCAGAGATGGCAAACCTCCGAGGAAGGGATGAAGCAGGACACCAGCCCCGTGCTATCGCTCTCATTCGTGGATGTCTTCGCCAACAGTTTCGCCTGCCTGCTGGTGTTGTTCTTCCTCATGGTGGCGGTGCGCGGCCACCTCGAATGGTCGCACCCCGCAGGTCGCGGAGGTAATTCGGGGGCTGGGCAAGGTGCTCCAGTGAACCCTTTCCTGGTGTTGGTGAAGATACCGCCAGGACCGTTGCGGGTCTCTCTCGATGTCGAGATCTGGGAGATTGAGAACGCCGGAGACTTCTTGGCCTCCCCGAGAACCCAGACGACAATCGGGGCCGATTACGCGGTTCTATACGCTGAGCAGCCACCGCTCTCAGGTGCAATCTTGCGGCTCCGTCTGCCCCAGTCGCATCCAGCGGGAACAGTTCAAGTCTATCAAGGAGGCCGAGCGCTTCAACAACAGACCTTTAGTGCCAACGTCGAATCGGTCACTATCCGGACAGGGGGAGGACCGCCGTGAAAAGTTTCACTCGCTTTCGCTATATTTCGTATCTCGATCTGGTGTGCTGTGGCTTCGGCGGGGCATTGCTTCTGTTTCTGATCGCCCTGTCGGGTTCGTCAGTTTCCTCGCGCCGAGGGCCGGTGAACGAGATGGTTATTATCCGCTGCGCGCACAAGGCTGGGCCAAAGGCAGAGGTTGGCATCTTGTTCAAGCGCCCCGATGACGAACAATTCCTGGAACCCGGCTCGGCAGACCCGGACGTTCGGTCGTTTTCCGCCTATTCGGGCTCGGACAGCGGCGGCGAAGCGTTTCTAGTGCTGCCGCGACCGCAAGCAGGTGTGTGGCAGTTTAGGGTATGGCAAAAGAATTTTCCGGCTGGCGCTGAAGCTGGCGGCGGGCAAGTCGAGTTTGAGGTGTTCGGCCAAGACGTTGAACGTCTTGATGATGAAATTCGCGGTGGTGATGGTCCATTGCACGGCCCAGGAGAACTAAGCTCGCGTATCGCCCGCCTGCGGATTCGACGCTGAAAGAAACAGCAAAATGGTGGCCAAAGCGTCGAACACGCCTGGTGGCCGAGGAGTCCTCACGGATTTGAACGCTTTTTGCCGGCCTTAATCGACCCAATGGTCATGGCTTCAAACCACGACACTGACCGGACCAACACCTGCTCGCCCTCTGCGAGGACGGGATCTGCATCGACATAAACCCCGAGTACCCCGAGTTTGGGAAAAACCTTTGCCACTTCGCCTGCGAAGGTAGAAGAGGCAGGTGGTTAGCAAGTAACATAGCCGCTTGATCAGCAAACCAGGCTTTCAAAAGGTGGGAAAAGCAAGCGAAGACGCTTGCTTTTCCCACCTCTCGATACTTATCTTGATGCTTATGTGCCCGGTCAATGTCCGCGGCTCAACTTGTTCTCATCTAAGAAATCCAGGATCGCATCAAGATCCTCTTTCGGTAGCGGAAGGATGAACGCTGCACGCTTTCCAATTCCATTGAATGACGTTCCAACTACGACAGCTCGCTGCCTATCTGCAATCCATACCCTGTCATGGATCATATCCGTTTCTAGGATTGTTAATGTAGCACCTGCATCACTTGCTATCTTCTTAACAGCCTGTCGCACAGCTTTTGTCGTATGGGCCGCATCATGGATCACATGAACAGCTGGTTTTCTATTTAAGCGGGCACATCGGCTAAACTCTTCTGCGATTGCCTTGGCATCACTCTTTTCGCCAGAAAACAAGTAAGGATCACAAATCATCAGTTTGTCTGCGTCTTTAGTAAAATCGCGTATTTTCCGAAGACCACGCATGCGGTCATCCGGCGCAACAAGCACTTGAAGAAAACTGCTGCTGCCGAATGGCCTGAACAAGCCAGGTAGTAGAGCGGTCAGAAGCTCTGAGGGAAGTTTCGCTTCCTCATGTTCCTGTGCATAAGGCAGCCATTCCTTCAGAAGCTGCATAAGCTCAGTAGCTATCTTTCGATACCGAGTTGTATATTCTTGCGGTTCCATGGTGTTACTCCATGCGTCTTACTTTAGGGCCAAAAGCACCTGTCAGCCAAAGTACATACAGATGCCCAGTCCGCAACAGGCAGTCGAGAGAGTGTGAGAGCAGATTGATCGCGTCGTCGTCAACCCCGAATTCACTAATAATCATCGTCCACATGAAAAGAAGTTTCACCTTATCGTTCACAGATTTGCTTATTATCCCGGCATGTAAGTTGCTCACTAATCCCTTGGGGAACTTGGCTGTTCGCCGAAGGAGGATGGTATCATAAGCGATCAACTTGCCTGACGCCCGTCAATTGTCCGACGAAGTCTTGGAAGCCTTGCGGCTGCGTGCCTTGCGTGGCTGCGAACTGGATTTCACGGAGGCCGACATCGCTGGCCTCCTCGGAGTCACGCGCGAAACCGTCTCGCGCTGGTGGTGCGCTTATGTTCAAGGCGGTCTTGCTGCCTTGCCTCACGAATGGCCGCGGCGATCCCGAGCGCGACGTTGTGGTCTTGCTGCACGACACCCAGCCAAGTGCGGGCCAGCGCACACCGCTAGCCACTTCCCGGATTTGGAGGTTTTAGTTGCCTTGCCGAGGATCGGTCGTGAGATAGTTTTCTCCAAATCCGATGTACACAGAGAGATTCTTGATGCGATTCCCCATGATGTTTTGGCGAGCCGCCTCAGCAAGTTCAGGGTTTTGCGGTTCAGTTTGCACCGTGACTTCATCCCCATTAACGGAGGATATGACCTTATAGAACTGGCCTCGCCATTTCACAACTGTTGGTAGATGGCCCATGGAGTTGATCCTCCCTTCGTCCAATCGTAGAAGTTCACCGATCCGCTCCTCCGCCTCCGTACTCCTCGTCCTCGCTGCCATAGGCGCCGAGCCTAATTGTCGCCTTTGTGATCATTTCATGTACTCAGTCACAGCGATGGCCAGTGTCTTTGCTGCCCGCTGCCTGCTGAAGCACCCTTCCGCACTCATCGATGGCCGCAAGGAAATGCGTTTTTTTCTCCTCCCAACGGAATATACCAGCCCCATGTAATTGCGTCAACGGATTTTGACGGCCGGGAATTAGCGCGTCGGTCACATCAAACCGAAGCTGGGAAACGCCCTGAGACCCAGGCGGAAATCATGCGGCGCACGCCTGCAAGAGGTTCAGGAGGTCGCTGGTTTGAATCCAGTCGCCCCAGCTGGACTTACGGCGACCGGGCAAGTCAGAAAGCCCGCCCGGACTGTTTCTCCGGAGCGGGCTCTTTGTTTGCGCAGGCAAAGATCAGGTCACCCCCGTGTTTCGCCTTACGTTCTCGTTGTCGCCAGGACATTCAGGACCGATTACTGGCCCGGTTGCTTGTTCGCTGGGTTGGCCCCTCCGACGGCCTGGCGGAGACGCTCAACGTCCCAGAGCAAAACGGTCGTGTCCTCACCGCCCGTGGCCAGCGTCTTGCTATCCGGCGAAAAGGCGACGCAAAAGACCGGCCCCTGCTGCCCATCCACGTGAGTGATTACCTTGCCGGTGGCCACTTCCATGAGGAAAGCCTTGTGATCGTGACCCGCCGAGGCCGCCAGCTTGCCATCGGGCGAAAAGGCCACGTTCCAGATGGCGTCCTTGTGCGGACAGACGCCGATTTCGTTGCCCGTCGCCAGGTCGATCAGGTGGGCCTCAAACGACCCATGCCCGCCGCCCACCAGCACGGTCTTGCCATCCGGGGACAGGGCCAGGGAGAGCGCATCGAAGGCCATCTTTTCCGCCTTGTGGGGAATGAGCTTGCCCGTGGCCGGCTCCCAGAGAAGAATCCCGTGTTCACTCAGCGAGGCCAGGACCTTCCCATCGCGTGAAAACGCCACCGAGCGAACACCATCGCGGTGCCCGGCGAACTGGCGGATTGGCTTGCCCGTGCTCAGGTCCCAGAGCCGAACGGTCTTGTCCTGACTTGCGGAAGCGAGGGTCTTGCCATCGGGCGCGAACGCCACCGACCTCACCCAGTGCTTGTGGCCGTCGAGACGACCGATTTGCTTGCCGGTGGCCGGGTCCCACAGATAGATGGACGTGTCCCCACTCCCGGAGACCAGGGTCTTCCCGTCCGGGGAAAACGCCAGCGACCAGACCTTCTCGTTGAACAACGCGCCAGGCTGGACACGCGGTGCCGCTCCTGCAATTCGGCGGAGAAACTTGCCTGTGCCCGCTTCCCACAGAATAATGGTGTTGTCCCGACCCGCCGAGGCGACGGTCTTGCCGTCGGGCGAAAACGCCACGGTTTCAACCCACATTTGGTTCCCCTCGCCGCCCCGGTGGATTTCCTTGCCCGTGGCCGGGTCCCAGAGCTGAATGGTTGCTCCTCGACCCGTCGAGGCCAACGTCTTGCCATCGTGCGAAAAGGCCAGCGAGGAGATCACTTGCTGGCGATTGGCTCCCAGGCACTCGCCGATTTTCTTTCCAGCAGCCCAGTCGTACAGGTGAATGCCGCGACTCTCATAGGTCATCTTTCCGGTATCAACTGCGGCGGCCAGCGTTTTGCCGTTGGGTGAAAAGGCCACGGCGCTGACGGTCAGGGCAATGTTCTGCGCCGATTGGGAAGGTGATCATCTCGAGGGGGAAGTTGATCTCGCGGAGCATCTTGCCGGTGCGGGTCTCCCACAGAATGATCGAGCCCACGTTTCCCACGGCGATTGTCTTGCCGTCCGGTGAAAAAGCCACGTCCACCGGCGCGCTGCTTACGGGCTGGCCACCGATGCCACCTTGGGGGTTGCCACCGGCCTCTTGCAGTTTGCGGATTTCCTTTCCGGTGGACACCTCCCACAAGCGCACGTTGCCGCCATCTTTCGAGACCAGCAGCTTGCCGTCCGGGGAGAATCTCACCACCAGGTCGAGGTCTCCGGCCAGGGGAGCCAGCTGGCGGATTTCCTTTCCCGTGGCGACTTCCCACAGGCGAATCGTGCGGTCCGTACCGACCGAGGCCAGCCTCCGGCCGTCCGGCGAAAAATCGATCCGGGTGACCGACCTGGTGCCGTTGCCGCGTCCGTGGCCTTCCAGGCGGCGGATTTCCTTTCCGGTGGCCGCGTCCAGGAGACGAATGGTTCCCTCATACCGCATCGTCATGGCGAGAGTCTTGCCGTCCGGCGCCAGCGCGCAGGCCGCCAGGGTGCTCTTCTGGGGAAGCGCGTCCTTTTCCAGGTCGATCCCACCGGTTTTCCGGCCCTTCGCGTCCCAGAAGCGGAACGACCAGCATCCAGCCGAGAACAGGGTCTTGTCGTCCGGCAAAAAGACAACCGTCGCCGGATTGTAGTAGGGCCCTGCCAGCCCAGGGTGCCGGAAGCGTGCAGTACCCATCCTTGCGATCCCCCCGGAGGGAGTGGATCGCCGGCAAAGTCCTTCTTGACTTCCTGAGGGAGCGGTGCCGGCGACCGGGGAGTCGCGACCGGCCTGTCCTGGGCCTGAGCGTGATAGGCGAGGAAGCCGGCGCTCGCGGCGAGTAAGCAGAACGCGGTTGCGACGGTTACGGTGATTTTCATGGTGCTGTGACACATGGCTCGCAAGACTCCTTGGGTCAGGGTGGTGATCGATGCCGAGACAGCTTCAGCCTGTCCAGCTGCGTACAGTGTCGCGGCCTGAACGGTACTGGCCACCAGGCCGGCCGGCGCCTGTGCCGACGCCGTGGCCTGCGCCAGGGCGGCGCTGACCGCTGCGGAGGAGAGCGTTATCCCTTGATAGGTCAGCCGCTTGCGGAGCAGCTGCTTGGCCCGGGCCAGCCGGCCCGCGACGGTTCCCTGCGGCCAGCCAAGCTCTCGGGCGACGTGCTCCACCGTCTTTCCTTCCAGGTAATGCAGCACGAGGGGAGCGCGATACTTCTCCGGCAAGCGGTCGAGCTGTTCGTCCAGGAAGGGCCGCAGGTCCCGCCCGTCGAGCTCGGACACCGATTCCGGGGCCGGGGGCTCAACCAGATCGGCACCGCCCGGTCGCGGCCCGAGCCGATCCCTGGCCTTGAGGGCGACCCGGTAGGCGACCCGGAACAGCCAGCTGCTCAGGGAATCCCGCCGGCTGATGGAGGCGGCTTTGCGGAAGAGCACCAGGAAGGTCGCCTGGAACGCATCCTCCGCCTCGTGCCGATCGTGCAGGATGCGCCGGCAGGTGCCCAGGACCATGGCGCCGTGCCGCCAGACGATGGTTTCAAAGGCCGCTTCATCCTGGAGATGGACGAAACGCTCGAGGAGTTGCCCATCCCTGAGGTCGGCCGCGCCGCAACCCGTGCGCAACAGGCGCCGGATCAGGGGGTGAAGGGAATGCGTTGTCATGATGTCCCCGCTCTCTATTACTAATTAGAGCCGGCGGACCGGGCTGCTTGTACACTTTTTTTCAAACTTTTTGGAGTGGTCGCGTTAGCACGGGCGGCGTCCGGCACCGCCGCGTTTCGTGTTCCCTCCCAGGCGGCCACCTCCAGCAAGGGCGGAACGGAAAGTCGCCCGCACGGTCACCTGGACGTTGAAATCCGGTTTTGAGCTGCTGTTCCAGGGGTGAAAGTCCGGCCGTGACAGGCGAGCCCTGCTGCGTGCCCCTCTTCTTGGTGGAAGAAAAACCTGAGGATCACGGCCCCCAAAAACGCATGCAGGACGCGAAGCATCGACTCCACGTTTCCGCCTCCTTCCCCGGCGTTGCGGAAGCGGTAAAGCACGCCGTCGCTCAGGCTGTTCTCGAGCAGCTTCAGGATTGAGTTGTCCTTGATGAGCCCTTCCATGACGGTCGGCGTTCGGATCAGGCCGCGCAGCGGCGACCCCTCATCGTGGTTGAGTCGGTCGAGGAGGTAGGCCGGGAAGCGGCGGTGCTGCAGAAGGGCGGGCAACTTGGCGCGTGTCGTCGGCAGCAGTTCGCAGATGAGTCCTTTGGGGAGCGGCTTGGTGGAATTGACCAGGATAAATTGCTCGCGCTGCTCCTGGTCGTCGTCGGTGATGAAAGCGACCACGCAGATGGGAAAATGGCCGACCCGGGCGTCGCGAATCGCCGCGATCCGCTGCTGGCCGTCCACGAACCAACCCGGCCTCTCCTCCTCGGGAAGCGAAGGTTCGACCGGGATCACAAGCGTTCCGAAGCGGGAGGAGGCTGACCCTGCCAGGCCTTCCGCCGGCTCGAAGCTCACGCGCCGATCGAAGGTGACCACGACGGCGTTGGGGATCAAGTTCTTGGCCATGCTCCTCACTGTCCGTTCCTCCATGCGTTTCTGGACGACCTTGCGAACGCACTGAACAGCCCGTTGCCCTTCGTCAACTCGGGACATGCTGACCCGCGAGTGCGATTTCCGGGACCAAGGGAACGACTTTTGCGGAATCTGTGAGGAGAATCGACCCGTTGAGGATTCCCGCGATGATCTCCGACGAAGGGTTCCTCCGTGCCATCGCTGAAGCCCCGGAACTGTGGTGGGAGCGAGGCCGAACGCTGGCGCTGGTCAATCTGGCGGCGCTGCGGACGGAGAACGACTCCGCCGAGATGCTCAAGGCCCTGGCACCCTTGCAGCGTCTGACGAGCCGCGGCGTGAGCGTGCTGCTCTGCCACTATCCCCGGAAGGAGCGATCACCAGCCGGCCAGTCGGCCCGTGGCAGCGGCGCCCTGTCGGCCTGCGCGGGCATTCTGCTGGAGATGCACCCCGTCAACCGGCGCAACCCGAAGGACTGCTGCCGTCGGCTACGCGGTTAACCCCCGCTCACGGTTTCGCGGGATTGAGCCAGACCCTCCGAGTCGGAATTGGGACAGAGTGACGGCGAGGATTGCTGCCGTGATATGCTGACAGTGGAGTACCCCGGCAGGTACAATGAGGAAAACAACCGTGTTTCCCGGCAACCCTCGTGGTAACGACCTGATGAAGAGATACCTGGTCTACAAACAGAGCACAGGATTATTTGAATTCCTTGATGAAACCGAAACGGCCTTGGCCGCTTTAGCTTCTATCGGAGTTCCGGAGAAGGTGAAACATTATGGAGTTTGGGACTTCCCAGAAGGCTGTGTGTTGCCGACTTTTTCAGCCAGCCAATTAACAGACACTCTGATGTGGGCAGACGCTAACGGGAAGAAAGTTCCTGAGGCGGCCGAACAAGGAGCCACACAAACACCAGCCGAAGAGCAGAAGTTGGGGGGTACGTCCGATGATGATGTTAGTGTGCTTGCGGCTGTGGCCCGTGCTTTGACCGCAGTGTTGCGATCCAGCAAGGATAGAAGCGTGCTTGTGGCTGTGGTTGCTGCTCTTGGCAAGATGGACACTATGCCCTCCAGGGTTAGGGAGGGAGTTCCAGCTGCGCAGGTGGCGGACCTGGTGCGAGCGCTGCGTGACGAGAAAGCCATCATTCGCTGGGGGGCTGCCAAGGACATTGCAAAGGTTAAACCTAGGGCGTTGGTGTTAGTGGCAGGCTTGCTGGAATCGCTGCGTGACGAGGATGACGGCGTTCGCATCGAGGTCGCCCGCGCCATTGAGGAAATCGAGCCAATGGCCGACCCAGCGTTGGTGGTCGGCTTGCTCGAAGCAATGCACGACCCGAATGCGAGCGTTCGCTTTCATGCCGTCAGGGCCATTGAGAAGATCCGGCCACCTGTTAACCAGACCCTAGTGGCGGGCTTGCTGGAAGTGCTGCGCAACTCGGAGGCCTTTGTTCGGGGTTCAGCCGCCAGCGCGATCGGGAAGATCCAGCCAAGTGACCCGGCGCTTGTTGCAGGCTTGCTCGACGCAATGCGCGACTTGGAGTCCGGCGTTCGCATCAGTGCTATCTGGGCCTTGCGGAAGATCAAGCCAGTGGCCGACTCGGCACTGGTTACAAGGTTGCTGGAAGCGCTGCGTGACGACGAGGCCTCTGTTCGAGGGGAGGCCGCCCTTGCTATTGAGGAAATCGAGCTAGCGGCCGACCCAGCGTTGGTGGCGGGCTTACTGAAAGCGCAGCATGACCAAGCTGCTGGCGTTCGCTATTGTGCTGCCCGGGCACTGGGGAAAATCCAGCCGGCAGCTGACCCGGCACCGGTGGCGGGCTTGCAAGAAGCGCCACACGACCCGAAGACCCAGCTGGTTCTGAGTCGAAAACCTGGCGAGGGGATCTGCATCGGCAATAACGTCCGTATCACCGTTGTCGAAATCCCGGAGGACAGGGGTAGAGTCCGGCTGGGGATTGAGACCCCATGGGACGTCCCGATCCTGCGTGGGGAAACCAAAGATTCAATCAGAGATTCGCAATCAAGACGAACGTCTCAACAGAAAGACGAACCAAAGAAAGTGCTGATATTGCCCTCGCCCCAAGAATTCGCCCAGCAACTCTTGGCCGGCCTGCCGGAGGACAAGGAACAGAGGATCATTGCCCTGGCAGGGCGGTTGGACGAATATCGGGAAGCGGTCCGGGCAGAACTGGAACGGACTGTCCGCGAGTACATGCAGGATCACAATCCGGCCACACTGCAAGAGCGACAGCGCAGCGTTGACTTTCTCAACGGTTTGCTGGATCGCCTCGGCTTTTCTCTTGAACATCCAGGCCATCCAGGACAAGCTTGTTACCTGGTGTTGAATGCCGACAGTGTCAATCGGAATGGCCAAATCCGCCTTCTTCTTAAAGGAGGTACAGCCCGTCCCCTGGAGCGGAGCGCTTATCTATCCCGCTTTGCGGAACTGCGTGTGATTGATGGGTTGTCGCCCCTGACGCCAACTGCTGAAGGGCAGTGAGGGAGTCAACGCAACCGGAGTCTGATCGACCTGACCTGCCGTCTAGCAACTCGTCCTCTCGCTGATTTTGAAGAAAAAAATCGGCAGAATCTACAAGGCTATTGACTCGGAGAATTTTCTCCGATAAGATGCTGACAAGAAAGGCCGTCCAAGCGCGCGAACGCAAAGACGGCCTATGATCGCTTCACGCGGGAACGGAAGCGAGACTATGGGTAGTCTCACTTCTTATGGCCGATCTTGGCCCCCGCGTCAAGGCCAGTTTCTGCCACCTGGTGAACAACCAGGCAGTCATGCGATCAGTACCCGCCGGCCTTTCTGTTCTTGGTCGGTTGTGGTGAGGGTCTGTTCTCGCGCGGGGAGGATGCCATGCGCAGTCCAACGAGCCGTTTTCACCATCGCCGCAAGGCCGCCATTCGCGGGCCCCCGACCGTATTCGATTGGCCGTATGCCACGGGCCCGAGTGGCAGTAGACATCCACGGTTCTTTTGAATCCATTCACATTCTGGAGAGCTTCCATGCCACATCTTGCAGGTCGGTGTACTTGCGGACGCAAGATTCACCTGCCAAAGAGTGCAACGATCGGAACGGAGTGGTCCTGCCGCAAGTGCGGAAGGTCGTGGACTCTTTCGACCCAAGGCAAGCCCCTGCATTTGCAAGGCTCGCTACCTCCGCCGCAAAGGTCTTTCGCTGCGACGGGTTTCTCGGGGCGGATCTCTGCTCAGAGAGGGCGAACGGCTTGTACGTCGAAAAAGTCTTGCGGTACGCCAGGTTCCTCCGGGTGCCTGGTTGTTCTTGTGCCGCTGATCATCCTGGGTTTGCTGGTGGCGAAATGCTTGGCAGGTTGACAACCAACAATGCCTTGTGGTCGCTTAGCCCCCCTGCACCAGCAGGGGGGCATTCGGCTGCCGGGGCTACTTCATCTTCTTGTGGTGCTGCTCAAGGAACGACTTCGAGCGCTGGTCGTCGTAATCCGCTCCCAAAGTGTCGCTCGCCGCCCGCTTCTTCGACGCAGAGTTCGCCCAATCACAGGCTTTCGCCAGCAGCCCGTGCGGGTCAGGACCATCCGGGACGTAGATGCTCGGCAGGGCCTTCCCGTCAGTGAACAGGGCGGACGGATCGGGCTCGAACTCGATCTCTGTTTCGCCCATGATTCCCTCGTGCCCGCGACTGGTAAGCACCAGCCGCGACGAGATGTCAATCAGTTCCTTCTCCGGGCTTTTCCAGACAGCATGGTGATCCTTGGTCCGGAGGTATTTGCCGAGCGTCGTTGCCCAGGTGATCCTCCACCCGACCACCACGGCACCGCCGTCACGCTTGACCTTCTCGACGCAGTTGTTGTAGCACTCGTTGTCCTTGGCCAACGGGTCGATCTGCACCCGCACCTTCATGTCCTGTCTCCCTGTTGTTCGCCTTCTCGTAGTCTATCGGAAGCGATGGCGCAGGAGAACAGCAGCCGTTGCGCCGGCGGTTACGCCCCGCTGCCGCTACAATCATCGCTGGGCAGGACCCTGGGAGACAGAGGCAGAGGGCACAGAGCCATGAGCAGCACGGGTGAGCCAGGGATCACGTCCTACCACGAGGCCGGCCACGCGGTCGCAGCCCTTCTGCTCGGGCTGCGTGCCCTGCGTGTCGAGTGGAAGCCGGCCGGGGTCACGAGGGCGACAGGCGAGAGCGAGATCGAGGCGGCATCGCCGGGCCAACTCGAACCGCCCGCCACGCAGGTGCTTAACCGGCTGATCGCCTGCGTCGCCGGCATGGTCGCTGAGCGCCGATGCCAAGGCGGGAACCGCCTAGTGTACAACCTTGTGATGGATTACGAAGCGGCCAAGGATCTTATCCAGACGATATACCCAGATGTCGATCCCGACCCGCTATTCAGAGCCGTTCTCCTCACGGCCGAGGCCCTGCTGGGACAGGCAACCGCTTGGGCTGCCGTCGAGGTTCTTGCAGACGCCCTGCTGGCACGTCAGCGGCTGCTGGAGGACGAAATCCTCGACGTGGTTCGCCCAACCGGCGTGCTGGACCGGGCTTGATGCCTCGTGGCCCCCGAGACGGAATGCCGAAGGCAGGCGAATAAACTTGCTCTCGCAAACGAGGGGGCCTCAGCCGCATGCCCTTCCTGGTCAAGGAACTGTTCTACACTCTCCAGGGGGAGGGCCGGACCACCGGACGCGCCGCCGTCTTTTCCCGCTTTGCCGGATGCAACCTCTGGTCTGGTCGGGAGAAGGACCGCAGCACGGCCATCTGCCGCTTTTGTGACACCCAGTTCGTCGGCACGGACGGACCGGGCGGCGGTCGATTCGATTCGGCCCACGCCCTCGCACGGGCCGTGGCCGGGACCTGGCAAGGCGTCGGCGGAACCCCGTTCGTGGTCTGTACCGGCGGTGAGCCGCTCCTCCAGATGGACCAGGATCTCGTCGATGAGCTGCACGCCGCTGGATTCGAGATCGCGATCGAGACGAACGGAACGCTATTGCCGCCAAAAGGGATCGACTGGATCTGCGTCAGTCCGAAGGCCGGGACCGAACTCGCTTTGCGTTCCGGCAACGAGTTGAAACTGGTCTTTCCCCAGGAGGGAGCGGAACCCGAGCGCTACGCCGGGCTCGACTTTCAGTTCTTCTTCCTCCAGCCGATGGACGGGCCATCCCTGGCTGCCAACACCCGCCGCGCCGTGGAGTTTTGCCTGGCCAACCCCCGCTGGCGCCTCAGCCTTCAGACCCACAAATGGCTGGGCATCCCCTGAAGCCAGGCGGATTGCGGCAACCTCTTGACTTCCGCTGTCAAACACCTGGAACTGCAGGTGACGATTCGCAAGTTGAGAAGGGGGGGATCAAAACGAAAGCGGCATCCGATAATCTGGATGCCGCGGAGTTGAGTGTCTGATGGTTAAGCGCCAGCCGTGGCCTTCGCCTGTGGCTTCCTGCGGCGGACGGCTTTCTTCTTCTTTGCCGGCAACACCCACTTCACGCCGACGGCGCTCGCCTTGAGAACGGTCGGCGTGGTCACCGCCATCGCGGTGGTCTGGCGGATGCGATACGGCCCGTGCGAAACGATCTTGTAGAACATGGGACTGCTCCTCCTGGTAATGATACGTCCTTTCTACTCCGGTATTTCGACGGCCTCCCATCCCGTCTCTGTACCAATCACGTTCGTCTGCAAATCAAGGTCCGCAGTCCTGCACGCGATGATCTTGCCCTTGAACTTGTCGCGGCTCGCCAGGCGGGGACTCTCCATGACAGCCGACACAAACTGGAAATCGACAGGTTCGATCTCCAGGATGCCCTGCCCAATCATCTCGGCGATCAACCCTTGCCTCACCTCGTCCGGGGCATCGGGTGGGATGTTCAGCTGAGGCACGGGCGCCAGGAGGGACTCCGCCGCTGCCGCATTCGCCATGAGTACGTAGACCGGGTGGAATGGCTTGCGGATCTCCAGTTCCTTCTCCACGTCGAGCCAGATCTTCCACGTGAGGCCCTCGACCTCTGGAAGAGAGTCTGCAATCGGCAGGCCAATGTCCTTGGCCTCCCGGCGACTGATCGGATACCCATGATGGTAAAACGCCTTGTTCAGCGACTCCGCGATGACACGTGGTCGCTGGACGTTCGCCTCGCCCGTCATGTGCATCCGCAGCAGTTTCTCGCCCATCGACAGGGCGAGCAGCGAGGAACGGGCAGCCACACCAACGGGCACCGGTCCGACCTGGCTGCAAAACATCTCGAACATCGAGCGGATATGCTCCTGATCCGTCAGGCCCACTTCCTTGCGCACGAACTCCAGGAACCCCGTCATGTCCTCGAAGCCGAAATGTTCCCCTTCGCCGTCTCCGCGCTTCCGGACGGACATCTGGGGATCGACAGGCCCCAGGTTCCCATTCGGGTGCATAATGATCTCGTTGGCCCCCAAGGCGAGGAGGGTCGCGGCGCTATAGGCACCCTGGGGCACGAGCACCGTGAGATGCTCCACTCGCTCTCTGAGCAGGGTTACCGACCGCCAGGCGACCATCGGATCGCCACCGTCGCTAACCACCAGCAGATCGAGCTTCTTCGTATTTGGGGGAAGTTTCTCCACTTGATCGGTGAGTTCCGGAATGGCATCAGCAGCCATGCTGCCGCTCGCACCAATACGAGAACTGGTGATGTAGACGATCAGCGGCCGCTCCCGCTTCTCCTCCAGCTGCTTGTACAGTGCTACGCGCTGGGCGAGACCCATTGTTCAGAACACCCCACATAGAGACGAAAAAAGCCCTGCCTCTGCGCAGGGCATCCGATGTCACATGAACCTTGTCCCCAGATTGGGGTAAAATTGAATTGTAGAATTCAGCCCCGCAGTAATCAAGACCAGTTCTGGAACGAAAGGTTCGCTAAAGTCAAGGTCAGTTGCAACCTCTGGTCTGGTCGGGAGAAGGACCGCAGCACGGCCATCTGTCGCTTTTGTGACACCCAGTTCGTCGGCACGGACGGACCAGGCGGCGGCCGATTCGATTCGGCCCGCGCCCTCGCACGGGCCGTGGCCGGGACCTGGCAAGGCGTCGGCGGAACCCCGTTCGTGGTCTGTACCGGCGGTGAGCCGCTCCTCCAGATGGACCAGGACCTCGTCGATGAACTGCACGCCGCTGGATTCGAGATCGCGATCGAGACGAACGGAACGCTGTGTGCCGCCAAAAGGGATCGACTGGATCTGCGTCAGTCCGAAGGCCGGGACCGAACTCGCTTTGCGTTCCGGCAACGAGCTGAAACTGGTCTTTCCCCAGCAGGGAGCAGAACCCGAGCGCTACGCCGGGCTCGACTTCCTGTTCTTCCTCCTCCAGCCGATGGACGGCCCCTCCCTGGCTGCCAACACCCGCCGCGCCGTGGCGTTTTGCCTCGCCAACCCCCGCTGGCGCCTCAGCCTTCAGACCCACAAATTGCTGGGCATCCCCTGAAGCCAGGCGGATCGCGGCAACCTCTTGACTTCCGGGGGATTAATGCGTGGCCAGGGCCAGTGCCTCCTCAGCGCGGGCCACGCTCGTCTGCTCCCGGGCTTGCTCCTGGGTCTGGATGACGAGCTGCGCCTGTAGAACCTCTAGCACCTTCTGCAGCGCCCTCAGCGAAAGGTCCGCGCGCCCGGCGAACACACGACTGAGTTGGCCTGGGTCGATCCCTGTCGCCTGGCAAAATTCCTGGCGGGACCCGAACTGGCCATCGATCAGATCGGCCAGGAAGTCACGGTAATCCGGCGGCGACACGCTGCCCTGGTGAATCCCCAAACGGGCTTCGAGATCCTGACAGATCCGGTACACCGGGGACTTCACGTGCAGGCCGGTCCTGGTAAACTCCGCGTTCCACCAGGCGGCAAAGCGCGTCCACTCCAGCCGGGCGTTGTATTTTTGCTGCACCCGGGACAGGAAATCCTTCTCCGACCGGCTCAGCTTGGAGAGAGGAATGCGCCGGCCAGTGATCGTCTGGTAAACAACAGCAGGCTTTTTCGCCATTGTCCGTCTTCCGCTTGTTTCGGGAAATCCGTTGTGGTTCAGAGGCACCCATCCTCGTCGGTGGGAGTCACAAACTCGACCGTGCCCGCAACGGATAGATACACCGCCAGCTGATCGAAGGTATGGGCAGCCATCTTCAACAGCAGACGCAAATCGTTCACCTTGCTCTCCGGGATCGCCAGGATAGACCGTCGGCTCGTGTCGCTGATGGGCGGACTCCCAGGACTCTCCTCGTACTCACCAGGAACAAGGGCGTCACCGCGATAAAAGGTTTCCGGACCACTGTGGCCGGCCGGGAACACGCGGCGGATTTCGTTGACCAGAAGGTTCCAGGCGACTGGCTGGTGAGGCTTCTTGTCCGAATTCCGCACGATCGGGATGAAGAATTCGCACTGGACGCGGCGTTCATCCGTGCTCTACCCGCGGCAGAAAACTCCTTCCCACATTGGTTGTTCCTATTCTTGACTGTATGTCAACCGTTGACTAAAAGTCAAGATGAAACCGGTGTCTTGACGAGGGAAAGGTTGCACGGAATTCCCTGCGTGGGATCAACAAGTCCGCGCCAGGATCGGAGACGGGTAAGGCCAGGATAACAGGCGCGAACCATGAATCGGACGAAGAAACGTCGCGGCAGGGGCGGAGTTGCCGAAGCGGTACGTGGGGTGACGATAGGCTCCGATGCCACGGGGACTTCGCCCAGCCCCTTGGCCAGTTCCCGGTTCAGGCAGGCGCCCTTTCCGAGGATGCTGGAGTGCCAGTAAAGGACGCCGTGAGATGCTGGGCGTGCGGTGAAAGTCCGGTCGTGACAGGAGGCCCCTCCTGCGTGCCCCTCTTCTTGGTGGAAGAAAAAACCCTAGAGTATCACGGAATCCGGGGAGAAAGCATTTGGGTACAAGTATCCGGAGGAAGAACTGCCCCACACACCTGTCCAGGGTGCTGGCCTGGGTTGCTGGAGTGCCGGTAAGGGACACCGTGTGATGGTGGCGTGGTGGCAATGTCGGTTTTTTGACATTCACGCGGCAAGCAGGGACACGCTCCGTCGCTCCTGTACACATCGCCAACAGACCGGCGCCGTTGGCATGGTGGCATCCCTGGCGGCCTGCTGGCTGACAGATTGTTTCCTCTGCGTTCCCCGGCAATCTCCCAGAATCCGTGATAGTTCTCCAGTTGACCGGATGGAAAACCAGCCGTGACCGACAAGCCCTACGTCCCTGAACGGCGTCCCCTCGCCTCCCGCGAGCGTGCCCTCTCCAAACGGGTCGCCTCCTGGCTGGCCCGCCGGGGCGTTTCGCCCAATGCCATCTCGGTCGCGGGCATGATCGCCGGCATCGCCGCGGGGGCCGCCTTCGTCGGCACCGGGTGGCTGCCGACTCCCTGGGAAAGACTGGCGTTCCTGGCTGCCGCTCTGCTGATCCAGCTGCGCCTGCTGTGCAACATGCTCGACGGCATGGTGGCGGTCCAGACCGGCAAGGCCTCGCCGGTCGGCGAACTGTACAACGAAGTCCCCGACCGGGTCTCCGACGCGGCCATCCTCATCGGGGCCGGCTACGCGGCCACCAGCATGCCGGAGCTTGGCTACCTGGCGGCGTGCGTGGCCCTGTTCGTGGCCTACGTCCGGGCCCAGGGCAAGGTGGCCGGCGCACACCAGGAGTTTTGCGGGCCGCTGGCCAAGCCGCAGCGGATGTTCCTCCTGACGGTCGTGGCCTGTTACTGTGCCGTGATGCCGCGGGCCTGGCAGTCGGTCCCGATACGCCCCGACTGGCCGCCATTTGGGGTGGTCTCGGCCATGCTCCTCGTGATCGTCGCCGGCGGAGCGGTCACCGCCATCCGGCGGTTGCTCCGCATCAGTCGGGCACTGCGGAGGGCCCAGCCATGAGCCAGGAAACCTCGGAACGCCTGTTCGGCTTCCGGCACGCCTTCGACTCCCCCTTTGTCCTGTGGACCGTGGTGGCGCTGGGGGCCTTGGTGGTGCTGGCCATTGTCGTTGTTACCGTGCTGCGGTGGACCGGCCAGCTCAGCAGGAAGCAGTACGCCGAGCTGGGGCCGCGGTGCTGGTCCTGGTTGTGGCTCACCTTGCTCATGCTGGCACCGCTCTTGCTCGGTGCCGCGTGGGTCTTCGGCTTCGTGGCCGTCCTCAGCCTGCTCTGCTACCAGGAGTTCGCCCGGGTCACGGGGCTGTTCCGCGAGAAGACCATCAGTGTCGTCGTCGTGCTGGGCGTCCTGGGATTGACCTTTGCCTGCATCGACAACTGGGGCCGGCTCTTCTTCGCCCTGGCGCCGCTGACCGTTGGCCTGATCGCCATTGTCACCATCCCGCAGGATCGGCCCAAGGGGTACGTCCAGCGGACGGCGCTGGGGGTGCTGGGCTTCCTGCTGTTCGGCTACAGCTTCGGCTACCTGGGGCTGATCGCCAACAACCCGCACTACCGCCCCATCTTGCTGCTCCTGCTGCTGAGCGTGGAGCTGAATGACGTCTTCGCCTACTGCACCGGCAAGCTGATCGGCGGCCCCAAGGTCCTGCCCAGCACCAGCCCCGGCAAGACGATTGCCGGCTGCACGGGCGCCCTGGTGCTGACCACGCTGCTGGTGGCCTGCCTGGGGCACGTTGTCTTTCACGAGACAGAGGTCGATCACTGGCCGCAGCTCCTGATCCTGGGGTCAGGCATCAGTCTGCTGGGACAGTTCGGCGACCTGCTGCTGTCCTCGGTAAAACGCGACGTGGGCGTCAAGGACACCGGCACCCTGATTCCAGGCCACGGAGGACTTCTGGACCGCTTCGACAGCCTGGTGCTGGTGCCGCCGGCGGTGTTCCATTTCCTGTCGCTGTACCTGGGACCGCTCAACGGCACCCACGAGCGCCTGTTCACGGGAGGTTGACCGTGGAAGACTGGAAGCTGGAGCCGGCGCACGACCTGGGACTGACGGGCCTGGCCCGTTCTCGCAGTCTGAGCCGGGAAAGCGGCCTGGTGGAAAGCACCGCCCGGCTGGCCTCCTGGACCGTGATCCGCAGCCTGCTCTGGTTCCTGCACGGCCTGCGGGTCTTTGGCCGGGAGAACCTGCCCGCCCGGCCCTCCTTCGTGCTGGCCAGTAACCACGCCAGCCACCTCGACGCCCTGGTCCTGGGGGCCGCCGTCCCGCTGGCCTGGCGCGATTACGTCTTCCCCATCGCGGCCGGCGACGTCTTCTTCAAGCACACCGGCATCGCGGCCCTGGTCACGACCTTCCTCAACGCCCTGCCGATCTGGCGGCGGCAGCACACGCTGCACCAGGTCCAGGCCCTGCGCCAGCGTCTGGTCGAGCAGCCGAGCATCTACGTACTCTTTCCCGAAGGAACCCGCACCCGCGACGGCACCATGCGGCCGTTCAAGTCCGGCATCGGCATGCTGGTCGCCGGCACACCCGTACCGATCGTCCCCTGTCATTTGCAGGGCACCTTCGAGGCTTTTCCGCCCAACAGCGTCCTGCCGCGCCTCCACCGCATCACCTTGCGCATCGGCCGGCCCCTGAGTTTTCCGGCCACGGCCAACAACCACGCGGGCTGGAACGAGGTCGGCAAGGCCGTCGAAGCGGCCGTTCACGACCTGGCGGCAGACCCCCGGGCGCTGCCCTGGGAACGTAGGCGCTCGATTTTCCTCTTCCAAAAACGGATGGGATTGTCAACTTCTAAGTAGGCGAAGCTCCGGGAAGCGAATCCTGGGGTGACCACTCCCTGCTCTCCAAGGTGAAGGAGGTCAAGCCCATGGCCGTGGACGCCGATACCGACCGCGATCGTGAATCGTCCACCGGCGGCGCGGACGACTCAAGGCCGGCCAAGGGAAAGCTGTTCCTGCGCCTGTTCTTGCAGAACAAGCGGCGGCTGTACGCCTACGTCCTGACCTTGCTGCCCAACCGGGCGGACGCCGACGACGTCCTCCAGGAGGCCAGCCTGGTCATGTGGGACAAGTTCGACGAACTCCATCCGCCCAACGATTTCACCGCCTGGGGGTGTCGGATCGCCTATTTCAAGGTGCTGGACCATTACAAGAAGAAGCAGCGCAGCCGGGTCTGCTTCAGCCAGGCCATGCTGGACCGCATCGCCGAGACGGCCATCGAGCAGGCCAGCACGCTGCAACTGGACGAGCGCCGCGAGGCCCTGGGCGGCTGCATCGAGAAACTCAGCGCCCGCGATCGGGACTTGCTGACCCATCGGCTGAGCGAAGGAGCCACCACCCAGTCCACGGCGGCCAGGGTCGGCCGCTCCCTCGATGCCACCTACAAGGCCCTGGCCAAGATCCGCCAGGCCCTGTTCGATTGTGTCACCCGGGCCCTGGCCCAGGAGAGGTAACCATGAACCGCTCGTCCCCGGAGCTTGCGGAGTTACGAGGCCCTGCTCGACGCCCTGTGCGAGGAGACCATCACCCCCGAGCAACTCCAGCGTCTGGAGACGCTGGTCCTCACCCATCCGGAAGCCGAGGCCTGTTACGTCCAGTTCATGAGCCTGCATGCCGACCTGATCGGCCACTTTGGGGTGCTGTCCGCCGGGGTGGAACGGTCCCTGGAGGACGGCTCCGCGGGGCCGGCCAGGACCGAACCCGAGCAACCGCTGCCCGGAGCGACCAATCCGACGCCGGTTGCTGTCTCCCTCCGTTCCAGTCTCCGCTTCTGGCGCACCATCGGCGTGCTGGCCCTGGCGGCCAGTCTGCTCCTGGTGCTGGCATCGTGGCAATGGCGGCACAAGGTGCCGAGTCCGGCCGAACCGGAACCCGAGGCCACGGACCAGACCGTGGCAGTCCTGCTCCAGGCGCCCGACGCTCGCTGGGAAGAGACCGGCCTGCCGACCTGGGCCGGCGCACCGCTGCCTCCCGGCTGGCTCCGCCTGAAGTCCGGCCTGGCCCAGGTCGAGTTCTACAGCGGGGCCATGGTCATCCTGGAAGGCCCGGCCGAGTTGCAGCTGATCTCGCGCACCGAGGCTTACTGCGCCCGAGGGAAACTCCGGGCCACGGTCCCGCCCCAGGCCCAGGGGTTCACCATCCGCTCGCCGAAACTGGAGCTGGTGGATCGGGGCACCGAGTTCGGTCTGGAGGTGGGTCGGGGCGACCGGACCGAGGTTCACGTCTTCCAGGGGAAAGTGGACCTCTACGACGCTGGCTCCAATCGTGCCGACGGTTCGCACAAGGCCCTGACGACCGGCCAGGGGCTTCGCCTGTCCGGCCGGGGCGTGGAACAGCGGATCGAGTCGAAGTCCACCGCCTTCCGCACCGCTCAGGAGCTGGCGGCCCGGGCCCGGGCCGAGACCCGGCGCCGCCAGGAGGACTGGGCCGCTGCCTGCACGGCGGTGCGCCGCGACCCCAGCCTGGTCCTCTTTTACACCTTCCAGCCCGAGGGCGCGCTGAGCCGGACCTTGCGGGACCAGCCGGGGGTCGGACAGCAACCGCACGATGGCGCCATCGTGGGCTGCTCCTGGGTGACCGGCCGCTGGCCCGGCAAGCAGGGCCTGGAGTTCAAGCGGGTCAGCGACCGGGTGCGGCTGAACGTCCCGGGGGACTTCGAGTCGGTCACGCTGGCCGCCTGGGTCCGGGTGGACGGCCTGCCCAACCGCAACAATTCGCTGCTCATGGCCGACGCCTGGCCCGAAGGCGGCCTGCACTGGCAAATCGGCGACGACGGCACCATCATCCTGGGGATCAAGAGTCCCGGCAAGGAGCCCAACGCCCATTACCGCGCCCGCGAGGCCTTCGGGCCGGAACGCTTTGGCCGCTGGTCCCACCTGGCGGTGGTTTACGACCGCGACGCCAGCCTGGTCACGCACTACCTGGATGGCCACTCCATTGCTCAGCTGCCGGTTCAGATCGACACGCCCCTGCACGTGGGTAGCGCGGAGATCGGTAACTGGAACTTCGCCGGGCATCGGCCCAGCGTTCCCATTCGCTTTTTGACGGGCTGCATCGACGAGTTCCTGCTGTTCTCGCGGGCGCTGAGCGACGAGGAGATCGAGCAGACGTATGAGCGGGGCCGGCCGCCATTGTAAAATACCCCGTGGGTGCGCTGCGCGACCCACGGAAACGGTAACCCTGGATCGTCAGCCGGCCCGTTTCCATAGCGGCCTGGCAGCCTTTCCCGCTTGCGGCACGGCAAGCACCCAGTTCAAGAGCGCCCGAACCAGCTCCGGCTCGCTCCGGGCCAGCTCGACCAGGCCCGGAAAGCACTGCACCCCATCCGTTCCCAGGGAAAAGGTTGCCCGAACCATGCCTCCGAAGGGATACCGAACGTTCGGTCCCGTCGCAGAGTGGTCCCAGACAATCTCCCGCAGCGGACTGCTTTCCAGGTCCAGTTCCTCGCCCGCCTTGGTCCGGGACGAAGACCGGGCCAGGTCCACGGGCAAGCTCACCAGCAGCAGCGACAGCCCCTCGGGCCCGAGCTGGGTGCGGGCAACGACCTCGAAACCCAGCACGTGCGGGTCCGTCAGCCGGGCCTGGCGCAGGATCGCCAGCCGGGACAGCTCTTCGGCGAGGGTCCGTTGTCGCCGAAGGACCTGACGCGGCTGCGGTGCCCTCAGCAGGGCCCCGAACGTCCAGCCCAGCTTCAGCAGGGCGTTGCCGGCCTTGCGGAGCCGGCGCAGGGGGGCGGTCCAGACCAGTCGCGCCAGCAAGTTCCAGACCACCCGGCCCAGGCGGAGAAGCGACCGGCCTGGATCGAGCAGGGACGAACGCAGCACCCAGTACGATTCGAGCAGACGCGGCGGGTGCGGCCGCACCTGGGGCTGGCGCTCGATCGCGCCCGATTCGAGCAGGATCGCCAGCTCTGCCTCCGTGAGTGCGGGCGCGCTGCTGCGAAGCGTGGCGAGCTTGCGCTCGATGCGCGGTTCCAGCACCTGCTCCACCCAGCCGACAAACCGCTGATAGGTCCACAGGCCCGAGCCGATGACGTGATCGTAGGCCCGATCGATCATGGCCCGCAGGAAGTGCTCGTCCTGGGCCCGGGCGAGCACTTCATCGACGTTGCGGAAGTCCTTGCGGAGCGAGAGGTAATGCTCGTCGGGCCGGACCACCCCCGAGTAGGCTCCTTCAAACAGGATCAGCCCGGTGCGCAGGGCCACCGCCTCGAAGATGCGCGGCGACACCTGATTCATCATCCCGTCCACTTCCTTCCCCTCCAGGAAGCGGGCGCAGGCCTCCTCGAAGGTCAGCTCCGGGTTGCGCAGGCGGGCCTCCTGAATGCGCGTGCGCAGCGAGCCGTCGTAGTCGAAGACGTTGCAGCCGCTCTCGGTGCCGAGCATGGTCCGGCAACTCTGGATAAAGTCGTTCCAGCCGCTGCCGTAAATGCGCTTCTGCTCGGCCCATTCAATGTCGTGAGGCAGGTTGCGGGCCTGGCAGATGGCACGCATCCGCCGGGCAATCAGGACCTTCTCGTAGCCCAGCCGGCCATAGTTATACCCCAGGGGCCGACCCCGGTAGCCGATCAGCACCGGCCGCTGTTCAAACGGCCGGACCGGTTGCGTGAAGTCGAAATTCAGCGGCAGGTAGCCGGTCAGGTTCTGAAAGAACTCGACCCGTTCGGGGACCCGAGCGTAGACCGTTGGCACGTGCTGCGGCGGAACGTTGGTGAAGACCACGTCAATCCCCAGCTGGGCGATGCGCTCCGAGGACAGCCAGGGGTGGTCGTACTCGTCCTGGATGAACAGGGCCTTCAGCCCCTGGTACTCGCCCAGGGGCTTGTAAAACGCCGAGGAGAGATGGTGCCGCATCGGCAAACGCAGCCCGAAATGGACGATGACCGCATCGAACAGCGACAGCGGGAAGCGCAGCGGGGCCTCGAAGGCGCTGTGGACGTAACAGAGCCGATGCCGGGAAAACAGGTGAAAGGCCTCCGCATGGTCGCGGATGGCGTTCACCGGCATGCCGACGCCGTCGTAGAGAATCAGGATGTTCAGCGGGCGCGAAAGCCCGGCGTGCGTCTGACTGGCAGGTGGCACAGCGAACCTCCTTGTCGTCCTGAACCTGCGAATCGGCGAATGATACGCTGTCGCCGTCGGGAGAACAAGAGAGGTTCGCTGCAGTTGGCCGAGCCGCGCACGCAGCGCAGCGGAGTAAGCGGCCGCGTGGGGCGGCAGGGCCGCTTACTCCGCTGCGCTGCGTGCGCGGCTCGGCCGACTGTGTGCGCGGCACCGTCTGCCTTGCTCAACCGGAACACGATTTCCCCGACCCGGGTCGGATGACGGTGAACGCCTCCGCCAGGGGCCCGGCCTGCAACTGCCGCAGCCGGACCGCATCGACGGCCACGCGCTCGCCCCGGCGGTACACCGTCCCGAAATCGTCGGTCACTTGCAGGAATGGTCCCCTGTAAACCACCGTGCTTTCCGGACCGCCGGGAGCTGTATCGGGTTTGCGTGCGGTCAGCTGACACTCACGCATTTCCACCCCGGCTTGCTGAAAACACGGTGTCGAACCCAGCTTGAGCAGGTGCAGCTGGACAAAACCCGCTGACTCCAGCAGCGGGCCTGCTTCGTTTTCCAGCGGGGTGTGCTGCACCCAGGCGGCCGGGCCCGGCAGGCGCGGCGGCCCCCCGGTCAAGGGGCGGTCGGCAACCAGCGTGTGCAGCAGGATCGTCCCGCCCGGCTTGAGGATGCGGAAGCTCTCCTGGATGACGTGCTTCTGCTCCTCCACGGTCAGGGGCACGTTGAAGGTGCCGCGCAGCCGAACTTCGTCCACGGAGTTGTCCGCCAGCGGCACGGGCCGGGGAATCGGCTGCCCGAGGCGGTGTTCCCAGACAACGGGCTCCGCGGCCGGAGCCGGCTCGGCAGCGTTTTCGGCCGGCACGGAGCCGATGCCCCGGTGGTCGATGTCCTCCTCCAGGACGTAGACCTCCCACAGGGTCTGGTCGGGGTCCTTGACCCAGAACTTGGTCTGGCGAGCGTAGCAGCACTCGACGCCCTCCTCGCGCTGGGTGCGCATGCCGGACGCTTCCAGGCGCTGCTGCATGGCCACCAGCCTCTCGGAGTCGGGGAGGCGAAAGCCCACGTGGTTCAGGACGCCGCCAATGGCCCGACGGTTGGGCTCCAGGGACAGCACCAGCGGCGGATCGTCCAGCTCGAACTTAGCGTAATCGGACCGGTGCTTGGCCGGCTCGCGTCCCAGAAAGACACGGTAAAACTTCACGGCGTTGCCCAGGTCGCCGACGTTGAGCGAGACGTGGAAGCGCACCGGGGCGGAGACTGTCGCGGTTGTCATGGTTGTTTCTCACTTTCCTGTTTGACCATCGATGCACGAGGAACCGGGACCAGCCAGGCAGCCACTCCAAAGAGGGCACAGCACCCGGCCAGAGTGTAAAGCATGGGCACGTAGGAGCCAGCATAGTCCTTGCTGGCCGCCAGGAGCAAGGGGCCGACGGCCGACGCCAGCACGGTCAGCATCTGGGCGGCGCCCTGGATCTTGCCCAGGTGCCGTCGGCCGTAGGCGTGCCCCCAGATGGTGAAGAACACCACCGTCACGATGCCGCCCGAGATCCCCATGGCGATGACGTAAGGAACAAGCTGGGGGTAGAACGACAGTTGCATCGCTACCGGGTAAGGGAGTGAACAACTCCAGACAATCCCCGGTCGCAGGAAGGGCAAAGCGGACAGGGCCAGTGCCTGCACCAGCATGGCCACGGCCATGAGCCGGCCAATCGACCAGCGGGTGATGATCCAGCCGCCCAGGAAATTACTGGCCATGCCCACGAACGTAGTGCCCATCGCCACGGTGTAGAACGTCTTCGGTTCAAAGCCCCGTTCGGTCAAGATCGACTGGTTGAAAAGGGAAACGCCGGAAGCTATCAGTCCGTAAAGGGAACTGGCCAGGCCAAAGACCCAGAACGCCGGCGTGGCCAGGGCCTGGTGCAAGGTCAAGCCGACTGGTGGCACGGCCGTCTTCTCACCACTGCCGTCGGCACTCATTCCACACGATTCCGGAGTGTCGCGCACCAGCAGCCAGGCCAGCGGCACAACCACCACCAGGGCTATACCCAATATCCCCCAGACCTCATCCCAGGTCCATTTCGCCAGAGCCAGGCCCCCGGCGAAGCCAAGCGTAAAGCCGACGGAAACCAGCACCGAAAAGACAGCCATGGCCACGCTCAGGCGGCGTACGAACCATTTGCCGACCGTGGCCAGGCTGACCACCGACAAGGCGCTCTGGCCCAGGCCGCGCGTCAGCAGGATCGCGACAAACAGGATCGCGATGAGAGTGGTTTTCGGCGCGAAATGAAAAAACGACAGGCTAGCGGACACCTTCTCCGCCAGCGGCAATGAGATATGGCACATCAACAGGACCACTGCCGCCAGGGCCGCGACGACGCCCGTGAGCATCAAGCGGACGCCGTATCGCTCGATGAGGTAGCCGATCGGCAGGCAGAAGGCAGCGCCCAGCAGGGTGGCCCAGAGGTTGATCGAAGCATAGGAAACGCGATCCAGCTGCAAGTCCTTGAGCAGCCGTTCCGTGATCATCCCAAGGCCGTGCGTGCGTCCCGGCAGAGTGGCGACCATGGCCAGGGCGGCCATCACCACCTGCACCCAGGCAAACCAACGCAGGCTCAGGCCCGCGGCTCGGACCACCGCCGTGCTGCCCGTGGCTGGAAGGGATGTCACGCTCATTACTGGAAATACACCTCGTTCTTGCCGAACGTCGCGTACTTGACGCGCAGCCAGCGATGGAACTCCAGGTAATGCCGCTCCCGCTGCGGACCGCCGTCGGAGTGGGCGTTGTAGCTGAGGTAGAGCTGCCGGCGCCAGCGCTCCGAGCGATTGGGCTGCGAGAAGTGCGGCGTGAAGCAGCCGAAGATGGCCACGTCGCCGGGTGCCAGCTCCAGCGGGACCGATTCCACGCCGGCGACGCTGTCGGGAAGCAGTTCGTGATAATCGCCATCTTCCGGCGCCAGGCAGCCGGCGTGATGGCAGCCGGGGTAGACCTCCGTGCAACCGTTGGAACGATCGGAAGCTTCCAGGGGAATCAGCACCGTGAGGAAGCTGCGCGGAAAGTCCTTCCAGGCGATGAAGTCCTGGTGCAAGCCGTAGCCGCGGGCCCCGGGCGGCTTGTAGATCAGCTTGTCCTTGAACAGACAGGCCCCTTCGCCGTAGAGGCTGGCCAGCACCGCCAGCAGACGCGGGTCCGCGGCCAGGCGGGCACAGACGGGGCTGATGTCCACCACCGGATCGAACGTCTCGAACAGACACGCGCCGGTCTGGAAATGGGGCTGCCAGCGACAGCGCATGTTGTTGGAATGGATCAGCTCGCGGCGCTGGAGCAGGGCCTCGGCCTCGGTCTGGACCTCGGCAATCCGGTCGGTGAGCAGGTCAGGCACCACCAGGTAACCCTGGCTCTGATAAGCGTGGACCTGGTCCGTGGACAGTCCCTGTTCGGCGGCAAATGCGGTCCGTGTCATGGCGGTGTTTCCACCTTGGGGAGTTCGAGTTCAATCGCCGGCACGACGTTGTCTTTCTGTTTCGCAACGGAGTAGCGGATTGTGGACGTCTGTGGATCGGCATAGCGGCCTTTCAACCGGTCGCCGATCTCCTTGGGTTTGTGGGGCGGCGGCGGCCGGGGCGGGGTCCATTCAATGGTGATCGCGTAATCGCCGGCCGGGGCGCCGTCACTGGTGACGTAGGTGGTCAGCGCGAAGGTGCCGTCTTCGCCGACGTGGGCGGTGGACCGCGGCACGTCGCCGGCAGCGGGGACGGTCGGGTGAAAAACGACGACAGCCCCGGTTGCCGGCGTTCGGTCCTTGCCCTGACCGACGAAGACCTCGCCACGGACCGGATAGCACGGCGGCCGGCCGCTCCCGCACGCAGGGACACCGAGAACCAGGAGGGCCAGGATCAGGGTCCGCCGAACCAGGAGCCAGTGAGTTGGTGAGGTCATGGATCGCCCTTCGTTGCCATCGTTCCGCTCGCCGGGTTAGTAGCTGTCGGCATTCTTCTCGTTGCCCTGCATCGTGGCCAGGGCAACGATGATGCTGGCCGCCGCGTTCTGATTCAGGAAATGAACCGAGCCATCGGCGAAGACGGCGTTGCAGCCGCTAGTGTGGAAGGAATACGTGCCGAAGTTGTTCGAGCAGTTCATCAGGCAAGGGCCGTTGGGACCGGTCTTGCCGTCGGTGCTGGAGCCCCACAAGGCGTCGGCCCCGTTGGCCGGGTCGCCCCAGCCGCCAAGGCCGCCGTACAGAAGATTGCCGACGGTGGGGTTGGGCGAGGCGGCTTGCGGCACACCCAGCAGGCTCACGCCCGAATCGACGCCGCCCGTGGAGTACTGCTCCATTTTGCCGGCGAATTCCGTGACCAAAATCGTGTGCGAGGTGCCGTCGGTAACCGCCGTTATCGGCGTGGACGAGTCCGGCTGGAAGACGCCGTTGAGGTTGGGCGGAGGCGGGAACGAACCCGAATTGTAGCCTGGGTAGCTGGCGCCCAGGCCCAGGGCCGCGATTTCGCCCGGGTCCACGTTCAGGATGTTGGAGTAGTCGCCATTGGCACAGGTGTACGGTCCGACCGCGGGGTAACCGGGATAGCTCCAGGTGACGGTGTAAGTGGCGTTTCGACCAGGCACCATCGGGCAGAGAAAGGTTTTCACCGGCGTACTGACCACCGCGGCGTTGGTGTTCGAGCCAGCGATGCCCGCGTTCCCGGAGGAACTGACCGGCCAGTAGCCCTTGGTGAAATCGTAGCGCTCGTACAGGGCAGTTTGTTCAATGTACGGCAGTACGTAGGTGCCCCAGTTGACCGGCACCGCCGACGGGTTGTAGTAGCCCGTCAGCGCCGGTGGGAAGCCGCTGTTGGCGCTCTCATAATTCAGGCAGGCCAGGCCCAGCTGCTTGAGGTTGTTCTGGCACTGGGAGCGGGCGGCGGCCTCGCGGACCTTCTGGACGGCAGGGAGGAGCAGGCCGATCAGGATAGCGATAATGGCGATCACCACCAGTAACTCGATCAGGGTGAACCCCAGGCGGCGGGAGCGTTCCAGGTGCTTCATTGCCGGCCCTTTCGCGAACAGAGGAGCCAATCCCAGGTGGGGTCGTTTGTTGCCAGACGCTCTAACACTCAAACGATTGTCATAGTGTAGAAACACCGCCAAGGCCGGCAAGACCGCGAAATCGGAAAAAACGAGGACGGCAAACCTGGCTGAAGAAACGACCCCTGCCTCTCTGCCGGCCAGGTCCAGCATCCGGAGGAGATCCTCTTTCGACATGATGCTGTTCTCCTTTCAGCGCGGACGGTTTGCAGCGGCAGGTGGTGTTCCAGACCGAGCAGCGGCTCGTGGCCGTCAACCTGGCCGATGGTGCCATCCACTGGATCATTTCGGCCACCCCGCTCCATGCCAAAATGGCGAACACCACGTGAAGAATTGAAGAAAAGCACCAACGCAACCGAAGCCTGTTCCACCTCGGCCGCGCTGCCGGGATGATGGCCAGCCACCACCTCCAGCAAGGCCGCCCGAAACTCCTGGCGGGCAAGGGTATAGGCGTGGCGCACACTCACCGCATCGACCCTTCGGCGGCCGGCAAGGACCCGAAGGGGCAGGTCCTCCTCGAAGCACAGCCGCAACTGTTCCCTGCGCTGGACTGCCTCGGCGCCACGCTTGGCAGCGTGCCGCCACCGCGTACGTATACTGTTGAGGTCGGTTTCCGCAACATCGCCCCGGCCCTGCACGACGACCCGAGTGTCCCGAGCGGACAGGCCGGAGCTGACCCAGCAGGAACGAAGGAGAACCATGAGCCATCTTCACACACCGCGGCTTTGCGTCCATGGGACGTTTCTTGCCGAGGGCGTCACCGCGAACAATCTTCTGGCGGCGTTGAGTTCCGTGAACAAGACGGATCTTCCCAACGCGGATGGGTGGCATAACAACAACTGCGCTTCCAACCATTTCTGGGTAATCGGCGAGCAGAGGGATGTGGATCTGGCGGTGCGGCCCGGCAAGCCGGCAAAATACGAGAAAGTCACCTTCACCCCGGACGTCCAGGACCTCTCCCGGGTGGTCAGCGCCTGGGACGCCGACGGGCCCGCGACCACCGATCCCGTCCTTGGGGCGGCCGTCTTTGGGATGGGCATCATGGCCGACCTCGACCCGGAGCACCGCCGGGTCACTGACCTGTGTGGCCTGAATTTGCAGATCCAAAGTGGGCAAGGAACGCTGCTCCGGGGAACCCTGCGAACGACCCAGCTCCGCGATTTCTGGACTGTGCCCACCCCGATTGCGGCACCGGGCGTGTGGGGCGTCTCAACCGTCTGGGCATCGGTCCTCGACCACCTGAAATGGGCGGACGAGCAGGTGGTGAACCAGTCCAGGGTGCTGCGCCGGTTGCGCGACGTGAGTGGCGGCGCTCTCTCCGTCCGCCTGGTGCTGACGCATTACGGAAGCAGCAACCTCGCGCGCCAAAACACCGGCAAGCTGCTCGCGGTCATCGGCCCTTATTTTGCTGGAGAGCCCCAGCAACTCGTCCCGGGCCGCCGTCTCGTGACGCCGGGGGATGTGCCGCCTTATGGCCAGTCCCCCATGGCATCGTTCCTGGTGGACGAGGTGCGCCACAAGCTGGTCGTCGATCTGGGCAGTTTGGTCCCGGACACGCTTGATCCTGGAAGCATCCTGCTCACCAACTTGACGGCGGAGACGGACGGCACAGCCCTCGGCAGCCCCCGGGACCTGACCGCCGGTGACTGGCTCAAGTCGGCAGGGCTCATCGAGTGGGACTTGACGACCCCAGCGCAAACGCTGCTCGCGAACAGGCCGCTGCATTTGAAGTTCATGCAGCCAATCAACGGCGTGCCCACGGCCAGGTCTCTGGAGGAGCACTCGACGGGGAAGTACATTGACGTGGACCAGCGGAGCCTGCGGCTCAATCCCGGTACGAGCGCCTCGGTTGCCGTCTACGCCAGGCAATTCGGCAAGCCTTTGGCCGGCGAGGTTGTCCGCTTCGATCTGCGGCAGCAGAACGTCGTGGATCCGATCAGGACACTCATCCCCCCGACAGACCCTTACTACCCGAAAGACATCCATCCGAGCATCAACAGTGAGCCAAAGGACATCTTTGAAGGAAGCAGCGCCCCGTTTTCGGTCACAACCGATGCGCAGGGGCGCGGCGAGCTGCAATTGAAGATCAAGCCGGGGCCGTTCGCTTTCCCGAAGGCACGCCAGGTGATCAACAGTCAGCTCTATTTCCTGGGCGACCCGGAGAAGTGGCAGAGCTGGGGGGCGCTCGGGCCTCCCATCGGCGCGAGCTGTGCCCTGGCGCTCCTCGTGTTCAACCGCGAGACACCCCGGACGGCACCGACCTGGGCCGACGTCTCCCCCATCCTGAGCCTTTACGCGCGCCTCTACCCGTTCATGGGTGAGTTCTTCGACCTGGCCAACGAGCAAGACGTTCGGGATAACGCCGACGAGATCCTCAAGCGGCTCCACGACCCCGACGAAAAACACCCCGAGATCAAGTACATGCCGGTGACCCGCGACCTGTCGGCTTCCAGGCGGAACCTGCTCATCAGCTACCTGCAGTCCGTGGCCGGGACAGCGAGCAGCCCGTGAGCCGGGTCGCGTCCCGACTCGCTCAGCGGATCGTCCGCACCGGGCGCAGCCCATAGGTTGGATACCAGTCGGCTGGCGGTGCCCGGTCCCGACGCATGACGCGGGCGTCGTCCTCGCGGTCGATGAACGTGCCGCCCCGGAGCACCCGGGACCTGTTGGTGTCGATGACCGTGGCGCCGTCGAGGAGATCGACGGCCGGGGCCTTCGCCGGCGCCGGATATTCCTGAGCCTCGTTCTGCGTCCATTCGGTCAGGTTGCCGAGCATGTCGAAGAGACCGAAGTCATTCGGCAGCAAGAGGCCACAGGGGTGCGACCGGCCGCCCGACGAGCCCGCGGTCCAGGCGTAGCGCGGCAGCAACCGGTCGGAGTTGCCGTGGCTGCGGCTCGTGAGCGTGCCTGCCCGCGCCGCGTATTCCCACTCGGCCTCGGTGGGCAGGCGGTAGCCGGCCAGATCGAGCGCGTTGGCCTTGATCGACATTCCCGGGCCATAAACGCCAGCGCCGTTCGGAACGTAGCAGGTCGGCAGTCCTTCCTTGAGACTGAGCCAGTTGCAGAACGCGGCCGCGTCAAACCAGGAGAGGTCATTTCTCGGGTAGTCCGGCTTCCCCCTGGCGCGCTCGTGGGCGAAGCTCTGCTGCCGTTTCGGGTCGCTCTTGAGGAACTCCTCAAACTGGGCGATGGAAACCTCTTTGCTGGCGATGGCATACCCCCTCGGCACGACCCGGCGGTGCGCAGTCTCATGAGCCCTCTTCCAGGGCTCGTCGGCACGCGACCCCATCACGAACTCACCCGGCCGGGCGATGATCGAGAAGGTCAGCCCCTGGCCATCGACATACCACCGGCGTGTACCGGGCGCCGTGCCCCGCTGCCGGGCGTTGGCCGCCGTGAGCGCCGCCTCCTGCTTCCAGCGCCGCAAGGTCCACTCCGCTGCCGCATGAACTCCGGCGTCGGGATCGTTCACGTAGAGGTCGAGCAGGGTGGCGGTCAGCGTCGCCTCGCCGGCTGGCGGCTCGTAGGTGCCCAGGGCCAGGATCAGAGCGCCGGCTCGATTCGACCGGGTCGCGGAGCGGAACCTCTGCCGGCTTGCCTGGGTCATCGTGCGGCGCCGCCCCGAGCTGGTGGAGCCGGTCGGCGACGGCGTCCCGGTCAATGCCCAGCGGCCTCAAGAACTCCAGCACAAAGCCGCGGACGCTGGGCTCCGGCGCGTGTCGCAGGTAGCCCCAGGCGGTCTCCGTGTCGGCCCCACTCCGCAGCAGGGCGAGCGCGGCACGCGCCTGGCGCACGGCGAGGAGGTCCCGCGCCGCTCGGCGACGAAGGGCTCTGCCTCGGGCGGCGCGGCACGCACCAACTCGGCTCTCCAGATGGGGAGCGCCTGATCCGGGTTACGCACGGCAATCTGGAAGAAGGGTCCAAAGGCCGCCGGCTCGGCATCCAGGAGGACCTCGGCCGCCAGTGCCGCGTTGTCGGCGGCGTAGTCGGCGAGAATGTCGGCGATCTTGCTGGCGTCCGCGGCGCGCGGGTCAGCCTGGTAAAGCAGCGCGAGGGGCCTGCTGAGCTGGTGGCGGACCGGACGGAGCGCGGCAAGCCAGTGCCGCAGGGAAATGAAGTCGGCGCGCACCAGCGCCTGCGCGACCTTGGTGCTGACCTCGCGCCAGACGACGTCCTCGGGGCTATAACCGGCCAGGGCGGCTGCCGTGGGCAGGAGGGTGGCGCCGTCATCAGGCGCGTGGCGGAGGAGGTCGCGGAGCCGGGGAGTCAGGGCATCGGCGTGGCCGCGCAGCGCGGAGCGCAGGACAAACACCTGGTCGGGGCCGGCGTGCTGGAGTTGCCCGAAAAGGTACTCCCGTTGCGACGGATCCACGGGGAGCAGGGCGAGACTGGCGCGCAGCTTGCGGTCGGAACCGTCGGGGTTCTCGGCGAGGACGCGCCGGAGTTCGGGGTCGGTCCGCCAGCGATGTTTCTCCAGCGCGGCGATGCTCTGGGGCAGGTGATCCAGTTCGGTGACCAGGAGGTTGGGAACCAGGCTGTCCGCGTGAATCACACCCATCGTTACCGTGCCGGCGACGGCCAGCACGGCGAGGACAGCGACCGCCCCGCCCAGGATCAAGCCGTTGATCCACGAGGCGCGGCCCATCATGCGCCGTTCCGGGTCGCTCCACTGCCGCCGCGAAGTGAACAGCAGCGTGCCGGCCCACTCCAGCAGAGACGGGAGATAACGGTTTTCGGGGTTGCGGGTCCAGAAGCGGGTACGTTCCGCCAGGCGCAGGGCCGCCCGCCCCCGCAGGGTCGCCTGCTGCCGGCGCGTCACCCAGTCGCGCACCGACTGCACCAGAAAATCGTGGGTGAGCTGGTAGTACCGTTTGTTCTCCGCCGGGCTGACGGCGGCGTCGGCTGGGACGGGGCTGTCGATGAGGGTGATGAGCCGTAACTCGCCGTCGAGGATCCGGATCAGCTCGTCGAAATCGGTGGGTCGGTCCGCATACCCCGAGGCGGCGAGGAGTTCGGCATCGGAGCGGAACCGGCCCTTGAGGGTGGCGCTGGCCTCGGGCAGGAGGAGCTTGAGCACGGCTTCCGCGGCACGTTTGTGTCCGCGCCGCCACGGGGGTGAGGTCGGAGGCGCTGAACGCCGCATCGAGGAAAGCCACGCCGATCCCCGGAAAACCGCCGAGGGCCTGCAGCGTGGCCGGCGTCCACGGCCGCGCCTTGACCATCTCGGCGAACAGCACCAGGCGGACGGGGAAAACCTGCCCCTGCTCGCTCAGCTCGGCAATCGCCCGATCCAGAAACAGGTTCTGCTCAAGGCTCAACTCGGCGTCCGACGCCGGAAGCACTGCGTAGGCCCGGCCGAAACTCTTGAGCACCGAGCGCGCGTGCCGGGCGGTGAACAGATCGACGGCCGCCGCGTTCTCTCCTTCGACGGTTCGGATCTCCAGCGCTGCCATGAACCGTGTCATGGCCATCCAGAAGTCGTCACGCACCAGCAGGAGCGCCTGGAGCCGGGCACCGTCGCACTGGCGCAGGGCGGCGACGAGCACGGCGTGCTGCTCCTCCGAACGGCTGACGAGCCACTGCTCGAACTGGTCGATGACCAGCAGCACCTTCTGGCCGGTGGGCAGAACGCCGCCGCGCCGGATGGCCGCGAGCAGGTCCACAAGACCCGGACCAGGCTGAAGTTCCGGGCACGCACGGAGCAGGGCTCGTAACAGATCGGCCTCGGTGGCGGCGGCGGTCGATTCGAGGTACGTGGGCCGCACGTGACGGGCCAGGCGTGGCAGCAGGCCAGCCTTGACCAGGGACGACTTGCCGCAGCCCGACGGGCCATAAAGCAGACCGACCCGGAACGTCTCGGCGGGAGGGAGCGACTCGATCCGGGTCTTCCAGAAACGCAGGGTATCCGGCAGGCCCTGCTGATCGCGCTGCCCGGGCAGCAGCGTCAGGAAGAAGTCCGCATCGTCACGGTCGAAGGCACGGAGTCCTCGGGGGACGACCACGAGCGGACTCCCCAGGGCGCCGTCGGGCGGGACCAGGGTTTGGGAGGTGTTGGCCTGGGAGTCCGGCGCGGGATCGGCGACCGCCAGGGCAAAGTGGCGCAGGTCGTCGGCCAGGGCCTGGGCGGTGGTGTAGCGATCGACCACCCGCTTGGCCAGCGCCTTGAGGCAGATCCGCTCGAGTTCCGCGGGGGTCGCCGGGTTCCACTCACGCAGCGGCGGCGGGTCGCAGGTTTGGATCCTGGTGAGCGTCTCGGACGCCGTCGCCCCCGCGAACGGCCGCCGACCGGTGCAAAGTTCGTAGAGCACGCAGCCGAGGCTGAAGACGTCGGAGCGTCTGTCGATGCGGTGCCCTTCGCCTCGGGCTTGTTCGGGGCTCATGTAGTTGGGCGTGCCGACGTGCCCGGCGGCACGGAAGTCCTCGTCCTTGAGGGCCAGGCCGAAGTCGGTGAGGAACGGCTTGTCGGTGGCGTCAAGCAGGATGTTGGCGGGCTTGATGTCGCGATGGATCAGCTGGTGGTGGTGGGCATGGTCCGCCGCCTCGGCCACGTCAGCCACGAGCCGCGCTGCTTCCCGGAACGAGAGGGGGGCCGACTTCATCCGCTGCCGGAGATCGCAGCCCTCAATGTATTTGGAGACGACGTAGCAAAAGCCACCCGCGGTGTGGCCCAGGTCGTAGACCGGCACGATGTTCGGGTGGTCGAGCTGGGCGAGGATGCGCCCCTCGGCAAGATAGATCTCGACGTCCGCGGGGCCGGCGACCTGTTCCGGGAGCGGCACCTTGATGGCCACTTTGCGGTCAAGTTCCTTGTCCTGGGCCAGGTACACACGACCGAACCCGCCCTGGCCCAGCAGCCGGATCACCTGGTAGCGGCCGATGGTGGCGGGCTCATCACAGGTCGGTGGCCTGGCCGCGACCGGGACGGAGGATGAGGAATCCTGATACAACCCGGTGGAGGTCAGGAGAGACGGCACGTGCTGTTGCGAGACCGTCACGTGGTCCGCCAGCATCCGGTCAAGTTCGGCGAGGAGATCTGTGTCGTCGCCACAGGCCTGCTTGAGGAACTCCAGGCGCGCCTCACCCGAAAGCTCGAGGGATCGGGCAAAGAGTTCGACGGCCTTTCGCCTGCGCTCGGAATCCACCGCTGGGCCCTCTCGCGCTCCTGTCGGCACGCCTCGCTCCGCGGATGGGTTCTCCCAACCTCACCACTGTTGCGAAACCGAGCAGCAGGTCGTACCGAGTGCCGCCACTGCCTCATTAGATTCGTCTCCTTGCCAAAGTCAAGTCGGTCCGCCAGGAGCTGGTCCACCACGATCACCTGCTGGCGCGGTGGGCGCAGAACCTTGTGCGCTTCAGTTGGCACGGTGGCAATGTCGATACCACGGCGGCCGGGACGTGCCGGACGTGGCCAGCATCGTCGCCGACTACCACGAGGGCTGCCAGCTGCTGATCACGGCCACGATGATCAGCGCCTACCCGATCGAGGAAGTGATTCGCGGCCACCTGGGCACGATCAAGTTCGTCAAGGGCGGCTTCGTGATCATCAAGGACAACCCCAACGCGGGCGCCGGCATCCCGGCCCGGCTGGAGAAGACCATCGAACTGCCCGAAGGGCCAGTAGCAGCGCCACTGCCCGATGATCAGCGCCTACCCGATCACGTCCGGCACGTCCCGGCCGTCGTACTCCAGGTAGAGGCCGCCGCCGCCGACCACCCGGCCGGGATAGCGCACGCCCATCGCCGAGATCAGGTGCGTCGTCTGGTGGACGAACAGGTCGGTGAACATGCCGCCGCCGAAGGGCCAGTAGCAGCGCCACTGCCCGAACACTGCCCGGTCGAACGGGATCTTCGGCCCCAGCGGCACCCCCTCCTTGACGTGGAACTGATGGCCCAGGAACATGTTCCAATCGACCGTCTTGGGGTTCATCTCCTTCCACAGCCGATAGTAACGCCACCGGCGAGCGGCGCGGCGTAAGCCCGCCGGTGCGGCGAACCACTCGTCCGCCCGACCTGGAAGTTGTCCTGAGGCTTGGCTCCGTGGCTCCCGGGCAGAAGCGGCTGGAACTGCTTCCGTCCGCTGCCAAGGAGTCTGCCCAGCTGGAGGGCGACAAACTCCTGCGATTCCCGCTGGTCCGCGACAATGCGACTTTGCTCCTCCGTCTGGTTCCCAGCGCACCCGGCAACGCGGCGGGGCTGCGTCAGTTTTATTTGCAGCAAATGGAGAGCGCCGACTCGGAAAAGCGCGGCTTCGTCGAACTGGCACAGCTCAAGTCGCCTTCGTTCCGCCTGCTGCGGTCGCTGTTCCCCCTGGCGGATCACAACGGCGACGGCCGGCTTACGAAGACGGAATTGACGGGGTTCCTCGATCTGCACGCCCGCCTTGGCTCCTCCTTCGCGACCGTGAAGGTGACACACGAACCCATCGGACTCTTTGACCTGTTGGACGGCGACGGCAATGGCCGGCTCGGCGCCGCTGAGCTGCACTCGGCTCACAGGCGTCTGGCGGCCTGCGATCGCAACGGCGATCCGTCACCCCAGCCAACGTTGGCCTGAAACGTCCAGCGTTCCTTGACGTCGAAGCCGACGCAGCGCAGCGGCCCGGTTTGTCACGGATTTTGGGGAAGCGGCAAAAGAGGGCCCGAAGTGACAGCGTGTGCTGCTGGCGTGGTGGCGGTGGCGCTTTTTTGTCATTGGTGGGGCAAACACGGACACGCCGGGGCCTCTCCTGGCGACACCGCCAAGCAAAAGCGCCGTTGGCGGTGTGGCGGCCTCAATGCTTCTGTCTCGGCAACGACCCCAACCTCCCAAAATCCGTGCCGGTCAGGAAATCTGTCCGATTTCTAGAGACAGCGGCAGATTTTCGGTGTAGGATCATCGGTAGCTCCTTCCGGGAACCCACAGCCCACCCCACACAAAGGGACCTGCCGAGGATGGCACGGCAGCCCCCTACCGACGCCGGATACTACTGCACCCCGGTTCCATTGTGAGCAAGTAATCAGAGGACGGGCATGAAGACCTGCGTGCGCATCGCGGTTGTCCTGGTCGCGGCCCTGCCGGCACCGGCCTGGGCCGCGGACGAGGAGGGCATCCGCTTCTTTGAGCAGAAGATCCGGCCAGTGCTGGCGAAGCACTGCTACGCCTGCCACTCGACCAAAGCCCGGGACGCCAAGAAGCTCAAGGGCGGGCTGCTTCTGGACTCGGCGGCCGGGATCGCCGCGGGGGGTGAGTCGGGAAAGGTCCTCGTCAAGGGGAAGTCGCGTGAGAGCCTGCTGCTGAAGTCGCTCAGGCATGACGGCCTGGAGATGCCGCCGAGCGGCAAGCTCCCGGACGAAGTGGTCGCCGACTTCGCCCGGTGGATCGACCTGGGGGCCCCGGACCCACGCGGTGTTGAGACGGCGGTCCGGCCGAAGCGGGAGATCAGCGTCGAGGAGGGAAAGAAGTGGTGGGCCTTCCGCCCTCTCCAGACTGTCGTTCCGCCAGACGTCCACAACCCGATCGACGGCTTTGTCCGCCAGGCCCAGCAGGCCCGGGGGCTCAAGCCGAACCGCCCGGCGGGCAAGGAACGGCTCATCCGCCGGGCCTATTTCGATCTGATCGGCCTGCCCCCGACCGAGGAGCAGATCGACTCGTTCGTCAACGACCCGTCGCCGAAGGCCTTCGAGAAGGTGGTCGATGAGCTGCTCGCCAGCCCCGCGTACGGCGAGCGCTGGTCCCGGCACTTCTTCGATACGGCCCGCTATGCCGAGAGCGGCGGCTACGAGTTCGATGGCTTCCGGCCGGGAGCGTACCATTACCGCGACTGGGTGATCCGCGCACTGAACCAGGACATGCCGTACGATCAGCTCGTGCGGATGCAGCTGGCCGGCGACCACCTCCAGCCAGACTCGATCGAGGGGTCGGCCGCGACCGGCTTCCTGGTGGCCGGGCCGTACCCCGGCCAGATCACCGCCAAGACCGTCGAGCGCATCCGCTACGACCAGCTCGACGACATGCTCATGACGATCGGCAACTCCATGCTGGGCCTGACCCTCGGCTGTGTCCGCTGCCACGAGCACAAGTTCGACCCCATCCCGCAGCAGGACTACTACGCCCTCGCCGCCACACTGGCCCGCACCGTCCACGGCTCGCGGACGCTGGACCTCGACCCTGCGGCAACGCAGGAGGCGATGGCGAAGCACCGGGCCGAGCATGAGGCCCTCGTGGCCGCGCTGAAGGCGTTCGCGGCGAAAGAGCTGCCGCGGCGGTTCGAGTCGTGGAGCAAGGCCGAACTGGCGAAGCAGCCGGAGGCGGCCCGGTGGCAGTGGCTCGAACCTGTCGCGCTGGACGCCGACCGGTCGTACCTGAAGGGAATGCCCGGCGGGGTGATCGCCCACGACGGCATGACAGTTCCGGGCCGGGCGGGCCGCCGGCAGCGACCCGCCGCCGGCAACGCGGAGCACTACCGCCTCACCTTCCACACACACCAGAAGAACCTGACCGCGCTGCGGCTCGATACGTTTGCCGACAAGGCGCTGCCCCAGCGTGGTCCGGGCCTCAACCCCGACGGCAGCTTCCAGCTGGCCGAGGTCACGGTCACCGCCCGCCCGCTGGACCCTCAGGTCAAGGATGCGCCCCGACCAGTGAAACTGAAGCCGGTCTTCGCGGCGTTCGAGGACAAGGGCCAGCCGCTGGCCAACGCCGTGGACGGCAAACCGGCGACTGCCTGGGTCGTGAAGGCGAACGCGAAGAAGGACAACGCCGCGGTCTTCGAGTTTGCCGAACCGATCGCCGGTTTCACGAACGGTACGGAACTCGTCATCGAACTGCGGTTCCGTGATCTCGGCCTCGGCCGGCTGCGGCTTGCCCTCAGCGTCGAGCCGAACCCCGCGACCTGGGCGGGCGACGTCGCCCCGCAGCACGTGGCCGAGCTGCGGGCGATCGCCAAAGCGGGCGGCAAACAACTGCCGGAAGCGGTGCGGGAGTCACTGGCACGCTGGTTCGCCCCGTTCGACGCCGAGACCGGCAAGGTCGTCCGCGCCGTTGGCGACCACGCCGCCGCCGTGCCCCGCCCGCAGCTGTCGGAGGTGTACACGACCGTCTCCGGCGGGCAGGACGTCTTTTTCCTCCGCCGCGGTGAGGTCGATAACAAGCAGGGCAAGGCCGAGCCAGGGTTCGTGCAGGTGCTGTCGCGCGGCGGGCCGGCCCTCCCGGCGGCCGGGTCGTCGGAGCCGCGCGTTGCGCTGGCGAGCTGGATGACGGACATCGACCGGGGAGCAGGGCCGCTGCTGGCGCGGGTGATCGTCAACCGCATCTGGCAGCACCACTTCGGCAAGGGGATCGTCGGCACGCCCAACGACTTCGGCGCTCAGGGCGAGCGGCCGACGCACCCTGATCTGCTCGAGTATCTCGCCTCCGAGCTGGTGCGCGGCGGCTGGAAGCTGAAGCCGCTCCACCGCATAGTGATGCTCAGCAAAACCTACCGCCAGTCACACGAGGTCGATCCCGCGAGCATCAAAATCGATCCGGATAACCGTCTGCTGTCCTACTTCCGCCCGCGGCGGCTGGAGGCTGAAACGATCCGCGACGCCCTGCTCGCGGTCGGCGGCAACCTCGATCGGAAGATGTTCGGCCCCAGCATCCTCGACAGCACCCCACGGCGAAGCGTCTACCTGCGGGTGAAGCGGAGCGAACTGCTGCCGATCATGACGATGTTCGACGCACCGGAGCCGACCCAGAGCATTGGCGAGCGGAGCGTCACCACCGTCCCGACGCAGGCGCTGGCGATGATGAACTCGCCGTTCGTCCGCCAGCAGGCCGAGAGGCTTGCCGAGCGCATCCGCCCGGCCCAGGCCCTCCCGCTCGACGGAGCGATCGACCGCGGCTACCGGATTGCCTTCGGCCGGCTGCCGACGGACGCGGAGCGCGCCCGGATGAGTGCGTTCCTCCAGCAGCGTGCGGCGGCCGGTGCCGATACGCCGGAGACAAGGCAGCGGGCGCTGGTGGAGTTCTGCCACGTGCTGCTGTGCCTGAACGAATTTGTGTACGTGGATTGACTGAGTTAGCCGGACGCGCCAGCGACGGACGACGTCAACCGCCGCTGGCGCGTCCGGCTAACAAAACTGAGGAGCCACCCATGTTCAACTTCTACTCCCCCGCGGACCTGACGCTGCCGGGCCGCCGGCGGTTCCTCCAGGAGGCCGGGCTGGGGTTCGGGTCGCTGGCCCTGGCCAGCCTGCTGCACGACGAGGCCCGCGCCGCACCGGCTCCTGCCGACCCGCTGGCCCTCAAGGCACCGCACTTCCCCGCGAAGGTGAAATCGATCATCTGGCTGTTCATGACCGGGGCCCCGTCCCAGGTGGACACCTGGGACTACAAGCCGGAGCTGCAGAAGCGGGACGGCCAGACGCTCGCCGGCGCCGACCCCAAGACGGGGTTCTTCACCACCAGCGGCAAGTGCCTCAAGTCGCCGTTCAAGTGGGCCCAGCACGGAGGGTCTGGCTCGTGGGTGTCGGACCTGTTTCCGCACCTGTCGAAGCACGTTGACAAGATGTGCTTCCTGCACTCGATGTACCTGCGGCAGAACAATCACGCCCCGGCGGCGATCGAGCTGATGTGCGGGACCAACCGCCCGGGCCTGCCCGCGCTGGGGGCGTGGACGACCTACGGCCTTGGGTCGATGAACCGGAACCTGCCGGCGTACGTGGTGATGCACGACACCCGGCCCCGGGGCGACGACCAGATCTGGTCGGCCGGCTTCCTGCCGAAGACCTACCAGGCGATGGCCCTCGACGCCCGGCGGAAGGAGGCGATCGACAACCTGGCCCGCGACGGCCGGCACAGCGACGCCCAGCAGCGGGCCCAGCTCGACCTGATCCGCGAGCTGAACCAGGAGCACGCCAGCGCCAGGCCGACGCAGGCCGACCTCGCGGCCCGGATCAACTCCTACGAGCTGGCCTACCGGATGCAGATGGCCGCTCCCGAGGCGCTCGAACTATCCCGCGAGTCGGACGTGATTCGCAAGCTGTACGGCCTCGACCGTCCCGAGTGCGCGACGTTCGCCCGGCAGTGTCTGCTGGCCCGGCGGCTGGTGGAGCGCGGCGTGCGCTTCGTCCAGATCTTCGCCGGCAAGGGGGTCGGGGGCGACGGCAGTGTCGGCGACGTGCCGTGGGACTGCCACAGCAACGTGGAGACCAACCACCGCTCGTGCGGTCTGCACACCGACCAGCCGGCCGCTGCCCTCCTGACCGACCTGCACGCGCGGGGGCTGCTCGATTCGACTCTCGTGATCTGGGGCGGCGAGTTCGGCCGGACCTCCGACTCGCAGGGGGCCAAGGGGCGCGACCACAACCCCAACGGCTTCACCATCTGGCTGGCCGGAGCGGGGGTCCGGGGCGGCTACCACCACGGCGCGACCGACCCGTTCGGGTACAAGGCGGTCGAGAAGAAGGTCCACGTCAACGACCTGCACGCTACCCTATTGCACCTGATGGGTCTGGAGCATACAAAGCTGACGTATCGGTTCAACGGCCGCGATTTCCGCCTGACCGACGTCGGCGGCGAGGTTCTCAGAGACATTCTCATCTAAAGTGGAGGCGATCCATGACAGCCGAGTTTCTCTTCCCCATTCGCCAGACACGCCGTGACTTCCTCGCCACGGCCACGGCCGGTGCCGCCCTGGTCCTGACCGGCCGAGGCGCACGCTCTGCCCCGGCCGACAAGCCGGTGACGATCGGCACCGGATCGGCAACCTTCACCCTCGACGAGTCCTGGGGCAAGCTCCCCGGCGGCATGAAGTACGGCCTGGGCTGCGCCGTCGTCGCCGACTCTCAGGACCGGGTGTACGTCACCAGCCGGTCGGCCAACCCGTGCGTGGCGATCTTCGACAAGGACGGCAAGCTGCTGGAGACGTGGTCGAAGGAGTTCGCCACCGGGGTCGGCTTCGAGAAGCCGGAGCAGGTGTCGGCGACCGCCCACGGGCTGTACTGGAGCAAGGAGCCGGGCGGCGAGTTCCTCTACTGGACCGAGAACGTGGCGGGCAAGGACGCGGGGAAGATCGGGGCGCGGATGTACAAGACCGACCTGAAGGGGAAGGTGCTGTACACCCTGGGCAACGTTCCGGCCGAGTCGAACACCAGCCAGAAGATCGACTGGACCAACCCGACCGACGTGGCCGTCGCCCCCAATGGCGACGTCTACGTTGTGGACGGCTACGGCAGTCAGAAGCTGTACCGCTTTGACAAGAACTTCAAACACATCAAGACGATCGGCGGTCGGGGGAAGGAACACGGCCAGTTCAACGTCTGCCACGGCGTCTGGATACACACTCTGCGGAAGGAACCGGAGCTGTACGTGGCCGACCGGGCGAACGGACGGATCGAGGTGTTTGACCTGGAGCTGAAGTACAAGCGGACCATCCCCGGCTTCCGGGCGCCGTGCTGTTTCTACCAGCACGGCGGACGGATCTACGTGCCCGAGCTGGGCGCGCGGGTGACGGTCCTCGACGCCGACGACAAGGTGGTGGCACACCTCGGCGACGGCCAGGGGGCGAAGGACAACCAGACCCGACCGGACCTGTTCGCCACGCCGCACGCCCTCACGCTGACGTCGAACGGCGATCTGTACGTGGTCGAGTGGCTGCCGTTCGGCCGCCCGCGGAAGTTCAAGAAGGTCGGCTAGAGGCGAGCGGCAGGACCAAAGTAGCCATCACGCTCCGCGTGATGAGCCCGCATCACGCGGAGCGTGATGGCTACTTTCCAATTGAGATTTCGAGGGCAACGACCAGCACAGGAGAAACCGATGCGCCCTTCTCGTCTTTTCCCGCTCCTCCTTGTCGCCCTGGCGTGCGGCTTTGTGTCCGCAGTCCTGGAGGCGCCAGCCCAGCAACCCGTGCCCAGGCGGCCAGCCCTGCCCGCGGGGTTCGTGGCCGAATACGACGTCAAGTACGTTCCGAACGGAGATGCAGCGCAGGCGCTGGACGTCTATTTCTCGGAAAAAGCAGCGGCCAAACCTCTGCCGCTCCTGGTCTGGATTCACGGCGGGGCCTGGGTCGCCGGAAGCAAGACGCCAATGCCATACTTGAATCAACTGCCGCGTGGCTACGTCGTCGCCAGCATCGAATATCGTTTCAGCCAGAAGGCGCTTTTCCCTGCCCAGATCCAGGATTGTCAGGCGGCCATCCGCTGGCTGCGCGCCAATGCCAGGAAGTACAGCATCGACCCGAATCGCATCGGCGTCGGCGGCGGTTCCGCCGGCGGCCACCTCGCGGCTCTCCTGGGCACGAGCGGCGGCAAGAAAGTCTTCCCGCCCATCGGCGGCAACGAAGACCAGTCGGATCGCGTCCAGGCGGTCTGCGACATTTTCGGGCCCACCGACTTCTGGACCGTCGTCAAGCATGCCGAGGAAGACAAGAACGTCAAGAACGTCTTCAAATGGAACAACGGCGATCCGTATTCCAAATTGATTGGCGCCAAACTCGGACAGGACAAGGAGAAGTGCAACGCCGTCAGCCCGGTCCATTACGTCAGCAAGGACAATCCACCTTTCCTCATCCTGCACGGCGACCGCGACGCGCTGGTTCCGTACGCCCAGAGCGTAGAGCTGGCGGACCTTCTCGCCAAGGCAGGCGTCCCGGTCACGTTTCAGCGTCTTCCCGGCGCCGGCCACGGCGGCCCCGCTTTTGGACTTCCCGCTGTCGCTCGACTCACCGAATCCTTCTTTGACAAGCATTTGAAAGGCGTCGATGTGAAGATTGAAGCGCTGCCCGTCGATCAGGTGACCGTCAAGCCGGGTCCTGCGCCGAAGTGACCAGCTCACACAGGGAAAACGGCCGGGCAGTGACAGGATGGCAACCGCGCCGGAGGAAGGGTGAAAAGGGGAAGGCAACGGCGCTGGGGACGGCTGCCGAGCCGAGGAGAGCGACCGATGCCCGAAACGATTCTGGAACGCCACTACCGCGACCGGATGCAATCGGTCCGGCAGATCGTCTTGCCCGAGGCGAGGCCCCCAGCACTTTCCTGGCGAGATTTTCAGGACCTGGCGACCCTGTGCGCTGACCTGTCCGCGTCCGGCCGAGAGCTGCTGGAGAGGGAGTACGACAGCATCTTCAAGGAGCCGAAACTCACCGTGGCCTGGCTTCAGGAGAGGCAGCGGGTGATCGAGGAGCTGAGCGCCAGTTTCCTCGATCTGGCTCAATCGATTAGGACCTCGGCCTCCGCAGCCTGGCAGGCAGCAGGCTCCCCACCCGAGAAAGACATCCGGACTGGCCTGGACTGCAGTATCCAGAGCCTTGCCGAAGCGAAACGGAGCGTGCTGGAGCGCTGGCCGGTGGGCAGTCCCGAGGAAATCGCTGCCAGCAGGGCGGCCCTCGGCCGGGAAGAAGCTCTGGATGCCGAAGAGGCTTTCGCCCAGATCGCCGGAGTGGACGTGGCAACCTGGCGCAGGCACGTGGAAGAGTACAAACAGTCCCGCCAGGAATGATCGGGGCCGGCCAGGACACTGGGCCTTGTGCGTTCAAGTCACACCCGAGGCAGGACGAGTCTCCACATGCCAACAGGAAGACCCCTCTTCCTTAAGGGCAGACCGATGCAGGTTCGAGTCTTACCAAGGACATTTCCTGAGCATCTCATCCAGTCCAATTATCAACACGACAAAGCGACAGAAGGACATCGACCGTGAACTTTGCCGCTTCAGGGTCCGTGAAAAGTACCATCGTGTCATCGACGCTGTGGGCTACCTGGTTGCGGTTTACTCGTAACAGGTAGATGGCGCTAGCAATCCGATCTTCCCACGTCGTCCCTTGCTCGATCTCATTCCTGACATTCGGGAAGGCAGCGTTTATCGTCGCAGTGTCCTTTGCGCCGTGTTTCGCGTGCAGATTGATCTGAAGTTGTGACAGGTTCGACGGTTTAGTCGTGTGCTTGAAGCACTGTTCGAGAACCTTTCCGAGTGTATTCACCGAACTCCCCGAGGGACACCGTTTCTTGGTCTTCAGTTCAGTCTCGACGATTCGAGCCAGGTCAGCTGTCAGATTCCAATGTGCGAGGTGGAGGCTATTAGCCCCGGTCCACGCCGCTTCATCGGCGAGTTGGCGATACCTCATCCGCTGTGCGACGGTAATGACATACAGCAACTTGGAGTTGTCAGAAAGCTTGTCCCAATCATCTTTGGCAGTCGTCTTGTCGTAATCGACTCCCCAGAGTTCCTTGTAACCCATGACCGGAAACTTCTTCGCGTCACGGTCGATCCGGTCCCAGAAGTTTTTCTCGAACAGGTCGAATCGAAACAGCGTGAACGTCGAAGGAGTCTTGCTCGAATCCTCCTCTTTCTCCGTCGCCCGCGTCTCCGCCTCGGCGATCTCGAAGTATCGCATGGCCGCAGTGAAGTCGTCGTTGAAAAGATGCATCAAGGCGAGGTTAAAGGTAATTGCGCCCTTGTGGATCTCCCCGCCAGTCTTTCCTTCGTAATCCTTGGCCATCTTGTAGGCGGCTTCGGACAGCGACATCGCGAGTTGAATCTCGCCCGCCTTAAAAGCTTCAATCACTGCAGCGTAGATGGGGCCAAACAGCGCGTTGTCCTTGGCCTGGCTTCGGTCCACCTTTCCACGGTGATCAAGCTGCTTCTGGATCGCATTGAGCGTCTGGCCAAAAACCGCATCTGCGATCCTTTTTCGCTCGGTGAACACTTCGTTGATGGTCATTGTCGTCTCGTCTGCGGACCCAGCCAGGAACACGTGATGGAGAAGAAAGCCTGCGCGTGCAGGAAGGTCGTGTGCCGTCTCGCGGATGTGAGGATTGTCGCTCCGCAAGCTCGACGGATTGAACCGTACGGGTTGCTTCATGAAGAGCGTGGTCTGGTTCGCGGCAAAGTTAGCTTCCACCGCAGCGATAGCGGCGTCACACCTTCCGTTCAGGACGTAACCGATCATGCCCCCGTGTCGCATGATGGCCGCGTATTGCCCGCCAGCAAACCTCGCCATCCCCTCTGTCATCGTACTCCGAGGTCCCTCGCCCGGCGCACCCCTTTCTCAATCGGGTAGAGGCGCTTGCACTCGAACGCGAAGTAGACGTCCTCATTCGCCGACCCTGCTGGAGTGAACTTGAGGTCGATACGACCTAACTCCGCAGCAGTGCTCTGGTCGTCTTCCGGCGATTCCCGCTCAATGCGGAGCGGCAGCTTTCGGAAGTTCTTCTGACTTCGCAAAGCAACCTTGAAGCGGCGAGTGAGTGGCACCTCGAATGCGTCGGGCTTCGGCAGTGGAAGGGTCCCCCAGGTGTCCCACACCAGGTCGAGGATCTCTGGGATAAGGTATTCGGGGAAGACGTCCGACCACAGGGCAGGGTCGCCGACGTTCATTTCTTCGACCCCTTTCCGGAACTGGTCAGGACCGACGCGACAATCTCGTCGGCGTCGTTAAGGGCGGCTGTTCGGGTCCAAAAACGCTGGTGAAGCGGCTTGAACAAGAAGAGCCGTTCCTCCTCAAATACCTTCACCCCCCGAAGAAGTTCTACCGAGCCGAGTTGCGTCTTGTAAGCATCTCTGATCCTCTCAAGCGCAGCGAGAAAACCGCCAGTAAGGGACGAGGCCGCCACTAGCTGCGCACTTCCTCGAAGGAGTTCGACGGCTCCGACGCCGCTCCAGGAGGAGACATGAGTGCGCCCGGACACGGTTCCTGCGCCCTTACTGGCCCAGCTGTTCAGCGTCGAACAAAGGGTTTTCAGGTAGTCAGCCCGTGACGACGGAGTGCTATGTCGCAACGTCGGGACGTTGTCGGAAGCCCGGGAGCGGCGGGTACTCGGTATGATGACGGCATTCGTTTCTTCGATCAGTACTCGCTCGTTCTCGTCGATGTCGAAGTATTCGTAGATAAGCCCATTTGCGACCTCCTGGGCGGCGCGAACGATGCCAGGGCGGTCGGCAAGAGGCTGGCTCGAGCGGACAGTCGCCTCTCGGACCTCTTTCGCTACTTCAGAGACGATTGCTCGTGCCCGTTGCCCGGCGTCCTGTTGCTCCGGGAGCAAGAATGGAACAGTCAGCAGTTCTTCGAGGTGAACTTTTGCGATACTGACCCCCCAGTTTGAACTGGTATGGAACAGAAAATAGCGAGCAAGAGGAGATCGCAGGTAAGCCGCGAGGAAGGCCAACAGGTCGCGGTCGTTTTTCGGCCCATGAATGCCCTGCAGCGCATGACGGAAAACGACGTCAAAATCACAATAGGCGACATGAAGCCCCTGGGAAACAAGGACGTGTGGAGCGTTAAAGATTTCTGTCATCTCCGGCAATCGGTGAAGCCAGGGGAATCGCCCCTTCAGTTCCGTGCAGTCGGATTCGAGTATGAACAACTCAATGGACTTGCTACTCGCGTCGATGAATAGTTGTTCGGCGGTCCAGGGGTTCTGCTTACTCTTGTCGTTTCGGGCATCATTTTTTTCCGGCTTGAACCCCTGAGCCGTTGACCACCGCTTCCGCGCCTTCTCCCTCAGCTGCCTGGTGATTTCGGCGAGCCGTGGAAGGTCGCTCAGTCTGTCAAGCAATTTCTCATCGCGTGGAGTAGCCCAGAAGCGGAGCTTCCAGACGTGCGGCGACCTTTCGCTTCCGAGGCCCCGCATTAGCTCTCGATAACCAACCTCTTTCCTGTCTTCAGGAACGACCGAGATCACCTCTGCCTTCGACACGCTCCAGTCGAGCTTCGGTGCCCAATAGCGGATGCTCACCGTACCGGATGGGGCTTTCTCACCCAAATATCGGACGACAACTGCCGGAAACTCGGCATCCTCGAAGAGAAATCGCTGATAGTCAGCGAGGTTCAAAACGACTTCGAGCGCGTGGCGACTGACCCATTCTCGCTGGAAGGCGACCGCCTTCACCTGGTGGTTGAAGAGCAGGCCGCTTGGGAGGACAAAACAGACCCGACCGCCCGCGAGCAGATGGCGAGGCGCTTTCCAGACAAAGCCGAACGCGAGTTGCCGGTTGGCGAGCGGCAGTTTGTGCTCCGAACACCAGCGCTCGGCGGTTGTCTCCGGTCCAGAAGCGGGTGCCCAGGGCGGGTTCCCCACGACCACGTCAAACCGCTGCCGCTCCTTGTCCGCCTGCCGCAGAAAGAAGTCGCCGCAGCAGATGGTCAGTTCCTCCTCGCCTTGGGCGTAGACGAGTCTCGGCAGAACCTTCTTCCGCTTCTGCAACTCGCGGATGTGCGATGGGCGAAGCTGGTCCAGGAAGGCCAGATACAGGCTGAAGGCCGCGATACGGCAGGCGGTCGGGTTTTCATCCGTACCGGCCAGGTTGTCACGAAAGACCTCCATGAGTCCCCGTGCCCGCTTCTCGTAGTCGGCCCCGGGGTTCTTCCGCGACCACTCCTCTGCGAGCCGGTTGAACAAGCCCACGAGGAAGATCCCGGAACCGCAGGCCGGGTCGAGAAAGCGCTTTCCAAGGAGGTCCCGGATCCCTTCCAGGGCAATGTCCAGGACCACTTCGGCCAGGAAGCGGGGCGTGTAGAAGGCACCTTTTTTCCGCTTTTCCTTCTCGTCACCGACTTTCAGGAAGTGTTCGTAGATAGCGCTGATCGTCTCGACTGGAATGACGCTGAAGTCGTAGGGCCAGAACCGTCCCTGGCCGCTCCGCACCTCGTAGCCGCTGAGGAACCGGGCAAGGATGAGTACGTGTTCAGCCGTTACCCCGGCCGCCTCAGCATCCAGGTCGTCGCTGAACAGGTCGCCGTTGAAGTCCTCGCCCAGCCGCTTGAAGAGCTTGTAGAGCGAGTCCGTGGACTGGTCGGCCGGGAGGGAGGCGATTCCGCGAAGGGTCGTTGCGCCTGTGATGCCGACGTCACGAACGTATTTTTCGTCGATGATCTTCCGGTCGAAGAGGTAGCAGGTAAAGACTACCCGGCAGAGGAGGGCGTCAAGAGCACGGTGAGTCAGCCTTCTCCCGCCAACCTGAACCAGCCTCTCTCTCGTGTCCTGCAGGTTGGTGAGCAGTTCCCGATCGACGCGACGGCTTGGGTCAAAAGACGCCGGGTGAGCACGGAAAAGTTCCCCGGACTCGACTGCAAGCACAAACTGCCGCTGCTCTGCCACCTGGGCAACGCGGTCCAGGCTCAGAACGAGCCGATGTCCCTCATCGACTCTTTCTGTCTCATGCGCAGGTGCGGCGAGACCCGAATACACGTGGACCTCTGCCGGGCCGATGAGGACCAGGACAGGGGAGAGCCCATGGTTCCAGAAGAGCCGGTGCAGCCCCCGGACGTGTTCAGGGGCAAGACTTTCGACCTCCTTGAAGTAGATAAGCGGCGAGTTGTCGAGACAGAGGATGCCATCGAGGCCCAAACTGTCGAACGCGCGTCTGAGCGCGTGTGACTGAGGCGCCAGGGCATCTCCGATGTCCAGATCTTCCGGGCCGGCGAAAAAGCGCGGGGCAGTCCATTCACCAAGGCCGAAATCCTTCCTCCAGCCCGAGGTTGGATCGGCAGTCATGGTGAAAGGCCCTCTTCTTTAGTTTGGTATCTTGGCGGCTCGGAAACGAGGACGTAGGCCCACCTGCCCGACTGACGCTTCGACCGTATGACGAAGCCGGATCGCTTCAGGTGCAAGATGTCGCGGTAAACAGTCTGGTCCGAGACGCCCAACTCTTTCGCCAAGGTCGGCGTCGAGAACCCGCCGGAGCGGACAAGGCGTACCAAGCGGTGGTGTCTGCGGGAAATGCCGAATGTTCGATCGTAAAGCATTAGGCGCAACCTCCCAACTGTATGTCTATCATAAAATGACTGAATTGTCAAAGGAACCTTGTTCGACGGTCCGGCTCGTTTGACACGGTGGCAACGTTTCTGCTCCTCCACCGGCTCGCTCTCTTGCTTCAGTCGCTACTCCCTGGCACACCGACAGCATCTCTGGGCCGCAGTGGCCGCGCGCCGGTGGGTTGTCGGGGAGCCACAATCGGTCCAGCCCGCTCCCGAATACCCTGGCGGGTGGCGGGCAGGCAGGAAAATGACTCGCACTGACACTCACCGGACACGCAGAGGCAGCAGCTGGCCTGTCCGCCTTCTGCTCAAAAATGGCAGACAGGGCGGGCAGCCCAGCCACGTAGCCACGTAGCCTTTGGTCGTTGCTTCCTGGGGCCTGGCCGGGTACGATAAGCAGGGACGCTGAACCAGCCCTGAATCCAGACCCACCGCCGATTCCTGAGCCGAGCCGCTCAGACGAACTCCCGGAGAAGGTATGAAGACGCGCTCGCTGGCGGTTGTCGCCATCGTCCTCGCTGCCCTGGTCACCCGACCAGGGGAATGCCGGGCAGAGGAGCCCGTCCATTATCTCCGGCAGATCAAGCCGCTGCTGGCCGAGAAGTGCCTCGCCTGTCACGGGCCACTCAAGCAGAAGGGGCAACTCCGTCTGGATACCGCCGCACTTCTGCTCAAGGGCGGCAAGCACGGCCCGGCGATCGTGCCGGGCAAGGACGCGGACAGTCTGCTGGTGGAGCGGATCACGGCCGAGGAAGGCAGCCGGATGCCGCCCGAGGGCGAGCCGCTCTCCGCCCAGCAAATCGATCTGTTGCGGCGCTGGATTCGCCAGGGGGCGAAGGCACCGACCAACGAGGAGCCGGAGAAGGATCCACGCGACCACTGGGCCTTCCGCGCCTCCGGTTCGGCCCATGGTCCCCGAGGTCCGCAACAAGGCCTGGGTGCGGAATCCCATCGACGCCTTCATCGCCCGGCAGCACGAGGAACACAAGCTCCTCCCGCAGACGGAGGCCGCGCGCGATCTGCTGGTCCGCCGGCTCTACCTGGACCTGATTGGGATGCCGCCGACCCTGGAGGAGATGAGCCGGATCGACCAGGACGAGCAGCAGTTGACGGCTGGTATGAGCGACTTGGTGGACCGTCTCCTCGCCGACCCACGCCACGGCGAACGTTGGGGCCGGCACTGGATGGACGTCTGGCGCTACAGCGATTGGTGGGGCCTCGGCAAGGAGCTGCGCAACAGCCAGAAACACGTCTGGCACTGGCGCGACTGGATCATCGAGTCGCTCAACGCCGACGTCCCCTACGACGAGATGGTCCGGCAAATGCTGGCCGCCGACGAACTCTATCCCAACGACCTGTCTCGACTGCGAGCAACGGGGTTCCTCGCCCGGAACTACTTCTATTTCAACCGCGACCACTGGATGGATGAGACCGTCGAGCATGTCAGCAAGGCGTTTCTCGGTCTGACCATTAACTGTGCCAAGTGCCACGACCACAAGTTCGATCCGTTCCCGCAGAAGGATTACTATCGCCTCAGGGCGTTCTTTGAGCCGTACCACGTGCGACTCGACAAGGTGCCGGGCGAGGTCGATCTAGAGCGCGACGGCATCCCCCGCGTCTTCGACGGCCGGCTCGACGTGCCGACCTACCTCTACGTCCGCGGCGATGAGAAAAAGCCCGACAAATCCAATGTCATTCTGCCCGGGGTGCCTTCGTTCCTGAGCTTCCAGGAGATGAAGATCCAGCCGGTGGACCTGCCGGTCGAGTCCTGGCAACCGGAGCGGCGGCCCTGGGTCGTGGAGGCCTACCTGAAGGCGGCGCGCGATCGGCTGGCCGCCGCCCGGAAGGCCGGGCCAGGGGGCAGCAAGCAGGGTGGAGACGAACTGCTCGTCGCCGAGCTGGCCCTGGCCGTCGCGGAGGCCGACCTCCAGAGCGTGGCCAGCCGTGTCGAGGCCAGCCGGGCGGTTTGGGCGAAGCGGGACGAACGGGCGAAGGCCGAGGAGGCGGTCCGCGCCGAGCACCGCCTGGCGGCGGCAAAGGCTCGGCACCACGTCGCCGAGGCTCGCCTCCGGCTGACACGCGCGACCGCGGATAAGAAGCCGGCCATCGAGAAAGAACTCACGCAGGCGAAGGAGGCCCTGGCAAAGGCGGAGAAGACCGCCGCCGGTCCGGTGGGATCCTCCCAGACGTTTACTCCCTTCGAGGGGGCCCGCTGGTCCGCCACGCGGTTCCTCAGCTCCACCCAGAACGATCCCGCCGTCCCGTTCCCGCCGCGCAGCACCGGGAGGCGCAAGGCGCTGGCCGGCTGGATCACCGACGCCCGCAACCCGCTCACGGCCCGGGTCGCGGTCAACCATCTCTGGGCCCGGCACCTGGGCACGGGGCTGGTCCCCACCGTGTTTGATTTCGGACTGCATGGAACAAGGCCGACCAACCCCGCCTTGCTCGACTTCCTGGCGACCGAGCTGGTCCAGGGCGGCTGGAGCATGAAGCGCATCCACCGGTTGATCGTCACCTCCGCGACCTACCGGCAGTCGTCCTCCAGCAAGGGCCGGGAGGCGAACCTGGCTCGCGATCCCGACAACGTCCGCTCCTGGCGGCGCTCGGCGATCCGACTGGAAGCCGAGGTGGTGCGGGACTCCATATGTCACCTGGCCGGGACGCTGGACCTCACGCGCGGCGGGCCGCCGGTGCCGGCTCAGGGGCAGTCCAATCGGCGGAGCATCTACTTCTTCCACTCCAACAACGAGCGGAACGTGTTCCTGACCACCTTCGACGCGGCCAGCGTCCGGGAGTGCTACCGCCGCGACCAGAGCATCGTCCCCCAGCAAGCGCTGGCGCTGACCAACAGCAGCATCGTCCTCGACGCCGCCCGCCTGGTTGCGGAACGGCTGTCGGCCGACAAGCCGGACGACGCACTCTTTGTCCGCCGGGCGTTTCGTGCCGTGCTGGGCGTCTCCCCGAGCGACCCCGAACAGGCGGCCAGCCTGAAGGCGCTCGCCGACTGGCGAAAGCTCCCGGATGCAGCTGTAGCCCGGGCCAACTTGGTGGCGGTGCTGTTCAACCATAACGACTTCGTGACCCTGAGGTAGAACAGGTAGAACTCACCACAGAGGACACAGAGAAGACAACAAAGGAACGCTAATCGGCGCGTAATCGGCGCTAATCGAAGGAAGGAAACCTGCATTCTGATTAGCGTGGATTAGCGTTGATTAGTGTTCTGAGCAATGATTCTTGTTGTTGTCTTCTCGGTGTCCTCTGTGGTGAGTTCTCTGTGGAGAACAGTGATGAGTGGTTCCCTGACACGTCGTGCCTTCCTGGCTGACTCGGCCCTGGGCTTTGCAGGGCTGGCGCTGGCCGCCATGCTCCATCGTGACGGCTGGGCGGCCGAGGGCTGGTCGCCGCCGGACGGCAAACCGCATTTTCCCCCGAAGGCAAAGAGCGTCATCTGGCTGTTCATGAACGGCGGGCTCAGTCACCTGGAGAGCTTCGATCCCAAGCCGATGCTCAACAAGTACGCCGGCAAGACCATCGCCGAGACACCGTTCGCCGGCGTCCAGGACCCCAAGAAGCTGGCCCTGGAACGCCTGGTGGTGCCGGACGCCAACGGCGTCCAGCGCAACCGCCTCTACCCGCTCCAGGTCGGCTTCAAGAAGCATGGCCAGAGCGGCATGGAGATCAGCGACTGGTTTCCGCACCTGGCCCGGCACGCGGACAAGCTGGCAGTGGTGCGCTCCACGTGGACCACCGACAGCAACCACGGGGCGCAGACGCAGTTCCATTCCGGCCGGCACCAGAACGACGGCAACTTCCCGACGCTGGGCGCCTGGGTCCATTACGGACTGGGCACGCTCAACGAGAACCTGCCGCAGTTCATCTCGATGGGCAACCGGGAATACTGGAACAACCGCGACGGCTACTATCTCGGCCCGGCCCACGACGCCATCCCGCTCCGCATCGACCCGAAGAACCCGCTGGACTTCGGTACGCCCCAGCGCCCCGTCCCGGCCGGCAGCCAGGCGGTGGGGCGCGACCTGCTCCGCAACCTGAACCAGCTGCGAGGCCAGGACTATCCGGACGACCCCGCCCTGGCCGCCCGCATCGCCTCCTACGAGCTGGCCTACCGCATGCAGAAGTCGATCCCCGAGATTGTCGATTTCTCCCGGGAGTCGGCCCAGACGCAGGCGCTGTATGGCATCGACCGTCCCGCCTGCCGGGATTTCGGAATGCAGCTGCTCGCCGCCCGCCGGCTGGTCGAGCGCGGCGTCCGCTTTATCCAGATCCAGCATGGGGCCGGCGGCGCGGGCACCTGGGACGCGCACGGCGGCCTGAAAGCCAACCACGCCCGAAACGCCCTGGCGGTGGACCAACCGATTGGGGGTTTGCTCGAGGACCTCGATCGCCGGGGGCTGCTCCAGGAGACACTGGTGGTCTTCGCGACCGAGTTCGGCCGGACTCCCGGCTCTCAGGGAGCGGACGGCCGGGACCATCACGTCTACGGCTTCAGCGTCTGGCTGGCGGGCGGCGGTCTGAAAGGCGGCGTGGTCCACGGCGCCACCGACGAGATCGGCTTCCACGCCGTCGAGTCGCGGCACTACGTCACCGACGTCCACGCCACCATCCTGAAGCAGCTCGGTCTCGATTCGCGCCGGCTGGAGGTCCCGGGCCGCAAACGGCTCGCCATCGACCACGGCAACCCGATCAGCGAGATCATCGCCTGAGGGGAAGACGGGTGGGCGCCCTCAAGGGCAAGCGGCCCGAACGGTACGCCGATGAACGGGCCAGTGATTCGGAACTGGCGCGTGCAGAGCGGCAGCTACAATGACGGCGACGCTTACGTGTTCGCGGAATACGAGCAGATCTTCGCTCAGGCCGGGTTCCGCCGCAGCGAATTCCACGCCCTGCCGCCAACGAATCAACAAGCGGTCGTTTCCTGCAAGGGTTGAATCTTACGTGTCGGGAAGGATGAGAAGGATGACCCAGAACAGGTCGGCAAGCGAACCGGTGGTCGCGGACCTGGTTTCCCTGGCCGCGGTGCGGTGCCCGTGCGGCTGGGCCCGACGTGCCTTTGGCGACGTGGCCGGCGCCCCTGCCAGCGTCCACCTTGCGGAATTGCAGAGTTACTCAGCAAGGTCCTTGTAATGTCTACTGGACTGGTGTATAATTCACAGTTTAGCTCGCTCGAAGCACCCGATCGGAGGATTTGATGAGGAAGTCCGAAGACTGCACGGCCTGGGTTGTCTATCGCAGAACCATCTTCAGGCAAGCTGTCGGAGGTGTCGCCGTTTGCGAGCAGAGTGAGTGGGACGAGATGGAACTGGCCAGTCCCGGCCATCACACAATGATCCAGGAAGGGATCACGAGCGAAGTCGAGGCCGAGAAATTGGCCCGGAGCCAGCCGGGCGTCACACCTGTCCCACCTGTCCGCCTCAAGGCCAGGGGGTGATGGTTCGCGGGGCTCCGAACTGGGCTCCCCGCCAGCATTTCAGCACGAACTCCTCGATCGCTGTAATGTCCTGGTCACCGCCGCCATCTGGCCGGCCCACCCGCAAGGGCTGGCGAAGTTCCTGTGGAAGAGGCACTAACAGAAAGGCGAGCGGCGCGGCGTCAGCCCGCCGGTGCTTGTCCTTTACCGGCGGGCTGACGCCGCGCCGCTCGCCTTTCCGTTAGTGGTTTTAAGAGTAAGGGAACCGTTCCGGCTGGGAACGGTTCCTCTTCGGCCTCAATCGACCAACATCATGCCAGTGCGTTTACGTGCCTGGGGTGCAGGACAGCTCCGCAGGTAGTCGAGCAGATCGGCAAGCTGGCTGGTGGCCAGGGCCAGGCAGGAGTCGGCGCCGCCGTAATAGAGGCGGATCGTCCCGGTCGCCTTGTCCAGAATCCAGCCGCAGGGAAAGACCACCCCGTTGACGTCTCCCTGGCGCTCGTAGGGCATCTCGGGCGCGAAGATCCACTCGTCGCTGCGGCGCAGCACCCGACGCGGGTCCTCCAGATCGAGCAGAGCGAGTCCCAGGCGATAGAGGCATCCCCCCGCGGTCCTGCGCACGCCGTGATAGAGGAGCAACCAGCCCTCCGGGGTTTCCAGCGGGGGAGGACTCAGGCCGATCTTGTTGGCATCCCACCAGGCGCCGCGCCGGGCATGCAGCAGTATGTGGTGGTCTCCCCAGTGCGTCAAGTCCGGCGAGAAGGACAGCCATATGTGTGCCCCCGAGCTGCCCGCGGAAACCGGCCGGTGGATCATGGCGTAGCGGCCCCCAAACCGGCGGGGAAAGACGGCCGCGTCCTTGTCTTCCGGGGGCATGACCGGGCCGAGGCGGGTGAAGGTGGTGAAGTCCTTGGTGTGGGCTAGCGACACCAGCGGCCCGCTTGGCGAGAAGGCCGTGTAGGCAATGATCCACTCCTTGCGCTCCTCGACCCAGGTCAGGCGCGGGTCTTCCACGCCCCAGGCCTCCTCCGAGAAACTGGCCGGGTCGGGGGCAAAACTGGGCTTGGAGTCGATGTGCCAGTTCGACACGCCGTCGCTGCTCCGAGCCACGGTCAGATGGGAATGGCCCCGCCGATCCTCGACGCGGGCCAGCAGAACGGTCTCGTCCTTGATCTGGCACGCCCCGGCGTTGAACACCGTGTGGGCTGGGTAAGGCCAGTCCCGCGCCGTGAGGATCGGATTGGCAGTATGGCGCCGGAACAAGTCGGTGTAGAGATTCGGTGCTTTCGATTCTCGAACCATGTCGGTTTCCCTTGCTGAAAGGTCCCTTCGTGCCCCTCGGAAGTCCCGTGGGTCGCGCAGCGCACCCACGGGACAGGAGGCCGGACCAACCTATTCCTTCACACCGCCTTGGCATTCACGCGCTGGCTGCCGCGACTTTGCGGTCCTCAGCGGCTGCCTGCTGGGTCTCGAGGTTCCGCTCTTCGACCAACAGGTAGGCCAGCGTCGATTCCGCGCCCTGGTTCCGATTGACGCCGGACGGTTGCAGGCCGTCATGGCAAGCGCCGCGGCGGACGTCGGCAAGCGGCTGGCACGTGCTGTTGTGACCGTGGAACCAGTCGCGGGCCCGGCGGAAGGTGGCCAGGTAATTCTCCTTGTTCAGCAGATCGAACGCGGCGAGAGCGGCATCGGCCATCGTGGCGGCCTCCACGGGTTGCTGGTCGTAGGGAGCCTTTTCCCCCCCGTGCGGATACCAGCCGTTGTTTCCGACCGGCCAGAAGATGTTTCTTCCATTACCCCCACCCTCTCCCGCCAGGGGAGAGGGAGATGCCGCCGTCGTGGCCTGGTCGAGGAAGGCGAACGACGCTTCCGCCACTGGGAGAAACTGCTGCTGCGGCCAGCGCCGGGCGGCGAGGAACAGGGCATGGGGCAACACCGCGTTGGCATAGGTCATGCGCGACTCGAACCACTGCCAGTCCGGCCGCGAAGACCGGTGGTAGCATTCCACCAGGCGCTGGGCCGCGGACCAGGCGACGGCCTCGAAGGGCTCGATGTCTTTCACCCCCGCCGTCCACAGCCGGCTCCAGGCCTGGATCACGTAAGCCTGCGAACGCACGCTGCGCAAATCCGCGAGGGTGGGCAGGACGGCTTCGATCAGCTCGCGCGCTAACGCCCGGAAATCGTCGGGCAGACTGCTGCCGACCACTTCGGCCAGGGCCAGCACCGCCTGGCCCTGGCAATCGCCACCGCCCTCCGCATCCAGCCAGTGCCGCTGGTAACTGAGGAAATTATGGAACCCCCCGCCGGGACGACGGGCGAACTCCAGATAGCTCAGATACCCTGCCACCCGGCTCAGCAGGCGCTCGTCCGGGTGCCGACACCACAGCCGGGCACAAAGGCGCAAGGCCCGGGCGTTGTCGTCGGTGGTGTAGCCGCTCTCGCGCCGCGGGACACTGTAGATGGCGTGCTGGATCAGTCCGGTCGAGTCCGTCATCCGGTCCAGGTGATCCAGTGTGAGTTCCTCTCCGAAAAGCATGATCGGCCTCCTTGCCTCAGTTCGGGAATGCCGCGCTTGCCTCTGGGGCCGGCACAGACGCGAGGTAAAGTGATTGGGCCCGCCTGGCGCCGACGGCAACCTGGTCGAAGAGTTTCCGGTAGTGCCGGCCAACGTTCGGCCAGAACATCCGCCGGGCGTAGTCGTAGGCTTTGCGCCGGGTCTGGGCCTGAAACGCGGGCTCACCCAGGTAACGGAGCGTCGCCTCGGCCAGGGCCCCGCTGTCGGCAAAGGGCACGAGCAGGCCCCGGCCTTCGGCCAGGACCTCTTCGGCGTACAGGTACGGCGTGCTCACCACCGCGCCCCCCGCGGCCAGGGCATACGCCAGGGTGCCGCTGGCGATCTGGTCCTTGCCGGGGTAGGGCGTGACGTAGACGTCACAGGACTGCAAGTGTTCCAGGAGTTCGGGCAGGCTGAGATAGCGGTTCACGAAGCGGACGTGATCGCCCACGCCCAGGGCCTGGGCCTTGGCGGCCAGATACTCGCGGTAAACCTCTCCCTCGCAGCGCTTGACCTGGGGGTGGGTGGCGCCCACGATCAGGTAGACCACATCCGGGAAAGCGGCGACGATCCGGGGCATGGCCTCGATCATGAATTCCAGACCCTTCCCCCGGTTGATGAGCCCGAAGGTGCAGAGGACGCGCCGGCCTGCCAGCCCGAGTCGAGTCTTCGGGGCGTGGTCGCGTTCCCGCGCGACCACGGGGACCCCGTGGGGAATCACGCCGCACCTGCTGGCCCGAGACATCATAAACGGCTTCCAGCAGCCGGGCGGCGACCTGGGTCATGACCACGATGCCGTGGCTCTGGCGGGCCAGTTGCTGGATCAAGCGGCGTGGCTGCGGGCCCGGCTGAGTGAGCAGCGTATGGAAGGTGGTGACGAGGGGCTTGCGGCAGCGCTGCACGAAGTCTAATACCTGGCACCCCCATTCCCCAGGATAGAGGCCGAACTCGTGCTGCAAGCTGACCACGTCACACGGGCCGTCATTGGCCACCTCGGCCGCGAGGCGATACGCCCCCCTGCGGTTGTTATCGATGACGTGAACCACTCGGGGGTCTTCGTACTCGAGCGGGTGGGTCTTCCGGATGGCCGCCACCGAGGACACCGCCTCACACGCCGCCTGGTCCACCGCGTCGGCCGAATCCCGGGTGAACGTAGCCAGCCCGCACTCTTCCGGCGGATAGGTCGAGACAAAAAGGGGCCTGGTTATTTCCACGCATCACCTCCTGAGAATAGTCTACGTGTTGTTGGTGGTCATCGTCGCTTTCCTCCTGCTCCCGAGCACGGGAACGGTCAGGAGCGCTGCCTGGCGAAACGGCAGCATCCGGGGCCTGATGCTGCTTTGACTGATTGCCCGGAAAGCTCCTGCCTACTTCCCTTGCACCAGCTCTTGTTCCGCTTCCAGCCAGAACTGGATGCCGTTCCCGGTCGGCTTTCCCGCGCTCTCCCATTTCCGGTAGGCACAGAGCCGAATGTCTTCCACGGAGACCAACTGGGCGTTGTGGTCCTTGTCGGCAGAGGAGGCTGTTTGCGTTGCAGTCGTTGGTCCAGTCGAATCAGACTGTGCCAGGGTTGCACGCTTGTGGTGGTGTTTGTGCATGAGTGCGCTCCTTTGTATCCTCACGCCATCTGACAGGTCGAAAAACCACGCTCATCACAATGGTGATCTGCCAGGGTAAGCGAATAACCAGCGTCAAGGCCCCGTCACCCCTGGATGACGAAGCCGAACGCCTTCCAACCCAGCAGGAACAGCAGGACGAACAACATCAGGTTGCCGCCCAGGATGCTATAGTTGCCCCCCGGATGTCGTTGCGGTTCCAGTAGAGCCCGAACAGCAGCCACAGGATCATCAGCAGCCAGAAAACAAAACCGATCGCCATGACTTCATCCTCAAACAAATCCAGATTTGGTTGCAGCGCAAGCAGCGTGGAAAAATAGAAATCATGGTATCCATGACATCAGCTGTTGATACTTGTCGCCCTGGTTCAAGCATGGCTCTACCTTCCCTCCCCATTGCCCGTGCCACTCGGGGCATCACTGCCACCACCGCCGCGGGTGAATGGCTGCATAGGCCCAGAGAACGAGGATGCCCCCGAGGATCGACACGATCCAGCCGTGCCAGGCGTTGCCACTAAGAGAGAAAGGCTCACTCGGCGCTCCCTGGACTAACGAGTAGAGGAAGCCGCCCACGATAGCCCCGACAATGCCCAACACCATCGTCAGGAGCAGGCTGATGTTCAGCCGCCCTCGGACAAAGAGGCGCGCAATCAGGCCTACGATCAGGCCACACAACATCCAGCTCAGAATCGTACTGACGGTCATTTGACTTACTCCTCACTCAACAAGAGGAACTGGCCGGGTTCGTTCCACGCGGGATACTCTTCCACGCAGACGGATTTCTGGCTGTTCCTCGATTTGATCCACGTGGTAGAACCTCCGTTTTCATGACGATTTGCCTGGTGTACTTTCGCTCCACACTTCCGTCGGGGCGTTCCCGCCCAGCAAGAACACCTGGACTACGGCACCGCTGGTGAAGGCCTGCACCACGGCGCCGCTCGCCGGCTCGACCGTCGCGGTCGCCTCGCGCACTGTCATCCCGGTGATCCGGTTGATCTCCTGCCGCAGCGAGTCGGAGGAGCTGTTGAACAGCTGCCGGTGAAACTCCTGCACCTGAGCGGCGCCTGCCGGGGTCCTGGCCAGGGCCTTTTCGGCCGGCGACAAGGCATCGTGCAGCGTGATCACCAGGGTGCCCTCACTCAGGACCACGGTCACCGACTTGGGCACGTGGCTGCCCGTGCGGCGCTGCTCGAAAGCGATTGCCGCCTGGGCAATCTGTTGTGCCATGGTTGCTTTGGTCTTGTCCATCCTGTTCCTACCCGGTGGTTGCCCCCGTTTCGCGCTTCCAAGAAAAAAGGCCGCCGTGGTGGAACACCCTGATGAGGGATTCGACCACGTCGGCCTACTCGTCAACGAGCCCTCGGCACAGCCGGGTTGCTCTTCGCCTAGTCTTCCGACGACTTCGACTCAACTGCTTGTCGGGGCGGACCCAAGGTTCATCGGCGGTCCGCCGCTTGTTTCATTGTATCGCTCGGGGCCTCGGCTACAACGGCTACTTCGCCTGCACCTGCTACCACCGCTGTTTCTGTTCAACCAGTTCGGCGACCTGGAGCGGGTCATGCTCCGGCGCGGCAATCACCCCAGCGCCAAGTTCTGGCGACGGGTATTGTTACCTGTGATCGAACGCTATCGGGATCGGGACGCCGACACAAAGGTCAATGACCTGCTTGGTTGTCGGTTCAAGGCAAATCCCACGGTATGGAATAAGATGTACGCAAGCCGTTAAATGAGCATCGGCCATTGCGGTCATTGACGCCCAGAACGGGGAATGTGAGTCCCCAGCGGCGTGGGCGTTGCAAGTGACGTCCTCGTCGCTGCGATGTTGCGGCGTTACACGGCAAAGAGCGGAATACCCACCGTGCCGTTCCTTCTCGTGGAAAAATCGAAGCGGCTCCCTCACGAAGTCGGCAGGCTCCCGGCGTCAGCCGAGCAAGCGGTCCAACTCCTTTGCGACCACTTCGTAGCATTCGCAGGCAAGCCGCTTCCAGCCCCTTCCGGTCGATGATGGTAATTCTGCCCCGGTGGTAGTTAATCAGCCCGGCCTTCTGGAGGGTGCCCGCCACGGCGGTCACGGTGGGGCGGCACACGCCGAGCATCTGGGCCAGGAACTCATGGGTGAGCGGGAACTCGTCGGCCCCCACCCGGTCGTGGCTCATCAGCAGCCAGCGGCACATGCGTTTCTCGACGGAGTGCCGGTGGTTGCAGACGATGGACTGCGAAATCTGGTTTATCATCGCCTGGGTGTACCGCTGGACCAGGCCGTGCAACGGGCCACCCCGCCTCATCTCCTTCTGAAAGACCTTGGCCTCCATCCGCAGGGCCTCGCCCGGAATCTGCGCAATCGCCCTGGTAGGGCTGCGGTCGGACCCCAGGAAGACCGGAGTGCCCACCAGGCCCTCGTTGCCGATGATGCCCACTTCGAGGGTGAAGCCGCTGTCCATGATGACCAGGGAAACCACGCCGTTGAGCGGGAAAAAGACGTGCGCAATCGGCCCGTTCGCCTCGTAGAGGATGTCCTTCAAGGGTAAGGACACCTTCTCCAAATGGGGGAGCAAGCGGTCGTACTCGTCCTTCGGCAAAGCAGCCAACAGCCGGTTCTCGCCGGGAACGTGGATTCTGCGATGTTTAGCCATTGTACGCCTCCTCGCTGCGGTCGGGACCGGGGACGGTGCGCCGCACCAGGCCCGGCCCTTGTCCTTCTGGGTCTATTATCGCAAAAAAAATCTTGCCGTCATGTCGGAAACCGTACAGACGCCGTGTGTCTGCCAGCAGACAAAAGGATAGAATGGTCTGCTGGCAGACAGACGGACCATTTCACGAACCACTGCTACGGGACCAGACGTGAACGCAACCGAGCAACACGGGCTGTCCGACATCGCCTTCGCCCTGCGGACACTTGCTGGAAGGCTGGGAGGGTGGTGAGCCATGCCGAAGACCAAACCGCCTGCTGCGCCGCAGGGGAACCGGCTCCTGGCCCGGTTGCCCCCGGAGGAGTACCAGCGCCTCCTCCCCCGCCTGCAAGTCGTCCCGCTGGCGTTGAAGCACGTCCTCTACGAGGCTCGGTCGCCCATCGACTACGCCTACTTCCCGAACCGGGGTGTCGTCTCGGCTCTGACCGTGATGGAAGACGGCAGGGCCATCGAGGTAGCGACGATAGGGGACGAGGGCATGGTGGGCCTGCCGCTTCTCGTCGGGGCCAAGACAACGGCCAACCGGGTGATCGTGCAGGTTCCCGGCGAGGCCCTGCGGATGGCTGAGGACGTGCTGCGGGAAGAGGTCAGCCGGGACAGCCCCTTGCGCCGGTTGCTGGTCCTCTACCACACCGCCTTTCTGGCCCAGGTTTCGCAGGCGGTGGCTTGCAACGGCCTGCACTCGGTTCACCAGCGCTGTTGCCGCTGGCTGTTGATGACCCAGGACCGGGCGCACTCGGACGTGTTCCCGATGACGCACGAGTTCCTGGCCGAGATGCTCGGCGTGCGGCGTTCCACCGTCTCCGAGGTTCTCGAACCCTTCCAAGAGGAAGGCTTGATCCGCTACAGCCGGGGGAAATGCACCGTCCTCGACCGGGAGGGCCTGAAGGCCGGTTCTTGCGAGTGCTACCGGAGGATCAACGAGGAATTCGTGTGCCTGTTCGGTTGAACACGAAGGGAAGGCTCATGACCGATGACGGAATTCCTCCAGGGCTTTCCTGTCTGTCGGATAGCGTACAGACGACTTTGCAAGCTGGCTATAAGAAAGACGTCAAGGTACGCTGGCAGAAACAACGAGAAACCCAGTGGAGCCATCGTTCCGGAAGTCAGACGTGAGCGCCGCAGGGCAACGGATCATCCGCGCTCGTGGCGACCGACCTTTTTGCGCCGCCCGGAAACTGCCTGCTCGGCCAGGTTGCCGCTCACGAAACACCTTCCGAGAACGACAGGAGATGGAGGGCGAGATGGAAGCGAACATTGACAAGCGAACACCAGAGCAGCACGCCCTTGCCTACGCCGAGAACATCATTGCGACCTTGCGAGAGCCGTTCGTGGTCCTCGACAAGAGCCTGCGGGTCCGGACGGCCAACGCCGCCTTCTACCGGGACTTCCATGCCTCGAAAGAAGAGACGGAGGGCCGCTTCGTCTACGACTTGGGCAACGGTCAGTGGGACATCCCCCAACTGCGGACGCTGCTGGCCCAAGTCCTGAGCAACAGCCATCCCGTTGAAGACTTCGAGGTTGAACACGCCTTCCCGGCTATCGGGCGAAGGACCATGCTGCTCAACGCCCGCAGGTTCGCTCCAGACGAGCGACGACCCGGATTTGATCCTTCTTGCCATCGAGGACATTACCGACCGCAAGCGGGCGGAAGCCGCCATGAAGGACTCCGAAGTCCGGTATCGGCGGCTGTTCCAGAACGGCCAAGGACGGCATCCTCATCCTCGACGCCGACACGGGGAAGGTGATCGACGCCAACCCGTTCATGACGGCCTTGTTGGGCTACTCGCACGATGAGTTCTTGGGCAAGGAACTGTGGGAGATCGGCCTGTTCCGAGACATCGAGGAGAGCCGGGCCGCTTACCGGGAACTGCAAGAGAAGGGCTACGTCCGCTACGAGAATCTGCCCCTGGAAAGCAGAAGCGGGCAGAAGGTCGAAGTCGAGTTCGTCAGCAACGTCTATGCGGAGAACCATCACCAAGTCGTTCAATGCAACATCCGTGACATCACCGAACGCAGCCGCTTGCAGCGACTGACGCAGGAGCAGGCGGCGGCGTTGGCCGACCTGGACCGCCGCAAAGATGAATTCCTGGCGATGCTGTCGCATGAACTTCGCAACCCCCTTGCCCCCATCCTCAATGCCGCCCTTCTCCTGCGCCTGCACAGCAACCGGAATCGTCTGCAAGGCATCGAGAACCCGGTCCTCCAGCAATCGGCCGCCATCATTGAGCGTCAGGTGGGACAACTGACACGGATCGTTGATGACCTGCTGGAAGTCTCCCGCATTACCACAGGCAGGATTCAGCTTCACCAAGAACGGATCGCCGTGGGCGTCGTCGTGGAAAATGCGGTGGCGACGGTCCGCTCGCTGATCGACCAACGCAAGCATGAACTCACGGTGTCGCTGCCGACGCAAGCGATCTGGCTGCACGCCGACGCTGCCCGGCTGGAACAGGTGGTGGTGAACCTGCTCACCAATGCCGCCAAGTACACCGACCAAGGCGGTCACATCTGGCTGACTGTCCAACAAGAGGGCGAGGAGGCGGTGCTGCGTGTGCGGGATACGGGCGTCGGCATCGCCCCCGAAATCCTGCCCCGCATCTTCGACCTGTTCACGCAGGCGGAACGGTCCCTGGACCGCTCGCAAGGCGGGTTGGGCATCGGACTGGCTTTGGTGCAACGGCTCGTGGAAATGCACGGGGGAACGGTGACGGCTTCCAGTGCTTTGGGGCAAGGCAGCGAGTTCGTCGTGCGTCTGCCGGTGGTGTCGCCTCCCCAGCCGCAGGCGTCATTGCCTCCGACCGAAAAAGCCCAGCCGACCGGACCATCCTTGCGGGTGTTGGTGGTGGATGACAACGTGGATACGGTGACGACCCTGGCATTGCTGGTGAAAGAATCCGGCCATGATGTTCGGACGGCTTACGACGGCTCGACGGTCCTGGAAGCGGCCCTCGATTACCGACCGAACGTGGTGCTGTTGGACATCGGCTTGCCGGGACTCAATGGTTTTGAGGTAGCGAAGCGGCTACGTCAGCAGCCCGCTCTCCAGAACGCCGTGCTGGTCGCCATGACCGGGTACGGACAGGAGAGCGACCGGCAGCGTTCGCAGGAGGCGGGGTTCGATCACCACCTGGTCAAGCCGGGCGATTTCGGGAAGGTGCTGCAAATCTTGGCGACCGTCTCGGAGTTGCCGGCACGATGAAAACCCAAGGAGAAATCGAGGCCGCCATCTGCGAAGGGATCAGTCGCTTTGAGCAGGAATGCAGGGGCCGAGGCCCCAAGGACATTCACGCCTACCTGCTCGGCGATTTCGTCGTCGTCCGGCTCCAGGGTTTGTTGACACCCGCCGAACAACAACTTGCCAAAATCCCGTCCGAGAAGGGGAGGGACTTGCTCAAGCAAGTACGGACCCATCTGATCGAGACGGCGAAGCCGCTCCTGCAAGCGCTGGTCCAGGAGATCACTGGCGTCCAGGTGGTGAGCCTGCACCACGACATCAGCACCGTGACCGGCGAAGCGTTCGTTGTCCTGACCCTGGCCGAGCCACCCTCTTGCCGCCAAGCGAAGAAACCATAGCCTCGCTCTGCTGCGTGAGGCGAGACGATGAAGGACGAGGCCAGTTACAACTGCGATTCCTGTGGTGAAGAGATCGTGGTGCCCATCGACCTGACGGCAGGATCACGCCAGGAATACGTCGAGGATTGCCCCGTCTGCTGCAGTCCGAACGTCATCCACGTCGAGATTGATGACGAGGGAGATGTGCGAGTATGGGCAGAAAGGGAGTAGCATGGCACCGCAGTACGAAGACCTCTGGTTCACGTTCCGCTTCGCAGAAGACCTGATCAGCTGGCGGCTCCCCTCGCTGTCCATCCGGCCGACGCCCAGCGCCTTGCGCCAGCAGGAGTCATCCGACCATCTCAATCTTGACTGCACAATACAAATAGCATTTTTCATGCCGAAGCCTGCCGATCTGCGAAACGAGTGCTGCAAAGCATTAAGGAGCTATTGTTTACGAATGATGGACGTTGTGCCAGGACCGTCTGACTTCTTCTGCTGGCCGGCACCCTGTGCCAGAACCGCACACCCAGGCCCCGCCCGGAAATTCTGTTGCTTGAGTTTGGCTTCGCGCCAGGCGTGCCTGTGCCTGGCCCGCCAACAAGCGGCTTCACCGGCGAGCGGTGCGCTCAAGCCCCTCCTCGCCCTGTGTTAGGGGCTCCAAGCAGTTCATCAACGGGAACTCGCCGAGGCGTGAAGCAGAAGACTCCAGCAGATCCATCCGCTGCCATACAGACATCGCAGGCACACCTGCCAGCTGTGGACAGCTGCAACCCGGCAGAACCGAATGGTTATCCTGGCTGGCCAGCCTTTGCCGCGGAAAGACCAGATTGCGCCGCACGGCCGCTTCGATGTGCGAGGGTAGTGGCCGGGCAAGGAGGGCGTTACAGGCGTCCAGACTCTCCTGGTCCTGGCCCACGTAGTAAGCGGAAATGCTGTGCTCAAAGAGCAGCAGGTGGTCGTAGACATTGAGGGAAATGAACAGGCCCGATGGCTCGGCGGGGCGCGCCAGGGCCTGCTTGCTGAGCGCATGGGACGCCTGGTAGAGGCCGCGCTCATTGAGCCAACGGGTCGCCTCGTGGACCGGCTCCCAGCGGTGCGGACAGCGCTGCCAGGCCTCCAGAAGAATGGTCAGGCCGTCGCCTTCCGCCAGGCGCAGCACGCCCAGACGGTAGAGCGAATAATAGGCCTCGTCCGCGTAGCCAGCCAGCGTCGAGCGCTCGCGGTAGCGGTCCATCGCTTTCTGCCGCCACTCGCCGGCACTGGGGTCGTTGGGCCGGGTCATCGCCAGGTCGTCGTAGGAGCGTGCCAGGTAGAACACGGAGCGTGCGTTGTTCGGCTCCTGCTTGAGCTCATCGACCAGAAGCGCGATGTCGCGCTCGAACTTGTTAGCGCGGTTCGCGCCCGCTGCATGATCGAGAAACTGGATACCGTCAAAGCGCCGCCGGGAGACGCCAGGCACATCCAGGTACTCGTGCGTCACGCCCCGGTAGCGTGCCTTCACATCCCGCCGGAGCAGGCGCAGGTTGTCGTAAGCAAGGTCTCCGCTGGCTGTTTGCTGGACTGCCCAGTACGCCGGCTCCTTGAGTTCGTCCCTGTAGCCCGGTCGCACGGCGACAAGTTCCATGTCGGCATCGCAAAGGAGGATGTAGTCAAACTCGAGGTCGCTGCCGCGGGCCGCGTCGAGCGCCTCGTTGCGGGCCTGCTCGAAGTTGCGGAACGTGGTCGTCGGAATCCGGCCCGGAATGCCCCGGCATCGAAAAACCGCCGCATGATTTCGACCGTCGCATCGGTCGAGCCGGTATCGCAGATGACGTAGCAGTCAATGTGCGGCGCCGCAGCAGCGAGACACCGCTCGATAATCGCCGTCTCGTTCTTGACAATCATGTTCAAACAGACTCGGGCCATGGAACCACTCCTCCGCGGAGGCCAGATCCGCCTGCGTATGCGGCGTCCGGTTAGGCGAGCGGCAAGGAATCGGTGTACCCACCGTAGACCTCACGCTCCGCGTGAGGAAGCTTCCTCACGCGGAGCGTGAGGTCTACGATTTCCTGCCACTCGCCTAACGCCCTATCCCTTTTGAAACTAGGCGAGTTTCTCGATGAGGAGCGACGCGTTCACGTTCGTCTGCGTGCCTCCGGCCAACGTCTGGAGGATGACTGCGGCGGCCGACGAGTGGTTCACCAGGGTCAGGACGTCGCCGGCCGACAGGTTGAGGATGACCTGGCCGGTGTTTTGCTGGGTGCCGGCGCCCGATCCGTACACGGTGTCCGTCACCGGGGCGCCGTTCACGAACAGCGCGAACTGGTTCGGTTCCACACCCGACACCGAGAAGGTGACCGCGTAGACTCCCGCGGCGGTGACCATGACCTGGGCGGTCCCGGGCGCGTGGGTGATGCCGAGTACCGGACCGGTCGAATCGAAGATGACATTCGCCTCAACTGCGACTGTTTCTGGACTTTCGTTGAAGATGTACCCGTAGGCGGCAATGCCACCGGACGCTCCCGTTGCGCCCGTAGCTCCGGCCGGCCCCGTAGCTCCGGCCGACCCCGTAGCTCCGGCCGGCCCCGTAGCCCCGGCCGACCCCGTAGCTCCGGCCGGCCCCGCCGGCCCCGTACCTCCCGTTGGCCCCGCCGGCCCTGCCGGCCCCGTACCTCCCGCCGGCCCCGCCGGCCCCGTTGGCCCCGCCGGCCCTGCCGGCCCCGTACCTCCCGTTGGCCCCGCCGGCCCTGCCGGCCCCGTACCTCCCGCCGGCCCCGTACTTCCCGTTGGCCCCGCTGGCCCTGCTGGCCCCGTAGCTCCCGCCGGCCCCGTTGGCCCTGTCGCCCCACCCCCTGGCCCCGTCGGCCCCGTCGGCCCCGTCGGCCCCGTCGGCCCGCCCGCCGGCCCCGTCGGCCCCGCCGGCCCCGCCGGCCCCGTCGCCCCCGCCGGCCCCGTCGGTCCCGGAACTCCCACCGGTCCAGCCGGCCCTGTACCTCCCGTCGGCCCCGCCGGTCCCGCCGGCCCCGTACCTCCCGCCGGTCCCGCTGGCCCCGTACCTCCCGCCGGCCCCGCCGGCCCTGTACCTCCCGTCGGCCCCGCCGGCCCCGCCGGCCCCGTACCTCCCGCCGGCCCCGCCGGCCCGGTCGGCCCGCCCGCCGGGCCCGCCGGCCCCACTGGTCCCGCCGGGCCGGTGGGGCCAACCAGGAACAGGAGGCCGGGCGGGATCTCGGAGACAATGAGGGCCGGCGCCAGGCGGTCCTCAAGGGACTCCAGGGCCGGCTGGAAGTTGGGCCTGGGCGGCGTCACGGCCTCGCCCGTGGCCTTCTTGACAAGGCGACTCAGCAGTCCACGCAGAGAAAATGTCATGGATCGCATCTCCGTTGGCGCGGCACACTCTCGGCGGCAATGGGCACGAGAACACGCCACGGCTTGCCAGGGGAGAGGAGGGCGCAAACGGAACCCTCCCACTCGGTTAGTAGCGGAAGTCCAGGCCGAAGTTGATGCCCTGAGCCCAGAAGTCCGTGCTTTGGAAGAGGACTGCTGGACGTGTCGCGCTAGCCTGGGGGTTGAACCGGGTGTCGGTCGGGATCTGGGTGCCGCTCAGGCCGACATCGACCTGATCCCCCGGACGGACGACCGAACTCCAGTACAGGAACGTGTAGCCGACGTAGGCCCGCACGTGTCTGGTAATCTGGCAGCCAAGGTTGGTCCCGAGTTCGGAGACCACCGCAAACTGATCGCGGGTAAAGTGGCCGCTGTTGCTCGCCGAGGCCAGGAATCCGACAGGGTACACCACCGTTGTCCCGGCCGGGGAGGTGATCGCCGTCGCACCGTGAATGTCAACGACCTCTTGCGTCGTGCCCAGGGCGACCTTGCCCAGGACATCGACAAACACCGGTCCCCAGCAAAACTCCGCCTGGGCCCCGATCTGTCCACCGTAGAAGTAATTGTGGGTGGTGAACTGGTCGGCAATGGTGATGGTGCTGCCACCAAAGAGCGGGCTGCCTGCAGGCAGGGCCGGGTTCACCAGGCTGCTCTCGGTGATGCCGAGGCCCTCGTCCAGTTGCAGGTAGCGGACGCCGGCCAGCAGGTTCACCCAGTAGTTGCAGCCGCAGAAGGTGTTGCAATGGTTGTTGAGCAACGGCTTATCCCCAGAGCGGCCAGCTTGGTCGGCGCCCGCGTCGCAACCAGGCTTGCAACAGGGGATGCAAAGCATGTTGAGTTCCGCCCCCTGGAGGCTGCTGGGGGCAGACAGGTGAATCTGCCCGTTGGCGATACCGGGGAAGGACACCAGTTGCGCGTTCTGCATGCCGGTGAGTACATCGAAGAAGGGACGGGCAAGCAGCGCTCCGCTACCGTTGAAACCCACCGAGCGAGACCCGAGGAAGAAATAGCTACCTTCGAGACCGATCGTCTGGCAGTCGTTGAGCCAAAAGCCGCCGCTGAAACGGCCCCCGGAGCGCACCTGGTTATCCACGTTGCCGCCGAACAGCACCTTCGTGTCCGGCTGCCCGAGCACACCGGGCAAAGCGGTAGTGCCAGGCTGGCCGGTTGTGATCAGAGGGGGGTATTGGCTGTCTTTGATCCACCACAGTAAATACTCGCCCCTCACCCAGAAACACTTGGGAGGGCCGCAGGTCCAGCCCGCGTTGGCGTCCGGCTCACCGGGGTCGGACCATGGCTGGCTATTGAGGACGACACCGGTGGGCGGGACCGATGCCGCGCTGACCGGTGAGGGCGGGGAGGCCGCCTGGCTCATCGGCACGGAAGGGGGGAGGACCGGCCGTGGTGTGGCGAATCCGTCTCCTCGGGCGAGGCCAGAGACCGCCGCCAGGGCGAGCATGGCCGTGAACAAATGCTTTCGCATGGCTCTCTCTCGTAAAGACCGATGGCGGGGTCATCTTCCCAGGGTCGGCCATTATTCCTGCTCTGGGCAAGTTGTGCCCAAGGGTGTTAATAAACCGCTTCTTCGGATTGCAATAGAGTTATCGACACGCAGCCCGCCGAAGGACGCAGAAAAAAACCAGGGGGGAGGGCGGAAAAAAAAGGGGAGGGCGGAAAGAGCCAGGGGTGAGCGGGACACTTACTCCCGCTGCGGGTTAGACTTCGCCTCTGATCGCCGTGACCAGTGGGGAAATGGGCGGGTGGTGCGAAGCTGCTCGAGGCGAGACGTCGGTGCCAGTCGCCGAGGCGGACGAAGAAGTGGGTCAGGCGTCCAGGGCCACAACGCCCATGCGGATGGCGTAGCGTGTCAGGCTGGCGATGTCGTGGATGTCGAGTGCCTTCATCAGCTCAGCGCGGTAGGCATCGGTCGTCTTGACGGTTCGTGGGGGTCGTGCAGATGAGGGATCAAGGCTGGGATGGTCGCGGGTCCGATCGTCGCCAGGAGCAGCGGCAGCTAATCCCGTTGCTCTTTCGTGAGGGAGGAGACGGAGCGCAGCGACGCCAGGAGCGGCTCGATGGCCACGGCGCCGTACTGCGGCAGCGAGTTCCGCGCCCGCTCGTGGATCGACTCATGCGGACTCCAGAAGTCCGCGATCGTCTCGGACAGGACTTTATTTGTAGATAATGAGTTATCGTTTGAATGCAGGTTGTGGGCCGGCAAGATTGTCCCCGGAATGCGCGAATCACGGCGTCGAGCGGAACCGTGCCGCCGACAGACCCTTGTCGTGTGCTTGTATTCCCAGAAAGTGGTCCGTAAAATGACTCCTGGGCAACCGCTTGGGGCTCGGACCTCGACAGGCCCGTCGATCAGCGGCACGGATCTTTCTGGCGGCTCCATGATAAAAGGTTTTTTGGCGGTAACGGTAGTGAATTATCAATGAGGACCGGCCGTCACCCAGCAAGTCGGCATTTCATTTACCTGAGCGCACAAAGTCGATGAATCCTCGCTCGACATTCAGGCTGGTGAGCTGGACCTTGATCTGGTCGCCGACCTTGACTCCCTCGTGCCCGCTCACCAGCTTGCCTTCGGCAGGAGGCTTCAGGAGCCGCACCCAGGTTCCTTTATTGGAGGCACCGGTGACAAGGGCATCGAAGGTCTCCCCAATCCGGCCGGCCAGGAACTGCGCCGCAGCGGATTTCCGCACCTGACGCTCCACCTTCTTGGCCGCATCTTCCTGCTCAGTACAATGCGTCGCCAGCTGCGTCAATTCAGCAGGGCTATAGGGAAGCTTGCCTCCCGCCAGTGCGGCTTTCAGCAGCCTCTGGGTAATCAGGTCGGGAAAGCGGCGGTTCGGTGCGGTGGAATGGCTGTACTCCCGCACTGCCAAAGCGAAGTGTCCCGCTGACTGTTGCCCGGGGAGCTGAAGGACATACTCGCCGGGCCCCAGCAACTTGACGATGGTCAGCGACAGGTCGGGGAAGCGCAGCGGGTCCGCCAGGCGGCGCCGCGTCAGAAAGGCCGCCAGCGCCCTGGAATCGGGATCGGCGGGGAGGTGGTCCGCGAATCCCTCGGCCACCTTACGAATGGCCTCCCACTGTTCCGGAGAGCGCACGATGCGGCGGAGTGCCGGGACGCCATGCCTGTCAAGAAACTGCGCGGACACCCCGTTGGCCGCGATCATGAAGTCTTCGATCAACTCCTGGGCCCGGTTCTTCCGTTCCAGGCGCAGGTCCACGACCTGCCCGTCCCTCAGCACCGCTTCTGGCTCGATGGTCTCAAGGTCCAGGGCGCCGTGCAGGTGGCGCACCGATTTCATGACCTGGGCGATCTGATCTTGCATCCGCAGCTGTTCCTCCAAACCCTTGGTCCTGGCGATCTTTTCGGGCATCTTGTCCTTGCCGTCCAACCACGCCGCAACGCTGCGGTACGCGAGCTTGGCGTGGTTGTTGACCAGGGCTCGGTACACCTGGGATTCCGGAATGGATCCGTCGGCAGCCACCTCCATCTCGATGACGATGGCAAGCCGGTCCTCCCCCTCGCCCAGAGAAGTCAGGTTGGTAGAGAGTCTTTCCGGCAGCATGGGGAAGATTTCAGCGGCCGTGTACACGGAGGTCGTGTTGGTCCGGGCGTGTCGATCGATCGGCGACACGGGTTTGACGATCGCATCGACGTCCGCAATAGCGACCAGGACTTTGACCCGGGCCGCAGCGAGCCTCTCCGCCACGGTGAGTTGGTCCAGATCTCTCGACGTATCGTTGTCGATCGAACACCAGAGGCAATTGCGGAGGTCACGAATCGCATGGTCCGTTTCGCGCTGGACCCTGGATGCCATTCAATTGCTGAATCGCATCGGGAGGAAAGTCGGGTTCGAGCCCTCGATCGGTCATTGCTTTGTGAGCGATCGCGCGAAGATCGTGCGGGGCGTTCTTCTCTTGCATGCGGCCAATCTCCTGGGGACGACAGCGATGATGGGTTCAAGTAGGGCCATCACGTTTCATTGTATTCCAGGCGAAAGGTTGCTCCCCTCGTGCGGGCGCTATTCCGAAACCCAGCCCTTCCGAAAGAGCCAGGTCTTCACCGCCTGGGTCAGCAGGACGTAACCGAGTAACGTCACAGCGAGGAGAGGCCAATAGAGCGCCGGCAACTGGGCGAACCCGAACGCCGGGCCAATGGGCGAAAAGGGCAACCAGGCGCCGAGAAGCATGATGACCGCGGTGGTCACGATCAGCGGCCAGCTCGCCCAGCTCTGAAGGAAAGGGATTCGGTTCGTACGGATGACGTGGATGATCAGGGTTTGCGTCAAGAGCGACTCAACGAACCAGCCGGTCTGGAAGAGCGACTTGTGGGCTGGATCCCAGCAGCCGAAGACGTAGAGCATCATGAAAAAGGTGGTGTAATCAAAGACGGAGCTGCACGGGCCGATGAACAGGATGAACCGGGAGATGGCGTTCATCGACCAGGGTCTCGGCCTGGCGATTTGTTCGGGATCCACGTCGTCCGCGGGGATGGGGACCTGCGAGAAATCGTAGAGCAGGTTGTTGGTCAGGATCTGGAGCGGGGCCATGGGGATGAACGGCAGGAAAATGCTTGCCCCCAGGACGCTGAACATGTTTCCGAAGTTGGAGCTGGCCCCCATCCGGATGTATTTGAGGATGTTGGCGAAGACCTTCCGCCCCTCCAGCACGCCCTCCTCCAGCACCAGCAGGTCTTTCTCCAGCAGGATGGCATCCGCCGATTCCTTGGCGATGTCGACCGCCGTGTCCACGGAAATGCCCACGTCGGCGACGCGGAGGGCCGGCGCGTCGTTGATGCCATCGCCCAGGAACCCCACGACGTGCTCTGCCCCTTGCAGGGCCTTGATGATGCGCTGCTTGTGGGCCGGGGACAGCCGGGCGAACAGGGTCGCCTTGCCGGCGGCTTCGGCCAGTTCCGGGTCGGTCATTCCTTCGACCTGGCTGCCCAGGAGCACCCGGTCGGTGGCGATGCCGACTTCCCGGCAAATCTTGCGGCTCACCAACTCGTTGTCCCCGGTGAGCACCTTGACCGAGACGCCCTCCCCCTGGAGTGCGGCGATCGTGGATCGGGCGGTGTCCTTGGGCGGGTCGAGGAAGGCCACGTAGCCGCGCAAGATCAGGTCACGCTCGTCTTCCCTGGAGTAGGCCGCCTTGGGCTCCAGATCCCGGTATGCCAGCCCGAGGACCCGGAAGCCGTCGGCGCTGAGCTGGTCAAACTCTTCTTTCAGGTCGGCCAGGAGTACGTGGTCCATGGGGTAGAGCTGGCCGTCCAAGACGAAACGGCTGCACCGATTGTAAACCTCTTCCGGAGCGCCCTTGCAAATGAGCCGGTGCGTGTTGCCGGGCGTTTTGACGACGACGGACATGATTCTCCGGGAGAAGTCGAAGGGGATCTCATCGACCTTGGCGTACTCCGGCAGCGCCAGGTGCTCGTGCAGTTCCGTGTGCTGAAGGATGGCCCGGTCCATCACGTTCTTCAGACCGGTCTGGAAATGGCTGTTGAGGTAGGCCAGGACCAGCACTTCCTGGTCGGATTTGAGCACCACGTCGCAGTATTTCTCCAGGATGATCCGGTCCATGGTGAGCGTGCCGGTCTTGTCCGTGCAGAGGACGTCCATGGCGCCGAGGTTCTGAATCGAGTTCAGACGCTTGACAATCACCTTCTTGCGAGACATGGCCAGCGCGCCCTTGGAAAGGCAGACCGCCACGATCATGGGTAACATCTCCGGTGTCAAACCCACGGCCACTGCCAGGGCGAAGAAGAAGGCTCCCTTCCAGTCCCCTTTGGTCAGCCCGTTGATGAGGAAGACCAGGGGAACCATGACGAGGATGAAGTAGATCATCAGCCAGGTGAACCGGCTCATGCCTTTGTCGAAGCTGGTCGCGGCCTGCTGTTGCACAATGGCGCTGGACATGCCGCCGAGGAAAGTCGTCAGGCCCGTGGCCACGACGACCGCCGTTGCGGCCCCGCTCTCGACGCTCGTACCCAGGTAGCAGACGTTGGTCAATTCCAGGGGAGATCGGCCCGCAGTGTCTTCCCGGGCGGCAAATTTCTCGACGGGGAACGCTTCCCCGGTCAGACTGCCCTGGATGAGGAACAAGTCTTTACAGGAAAGCAGCCGCACGTCTGCCGGAATCATGTCCCCGGCCGTGAGTTGCACCACGTCCCCGGGGACCAGGTGACCGATCGGCACTTCTTGAGGCCGGCCGTCGCGGAGGACGGTCGCATGGACGCTGATCATCGCCCGGAGCTTGGCGGCAGCGGAATCGGCCCGGGCCTCCTGAACGAAGCGCAGCACGACACCGAGGATCACCATGACAAGCATGACACCCCCAGCCTGGTAGTCGCGCGTGAGGAACGAAAAGCCGGCGAGCACGAGCAGCAGGATCACGAGGGGGTTGATCAGAGCTTTGCCCAGCAGGTGCATGCGCGGATGGCGATCTTCCCGCGCCACGACGTTCGGGCCGTACTGTTGGAAACGCTGCTCGGCCTCTGCCCCCGAAAGACCATCCTTTGAGGTATGCAGTTTCTGCAACACCTCTTCGGGTGTCCTCCCGGCGGCTTCGAGAAGGAGCGGTGAAACCTGGATGGCCGAAGGCTTGTGGGGCCCGTGCGGAATCCGCTTGGGAAGCACGGAAGTGGGCAAGATTGGCATGATTTACCTCATTTCCCCACTTCGGATTGAAGACACGATTACCCGGAGGAGTTCGATTCCCCTCCGAGTGGCCGGGCCGGCTTAGTTGATTATCCCCAGATCGGCTGGGAATTGTTCATTCCAATCCGTGGCGCCGTGCCGTTTTTCGCCGCGCGGGCCACCACAGGAGAGCCAATGCGAAGGAAACTCAGCTGGGACCCAATTGCCTTGGTACAATCTCGGGATGTCGGTTTTTATCTCCTACACCGCACGAGAGTTACATCTCCTGAGAGAGGAGAACTGGGGAAAGAGTCACACGTACCCTGCCGCGACTTGGTATAATGCCAGTGTGCGGTGTGTCAATGCCCGCCCAAAGATCACCAATGTGACTGCCGCTCAGCAGTTATCATTCTCCCTGCTCTGCGCATCGTTTGCCCTCACGGTTCCTGAGAACGTCAAACCGTGTTGCTAAACAGCACAAGCCTGCCTTGTCCCTCATCGGGGACGAGCGTGGTGTGACGTTTTCACCTGGAGGGGGGCGTTTTAGCCCCAAAGGATGACCATGAGTAAGAAACTATACGTCGGCAACCTCTCTTTCAAGACCAGCGCTGATGATCTCACCAAGGCGTTCAGCAAATACGGGACCGTAACCAGGGCCCAGGTTGTCACTTACGGGAAACGTGGCCGCTCACGGGGGTTTGGCATCGTCGTGATGAGCGAGGGAGCTGACCTGGCGTTGGCTGACCTCAACCATTCCAAGTTGCAAGGCCGTTTTCTGATTATCAACCTGGCGAAGCCCGGTAAGGAGCGTCCTTGGGCTGATAGCTACGCCCTGCTGCGCAGGGCATCTGGCAACCGCAATTCAATCCCAACGGCTCCTCCCAGGAGCGTCCAGAAGGCCGTCATGAGTGCGGGCGCCAAGACGGGGCGGGGCAAGAACGCCTTTAGCTCACGACCATTTCCTGAGGCGCCTGGTAAGTGACGGTCAGCTTGTAGCTCGGCTTCGGATTGGCAGCGGGAGGGTTCACCGATCGAATGCGGAACGTATACCAGCCCGTCGTTGCGGCGGTGGCCTCCATCGCCTCCCCTTGTGCCTTCAATGTGTAGGTTCGGCTCCCGATCCGGGTCCCGGTTGGGTCGGTCAGTTCCAGGACCATGCTCGTTGCATCCGTCCAGGAGGATGTGTCGTAACGGAGCGACTGCTCGAATGGGCTTTCCCTGCGCCGCCCACACCCGACAAACCTGCACAAACTGCGTGCTGTCGGCAGGCTGGATGTCCAGATCCTGGGCCCCTTCGTAGTCCTGCGTGACGCTGTGGCCCTGGATGGCAAAGTCCCCGCCGATTCCGGCCCGCGAGTAGCAGACGTAGCCCAGACCACCCTCGTTCCTGGGGATGGTGATCGTCACGCGGCCCTGGCCATCCGTCCGGACATCGAGGCCGTGCCCCGTGTAGTCGTGCAGGATCGCGTTCGGCCCGAAGCCCGTGTCCACCGTGATGGTGCGCGGCGAGTTCACCATGATTGTTCAGACCGACCAGCAGATGGGGGCCGCCCAGGCGCTCGTAGGCGAACACATCGTGGTCCTTCCAGCGCCGCTGGGTCGGGCCGTTCGCCAGCTTCTCATGAATCCAGATCAGGTTGTCGATGATCTTTTTCATCCCATAGCACCCGGGATCCGTGCTGTAATCCTTGTAATAGACGCAAGGATAACCCTCGGAAGTCAGGATGTACGCATAGGCCTGGGGCTTGTTCCGGAAGATCGGCCCGTGCCCGGTGTCCGTATCGTGGTTCTCCACGAAGGTGACGGCGTGCTGCGGGTCAATCCCGACCAAGCCCGCGTTGTCCAGCTGGGACATGTCAAAGGAGCCGGCGTTGTTGCACATCTGGCAGAGGAGGCCACGGAGCGGGAAGTCGAAGGCACTCGCCCGGCCGTGCATGCCACGCGGGTTGGCAACCCAATCGTGGACCAGGGCGACGTTGCCGTCGAAGAACTCCCCCACGGCGAACGTATCCTTGAGCGCGCCGTGTTGCAGCAGGGCGGAGAGGAAGTCCGTGGAGATCCCCTTGACGAAGTCCAGGCGAAAGCCCTGAATGTCCAGGGCCCTGGTCAGCCAGTCGGCGCTGGCGAGCAGTCCCTCGAAGACGTAGCCAGGCGGCTTGCCGTGGATCGGCGCCAGGCACGGAGCCGAAGGAAAGGTTCTCGAAGACATGGGGATCCTGCGGGATCTCCGGTCCATGGAAGCAGGACGGGTCCTTGGGAAAGCGCCCGCCGCCGGGCCTGCCCTCGGCATCCACGTAGCGGAAAGTCTTGCCTTCGTGGCCGCTGCCACCGCCCCGGTGGTGCTCTACCAGGTCCACGTAGACGTCCAGGTCATTGGCCCGCAGCATGGCCACGCACCGGGCCAGTTGCTCGCGGGTGCCGTAGCGCGTCGGCACTGTCCCCTTCTGGTCCTTCGAGCCCAGGTCGTAGTCATCGAAGGGATCGTAACCGATCGACTGGATTCCGGAGGCCCCCTTCCACACGGGCGGCAACCAGACGGCCGTGAACCCCGCCTTGCGAAGTCGCGTGGGCCTGCCTGGCAAGGTGGTCCCACCACCAGTCAGCACCCTGGTCGCCGTCCAGCTGGGCACGGAACCCCTTTGTCACCCGGCCTGAAAAAGGCTTGCAGAAGAACGCCCATGACTGATCCGCCCTTCGCGACTACCGGCGACAGCTCCGCTAGCCGACTTGCGGCTCTCGGGATAACCCTCCTTATCCCGCCGAGTGTCTATTTTGCCTTCCTGGAACTGGAATCGTCAAGATCGTCTACCTATCCTATCTATCCGCAAGTGCGCTGTTCCGGGACTGCTTCCCGAGGAAGCTGTTCACCCGGATTCTGGAGCGGATCGCCCGGTTGAGCCTGGCCTGTGCCTCGGGTTGAGGTTGGCCCCCCCACAAACGGGGCCGAAAGCCGTCGCTGGGCGTCCGTTGTGCGCCGCGCAGGCCGATTTCGGTGGCTGAGCAAAGGAGAAGCGTCTGGTGCGCTGGGCTCAGGCCGCGACGGAGGGGGTACTGGCGGCGCCTTCGATGGGAAAATCGTTGCAGCCGTTCCTTCAAGTGGGTAAGCTCACCCGCTAGAATTGAACTCCAGGCCCCAGGAGCGGTCCATCCGGGAAAGATCGGCTACCTGTGATTTTGGCAATCGCAAGGAAAAACAACATGCGCAGCTGGGCTGGAAAACCTTATCCGCTGGGAGGGACCTGGGATGGAGCAGGAGTTAATTTTGCCCTGTTTTCCGAACATGCCACCAAGGTGGAATTGTGCCTGTTCGACTCCCCCCAGACGGAAACGGAAACCGAGCGGATCGTCCTGTCCGAACAAACCGACCAGGTCTGGCACGTTTACCTGCCCGATGTCCAGCCCGAGCAGCTGTACGGCTACCGGGTCCATGGACCATATGAACCGGCTCGGGGACATCGTTTCAATCCAAACAAAATCGTGCTCGACCCTTATGCCAAGGTCATTGGCCGCGATCTGCGCTGGGACGACGCGCTGTTTGGCTACCAGATCGGCGGCCAGACCGGCGACCTGTCCTTTGACGAGCGGGACAACGCCGCCTTTGCTCCGTTGGCCGCCGTCGTGGACTCGGCCTTCACCTGGGGCGGCGATCACCCGCCGCACACCCCCTGGCACAAGACGGTCATCTGCGAGCTGCACGTCAAGGGCTTTACCAAACGCATGCCCGGCGTGCCCGACAAGGTGCAAGGAACCTATGCGGGTCTGGCTTCGGAAGCGGCCATCCGGCATCTGCAGAGCCTGGGAGTGACGGCGGTGGAGCTGATGCCGGTGCATTACCGCGTGGACGACCGGCATCTGCTGGACAAAGGGCTGTCCAACTACTGGGGCTACAGCACGCTCGCCTTCTTTGCTCCCGCGCGCCATTACACCGCCGCGCAAGCTCCGCGGCAAGCGGTGCAGGAGTTCAAGATGATGGTTTGCACTCTGCACGCCGCGGGGATCGAGGTGATCCTCGACGTGGTGTACAACCACACAGCCGAAGGCAACCACCTGGGGCCGACCCTGTGCATGCGCGGCATCGACAACGCATCCTACTACCGGCTGGCGCCCGAGGAACCGCGTTACTACACGGACTTCACCGGTTGCGGCAACACCCTGAACGTGCAGCATCCGTGCGTCCTGCGGCTGATCATGGACAGCCTGCGTTACTGGGTCCTGGAGATGCACGTGGACGGCTTCCGCTTCGATCTGGCCAGCGCGCTGGCGCGCGAGCTGTTTGCCGTCAACAAACTGGGGGGCTTTTTCGACATCATCCACCAGGATCCGGTTCTGTCCCAGGTCAAGCTGATTGCCGAACCGTGGGACGTGGGCGAGGGCGGTTATCAGGTGGGCAACTTCCCGGTCCTGTGGACTGAGTGGAACGGCAAGTATCGCGATACCGTGCGGCGGTTCTGGAAGGGAGACGGCAGCACGGTCTCGGAGTTCGCGACGCGCCTGTCCGGCAGCAGTGATCTGTACGCGTGGGGTGGTCGGCTGCCTCACGCCAGCATCAACTTCATCAGTTGCCACGACGGTTTTACCCTGCAGGATCTCGTCAGCTACAATGACAAACACAACGAGGCCAACGGCGAGAGCAACCAGGACGGCAGCAACGACAACAACAGCTGGAACTGTGGCGTCGAGGGACCGACCGACGATCCGGCCATCCGGAAACTCTGCGCGCAGCAAAAGAGAAACTTGATCGCCACGCTGTTCCTGTCGCAGGGTGTGCCGATGATCTGCGGCGGCGACGAACTCGGCCACACGCAAAACGGTAACAACAATGGCTACTGTCAGGACAACGAGCTGACCTGGCTCAACTGGGAGCTGAACGAGGAACAACAGGCCTTCCTGGAGTTTGTGCGCAAGGTCATCCGTATCTGGCGCGAACAGCCGGTTTTCCAGCGGCGCAAGTTCTTCCTGGGCCGGCCCATCCACGGCTCCGACATCAAGGACATTTCCTGGTTTGAACCCAGCGGCCAGGAAATGTCGGACGAGTCCTGGAATACGGGCTTTGTCCGCTGCCTGGGGGTGCGGCTGGCCGGCGACGTGATCGGCGACCACGACGAACGGGGCGAACCCATTGTGGGCGACACGCTCCTGTTGCTGCTCAACGCTCATCACGAGGCCATCCCCTTCACCTTGCCCGAAACCAAAACTGAGCATCACTGGGAAATCCTCCTCGATACAGCGGACGTCCCCACGACAGCGAAGCACAACGGGCAGGACGGAAAGTATCCGCTCCAGGCTCGTTCCCTGGCCGTACTCTGCACTCGGCAGAATGAGCAAGCCGGTCAGGCAGCCAGCGTTCCCCAGGCGGAACCTTTGCAGAAGCAAGCGCAGGAACCCCCTCATGCTGAAGGGGCTCCTGCCCTCGCCGGGGCGTCCTGACCGGCAATCGGGAGGAGAATCGGCAGCTGGAGGGAACGGCCTCGATGCCATTTGCTTTCTATCCCGCGCCTTGCGCCTTTTGGCAGCGGAGCTGGCCCAACGCTTCGTCACAGCTCTCACAGGGTCTTGCTTCCATTCAACCCCCGGACTCCCATGAACCACGTCCTCGAAACTCTGCTTGCCCAGACCATCCAGGAAATGGCCGCCCAGCGCCGTCTTCCCGAATCGACCTACCGCCTCCAGTTCCATGCCGGGTTCACGTTCCGCGATGCCTGCCGGCTCACGCCCTATCTGCGAGATCTGGGCATCACGCACTGCTACGCCTCTTCCTATCTGAAGGCCAGGCCCGGCAGCAAGCACGGCTACGACATCGTCGATCACCGGTTGCTGAACCCGGAGATCGGCAGCGACCAGGACTATGACGCCTGGATAGACGCTCTGCGGACCCAAGGACTGGAGCAAATTCTGGACACCGTGCCCAATCACGTGGGGGTCGCCAGCAACGAGAACATCTGGTGGAATGACGTTCTGGAGAACGGTCCTTCTTCTCCCTATGCCGGCTTCTTCGACATTGACTGGTATGCCTCGCCCCGGCCGGAACTCCAGGGAAAGGTTCTCTTGCCCTGCCTGGGAGATTCGTCGGGCAAGGCGCTGGAGTCCCAGCAAATCCGCCTGGAGTACACCGCGGGAGCGTTCACCATCTGTTACTTCGAGCACCGTTGGCCCGTGGCCCCAAACAGCTATGGCCTTATCCTGGGCCATCGACGGGAAGACCTCGAACAACAGATCGGACCGGAGGACCCGGCCCTGGCCGAGTACCAGAGCATCTTGACTGCGGTGAAAAACCTGCGTCCAGCCACGGACGCAACTTCGGCTGCCGTGGCCGAGCGGCAGCGCGAGAAGGAAGTGATCAAACGCCGCCTGGCCAAGCTGACCCGGGAAAGCGACAAGGTGCGCGGGTTTTGCGAGGCGACCATCGCCCTGTTCAACGGCCAGGCCGGCGAGCCGCGCAGCTTTGACCTGCTGGACCAGCTGCTCAACGAGCAGGTTTACTGGCTCTGTAACTGGCGCGTCGCCTCTGATGAGATCAACTACCGCCGCTTCTTCGACATCAACGAACTGGCTGCTCTGAGCATGGAGAGAGAAGACGTCTTCGCGGCCACCCATGAGCTGATCTTGTGTTGGCTCCGCCAAGGCAAGGTCGCGGGACTGCGGATCGATCATCCCGACGGCCTCTATGACCCCAAGCAGTATCTGCTGCGTCTGCAAGAGCATTTCATTCTCGGCTGCGCCAGGGGGCTGTTTGAAAGCCGGCCGGAATACCACGGCTTGAAATGGGAAGAGCTGGAGGCGCCGTTGCGTGAGCGGATAGTCCAGGCCCTGCGCCAGAAGGCAGAAGGAAAACAAGGTCCTGATTCTCCTGCTGCCTTCTGCCTGAAGTGGCCTCTGTACGTGGTCGTGGAAAAGATCCTGGGTGTTGCGGAAGCGTTGCCGCCGGACTGGCCGACGGATGGAACCAGCGGCTACGACTTCCTGAACTGGTTGAACGGGCTGTTCGTCGCCACCGACCATGTCGAAGCGTTTACCCGGCTCTATCACGACTGGATCGGGGACAGCACGCCGTTTGCGGAGGTGGCGTACCGAAACAAATTACTGATCCTGCAGACTTCCCTGTCCAGCGAGCTGCACACGCTGGTAGGCCAGCTCGACCGCCTGGCCCGGAAAGACCGCTGGTCGCGCGACTTCACGCTGCATAGCCTGCACCACGCTCTGCGCGAGGTGATTGCCTGTTTCCCTGTTTACCGCTCTTACGTATCCGAAGAAGGGGTGAACGAGTCCGACACCAAGCAGATTCTGCGCAGGTCCAGAGGGCCCGTTTGAAGGATCCCGTACTCAGCCCGGCGTATTTTCAGTTCATCGCCGACATGTTGCTGCAGAAATACCGGGGAACATCCAGCCCGGAAGACCAGGCCGAGCAGCGGCGCTTTGCGGGCAAGTTCCAGCAGGTCACCGCGCCGGTGACAGCCAAGGGAGTGGAGGACACGGCGTTTTACGTCTACAACCGTCTGCTGTCGCTGAACGAGGTCGGCGGCGAGCCGTCTCGCTTCGGGCGGCTGCCCGCTGCCCTGCACCAGTTCCTCCAGGAGCGCCAGGCCCACTGGCCCCGGGCCCTGTCGGCCACCTCCACGCACGACACCAAGCGAAGCGAGGATGTCCGGGCCCGCCTCAACGTCCTCTCCGAGATGCCGGGCCAGTGGCAGGAATGCCTGGTCCGTTGGAGCAAGCTCAACGACCCGTACCGGGTGCCCCTGGACGAAGGGATCGCCCCGGACGCCAATGAGGAATACCTGCTTTACCAGACCCTGATTGGCGCCTGGCCGCTCGAACCGTGCTGCGCCGAGGAATACGCGGAGTTCGTCCGCCGCATCCAGGACTTCATGCGCAAGGCCTTGCACGAGGCCAAGGTTCACACCAGCTGGATCAACCCCCATGCGGAATACGATGCCGCCGTTCAGCAGTTCGTCGGTAACGTCCTCAATCCCGAAACCAACGCTCCCTTCGTTGACGAGATGTGGACCTTTCAGAGACATATCAGCCATTTCGGGTTACTGAACTCCCTGGCGCAGACGCTGGTGAAATGCACCGCTCCCGGCGTTCCCGACATTTATCAGGGGACTGAACTGTGGGATTTCAGCCTGGTGGACCCGGACAATCGCCGTCCCGTCGATTACGAACGCCGCCTGCGGTTGCTGGGTGAAATCCAGGCCCGCACTGCGGCAGCCGACGAGGACCTGCGGGCGTTGGCCGGGGAACTGCTGGCAACAAAGGAAGACGGCCGCGTCAAGCTTTACGTCACTGCTCGGGCCTTGGGTTGCCGCCGCGAGCATCCGGGCTTGTTCTCCACCGGGGACTATCTCCCCGTCGAGGTTGCCGGGCCACGACAAGATCAGGTATTTGCTTTTGCGCGGCATCAGGGCGACTGGTGGGCGCTGGTCGTGGTTCCACGTCTGCTCGTTCGCACAGGCCTGTCCGTGCCCGACTTGCCGCTCGGCAAGCATTTCTGGCAGGACACAACCCTCCTGCTGTCCGGCATTTCCCCGGAGGCACGACTGCGCAATCGGTTCACGGGAGAGGAACATCATTTCGCGAGAGGAGAGGGGCCAAGTCAGCTATTCCTGGCGGAGGTGTTTGCCTCCTTCCCAGTCGCTCTTCTTGTGGGCCAGTAGGCAGAAGGCAGAAAGGCCCTTCGGGGCCTTGCCGCTTTCCTGCAGCAGCCGGGCGGCGGTCTCCGCGACGCTCCATCCCCAATCCAGCGCCAGCAGGCAGAACGTGAAATCTGCCCGGCTGATGGCGGGCCGTCCGCCTTCGCGGGCCGGCGCGTTGTCCACGCAACGCTGGTAACTCGGCCACCCTCTCGCCCCCGTGTGCCGGCGCGAGGTGCGGACTGTGGCCGGGGTGGTCTTCTCCGGGGGAGCCACGACCCCGAGGGCTTCCAGTTCGGCTCGCGTCGTTTGGTTCTCTATCCACAGGTGCGCTGCTCCTGCGGCTGCTTCATGCACTCATGGAACAGCACCTCGAACTCCGGCTGATTTGCTTGGCCTCGCCCTTGAGTTCGTGCAGGAACTTGCGCTCCTCGTCGTCGATCTTGCCGCCGGCGAACAGCAGCCGCCGCAGCCAGGCGGACTCCTCGGCATCGATCCGGCCGTTCGCCAGGATGTGGTCCTGGCCCACGACATGATTCCCCCATTTCCATCGCGGACAGGAGCCGGGCGGGCACCGTAGTGGACCGACCCGACGTGAGCAACGGCATGGCCGCCGCCAGCATGGCCGCCCCCGCCATGGCCGCCGCGCTGGGCGCTGATCGGAGCCGTCGCCCTCTCAGGTTCCGGCGTGCCCCTGCCGACCGGCTCCACCGGCAGCCGGGGGCTTTCTGCCGCGCAGAGACCTAAGATTCCTGCAATCTCTTAAAAAGCTGCTGGAGCGTGCTTTGCTTTTCTTCAAGCATGTCGCGATACGCACGATTGTCGGTCTGATGGATCTCATGCGGCAACTTCGCGAGGCAAGCTCCCAGGATCTCGATGAGGAGAGTTCGTTCGTTGTCGTTGAAGGTCAGGGTGCGCATGTCAGTTTTCCTTACCAGGACACAGAGGCGGCCGTTGTGGTGGCGACTTTAACCCTCAATCGGTCGGCCTTCCCCGGATGATCGCTTCCGAGATACGAGCTTGAACACATCGGTACGATACTACTCCAGCGGAGGGATGGCTACAACGGTTTTCCCTCCAGTGAGCCGGTCTGGCCGTTCTGCTGGTTTCCCCTCCGGGCACAGGCCGAGGAGACCTCGGGCCAACGCTCTTTTCCTCAATTCTTCATCCGATAGCGGAGCACGCAGCGCAATGTTCCCGTGGGCGAGGACTTCCCGACTACTGGTTCGGCGATGCCTGGCGTCACCCGGAGGCACATGCCTCTGGCCCTCTGGCTCGATGCACGCCGCTGGATAGAACCAACCACGTCCCGGGCTGGTCGAGCAGCGGCGCGACCTCGATGGGAGCAGAGCTGCCATCGGGGGCAGCAGGTCATAGCCGGCGAAGCCCAGCCGGGCCAGGTCCTGCGCCGTTTGCAGAGTCAGTGTGGGTTCTGGGCAACGCATCCTTTTTCTCAAGAACAGGTGAAAAGATCAGGCCAGTGAATCCCCTGCCGCACGTCGTTGAGATGGGCACTGACAATGGAATGGACGTGATAGCCCTGCCGCTTCTCCAAGTCGCGCAACCAGCGCATGCTCCAGATCTTGGTTCGCGGTGGCACATCCGCATTCACCGACATCAGGGTGCCCAACTCAATATCCCCCGTCATGGCGACCCCACGAAAGACTATTACCACGTCTGTCCAAGAATGCTTGGGAGCCTTGACCAAGCAGACTAACTCTCCCCCGATGTGCAACAGTCGGTCCCCTTGGACTTCTGCGGGGTGGATCATCCTGGCTTCCGGAAAGGCCCGAGCCAAAGCATTCCAGACATCGGGATCAAGATGATCGTAATGATCGTGTGAGGCAGTGACATAGCGGAGCGTTGCCTTCAGGCGGTCCAGGGCCTGCTGCACATCCGCCACGGTCAGCCCCTCCGGGACTTCGAGCAGCAGCGCTTCTCCATTGTGGACAAGCAACCAGCTGCCCACGTCGTCGGGCTCGTTGTCGGGGTAGGCCCCGATCAGGTGCCAGCCTGGAAACTGTGGCAAATTCATCGCATCTTCCCCCGGGCGATCAACAGGCGCGACAAATCGCCCCATTATCCATGCCATCCTTCTTCCGCGAGGTCAGTAGCTTGCGAATAAAGCGGACATGGGTCGGCTCCCGTCCGGTCAGATGGGAGACATACGAGTCGATGATGAAGGGGTTGTCCTGCAAGTAACCACTGGCCCCCGCCTCATTGGCCGAGTTGGCCTCGACCACCTTGTAGCCGTCTGCGGTCTTGACGATGTCGGGCGCGTACAACTGACCATTGCGTTCCGATTCCGGCAGGGCGTTGATCGCATCGAGAGCGGCCTGTGCCATTGCCAGGGTGTCCTCGTTCTCGAACACGACCGGCAGAGGTTCTTGCTTCAGCCAGGTCGAATGCGGCACGATCGAAGCCTTGCCGCCCTGCGTCACGACATGCACGCGCGCCTCCTGTCCGGCCTTGAAGGTTACGCCGGCCGCCCGCTCCTCGTTGGAGATGCCAACCACGGGAAAAGCCGGCTGGGCCATGAAGCTGCCCTCGGGCAAGGTCGCCCCCTGCTCGTTCGGGGCCGCTGCTGCCGCCCGGTCGGCCCAGTGCCGGACATTGGCTTTAATCGTCTTGTTGTACTTCTCCGTGCCGAAAAGGTACTCGTTGCCCCCCTTGTGCTTGAGCCCGATCACCTTGCCGGACCCGTCGCGGTGCAGCTTGAAACCATAGCGACCGACGTGCTCGCCCGCCGACCAGATGGTATTCTGGGCATCCTGTTTGATCTGCTGAACACGCTGCGGGAAGAAGATGCCGTAGCCGGCATACGCCTCATCCCCGTAAGGTTTGACGATCCACTTCCCCTGACCATAGCGCTCGTCCAGCTTGCTCACGACCTCCGGAGAGAACCTGGGAACCTTGGCTCCCATTTCGCCGCCCATGATGACGCCGATGTCCTCGCTCTTCTCCAATCCCGGTAGGTGCTTGGCCACGTCCAGCTTGTTCTTGAGCGTCTGGAGGGTGGGGAAGACATCGCTATCCAGGCCCCGTGAATGAGTCCCCTCCGCGTCGGAGGAAGGCGCGACCGTGGAAACGACCTTCCTGTCCGGGTCCATCACGTCGCCCTGGACCAGGCTGATGCCGTTGCGGTCGAGGTAGTCCCTGGCGAAGTCGCCGATGTCGGACCAGCCTGCATACTGAACGCTCTCCCCTGCGCCCTTGACCTCGCTGCCAAGCGCCTGAAGGGCAGCCTCCGTGCCCACCGCGTTGACATGGTCACGGAGCTTATCCATCCAGTCCCCGACCTGAGGCTGTCCCCGGGAGCGGAACAGTCTCGTGTAGCGGGCCAGGCGCCGGTTCACTTCTTCCCGGCTGGCGGGAACAGGGCCAGCAGTTCCTTCACCAGCGGGCTCAGTACGAGTTGCCCCGCCTCGATCGCTCGCTGAAGAATCGGGTCCGCCAGCCGGCTGCGCCACTGCTCCGCCATCACCTTGAGTCGCTCCAGCAGTTTCGTCGCCTCCTGTTCCTCGTTCCCCGGCTGTTCCTTGCTCTCGTTCGTCTCTTCGTTTTCCTTCATCGTGAGTTTCCTTGTTTGGTGAGGTTTGTTGTTTTGGCTCTTGCCCTTCTTTCCCTGCTGGCACCAGTTTGTCATGGACGGCCCGCACCTTCTTTCCCTTCTTCCCTGCTTCCTTCTTCGTGAGTCTCCTTGTTTGGTGAGGCCCCTCGTTTTTCTTCATCGTGAGTTTCCTTGTTTGGTGAGGTTTGTTGTTTTGGCTCTTGCCCTTCTTTCCCTGCTGGCACCAGTTTGTCATGGACGGCCTGCACCAGTTGCTCGCGCCGTACCTGGTTGGGGATCTTGCCGACCCCGTTGGCTTGATGCAGTTCACGCATCTGCTTGACGTCGTCGGCACGCTGCTGGGCGAGGAGCGCGAGCCCAGCGGCCAGGTCGAGGAGCGCGAAGCGAAGCGCCGGCCGGAGGAGCAGGAGAAGTTCACCAACGCCCCGACCGACTGGACCCTGGGAGCCGTCTCGCCCTGGGATCTGGTCCCTGACCTTTCCGGGTACAGGCCCACGGCCCGATGGCATCACGACCCGGCCACGCCGGCACAGCTGCAGGTCTTGCAGCGCTTCGGGATGGACCTGCCCCGCAGCCTGACCTGGTTCTCCTCAAATGGCCTTCGTGTCTCGTTTGCGCCACACGGCGGTGGCCGGCTCGGCGCACGACCTCCGCCACAACGACAGCCTGCTGCAGCAGTACGCCGGCACCCAGCCCACCCCCGTGCAGGCGGCCAGGGATGACATGCTGGTGAACCCAGCCGCGCGGCCCCGGCCGGCAGTCATAACCAGCCGTGCTTGAACCCCGCCCGGCGCAACCCCGTGATGACGTAGGGGCAGCGCTGCATCAGCCGCCAGAGCAAACCGGTCCGGTAGTTCTCGATCATCAGGATGATCGGCCCCTGGTCAATGCCGAAGTGCCAGGGCGACACCCAGCCGTGGTCGCTCCCCTCCACGGGAAACGTCCGGTTAAACGTGGCCTTGAATCCGTAGGGATCGAGCATGCCCAGGTCCATCTGCGAATAAATCTTGATGGTCGGCAGCACAATCTCTGGGGCGAACGGCAGGGAGGCGACTACGGCCCAGGGCGCGATGGTGCCGTCGTCGGGACCATAGGGCGCCGCGCGCGACGTAGTCGAAGAAACGCCGCTCGATGCCCTTGACCTTGCGCACGGTCCAGCCAGGGCCGTCGCTGGCCGTGATCCCCCAGCACAGCTCGTTGTACCCCTCGAACTCGAGCAGGTTACGGATCGCGTATTGCTGGTGGACGTAGGTGGCCCGACGGCTGTTCTCGAAGTAGTCAATCCCCCGGTCGCACGTGAAGGCGTCCTGGATGCCACGGAAATCAATCCAGAGATGCGACAGCTGGTGCGTGAACAGGGGCCCGGAGTACAAGTACTCGTGGCCATAAACCGTTTTCCATTCGTAGGTGGAAGCCCAGGCGGCGTAACTCTCCTCGGGCAGCGGGTACGTCGGCGAGCCCAGGCCGAGCACGTAGAGGAGCAGCGCCTCATCGTAGCCCTCCCACCGGTAGGGCAAAAAACCGGTTTCCGGCTTCCAGCCGTGCGTCACCGTCGCCCCGCCGTTCAGGGCCCAGCGCCAGTCCGTGCGGCGATAGAGGGCATCGGCGAGGCTACGGATCTCGTGCTCATCCTCCGTGTTGCGGTCGAAATAGGTGGCGACCGTCAGCGCGCCTGCGAGCAGGAACGCCGAGTCGATGGTGGATAGCTCACAATTCCAGACGCGCCGTCCGGTTTCCATGTCGAGGAAGTGGTAATAGAACCCCTTGTAGCCGGTGGCGTCTGGCTCCGGCCCGTGCGGGCTCCTCCAGAAAAACCGCAGTTTGTTCAGCGCCCGCTCGGCTATCAGTTCGCGCGGCAAGTGTGCACGTTCGGCGACGATCGGTAACGTCGCCAGGGCCATCCCCACGGCGGCGATGCTAGCCGGCGAGCCGGCCTGCGTCTTGTCGGCGATCAGACCGTTGCCGTAGTTCTCCTCCCGGATGTAGTATTCGAGGGTCGTCCATTGCAACGCGTTGAGTTCTTCCTCGGTGATTGTGACTCGATCCATGGTCGCATCCCTCCGCACGACAGTCACCACGGCTGCCCCGCATGGGGTCACCCTTACTTCTCCATCCCTTTCCGACTGGCAAACGGCCTGGATAAAGCATGGAAGACCCTGCGCAGCCAGCCAAGGCTGTCTCGGGCAGGGGCGGATGTCCTTGGCGCAACTGGCCCGCCAGGACTGCGCGTGGCCCGACGGCCAGTGATGCGGTCGGTGCGGATGCGATAGAAGATGAGTGTCAACGGTTGGCCGGGATTATGGTGGGTGCGGGAAGCACAGCCTGGCTCCCACCATTCGGCGTGCTGTTGGAGCAGCTCGTGTGCGTGCTGCCGCGCCTGCTGACCTGGGGTGGAGCTTACCGACGTCGGGCGGACCATTGGCTGCGCTGGTTCGTGTGGGCCTCGTTGGTACTGAGTCCATTCGGGGGTATCCGGCAGTTCCGGGAGCTCCTCATACCGTCCGAAAATGACGATGCTCGTCCATTGATCACTGCTCTCCACTTCGTCCAGTTCGACACAAACGAGGGGATTGGATCGCATCCACTCTACTTTCAGACCCAGCGTCGTAAAGCCATAAAGAAAGCCATAAAGGTACGGGCCTTCGTAGACAAAATAGATGGGAACGACGTAGGGCTGGTTGTCATGCGCACACGCGAGCCTGCCGAACCTTGCGCGTGTGAGCGCGTTAAAGCAATCGCTCTCCGACATTTCTTGGATGAACATCATCCACCTCCTCATCCTGTTAAGCGCTGCCCGTCATCGCTTGACGGAGTGTCCCCGGAGGGAATCGATGCAGCAGCAAGCGTTTCCTTGCAGATCATAGGTGATGGTGTCTGCCGACGGGCCTCACGGTACTGGCCTGCGGCCCTTTCCCACCCTCTTCTGGCGTTCTACGGCGTCTACGACGACAGGAGGGCCTCGGCAACGTAGGTTTCCGTTCTCCCCGTGACCCATCCTCCGAACCAGGCACGGTGCGGTCCCAGACCTACGTCTCCGCGGCTGGAAAAGCTCCCGAAGCACGAGAAATACGGAGCCTGTGCAGGGCTCGAGTGCCAGCAGCCAGGTCCAGCGCCTGCACAGGACAAGGTGCGGTGTGCGGAACGGCACACCGCTCGCGCGTTTCGCTACAGCCCCGTGACTGGCGACGACGGACAACGATCCGAGGGCGACCTGGGGCCCTGATCGCCAGCACGGGGCCGTTGGCTGCCAGCCACACGAGCGAAACACCTCGGTTGACGCCGCAACTGGGTCTACTTCTTGACGGTCACCTTGAAGGTCGCCTCCTGCGTCATGCCGCCGCCCGAGGCCGTCACCGTGACCTTGTGGTCGTCAACAACCTTGGCGTCGGCGGCGGCCTTCAGCGTGAGCTTGGCGCTGGTGGCATCCTTGGATAGAGTCCGGTCGTCCTCCATGATGCTGACCCCCTCGGGAAGACCGTCGAACGTCAGCACCACGGGGTCGTTGAACTTGTCCCGGGTGATGGCGATGGTGATCGGGGCCGTTTCGCCCTGCTTGACACTCGTGTTTGCCGGCGCCTTCACGGTCAGCTTCTTTGCGGTATCGGCGCCCTTCTTGACGGTCACCTTGAACGTCGCCTCCGGCTTCATGCCGCCGCCCGAGGCCGTCACCGTGACCTTGTGGTCGGCAGCAGGCTTGGCATCGGCGCCCGCCTTGAGCGTGAGCTTGGCGCTGCTCACGTCCTTGGAGATGGTCAGGTCGTTCTCCATGATGCTGACCCCGACGGGGAGGCCGGTGAACTTCAACTCCACGGGGTCGTTGAACTTCTCTCGGGTGATGTCGATGTTGATCGTGGCCGTTTCGCCGGGCTTGATGCTGGTGTCTGCCGGGGCTTTCACAGTTAGCTTCTTGCCCCCTTCCCCCTCCCCGGTCTTCTTCTCGCTGGAGCAGCCGGCGCCACACACCAGTAGGGCGACCGCGAGCAGGCCTGTGGCGACGAATGAGAACCATTTCATCGAAGAATCCTCCTTAGAACACAAGAACGGGCGATTGGGTTTGTTCTGTTACACCAGCGGGGCGCCCCCGCGACCCGGAACGGCGGACATCAGCGCGAGGCGAGGCCGCAACCCCGCCTCCGCTTCTTCCGTTGCGTGGCTCAGCCACTACCACCGTGTCGATGGCCCCGTTCACCGTGGCTCTGGAACATCCTGTTGTTGTCCCTGTAGTGGCTGTCCACGTTCACATTGCACCCCTTGACCGCCTTCTCGGCCTCCAGCCTTTCATGCTCGCGATGCCCGCACCGGCCGCACCGCTGGACGAACTTCTCGTTCTGACCTTCCACCAGTTCTTGCTCCGCTTCCAGCCAGAACTGGACACCGTCCCCGGTCGGCTTTCCAGCGGCCTCCCATTTCTGGTAGGCACAAAGCCGAATGTCCTCGTCCGAAACCAACTTGCCCTTGTGGTCGTTGTCGTTGGAGGCAACGACTGCTTTCGTTGGGGTCGTTGGTTTGCCTGGACCAGCGTGCGCCTGGGTTGCATCTTTGTGGTGGTGTTGTGTCATGATTTCGCTCCTTTTGATCCTGAGATCACCTGACAGATCGAAAAACCACGTTCATCAGCACAGAGAGTTCCTGGTTGGTAACCGTTCCCCCGCTACGCGAAGGCCAGACCCGGAACATCCGGCCATCTTCCTGCTGAAAACCGCCCTGCTTTACCGCACGGGAATTATCGGGAGCAGCGTCCCTACCACCTGGCGGCAGCCGGGTTTTTTCCTTTTGCGAATGCACGTGTCTGGTCTTGCTGTGCCGGTCCGCATCTTGACTATGGTCGAGAGCGGAGGTAGCGTGCTTCGGAGCTTCTTCGTGGTTGTCGTGATCTTGTTGCTGGGCCGCTTGGCGGTCCTGTTCCACCGTTGCTTCAGGCTGCGCAGCCGCCTGGTGCTGCTGCTGGCCGGCTGGCTGTTTCTTTCCCATGGGATGTCTCCTTATAAAGTGGTCGGTCCCTTCATTTTCCTGAGAGAACAAAATCGATAAGTCCTCGCTCGATGTTCGGGCCGAGGACCCGCAGTAGCTTTCCTGTCGCAGATTAATCTGCGACAGGAAAGAGAATCCCTTACCCTCTGCGGCGACTCCAATAATAGCCGCCCCCCCGCCGAACAGAAACAGCAGCACGACGACCAAGAGGACTAGCTCGAGAGTACTCATAATCTGTCCCTCCCTTGGGCGAAAACCAGGCCGGCTTCGGCCCTGAACTATACCCGTTCCCGTTCACACGCTGTTACAACTTCACTCGCGCACTTTTTTAACGGCTTGCTTGACCTTGTCGATGGCCTTCTCGGCGACTTGCTTGACCTTGCCGATCGCCTGATCGGTCTTGCCCTCTGCGCGAAGCTCGTCATTGCCGGTCAACGCGCCGGCGGCTTCCTTGAGTCGGCCCTTCACCACGTCTGTCTTGCCACTCATGATGGTGACTCCTGTTGCTAGAGGTTGTTGAGAAAACCGAACACAAAAAAACCGACGTGTCCGAATACCCTGAGGCATTCAAACACGTCGGCTTACTCGTCAACAAGCCCCCCGCCCTCGGCGGATTGCCCTTCAATGAGTCATCCGACCATCTAAATCTTGACGCACTATACAAACAGCATTTTTCATGCCGAAGCCTGCCGACCAACGAAACGATTGCTGAAAGTCGCCAAGCTGCTCCAGTTTACGCTTGATAATTGTGCAAGGACCGCCTGGCTTCCCCTCTTGGCCGGCGCCCTGTGCCCGAATCGCTCAACCAACTCCCAGAACCGCACACCCAGACCCCGCCCGGATTTCCCGCAGCGGCCGTTTGCCCGATCGTCGGGCAAGCGGCCGCATTTGTTCTCCTACTCAGCCGTGACGCGCTGCCCATTCGCAGCCGCTCCTTTTAACCGGAGCAACTCGTGGTGGCGGTGGTGGTGATGGTAGGCCAGCCCCAGGAAGGCAATGCCCAGCCCGATGATTGCCGCCGCCGTCAGGAACACAAGAATGAACACCAACGGCTTATCCATCTGAGACAGGTGCATCTGGATAATCTCCCCCTGGCTGTTCCGATCGAGGCCGACGGTTTGCCCGTAGCGTGTACCGAACGCCATGGCCGTCAGGCCCAGACCGATGAGGGCTCCGGCCGTGATAATCGCCCCGCAAAGTGCTCGCATCGATGACCCTCCCGCAGAACGCGCAAAGTTCAAGGCCCAATTGGTTGTCTGATTCTCGGCCCGTCGGGCGAAACGTCTCGCCCCTACCTATTGGCCAAACATCTTCAGAAAGCCGCCGCAGACCAGAAAGATCCCGGCCAGGATAATGAACAGACTGCCGCAGCCGCAGCTGGGCCAGGCGCCGTAAGGACCCCCTGGCCGCATCATCTCCGGCACTCGCCCGAAGAAACCCCCTCCGCCCAAATCTCCACCCGTGCTCATAGGACACTCTCCCTTGACAAGGAACAAGAACTCGATCCCGGTATCGTTCACCGGCCCGGTGCCGGCGCAATCCGCCCTTCGTCGAAGGCCCGCTTGGCTGCCCTGGCTTTTGGAACCCAGTCCTTCATGCCCTGAATGCGGCGGGCGTCGCTCGGGTGATCGGAGAGGATCTCAGGAAGACGTTGTTGGCCGCCGGTGGCCCGTTGCATCCGTTCCCAGAAACGAACCGCTTCTTCAGGGTCGTAGCCCGCGAAGGTCATCAAGAACAAGCCGATGTGGTCTGCCTCCGATTCTTCCTCGCGGTCGTAGGCTTTGCTCCAGATCCCCCGAGCCCTCCCTGGTTCATTTCCTTGCGCGCAACGCGCTCGCTGGAGTGATGGGCCAGTGCGTGTGCGATCTCATGGGAGAGCACGGTGGCCAGCTGGTCATCGTTCTGGACCACCCGAAGAAGGCCATGAAAGACGGCGATCTTGCCGCCGGGCAGGCAGAATGCGTTGACCTGCTCGTTGTCGAGCACGTTGACTTCCCACTCAAACCGATAGCCCTTCCGCAGGTTGATTTCCCGCTGCAGAGGCTCGATCCCCGCTGCGTGGATGATACGCTGGGCGATCGCGCGGACGCGCTGGCATTCGGGCCGGTCAGCCGGCATCACGGGCCCGTACTTTCTTGGGTTGCTCAGGACTTCCTTGTAGGCCTGCCGGCCGAGTGCCAGTTCCTGCCGGGGACTCAACGCCAACGTCTGCGCGGCGACCGGGACCTTCTCCGGAGCCCTCCGCGCCGCTCGGGAACTCGCATCCGAAACCGGCCAATCCCGCGGACAGACTGATGCAGAAAAGAGCGATCTGGCACACTCGGGGCCTCCAGGCGTGCCTGATCCCATCATTCAACAGGAATGGTCCGGCCATTGGCAACGCCCCCTTCGTGTTTGGGAACCCGATTGACCTGGAAACCGCTTGGTCTTGCCATTCTATGGCCTGGTTCCTAAGCGGCCACGCAGGGTTCCCAAACACGCGGGCAGCCAGACGGCCTCCTCGGCTATCCGGTCGTGCGCCAGGATGTGGTCCTTGATGGCCTGGTAGAAGAACTGCTCGAAGGCCAGCGTGCGATGTTGCACCCGCTTGTGCAACTCGACGAGGAAGTCGGCCTCCCGGCGCTCGATCTTGCCGCCGGCGTAAAGTTACTGGCGCAGGACTTCCAGATCCTGGCCACCGATCGTGCCATTGGCCAGGATGTCGTGTTCGATTTGTCGGTCCGTGGTTGATGGGTCGGCCGCAGCAAGACCATCCGTTTGTCACACGGTCGGCCTTCGCAACGCACCACCCAGGACGGCCAATGCTACGTGGAACGCTGTTGGACAGGCTTGCCCCCCAATTTCGTCGTGACGCTGTTCATCACGTCATCGATCTGGGACGCCAATTGCGGCACGGCATCCTTGATCGAATCCCGTGCCAGTCCCATTACGTAGCCGATGGCCATCCCTTTGACCTTGTCGATCTCTTCATGGAACTGGCCGAAGAAACCAGGCCGATTCGCAGACGTCGAATCGGGCCGGGGCGGGGAGCGGCGGTGTCACACTTGTCCTTGCTATGCTGCTCGGCAACTAAACGAGGGCTTCCTGCCGGAGGTGTCTCATTCCCAGCCAGCCGATCCGGGGCCTGCCGGGAGCGCCGTCGTCCCGTCGGAAACAGGCCGCCCAGTGCCAGCCCGGCAACAAAACAGCCGCCCACCATGGCCCAGGGATGCTGCTCGACCTGATACTTGATGTCGAAGTTGCGCTTGACCGTGGCCACGGTATCCTTGGCCATCTGGATCGAATCCTCCACCGTTTCCTGAGCGCTTTGGACAGTGCCCATCACTCTGGTCCTCCAGCGCCTCCAGCTTGTCTGCCATGGCGGAACGGGTGCAGTCGATCTCCTGGCGCATTTCGTCAGTGTCCTGTTCGGCCAGGTCGTGTACTGCGTCCATGATAGTTCTCCTTATCGTTTCAAGAGTGCGTGTGGGGAGGATCGACCTCCCGACACCGCGTCGCCAAACGCCTGCGCATCCTCGCGGAGCGTTTCGGTCGTCTGCGGGAGCGACAGATGGACGTGTTTGATCTGGTTGAGGCCGCAGTAGATCAGCGCACCGCCGAGGATCGCAACCAAGCCTCCCACGATGCCAAAACAGGCCCATTCGTGGTTGGGCAACAGATACTGCTGGAGGAGTTTCACCAGCATGAAATCCCAGCAAGACCCCTGCAACGCTGCACACGGCGAGCGCGCTGGCGAGCAGCGCGACCCCCATCTTCGCCTTATCCCATGCCTGAGCGACTTCACGCTGGGCCAGGGCCATCTCTTGCCGGACCAACTTCTGCGCGTCCTCCGAGGATGCCCCCGACCAGCGAGGCAACACCCGGCTGTGCGTCGGCCTGAATATTCTCCGGCATGGGTTAACTCCTTCGCGACGTCATACTCTGAACGTCATACCCAGCAAGCAACCGAGCCCGAAACCGACGAGCACCGACTGGAGGGGATAGTGCCGAACCACGGAGGTCAGGTCCTTGCCCATGTCCTTGAGGCCGTGCCCCTCCAGATAGCGGCCGCCCGCTTGGAGTTTGTCCGCCACCGTTGTCGCAGCCGAGCCGATCACCCCGTCCTGGGGAGCGGCGTTGCGGACCGTGCCGCCGAGCGCGTTCATCTGCTGGCCTACCGCCGCGATGCCGTCGTTGGTTTTGTCCACGGCCGCCGAGGCCGTCTCCTGGGCCTTGTTGGCCACGTTGGAAGCCCAATCCTGGGCCTTGTGGCTAACATCGGAGGCCACGTCTTGCAGTGTTTGGGCCACCGACGAAGCCAGTTCTTGAACCGTCCCTTTCGCCTCGTTGGCTGAAGCCGCGCAGGCTTCGACCTCCGCCGATTTGTCCTTCGCTCCTTGCGATAAACTGCTGACTGCCATGGGTTGCTCCTTTACTGAGGAGGCACGCTGGACGTGCCCTTCTTCGAGAGTAGAACGAAAAAAAGCCGGCGTGATGGAATACCCTTGGGTGTTCCGCCACGCCGGCTTACTCGTCAACGGGCCCCTCAGCATGGTTGAGGTGCCCTTCATCTAGTCATCCGGCGACTTCGACTCGACTATTGATCGGAGCCACTTGAAGTTAAACAGGGCTCCACTTACTACTTTAATTGTACGCCTCGGAGCGGGGAAAGCAAGTGACCAGGTGGGCGTTGAACCCTGCTTCCTGGGAGCGGCGGTGGGCCTCCTTGTGGAACTTGGAGAACTGCCTCCGTCTCCCGCTCCTCCATTTGGCCACCACCGACCTGGCGGCTCCTTGTCTTTCCTATCCGCAGGTGTGCTGCTCGGGCGGCTGCTTCATGCACTCCTGGAACAGCACCTCGAACTCCGGGCTGACCTGCCTGGCCTCGCCCTTGAGTTCGTGCAGGAACTTGCGCTCTTGGTCATCGATCTTGCCGTCGGCGAGGAGCATCCGCCGCAGCCAGGCGGCCTCCTCGGCGTCGATCCGGCCGTGCGCCAGGATGTGGTCCTTGATAGCCTGGTAGAAGAACCGCTCGAAGGCTGGCGTGCGGTGTTGTACTCGCTTGTGCAGCTCGACGAGGAAGTCGGCCCCCTCACGTTCGATCTTGCGGCCGGCGTACAGCTGCCGGCGCAGCGCCTCTAACTCGGGGCCATCGACCCGCCCGTTCGCCAGGATGGCCCGTTCGATTTCTCGCAAGTACAGCATCATCTGGTTCTCCTCACGTTGCCTTTGTGTCTCGTTTGCTCCACACGGCAGTAGCCGGCTCAGCACACAACCGCGTCCAGGATGCCACTGACTGGCGCCTGGAACTGAACCGCCAGGGGAGGGGCAGCAGCCTGTGGCAGACTTGCCCGCACGCGCGGCCTGGTAACACCGTTGAGCCGGCTATCGGCAGCCGACAACTGCAAGCTCCGCGGGAGCGGAGCCAGCTCAAAGCCGAACGTTTCCTTGCGCAGCGAGATGAAGTCTTTCACGCCATCCCGTCGCACCCGTCGAACCCCGCCGGACATGGGATGCATCTGCCGCCACGCGCAATACCGGCTGAACAGCGACAAGCCCATGTTCTTCGCCGTCTCCGCCAGCACGCTTCCGCTGCGGAAGATGCGCTGCGCCGCGTTGCGCAGCACGTGTCCCCACGAGAAAAAGCTGCGATAGCACCAGAATAGCAGCCCAGCCACCTGCTCACGAGAGAGGCAGGGGTGACGCCAGGTCAGGGAAGTCGCGTCGAACCGGTCCAGGTTGTTCTCGTTGATCAGCCCCTGCGCCAGGAAGTCGTCGTACTGCTCGGTGCCGGGGATGGGGCAGAGAACGTAGAAGGAGGCCAGCGTTGGGTCGAGCGAGCGCAGCGTCTCCAGGTGCTGGTGTACCTCCTGCTCCGTGTCCTGGGGGAAGCCGATGATGTTGGAAAAGTGCGAGCTGATTCCATGCTCACGGCACAGGCGCACGATGTCACGGTACGTCTCCGGACGGTTCTGTCCCTTCGCGGCTGCCAGCAGGGTCTGGCGGTTGAACGATTCGACGCCGACGAACATCTGGAAGCACCCGGCCTTGGCCAGGAGCGCCACCAGGTTCGCCTGCCTGGCGATCTGGGTGTCGCACTGGACGAAGAACTGCAGCCCGAGCCGCTCCTCGACCATGGCTGCCAGCAGGGCTTCGGCCTCGGGGTACTTGTTGAAGTTGTCCGAGGTCAACATGATCGTCCTCACACCGGCCGCCCTGGCTGCGCGGAGACTGGCCAGGGTTGTGGTGATGCTCTGGCTCCGAATCCGCCGCCCGGCAATCTTCGTGACCGAGCAGAAGTTGCAGAGGAACGGACACCCGCGAGCCGGGTACAGGCCAAGCATCGGGATGATGTACCGACTCAGATCCCTGCGATTGGGCGGGACGACAACCGGGGCCTCTAACTCCTGCTGCCACCGCTGCTCCTGGCCATAGACGGGCCGCAGCTCCCCTCTGGCCGCGTCGCGCAGGATCTCCGGCCAGACCAGTTCCGCCTCAGCCAGCGCGAAGCTCACCCCTCGGCCGTGCAGGAGCGACGTGTCGCAGGTCATCACGTGGGGCCCACCAATGACCGCCATGCACCCGTTCCGCCGGGCGTACGCCGCGAGGTCCAGGGCACGATGGAACTGGTGGCTCTGTACGCCCACCAGCGCCACCAGCGTCCGGCCGCCCCGGGGCCGTCTGAGCAGAGAGAGATACCGCAGATCGGTGTGGACGTACTCGTCGATGGAGTGGACGTCGCTCGGCGTGCCGCCCACGCAGGAGGGCGTCATGCTCCGCACGTAGGGAACCGTGCTGTTGGGCATGAACCCCCAGCGAAAGCGCTCCACGGAACCGTCCGCCGTGTACTTGCTGGGCTTGAGAATCACAACCCGCAGTGGCTGAGCCATGGAACCTCCGCGATCTCGCCTTCCGGCAGCAGCGCCATCAGCCGAGCCGACCTAAGAGTGGCCCAGACAGACGCCGGAGCGTCTGCCCGGGGTTCTACTTGTCTTTCTCTTTTCCCTTCTCCAGCTTTTTCGTCAATTCCGCAATCTTCTGCTCCACTTCCTCGATCGTTTTCGAGAGATCCTGTTTGATGCTCTCGAACTTGTCCGGGCCTGCATCCTCGAGGTCCTTGCGTTGTTTCTCGAGTCGTTCGTGCTTCTTTTCCAGGTCAGCAAGCTCCTTCTTCGCATGGGCCTTGTCCTCGTCCGGAAGCCCCTCGGATTTTTTCCACATGCTGGCGATCTCGTCCTTCAACGCCTTGGCCTTCTTGCTGAAGGCTGCCTTGTCTTGCTTGAACTTCGCAGGATCAACTTGCACGTCAACCTTGCCCTCCCTGGACAGGGTGAACCATCCCCGCCAGTAGCCCAGGGCACCGACGGCCACGACCAGCACTAAAACAACGACCACTAACTTCTTCATGACTGCAAACCTCCTTTCAACCGACTTGACACGATGAACGCCCGGTTACCGATGGCTGGCGGAACGTACTGGTTTCGTACCGTTCCCATGCCTTCTTACCGATCGGTGGGATCGCCAGCAACGACCTCGAAGCCCAGCGTCGAGGCGAGCTTCTCAGGCGGAACCTGAACGAAGCCCCACAAGGACCAGGACGATGCCCACAGCCAACGCGATGCCTCCCACGATCGGATTGAACACGAGCGTGTGCGGCCTCGCCATGTCGATTTTGAAGAACCCGACGTCCGCCACGCGCTCCGTGGTGAAGAACGTGATACTTGGAACCGCCAGGGCGACGACGCCCAGGACTGCCACAATCAACCCAATCACGACAAGCGGTCGCATCTTCATGACGTATCTCCTTGAAGAAAAAGGGATCTGAATCCCAGAGCCGTCAAACTTGGTCGCCCCTTCGGGTCCGGGGATCCGAGCGGCACCTTGGATCCTGGCAACACTTCCTCCCGCTGGGGGAATCCGGTATGCTTCGCCTGCCGGAACGAACGACTCCGGTGTCAAGTGTGGGCTCCTTCCTGCGCCCGAAAAACAGCCAGGTAGCCCAGGCAATCCCGCCAACCATGCCGCCGATAACTTGACCCCCGAGTTCCCCGAACTCTCCCCACGGAACCTTTCCCGCGACCGCACCGGCGGCCGAGCCAGCGAACATCGCCATCAGCATCACCAGCCAGCGCGGGTTCCGGATCGAGCTGAGAAGCGCTCCCACCAGCGCCCCAACCACACCTCCAACCGGTACCGCAATGGCCACTTCTCCAAAGCCGACACCAAGGAAGTGCCAGATACCCTGCACGATCTTGATCCCGGCGGCTCCTCCCAGGAGCATCCAGAAGGCCATCATGAGTACGGGCGCCAGGAGGGGAGGAATGGGCGCAGGTGACATGGGCGCATCCGGATCTGCTTGCTGAATGTCTTCCATGATGAGTTCCCTCCTCAAACCGCCGCGGCAACGTAACTCCCAACTCGCCCAACCGACGCCGCTGTTACCGGCTGGGGATCAACTGCTGGAACGTCCGAAGCCCAGGAACCGGAAGATGGCGATGAGAATGCAAGCTCCAAGGATGGCCACAATGAGACTGCCCCAGAACCCGGCCTCTCCGGTCACGATGAGCCCGAACACCACTCCGCCGAGCACCGCCCCGACCAGGCCCACGATCATGTCGCCGACCAGACCGTAGCCGCCGCCCTTCATTACCCGTGCTGCGAACCAGCCGGCAATGAGGCCGACGGCCAGCCAGGCGATGATGCCGCCAGGAGCAAGGTTCATTTCTGCAATCGTGGTCATGGCGGTCCTCCTGAGCCCTTCGGGCTCGTTGTAGTGGTCAGTCCCTGACTCACGGCCGAACGGTCTTGCCGGCGAACGAGCCGCGGGAAAGGCGGCAGGAACACTCCTTGGCCTTGGGAAGGCCCGGCTATTCAAAGACCTTCTTCAGGTCGTCGAGGGCGCTTCCCACCCCCTCCTTGACCTTCTCCCAGCGGTCGGCGCCTGCCGCTTTCAGTTCGTCGAGTTTCTTGGCCGCCGCATCACGCTTGACCTTCGCTTCTTCGAGCTTCTTCTCCAGGTCCTTCTTGGCCTGGCCCTCCGCCTTGGTGATGCGGCCCTCCAACTGCTTGCACTTGCCGTCGAACTCTTCCAGCCGCTTGTGCATCTCGCGGGCGTATTCGTCCCGCTTGGCCCTGGCCGCCTCGGTCGTCGCCTCCGCAGCGTCCCTGGTCTTTTCTTTCGCGTTCTCCATCTTGGAGTTGGAGTCCGGGGTGGACGAAGTATTTGTTCCACACCCGAGCAGGGCGGCTGACAGCGCCAGGGATACGATTCCAATGTAACGCATGGACAAGCTCCTTCTTCAGTGTTGCCCGGAAAGCTCCTGCCTACTTCCCTTGCGCCAGTTCTCGCTCCGCTTGCAGCCAGAACTGGATGCCGTCCCCGGTAGGCTTTCCCGCGCTCTCCCATTTCCGGTAGGCACAGAGCCGAATGTCTTCCGCGGAGACCAACGGGGCGTTGTGGTCCTTGTCGCCTGAGGCAACGGTTGTTTGCGTTGCAGTCGTTGGTCCAGTCGAATCAGGCTGTGCCAGGGTTGCACGCTTGTGGTGGTGTTTGTGCATGAGTGCGCTCCTTTGTATCCTCAGGCCATCTGACAGGTCGAAAAAACCCGCTCATCACAATGGTGATGAGTCGGGGTAAGCGAATAACCAACGTCAAGGCCCCGTCATCCCTGGATGACGAAGCCGAACGCCTTCCAGCCCAGCAGGAACAGCAGGACGAACAACATCAGGTTGCCGCCCAGGATGCCGTAGTTGCCCCCCCGGATGTCGTTGCGGTTCCAGTAGAGCCCGAACAGCAGCCACAGGATCATCAGCAGCCAGAAAACAAAACCGATCGTCATGACTTCATCCTCCAACAAAGATACCAGGCGACAAGTTGTGCTTCGGGAACTCTGTTCCAGTTGCCACCGCTTTCTCTCCGGAACGTGCGAGGGGCACCTGTCCGGTCGAACAACCCCGCTCATCACAATCGAGATCCGTCGGGCTCAGTGAGGAAGGATGGTGCGGGGACGCGCCCTCCTTCCTCGCCGACGGTCAGAAGCCGTCTTTCCCTGCAGTCGCTCGGGACGCTTCTGACGACAGGCACTCTCCTGTCAGGTACTCCCCCGCCTGAAGAAGAACCCTCCCAAGAACGCCAGCACCGCGAGGACGAGGAAGATGAAGAAGAGGATCTTCGCCCCCTCCCACGCGAGGCTGCCGACTCCGATGAAGCCGAAGAGACCGGCGATCAGAGCGATGACGAGGAACAGAACACCCAGACCCATGGTTGTACGTAACATGGCCTGTTCTCCTTAAACGGTTGGAGTGACTCGTGAGGAACGACGTGCTGAACGTCAGCATCGGCTTTCCTACCTGTCAACCCCTTTCCAGAGTTTGGTTACAGTTCAAGCAGCGTGGAAAAGTAGAACCCAGGGTCTCCATTACATCCGCTGTTGATACTTGTCGCCACGGTTCAGGCATGGCTCTACCTTCCCTCCGCATCCCGGTAATCCGGTTGATCTCCTGCCGCAGCCCGGGCCGCTTGGGGCATCACTGCCACCACCGCCGCGGGTGAAGGGCGGCGTAGCCCCAGAGAACGAGTATGCCCCCGAGGATCGACACGATCCAGCCGTGCCAGGCGTTGCCCGAAAGAGAGAAAGGCTCACTCGGCGCTCCCTGGACTAACGAGTAGAGGAAGCCGCCCACGATAGCCCCGACAATGCCCAACACCATCGTCAGGAACAGGCTGATGTTCAGCCGCCCACGGACAAAGAGGCGGGCAATCAGGCCTACGATCAGGCCACACAACATCCAGCTCAGAATCGTACTGACGGTCATTTGACTTACTCCTCAATAGAGAAGAACTAGCCGGGTTCGTTCCACGCGGGATACTCTTCCACGCAGACGGATTTCTGGCTGTTCCTCGATTTGATCCACATGGTAGAACCTCCGTTTTCATGACTCTTTTCCTGGTGTACTTCCGCTCCACACTTCCGTCGGGGCGTTACCGCCGAGCAGGAACACCTGGACCACGGCGCCGGTGGTGAATGCCTGCACCACGGCACCGCTCGCCGGCTCGACTGCCGCGGTCGCCTCGCGTACTTCCATCCCGGTGATCCGGTTGATCTCCTGCCGCAGCGAGCCGCAGGAGCTGTCGAACAGCTGTCGGTGAAACTCCTGCACCTGAGCGGCGCCTGCCGGAGTCTTTGCCAGGGCCTTTTCGGCCGGCGACAAGGCATCGTGCAGCGTGATCACCAGGGTGCCCTCACTCAGGACCACGGTCACCGACTTGGGCACGTGGCTGCCCGTGCGCCGCTGCTCGAAAGCAATAGCCGCCTGGGCAATCTGTTGGGCCATGGTTGATTTGGTCTTGTCCATCCTGTTCCTCCCCGGTGGTTGCCCCCGTTTCGCGCTTCCAAGAAAAAAGGCCGACGTGGTGGAACACCCTGATGAGGTATTCGACCACGTCGGCCTACTCGTCAACGAGCCCCCCGGTTCTGCCAGGTTGCCCTTCGCCCAGTCTTCCGACGACTGCGATTCAACTGATTGTCGGAGCGGACCCAAGGTTCATCGGCGGTCCGCCTTCTTTCATTGTACCGCTTGGGGCCTCGGCTACAACTCCCACGCCGATTGATAGCCCTATCGTTTCAGCGACAGCCTGTAATCGGGCGACTCGGCCAGGGTGAAGACCATGACCTCCTCGCCGGTTACGGTGCTAATGTCGTGGTGCAGGCTCAGCACCTTGACGCCTGTGGCCTCCTTGACCATTGCTTCCATGACCGGCCGCGCCGTTTCGAGCAGATGGGTCCGGACTTGTTTGAGCAGGTTCCGCCCCTTCTCGGCCGAGAGCGACTTGACCAGTTGCTGTTCCGCCGCGGTCAACACGCCCAGGAGGCGGACCACGAGGAGATCCCCGATCAGGTGGGCGCGAATGTCCCTGGGCCCCCGACCCAAGTATTCCCGCTCAAAGCGCGTCATCCCTTCACAGATGGCGGCTTCGATCTCGCCCTGGGTTTTCCTGGGGACCGCAGAAATGGCCCTATTCCCAGTCGCAGGTCTGCAGGAGCGATAGCCTGCACGTTGTGGTAGAACCTGAGTCATCAGTTTTCACTCCATGCCGATAACACATCCAGAGGGACGGTCAGTTTTCCATCAGTCAGGCACTTTTCATGCCGCATGACAAACGAATCAGGAAGAATGCTGCAAGTCATTCTTCTGGCAAAACTTACGTTGTGCCGTCCCTGGCGCATACCCATAGACCAAACTTGCTTGGAGTGGCCAACGGTGATGGACGAAAACGCACACCGGGTGTGCGTCCGCGCCTCCATGGTGCGGGTCCTTGCCCGGTTCACCCCTGGGATACCCTGCTGGACGGGAGAAGATCGGCGGACACGCCATGCGCCATCAGCCGGAGGACGTTCGCCAGGTCGTCCAGAAGGAACGGCTTGGCGATGACGTACGCGGCGCCGCGCTGAAGCAGCTCTTCCGGCTTGCAGACGCCGGTGTCGCCGCTCATGAAACAGGCCAGGACTTTGGGATTCCGTTGGCGCAAGACCTCCAGTGTCTGAAGTCCGTCCAGACCGGGCATGCGGACATCGAGCAGCACCACGGCAATCGCTTCCGCGTGCTGGCGGTAGAGATCGATCGCTTCCAGGCCATCGCGGGCTACCCAGACGGCAAAGCCGTTTCGCTCCAGGCCCAGTTGCACCATGATCCGCACCATGTGTTCGTCATCGACCACGAGCACCCCGGGCTTGTCGCAGGACTGCCGGACTGTTGGGTCGGCTGCGGCCGCCCGGCTTTTCTCGTCAGGCGGATCACTGAGCTTACTTTGTGGTTGTCGCATGTCGCAAGCCTCCTGGCGATCCCGTTTTGACGGCTCCCTTCATCCCTTGCTGGCGACGGCATACTGAATCCGCTCCAGCAAACCGGCCAGCGCGAAGGGCCTGGGCAGGTAGTCCACGACGGGCGGCTCGTTGAATGCGGCCAGGGCCGGTGGATCGGCAGCGGTGGCCGTGAGCAGTACGGGAATCCTGGGCGCTGGACTCTGCTCGCGCAGCCAGGCCAGCACGCCGTCCCCTCCGCCCCAGAGAAGCTCCAGATCCAGCACCAGCAGGGTCGGCGTCACCCGACGCAGTTTCGCCAGGCAGTCCAGGCCATCCGTGGAGGTTTCCACCTCGTAGCCCCGCTCGGTGAGGAACCTTCGGTAGAGTTTGCACCACTCGGCATCGCGATCGGCAATCAACAGGCGCTGTCTCATGGACACCATCCCGCCTCTTCTCGGTCGGCCCCGTCGCCCCTCTGTGCGAAACACAGACCTGGTCCTGCAATCCGATCCCGGGGGACCTCCCCTCATCTCTCACGCGGCATGGCACTCCGGCTCAGGCCCTGTGCCCGGTCCAGCACGCTTTCGTGGCGCACAGCCGCCGGCGTGGCTCCTGGCGATTGAGGTGGTTAGCCAGCCGGTGGCTTGCCACTGCCGGGCGCAGGCGCGGGCAGAGACGCTGCCGCTGCGCTTGTTTTGGGCTTGGTTCCCGCGCTACCTACCTTGATGGCGACCTTCACAGCATCTTCCATCGGATCTTTGAAGGGCACCTCGATTCGGAGCAGGCCGTGGTCGTAGGTCGCTTCGGCCTTGTCAGGTTTCACCGGCCAACTTAAAGCCAGTGCTGCAACATACTCGATGTCCCTTGCCGGCGCTGTCAGGTGGATGCTGTCTTTCAGGATCTTCACATCGATGGTTTCCGTTGGCGCTCCTGGGATGGCGAACTCGACTACGAGCTTGCGGTTCTCCACGTCTGCATACGCCACGGTATCGGGCGCAACCTTCATCCGAAATTCCGGCATCTTGACACCCTCCTTTTAGGGAACTGTTCACGACATGATGCACGATGATACGATAACCGGAGCGCCAACGACCTGCCAGTCGGGGCCGTGGAACAAAAGTTGTAGGGGAAACCCCGATACGCGGCGCCAGGCATCGTCCGGCTCCACGTTCGTGCAGCGCTGGCTACAATGAGAGGCGCGAGAGGTCGAGTGATGAGGGGGACCGGCGATGGCCGCGAAAAAACGAGGGAAGAAGCGTGCGACGGCTTCCGAAAGGGCCAAGCCGCCCCCACAGCCGGGACGTCCGATCGGGGCTCCTGAACCAGGAGAAGTGCCGAAGCCGGCCGACGCGAATCCCTCGGAGAGGGAACGAGGCCGATTGGAGCTGCCCGTGGCCGGGTTGGTCGCTTCGGCCGGCGGGCTCGACGCCTTCAAGAAGTTTTTCGCCGCCATGCCTGCGGACAGCGGGATCGCCTTCGTCCTCATCCCCCACCTCGACCCCCAGCACGACAGCCTGATGGTCGAGCTGCTCACCCGGCACACGTCCATGCCGGTCGTCGAGGCCGCTGAGGGCATGGTCGTCGAGGCCAACCGCGTCTACGTCATCCCGCCCGACAAGAACATGACCATCTCCGGCGGCGTGCTCCGCTTGACCGGGCCGGTGAAGCGCGGCGGCTGGCAGACGTCGATCGATCTCTTTCTGCGCTCGCTGGCCGACGATCAGCTGGAAAAAGCGATCTGCATCATCCTGAGCGGGACCGGGTCGCACGGGACGGTGGGGCTCCAGGCGGTCAAGGCCGCGGGCGGCCTGGTCATGGTTCAGGACCCCAGGACGGCCGGTTACCCCGGCATGCCCGAGAGCGCCATCGGCACGGGCCTGGCCGACCAGGTCTTGCCCGTCGAGCAGATGCCGGAAGCGCTCGTCAAGTACGTGCGGCACTTCCGCGTCAGCGGGGACCGGGTAATCGCCGCGGTCGCCGAGACACCGGACCAGCTGAACCAGTTGCTGGCGATCCTGCGTGCTCGCACCAAGTTCGATTTTCACTGCTATCGCAAGAAAATGCTGGCACGGCGGCTGGAACGGCGCATGGGACTGAGCCACTTCGAGAACGTGGCGGAGTACCTGGCCCACCTGCGCGAGCATCCCGAGGAGGTCAAGCAACTCGTCCGCGATCTATTGATCAGCGTGACCCGGTTCTTCCGCGACCCGGACGCCTTCCGCACTCTGGAGACGGAAGTCCTCGCCCCGCTCATCCGGGCGAAGGATGCCGACGCCCCCTTGCGCGTCTGGGTCCCCGGCTGTGCCACCGGCGAGGAGCCTTACTCCCTCGCCATGCTGTTGCTCGAACATCGGACGGCGGCGCGGAGCCCCTGCCGCCTGCAAATCTTCGCCACCGATGTCGATGACCACGCGCTGGAGGTCGCCCGCCGGGGAACCTATCCCGAGGGCGTCGCCGCCGACGTCTCCCCGGAACGGCTGGCCCGCTTCTTCACGCGGGTGGACGAATCCGCCTGGCAGATCAGCAAACAGCTGCGCGAAACCGTGACGTTCGCGGTTCAAAACCTGATCGCCGACGCACCCTTTTCCAGGATGGACCTGATCAGTTGCCGCAACATCCTGATCTACCTCGAACCGGAGGTGCAGCAGAAGGTCATCACCCTCTTGCACTTCGCTCTCAAAGAGGGAGGCTGCCTGCTCCTGGGCCCATCGGAGACGGTTGGCCGGCAAACCGACCTGTTCGAGCCGGTTTCCAAGAAATGGCGCATTTACCGGCGCATTGGCCCAGCTCGGTCGGCCGACTTGCAGTTCCCGGTAACGCAGACCCAACCAATCCAGGCCAGGCCGGCGAGCCAATCCAGGCCAGCCCAGGCGCCGCCCAGGCTGGCGGAGCTGGTGCAAAACTCCCTGGTGCGCCGGCTTGCTTTGGCCTGTGTTGTGATCAACCGTAATTACGAGGTCCTGCACTTCGCGGGGCCGACCGAGGACTACCTTGTCCAGCCAGGCGGCCCACCCACCCAGAACCTGCTGGCTCTGGCACGCCAAGGCCTCGAACCCATGCTGCGCGTCGTTCTCCGCCAGGCCATCAGCGAAAACGCCCCCCAAAGCATCAAAGACGTGCTGATGCGCCATGCCGGCGACATCCGCCGGGTGACCATCGACGTGGAGCCTCTCAACCTGTCCAAACTGACCGAAGGTCTGCTGCTGATCTCGTTCCAGAAGCAGCCGAATCCTTCGGGTGAAACGTTGGCCGAAGCAGCAATACAAGGCGAGACAGCAGAGCCGAATCTGCTGCACCAGCTCGAGCAGGAGCTGGAAACCACCCGCGACGACCTGCAAAGCACCATCGAGGCGCTGGAGAGTGCCAACGAGGAACTCCGAGCGTCGAATGAAGAAGTCATGTCGATGAACGAGGAACTCCAGTCCGCCAACGAGGAGATGGAGACCTCCAAGGAGGAGCTGCAATCCCTCAACGAGGAGCTGAGCACCGTCAACAACCAGCTCCAGGACAAAATCGAGAAGGTGGAGTCGGCCACGAACGACATGGCCAACTTGCTCCATTCGACCGACATCGCCACCGTCTTCCTGGACGCCGGCCTTCGGATCAAGTTGTTCACGCCCGCCGCCACGCGCCTGTTCAACCTGAGCGCCACGGATCGCGGCCGGCCGATCGGCGACGTCGTCAAGAGGTTCAGCGACGACAACCTGGTGCGCGAGGCCCAACAGCTCCTGCGCGACCTGACGCCGCGCGAACAGGAAGTGCGCACCGAGGACGGCCGCTGGTACAATCGGCGGATCTTGCCCTACCGCACCCTGGACAACCGCATCGACGGCGTCGTGATCACCTTCGTGGACGTCACCGAGCGCAAACAGGCCGCGGACGCGGTCGTCCGCCGCCTCGCCGCCGTGGTCGAGAGTTCCGCGGACGCGATCTTCAGCAAGGATCTGGACGCGACCATCAGGACCTGGAACCGAGGCGCCGAGCGGCTTTACGGGTACAGCCACGACGAGGTCGTGGGCCGATCGATCCAGATGCTCGTCCCGGAAGACCGCATCGACGAATGGACCAGGGTCATGGCCATGCTGGCGCGCGGCGAGCATGTCGAGCAGCTGGAGACGGAGCGCGTCCGCAAGGACGGACAGCGTGTCCAGGTGGAACTGACGATTTCGCCGGTCCGGGATAGCGAGGGCAAGGTCGTGAGCGCCTCGGTGACCGGGCGGGACATCAGCCGGAGAAAAGAGTTGGAGCGCGAGGTCGTGGAGGTCGCGTCTCTGGAGCAGCGCCGCATCGGTCAGGACCTCCACGACAGCGTGAGCCAGGAACTGACCGCCCTCAACATGCTGGCCGGCGACCTGGCCGAGACTCTGCGGTCGGATCCCTGCGCGGACCTGTCCGCGCAGGCGCGGGGGTCGCAGTTGGTCGAGCGGCTGGTCCTGGGATTGCAGCGCAGCCAGCAAGAGGTTCGGGCCGTCATGCGTGGGCTGGTTCCCGTTTCGGTCGATGGCGAGGGGCTCATGGCCGCACTGTCTGACCTGGCCAACCGGACCCGGCAGGAGGGCAAGGCGACCTGCGTCTTTGACTGCCCCAGGCCGGTCCTCGTCGAGGACAACCTCATCGCGACCCACCTCTATCTCATCGCCCAGGAAGCGGTCCACAACGCCGTCAAGCACGCCCGGTGCCAGAACATCCGCATTTCCGTGGAGTCGGATCCCTTCTTGATCCTGCGCGTCCAGGACGACGGCATCGGCATCCCAGACCAGCCGGCCGAGAACCCCGGCGGCCTGGGCGTGCGCATCATGCGCAACCGTGCCGCGATCATCCGTGCGACTTTGACCATCGAACAGGCGAAGCCCGCCGGCACCGTGGTAACGTGTGCTCTGGGAAGGAAGAACAATGAGCCGTAACAACAGCACGAAACGAGCGCGCGTCCTGATCGTCGATGACCACCCGGCCGTGCGCGAGGCGCTGGCCATGCGGATCGGCCGGCAGCCCGACCTGGAAGTCTGTGGCGAGGCCGCCGACTTGAGCGAGGCTCTGCGCCTGGTGGCCGACACCCAGCCCGACGTGGCCGTGATCGACATCTCCCTCAAGACCGGCTGCGGCATCGACCTGATCGAGCGAATCAAGGAACGCAACGAAACGGTCCGCATGCTGGTCTGGTCAACGCACAGTGAATCGCTCTACGCCGAGCGTGCGCTCCGCGCCGGTGCGCTGGGCTACGTCAATAAGGATCAGGCCACGGACAAGATTGTCGAGGCCATCCGGCGAGTGCTGGAAGGCAAGGTCTACCTGAGTGACGCGATGACCGAGACAATGCTGCACCGCGCCGTCGGCCGGTGCGAGGAAGTCATGCGTTCGCCGCTCGACGCGCTGGCCAATCGCGAGCTGGAGGTCTTTCGTCTCATCGGCCAGGGCGTGAAGACCGCGGAGATCGCCAAACAACTGCACGTGAGCGTCAAGACCATCGAGACCTACCGCGACCGCATCCGGGAGAAACTGGACCTGAGCGATGGCACGGAGCTGGCCCACTACGCCACGAAGTGGATGCTGGAGAACGGGTGAGTCACCTTGGTGATGGGAGCCTCTTTCTTGCCGAGGTACACTCCGCGCGGGTGGGATTGACACAAGCCCGAAGCGCCAGCGCCGGGATCATCCCGGCGCTGGCGCTTCGGGCTTGTGTCGGAGTGACCCGCGCCGAGGTAATCGTTCACCTGGACTCCTTTCTCCCGGGCGGACGCGCTGGCCGCTTGCTCCTGAGTGGGTCTGTATTCCAGTTCCAGGACAGAGTCGAGGAGGAGGTGGAGCCGGCCATCTGCTTGCCGGACTCCGCGTTTCCGTTGCTTCGGCGGCGGGGCGTGCGGCTCAAGAGGCCGAGCCAGCCTCCTTTGACCTGCCGCCGAACACGGTTAATGTCCAGCGCAGCCAGCCCCATCTCCCAGTGGGAGGGGCTGGCATGGCGTGAGGGAGCGCATCCCTGGCGTCCCGAGTCGCCTCATGACCCGTGACACGATCGATCCGGATCTTGTAGTAGACAAAACCGCACGGCTCGGCCGGGTTGCGGTTGGCGCGAGCTGCCCAGGCGGTGCAGCCCGGCTGCCACCATTCGGGCATGGTCTTGAGGATCTGCCAGGCCCGTTCCCGCTCGTCAGCATACCAGCGGGGCATGGCTTCGCCGACCTGCCGTGGATACTCCGTTGCCCGGAGGCGAGCCCCATTGCCCCCTGAGGTCTCCGGCAACTCCTCGTACGCCCGAAAACGATGACGCTCACCCACTGGTCGGAGGCCGCGGTCTTGTCCACCTCGACGCAGACCAGTGGGTTGGCCCGCATCCACTCGACCTTCTGGCCCAGTGTCGTGAAGCCGTAGAGACACTCGAACGCTTCATCGTAGGCGATGTAGACGGGGACGACGTAGGGCTGATTCTCACGCGCAAGCCAGCCTGGCCAACCTCCCTCCGGCCAGCACCCGGAGGCACTCTTCTCTGCTCATCTCACGGATCTTCATGACGCACCTCCTTCGGCACACTCTGGCCAATGCATCTCCATCCCTCACCGCCGAAAGTGGCATTTCTCATTCGTGGCACTTCTCATGCCCCATGACAGGCAAATCAGAGGAATGCTACAAGTTATTCTTCTGTCAATGCTTGCGTTGCGCCATCCTGTGCATGCCCACAGGCCAGACTCGCCTCCGCTAGCAGTGGCCAACGGTGACGTGCCAAAAACGCACACCCGGTGTGTCCATTCGGTTGGCTCACGGGGAACAGGGAAAAAGCGGTCGTGTCCCCACGGCGCAACGATGCGGCCCAGGCGGCCTGCGCGCGAGGGCGATACGCTTGTGCCGCACAAGGTCGTTTGGGTCTGGCCTTCCAGTGCCTATGCTTCCTTCGCCGCATGATACTCCTGGCGAATGTGCGCAAGATCCACCGAGGGCAGGGGGAATTGCATGTCCAACCCCTCCAGGTGTTCCACGACGATCCGTGCTATCGCGAGGTTCCGGAACCACTTGTGGTCAGACGGGATGATGAACCAAGGTGCCTGCTTGGTGCTGCAGCGGGACAGGACGTCCTCGTAAGCCGCCACGTAGTCGTGCCAGAACTTTCGCTCCTTGTAGTCGGCCTCGCTGATCTTCCATTGCTTGGCCGGATCGTCGAGCCGCTCCTCGAAGCGACTCAGTTGCTCTTGTTTGGAGATGTGCAGGTAGAACTTGAGGATGTGGGTGTTGCCCTCGACGAGTTCCTTCTCGAATGCGTTAATCTGGTCGTAGCGGCGGGACCAGACCGCGTGCGGGACCAGGTTGTGGACGCGGACGACGAGCACGTCCTCGTAGTGGGAGCGGTTGAAAATGGCCACGTGTCCCCTGGGAGGCGCGGCCTGGTGAATCCGCCACAAAAAGTCGTGTGCCAGTTCCTCAGTGGAAGGCTGCCGGAATCCCACCACACGACAGCCCTGGGGGTTCATCGCGCCCAGGATGTGGTTAATCGTCCCGTCCTTGCCCGCCGTGTCCATCCCTTGCAGGCAGAGCAGGAGGGAGCACTGTCCATCGGCATAAAGCAGCTCCTGGAGATTTCGCAGCTTCTTCTGGTGATGCTCAATCTCCTCGGCCGCTTCCTTGTGGCTCTTGTGGTGGTCCTTGAACCCCGGATCGATGTCCTTGAGCTTTACTTTGCTGTCGGGCGCCACTCGGAAGCGATTGACATATTTCACCTTGAACCTCCGATCTGCACGTCAGGCCACCGCCGCAGGAACAAGTCGCTTGATCAATGTGACCTTCACGGCGTCATTCACGACAAGGGACGAAAGCATCGCACAAACGAAGATGTTTGTTGTCGTCATCTCGCACCTCAGCGCGTCTTTCCTTTGGACAAGGATTCGTAGCCGGATAGGACTTCAAATAATTCCTCATCAATGGAAGTCTGGCGCAGGCGGCGGAACGTCTGATTCAGGTTTTCCACCAGTTCGTCGATGTTTTTCTCGGCTCGTTGCATGGCGGCCAGGCGGCTCGCGTTTTCGCTGGCCAACGATTCGGCGCAAGCCTTGAAGAGCGAAACAAAAAGATACTCCCGGACGAGTGCCCACAGCGTCTGCTCCTGGCAACCGATGACCTCGGGCAGGTTTTTGGTCGGCCAGGGGAGATGGGCCAGCCTGAGTCCCCATTGTGCATCCAGGGGCAGCAGGTGTTGACTGACGGGTTCATAGGCCGCCCCGGACCTGGGGCAGTTGTGGAAGAGGTAAAGTTGACCGATCTCGCCCTTGCCGTGATGCGCTTCACTTTCAACGAGAATCTGCCCGACGAGCGGCGTGATGGCGTTGACGGAAGTCGGCACGGCGAAGAGTCCCACCGGCGGAAGACCGGCATCCGCCAGCCGCGCGTGAACGCGCTCGCCGACGGCCCAGACTTTCTTTTCGCCGGGCAGAGCATCCAGCGCCTGTGGCGACAAAATCCGCCAGCACATCATTGAACTGGCCGACGAGTCCCTGATCCGAGCCGAAGACGATGGCGCACACCGTCTTCGTAGCTGCAGGCTTTAGCCTGGGTTGCTCGGCGGCGGCCTCCCTGCTTCCTCAAGCAGACAACCAGGCCCAGCTCCACGGTGCGATAATAGTCCGCCAGGGCCAGCACCGACTTCTCATATTGTCCGATGCTCGCGGCTGCCAGGGCCTTCATCGAGCGGACCACGGATTCCAGATCGCCCGCTCCGTCGATCTTGCGGCGTAAACTCGCCAAGGTATCGCTCATGGCTTCCTCTTGGGTTCGGGAACGGGTTCTGGCTGGAAGGACGCGATCGCTGTGCCGGCGACTTGCAGAATCGCCTTGCGGTCCTCATCGCTCAACTTGTCGTTCGAGGAAAAGCGCTGACGAACCTCAGCCGGGATGTCCGCAGCCGCTTTTCTCAGAGCTTGCTCGGCATCCCGCACCTTGCCAATCGGCACACTGTCCAGGAGACCGCCGGTCAACGCCACGAGGATGACGATTTGTTCGGGAACGGACGCCGGTTCGAGTTCCGGTTGTTTGAGGATGGCCCGGATTCGCTGGCCATGGTCGATAATCTTGCGGGTGTGGTCATCGAGCCGTGTGCCGAACTTGGCGAAGGATTCCAGCTCGGTGAACTGCGCGTAGGCGAGCTTGAGATCGCCCGCCACCGCTCGGTAGGCCGCCCGTTGTGCCTTGCCGCCGACGCGCGAAACGGACTTGCCGACATCGACGGCGGGAAGAACGCCCAGTTCGAACAGCGTCGGCGAGAGGTAGATCTGCCCGTCCGTTATGGAGATGAGATTCGTCGGAATGTACGCGGAGATGTTCTGCGCCTCGGTCTCGATGATGGGCAGAGCGGTGAGCGAGCCGCCGTGAAAGTCGTCGCCAAGATGCGTGGCACGCTCCAGCAGCCGCGAGTGGATGTAAAAGATGTCGCCGGGAAAGGCTTCGCGACCGGGTGGGCGGCGCAGCAGCAAGGAAAGCTCGCGATAGGCACGCGCGTGGTGGGTGAGGTCGTCGTAAACGATGAGCACGTCCCGGCCCGCTTCCATGAAATGCTCCGCGATGCTGGTCGCGGCGTAGGGGGCGATGTAGGCGAGCCCGGGCGGGTCGTTGCCTTCGGTCACGACGACGACGGTGTAATCCATGGCGCCTTGTTCGCGGAGGTTGGCGACGACCTTGGCGACGGCGGACGCACGCTGGCCGATGGCGCAATAGACGCACAGCACATTTTGGTCGCGCTGGTTCAGAATGGTGTCGATCGCGATGGCGGACTTGCCGGTTTGCCGGTCGCCGAGGATCAGTTCGCGCTGGCCGCGGCCGATCGGAATGAGCGCATCGATGACGATGAGGCCGGTCTGCAGAGGCACGGTGACGGGAGCGCGGTCCATGATGGGCCGTGCGGGGCGTTCGATGGGCAAACGCTGGCTGGAGGCGACCGGCCCTTTGCCATCGAGTGGCCCGCCCAACGGGTCGATGACGCGCCCGATCAGTCCATCGCCCACCGGCACGTCCATCACACGACCCGTGCGCTCGACCTCAGTCGCCCGCGTGCAGGTGCTCGCAATCGCCAAGCAGCACGACGCCGATTTCGTCCTCATCGACGTTGAACGCGATGCCGTACAGATCGCCGGGAAACTTCACCAGCTCATCAAAGCCCACGCCCGGAAGGCCCGAGACCTTGGCGATGCCGATGGAGACGCTCGTGATCGTGCCCACCTCACGCGGCGTCATTTGCGGCGTGAAAGCTTCCAACGTCCGGCTGATACCCGCGAACGCCTGGTCGAAGACAGTATGCAGGCTATCAGGTGAGTTATTCAATAGTCCGCCTTTGGGGCAGAGGGCACCGGTTCAAGCCCGTGCTTCGGTTCACGCTTCGGCCCGGGCTTGGCTTCCGCCTCTGCCTCGGGCTTGGACTTTGCGTCCGGCCTGGATTCGGCCTTGGCATCTTCGTGCAGAAGTTCGCCGGCGCTCTTTTCCAGCGTCGCGAGATAATCCGCGATGCTCCAGGCCACCTTCTGTCCGTTGGTGGAGAGTTCGATGCCGCTGACCAGCTCCGGCGCGGTCTCGAACTGGACTTGAGTTTCCGCGGCGAAAGTTTCCTTGACCGCACTTTCGATCGCCTCCGCTGTGCCGGCGGCAGATCGAACGCGCTGCGCACGCGCGCCGGGTGGGTCGAGGTCTTGAGGGCGGCAGCCAACTGCTCCTTTGCCGCACCGGTCAACGCACGCAGGCGGTGAACGAACACCTCGCCCATGCGTTCCTCGAGGCTCGTGGTGGCGAGGTCCGCCAGCGTCTTTCGCGTGATGGCAAAGACTTCCTTCTGGGTCCAGCGGATGATTTCTTGACTCAGGTTGCGTTGTTCGTTTCGCAATGCCTCCTGGCGTTTGGCACGCAACGAGTCGGCATCCTTTCGTGCTTCGTCGAGCAGCCGCTGACGTTCGGCTTTGGCCTCGTCCGTGGCTTTTTTCAAGAGCGCTGCACGCTCCTGGTCGAAGGCCTCGTTCTTGTGCTGAAAGTCGTCGCGCTCCTTTTGCGCTTCAGCCTTCTTCGCCTCGGCCTCCGCGAGTTGGGTGGCGATCCCTTTCTCCCGTTCGTCGATGGCGTGAAGGATGGGTTTGTAAAGGAATCGCTTCAACAACCACACCAGGATGAGGAAGTTGATTGCTTGGGCGACGACGGTGAACCAATCGATTGGCATGGCTCACTTTCCTGTGGTTTGGGCAATGACGTGGTTCCAGAACGGGTTGGCGAAGATCAGAATCATCGAGATCACGAGACAATAGATGGCAATGGATTCGATCATCGCCAGGCCCACGAACAAGGTTCGTGTGATGGTGGTTGCGGCATCGGGCTGTTGTGCCAGCGAGCTCAAGGCCGTCGAGACCGCCCGCCCTTCGCCGAGCGCGGGCGCGATACTCCCCAGTCCCATCGTGACGCCGGCGGTAATGATCGAAACGATCGCGATAAGAGTCATGCTGTCCATACGTGTCCTTTCGTTGCTGATGGTCTTGTTTCATTCTGTCGCGGGTTCGCGTGGCGGCCGCGATGTAAACGGTGGCGAGGATGCTGAAAATGTAAGCCTGCACCATGCCGGTGAGCAGACCGAGCAGGTTCATGAAGATCGGGAAGAAGAAGGGCGTGATCGTCAGCAAGATGCCGACAATCATCGTCCCGCTCATGATGTTGCCGAACAGACGGATGGCCAGGGCAAACGTGCGCGAGAACTCGCTGATGATGTTAAACGGCAGCATGATGAACGTGGGCTTCAGGTAGGACTTGAGGTAACCGCCCAATCCTTGCTCCTCGATGCCGAAGACCGACACGGCGACAAACACGGAGATCGCCAGCGCCGACGTTGTCGAGAGCGAACCGGTCGGCGGTTCGTACCAGGGGAGAATCGCGCAGAGGTTGGACACCGCGATAAACAGAAACAAGGTGCCAATAAAGCCGAGATACTTCTCCGGATGGTGCAGGCCCACCTCTTTGATCTGTTTCTGGATCGTAGTGACCACGATTTCAAGGAAGCCTTGCCAGCGTGAGATATCCCCTTCGGTCGCGAGCTTGCGCGTGATCAGCTTCGCCCCTACGGTCATCACGAGCATCAACGCCCAGGTCGTGACGATCGTGCTATTGAGCTCGACAAAGCCGTACTGCCAGAAAACCAGCTCATCGGGACTAATGCGCATTGCTAGTCTCCTTTTCCAATGGAGTCTGCTCTTCCGCCGGCGCTCGTGTGAGCCGATTGCATGACGATGACGCGCGCGATGACAAATCCAAGGAGGCACGCCACGAGCCTCGACCAATGACCCTGCGAAACAAAATAGAATCCAGCCAGAATCATACCGGTTCGCAGCAGCAAGCTGCCGAGGAACCAGAGCGCCGGCCTCTCGGACGTAACCCCCTTCTGGACCGTCCACCAAAGGCCGCCGAAGAAAAACGCACCGAGCAAGGCGCCGGCAAGCAACGCCAGGGCAAGGGCCAGGATGTCACTCATCCGGATCCTCCTGCATTTCCTTGTATTCCGAGGCGACCCAATGCCAGGCATTGAAACAGCCGATGATCAAACCAAGGAGAAGCAGCATCAGCGTCCAGGAATACGAACTCGGATAGTGCTTGTCCACCCAGATACCGAGCGCCGCGCCGATCAGGGTCGGAACCGTCACCGACCAGCCGATCAACCCTGACATGCCCAGGCCGAACCAGATGCTCTTGTTGGCTCCGCGCTGCGCCTTCCGCTTGCGTGCCGCCTGTGCGCCGACCTGCCGGCTGAAGTTCGTCTCTTCGTTTGGAACCTTCGCTTTGTTCTCTTCATTCATGTTGAAATTCCATCAAGCGGCGAATGAATCCGCTCTCCATCTTCGCCAACACCGAGCGAACATTCTTCTCCTGCTCGTCCACCTTGAGAAACTCCCGCTTCACCGCCTCGTGGAGTTTGTCGAGGTCCGTCCCGCCGATCGCATTGCGCACCGAGACCAGAACATCCATGCCCGCCTTGACCAGCACCCCTTGATCGACGGCCAGATAGACCTCGCCTTCCGCCTCCGTTTCATAGGTCAGAATCCCCGGCGCCAGGGCCGCCGCGCAGTCGAGTCGGTGCGGCAAGAGTCCAAAGGAACCCTGGAGTGTCTGGGCCACGATCCGTTTCACGCCCTTCTTCTCGACGAAGATCTGGAAGGGGAGGAGAATCTTGAGATTAATGGGTGTTGCCTCCCTGTAGGACCGTGGGTTTGGGTTTCCCGGCCGCCTGACGGTTTAACTTGACCTTTGGGTTTGGGACCGGGATCGGCAGGACTTGCAGGCTGGGCGGACTTCGCTTTTTCCTTGGCCTCGTCGATCGACCCGATCATGTAAAAGGCGCTCTCGGGATAGTCCTTGAACTCATCGTTCAGGATGCGCTCACAGCCGTCGAGCGCGTCCTTCAGGCTGACGTCCTTTCCCTTGATGCCGCTGAACTGCTCGGTCGCGAAAAACGGCTGGGTCAGAAATCGCTCCAGCCTGCGGGCGCGACCGACGACATTACGGTCATCCGGAGATAGTTGCTCCATCCCGAGCATGGCAATGATGTCCTTGAGTTCCTCGTAGTGCGCCAGCGTCTTGCGGATTTCCTGTGCCAGGAGGTAATGCCGTTCACCGATGATGGTCGGTGTTGCCATCTTGGAGTTGGATTGCAGCAGATCGATGGCCGGGTACAGTCCCTCGCTCGCCCGCTTGCGGGAGAGAACGATCGACGCGGAAAGGTGCGAGAACGTGTGCACCGCCGCCGGGTCGGTCAGGTCGTCCGCCGGCACGTAGACAGCCTGAATGGACGTGATGGCGCCCGTGTCGGTGTTGGCAATGCGCTCCTCCAGTCCCGATAACTCGGTGCCCATCGTCGGTTGATAGCCCAGGCGCGACGGCATCTGGCCCATCAAGCCGGAAACCTCCATGCCAGCCTGGATGAAACGAAAAATGTTATCGATGAGCAACAGCACGTCGCGATGCTCATCATCCCGGAAATACTCGGCCATCGTGAGCGCCGCCAGGCCCACGCGGAAGCGGGCGCCGGGAGGCTCGTTCATCTGGCCGAACAGCATGACCATGTGCGGGAGCACACCGGCTTCTTTCATGTCGTGGTAAAGCTCTTCCCCTTCGCGACAGCGCTCGCCGATGCCGCAAAACATGCTCACTCCCTTTTGATGCCCGACCATATTGTGAATCATCTCGGTGAGCAGCACCGTCTTGCCCACGCCCGCGCCCCCGAACAATCCCGCCTTGCCGCCGCGCTCCAGAGGCACCAGCACGTCGATGACCTTGATGCCCGTTTCAAAGACCTCGGACTTGGTGGAACGGCTGGCCAGTGGAGGCGGGTCTCGATGGATGGTGCGCCATTCCACATCGGCCGGCGCCGGCTGGCGGTCGATGGGGTTTCCGAAAACGTCGAACATTCGCGAAAGAATTCCTTTGCCGACCGGCACCTTCAATGGGCCGCCGGTGTCCTCCACAGCCATGCCGCGAGCGAGACCCTGCGTGGGATTCAACGCGATCCCGCGGACATGATGCCCATCGAGTCTGCATCAGCACTTCGATGGCGATTTGCGACTCTTTCCCCGCGCGCAGCAACGAGTAGATGGGCGGCAGACTGTTGTTGAACCGCACATCGACCACGCTTCCGCGCACCGACGTGACCACGCCGACGTTTGAGGGGTTCATTGGTTTCACGGATAAGTTTCCAAAGTACAATTCATGCCAATCAAGTGATGATTACCTCGCCAACGTGGGTTACGGCTCACTGGTCCCAGCCCGGACGATGGCCAGAAACTGGTCGGCATCCAAACTGGCGCTGCCGATGAGGGCGCCGTCCACGCCGGGCCGGCCAAGCAGCGCGGCGGCGTTCTCCGGCTTGACGCTGCCCCCGTACTGGATGGCAAGCGCCTGAGCCGATCTCTCGTCGAACATCTGACCGAAGCGGCGCCGAATGACGGCGTGCGCCTCCTGAGCCTGCTGAGGAGTGGCGTGGTGGCCGAGACTGCCGATGGCCCAGACCGGTTCGTAGGCGATGGTCAGGCGAGTCAAGGTATCCGCCGACAGGCCGGCCAATCCATGGATGAGCTGTCGGTCGAGCACCGCTTCGGTCTGGTCGGCCTGCCGTTGGTCCAGAGTCTCGCCGACGCACAAGATCACGTTGAGGCCGGCGGCCAGGGCAACCCGTACCTTGTGGTTGATGAACGTATCGGATTCGCCCAGCGTGTGCCGGCGCTCACTGTGTCCGAGGATGACGTACTTGCAGCCGACGTCGAGGAGCATCGTCGGGCTGACCTCGCCGGTGAACGCACCTTCCTTCTCGGGATAGAGGTTCTGCGCCCCGAGCGCGACGCGGCTGCCCTTGAGAACCTCCCCGACAAGGGCCAGATAGGGGAACGGGGGACAGACGGCGACGGAGACGCGGTCCTCAATGCCCACGTCCTCCACGACCGCCCTGGCCAGCCGCCTGGCCTCGGCGGTGGTGGTATACATCTTCCAGTTACCGACGACGAATTTCTGGCGCATGTCCGGTTTCCATTGGGTGCTCACAGAGCCTTTCGGCAGATGATCCGCCACGCGGCGCACTCTGCCTACCGATCCCTCTCCATCGCGGCATCGTACTTGCCCCGACGCGCCGCCGTGTTGCACCGGGCCCGGTGATACAGAGCTTGCTGTGCCGCCAACACGTTGGCCTCCTTGCCCTGGTAAATCTCCAGGGCCGGCTGCTGGATGGCGCGGCCAAACGAAAACGCCACCGCCCAGGGCAGTCGCGACTTGAAGCGAACATTCATGGCATTCAAACGGGCCGAGGCCAACTCACCAGGTTGGCCGCCCGACAAGAACGCAATCCCTGGAACGGCAGCGGGGACGGCTCGCAAGAGACACCTGACCGTGGCGTCGGCTACCTCGTCCACTGCTTCCTGCCTGGGGCAGGCCAATCCCGGAAGCACCATGTTGGGCTTCAGGAGCATACCCTCCAGCGTCACCCGTTGTGTGTAAAGCTGGTTGAAAACCGTGCGCAGGACTTCCTCCGTCACCGCGCCGCACCGCTCCAGGGTATGCTCGCCGCCCATGAGCACTTCCGGCTCGACGACAGGGACCAGACCTGCTTCCTGGCACAACGCGGCATAGCGAGCCAATGCCTGGGCGTTGGCTTCGATGCAACCCCGGCTGGGAATGCCATCGCCCACGGCCATCACCGCGCGCCACTTGGCAAAACGGGCACCCATTTGAGAGTATTCAGCCAGGCGGCCGCGCAATCCGTCCAGACCTTCGGTTATCTTCTCTCCGGGATGACCTGCCATGTCCTTCGCACCGATGTCCACTTTGATGCCGGGAATGATTCCCGCATCGGTGATGACTTTCACAAAGGGAGTGCCATCTTTCTTCCGCTGGCGGATCGTCTCGTCGTAGAGGATCGCGCCGCTGATCCACTCGCCGAGACCGGGCGTGGTCACAATCAGCTCCCGATAGGCGCGGCGGGCCTCCTCGGTCTGGGGAATCCCCACCCTGGCAAACCGTTTGTTGCAGGTTGGATTACTTTCATCCATCGCCAGCAGGCCCTTGCCGTCGGCGACCAGCGCCCTCGCGGTGTCTCGAAGCTCTTGCGGACTCATTTCGTGTTGCTCCATTTCCAGTTGCGGATTTCCGGCAGGTCCTGGCCGTGCTTGTCGATGTAATGCTTGTGCTCGATGAGCTTGTCCTGGACCATCTGCTTCAGGTAGGCCCCCTTGGTGCCCAAATGCGGCAGCCGATCCACCACGTCTTGCACCAGGTGGAACCGATCCAGGTCGTTCTGCACCCTCATGTCGAAGGCCGTCGTGATCGTGCCCTCTTCCTTGTAGCCTCGGACGTGGAGGTTGCGGTTGGTCCGGCGGTAGGTCAGCCGGTGGACCAGCCAGGGGTAGCCATGGAAGCCAAAGATGATGTGCTTATCCTTGGTGAAGAGCGAATCGTAATCCGTTTCGCTCAGACCGTGCGGGTGCTCGCTCGCGGACTGCAGCTTCATCAGATCGACGACGTTGACTACCCGGATTTTCAGTTCGGGCAGATGCTCGCGAAGGATGGAAACGGCAGCCAGGATCTCCAGCGTGGGCGTGTCTCCGCAGCAGGCCATGACCACGTCCGGCTCGGCGTTCTGGTCGTTGCTGGCCCACTGCCAGATGCCAATGCCTTCCGTGCAATGGACAACGGCGGCGTCCATGGTCAGCCATTGCGGGAGGGCATGTTTGCCTGCAACCACCACGTTGACGTAATGCCGGCTGCGCAGGCAGTGATCGAAGACCGACAGCAGACAGTTCGCATCGGGCGGCAGGTAAACGCGCACGATGTCGGCCTTCTTGTTGATGACGTGGTCGAGGAAGCCGGGATCCTGGTGCGTGAAGCCGTTGTGATCCTGCTGCCAGACGTGGGAGGCGAGCAGATAGTTCAGCGAGGCGATCTTCCGGCGCCAGGGCAGCTCCGACGTGACCTTCAGCCACTTGGCGTGCTGGCTGAACATCGAATCGACGATGCGGATGAACGCCTCATAGCTGTTGAACAGCCCGTGCCGCCCAGTCAGCAGATAGCCTTCCAGCCAACCCTCGCACTGGTGCTCGCTGAGCATCGAGTCCAGCACGCGTCCGGCTGGCGCGAGGAATTCGTCATTGTTGACTTTCCGGGCATCCCACTGACGGTTGGTGACTTCAAAGACCGCGCCAAGGAGATTCGAGAGCGTCTCATCGGGCCCGAAGACGCGGAAATTACGCTGATCCTGATTCAGCCTGACCACGTCACGCAGGAACTTACCCAGCACGAGCGTATCCTGGCCGACAACGGCCCCAGGCGAAGGCACATCCACCGCGTGGACGTGGAAGTCCGGCATGCGGAGGTCGCGAAGCAGAATGCCGCCGTTAGCGTGCGGATTGGCCCCCATTCGCCGTTCGCCCTTCGGCGCCAGCTCGGCCAGCTCCGGCATGAGTCGGCCATTCTCATCGAACAGGTCCTCCGGCTTGTAGCTCTTCATCCAGGTCTCAAGCAGCTTGACATGATCGGGATGCTCGGCATCCACCAGGATCGGCACCTGGTGCGCTCGGAAGGTGCCCTCGATCTGCAGACCATCGACGACTTTCGGTCCGGTCCAGCCCTTGGGTGACCTCAGGACGATCATGGGCCAGCGCGGCCGAGTGGTGTCCTTCTTGTTCCGCGCATTCTTTTGGATCTGCCGGATGTCTTCGATGGCCTTTTCCAGGGTGGCGGCCATGAGTTGATGCATCTTCTCCGGCTCATCGCCTTCCACAAAGTGGGGAGTCCAGCCGCAGCCTCGGAAGAATTGCTCCAGTTCCTCATGCTCGATGCGGGCCAGGACGGTCGGGTTGCTGATCTTGTAGCCATTGAGGTGCAGGATCGGCAGCACGGCTCCGTCGCTGATTGGGTTGAGCAGCTTGTTGGACTGCCACGAGGTCGCCAGGGGGCCCGTTTCCGATTCCCCGTCGCCGACGACGCAGGCGACGATCAGATCGGGATTGTCGAACGCGGCCCCGAAGGCATGGCTGAGCGAGTACCCCAGTTCGCCGCCTTCGTGAATCGACCCCGGCGTCGTCGGTGCCACGTGGCTGGAAATCCCGCCGGGAAACGAGAACTGCTTGAACAGCTTTTTCAGCCCGGCTTCGTCCTGGCTGACGTTCGGATAGATCTCACTCCAGGTGCCTTCGAGGTAAACGTTGCCCACAATCGCCGGGCCGCCGTGACCGGGACCGGCGACGTAGAACATGTCCAGGTCATACTTCTTGATGACCCGGTTCAAATGCACGTAGATGAAGTTCTGCCCGGGCGTCGTGCCCCAGTGTCCGACCACCAGCGGCTTCACGTGCGACAGTTTCAGCGGCTCCTTTAGCAGCGGGTTGTCGTAGAGATAGATCTGGCCGACCGATAGATAGTTGGCGGCGCGCCAGTAGGCATCCATCTTGCGGAGCAGGTCCGGAGAAAGTGTTTCTGTCTTCATGGCTTCAGTCTTCATGGTTTCAGTCTTCATGGCTACTGTCAGCATGGTTCAATTCTCCTTGTTGCAGCCAAGGCCGAGAACACGGCAAACCAACTTGGCTATCATGAGTTCTTCATCTGTGTGAATGACGCGGACCGCAACCCGGCCGGCCGCCGCGGAAATCATGGCCTCATTGGCCGCGTTTCGCTTTTCTTCGATTTCGATTCCAAGGAATCCCAATCCCTCGCAAATCCGGGCGCGGACCGGGGACGCATTCTCTCCGATGCCACCAGCGAACACCAGTGTGTCCAGTCCGCCCAACGCCGCCGCGAAGGCACCGATCCATTTCTTGACCTGGTAGCAAAACAGCGCGACCGCTTCAGCCGCCCGCACGTCCTGCGCTTCACGGTCGAGCAAGTCACGCATGTCGGAACTGGTTTCGGATATCCCAAGCAGCCCGGACTGGGAATTGACCATCTCGTTGAATTGCTTCGCGCTCATTTTTTCAGTGCGCGCCAGATACCAAACCAATCCGGGATCGAGATCGCCTGAGCGGGTGCTCATGGGCACCCCGGCTGTCGGGGTGAAACTCATGCTTGTGTCCACGGATTTGCCGTCACGCACGGCCGCCAGGCTCGCGCCATTGCCGAGGTGGGCGAGGATGACCCGGCCCTGTGCGGTTTCGGCTCCGGCCAGGCGGGCCAGTTCTCCCATGAGAAACGCATACGACAGGCCGTGAAACCCGTACCGCCGCACCCCCTGCGCTTCGTAGCGGCGCGGGATCGGCAACATCCGGGCCACATGCGGCAGGTCATGGTGAAAAGCCGTGTCGAAACAGGCCACCTGGGGCAGGTCGGGATAACGGCGCTGAAACGCTTCAGTCAACAGGATCTCCTCCGGGAGATGCTCAGGATCGAATGGGCTGAGTCGATGCAACTCCTGTACCATTTCCGCAGTAATTCGCTGTGGCTTGCTGTATTTCGGCCCGCCCTGCACCACGCGATGCCCCACCGCGGTCAATGCAGCACGCCCGCAGCGTTCCTCGATCCAATCCATCAGCGCGCCCACCGCCACCGTGTGATCCGGCGCCGTCACCAATCGCGAAAAGTTGTCCGCCTGGTTCACGCCTTTCACCCGCAAGGCGGCCTCCGGCAGCCCAATCCGCTCCATCGCGCCCTCAAGAATCCGCCGGAGCGAGTCATCGGCCTCGAACAGCGCGAACTTGATGCTCGACGAACCGCCGTTGATCGTCAGGAGGCATGGGTTAGCTGGGTTCATCCTTCATTCTCCCTCTTCCGGATTCAACCTGCCTTCTTGAGTGCCTCGCTCTTGGACGCGATGCACTCCATCAACTCGTTCCAGGACTTGACGAACGATTTGGCCCCTTCCTCCTGGAGTTGGGCTGCCAGGCCAACGGTGTCAATGCCGGCCCTGGCGAACTTGGCCAGCACCTCGTCGCAGGAGCGGGCACGGGCGGGCAAGGTCTCGTCAATATCCCCATGATCCGCGAGGGCGTTCAACGTGGCCTCGGGCATCGTGTTCACGGTGAAGGGTGAGGCAAGCGCGCGGACGTACAGGATGTCGGAGGCTTCGGGATCCTTGGTCCCGGTGCTGGCCCAGAGGAGACGCTGGCGGCGGGCGCCGGCGTTGAAGATACGCTGCCAGGGCGGCGAATCCATCAAAGAACGGTACGTCTCGTAAGTCTGTCCAGCAACAGCGATGCCGAGCTGGTCGCGCAACGCTGGCGGCGCTTTCGCCTTGACCGCGACGTCCCAGCGGCTGATAAACATCGAAGCCACTGAGCCAACAGCGGGATTCAGCCCGGCGGTGATGCGCCGCTCGATGCCGCGCAGGTACGCCTCGGCGGCCGCGACATACTGCGCGCGGGAGAACAGGAGTGTCACGTTGATCGGCACACCCGCGAAGATCGCCTCCTCGATGGCGGGGAGGCCCTCCTTGGTGCCCGGTATCTTGATGAAGAGGTTGGGCCGTGCCGCCCGGGCGTGAAGTTCCTTGGCCGCGGCGAGGGTGCCGGCCGTGTCGTGGGCCAGCAGAGGCGAGACCTCCAGCGACACCCAGCCGTCCACGCCGTTGGTCTGGTCGTGGATCGGCCGGAACAGATCGGCGGCCTGTCTGAGGTCCTCCAGCGCCAGCTCAAAGAACAGCGCCTCGCCCGACCTGCCTTCCTTCACTTTGCGGCGGATGGCGTCGTCGTAGTCGTGACTGTTCTTGATGGCGTGGTCGAAGATCGTGGGGTTCGAGGTGAGCCCCGTGACCGAGAACTCCTGAATGTAGCGGCGGAGCGTGCCGCTGGTCAGCAGACCGCGCGTGATGTTATCGAGCCAGAGGCTCTGGCCCATGTCGTGGAGTTGTTTGGTGGCTTTCATTGTTTCTCTCCTGGACAGTACGGTGCGGTATGAGTGTGGCCTGGCTGGCCAGCCGCGATCACGGTGGGCAGTAACACGGTGGCGGCAGACTCCTACTCGGGCTTGGGGTTATGCCAGCAGCCATTTGCCGCGATCAGGTCGTCCGCCTCTTTCGGCCCCCAACTGCCGTTCTCGTAGGGGCGGGTCCGGTGGTGGGTTTTAAGGACTGGCTCGACCACCGTCCAGGCGGCCTCAACCGCGTCCTCACGGGTGAAGAGCGCTCCGTCGCCGGCCATGGCGTCTCCCAGGAGCCGCTCATAGGGCGATTCCGCGCCCGGCTGTTCTTCGACCAGGTAGAGTTCGCGCTGGTCGCCAACGAACTCCTTCCCTGCGCGTTTGACGCGAGCGGCAAGGGCGACGGCGGAACTGGGGGCGAGCCGGAATCGCAGATAGTTGGCCAGGCCAGTCGCCGGCGCCGAGTCGGCGAAAAGCTTCTGCGGCGGCGGTTTCAACTCCACCAGGACCTCGTTCGCCGTTTCGGCCAGGCATTTGCCGGCGCAGATACCAGGGCACCCCTTCCCAACGCCACGAGTCGATGAAAAGTCGCAGGGCACAGAAAGTCTCGACGTCGGAGTCCGTCGCCACGTTTGGCTCCTTGCGGTAGCCAGCGTACTGGCCGCGCACCAGGTCGTCGGGCTTCAGAGGGCGCATGGCCTCGAAGACTTTGGCTTTCTCGCTATGCACGGCTCCAAAGCCCCTATAGGTCGGCGGCTCCATGGCAAGCAGCGCAACCACCTGGAAGAGGTGGTTCTCGACCACGTCGCGCAGGCAGCCGGCGGTTTCATAAAACGCGCCGCGGTTCCCCACGCCGAAGGTCTCGGATAGGGTTATCTGGACGCTGGCCACGTAGTTGCGGTTCCAGATCGGTTCCAGGAACGTGTTGGCGAAGCGGAAATAGAGGATATTCATGATTGCCTCCTTCCCGAGGAAGTGGTCGATGCGGAAGATCGAGTCTTCCGGGAACACCGTCCGTGCGACGCGGTTCAGCTCACGCGCCGAGGCCAGGTCGCGGCCGAAAGGCTTTTCGACAATGACGCGAGCATTCTCAGCCAATTTCGCGGCACCGAGCCCTTTAATCACCGTCCCGAAGAGCATGGGCGGGATGGCGAGGTAGTACGCCGGGCGCTGAGCGCGACTCAGCGACTCTTTGATCTTCGAGAACGTGCCCTGGTCCGTATAATCGCCGCTCACGTAGCTGAGCAGGGACAGAAGTTGGTCAAAGGCGCGTTGGTCATCGATCCCGCCCGATCGCGTTATGCTGTCCCGCACTCGGTCGCGCAACTGCGCAGGACTCCACTTCGGGGAGGCGACGCCGATGACCGGGGTCTTCAGCGCGTCCCGTTTCACCATCGCATAGAGCGCTGGGAAGATCATCTTGTGGGCGAGATCGCCTGTCACACCGAAGAGCACCAGCGCGTCCGAACGGGAAGCAGTCATCAGGCACCTCCTTTGGGCCCGCAGCCTTTTCATCATGGCCGGCAGGGACCAGACCAGTCTGCCCAGGCTTTCCTCGCGCCGGCCGCTCCGGGTCGAATCGTCGCGAATCCTTGGATGGGAGGGGGAGTATTCCTTCACTCCCCTCTCATTGCCTGACGCCTACTTGCTGTCCGGCTTCTTTTTGGTATCCGTCTTTTCCTTCTTCTTCATCTTGGTGATCTTGCCCTCGCTCTCGACGATCAGCACCAGGTCACCCGAAGTGAAGATAGCGATGGTCGCCACCTTGCCCGTGCTGTCCACATACTCGATGTCCTCGGCGAGCTTGAAGGTCTTCTCGACCTCCTTGTCCTTGCTCGGCATCTTGACAGTCACGGTGCCCTTCTTGGCGTCCACCTTGGTGATCGTGGCTTCCTTGGCCTTCTTGTCGGTTTTGTCCTTGCTATCGGTCTTCGGTTTTTCGGCGAACGCGAAGCCCACGCATACGCCCAGCATCACCAGGGAACACAGCATCGAACGGAACATGAAACACTCTCCTTTGCTGCACCAGGCAGCGATCAAATCCCGGCCAAGTAACGCACTCGGCCGCTGAATCTCCGAACTCTTCGGACCTGCTTGCCGCGGTCGAGAACCAGTTTCTCGCCCTTGAGCCGCAAAGCGACGAATCAATTCTCGTCGTTCGGCATTGCTGGATCGTCACGTCCACGGCCGCCAAGGGTAGCCATCCAGATCCTTACCCCAGAGACCAGAGGTCACTTCCCCTTGACGTCTTTGACCGCGTCCTGGGCCAACGTCAGATGCTCGCGGAGGGTTGGCAGCCACTTCTCGGCCCAGGCTTTCACGTCGGAATCCCGGCCATTCTTGGCCTCGTTCTCGAACTGTTCGATGGCCTTCTCGTGCCCCGACACCATGTCCTTGGTGTAGGCCAGGTCGAACTCCTCCCCTTTCAACTTGGACAGTTGGTCCATCAACTCTTGATGCTTCTGGTCCAACTGCTCCTCGAGCGCAATTCCTTTCTTGCTCGTGATCTCCCGGAGTTCCTTGTTCATGCTCGAGTGGTCGCGCACCATCCGCTCGCCGAACTTCTTGACCGTGGCGCTCGTCGCGTGTTCCTCGGCGACCTTGCCGAGCTTCACCTCCGCCAGGTCGATCTGGTCGGCCGCCCGGATGAACGTCTGGTTGGCGCTCGTGGCTTCCTTGTCGGTTTTGTCCTTGCTATCCGGCTTCTTTGTGGTATCCACCTTGTCTTTCTTCTTCATCTTGGTGATCTTGCCCTCGGCCTCGACGATCAGCACCAGGTCACCCGAAGTGAAGATATCGGCGCTCCCCACATTGCCCGTGCTGTCCGCGTACTCGATGTTTTCGGCGAGCTTGAAGGTCTTCTCGACTTCCTTGCCCTCGCTCTGCATCTTGACTGTCACGGTGCCCTTCTTGGCGTCCACCTTGGTGAGTTTGGCTTCCTTGGCTTTGTTGTCGGCTTTGCCGTTGCAGCCCCCGCATACGCCCAGAATCACCACGGAACACAGTATTGAACGGAACATGAACCATTCTCCTTTGCTGCACCAGGCAACAATCAAACTCCGGCCAAGTAACGCACTCGGCCACTGAATCTCCCAACACTTCGGGCCTACTTGCCGCGCTAGCGTGAGACGGCAGTTCGCTAGACCTCTGAGGGTCGAAGCGGCAGTGCAGGTGGGCATGCGATTCCCAGAGCACGACCTCCAACGTGGGCCGGACGTGTGCTTCCAGAAGGTGCCCCCGCGAGTCGCTCCATCGCCGAAACAAAAAAAGCCGGCGTGGAGGAACACCGCTGGGGTGTTCCTCCACGCCGGCTTACTCATCGACAAACCGCCCGAAACGGGCTGTTGTTCGCCTAGTCAACCGACTGATACAAACCAACAATTACCTATAATAGGCGCGGCCCTGGAAGTTGTCCACAAGAAAAACTACTGTAACGAAGATTGAAGTAATCCAGTTCTGGCGGAGCGATGGTGGTCGAAAGTGTCATGGTTGCGCTGTGCCTCCTCATTTTGTAATGGAACTCATACTGCCGCCGCCGCGACGATACAGGGCTCCGCGGAACCGTGCGCCTCCAGCCAGTCGCCTGAAAATCCCGCCCGGCGCAGGCCGCTAACGAGGTAAGGGCATTGCCGCATCAGGCGCCAGAGCAATCGGGAACGGTAGTTCTCAATCATGAGAACGATAGGCCCCTGATTGAGGCCCAAGTGCCACGGGGACACCCAACTCGGCGCATCCACGGATTCGCTCGTGAAGGTGGGATTGAAGGTGGCCTTGTAGCCGTAAGTGTTGGCCACCCGCAGGTTCAGGTCGTCAAAATACTGGAGGGCCGGCAGCACGATCTCCGGCGCAAAGGGGAGTGAGGCGACTACAGCCCAGGGGGCGATGGTGCCATCGTCGGGGCCATCGGGCACGCCCCGCGCCAGGTAACCGAAGAAGTGCCGCTCTTTGCCCTTGATGTGCCGGGTCACCCAACCGGGGCCCTCGCTGGCCGTAATCCCCCAGCAGTTTTCTCCATAAACGTCGAATTGGCCCGGATTGCGGATGGCGTATTGCTGCTGCACGTAAGTCGCCCGGCGGCTGTTTTCAAAGTAATCGATGCTCTTGCCGCGCATGGATGCGTCCTGAATCCCCCGAAAGTCAACCCAGACGTGGGAGATCTGGTGGGTGAAGAGCGGGCCGGAATGCAACAACTCGTGGTCGTAGATCTTCCTCCACTGGTAGGTGGAGGTCCAGGCGGCGTAGCTTTCCTCGGGCAACGGGTGTGTCGGCGAACCCAGGCCGAGCAAGTAGAGGAACAGCGCCTCGTCATAGCCTTGCCATCGGTACGGCAAGAAGCCGCTCTCCGGCTTCCAACCGTGCGTGACCGTCGCCCCGCCGTCCTGGGCCCACTGCCAATCGACGCGCCGATACAACTCGTCGGCCAGCGTACGGATTTCGCGTTCGTCCGCCGTTTCGTTCGCGAAATAGGCCGCTGCGGTCAGCATGCCTGCCAGCAGAAATGCCGTATCGACGGTGGACAGCTCACACTGCCAAACACGCCTTCCGGTCTTCAGGTCGAGAAAGTGATAATAAAAGCCCTTGTAGCCCGTTGCCTCCACCCCCTTGCCCTGGGAGCTGTTCCGGAAAAACCGCAGGGTTGTGAGCGTTCGTTCGACGGCCTCCGCGCGGGTCATGAAGCCGCGCTCCACGCCAACCGGATAGGCCGACAGGGCCAACCCCACGGCAGCAATACTGGCGGGCGCGCCTTCTTGGGTCTTGTCCACAACCAGCCCGTTGAGAGGATTGACCTCGTGAGCGAAATAGTCGAAGGTTTCGCGCTGGAGTACGTCCAGCGTCTCCGGAAGTAGCTTGGGCTGGTTCATGGACGGGGTCTCTCTGTTTGGGCGGAATCGAATCTCTCACGCACTCCAGCAATTCCTGATCCCATCTCTATCTCCCCTTACACAGCGGCACGGCTGCTTCCCCGCAGGGGGAGGCGTCCACGCTCCACGCCAACCGGGTAGGCCGACAGGGCCAACCCCACGGCGCTGATACTTGCGGGCACGCTCATTTTGTGAGGACTCAACGCACCGTGGAAGCTGGGCCAGGTTTCAGGTCAATGCTGTCCAGATCAGCACCGCGATCAGGATCAGCACGACTCCCACACCGATGAACCAGCCAGGATGCAGGCCTTTTCTCTCATACTCACGCTCGTGCTCGGCCGCTTTTTTCTTCTGGTGCTCTCTTTCTTTTTCATGGTGCTGGTGGTGCTGTTCTTTGTGGTCCATTGTTTCTCCCATCGTGAATGCCCGCGAACTGTTGCAGTCACTGGTCATGCTCAGGGCCATGGGACGAAGACGCTGCCGGCGCCATCCTCGGGGCGGCTAGCGCTCGACAGGTCGTGCGTCCGGGGCCGGGCGTGATGGTGTTCCGGTCGTTCCGCCACGCGGCGCAGGATGGCGACCGCCTCCTCGTAGCGGTCGCCGGCATGGACTGTCACCAGGCAGCGGCCCGAGTGAAACTGCTGCTCGCAGTGACGAGCCTCTTCCTCCGGAACGTTCAGGCCGATCAGGGCGCCAAGAATCCCTCCGCTCGCCCCACCCAGGAAGACCCCGGTCAGCAGTCCGCCCACGATCACCGGGCCCGCCACCGGGAGGACGACCACGGCCACCGCCAGGCCCAGGGCGGCGCCGACAACCCCGCCGACGGTAGACCCGACGGCCGCTCCCTTCCCCACCTGGATGCTCGACTCCCCTGGGGGAGCCTCCATCTTTTCCGGATCGTCCGCAATGAACCCAATCCGGTCGGATGCGAATCCGCTGTTCCGCAACTCCTCGATGGCCTGTTCGGCGTGCGTGAAGTCCGTGAAGACGCCCACCGCCGTGTCTCGATCCGTTGTCCCCATGAACCATCTCCCTTTCTTTCGTGAGCAACCTGGAACTAACGGCTTACGGGTTTTCCTCCGGCTGAGCCGTCTCTTCGGTTCGGTTTCGATGTTGACGCAGGAATGCCTCGGCCCGGGCAAGGTCCGTGGTATCGACCCAGACCTCGGCCGAGAAGCCCGGAATGTTGCCGATGCCGACGTCCAGATAGTCGCCGAGAACCTGACAGCGAATGCCCTCTTGCTCGAGCGCTTGCTGCCAGATGTGGGCCTGAAACGGATTCGCGGCTGCGGCAAGGCGAACAAGTTCGTGCTGATCTTTTGCATTCATGGCATCCCTCTTTCACGCTGGCAGGTATTCGGGGCGAATCCTTCATGAAGCACGGATTCCGATCAAGCCTGCTGGGGCACGTCGGGTTTGGTCGCGACTAACTGCTGGATCCTGGAAATCTTGCCGATCACAAACAGAACATTCGCCACGGTCTCTTCCTGTCCCTGGCCACCCATCGTTTGCATGACGAGATCGCCCGACCCGAGGCCGATGACCCAGTGACGGAAGATGTCGTCTTGCCGTTTCTGGAGGACCATGTTGTCGGTGTCATAACTCTTGTCCACGATACCTCCAAGGTATTCGTGGGTGACCTGCCCCGGCCGGAACCTCCAGAAGCTCATGTGGTCAATGAGAAAAACGCTGATGACCCAAGCTAAACAAAGCAACGAGGAGGAGAAGAGGTAAAAGCCAAGGCTCAGGCAAATGGATTGCTGGCCGAGCCAGCCCAGAATTGCTTTCCACCAATCCAGGTGGACGAACAGCAGGGTGAGGAAAGCCAGGCCGGCCACGATTAGTGCCCCTTTCATGCCGCGAATCCGGGCACTCGTAATCACGATCAGCAAAAGGAAAAGCAAGGTGTAAATCACTCCCAGGTTCTGGCTGGGGTGGAACAACTCCGGCTTGCCGCCGATAATCACCTGGTCGTGGTGCAACCAGGTCAGCAGTGCCATGACGTACCCCGCCACCCACAGCGGCCACCAGTAGAACAACGCGGAATGCCCGTAGACGATGACCTGGAGGACTTCCGCCGTTTCGGGTTCGCGGGAGTGACTGGGGGCTGGCTGAATGTCGGTGGACATTGGAAAGATCTCCTAAACAGTTGAGGCGATCAGGTCTTGAGAACGACACCCAACCGGCCCGTTCCGCGGCTTCCTATTACACGCCAACGGCGGCCTGATCGGCATGAACCGTCGTTGTCTCCGCTTGAGTCTGGTGCAGGATAGCCCTGGCACGTTCGACTTCCTCGGTCGTCCCGTGGGCAACCAGGAGGAGTTTGCCGTTCTTTACCTCGGTCTCGTATTGCACGATGCTGTGCTTCGGAATGCCGATGCTGTACAGTCCGGCGCCAAGGGCAGTGAGCGTCCCAGTTACGACGGCGCCTTCGAGCGCGCCGACAATCCACGTGACGAGCGGCCCCCCCACGAGGAGCGGACCAATGCCCGGCACCCAGAAGAACGCGGAGCCGAACAGCAGCCCCCAAATGCCGCCCCAGAAGGCACCCAACGTGCCCCAGTACGTCATGCGGTCGCAGGCGGTGTAGTAGCCGACGACATGCTCTTCCGTGTGGTAATCCTTGCCGACGATCGACAGCTTCTTCATGTCGAAGCCGTCCTTCTGAAGTTCGCGGATCGCGTCTTCAGCCTGGTCGTGCGATCCAAATACCGCGACGACCGAGTTCGTGTTGGACATCATCTGGTTCCTTACCTTTCGTTGCAGAGTTACGTCGATCCTCAAACAGAAGCACCATGCTTCCGTCTCCCTTTCGATTCAGTCCGCGCCAGCGTTGCGATGGCGAGGCGAGTCGGCCGGCCTGTGTACGGGATCACTTAGAACGCGGGAAGCCCGATCCGTGACTTCCTGTTACACGCCAACGGCGGCCGGGTCGGAATGAACGGTCGTTGTCTCCGCTTGAGTCTGGTGCAGGATAGCCCTGGCACGTTCGACTTCCTCGGCCGTCCCGTGGGCAACCAGGAGAAGTTTGCCCTTCTTCACCTCGGTCACATATTGCACGACCCTGTTCTTCGGAATACCGATGCTGATCAGTCCGGCGCCAAGGGCGGTAAGCCTTCTCGTCACGACGGCACCTTCGAGCGCACCGACGATCCACATGACGAGCGGCCCCCCCACAAGGAGCGGACCAATGCCCGGCACCCAGAAGAACGCGGAGCCGAACAGGTGCCCCCAGACGCCGCCCCAGAAGGCCTCCAAAGTGCCCCAGTACGTCATGCGGGCGCAGGTGGTGTAGTAGCCGACGGCCTGCTCCCACGTGGTGTAGTAGCCGACGACATGCTCTTCCGTGTGGTAATCCTTGCCGACAATCGACAGGTGCTTCATGTCGAAGCCGTCCTTCTGAAGTTCGCAGATGCCGTCTTCTGCCTGGTCGTGAGATTCAAAGACCACGACGACGGAGTTCATGTTGGACATCGTTTCGTTCCTTACCTTTCGTTGCAGAGTTCCCTGGATTCTCAAACAGAAGCACCGTGCTTCCGTCTCCCTTTCGATTCAGTCCGCGCCAGCGTAGCGATGGCGAGTCGGCCGGCCTGAGTACGGCGTAACTTAGAACGCGGCCATGTACTTTCCGCCGCAGCGGTGGAGGATGTCCATCGCCTCGGGATAGCGATCCCCCGCCCGGACCATCACCAGCGTGCGGCCCTCCTGGAGGGCCTCCTCGTAGTAGCGCACCTCGTCGTCGGGGATTTCCACTCCGCGCAGCGAGCGAAACATGGCGCCGGCCCACAACGTGGTCGGCCTGGCCTCCTCCGAACCGGCGGCGGCCACGGCGTCGGGCAGCACGATGCCGACCTGGTCTGGCCCGAACGCCGACCCCAATAGATCGCGAACCGCCTGCTCGGCCTCGGCCCGCGACGCGAACGCCCCGATCGCCGTCGAACGTATGGCAATGACCATCTGTCTCCTCCAATCCGCACTCCTCGTTGTCCTCGACATTCTCAGCCCGAGGAACGGGAGGCTCTATCAGGTTAGCTCAGCCAGGGCGGTTTCTGTTCAAAGTTTTGCCTTCTTGCCGCGGCCCATCAGCAGCCAGATAGACCACGCGATCCCACCTACCAAACCACCGGCGACCTGGCCACCGATTGTCCCGACATCTCCCCACGGGATCTGCCCGGCAACCCCACCGGCGGAGGCGCCGGCGAATACCGCCATCAGAAGCACCAGCAAGTGCGGGTGATTGATCAAACCCAGGAGCGCCCCCACCAGTGCTCCCACCGCGCCTCCGATTGGGACCGCAATGGTCAACTTCCCGGACCCGGCGCCGAGGAAGCGCCAAATGCTCTCCATGGTCTTGATCCCGGCGGCTCCTCCCAGGAGCACCCAGAAAACCATCATGAATCCACGCCCCAGGACCGGAGGAATGGGCGCGTTTGACACGGGGCATCCGGAACGGTTGGCTGGGTGTCTTTCATGAAGGAGTTCCCTCCTCAAACCATCGTGGCAACGCGAACCCCAAGTAAATGTCGCTGTTGGTGCAGCCGGGAACGTCCCGACTCTCAGCGCTCATCCCAGCCGGCGAGAACACGTTCGATCTCCTCCTTGTGCCGCGTCTCATCTGCGACCTGGTTTTCCAGGCTCACCTTGAGGCCGACGTCCCCGAAGGCATCCGCCTGGCGCAACCGCTCGTTGTAGTCCGCGATTGCCTGTTTCTCGGCCGCCAGCGCTTGCTCCAGCATTTCCCTCGGCTGGTTGGCGTAGGGTATTGCGCTCGGCTCGGTCGTCGGTTCGCCTCCCAGGGAAGCGATCTTGTCCGCCAGGAACTGAGCGTGTCCCTGCTCGTCCGCAATCTCGGCCTGGAAGAGGGCACGCAACTCCCTGCGATACGGCCCCGTCAGCTTGGCCGAGTACTGGATGTACATCACAATGGCCTGGTATTCGCCAGCCAGGTCGTGGTTGAGGCCGTCGATCAGGGCCTGTCGATCCGCTGCTGTCGGAATCGACTTGTCACTCCGCGCGATGCGGGCGTTCGCCTCGTCTTTCGTCGGTGTTCGTACGGACATGGTTCAGACCTCCTCGCGGTTTGCGTGAAAAACACTCGTATTACGTGCCGGGCATAAGCATGCTACCGGCCGTTTCCCGCCACCGTCGCGGGTGTTGCTCCGGACCCGGTGGCCTGCCCGGATTGGGCCGGACCCTTCACCCCAAGGGATGCGTCCTCGGGTCGCCCATTCGTCAGCGCGGCGGCACTCGCCCCGTCTCGGCCGCTCTTCAGGAACGGCGCCAGCAGTTCGATCGGCAACGGAAAGATGATGGTGGAATTCTTGTCGGCGGCTACTTCCGCGAGTGCCTGAAGATAGCGCATCTGCATCGCCATGGGATAGGGCGTCATGATCTCGGCGGCTTGCCGGAGTTTGGTGGAGGCCTGGAACTCCCCCTCGGCGTTGATAACCTTCGCGCGGCGTGCGCGTTCGGCCTCCGCCTGGCGGGCCATGGACCGCTTCATCGCGATCGGGGAGGTCCACATCCTTGACTTCCACGACGGAGACTTTAATCCCCCACGGCTCGGTGTGCCCATCGATGATCTCTTGCAAGCGGTGGTTCACTTTGTCCCGCTCCGTTAGGAGTTCATCGAGTTCCGCCTGACCCAGCGTGCTGCGCAAAGTCGTCAAGGCCACCTGGGACGTCGCGTACATGAAATTCTCCACCTGCAACACGGCCTTCATGGGATCGACAACCCGGTAATAGAGCACGGCATCGACCTTGACCGACACGTTGTCCCGGGTGATGACGTCCTGTGGCTCGATCACCTTGGTTACGGTCCGTAAGTCGATGCGCATCATGCGATCGACCGGCCCGAAGACCATGATCAGCCCCGGTCCCTTGGGCTTGGGCATGACCCGGCCCAGGCGAAAGATCACACCGCGTTCGTATTCCGTCAGAACACGGATGCAGGTCAACAGGTACAAGGCGACCACTGCCAGAGCGATCCCCAGGCCAATTGCGGTATACGATCATCCACATCGCTGAAACCTCCCAAAGTGGTTGGCGGGCAAGGCCGTTCGCCTGCCCGAATCTCCATCTCTCGTCAATCTTTGTTGCCGAGAATCTGCTGTACGGCGACGCCATAGGAAACGCCGAAAGGCAAGTGGAGTCTTCCGTGCTGGCAAAAGCAGGCGGGCAACTCGTTGGTGCAGGAGCGCAGCTCCTTTAACTTGGCGACGGCCTGGTCGTCCAATTGCCCGTTGTCGCCATCGAGCCACTCCAGAAACCATAATTGCAGTTCGGAGGCGTGCATTGTGGTGTCCCTTGCTGTTGTGGTGAAAGCCCCCGGTAACCCTGAAGGATCCGTTCCTGTCGCCTCCTCGCTCCCATTTCACGTCAAGAACGCACCGGCGTACTGTTCTTAACACCGGTAGCCGACATTCACCAACTCCTCCGTCCGTGCGGGTAAGCGCACGACGAACTCGCTGCCGTGACCCAGTCCCGCGCTGGACGCGCTCGCGCTGCCCCCGTGCATCTCCGCCAGCTTGCGCACCAGCGCCAGGCCGATGCCCAGTCCGCCCTGCGAATGATCGAACGTGCGCTTTACCTGCCAGAAGGGATCGAAAATATGCGGGAGCATCTCCGGATCGATGCCGACCCCGCTATCGCGGACTTGCACTACCACATCGCCGCCTTGTACCTCCGCCGTCACCCAGATTTTGCCTCCTGGCTCCATGTACTTGGCGGCATTGTTCAGGAGGTTCGTCAGCACCTGCTCCAGCCGACTGGGGTCCGCGGTCAGGGTCACTGGCTCCGGCGGCAGGGACACTACAATCTGGTGGCCGTGCCCTTCGACGGAAGCGCGTACGGTCTCGACAGCCTGGGCAATGGTTTGCGCCAGATCCAGAGGCAGTTTGCGCAACTGGATCTTGCCGTGTTCGATACGGGAGACCTCCAGCAGATCCTCAACCAGACGGCCGATGCATTGCGTTTGCCGTTCCAGCAAACTCCGGGCCCATTCCCGCGTGGCCGCATCGTCCCCTTTCAGTTCGAGGACGTGCAGAGCGTTACGCATCGCGGCCAAAGGGCTGCGCAGCTCATGCCCCAGCAAGCCCAGGAACTCGTGCATGTGCCGGTTGGCTTCGCGGAGCTCTCGATCAGGCCAGGCACCCACGATCACGTCCTGACCCTGTTCACATCCGCTCAGAGCTGGACTCGTCATTGAACACCCCTTTCCAAAGAATGCTCTTCTCGTCCCATCCTATTCCTTTGAACCGGCCCTACCGCCTCAGCGGAGTTGCCCCGAACCACTGAATCAGGCCACAGTTGTCGCACATCAAATTCGTGACTTTCTTCTCCGTCGCCCAGTTGAGGTGAGCGAACGAGACGCCCACCGTGCTAAGCAGCGCCGAACCTTCGATGAATTCCTCCCCCTGGCAATGAGGGCAGCGCACCGGGAGACCACCGGCGACGAACCGGCCCGGGCCTGGATGGACGACCGCCTTCACACCCTGGGTGATCTCGTGCCAGATGCTCATGGAGGTTCTCTCTTCTTGTTAACGCCCTGACCAGCACCAGGAAGCTCCTTCTCCCAGATGGCGGCGTTGGATCAGCCGAAATTTCTTAATCCGGGGCAGCTGCACGGATGAGGCGAGATTGGGTACTGCTCACTGCTTGGCGCTGGAGTTACTGCCACCACCTCCGGGGGTGAATGGCTACGTAGCCCCAGAGAACGAGGATGCCCCCGAGGATCGACACGATCCAGCCGTGCCAGGCGTTACCAGCAAGAGAGAAAGGCTCACTCGGCGCTCCCTGGACTAACGAGTAGAGGAAGCCGCCCACGATAGCCCCGACAATGCCCAACACCATCGTCAGGAGCAGGCCCATCCCCAGCCGCCCTGGGACAAAGAGGCGTGCAATCAGCCCTACGATCAGGCCACACAACATCCAGCTCAGAATGGTACTGACAGTCATTTGACTTGCTCCTCAATAAAGAGGAACTGGCCGGGTTCGTTCCACGCGGGAAACGCTTCCACGCAGACGGATTTCTGGCTGTTCCTCGATTCGCTCCCACGTGGTGGCAGCCTGCATTTCCGCGACGAATTGCCTGGTATCCTTCCGCTCCACGCTTCCCTCGGGGCGTTCCCGCCGAGCAGGAACACCTGGACCACGGCACCTGTGGTGCAGGCATTCACCACGGCGCCGCTCGCCGGCTCGACCGTCGCGGTCGCCTCGCGCACTGTCAGCCCGGTGATCCGGTTGATCTCCTGCCGCAGTGAGTCGGAGAAGCTGTCGAACAGCTGGCGGTGAAACTCCTGCACCTGTGCGGCGCCTGCCGGAGTCCTGGCCAGTTCTTTTTCGGCTGGCGACAAGGCATCGTGCAGCGTAATCACCAGGGTGCCTTCACTCAGGACCACGGTCACCGACTTGGGCACGTGGCTGCCCGTGCGCCGCTGCTCGAAAGCGATTGCCGCCTGGGCGATCTGTTGTGCCATGGTTGATTTGGTCTTGTCCATCGGGTTCCTCCTTGGTCCCCGGCGACCGTCCTGGGCCACCGCAAGGAAAAAAAAGCCGGCGTGGCGGAACACCCTGATGAGGTATTCGATCACGCCGGCTTACTCGTCAACGAGCCCCCCGGCACGGCTGGGTTGCCCTTCGGCTAGTCATCCGACGACTTCGACTCAACTGCTTGTCGGAGCGGACCCAAGGTTCATCGGCGGTCCGCCGCTTGTTTATTGTATCGCTCGGGGCCTCGACTACAAGTCCCACTCCGATTGATAGCTCTATCGTTTCATCGGTTGCCTGAAGTCAGGCGACTCGGCCAGGGTGAAGATTACGACCTCTTTTCCGGTCACGGTGCTGATGTCGTGGTGCAGGCTCAACACCTTGACGCCTGTGACCTCCTGGATCATCGCTTCCATGACCGGCCGCGCCGTTTCGATCAGATGGGTCCGGACTTGTTTGAGCAGATCCCTCCCCTTCTCGGCCTGGAGCGACTTGACCAGTTGCTGTTCAGCCGCAGTCAACACGCCCAGGATGCGGACCACGAGGAGATCACCGATCAGGTGGACGCGAATGTCCCTTGGTCCCCGGCCCATGTATTCCTGCTCAAAGCGACGTCATCCCTTCACAGATGCCGGCTTCGATCTCGCCCTGAGTTTTCATAGGAACCTCAGAAATGGCCCTATGCACAGTCGCATCTCTGCAGGAGCGATAGCCTGCACGTTGTGACATAGTCTGAGTCATTAATCGTACCTCCTGCCGGTAACACCTGCAAGGACAGGCGTTTTTTCATCAGTCGGCTCGCACTTCTCATTCCCGGCACTTTTCATGCCGCATAGCGGCAAGTCATGAAAAAATGCCCACGGCGTAACGAGGCTGCCCAGGCGGCCTGCTCGCGAGGGCGATACGCTTGTGCCGCACAAGGTCGTTTGGGTCTGGCCTTCCAATGCCTATGCTTCCTTCGCCGCATGATACTCCCGGCGAATGTGCTCAAGATCCACCGAGGGCAGGGGGAATTTCATGTCCAACCCCTCCAGGTGTTCCACGACGATCCGTGCTATCGCGAGGTTCCGGAACCACTTGTGGTCGGACGGGATGACGAACCAGGGTGCCTGCTTGGTGCTGCAGCGGGACAGGACGTCCTCGTAAGCCGCCATGTAGTCGTCCCAGAACTTTCGCTCCTTGTAGTCGGCCTCGCTGATCTTCCATTGCTTGGCCGGATCGTCGAGCCGCTCCTCGAAGCGACTCAGTTGCTCTTGTTTGGAGATGTGCAGGTAGAACTTGAGGATGTGGGTGTTGTCGTCGACGAGTTCCTTCTCGAATGCGTTAATCTGGTCGTAGCGGCGAGACCAGACCGCTTGCGGGACCAGGTTGTGAACGCGGACGACGAGCACGTCCTCGTAGTGGGAGCGGTTGAAGATGGCCACTTCTCCCTTGGGAGGCGCAGGCCTGGTGAATCCGCCACAAAAAGTCGTGTGCCAGTTCCTCAGCGGAAGGCTGCCGGAACCCCACCACACGACAGCCCTGGGGGTTCATCGCGCCGAGGATGTGGTTAATCGTCCCGTCCTTGCCCGCCGTGTCCATCCCTTGCAGGCAGATCAGGAGGGAGCACTGTCCATCGGCGTAGAGCAACTCCTGAAGCGTTCGCAGTTTCTTCTGGTGTTGCTCAATCTCCTCGGCCGCTTCCTTGTGGCTCTTGTGGTGGTCCTTGAACCCCGGATCGATGTCCTTGAGCTTGACTTTGCTGTCGGGCGCCGACTCGGAATCGATTGACATATTTCACCTTGATCCTCCTTCCACCCTGCATTGCGACGATCCGACTCGCACCGCCTTGGGCCAATCTTGATCTGCCTGGCTTTGCTCCGGACTCGATCATCGTGACCTTCATCGGCGTCGCGGCGATCTGTGGTGTAAGATCGAGCGACTTCTTGGCCAACAAGGGGGCTTTGGCAGGGTCAAAAAGCCGATAGGCGAGCAGTTTCACGCGGTCATTCACGAGGAACCAGACTAGAGCATAGCCCCAAACGAACAGTGCCCATTCCCAGGGGAGGGCTTTCATAAACACTCCACAAACCGCGATCAGAGTCGCCACGATCTGCGTGCCGACCACCGCGATCCACAGAACCCGTGCGGGGCGTATGGACCAGAACGGGCCGCGCGTGCGCGTCAGGAAAATCGTCAGATGTCCGGCCACGGACAGCTTCAGGTACATCAGCGTCTGGATGACCGCGCGGTCGAGTCGAAATACCACTTCACCAAGATAAAACAGGCCAAACGCGGACACGACCCCGATGACCCCCAGCACCGTGGAGATCCCCAGGACCAGGCGCATGTTCCAGGCATCGGGTTTGTCCCTGTAATGAACGTTGTCGTAGGCGATGGACAGGATGGCTCCGTCATTGAGCAACGCTATCATCACGATCATTACCGCGGTCACCGGATAGAACCTAAAGAACAGGATCGACAGCGTCATTAATAACAACACACGCAGCGTCTCGGCGATGCGGTAGATCGCGTAGCTATTCATCCGCTGGAAGATTTTCCGGCTCTCCTTGATCGCGTCGATGATCACCGACAGGCCGGGCGCCACCAGGACGATGGACGCCGCCGCCCGGGCCGCGTCCGTTGCGCCGGCAACGGCGATGCCGCAGTCCGCCTTCTTCAGCGCGGGGGCGTCATTCACGCCGTCGCCCGTCATGCCGACGATGTGGCCGCGTTGTTGCAGAACATCAATAATGTGGAACTTGTGTTCGGGGAACACCTGGGCGAAACCGTCGGCCTTGTCGATGGACTCGGCCACCTCCGCGGTCTCTTGCTTTTTCGAGTCGCCCAAACTGCTGGCATCGAGGATATTTGTGCCCATGTCTAACTTTTCGGCGGTCTCCTTGGCGATGGCCAGTTGATCGCCCGTCACCATCTTGACCTTCACGCCCATCTTACCAGCGGTCGCGACGGTTGCCCTGGCATCGTCTCGCGGCGGATCGAACAGCGGCAACACACCGAGAAAGTGCCATGGCCCGTCTCCCTCGGCCCGCGCCACGCCCAAGGAGCGAAAGCCGCGCGCCGCGAAGTCGTTGACCGCCTTGTCGGCGGCGGTCTTCACCTGCCGCGGCATCAGCCGACAACTTCAAGATCACCTGCGGCGCGCCCTTCGTCACCTTGAATGTTTTTCCGTCTTTGCCTTTGACGGTGGCCTCGGTGCGTTTATGCACCGGGTCGAACGGCAGGAAATGAACCACGTCATAGTCCGTTAACGCATCGTTGTCTTTCAGCCCGGCCAGCACGGCCAGATCAATGGTGTCGTTATTGTCCGCCCGCGACGCCAGCGCGCCATTGAGGATGACTTGATCGGCGGGGACGTCGTTCACGCTGAACGGATCGCCCAGCGTCAGTTGGTTCTGCGTCAGGGTGCCGGTCTTGTCCGCGCACAGCACGTCCACGCCCGCCAATTCCTCGATGGCCACCAACTTGCTCACAATCGCTTGCTTCTTGGCGAGCAGGCGCGCGCCGACCGCCATCGTCACCGACAACACCGTCGGCATGGCCACTGGAATGGCCGCGACCGTGAGGATGAGGGCGAATAAGAGGACAGGATCCTTGGGAGGTTTCGCGTAGAGCATCGGTTCGCCGCGGATGATACCGACCGTAATAATCACCGCCACCAGAGCCACCGCGAGGATGATCAGGTACTTGCCGATCTTCAGTACGGCCTGTTGAAAATGGCTGACGGTGTGCGCCTCCTGCACCAGTTGCGCCGTCTTGCCGAAGTAGGTGTTGGTGCCCGTGGCATAGACCAGTGCGCCGATTTCACCCCGACGCATGATCGAACCGGAAAACACCGCGTCGCCGGGTTTGCGCGTGGCGGGCAGTGACTCGCCCGTCAGCGCGGACTGATCCACCGACACCTCGTCGCCGTCCAGCAAGCGCGCATCTGCCGGTACAATGTCTCCCAGCCGTAAGCGGATGACGTCGCCCGGCACCAACTCACGCGCCGCCGGGTTGATCCACTTCCCATCCCGCTTCACCCGGGCCTTGATCGCCAGCCTGGCCTTCAGGGCGTCGATGGCGTTGCCCGCCTGGCGTTCTTCCCAGAATCCGACCACGCCGTTGCAAAGAAGCAAAAAGAGGATGATGCCAAAATCCTCCCAGTGCCCGACCACGGCCGACAGAATCACCGCCACTTCAATCATCCACGGGATGGGGCCCCAAAAATAGGTGAGGAATTTCAGGATCGGATTGGTCTTCTCTTCTTTAATCTCGTTCGGCCCATATTGGGTCAGCCGTTTCTGCGCCTCGGCTTGACTGAGGCCGTCCGGCGACGATCCCAGTTTTTTCTCCACTTCCGGCATGGGCAGGGATTTCAAATCATCCTTCGCACTGGACTTCGATCCCGGCTTCGATTCGGGAGCCCTGGGCTGGTCGGTATTGGGTTTCATCTGATCTTTTGCATTCATGGCATCCCTCTTTCAGGCCGGTTGATCTTCGCCAGTTCTTTCTCCTGGTTTACGGTTCCCAGGGCGAATCCTTCATGAAGTACGGATTCCGATCAAGCCTGCTGGGGCACATCGGGTTTGGTCGCGATCAAGCGCTGGATCTTGAACATCTTGGCACCCACAAACATGACATTCATCACGTTCATTTCCACCCCCCGGCCGCCCATCGTTTGCATTCGCAGATCGCCCGACCCGAGGCCGATAATCCAGTGGCGGAAGAAGTCGTCCTGCCGGTTCAACAAGATCGTCATGTTGTCAGTGTCATAACTATTATTCACGACCCCTCCAACATACTCGCGGGTGACCTGCCCCGGTCGGAACCTCCAGAAGCTCAGGTGGTCGATGACAAAAACACTGATGAGCCAAACCAACAACAGCAATGAGGAGGAGAAGAGGTAAAAGCCAAGGCTCAGGGAAACCGTTTGGTGGCCGAGCCAGTCCAGCATGCCTACCCACCAATTCAGGTGGACGAACAGCAGGGCGAAGAAAGCCAGGGCGGCGATGATCAGCGCCGTTTTCATGCCCTTGATCTTGGTACTGGTGACCACGATCAGCAAGAGAAGGAGCAAGGTGTAGATCACACCGAGATTTCGGCTCGGGTGGAACCACTCCGTTTGGTTGCCGACGACCGCCTGGTCGTGGTGCAGCCAGGTCAGCAGAGCCATGACGTACCCCGCTACCCAGAGCGGCCACCAGTAGAGCAACGCGGAATGCCCGTAGACGATAACCTCGACGACTTCCGCCTCGGGTTGGCGGGAAGGAGCGGTTGCCGTCAGAATGTCAGTGTACATCGTAAGGATCTCCTGAACGTTTGAGGCGATTCAGTCTCGAGAACTGACCCTGGCCGCCCAAGAGATGTTTGGCCTGCCCTTGGGTTGCATATTGCCCGGCCCAAGCGAAAGATCACACCGCGTTCGTATTCCGTCAGAACACGGATGCAAGTCAACAGGTACAAGGCGACCACTGCCAGAGCGATACCCAGGCCAATGGCGGTATCCATTATCCACATCGCTGAAACCTCCCAAAGTGGTTGGCGGGCAAGGCCGTTCGCCTGACCGAATCTCAATCTCTCGTCAATCTTTGTTGCCGAGAATCTGCTTACTGCGTCAGCAGTCATTCTCCAATACCCCCGCACGTGCGGAGGTATTGGAGAATGACTGCTGACGCGGTCTCGGACGGTACGCGGGTGCTTTCCTGACGTAAAATGGTGTGGTGCGACAAGAACGGTTCCCCCAGGGGTCTTTCACCACAACAGAAAGGGACGCCACAATCGCAGCTCATGCCCCAGCATGCCCAGGAACTCGTGCACGTGCCGGTTGGCTTCGCGGAGCTCTCGATCATTCCAGGGACTCATGATCACTTCCTGACGCTGATTACATCTGACTCGTCATTGAACACCCCTTTCCAAAGAATGCCCTGCTCGTCCCATCCGGTCCTTGAACCGCCTACCGCCTCAGCGGAGCTGCCCCGAACCATTGAATCAGCCCGCAGTTGTCGCACATCAAATTCGTGACTTTCTTCTCCGTCGCCCAGTTGAGGTGAGCGAACGAGACGCCCACCGTGCTAAGCAGCGCCGAACCTTCGATGAATTCCTCGCCCTGGCAATGAGGGCAGCGCACCGGGAGACCACCGGCGACGAACCGGCCCTGGCCTGGATGGACGACCGCCTTCACACCCTGCGTGATCTCGTGCCAGATGCTCATGGGGTTTCTCTCTTCTTGTTAACGCACTGACCGACACTGGTAGTCCACGTGTTGGTCGTCATCGTTGCTTTCCTCCTGTTCCCGTGCTTGGGAACGGTCAGGAGCGCTGCCTGGCGAAACGGCAGCATCCGGGGCCTGATGCTGCTTTGACTGATCCGGGCCTGAACCGCCGTTCCAGTGTCACTCCACTGCGGGTGGCGCGGGGCCGGGTGGATGGTTTGTTCAGAACCTCACTGCGTCAGGCCTCTTCGGATGTCGGTCTCATTCCCCCCAGTGATCTCTTGGCCGTGATGTGGGCGGTCTTGAAGCATCCTTGCACGCCGTGCTCTTTCTTCGTGGCATCGCCATCGGTGAACCTCCGTTTTCCTCACTGGTTGCCCGGCCCTCCCGGGCAATTACTGCCACCATCTCCTGGAGTAAAAAGTGCCATAGGCCCAGAGAACGAGCACGGCTCCGATGACGGCTACGGCCCAGCCGTGCCAGGCGTTCCCGGAGAGAGAGATTGGCTCAGCCGGCCCTCCCTGGAGGAAGCGCCGAAGAGGACCGCCACCACCCACCCGCCGGATCGCAGCACCCTGGTCGGCCCGCTGGTACACCGTCGGTCTCATCCGCAAACACCTGCTCAAGGCCAGCCACGGTCATTTGCCTTACTCCTCATGAAAGAAGACCCAGCCCGATTCGTCCCCGTCGAAACTTTACCCACGCACCATGTTTGCTGGCCTGTCCTTGTTGCGTTCCCCTATGCCTTGAAGATGCGCGCCAGGGTCTTCTCATCCATCCCGGTGCCAGTGCCGGGGCGTCAAGGCCGGGCCCCTCTTTTTTGCCCTTGTCGGTTGGCGCACCAATCCACCGCCCACTTGACCGCCGATCTCCCCGATGTGTCCCCAGGGAACCTTGCCGGCTACGGCTCCGGCTCGAACGCTACATTCTGGTCGAGCGCTTCGATCCGGGTCGCTGCGTGCGAGGCCGTGCTTCCCGTGGTCACCCGAATTCTCATACCAGGCTTCAGATCCGCAGCCTTGCATACCTTCCCATCGCAGGTCACCTCGACGTCAGATGCCAGGGTATGCGATGTTCCTTCCCCTCCTTGTCCGTCATCGTCAGTTCGCCGCCGATGACATTGATTATCGTGCCCTCCCGCTTCTTCTCGCCCGGCCCCGCGACCGCGTCTTTCGCCCGACGTTCCATGCCTTGCACGTTCTCCACCACTGCCTTCCTGTCTTCCTGGAACTTGTTCTGATCCACCGTGAGCGTGATGTTGGATTTGGCATCGCCGCTGTCCGACGTGAAGCTGAACCACCCCCGGGAGAAGCCCAGCCTCTGACAACTCGGGCCACGAGCAAGACGAACACAATCAGGAGAGCTTTCATGATGCATCCTTTCGGACTTTCTGATTCGGTCGGAAAACGAGCCCATCACCGTGACGGAGGCGACAGGAGATTCGAGGCTCGCTCATCCTCGTCACCGCCTTTCGCGCCGCGGTCACGGGACGGGTACTCAAATGCGCCCCATGAGTACGAGCACCAGCACGATCACCACCAGCAGCCCCAGGTCCGCCGCTGGGGCCGTAACCCCGTTGCGGCTGTGGCCGGTTGGTAGGACGTTCCAGCTTGATGCGAGGAGATCAGCATATCACTTGGGACATGGATAAGCCCTTTCGAGGTCAAACCTCGTTAGCGACCACCCCCGTGAACGTCACGGGGGGACGCCGCCTGTTCTTCTCAAACAACGGCATCAAGGCCTCTCGTCAGCCCTGGATGGGGAAGCCGAACACCTTCCACCCCAGGAGGAAAAGCACGATGAACAGCATCAGGTTGCCGCCCACGAGGCCGTAGTTGCCCCCTCGCAGGTCGCCGCGGTTCCAGTAGAGCCCGAACAGCAGCCACACGATCATCAGAAACCAGAACAGGAAGCCGATTGACATAGGACTATTCTCCAAGACGAGGAGCCACACGAAACAACTGTCAGCCTCACGCACCGTGCCAAGGCCGGTTTTCCGCCAGGACCATCGCGGCAGGTCGTCCGTCTCTCTGCTCGGGGTAGAACACCCCGGCTGCGGTCCCTGCGAGCAAGCCGATCAGGGCGCCCACGGGACAGGATTCCTGGCTTGTCCTCGCTGCGCCCAGCTGCGGAACTTCTCCGCCAATCACGGAGCGTCTGGTCCATTCCCACTCCAGGTTTCCGGAGGAACGCTCCCGACAAGCTGGAACACCTGGACTATGTTTCCGGTCGTGAAAGCCTGCACCACGGCACCGCTGGCCGGCTCGATTTCCGCAACCGCCTCGCGCACTTCCATGCCGGTGATCCTCTTGATTTCCTGCCGCAGCCAGTCTGAGGAGCTGGCAAAGAGTTGCCGGTAAACTCCTGGATCTGAGCGGCGCGGCGGGGGTCTTCGCAAGGGCCCTCTCGGCCGGGGACAAGGCCTTGTGCAACGTGATCACCAGCGTGCCTTCGCTCAGGACCACGGTCACGGACCTGGGACCGTGGTTGCCTGTGCGGTGCTGCTCGAAGGTGATTGCCGCCTGGGCGATCTGCTGCGCCATCGTTGCCTGGGACTTGTGCATCGCGTTCTCCCTGGTGGTTGGGACCGCCCCGCCTCACCGAGGGAAAAAAAAACCGACATGGTGGAACACCATGAGGTATTCGACCATGCCGGCTTACTCATCAACAAGCCCCCCGGCATGGCCGGGTTGCCCTTCATCTAGTCATCCAACAAGCTCATCATAGGACTCGGAGCGGGGAAAGCAAGGGGAATACCGGATGACCGTCCGATTGTCCTCCCCTGCCGCGGTCCGTATCATTCTCCCCGGGTGGTTTGGGAACCGACGGCTTCCTCTTGCGCTGGGCAGGCCGGGCGCCCGACCGCGACGCGGAACACATTCGAGGCCGCCATGAAAACGCTCGGGGAAATCGAAGCCGCAGTCTGCGAAGGGATCACCCGCTTCGAGCGGGAGTACATGGGACGCGGGCCCAAGGACATCCGCACCTACCTGATCGGGGATTTGCTCGTGGTCCGTCTCCAGGGCGTCCTCACCGCGGCCGAGCAGCAACTGGTCAAGTCACTCCCGGCCGAGAAGGGTAGGGACCTGCTCAAGCAAGTGCGGACCCACCTGACCGAGACGGCCCGGCCGATCATGGAAGCGCTCATCCAGGAGGCCACCGGCGCCAGGGTGGTGAGCCTGCATCACGACATCAGCACCCTCACCGGCGAAGAGGTCGTGCTCTTCACCCTGGACGAGGCGCCTCAGTTCCGCGAAATCAGGAAGAAATAGAGCCTCTTCCCCGGTGCCGGGGCTGTCGGGCCCGAGTGATCTTCCAATTCGGCCGGGTTTCAACTCACGACCTTTCCGGAACTGGATTCGTCAAGATTGTCTGCCGATCCGATCCACAAAGGATTACCGCTTTCCCTCATTCCGCCACGTCGGCCGGTAACGCTGCAAATAGCCCAGGATGTCGAACTCGTTGTACAGGTTCTCGTAGCCGGCCGCCTTCAGCTCGGCGATGGCGTCCGCGTTGTTCCAGTGGTCGTACTCCATCCGGAAGATCGCGCAGTACGCTCCGGTGCGGTGGATGCCGGCATGGCAATGGATCAGCACCGGATGTTTGCTGGGGTCCTCGATGATCTGGCGGAACTTGCGGACGTTCTCCTCGATGGGCGGCGGGCCGTCGGCGGCCTCCCAGTGCAGCACCGGGAAGCGGTGGAAGTTGATTTCTTCCTTGGCGCAGAAGCGTTCCTCGGCCTCGTCGGCCTTGTTCGGCGGCGTCTTTTCCCGGAGGTTGATGATGGTGCGGATGCCGTAATCGTGGACGACGCGCTGCAGCCCCGGCAGCTTCATCTGGCCGCTGCGGTAGAGGACGCCCTCGCGCACCACCTGGAACTCACGCATCTGCCGGACGTGCTGGACACCGAGCAGCATCGGTGCGGTGATCAGCAGGACCACGATCAGGCAGCCCAGCAGTGTCCCCAAGCCTCGCCACATCGCCCCGCCTCCTTCGCACTCCGCGGAATCTCCTTCTCGGGCTGGTCTCGACGCGGGGGCGATTGTAACGAGATGCTCCGGAGCGGAAAAGAGGAAGAGCCGGCCGGTGCGGCTCCCGCTCGCCGGGAAGACAATCGGAATCCCCCGTCGCTCGTCATAACAGCAACAGGCCCGGAACGATTCCGGGCCGACCTCCCCCTGTTCGCCACGAGGAACCACCGATGAACCTGCCGCGTTGCCTGCCTTGCTGGGCGCTTGTCTGTGTGCTGGGTCTGACTTCCTCTTGTCGCTGCTCCGCTGCCCCAGCACGAGGCGGTTGTCCTCAAGGGGAGCGATGGTGCCGTGAATGCCGTGGTGGTGACGCCGGACGGCAAGCTGGTCATCAGCGGCGGCGGCGACCAGACCATCCGCATCTGGGACGTCGCCAGCGGCAAGCAAGTGCGGATCCTTCACGGGACGGGATGCGGCATCCTGGCCCTGGCCGTCTCTCCGGACGGCAAGCGCCTGGCCAGCACGGCGACGGCGACGGCGTTCATGAGTCTCCTGGACCTGGCCACGGGTAGGAACGTGTACCAGCTCCAGACCCAGGGCAACGCCCAGGTCAGGAGCCCGAGCCTGCGGGCCCTCGCCTTTTCGCCGGATGGTCGGCGGCTTGCCGCGGCGGCAGGCAGCCTGCGCATCAGCGTCCTCGACGCGCCAGACCGGCAAGTTGGGCTCCTGGTCGCCCGCGGCCATACCCGGCCGATCACCGGCGTGGCCTTCTCGCCGGACGGCCAGCTGCTGGCCACGCGTGGCGAAGGACGACGTCCTCATCCTGTGGAACGGCGCTACCGGCCAGCAGATCCGCAAACTGCGCGGCCACGAGCGCGGCATCAACGGCGTCGCCTTCGCCCCGGACGGCAAGACGATCGCGACGGTCGGCGGCGACGGCACCTGCCGGCTGTGGGAGGTCGCCACCGGCAAGGAGCTGCGCAAGTTCGAGGGCCAGAAGGGGAACATCAACGCCGTGGCCTGGGCTCCGGACGGCAAGTCCCTGGTCAGCGGCGGCGACGACAAGACGGCGGTGATCTGGAGCCCGAACACCGGCAAGAGTCGAGCGATCCTCCGGGGGCACACCGAGGCGGTCAAGACGGTCGCGTTCACGCCCGATGGCAAGCACGTTGTGACCGGCAGCAGCGACAAGACCATCCGCATCTGGACGGTGGGGCAGGGGAATTGACGCCTGCTGTCGGCACGATCGCTATTCTCGGTGCAATCGATCGAACTCCTTTCTTTTTTCTTGCCGGAGTTCCTTGCCTGGCTTGCGCTCTCGTCGTCATAATCGGAGGAAGAGGCAACGTGCATCGCCGGATCCCCTTCGAGAATGCATCATGGCGCGACGGCAGCTGGCAGGTTTGCGGGTTTTGATCACGGGGGCGTCCCAGGGCATTGGCCGGGCCCTGGCCGTGGAAGCGGCCCGGAAAGGGATGAAGGTGCTGGCCGCGGCCCGTTCGGAGGAACTGCTGCGCGAGCTGGCCGAGGAGGTCCGGCAGACGGGCGGCACTCTGGAGACGGTGGTTGCCGACGTGACCAGTCCGGCGGATCGGCAGAAGATGGTCGAGACGGCCCAGCGGGCCTTCGGCGGCCTGGACGTGCTGATCAACAACGCCGGCATTGGAGCGACAGGCCATTTCTGCGAGGCCAGCGCCGAACGGCTGCGGTCGATCATGGAGGTCAACTTCTTCGGCACCACCGAGACAACGCGGGTTTGCCTGCCGCTGCTGCTCCGGGGGGTGACGCCGGCCATCGTCAATGTCTCGTCGCTCGCCGGCAAACGGGCGTTCCCGGCCCGGAGCGACTACTCCGCCAGCAAGTTTGCCGTCCAGGGCTTCAGCGAGGCGCTGCGGGCCGAACTGGCCAAGGACGGCGTGGACGTGATCGTGGTCAACCCGGGCCTGACGCAGACCAACTTCTCCAAGAACATGCTGGAGCGGAAGGCCCGCATGGCGGTCGATCACATGCGCGGCATGACCGCCGAGGCCGTGGCCGTGGCCACGCTGCGGGCGGTGGCCAAGGGCAAGGCGGAGGTGACGCTGACCCTGTCGGGCAAGCTGATCGTGCTGTTCACGCGCTTCCTGCCGCGGTTTGTGCGCTGGGTGATTCGCCTCAAGGTGCGCAGCCTGTTCAAGGAGGAGATCGCGGCCCGGAAAGCGGGCCAGCCGCTGCCGCGGATTGTCCCGCCGAGCCGCGCACGCAGCGCAGCGGAGTAAGCGGTCCGGAAGCCTGCAGGACCGCTTACTCCGCTGCGCTGCGTGCGCGGCTCGGCGGGACATTGCGCCTCACCGCCGTCTTGCCAGATACTCGCGCTTCAGCTCCTCCAGGGTCAGCCCAATCGCGTCCGGGTTCAGCGGCCAGTACTCCGACCTCTGCAAGCTCTCCAGCAAGTCCAGCCAGTCCTGATGGTTCCACTGTCCGTGCCGGGCCTCGACCCAGGCGGGGGCGGCCGACTGCCGCCACCGCCGCAGGTTCTCCTCGCTCGGACCGGTCCTGCTTTCGCCGCCCTGACCGTTCATCTGGATCCGATCGCGGAGCACTTTCGCGGCCCGTTCGCGTACGGCCGGATCGGGATGATCGCGGGCCTGCTGCTGGACCACCTCGGGATAGTGACGGGCCATGCTGTCCAGGGCCATGTTCAGCTCGGCGAGGCTGGCCCGGTCGCCTGGAGTCTGCACGGCCGTTTCCAGCATCTCACGCACCAACGTCGCGGCCGTGGTCGTGTCGTTGGGGGGCAATTCCTTGCAGCGTTGCAGCAGGGCATCGATGCCGCTGAGAGGTCGAGAGAGGTCGCGGGGTTGGCCGGGCGAGGTTAGCACCGAGCCGCTCCGTGACTTTTTGCCAAACAGCCAATCGAACAGGCCCATGAAGGAAGTCCTCCTTTCGGACTGCGTCCGCCGTTTCCGCACGAGTTGCGCTGGCACTGGCCAGCCGCAGGGATTACCTTATGAAAAGCAGGGGACGGAGAAATCCCCGCCGGTTCCTTCTCGAGGCCGGCTGCCATGCACCCGACGCGCTCTCCCTTTCAGCATCCCACGTTCAGCCGGCGCACGGCCCTGCAAGCCGGTGCCATCGGCCTGATGGGATTGGGGCTGAATCACCTCCAGCTGCTGCACGCCGCGGGTGGGATGCGGACTCCCCCGAGGAGCGTCATCTACGTCTTCCTCTCGGGCGGCCTGGCCCAGCACGACAGCTTCGACCTCAAGCCCGACGCTCCCGCCGAGATTCGCGGCGAGTTTCGGCCCATCCCGACACGCACGCCGGGCCTGCAGATCGTCGAGCATCTGCCGCTGCTGGCCCAGCGCAGCCCGCTCTGGTCGCTGGTCCGCTCGCTGGGGCATCCCTCCAACGATCACTCGGCCGGCCACGCGATCATGCTCGCCGGCCGATCGCCCCTGCCGCCCGGCTTCAACCCCAGCGCGCCCAAGTCCAGCGACTGGCCGGCCATCGCCGCCGTGGCCGGCGAGCTGACCCGGCCGCGCAACAACCTGCCGCCCGCCGCCGTGCTGCCGGAACGGCTGATCCACAACACCGGCCGGGTCATTCCAGGAGCGTTCGCCGGACTCATGGGCCGGCTCCGCGAACCGTGGTTCATCGAGGCCTCGGCCTTCGAGCCGCGTGCCTACGGGGCCTATCCCGAGTACGAGTTCGATCACCAGGAACGAACCTTCACCGCTCAGCGGCATGCGTTCCAGATTCCCAACCTGTCGCTGCCCGAGGGCCTGAGCGCTGATAGGATGGGCCGGCGGATCGACCTGCTGCAGAACGTCGATCAGCAGCGGCGGGAGCTGGAGAGCCAGGCCACGGCCGGGATCGATCGCCACCGCGAGTCGGCCATTTCGCTCCTGACCCAGCCGAAGGTCCGCCGCGCCCTGGACGTGACGCGGGCCGAGCCGAGGGTCCAGGACCGCTACGGCAAGAACGCTTTCGGCTGGTCGCTGCTGATGGCCCGCCGATTGGTCGAGGCGGGGGTCAACCTGGTCCAGGTCAATCTCGGCAACAACGAGACCTGGGACACGCACGGCAACGCCTTTCCGCACCTGAAGGACAAGCTGTTCCCACCGACGGACCGGGCCCTGTCCGCCCTGCTGGACGACCTGAACGAGAGCGGGCTGCTGGACAGCACGCTGATCGTGATGGCCGGCGAGTTTGGCCGAACCCCGAAGATCTCGACGCTGTCGCAGTTCTACAAGGGCCCGGGCCGGGACCACTGGGGAGCGGTGCAGACGGTGCTGTTCGCGGGCGGCGGCGTCCAGGGCGGCCGGGTGGTCGGCTCGTCGGACCGGATCGGCGCGTTTCCCGTCCACCGACCCGCAGACGCCGGAGAACCTGGCCGCCACCATCTACAATGCCCTGGGGATTCCGCGCACAGCTGAATGGCACGACAACCTGGGTCGGCCGTTCACGGTCTACCATGGCGAACCGATCAGGGGGCTGCTATGACCAATCCAGTGCCAACGCAAGCCACCACGGAACCGGAGCTGACGCTGGCGTTTCTTTCTCCCCAGTCCTCCGAATCGTCCCCGACTTTGCCAAACAGCCCGGAGCTCCTCTCGACTTCCGTGAGCCTGCCGGGTTACGTGATCGAGGGCGAGCTGGGCCGTGGCGGCATGGGCGTCGTCTACAAGGCCCGGCAAGTCAGCCTCAATCGGCTGGTCGCCCTGAAGATGATCCTGAGCGGCAACCAGGCCAGCACCGACGACCTGGCCCGGTTCCTCACCGAGGCCGAGGCCGTCGCCCGACTCCAGCATCCGCACATCGTCCAGATTTACGAGATCGGCAAACACCAGGATCGGCCCTACTTCTCGCTGGAGTTCTGTTCCGGCGGCAGCCTGGCGGATCGGCTCCGCACCACCCCGCTGGCCCCGAGCGAAGCCGTGCAGCTGGTGGCCCTGCTCGCCCGTGCCGTCCAGGCGGCTCACGATCGGGGCATCATCCACCGGGACCTCAAGCCGGCCAACGTGCTGCTGACCGCCGACGGGCAGCCCAAGCTGACCGACTTTGGCCTGGCCAAGAAGCTGGACGCCGACCGCGGCCAGACGCGCACCGGCTCCATCCTGGGCACGCCCAGTTACATGGCCCCCGAACAGGCCAGCGGCCAGACCCGGCTGATCGGGCCCGCCAGCGACGTCTACGCGCTGGGCGCCATCCTCTACGAGTGCTTGACCGGCCGGCCTCCCTTCAAGGCGGCCAATCCCGTGGACACGATCTTCCAGGTGCTGGAATGCAAGCCGGCCCCGCCGACGCTGCTCAACCCCAAGGTGCCGCGCGACCTGGAAACGATCTGCCTGAAATGCCTGGAAAAAGACCCGCGGCACCGCTACGCCAGCGCGACCGCCCTCGCCAACGATCTGGAGCGCTTTGGCCGGGGCGAAGCGATCAGCGCCCGCAGTTACAACATGCTCGATTTGATTGCCCGCAGCCTGGAGCATAGTGGCTACGTGGTGCAGTTCTCCTCGTGGGGCGCCACGCTCCTGGTGTTCGCCGGCCTGGTTGCGGTCTGCCAGGGGATCTCGGCCGGCCTGATCTTCGCGAACGTGCCGCACCGGGAGGGCTGGCTGACCCTGGTTCACGGCTTGCAGTTCGCGCTCATGGCTCTGGTCTTCTGGTGGAACCGGCCTGCGGGGCTGCTGCCGACCAACACGGCGGAACGGCAGTTAATGACCCTCTGGGTGGGCTACGTCGCGGCCTGCATCATGAACGGCCTGGTCAACCGCTTGCTGGCCACGCCGGAGCACCCGCACGATCCGACGACCCTGTATCCCCGGTTCGCCATCCTGGCCGGCCTGGCGTTCCTGGTGCTGGGCAGCAGTTACTGGGGCATTTGCTACGCCTTCGGTCTGGCGTTTTTCCTGATCGCGGTGCTGATGCCGTTGTACTTACCGCTGGCGCCGCTGGAGTTTGGCGGACTCTGGACCGTGATCCTGGTGCTGATCGGCCTGTATTTACGTCGGCTGGGGCGGGACAGCAAGCAAGTCACCCAGTAGACCAGGACTCACGTCCTGGTCTATTGACTGCCGCCCCTTCGGGGCTGAAGCATTGAGCCCCGAAGGGGCGGCAGTCAATAGACCAGGACGTGAGTCCTGGGTGGCCTCCAACCCTGTGACTTCCGAAACCAACAAACATGAGCAACCAACGCAACACGGTCGAGGTCGAAGGCATTTCGCTGCACCTGAGCAGTCCGGACACAACCGACCTGGGCTGGATCGGCCAGGACGAGATCCTGAAGCAGCTGCTGGCCTGCTGGCTGGTGGTCGATCCCGCCGATCGGCCGCTGTCGCCCCGGCTGACCGGTCCGCCCGGCATCGGCAAGACGACCCTGGCGATGGCCGCCGCCCGCACGCGCAAGCAGCCGCTGTTCATCACCCAGTGTACCTCGGACACCCGCCCCGAGGACCTGATCGTCACTCCCGTGCTGGCCGAGTCCGGCAAGATCGCCTACCACGCCTCGCCGCTGGTCTCGGCGATGCTGGTCGGCGGCGTCTGCGTGCTGGACGAGGGCAATCGCATGAACGAGAAGTCCTGGGCCAGTCTCGCCCCGCTGCTGGATCATCGCCGTTACACCGAGAGCGTGGTGGCCGGCATCACCATCAAGGCGCATGCCGATTTCCGCGTCGCCGTCACCATGAACGAGGACGAATCGACCTACGAGGTGCCCGATTACATTCTCTCCCGCTTGCAGCCGACACTGAGCCTCGGCTTCCCCAACCGGGACGATGAAATGGAGATCCTCCGGTATCACTTGCCCTTCGCCAAGCCGGAGCTGCTGGCGATCACCGTCGAGTTTTTGCAAAAGGCCCACGAGCTGAAGCTGGACTTCTCGCCCCGCGACGGCATCAACCTGCTCCGCTACGCCATCAAGCGCATGGCCCAGGATCCGGACCATCCTCTGAGCCAGGACCGGGCCTGGCGTGAGTCGCTGCTGGCGGTGCTGGGCGAGGAAGCCCTTGACCTGGAGGAGCTGGCCCGCCGCAAACGCAGTGCCCTTGGGGGGCAGCACGCCCCGATGGGGCTCGCTGATCTCTTCTTCGATCCGGACGATCCGCTCAATCCGGAAGGGGATGAGGATGAGGACGAGTTTGAGGATGAGGAGTGATGACTCTGGTTATTGCGGCTGAGGAAACCAATGACCGCAGGAAGCGCCGTAGGGGCGTGGTGGGCCTCGCTACGCTCGGCCCACCCTACGAGCCGCGCAGGACTTGGGTTTCCTCAGACACACGAACCGCGACCCGGCTCACCAAGACATCCGTTCCTTGCGTTTTGCCTCATCGCCCGGTATCGTAAACACATGCCGATTCTCTGGACCGAACGGGACTTTCCCATCATGAAACGATACTTGTGTGCCTGTCTGTTGCTTACCGGTCTGGCCAGCAGCGTCTTCGCCGACCCCACGCTCAAGGATGCCCGGATTCGCTTGCTGAAGGGCAACTACGGGGAGGCCGAGGAGCAGTACAAGGAACTGGCCAAGAACCCGCGCAATCAGCCGGCCGCGGCCATTGGCCTGAGCCGGGCCCTCCAGAGCCAGGGCGACTACGACAAGGCCCTCACCGTCCTCGACGAGGCGGTCAAGGACTACGCCAAGGCGGCCGATCTCCAGGCCCGGCGCGCCGAACTGCTGTACACTCGCGGCCGCTGGGAGGAGGCCGGGAAGGCCGCCGAGGCCGCCCTGGCGGTCAAGGACGATCAGTTCCTGGCTCACTGGATCCTCACCCAGATTGCCCGCGACCGCGGCGACCAGAAGAAGGCCGGCGACGGTGTCATCTGGTTTGTCCGCACTTACAACAAGCGGGACGACATCAAGGACCCCGAGGAATTGCTGCTGATCGGCCAGGCCACCGCCGAATACGCGCGCTGGAACACCAAGCGCGATCCCCGGCTCGCCGACCAGTTCAAGGACATCCTCACCGACCTGTATGGCGATGCCATCAAGAACGACAAGCATTTCTGGCCGGCCGAGTACCAGGCCGGACTGCTGCTGCTGGAGAAGTACAACCGCCCCGAGGCCATCGACGCCTTTGACAAGGCGCTGACCATCAACGCCCAGTCAGCTGAGACTCTTGCTGCCAAGGGCACGGCCGCACTGATGCGCCTGGAGATCAAGGACGCCGAGCAACTGGCGGAGAAGGCCCTGGGCATCAACAAGAACCTGCCCGAGGCGCTGCGCCTCCGGGCCGACGTTCACCTGGCCGTGGGCGACGTTACCAAGGCCCGCAAAGAACTGGAACGGGCCCGCAAGATCAATCCGCGCGACGAGCGCACCCTGGCCCGGCTGGCCGCCTGCTTCCACCTGGAGAAGAAGAAGGCGGAGCTGGAGACGCTGGAGATCGAGGTGGCCCGGTTCGACACCAAGCCGGCCACGTTCTACCAGGAGCTGGGCGAACGGCTGGAGGAACGCAAGCACTACGACGACGCCGAGAAGTATTTCAAGAAGGCCGGCGAGCTGTGGCCCAGCCTGCCGGGACCGTCCAACAACCTCGGCATGCTCTACATGCGCATGGGCCAGGAAAAGGAAGCGGCCCCGCTCCTGGATCAGGGCGTTCAAGGCTGACCCGTTCAACGTCCGCGTCTCCAACATGCGCAAGGTGCTGCACCACCTGGAGAAGTACGAGACGATCAAGACCAAGCACTTTGAACTGCGTTATCGATCCCAAGCACGACACGGCCCTGGCCCGCTACGTGGCCGAGGCGCTGGAGGAGATCCACAAGGACCTGTCGGCCAAGTTCGATTACGACCTCAAGGGACCGATCCTGATCGAGGTGTTCAACAACCACGAGTATTTCAGCGGCCGAACCATCGCCCTGCCGGACCTGCACACCATCGGCGCCTGCACCGGCCGGATGGTGGCGATGGTTTCACCCAACGGCCGAGGCATCCGCAAGCCGTTCAACTGGGCCCGCGTCCTCCGCCACGAGGTGGTTCACATCTTTAACCTGGAACAGACCCATTTCCTGGTGCCGCACTGGTTCACGGAGGGGCTGGCGGTCAGCAACGAGGGCTTTCCCCGGCCGCAAATCTGGAACGAACTGCTGCAGCAGCGGCTGGCGTCCGGCAAGCTGTTCCACCTGGGCGAAGGGGACGAGAACATCAACCTGGGGTTTATCCGGCCGCGGACGCCAATGGACTGGCAAATGGCGTACTGCCAGAGCCTGCTTTACGTGGAATACTTACGATCGAAGTACGGCAAGGATGCAGTCGGTCAGATGCTGGCCGCCTTCCGCGATGGGCTGAGCACGGCAGCGGCCATCGAGAAGGTCTGCAAGGTGGACCTGAAGACCTTCGAGAACGGCTACAAGGAGCACCTGGAGGAGACAGTCAAGGGAATCAAGGGCAAGCCGGCCGAGAAGAAGAAAACCCTGGCCCAGCTGAAGCAGGAACACGAAAAGGACCCTGACGACCTGAACACGACGGCGGCGCTGGCCGAGGCGCTCTACGGCCGGGATCGGGTCCAGGCCCGCAAGCTGGCCCAGCAGGTACTCGACCGCAAGAAGAACCATCCGCTGGCCTGCATCGTAATGGCCAGGTTGTCCGGCGTGGCCGGCGACGTCAAGCTGAAGCAGGAGTATCTGGAGCGCGGCCTGGACCCGGACGATCCGGACCCGCGCATCGCGCTGGAACTGGGCAAGATGTTCTACGACGAAATGAACTTCGCCAAGGCGGCCGAGACGTTCGAGAAGGGCCGCAAGGCCGAGCCGCTCAAGAGCGACTGGCTGGAGCAACTGGCCCGCGTCTACGCCCAGACCAACGACCGCGACAAGCTGATCGCCGTCCTCAAGGACCTGGTGCCCAACGACGCCGACGACCTGGATAAACGCAAACGGCTGACCCGGCTGCTGCTGGAGAAGAACGATTACGCCGAGGCCGAGAAATACGCCCGGCAGGCGATGGAGATCGACGTTACCGACAAGGAAGTGCGCGAGTCGCTGTTCAAGGCGCTGGAAGGACAGAAGAAGAACGATGAGGTGGAACGGCTGAAGAAGCTGCTGGAGAAGTGAGACACCGTTACGACCCCTGCCGGCTTGCCCGGCAGGTGAAGCAGGTCATTGGCTAGAAGGGTTGACCGAAATGAAGGAAAGTGGTTTTTCTTACCCCCCTCTAGCCGGTGACCTGCTTCACCTGCCGGGCAAGCCGGCAGGGGTCGGGGTGAGGGTCTTATGTCCTTCACGCTCGCACAGTTGCAGCAGGTGATCCGCGACCTGTACGACGCCAAGGACCGGCGTCGCGGGGTCGAGGGCACCTTCATGTGGTTCATGCAGGAGGTGGGCGAGCTGGCCACGGCCCTGCGCAACGGCAGCCACGAGGAGCGGACGCTGGAATTCGCCGACGTGCTGGCCTGGCTGGCCACGCTGGCCAACATCACCGGCGTGGACCTGGAGGCGGCCATCCAGGCCAAGTACGGCGGCGGCTGTCCCGGCTGCCGGCGCAGCCCCTGTGTCTGCAACCAGGCGGAAAAACCATGAAACAGGCCCAGGAGAATAACCTGTGCGTTCCTTCGCATCCATGACCGTGCTGGCACTGCTGGGTTGTTTGACGGCCTCGGTGCCGGCCCGGGCCCAGCCAGCGCCGCCGCAGATCGAGGCGGTGCGCGTCGGCCTGCCGGCCGGCAGCGGCGCCAAGGAATCGGGCCGGGTCCGGCCCGGCTCCTGGACCCCGGTGTACGTCAAGATCAAGGCGAGCAAGGCGGGCAATCCGCGCGACGCCTTCCAGGTGATCGTCCAGGCCACTGACCCGGACGAGGCCCTCTACTCCTATCCCGTGTCGCTGCCCGCCCTGGCGGCCAATCAGGACTTCCTGGCCATCGGCTACGTCCGGCCCGGCAAGGAATCCGGCGACGTCAAGGTGACGCTCCAGAGCAAGGACGGCAAGGTCCTGCAGAGCCCGCTGAAGGGGGTCCGCGACAGCGGCAGGGAGACGGTTGCGCCCTCGGCCCTGCTGGTGCTGTCCGTGGGGGCCCGGCTCTCCAACCTGAAAAAAGCCCTCGACCAGCAGCCCAAAAAGCCCGAAGAGCAGCCGGACCCGCTGCAGCAGTTCGGGGGGGCTCCGGGACAGCCCCTTCCGGGTCAACCGGGTGTCCCTCCGCCGCCCCTTCGCGCGGGCGGCCTGATTCCGGTCGCACCTCAGGAGGAGCAGGACGACGAGGGCGGCCGGCGCTTTGCCTTCATCGACAACAAAGACCAGATGCCCGATCAGTGGTTCGGCTACGAAGCGGCCGACGTGATCGTCCTGGCCACCGGCAACCTGGGCTTCGTGACCTCGCTGCTGGAGGATCAGACGGGGCGGCGCGAGGCGCTGCTGGAATGGGTGCGGCGCGGCGGCCGGATCATCCTGTCGGTCGGCAGCAACTACCAGACGGTTGGCAAGCTGCTGCGCGACAAGCTGCCGCTGTTGAACTGCACCATCCAGAAGAGCCTGCGCACCAAAGAGGCGCACGTCCTCCAGGCCTGGGTCGGCGGCAATTGGCCCTTGAAGGAAACGGAGCTGGCCGAGTTGCAGCCGGGGCCCCTGACCCAGGTGCTCCTGAGCGAGAAGATCGGCAAGAGCGAGACGCCGCTGCTGGTGCAGGGTTCGCTCGGCCTGGGCCGGGTCATGCTGGTGGCCTTCGACGTGGACGTGGCCCCGTTCACCGAATGGCCCGAGTCGGCCCGCCGCTCCTTCTGGGACAAGCTGCTGACCCGGATGCTGGGACGCGCCGAGCAGCTACCACGCCACGGACCCCGCCCTGGGAACTCATCCGGAATTGCTGACCTGGCAGCAGCGCGGCCTGGAGAGCTTCTACGACTTGCCGGTCATTCACTTCGGCTGGGTGACGCTGTTCCTCCTGCTCTACGTCCTGGTCGTCGGGCCGCTCGATTACTTCTTGCTGAAGAAGCTGTTCAAACGGCTGGAGCTGACCTGGGTGACGTTTCCCACGCTGGTGATCCTGGTGAGCATCCTGGCCTACGCGGTCGCCTACCGGAGCAAGGGCAACGACGTCCGGATCAATCAGATCGACCTGGTGGAGTACGACCTGCACGGCAACCAGGCCTACGGCAGCAGCTGGTTCACTCTGTTCAGCCCGCGCATCGCCCGCTACACCATTGGCCTGGAGCCGGCCGCCCCGGACTGGGCGAGCCCGCGGGGCGCCGACACTCCCTATCCCGGAACCATGCTGGCCACGCTTCACGCCACCGAACGCTTTCAGCGTCCGGGCTCCCAGGGGCTGTTTCCGAACCCTTACGTCTACGCCGCCGATGCCACGGGGATCGAGGGCGTCCCGCTTCCCGTCTGGGCCACGCGCAGTTTCACCGCGTCCTGGCACGCGCCGCTCGACCCGGCCCGGCCGGCCATCGCGGCCGAGATTGAGCGCTCCCGGCTGGGCAAGCAACTGCCGAAAGGGACGATCACCAACAACCTGCCGGTGACGCTTCGGGGAGTCACGCTGTTTTACCAGAATCGTGTGTACAGCCTGGGAGACATCGCCTCGGGCGAAGACAAACGGATCGATGGCATCTTCGAGAACAACAAGCAGTGGATCCCGCAGGATTGGGTCCAGGACCCGTCCGTGCTGCAACCGGACCTGATCTTCCAGGGAGCGGGCAAGAGAGGACAGGGGGACCGGCCCACCCAGGAGTCGTATCAATTAATGAAGGAGATGCTCTTTCACCCGGAGGACCAGCGCAACGACAAGGCAGTCCGTGCTGGCGCTCCGTTCCAGATGAACCCCGGTCTGGTCCAGCAGGACCTCGGGCCGCGAGACAACAGCGGGCTGCGGCAATTTGACCAGACCTGGCGGCTCCAGGCGCAGCAGGAAGGCCGGGGCGAGCTGCAGTATCGCTCCGAGATCGTGCTGGTGGCCCGGACCCAGCCGCGCGGAGGACGAACGGAGCAACTGACGGCCGACGGCAGCACGCCGACCCGGCTGTGGCTGGGCGCGTTGCCCGGCGGCAAGGAGAAACGGCCGGCCTTGCCGGGGCAGCTGTGGCAGGAGACGTACGTGCGGGCGTACTTGCCGGTGAAGTAGGGCCCCGATCACGATTACTCTCCCCTCTCCCCTTGTGGGAGAGGGGTTGGGGGTGAGGGGTGGGGTTTCGATTTATCGTTTCGCGCTGGGCCGGGCCAGCGCGAAACGATGAATCAAGACAAACCCCTCACCCCCGACCCCTCTCCCACAAGGGGAGAGGGGAGAAAAGCACCTGAGCAGCGAGCAGCGATGATCGAAACACGCGACCTGACCAAGATGTACGGCGACCTGTACGCCCTGAATCGGCTGACGGTCAAGCTGGAGCGCGGCGACGTCTACGGCTTCATCGGCCCCAATGGCGCCGGCAAGACCACCACCATGCGCATCCTGGCCACGCTGCTGAATCCAACCTTCGGCGAGGCCACCGTTTGCGGTTACTCGATCTACAACAACGCCAAGGAGATCCGTCGGGTGATCGGCTACATGCCCGACTTCTTCGGCGTCTACGACGACATGAAGGTGATCGAGTACCTGGAGTTCTTCGCCGCCGCCTACCGCATCAAGGGGCCGGAGCGCAAGCGCAAGTGCGACGCAGGTGCTCGACCTGGTGGACCTCGGCTACAAGCGCGACGCCCTGGTGACCAGCCTGTCGCGCGGCATGACGCAGCGGCTGGGCCTGGCCCGGGTGCTGCTGCACGAGCCGCAGGTGCTGCTGCTGGACGAGCCGGCCAGCGGCCTGGACCCCCGGGCTCGGATCGAGATGCGCGAGCTGCTCAAGGAATTGCGGAAGATGGGCAAGACCATCATGGTCTCCAGCCACATCCTTCCCGAGCTGGCCGACATCTGCAACAAGATCGGCATCATCGAGCGCGGCGAACTGATCTTTGACGGCGACGTGCAGACCGCCATAGCCAAGGTCCGTCAGCACGCGATCTTTTTCATCGCCGTGGGGCAGGAACGCAACGAGGAAGCGGCCGAGCTGCTGGAAGCGCACGTGGACGTGCTGAAGGTCGAGAAGCGCGAGGAAGAGCTGCTGCCTCAAGGTGACGCTGGCCGACGGCATTCGGGACGGCAGTTTCCTCGCGGACCTGCTGCTGGAGAAGGGGTTCCGCCTGAAGATGCTCAAGGAAGAGGAGATCGACCTGGAGGACGTGTTCATGTTTATCACCAAGGGAATCACAAACTGATGCGCATCCTGGTCACCGGCGGAGCCGGCTACATCGGCAGTCACGCGGTCCGCCATTTCCTGGAGCGGGGCCACGACGTCTGGGTCTACGACAACCTGATCTATGGCCATCGTGCCGCGGTGCCGCCCGGCCGGCTGATTGTGGGCGATTTGGCCGAGACGCAACGGCTGGATCACGCTCTGCTGGAGCATCAGATCGAGGCGGTGGTTCACTTCGCCGCCTTTGCCTACGTCGGCGAGTCGGTGCAGAAGCCGGCCCTCTATTACCAGAACAACCTGGTCAACTCGCTCAACCTGCTCGAGGTCATGCGCCGCCAGGGCATCGGCCGGTTTGTCTTTTCCAGCACCTGTGCCATTTACGGCGTTCCCGACAAGGTGCCGATCACCGAGGAGGAATCGACCAAGCCGATCAACCCCTACGGCCAGACCAAGCTGGCCGTGGAGCGGGCCCTGGCCGATTACTGTCACGCCTACGGCCTCAGCTATGCCGCCCTGCGCTACTTCAACGCCTCCGGGGCCAGCAGCGGATGGCAGCATCGGCGAGGACCACGATCCGGAAACGCACCTGCTGCCGATCATCTTCCAGGCGATCCTGGGTCAGCGGCCGCCTCTGACCATCTACGGCACCGATTACGCGACGCCGGACGGCACCTGCATCCGCGATTACGTTCACGTCGAGGACCTGGCCTCCGCTCATCTGCTGGCCCTGGAAGCGCTGGCACCCGGCAAACGACTCGAGTACAATCTCGGTACAGGACAGGGGTACAGTGTGCGGGAGGTGATCCGTCTGGCGGAGGAGGTGACCGGTCGCAAGGTGCCGTTCACCGAGGGCCCGCGCCGGCCGGGCGACCCGCCGATGCTGGTGGCGGCCAGCGACAAGGTGCAGCGCGAGCTGGGCTGGAAGCCGCGCTACGCGGAGCTGCGACCGATCCTGGAGACGGCCTGGAACTGGCATCGCCGGCGCCCGCACGGCTACGAGGATTGAGCGGGTCCCTTGCAAACCAGGAGGTCGATCATGCCGCGCGTCGTTCATTTCGAGATCCATGCCACAAACCCCGAGAAGGCCATCCCGTTTTACGAGCAAATCTTCGGCTGGCAGTTCGGCAAGTGGAATGGTCCAGAGGAATACTGGTTGATCCTGACCGGACCGGACGGGCAGACGGGCATCAACGGCGGCTTGATGCGCCGGCGCGGCCCGGCGCCGGCCGAGGGCCAGCCGGTCAACTCGTACGTCTGCACCATCGAGGTGCCGGCGCTGGATGAGTTTCTCGGCCAGGTCACCTCCAGCGGCGGCACGGTTGCGGCTCCGAAGATGGCGATTCCTGGGGTCGGCTGGCTGGCCTACGCCAAAGATCCGGACGGCAACATCTTCGGCATGATGCAGCCCGACACGACCGCGAAATGAGCGTGGCGAATCGCCTCGTTCTTGTTTAGCCGCGACGCGCAGCGGAGCGCGGCCTGCCGCGCTCCGCTGCGCGTCGCGGCTAAACAAGACGCAGCGGAGCGCGGGGGTTGGTCCTCCGCGCTTCGCTGCACGTCGCGGCCAACCCCCTCCGCCTTCCAGGTGATCCTTCTCACCGCTCCGGCTGAGCCTTCTTCCCCTCGATGCGGGCCTCGGCCTCGCGGAACAGAATCCGGCAGCGGAGCCAGTCGTGCCACTCGTTCCCCGCGTAGAGCAGGCCGCGCTCAAACTGCTGCTGGCGTTGCTCCAGGATTTGCCGGGCGCTGGTCAGTGCCTGGCGGGCCTCCCCCACCTGGTTCTGTGCGTGGCAGGCCAGCGCCAGAACCGTGGCAGCGATCGCCTGGTGGACCGGGGAACCCTTGGGAACATCCTTGAGGGCTTTCACCGCCGTGGCAGGATCTCCGGTCCGCAGATGAGCCAGGGCCCAGGTGAGCTCGGACCAGCCGCGGGCCCAGGTCGGGCGGTCCGGACCCATCCCGGTCTGGGCCAGCCTTTTCAGGGTTTCCTGGGGAGCCAGGGCCTCTGGACTGAGCAGGCACGTCAGCGCCGTCTGCTGGGCGTCTCCGGGAGAGCTCGTTTTGCTGTACGCCTCAACAAGTTCCCGGCAGACCCGGCGGTAGGCTTGCTGGTCCCCGACCTGCAGGAAGATCGGGGCGGAGGTGGAGCTGAGGGTCAGAGAGAAGGGCCCCTGCTCCAGGAGCTTCTCCGAGAGGGCGGCCGCCTCGCGCCACTGGTTCCGTTTGCCCAGGTATTGCAGCCGGTGGAATCCCACCGTGCGATCCTTGGGCCTCAGCTCCACCACCCGGCGAAAGACCTCGTCCCATTGCACCAGCGTGCTGTCGATGCCGCCACGGTCCTCCATCCAGTGCTTGATGTCCTTCACCGCTATCAGGTCCAGCGCCTTGACAAAATCGGCCGCCGCCCGGTCGTACAGGCCCAGCTCCGCGTGGACCCGGCCCCGCTGCTTCCACACTTGCGGATCGTTCGGCCGCAGCGCCACCGCCCGGGCAAAGTCGGCTACGGCGTCCTGGTCGCGCTTCAGCTCGGCGTACCTGCGGGCACGGGCCAGCCACAGGCGGGGCTCCCAGGGATTGATCCCCAGCGCCAGGTCGTAGGGGCCTGTCGCAGGGTCCTGGTTCTGCCAAACCTCGTGGGCTCGCTTATGCAACGCTTCGCGGTTGCTGTCCAGCAGCTCGCCCTCGATCAGTGTCCGAGCTTCCCGGTGCATGATCTGGAACTGAGCAAAGTGATTCCAGCGCTGCGCGGGCCAGCCAAACCAGCAGGGCCTGGCGCCCAGGGCCTCTCGGGTGCGGCGGTCATAAAGTTCCGTGGCCGCGTTCAGCCAGCGGCGTGCCTCGTCGGCGTTGCCCAGGGCATGATGGGCCAGGGCCCGACCAACCAGACCGCGCGGATCGGCCTCGGTGTCCTTGATCTTCTCGAACTGGGCCAGGGCCTGCTCGAACTTGCCGGCACGGTAAAACACGAGTCCCGCAGGGATGCACCACCAACCGGGCGTCTCCTTGCTCGCCAGTCTCTCCCCCAGCCGCACCAGCTCGTCCTTGTCCTCGATGACCCCCGCGATCATGCCGGCGATCTGCCCGAGATCGTAAGGATCGGCCGGCTGGCGGTGGAATTCCTTGACCAGGGTGATCGCGTACTTGCGATAGGCTTCCCAATCCTCAGCGGCTGCCAGGCAGATGGCGAAGTAGTGGCGCTGCCACCAGTGGTTGATCTGGCCGCGCTGGTCGAGCCGCGTCAGGTCGGCGGCCGCATCGGACCACAGACCCAGGGCGGCTTTCTCAAAGGCCTGGTCCAGTGGGTTGTCGGCGATCCGGAGAGCGAAGGCGTGGTCATTGTTGATCTTGTTGAACCGCACCAGCAGGGTGTTCCGGCCCCGGGACAGCTGGACCGGAACCCGGTCCTGGTGGGGGGGAAACGTCGCGTGACCTGTCTCGTGGAGGAGTCGGCCGTTGTGCCAGACACGCACTTCGCAGCGGACAGTGTCATTGCTGCCGATGCGCAGCAAGACCGGCCGGTCGTCCGGGGAATAGACGTAGGTCAGGGCGTAGGCCGAGCGGTTCGGACCCGGGAACAGCGCTTCCAGGTTGACCGTGCCGAATTCTCCGGTCGGGACGCGCCGCCACTTCTCCTCCTGACCGGGAGTCATGGAGGCCACCGGCCGGGAAGGGTCCGCTTCTTTTTCGGGAGGACACGCTTGCTGCATGTCCGCCGAATAAGGTCCGACCACCCACCAACCCGCTTCGAGGAAGCGGTTCAGCTCGTTGGGCGTCAGGGACGCGGCTCGGGCGAAAGCCTGGTCGGTCCCAACGTGGTCACCCTGCTCCGCGAGCAAGCGGCCGTGTTCGATCCAGGGCATCGGGTCGGCCCCTTTGCTCTTGGCGGCCCGGGCGAAATCGGCCTGGGCAGCGTCCTTGCGACCCAGGGACCAGTAAACCCAGCCCCGGGCCAGCCAGACGGCCGGGTTGTCCGGCTGGTCCGCAACCGAGGCCGCCAACGCGGCCTCGGCCCGGGCGTCCTGACCCAGGCGGGCGTACTGCCGGGCCTGGAGGAGGTTCATCCAGTTATCCCTGGCCGCCGGTTTGCCCTGGAGGAGCGTCCGGGCCTCGTGGAGCAGCAGGAAGAACTGCATCCGGTCCTGCTGGAAGCCGTGCGTGCCCTGGAGGAAAACCCGCGTGGGGTCTTTCAGGGCCTGGAGCAGTTCCGCCTGGTAGACCGAATCCGCTTTCGCCAGCCAGGAGCGGGCCTCGGCGGTTTTCCCCTGGCGCTGGCAGATCATGGCCTGCACCGGCAGCGCCTGGGCCCAGGTGGGCGTTTCGCGCACCAGTGAGGCCGCTTCCTCGAATCGGCCGGCACGGTAACAGGCGAGGCCGGCGTAAAAGTTGCGCCACCCGTCCTTCGACTCCACCTCGGCCCACGCGGTCGCCTCGGCCACGAGACGGTCCGGATCGGGGAAGCCGCCGGGAAGCAGGCTCGCCGCCGTCGTGAAGGCGTGAGCTTCCCAGGTCTTGATCTGGGGCTTGAAGTGTTTGTCCATCTCCCGACAGACCCGGCGACTGCCCTCGACGTCTCCCACCAGCAGTCGCAACAGGGCATGGGTGCGCCACTCCGAGATGTTCCGCTGGGGCTGCTTCTCAAAGACCCGGGCGTAGTGGGCTGCCGCTTCTTCAAAGAGTCCCAGGTCGATGAACGCGGCGCCAACGTTCAGTTCGGCAGCTGCCCAGCGAGCCAGGACCTCGGCGTTCCTGGGATCCTGCTCCAGCAGCGACAGCAGGATCTCCAGAGCCGTTTTCCAGGCCCGGGCCGCTTCCTGGAGCCGGTCGGCTTTCTGGTGCAGCTTGCCCAGGGCCAGGTGAGCCGATCCCAGGTTCAGACGGTACTGGGGGTTGATCGGATACTCACTGACCAGCGCCTGGTGCAGGGCCACGGTGTGTTCCAGAGACTTGCGGGCCTCGACGAACCGGCCCAGGTCGAACTGCACCAGGCCGATGGCCAGCAGGGCGGCGGCCTGGTCGGCCTTGAGATTCGGGAAGGTCGGGTCGAGTGCGGCCAGCTGACGCTTCAGCTCCCCGATTTGCTCATTGGCCCACCGCTTGTCCGCGGCGCTGGCGGCAACGGACTGGGCCAGCTTCTCGGCCTCGCGCAGGAGGGCGCGCAGTTTCTCCAGTTCGGCCTGGCGAAGGGCCTCGGCGTTGGCGGCGACCGCAACGGTCACTTCGACCTTGCGCACCAGATCCTGGAAATCGGCCCGGCCGCGCAGGCCAGCCAGGTCCCGATTGGTCCTCAGCTCCTCAACCTTTTTGTACCCGGCGGCCACCGCCTTGCTCAGCGCCCGCATGGCCAGGTCTTCTTCCTTCTTCTGCTCGGCAACTTCCGCGGCGGTGAGTTTGGTCTTCTCTTCCCCGATGCTGGCCGCGCTGAGAGCGTGGACACTGGCCAGCAGGAACAGGTTGTCGGCGCCGTCCTGGGGCAGGCGCTGCAAGGCGGTGCGAGCCAGGTAGAGCGACTGTTCGGCGGCCGCTTTCTGGCCGAGGCGGTTCTGATAGAGGGCGACCTCCCGGCTGGTCTTGAGCAGTTCGGCATGGACGTTCGGGACGGCGGGATTCTGGAGGGCCAGTTGCCGCCAGACATCCAGGGACTCCTGGTAGGACCGCAGGGCTTCCTCATCCCGGCCCTGCTGCTGTTCCATGAGAGCGACGTTGCGGAGCCCGATGGCCAGGAACCGGCCGGTGAGCAGGCTCTGCGGTGCCCGGGCCCAGGCGATCCGGGCATGCTCCACGCCGCGGCGGTACATGACCAACGCCTCTTCCTTGCGGTTGTTCCGAGACAGCAGCACCCCAATGTTGTTCAGGGTCCCGCCCAGGTCGCGGCGGAAATCGGGATTGTCCGGGTCCAGGGCCACCAGCCTCTCGCGGATCACCAGGGCCTGCTGGTGTAAGTCCAGGGCCTCGGCCGTCTTCTTCTGGTCACCCAGCAGCGTGGCCCGGGAGTTGCAGGCATTGCCCAGCTCGCTCTGGAACCGCGACTGGTTGGGCTGGACCAGCCTGGTCCAGATGGCAATCGCCTGCTCGTGCTGTCCCAGCCGCAAGAAGGACTCGGCCAGCCCATGCTGCATCTCCACGTTGCTGGGATTGGCTTCGACCAGCCGAGCAAAGCGAGTCTGGGCCTCCTGAAAGGCTTGGCGGGCCTGGGGGCCCTGACCCAGCTCCGAATGGATGTTGCCGACTCGGAGGTAAGCGGCCGCCAGCCCGGCGCGGATGGTCGGGTCGTCGCCGCGCTCGCGCAGGAAACCCTCGTAGAACTCCAGGGCCGACTGCAGCAACCGTTGCCGTAACGCTTGCATTCCCGGGGCCTTGAGCAGTTCGTCCTCGCTGACGGCGGTGAGAGAAACGTTGACCGCGTCAATCGCCCGGGCAAAGTTGGCCTCGGCCCGCTGCCGCTGGGCGGCCTCCGCCTTGCCGGCTTTTTCCGCATCCTCGCGGGCCTTGTCGGCCTTGAGCCGTTCGGTCTCCCTGGCCCCGGCCAGTTCGGTCTTTTCCCGGGCGATCACCTGGAAGCGGGCCGCCGCCAGCGTGGAGCCAACGGCCAGGACAACCAGCAACAGGGCGACAGCCGACAGCGCCGCCGCCAGTCCCTTGTTGTGCCGCGACCAGCGCGTCAGCCGTTCCAGGGTGGAGATGCGGCGGGCCTGGATGGGCTCGTCGTCGAGGAAACGCCGCAGGTCTTCGCCGAGGTCGTCGGCGGTCTGGTAGCGACGGCCGGGTTCCCGTTCGATCGCCTTGTGGACGATGGTCGCCAGGTCGCGCGGGATGGCCGGGTTGAGTCGATCCAGCCGGGCCGGCTCGGACGTCATCACCTGCTTGATCAGCCGGTGCCGGTCCTTCTCCTCGAACGCCGGCCGGAGCAAAAGCAGTTCGTACAGAGTCAAGCCCAGCGAGTAGACGTCGCTGCGCGGATCGGTCCGGCCGTCGAAGGCCTCGGGAGACATGTACCGCAGGGTGCCCAGGATGTCGCCGGTGTGGGTCAGGTTCTCGCCGGTCTCGCCGCTGGGGTTGGCCACCTTGGCCAGGCCGAAGTCGGTCACCCAGACGGTGCCGCGCGTGTCCAGCAGCAGGTTGCTGGGTTTGATGTCGCGGTGCTGAATCCCCTGCTTGTGGGCGTGGTCCAGGGCGCTGGCCACCTGCTGGCCGATGCTGGCGACGCTTTGCCAGTAGGTCTGCTTTTTCTGGACCGGCCCGGAATGCCCAGGCAGCACTGCGGAAGAAGTCGAGCCGGACAACACTTCCGTCCGCAGGTCGTTCTTCTTCGGATCGTCGGGAGCAGGTTGTTCGAGTCCTGGTCCAACGGTTTCCTCCACGCTGGAGTCGTGTTTGGGTCCGGGATGGAACTCACCCGTCATCAGCGAACGGGCAATGTTCTCCGCCGAGACAACCTTGCGCTCGACCCGCAGTTCACCACCGGGCGGACTGGTCGCCGGCTCATTGCCCTTCCCCGCGTGCATGCGGGCCAGCTCCTCGATCACCTGGTCCAGGCCCAGACCCTGGATGAACTGCATGACGTAGTAGGGCAGGCCGTCCTGCTCGCCGACGCCGAAGACGGGTACGATGTTGGTGTGGTGCAGGCGAGCCGCCGCCCGGGCCTCGCGCTCGAAGCGGCGCTTCTGGCGGGCCTCGCGCACCTGTCTGCCCGGCAACACCTTGAGGGCCACGCGCCGGCCCAGCGACAGCTGTTCGGCCTCGTACACGACACCCATGCCGCCCTGGCCCACCTCGCGCAGGATGCGGTACTCGCCCAGCTGCCGCAGTTCGGGAACCGGCACCGTCGTCCCGGCCGGGATCCCGGCCGACGCCTCGGTTTTCGGCTTGAGCGCCTCCATCTCGACCATGGCCGGCAACAGTTCGCGGATGTCGCTGGCCAGATGGGGATAGCGGTCCACGTATTCCTGCAAGGAAGGGCGTTCGCCGCGACGGAAGCGCTCGGCGAAGTCCTCGGCGAGCTGGTCGATCAGCTCGTAATCATGCGAATCGTGGCTGGCCATGTTACAGGGCCTCCAGTCCTCCCGGCATGTCGGCGAGGACGTCCTTGAGACGTTTGAGAGCACGGACGTAGCGTTTGGCGGCGGCAGCCTCTTCGATGCCGAGCGCCTGGGCGGCCTCGGCACGGGTCAGCTCCTCGAAGTGACGCAGCGACAGGATCTCCCGGTCGATCGGCTCCAGGCTGTTGAGCGCTTCCTGGAGCCGGAGCATGCGTTCGGCGCGGACGGCCGCCTGGCTGGGCGAGGTTTCCTGGCCCAGCAGCTGGGCGGCCAGAGCGGAGGACGACGCGGCCGGCAGCGCATCCCGGTACAGGGAGATTTCCCGGCCGGCGTCGCGTTTCTGGGTGCCCAGGTGCTGCCGATGGATCTTCAAGAGCCGCTCGGCCACGACCAGCCGCAGCCAGAGGAAGACCGGCAGCCTGGGATTGGCCAGGTATTCCTCCAGGCGCTCGGCCGCCTCCAGGTGCGCTTCCTGGATCACGTCCGAGGCATCGACGCGACCCTGGAGCCGCTGATCCAGCCGCACCTCGACCATGCGGCGCAACCGGCCGCGATGGCGCGCGAACAGTTCGTTGAGCGCCTGCGGATCTCCGGCCCGGGCACGCGCGATCAGGGCAACGGTGTCGGCCGAGTTATTGTCCATGAGAAGCCCCATAGGTTATTACCTCCGGGATTTAGCGAAAGCGAGACAGCCCCGGAGCAGCTTTTTTCCAGGATAGCAAACTGGACTGAGGAACCGACTCGGGAAGTTGCGCCCGCCTGTTCCACCAGACACCGCCGCAGTTCGGCCCGACCGTGGCCGACTGCACGCCGGGCGGGGCCTCCTCGCCGGACGCCGCCGGCATCCTGGCAGCGCTCGGGGACGGTTCCGTGCGCCTGGTGTCCCGTGCGGCGGCACTGGGGACGGCAGCCAGTCCTGGCGGTGTCGTGCTGAACTGGCAGGCAGCCCTGACGCCTGCCGGAGGAGAAGCGTTCGGTCCCGATTGGTGAGCAGGAAGGCAGGCGCCTACCTGGTGGGGCCACGGTCCGGCTGCTTCTTCGTCGCAGCCTTGCAGTGCCGGTCGGCGAAGTCGAAGAAGAGCTTCCAGTCAGCCGGCAGGACTGTGTGACCGCTGCTGTGGTAATGGTACGCCAGGCTGCCCTCGACGACCGGCCTGTCCAGCACCGGCATCTCGGTAACGCCCAGGTCCTTCGCTCCCAGCAGACGGTAAACCGGTCCCGCGGCCACCAGGGCGAGGAACTGGCCCCTGGGATCGCTCCACTGGTCCTTGACCCCGCCGCTCACGAAGACCGGGCGCAGAGCCGACAGGGCGATCAGCAGGTGCTGATCCACGGCCAGGTCGTTCCACTTGCCGACCCACTTTTGCAGGTTGCCGGCAAATTGATAGCCGAACCGCTCGGCCATGTCGTCGAGCGTCTCGCCCCAGTCGCGGCGGATCAGCGACGCACCCATCTCACCCGGAACAGCGGCGAACACCGCTGCCACCCGCTCGTCCTGGGCGCTGGCCCAGAGGACGGTCTTGCCCAGCCTTGAGGCGCCGGTAATGGCGATTTGCCTGGCGTTGACGGACTTGTCCGTCTCGAAATAGTCGATGGTCCGGCTCAGTCCCCAGGCCCAGGCGCTGATCGTGCCCCACTCGTGGGCCGCGGGTTTGGTCTGCCCTTGCCGCAGCGTCAAGCCGATCACGCCCTCGGTCCAGCGGTCGGGCCTGTCCGGTTGGATGTCGGTGTAGCCCAGCGCGGCGTAAGCCCAACCCCGGCTCAACGTTTCCGCGACCAGGTCGAACCCGCCTGGCGGTCTGCCGCCGGTCCCCGCCGCAAAGGTGAGGTGCAGCAGCACCGGGACCGGACCCTTCGCCCTGGCGGGTGTGAAGACGGTCAGGTTCATTCGGGGGCCATCCTTCCTGTCACCCATCCGACCAACGACGCGCCGCCGGATGGCCGTGCCGTTGCGGGCCTTGTCGTCGGTCTCGGTAACCTCCCAGGCGACCCTGGGAGCATTCCCGGGCACAGCGCCGTAGATCTCGTCGCGGAAGAACTTCAGGACCTCAGGCCGGCGCTGCTTGAGCCACGTCTCCGCGGTGGTGACGCGGCGCTTGTCGAACGTGACAAGGGGGTCAGGAAGTACGTAGGGAGCGACCTTGTCCTCGGAGTAGTTCGACACGTGGCCAGTGGCCTTGGCGAGACGAACGGGATTGCCCTGGGGATCTTTCTTGCCGATGAAGGGAACGTTCTCCTTGTTCCCCGTTGTCCCCGGCGCGGGGAGTTTGTCCCTGTCCGGCTGCGCAGCCGGCGGCTGGGCCGCGGTCAGAGTGAGGAAACCGAGCAAGAGGGCCAGCGGAACGGCACAGTTCCACGTTCGCATGGGAGTTGAAGACGCTACCCACTCGTTTTCCGTCATCGGCGGTGTACCTCCTCGCTGCGGAACGGGCGATCCTTGCAGAGGATCAGGTCCAGAACGTGGCAGCCCCGAACGTGGGGCCCAGGGCTGCGGAGATGAGCAAGGACAGCTGGACTGGTGCAACCGGCATCCTCGAGGGCATCAGCCAGCACAGCAAGGCGATCGAGGTGCAACGTGCCGGCTGGGCTCGGAGGCCGCGTGCCAGATCCTGACGAGAAGCTTATCCACAGGAGCCACTACCTTCACGGAGCCGGAGCGGTGACCGGAAGTGGATATACGTAAACCCAATCGGCGCTCAGGCCACCCAGGATCCTGTCGTGATAGCCAATGACCTTCTGGCCAGGCACTCGGCGGCGAAGCGCCAGGACGTCTTTCGCGAGCGGATCGTCGGCCTCGATCAGTTTCACTTGAAACGGATTAAAGTCGGTATCGCGCATCTTCTCCGTGACCTCCAGCACCTTCTCGTAAGCATCAGGAATCTTGTTCCCCGGAATGTCGCTGGCTGCGGCGTAGAGGTGCCATCTATTGGCATCGCTTTCCTTGAGCCAAAAGGCAACCAGGAGTGAAAAGTGCTTCTGAAACTCCGCAAGGAATCTCGCCCCTTCCTCAATCAGATTCGTCACCAGCGGACCTTGATCCATTGCATTACCCCATTCGTGCTTTCCGTGATGGCTTTGTAAAGCTGCTTGGCCAGATGGTGCGGCGTGGTGGCATAGCGGCTTTTCTCATTCCAGTCCTTGACCGTCATCCAGTATCTCCCCAGGACCCTGTTTGCGGCAACGTCGGCGGCCAGGGCCGCATCGAGGCCAGCGAGCGTGACCAGATCCTCAAGGTTGTGAGTCCAGCAGTTCTCGGAAAAGCGCTTGTTTTCAAAAATCACTTCCGGGCCGCCTGCCAGCCGCTTCAAGACGCAAGACTTCAAGGCACATTCGACAGCGTATCCGGCCACGTAGTAGGCCGCAGACCATCGCCGTGCGGCGAGCATGGCTTTGGCGTCCAGAATCCAGCGGTCGGCGAGTTGCTGCCATTGAAGCCTGTTCACGACAACAACCCCCGCGGCCGAATTCGCCTGTCCGCCAACCACGATACCAAATGCGGACCGCTGCGCCAGCGGACACAAGAGTCAGCAGCGATGCGGAGTCACGGGGACAGGGTAGAAAGGCCGTCCTCTGCTGGCTGGGGAGAAGGTCAGGAGATTTGGCAAAGACGGTACGCCCCCCCTCCCGGCTTGCGCCAGGTTTCTTTGCCGCCCCCCCTCTTCCCCCTCCGGATTGCTGTGCCCGCCTCTTCTGGGTGCTGCTGCTAACTGCTGTCCAGACGGATCTGGATCTGCCCTGCTTGGCCGAACACCTCTTGCGGCCACCGCAGGTTCCGCAGGCTCTCGACGAAAAACTCCGCGATGTTCTTCAAGCTTCCCAGCAGCGCCACTGCCGACCGCTTCCCCGACTGCCGCGCCAACTCCCGCAGCAAACTTCCCTTCTCCACCAACTGCAACAGTACGTGCGCCATCTGCAAGAGCAGATAATACGCCCCGAAGTGCCCCTTCTCGCTGTACGCATGCTCAAGATTCAGCCCACTGTTCTTCTGGACGTTGAAGCCCTGGTTCTCCTCCCACCAGCGCGGCCGACCTGCGCCCCACACGATCCGCTCCACACTCGCCTTGCTCACCACCAGGTCGGCGCTCACCAGCCACGCCCATTCGGAGAGCTTGCCCTTGGGCCCTTCTCCTCGGTAATGGATCGCTTTGAGATGCCACGCCCGTTGAGCGCTGTCCACGTAGGGCAACTCGTCCACCCACCGGTACTCGTGCCGCCAGCCGTCCTCGGTCACTTCCAGGCGATTCTCCGGGCACAGTTGCAGCAGCGTCTGGAACTCTTGCCACAACGTCGGGATACTCCCCTCCTTGAAGACGGTCACGAACGACGCCTTGAAATCTTTGGCCAGTTGGAACCCTGCGCCGCAAGCGTACAGCGCGTCCTCCGACAGGCACAGCCGCAACTGGGGGAAGTCCTGGCGCACTTTCTGAAGGAGCCGCCGCGCCGCCTTCAACTCGCAGTCCTGCTTGCGTTTCTGCTCGCCCGCGTTGGGCGAGGTGTCCGCCAGGTGCTGGTTGTCGATGAACTCCGTGCCCACAGACAGGACCGTTTCGGCCGGGCCAAGGATCTTGGCTTCCAGAACCTTGTGGCAGTACAGGGTCTGTTCGCCGGCCTGCTGCGTCAGGCAGTGGTCGCAGTGTTGCCAGCGGAAGACGAGGTAGCCGCTGCCATCCAGGCCAACCACGAGCCGGCCTTGGACGCGGGCGGAGTCCAAGACCCTCATGCGGATCAACCGGTCCATCATCTCGGCACGCACCGAGGCGATCGGATCGGTGCCGATCAGGGCCAGGTAATCATCCAGAGTGTCATTGCAAGGAAGGCTGTGCTGCTGGGTCTGGGCCAGCCGATTGAGGTTGTCCAGGACGGCCGTCCCCTGTTCGCGATACTTGAAGTCGAGCTGGCGTCGGCTGCCGAGCTTGCCGACGAAGAGCAGCACGCCGTACCAGAGAAGGAAGCGGCGGTGGTAGGTGATCCGCTCCGGGCAGCGCGGGTCAGCAACCTTGTCGAGCCAGGCGTTGAACTGCGGGAAAAAATGGCGGACGGTGCGAGCGAAGATGGGGCCGACGGTCAGGGACGGCCGGCCTGGCGACGCTGGTGGCGGCTGTGAGTTTTGATCAGGGCCACCGTCAACTGGTGGATCTCGTCGAGCAGATTCTTGATTCGCTTGTGTTCGGCGATCCATGCGCGCACCTCATCGAGGAGGTCATGGGGGACGTAGACGGTGCGGGTTCTGCCCTTGACCTTGTAGGTGAGGTGCCAGGCGAGATGGGGCTCGCCGTGGTAACAGTGGCAACTGGGCTGGCCGCAGCGTTTGCGCACCTGAGTGAGCGTGGCGGCCAGGACGGGCTTGCCCGGAGCGAGTCGAGCCCGGCGAGCATCCAGCATGCGGCGGATCTCGGTCGGGTGATCAGGGACACGCATGGCTTGCTCCCGCAAGGGGTTGCGTCACGCACTTGATGCGGAGTATTCCTTACCCGAAACGGCCCGAAAAACAAGGGTGCGAAGAAAAAAATCCCAGAGGGCGGACAAGCTCGCATTGCGAACTCTGACGCCGCAATCACTTACGCCGTTTCAAAGGTGCGAAGATTTCCTCACTCCGCAGCCCTGAAGAGTCAGGATAACGGCGAATTCCCAGCGCCGCCTGGGTGTAAGACCAATCACGGCAATCCATGTTTGTTCCCGTGAAGGGTCGCCCGTTATCGGCGGCGCACCTCCTTGTTGCGACACGGGCGATCCTTGTTGAGGATCAGGTCCAGAACGTGGCAACCCCGAACGTGGGGCCCAGGGCTGCGGAAATGGACAAGGACAGCCGGGCTGGTGCAACCGGCATCCTCGAGGGCATCAGCCAGAACGGCAAGGTGATCGTGCTGCAACGTGCCGGCTGGGAGGTCGCGATTCTCGTAGGCGGCAACGGCCAAGGCCCGTACGGTTGGGGTGAGCCAGGAGGGATCGATCGTCAGGGGGCGGAAAGGGTTACCGACGATGTCACAGAGCAGTTGGCACTGCTCCTCTGGCCCTACCGGCTCGCTTGCTCTCATTGCATAAAGACTACCTTCAGCAGCAGCACTCCACGCTCTCGAGAGGGAGGCGGCTCTGGCTGCCCAGGCAGGTGACGCGCGGCTCGGCCAGATTAGTGAGTTATCATCATGATTTGCGGCGTACTGCTGGGCATTCATGCCCGCACTTGCCGCCGCTCTGCTGGCAGCCACCAGCGCCGATCGAGCGACCAAACCGTCGGCATACGACTCTCCGACTTCGATAGCCCTCTGACTGCGTTTGCTCGCGAGAAGATGCCATAATCGTCGGCCGCACGCTACTGCAAACAGCCGCAACTTCCTGTCGCTAGTCTTGTCCTGGAGAAACCCCAGCATCGGCTGCGGATCAGTGCAGTTGTGCCATTCCAGTTCCGTCAGCGCTTCGCCTCATCGATTTGCAGCATTGTCTGCAAGGCCCGGAGGCCACGTGCCAGGTCCTGCTCGGCCTGCAACCGGGTGCGGTAGAACAGGTGGTTGGTCGGGAACTGCGACTGGGTGATGGCCACGAACAAAGGAAAAGGTAGGCGTGCATGCCGAGGCGCCCTGATCTCGGCAGGAAAATCCGGTGGATACCACGCCCAGGGTTTGGTCACCTTTGGACCTGCGTACGGAACGCGATAGGCCGGCGCCTGCTGGTGGCGTGCCATCCAGCGTTGAGCAAAGGCCAGGTCCGGCTGATCGTTCTCGTCCAGCCAGTCCGCGAAGATCCGCCGGGTGGTCCAGTCGCAGCAGTTCTCGGAGAGGCTCTTCTCGAAGGCTTCACGCATGGCTCATCTCCTTCATTCCGCGGCCTGGCTTTGGTTTCCACGTCAATTCTCCTCCGTCCTGCCACCTTCCATTTGCCGGAACAGCTCGTCCAGCGAATCCGCAACTCCCAGCACGGCCGCCCACTGTCGCAGATAGAATCGATCCAGCCGGGAACTCTGCACGGCAGCGACGTGGAGGGCGTCTCGCCGTTGCTGCTCCGACGGAGTGAGCCGGTCCCACTCCAGCTTGCTCAGGATTACGTCCTCCGGGGTCGCAATCGGGATCACGTGTCCGTGAAGGGTCACTGGCTGCCGGCGGCGAAACTCCTCGATGCTGAAAGGGCGATCCTTGCGGAGGATCAGGTCGGCCTTCCAACCGCCCTCGAAGTCGATGACGTTGAACATTGTTCGGTGAGTCAGCGCTTCACGAGCCGCTTCCGGGCTGACGTAATAATCCTCACCGAGCAACTTCAGGAACTGGTCAAGTTGCTCAGGAGTCGGATCAATCACCACGTCCACGTCCTGGGTGGATCTGGGCTGCCCGTAGTAACTGCTGCTGTGGGAGCCAGCCAGCATGAAAGGGATGCCGGCCGCTTCCAGCATCTCCACAACCCGGATCAGAAACTCTTCCTGTGTCATGGGTGACGCCTTCAGACGAGCAGCGATCAGCCCGAACAGTTCCTTGCCCAGACTCAACCGAACCACGGTCTGGCGAACTTGATTGTCGGTATACTCGCGGTGCCGGTCGCGAATCCCACAGGCAGTCAGCTCCCGGACCGAGTCGCTCAATTGCAGCGCCATCTCCAGACGTCTCGATCCGGGAAGACGGCGCAGCACCGCAACCTGGACGTGATAAGCGTCCCGGGACGTGTCTGCCGGGAGCCAGTCGCTTGCCAGCCGGTCCATCCCCATCAGCTCCCCTTCGCTCGCCGAGCCAGTCGCTTCAGCGACGCCTTCGCCTCTCGCGTCCGGATGTCGTCGGCCGCTCCTCGTGCCAGCTTCTCCAGCACCCGCCGGGCCTCCGGAGTGCCGAGCCGCTCCAGCACCTCAATCGCCCGTATGGCCGCCAGCTCATGCGGAAATGGGCCCGTTTTCGCTTTCGTCGGCATGCTCATGAGCAGATCCGTCACGCGGCGGCGAACTTCCGGGCTCGGTTTGTCTTTCAGTACCTGGAGCAACCTCGCTTTGACAACGCTCCCCAGCCCGGCCAGGTCGGTCGAGGCCTTCTCCCGGACAGCGAACGCATCGTCGTCCAGGTCTCGGATCATCTGCTCGATTCGTCCCTTCATCCGGTCGAGATCTTCCAGGCGCTCGGTCAAGAAGGGGACCGCGTCCCCGGCGGGCCCGGCCAGCAACGTCTGCATCGCCCGACATGCGCGCGGCGCCTCGCGCGCCAGATCCTCCCCGAGGGCCTCCCGCTCCTTCGGGGACAGAGCGGCAATGCCGGGTTTCCCTTCCGCCTTTCGCCCGGTCAGGTCCCAGACCAGGATGGTCGTGTCGTCGCTGCCCGAAACCAGCGTCTTGCCGTCCGAAGAGAACGCGAGCGCGGTGACGGGCTGGACGTGGCCGGCCAGCCGGCAACGCTCCTTGCCCGTGGCCAGCTCCCACAGCACGATCACCTTACCTTCCGCGACGGCCAGCACCCGATCGTCGGGGGAAAAGCGAAACGTCCCGACCTCCTGGCGGCACTCAATCGCCGCGGCTTCCCGGCCGGGGAGCGCTCCCCAGAGCTGGATCTTCCGGTCCATCAGCGTCTGCGAGGCCAGGAGCCGGCTGTCGCCGGAAAACGTCAGGCCATTGAAGTGGAGGTGCCAGCCTTCGCCCGGAGCCGGGGGCTTGAATCGGCTCAACTCCAGACCCGAGGGCACGTCCCAGACGAACAGCTCCGGAGTGAACACCCCGGTTGCGGCCAGCCTCGTGCTGTCCGGAGAGAAAGCCAACAGGTCAAGCGAGCCCAGTTTCTTCTCACCGAGCTGATTCGCTTCCTTGCCCGCGGGCACGTCCCAGAGCTGAATCTTGCCGGACGTGTCCAGACGCCCCTTCTGCAAGGCCAGCCATTTCCCGTCGGGCGAAAGGGCGACGTTGATCTCTGCCTTCTCCGGCACCTCCCCCAGACGCAGCAGTTGCTTGCCGGTGGCCGCGTCCCAGACAGCGAGGCTGTCTTTCAGCCGGCCCACGACCAGGAGCTTGCCGTCAGCGGCAAACCCGATCGCGTGGACGGAGCCGTCCCCTCCGGGCTGGAACTGTCGCCGCAGCTTGCCGGTGCTCGCGTCCCAGAGGCAAACCGGCTCCCAGGGATAGGACGCCGAAGCCAGCATCTTGCGGTCCGGAGAAAACGCCAGCCGGGTAACGCGGAAGACGTGTCCGGCAAAGGTGTGGTGGACGATCTCCTTGCGCGTGGCGACTTCCCACGTCCGAAGCTCCCCGCGCCCCACCACGGCCAGGAGCTTGCCGTCCCGGGAGAACCGGGTCGCCAGACCCGGTCCAGGGAGTTCGAGCCGGCCCAGTTCCTTGCCCGTCGCCGTCTCTTCCAGGTGCAGGGTCGTCTTGAATGTGTCGTAGCCCCTCCAGCTGCTCCAGACGAGAGTCCGGCCATCGGGCGAGAAGGTCAGGTCGGCCGTGCCTTCGCGGATGCGGACCTCCTTGCCGGCCGCCAGGTCCCAGAGATGCAGCCGGCCGTAGTACCCCTGCGCGGCCAGGAGCTTGCCGTCGGGGCTGAAGGCGAGCTTCTGGATGCGCGTGTTGTTGTCCCCAAAGCGGAAGACCGGCTTGCCCGTGTCGGCCTCCCAGCCCTCGATGGGTCGGTCCGTCCCGGCCACGGCCAGGACTTTGCCGTCCGGGGAAAAGGCCAGGGCGCGCGTCAGCATCGACTGCCGGCCGAGCTCCTGCAGCTCCTTCCGCGTGGCGACGTCCCAGAGACTGACCACACCGGTGCCATGCGCGAACACGGCCAGGAGTTTGCCGTCGGGAGAGAAGGTCGCCCAGCCGCAGCCGGATGGATAGACACGGGAGCGCCACAGTTCCTTGCCCGTGGCACTGTCCCACAGGCAGAGCCGTTTGCCGGTGCCGGCGAGTGTCTTGCCGTCCGGCGAAAACGCCACCCCCTCACAGGTGTAGTTGCTCCCCGGGACGGGCATTTCCGGATAGGGCCGCTGCCAGACTTCCCTGGGGCGAGCGGTCTCCCACAGGTGCAGTCGGGAGTCCGTTCCAATCCAGGCGAGACGGTCGAGATCGGGCGACAGGGCGGCGACGTTGTCCACGGAGGAACTTCGCGGGCGCAAATGGAGCGTCCCCATCCGGACGAGAGCGCCGCCGGGGAGCGGTTCCCCCGGGAGGTCGTCGGGCGGATCACCCCGGCTCGTCCCCGCGGACAGGAGTGCGAACACCAGCAGCAGAATCCTACCTTTGAGCTGGCTCATGGAAATGCCTTTCTCCGTTTACTTCTTCGCGATCTCCGACAGCGTCGGCGGGCAGATCATGTGGCGCAGCCAGTCGCGGTCGTCGCGTTCCGGATAGTCCGAGCGGTAATGGACGCCGCGCGACTCGGTGCGCTGCTGGGCGGACCAGATCATCAGCCGGGCCACCGTCAGCAGGTTTTGCAGCTCCCAGCCGGCCCGCGACGAGAACTCCCGCCGCAGGACGTAGCGGCACCAGAACGCCACCGTCTTTTCCGCCTCCAGCAGCCCCTGCCGATCGCGGGTGATGCCCATGCGGCGAACCATCAGGCTGCGCAGCGAGCTGGTCAGGTCGGCCACGTCCAGGTGGCCGGTGTTGTCCGGCTCGAAGTCGGTGCGGATGGGCGGCACCAGGAACCGATCCGGCAAGCGCCGGGCCTCCTCGGCCGCTCCCACGCCGCAGGAGGTGCCGAAGACCAGCCCCTCCAGCAGGCTATTTGACGCCAGCCGGTTGGCCCCGTGCAATCCGGTCGAGGTCACTTCGCCGGCGGCCCACAGTCCAGGCAGCGTGGTCCGGCCCTCCGAGTCGGTCGTCACGCCGCCCACCATGTAATGGGCCCCAGGTCGGACCGGGATGCGATCGGTGGCGATGTCCAGGCCGAACTCCTGGCAGAACCGGGCGATGCTGGGGAAGTGCTTGCGAACGTCGATGTCCTTGACGTGCGACAGGTCGAGGTAGACGTTGGGATGCTGGGTCCGCTCCATGGTGCGAACGATGGCGCGGGCGACCACGTCGCGGGTGGCCAGTTCGGCACGCGGGTCTTCCTCCGGCATGAAGCGCCGGCCGTCCCTGTCCACCAGGTAGGCCCCGGCCCCGCGTACCGCCTCACTGATCAGGTGCCGCGACGACCCGGCCACGTACAGCACCGTGGGATGGAACTGCATCAGCTCCATGTCGCGCAGCTGGGCCCCGGCCCGGTACGCGGCCGCCATGCCGTCGCCGGTCGCCACCGGCGGATTGGTGGTCTCGCGGTAAATCATGCCGGTGCCGCCGGAGGCCAGGACCGTCTGTTTGGACCAGATCAGCAGCTTGTCGTGCCGCGGCCGGACCACCAGGGCCCCGACACAGTTCCCCTCGAAGGTCATCAGGTCGATGGTGAAGGTGCGGTCCCAGATGGTGACGTTGGGTCTCTGCTGCACCTCGGCGATAATGGCCCGCATCACCTCGAAGCCGGTGGCGTCGCCCATCGCATGGACGATCCGGTGAAAGCTGTGGCCGCCCTCGATCCCCGGGTCCGCGTCGAAGTGGGCCCCGAAGCGGATCAGGTCGTCGATCTGTCGGGGGGCCTCACGCACCACCGTCTCGACAATGTCGCGGTCGCACAGGCCCGCACCGGCGATCAGGGTGTCCTCGACGTGGTTGCTGAAACTGTCCTCGGGCGAACGCACCGCAGCAATGCCTCCCTGGGCCCAGCTGCTGTTGCTCAGCTGCACCCTGTCCTTGGTGACCACCAGCACCCGGAGATCGGCCGGGACTTCCAGGGCCGCCCGCAACCCCGCGATGCCGCCACCGATGATCAGGACGTCGGTGAAGAGATGCGTGGTTTCCTTGGGACCGAAGCGGACCAGATAGCGCTTGGGGAATACCATGGGGGCCTCGCTGGCTAAGTGGGTTCGCGCTCGACCCCTGCCGGCTTGCCCGGCAGGTGAAGGAGGTCACCAGCTAGAGGGGAGCCGGCAGGAAACCTTTTTCTTTGCCTTCCGTTCTAGCCAGTGACCTCCTTCACCTGCCGGGCAAGCCGGCAGGGGTCGAGCGCGAACTCACCCCAGGGTGAAAGAGGAGATTCACTTCCTGGGAGGCCTGGTCAGCATCCGGGTGAACTCGGCGTAGTCATCGCGGTAGCCGGGCGGAGGTTGGCCGCGGTTGGGGCCGGCCGTATCTCCGGTCGAGGCAGTGCCGCTCGGCCCGCCTTTGCCGACCGAGCTGCCGATGGTGCCGCCCTGCTGCGGCGCGGGAGGCGTTTCCGGCTTCTCGGCCGCGGCGGCCTGATCGCGCTTGACCAGTTCGGCGTAGTTCTTGAGGAACTGCTCGCGGGCCTCCTCGGTCATCTTCAGACGCTCCAGCTCCTTCTTGTCGAGCATCTCCTGGAAGTACTTGAGCTGGGCCTCGGTCGCCTTCTGGCTGAGTGCATCGGCTTTGTTATTCAGCGGCGGCTGGTCGCGGTCCTGGAGCAACTGCTCCAGCAGCCCGTCCCCCTGGGCGGTCTTTTCGCCCTGCCCCTGAAGCGAATCGGCCCGGGAAGGCGCTCCGCGCGTCTTGCCCGTCCCCTGGGCCGTCTCGCCCTTGCCTTCCTCCCCGTTTTGCCCCTTGTTTCCTTGCTCCGCCGGCGGGCCTTTCTCCTTGCCGCCGTCCTTGGACTCGCCTTGTCCCTTCTGCCCCATGCCAGAATTGCCCTTGGCCGTGCTTGTGCCTTCCTTCGGGGCTCCCGCTCCCCCCTTGCACTGACAGGGCGGCTGATCTGGTGGAAGGCGCTTCTTGGGATCAGGGTCCATCTCGCTCGGCTTGTTCGAGGCCAGCGAGTTCCTTGGATCTTTTTTCAGCTCCTCGAGCACCTTCCGAGCGAGTTCCTGCATCTTTGGATCCTGCGCCTGATCCTTTATCCTGTCCAGCTCCTCCGCCCCCAACTCGCGCTTGCGGGCATCCTGGTTCCGGAGCATGTTCGCGATCCGCTTGATGTCGTGCAGGTCGGCCTCGGAGGGCGGCTTGTGGTCCGGATCGCCCTTGCCAGAGGCGCTGGCCAGCTTCGGATCGCCGCTCTTCTTGCCGCTGTCTTTGCTCTCGCCTTGCTTCCCGGCCTCCCCGGCCTTCTGCTCGCCGCTCTTGGCCACGCCCGAGTCCTTCGCTCCCTTGGGCCCATCCCGGCCCTCATTCTTGCCCGCACTGGCGGCCTGTTCCGGAGAGAGAGCCTTGTTCTCGCCACGGGCTTGCTGCGCTCCCGTGCCGCTGTCCTTGCCGCCCTCCTTGCCGTCGGCCGCGTTCTTGCCGCCCTGCACGTCCGCGGTCTTTTCCTGACCAGCTTCCTTCCCGGCCTGGCCCTTGTCGTCGCTCTTGCCGGCGGCTGCCTGCCCGGCCTGCGGACTCATCTGCCCTGGCTTGCCCTGGTCCTTGGCCTCGGCCGACTGACCGCCTTGCTGATTCATCCCCTGCTCGCCGCCGTCCTTGCCCTCGCCCTTGTTCTCGGGCTTGCCCTCGGGTTTGCCGCCGTCCTTGCCGGACGCTCCCTGCTGGCCTTTCTGGCCGCCTTCCTTCTTCTGGCCGGCTTGCTGCTGCTGACCGTCCTTGCTGCCCTCCTTGTTTTCGCCCTGGTTCTGGTTGCCGCCGTCCTTGCTTTGACCGGCCGATGGGTTCTCGCTCTTGGCCTTCCCTTTATCCTCTTCCGGGGCCTTTTTGTTCTGTTTCTCCAGTTCATTCTGGAGTTCCTCTGAGCCTCCGTGCGCGTGTCCTTCTCGCGTTTCTGGTCTTCGGGATTCTGCGGGTTGTCCTGGTTGGGTTGCTGATCGCCCTTGTTACCATCCTGGGGCTGCTCGGCCATTCCCCGCTTTTGGTTCTCAAGATTTCTCTGCTGCTCCTCGGCCTTCTTCTGGCGGTCCTTCGCTTCCTGCTGGCGTTTCTCCTGCTCCTTCTTGTCGTGTTCCTCCTGCTCCTTGCGAGCCCGCTCGCGTTCCTGCTGCTTCTTCTTGTCGTCCTTCTCCGGAGCGACGATACGCACCTTGAAATGCTTGCTCTGGGTGACGTTGGGCTTGTGGTAATCGCAGGCGTCGGCCGCCTCCAGCCAGTACTCCAGCTCCATCCCCGGCTGGAGCGGGTACGCATCGCCCTTGGCTGTCTTGACCGACGCCAGTTCCAGCGAGTCCTTGTAATCGACCGTGAGCGGAAAGCCGCCGGTGGCCAGCTTCAGACCGCCCTTGTCGGCCCGGTAGACCTTGCCGCTCATGGGCGGCCCGCCGGCGGCACGGAACTGCAAGGTCAGGTTTCCGACGCCGATGTCGTCCTTGGCAGTGCCCTCGACCTGGAGCAGCCCGTTGGCCGGCAGCTGAATGTCCTGGGCCGGCTTGGTGATCTCGACCTCGGGCGGGCGATCCGGCAGGGCGATGATGGGGGACTTCAAGCTGTCGGTGTACGACTCCTCCTCGCTGGACTGGAAGCTGAGCCGATAGAGAGTATCCCCCTCCACGACAAAGCGGACCTGGAAGGCGTGCGGATCATTTTTCAGGATCTCGCCGTTGACGGGCTGGCTGGGCTTGTTGTCCAGGAGAATTTGGCCAGCCTTGACGAAGCGGTTGGTGCGGACGTCCAGGGTAACCTCGGTGCCGCGCAGCGCCTCGATCTTGCGATCACCCCTGCGGATCTCGTCCACCTTGCCGACGTAGGGCCGATAGTGGTAGGTGGCAGTCACCTCGGTCGGAGTCGGAGCGGTGACGATGGTGACCTTGTACTCCTCGGTTTCCGCATCGCCGCCGGTGACCTTGTACAGGAACCCCTCGCGCACGTCGGCCACCGACAGCACCGTGGCCCATTCCCGGGCCAGTTCCTGCGGGGCCAGCGGCAGCACCTGGTAGGGCTGGTTGGGATCGTGCCGATAGTGGAGCTTGACCGCGTCGGGCTTGCCTGGATCGGGGACCCGGCCATCGACGTGGACCGAGATGGTCACGGCCAACCCTTCGGGAATGCGTGCGTTGCCGCCCTCGGGACGGAGGACGCGCAGGTGGGTGCGCTTCGGCACGCCATCGCTGCTGCCGAAGGGAGCGAAGGCGCGGTAAATCAGCGCGCCGAACTGCGAGGGCCCGAAGGCGAGGAACAGGAACAGGAAAACGGCCCCCAGGGTCGCGGTGACCAGGCCAGCGATCAGGGCCCGCTGGCCGCTGATAGCCTTTTCCAGGTCCGCCCTGGCCAGATCCTTCGCGGCCCGGCCGCCGAGGGCATTGCGGATGGCCGGGGCCAGCTTCTGCTCGTGCAGATCCAGCCAGTTGATGACGCTGTTCTTGGCCCCGGGCAGCGTTTGCTCCACCTGGCGGGCGGCGTAGTACGGATTGATCCGCCGCAGCAGCGGCCGGACCACCGTCAGGCCGAGATAGGCGCCGGCCCCGGCCAGATACAGCAGCAGGCCCAACTGGCGAACCGGAGCGGAGAATTGCCAGCGCTGATCGCACAGGGCCATCAGCACGGCGAACAACAGGGTGCCGGCCAGGAACAGGCACCCCGCCGTGGTCAGGTCCAGCAGCCGGATGCGCCGCTCGGCACGGGTCAGTTGCTCGCTGACGTAGCTTTCGGACTTGCTCGCGGAGGTCGCCTTGCCTGGGGCCGACAACGTCGCCATGTTCCGCTCCTTGAAGGAGGATTGTTCGCCGCGCACTGTCACGTCTGTCATTGTATATCCAGACGGACTGCTGCCACAATCGGTTTTCTTGCCAGGTTTTTGTTGACGGGTGACCTGGACACAGTTACGATACCCGAATTCGTCCAGGCAGGCTCCACGCCCAGGGGTTCGCCATTACTTCTTTTGTGAGCTGCCCATGCCCAGTTCCATCCGCGCCTGCTGTCCCAATCCCACTTGCAATCGGAGTGGTTTGGTTCCGGCGCACTACCGGGGCCGCAAGGTTCGCTGTCCCCAGTGCGGCCAGACATTTCCCGTTGCCGCGGAAGAGCAGCCACCGGAGACCTCGGAAAGTGCCCGGGCCACCACAGACGAGCCGGCCCAGGTACAAACGGTGGACTGGTTTCTGACTCCTTCGGTCCTCGAAGGGCCCGGGGTGCAGGCGGCGCCGGCTCCCCGGCCGGTCGTTCCGGAACGGATCGGTCGCTTTGTCATTCGAGCGCAGCTGGGCTCGGGGGCCTTTGGCACCGTGTATCGGGCCTACGATCCGCAACTGGATCGCGAAATAGCCCTGAAGGTGCCCCGGCCGGAGCAAATCCAGACCCCGCAGCAAGTGGAGCGGTTCCTGCGCGAGGCCCGTGCGGCAGCCCGGCTGCTGCATCCGCACATCGTTCCGATCCACGAAGCAGGCCAGGCCGACGGGCAGTCCTACATCGCCTCCGCCTTGATTGCTGGGCAGACCCTGGCCGATTGCTGCGACGGCGGGCCGGTCGAGTGCCGCCGGGCGGCCCGGATCGTCGGGAAGATCGCCGAGGCCCTCGCCTGCGCCCACCGGTCCGGGATCGTGCATCGCGACGTCAAGCCGGCCAACATCCTGGTCGATGACAGGGATCAGCCCTATTTGTCGGATTTCGGGCTGGCCCACCGCCCCACCGTGGCGCAGAAACTCACGCGTCTGGGGGCGATCCTGGGAACGCCCGCCTACATGGCCCCCGAACACGCCGCCGGTCAGGCCGCCGAGGCCAAGCCGGCCAGCGATCAGTACAGCCTCGGCGTGGTCCTGTACGAGCTGCTCTGCGGGCACCCCCCATTCACCGGCCCGGTCGAACTGGTTCTGTTCCACGCCGTGGAAACGGCGCCGGCACCACCGAGCCAGCGCAACCCCGACATCCCGGAGGAGCTGGAACGCATCTGCCTGAAGGCCATGTCCAAGCAGCCGGGCGACCGCTATCCCACTTGCCAGGAACTGGCGGACGACCTGCGCCGCTGGGAGGAGACGGGCTGCGATCCGGAACTGGAACGAATGCTGGCTCTGCCACCTCCGGTTCGTCGGCCTGCCCGGTCCACTCCGTTCCTGGTCGCGAGTTTGACCGCCGGGGGCCTGGCGTGCGTCCTGGTCGCCGTCCTGGTTGGGTTGCAGTTCACCAGGACTACGCCGCCGGAAGGCGTCGCGCGGGTTTCTCCGAAACCGGTTGCTGTCCTCCCAGCACCCGACCACCCGAAACAACCCGATCCGCAACAAAAGCCTGACGTGGCGGTCCCGCCAGCCAAACCGGCGGAGCCGCCCTGGGCGGACCTCTTTGCCAGGGAGATGCAGCGCGGCGAGGAAGCACTGAAGAAAAAGGACTTCGCCGAAGCCATCTCAATCTTTGAAGACACCCTTTGCTTCCTCGCGCTCGATGAGATTGAGCAAGGGCTGGCCTCGTTCCGCCTTCTGGATGCGCAAATCCTGCAAGAAGAGGACAGACAGGAGAAAGCGCGGCAGCTCAAGAACTATGAGACGGCACTGGCGGAGGGGAAAAAAGCGGCGGCGAACAAGCAGTGGAAGGACGCACAGAACGCCCTGGGAGAGGCCCTCAAATGGGAGCCGGTCCTGGTCGCGGAGGGTCTGCTGAAGCCCGAAGCTCGGCAAGCCGAGCCTCTGCTGCAGGCCGTCCTGGGCTCGATCCGGCAAGAGGAATGCGACACGCTGGTCGCCGAGGGGAATCAGGCGCTCCAGAACAAGAAACCGGACGCCGCCCTCAACCTGGCGACGAAGGCGCTGGATCTCGGTGCGGCGGACCCGAAAAAAGCCCTGGCGCTGCTGAAGGAGGCCAGTTCGCCTGTCTATCAGGCCGCCATGACAGCCAAACAGTTTGACAAGGCCCTGGCGCTGGCCAAAGCTGTACTGCTCCGGGACCCCGCGGATGTCCAATGGGACAAGAAGAAGAAGCAAGCCGAGTGCGACGGCCTTGTCGCCCAGGGGAATCAGTCGTTTCAGAAAAAGAAGTATGACGACGCCATTGCCCTCGCGATCCAGGCGCTGAACGTCGGTGCGGCGGACTGGAAAACAGCCCTGACGCTGCTGAAGCAAGCGAGCGAGGAGGCCTGGAAGACCGCTGTGAAAGCAAAGCAGTTTGACAAAGCCATGAAACTGGCCAATGCCGTTCTGGCCTGGGATGGCAAGGATGCGAGATGGAAGAAGAAAGTCGATGAAGCCAACCAGCAAGGCGCCAAGCCAGGGCCCAGCGGAGGTAGCCAGCCTGGGATTCCCGCGGTGCTCCTCGAGGTTGCGCCGGTTCCGATCCCGCAAGAGACGAACCGGGTCCAACAATTGCACACCCAGGCGCAGATCCTCCAGACGCAAGGGCTCTTTGAAGACGCCCTTGTGCCTCTGCAGGAATGGGCCCGTCTGGTAAAGACTCCCGCGGCGAACCAGGAAGTGGCCCAGTTGCAGCAAAAGATCCCCGCGGCTTGCTTGCAGTTTAAACAGGTCTTAAGTGAGGCGGAACTCTTTCAGCAAGGGAGGCGGTTCAAGGAAGCCGCCCAGCTGTATCAGCGAGCGGCCCTCCTGGCGCCTTCCCACGCGAGAAGGACCCAATGCCTTGCCCTTGCGGCAGCCTGCAGCGGCGGTCGTTGAATCGTCAGCGCTCTCCCGAGGCACCAGCCACGCAGGGCAGCAGCGCCCTGCGGAACTCGGCCACGCCGGCAAAGCGCTTTTCCGGCAAGCGAGCCAGGGCCCGGTGGATGATCTGCACCAGGGGAGCCGGTAAGTCGGGCCGGCGCTTCTCGATCGGGACTGGATCCTGGTGCAGCAGCATCTTGAATTGCTCGTAGATCTGGGTGGGCAGGTCATAGGGCGGCCGGCCGGTCAGCAGGTAATAGAGCGTGGCGGCCGCACCGTACTGGTCCGCCGGGGGCAGGGCCTCGCGGAAGTTGACGAGTTGCTCGGGGGCCGCGTAACCCATGGAGCCGCCGACGTCTCCGGTCAGGGTCAGCCCGCTGAGGGTCGAGGCGTGGTAGATCCGGGCCAGCCCAAAATCGGCCAGGCTGCACTGCTGCCAGCCGCCTTCCTCGCGGAGCAGCAGGTTGGAAGGCTTGACGTCCCGGTGGACAAACTTCTGCCCGTGAGCGTATTCCAGCGCCTCCAGAAGCTGGCAAGCCAGGGCCACGGCCCTCGGCACAGCCAGCGGCCCCTGCTGCCGGACCAGCTGGCCGGCGTCGCAGCCGGGCACGTAGTCCATCACGAAATACAACTCCTCGCCCACCTGGCCCATTTCCAGGAAGGACACCACGTGGGGGTGATGCAGCTGGCGGAGGATCTCCGCCTCGCGCAGGAACCGCTCGATCTTGTTCCAGCTGCCTCTCACCGCGGGAAGGATCATCTTGATCACCACGGCCTGGCCATCCGCGACACGCACCGCCTGGTAAACGACGCCCATGCCTCCCTGACCCAGCCTGCGGATCGTCTGGTAGCCGGGCACCCGAGGCAGTTCGCCAGCCCGTTCCTCCCCGTTCGCCGGGACGTACAATCGCGTGCTGGGATCCTCTGGAGCAGCGGCCGGCTCGTCTGCCCGCACCTGGACCCAGAGGAGGCTTCGACCGGCGCGGATCTTGTCTCCATGTTTCAGCTCCGCCGACGTGACCCTCTGCTCGTTGACAAAGGTGCCGTTGTTGCTGCCCATGTCCACCAGCCGGCACAGGGGCGGATTCAGCTCCACCAGGAAATGAATCCGCGAGCAATAACGGTCCCCGGGCGGCAGCTGGAAATGGCAATGTTTGGAACGGCCCACCAAAAACGTTTCGTGTTCCCGAAACGAGAACACCTTTCCCTTACCTGGGCCAGCCGCGATGGTTAACGTGACATCCATGGGCAATCTCGGAGCGAGCGGGAAACGCGCCACGACAGACCATTATGCCAGCCGGCCGGCGACGGAACAAGAGGCCCTCCGAAATGCGCCGTGACGTTGTTGACAGCGTTGGGGCCCCTATAACTAACGATGTCTGCGAGGCCGCGCGAGACTGCCAGGTGGCGCCGCGGATGAATCGTAACAAGAGGACTCCTTTGATGATCGTGCAAGCCCGAACCCCCGCGCACAGCGTGTTTGTTGACGACCTCGTCACCCGGCTGATGGACCATCCGATCTACCGGACTGTCCGCGACGAGGAATCCCTGCGCCGCTTCATGCGGAGCCACGTCTTCTGTGTGTGGGATTTCATGTCTCTGCTCAAGGCCCTGCAGCGAGAGCTGACCTGTGTGGACGTGCCCTGGCTGCCGACTCCCGACGCGGAGTCGCGCCGCCTGATCAACGAGATTGTCCTGGACGAGGAGAGCGACGCTCTGCCGGACGGGAGCTATCTGTCGCATTTCGAGCTGTACCTGCGAGCCATGACGCAGTGCCAGGCGGACACCGGCCCGATCCTGCGCTTGCTGGGGACGCTGCGGCACGGGGCCTCGATCGAGGAAATGCTCACCCGGCGCGACTTCCCGCGCGGGGCCCGCGACTTCGTGGCCTACACCCTGGAAGTGGCCCGCTGCGGCGAGACGCACCGCATCGCCGCAGCCTTCACCTATGGGCGGGAGGACGTCATCCCGGCCATGTTCACCGCGATGGTCCGCAGCCTGGCCAAGCAGGATAGCCAGCACTGGTCGCTGTTCCTGCTCTATCTGAACCTGCACGTCCAGCACGACGGCGAGCGGCATGGTCCCATGTCGCTGGCCCTGATGCGGCGCCTGTGCGGGGATTCGCCTGGCCTGTGGCGCGAAGCCGAGGAGACGGCTCGCAAGGCCCTGGAAGTCCGCCTGGCCCTGTGGGATTGTCTCGCCGCGGAACTGTGAGTGGAGCAGCGCCGAAGCTGCTGAGCCGCGCACGCAGCGCAGCGGAGTAAGCGGCCCTGCGGGCACCCGGACCGCTTACTCCGCTGCGCTGCGTGCGCGGCTCAGAAACCTCGTGCATGGCTCGGCCTCCCTGCCACAATCGAGAGGGACAATCGCTTCCTGCGACGGCGTTTCTCCTTGAACAATCCAGACAAACGGTTTAAGGTATCGGGAAGCGGCCGGTCGTGGGGAGGTAGCGTTTGCTGCGGCGTTACGCCGTGGAAGAAGAACGATCGCTCTCAGCCGTTGGCAAGCCACCTGCGCCATTGCCTGTACAGGTGGCTTATAGCGCAGGAGTCTGGGAGGTCAGTAGCTCGCACGGCCAGCCGCTCACTTTCCCGGACAGCACGTGTCCTGTCCTTCCGTTTCGTTGCCGAAACCCTCATGCAGCAAGGGCGCCTTTTCGCAGTGGCCATTCCGCGGCGGTGCCACCACCTCCGCCAGGGTGGTCGTGGCAAAGACCTCCTCGACCAGCGCCAGGGCCCGGTCGAGCCGTTCTTGCAGCCGGTCCAGCTGAATGCCTTCGCCGGCCAGTTGCAGCGAGCCGAAACTGCTCCGGCGCAGCGGCGCCACGCTGTTGACCACCATCAGGATCGTCAACTCCTCCGCGGGCCGGGCCAGCGTGAAGCCGCCGCCGATGCCGCGCTGGGAGCGCACAACCTGCTCCTGGACCAGACGATGCAATAATTTCGCCAGGTAGGCTTGCGGTACGTGGACCGCGGCTGCCAGTTGCTCCGTGGTTCGGGGGGCCGGTGCCACGGAAGCCAGGTGGACCACAGCCCGTAAGGCGTATTCAGCACTTTGCGATAACATCGGCGTACTCGAATCAATCGCCAACGCGCCTTCCTGCTTGGTGGATGCGCGCACGGTTCTCGTTGCCGCGCGGACTGGTCGTGCGGCCTCTGCAAGAAGAATCGGAAGAAACTCGCAAAAGCGGGCGCGGGCAGCGCGAAATGAATCCGGGGCGCAGGAAAAAGTGTGACAAAACCACCGTTTTTTCAGCAAAAGCTCGGTTCCGCGAACCGTCCAGGCGGTCGAGGCTTGCTTTTTTTTTCCGGGGTGCTAATACTAAGGACACTGAATCAATCCGTAGCCCCGATTCCCCCAAGCTGTTGCCCTGGTAACAACGAACGTCCAAGGCTCTCTTCCAGTTCATCCCTTGAGCGAGAAAGAGGCCGGGTATGCGACCACCATCAAAGCCGAAAGCACCGCTGATCCTGGAGGTTCTCGAAGATCGCTTCCTCCTTGCCGCCGTGGCCCCCGTTGTCTCTACTTCCAACGTGTATGGCAACACGCCAACTTCCCAGATCACCTCCGCGACGAATCCCACTACCGGACAAAATGGTCCACAAGGCGGTAATGGCAGTTCGCAGTCGAATCCATACAATTCCGGATCTAATTATCCGGAAGGAGTCGATGGCGATGCCAGTTCAGGAAGCTCGAAGACTCCGTCCAACTCGAACCAGGGACCTAATGCCTCCCAGGGAAGCAACACCACGCCGGAGTACGGCAACCCCCAGTATGGCTGGTCCTATTCGGACCAGACGGGCCAGAACTCCGGAAAGTCTTACAACTACCCCAGCACGGATCACAGTCCATCTACTGTCGCGTCGGCAACGCTCCAGCCGTCAACCAACGAGGTCCAGGCCGTTGTGAAAGCGCAGGCGCTCAGCATGCCCACGCCGGCATCCGGGTCGTCTCCTCCGGCGGACCTGATGGTGCCGGTGTCCGGCGCTTCTGGGGCAGCCCCAGGTGGGACGGTTGTGACCGGACCAACGGGGCCAGGTGACATCCGCATCGCCCAGCAATTGCTGGGCGCGGACAGCCCCACCGAGGACCCGGCCCTGATCGACAAGCTGGATGCGGACAACCCCGGGGATCGGCTGATCGAAGAGCAGCCCGGCTCGCCCTCTGGGCAGAACCTGGCAGACCTGGTTCTCGGTCCGGGGAGCATCCTGGGCGGCACCCTGCCCGTCGATTGGTCGGCCCTGTTCCTGGGGGCCGACCAGTTCTTTGCCCGGCTGGAGAGCCTGGGCCAGGACGTCTTCCCCTCGCCCTTGCTGGAGCGCCTGGCCCCCTGGCTGGTGCTGACGGCAGTCGCCCCTCTGACGCTGGAAATGCTCGGCTGGCGCCTCAAGAAACCGGGTGAGCCCCGGTGGGAATTCTGGTCTCGCCTTCTTGTTCCGCTCCCTCGGGGTCATTCATGAGTACGGATCCGATCGAAGGACTTCTCGAGCAACTGCGCAGCGGCGACCCGCTGGCCATCGAGCAGGTCTTCGCCCTCTACCAGCCCTACCTGCGCATGGTGGTCCGCCGGCAGATGCCCCGGCAGCTGCGTACCAAGCTGGATTCGCTGGACGTGGTGCAATCGGTCTGGGCCAGCCTGCTGGGCGGCTTCGGCTCGGGCCGCTGGCAGTTCGCCACGACCCAACAACTGCGAGCCTTTCTGGTCAAAGTGACCCGCCGGCGGTTAAGCGACCGGTTGCGTCATTATCGGGCGGCCCTGGAGAGCGAGGAGCCGCTCCACGACAATGGCCCCGGTCAGGCTTCGGCCAACCAGCCCCGGCCCAGCGAACTGGCCCAGGCCGCCGACCTGTGGGACAAGATGCTGGCCCTGTGTCCTCCCGCCCACCACAAGGTGCTGCTCCTGAAGCGGCAGGGGTTGCAGCTCCGGGAAATCGCCGACCGCACCGGACTGCACGAGGGCAGTGTCCGCCGCATCCTCCGCAAGCTGGCCCGGCAGCTGGTCTTCTCACCGAAGGATGAAGGCAGATGAACTCGGAACTCGGAACTCGGAGTGCGGAACGAAAGAATTCGGGTCCGCACTCCGAGTTCCGAGTTCCGAGTTCCGAGTTCCGAGTTCCGAGTTCCGAGGAGCTGTCCCTGGTCGCCCGGCTGGCCGAGGACATGAACCGCCGCTGGCACCAGGGGGAACGTCCGGCGGTCGAGGAGTATCTGTCCCGCCATCCCGAACTCCAGACCCAGCCGGAGGCGGCCGTCGAGCTGATCTACGAGGAGATCTGTCTCCGTCAGGAACTCAATCAGCCAGTCGCCACCGAGGAAGTGCTGGCCCGCTTCCCTCACTGGCGGGAGCAGCTGCTGACCCTGCTGGACTGTCACCAGACCCTGGCCGGGACCGCCCCCGCCCCGCGCTTCCCCGCGGTGGGCGACACCCTGGGAGACTGTCGCCTCCTGGCCGAGATCGGTCGGGGCACTCAGGGGCGGGTGTTCCTGGCGGTCCAGCCTGCCCTGGCCGACCGGTCCGTCGTCCTGAAAGTGGTCCCGCTCGCCAGCCAGGAGCACCTGTCGCTGGCCCGGCTGCAGCACACCAACATTGTCCCCGTCCACTCGGTCCACGACGATCCGGAACGCCACCTGCGGGCGCTGTGCATGCCCTGCTTCGGCGGTGCGCCGCTGGATCGGCTCCTGGCGGAGCTGCAACCCACCCCGGTCAGCCAGCGTTCGGGTCAGCACCTGGTGGCCGTGCTGGACCGGCTGCAGGCGACCGCTCCCGTCAAAGTCCTGACCCAGGACCATCCACGCACGGCGCTGGCGGCCATGACCTACGTCCAGGCCGTCTGTTCTCTGGGGGCCTGCCTGGCCGACGCCCTGCACTACGCCCACGAGCGCGGTCTGCTGCACCTGGACCTCAAGCCCTCCAACGTTTTGCTGGCCGCGGACGGCCAGCCGATGCTTCTCGACTTCCACCTGGCCCGGCCGCCCATCCTCGCCTGGGGTCCGGTCCCCACCTGGCTGGGCGGGACGCCCGGCTACATGGCTCCGGAACACAAGGAGGCCCTGAACGCCATTCGCGAAGCCCGGCCGATCACCGTGGCCGTGGACGCCCGCGCCGACGTTTATTCCCTGGGGGTTCTGCTTTACGAGGCTCTCGGGGGATCACGACCCACCTGCGTGGCGAGCCCGGGGGCTGACGCCCCCGGGCTCGCCAGCTCGGCCCCAGCTGCTTCCCTGCGCAAACACAACCCCCAGGTGAGCGTCGGGCTGGCCGACATCCTCGCTCGCTGCCTGGCCGAGCAGCCCCAGCAGCGTTATGCCAGCGCGGCCGAGTTGGCGGCCGACCTGCGCCGGCACCTGGACAATCAACCGTTGCGCGGCGTGGCCAACCGCAGCTGGATCGAGCGCTGGCGGAAATGGCGCCTCCGCCGGCCTCAAGGTCTGCTTCGGTTCGGTGTGTTCCTGGTCGCTGCGCTCGTGGCTGGCCTGGTGCTCACCCATGCCAGTCAGCAGCTGAGCGGAGCGCGACAGGCCCTGAAGGAAGGACGCGAACAGCAGGACCGGCAGCAGCATCAGGAGGCGGTCAGTTCGCTGAAGCGCGCCCGGGACCTGATTGGCAGCATTCCCTTGCCCCTGGGACTGCGGCAGGAAATCCACGACGAGCTGCGCAAGGCCGAGCGGGCCCAGGCCGTGCAGGAGCTGCATGGGTTTGCCGAACAGATCCGGGCCCTGGGCAGTGCCGACGTGCTGCCGGCCAACCAGATGCGCCTGGTCGAAGTCCAGTGCCAGCGCTTCTGGGACAACCGCCGGGTGATTTGTGAGCGGCTGCGCTCGGAGAGGCCGCAGGTTCAGGTGGACCTGCTCGACCTGGCCATTCTCTGGACCAGCCTCCGGGTCCGCACGGCCCAGGACAAGACAGCTGCCCGGCGCGAGGCCTTGCAAGTGCTGGCCCAGGCCGAGGAGCTGTTTGGCAGAAGCCCGGTGCTGCGTCAGGAACGGATCGCCCATGCCGAGGCCCTTGGTCTGACCGACCTGGTCCGGCAGCAGGGCCCCGAAATCGAACCACGGACCCCCTGGGAACATCTGGCCCTGGGCCGGGCCGCGCTCCAGGCCGACCCGCCGGACCTGGACAAGGCGGAAGAGTATCTGAGGAAAGCGCACCAGGAGCAGCAGGGCAACCTGTGGGCCAATTTCTACCGGGGCAAGTGCCATTATCAGCGCGGGGCGTATACCGACGCTCTCAGTTGTTTCAGTGCCTGTGTGGCCCTGGCTCCGAACCGGGCCTGGTGCTGGTGTAACCGCGGCCTGGCCTGCGACGCCCTGGATAAACCCGACCGGGCCATCGAGGATTACTCCCGGGCCTTGCAACTCGATCGGACTCAGGGTGTTGCTGCTCTGTATCGAGGCAAGATTCACTGGCGACAAGGACGCCCCAACCAGGCGGCAGCCGACTTTCGTTATGCGCTTGACAAGGGCGTCAGCGCGGCTCAGGATCTCCTCGACCGGCTGGCGCGGGATCCGTAAAATCCCGCCATCGCCTCCACCCGTGCGCAGGAGCGCCGATGCCGCAGACGCCACACGTCGAGAAGCACTTCACCTCCTCGGAGACGATCCGGGACATTGTCATTGGCATGTCGGACGGCTTGACGGTGCCGTTCGCCCTGGCCGCTGGTCTGGCCGGAGCCGTCAAAGATCAGCCGTGGGTCATCGTCACCGCCGGGCTGGCGGAGATCGCGGCCGGCTCCATCGCCATGGGCCTGGGCGGCTACCTGGCCGCACGCACCGACGCCGAGCACTACGACTCGGAGCGCGTCCGCGAGGTGCGCGAAACCCACGAGATGCCCGAAGAGGAGGCCGCCGAGGTCGCCCAGGTCTTTCGCGAGTACAAGCTGCCGGAAGAGACGATCCAGCAGGTGGTCTCGGCCCTGCGTGCCGACCAGGACCGCTGGGTGGACTTCATGATGCGCTTCGAGTTGGGCCTGGAGAAGCCGGAACCGAAGCGGGCCCGGCAGAGCGCCCTGACCATCGCCCTGTCTTACGTGGCCGGGGGCCTGGTGCCGCTGGCGCCGTACTTCTTCGTCCGTCCCGCGCACCTGGCCCTGGTGGTCTCGGTGGGGGTGACTGGCCTGGCCCTGCTCGTGTTCGGCTACGTCAAGGGCCGCTTCACCACGCCGAAGCCGTGGCGAAGCGCCTGGCAGACCCTGGCCGTCGGCGGCCTGGCCGCGGCGGCGGCGTTCGTGATCGCCAAGCTGATCGGCACGGAGACGTAGATTGGCACGGTTGAGGAGTGGCTCAGCAGCGGCCGCCCCGCCATTAATGGCGGGGCTACACACAAGCAGAAAGCCCCATGAATGGGGCTGAAACGCACCTGTCCCCGCTCCTCAGCCCGGTTTACCGGGCTTTCCGCTTGCGTGTAGCCCCGCCATTCATGGCGGAGCGGCCGGGGGCATACGCGACGTTGGCTTCCTGAGTCGCCCCGACACTTCGGTCATGTCCTTACTCGCCGGCATGACGAACGGCGTGCGTTCGTCGCCCAGCTGAAATCCCTGCTCCTCCAGCCGAATGCCAGGCCGATACCCAAGGACTCTTTCCGCCTTGCTGAGATCCCACCGTCTCCGGCAACTCTCCCCGACAATGGTGACGATCTCGAAGCCAATGCCCGGGACCGTCAGAGCCAGCCGGTAAGCTTGCACCAGGTCGGAGAACGCGATCCATTGCGGGCGGATGGGCTGCTGTTTCCAGACCGGGTCCTCCGGATCAATCGGTTTGGCAATGCGGAGACATGCGATCGACAGGCCATGATGGTGGGCATAGTGTTCGCAGAGGATTTCGCCCAGCTGCTTGGTCAGAGCGTAAGCGCCGACCGGCCAGGGCGCCGCGTCGGAGGCCACGCAGGCGGGCGGCTCGTAGCCCCAGACGACCATGATGCTGCTGGTGAAGACGAACCGCCGCACGCCCGCACGCCGGGCCGCTTCCAGCACGTTCCAGGTGCCCTTGACGTTGACGTCGAAGCGAAGCTGGTTGAAGGCGTCGTCCTCATGCTCTCCCTCGTGCCCGGAGGCGATGGCCAGGTGCAGCACGGCCTCGACGCCCTCTGTCGCGGCCTGGACCTGCTCGGGCCGGGTCACGTCCAGTTCGACCCAGCGGGCGTCTCCGGGGATTGGCTGCACGTCGCCCAGGCGCAACTGGTGTTCGCCTTGCAGACCACAGGTTAACTGTTTGCCGACGTATCCTCCCGCTCCGGTGATCAGCACGCGCATGGGATTACTCCGGCAGAGGCTGGCCCTTGGTTTCAGGAAGCAGATAGATCAGCAGAATGCCGGGAAGGAACAGCAGGCTGAGCAGAGTTATGGCCAGGGGCAGTTCGATGGTGGATTTCAACCACCCGGAGAAATACAGCACCGACACTGCCGCCAGCCGGCCGCCGTTGAAGCAGAACCCGGCCCCGGTGGCCCGTAAATGCGTGGGGAACAGCTCCGGGAACCAGACGGCAAAACCCGCGTGAAAGCCAACGGTGAAGAAGCCGTAGACCGGCAACAGAGCCAGCAGCTGCTCGTAGTTGGCGGGTGCGTAACAGGTCACAGGCACCACGATGAGGGACCCCAGCAGCATGAGCAAGAAGCTCTGCCGGCGGCCCAGCCGGGCCGCCAGCGGTCCAAAGGCCAGCAGTCCCAGACCGCCGCCGGCCGTCTCGACAATGCCGTAGGCGAACTTGGCTGGTTCCTTCGCCTGGGTGGCCTTGAGCATCGTTTCGGCTACCCAGCCGGCCTGCCACAGGCCTGGCAAACCTCCCGCCTGCCCCAGGGCCGAGGTGATGATCGGAGCTGCCTGGAGTGTCGTGACCTGCTGCCGCAGGAGCATTCGCTCGGCCAGGTTCTGCCCTGCCACCGTGACTCCCCAGAAGGTGCCCAGCCCCACCATTGCCAGGAACAATCCCAGGAGGGCCCGGCGCCGCCAGGTCGGATGGGAAAGTAACTCCTGGAGGCTACCGCTGGCCTTGGTCCGGGACCACGTTACCGGCTCGGCGATCCAGAGCCGGACGAACACGATCAGCACCGCGGGAAGGACGCCCACGAGGTAGCCATACCGCCAGTGGGCCCCGACCGCGAGTCCCGCCAGTCCGGCCATCCAGGTGCCCAGGACGCTTGTTGCATGGAAGATCGAACTGGTCCGGGCCCGCGCCCGGCCTGGAAACACCTCGGCCACCAGTGCCGCCGCCACCGACCACTCACCGCCCGTGCCGACCGCGACCAGGAAACGAAGCAGCGCCAGTTCCCACAGCGAGCCGACAAAGAACGTCAGCCCGGAGAAAAGGGAGTAGATCAGGATGGTGGCCACCAGCATCGGTTTCCGGCCCCAGCGGTCAGCCAGCGAACCGAAGAGGATGCCCCCCAGCGCCCCGCCCGCCAGATAGAACCCGTTCAAGATCTCCCCGTAATATTTGACATCGCGGGATTCTGACCCTGTGCCAAGGATCTCGGAGAGGAGCTGGCCGCGGGTGATGATAAAGATCTGTCCTTCGTAGATGTCGAACACCCAGCCCGCGGACGCCAGGGCGAGCACCAGCCACTGGTAGGCGGTGACTTCGCGATACCAGGGCGTCAGGTCCTTCCCTGGGCTGTCTTTTGACATGGAGAGAGCCTTGGAGTGAGAGTAAGAATTACAGTGTTACTGGAGTGCCAGTTCGGACGGATTCCTGCGCTTTCAAACACATCAGCACGGACCAGCGTCCGTCCTCGCCGCTGGCCGGGGGAGTCGTCCCGGTCTGAATGGCCCTGACAAAGCGGGCAAACTGGTCCTCCAGCTCGAACACCTCGCCGGCCGATCGCGCAATCGGAATGGTTTCGAGTGCCGAGCCGCGCTGCACCCGGAGGGAGAAGGTTGGCTCGAACGTGCGATCCATCGCCCCGGACCACGCGGCCCACAGAGCGCCGTCCGTGCCGGAGATCTTGACCGTCTGATGATGCTCCCAGCCACCTAATGACTGCGAGATGACAGCGTAAGCTCCACCCGAGAAGCTAACGGTCGCGCTGAAGTGGTCCTGCAATTCGGGATGATCGCCGCGGCGGGCGTTGGCACAAGCGTAGACGGTAACTGGCTGCTCGAAGGACTGGAAATACCAGCGCGCCAGATCGAAAAAGTGGATGGGCTCCTCCAGGATCCAGTTGCCGACGCGGGCCTGGTCATAGCGCCAGCCATCGGCCCCGAGGCGGTACGGCCTCCGCCACAGTTCGATCAGCGCATAGAGCGGCCGGCCCACGGCCCCACTCGTGAGCAGTTCCTTGACCTTGCCCCAGAGGGACGACAGCCGCATCTCATGACCGATGGCCAGCACGCGGTTGCGTTCGCGTGCCAGTGTGTTCAGCTGGTCGCAATGCGGCACCGACAGGCACATCGGTTTTTCGAGCAGCAGATGCCGGCCGGATTCGAGGACGGCCTTGCTGACCTCGAAGTGCAGGTGCGACGGCAGCACGACCGCGACCGCGTCGAGGTCCGGTCGGGCGAGCAGGTCACGGTAGTCGGCATGGACCTGGGTACTGGGGTGATCCTGCCGGGCCCGGTCCTGCGTGGCTTCCGAGTGCGCCGCGATGGCCAGCAGCTTCGCCTCGGCGCTGGCCGCGATGACGCGGGCGTGATGTGTTCCCCAGGCCCCATAACCGATCAAGCCGCAGCGAATCATGGCAGGTTCCTCACCCCACCCGGATGGCGCGGACGGCGCAACCCACCCAGGGGTCGTTGCTACACTACCCGCTGGCCAGCCGGCTGTCCAGAAGCGGGATTCCGGAAATAGCGGTTGTATCGACCCGAAGGGAAGTGTACGGGGCGGTGCCAGCGAAATGCGGGAGAGCCGGCGCAATCCCCGGGCCGATAAACGTTATCCTTGTGCAGCCGCCCCGCGGATGCTGGGAGCTGCGGTCCCGGCTTTCCTCGCCGGGCCAGGTTTGTTCGCCCCACTTTTTCTTCCACTTCACGGGAGGTCCTTTCATGAGACGGTACGTACTGTGCTGTCTGGGGATGCTTGCCCTGGGACTGCCGGCATGGGCCGGCGAGCTGGACAACGAGGGCAAGACTGCCCCCGCCCCGGCAATCAAGGCCAGTGCCCCGGCGACGGCGAAGGCCGGTGCTGAGCTGGATAAGGAAGCACCGCAACAGGCCTGGCATTGCCATTACGGCGGCTGGGGCTATGGTCCCGCCTTCGGTTGCTACCGCCCCTACTGGGGTTACGGCTACCCGGGCTTCGCCTGCTATCGGCCGTATGGCTTCGGAGTGGGCGGCGGCTTCGGCTACGGCGGCTTCGGCTACGGCGGCTTTGGCTACGGTGGCTTCGGTCGCGGCTACGGTTGGTGATGTGTCCGTAGGGTGGGCCGAGCGTAGCGAGGCCCACCGCTTCGCTCCGTTTCAGGGGTAGCAGAATGCGGTATGTTTGGACCTGTCTGTGTCTGAGTCTGCTGCTGACGCCGCTGGCGTTTGGTCAGGGTGGGCCAGGGCCCGTCAAGCTGTCGGCCTCCCGGCTTGCCAATGCCGACAACGTTCGCCGTCAGCTTGGCCTGCTCCCCGCTTACGCCAATCTAACGGGCCTCCGATCCGTCAGGATTGCCGTCCTCGATCACGGTTTCGAGGGCGTTGGAGTCGGACGCCCCTACTTGCCTGCGGACACGGTTGTCGTGGAGCATTACGATCCGGAGTTTGTGCGCCGCTTCAACCTTGGCGATCCGGCTTTTCAGAAACCGTTCGTCCCGGGCAACACGCACGGCCGTTCGATGGCCCAGCTCGTCTGGGCGATGACGGGCAACTCGCCGCACGGTCCTCACTTCTATCTGCTCAATGCCAACGGTCCCACGCTGTTCCGTCGGGCCGTGCGTTATGCCATCGAGCAGAAGGTGGACATTATCCTCTTTTCCGAGGACTTCGAGGGTGGCGGCAATTACGATGGACGCGGCTCCATCAATGCGATCGTGGACGATGCCATTGCCGCGGGAATCATTTGGATCAACGCTGCCGGCAATTACGGCGGCTGCGTCTGCAACGGTCCAATCAATCCGGACCGTCATGGCTACGTCCACTTTGGCAAGGAGGGTTTGTACACGGCGGTGCGATTCCGCAACCTGCTGGACGAGAACGTCGTCACCATCACTCTGACCTGGAACGATTACACCGACCAGGAGGATGCCGGCACCGACAAGGACCTCGACCTGTACGTCGAGGACATTCAGGGCCGGATTCTTGGCTCCAGCACGCTGCGGCAGATCAAGGGAGACCGACCCACCGGCCCCGGGCAGACGCGCAACCCGCGCGAGCGCGTGGTCCTGTCGGACCTGGCCGCGTCAGCGGATCGCGAGTACCGCATCCGGGTCAAGGCTCGCTCCAGCAACTTCGGCAGCAAGGATCGACTCCGCATCCTGGTGTCGGCCGAGAAGGACATGCCGTTTCGCGATCCGCAAAGCAGCAAGATCATCCGGCCGCTGCAACTGCTGGACGCCAGCGAGTCAGGCGAGATCTATCCGCCGGCCGATCATGCGGGTGTCATCACGGTTGGGGATGGCAGCCGCTACTCCTCCCTCGGGCCGACGGCCGACGGACGAATCAAGCCTGACGTGGTGATCGCGGACTCGACGGCCCTGCTCAGCAGCGGCGAGGAAACCAAGGGCTCCTCCAATGCGGCGGCTTACTTCGCTGGTATCGTCACTGTCCTGAAGGCGGTGCAACCGACGCTGCAAACGCGGCATCTGCTCGCCCTGGCCCACCGAGGTGAACCGCAACCCGGCTCGACTCCACCGGGGCTTTTCCCGGGAGTGACACCGAGGCCGCCCGAGCAGCTGCAGCGGCTTCCACGATCTCAGGGCGCTGGGGGGCCGCCAGTGGCGCCGCGCATGCCGCCGCCTCGGGTGCCGTGGCGCACTCCGTCGCAGGAGAAACTGGGGGAACTGATCCGCTGGGGACAGTAGGCTCAGGCGGCCCCACCAATTGCGGTGTCCCTCTGGATTTTTGCAGGCCCGCCGAGCCGCGCACGCAGCGCAGCGGAGTAAGCGGCCCGGAAGCCCGCGGCGCTTAGGCCCGGAAGCCGCAGGGCCGCTTACTCCGCTGCGCTGCGTGCGCGGCTCAGACAGAGCAGGCCCGCCGAGCCGCGCACGCAGCGCAGCGGAGTAAGCGGTCCGGAAGCCCGCAAGGCCGCTTACTCCGCTGCGCTGCGTGCGCGGCTCGGCTAAGATTTGATGGCAACGAGGAAGACAGTAACCTCAGTGGCGAAACTCAGGAGCCGGCTGTTGCCCAGATGCCGAGAGCCAACTCGTGGGCAGGGGGGAAGGGGGTCGGTTGCGATCGTGTTCCGCGATCAGCCGGCCGTAGAGAGCTTCCAGCTCATCGAAGATCGCTTCCCACGTCTGCCGCTGAGCCTTGGCCCGGGCGGCAAGGCCCAGCTTGCCGCGCAGCGACAGGTCGTGGCACAGGCGCAGCATCGGCTCGGCCAGGTCGCCATCGCGCGGCACCAGGAACCCGTCCGCCCCCGTGACGATCCGCTCGGTCATCGCCTGCGCGTCGAAGGCGACCACCGGCAGGCCGCTCGCCTGGGCCTCCAGCACCACGTTGCCGAACGTCTCGCTGCACGACGGAAAGGCGAACACGTCCGCGCTGGCGTACCAGCGGCTCAGTTCCTCGCCGTGCTTCTCGCCGGCCACGATCACCCCCGGTTGCTGCGCGGCCAGCAACCCCGGCAGCAGCGGCCCATCGCCGACCAGGGCCAGCCGGACGCGCTCGCGCATCCCCTCGGGCAGACGTTGCCGCAGCCGGGCATAGGCCACGGTCAGGGCCGGCAGGTTCTTCTCGACCGCGAGCCGGCCGACGCAGAGCAGCAGCACGTCGTCCGGGGCCAGACCCAGGGAGCGGCGCAACTCCTCGCTGCGATGGCGCGGATGGAACAGCCGGCCATCGACGCCGCGCGACCAGATCTCGACCCGCTGCACGCCGACTTCCAGGAGCCGGCGGCGCGTGCTCTGGCTGGGGACCAGTGTGACCTGGGTGCTGTTGTGGAACCAGCGCAGATAGGCCAGCACCAGCGCTTCCAGCCCGCCGAAACCGTAGTGGTTGAGGTAGTGGTCGAAATTGGTGTGGAAGCTGCTCGCCACCGGCACCCCAAGGGTCCCAGCGGCCCAGAGGGCGGCCAGTCCCAGCGGCCCCTCGGTGGCCACGTGGATCAGGTCGGGGCGTTTCTGCTCCAGCATGGCCCTCAGCCGGACCGGACTGGCCACGCCCAGGCGGACCTTGGGATAGAACGGCACGGCGATGCCATGAACGTGTTCGGGCAACGGCGGCTCGCTGGGCTGCCGAGGCCGGATCAGCTGGACGTTGTGACCCCGGGCACGAAACGTCTCGACCCACCGGCCCAGAGTGCGAGCGACCCCGTTGACCTCGGGAGGAAAGGTCTCGGTGACCAGCACCAGGCGGAACGGTCCCCGGCGCATCGCGCACCTCAAAGGATACGTAGGACGGCTCTCCCGAGCCGTCTGGACGGCTCGGGAGAGCCGTCCTACGCTTTGCATACCCTGGAACCAGCAAATGAATCAATACAGCAACCACGTGAGGAAATCGAAGAGGATCAGGTGTTGATTTGATGAGGTTCGGAATCGTTGCCCCTGGGATCGGGGCGTTTTGCTGGGTCTTCCTCCTCGGCGGACTCCACCGCGCTTGCCGGGACTTCCAGGCCGAGGTAGCGGCGGCACTCCAGGCAAGCCCGCATCAGATAAGCCCGGGTCTTGTGGTGGTCGGCGAGGACCGCGGTAGGTAAGGGAGCGGGCTCGGCGAAGGCAATGTCGATCCGCCGCCGGCGGTCAAGTCGCTTGTTCTTGATCGGCGGTCCTCCGGCATAGGATGCCCAGCTGCCCCAGCCGCCCTCGATCCAGCAGACCAGCACCGGCGTGTCGGGCTGCGCGCTCAGGACGTGCCAGATCCCCTGGCCAAAGCGCCGCAGCAGCTGATCTTCCCGGCGGCGCAGCATCCCCTCCGGGAACAGCACCAGGCACTCGCCCCGGCGCAGGGCGGCCACGGCCTCGCGCAGCTCCGGCAGCCGGTCGATCGGCCGGGCCGGCTTGCCGCCCTCGGGGATCGGCTCGCGCTTGTAGCCACGCTCCACCCGGATGGCGCGGGTGACGTGGACCATCAGCCAGTGGAGGATGGGCCTATCGTAGAATTCGCTGGTCATCAGCGGTCGCAGGTGGCGCGGGATCACCTTGCCCAGCCAGAAGGGGTCGAGGTAGGACGAGTGGTTGGCGACGACGAGCAGCGGACCGTGCAGCGGCAAGTGGTCCTTGCCCGGACCGTGGATGCGAATGCGGTACATCGGCACCATGCAGAGTTCGCAAAGCAGTTCCACGAAGGGCGGCAAGAGGTAGCGCCAGGCCAGCACGGTGCCGGCCGCCGCCAGCACGGTCAGGAAGAGCAGCTGGGCCGAGACGCTCGGCAGCAGCTGGACGCCGCACGTCAGGAGCAGCAGCAGCAGGGCCAGCACAATGGTCAGCAGGTAAATGAGGGCATTCATGACAGCCATGCCGTTGCCGCGGGCGTCGGCGGGGACGGCCGCCAGATAGGCCGAACGCAGCGCCGCATTGGTCAGGCCGCCCAGCAGGCCCAGCAGCACACAGGGCCAGAGCGGCACCCCGGCTTCGGGTTGGAAGCTCCAGGCGGTCCAGGCCAGGATCGCCGTCAGACCGGTCACGCCCACCGGGATCAGGCCCGGACTGCGGCGCGGATTGCCTTGCAGACTGGCCAGGGCACAGCCCAGCACGGCCCCCACCGCCAGGGTCCCGATGGCCCACAGCAGCCCCCCCGGCTGGCCGTTCCGTTCCACCGGCATGGCCTGGGCCAGGACCGCCATGGTCGCGGCCGTGAGGACCGCCTGCAACCCCGCCAGACCGAGCAGGAAGCCGCGCGCCGATCCCGGACGAAGGATTCGGCCGCTATCGCGGAAAAAGCCGGCCACCGCCTGGACCGGCGGCTCCGGCCGGCGCGCGTCGGAAGGGAACCAGGCCGGCAGCGCGGTCAGGAAACAGCAGGCATTCAGGGCCAGCAGCAGCAGGACCGGGGGAGCGGTGAGGGTCATGAATTCTCCCGGCCAGGCGGGACCGTTGACCGCCCAGGCCAGGCCGATGCCGCCGACAATGCCGGCCGCCGTGCCCGCCTCGGCCCAGCCATTGAGGCGGGGAAGCGGCAGCCCGGTATCCGTGGCCGCAGCCGGGAGCATGGCAAAGCGTGCGGGGCTGTATACTGCCGAGGCCACTGCCGTCAGAGCCAGACAGAGCAGCCACGGTCCCTCGACCAGGCCGAACAGAAGGACGACCAGCAGGGCCAACCCGGCGCTGCCGGCCAGCACCAGGCGGCGCGGCAGACTATTGCTCAGACAGCCGTTGAACGGTGCCAGGACCAGGAAGGGGGCGATGAACACGGTCGTGGCCAGGTGTCCGGACGAGGGAAGGTCCTTCAGGAGCGACCCGGCCGCGGCCAGCAGGGCCAGGATGCGCAGCCCCCAGTCGGCCAGGCCACGGGCCAGCAGCGATAGCCACAAGCAGGCAAAGCGGATGCGCGATCTCCCCACGGTTGCTCCTGCTCAGGAGGGTGTTGCTTCTCTGGGCCATGCTACACCCCAACAGCTCGCCTGGCTCGCCGCTTTTCCCGCTTTTCGCTTGACATTCGCTCTTTGCGGGTCGTATCATGACCTCACGGTCGAATAATCTTCGGCTGGAACCTATCTATTCTACAGGTCGTGAGTTTCCGATCTGAGAGCAAGGGTAGAACGACTCGGGATTCCGAAACTGGATCGCTCAGACAGCCAACGCAGGCTCAAGCCTGCGGCTGCGGACCTGGGTCCTGTCGTTTTTTCTATTGCAGTGGTCTGCGGCCCTGGGAGCAAGGGCCGCATTCCGAAGTTACCTTGAATGCTATTCACCGCGCTCCTCGGCTTGAGGAGGAGGGAACGAAGGGAAAGGTTTTCCGCTCGTTTCCCGGCGTAAGCTGCTTCCGGAAGTGTTGCACGGCTCCGAGCCCCCCTGGAGCTTGCACGCTTCCGGATGTTTTTTGCGCAAAGAACCACTAACGGCACGGCGAGCGGCGCGGCGTCAGCCCGCCGGTAGAAAGCCCTTACCGGCGGGCTTACGCCGCGCCGCTCGCCGTGCCGTTAGTGCCTCCAAAGAAAACCCCTCCCCGAAGCGGGCAGGGGTTCGGCTTACTTCGGCTCCTCCCCGTCCTCGACCGCTTCGCCATGTTCCAGCCCGTGCAAGATGTCGCGCAGTTCGTTCGCTTCGGGGACTTTCCACGCCTGGTCGAAATCGACGTAAATGGCCTCTTTCTCCTCCCGAGGACGTTCGCCGGCCTGGGGAATCATGTCGTCGTCCTCGATCCGGTAGGGAGCAGCCGGCTTCCTGGGTGCCGCGGGCGGAGTGGGCGGCCGCGGTTGTGCCGGGGGCCGTGGCTTTGCACCGGCGAGCCGGATGGGCTCCGTCTCCTCCTGCTCCGGGGGAGGCTTCTCCGGCTCCTCTTCCGCAACCAGTTCAACGTCCTCCTCGAGGGTGGCCTCATTGGGTCCAGCGAGCCGCGCGGGTTTGCCTTCCATCCGTTTGGCCTTGTCAGCAAGCAGTTTGCCCTTCCTGGTAGCGGATTCGCTCCGGGGGGGAACCGGTTCCTCCTCGACCAGATCCACGTCGATCTCTTCCAGCACCACCGGAGCCTCCTCGTCCGTTTCTTCAGGAGTGACCATGACGGGTTCTTCCTCGAGTAACTCGACGAAAAAGGTCACCGGCCCCACCTCGATGTTGTCCCCGGAGTGGACCTCCACCTCACCCTCGATTCGTTTCTTGTTGAGAAAGGTGCCGTTGAGACTCCCCAGGTCCTCGATGGTCACCGTGCCACCGCGCATGCACAGCCGGCAGTGTCTGCGGCTGACCTCGGAGGAAGGGATGCGGACCCTGTTACCGTGGGCCCGGCCAAAGATGGCTTCGGGGCCGCGAAGGAGCAACGTTGGGCTCGGTTTCCGTCCTTGCTTTGTCCGGAGTTTGACGATCATGAGGACCACCCGGGAGAGTAAGGCTTCCCACATTATAACCGATTGCCGGCCGCAAGGGTACGACGACCGTGCGGGGAAATCCGTGGCCCGGTCCGGGCGTGCCGGCATGGGCAGAGTATCAGGCAGGCGTTACAATCAAGGGAAGGCGGCAGGTGGGCCAACCCTTTCTTTGCCGAGACCGAATGCCGAGATTCCCAATGGTCTGGAGTAACGAGATTGCCCTCGTGGCGGCTGTTACGGTGCTGCTCCTGGCCGGCCTGGCCGGCTGGCGGCTGCTGCGGGGCCGGCTGACGCGCCGACTGCTCGCCGGGCCGCATTTGCTGGAAGTGGCCGAGGGTCTGGAGCCCGTCAAGCGGGCCGCCTGCCGGTTGCTGCTGGCCTCTCCCGCCGCCTTCGCCCCGCTGCCGCGTGACCCCCGCGTGCTGGCTACCAGCCGCGGCCTGCTGCTCCATTTCACCGTCAGCCGGGATGGCTCCTCGTACGCCCACCATCTTTCCCTTAGCGTGGTCGGCGGCTACCTGCCCCGCCCAGCCGGCGAGGCCCTGATCCTGTTCCTGGTCGGTCTGCTCGGGGTGCCTTACGAGCAACTGGAATTGACGGTCTCGGCCAGTTCGGTCCACCACGCCCAGTTCGTCCTGACCGAGACGGAACACGCCGAGCTGCGGCAGCGGTCGATCAACCCTCCTCGCTCGGCCCAGCTGGCGGGCCTCCGCCGGGAGTGGTCGCTGCGCCGGGAGGCAATGTGCTGGCAGCCGATCCTGCATCCGGAGGCGGACACGCCTGGCCGCCGCTCCTTTCCGGGACGCTGATCTCCCCGCGTTCGCGCAGCACCGCGGCCATCTCCGACGTCTTGACGATGTCGTGCGTGCTGCGCGCCCGGTCGATGGTCAAGGTCCCGTCCAGATGGTCGTTTTCGTGCTGCACCACCCGTGCCGGAAACCCGGACAGCTCACGCATCCGCCACCGGCCGTCCAGCCCCTGATACTCAATCCGCACCTTTCTGTACCGCGGCACCAGGACGGTCAACTCGGGGAAGCTCAGGCACCCCTCCCAGGCCGTGTCCACGTCGTCGCCCACGGGAGTGAGCCGGGGGTTCACAAAGACGTCCAGCTCGATTCCTTCTTCCTCCGAGGGACTCGCCACGGCCGCCAGGAACAGCCGCTGACTGAGGAACACCTGCGGCCCGGCCAGGCCCACGCCTCCTTTTACCTCCAGCGTTGCCAGCATCGCCTCGACCACGGCCTGCAGTTCCTCCGTGCCAAAGGCACTGTCGGGGACCGGCTCCGCCTTGCGGCGCAGGACGGGCTGACCCAGCTGAGCAATGCGGAGAGCGGACGGTTCGGCCTGGTTCTCGGACATGGCAGTCGGAAACCTGAAGGATCGGGGAACGGGCTCATTTCAGGATAGGAACCTCTTCCGTCGCGGACAAGGAGCTGTAGGGAACGCCCTCCGTGGCGTTCCGCTCCCACGCAGAACGCGCTGTAGGGAACGCCCTCCGTGGCGTTCCGCTCCCAACGGAACGCCACGGAGGGCGTTCCCTACAGGTTTCTCCCCTTCACCCAGACTCCACCTTTTTCTGGCGTTTCCTTCTTTTGCTGGTCCGGGAGAAACGATCATTCATTCAAGTCGGGAAAAATGGAACTTACGGGTTGTATTGCCGATAGGAGTAAGGAGCGGTGTCGCAGCCGCGGCCGCGTCCATTTCAAGCGTGGAAGGGTTCCCCATGAGCAAGCCCTGGAAAACGGTAGTCGTCGCCTGGCTGGCCGCCTCGGCCCTGGCCGTCGCCCAGGCACCCCCGGCTTCCTCCACCTTGCCGCCGGGCCCTGCCACGACGCCTGCCGCCCCCGCCAAGCCGGCCGACCCTCCGCCCAAGCCGGCGATCCCGGAGCTGCCCACCTTCGTGCCCGCGCTGCCCTGCGCGGTGCCGGAACAGCCGTGCCCGACTCCCTCGCCGATCCTCTCGGGCATCCTGATGCCGCCCTGCCTGCCTCCGGTGGCCTGGATTCGCGCCGAAGGTCTGCTCTGGTGGATTCGTGATCAACCCGATCCGCAGGCCCTGCTGCGGACCTCGGGATTGAATTCGCCTTTCGGCTTTACCGGTCAATCGACCGCTCTCAACGATCCAATCGCCCAGACCATCATCGGCCAGAACAACATTGCCATGGGATCCTTCGGCGGCGGCCGGGTGACCGCCGGCTTCTGGTTTGATTACGACCGCTCGGTTGGCGTGGAGGCCAATGGCTTTTTCCTGACCCAGAACAGCACCACGCTGAGTGCCGGCTCCGACCCGAACTCGGGCCTGCCGATCCTGGGCAGGCCCTACTACGACGCCACCACAGGCCAGGAGACCGCCCAGCCGGTATCCAGCTTCGCTGCCCTGGCCGGCAACATGACGGTCACGGTCAACTCCCAGGTGCAGGGCGGCGAGGCCAATCTCCTCAAGGTCATCTCCTCCTCGACCGAGGACCTCCGGCTGATCCTGATGTGTGGCGGCCGCTATCTGAACTTGACCGAGAACATGGACATCACCTCCAACTCCTTCCTCGTGCCGGGTTCCGCCGTGATGGCCACGTTTCAGGGCACACCGCTGGTGCCGACCCAGGGGCTGTCGATCGTGGACACCTTCAAGACGCAGAACCAGTTCGTCGGCGCCCAGATCGGCTTCCGGACGGAGTGGTGGGGCTCGACATGGTATCTCCGGGCCCAGGGAGAGTTCGCAGTGGGTTCCTTGCAGCAGAACCAAACCATCAACGGCAACACGTCGCTGCTGTCCGGGCCGGGAGGCACCGTCGCTGGGCCAGGCAACGGGAGGCTTTTTCGCACAGCAGAGCAACATCGGTTCGGTCAGCCGGTCGGTCGTCTCGGTGCTGCCCAGCCTGGAATGTCAGCTCGGCTACGAACTGTGCCCGCACGTCTGGATCGACCTGGGTTATTCCTTCCTGGCCATGACCAAGACCGTCCGGCCCGGTCTGGAGCTTGACCGCGAGCTGAACCTGACCCAGGCCCCCTACGTCTTGCCGATCCCCCCGGCCGGCACCCCCGCTCCCAGCACCATCAATCGGCCCGCGGTGCAGTGGAACGACCAGACCTTCTGGGCCCACGGGCTCAGCCTGGGGCTGCGGATCACGTATTAAATGTCCGAGCCGCGCCTGTAACTGCCGAGCCGCGCACGCAGCGCAGCGGAGTAAGCGGCCTGGGAGCCCGCAGGGCCGCTTACTCCGCTGCGCTGCGTGCGCGGCTCGGCAGTTACAGGCGCGGTTCCGTTACGCCAGGATGTCCCTGACCACGTTGCCCTCGACGTCGGTGAGACGGAAGTCCCGGCCGGCGAAGCGGTAGGTCAGCTTCTCGTGGTCGAAGCCGAGCAGGTGCAGCAGGGTGGCGTGCAGGTCGTGGACGTGGACCTTGTTCTCGACCGCCTGGAAGCCGAACTCGTCGGTGGCCCCGTAGGCGAGGCCGCCCTTGACGCCGCCGCCGGCCAGCCAGGTGGTGAAGCCCCAGTGATTGTGGTCCCGGCCGTTGATCTTGCCGGCGTTGGCGCCCGGCGTGGGCAGTTCCACGGTGGGAGTGCGGCCAAATTCGCCGCCCCAGATGACCAGCGTCTCGTCCAGCAGGCCGCGCTGCTTCAGGTCCTTCAGCAGCGCCTCCGATGCCCTGGTCGCACTCCCGCGCCAGCCGGCGGTGGTTGACCTCCAGGTCGTCGTGATTGTCCCAGGGCTGGCCGTTCCCCGACCACAGCTGGACAAAGCGGACTCCCCTTTCCAGCAGCCGGCGGGCGATCAGCAACTGCCGGGCCTGCGTGCCGGGGCCGTACGCATCGCGGACGTACTTCGGCTCCTTGCTGACGTCGAAGGCGTCGCTGGCGTCCATCTGCATCCGGTAGGCCAGCTCGAACGACTGGATGCGTGCCTCCAGCTGGGCGTCCTGCTGCCGTTTCTGGAGGTGTTTCTCATTCAGCTGCCGCAGCAGGTCCAGCTGGCGGCGCTGGTCGCTGCTGGTGACGAAGTTATTGCGCATGTGTTCGATCAGCTTCTCGACGTCGGTGTGCCTGGTATCGACGTAAGTGCCCTGGAAGACGCCGGGCAGGAAGGCCGACTGCCAGTTCTGCGTCTCCTGGATCGGGTAGCCGCCGGGACACATGGCGATGAAGCCGGGCAGGTTCTGATTCTCCGAGCCGAGCCCGTAGGTCACCCAGGAGCCGAAGCTGGGCCGGATCTGCCGGGCGTCGCCGCAGTTCATCAGCATCAGCGACGGCTCATGGTTGGGAACGTCGGCGTGCATCGAGCGAATGACGCAGAGGTCGTCGATGCACGAGGCGACGTGCGGGAAGATCTCGCTCACTTCCAGGCCGCACTTGCCGTGGCGCTGGAACTTGTAGGGCGACGGGAACGCGGCTCCGGTCTTGCGCTCCGTGCGGAGGTTGGTGCGCGGCAGGGGCTTGCCGGCGAGCTTCTGCAAGGTCGGCTTGGGATCGAAGGTATCGACGTGGGACGGTCCGCCGTTCATGAACAGGTGAATGACCCGTTTCGCCTTGCCGGGGAAGTGCGGCTTCTTCGGAGCGAGAGGATTGACGGAGCGAACTTCCGCGGCCGAAGCCGGCGTTTCCGAGGCAAGCAGATGGGCCAGGCCGAGGGCGGCGAAGCCCATGCCGGAGCGACGCAGCATCTCGCGGCGAGTCAGGGGTTGGTAGTGAAGCAGCAATGCAAGCGGGTCAATCACGGGGCTTTCTCCAGGATAATTCAACGACGCATCTCCCGTGGGTGCGCTGCGCGACCCACGGGATCGGTCGCATACCTTTGGGCTTTCTCCCTCAATCCACAAACGCAAACTCATTGCTCAACAGCAGCACCTGCCCAAACTGCACCCACGCCGGCAGGTTAGCGCCCGCCTTGCCCGGAGGGGCCGACTGCGCCTCCTTCAGGAACTGCAGCCCCAGCGCGATCTCATCCGCCGCTGCGGGCCGGCCAAAGGTCAGCCGGTACAAGTGATCGATCTTCGCCTCATCCTTCGCCCGCGCCGTCACGTCAGCCCTGGCGACCAGGGCCCGGGCCTGTTCCACCACGAAGGGGCTGTTCATTAAAAACAGGGCCTGCTGCGGCACCGTGGTGTTGTGGCGCTGCGGCGTGCTGGTGTCGGGGCTGGCCAGGTCGAAGGTGCGGAACAGCGCGGGCAGGTTCTGCCGGTCAATGAAACCGTAGACCGTCCGCCGGGTGCTGAAGGGAGCGCTGACGATGTCCACCGCCTTGCCGCCCATCTTCAGGTCCAGGTGCCCGGCCACGGCCAGCAGCGAGTCCCGAATCGCCTCCAGCTCCAGCCGACGCCGGTTCATCTTCCACAGCAGCCGGTTCTCAGCATCAGCCGCCAGGCCGCTCGGGTTGTCGTCGCTGGTCTGCTGGTACGCCGCAGAAGTCATGATCTGCCGATGCAGCTTCTTGACCGACCAGCCCTGATCCATGAAGGAGCGGGCGAGGAAATCGAGCAGCTCCGGGTGCGTCGGCGGCTCGCCGCGCAGGCCGAAATTGCCGGGCGTCCGCACCAGGCCCTGGCCGAAGTGGTGCATCCAGATGCGGTTAGCCATGACCCTGGCAGTCAGCGGGTTGTCCTTGCTGGCGATGGTCTGAGCCAGCTCCAGCCGGCCGGAGCCCTTGACGAACGGCTTCCTCTGGGGACCGGCGACCACTTCCAGATATTGCCGGGGGACGCGCTCGCCCCGGTTGTTCGGATTGCCGCGGAGGAAGACCTGCGGATTGAACGGGTTCGGCATATCTTTCAGGGACATTGCTCGCGGCGGCGAGCCGGGGCCGCTCACCTTCCACTGCTCGACCTTCTTTTCCAGATCGCGCAGCTGGTCGCGGAACTTGCGGTTCCTTGCGGCCAGTTCGGTCTTGTTCTTCTCCTTGAACTCGGCCACCACCTGCTGGCGATTCTTCAGCTCCTCGTCGAACTTGCGGTATTCCTCGGTCATTTCCGGCGTCCCCAGCACCGGCTGATCCTTCGGCTCCTCGCTGCTGGCGAAGACGCCGTAGAGGGAGTAATAGTCCTTGCTCGGAATCGGATCGTACTTGTGATCGTGACAGCGAGCGCAGGCGACCGTCAACCCTTGCAGGCCGCGCATGGTGACGTCAATGCGATCGTCGATGATGTCGTGGACGTTGTTGAGGAAGCGCCGGCCCAGGGTGAGGAACCCCATCGCCGCCAGCGGGCGGTGGTCGTCGCCGAGCGGCAGCTGGTCGGCGGCCAGCTGCTGGAGGATAAACTGGTCGTAGGGCAGGTCCTCGTTAAAGGCCCGGATGACGTAATCGCGGTAGGTGAAGGCGTACGGGAACCGGCGTTCCTCCTGGAAGACGTAGCCCTTGGTGTCGGCGTAGCGGGCCACGTCGAGCCAGTGCCGGCCCCAGCGCTCGCCGTAGCGCGGCGAGGCCAGGAGGCGATCGATCAGCGCCTCGATAAGCCGCTTGCGGCTTAGCCTCCGACTCCTGAACAAACGCTTGCACTTCCTCGGGAGTCGGCGGCAGCCCGTGCAGATCGAACGTGGCCCGGCGGATCAGGGTGCGCCGATCCGCACGCGGGGACGGCTTCAGCCCCTTCGACTCCAGGCGGGCCAGGACAAACGCATCGATCGGATTGCGAACCCATTCCGGATTCTTGACCGAGGGAACCGCCGGGAGGCGGATCGGCCGGAAAGCCCAGTGACTGGCTCGCACTTCCGCCACTGTCGCCGTCTTGGCCGCACCGGACCCGGCCGGAATCGGCCAGGGAGCGCCGCCCTTGATCCAGCCTGTGAGATCCTCGATGGCCTGCCCGCTCAGCTTACCCTTGGGGGGCATCTTCAGGTCGTCCTGGTGCCGGACCGCCTTGAGCAGCAGGCTCTGGTCGGGCTGACCGGGAACGATGACCGGGCCGCTGTCGCCGCCGCGGAGCAAGGCCGAGCGTGAATCGAGCCGCAGACCGCCGTTCTGCTTCTTCGGTCCGTGACAGGACTGGCAGCTCTCGACCAGCACCGGGCGGACGTGCTTCTCGAAGAACTCGTCGGCCGAGGGCTCGGCAGAAGCACGGGAGCCGTTGAATCCGGCGGCCAGCAGCAGAACGAGCAGCCAGCGAGTCGGTCTCATGGAGGATCCTCAAGGAAGGCGGGCCGGGCAGGAGGGAGAGTATATTTTAGGATACAGCAAACCCGAGCGGAAGCCCAGAGAAAAAACCACTCGCGGTTGACACGCCAACACTGTGTAACTCCGTCCCAAAAACACCCGTTGGCTAACGGTGGCCGTCACCATCCGACCATCAAGGGCTCGAAAAGGCAGAACTCCGGTCATCACCTGGCAGAACGGACTTGACCCACAACGTCCGCATCCGTCGCCATTTGCCGCCGCCGCTGGACGGTGGCTCTGGTTGGCCGGAAGAACGAGCCTTCCAGGAGGCCTTGTTATCACTCCGGCACGAAAGAAGCTCAACACAAGCCCGGAGCGCGAGCGACGGGACAGCCCTGCCACGAGGGCGATCCCGTCGCTGGCGCTCCGGGCTTGTGGGCCCTTCTTCCTTGCCGAGGAATATCCCCGGTTTCTTTTTTCATCGAGGACGCATTCAAATCCGGAGCGGCCGGCAGCGAATAAAGGAATAACCACACTCCAGCCTTGACCACCGGCGGACGGACAGAGGGCGGCCTGCGGCTGGAAGGGATTCGGAAGCAACAAACTCGCATTGTGTTCCCTCAGGAGTCACTCCCATGTCCATCCGCTTCCTCTGGTGCCTGGCCAAGGCGGTCGTCCGTCACGGCGGCAAATTCCTCGCCAATCGATTCGGCGGTGAGCTGGTCTACGAGATCGCCGTGGACGCCTGGCAGAACTACAGTCAGACGAACAACGCGACCGACCTGCGCCGTGATGTCGAGGCCCTGGCCCAGGCATCACCCGCAGCAGGTGCGCCAGCAAGTCCAGGAGGCCATCGCTGCCGAGGGCGCCCGAGCTGCCCCGGAAGTGCAGCAGGCTGTCGCCACCTACCTGGCGCAGGTGCCAGCCATGATTCGTCGCTCCCTGCGCCGCTCCTCCGATCCCAGCGGCACGACCGTTCCTGCCCAGATGGCGCTGGGTCGGCCCGAGGACCTGCTGCCGTTCCTGCCGCCCCGAGCCGCCGCGCTTCAAACCGGGTGATCGGCCGCTTGCCTGGCAGCGATTGGGTGCTGGAGGAATTGCTCGGCGTGGGCGGCTTCGGCGAGGTCTGGAAGGCGCGCCACGCCCTACCTGAGCAGCAAGCCGCCGCGTGGCCCTCAAGTTCTGCCTGGACGACTCGGCCGCAACAGCGCTGCGGAACGAGGCCGGCGTGCTGGACCAGGTGATGCACCACGGCCGGCATCCCGGCATCGTCGCAGCTGCTACGAGACCTATCTCAACGCCGATCCGCCGTGTCTGGATACGGTTTTTCCAGGGCGGCGACCTGGCCGGCCTGATCCACGACCTGCACGCGGCCGGCCGGCCGGACGTTCACGAGGTGAACCGCCGTTTCCTGCAACTGGTCGAAGATCGTGGCCTTTGCTCACCAGGTCAAGCCGCCCATCGTCCACGACGATCTCAAGCCGGCCAACATCCTGGTGCAGCGCGGCGACGAGAAGCCGGCCAACATCCTGGTGCCGCCCGGACTGCCTTCGCATCACGGACTTTGGCATTGGCGGGGTGGCGACGACCGTCGCCGCCCGGGAAGCCCGGCAGCCAACCCGGAGCCGGCAGGTGCTGCTGACCGAGGCGGTGCGTGGGGCCTACACGCCGCTGTACGCTTCCCCCGAGCAGATGCGGCGTCGGCCCGGCGAATGCGCCGACCCGCGCATGACGTGCATGCCCTGGGAGTCATCTGGTATCAGATGCTGACCGGTGATCTGACCATGCTCAACGTCCCCACGAACTGCGCGAGGAAGTGCAGCAGCGTGGGTTGAGCAAGGAGAAGATCCGCTTGCTCGCGGCCTGCTTTGCTCCCAAGGCGGAGCAACGACCAGCGAATGCCGTGGCGCTGGCCAAGCTGCTGAGGGAGAAAGAGCAGAAGCAAAGAGATCGCGATGAGGGGAAGGTCACCGCGCCGCCGCCTCCTCCGCCGCCAGTTTGGACCCGGCGTGCTGTTGTCGGTGGAGTTGCCCTGGGTGTCTGCGGCCTGAGCTGCATGGGGATAGTCGGCGTGATGTGGTCCCCTCAGGGCGATCGACCCAGAGGAAACACGAAAGTTTGGAACACCAGCAAGCCCGGCGAGTCAGCACCAACACGCTGGGGATGAAGTTCGCCTACGTCCCGAAGGGCAGCTTTCTGGATGGGCGGAGGAGGCGGCGAACCAGGCAAGAAGCGGGAAACGATTTCCCACAATTTCTTCCTGGGCGTCTACGAGGTCACGCAGAAGGAATGGCGGCTGGTCATGAAGGACACCGACATCGCCAACCCGAGCCATTTCAAGGGAGACGATCTGCCGGTGGAGCAGGTGTCCTGGGACGACGTGCAGAAGTTCCTCAAGCGGCTCAATGAACTGGAACGCGATAGTGGATGGATGTACCGCTTGCCGACCGAGGCGGAATGGGAATACTGCCTGTCGAGGAGGGCCTACTTCTAAAAAAGAGTGTTCCTTCCACTTCTACTTCTAGACCAACCCACCAACGACCTCTCCTCCGACCAGGCCAACTTCGACGGCAACTATCCCTTCGGCAACGGTGCGAAAGGGCCGTACCTGGAGCGGACCACCAAGGTGGGCTCGTACCCAGCCGAACCGCCTGGGGCTGTACGACATGCACGGCAACGTCTGGGAGTGGTGCGACGATCTCTACGACGAAGGCCCTTCCCGGGTGTTCCGGGGCGGCGGCTGGTGACTTCGACGGCTCCGCACTGCCGGGCGGCGTACCGCGGCAGGAGCGTCCCGTCCGCCCGGAACAACGACCTGGGCTTCCGCCTTGCCCGAGTTCCCGTCAGAGTCAAGTCGAGGACAAGCGGAGCCTGAAGCGCAGGCCGGCTGGCCGTGACGGAGCGCAGCGGAGCGGAGCGCAGTCACGGCCAGCCGAGCCGGAGCGGAAGGCGGAGCGAACGGGCGGGTTTTATTGGCGGGGTTCAAGGGGCGAGCCCCTTGCGCAAGCAGGTTTTCTAGATATGAACAAATGTCAACTTAAGCACACGCCCGAGGCAACGACGGGCCAGGCCGCATCAGGGACGGAGCATCCCGTCGCTTGCTCGGCTTGTGTGCTTCTTCCTTGCTGCAATAATGCCGGAAGGAGCTGAGATGGCCCTAAGTCTTCACGGTTCCGATTCAACAGAGCCAGGAGGCGGAAGAGGAGGTTAACGCCTTCCTGCGCAGCCACCGAGTGCTGGCAGTGGACCGGCGCTGGGTGGAGCAAGGAGCGGTCGTCGTTCTGGAGCTTCTGCGTCGATTATCTGCGACGGCTTCGTCCGGTGCCGAGCGTCAGGCAAGGACAGGCCGGGCGCGGGCCAAGGTCGATTACAAGGAAGTGCTCGAGCCGGAGGAGTTCGCCGTCTTCGCCCGGCTGCGCGACCTGCGCAAAGAAATCGCCGCAGGCGGAGGCGGTGCCGGTCTACACGATCTTCACCAACGAGCAGCTGGCCCAGATGGTGCAGAGCCGGGCGACCACCAAAGCGGCCCTGGAGAAGATCGCCGGGCGTCGGCGATGCCCGCATCGACAAGTACGGCGCAGCGGTTGCTCGAATTGCTGGCGCCAGGCATGGAAGGAACCGCATGAAGCGGAGCGGGAAACCTCTTTGAGCAGATCGTGGATCGCGACAACCTGCGGCTGGCCGTCCAGCAAGGCCCTGCGCGGCAAGCGGGACCGCCGGGAGGCCCGGCAGTTCGTCGCGACGCCTGGACGAGCAACCTGGACGGAGATGGCGCGAGCAACTCTGCGCGCCGGTGACCTTTCCCCTCGGCCGCTTTCAGCAATTCGTCGATCCACGATCCCAAGGAACGGATCATCACGGCTCCTTGCTTTGCCGGAGCGCGTGCTGCATCATGCGATCATGAACGTCTGCGAGCCGATCCTCGATCGCTGGCTGATCGACGACACCTACGCCTGCCGCAAGGGCAAGGGCCGGCTCGCCGCCTTGCAGCGGGCCCAGCAATTCGCCGGGCGGTTTCGCGTTCTTCCTCAAGCTGGACATCCGGAAATACTTCGACAGCATCCCGCACGACCGGTTGCTGGCAGCGGCTGGCGCGGCGTTTCAAGGATCGTCCGGCTGCTGGAGCTGTTCGGGCGGATCGTGCGGCTCGTTCCGCGGTTCGCTGGGCCGCGGCCTGCCGATCGGCAGCCTGACCTCGCAGCACTTCGCCAACTTCTACCTGGGCTGGTTCGACCGCTTCGTCAAGGAGACGCTGCGGGTCGACGGGCTACGTCCGCTACATGGACGACATGCGCCTTGTGGAGCGATGACCCGCGCGAGCTTGCAGGCAGGCCCTGGCGGCCAGCGAGGCCTTCCTGCGCGAGGAACTGGGCCTGGAGCTGAAGCCGACGCCCTACCTCAACCGGACGGGCCACGGCATGGATTTCCTGGGCTGCCGCCTGTTTCGCCAGCCACATGATCCTCAACCGTCGCAGCCGGCGTGCGGTTTCGCCGCAAACTGCAGCAGCTGGAAGCAGGCTCGTCTGGCCGGGCGAGATCGCCGAGCGACGACTTGCAGCAACGGGCCACGGCGTTGGTGGCGTTCACGCGAGCGCCGGGCGTTTCGAGCTGGCGATTTCCGCCGGGCGGTGCTACAACAGCTGGCGGTGAGCGGTCGAAGGGCTCGAACCGGGTGAACCGGGGCGGCAGCTGGAACAACAACGGCCAGCAACTGCCGGGCGGCGAACCGCAACAGGAACGACGCCGACCAACCGGAACAACAACCTCGGCTTCCGCCTTGCCCGAGCTCCGCCGGACGAGCGGAAGCCATGCCCGACGGAACCGGCCGCTTTCCCGTTCTGCCCGTGCTGGCCGCACGGCAGACGAAACACCTTCGAGACCGCCCGGTGTCAGTAGCACCGCGAACGCTCCGGGCGGTCGCTACCCTCGGTTTCCGGTTCTGACGCTGACACAAGCCCGAAGCAGAATGCCGGGACAGAAGACGGTCCCGGGCTGGCACAAAAACTGTTGAACCCGGCGGCCAGCAGCAGCCAGCAAACGCCGGGAACCCAACGGCACCCGGCCCGCCGGGGGCTACGGTGCCAACAGAGACCCGGGCCAGGCCTGACGGCCCAGCCCAGGAGAGTTCACACTGCCTTCTGGCTCCCTTGTCTGATATGCTAAATCGTGATTCGGGTGTGTCCTTGTCGCCGAACCGCTCGGGGCGGAATTGATCCTGGGAGAGGAGTGATCGTCATGCCATTGCACACCATGTCTGGAACAATCGTGCCCCAGGCCGGCAACCTCTGCCTGCGCCAGCTCTGGGAAGCCGTCCAGGCTCGAACCGCCGACCCGACCGACCACGACGTCAAGGAGATGCTCGACGGTTGCGCCTTCGCGGCTCCCATGCACTTGCAGTTGTGGAGCTATCTGCGCGAGCGCTCTGACCTGCGGCGTGGAGAGCCGGGAGCTAGCCGCGACCCTCCGCGACTTCCTCGCCACGACGGAGCTTGCCCTGACCTCGCTGCGCCTTGTCCTGGAGACCGCGACCCGGCTGCCGCCCCGGCTCGATCTGAACCAGGCTGATCTGAACTGTTTGCCGGACCAGGCCAAGCAGATCGAGACAATTCGGGAGAAAACTCTGGCCCTGCTTGCGGACCTGGAGCAACCCTGGCCTCCTCTCGATCCGTCTCGGATTCCTGCCGGCAAAGGCAAGGGCCTGTCTCTTCAGGAAGCGTTGGCCGACCTGTAAACGCCTCACAGCAAAGCGGTGGTGTACTCCCTTTACTTTGATCCTGCCGTTCTCGCGTATCTGCGCAACTACCCTGGGCTGACCCGGGTGGGACGGATCAGTCTCTTCACGAACCTTGACATGCTGCTTCGGCAACTGGGCGACAGGCTGTGCAACGATCCAGCGCTCCGCCTCTCCCCGGGGTCGGCCTGCTTCGCGTTTCAACTGGTGGTCAACAACATACCTGGTCCTCTGCACGTCTTCCGCTTCGTGGTGGACGACAGTGCTGCCGCGATGGGTGTGCTGCAGGTCGTTTACGCTGAAGGAAGGCCGGGGCGTTCCAACCCCTAGGCAGCCGGCTTGCAGAGGGAGCCTCACTGGTCCGTCACCAGCCGCGGCGGGTCGCTGCTATTCGGGCGTATATCCCTCCTGGCGGATTTCCGTGACAACCAGGACGTTGTCCTCAACCCCCAGCTGAACCGCCAGAAGCGTTCCGACGATCAGATTCGTGATCGCATTGCCGCGCTTGACTCGGATCTTGGCGTCTCTGGCAAGCGACAGGTCCAGGAGCTGCTTCCCTCGCACAAGCGCCAGGAGAGAAATCGTTCGCATGTCTTTGTCCACGTCCAGCAATTGCTGATTCCGGAGCAGGAGGCGGCCTGCCTGCCGTTCCCCAGGTGCTTTCCCGTCGTTCTCTCCTTCTTCCGCTGGCAATCTCGTTGCTTCTGTCGTCTCTCTTGCTGCTCCTGATCAAGCATCCGTTGCAGGAGGACCTGTTCCATTCCCGTGTCCCGCCCGAGTGAGGTTTCCTCGGCGGACTTGCATGGGGACTCTTTGAAGACACGGACGCTGACCAGGAGGTGTCCCTCCTCTATCGGAGTAATGAGGACAATGGCCCGACGACGCAATGACTTCAGGGGTTGGGCGGGGCGATCCTGACGCGGAAAGGTCTCGATGCGTCCTTCATAGCGGTTCGCGTAGCAGATATCGAAACGCTCCGAGATCACTTCCAGCACGGCCTCAAAAATGCGGCCGTAGTCCTCTGGCGTCTGCCCCGGGACCACCTCTTCGCTCGGTTTCTCGGCTTCCGGTTGCCGATTCCTGTCCAGCTCCGGCCTTTCGTCCTTCTCGGCAGTCAGCTTGTTCTTGTCGGGTTTCTCGGTCGCCTGCGTCTGGTAGATCAACCCTACGGCGCCGCTCAGAGCAGCAGTCGCCAGCAGCACACCCAGGACCAGCTTCACTTTCGTCAGGAACATGGCTTTCAGCACTCCTTGCGTGAGGGCGGCCACCGTGTCCGGGATGGTCCCCGCCGGATTCCCGCCCACGCCAAAACTTGTGGCATTGACCGTAACGCCCAGTAACGAGGCAGGGACGGCTGCTGACGCCGCGTTGCGCGCCAGCACCGCCGCCAGCGACCCGCCGGAAAAGACCAGCCCGCGCCGGGTCAAGCGTTTCGCCAGCATCTTCCGGCCCCGCGCCAGCCGGCCGGCGACCGTTCCCTGGGGCCAGCCAAGCTGCTCGGTCGCCTCCTTGATCGACCGGCCTTCCAGATCGCAGAGCAGGATGGGGAGCCGATACTTTTCGGGCAGACCGTTCAGCTCCTGGTCGAGCAGCGGTTGCAAATCGAACCAGGGGTCTTGTGGCGTCACCGCGGGCTCGGGCATCTCCGTCACCTGCTTCTCCCGAACCCGTCGCCGGGCTGTCGTTGTCCTCGCCTTCAAGGCCGTGCGATACGCAACGCCATGCAAGAAGCCGGCGACCCTCTCTCGCGGTCGGACGGACGATGCTTTGCGGCTCAGGACCAGAAAGGTCGCTTGAAAGGCATCCTCGGCATCGTGGTGATTGCCGACGACCCGGCGACAAACGGCCAGGACCATCGGGCCGTGACGACGCACCAGGGCCGCGAAGGCTGCTTCATCTTTCTGGGTGATGAAGGCTTCCAGCAATTGCCCATCCGTCCTCGCCGCCCCATCCTGGCAGAACAGGATTCGGCGAAAATGCTGGATGACCCCGTTGATTGGAGCGGTTGCCAACAGTCGTCCTCCTTGACGGTCCCGGCCGGCCTCTACTCTTCCTTGCCCGGCCGGGGACTGCTTTATACACTTTTTTGCCACCGGATGATCGTAAACGAATGCGGCGGGAAGGTGTAGCTCGCCTTGCCCTCCTTGATCTCGGGTTTCCATTCTCTCTTCCTGGGAACAATGGCGTTGGGCTTGTCGGCGGCATTGACCGCATCGAGCAGGCCGGATAGCTCGGTAACCTGGGCGACGGCGTTGCCAGCCGGGAACCCAGCGATTTGCAATGTCGTTGCCATTTCCTGGTCGCCCACGTTCACGACCTGCAGCACAAGCGTTTTCCCATCCTCGCTGCGCTTGGCAGTCGCATCAAGCCTGGCTTTCGGGTCGGTGACCTCGCATTTTACGACCACCGGCTGGTAGCAGCGCGAGAGCATTTGGGTCACGTACCCGGGCGGCTGCAACCACACCTGTGCGGGGTTGAGGAACAGCAGGCCCTGGTCCCAGCCGTTGTCGTTCTGCTTGTCGGGCTGCAGGCAGTTGGCGGACGTGACGATCGGCAGCCGCCCGTCGCGCTCGATCCAGTTGGTGGCCAGAGCGTTGCCGAGCGCACGCCGGACCGCGTGGTTGCCGGAGTTGTACTCAAAGACCACGACCTTGTGCTTGGCGCCGGCGGCGAGCTTGGCAAGCGCATCGATATACGTCGGCAGCGCCTTCAGGCTCGGCGAAGGGCCGGGTCCATTGGTGTCCAGATGCACGTCGAACCACACTTCGCGATTGTGTTTGCGGGCCAGCTCCAGGATCTTCGCATGCCCCGACAGGTTGGCGACCCGGCTGGCGGCGCCAGTGACAGTCATCGGATTCTTGATCGGGTGGTTGTAGGCGAAATCGCCCACGACGAGGATCACGTCCTTGTCCTTTGCCCAGATCGCCCTGGCAAGCGCCTCGAATCGGGCTGCGTATTGTTCATCGACGCGTTCTTCGTTGCCCAGCTCCAGATAGGGGAGCCGGTACGGTTCTGGATGTCCGTCGGCAACACGCTTCCGGCCCCAGGGGCTGTCCCCGGGTCCCTTGGCATACTCGATGAAGTCGGCGAGGTCCTGCTCGGTTTCACCGAAGTGGAAGGCGGGCACGTACTCAAAGCCGGCCGCCTCACAGAAGTCCATGAAATCGACAATGCCCCAGCCGTTGGTGGAGTAGCGATACCAGAACCCCTTGTAGGGCGGCCGGCGATCGCGCGGGCCGATCATCTTTTTCCAGCGGTAGTCGCCGTTGTTGATCATCGAGCCGCCGTAGCGGAGCACCGTGATCCCCTGGTTGATGAGCCCCTCGGCCACGTCGCGCCGCACCGGCAGTCCCTTGAATCGGCCCCACTCGCCGGGTTGCAGGAACACGTGGCCAAGCACCACCGAGCCGGGCTGCTTCAGTTGCAGAGCGAACCGGCCGTGACGTTCCTCAGCGTTTGGCGTCAGCGTGAAGTTGAGCCGCTGCCAGTCTGTGCCTGTCACGTCCAGCTTTGTCTCGGCGTAGCTCTGCTTCCCATCCCGGCTCTCCAGCGCCGCAAACACAGTGGCCGGCTTGTCGGCACGAGCCCAGACGTAACCCTCGTAGGGCCGCCGCGGGACGAAGCTCATGCCCCAGCGATTGAGTCCCTGATTTTCGATGCCCCATTCGCCTTCCCCGGAAGTGAAAGTCACTTGCTGTGATTGCGAGCCGGCGAATGGACGTTCCGAAGTCAGGGCGAATTTCCCCTCGGCGGTGCCGCGCCGAAACCGTCCGCCACATCCCGCTGACTTCCGGAACCTCCTCCGTCTGCTTGAATGCGATCGGCTCGATTTCCTTGCCGGTCTTCACCCACAGGCCGCGATAGTTCGCCTGCCTCTGCCAGGCCCGCAATCCGAACGTGCCCGCGGGCAGCAGATTCTCGCCGTCGTCGTGCCGCAGGACGGTCTTGCCATCCACGCCAATGGCGATGACCGCAGCCCGCCAGCGTTGACCTCCAGCGGAATCCAGCGACCGACCGCCACCTCGCACGGCACGTCCTTGATCGGCTCGAAGTTGTTGCGATGCCGGGCCAGCACCAGCCTCCGGCGTCCCGCGTCCAGCGCGATCTCGTAGCCGATGAACCGGTCGGCTCCGACGCCGAGTTTGTCCACCCGAACGATCAGGCCGGCGTTCACCCCCTGGCGGTCGGCGAATTTCACCTCGACGCCGACTGCGCCATCCTTGAACGCCGGACGGTCGCTGACGAGTTTCGGTCCATCGGTCGCCTGGATCTGGACGACGCCATCGTTGAGCAGCCAGCGCCCGCCGTGGGCTTTGAATCCCGCCAGGGTTGGCGCCGGCGGCGGCTCCTGAAAGCTCTCGCCGAAGATCATCTGGCTGTAAATGCCGCCGTAGATTTCGTGGTTCACGTCCTCGATGCAGGCGCCGGTGAGAAGGCGCGACACTCGACCTGTCACCTGGCTGGCATCGACCTTGATTTCCTGGGCGAGAAGATCCCCGGAAGCAATCAAGAGGACAACGGACAAGAACAAGAAATTGAGGTTCATCGATTGCTCTTTTGGAAGGTGGGCCTCGTGGATCACCAGTGCATCACGAAACCGCCATCGACGTTGATCGTTTGCCCCGTGACGTGGGCGGCGCGGTCGGAGGAGAGGAACACGATCATGTCGGCGAGCGCTTCCGGCGTTTGCCATTTGCCGAGGGGGACCAGGGCCCGGATCTTGCGTCCAGCCCATTCCTCGTAGCTCAGTCGCTCGGCCACTGGCGCCTGCTCGTACCACGCCTGCCAGACGCCGCGGTTCAGCGGCGTCTGGACCATCCCCGGACACACGGTGTTCACGCGGACGCCGTGCGGGGCGAGGTCCTTGGCCAGGCACTGAGCGAAATTGATGTTCGCCGCCTTCGACGCGCTGTAAGGGGGATCGGTTTGCGAACCGATCTGCCCCGCGATCGACGCCAGGAACACCATCGTCCCTCCGGCCTGCTCGATCATCGCGGGTCCGACAACGTGGGCCACGTGTACCATCCCCATGACGTTGATTTGCAGCACCCGCGGCCAGTCGGCGGGACTCAGGTTCGTGAAGGGAAAGCCGAACTTGCCCGAGCCGATCGCCGCGGCGTGAACGAGGTGATCGACCTTGCCCAGCCGGCTCACGGTGGTCTGGAACGCCGAGCGGACTCCCTCCTCGTCGGTCACGTCAACGCGGACGCCGATCGCCCGGACGCCGTATTCTTTCGCCAGCGCGTCGGCAACTTGGGACACGGTATCGGCACGGTCCCAGAGGGCCACCTGGGCCCCTTCGGCGGTGAACGTCCTTGCGGTGGCGAGACCGATGCCGCTCGCTCCACCCACGACGACCGCCACGTGATTCTTCAGGTGTAAGTCCATTGCTGTATCTTTCGGTGATGCGGTTGCCCCACTGGGGTCTGCTTTATACACTTTTTTCTGCCCCCGAGCCAGCCCCTGAGCCATCGTTCTTCCAGGAGAAGCTCCCCATGCCGAGACAGAACCGCGTCACGCCGTTCGGAGAGATCGTCGCCACGCCGGAGCGGGGCACGTTTTTCGGTAATCGCGGCGTCCTCCACGATCCAGAAGGGCGCATCCGCCGAGCCTGGCAGGTGAAGCGCTGGCTGCTGTGTGTGCTGGAGTTCCGGGGTCGCTGGCGGAAGATCCTGACGCCCGGCCACTACACGGAGCTGTTCTTCCTGGACGAAGCGACCGGCCTGGCCGCGGGCCATCGTCCCTGTGCGGAGTGCCGCCGGGAGCAGTACAGGGCGTTCTGCAGCGCCTGGCCGGGCGGCGCCGCAACCGCCGCGGCCCTGGACAATCAGTTGCACGCTGAGCGGCTGAACCGGGACGGCACGCAATGCTGCTTCGAGGCGAGCCTGGATGATCTGCCCGATGGCGTGGTTGTCACGCGAAGGGAAGTTGCCGGGGTCGCCTGGTTGCTGTGGCAAGGGCAGTTGCTCGCCTGGTCGCCGGGAGGCTATGAGGAACGAATCTCCCGTCCGAAGGGTGAACAGGTCGATGTTCTCACGCCTCGATCAACCATTCAGGTGATCCGGGCTGGTTACGTCCCGCAGGTCCATCCGTCCGCGGAGGAGGTCTGACGGAAGTCTGGGTTATCCGCCGAACTCAATCGTCCGCCTCGCTTCCTTCATTGTTGCCAGCACGCGCACCACCGCTTCCACCGTGTGCTTCCCCGATCCCAGTGCGGGCAGCGGCAGCTCGTGGTAATGATCCGCGAACGCCGCTCCCTTGCCGGCCGCCTTTTTCGTCACCAGTTTCGGCGTCGTTTCCTTGCCGTCCAGGAGCAGCTTCACCAGCTCCGTCAACGGCCGCTTCGGCTGCCCTTGCGTTGTATTTTCCCAGGCACAGCGGACACGGATCGCGACGCCCTTCTCGGGCCGGGCGACCTCGAACTCGTCCTGCGGCGTGACGGCCACAATCGAGACCAGCGGCCGCTCGATTCCTGGATTGTCCCACCAGCGCCAGGCCCGTTCGTTGGCTTTCACGAACCATACGACCTCGGTTGAACCGCCGTGCATCCAGGTCTTGCCGCCGCTGACTGCATCGTGACGGATGGCCACGACCCAGTTCTGACGCAACGCACGCAACCAGTTCTCCCAGTTCGCCTCCTCGCCCAGGAAGACTGTGCGAAACCCCGTGGTCATGTCCGCGAACCACCATGGTTCGAGACCGTGAGCGTCTTGCAAAGCGATGAATGGGATCTTTCCGCGATACTGCTGTAAGAACGGCTCGCTATTGGTGAAATCGGGATTGCCGAAGTGAAACGTGCTGATGGCCGAGTAGCCGCCCCGCGCCAGCGAATCGTCCAGATACAGACGTGCGATCTCCTCATTCTCTCCAAATTGCCAGTAAAGCCGGCCCTTCGCTTTGAGCAGCGGCGTCAGACGTTTCTCTCGGTATTCCGGCCAGCTGACCACGCCTTTGTTGGCCAGCGAAGCGCCGAAGTCCGCCCCCGGCGGGGCCATGACGTCGCTGGTGTGGCTGTACGTTCCCAGCCCCGGCACGCTCACCCAGGTGCCATATTCCTCGTTCGCCACGAAGAACGTCACCGGCACGTTTTGCCGGTCGGCGATCTCCTGCGCCCGCTTGATCCAGCCCGGTTTGGCGTTTTTCGCTCCCCACAGATGGATGCGCAGCGCCCGGGCCAGGTCCACGGCCTCGGCGGGACTGCCCTGGCCGTGCGCCTGAAACTGAATCGTGAACACCTTGAAGTCGTTCGGCAGCGCGACGACAAGCTCAGGATTTATGTTCTCCAGCGCGGAATCCAGCGCTCCCAGAGCGGCTAGTGCATCCAGAGCGTAGTAGGTTGCCACGGGGTTACTTCGCCAGCCGGGTCGCTCTCCGAAACCGCCATCGACATTCCACAGAGAATTGAGATAGCGAACGCACGCTTTGGGATCCGCCGGCCCGGAGTCGATCGCTTGCAACGACCGCACCGCCGCCCAGGTGTAGACCGCGTTCTCGACGCCGGCAAACTCCGGCTTCGGTTGATAGGTGAAACCACCGCTGAGCAGCTGGCACGACTGTAGCCACTTGACCGTTTCTTCCTTCTTTTCGCGGAGGCGGCCTTGGGCCCGCAGCGCTTGCAGGCCCCACCAGGTATTCATGACGTGGCCGCCGCTGCCGTCCTCCGCCGGGGTATTGTTGAAGCTGCCGTCGGCCCGGCGTCGGCTGTCCAGATACCTGGGAAACTCACCGTCCAGATCGTCCAGCGGCAGGCCGAGCAGGGCCCGGCAGATGAACGCTTGCAATTCGTAGCGGAAGATGGGATGGCCCGATTTTTCGTACTGTTTGGCGTAGACGAACGGCTTCTTCCAGGTGCGGACCTGCTCCCGAAAGCCCTGCGCAGTCTTCCCCCAGCCAGAGCAGGCTTTGAATCTGCTGGAACTCGAAATAGTGCATCTCGCGTTCCAGCTTCTTCAGCTTGAACGGATGATTGTTGCGCACAAAGTCGGCGACTTTCGCCCGGTCGGGTGGGGCTTGTTTGAGCAGGTGGTAACAGCCGACGACGGCGAACGTGGGGGTCAGATGCGATTGTGGTTGGTCGGCCCAGGCGAAACCGCCGTCGGGGCGGGCCAGCGTTTGCAGATAAGCGAGGACCGCCTTCTGCCATTTGGGCTGTTCCGGCTCGGGACGGTCTGACGCCATCCCGGGCAGGGCACCGGACATTCCCGCGAGCAGGGTTGAAGCCAGCAGCTCGCGGCGTGAAAGGGCGAGGGGTTGATTGGTGTTCATTCTTTGTCGTCCTTCGGCGCCTGCTTGTTCTCTTTGATGGGCCAGATCTCCGAATCGACGCGGGCCGTCTTGAGGTAGTCTTCAAAGCGCTTGACCATCTCCGGATGCCGGGCCGCGAGATTGGTCTTTTCGCCGGGGTCCGCCTTCAAATCGTAGATCTCCAGGGGTTTCCCGGCGCCGTTGCGGACAGCTTTCCAATCGCCGATGCGGGCGGCCTGATCGAAGCCGCGCTCGTGAAACTCCCAGTACAGCGGGGGATGCTCGATTGGCTTGCCGCCCCGCAGGACCGGAAGGATCGAAATGCCGTCCATCCCGGGAGGCGTCTTCTGTCCCGTCAGATCCGCGAACGTCGGCAGGAAATCCCAGAACGCACACACCTGCTCGGTGACGGCGCCCGCCTTGATCTTGCCCGGCCAGCGCGCAATCAGCGGCGTGCGGATGCCGCCCTCGTACATGTCGCGCTTGTTGCCGCGCAGCGGACCGGAATGGTTGAAGAGCGCATCCTTGTATGCCGCTCCGTTGTCGCTGGTGAAGAACACGAGCGTGTTGTCGTCGATCTCCAGCTTTTTCAGCAGGTCCAGCAATCGGCCGACGTCGCGGTCCATGCGGGTGATCATCGCGGCCAGTTTCTTCAAGTTCTCCGGCCAGGTTTCCTTGCCATAGGGTTCGAGGTCCGGCACTTGCAGCTTCTGGTGCGGGATGGTGAATGCCAGGTAGAGGAAGAACGGCCGATCCTTGTTCTGTCTCACGAAGGCGAGCGCTTCCTCCGCCATCAGGTCATGCGAGTATTTCTTGCCGTTGAGCATGACCTTGGCGTCGTTGCGCCAGAGGTACTCGGGATAGTATTCGTGGGCCAGGCGCTGGCAGTTGTAGCCGAAGAAATAATCGAAGCCCATCTTGTTGGGCACGCTGTCGGAGTCCGGCTTGCCGAGGCCCCATTTGCCGACGATGCCGGTGCTGTAACCCGCCTTCTTGAGCAGGCGGGCGATGGTGAACGTGTCGGCCAGCATGGGAACCTGACCTTCGGGTTTGATCTCCTTGTTGCCGCGGATGAACGCATGACCGTTGTGCTTGCCCGTCATCAGGGAACAGCGCGACGGAGCGCAGACGGTGGCACCAGCGTAGGCGTTGGTGAACTTCATGCCCTCGGCCGCGAGCCTGTCGATGAGTGGAGTTTTGATGAGTTTCTGCCCATAGCAACCGAGATCGCCATAGCCGAGATCGTCGGCGAGGATCAGCACGACGTTGGGCGGCCTGGTCTGTTCCGCGGCACCGAGAGGGCGAGCAGCGACGAACCCAGGGACCAATGCGAGGAGCCAGACCCACCGAAGAAGAGCGGCTCTCATGGAATCCTCCAACTTGAAGTTTGCGAGGGTCTGCCGAACCAATGTCGGCAGCACCATTCAACATCGGCAACGGGGGAAGCGGAGACCGCAGCCAGGTTGCTGCAACCGCTTCGTGGGGACCGATGCCTCCACACGACCGGACCGGACCCTCCTCCTGCAACAGACCAGTTTACACCCTTGCTGTGCGTTGGCCAAAGACCACTTTGGGGAATCCGGACGAGTTGTCTCTGCCTGATCGGGCCCACAGTTGGTGACAGTTCCGCCGCCGAAGTCGCCGTTTGCTTTCGGTGGCTGTCGATCTGGGGAAGCCAATGGCGTCTTCGAGCATACGGCAATTCATGTGCAATTGACACGATCAGATAATGGCAATCGCCACCGCGTATTGCCGATGAGCCCCCCAGAACCACAGTTCACCAGCCTGTTCGAGTGTCTGCGCGGCTGTCATGCTCAAAACAATCGGGCGGTTGACCCAAGCCGAAAAACGATGAATCGATGCGGTCCGACTCCATCCGGGACTGCAATTGTCCTGACCGACATTGCCCTTGTCGCGATTCTCGGGTCGGCCGGTCGAAAGTGAAGGTCAGGTGGAAAAGGGTTCGTTTCTGGGCCACGAGCAAGCGGAACGCAATGTAAAGATTCGGTGAAACGGCTCCTGGCACTTTTTCCAGCTTTTTCCAGCATTGGGATCGGTGAATCATCCCCAGACCTTCGGTTCAACGTCGATGGTGAAGTGATTTCTGCCCGGAACTTGATCGGCGAGTTTGCTTCGGTGTTCGGGGGAATCACGCGGGCGGATGTTTTTGCTCACCACCGGCCAAGGTATCCCCGATGACACCGCAGGAAAGCTTGGGCACAAGCCGCCAAACAAACCCCGAAGCCGACCATCCGCGCGATTGAGCTTGTGCCCGGGGCCGCTCACCCTGGGCTTCGCCATTTCTGGCGGGAAAAAAGTGGCATGGTGAGCTAAACCGTAGTAGGCTGACCGTTGACGTGATAGCCAACTAATTGAGTCTCGAACTAACCGCAGGTGCGGACGTTGGGGCCATCTCGGTACACCAGGTTCACCGGCATCCTGGCCCCTGGCCGCAGGCTGGCGTCGTTCGGCCACTGGAGGCATCGATCATGACCGAGGAGGTCCTGCTGCGCGAAGACTTCAACGCCAATCGGTTGCGCGTCCGCTTGGCCCTGTGGACTCTACTCTCGGTCCTGGCGATTTGCGGCGGTGCCTACGAATTCGCTCAGGGGAACGTTTGTCTCGGCCCCTGGTTCGTTTTCCTGGGTTTCTTGGTTTTCGCGAAGTGGTGGAACGGCTTGCGAATCGTTGTGTCGTACGAATTGCTGGCATGTTCAATTCGCTATCGGCTCTTGAAAAGCGCCGCCTTGTTTACGCTGCCGCTCGACCAAATCGACGACATCGTTCACCTGTTCAAGTATCGGGGAGGCCGGTGCGGGTTTGCCATCCGAACGCGCGGCCAAGGGAATCTGGTCATCGAATATGGGCTGGGAAGCACCGCGTTTGAACTCGAGCGCCGCTTAGCCGATCATCTGGCGAAGCCCGCAACGAAGGGAAGCCAGGGGGTGCGCTCCTTGACAGGTCGATTTCCCGTCGGCCATTCGCCGTCGTCCGCTTTGCCGGTCGGAATGGCCATTGTCTTGTCCGTTCCTGTCACCGGTTTTTGCGGCGTGATGATGTTCGTTGGACTTCACTCGATGACCAATCCGCAAGCATTCGGCGATTTGAGCATTTGTCTGTGGGCCGGCCTCGCCGTTCTTGCGGCGTGGGGATTGTTCTTGTTCTACCACCTTTGGCTCATGCCGCGACGAACGATTTGCTCCTTCAAGCCGGCGTCGCGCAGACCACAAGAGCCGTTGCCCAGGCAATTCTCGCGCTTCCGCCTGTTTTTCAAATACGCAAACCGCTTTCAAAGTCCGTACCTAGGGTTCGGCGTTCTTCTGTTGTTGCCGGGACTGCTGATATTCACGCCCGCCATGCTAATGTCCGTCGATTTCCGCCATCTGACGTTGTATCTTGTTGGCGAAAGAGCGCAGGCAACGATCACGCAGAAGCAACAAACGCGGGGTCTCCGCAAATCCTCGCACATCTATCACCTTGATTACGAATTTACTGTCGCTGGCCAACAATTCAAAGGCTCGGTTCAGGTGTCACAACAAGATTGGGACAGTGCCCAGGTCGGGCAAGCGCTGAACGTCGTCTTTCTTCCTTCCGACCCGCAGGTGAACCGCACCTTCGCCATCCACAGCATTCTTGGGGCTTCGATCGGTGTACTATTGATTAGCCTGGCGGTCAATGGGGGCGGCGTTTCACTGGCGGCGCTTGGATTCCGAGACATCCGCCGAAGGGTCCGGTTGATCGCGGAAGGTTCTCCAGCTCTTGCGATGATCGACTGCTTGGAGATAGTGACCGGGCGCAAGGGTCGTTTCATCAACATCTTTGGGTACACGTTTCAGAGCCAGGAGGGCGGCGCCACGAAGGTCCGAAATAAGCGGATCAGATGGTTTATCCCGTATCAGGTAGGCGAAATCAATCTGGGCGACGTGGTTCTGGTGATCTACGACCCCAAGGATCCCGATAGGCACGAGATCGACCGATTCGACGCCCGAAAGGCGGACCGACTTGAACTTCTGGCAAGGAGCAGCGGGCCATCGGCACCACAAACGTCCCCGTGAAGGGAAAGACGCGCTGGCGATGGCGGATCGGGTGGGGCATCGGAATCATTGATCGGGCCCTTCCTCCGGCCGTTGCCATTCTGACCACGGGGCATTACTGTTGTCAGTAGGTCGCACGGGAGAGGGGAAAAGGGGGAAAAGGGGAAAAGAGGACACATCTCCAATCATACGAGTTTCAGATTCGTATGATTGGAGCCGGGTCGCCGTGGGGAGCAATCCCCACGGCGACCCGGCTCAATGAATGATTCCAGCCCTCACGGAGGAGCATCTCGACCGGCTCGAATCTCAGGCGGAAGCCCATAGTTACCGGCTGTGTGGAGACATGCAGCTCTACCTGACGCTGGTGAAGCTCTGCTTCCGTACCCACCGGTGCCGGGATCTGCTAACATGAGCTGGAGTGATCGCCCGGATGTTGGCAGGGAGGCATCGCGGTGACCCGACTCGAGTGGCAGCAGCTGGCTGAACGCTGGGTTGTGGATGCGAAGCGTCAGCTCGACGATCACCGCTGGTCCGCCGCGTATTACATCGCCGGTTATGCCATCGAATGTGGACTCAAGGCCTGCGTCCTGGTGCGCGTGGCCGCCACGCCGGAAGTAATCTTCGACGACAGGAAGTTTTCCGAGAAGTGCTGGACGCATAGTGTCCTGGAACTGGTCAAGATGGCCGACCTGGATGCGGCACGGTTGGCCGACTCGGCCGCGAATCCGGATCTTGGGAACAATTGGCTGGTGGTCAAGGACTGGAACGAGCTGGCCCGCTACAAGACCACGTCGCACCAGAAGGCCAAGAAGCTCTACCACGCCATCACGGACAAAAAGAACGGGGTGATGCAATGGATCAGGGGCCGCTGGTAATCGATCAAATCGACGCGGGGGCCAGATTCCTTGGTGAATTCCAGAAGTACGTCCCTATCAAGACGGCGTTTTGGCTGAAAGATAGTGACGAGGGCGCGTGGAGTCTCTACGTCGCCTCGGACCAAATCACAGACGATAACTTCGACGTTGCCTACGGGGAGGTCCTCCGAATCGCCGTGCAGCTCCTCGACCCGCCCTTCGACCCCTTCCAGGTAAAGCTGATCGGAGCAGATGACCCCCTGGCGAAGGCGGCGTTGGACAGCAAGCGGGGATACCCTGGGCCGGTCGCTACCCGCTTCCACGGCAAGGTGGTCGGCGGGCTGCCGGTCGAGGAAATGTACGTGTACCCTTCGCCGATACCAGCGCCGACGGCGTGACCCGGCGAGGAGGCCAACCATGTCTACGCTCATATTCTACCCATCCGACAGCCCCACCTACGCCAGCGACTTCCAGACCCTGCTGCGCTGCTACAACGAACGGCCCGGCACCATTCCCTTGCTGGACGAGGTCGTCGCTAGCTGCGGCCCGGACTCCGTTGTCGTCGATTGGGGCAGCGGCTCGGGCGACCTGACGCGCTGGCTGCTGACGCGGTTTCGCTCCGTTGTCGCCGTCGAGCCCAATCCGTCCATGCGAGACCTGCTCACGCGCTCCTGTCCGCAGGCCCGGGTGATCGCCGGGACCATCGCCGACAGCGAAGTTCCCCCGGCCATCGACCTGGGGTTCATCCGCCACGTCCTCTATCACGTTCCCGACCACAAATGGGCCGGTTACGTTCTTCGCTGCGCTGATCGGCTCTCCGAGAAGGGCGTCCTGGTGGTGATCCTGAAGCACCCTGACTCCGGCTGCAACGCCATGCTGGAAGCGTTTGGATCGCGCCGCTTCGACCTGACCTCGATTGATCCGGACTTGCACCGCCATCCGGAGTTTCGCGTTGAGCGCATCGCGGTCCCCGGCAAGGTGGCGACGACCAGCTTCGAGGACGCCGTGGCCATCGCGCGCTTCATGCTCAACGACCGCGAGCCGGACTCCTACTCCCGGCTCATCACCGAGGAGGACGTGCGGGACTACGTCCGCACACACTTCTGGGACGAGAAGCAGGGCAGGGGCGGCTGGCGCTGCGATGCCCTGTATTACCTCATCCGACGGAATCGCTACTGGAAGTGAGCCAGCCTCCCGTACGTGACGCTTTACTCCTTGCCCGAATCCGGCGGCGCCGGCGAATCCACACGGTAGATTGACAGGGTGCCGTCCTCGTTGGCGGTGGCGATCGATTTGCCGTCGCTGCTCCAGCTGACGCTGGAGACCGGCGACCGCCCCTTGAAGCTCCGGATCTCCGTGCCCTTGACCGCGTCCCACACTTTCACCGTTCCGTCCTTGCTGGCACTGGCAAGCTGTTTGCCATCCGGGCTGAAGCTGGCGCTGGTGACGGATTTCCCGTGCCCCTTGAGGGAGACGATCTTCTGCCCCGTCTGGGCGTCGCACACCTGAACGGTTTTGTCCCAGCCGGCGCAAGCGATGCGTTTGCTGTCGGGGCTGAAACTGACGCTGGAAATGCCGCCTTCTCCCTTGAGGGAGAGAACCTCCTGGCCGGTCCGACTGTCCCAGACAGTCACGGCCTGGCCTCCGCCGCCGGTCACGATGTGTTTGCCGTCGGGAGCGAAACAGACGCTGACCGGGGCCAGTCGATCTTCGCTGCCTGATCGGGGGACTCGAAGGGAGTAAATCTCCTGGCCCGTCTCGGCGTCCCAGACCTTCGCGGTCCCGTCAAGGCTTGCCGTGGCCAGCCTTTTCCCGTCCGGACTGATGCTGACGCTGGTGACTTTGTTTGTGTGTCCCCGGAGAGTGAGAACTTCCTGTCCTGTGTTGGCATCCCAGATCTTCACGGTCCGGTCCGCGCTGACACTGGCGACTCGTTTGCCGTCGGGACTGAAGCTGACGCTGGACACCCGGTCGGCGTGACCTTTGAGAGAACGGACCTCCTCTCCGGCCCGGGCATCCCAGATCCTCACGGTCTTGTCGTCGCTGCCGCTGACAATGCGCTGGCCATCGGGACTGAAGCACGCGCTGCTGACCGCGGCGGAGTGTCCGACGAGGGAGATTGGTCCCATGCGCTCCCGAGATGCCTGCGCCCTGAGGGTGAACGCATCCAGGAACGACTGGGCCGCGTGACCCGCAAGGAGCCCACCCCGGGCCTCGGGGTCGTCCGGCCGCAGCCGCAGGGCCTCGCGAAACGCGGTGATGGCCCTGGGGAGGTCCTGCTTCTGAGCGGCATCGCGGCCCGCTTGCATGACCAGCTTGTATTCGTCCTGCCGGGTCTTCGGGGCGACACTGCTCATGGCGCCTTGAGTTGTCTTGAGACTGGCCAGGGCTCCCGGGTCGCTCGGATTGAGGCTCAGGGCCATCTGGAACGCTCGGACCGCCTCGTCGTACTTCTTCGCCATCAGGGCCTGCCGGCCGGTCTGCATGGCCTGTTGGTAGGCCAGCCGGCGTTGCTCCTCCCTGGCCTCCAGGACCTGACGACGAAGCTTTTCGGCTTTTTGTTTATCGACCACAATCGTCCCTTCGGCCCTTGTCAGAGCGGCCAGGGCCATTTCGTACTGCTTCTCCGCGAGGGCCTTCTGGGCCTCCGCCAGCGCCTTGGCGTATTCCGCCTGGTGTTGCTCGCTCTTGGCTTTGGGTTCCAGGGCGTTGTCGGAATACGACATGGTTGGCGGTTTCTCGGTGTTCTTGTTGATTCCGGCCTGCCACAACACCAGGCCGCCGACCAGCAGACCCATTGCGAGAGCGCCCTGCATCAGCCATTGCCGGCGGCGCGGAGTGATGACGGCCAGCAGTCGCCGCCGAGGCGAAGCCGGGGGAACCGGTGGAGCCACGTCCCGGACCGGTCTCAGGGCCGTCTGGGCGGTGGAGTGTTCCGGAGCCACGGTGGACGCAGCCTCGGTCAGCGGCGGTGGCGAGCCAAGCCAGCCGTTGAGGGCCGCAGCCATCTGGCTGGCGGAGCCAAAGCGGTCCTCGGGCCGGCGTGCCATCGCTCGCAGGACGATCGCTTCCAGGGCAGGGTCCAGGTCCGGACGGAGCCGGGAAGGGGGCTCGGGGCTCTCCTCGGCGATCCGGTAGACCAGGGCCAGCCCCTGGCCCTCGAAGGGCAGCCGGCCGGTCAGCATCTGGTAAAGGACCACACCCAGGCTGTACAGGTCCGTCCGGGGACCGACCGGACCCAGACGTGGGGCCGCATGTTCCGGGGCCATGTAGGCAGGCGTGCCCACCAGGGTGCCATCGGCGGTCAGGTGCTCGACGTCGAACTCCGGCCGGGACAGGCCGAAGTCGGTCAGCACAGCCTGGCCTTCCGCATCCAGGAGGATGTTGCCCGGTTTGAGGTCGCGGTGGACGATACCGGCGGCGTGAACGACAGCCAGGGCCTCGGCCACCTCGCGCACCAGGACCACGGCCTGCCGGCAATCCTCGAAGCGGCCGATCTCCTGCAGCCGCTCCGCCAGAGAGCGACCCTCGACGAATTGCATGACGATGTAAGGCAAGCCGCTGTGTTCGCCAACGTCGTGGATGGGACAGACGTGCCGGTGCTTGAGCGCCGCGGCGGCCCGGGCCTCGCGCAAAAAGCGTTGCTGGAGGTGCTGTCTCTGCACTGGAGAGCCCTGGAAGCGAGGCACCTTGATGGCTACCAGCCGGTGCAGTTGCGAATCGTGGGCCTTGTACACGGCCCCCATGCCGCCCGCTCCCAGGCGCTGCACGATGCGGAACCTGCCGATCTGCGCCGGCATCGGCGCTTCGCCCTCGAACAGGGGAATGCGAACGTCCGTGGAGGCTTCCGTGGAGGCAAACTCGACCGTCTCCTGGCTGAAGCCGCTGGCGCAGCCGGCCAGGGCCGCATCGAACGAGCAGAGGGTGTCGAGGAGGTCTGCCAGCTCGGTCGCGTATTCGGGGTAGCGCGACTTCCAGGTCTCGATCTCGAGGGAGCCGTGGCTGCGTAACGCCTCCAGGGCCTCGGCCAGTACGCCGGCCAGACGCTCGTCACGGGCTTCGTCCAGGTTTGGGGACATTGGCGTTCTCCGTTTCTTCTCGACCCCTGCCGGCTTGCCCGGCAGGTGAAGGAGTTCGCTGGCTAGAGGGAGGGTCGCAAATCCATTCTTTTCTCTTGCCCTTCTAGCCAGCGACCTCCTTCACCTGCCGGGCAAGCCGGCAGGGGTCGTCACAAAACCCTACTCCTCCCGGCACTCCTCCCGCAACCGTCGCAGGGCCCGCGTGTACAGCACCCGCGTGGCCCCTTCGCTCCGACCCAGCTGCACGGCCAGTTCGGCGTAGGAGAAGCCATCGACGTGCCGGCCCAGCAGCACCCGCTGCATGTCGTCGGGAAGCCGGGCCAGGCCGTTGGCCATGCGGACCGCCTGCTCCTGGCGGATGGCGGCACTGCTGGGCGAGCCGGCCTGGGGATCGACCAGGCCGCTCACGTCCTCGATCGGCTGCTCCCGGCGAACGTCACGGCGGGCCGCATCGAGGTGCCCTTGCAGCGTGTGCCCCGTGCTGCGCACCACCACCAGGTGCAAGAAGCTCACGAACTCGCCCACCGTCTGACCGCGAAAGCTCGCAAAGCTCTGCTGCACTTGCAGCAGGGCGTCCTGGATCAGGTCCGAATCGTCCAGCCGGCTTTGCAGCCGATTGCGGTGCAGCGTGCGGACCAAAACGCGGACGTAGGGGCGGTAGCTCTCCAGCAAGAAGCCCAGGGCCTGAACGTCGCCCTGCCGGGCGCGTTCCAGCGCGTCTTGCTGCTCATCCTTCATGGCTACCCCTACAGTGCGGAAAGTGGGCCCGGTGTTACAGAAAAAATCAGCGCGGCTTCTGAATGCGCTGAATCGCATTCTGGGCAGCCGACCGGACCTGCTCTTCCTTGTCCTTCAGTGCCTCCATCAACGCCGGGATCGCATCCCTGGCACCGGGGCCGATCGATTGCAGGGTCACAGCCGTTTGCGTGCGGACGTCCCGGACAGTGTCCTTCAGCAACGGAATCAGGCCCGGCACCGCGGCAACGGCGTTGGGCCCCATCTTGCCCAGCGTGACAACCGTGTTCAGCCGAACGTCCGCCTCCCGATCCTTGAGCATCGGCAGCAGCGCCGGCACCGCTTCCTTGCCCATCAGTCCCAGGCCGATGATGGCGTCGATCCGGACGTCCTCGTCCTTCTCCTCCAGCGCCTTCTTCAGCACCGGCAGTGCGATCGGCCCCATCCGGCCGAGACACTGGGCCGCGTCTGAGCGAAGGTCCGCCGTCTTCATCGCCTCGGTCAGGGCGGGGATCGCAGTCTTGGCGGCGTCGCCCATCAAGGCCAGGGCGTTCATGCAGTGAGCGGCGGCCTCCTTGTCCTTGAACCCCTCGATCAGTGCGGGAATCGCTTCCTTGGCCGCGGACCCGATCCTCCCCAGCGCATCCGCGGCGACGCAGCGAACCTCCTCGTCCCTGTCCTTCAGCGTCGCGATCAGGGCCGGCACCGCCGGCCTGGCCACGGCACCCATCTGCTTCAGGGCGAAGGCGGCGTGCGCCCGCACCTTGGGCGATTCATCCTTGAGGGCCTCGCTCAGGGCGGGGATCGCTCCCTTCGCATCCGCGCCGAGCTTGCTCAGTTCCCGGGCCGCATCGATGCGCTTTTTCTCGTCGGCGTCCTTCAGCTCCTTGACCAGCGCGGTCACGACCCGCGATTCCGCTGCCTGGAAGGAAGCGTTCAGGAAACTCAGACCCAGCAGTGCGGTCAGCATCATTGATCTTCCTCCATTGGTGTGTTCGTTTCTCGATCGGAGTTATTCCGGCCATCTCTTCGATGGGGACTTCAGGATGAACCAGGCCGGCACCTCAAGCAGCCGCTTGACCGCGTCATCGGCCCGGCGGGCCTTCTTGTCCCTCGAAGTGAGCAGCAGCGCGGCCAGTCCCGCGTGCCTCGCTCCCCAATAATCGTTGTTCAGATCGTCGCCGACAACCAAAATCTGGCTTGCCGGCAAGCCCGTCCGCTGGGGCAGCAGGGCAAAGAACTCCCGGGCCGGCTTGCAAAAGCCGACTTCCGAACTGATGACCACGTCTTGCAATCGGCTCAATTGCGGCATGCCGGCCAGGATGCCGCGTAACCGCCTGTCGAAGTTGGAGCAGAGCCCCAGGCGAAAGCCGCGCTCCGCAAGCCAGGCCAGCGTCTCCTCGGCGTCTGGATCGACCGCCCAGGCATCCGGCCGGGCAAAGTGGTCGTAGAGGGTCTGGAAACACTCCTCCTTGCGTTCGACGTCGGACAGCACCTGTCCGACGATGGTCCGCCAGCGCGCAACCTCGCGCTCCTCGCTGGTCACCAGGCCACGCTGCTGGTCCAGCTCGACCTGCTCGGCGAAGGCAGCCTTGAAGCGCTCGGCGATGGCTCCCGGCAGCAGCCGGCTACCGAATTGCTGGCCGATCCCGTGATAGGTGGCAACGGCGCTGGGCGAGGTATGAATCAGGGTGCCGACAGCATCGAAGTAGACGGCCCGGATCGGACCGAACGACGACGGAGTCACGAAGGAACCTCCTCTGCGGGCAGGGCGGGGTAACGCGCCGGCGGAGCGGGCCAGCGCCACGGGATCAAGGCCGGCACGCGGCGGCGGTAGTCGGCGTAGGCCGGGCCGAATCGCATGACCAGGTCGCGTTCCTCCAGGAACAGCCCAATGATGATGTAGACGGTCAGGCCGCCATCCAGCAACAGCAGATCCAGCGACAGCACCGGCTGGCCCCACAGGAACAGCAGCAGGCACGCCATCAGCGGATGGCGGAGATAGCGATAGGGGCCGACAATCAGCAATTCCTCCGTGGCGGCAGAATGCGGAAACCACGCTTGTCGCAGACCGAACAGGCCGAAGTGATCGAAGCGGGCATTGACCAGGGCAAGGCCGAGTCCGCCCACCAGGGAAAGAGCGACGAATGCTGACGGCAGACGCCAGAAGGTAAGGTCGCCCAGAGGCTGCCAGCACAGGACCAGCAAGGCCAGAAGGACGCCGGACAGTGCCGCATAGGTTGCGCGTTCCAGCCGGGCCGTTCTCGGCCACAGCCAGCGCTTGAAGCGCTCACGGGCCATGCCACTGTGCTGCACGCCAAACAGGACGAGCAACCCCAGATCGATCAGCCAAGGCCAGGGGGCCGCGATGGGCGATGCGATGCCTGGACCGAACACGCCCCAGGACAGCACCCAGACGCCAAACAGGCCGGCTCCCGCCAGGGCGACTGCGTAACAGAGCAGGGCAAGGGTTTTGATAGCTGCTTGCCGCTGAAGGCCGAGGTATTCTGGGGTTCGTTGAGCCACGCTTGGCCTCGCATCAGCAGCATCGCCCAGTTGCAACCCCGTTGGGTTCCAGAGTGCCTGGACCTGGGCATTGTGCGAGTCGTCCCAATTCTCTGGTTCTGCCGGTGACTGGATTCCGGCTCCAGTCAGCCTATCACGGCTCGTCCCGCTGGACTATCGAATTCGTGAGCTTCAAATCGTCCCGCTTGCGGGTTAGCGGCGCCGCGGTTACAATCGACGGCAGTGGTTAGCCACTTTCCAGGCCGGTTAATGCTTGTCCAAAGCCCGAATCGGATCGCCAGCGTGGGCGACCCATGCGGCCGACTTCGCTCGTGTCGGCATCAGGCAGCGACCGGGTCGTTGTGCCATCCATCCGGCGTTGGCATCTTTGGAGGTCCCATCATGGCGACACCAGGTCCATGCGACCATCTCTCGCGGGCGTACCGGCACGTGGTGTGCGACGGTATCACCGTGGTGTCGGGCGACGATTACGTCCTGCTCGAATGTCCCTTTCGGCCGCTTGGCGGCGGCACCTACTGTGCCCGTTGCAAGAGGCACGTGCCGCTGAAGAAAGTCGTCTGGGCCGATACCGGGGAAAACATTGAGAAATACCGCAATCGCCTGTATTACTCGTTGCCGTGGAAACAACGGCTGTACCTGGCCTGGTTTGGCAATGCCTACCAGGGAGCGCTGAACCTGCGCCTCGACAGCCGCGGGCGCCCGCTGCCGCCGGACGAAGCCACGCCGACCGCCGAGCCCGGCAAACCCACCACCCGCGGCGCCCGCGATTCAGGCGCCCGGCCGCGATCGGCGCGCCCGCTGCCGCTTGCCGTCGTGCTCACGCTGGTCCTTGGCGTCGGACTCGGCGCCGTGGGGTGCGTGGGCGTCGCTGCCTGGTGGACGTACACGGCGTGGAAACGGGCGCTTCCGGTGGCGGGGCACGGGCCGGCGCCCGCCGGGTTGGCGCCACAGCCCGATCCGGCGCGCAGGCGCCCGTTGCGGTTGTGAAGCGCGGAACCCTGGCGCCGCCGCCCCAGCCGTTGCCGCTCCAACCCCCGCCCTTACCTGGGGACACGGTAACGCGAACCCTGCCCGAACCCATTCAGCAGGTGGTACTCGGCGGGGGCGGCCGGTTCTTGATTCTCCGCCTGGCCAAGGTTCGGCAGCTCGCGGTGTTCGACGTCAACGAAGGCAAGGTGGTCCGATTCCTGCCCGTGGCCGCCGACAATGTGCTGGTGGCCGCCGGCATGAGCAAGCTCGTCCTCGTCTATCCAGACACCAAAGTGGTCCAGCGCTGGGACCTGCTGACCGGCGAGCGCGAGCAGACAGCGACCTTGCCGATCAGCGACCCCGTGTCGGGCATCGGCATGGGTTACGGCTCGGATGGGCCGCTCCTGCTGCAAACCGTCCGCGAGCCGATCACCGGCGACGATTTCCTCTGCGACATTCGCAGCCTGCAGCTGATTGACCTGGAGGTGCGCCCGGTCGGCCATGTCCATCGGGGTGCCAATGCCCTGATGCGCGGTTCCAGCGACGGCCGCACCTTCGGCGTTATATCGGGCAGCGAACACGCCTACGTGCTGACGGTGGCCCCCGGCAGTGCGGTGTTGCGTGGCAGCGACCGGATGGTCATCCCCGGCCCCACGGGCAAGTACCTGTTCGGCTTCTGCCTCGCCCATGCCGACCTCAAGCCGGTCGAAGCCGGCGACAGTCGCACCTTCAACGTGCCGGCCCTGCAAGGGCCGTTCTATCTCGCCATTCCCGCCGGGGCGGGCGACCCTAACGTTGGCCGCATCGAACTGCGCCTCGTCGGCGACCAGCGACCGCTCCTGACGCTGCCCGAGCTGGACACACCGATGGGTGACGCCGCACCGAATCAAGTGGTGCTGACGCTCGACCAGCGCTTTCATTTCATTCCCGACGCGCACCTGCTGGTCAGCATCCCACGCACGGCCGACCGGCTTGTGCTGCACCGCCTGGACCTTGATGCGGCGCTCGCGAAGTCGGGCATCGATTATCTGTTCGTTACCTCCACGCCGCCCGGCTGCGCGGTGCGCGGCCAGGAATACACCTATCCGATACGGGTCAAAGCCCGCAAGGGCGGGCTGAAATACCGCATGGACGCCGGCCCCGCGGGGATGAAGGTCGATGCCGACGGCACGGTGCGCTGGGCGGTGCCGGCCAACCACGACGGCACGCCGGCCGACGTGATTCTGACGATCAGCGATAGCACCGGGCAGGAGGTGTTCCACACCTTCCGCGTGGAGGTGGTGGAACAGAAAAAGTAAGCGCCGCCGCTGGCGGCTAATGTTCACCCCGCGAACCCGCTCATCGCCTGCACTACGTCGAGCCGTTCGCTGGCGCCCTGGCCGTGCTGCATCGCGGTTCGGACTACCAGGCCTTGCTCAGGGGCGGACCTTGATCGAGTGCCCGATCTGGCCGTTCTTTCGTTGTGGCGTTTCGGATTGCGCCAGGTAGGCGCGCATCGTACTCAACAACGGCCTCGTCCGATGAGACGGTCACCCGGACGGTGAAAAAAGGGGACGCATCTCAAATCATACGAATTGGTCAATTCGTATGATTTGAGATGCGTCCCCTTTTTCATTCGACGTCGGCAGACAAGTGAGGTCACGCTCCCCTCGCCGCAGCCGGTCACAACCGCGAGCCGGCCTTCCGCAGGTGCCTCCACGACCTTGCCCTCCTTCGGCAGCCGCAGAGGGCAGAAGACCTTCTTGTCAGGCCCGTGCAACACCCATCCAGTTCCAAAAGAAAAGGCCCCAGGCTTCCAGCCCAGGGCCAGACAGGGACGCCGAGGCGGACACCCGGTTAGTATCGCTTGCCACCACCGCCGCCGTAACCCCCTCGTCCACCACCCCCACCGTAGCCGCCTCGTCCACCGCCGCCACCGGAGCCTCCTCGCCCGCCGCCGCCCCGGTCTTCGCGAGGTTTGGCCTCGTTCACCGTCAACTGACGACCGTCCACTTCCTTGCCGCTCAGGCCGGCGATGGCCGCCTGGGCCTCCTGGTCGCTGCCCATCTCGACGAACCCGAACCCTTTGGAGCGGCCCGTGTCCCGGTCCATGATGACCTGGGCCGACTCCACCGTCCCGAACGGCTCGAACATTTGCTGCAAGGCACTGCTGTCAACGCCGTAGGTCAAGTTGCCTACGTACAACTTTCTGCCCATGGAGGGCCTCCCGAGAAAAAGGTAACTGCTCGATGCCACCCGCGACACCGCGGGACAGCCTCACCCCAACCCTGCAACCCGGCGGTGTGGGACAAGGGAAAACGGGAGCGGAAGAATGGCCACGACCCGATCTGCGATGCCCAACCAGGGCTCATCATACCGCCCACCCGGAGAGAAGGCCAAGAGGTTTCCCTCATCCTCTCAAGGGCATCCCGGCAAGGCATGCCAGTCGCAGCAGACGCTGCTGGAACTCTTCCATCCCGGTATGGTTCGCCACGACGACGTCGCAGTGCCGCTGGCCAAACGTGACCGTCGGGCCTGCCCGGACGCGGGGGTTGTCGATCCAGACAATCAGGTCCACGAGATGCTCCCTTCTGCACGCCTGGATCTCCTCAAGGCCTCGGACGCCACCCGTGATGTCGGCGTGTTCCAAAGACTGGCGGACCAGCAGGCCGGGATCGTGCTTGCGAATGCAGTTCCCCACCCGATGCCAGACATTCCGGTTGGCGTGCCTGCTGCGGTAGGCCTGTTCCAGCGAGATCCCCAGTCGAGCTGCGACGTGGCGGGCCAGGTAATCGCTGGTGGTGCCGGCGAACCGCAGGAGCGTGATGCGGGCCAGGTACGCGCAGGCCGTGTCCTTCCCGGCCCCGCTGTGCCCGACAACCAGAATCCGTCTGGAAAGGGTCCTTCCTGCTTCTTGCGTCTGGCTCTGTTCTCCTGCCTCCCCGTCCGGCAAACCAGGAGTTGGATCGCTCATGGCCTTTCCTTCTCTCCGGCTTGCTCCAGAGCGAGGATGTTGCCGTTGGCGACGCTCACACAGGAGCTGTACTGGCTGCGGATCAGGCGGAGCACTTCCTGGGCGTTGGTCACCTGGTGCAGCAGCTCCTCCAGGGCGCCGGAGTGCTTGTTGTCACCCACGTCGAGAATGACGAAGTCGCCCGTGAGGGGTCCACCGCTGCCCTTCTTCTGGTCTTGCAGGATCCTGAGCCGAAGACCCTGATTGTTGCCGCCGCAGCCACACAGAATGCAACCGGCACTCGCTCCATGGCTGGCAACCGTTGGCCGGCCTGTTTGCTCCCACAAGGTCATCGGAACCTCCCCAGGGGTGAGGGTTGGCAGACGGGTGCGGTTGACCAGGCACATCAGAGCGGGGGCCACTGCTTGTTGAGTCCTTCCCGCTCAATCTGCTGGAGCTGTGCCTCGTTCAGGCTGAACCGGCTGGCGATGGCTTTCCGGGATTGAGCGACCGCCATCTCACCATCCTGGGCCTCCACCAAGGCCAGGAAGATCTCCTTGCGACGTTCCTCGGATAGTTCTGCCTGGGACATGGTTTGTTCCTTTCTTCGCAAACAGGCTGGGCCTGGCGAAGGCAAGCCCGTTCTCGTGGCTGCGGAATGGCCCACCAATCAATTCACCCATCATAGGAAATAGGCCCGGGCCTCGCAATGGACCTTCTCGGGCTCTCGGACTCGTGGGGGTCAAGGAACGCTGGATCGTACGTGGGGTGTGGGGTAGGCTTTCCGCGCACCGGGCTGCTGCGGCGCGTGAAGGTAGAGAGTCGGAAGCGACGGCAAAAGCCGAAACCCGACGAGGCCCGGCGGCACTATGGAGCCGAGGTCTGCGCCGTGGCCAAACGCCGGCTCGCCCGCCGCGAGCTGCGTCAGTATCCCATCCCCATGCGCTGGTGGCAGAACCCTTGAGGGTCCAACAGCCCAACTACGCCTCCGGCCCCACCGGCACGGTCGGCTCCCGGCCGTCCTCCACCCACACCCAGCCGTACTGCGTATTGGCCGGGCTCGGGTCCTTGCGGTACTCCTCCCGCAACTGCGATAATTTGTCCGCCTTGATCGCCTTGCGCTGCGCCTTCACGTCCACCCCGAACACCTTCGCCGCGTTCAGGCCCAGGATCTGGTTCTTGATCTCGTCGGTCAGCTCGGGATACTTGTACTTCTTGATTAGCTCCTCCGGCATGGTCAGCTTGCGCATGCGGACGATCTGACCTTGCGGACTGCCGCCCCAGATGGAGTCGGTGCCCCACAGGACGTGATCGGCCCCGGCGACCTGGATCATCTGGCCCAGCATGTGCAAGCACGTCGGCAGCTTGCTCATCGACAGCTGGCCGAAGGTGCTGCCCAGCTCGAAGTAAATGTTCTTGATCCCGGGGTTCTTCTTCAGGATGCGCAGGATGTCGCTGATCCAGAAAATCTCCTGCGGATCGTCGCTCTTGGGATCGACGACCTTGTCGCCGATGCCTCTGGCAAGCGGGCCGGACCCACGGTAGCCCGAGTGGTAGACGATGAAGTTCAGGTCCGGCCAATCCTTCGCCGCCTTTTCCAGGTCGAGCGGCCGGCACGCCTTCTCATTGAAGAACCCCAGCGGCAACCCCTTGTGGACACACAGGTTGCGGATGCCCAGCTTCTTCGTCTTCTCCCAGAACGGATAGGCCACCTTCTCGTCGTCCATGAACCAGGCCTTCTCGCCCAGCTCGGCTCCCGTGTACATCTTCCAGGCATCGATCTTCAGCGTCTTGACCTGCCGTTCCATCTCCTCCAGCTCCTTGGCGCCGAGGTTGGGCCGCAGCAGACCGTGCGACAGCACCCGGCGCGAGCCGGCCAGGTCGTTGACGTACTTGCGCGTGGCCACCATCTGGTCGGGCGGCAGCGGGTTCTTGTCCCAGTCCCGGCTCGGCACGCCGCTGATCACCGCCATCGTCGTGTCGCTGTCGCCGAAGATCTCCTTGACGTAATGAGCCCGGTTCAGCAGCTCCAGGCTTTTCTCGGCGGGGCCGGCAAGGGCCTGGGGCCGCAGGAGGCGGAAGAACGCCAGCGTCGTCCTGCCCTGCGGCGTGTCGTCGTACCACTTCCGGCTGACGTCAACGTGGTGCGTCTGGATGTCGAAGATGAACTGGTCCTTGGGCCATTTCTCCTCGAAGGCGCCCGGCTCCTTGACCTCCTCGGCCGAGACCTGGTAGCAGGGTCCGAAGACCTCGTTGAGGGCCAGCAGGGCGGCGGCCATGCCGCTGCCGGTGCGGAAGAAGGCCCGGCGGTCGATGCCGCGCCGCCGCGCCTCGCGCTCCGCCAGGGCCTGCACCCGGGCCTCGTACTCCTTCTGCTCCGGCGTCTGCGGCGGCGGGATGAACTCCTCGTTGGAGGCGATGCGCGTCGGAATGGGCGGAACCGCTTCCGCCTGGGCGTCCAGGTCACATTGACGAACCCACATGAGAGAGACTCCTGGTTGGGAGACAATGAAAAGGGGGAGCCGACTGGCTCCCCACGCGACCGAGCCGGACAGCAGACGTTACCCGGCACGCCTGGACCTGGTTTCATTCCCCGGCTCAATGGTGGCCGGCGTGGTGGTTGCCGTGGTGATCATGCCCGTGCCCGTGTCCATGAGCGGCAGGCGGCGGCTCGACGGCAATCTCCGGCGGCGAGTAGCCCGCGACCACCTGTAGCCAGCCGCAGATCAGGGCCACGGCCGTCCAGATGCACACGGCCGTCAACTGCCACCAGAAGTTGCGGACGTTCAGGAAGCTCTCGGGAATCAGCAGCGACCAGACCAACGTGGCCATGAAAATCAGCAGGACCACGGGAAACCAGCCGCCCTGGGCTAGTATCGGCCAGGCTTTCTTCCAGTTGACGCATAAGAACCAGAAGACGATCCACAGCAGGATCGGGATCAGAGTCCACACCACGCTCAAAGTCGTATTCGTCACGTCCCGCTCCATCACGGCCTCCTCTGGATTCGCCCTCGGCCCGTAGCCACAGGCGGCTCGCCTGTGAGCTCACAGGCGAGCCGCCTGTGGCTACGCGAGACGGGTTTCTGCCACGATAGGCGGAACGGAGGTTGGCGTCAACACCCCACGACCGGCTGACAAAATTGGTTGTGCCTTTACCGCTTTCTGCCACATTGGCAGAGCGGCCCTCCACCTCTCCCTGGAACTCATTGCCGCAAATTGGATTCTCACCAGTGTTTACATCGCGGCACGGCGTCGGCACAAAACTTGCTTTGTCCACTTCAAACCTCATGGCAATCGAGCGACGATACCCTGTCGCGGCATTCCCCTGCAGGCAAACCAGGGGCGGATTGAAACGAAACGAAACCGACCTACACGAAGGAGAACCTGGATGGGAGCAAAGCAACTGACGTATAGCGACGAGGCACGCCAGAAGCTGCTGGCCGGGGTCAACAAGCTGGCCCGCGCCGTGGTCTGCACCCTGGGGCCGCGCGGCCGCAATGCCGTCCTCGACAAGGGCTGGGGCAGCCCCAACGTCACCAAGGACGGCGTCACCGTCGCCGAGGAGATCGAGCTGCAAGATCCCTGCGAGAACATGGGCGCCCAGCTGGTCAAGGAAGCGGCCAGCAAGACCAGCGACGTGGCCGGCGACGGCACCACCACCGCCACCGTCCTCGCCGAGGCCATCTACCGCGAGGGCCTCAAGATGATCGCGGCCGGGCATGACCCGATGGCCCTGGTCCGCGGCATCCAGAAGTCGGTCGAGCGCATCGTCAAGGAGCTGCACACTCTCGCCGAGAAGATCGACCCCAACGACCACAAGCGCCTCACCGAGGTCGCCACCATCGCCTCCAACAACAACCCCGAGATCGGCAAGAAACTGGCCGAGGCCATGGAGAAGGTCGGCTCGACCAACGGCGTCATCACCATCGAGGAAGGCAAGACGGCCGAGACCGAGGTGGTCGTCGTCCAGGGCATGCAGTTCGATCGCGGCTACCTGTCGCCGCACTTCGTCACCAACCAAGACCAGGTGATCGTCGAGCTGGAGAACCCTCACATCCTCATCTACGAGGACAAGATCAGCTCCGCCAAGAACCTGGTGCCGCTGCTGGAAATGATCTCGCGGAAGAAAGAGCCGCTGCTGATCATCGCCGAGGACATCGAGGGCGACGCCCTGGCCACCCTGGTGCTGAACAAGCTCAAGGGCATCCTCCAGGTCTGCGCCGTCAAGGCCCCCGGCTACGGCGATCGCCGCAAGGCCATGCTCGAGGACATCGCCACCCTCACCGGCGGCACCCCCATCTTCAAGGACCTGGGCATTCAGCTGGAGAACGTCCAGTTCAAGGACATGGGCCGGGCCAAGAAGATCCGGGTGGACGCCGAGAACACCACCATCACCGAGGGGGCCGGCGACAAGAAAAAGATCGAGGGCCGGGTCGAGATGATCCGCCGGGAGATCGGCACCACCGACAGCGAGTACGATCGCGAGAAGCTGCAAGAGCGGCTGGCCAAGCTGGCCGGCGGCGTCGCCCAGGTCAAGGTCGGCGCTGCCACCGAGACCGAGATGAAGGAACGCAAGGCCCTCTACGAGGACGCCCTGCACGCCACCCGCGCTGCCATCGCCGAGGGCATCGTGGCTGGCGGCGGCGTTGCTCTGCTCAATGCCGACCGGGCCCTGGACGGCTTCAAGGGCGAAGGCGACGACGAGAACGCCGGAGTTCAGGTCGTTCGCACGGTGCTGGAGATGCCCTGCCGGGCCATCGCCGAGAACGCGGGCCTGGATGGCTCCGTCGTCGTTCACCACATCCGCCGCAAGAAGGAAAAGAACTTCGGCTACGACGCCGAGAACGGCAAGTACTGCGACCTCCGCGAGGCCGGCATCGTCGACCCGGTCAAGGTCACTCGCAGCGCCTTGCAGAACGCGGCCAGCGTCGCTTGCCTGCTGCTGACCACCGAATCCTGCGTCGCCGACATCCCCGAGAAGGGCAAGAAGGACGACGACCACCACCATGACCACGGCATGGGAGGCATGGGTGGCATGGGCGGTATGGGTGGCATGGGAGGTATGGGTGGCATGGGCATGATGTAAACGGGCTTTTCTCCTGTATTTCTCGTAGCCGCAGGCTTTAGCCTGCGTTTGCAGATGCAAACGTCACAACGCAGGCTAAAGCCTGCGGCTACGAGGGTGACCTCAAAGAAGCTGAAGGAATGTGAACATGGCAGAGCTGAAGATTCGTCCTCTCGATGATCGGGTGGTGGTGGAGCCTCTGGAGGCCGAGGAGAAGACGCCTGGCGGCATCCTGCTGCCGGACACCGCCAAGCAGAAGCCGCAGAAGGGCAAGGTCGTGGCCGTCGGCCCCGGCAAACTCAAGGACAACGGCGAGCGCATCACCCTCGCTGTGGTCGTCGGCGACGAGGTCATCTACGGCAAATACGCCGGCAACGACGTCGAGGTCAGCGGCAAGGACCTCAAGATCATGCGCGAGAACGACATTCTGGCCAAGGTGACAAAGTAACCCCGGTTCCCTGTTGGGGCACGGTCTCCCCGCTCTGGTACGGGAGACCTGCGGTCCGCGACGGGGCACGGTCGGGAGACCGTGCCCAACAGAACATGCCCCAACAGAACCTCAATCTGGAGACATACGCACGATGGCAAAACAACTCCTGTACACCGACGAGGCCCGCAAGAAGCTGCTGGCCGGCGCGGACAAGCTGGCCCACGCGGTGGGCATTACCCTGGGACCGACCGGACGCAACGTCATTCTCGACAAGAGCTTCGGCGGTCCGACGGTGACCAAGGACGGCGTCACGGTCAGCAAGGAGATCGATCTGCCGGACCCGTTCGAGAACATGGGGGCCAAGCTGGTCAATGCCGTGGCCCAGAAGACCAGCGACGTGGCCGGCGACGGCACCACCACGGCGACCATCCTGGCCCTGTCGATCTATCAGGAAGGGCTGCGCAACATCACCGCCGGCGCCAACCCGATGGCGGTCAAGCGCGGCGTGGACAGGGCCGTCGAGGCCGTGGTCGAGTCGCTGGAGAAGATGTCCAAGCAGCTGTCCACCAAGGACGAGCTGAAGCAGGTGGCGGCCATCAGCGCCAACAACGACGACGTCATCGGCGGCATCATGGCCGACGCGTTTGACAAGGTCGGCAAGGATGGCGTCATCACCGTCGAGGAAGGCAAGACCAGCGAGACCACGCTGGACTTCGTCAAGGGCATGCAGTTCGACAAGGGCTTCATCTCGCCCTATTTCATCACCACCCAGGACATGACCTGCGAGCTGGAGAACTGCCTGATCCTGATCCACGAGAAGAAGATTTCCAACGTCCGCGACCTGCTGCCTCTGCTGGAGAAGGTGGTCCAGGACGCCCAGCACCGGCCCTTGCTGATCATCGCCGAGGACGTCGAGAGCGAGGCCCTGGCGGCGCTGGTGATCAACAAGCTGCGAGGCGGTCTGGCGGTGTGTGCGGTCAAGGCGCCGGGCTTCGGCGACCGCCGCAAGGCGATGATGGGCGACATTGCGATCTTGACCGGCGGCCAGTTCATCAGCGAAGATCTGGGGCTGAAGCTGGAGAACGTCCAGCTGTCGCAGCTGGGCCAGGCCAAGCTGGTGAAGGTCGAGAAGGAAAGCACGACCATCATCGACGGTGTCGGCAAGAAGGCCGACATCCAGAAACGGATCGAGCAGATCCGGGCCCAGATGGAGCAGACCGAGAGCGAGTACGACAAGGAGAAGTTCAGCGAGCGGCTGGCCAAGCTGACCGGCGGCGTGGCCATCATCAAGGTCGGGGCCGCCACCGAGGCCGAGATGAAGCAGACCAAGGGCCGGGTCGAGGACGCGCTGCACGCCACCCGGGCGGCCGTGGCCGAGGGCATTGTCGCCGGCGGTGGCACGGCTCTGCTGCGGTGTATCCCCGCCGCCGAGTATGCTGCCGGGGCGCTGAAAGGCGACGAGAAGCTGGGGGCGGAGATCGTGGTGCGGGCCCTGGAGAAGCCGGTCCGGACCATCGCCGAGAACTCCGGCGTCGATGGCGCCGTTGTGGCCGACGAGGTCAAGGTTCACGGTCAGCAGTCGCCGAACATTGGCTATAATGCCAATACGGGCGATTACGTGGACATGTTCCAGGCGGGCATTGTGGACCCGACCAAGGTCACTCGCTCGGCCTTGCAGAACGCGGCCAGCATCGCCGGTCTGATGCTCACCACGGAAGTGATGATCACCAAGATCGACGAGGAGGAGCCTGGCAGCAAGGTGCAAGGCGCCATCCGGTAACAAGACGGGAGCAGTCTTTCTCTCCAGAGTAGCCATCACGCTCCGCGTGATGGATGCATCACGCGGAGCGTGATGGCTACTCTGGGAGAAAACGCCGCTCCTTCAGGAGAGCGCAAGTGGCCAGCAAGCGGGATTACTACGAGGTCCTTGGGGTCACCCGGGAGGCGTCCGACGAGGACATCAAGAAGGCCTATCGCAAGCTGGCCATGCAGTATCACCCCGATCGCAACGTCGGCGACGCCGAGGCGGACGCCAAGTTCAAGGAGGCGGCCGAGGCGTACGAGGTCCTCCGTGATCCGGAGAAACGGCAGCGTTACGATCGTTTCGGCCATGCCGGTCTGGAAGGCACGGCGATGCCGAACTTCAGCAGTGCCGACGACGTGATGGACCTGTTCGGCGAGCTGTTCGGTGGCGTTTTCGGGGGCGGTCGGCGGCGTCGTGGTCCCCAGCCGGGTCGCGACCTGCAACTGGCGCTGGAGATCGATCTCATCGAAGCGTACAGGGGCGTCAAGAAGACGCTGCAAATCCCGCGCGAGGAAGTCTGCCAGGAGTGCCGGGGCGGTGGCAGCAAACCGGGCTCCCAGCCGGGTACCTGCCGGCGTTGTGGTGGTCACGGCGTGGTGATTCAAGGACAGGGTTTCTTCCGCATCCAGCAGACCTGCGGCGCCTGCGGCGGTCGGGGCTCAGTGATTACCGACCCGTGCCCGAACTGCCGCGGGGCAGGGCGCGTGCAGGTCACGCGCGCGCTGGAGGTGAACATTCCGCCGGGCGTGGACAGCGACATGAGCATCCGGCTGACCGGCGAGGGCGAACCCGGCAGTCCGGGAGCGCCTCCCGGCGACCTGTACTGCGTCATCCGGGTGCGCCGCCATCCGCTCTTTGCCCGCGAGGCGCAGGATTTGCACTGTGAATTACCAATCACCTTCAGCCAGGCCGCCCTCGGTGGTTCGGTCGAGGTGCCGACGCTGGAAGGGAAGATGATCAGCACGACCCTGCCGCGGGGCATGCAGAGCGGCGACGAGCTTCGGCTGGCGGGTCGCGGCATGCCGCACGTGCGCGGCGGTCGGACCGGCGACCTGATTGTCCACGTGAAGCTGGTCACGCCGCGGAACCTGACCAAGCGGCAAGAGGAGTTGCTGCGGGAGCTGGGCGAGCTGGACGGCAAGAACACCCCGCCGGAACGCAAGAGCTGGCTGGACCGGGTCAAGGAGTTTTTCAGCACCAACCCCGCGGAGAAGTAATACTGTTCGACCCCTGCCGGCTTGCCCGGCAGGTGAAGCAGGTCACTGGCTAGAAGGGAAAGGGAGAAGAACGCTTTTTTCCGTCGTTTCTAGCTGTTGACCTTCTTCACCTGCCGGGCAAGCCGGCAGGGGTCGAAAAGAGGTGGAGGCTTGTCCCATGGCGGAACCCAATCCTGCTCCCGAGAAGAACGGCCCGGGTCAGTCGGGCACGAGCCAGGCATCGCCCAGTGACATCGAGGTCCTCAAGGCCCGGGCGGAGTCGGCCGAACAGGACCGGGACCGGTTCCGCGACCTGGCGTTGCGGACCCGGGCCGACTTCGAGAACTACCAGAAACGGCAGCAGCGCGAACGGGCCCAGGAACAGCTCTACGCTCACTTGCCCCTGGCCAGGGACCTGCTCGCCGCCCTGGACAACCTGGACCGCGCCGTGGTCGAAGCACGCAAGGCCGGCGAAAAAGGCCCCCTGGTCCAGGGCGTGGCGATGGTGCAGAGTCAGCTGCTCGACGCCCTGCGCCGCCACGGCATCACGCCGATTCAGGCCCAGGGCAAGCCGTTCGATCCCAACCTGCACGAGGCCGTCATGCAGCAGCCCAGCGCCGACTACCCGCCCATGACGGTCTTGCAGGTGCTGGAAAATGGTTTCATGATTCACGAGCGGGTCCTGCGGCCGGCACGAGTGATCGTGAGCGTGGCGGCCCCGCAGACCACGCCATCCTGACGTCAGCGCTTACCCAGAGAAAGAGGTTCGCCATGCCAACCTATGACTACCAGTGCGATGGCTGCGGCCATCGCTTCGAGGAGTTCCAGTATTTCAGCGAGGAGCCGCTGAAAGTTTGCCCGAAATGCCAGACCGAGAAGCTGCGGCGGCTGTTCGGCACCGGTGCGGCGGTGCTGTTCAAGGGCTCGGGCTTTTACGAGACCGATTACCGCAGCGACTCGTACAAGGCCGCGGCCAAGGCCGAGACCGAATCGAAGGGCACGTCAAGCGGCACAAGCGGCACAAACGGCACGACTGCCGGCGGCTCAGGTGAGGCCGGCAAAAAAAGCGCGCCGGAAACGTCCAAGTCTGATGGGTGAAATTCCGATGATACAGTTGTCCTGCCCGATCTGTGAAACGCGGCTGACGGCGGAGAGTATCAAGGATTTGCCCTACTTTCCGTTTTGCAGCAAGCGTTGCAAGCAGATCGACCTGGGGCGCTGGATGAATGGAACCTACCGGCTGGGACCGGAGGAAGAGGATCTTTCCACCCCCCAGGAGAAGGACGTCCCCTAAGCCGGCCAAACACTTGGCCGTTCCCATAAAGAAGAGGCGTGGCTCCCTGGCCATCGCCTCTCTTTTTTTGCGCGCTGCCGGACAGTGCCCCAGTGCCAGCGATTTCTTTGACCTCGCCGAGGTCGCAGTTCAGATCGATGGTGTTCCTGCTCTCGATCAAACCGCAAGATGGGGCTGGCGTCAACTACTACCTCACGCCAGGCACTCAACTAAAGGCCATATGGCGGACTTGAGATTGACAAGGGCCTCTTTCCACAAGCGGTGGGCATGCTCCTGGAAATGCCCATGTCCTTGGCGATATCCTCAAAGGATCGCTTGCAGCGGTAATGCTGGACGAAAACCTCGGTGATGGATCCTCCAACGAACTCCTCCAGGAGGAAAATCGAAACCAGGAGAGGAAGGGCAATCTCTTCACAGTACCACAAATAGGATTCGGGTGCGGGTTCGCGGCTCGGCGGCTCGGAGACACCCGCCGCCAGGGCAACCTCCAAGGAACGTTCCCGGCCTGAGTGCCGCTTTTGCCTTCGGAAGGCCTTGGCGAAGTTGGCCACCACGTGCCGCAGAATGCCGCCAACCCAGCCGAGCAAGTCTTCCGGGTTCGTACCGCTAAAGCGCTCGAAAGTGCGAATGGCTTCAGCAAACGCCTCCTGTACCAGGTCCTCCGGATCCGCCTTGGACGAGAGATCCAGGGGAAGCAGCTTCCTTGCCAGCAGACAAAGATCGCGCTTCAAGCCGTTCAACGCCAGGCCAATCTCTTCTGGGTTTGGAGGTTCATTCTTCGACACCCACGGGAGAGACGTACTCGACAAGGCTTGTCGGTTCATTGCTGAGGCTCCTTCGGCTCAGGGGACAATCTGTCGCGTCTTGCAAGGGATTGGGCTGGGTTCTTGACAGGTCTTGTGCCACGGCCATCTTGGCCGTATTCGCAGCTCCGAACCAGCGATGGCTGGTTGCAATCCAGCCAGGTGAAAGGCAAAACAGCATCCGAAAAATGCGCACGAATGCTCGCTGCCGCTGCTGTGGTGTTGATTGTAGCCGATGGTCTGGCGATTGTCCAGTCCTTGTTTCTGATTTTTTGTACAGGTTGGCAAGCCGATTGTTTTTTTCGCTTTTTTCTGGAACGCGGCGGGAGAAAAGTTGAATATGGATGTAGCAGAGATCCCTGACTGAACCGCGAGGCGTCGGGACCGGATCGCTGCAACCGGGTCTGGTGCTGGGATTGGCCGAGTGCTTCGCCGTTTGAGGGAGAGGTTCATGTTCCGGAAGCTGTTGTTGCTGTGCTTGGTGGGCTTCGTCGGGCTGGGGTGGCTGCGGGCCGGGATTGCCGCCGAGGACAAGCCGAAGCCCATGATGAAGGAATGGGAGCAAGCGGTGCGTGCCAGGATCGCCAAGGACGCCAAGCTCAAGGCACTGGCAGCCAAGTATCCGCTGGTGCTGCTGCACTCGCGGGACTATTCTGGTGGGCAGTACGGACGTTCTGCCTTCAGTTTCATTTACGAGACCTCCGACCCGGAAAAGCACGGGAACGACGTGCAGATCGTGTGGGGTAATGGTGGGGCAAAAAACAGAATTCAAACAAACATGCTCATAAACCAGCACAATCTGCTCGTTGATCTGGGGAAGGCCGATTTCGAGAAAACCCCGGAACTCGGAAAGATCTCTCTGGATCATCCTGGACTTGGCCAGATCGCATTCGCATCGGAAGGCCACGTGTACCTCGAGCGCGCTGCGCGATACGTATGAGAACAACTTTTACATACTGTTTCAGTTGGTCACCGTGGATGCCGAAGGGCGGTATGTGGCTTTTCTCTGGCGTATATTGCCCGGCGGGAAAATCGTGAAAGATCCTCCCAAATGAGGTTGTCATTGCTGCAACTTGATCGCTAAGACCAACCGATTGTTGTCCCAATCTGAGTCCTGGTCGTCTGCTTTGGTGAGGTAAAGACCATGCACGCAAAGATTTCCCTGAGGTGGCTTGTTGCACTATTGCTAGCGTCATTAGCGGCTTCAGCCAATTCTCTTGCCTTGGTCGGTGCCGAGGACAAGCCGGTGCCCATGATGAAGGAGTGGGAGCAAGAGGTTCGCGCCAGGATCGCCAAGGACGCCAAGCTCAAGGCACTGGCAGCCAAGTATCCGCTGGTGCTGCTGCACTCGCGAGCCTACGCCAGGGGAGATTATGATCTGTCTGCTTTCAGTTTCATTTATGAAACCTCCGACCCAGAAAAGCACGGGAATAACGTGCAGTTCCTCTGGGGAAATGGCGGCATGAAAAGCAGCTTCGACACAAACATGGTCGTGAATCAATTGAATCTTGTTGTCGATCTCGGCAAGGCTGATTTTGAAAAGAACCCGCAGCTCGACCATATCACGATCGACCACCCCGGATTGACGGTGGATGGAGTCGCACATGAAGGTCACGTTTATCTTGAGCGTGTCCGGGACACGAAGGGGAATAACTTTTACGTCCTATTTCAGGTGGTTGCCATCGATCACGATGGTCGTTATGTGGCGTTCCTGTGGCGGAAGCTTCCGGGCGGCAAGATTGTGAAAAGAGCCAATCAGAAGTAACTCGGTCAACCCGTTCCTGTTCTTCTCTTGAAGGGAGGTTCCAGATGCTGTTCTCAACCTGGCGGAGTTGGATCAAGGCGTGGCGAGAACGAGGGAGGGTCTAAACCTTTCCGGAAGTCTCCACGGTTGGTATTGGAGGAGTTGGAAGGCCGGATCAATCCGTCTCCCTTCACACCTTCAGGAACATTGGGGTGCTTGACCCGACCACGAGTGTGGCCTTCAACACGACGACCGGCACCTACTCAGTCGATGGTGGCTCCTGGCAAAGCGGCGGCGTACTCGATGCCGACCCGGGACAGACCACCATGCTGTTCAACTTCTCAACCATCACCTTGGACTCCAATGTGACGGTGACGGCATCAGGGGGCAATTCACTGGGCTTGCTCGCTACCGGCAATGTCTCTATCTCGGCCAACCTCGATTTGTCGGGTCAGAACGGGCAAGCGGGAAATGCCGGTTACGGCGACATCGGCGGTGGAGGGGGAGGAGGTGGCGGCGGCGGTGGTGCGGTGGTGATCGATACGAGTGGGGGCGAGATCGTGTTCTCTGGCACGCTCAACGTCCGGCAGGGCTCGCCCGGAGACGGGGGCGCGAGCAACCTTACAGGGAGCGATTCAGGTGGCCAAGGTGGTGCAGGAGGCTCGGCGGGCGTTGGCGGTGGCGACGGCGGCCCTGGTGGAAGTTCAACGGCGGGTGGGCAAGGTGGAGGCGGAGGAAATGGGAGCGGGTTAGGCGGTGGCGGCGGAGGTGGGGGCGGCGGGATCAATCTCGGCCTACCCGGGAGCAAAGGGAAACATGGAGCAAATGGAGGTAACAACGGAACCGATGGAGGCCCGGCCGGCAAGAAGGCGAACCAAGGCGGTGCAGTGGGCGGCGGCGGCAACGATGCGAGTGGAGACCCTAGCGGCGGCAGTGGCGGCAAAGGCTCTGGCACCTACGGGCAGGCGGGAAACAATGGTGCCAACGGGCGAAGCAACCAAGGCATACTGGGAGGCGGCGGTGGTGGCGGCGGCGGGGCGGATGCCCCACTCAACGTGGAAGGAGCGCAGCCGGGAGGGTTCAGCAACGGTGGCAAAGGGGGTAACGGCGGGAGTAGCGGCGGAAACCCCGGTGGCTACCAAACCGCCCTCGGCGGTGGCGGCGGCGGGGCATTCATCCTGGTCGCTGCCGACGGTGTGGACTTCTCCGGAACCGGCTACGAGGGCAGCGGCACCGGTGCCGTATACGGCAGCTTCACCAACGACGGCTCCTTCCCGGATGGGACACCCGGCACCAACTCCTACTCGGATTGGGAGAACCTGAGCAGCGATGACTACTACCTTGTCGGTGGTGCTGGCGGTGGCGGTGGCGGAGCTGCTGGCCAATTCGCTGCGATCCCCGTCGTCTCCAGCGTATCTTCCGCTTCCGGTGCTTCAGGTGGTGGCTACACCGTCACTATTACCGGCGTGTCCTTCACTGGCGCGACCGCAGTTTCCTTCGGCAGCGTGGCCGCCACTTCGTTAACGGTGAATTCCGACACCTCGATCACAGCCACCGTGCCGGCCCAGCCGATCGGCACCGTCGTCGATGTCACCGTGACCACGTCCGTGTGTACCTCGCCGACCTCCACGGCCGACCAGTTCTCCTACGTCAATGGCGGCCCGGTCGGGACGAGCAACACGGTGACGACGCTGGAGAACCAGGCCTACGTGTTCAGCACCAGCGACTTCGGCTTCACCGATCCCAACAACTCGCCGGCAACCAACTTCCAGGCCGTCGAGATCACCACGCTGCCCGGTGTCGGCACCCTGACCGACAACGGCACCGGCGTCAGCACGGGACAGTACGTCAGTGTCAGCGACATCACGGCCGGCAAGCTGGCTTACACGCCCGTGTCGTACACCAGCGGCACATCCTATGACAGCTTCACCTTCCAGGTGCAGAACGACGGCGGCACCTGGGATGGCGGCATCGACACCGATCCCAACCCGCAGACCATGACCATCAACGTCACCTGGGTCAATCAGGCCCCGAGTGGCAGCAACGGCACGGTCGCCACGCTGGAGAACACGTCCTACGTGTTCAGCACCAGCAATTTCGGCTTCACGGATCCCAATGACAGTCCGATGAACAACTTCCTGGCCGTCAAGATCACCACGCTGCCCGGCGCAGGGAGTCTTACGGACAACGGTGTCGCGGTTACCGCTGGCCAATTTGTCTCGGTCAGCGACATCAATGCCGGCTTGCTGGTGTTCACTCCGGCGACCAACGCAGTCGGCAACCCGTACACGAGCTTCACCTTCCAGGTGCAGGATGACGGCGGTACGGCCAACGGCGGCATTGATCTCGATCCCACACCCAAAACCATGACCATCTCCGTGCTTTCCTGAATGTCGTAAGCACAAACCGAACGGCGAGCGGCGCGGCGTCAGCCCGCCGGTATTGGGAGCCCTTACCGGCGGGCTGACGCCGCGCCGCTCGCCGTTCAGTTCGTGGTCCTGAGCACAGAAGGCGCGTCAACTCCAGGCCGCTCAGCACCGAAGGTCCGGAGATTCAGCGACAAGCAACAAGTGGGCGAGTACGTTTCAAAATACGAAAGACCGCCTGGTCTCTCGCTCATGCAGAGGCAGGCGGCTTTTCGTTTCCTCCGAGGCGAGTGGGGCTCACCAGACGCACGGCAACTGCGTACAATACCCCCGGAACGACTACCGCTTTCCCTCCTTCAGACGGAGACCCTGCCATGCGCACCACCTGGACCTTCCACACCGCCGGAACTCTTCTGTTCGGTCAAAACGCCGTCTCGCAACTCGGAGACGTGGTGCAGCGCCTGGCCGTCAAGCGTCTGCTGCTGGTGACCGACAAGTGACGGCGGAGAGTATCAAGGATTTGCCCTACTTTCCGTTTTGCAGCAAGCGTTGCAAGCAGATCGACCTGGGGCATGGATGAATGGAACCTACCGGCTGGGACCGGAGGAAGAGGATCTTTCCACCCCCCAGGAGAAGGACGTCCCCTAAGCCGGCCAAACACTTGGCCGTTCCCATAAAGAAGAGGCGTGGCTCCCTGGCCATCGCCTCTCTTTTGTGCACGCCGGACGTGGCCCACAGGGCCTACGCATTACCGATTACCCGAATTATGGCCGCCACGGAGGATTTCTTCAAGAACCGTGGTGTCCAGTGCCGCCGCCAGACGCTTGCAAGCCATGCTCCGTTTGTCCGGATGACGCTTCAGCATGCTTAAGGCGATGCGTCGTAACACCGCGAAGTTTTCGGCTCCACAACGGTTGACGATGCGACTGGCATCCTCTCCAAAGCTAACATCCAATTGCCAATGCAAATTGTTCTCAATCCCCCAGTGGTTGCGTAATGCTTCCCCGTAGACCTTGGCACTGGTTCGCCGGCTGCCAATGAAGTACCGCACTTCTTCACTTGTTCGGCCTGCCACGGTGCGCTCGCTCAGGCACATGCCAATCACACACAACCCGGCCCACAAGTTCAGATCACGAATCCCTTCCGGATCCTCAATAATGACGTACTTCCGTTTCTCGTGGCGACCGTGACCCCGTTCTTCCGTCTCGTAGCTATCGTGTTTCACATTCTGGAACTCGGTCTCAAACGCTTTCAGGAAGCAGTTCTGGATGTCTTCCACTAAATGCGGTTGATTCTCTTTGACCGTCAGGGCATAGTCGGCCTTGCGGGTCTGGATCACTCTGGCGATTTCTTTCTGGCAACCCATGGCATCGATGGTGACCAAGGCTCCTTCCAGCTCCAGCATTTCCAGCAACCGCGGAATGGCTGTGATTTCATTGGATTTCGCGGCCACAGCGACCTCGCCCAGAGACAGACGATTGGCACTGGCCCAGGCGCTGACAACATGCAACGGACCCAGGTTGGCTGACCCCGAGCTACGCAGGGTCTTGCCGTCAATGGCGACGTGCGGCAGATGCAACAGACCGCACACGGCGCTGATCCACTGCGTGAAACACTTCTGGAAGACCTGCGGATCCAGGCGAGCGAAAACACGCTCGAAGGTGTCATGGGAAGGAATGCCATTGGGCAGAGCGAGGAACCGTTTCAGCCAGTCACGCCGGAGTTGAGCAAAGGTAGCGATTTGTTGCCAATCGTCGGCGCCGCACAGCACAGCGCACAGAGCGATGACAACAATGTCGATCAACAGATGCAAGCGCCGATGGCGGCGGCGCGGATCCTTGAGAAGCCGAAAATAGCGGATAATGGTCAGAGGGCTGGGGCAAGAGGCGCCGTTGGGCGATGCTGCCTGATGGAGAACCGCGTCCATTTTTCTCCTCCGTCGGGGCGATGTCCGTGGAGAATCCTATGCCGCTCCCCTTGACAAAAGCAACCGCCTGCGAACAATTTGGGGGGTTGGTGAGGCGTAGGCCCTGACGTGGCCCACTGCCAGCTAGCTGTCAGCGTTTCTTGCGGTCTTGCGTCAGGTCAGCCAGGAGAGCCTCAGCCTCAGAGGCAATGGCGGTTGCCGGGTACTCCATCACCAATGCCTCGGCAAGACTTCTGGCCCTGGCCACGTTCTGGATTGGCGAATTCGCAGCGTGGGCCAAAGCAAGATGCAGCTTGGCCAAACCCTTCAGATACCGGCTGCTGCCTGGACTTTCCGCGCAATGGTGAAAGAACTGGATCGCTTCGCGAATGTCCTCTTCCCGCTTTACTTTTGCTCCCGGAACGCTACTGTGGAGCCGGTCCCATCCGAGGTAAAAAGCTGCCGCGGCACGGAAGCGGTCGGATTCGACGTTCTCGAAGACCTGTCTGGCGCGATGCGGATCAAAGCCCCAGCCGCCCATCCCGCTTCTCGCAAGCTGCTCAAGGTCCTCCGTGTCCTTCTTGTTGTCGAACGTGCGAATCAGGTAGGAGATGGCCCGCTTGTCGTTGCCTGTTGGCGTAACGACGTTGAATTGAACGGGGTTTGCCGGGCAGACCGCCGCCGTGGCCCCGCGAAAACGGGTCTGGTGCGGCTCTTCGAGCGAATAAATAAACCGCGCGGTTCCTTGCAGCGAAATGGATCCCGAGTTGGGAATGCCAATGAAGTCGGCGCGGCAATTGAACCACCCACGCCGGGATTTGCCGGGGTGAAGAACCGCGAAGGGTGGAGGGGAGGAAAAACAAGCTATGAAGGGGGGCACAGTGTACCCGTCCTTCTCTTTCGCGGTAGTGAACCGAAAGCGAAGGAGGTCCCAGGCTGGACGCACTGAAATCCAGCACGAGTCATCGGACTGATTCGTGAGGGCCCAATCCACCCAGATCGGCTCAAAGGGAAGGTACGATTCGCGATCAACGGCAAGGGCCAATGCCGGCGGGGGCGGCTGTTTGGGCTTTGGTGCAGGCGCTGACCATCCGAAGGAAGTCAGGAGAAGCAAACAAGCTGCCGCGCGGACGGTTTGCCGGCCCATGATTGATCCCTTCCGGGGAAAGATGCACAAACGCTTGCTTGGCGGCGTTCACTTCGCCGGTCCCACGGCGATGGCGCCGCGGGAAGTCACGGTCACCACTTGCTCGGTGTTGGGGTCGCGGTAACTCTCCGCGCTCCACTTCCTGGCGTCGCCCGGAGGCCGCAGCCCCTGGATCCACCGGGGCGCCTCGATTTTGTCAGGATTCACAGCCCTGGTTACCGGCGTCACGGAGAGTTGGAGCGTTTCCGAAGCGTACACCCAGGCGTCCCGGTTCTTGTCCTGGTAGACCTCCACGCCGAACTGCGGCGTTGCTGCTCAGAACTCATCCTCAGCCGGCCTCCGCGCACGCAGGTCCAGAGCGTGCGACCAGGCCAGGGCGTCGGCGTTCTGCCTCACCTCCACCTTTGCCGCCGGCAGCACGGCCAGGGCGCCGCTCTCGGCCGCGTAAAGGAACACGCCAGTCCTCTCATCCTGATAGACCTCGACGCTGCAGAGGTACGGTTTGGGTTCAAACTCCCGGGAGGGGCGAACCTTGAGCGGCAAGCGGTCGAGCCATTTCGCTTCCGGGACTGGTTTTTCCGCGACGAGCTTCCCGGCAGGGACCACGGCCAGAACACCGGGCAGGCTGGCGTAGATCCAGGCGTCCATGCGTTCGTCGTGGTAGACCTCGACGCTGATTTTCGAGGTGCGCGCGTCAAACGTCTTCTCGTCCCATTTCCGGACCGGCAGCACCAGGCGGTGCAAGAATTGCGGCGCTTTACCCTCCGGACCGAATCCCTCCTTCCGGGCTGGGACGATGGCCAGGGCTTTCCCTTCCTTGCCGACGCAGATCACTCGGTTGGTTTTCCTGTCCAGGAAAACGTCCGCGGAGACGGTCCGCGTGTCTTTCGTGAAGGCGGCCTCGTCCACCTCCCGAACGGGAAGAGCCAGGCAGCAACTCTTCTCCGGCAGGATCTGGAACTCACCTTCGGCCGCGCGACCGCCCAGAATCAGCAAGAGCGAACAGATGAGAGCAGAGGGTAAGAGGGATCGGTGCAACATGGCTGGAAAAAACCCCGTTCGGGCGGAGAAGAAACGCTCTCTCCACAAGACGGGGCACGGGAGAGAACCTAACGGCTATGAGCAGCTTCCCTGCGCCGTTACCTGGCGGGCGTCTCAGTCTGGAACAGTGGGCGTCCGGCCAGGGACACGTGGAACCCGTACCCCGCCAGCAGCACCACTGCTCCCACGGCCAGCAGGCTGTCCTGGGCGTACCAGGACGTCAGGTCCATCGTGAGGGGAAAGCACACACAATACCAGCTGAAGTAGGCGACGACCACCGCCAGTACGCCCACGCGAATCAGCAACCAGGTGATGAGGATCTCGAGCAGGGCGGCGAACACCCAGAACCACGTGGGCTCGAAGCCAGCAGTGGTCCCGACGTAAAACGCGGTCCGGAGCAGAACGTAGGCGGCAAAGGCCGGGAGGGGACGCTTCAGCAGAGTGCGGAGCACCAGGAACAGGAGCAGATCGAAGAAGAACGCATAGCGGAAACTGTACACCAGGTTGATCAGGAAGTTGCCCACCCAGTAGCCCCGGACAAACGTGTTGGGGATCCACCAGTCCCAGTAGGGCACAGGCGTCCGGCCGCCGAACCAGGCCGGCAGCACCCGGCCCAGCAGGTCCAGAACGCCGGCCAGCATGCCCACCAGGGTCCCCAGAAGCACGTCGCGGCCCAGGCGGGGGTCGCGCCACTGTCCGGCCAGCAGGCGGGCCCAGGTGATCAGGCACTCGGGCCACAGCCGGCGGACGGAGGGCTCCAGGGCCAGGTACGTCAGCCACAGCAAGCCCGCCCAGTACAGGGCGAAGGCCAGTCCCAGGACCAGCAGCCGCAACTCCTCCAGGCCCAGGACGTGGTGCGTCTCGAACAGCCAGACCACCAGGAGGAGCAGAAAGGTCCCGAACGCCAGGCGAAAGGCCCCCTTGCGGTCGGCCCGGCCCAGCTTCCAGTTGTAAGGCGCCAGGAAGGCGGCGGCGATCAAAACGGTCGTGAACAGCAGCGCGGACAGGATGTCGCCGGCCTGATCCAGCGTCCCCTGAGATCCCACCGCTTGCTTGCGCTGCGCCCGCGGACCGAGAAGCTGCTGAAAAAACACCGGCCGACCCTGAAAGGTCGCTGCTTCCACCTGGATCGTCGGGTCCGGAACGTAGGGCGACTTGCCGATCCAGGCCTTGCGCTGATCCGCGAAAGTGCGAGGGAACACCGTGGGCGTCGTTTCCTCGAACTGGCTCATGGGCAAGCCGGCGGCCTGGAAGAGGGCCTCCCAGTCCGGGTCTTGCTCGTTGCCGGTCGCAGGCTCCGGGACAGCCTGCAATTCGAGGAGCCGGCCCTGCAAATCCAGCCGGACGCCGACCATGCCGGGAACCACGGGAGGAGGCTCGTCGAGGGTGATCCGTCCCGGTTCGAGCGTGCCCGGGTAGGGATAATGCAGATCGGGCGTCAGAGGGTCGGGGCTTTGCCGATACCAGAAATACAGAGCGGCCGGCTGGGTCTGTTCAAGCCGGTCCCAGCGGCCCGGCCGGGGATCGTTCTCCTGGATCGAGCGCAGGAAGTTCTTATCGTGATCGAAACCGATGGCTTTGTCCCCGGCTGGCTCGAACCGCAGTTTCTCGAGGATGTCGCGTGCCTGGCGGGCCAGGACCTGGGGCCCTTCGGGGATTTTCACGCGTCCGACAAGGACGCCCTTGCTGAAAAGCAGGACGCAACCGACCAGCGCGGCCAGGGTCCCGGCCAGGCAAGCGAGGGCGGTGCGCAGTCGGCCAGACCCCGGGGTCGCGGGCGGCGGCCACGATCTCCGGGGACGGCGTTTCCCCAAGGGCCAGGGCCGCGGCCAGGGGGTCGCCGCCGGGCAGGGCCGCCAGGACCGCGAGCGCGGAAGGGGGCCGCTGGCGCGGATCCTTTTCCAGGCAGCGCAGGATCACGCGCTCCACGGCCGGGTCAAGGTCCGTGACGTGGCTGGACGGGCTTGCCGGCCCCGACTGCTCCCGCAGCCGGACCAGCTCGGCCCGGGAGTTGGCCTGGAAGGCCCTCTTGCCGGTGAAGACCTCGTACAGGACCAGGCCCAGGGAGTAGAGGTCACTGCGGATCGTGACCTCCTTCCCGGCCAGCTGCTCGGGCGCCATGTACGCGGGCGTGCCGGCGCCGGCCTCGGCGCCGGCGCCCACTTCAGCGAGGCGGGCCAGGCCGAAGTCGGTGATGCGCACCTGGCCGCGACCGTCGAGCATGACGTTGGCCGGCTTGAGGTCGCGATGGATCACCCCCTTGTCATGGGCCGCGGCCAGACCCAGGCAGAGCTGCCGGGCAATCTGAATCCCCTTGTCCGGCGGCAATCGGCCGATCCGCCTCAGCAGGGAGGCGAGGTCTTCACCGTCGATGAACTCCATGGACAGGAACGGCTGGCCCTCCGCCTCGCCGACGTCATGGACCCGGCAGACGTGCGGATGCGAAATCTGCCGGGCGAGTCGGACTTCCTCGTTCAGAGCAGCGCGGCGCTGGGGGTCTTCCACCAGGTCAGTGGGCAGGAACTTCAGCGCGACCGCCTGACCCAGCCGGAGATCGTCCGCGCGATAGACCTCGCCCATGCCTCCTTTCCCCAGCTGGCTGACCACACGGTAGCGGCCGGCCAGCACTTGCCCCGGAGCAAAGCGGGCCGCGGGGGATGACGAGGGATTGGAGGCTGGACGGGAGGGGAAGGAGTCAGGCCCGGGGGGTTGGTAAGGCCCTGTCGCCTCACGGCCCATCGAGGGCGCCGCTTCACTTGACTTCTCCCGTTCGGGCTTGTCTGCGGGTTGGGCGCTCACGGTTGTCGTCTCCGTTCGGTTCGGCAGAGGGTTTCTACGATCGTATCAGGCAGAGGTCCTTCCCGCAGCGCCATCGCCTGAGGCTGCCCGCAGTCACCATGCGCAGGGCAACTGCATCCAATGACCCCTCGGAGCAACAACCGATTTCTCTCCTCCTGTTTCGGCCGGACGCCGTCCTCGGCCGGGGCGGCGTGGCGCTTCCGGGGACGAACCGAATCCTCTTCAGGAGAAACACCGCATCCTCAGCCAGTCTCGGCTGGAGCCCGATTGCCCTCTCGGCCTGCCCCTTGCCGTGGCGTGGCGGGCGAGTCAGTGCCTGCTCTTGCTGATCCGATCCGAGCCTGTTCGCGTCGCTGGACCTCTTGCCTGCCACCTGACATCCTGTTTTGGGAAGGCGGAATGGCCCCGGCAAGAATCGCGGGGACATTTCCAGATTCCGTGGTTTTCCCAGGCTGGCGAACCCACGTTGGGACACGCCAACCCTGTCCTGTTTCCAGTCCACGCTCGCATGTCGGCTTACCACAATGTCGATAACACGCCTGGATCTCACCAACCCGCGCCGCCTCTTCCCTTTCCTCGCTGAGCACGGAATGCCGGGAGGATAGGTAGGACACGAAAGGAGCCGGGCGCTCTGCCAAGGAAGGAATCATGAACAAAGGAATGTTTGCCCTCGGGGCCCTGATCGTCACGGCCGGGTTCTCCCTGGCTGAGCCCCCGCAATCTCCGATCCCGATGCCAGCGGCAACGGTCCAGCCCTCCGGGGTCGATCAGGCTCCCGTGGGCGATTGGTCGGGGTCCACCCTGGATGGGAGCGCTGGAGGCTCCAGCTTCCCGCGATTCTGGGGGGAGCGGACTACCTGCTCTGGTGGTTCAAGGGTGCGCCGTTGCCCGTGCCGCTGGTGACCACCGGCAATCTCAACGATTCGGTCCCCGGCGCCCTCGGCCAGCCCAACACCCAGGTGCTCTTTGGCGGTCGGGACTACAATACCTCGCCTATTCACTCGGGTTACAAGCTGACCGAGGGCTGCTGGCTGAATCAGGAGATGACCCTCGGCATGGAAGCCTCGGGCTTCTAGTTCCAGCCGGACAAGGAGAATAACTTTACCTCGACTTCTTCTTCGGTCACCGGGCTGCCGATCCTCGGTGTGCCCTTCTTCAACGTCACTCCCCCCGGCGGCAATCCCAACGCCGGCGGCTGGAACAACTTTGGCACTGGGACCGGCACAGGCCCTGTGGTAGGTGAGAACGCGATCCTGGCCGCCAATGGGGTCGATCGGTTTGGCGTCATTTCCGTCCACTCTTCCAGCCAGCTCTGGGGTGCGAGAAGGCAACATGGTGTACAACGTAATGCGCACCGACACCATCCAGGTAAATGCTCTGCTTGGCTTTCGCTACGTGGACCTGCTCGAAAGCCTGGACCTCAACGTCTTCTCGAACAGCACTGGCATCTTCTCCACCCAGCCCTACCGTGCTGCCACCTTCAACGACCACTTTGGCACGCGCAACCAATTTTATGGCGGGCAGACGGGCCTGCGCGGCGAATGGGCGAGCCGCTGGTTGTACGCCATGGTCCAGGGAAAGATCGCTCTGGGCGAAATGCACCAGGTGGTGATGATCGATGGCCAATTTGCGGATTCCCTGCCGAAGCTGTTCAACACCACGCAATTTGGCAACGGGACGGGCGGCATCTTTGCCCAGCCCACCAACATTGGCAGGTATCACCAGGATCAGTTCGGGGTCATCCCCGGAGGCGAGGCCCGCATCGGCGTGAACATCCTGCCCACCCTGCGCGTCTCCGTGGGATATGAGTTCCTCTGGATGAACACCGTGGCTCGGCCTGGAGATCAGATCGACCGCGTCATCAATACGACGGCAGTCGGCCCGGGGCCTGCTAGCCAAGTGCCGACCCTCACCGGTCCCGCCCGACCCACTGCGCTGTTCACTACAACGGATTTCTGGGCCCAGGGTATCAACTTCGGGTTCCAGTTGCTCTTTTAGGCGACCGGCAGGGGATGACATACCCAGAGCCTGGAAGCGCTGCAGGAATTCGGTGCAAGGAGGGGGTGACCGTTTTGCACAGAAACTTGCACAGAAACCCTGGCCGACCCCGTGGCACAGTCTGCCTCCATCCGACCCGGTCTTTTTCCACAACGACCCGGTCAAGGGCCAAGACCGGGAGTGGCAGGCCCGGCAGCGGCCTGCCGAGCCGAGGACAGCCGGCTCGGCAGGCCGCTGCCGGGCCTGCCACTCCCGAGTCCCGCACCCCTTGGCCTTTCAGCGGCTCGTTGTTCCTTTGCTCGTCTGTATGCCAATCCGCCCTCGGTCTTTGCCTTCCTCAGTCACAACAACCAAACTTGTCTTCTCCAAAGCTCCCTCTTCGCTTCGCCGCTCAAGGAACCTGCCAGTGGGACTCACCAGCCGCCAGGCAACCGCGTACAATGACCCCCCGGAGCAACAATCGGATTCCTCCAGACGGAGAACCTGCAATGCGCACCACCTGGACGTTCCACACTGCGGGGATGCTTCTGTTCGGTCAAAACGCCACCTTGCAGCTGGGAGACGTGGTGCAGCGGCTGGCCGTCAAACGGCTTCTGCTGGTGACCGATGCGATTCTGGTCAAGGCGGGCCTGGTTGAGCGCGTCCAGGCTCCGCTGAAGGAAGTGGGCGTTGCGGTGGAGGTGTTTCCCGATGGCGAGCCGGAGCCGTCGCTGCGGGCGGCGGCGGCGTGCATCGCGCACGCGGGCCGATTTCGGCCGGACGCCATCCTTGGCCTGGGCGGCGGCAGCAACATGGACCTGGCCAAGATCACCGCCCTGGTCCACACCCACGGCGGCCAGCCGCGCGACTACGTCGGCGACGACAAGGCGCCCGGACCGATCCTGCCGCTGCTGTGTCTGCCGACCACGGCCGGCACCGGCTCGGAAGTCTCGGCCGCCTCGGTCCTGACCGACACCGACAACCACATCAAGGTCGGCGTCCTGAGCAATTACCTGCGTCCGAAAGTGGCCCTGGTCGATCCGCTGCTGACCCTGTCGTGTCCGCCGAAGGTGACGGCCGACAGCGGCATTGACGCCCTGACGCACGCCATCGAGGCCTTCACTGCGGTCGATAACGAGGTCTTTCCGCTGCCGCCGGGCGAGCGCACCGTCTACCAGGGCCGGCACCCCTTCGGCGACATGCTGGCCGAGAAGGCGATCACCCTGATTGGGAAGTACCTGCGCCGGGCGGTGGCCAACGGCCAGGATCTCGAAGCCCGCGAGGGCATGGCCCTGGCGGCGACGATGGCGGGCATGTCCTTCTCCAACGTCGGCGTCGCGGTGGTTCACGCCCTGGAGTATCCCGTCGGCGGTGCCACGCACTGCTCGCACGGTGCCGGCAATGGTCTGCTGCTGCCTTACGTGATGCGCTTCAACTTGCCGGCCCGGCGGCCCCAGTTCGCGGCCATCGCCCGGCTTCTGGGCGAGGACGTGCAAGGACTGAGCGAGGAGGCGGCGGCCGAGAAGGCGGTCCACGCGGTGGAGCGGTTGCGGGCCGACGTCGGCATTCCCAATCGGCTGCGTGAACTGGGCGTCAAGCAGGAGCAACTGCGGCCGTTCGCGGACAAGGCGTTCGGGATCAAGCGCATCCTGCGTGTCAATCCGAGGCCGGTGACCGCCGAGGACCTGGAGGGAATCCTGCGCGAAGCCTGGTGAGCCAAGGGCAGGCTTTCACTCCTGACCAGGCAGGATCGCCTTCCTCTATCTATTACTCCGGCGCGAAAGATCGGGAAGAAGAAGAAAGAAGAGAAGAAAGAGAGAAGAAAGGGGACGCATGTATATTCACACGATCTTAACAATGTCTTGCCGGTCCTCGGCCAATCTGGCATACTGGTCTTTAATGCATCTCTGCGGGAAGGTCTTGTTGACCTCGCCCTTTCGACAGTTCATGAACAGTATTGTATGACAGTGGTCCGGGAAGAAGGAGGAGCACACGGTGGAAACGAAGTGGCTTCCCTGCTCGGTAAGCCCCGGTCAGTTCCCGACCGAGTATGCGGTGTCGGGGATGCAATACAACGGGAAGGGCTTTTCGCTTTTCGCCCCGCAGGAAACTGTTGTTCCCCCACCTTCCGGCGAGGGGGAGGGGTTAGTTCAGGTTGAAGTGGTTGATCGGCGGGGCGAGCTGGCCCTCGTGCGGTTGCCCGCTCAGTCGTTCGAGAATGGTCAGCATGTCACCGTCTCAGGGAAGACGCTCCAAGCAGCTCCCACCTTCCAGAAGGTTGGAGCATGATCCTTTCCAACGTCGCCATCTACGAAGCCATTGACAACAAGAACCTGGGCAGAGGGAGACGGTTCATGCAGGTGCCAGAAGCGCCTCCAAGATCTTCTGACACCGCCTTTGCATCGCCTCCGTGTTGCGCTTGAAGAACTCGTCTAGCTCAAAGCCGACGATCTTTTGGAAAAAGGCGTAGGTGCTGGTCGTGTCGTCATCCGACAAGACGCCGGTCATGACAAGCAGCTTGGCGTTCTTGTAGCGCCTGAGAACAGAACGGCTTGCCTGGGTTGAGATAATCGCCAAGACAGGCAGGTAGTTTTCCGCCGAAGCATTCATGGCGAATTGAAGATCGGCGTTTGACCGCTTGGCGTCGGCGCTCTTGTACCCTTGCCGGGCCTCAAAGATGGCTCCTTTCAACTGCCCGGTTCGGTCGGTCGGCAAGTTGAGATAGTTACCGCATCTCACCAGCCAGTCGGCAACCCTGTCACGTGTTTCGGGCTTTCCGGTAAGATGGGCCACGTCGATTCGGGCATCCAGTTTGGCAACACCCTTCGAGTTGTCCTTCTTGACGTACTCGTAACTCCAGGCCACCTGGTCTTCAGTCAGCAACAGGGCATCCCTCATAACCGCACGGACAAGGTTTTCGCAGCCAGTGCCAAGCTGGCGATAGATAGAAGTCATCCCGCCAGCAGCCTTGTGCGCCGCATACATTAGCTCGGAGTCCAGTCCGACCCAATGATAGAACGGGTCTTGGCCGTACAGGACCTTGAATTGCGATAGGCTGACTCCTTCTTCTTCATCCGTGCCGAACTTCGGCTTGTAGCCGGCGCAGCCGTCCAAGGGGTCGAGAAGCAGATTCAGGTATCGCTGTTCTGCGCTCGGGTCGGGCAAGTACAACTTGCCCGCTGTTGGCGTGGTCATGTCTATTCCCTCTTCATGAAGACCACTGCTTCATACAGGCCGGTCTTACTCTGCCGCTTTCGCATCCTCTCGATTCGCTCAAGCGTGAAGCCGAAATGCCGGAAGATGTTGGCGAGGATTTCGTCGCTCGGCAACGGGTGTTCGTAGAACTTGCTGTTGCCGATGACGTAGGCCAGCCGACAACGGCGCTCGCACACCTTCACGATTTCCCCAGCATGGTCGTACAGGTCGTTGAAGTATTTCGTGACGTAATGCGCCATCAGGTCGCCGTCCGTATGGATTCTCCCATTGTACGGCTCAAGCAGCTTGGCGATTAGCTCATTCTTCGGCTTGACCCCTGCCGCCAGGACCGAAGTAGCCTTGCCCCACGTCCCTCCGATGGCGTCGGTTTCTAGTTGTCCGACTGCCTTCGCACTCTCGATGAAGTCGAAGAAAAACAGGTGCGGCCTCGTCTCTCTGGCGTAGCTGAAGCGGTTCGGGTACGGAGGCGAGGTGATGATCGCTGAGACTTTCCGGGCCTTCGTGGGGAGAAACCTGGACAACTCTTTGCTGTTGCCCCGGTAGACGTTCACCTCCACTGCTGGCAACTCGGCAACCGCCTTCAAGTCGTCCACCATGTTTGTCAACTGCTGCTCAAGCACAGCAGCCACGTCAATGGTCGGTAGGGGCTTGTCAGCGAACGTCAGGGAAACGTGGTTGTGCTTGGCGTTGCTGACCGGCACAAGGATGGCGAGCGCCCCCATCCTGAGAAGGTCGCACTGCGGAGAGTCGTCCTCAATTTCGGCTATCACCTTCCGAAGACAGACCAGTTGTGCCAGGTTCCCAGGGGACCACCAGCGTTCGGGGAAGTTGATCTTCGGGACGAAGGCGGCTTGTTCCGTCAAGTAGCGTTCGGGCTGCTTCTGAAACGGCACAGCTCCCAGGCGTGCCTTGAAGCGGTCCAGGAAGTCAGCGAAGTAGGGTTCCAGCCCAGTCAGGCTCTTGTACGTCCGTGTCTTGACTGTGCCGACGAAGTGAAGGTACGGGTTCAGTTCCACGCTGCAAGACGGGATGCCCCTGTACTTCATGCACAGTGGGACAGTCCCGACTCCGCTAAATGGGTCGAGGACGAGATCGGTGTCCGACAAGGCGAAGTGGTCGGCAATGTCGTTCGCCAGATGGGGGGAGAAGCTAGGAGTGAGGCGATACCAGCGGTGGATCGGCTCACCCAGCTTGCCTTGGAACGTGACCGCCTTCGTTCCCCGGTTGGTGAATGTCGGTCCCACCTCGAACAGTGTCAGCTGTTTCACTGTACTCCCGCCCCACTCAAAGCCCAGCCTCTTCCGCCGCCCGCAACAACATGGAAAAGTCTACTCGATAGAACAACTGTACATTAGTGCCGTCGTGATTTTCAGGCGGTTTTCCCGTCCCTCCAGCCTGATCTTTCGTTAAAGCCAGCACTTATGCACTGATTGTGCTGACGACATTTGTTGTCACAATTGCCTTTTTTCCTTACAACCCCGCTGATTGTGTGGCGCGGCATCCGGAACGGCCGAACCGCGTGCTTTATCGCACTGTGCCGGCCAGATCAGGCGTCAGGGCGTTGTCGAGAAGCTCTTGCCAGCTCTTCGCAGTGGCATCTAACGTACACTTGCCGAGCCACGTCGCGAGGAACAAGCAGGCCCGTCAGCCTGACGTCACTGCGTCACCCACAACTTGCGATCCAGGCTGCGAAAACCGATGGCCTCAACCAGGTGTCCCGCCTGGATCAGGTCGCTCTCTTCCAGGTCCGCGATGGTCCGCGCCACCCGCAAGATGCGATCATGGGCCCGCGCTGACAACCCCAACTCATCCATCGCCGACCGCAGCAAACTTCTCCCCTCCGCGTCCAGCACGCAATACCGCCGCAACTGCCGGGTCATCATCCGGCTGTTGAGCCGGCCGCTGTCGCCTCCGTAGCGCTCTTGCTGCACGCGCCGGGCCCGGTTCACCTGTTCGCGCATCTCCGCGCTGGACGTGCCGTCGGCGCTGGCCGACAGCTCCTCGAAGGGAACGGCGGGCACCTCGATGTGCAGGTCAATCCGGTCCAGCAGGGGGCCGCTGACCCGACCCATGTACCGCTCGATCTGGCCGGCGGTGCATTTGCAGGCATGGTGGGCATCGCCCAGGTAGCCGCACGGGCAGGGGTTCATCGCCGCCACCAGCACGAAGTCGGCCGGGAAGGTGCTGGACGTCAGCGCCCGCGAGATGGTCACCTTGCCCTCTTCCAGCGGCTGACGCAGCACTTCCAGGCTCCGCCGGTTGAACTCGGGCAGCTCGTCCAGGAACAGGACGCCATGATGGGCCAGGCTGATCTCGCCCGGAGCGGGCGGGTTGCCGCCGCCGACCATGCCCGCGTCGCTGATCGTGTGGTGCGGCGTCCGGAACGGCCGAATCGACAGCAGCGGCTGGTCCGGCGGCAGCCGGCCCATCGCGCTGTAGATCCGGGTCGTCTCCAGGCTCTCGTTGGTGTTCAGCGGCGGCAGGATCGTGGGCAGCCGTTGCGCCAGCATGGTCTTGCCGGTCCCGGGCGAGCCCAGCATCAAGACGTTGTGGCCGCCAGCGGCGCTGACCACCAGGGCCCGCTTGGCGAACTCCTGGCCGCGCACGTCGCTGAAATCGACCGGGTAACGGTTCAGGCCATCGAACAGATCGCGGATGTTGGCGTTGACCGGCTCCACGTCCAGCTGGCCCGAGAGGATGCCGACCGCCTCGGCCAGGGTGCGGATGGGATAGACGGCCACCGACTCGACCACGGCGGCCTCGCGGGCACTGATCCACGGCACCAGCATCTTGCGAATGCCTTGACGGGCCGCGCTCATCGCCATCGACAGCGCTCCCTTGATCGGGCGGACGCTGCCGTCCAGGGCCAGTTCGCCCACGATGGCCCACTCCCGGATGGCGTCCGGCTGCAATTGTCCCGTGGCGATTAGCATCCCCAGGGCGATCGGCAGATCGAAGCCGCCCGCGTCTTTGCGGAGGTCCGCCGGAGCCAGGTTGATCACCGTCCGCCCTGGATGCCGGCTATAACCGAGGTTCACCAGGGCACGCTCGATCCGATGAATGCTCTCGCGCACCGCCGCCTCCGGCAGGCCGACCAGCAGGGTCTTGGGCAGGCCCCCGGCCACGTCCACCTCCACCTCCACGGCTGCGGCCTCGATTCCTACCAGGGCAAAGGCATTCAGCTTGGCAAGCACGGCATTCCTCCTTATGGCTCACGTGAACACTCGTTTTCTGATGTTCGTCCTTTCATGAAAACTGTTGTACATCTGAGCGGCACCCAATGCAAGAGGTCCGTGACAATTTTTCCCATTTTTTCCAAAGACGAGACGGAGGCCGCTTCGTTCCGTTCCGCAGGTAGTTCAGCAACGCGAGAACCGGAAAAGCACCTCCAGGTAGCTCGGAAGCGGCTTTCCCATTCTTGAACTGGCAACGCCCCGCGGGAAGCCACGCCTCACCGCCAATCCCTTTGCGCCCTCTGATCGACCCTTGGCTTGGGCGCGGGAAGCTGCACGGCTCCCGGCCCGCGGCAGACCCTGCTGCGCTGACCCGACACAAGCCCGAAGCGCGAGCGCCGGGGCGGTCCCGGCGCTCGCGCTTTGGGCTTGTGTCCGAGTGGCATCCCGGTTGCATAAGAGTCCTGTTAGAGGAAGAGGGTTATTCACAAGCACTCGCGCCCGCTGGAAATGGAGGTACAATCATGACACTGGAATCGAACAGGAGAAATCCGATAGGAAGTCTGGTCCATCGCGAGTCGCATCCGCTGGATCTGTTCCGACGGGAGTTCAGTTCCCTCTTTGATCGTCTGTGGGGAGGCGGCTGGATGACTCCCTTCGAGGAGGAAGTCGGCTCCCGACGTTTCTGGGACTTTGACGTGAGGGAGGATGAGAAGGAGGTCGCAGTCCGGGCCGAGGTTCCCGGCTTCGACGAGAAGGACCTCGACGTACGGGTGGAAAACAACCGGCTGACCATCCAGGCCCACAAGGAGGACAAGGAGAATGGCCGGGAGGAATACCGTGAACTTCTTCCGCACGGTAACGCTGCCTTCCGGTATTGATGCCGAGCACGCCCAGGCCAGCTACCACAATGGCGTGCTGGAGCTGCATTTCCCCCGGACGGAGCAGAGCAAGGGCAGACGCATCCCGGTCCAGGGACAGCAACACCAGCCGGAGCAGATGAGCCAGCAGGCCCCGACGGCCGCGGCCAGCGGGCCAGCGGCGACGGAGCAGCAAGGCACAGCTGCGAAGAAGTGATTCTGCTGCCGAGCCGCGCACGCAGCGCAGCGGAGTAAGCGGCCCGAAGAAGCCGCTTACTCCGCTGCGCTGCGTGCGCGGCTCGGCAGGAGTCTCGTCCGCCCGGCGAGGCGGAGATTCAGGGGAGTGCAATCATGCTATTTCACGATCGAACCGCGGCCGGGCAGGCCCTGGCCGAGAAGTTGCTTGAGTACGCCCATCAGCCCGACGTGATTGTCCTGGGGTTGCCGCGTGGCGGCGTCGTGGTTGCTTACGAGGTCGCCCGGGCGCTGCACGCGCCCCTGGACGTGTTCGTGGTCCGCAAGCTGGGCGTGCCGGACTTCGAGGAGCTGGCCATGGGGGCCATTGCCTCGGGAGGGACGTGCGTTCTCGACAGGGGAACGATCGAGGCCCTGGGCATTCCCGACAAGGTGATTGCCAGCACGGCCGCCGACGAACGCGAGGAACTGGAGCGCCGCGAGCGGCTTTACCGCGGCGATCGGCCGCCACCGGACGTGCGCGGTCGGACGGTCATCGTGGTTGATGATGGGCTGGCCACCGGCTCGACCATGCGGGCCGTGCTGGCGGCGTTGCGGCAGCACCAACCGGTCCGGCTTGTCGTTGCAGTCCCGGTCGGCGCTCCCGAGACCTGCGCGGAACTTGCTTCGGAAGCGGATGCAGTGGTGTGCGTTCACACGCCCACGCCCTTCATGGCAGTCGGACTCTGGTACGACGAGTTCGCGCAAACAACCGACCGGGAAGTCCGCGAATTGCTGGACAGGGCGGCTCACGAGCAGGCTGCTCCGCAGGAAGCAGGAGCGTGCTGACTCTCTTCGGCGCGGGGTAGATTGACACAAGCCCGAAGCGCTACGCGCCGGGACGTAAGTTCGGTCCCGGCGCTGGCGCTTCGGGCTTGTGTCGGAGGCCCCGTGCGGCCAATTCAATACCGCTGCAACGTCGCGTCCGCCGTCTCGGTGGTCTCCTTGTCGTCGTTGTCCCCCAGCGCCGCCAGGCACTGCTGAATCCGCCGATTGGACAGCCGGAGGTAATACCGCCCGGCGGCCTCCTCGCGGGCTTGCTCGGCGGCGTTGCCGTTGGTGTGGGCCAGCAGCGAATCGAGCCGGCTCAGGGTGCAGCTGGAGGCGTACAGCTCGCAAGCCGCGTCCGCCAGTCGTTCCTGGACGTATTGCCGGTAGAGGATCTCCTCGCGGTATTTCATCAGCTGAGTCTGGATGGCCAGGTGAAACTCCCGGATGCGGCCGGCCAGTTCCCGGGCGTGCGGCTTCAGCTTCGGGTTGCGCACCGGCACCTCGGGACGCTGGAAGCGGACCATGAGCTGCTGGCCGCCAAAGCTGAGCAGCGTGCCCAGCTGGCTAAACGGATGTTCGAGGGCGTTCTTGATCTTGAGGAACTGGTCGGCCACCGGCTTCATGCCGACCATGGCGATGAAGCAGCGCAGCACGTCGTTGGCGCCCTCGCCGATCTGGTTGAGCCGGGCGTCGCGCATCATCCGCTCGTAGGGCTCGTCGGTGAAGAAGGCCTTGCCGCCCCAGATCTGGATGGTGTCGTTGACGATCTGCCACAGCGCCTCGGTGGACCAGACCTTGAGCATGGCGGTCTCGAGCATGTAATCCTCGAAGCCGCGATCGATGAAGCTGGCGCACTCGGCCGTGGTCGCCTCCATCGCGAACAGGTTGGCGGCCATCCAGGCGATCTTCTTCTTGACCAGCTCGAAGTCGGCCAGCGGCTGATCGAACTGGACGCGCCGCTTGGCATGCCGGCAGGCCGCCTCGACACAGACCCGGGCGACCCCGGTGCAGCTGGCCCCGAAGGTGGTCCGGCCAAAGTTCAGCACGTTCAGGGCGATTTTCAGGCCCTTGCCGACTCCGCCCAGGATGTTCTCGGCGGGCACCTGCACGTGTTCAAAGGCCAGCCGGCCCGTGGCGGTGCCGCGGATGCCGCACTTCTCCATGCGTTTCTCCAGCACCTTGAAGCCCGGCATGTCGGGGCTGACCAGAAACGCGGTGATCTCCTTCTTCTTGTCCTTGCCCACGCCCGGAGTGCGGGCCATCACGGTCAGGGCCTGGGCGATGCCGCCGTTGGTGATCCAGCGCTTCTGGCCGTTGAGGACGTAGGCCCGGCCGTCCGCCGTGGGCGTGGCGGTGGTCTGCACGTTGCTGGCGTCGGAGCCGGCCTCGGGCTCGGTGAGGGCGAACGCGGCCAGGTGCTCGCCGCTGACCATCTTCGGCAGCCAGTGCCGTTTCTGCTCCTCGGTGCCGTACAGCAGCAGGGCCCGGATGCCGATGCTGTGGTGGGCGTTGACGAACACGGCCGTCGCGCCGCAGTGCCCGCCGATGATCTCCATGACCCTCGTGTTGGCCAGCTGAGAGAAGCCCGGCCCGCCATACTCCTTTGGCACGGTCAGACCCAGAATTCCCAACTTGCCCAGACCATTCACCACGCTCTGGGGGATCTCGGCATTGCGGTCGATGGCAGCGGCGTCGATCTTTTCGGCGCAAAAGCGCCGGACCTCGACCAGGAGTTCATCCAGGCGATCTCTTTCGGCTGCGTCGATCTGGGGATAGGGGAAAAGCACGTCGGCCTGGAAACGGCCAAAGAACAGGCTCTTGGCGAAGCCGAGCGCCTGCGGACCGGAAAAGAGCAGCTCCTCCGCCTGCTTGCGCTGCTGGTCCATCTGTTCGCGGGTCAAGGCCATTTCTGGGAACTCCCGATGAATGGTGCGCTGGAACCTTCGGGGTCGGGTCGAGACGATCGAAACTGCCCTCTTATATCATAGGCGGTTTTTCGCTGACCAGAGGGACATGGTTACAGAGTAGCCCTCACGCTCCGCGTGAGGACCCACCTCACGCGGAGCGTGAGGACTACTCTGCGGTCACTCCTCCGCTACGACCTTCGCCGACTTGATGGTGTACAGGAAGTTTTCGGGGTCATTGCTGTTGAGGACCAGCTCCCCCGTGATGCGCAGGGGAGCGCGGGTGACCGGGTGCGTCTTGCCGTTGCGAAGCTCGACCAGGATGATCCCGTTCATCTCGGGCATCTCGCAATACCAGCAGCCGACCGGGTACTCGATGGCCATGAAGGCAGCGCAGTCCGCATCGTCGCCCAGCGGCTGCATGAAGGCGCGCAGCTCCACTTGCTTGCCGTTGAGGTCCTGCAGATAGCGTGGGAACCGGGCCTTGAACGGCTTGTCGATCACCGTCTCGGTGACGACGGTCCAGGGCAGCGGATTGATCCCCTTGGGATCGATCGGCTTGAGCGGCGCCTGGTCGATCCGGCTGAGCAGAGGCCGGAGCGAGCGCGGTTTGAAGAGGAGCGCATGGCTGGTATCGTGGGTCTTCTTGTTGCCGCGGCTGCGGGCGTCGGCCTCGGCGCGGAGCAGCCGGCGATGGGCCAGCAGGTCGGGATGGCGCAGCCCGAACTCGGTGACGCAGCCGTCCAGGATGGCCGCGGCCGTGCCGACGTCGCCGTGGGCGTTGGCCAGCTCGGCCAGCTGCCACAGCAGGCGACTGTCGCCGGGCAAGAACAGGGCCAGCAGCTGAGCCTGAGCCAGGGCCTCGACCGAGAGTTTCTTGCGCTCCTCGGGAGCGAGGGCGCCTGCGGCGTACTTGCCCTCGGGACCGACGTAGCGGATGCCGAAAAGGTCGTCGAGGTCCTGGGAATCCTTGGCCTGACGGGCCCGCTGGCGGACCAGTTTGAGGTGCAGTTCCTCCGTCTTCTGGAACTTGCCGGGTGCCAGCTGAACGGCCTGGCGCAGGACGGCGGCGGCCTGGTCGAGGTCGCCGCGGTAGTGCCAGGCCGTGCCCAGGTTCGCGGTCAGGCGGTAGTGCTGGGGATGGGCCTGCTGGGCGGGCCGCAGCACCTCCAGGGCGCGGGTGACGTCGCCCAGGCGCAGGTAGATCGCACCCAGGTCGGCGGACTCGTCGGCGGTCAGCGGCCGATCCTTCGCCAGTTTGCTGAGGCGCTGGGCCTCGCTCTCGTAGCGGGCCCGGGCCGGGTTGGCGGGGTTCTTGTCCACCGGCTTGATGGCGACCAGGCGCAGGCTGCGCTGATCGAGCAGGAAGCCACGCCACTGCGAGGGCAGCTCGGCCAGCGCCTCACCGCTGAAGTGCAGACCGGCCTGCACCGGGGAGATCGCAAACAACACCAGCAAGCCGGCCAGCAAACGCGATGGCATGGGGAAACCCTCCGGGGCCTGGATCAAGATGCTTCAGTGTATCACCAACACCGCCCAGGCGTAAAGCGTCAGCCGGAGTGGGGTGAAGAATCTCGAAATCCGAATAAGACAAAGTAGGACGGCTCTCCTGAGCCGTCCCCACCCCAGGACGGCTCAGGAGAGCCGTCCCACTCAAGAGCGCAGCGAGCCAATGCCTGACACCAACCGCCCTGTGACGGTCCTTCTCGTGGACGATCAGCAGATCGTCGGCGAGGCCGTGCGCCGGATGCTCTCGGCGGAGAGCGACATTGTCTTTCACTTCTGCACCGATCCGACCCGTGCCATCGAGAAGGCCCGCGAGGTGTCGCCGACGGTGATCCTTCAGGACCTGGTGATGCCGGAGATCGACGGCTTGACCCTGGTGAAGTTCTTCCGGGCCAATCCCTCGACGCGCGAGGTGCCGCTGATCGTGCTGTCGTCCAAGGAGGAGCCGGTCGTCAAGGCGCAGGCGTTCGGGCTGGGGGCCAACGACTACCTGGTCAAGCTGCCCGACAAGGTCGAGCTGATCGCCCGCATCCGCTATCACTCCCAGGCGTACGTCCACCTGCTGGAGCGCAACGAGGCCTACAAGGAACTGGAGGCCAGCCAGAAACAGCTGGCCGAGGAGATCGCCCGGGCGGCCCAGTACGTGCGCTCGCTGCTGCCGGAGCCGATGAAGGGGGACACGCGGACCGACTGGCGGTTCATTCCCTCGACGGCGCTGGGCGGCGACGTGTTCGGCTATCACTTCTTGGACCCGGACCACCTGGCCCTGTTCCTGCTGGACGTGTGCGGCCACGGCGTCGGAGCGGCCCTGCTGGCCATCTCGGCCCGCAACGTGCTCAGCTCCCAGTCGCTGCCCGCGACCGACTTCCGCGACCCGGGCAAGGTGCTGCGCGGCCTCAACGAGGCCTTCCCGATGGAGAAGCACAACAACCAGTACTTCACCATCTGGTACGGCGTCTGGGAGCGCTCCACCCGCAAGCTGCGGCACGCCGGCGGCGGACATCCGGCCGGGTTGCTGTTCACCGGCGCCAGTCCGGAGGCGGCGCAGCTGAAGCAGCTGGAGTGCGAGGGGCCGCCGGTCGGCATCTGGCCCGATTACGAGTTCGTCACCGAGGTGTGCGACCTGGACCAGTACGCCTCCCTGTACCTCTACAGCGATGGGGCCTTCGAGGTGGCGGCCCCGGACGGCGCGATGTGGACCTACGAGGAGTTCGTGGAGTTCATGAAGGCGATTCCGCCCGACGAGCCGGCGCCGCTGGATCGGCTGCTGGAGCGCATCCGACAGATCCGGCAAGGGCCGCACCTGGCCGACGATTGCTCGATCCTGCGGGTGTGTTTTGGATCGTAAGAGGATAGAACTCAATGGCGAGCGGCGCGGCGTCAGCCCGCCGGTTTGGCCGGCACCGGCGGGCTTACGCCGCGCCGCTCGCCCATGCCAAATGGTTCTCCATTGCGGTTGCCATCATGCTCATCGACCTCATGCGTCCCGAAGATTGGGAGCAAGTCCGCCAGATCTATCTCGACGGCCTGGCTACCGGCATGGCCAGCTTCGAGGTGGACGCTCCGTCGTGGGAGCGCTGGGACTCGGCCCATCATCCTCACAGCCGGCTGGTCGTCCGGCAGGACGGCCGGGTCATCGCCTGGGCGGCGTTGAGCCCGGTATCCGCTCGGAAGTGTTATGCCGGCGTGGCCGAGGTCAGTCTCTACGTTGCGGCCGGCCATCGGGGCCAGGGGATCGGCAAGCGGCTGCTGCAAGCGGTGATCGAAGCATCGGAGCAGAACGGCATCTGGACGTTGACCGGCGGCACCTTTCCGGAGAACGAGGCCAGCGTTCGGCTACAGCTGGCCAGTGGTTTCCGGATTGTCGGCCGGCGCGAGCGCGTCGGCCGTTGTCACGGCATCTGGCGCGACACCCTCCTAACCGAGCGGCGCAGCACCAGGGTGGGGGTCGATTGAATGGCGGTCAACGTCGAGTGGAAGGCCAGGACGCGAGACCCGGAGCGCCAGCGCCAGCTGGCCGCGGCATTGTCAGACCATCCGCCGGAGATCCTGGAGCAAGAAGACTCCTTTTTCCCGGTGCCGCACGGCCGGCTCAAGCTGCGGCAGCTCGGACCTGAACAGGGTGAGCTGATCTTCTATCAGCGTTCCGAAGCCGCCGGGTCGCGGGAATCGGCCTACTGGCTGGTCCCCACCCAGGTCCCGGAGTCCTTGCGCGACCTGCTCGCCCGGGCGCTGGGGTCCGGAGTCGTGGTGCGCAAGCGGCGGGTGCTGTACCGGGCCGGCCAGGCACGGATTCACGTCGATGAGGTCGCGGGCCTGGGCACGTTTCTGGAGGTCGAGGTCGTGCTGGCTCCGGGGCAACCCGCCGCGGAGGGCCAGCGGATCGCGGAGCAATTGCAGTGGCAACTGGAGGTTCGGGATGAGGACCTGATCGGGTGTGCTTATGCGGACCTGCTCCTGGGGCGGATGCAGTGACATTGTGCGAGGGTTGTGCCAAAGGTGTGGTTCCGCCTGGTGTAGAATGGTTGGCGAGAGGCCAGATGGCGGAAGCAGGCCCTTCTGTTTCCTTTACCGCCGAGCGGAGGAGTCCACCATGCAGCCAGACCCGATGGGCGAGGAACCCTCCTGGGGCGAAGACTGGGGGGTCGGTCTGCGCGTCTGGGTGGAGCGGGCCGGCGAGGCCATTCTCGGGCAAGGCCGGCTGGAGTTGCTGGAAGAGATCGACCGGCAGCACAGCATCAGCGCGGCCGCCCGGCAGCTGGGCCTGTCGTACCGGCATGCGTGGGAGATGGTGCAGAGCGGCAACCAGGCCGCCGGCCAGCCGCTGGTGGTGGCCGTCACGGGAGGGCCGCAGGGCGGCGGCGCCCGGCTGACGCCGCTGGGCCGGTGGGCGATCACGGTCTTTCGCCGGCTTCAGGATCAGTTGCAGCAGCTGGCGGGCGGGCTGTTCCCCCGGCTGCTGCACCAGACCCGTCCGTCCGGCCTGCACGTGGCCGCCGCCGTGAGTCTCGAAGAGCCGTTCGATCGGCTGCTCAACGACTTTGCCGTCCTGGAGCCGGCCGTGCGCGTCCGGGCCGTGTACGGCGCTTCCGACGAACTGGCCGACCAGCTGCTGGCCGGGGCCCCCGCCGACCTGTTCCTGACCGCCGACCCGGCCCAGCTCGACCGTCTCCGCGCGGCGGGGCTGCTCGGCCCCGACCAGCGCGTTCCCCTGGCCGAGAATGGGCTGGCCGCCGTCGCCCTGGCCGAGCGAGACCTGCCCATTCGCCGACCCGCTGACCTGGCCGGCCGCGGCGTTGCCCGGATCGCGGTGGCCGGCCTGGACTCGCCGCTGGGCCGCTACACCCGGGCCTACCTGAACGGCCTGAACCTGGCGGAAACCGTGGGAGCGCGGGCCGTCCAGGTCGAGAACTCGCGGGCCGTCGTCTCGACCGTCCGCGCCGGCCAGGCCGACGTCGGCCTGGTCTACTCCAGCGACGCCGTTCGGGCGGAACACTGCCGCATCCTCTTCCGCGCCCGGCAGATGCCCCTCGCCATCCGCTACGTGGGAGCGGTTGTTTGCCGGAACACCGATCCCGAATCCGCCCGTCGCCTGCTCGCCTTTCTGCAATCGCCGGCGGCCCGGCGCTGCTTTCGCCGCTGCGGCTTCCTTCCCAGCCGGCCCGTGAACCCTGCCGCGGAATAGTCGCGCCTGCTCCACCGATCTGAGGGTGTGCCTCTCGTTGTTGGCAGGCACACGGAGCCGCGCACGCAGCGCAGCGGAGTAAGCGGTTGTCCGACGAACCGCTTACTCCGCTGCGCTGCGTGCGCGGCTCCGTGTGCCCGATGTGGGATTGCCGGCACGCTCGCAGTCCGTACATTGACTCGGAAGAGCGTTATTCCCGATTGAGCATAACGGTGGAGGAGACGTGCAATGAGGCACCGCCGACGTGGGTTCACGCTGATCGAACTTCTGGTGGTAATCGCGATCATCGCCATCCTGATCGGCCTGCTCTTGCCCGCCGTCCAGAAAGTCCGGGATGCAGCCGCCAGGATCCAATGCTCCAACAACCTCAAGCAGATCGGGCTGGCCATCCACAATTACCACGACTCGTTGCTCACCTTCCCACGCTATCGCCAGTGCGACACCTCCTCGGGCATTGACGTGGATTGCTTTGGCCTCGCCTCACCCACAACCTGGACAGGCCCCGCCGAGGTCTGGTGGGCCCCCTACGACAACCGCCCCGCTCCCTCAAACCCGACCAACGCTCAGGGGAGTCCCAACCCGGACAATACCTACAGCAACGGCGGCTATCCCGCCGGTCTCCTCTGGCCATACCTCGAGGGCAACCAGAAGATTTTCAAATGCCCCGCCGGCATCGATCCAACTACCGGACAGACGTTCCAGGTCAGCTATGGGATGAACTATGTCAATGGCGGACCCAACGGCCAAACGCTCGCGCACCTGACCGCCAGCAACGGCAGCTCCAACATCCTGATCGTCTGGGATCACGGCAAGACGCCCGGCTGCGCCGACTCTACCCACGCAGCCACTCCCATGAGCCCACGCGGCCCCTGGCCATTCCCCGACACGACGAATCCGCGAAGTCACTACCCCGATGAGCGGCATAACGGCGTGTTCAACGTCCTGTACTGCGACGGGCATTCCACTGCCATGACGCAGAATGGCCTGACGTTGGGAGGGGATGCGCTGTTCCTGGCCAATGGCACCATCCCAACTTATCCCTGAGCGGAGTCTGTCAGACCCGGCACTCACGGTCGCCGAGTCTCTTCTGGAGGCGTGCCCTGGCATTGTCCGACAGGCCGTTGGACGCGACGTTCAGATAAGTCAGCTGGCCGAGAAAGGGGGCTGCCATGAGCCACTGGCAGCCCGCGTCGCCGAGGGCATTGTCCGAGAGATCCAGACGCCGTAGGGAGCGCAAGTACGGCGCGGCAGCAAGGGCCTTGGTCCCCTCGGGACCGATGTAATTGCCGCCGAGCCCCAATCCCTGGAGCGACGCCAGGTAGGGCGACTCGGTGATGATCTGGACGGATTCCTTGGAGAAGGAATCGAGTCGGCACCACAACTCCCTGAGGTTGCTCACCGCGGGAGAATGGAGAAAGTCCCGGAGGCCCTTGGGAGTGATCACTTTTGAGATCAAACTGAGGGACTGAAGACGGCCCAGCAAAGGCGATCGTGCCAGGGCGGCAAGCCCCTCGTCGCCGATGTCCGTCGCGGCAAGTTCAACGCAACGCAACGCGGGCAACGCTCCCGGGGCCGCGAGCGCTGCCAGACCGGCATCGCCAATGGGATTGCCGCCAAGCCGGAGCTGGATCAGCCGGCTCAACCGAGGCGATCGAGCCAGGGCAGCGATGCCGGCAGGACCGATGGTGTTGTTATTGAGGTCCAGCCCCTCCAGATTCTCAAGATAAGGCGACTCGGCCAGGGCCTCGACGTCCCTGTCACCCAGGCCACAATTCCCGAGGTCGAGCCAGCGGGCTTGCCGGAGTGTCCGCGAACGCGCCAGCGCTTCAAAGCCGGCCCCTCCCAGGTTACTGTTCGATAGGTCCAGGTCTTCAAGCCGCTCAAAACAGAGGGCCCGGCTCAGCAGCGCGGCATCGACATTTGACTCTCCATGCACCAGGCGAAACCGTCGCAAACGAAAAGGCACGGTCGGACTGGCAAGAGCAGCGAGCAGCGCTGGATTATTGCAGCCAGTGATGTTGAGATTTTCGAGCCGGGCCAGGACCGGGGATTGGGCCAGGGCCTGGCAAGCAGCCTCGTTGAAGTTGACGTAGGAAATGTCCAGCTCCCGAAGTTCGGTCAGGTCCGGGCACTGGGCCAGGGCGATCACGTCGCCGTCGGTCAACCGGTTGAAGTTGAGATCGAGAGAGCGAACGCCCGCGAGGAGACCCGAGGCCAGGATGGCCTGAAACTTGCCTTCGGTCGAGTGCAGCTTCAAGCCGAGAAGGGGAAGCGAGCGGCGCAGGGCCTTGCCGCGCTGGAGCAGCAGGGCGGCGGACAGGGAAAAATGCGTCAGTAAACCCCGATCGAACGAGGCTTGCCAGCGCAGGTATTTGGGGACCACCGAACGCCAGCTGTTCTGCCGCAGCCGCAGCAGCTCCTGCGCGCGCTCGCAAAGGGCGTTCATGTCCGGATGACAGGGCCACAATTTGGCCCGCTGAAGCTGCAAGCGGATGAACTCGGCCCGCTCCGGTTCGCCGTGATCTTCCAGGTAATCCGCATAAACCTGGCGCACGTCGTCATTGTCGGGCTCGTGGTAACATTGCGCCAGCAACGCGGCTTCGTCTGTCATGTTTTGCTCCTGAGTCGATCCTGCCAGCACCGGCAGAATCGTCCCTTCAATAGATACACCAGGAGCCCAAACCTGGTGCATCACGGAAGATGTGCCAGTTCCGTTGGCCGCACTTCTCGCGGAAGCGTTCTTTGGTCGCTTCCTTCAAGCCGTTCTCTCCAATCGCAAAGACGGTCAACTGATCGAGCAATGGGGCATTCAGAAGGTCCTTCCCACCCTCATCCCCGATGCGGTTGGATTGCAAATCAAGTTTTTGCAGGGAGTGGAGGTATGGGGAGTGGAGCAAGTCCTTGGCTCCCTTGGGGCCAATGTGATTACTACCAAGCCAGAGCCGACGGAGCCCACCCAAATAGGGGGAGCTGGCGATGGCACTTGCTGCCTTGGAATCGAGCAAAGCGCCCAACAACCCAGGCTCTGGAGTGCGCTGACCCGAGGAGACTGGACCAGGTGCCCGATCCCAACGTCTGTTATCCGATTGCTGCCGACTTTCAGAGTTCGTAACTGATCCAGCAGCCTTTTCCCTCGGTGGGCAGAGCCGGCCAGGGCAATCAGTCCCTTGTCGGTGATCTTTGTGGACTCAATCTCCAGGCTCTGCAATACCGGCAGCCTGGACGCCGCCAAAGCGGCGAGGCCCACGTCGCCAATGGGGTTATTATCCAGCACCAGGTGGATCAAACGGCCCAGATACGGTGATGCCGTGAGCTTCGCAAGGCCAGAAGGTCCAATCGCGTTCCCGGGGAGCCCCAGGCTTTCCAGTCTTCCCAGCATAGACGATGTCGGCAAGCACCGCCATGTCCTCATTGTCCAGGCCGGAGTCATAGACGTTCAGCACGCGGAGTTGCTGGACAACGGGCGACTGCACCAACGCAGCGAAGGCACTGGCACTCTCCTGTTTGTTGAACGATAGATGCAATTCCTCCAGCCGCTCGAAGCAAGGGGCACGGAGCAGACGCACGAGGTCCACGTGTGGATTGGTTGCTTTTCTCACGTAAAAATGCCGTAACCGGAAGGTCACGCCAGGATCTGTCAGTGCCTCGAAGAGGCAAGGACTCCAGACATTCCCCTTCAGGAACTCGAGTTTGCTTAGGGCCGGGGAGTGCGCCAGGGCTTTCGCCGTGACGTTACTATAATCCACAAAGATGAGATCCAGGGCTCGCAGCTCCGACAGATCAGGGCAATGGGCCAACGCGATCAGTTCGTCTTCGGCCAGTTTCTCAAGGGACAGATCCAGGAAGCGGACTCCGGCGAGCAAGCCCGAAGCCAGAACCTGCTGGAGCTTGCCTGCGGTATTTCGCAGGCACAGGCCATCGAAGTGGACGCTCTGACGCAGTGCCTGGCCGCGCTGCAGCAGTTGAGTGGCGGTCAGCTCGAACCGAGTGGGTAAGCCCCGGTGAAACCTCACTCGTTGGCGGGCCCAGGGCGGTATTCTCAAAAGCCACCGGCTTTCTTCCCAGGCGAGCAGTTCCTTCTCGCGATCTACCGATGTCTTCGTGGTCTGGATGATGAAACCAGATTGTGGCCAACCGCAGTTGCAGGCGAATGAATTCCGCCTGCTCGACGTCGCCCTGTTCCTCCAGGAAGTCGGCATAAACCTGTCGCACCTGGTCGTTCTCCGGCTCGTGGTAGCACTGCGCCAGCAACGCGGCCTCATTCGTCATGGTTCGCTCCTCATTCCACGCCCAGCAGCGCCGGCAGAATCGTTCCCTCCACCGACCCCAACCCGACACGATAGCCGTCCCCCTGGCACCACCCCGTCAGGATCACCCGGTCGCCGTCTTGCAGAAACGACCGCTCCTCGCCGCTCGCCAGCTTCAGCGGCCGGGTTCCCCGCCAGGCCAGCTCGAGCATGCACCCCAGCGAATCAGGCGTCGGGCCGCTGATGGTCCCTGACGCCAGCAGGTCGCCCGGCCGCAGGTTGCAGCCGTTGCTCGCGTGGTGGGCCAGTTGCTGGGCCATGCTCCAGTACAGGTAGCGGAAGTTCGTCGTGCTGATGCGTTCCGGCTTCTTCATCGTCGGCGTCTGCAGCAGGATCTCCAGGTGAATGTCGTAGGTACTCGGACCGCTCGTTTGCAGATAGGGCAGCGGAGCCGGTGTTTGCGTGGGGCCGTTCGTGAGCCACGATTCGAGCGCCTCCAGCGGCACGACCCACGGAGAAATCGAGGTGCAGAAGTTCTTGGCCAGGAACGGCCCCAGGGGGACGTACTCCCACGCCTGGACGTCGCGGGCGCTCCAGTCGTTGAGCAGCACCAGGCCGAACAGGTGCTGGCCGGCCGAGCCGATCGGGATGGGCCGGCAGTGCTCGTTGCCGGGGCCGATGAAGACGCCCATCTCCAGCTCGAAGTCAAGCGATTTGCTGGGGCCGAAGATCGGCGTCTCCGCCAGGGCGGGTTTGCTCTGGCCCAGAGGCCGACGCACCGGCGCACCGCTGACCACGATGCTGCTGGAGCGGCCATGATACGCGACCGGCAGGTGCAGCCAGTTGGGTTGCAGGGCGTTGTCCGGGCCGCGCAGCATCGTGCCGACGTTGGTGGCGTGTTCCCGCGAGGAGTAGAAGTCGGTGTAATCGCCGATCTCGGCCGGCAGCAGCAGTTCGACCTCGGCCTGCGGGATCAGGGCCTGCTCGCGCAGCCGGGCATTGTCGCGAAGGGTCGGCTCCGTGGAGCGCAGCAGCCGGCTGATTGTCGAGCGGGCTTCGCTCCAGACCGATTGGCCCAGGCTCAGGAAAGCGTTGAGCTTGTCTGCACGAAAGACATTCTCGCCGCGCAGCGAGGGAATAACGGGTAGGCCGGCGTCTCCCAGCAGGGCCAGGTCCAGCACGCTGTCGCCGATGGCCACGCCGATTCGTGCCGTGTCGCCCGAGCGGCGGCGGAAGACGCCATAAGGGAGGTTCTGGATCGGGAAATGTGACTCCGGGGAAACGGGAACCCAGCTGCGCAGGGTCGGATCGTTGGTCGGGTTCATGGGGCCTCCATTCGACGGTTACATCCAGCCCAGCGCTCGAAGGTCGTCGCGCGGCTCGTCGAAGCTGCAGCTGCCGAACGAGGTCACGGTGTACCGCCGGGCCAGTTCGATCTCCGCCGTGCTGGCGTGCCACTGCCGCCACTCGACCCCGGCTTCATCGAAGCGGAACGCCTTCGGCGATTCCTCCTGGAGCAGCTCGCGCAGGGTCGTTTCGGGGAGCTGATGCTCCGCGGCCAGCACCCCGGCGACGAAGACGTTGAGGAAGCCATGCACGTGCGTCTTCAGGGCGGGATCGGGCCGGCGGAGGGGATGATGCAGACCGGCCGTGAACTTGAGCGGCACCTTGGCCAGGGCGGACTCGGCGATGACGGCCGCGACCTGCTCGACGGAGGGAAACGCGGACGCCTCCAGACCGCCACAGCGGAGCTTCAGGCCGGCACGCCTGACGGCGGCGCAGCCGTGAACCGCACGCGACAGGGTCGTGCGCCAGTCGCCGGACAGGCCGATCTCGAAGAAGGGGAACAGCTGATTTTGCTGGGCCTGCTCGCTGCTCTCGCGGATCAGCTCGACCACGCCCGGCCCGGCCGGCAGCCGGGTCTCCAGGACCTCCACCGCCACGCGCGGACCATGCTCGGCCCTGACGTTCTCGACTGCTTCCATGTCGAGAGTTAACCCCTCCAGGAAGTCGGCGTCATTGTTGGCGGGCCGGCCCAGGACGGAAAGGGCCAGCGGCGGTCCGGAGGCGAACAGCGCGCCGACGAACGGCTGCAGCTCCTCCAGCCGGCTGGCGGGGATGACGAATCGGCCCAGCAGCCACCGGTCGGTGTCCTGGCGATAGCGGGCATAGGACTTCAGGGCTGCGTCCAGCGGCAGCTTGGCGGGGGGGAACAGGCCGGCATAATCGAGAATGCCGGTCAGCAGGGTGCGCAGGCTCGCGTGCATGGGGCCTCCATTGTAGGTCAGGCTTTCCAGCCTGACACATTGTAGGTCAGGCTTTCCGGTCTGGCAGCGTCCGGGAGTCAGGCTGGAAAGCCTGACCTACAATGGCGACGTCCACTCAAGTCGTTACTCGGCGGTGAAGTTGTTGAGGAACAGCTCAAACTCCTTGCGTTGGGCATGCTCGGTGGTTTGCAGTTGCTTGACCTCGGCCTGGTACTTTTCGATGACGGTCTCCTGGTCGTTGAGTTTCTTGAGATAACGTTGGCCGATCTCGGAATCGGCAGGCACCTCCTTGAGGTTGGCGCGGAGGCGTGCCTGGTCGGTGGTCAGGACCTGCAACTGCCGCTCCCGTTCGCGGATCTCCTGCTGGGTCTTGCTCATGGCCCAGCGCAGCGACTGGGCTTGCTGGAGCCCCTCCTTGACCTTGGGAGAAATGACGGCCTGGCTAATAAAGATGCGGATGTTGTTGTCGTCGAGGTTGGTCAGGTTGAAGCTCTGCTGGACAACGCGTTCCTCGGTGACGGTCTGGGTCTCGGTCTTGTTGGGAGCGACCTTGAGCTGGAAGCGGTAGAAGTCCGAGGCGATCTCGGCAGGCTTGTCGGTGTTGACCAGATGGAAGTCGTTGCGCACCGGATGCTCAATGAGCACAGTCCGCTCGGCCTCGTTGCGGTTCTTGATGGTGTAGCTCTTGGATTCGCGGAACTTGGTGGTGGTGGTGACGATGCCCTTGACCGCCTTGAGCTGCACGATCTTGCCATTGTCGGCGTGAGGCACGGGGTTGACCTCGGTGCCCAGGTCGATGGCGTAGGAGAGCAGCCGTTCCTCGTTGGGCTGAATGTCCTGCACCCGGCTGTCACCAGCGTAGTTGGAGCCCTCGAAGACCGTGATGGGGCCCTGCATCAGGTGCAGTCCGGAGGTGTTCTTGAACTTCAGCCCCAGCAGGGGGAACTTGGCCTGGACGCGCTCGTTGTAGATGGAGACGCGGCTGGCCTCGATGTCCTTGCCGACAATCGGCAGCATCGCCGACTTCTGCCGGGGCAGGCTCACCGGCTTGTTCAGCGCGTACTGGAAGAAATCCCCCAGCTTCGCCGCGCTCGCCGCCGCGTTGACGCTTCGGCCGAGGCCCAAGTTGTCGCCGAGGGCGGCGCCCCACGCGGCCTTGCCGTCTTCGGCCCGGAGAGAGCGACGCAGAGAGTCCATGTCCTTGTCGGCCTTCTCGGCCAGCCCGCGTCCTTTGCCAGGCTTGCCTGCCATGGGAGGAGCGGTCGGCATTCCCGCCGCGGCAACCGGAGGTTGCTCCGAGGGCGTCAGACCGCCGCTGTAGGTGGGCGGCCGGAGAGAGGCGAACAGCTCCAGCTCAACCGTGGGACGAGGAACAAAGAGCGGCGAGTACAGGTCCATCTGGAAGGAGATGGGTCTGCCGGCGACGAGAGCCATGCGGATGTCCTTCCAGTCCTCGTCGGTGGGATTCTCGACGATGGCCCAGCCTTGCAGATAGGGCTTCTCCTTCTTGTCCAGGACCAGCCGATAGCTGGTCTTCCAGATGGGGTTCTCGATCACGTAACCGACACGCACCTCACGCTTGCCTTCGCCCTGGAAGTTGATGCTCACCGCTTTCTTTTGGGTGTCGTGCGAGAGCGCCAGCGTTTCCAGGGCCTTGCGGAACTCGCTGTCCATGATCGGATTGAGGAACCGCACCCGCTGCACTTCGTTCAGTTTCAGCGAACGGATGCCGTCGCTGCACCAGAGGTTGAGCAGTTCCACTTCGACCGTGCCATCCTTGCCGGCGGCCTGCTTCTGCTTCTCGATGCCGATGACGGTGCCGCTCATCGTTCCCGGCTGGGTGGCGTTGCCCTGCTGCAGCACCACCTCGACCTTCTCGCCTCGGGCCTGGTTCAGGAGTTGACCGAAGCCGGGATTGTTCGTCAGGTTGATGGCGAAGGACTTCAGAGTGCGTTCGACGGGAGCATTGGAGTCATAGGAAACGGTGGAGACGTGGCCGCCGTCGAGGTCGCGCACCACCATGCTCTTGAGCAGATCGTTAATGTCCGCCACCGGGAACGACAGATCGACCCGGGCGTCCCCCTCGACCTTGCCTTCCCGCTGGAAGTAACCCACCCCGCTGGAGAACAGCACCACCTGGCCGATCGGCAGCTGCACCGACCGGATCGAGGGTTGATCGCCCGGACCGCTGCCCTTGTCGGGCTGGGCCTGGGTGCGGTTGGAATGAGAGACGACCAGACCAACGGCCAGCGCCGCCGTGCCGGCCAGGCCGGCCAGCAGCCATTTACCCTTCATCATTTCTGCATCTCCTGAAAAGCCATCGATGGACTCGCGAGATACCCCTAAGACGAGCGAGGGGCGCGGATGGTTTGCTGGGATGTCATGGAAGGTCCCAGCTCTTTCGGCGTGGAGCGCCCGCCCCAGTCGGAATATCATGGGCCGTCGGTCCTTGGCTCCGAACTCTCCGGAAAGACCCTCTGGTCGGCGACCGCCTTGTCGTCGTCGGCCCCACAGGCGATGCGACAGGAAGCCGCTCTCGCCGCGCCTGGTTCCACTCCGCGGCCCAGCCGGGACCAGACAGGCCAGCCACTTCGGCCCGCGGTCTTCTTCATCTCGGGCCGGCCCATCGGCCAGCAAGTAGCCGCGGATGCCGTCAAGGGCTCGGCACCCGAACCAGAGGGTCTCCGGCGAGGCGGGGTCATCAAGCCGACCGGTGCCAGGAGCACCAGCGAACGAGGGCCAGCAGAGCCAGCACGGCAACGTCTTCGCTAGGCACATCGAGACTCGTCCAATCATGCGGAGAACAGACTGCCAGCTGGCCAGCCGTGGCTTCGCGCCAGGTGGCCACTGTCGAGAGTCGGGCCGCTGCTGCTTCAGGAAGTAGATGTACAGCAAACCGTTGTCCTGGCTCATGGGACTCTTAGCGTGGCTTGCGGATGGCTGCTTGCACTTCCTCCTCTTCGGTCTCCGAAGCAGGGGCCGCAACGGGAGCCGAAACTGCGGCACTGGCCCGGAAGCGGTCGAGGATCATCAACTTTTGCCAGATTTTCTGGGAGAGACCCGTGGCCAGGTTCTCGAACTGGTCCGCGGCGGCCAGGGCAGTGCCGTCGGGAAAACCCTGGACGTACAGCTGCCCGACCTTGCTGATCAGGGCCAGCAGTTCGGTAGAGTAGTTGAGGTAGTGAGCCATCGAGTCGGCTGTCATCTGCTCTCCGGACACGAGGACGGCCTGGCCGCCCGGGGTAATGCAGTCGGGGTCCTTGGCAAGCTGGTGCATGTCGATGATGTGAGCCAGGGCACGCAGCTCATGAACGGCCTGGACCGCCTTGCGCCGTTTGAAGCGCAGTTCGAGAGTCACCAGGAAAACCACCACCGCCCCCAGGTAAACGACAGCGCCGGACGTGTTCTTCATGAACTCCATGGTCCGGTTCAGGAGGTTGCCCTGGGATTGGATTCCGACGGCAACCGCACCGGCCCCGATCAGCAGAGCCAGAGCGATCAGTCCGATGCGCAGCCACCAGTTGGGCCGGCGGATCTGCTCCGCCCGGGCCACCGCGTCGCGCAGCACCTCGACTACCGTGGCGGCCACGGCCGACAGGCTGGCTGTCGGGAAACGCTCCTTGATCCGCGTGGCCAGCCGGCCAGCCGTATCGATCAGGTCCTTGGCGTTCAGGTGGCGATAGTTGTTCTGCATGAAGGTCCCTCCCTCGGTTGTGAACGTGAAGTGGCCGACCGTCGTTCGTTTGCGTGCCGCTCCTCCTGGACGTGCGGAGGATCTGCTCAGGGCTTATCCAGCAGGTCTTTGAGCAGGTCCGCTTCACACCTGGCATGGGCAGCCTTGAGGATGGCGGACTGCCGGGCCTGCTCGGCGGCGAGATCCAGCAAGATCTGCTGGATCTGGTCCATCTCTTGCAAATGCCGCAAGCAAAGCAACAGGGCTGCCATCCCCTTGTTCAACTGATCCAGAGTTTCCCTGGCTTTCTGGCCTGCCTGAGCATCCGCCTGCCCCCCTTCCAGGGACTTGCGGAACAGCTTGAGCGACTCCTGGCAGTTGCCAAACTCCTGTTCGAGCAGACTGCCAAACGGTTTGCAAACGGTCCGCTCCATGCGAGCGATTCTCTCCCTGGCGACCTTGCTGTCCGTGAGTTTCTTGACCAGCTCGCCGGCAGAGCCATGCACTTGCCGGCACTCGGCCCGGATTTCAGCGATGCGCTTCTCGATGCTCTCCAGCCGGCTCGCGGCAGCTCGGAGCAGCTGGGGTGTGCCGCCCTTCTTCAGGTCCGTGCTTTCGCGCTCCAGGCGGGCGGACTCCTCCGTCAGCCGGTCTACCGTTGACTGCAGCACGTAGTGCAACTTTTCCTGCTCGCTGGCCAGGGCCTTCGGCACAACGCCCGGCGTCTCTCGGGACGCGCCGGTCAGCTGGGCCAGCAGGGCCCCCTCGCGGTCGATCAGCGTATCGCTTTCCTTGATCGCCTGGACCAGGCGGTCGAGGTCGATCTTGCGGGCCTGCTGATCCGTCTCGATCCGTTGCGTGACCTCGGCCAGGCGCCGCAAGCGCGACTCGATGCCTTCGTCGATGTTGAATTGCAGGGCTTGCTTCAGCAAGAGGACTTGCTTGCGCTCGTCCTCGCCGGAGGTTTTTTGCAACTGCTGGGCGAGGAGAAAGAGCCGGCGGTGGAGTTCCCGGAACACCTGGTGAAGGTTTTGCTGTCGGCTGCCGATCCCGTGAGTGATCGCCAGGACACGCACCTGGCCCCGCAAGGCTTCCTTGCCGTCGGGCGCCAGAACCGCGAGTCCGTAATCGCCGGCCTCGGCAAGCGTGACCCGTCCCTGGAACCAGCCAGCCCACTGGTCCTGACCAGGCATGGGTTGCAGTTCGATTGTGGGATTGGCCAGCTTGACGCCGGCGGGAGGAGAAATCCGCAGCCGGAGCAGAGGCGAGCGCGGCAGCGGCTGACCTTGCGAATCGAGGAGGCGGGTGACCACCTCCAGGGGCTGGCCGACTGGCAACGACGACTCGAAGAATAGTTCCTGGCGGCGCGCTTGCGGCTGAAGACCCGGGCCAGCCTGGCGAACCAGCCCCTGCCAGAAACGCTCGTGATACGCCTGGCGATACTGCCGCAGCCGCCACGTTTCGCCCGACCCCAGCCAGATCACCTGACCGCGATCCTGTTTCCAGGCCACCAGGTAGGGCTCGTTACTCCCCCAGGCGGCAAGCACCACCGCGCCCTCCTTGACCCTGTAGACTGGATAACAACTGTAAAACCCTCGTACCACCTCGGCCGGTTTCTCTTTCTGGCCCTGCTGGCCGGTAAAGAATTCCTCCCAGCCAGCCAGGGGGGAGATGCCGGCGGGGTCGAGCTTGAGGAACGGGAAGCCGCGGACGCTCGCATCCGGGAAGCTCAACCGGGAGGGCCGATCCGAACTGAGATCCCGTTCATCGCGGCGGCTGTCCTTGAGCAGCACCGGGCAGACCGTCAGGAGCGGGGCCAGATCGTGTTGGGCGTTGCGGGGGCGGGCCAGCTTGCAGGTGTTGATTGGGCCGCCGATGAACACCAGGCCGCCTCCACGCTTCACCCAGCTGTGGACATTCTTCAGTTGAGCATCAGACAGCCGGTCCCAGTCCGGATCGAAGGCGACAATCACGTCGTAGTGCTCCAGGTTGGCGTAGAGTTCCTCCGGTTTGGTACGTGGGAAGTCCACAGGCCGGTCATTGTGCGGAAAGCAGGTCAGGGTTCGTTCGGCTGGCACGCCCATCTCCGTTCCGGGCCGGCTGGATTGCAGGCAAATCGAGAGCTGCATTTCCTGGCGTTCCGCCTCCCGAAGCAGAGCGCTGCGGACAAACTGAAACTCCCGGCTGGCAGCGTCTGCGAAGAGCAGCACGCGGCGGGGCTTTTTTGTTGCGGGCTTTGGTCCTTCCGGTTTCTCCTGAGCGGACGCCGGCACGCTCTCGATCAGACACAGCAGACCCACGACCAGCAGAGACGGTTTCATCGCCCCAACCTCCCATGATCATCGCACCAAACCTCCACGCTTTCCCGCCCCAGCGATCCTCCCACGTCCCCGTGCTACCCCAGCACTTCCGTTATGGTCTCGAACCGCAAGCCGATCATGGCGACTCCTTGGGCTGGGGCAAGGAAGGTACGGGCCCGATTGTCGCATGAGCCAGCGACGCTTGGCAAGAACCTTCGGCTTGAAATCGCCCGGCGGGCGCTGTGGGTTGGCAGAGAATGCCCTTTGACGCCAAGCTGTCCTGGAGGCTGCGACCCCCCGAAGCGCGGCAAGCGCTTCGCCGGCTTGCGGCAGAAGCCGCGGACGCCGCGCTGACACGAGAAAGTCAAGGCGTCTCTGGATCGGCTCGAAAAACGGCAGTAACAACTCGCTGACCGGGAGGGATGGGAAAGTGCCAGGAGAAGGCCAGAAGAGCAGGCGTGTGATAGTGGCGTGTTGGCGGTGTCGCTTTTTTGTCATCGGTGGGGCAAGCATAGACACGCCGGGGCATCTCCTGGCGAGACCGCCAGCTTCGTGCGCCGTTGGCGGTGTGGCGGCCTCAGCGCTTGGGTCTCGCCCTCCCCTTCCTCGGACGAGTGAGGGGCACGGATGGTTTGCCAGGGCGGTCCTGCCTCACCGACAGCAAATGGGGCAAACGGCGCCGAGATCCAGGAAGTCTTGCGGAGCGAGGAGCAGGGCGGCTAGGGTAGTGGGCAGGGCAACACCTGGGGACGCCTGGACCACGAAGGCAACCGTGAAGCGAATCACCGACGCTCTGAGGGAACGGAGCTTTGACCTGCTGATCCTCGGCGGCGGCATCACCGGGGCGGGCGTGGCCCTGGACGCCAGCCTTCGCGGTCTGAGCGTGGCCCTGATCGACAAGGGCGATTTCGCCTCCGGCACCAGCAGCATCTCCTCCAAGCTGGTCCACGGCGGTCTGCGTTACCTGGAGCAGGGCGACATCCGGCTGGTGTACGAGGCCCTCCACGAACGGGCCCGGCTGCTGCGCAACGCTCCGCACCTGGTCTGGCCGCTGCGTTTCATCCTGCCCTTCTACCAGGGAACGCGCCTGCCTCCCTGGAAATGGCGGGCCGGCCTGCTGCTCTACGACGTGCTGGCCGGCACCGACAACATCCACCGGGCCCAGGCCTGCACGGTGCCGGCGCTGGCACGCGAGTTTCCCGGTTTACGGCGAACCGGTCTCGTGGGCGGGGCCGAGTACTGGGACGCCCAGATGGACGACGCCCGGCTCTGCCTGGAAGTGCTGCGGACCGCGAGCCGGCACGGCTTGACCGCGGCCAACTACGTCGAGGCGGTCGGCTTCGAGAAGGACCACGGCCGGGTCGTCGGCGTGGCCGCGGTCGATCACCTGGCCGGCCGGCCGCTCACCATTCACGCCCGGCAGGTAGTGAATGCCACCGGCCCCTGGGGCGACCACGTGCGCCGGCTGGCCGGCGAGGAGGGCGGGCCGCTGCTGCGGCCGACCAAGGGGGTCCACCTGGTCGCCGCCAACCAGGGACAAGCGGCCGGCTTCCTGCTGCTGCACCCCGGCGATGGCCGGGTCTTCTTTGTCCTGCCCTGGCTGGGCAAGACCGTCATCGGCACCACCGACACCGACTGGGAGGACACGCCGGACCATCTGACCGTCACCGCCGGCGACGTGCAATACCTGCTCGACGGCTACAACCACTATTTCGATCCGCCGTTGCGCGACGGGGACTTGCTGGGGCGATTTGTCGGCGTCCGGCCGCTGCTGGGCGGCAATCGGAACGGTCCCTCCGCCCGGTCGCGGGAATATCACCTGGCACTGTCGCCGGCGGGTCTGCTGACCGTGGCGGGCGGCAAGTACACCACGTTCCGGAGCATGGCCGAGTCGATCACCGATCGGGTGCTGCAGCGCCTGGGCCGCTCCGCCCCGTGCCGGACGCGGACCTTCCCGCTGGACGGCACGCCGCGCGGCGACTGGACACGGTTCCGCGACGACCAGGTGGAATCGCTGCTGCGATGGTTCGGTGTGACCGCGGCCTCGGCTCGCCACCTGGTGGATCGCTATGGGACGAGGGTCGAGGACATCAAGACGATGGGCCGGGATCAACGCGAACTGTGGCAGCCAGTGTTGCCGGGCGAGCCGGATCTGCGGGTCGAGTTCCTGTTTCAGCGGGAATGGGAAATGGCGATGCGGCCCGAGGACTACCTGCTGCGGCGCACCCGGCTGGGGTTGTTCCATCCGCACCTGCTGCAGCAACTGCCCTGGCCGCTGTCGCAGGTCAGGCTGGACAGCCTGACGTTGGGTTCCTGACTGAGAGATGCAGGCGCGATACCCTACCAGCAAGGCGAGCGGCGCGGCGTCAGCCCGCCGGTAGAAGCCTCCACCGGCGGGCTGACGCCGCGCCGCTCGCCTTGCTGTGGGAGGCTCACGCCGAGCGAAAGGGAGCGGCGACGTCGGCCAGGCTCTCGTCGGGCAGCACGAAGGAGTTGGCCAGGATGGCCGGGTCGTCGTTGATCAGATCGGGAAAGCGCAGACCGTGCAGGACCTGCACCGCGAAGATCTCCTGGACCGCGTCCTCGAAGCGCAGGAACGCCACCGTCCGGCCCGTCTGAATGTCCACGACCCAGACGCCGCAGCAGCGGTCCTCTACCTTGCGCTCGGCGATCTTGATGCCGCTGAAGACGGCGGACTCCCGCACCTGGGACAGGCCAATGAACGCCAGCCGGCCGTGGAAGTCCAGACCGCGCGTGAAGCCCGGCGTCTCGGCCACCGGCTGGTAACGGCCCGTGGCCTGGTCGATGACGCCGATGCCGCCGCTGCCCGAATCGAGCACCCACAGCTGACCGTTGTACCAGCGCGGCGAATGGGGCATGGACAGGCCTGTTGTGATCACCTCTTGGCTGTCCAGGTCCATCAGGATGCCGCCGTCCTTCTTGTGTTCCCGCCAGCCGGCCGGCGTGTCGGTGCGTCCCAGGGCCGTGACATAGCGCGGCCGGCCGTCCCGCATCGCCAGGCCGTTGAGATGACAGCGGTCCTCGGGGGCCAGCGCCGACACGAAGGGCGGACGCCAGCGCGACACGAAGTTGTAGGTGGCACTGCGCGTACACAGGCAGGAGAAGCGCGTGTTCACGAACCACAGCTCCCCTTCACCCGGGGAGGTCCAGGCCATCTCGTGCATCTGCACGTCGCCGGTGAAATGGATCACGCGCGGCAGGAAACAGGCGTCGTGCTTGCCGGCTGGCTCCAGCTTGGCCGCCACCGCCGGCACGTCGAAGAACTCCCAGATGGCCGTGGTCGTGCCCAGGGCCAGCCTTCGCACGCCTGCGTGCGCTCCAACGCCGGTCACGCCTGCGCGGCCGGCCTGCGCTTGGGGAGCGACGGCGATCCCCATGGGCTTGCTGAAGGCGCGGAACAGGGTGTTGATGCGGTCCCCATCGGAGCGAAACAGCACCAGCCGGCCGGCCTGGTACGTGCTGACCGCCAGCGAAATGCCCAGGTCGTGGAGCAGCCCGGTGAAATTGGGCGTGTGGACGCTGCGGAACGGCGGCGGCTCGGGCGGCGGGGGAGTCGTTGGTTCTGTCATGCGAATCGCTCTCGACGCGAAAGGTCGTACTCGCCGAACACTCAAAAACCGCCGGTAGTCTACCAGAGTCGCGCTCATTCTCCAACCGGACCTGGACCACCGAGCCGCATCGCCGCTGCCGAGCCGCGCACACAGCGCGGCTCGGTCATCCTTTCCGTCTTGACTGGTTCCGCGCAAACGCTACGATCTGGGTTACCTGCGGAGGACACACGGATGTGGACAGGTCGCATCGCGCTGGGGCTGCTCTGTGCCGCCGTCATTCTCCTGGCGACGGCGCTGCGGTTCCATCGCCTGGGCGACTGGCCCTTTCACAGCGACGAACTCTGGACCTTCGCCGAAACCGACGCCCTCTTGCATCCAACTCCCGAAACCGCCGACACTCAGGTGGGCCGCCTCCCGCGCATCATTCCCCTGAGCCATCTGGTGCATGCTGCCGGTTACCGTGCCTTTGGCCGGGATGAGCGCGGCAGCCGAATGATGCTCGCCATCCTGGGCTCGGTCAGCGTCCTGCTCACCCTGGTCGGTCTGCTCCTCGCCCGGCAGGGTCTTGGCGTGGCCCTGATCACGGCCCTGCTGCTCGGGCTCTGGCCGCAGCACGTCTATTACAGCCAGGAAAACCGTTTCTACGTGACAACCTTTCCTGGCCGCGGCCCTGGTCATGCTGCTGGGAGCTGTCGGCGTCCAGCGACGCTCGCTGGCGTGGATGGCGGCCACCTGTGTCGTCGGTCTTGCGGCCCTGTTCGTCCATACGATCCTGCTGCTGCTGTTGCCCGGTTTGCTGCTCACCCTGCTGCTGCTGGCCTGGATTCAGAACGATCGGCAATTGCTCCGGCAGGCGCTGGTGGTCGGTGTTACCCTGGTCGTGGCCTGTGCCATCTATCTCTGTTACACTCGCCCAATGCTCGCGGGCTGGAACAGCTCGGAAACCTGGAGCTACAGTCCCCTCAAGAGTCTGTTGGCCTCGGTGTACAAGCTCGGCTGGCCCGTCGCTCTGCTCGCGGGTCTGGGCGCGGTCGTGGCCCTGGTCGGCCGGCAGGAGCAAGAGCGCTACTGGCTCATCTGGGGAGGTTTGTGGCTGGTGGGCTGCCTGCTGTTGCCGCTGCTGCTGCGGCATCATCCCGCGTACAGCTTTCCCCTGACCCTGGGAGTGCTGGTCCTGGCCGGCGTGGGCGTCTGGCACCTCTACCACCGGCTCGCGGAGCAGAGTCCGCTTCTGGGTCTGGTCTGGGTCGGCGTCGCTTGCCTGCTCAACCTCCCTTCGCTGGCCAGCCACTACCTGGACGGCTCGTGCAGCAACTACCGCGCGGCCGCTGCCCACCTGCGGAACCACTGGCAGCCGGGCGACCGGGTGCTGGCTACTTCGCCCGATCTGCTGCGCTACTACCTGGACGGGGTCGCGGAGCCGGGCTGGCTGGAGCTGTACGACACGTCCCGCTCCCTGGAGCAGCTGAAGCAGCATTTGCAGCAACCCGGCCGATTGTGGCTGGTGGTCAATCACGGCCGGGCCAATCGGCCCGCCGGCTTGCTCGACTGGCTGGGCAAGCACTGTACCCGGGAGCTGGACCTCGCCGTCGTCCGGCTCGATGCGTTTGAATACACCACGACCGTCTATCTCCATGGGGCCCCTCCAAGTCCGGAAGGAAGGAACGCGGAATGAGCGTGAGCATGCACTTGAACGCCCTGGGACAAACAGCCGACCGGAGCCCGGCAACCCAGCAGGCCGGCTCGGCAGCCGAGGGACCTTATGCGAAACCCCGGCTGGTACACGACCTGCGCGACTGCGCGTTCTACCACGTGATGGACGTCCCTGGAGTCGGCACGGTCCAGGGCTCGTGGGACCTGCGTCCGGGCATTGACCGCTACCTGGGGCACGTTGCCTTTGCCGGCAAGCGCGTCCTGGACGTGGGGGCGGCCAGCGGTTTCCTCAGCTTCCACGTCGAACGGCAGGGGGCCGAGGTGGTGTCCTACGACCTGAATGAGTCGTTCAGCTGGGACCACGTCCCCTACGCCGGCACCGACCTGATCGAGAATGACGCCATCAACCGCGCCGCACTGCGGAAGATCAACAACGCCTACTGGTTCTGCCATCGGGCCTTCGAGTCCAGCAACCGGGTGGTGTACGGCAGCGTCTACACCATTCCGGAGAGCATCGGTCCGGTGGACGTGGCCATCTTTGGCAGCATTCTCCTGCACTTGCGCGATCCCTTCCTGGCGTTGCAAATGGGCACGCGCCTGGTCCGGGAGACGGTGATCGTGACCGACCTGATCCCCCGGCGGCGCTTCTGGCAGCGCTGGTTCACGCCGCTGCTCGCTCCGGAAATGCGCTTCCTCCCCGACGCTCGCCAGCGCAAGAACCCCGGCACCTGGTGGACGCTGCCGCCCCAGCTGGTGCGGAAGTTCCTGGGAGTGCTGGGCTTCGAGAACACCCGGGTGGTCTATCACTCCCAGAAGTTCGAGGGCTCCATCCGACTGCTGTACACCATCGTGGGCCAGCGCACCCGGCCAGCCCCGGTCTGTTTCCCCGCGGGGGAGCAGGCGCTGTCCGGGGGCTTCCAGAGTGCCATCAGTTAGACCCACGAAACGGCGCGGCGAGCCCGGGGGCGTTAGCCCCCGGGGTGCCGGTCGAAGCAGGTGTTCGAGCGCTCTGAGGTCAATGACGCAATGCACGACATCCTCTATCTGCATGGATTCGGTAGGACGAACCCCGGAGGCTGTCCCGTCGCAAAGGCTCTTCTGATGGTCGTGCCAGGAATCTGGCTTCACGCGCCATGTTACCACCCCGGAGGGCGCATCGAGGCTACGGGAATCGGCGACTCCCTCAAGGAATTGACGAGCGTTATCACCAAGGACTCGACAACAGGCAAGGTCCACCTCGTGGGATACTCATTCGGCGGGTTGCTGGGGGCCATTCTGGCAGCCCAGCGACCAGACATTATTGGAAATGTGCTCTTGTTGGCTCCCGCGATTGACAATTACGCGCGCAACTATGAGGGCCGCGATCCCGCCAGGTGGCGCATGCCCCGCCGTTACGTCGAAGAACTTAAAGAGTATCCGGCTCGTCCGGACATCGTTCGGCCGACAACGCTGGTACACGGCTTGTTAGACGTTGATAGTGCAGGATCTGCGCCGTGGCGCGTGCAGCGATGGAAGGAAGAGCAGTCATTTCGCAGTGTCTATTTCCTCGACGGCGTCGATCACTACCTGGAGCCTTGGCTTTCGGTGCCGGTTCGCATCCCCGACAGACGGAGTGACGTTCCTGCGTTCAAACAACTGGTAAGGGAGCTAACGTCAGAAGAGTAAGGATGTGGAAGCAAGCCGTTGCGATGGCGGAGCGATAAAGGGGTTGAGACGCGCAAGGCAAAAGTGGCCGGGTCGAACAAACCGTTGCAGCGGACCGGGCGAGCATGAGGGTGTTTCGGGGCAGGGAGCCCAATTCGCCCGCCCGGCCGCTGAACTGGGTTGCTCTTCGAGAGGAGGTGACACCACCTGCTGTTCTGCCAGCAGTCTCGAAGACCAAGACAAACCGTAGTGCCAGAAACGGGCTGAATCGTGCGCGGCACCTGATCGGGGCCGCTGGGAGAATGTCTGAGGAGCGAGCTGAGTTTGGAGGGATCAGCATGACACCTGTTGACAGCGTGCGTTTCGCGATCGTGGCGGCCCTGGGCGTCCTGACCACAGCACTGGCGCCGTCGCTTTCCGCGCTGGCGGCGGACGTGACCATTGTGACCCACTTCCCGGCGGACAAGGGGCCGGGTTATCGGAAGCCCTACCCGGATGCGGCGGGCGCCGTTGGACCCAAACATACCGTCGTCCTGGACGATCGTGCGTTTGTCGTGCAGGACAAGGCGACCGGGAAAGTCCTCCAGAACGACACGCAGCACGACTTCTGGCTCAAAGTGCTACCGGCAAAGACACTCGATCTTCAGGCCAATGACCCCCGGCTTCTGTATGACCCGATCACGCAGCGCTGGATCGCGTTCGTCCAGGGACTCAACCCGGGGAATGGCTACCTGGCCGTTTCCACGACCTCCGATCCCACCGATCCGTGGAAGGGAGCCAAGCTCCCGATACCGCCCAACAACCTTGGCGTCAAAATGGGCTTCGACAAGAATGGGCTTTACCTGTGCGTCTACAACGGCAACGCCAACCTTCAGAAAGCTCATACGTGCTATGCGCTTCCCATGGCGGACGTGATTGCCGCCGACGGGCCGAGCGTCGCGCATTTGCAGACGTTCCCGGATTTGCGACTCGAGTCGTTTCCGGCAACGGACCTGGACCCCAAAAAGGCCCCCGATGCCCCGGCCGTCTTGCTGAACAAGGAATTTGGCAACGTGGCCAGCAAACTGTTCCTGTACAAGATCACCTGGTCGGGAACGAGGGCGAGCATCTCCGACCTCCAGACCATCCCCTTGAGCAAGACCTATCAGACCCCGAACGGCAATTCCCGGCAGTTTCAAGCGGCGCAGCCGGCGCCGGGCAGCCGGCTCCGGGCCGACGAGGGCCGACGAACGATCTGCGCCTTCGTACGTGGAGGCAGCGTGTTTGGCTGCAACGGGGCGAAGCGCAAGCTCGATTCGCGGGCGGGGATTCTGTGGTATGAGGTCCGGGTGAGCGACGGCGCCTTGCGCCAGGAGGGGTTTGTGGACGACCCGGATTGCGATTATCTCATGCCATCGCTGGCCGTGGACGGCAAGGGCAACGTCGGCCTGGGCTGCACCCGGACGTCCGAAAAGGAATTTCCTTCCATCTATGTGATGATGCGCGCGGCCAGCGATCCGCCAGGAACCATGCGAGCGCCCGTCCTGGCGCTCGCGGGAACAACCTACTTCAGGTCCCCTCCCTCGGGAAACACCAATGCCATCGGCTGGGGCAACTATTCCTCGACGTGCGTCGATCCGTCCAATCCCAATCTGCTCTGGACCTGTCAGGAGTACGCCAACAGCAAAGTCGAACGGGAATGGTACACAGCCTGGGTTGCCTTTCGGTTCAACGAGAGTAAAAAACCGTCTCCAAAAGAGCGTTGACTTCGGTGAATCAGCAGAAGGAACGACGCAGAGGGGCGGCAAAGGGAACGACCTCGTGTTCCTGGCTTGTTGGAGGCGATCATGCGAAAACAACGGTTCGGCTGGATGGGCCTGGCGGTGATGGCCGTGCTGGCGAGCGGCGGGCTTGTCCGGAGCGCGGAGCCGGAGCCGGAAAAGGTGGGCAACCCCTACAAGGCGCTGCCGCCCGAGGTTCTCAAGGCCTGGAACGACGCGGGGGCCATGCCCTTCGCGCCCGACAGGGCCATCAAGATGCCGGACGTCTTCTTCGGGTTTTACGATGAGAATCCGGTCACCCGGCAGAAGTTCGGTCCGGGAGTCCTGGCGAATCTGCCGGACCCCGGCACGCCGTTTGGCCTTTTCCTTGACGGGACCCAGGTGACGGACGCGATCCTCAAGGAAACGGCGAAGTTCAAGAGCTTGCAATTGCTGAGACTTCGCGGTCTCAACGTGACGGACGCGGGGTTGAAGGAATTGGCCTCGCTGGAGAACTTGCAGACGCTGGAGGTTGTCGGCACCAAGGTGACGGGCACGGGGCTCAAGGACCTCGCGGGTCTGAAGCACCTGCGAAACCTGTACCTGGGCAGCGCAGTCACGGACGAGGGGCTGAGGGAACTGGCCCGGCTGGAAGGCTTGCAATGGCTGGCCTCACTCAACAGCGGCATCACGGATGCGAGACGTTCGAAAGAGCTGGCCGGGCTGAAGAACCTGCGAACGCTGGACCTTGGCCACGTCTCCGATGCGGGGCTGAAGCACCTGGCCGAGTTGAAAGGCTTGCAAATGCTGATGCTGAGCGGCACGCAGGTGACCGACGCCGGGCTGAAGCATCTGGCCGGGCTGAAGGACCTCCAGAGCCTGGACCTGAAAGTCACCCAGGTGGGCGACTCGGGTATGAAGGATCTGGCCGGACTGAAGAAGCTGCAAAGCCTGGAGCTGGACAGCACCCGGGTGACAGACGCGGGCCTGAAGGAGCTGGCAGGGCTGGAGCGGTTACAACTGCTGGTTCTTTCCAACACCAAGGTCACCGACGCGGGACTGACGGGGCTGGCCAGGATGAAGGACCTGCAATGGCTGGACCTCGCCAGCACGGCGATCACCGACGAGGGGTTGAAACATCTGGCCGGGCTCAAGAAGCTGCAATGGTTGAGCATCCCCGGTACGAAGGCGACCAGAGCGGGCGTCGCCGCGCTGCAAAAAGAACTGCCCGGCTGCAAAATCCAGCATTCGTTCGGCAAGAGATGACGGTGTTCCCTGGCGCGGCTGGTCTGTGTCCCGTTCCTGATCGGAGGTGACAACGTGAACCACTCCGTCCTGATGCTGGCGACCGTGCTGCTGGGATTCGGCGCCGACGACAAGGAAACCTCCCGCGCCGTGCTGCGGGGGCACACCGGCGCGGTCGTGCGCGTGGCCTTCAGCCCTGACGGCAAGCGGCTCGCGTCCTGCAGCTGGGATCGCACGATCAAGCTGTGGGACCCGGCGACCGGCAAGGAAACCGCGACGCTCAAGGGGCATACCGACTACGTTTATGCCGTGGCCTTCCATCTGGACAATGCCGTCCTGGCCTCGGCGGGGCGCGACAGGGTCGTCATCCTGTGGGACGTCGCCACCGGCAAAGAACTGGCCCGGCTCAAGCACCCGGCGGAGGTGTACGACGTGGCCTTCAGCCCCGACGGCAAGACCCTGGCCGCTTCCGGCGACAGCAACGTGGTGCGGCTGTGGGACGTTGCCAGCCGGAAGGAGCGGGCCGCGCTCAAGGGACACCGGTTCTCGGTGACGCGTCTGGCGTTCAGTCCGGACGGGAGCAAGCTGGCCACCGCCGGCCTGGACAGGACGGTCAAGGTGTGGGACGTGGCCAAGGCCCAGCTGCTGGCCAGCTTCCAGGGGCACAGCCGCGAGGTGCAGACGGTGGCCTTCAGCCCCGACGGCAAGACAGTGGCCTCGGGCGGCCTCGACAAGGTTATCAAGGTCTGGGACGTGTCGGCCGGCAAGGAGACGGCGACCCTCACGGGCCACAGGGCCAGCGTGATCGGTCTGGCGTTCAGCCCGGACGGCAAGACGCTGGCCGCGTCGGGAGACGGCGCGTGCATCCACCTGTGGGACGTGGCGACGAGCAAGGTGACGGCCACGCTCGCGGTGCCGCTGCCGCCGAAGTTCTCGACGGTCGCGATCAAGGACGTTGCCTTCAGCCCCGACGGCAAGGCGCTGGCGTCGGGCAGTTTTGACAAATTGGTTCGGCTGTGGGACGTCAAGCCCACGAAGTAGAACGAGCATGCGGGGATCTATCAGCTCTGACTCGGCGTCCTGGAGTTGGAAGTGTTCACGCCGAGGCGCTGCACCAGGCACGCCAGACCTGACGCCAGGCGGCCGTGAGATGCTCGGTGAAGCGATCGACGTCGCACACCGGCGAGCGGGCCATGCGCTGGCGCAGACCGCCGCGCAGGTCGGCCAGGCGCGGCAGGTCGCTGACCAGGGCAACGGCCCGGGCGGCGTAGTCCTCCCGGTTGGCGACGACGGTTTCCGTCAGACCAACGTTCGACAGATAGCTCAGCGAATGCCGGCTGGCGAAGGTCTCGCCTGGCCAGGTCAGCACCGGCACGCCCATCCAGCAAGCCTCGCAGGTGGTCAGGCCGCCCGAGTACGGAAACGGATCCAGCGCCAGATCGATGCGGTTGTACTGCCGCAGCTGCTCGACGTGCGTGGTGCTGCCCAGCAGTTCCAGCCGGTCCGCGGCGATCCCCCTGGCCGCGAACAGGTCCGTCAGCCGGCGGCGCAGGCCGCTGTCGTCGAGCCAGTGATACTTCAGCACCAGGCGGGAGCCGGGCAGCCGATGCAGGATGTCCGCCCAGACGGCAATCACCGCCGGGTTGATCTTGGCCGTGTTGTTGAAACAGCCGAAGGTCGGTTGCCCCGAGGCCAGCGCGGGCAAGGGACCGACGGGCGGAGCGTAGGCGGGCGGTTCCCAGCAGAGATAGCCGTCCGGCAGGCGCAGGATTTGTTCGCGGTAGTGCTCCTCGTAGCCCACGCCCTCCGTGGCGTGGGGCGGGACGTGGAAGCGGTCGGCGATCAGGTAATCGATGGCCGACAATCCCGTGGTGCCGACGTAACCCATCCAGGTCAGCTGCACCGGGGCCGGCCGGCGGGCGAAGGTCAGCAGGCGATTGCGGCCCGTGTGCCCGGACAGGTCGATCAGCAGGTCAATGGCGTCGGCCCGGACCTGCTCCGCTAGCAGATCGTCGTTCAGGTCGTGGACCCAGCGCCAGAGGCTGGCCGATCGGGTCAGCCGGGCGGTCAGCTCGTCGTTTTTCTGCTGGCTGGCGTAACAGGCGGTGAACCAGCTCCGCCGATTCAGGCGCTCCAGGATGGGAGCGAGGAAGACGCCGACGGGGTGGTAGAAGAAATCGCCGGAGACGAACCCGACCCGCAGGGGCCGGTCCGGATCGCGCGTCAGGGAGAACGGCCGCCAGGTGGAGCGCAGCGGCAGGGCATGCCACTGCTCCCACTCGGCGTGGGCCTGGGCCAGGCCGGCACGGGTCACCTCGGGGGCATAGTGCTCGTTGAGCAGCAGGTTGCTGTGGCAGCTCACGTGATCGGGCCGCAAGGCCAGCGCTTGCTGATAGGCCGCCCGCGCTTCGTCGATGCGGCCCTCGTTGTTCAGGACGTTGGCGCCAAGGCCGTTGAGGGCCTCGACGTGATCGGGGGCCAGCTCCACGGCACGGCGGTACGCGGCCTCGGCCTCGCTCAGCCGGCGCTGCGAAAAAAGCAGGAAGCCGAGATGGTGGTGCGCTTCCGCCCAGCCGGGACGCAACCGCAGTGGCGCCGGAAGAGGTCCTCGGCTTCGTGGGATCGCTGCTGGCCTTCGAGTGCCTTGGCGAGGTTGAACGATAGCTCGGGCAGCTGCGGGTCCAGAAGCAAGGCCCGCCGAAAGGCGGCCTCGGCCTCCACGTACTGCCGCTGGGCCAGCAAGGCGACGCCGCGATTGTTCTCCTCGGCGGCCGAGGAGACAGGGGAGGGTTGCTCCGTCAGCCGCTGTGTACTCCCGGCCGACGAGGGGGCCAGGTAGTCGGACCACTCGGCCCGCTCTTGTTCCGACAGGGAGTTCCACCAGCGGATCGATCGCCCGGTGGTGTCCTCGTTGGATTTCGTTCCGGGCGGCGGGGTTTCGCCAACGTTCCTGTAATGAACCTGGAAAGTGGTGCGATAGGCCACCGTCGGCCGGGAATGGTGGGCGACGAGGAGCCTCCGGGCCCGGAGCGCTTGCCAGAAAATGGTGTCCCCGATCAGCGCCAGCTGCGGCGGCATCAGCGCCCAGACCGGCAGGACGCGGAACGCCTGCCGGGTCAGGAAGAAACAGTTGGTATCGACGTGCTCCTTGCCATCGGACTCCTGCCTGTCCACGTACAGCAGCGAACCGTCGAGGCGGTGCATGGACCGGGTCGCCGTGCAGACGGCGGCCCCGGTTTGCTGGTGCAGCTGAACCATCGCCTCGACGTGGTTGGGATAATACCAGTTGTCGGCGTCGAGGAAGGCGACGGCATCGTAGCCCTGGTTCATCGCGGACAGCGAGCCGAGACAGCGCGGCGTGTTGCCCACGTCGCCGTGGGCGCGAGGCAGGACGAAGTGCTGGGCCGACCAGCTGGAGACTTCCGGACGGGGCTGGCCGTCGGCAATCAGGAAGTGAGTGCATGGATGAAACTGAGTCCGGACGCTGTCGTGGCAGTGGCGCAGCATCTCCAGGGGCTCGCGGTAATAGGGCGTGATGACGGCGACGCGCAAGTGGTCTGGCATGGCGAGTCGGGCTGGCTCCTGCTGGCCTTGGTGGTGGGTGTGGCGAGACTGCTTCAACAATAAACAGATCCTCTCCGGCCGGCAAGCGGGACTGGCGGCTGGCCGAGCCGCGCACGCAGGAGACCGTCCGGCTTATCGACTGGTGTACAGGAAAAGGGGCGGGTTTCGCGCCGAAAAGTGTCCGAAGCGGTGCCGCTCGGCGCCGAAAGTGCCCGTTTTCCTGTACACCAGTCGATAAGCCGGACGGTCTCCTGCGTGCGCGGCTCGGTCTTTCCACCTTGACCCCTTTCACCCAGGGGATTACAAGGTGTGAGCAGAAGGAGGCATGCTGATGGATCATTCGTTGGTTCCCGTTCCGTTGCTGGATCTGAAGGCCCAGTATCAGCAGATCAAGAGCGAGGTGGACGCTGCCGTCCAGCGCGTGGTGGACTCGCAGCACTTCATCAATGGGCCCGAGGTCGCGGGGCTGGAGCAGGACATTGCCCGCTATTGCCGGGTCGAGCATTGCGTCGGCGTTTCATCGGGTTCCGACGCCCTGATCCTGGCTCTGATGGCGCTGGACATCGGTCCCGGCGACGAGGTGATTACCACGCCTTACACCTTCTTCGCCACGGTCGGGTCCATTGTCCGCGTCGGGGCCCGGCCGGTGCTGGTGGACATCGACCCGGTCACGTTCAACGTGGACCCGCGCGGCATCGAAGCCTGTGTGACGTCGCGCACCCGGGCGATCATGCCGGTCCACCTGTTCGGCCAGTGCAGCGACATGGAGCCGATCATGGCCGTGGCCCGCAAGCACAACCTGGCCGTGATCGAGGACGCCGCCCAGGCCATCGGCGCGGAGCACAAGGGCGTTCGGGCCGGCACCATCGGCACCATCGGCACCTTCTCCTTCTTCCCCTCGAAGAACCTCGGCTGCTTCGGCGACGGCGGGGCCGTGGTCACGCGCAACAGTGTCCTGGCCGAGAAGATGCGTCTGCTCCGCAATCACGGCGCCAGTCCCAAGTATTTCCACAAACTGGTTGGCGGCAACTTCCGGCTGGACACACTGCAAGCGGCCGTGCTGCAGGTGAAGCTGAAGTATCTTGACTCGTGGACCTTGCGCCGCCAGCAGAACGCGGCCTATTACGACCTCACCCTGGCCCGGGCCGGCCTCCGCGGACAGCAGGTCGAGACTCCCAAGGTGGTGCAGTCCAGGCACGTGTTCAACCAGTACGTCATTCGCTGCGGGAACCGCGATGGGCTGATGACCTTCCTGAAGCAGCGGCAGATCGGCACCGAGGTCTACTATCCGCAGCCGATGCACTTGCAGGAGTGCTTCGCCAACCTGGGTTTCCGCAAGGGGCAGTTCCCCGAAAGCGAGCGGGCCGCCGCCACCTCGCTGGCCCTGCCGATCTACCCGGAATTGACCCAGACCCAGAAACAGGCCGTGGTTGAAAGCATGACGCTGTTCTTCCAGAGCAGCGGTCGAGTCACCCGGCAAGCGGCGTAAGCACTGGGGAGAGAAGTTTTGGATGAGGAGGACAGAGACGACCCCTGCCGGCTTGCCCGGCAGGTGAAGCAGGTCACTGGCTAGAAAAGACGAGGCCGAAAAAGGTGATTGTGCCGGTTCCTTCTAGCCAGCGACCTGCTTCACCTGCCGGGCAAGCCGGCAGGGGTCGTGAGAATGAAATGCCCTCCAAACGTGTCCTCATGGCCTGCTCGAACGACTGGACCTCGACGTTCCAGGTGGGGAGCCATCACCTGGCCCGGGGCCTGGTCCGCGCCGGCCATGAGGTTGCCTTCGTCTCCGATCCGATTTCCCCGCTGCACCTGGCCCGCGGCTGGTCGCGGGACCTGCGGCGCCGCTTCGGCCTGTACTGGTCCGGCGGACGGACCGACCTCGACGGCAAACTCTGGGCCTACGTGCCCGCCGCCCTGCTGACGCCCCACAACAAGCCGCTGCTCCGCTCCGAGTGGGTCCACCGCCGCTGGCAGCGCTGGACCTGGCCCGATCCGGTTCGCCTGGTCCGGCAACGCGGCTTCGATCCGGTCGATCTGTTGTACGTCGATAGCATCGAGCAATCGTTCTGGCTGGACGCCATCTCCCATCGCCGCTCGGTCTACCGGGTTGCCGACTACAATCCGCACTTCGAGAAATACACTCCCGCCGCCCGCCGCCTCGAAGAGGAGATGGCCCAGCGCGTCGATCTGGTGGTCTACCCCTCGGCCGGGCTGCGGTCGTATGCCGAGGAGTTGGGGGCACGCCGCTGTGAGTTGCTTGCCAACGGCGTCGATTACCCTCACTTCGCGGACAATCCGCAACCCTGTCCGCCGGAGTATCGGGCCCTGCGCGGGCCGATCGCCGTTTACTTCGGCGTCATTCCCTCCTGGTTCCATTTCGACTGGATTCGCCAGTCGGCGGTCGCGCTGCCGGAGATGCACTTTGTCCTGATCGGCCCCGATCAGCTGGCCCGCTCCCGTCTGGCTGGCCTGGTCAACGTCCACGTGCTGGGGGTGCGCGATTATGCCTTGCTGCCCGGCTACTTGCAGCACGCCCACGTCGGCCTGATGTCCTTTGACGTGGCCAGCAATCCGCGCGGCGTCGAGGTGCTGCAGCCGCAGAAACTCTACGCTTACCTGGCCAGCGGTTTGCCGGTCGTCTCCTCCAGTTGGGACAACCTCCGCACGCTCGCCGCTCCCATCCACATCTGCGCCACGGTGGAGGAGTTCATCGCCGGCCTGCGGCATGCGGCTGCTGATCCGGGCGACCGGCAAGCCTACCGTCGCTATGCCGCCCGGCACGACTGGCAGCAGCAGGTTCACGTGCTGCTGGGCATGCTCGATCGGCTCACTCCCGCGGATGCGGTGGCCTGATTGTCCCGGGCCGCGCGAACCTTGCACTCTTGCAGCGTGTCATCCATCCAAACACCTCATTCCGCACTCGCGTCAGCTCGCGGCTCCTGCATCCCACTTTTCGATAAACAGAGCGCACTGCTGTGTTAGCCGCGACGCGGAGCGCAGCGGAGCGCGGGACGCCCCCGTTGGTTGGAGACCCGCCGCGCTCCGCTGCGCTGCGCTCCGCGTCGCGGCTAACGGCCTTCCCACTCACTTCCCGACTGGATCATCCCTGCGACCAAACGTCTCTTGAACTTCGCCCCTCTTATCCTTCAAGGAGAACCTCCATGACTGCGCGCTTCGTCCCCGAACCGATCGTTGTCCCGGACCTGATCCGCTACGAGCGCGGCTCGACACCGCCTCCCAACAACCCGCGAATCCTCTTCCGCGACCTGACGCCAATCCATCCCTGTCGGCGCCTGGTGCTGGAAACCGGAACCAACGACGTCGAGATGCGTGTCATTGACCTGATCGCACCCATTGGCAAGGGCCAGCGCGGCCTGCTGGTGGCGCCGCCGCGAGCGGGCAAGACCATCCTGCTGCAGAAGATCGCCAACAGCATCCTTCGCAATCATCCCGAGTGCATGCTATTCGTCCTGCTCATCGACGAACGGCCGGAGGAAGTGACCGACATGCGGGCCCGGATTCAGGGCAGCTCTGCCGAGGTCGTCAGCTCCACTTTCGACAAGGATCCGGCCGAGCATCCCCGAGTGGCCGAGGCTGTGCTGAACCGGGCCAGACGCCTCGTCGAGACCGGGCAGGACGTGGTGGTCCTGCTCGATTCCATCACGCGCCTGGCCCGCGCCTGCAACAACCTCGCACCCGCGGGTGCCAAACTCATGACGGGTGGAATCGCGGCCGGAGCGCTCGATTGGCCCAAGCGCTTCTTCGGAGCGGCCCGGCAGTTTGAGGAAGGCGGCAGCCTGACCATTCTGGCGACGGCCCTGGTCGAGACCGGCAGCCGGATGGACGACGTCATCTTCGAGGAGTTCAAGGGCACCGGCAACATGGAGCTGCACCTGGACCGGCGCCTGGCCGACAGACGCATCTGGCCCGCGCTGGACATCGCCCGCTCCAGCACCCGCCGTGAGGAACTGCTGCTGTCGCCCGAGCACCTGCACCGCGTCTGGCTGCTGCGGAAGGTGCTGAGCGACCGCAGGCCCGACGAGGCGATGGAACAGCTGACCAGCCGGCTCCGGAAGACACGGTCGAACGCGGAGTTCCTGGAAAGTCGCGGTCCCTGAGCCATTTCCCGCGCCGGTCTCTGGAGTCGGGCGTTGCTATTCGGTAGGATGATTGCAGGGACTTCCGCAATTACCTTCCTCGACGACCCACCCCGGAGGCTGCCTGTGCATCGCTATCTGCTTGGCATCTGTTTGCTCTCTTGTTCTGTCGGGCTGGTCTGGGCCGCCCGGCTGTTGCCCGAAGCCGACGAGCTGAAGAACAAGCCGATCACCACGGCGGGTGGCGCGGTCGGCAACCTGCTCCGGACATATTGGATGCGTGGGACCGCGGCCGGCAACGTCGGCGACTGGTACGACAATCGCGATGGCGGCCATTCCGACCTGAACATGGCTCCCTATCCTCAGCTGCAGCGGGTCGTCTACACGCCGGAGGAAATCAAGGCCCGCAAACACTGGGCTGCCCAGACCATCACCCGGCCGCACGTCACCTTCGGCAACTCCTCGACCTCGGCCCCGCCCCAGCTCGGCGGCAGCAACCCCCGGCACTATTACGTTTCGCCAGTGGCGCTGTCCTTTCTCTACCACCATTACACCCACAACAACGTCTACGTCTACCCCGAGCATCGCGATCACGACCCCGGCCACAATGGGAGGAACGACGGCTACGGCGATCTGTATCCGACCAACACGCCCTACCTGATCATCTCCCAGGGTTCCTCCGGCTCCGATCAGCCGTTCATGCAGGCGATCCCTTTCACCCTGGCGGCCTTCCGTCCGGAAGTGAAAGAAAAGCTGATCGCCACGGGGCTGCTGATGCCCACCCTGCAGATGATTCTGCGCAGCAGCAACAAGCACCTCAAGGAACCCAAGGAGTATCTCAGCGGCAAGGCCCACCCAACAGTCTTTGAGGGAGCGTGGGTGGACACGCCCAAGATGATCGTGCAGGCCCATGACATCGAGCTGGAGAACATCCCGCCGATGGTGCAGCTCAAGGTCGTGGAGGAAGACCAGGCCGTGCTGGGCAAGGACTTCTTCGAGGCAGGCGGCTCCGAGAAGCTGGCCGACACGCCAGCGGTCATCGCACGCATCTTTCGCGGCAGCAACCTGCGCCGCCGGCTGGTTATCAGCGCCGAGAGCAGTTACGACCTGAACAAACGGCCGCTCAAGTTCGAGTGGAAGGTGCTGCGTGGAGAGGGCATCGAGATCAAGCCGAAGAACGAGGCACGCTCCGTGGTTGAGCTGGTTGTGACTTATCCCGAACGCCGGCCGGTGTCTCCTGGTTCCGCGTTGGAGTCCAACCGGGTTGACGTTGGCGTCTTCGTGAATAATGGGACATACTACTCCGCTCCGGGTTTCGTCACGTTTTACTCGCTGGACAGCGAAGCGCGAACCTACGACGACAAGGGCCGAATCCTGGAGATCGGTTATGGGATGGGAGAGGCGACTTGCACCGTGGCCGACTGGGGAGCGTTCTTTGGAGCAGTTGGTTCGGCCAACCCTGCTGGCCAACTGCTCCCATTCACGCGGGAAGAGCGCGACGTCCTGCGTAAGGTCGGAGACGAACACACACTGCTGGCTGACGCTGTCCGCATCGCTCAGGAGAAGCGGCAGGCGGCCGAGAAAGAACGCCAGAATGCCAAAAACGCAGCCGAGGAGGTTCGCAAGAAAGCGGAGAGTGAGGTTCAGCGAACCCAGAAGAGCGTTGACGATGCCGTCAAGGCAATCAATGCGTTTCTGGATCGAAAGCGTCCGGAGATCAAGGATTCACTGCGAAACGTCGTAGCCCGGGCCTTGCGGGATGTCGTGGGGAACCCGAACTTTTCCAGCGAGCATGCCGAGGCCCTGACTGCTCTGCGCAAGAAGGCGGCCGGCCCCCGCATCGCTGCCATGGAGGCCGCGCGCAAGCAGCTGGTTGGCTTTGGCCTGGCGAAGGACAGGGAGGGCGTTGTTCTGGAGCTGCAACCGTTGCAGAAGGGGAACGCACCGCTGGCCAAACGTCTGACGTCCTTCGAGAAAGGGCTCCTTCAGCGCTACCACGGCACGATGCTGGCAAACCTCGTCTTTCCCGGCATCGTCAACAACTCCTGGCAGGTCAATTACGTTGACTTCCGCCTCACCGCTCCGAAAACCTGGCGGGACGTTTACCGTTATGGGACGAACGGGGGCTGCCTTGGCTGGATGCGTTCCGACGGCGAGCGGACCACGGCGTTCAATGCGGACGGCCTGCTGGTCCTGGAAAAGGACGGCCAGGGACGATGTCTGAAGGCCCAGACAGTGAAGTACGAACAGGATCGGCCGGACCGGCCAGGGCCCAACAGTAAGCCGTTGAAGCAGGTGCCTGGGACCGAGATCGTGCTGTACGAGTACGACGGTCCTCAGGACGAGAAAGGCCAGGTCAAGAATCGGCAGCCGGTGGACTCGGAGAAACGACCATGAAGACAGCACTGCACTCCGTCAGTTACGCCGGCGTCTGGCCGGGGCAGGCCCGGCTGGCGCTCGACGATTTCCTGGTCCGGGCCCGCAACCTCGGCTTCGACGCGGTCATGCTCATGGCCAAGCGGCCCCACCTGTCGCTGCTGGATCATGACAGCGATGCCCGCCGCCGGCTGCGGCAGCGCCTGGCCAGCTTGAATCTAACGGTTGCCTGCCTGGCGGGTTACACCGACTTCTGCATGGGCGCCGACCGGCCCGACATCCCATCCCGGGAAATGCAGGTTCTTTACGTCCGGGAGCTGTGCCGGCTGGCCCACGATCTGGGGTGCGGCCTGGTGCGGATCTTCACCGGCTTTGACCACCCGGCCGCGTCTTACGATCAGCAGTGGGGCTGGTGTGTGGCCGCGCTTCAGGAGTGCGCCCGGCACGCGGCCCCGCTGGGCGTCACGGTCGGCGTGCAAAACCATCACGACCTGGCCGGGCACTGGCAGAGCCTGCTGGACCTGCTGGCCGACGTCAACGAACCTAACTGCAAGGCGTGCTTCGATGCGTGGGCCCCGGCCCTGCACGGCGACGACCTCGCCGAGGCCGCTCGCCGGCTGGCTCCGCAGATGGCTCACACGACCGTGGCAGACTACGTTCGCCGGCCGCGCTTTCGCTATCAGCCGCCGCTGGTCAACTATGCCCGCGAGGCCGACGCCGTGCGTGCGGTGCCGATGGGCGAAGGGTTCATCGACTATCGCACCTTCTTCCGGGTGCTGCGGGAGTGCGGCTACAAGGGATACGTTGCCTACGAGATGTGTTCGCCGTTGCGGGGCGGCGGGGGGGAGGAAAACCTGGATCGGTGTGCGCGGCGATTCCTGGAGTACGTGGCCGGCGTTTGAACAGAGAAGGCGAGCGGCGCGGCGTAAGCCCGCCGGTGAAGGGCATCTTACCGGCGGGCTTACGCCGCGCCGCTCGCCTTTCTCTTCGGAGCGACTACTTCTTCGCGACAAACAGAGCGTCGATCTCCTTGTCGGACATCTTCTCGGCGCCCTTGTCGCTGATGACCAGGGCACAGCCGCTGGGCGTCACCCAGACGACCTGATTGCCCAGCTGGAACACCTGCTTCAGCTCGGGATGCCGTTCCAGCAGACGGAAGTACGCCGCGCTCATCGCCTTGATCGTCACCTGCTTCATCGCGGCGTCGAAGCCCTGGTCGGCCCACAGTCCGTTGACGTTCACGCAGGTCCGGCCGGCGGCCTTTCGAACCAGCATGTCGCCGACCTGGCTCTGGTTGCGCATCTCGCTGAGCTTCACGGCCAGATCGACGCCGAGCTTGCCGGTCTGCGAAAAGTCCGGCTGCGCGACCACCCTGCGCATTCTCGTCCTGGGACGAGGCGTCTCCGACTCCTCTTCTTCTTCCTCGCCCGTCGAGGACGCGGAGTTCACCGAAGCAGCGCTCGCCATGAGCATCGGTGTTGGCGGCGCGGCGCAGGCGCCGGAGCTGTTGTGCAACCAGTAACACACGGTGCGGACCACTGCATCTGCGGAGAGGTGAACGCCGGAGCATAGCTGGTTCCTCCACCGCCAGAGCCACCAGGCGGTTGTTGAGGAGCATTGATCGTATAGCCATGGTTTTTGTAGTGCTGGACCCAATCGGGCGCGGCCCCCGAACCACTCGGCCCACCCGGCACCGGGACGGTGTCTGGCATGGGTGGAGTTGGCATAGGTGGAGTTGAGATGTACACTCCGGCTGTGAACCTACCTCCAAATTGTCCTCCTGGGATACGCTGGGCCACCGGCGTCGAAGCATTGTCAGGCACCAGGAGATAGCTGGTGTACGGCGTAGTGATGCCATGCTTTTTCGCCAGTGCCACCACCTCCTCCACCAGTTCCTTCTTCTCGCCATTGCTGCGGATCTGCTCCAGCAGATAGCCGACCTTGCGCCGCGCCCACAGGTCCACCACGAAGCTCTTGTCCTCATCCGTCTTGGCCGGGAAGTTCACCTCGTAGACGAACTCCCGTGTCTCCTTGCCGACGCTCCCTGTAAGAGTCACCGCAGTGTGACCCTTGCCGTGATAGCGACCCAGCACCACCAGTTGACTGCCGTGGAACAGGTCGGGCAACTGTGTCGGATACACTTCGGCGAACGTGACGCCCGAGCCCGGCGTCAGCTTGAGGTTGGTCATCACCGGATGGCTGATCTTGCCGTACAGGCCGCTGGTCTTGACCTCGATGTCCTCGGCGGGACGGACGTAGGTGCTGACGGCCCGGGTCTTGTCGGACAGCTGGTCCAGCAGGGCGGCGTTGACGTCGTCGCCGACGCCGAACGTGAAGATCCGCGTGCTGGCCGTGTTGTGGTCCATCACCTTGCTCAGGATCTTCTCTGGATTGGTCTCGCCCACGGTCGGCAGACCGTCGGTGAAGAAGACCACGGTGAACGGCCGATGGGAGTCGCCGCTCCGCATTTGCAAGGCGGCGTCCAGGGCGGCGTCGATGGCGGTGCCGCCGGTGCTGCTCAGAGCATCGACCCAGTTTTTGGCCTGGTCGATCTCGTCGCTGCTGGCGGGCTTGAGGGTGTCGGCGTACTTGTTGACCGTGGTGGCAAAGTTCATCACGGCAAAGCGATCGCGCGGCGACAGGGCGCCCAGGCAGTGCTTGACCGCCTTCTGGGCCTGCTGCATCTTCGGCCCCTGCATGCTGCCGCTGGTGTCCAGGACAAAGACCATGTCGCGGGCCACGTGCTGCTTCTTCGACAGCTCCGCCCGCGGCGAGATCAGCAGCATGAAGGTGCCGTCGCCCTTGGTGGCCCGCGATGCCAAAAGGGTTAACTCCACGTCTTTGCTGCCCTGGGTCCAGTACAGCTGGAAGTCCTTGTCCAGGACGGCCTGCGACGCCTCGAAGTGGACGGTCGCCTCGTGATCGCCGTGCCGCTCGACCTTGATCGCATGACTGGGACTGTAGACGTTCTGCAAGGAATGCTGCGATTTCAGCTTGGCCTTGACGGTGAGCTTCTCCACGCTGGTAACGCTCTGGCCGCTGGTCTTCAGCGGATAGACATACTCGACAAGTCCATCTTCCTGCGGCGCGATCGAGGAGAAGCTGACCGACAGTTTCTGGTCGCCGTGAGCCGGGATCGGGAAGACCCGCAGCCGGACCAGGTTGCTGCCGACGTATTCGAGCAGGGCGGGGTCCTTGGTGCGCCGGACAATGTCGGTGTAGATGGTGCGGGCCTTGTCGGCCTCGACCAGTTCGCCGGACACTTCCTTGCCGTCAATCCACATGGTGAGTTTCTTGACGCTGGCGCCCTTGGGCACGGGGAAGACGTAGGTTGCCTCCAGTTGCTGGCTGGTGGGATTGCGGAAGGTCTGGGTAACGCGGGTGACCGCCGCCTGATCCTCGATCTGGACAGAGACGTCGTGATTGACCAGGGCCAGCGGGCCCAGGTCGGTGTCCTTGGGGAGCAGCACTCCCTGGGCCCGGACCGCGGGCGCCCAGAGCAGGCCAAGACAGCACAGGGCAAGCCAGCGACGCATGGGGAAGCCTTTCTGTCAGGGGTCGTGGGGTTGGGAAGACCTCGGGGAAACAGGGTGTCAGCCCTCGGTCAGGTCCAGAGCGGACTGCGGCAGAGCAGTTCCGGGAGCCTGACCATCTTCCGAGGCCGCGGAGAATAGCAAGCGCACCGGAAATTGCGAGAGCAGTTTGCCGGTGGCACCTCCTGCAACGGGGTCGATCAGGGAAAATGCACTTCGAGACAGCATTTGGATCGGCCCGGTGGTCCTGCTGCGTGTAGAGTTCACGTTGGTTGCTCTGTTCTCGAAACTCACTGCCGCAGCCCGGGGGTATCTACGTGTCACTCGCCTTCCTGATGCTGATAAGCGTGGCGATGGGGCCTCCCCCAGCTGAACCCGTCTGCCTGGGGTCATACCTGTACCAGCCGACTTTCTGCCTTGACCACAACCTCTACGGCCCACCGCGTCCCTATCTTCCTCAGCCCGGCGACCTCTACCTCTCGACCGAGGACGACTGGATGCTGGCCCGCATCGGCCACAAGGTCGTCGGCAGCGGCGCCCCGCACCATTCCGGCGTGATCTTCGCCATGCCGGACGGCCGGCTCGCCTTGCTGGAGGGCGGCCCGCAGAACACGCTTTACATTCGCGTCCTCGACCTGATGCCGCAGATAACGATGTACGCCTCTTACGAGCGCGTCTGGATCCGGCAGCGCTGCGTGCCCTTGACTCCGGAGCAGTCGCGGCGACTGACCGTGTTCGCAATGGCCGTCGCGGACAAACCCTTCGCCGTGGTGCGCATGGTCCTCGAAGCAGGACCGTTCCGGAAAAAGGGCCCGATCCGGACGCCCCTGTTTGGCCGGCCCAGGGCGGCTTGCTTTGACCCCGACAACCCGGAGCCGAGCCTGCGCCGCAGCTACTTCTGCTCTGAACTGGTCGTCGAGGCCCTGGTGGCAGCCTGCCTGTTCGATCCGAAAACGTCCCGGCCAACCTCGACGTTCCCGAGGGAGCTGTTCTTCGGCACCTCGAAGATTCCCTATCTGAAAAAGCACATGGACATGTCGGAGTGGTTTCCGCCCGCGCGCTGGACTCCCTGTCCGGGAAGCGAACCGGTCCTGCGTCAGCTCCCCTGGATCGATGGCGACACCAACTGACCGACCGGGATCGGCATGCGAGAGGGCCCGACAAGGGAGACCGGGCTCCGGGAGCGTGATCCGCTCTCAAGGGAAACGGCCTCCGTGCCGGCGGACGCGCTCCCCGTGCCCGGCCAGAAGCTCGTACTCGGATGCTGAGAGCGGACCCAACCGCAACACCTGCAGGTCTTCCTCCAGTTCGGCCCGGCTGTTCGGGGCTGCCAGGGCCACTGCGACCGAAGGCGACTGCAGCACGAAGCGATACCAGTCCGGGGCCCGGGGCACCGTGAACCCCGGCGGATCGGAGGGCGTCGGCCGCAGCAAGGCTCCCCAGCGCAGGGCCGTATAAGCGATCACCGGCATCCGCAATGGGTCCGTGATCGGGAAGACCTCCCGCTCCGCTCCGCGGTGGGCGGCGTTGTAGCGGAGCATGAGGATGTCCAGCTGACCGCTCCGGGCGGCCTCCGCCGCCAGGCGGCGCTGATGGCTGGTGATGCCAAGCCGACGAACGATTCCGTCCCTCCTGGCAGCCTGGAGATAAGGCAAAACGCCTCCCGGACCGATCAGCGCCTGCCACTCGGCCGGCTCCTCGACGTAGTAGCAGGTGAGGATGTCAACGTAGTCGCTCCGCAGCATGGACAGGATTGATCGAAGTTCCTCGGCCGCCTCGGTGGCCGTGCGAGCCCCGAACTGGGCACAGACGACCACCGACTCGCGGCGACGACCCAGGGTCGCCACCGCTTCGCTCATGCTGTCGGGACCGCCGGGAGTGTCGGCGACGCCGGGCCAGTTCAGGAAGTTGATACCCTGCTCCACGGCGTACAGGACGTCGTCGGACGTGAGCGCCGTATCGCCTCGGGAAGCCAGCCCGAGCCGGCAAACGGGCTTGCCAAACGCATCGGCCGGACACGTTCGGAGGTCAGGCTCTGGCACCGGGTTCATCACGACGCTCCCAGGATTGCCGCCGCGGGCCAGAGACGCACCTCGCCGTCGGCAGCGACTGCGACAAAGCCCCCATCGGGAAGGACCGCGCCCCAGGCGAGCTGGCCTTGCGTCCAGACAAATTGCGCCCGCGGCGAGGTCCCATCCAGGTCCCAGACGGCCAGGCCGGCTGCGCTGAGCAACAGCAGAGAGCGACCATCCGGCGCGAAGTGCGGGAGAGCGTCCGGCTCCGACGAGAACGGGCTGCGGACACGAGCCGCGGTGCTCGTGGCGCCGCTCTGACGGCGCACTTCCCCCTTGATGGTGTCCCACAGAAGAAACCGCCGCCCGCACAGGCAGGCGAGCCAACCATCCCGGCTGAATGCCAGCCCGAAGCGTTCCTGGTAAGCGATCTCCGGTCGGTGCTCGGCCTTCAGCCGTCGCGTCGTCAGGTCCCACTGGCGCAGGCCGTGGCGACTGTCCGCGGTCAGCAAGGTGCGTCCATCCGGTGAGATGGCCAGGTTCGCCGAGTAGGCGCCACCTCGAGTGCCTTCCCACTCCAGCGGTTCGAGAGTGGCGCCGGCAACCGGTTCCCACAGAATTGGCTGTCCCTGGATACCATAGACGACCAGCCGCTCCCCGTTGGGCGCGAACGCGGCCATCCCTCCCCACAATCCCCCAAGCAACGGCTGTATCGCAACCTCGGTCTCGCCCAGGACGTCCCAGACGACGAGGGCCTGGGGGTCCCGTTCGCGCAGCAGTGCGGCCCGCGCACCACCTGGCCCGAGAGCCAGCAGCCGGTGTTTCGGGATCGAGGCCATGCCGATCAATTCGCCAGTCGCCGTCTTGAAGACCGACAAGATGCCATCCGCCCCCAGTCCCCCCAGGGCAGTCCCATCGGGCGACAGGAGCAGTTGCGGGGGTAAGCGGTGGCCGGGAGGAAAGGACCAGCCCGCCGACCGAGGCGGCAGCGGCTCACCGCCGGCACGACGGTCGTGGCAGGGGCCGCAGCACGTGCCCATCCAGGCGACCGCCGCCAGCGGGCCGCACACGCCGCAACCGCACAGGGCCAGCAACTCGTTGTGACCGCCCGCGCGCCGCAGCAGACAGCGACCAGGGTAAACCCAGGAGAGAGGAGGGGCTTCGTCTGCTCCAAACAGCTGGGAATGCGGGGAACGGTCCAGGTGGGCACGCCGGCCGCGGATGCGCAGGTGCAGCCGGCCAATGAAGTCATGCCACCAGGCGACCGCCAGCGCGGAGCGCCACTCCCGGCGGGGTTTGGCCGAGCCGCTCAACCACTCCTGTCGGCCGCCCGGTTCCCTGTCCAGACGGAGCAGCAGTTCCGCAAGTTCAGGGAGCGGCCAGGGGAGCAGGTTGGATCGATAGCGCGCGGTCACCTCGTCCCAGGCCTGGTGCAGCAGACCTTCCCGATCCTGCGGTGCCGGATCGATCACCAACCGGTCGAAACTGTGCATGGGCTGCCTCTCTTGGGGCCCACAGTGTCTTCCGGTTTATGATACCTCTTCGCTCGGCGTTTGTCCGTCCCGCAGTGGCCGAGCCGCGCACGCAGCGCAGCGGAGTAAGCGGCCCTCCGGCCACCCGCAGGGCCGCTTACTCCGCTGCGCTGCGTGCGCGGCTCGGCGGGCCTGCGCTACGGCAGCACCGGCTCTTCCAGCGGTTCGGGCAGGTCCAGGCCCTCCTTGAGAGGGACCGCCCGGCGGATCAGTTCGCGCAGACCGAACTCCTCGACGTGATGGATCGCTTGTTTGAAGGTGAACCAGGAGCGCACGCGCCAGCTGCCTTCAGGATAGACCTCGGCCACCTGCGTGACGCGCATCAGGTAGACCACCACGTGATGATTGCGGTCATCCTTTTCGTAGAGATAGGTGCCGATCGGCTCGGGCTGGAGGACGCCGACCAGGCCGGCCTCTTCCCAGGCTTCCTGCAGCGCGATCTCGCCGGAGGATTTGCCAGGCTCCAGACAGCCCTTGGGAATGACCCAGCGCTTGCCGGTCCGTGAGGTGATCAGACACAGCTGATTCCCCAGCACTGGAATCGCGGCTGCCTGCCGAACCAATCCAGGTCGAGTTGCCATGTGTGGTTCCCATCCGTTGGTGCGAACGGAGAATCTACCCTACATTTATTCTTTCACGGCCGTTCCAACGTCAAGCGTTTTCCCAAGATTTCTTGATTTCCACGTAATTCCGGCTTCTCCCCTCCGCTTCTGCTCTGGCGGCACGTTTCCTATGTCGGCTAAAAGCGATCTTCAGATGCAGCTTGCTTTCTCCCGTTTGCCCGGGCGCAAACAAACCCGGCGGGACAGTTGGTCCCGCCGGGGCCGTTTTCAGTAGGACGGCCTTCCCAGGCCGTCCGGGACGGCCTGGGAAGGCCGTCCTACTTTAATAGTTGGCCAGGAACTCGCTGCTGTGCAGCAGCACCCAGAGCAGGTCTTGCCAGAACGCGATCCGATCCTGTTCGCGGGTCAATGCTCGGACCTCGCGCTGCATCCGGGCGATCTCCCTGGGCGTGGCCGGGTGGTTGAGGGCGGCGAGGTAAATCGCATCGACAATCCGGCCGGTGCTGGCTGGACCGTCGGCCAGGATTCGGGCCACGGTCCCCTTGCTGGGGTGGGTCAGGGCATCGTACAGTTCCTGGCTGCCGTGGAGGAAGCGCCAGCTTTCCAGGGGCACGGCTTCGAGCGGCGGGATAAAGCCAGCGCACCCAGTGCAGACCGGGTTCGGTTGCGGCGGAGTCTGAGCTTTGTCCCAGCCCTCCCGCACCCGGGCCAGCTGCTCGGGCCCAAGGACGTCGCGGGCCCTCAGGGCGGTCAGGATCGATTCCAGGCGTTGCTCGGGGCCCAGGAACTTGCTGCTCATCGAGCTGCAATACCTGGCCAGCCCCGGCTCCAGGATCTGTTTGGTGGGGCGGAACTGGAGCTGGTAGACGTCGCTGGTGCAGAGCCACAGCATCAGCTTCTTCAGGTCCCAGCCGCCGGCCACGAACTGATCGGTCAGGTAGTCGAGCAGTTCCTTGTGCAGGATCGGGTTGTTTTCGCCACTGTCGTCGAACGGGCCGGACTCGTTCATGGGTTGTCCCAGGAAATGAGTCCAGAGCCGATTGACGATGGTCCGGGCGAACTCCTTGTCCCTGGACATCAGCTCGGCCAGGACCTGCCGGCGTGGTCGCCTGTCACCAGGCTTGAGTCCCGTTCCATCCAGATACTTTGGTTGGATCGCGAAGATGGCGCCGTTGCGTCGGGGGAAGAAGAGTCTTCCATCCTTGTTGCATTCCAGATTGTCGCGCAGCAGCAGCACCGGAGGCTGGCCTTTCGGTCCCGCGCTGTCCGACCGCTCGACCTGACGGAAGAAGCCGTTCAGTCCCCACCAGTGCGTCTGCTTCCGCTCGGCGGTGAAGGGATGATCGTGGCACCGACAGCAATCAATCCGGATTCCCAGAAAGGTCCGGCACGAGTGATCGGTGAGCGAGTCCATTGTGAATTGCCCCTGTTCGACCCAGTCTTGCGCAGGGTTCGGCGAGCCGAGGTGTGACAGGACGTAAAGGGTCGCTCCGTTCTCGGTGTTCTTGCCCGTGGCGGTGAGCAGCCGGACGAACAGGTCCTTGTACGACAGGTCGCGCTGGAATTGCTCTTGCAGCCAGGCCCGCAGTTGCTCGGCGTGCTCCGGTGGGACCGGCTGAGGGAGCAGGATGCGCGTCCAGACGCTGGCCCAGTTGCGGGCGAAGTCGGGATGGCGCAACAGCTGCTCGACAAGACGGATGCGCTTGTCGGGCCGATTGTCCTGGACAAAGTTGCGAATCTCGCTGGGAGTGGCGATCCGGCCGATCAGGTCGAGAGAAACGCGGCGGAGAAACTGGTGATCGGTCGTCATCGGGGTTGGCTGAAGCGATTGCTCTTTCCAGGCGTGGGTCAGCGTGCTGCTGATGACGCGGGCCTGGGGGCCGATTTCGCGGACCTTCAGCAGGTCAGCCGGCGTGGGGGCAGCCGGAACGGGCGAACCCACGCCGGCAAGGAACGCCAGGGCCAGAAGAACGCTCGCGGGCTGGGTGCGCGGCATGAACGCCTCCGGGGAGAGGAGAATGGGCTTTCACCTGATTAGATCGAGAAGGGAGGCAAAGAGTTCCGGGAAGAACGACGTTCAAAGCGGTTTGCCGTAAGATGCTTCAGCAGGACAATCGCCCGGGCGCGGAGGGTTGGCGGGTGCGTGAAGTGCAGGTCCATTTGCTGCCGGAGCTGGTGTCGCCGGAGCGGCTGGCGGGCGGGGTGGCCGTGGTCATCGACGTGTTGCGGGCCACGACCACGATTGTGTACGCCCTGGCGGCCGGCTGCCTGGTGGTCCGGCCCTGTGCCGAGGTCGAGGAGGCACGGCAGCTGGCCGACAGCATGCGCGCCGGCCGGGTGCTGCTGGGCGGCGAACGCGACGGCAAACCCTTACCCGGCTTCGACCTGGGCAATTCGCCGCATGACTGCACACCGGCCCGCTGTCGCGGCACCACTCTGGTGCTGACCACCACCAACGGCACCCGCGCCCTGATCCGCGCCGCCTCGGCCAGCCGGGTCCTGATCGCCGCCTTTGTCAATTTCAGCGCCGTCTGCGAACAGTTGCGGCACGAAGCGCGTCCTATCCACGTAATCTGCGCGGGCAACGGCGGCGAGATCGCCCTGGAGGACACGCTGCTGGCCGGCGCCCTGGTGGAACGTCTGGCCTGCGAGCAGGCGCGGTTAAACGACTCGGCCCGGCTGGCCTGGGACTGCTTTGACATTCACGGGCAGATCCTGGAAGGGGCGCTGGAAGTCAGCGCGGGGGGCGTCGGCCTGCGGCAGCTGGGATATGATGAGGACATCCGGGCGGCGGCGGCCATCGACCAGTTCGCCCTGGTCCCGGAGCTGCGCCACGACCCGCTGCGCATCGAGGTAGCGGCCGTGGGCATTGGCAAGAGTCATTGGCGTTAGTGCCCGATTGAGGGAGGAGTTGACCGACCCCTGCCGGCTTGCCCGGCAGGTGAAGCAGGTCTCCGGCTAGAAGAGGCAGAAAAAAACGTTCTTGCGCCTGCCTCTCTAGCCAAGGACCTGCTTCACCTGCCGGGCAAGCCGGCAGGGGTCGATAACGCCTCGGTTCCTGGGAGCCTGAGCAAATGGACATGGACAAGCTGGTTTCGCTGTGCAAGCGGCGTGGGTTTCTCTTTCAGTCCAGCGAGATCTACGGCGGCTTGAACGGCTTCTGGGATTACGGCCCTCTTGGGGTCGAGCTGAAGCGTAACGTCAAGGAGGCCTGGTGGCGCGACATGGTCACCGGCCACGACGACCTGGCCACGCTGCCCGGGGCCCCTTGCCCTTACGAGATGGTCGGTCTGGATTGCACCATCATCATGCACCCGCAGGTCTGGAAGTGTTCCGGACACTACGACCTGTTCCACGATTTCATGGTCGATTGCCGGGAGTCCAAGAAACGCTATCGCCACGATCAGGTTCGCGGCCGCTGGGTGGAACACAGAGGCCGGCGCGTTTTTGTCGCGGTCTTCACCGAGGGCGACGAGTGCCAGGAGATCGAGCACAAGGCCCTGAAATTCTTCAACTTACGGGCCAAGAACGCCGGCGAACTGGTCTGGCACAGTCCCGTCGTCTCGCTGACCACGGTCTCGGACTTCAGCCAGGTGCTGGGGCCGGACGCCAAGGAGCTGGGCACGCTGACGCCGCCGCGCGAGTTCAACCTGATGTTCAAGACCATCGTCGGCGCGATGGGCGGTGAAGAGAACGCCGCGTTCCTGCGACCGGAGACGGCCCAGGGGATCTTCGTGAACTTCAAGAACGTTGTGGACAGCTCGCGGGTGCGGATTCCCTTCGGGATCGCCCAGATGGGCAAGAGCTTCCGCAACGAAATCACGCCGCGGAACTTCACCTTCCGCTCGCGCGAATTCGAGCAGATGGAGATCGAGTTCTTCTGCCATCCCAAGCAGTCGGCGGAGTGGTATCGCTACTGGCGCGACCGGCGTTACAACTGGTATCTGGGCCTGGGCCTGGCCCGGGAACGGCTGCGCCTGCGCGACCATGAGCCAGCCGAGTTAGCGCACTACTCTCGCGCAACTGCCGACATCGAGTATGCTTTTCCTTTCCTGCCGACAGGCGAGTTCGGCGAACTGGAAGGAGTCGCTCACCGAGGCGATTTTGACCTCCGCAGTCACATGGAGGGCAAGCTGATTTTCCAGGGCGGTCAACACGTGCTGGAGAAGGCCCCCGACGGCAACCCGAAGCACCGCGGCAGCGGCAAGGACCTGTCGTACTTCGACGACCAGACCCGGGAGCGCTTCATACCGCACGTGATCGAGCCGTCGGCCGGCGCCGACCGGGCAACGCTGGCCTTCCTGTGCGAGGCCTACTGCGAGGACAAGGCCCCCGACGAGAACGGCAAGATGCAGGAACGCACGGTGCTGAAACTGCATCCCCGGCTGGCTCCGGTCAAGGCGGCCATCTTCCCCCTGGTCAACAAGGACGGCATGCCGGAGATCGCCCAGCGCCTTTATCGGGAACTCAAGCCGCATTTCAACGTCTTTTATGATGACAAGGGCGCGGTCGGCCGGCGTTATCGCCGGCAGGACGAGGCGGGGACGCCGTACTGCTTCACCATCGATGGCCAGACGCTTCAGGATCAGACGGTGACGATCCGCGAGCGCGACACGCTGGTGCAGCGCCGTCTGCCGCTCGCCGCGGTGGTCGAGGAACTGCGAACGCTGCTGAAATCGGGCGGCTGAAGGCCCGGATTCTCCCCGGGCCTCTGGCCATCGCGCCCTGCTTGCTGGTAAGATGCAATCCTCTGGTCCGCGAGCGGGATCGACTCGGTTACGTAAGCCCGGAGCGCAAGCGACGGGACTCGGCAGGGACGAATCATGCGTGGCAACTGGCGGCGCCTGGCAGGGTCCAACCTCCTCGCCACCGTTCTGGTGGTGGCCGGGTTCGCTGCCTACCTTGGGATTCATCACGCGCTGGTCGGCCGCCGACCGGAAGCGAGGGGTGCCGGCCTGCTGACCTCGTTTCCCTTCGAGCACCTGGTCGTGTTCCTGCTGCTGGCCGGCGGATTGGCCTTGCTGTGCGGCCGGCCCCACCTGCGCCAGGCTCGCCTGCTGCGGTTGCTGGAGCGGCGCATCGCCATTTTGCGCAAGAAGCCCCAGTCCCGGCTGGTGCAGAACCAACCGGAAACGACCCTTCTGAAAGAGCTGGCCGGGCCGGTGCTGGAGCAGCTCGACGCCCTCGCCCTGGCCTATCACAATGCCCTGGGCGAGGTGGTCAAGGCCACCGAGCAAATGGAACGGCTGCAGGACCTGGGCGTGATCGACCCCAGCCGAATTCCCGGACCGCTGTCCGGCCGGCAGCTCGCGGGCAGCACCCGCCTGCGCATGGTGGCCCGGCTGGCCCCCAATCTGCACTGGATCGCGGCCACTGCTGCCCTGCAGCGGTTTGTCGGCCGCTCGATTCACGACCTGGTCGCGCGCTCGTTTCTGGACCTCGTCCATCCCGAGGACGTGTCGTCGCTCAGCCACCACCTGCAATGCGCCATCAAGGACGGCGAGGGGCACAACATCACCTTCCGCGTCCGGGTGCCCCCCCGCCCCGACGATGGTCTGCCGCTGGGCGAGGACCACCTGACCCACTTGCCGCTGGACCATCGCCAGCTCCAGGGCACCGAGCACGTCCCACTCGTGACCCGGCACCTGCAGATGGACGTGATGACCTGCTACTCCCGCGACGAAACGCCGACGCACCTGCGCTGCCATTTCCTGGACGTCACCGACCGGGTGCTGACCGAAAACGAGCTGCGCCGCCGGACTCAGGACCTGTCGCGGGCCAACGTCCAGCTGCGGAAGAGCAACACGGACCTGGAGCGCCTCAAGGAGAGCTACCGCGACCTGTATAACCATGCCCCGGTGCTGTACTTCGGTCTCGACGCCAGCGGCCGGTTTGTCGCCTGCAATGACACGCTGGCGCGAACCCTGGGCTATCCGCGGCAGGCGCTGATGAACCAGCCCTATACCAAGGTGCTGACCCCGGCGGCCCGCGACGTGTTCCTCAAGGAACCGGCCCGGATGATGCGGCCGGGCGAGATGCAAACGCAGTGGGTCAAGCAGGACGGGACCGTCATCGACGTCTGGATCGACACCACCATCATCGAGGAGAACGGCAAGTTCATTCGCTCGCGCAGCGTCGGCCGGGACGTCACCGAGCGCAACCGCCTGGATACCGCCCGACGCCTCCAGGCCGAGGAACTGGAGGCGGCCAACACCCAGCTGCGCAAGATCAACCAGGAGCTGGAAGACTTCACGTACGTTGTCTCGCACGACCTCAAGGAACCGCTGCGCACCCTGGAGTCGTTCAGTAACTTCCTGGCCCAGGACTACGGGACGGTGCTGGGCACCGAGGGCATGGACTACGTCAACATGCTGATCCAGGCCTGCCGGCGGCAGGGGAGCCAGATCGACGACCTGCTGACCCTCAGCCGGGTCGGCCGGGTGATCAAGACGCCGCAAGCCTTCTCCTGGAACGAGGTCATTGAAACCGTCTCCAGCGACCTGCATGACCTGCTCCAGCGCAAGCAGGGGGCCATCCGCGTCGAGGGACCGCTGCCGGCCGTGGAGGGTGATCCGCAGCGCGTGGTGCAACTGCTGTCCAACCTGGTCAGCAATGGGCTGAAGTACAACAAGAGTCCCCGGCCGGAAGTGGTCCTTGGCAGCACGTTCGGGAACGAGGGCAATGGGCAGGCCGAGATGGTCGCCTTTTTCGTCCGCGACAACGGTCCGGGGATCGAGGCGCAGTACCACGAACAGATTTTCCGGCTCTTTCGCCGGCTGCACCGGCGCGAGGAAGCGGAGGGGACCGGCGCGGGGCTGACCATCTGCCAGAGGATCGTGGAGGCGCACGGCGGCCGGATCTGGGTGGAATCGGAGGTCGGCAAGGGAGCGACGTTCTGGTTCACCTTGCCCCGGCTGGCCCGCGGCCCGGCGACTCACCCAGGGCGCTGCCCTGGGCTATCGTGTAGCGCCCCTTCGGGGCAGAAGACAACTAGCCCCGAAGGGGCGCTACACGATAGCCCAGGGCAGCGCCCTGGGTGGGCCGGGACAACGCCCCGGGGGCTCCCCAAAATGAGTTGGTGCGATGAATCCTGAAGGAGATCGGCCTCTGCTCCTGGTGGTGGATGACTCCGCCGAACTGGGGATGGTCGTCAGCGTACTTGGTCGGCGCGGGGGACAGGAGGTGGTCGTCTGTCCCGATGCCCCGGCGGGCTGGGCGTTTCTGGAGCAGCGTCGTCCCGACCTGGTCCTGCTGGACCACAACCTGCCGGGGGTCAGTGGGGTGGAACTGTGCTCGGCGATCCGGGCGACGCCGGATTTGGCCGGGCTGAGAGTGGCCTTGTTCGGGCACTGGCACTTGCCCCAGGACATGATCCTGGAACTGGAGGCGGGCGTCGATTTCGTGGTCAGCAAGGAGCTGATCACGGAGCCGGACGCCTGGCAAACCCGGCTGCGCGAGATTCTGGCATGGACTCATGGCCGTCACTGGCAGCGCCTGGTATCATGGATGGATGAGACTGCTCTGCCGGAGTTACCCGCGAACTGGCCCACGGCCCTTAACCAGGCGTTGAGGCACAACTCCCTCAAACAGCTTCGCCCCCAGATACTGCGGTTTTTGCTCTGGCGAAGCCTGCGCCAGGTGGTCTCCTCGTACGTCACGGATGCGGAGCTGACCCACTGGCTGGCACCCGGCGAGGCAGCGCTGGCGGTCAACCGTGTTCCCGCCTCCCTGGGTTGCAAGGAGCGACGAGCAAGCGTGGAGAGTGTTGTCGTCCTGGCCGTCTCCCTGGCGGAGCAGACGTGGAGCATTCTGGGAGCGGAAGCCACAGCGGCCTTCCGTTCGTCCCTGGCCCTGATTGCTGGCTTCGAGGAGTTTCTGACCTTCTGATGAAACCCGCGCATGCAATTTTACTGGTGGAAGACAATCCCGCGGACATCAAGATCACCGAGCGCGCCGTGCGCGAGAGCGGCTTTCCGGTCGAGCTGCTGGTGGTCCGGGACGGCCAGGAAGCCCTTGAGTACCTGCTGCGCCAGGGCGAACACGCCCTCAGCCCCAACTGGCGGAACCCCGACCTGATCCTGCTGGACCTGAATTTGCCGCGGATGACCGGTCTGGAGGTGCTGCAGCGCATCCGGGCCACGCCCGCCTTGAAGGCGGTCCCGGTGATCGTCCTGACCACCTCCCGACGGCATGAGGACGTCCAGTCCACCTACGCGGCCGGGGCCAACACCTACATTGAGAAGCCGCAGAATTTCCAGAAGTTCGTGCAGGTGCTGCAGACGATCCAGCGCTACTGGCTGGACATGGCCCTGCTGCCCCCGGCCAGTTAGGCCCGCCGAGCCGCGCACGCAGCGCAGCGGAGTAAGCGGTCCGGAAGCCCGCAAGACCGCTTACTCCGCTGCGCTGCGTGCGCGGCTCGGCCACTGAGCCCTGCTGCCCCCGGCCAGTTAGGCCCGCCGAGCCGCGCACGCAGCGCAGCGGAGTAAGCGGCCTGGGAGCCCGCAAGACCGCTTAGGCGAGCGGCAGGAGAAAACCTACCCAAAGTAGCCATCACGCTCCGCGTGATGCAGGCTCATCACGCGGAGCGTGATGGCTACTTTGATCCTGCCGCTCGCCTTACTCCGCTGCGCTGCGTGCGCGGCTCGGCCACTGAGGCCCGGCTCACCCGAACACCTGCATCGTCATGAGCAATCTCCTCCCGGCCTCGTCCTCCCCTGTTGCCGAGGCCGTCCGTGCCTTCTGGTATGGCCTGATCAACTACGAGCAGCGCAGTCCCGCCCCGGCCGATCTGAAGCTGGACCGGATGCGCACCCTGCTGTCCCGGCTGGGCGATCCGCACCGCCGCTTGCGCATTCTCCACGTCGCGGGCACCAAGGGCAAAGGCTCGATCTCGGCGATGCTGGCCTCGATCCTGCGGCGGGCCGGTTACCGCACCGGCCTGTTCACCTCCCCCCACCTGGTCAGCGTCGAGGAACGGTTCCAGGTGGACGGCCAGCCGGTCTCCGCCGACGAACTGACGGTCCTGCTCGGCGAGGTCCGTGATTGTATCCTGGCGCGTCCCATCGATCCGCCGCCGACCTTCTTCGAGGTGGCCACGGCCATCGGCTTCCTGCACTTTGTCCGCCGGCGCGTGGACGTGGCGGTGCTGGAGGTCGGCCTGGGCGGCCGGCTGGATTCGACCAACGTCTGCCTGCCGCTGCTGTCGATCATCACCAGCATCAGCTACGACCACACCCGCATCCTGGGCGATCGGCTGGCCCTGATCGCCCGGGAAAAGGCCGGGATCATCAAACCGGGCCGGCCCGTGCTGAGCGGCGCCATCGTGCCCGAGGCCCGGATCGAGATTGAGGCAATCGCCGCCCAGCGGCGCGCTCCGCTGCGGCAGATCGGCGTTGATTTTCGCTACTCCTACGTCCCCGGCATGGTCAGCGCCGAGCAAACGCGCCGGCCGCGCGTCCGCATTTTCACCCTGCGGCGCAACTGGCCGGAAATGGAGCTGGGCTTGCTGGGCGAGCATCAGGCGGCCAACGCCGCCCTGGCCGTGGCGGCGATCGAGCAGTTGCAAGCGCAGGGCTGGCACCTGCCCGACCGGGCGGTCGCGGAAGGGCTGGCGGAAGTGGACTGGCCGGCCCGGATGGAAGTGGTGCGCCGCCGGCCGATCGTGCTGCTGGACTGCGCCCACAACGTCGCCTCGGCCGGGGCGGTGGTGGAGACGCTGCGGACCTCGTTTCCGCAGGGCCGCCGGCTGCTGATCTTCGCGGGCAGCACGGACAAGGATCTGCCGGGGATGTTGCGGGTGCTGGCACCTTGCTTCCAGCAGGCCTGGCTGACGCGCTACACCAACAATCCGCGCTCGGCGGACCCGGAGCAACTCGCGGGCTGGCTGCGGCAGACGGCGGAATTGCCGGCGACCGTGAGCCCGACGCCCGCGGCAGCCTGGCAGCAAGCGCTGGCGTCGGCAGGGCCGGATGACCTGATTTGCATCACCGGATCGATCTTCCTGGCGGGAGAAATGCGGCCCTTGCTGCTGCCACCCGCCGCAATAAAATGAAACGCCGAATCAGCCAGTTCCGGCATGCGAAGTGCATCGTTTTCCCCCACGTGCCTGCCGCGGAGCGGACGTTTTCTCCAATGCCACGAGGAGGCCCTATGAAACGATTGCAATGGACAACTCACTCGGCCGTCCTGGTGCCCGAAACGGACGCCGAACGAGCGGAAGTCACCACGGTGCTGCAGGAGCAGGGGGTGCGCAACCAGGTCCGTTTCAGCAAACATGGCATCAGTGGCAAGCTGGAACTGCCGGAACCGCTCACCTGGGAATCGGACGGCGCCGTCCGGGGCCAGGTGACCCGGACCGATCGACCGGGGCAAGTGGACGCCTGGTTCTGGCTCGTCGAACTCAAGGATGAAACCACCCGGCGATTCGTTTACTGGAACACCGAGTACGATCTCACGGCGGCAAACCTCTGGCAATGACGTAGGACGGCTCTCCCGAGCCGTCTGGACAAGTGGGACGGCTCGGGAGAGCCGTCCTACGTCATTCGGCCTCAACGAGCCTGTTCCTGAATCCACTTGCCCAGCGGGCGTTCCAGATCGCCCAGGATCGGGCCCTTTTCTCCCTTCTTGAGGAACTTGATCCAGGGCGGCTTGTCGCCCTCGATCACGTAGGGCCCCTGAATCTGGTACTCCGGCAGCAGGACCACCCAGACCGTGGCCACCTGGCGATAGCCTTTCATGCCGTTGCCGTAATCCGTCTCGCTATCGTGCTGGATCTCGCTGATGCAGACGAGCGTCCGGCAATCCTCCGCCGAACGGGCCAGCAAGTCCACAGGAAGTTTCTCTTCGCGGAAGCGCAGTCGCTTGCCAGCGACCAGGTCCCAGACCAGGACCGGGCCGCGGATCACGGGCCGGCCCAGTCGGGCCTCGGGGCCGGCCTTCTGGATCAGGGGCCGGGTACTCTCGGCCAGCGCCCGCATCTGCTCCTGGGCCTGGAAGAACAGGACCGTCACAACGATCCAGGCCCCGGAAACGCCCACCACCGGCAGCAGCAACAGACCCGTCAGCAGTTTCATCGTGTCTGACTCCTGTGCGCTTCAGGCCCCGTGGAACTCCTTCACCAGACCGAAGAACACGTCCAGGTTGGGGACCCGGCTCATCCACACCCGCAGCCACCAGGGACCCAGGCCTTGCTTCTTCCTGACGACCAGCGCCCCCAGTTCCAGGGTCACCTGGGCGATGTCGTCCCACTCCAGCGTTTGACCGCCCTTGCTGATCCCCTGCCGGCTGACCCGGACCGGGCCGAACGGAACCGCGCCGCCCGCCCGGCACGTCTCGATGGCCCCGGGCAGCTGAAGGCGGGCGACCTCCTCCTGGATCGTTTCTCCCAGCTCTGTCACAGAGTCCAGGCGATCGTTGAAGACCAGGGTCTGACCCGTCTTCAGCCTGACCCAGTACGTGGCCACGACCCGCCGGCCTTGCGGGGTCAGCCGCTGCCAGACAGTCTGGACGTCTTCCCAGCGAATGCTCTGCCGCCGCTGGCCGCGATACAGTTCCAGCCCGTCCTCGGTCACCTCGATACGCAACCCCAGGTCGCGCAGCGCGGGCAGGAGCCCCGTGAAGACAAAGATGAGATAGGCAGTCAGGAACAGGGCCAGGAAGCCGGTCGCGGCCAGGAATTCCTCCGTGTCTTCCCGCGGCAGGAAAAAGGGGATGGCGGTCGCGCCCAGGAAAATCAAACAGAAGATCAGGGAAAGGATCAGGTGGAGCTTGTGGAAGCGCGTGCCGGTCCGGTAGGTGGTCTGACGCGGAGGGCGCGGCCTCTCCGCCACGTCCACCGCGGGAGTTATCCGGCCTGCTGCCGGCTGTCGTGGCGCCGTGGTCAGCGCGGTCGGATCTGGCGCTGGCTCGGCAGCGACCTGAAAGAAGGCGCGACAGGTCGCGTTGGCACAGCGGATCTGCTTGCCACGCGCATCCTCATTCAGCTGGTATTTCGTGTTGCACTTCGGACAGACAGCGATGATCGCCACGGTTTGCACCCCGCGGTCACAAGTGGTCCGCTTGTGGCTGCGCCTGTTCCCCACCCGGCAGCAGGGCCCGGGCATGGTCCCGTCCCAGGCGCTGGCAGTAATCGCCGAAGGTTTCGCCCGGCCGGCGCTCGTCGCGGAAGGCAGCCAGCAGCGGTCGGAGCAGCAGCACGATCTGGGAGCGCGGCACCAGGTCGCGCAGCTCGAAGTTCAGCCGCTGGCCGAACAGATGGCCGCCCACGAAGACGGTGTATTTGTCGCCGGTCCGGCCGACAATGCCGATGTCGCTCTGGTAAGGTCGGACGCAGCCGTTGGGGCAGCCGGTCATGCGCACCCCGATCGCTTCGCGCTCCAGCCCCAGCTCGCGGACCACCGCTTCCAGCTCCTGGATGATCCCCGGCAGGGCCCGCTCCGATTCGGAAATGGCCAGGCCACAGGTCGGAATGGCCGGGCAGGCCATGCTGTGCTTGCGCAGCAGCGACAGCTTCTCCGGCGGCGTGACGCCGTGTTCGGCCAGCAGTCGCTCGATCCTGGGCAGGTCTCCGCTTTCCAGGTTGCACAGCAGCACGTCCTGCAACGGCGTGATGCGCAGCTCCGGCGAAAATTGCTGCACCAGGGTACGCAGGCCGGTGCGCAGTCGGAAGGAACCCTCATCCTTGACCCGGCCGTTCTCGACGCTCAGGCCGTAAAACCATTTTCCATCGCCCTGCGGATGCCAGCCCAGGTGCAGATCGACTCCGGAAACCTCGACCGGTCGCGGCAAGGTCAGCGGACCGGGAAGATAGCCGGCCAGCATTTCGCGGAAGCGTTCCACGCCCCAGTCGTGGACCAGGTACTTGATGCGTGCCCGCTTGCGGTCGGCCCGGTTGCCGTGGTCGCGGAACAGCTTGATCACCGCCTCGGCCGTGGACGCCACGTCGGTCGCGGCCACGAAGCAAATCGCCCGGGCCACGTGGGGGAACGTCTTGGCGTTGCCGTGGGTCATGCCCATGCCGCCGCCGACCAGCACGTTGTAGCCGGCGATCCGGTCGTGTTCCACGATCGCCAGGAACCCCAGATCCTGAGCGTAAATGTCGCAGCAGTTGTCCTCGGGCAAGGCCAGGCCGGTCTTGAACTTGCGCGGCAGGTAAACCTTGCCGTAGAGCGGCTCCTCCTTCTCGGCCGATACGGTTCCCTCGCTTGCGCTTCGGGCTTGTGAATCTGGCTCGACCGGTTTGCCGTCCAGCCAGATCTCGTGATAGGCCCCCGTGCGTGGGGCTAGCTGCCGGGCGAGCAGGGCCGCGGCCGCTTGCAGCTGATCGCGGACGTTGTTGCGCCGCAGGGGGGCCGGGCAGGCCATCAGGTTGCGCTCCACGTCGCCGCACGCCCCCAGGGTGGTCAGCAGACAGTGGTTGATGCCGGCGATGGTTTCCTTGAGGTTTTTCTTCAGGACGCCGTGCAGCTGAATCCCCTGCCGGCTGGTGAAGCGCAGGGTGCCGCTGGCGTACTTGCCGGCCAGCTCATCCACTGCCAGGTACTGCGCCGCCGTCAGCCGGCCGCCCGGGATCTTGCAGCGCACCATGAACATGTGGTGTTTACCCAGCCCCTCGGTCCGCCGGGCCTTGCGAGCGTCCCGGTCCTCCTGCTGATAGGTGCCGTGAAACTTCAGCAGGCTCTTGTCGGCGTCGCCGAACTTGTCGGACTCGCTGGCCAGCTCCTGGAGGATGGTGCCGCGCAACGCCCGGCTGGTTTCCTTCTGGATCTCGACGGCCGAACGCTTGGCCGGCGCTGCCGAGGCGGGGTCTGGCACTTCAATGGACATGGCTTTCTCGGTGTGGCACCGTCCCTGGGGGTTGAGGGCAATCATTACTAAAACGATCAGATTTCTTGGATTGTACTGGGTAAGGGAGAGAAAATCCAGGGGTGGACAGGATTTGCAGGGGCCAGGCAAGGGCATTTGAGGAGAGATGGGAGGTCAAGCGTCTCAAGTGGCGTCCGGGGCTGGTCGATTGGGAAATGTAGTCAAAGACAGGGGAGGAGACCCACGAATGTCGCAACCTGCATCCACGTCCGCCGTCAACCTGGGATTTCTGACCGTGCTGCACGAAGCGAGCGGCTACCTGGGCGGGTATCTGGTGACCAACGCCTGGGGCCGGCCGCTGGAGTTCCGTCTCAGCAGTGCCGTGCAGCCCAACCGGGTACAGCAGATCCTCTATGCCAGCACGCTCCAGCCGTACGTCTGCGCCGACCTGATCGGCAAGACCCTGGTAGACAAGGCCGGTCTTCCGGTCCAGGCGGTCCTGACGGATCGGGAGATTGTGCTGGAGCTGCGGCACAAGCTGGAGGTTCCGGTCCTGTGGGTGACGCCGGCCGACGATCCGAAAGCGGTCTTCGAGGATGAGTCAGTGGTCTTCCCGGCGACGCCGAGCCGGGGGGCGGTGCGCTGCCATCCGCGCTACGCACAGGATCTGGCGACGGCCCGGGAGCTGCTGAGGGAACGGGTCGATCCGGCGGTGGACCTGGCCGAGCCGTTCACGCGCATCCGCGAGGCCATCGGCGAGGCCCGCAAGATGGGCGTGGCCAGCCGGTGAAAGTCTGTTGTCTTCCGCCCCGAAGGGGCACAACAGGATAGCCCAGGGCATCGCCCTGGGTCCGGAGCGAGCCCGATTTTTTCATTCTTTGGCCTTGTTGCTGCTCCGTGACTCTGCTTCGCAGTTAACCGAGGAATCGCCGCAGCGCGTTGGCCGTGATCTGTGAGATCCGGTCATCCACCAGCAACGACGCCACGTAGGTGATGGACCCGACCGAGAACACCTCGCCGCCCGAGGCGGTCGGGTAATAGATCATGTCCGCCCCGCCCTGATTGGCGTTGGTCCCCTGGGCGATCAGCTGGGCGTTCGGCGGCGAGTGCGGCGTGAGCTTGTCGGTCTCATGCCCCGACGCGCCGCCGACACAGCGGCGGTGCAAGCTGTGCTGCCCGAACAGATCGCCCTTGCGCAGACCCGTTCCCTCGAAAGCCCAGTGCGTCGGATCGATCACCTGATAGGGAGCTGCCGTCATCGCTCCCGGATCGGAGTACACGACTCCGAGCAGGCAGGTGGTCGGCTCTTCCTTCAGATGAAAGCGATTCTCCAGCCCACTCCGTCGCAATACCCGGCCAGGGCCGTTCTGGTAGATAACGGCGCTGTCGCCAACGAAGTCCACCAAGCAGTCCAGGCCGTTGCCTCCCAGGTACATCAGCTTGCCGCCCTGCTCCTGGACCCACTCCTTGACGCAGCGGTACATCGTCCGCGACCAGTATTCGGGGTGGGTGTTGAGGATCAGCACCCGGTAGCGCGACAGGTCGAGAACTCCGGAGTGCAGTTGCGTCTCGGCGTAGTAGTCATAGGCAAACTGTTCGCGTTCCAGCCAGGCCAGCAGCCGCCACTCGGCGGGAGCGAGGTGGCACGCTTGCCGGCCCTCGATCGGGTCGGTCGGTTCCTCCCTTTCGCCCACCGCACAGAACGGCTCCGGGCGGTCGAACGACAGCGGAGCGTAGGTATCGGTGTCGTAGGTCACGTGGTCCGGGTCGATGTAGCGTTTCAACTCCATACGGGCATTGGCGGTGGGCGTTGGCGGCAGCTGATCCGGATGGATGTAATTGCTGCGGCCGCCGAAGTTGTTGTAGGCGTTCCAGGTGATGTTCGAGGCCAGCACCGCGACGTTCGCCTGGGGCTGGGCGGGAGCGACGATCCAGGGGAACGAGAAATAGTGTCCCGTCGTGGTGCGGGCGTGGAAGATAGTAGAGGCCGGACCTCTCGGGAGCGACCGCGTATTGCAGATGGACCGGGTTGGTGTAGCCGACCTTGTTCCACTGGATGCCGGTCTGAGTGTAGTCGCCATCGGGGCTGATCTGCACCGTGGCCCGCGGACCGTGTTCATCGAACCAGCCAAAGTGGCGGACGAACTCCTTCTGCCGGCCGTGCCGGTACAGCTCCAGCTTGTAGGCGGCCGGCGAGTGAACGCGGAACTCCGAGCGCTCTCCCGAGCGCACCCACTTGGGCCAGGCGTAGCCGAGCAAACGGTCCGACAGCAGCCGGAAGTGATACGGCTGGCCTGGCGTGAGGGTCACGTCCACCAGCTTGGAGCCGTAGCCGGGTCGGTAGAGGTAGACGCGGTAGGGGCCGGGCGCCAGGTCGGCGTGGACCGAGCCCGAGGCCCGCGACCGGGCCTCGACAGAGCCGTGTTCGTTCTGGAACTCCAGCAGCACGTCGCCCAGGGCCAGGTAGCGCTCGTCGCTGACGTAGCCGATCAGCATCGGGAAGCCTTTCAGTGTCCGGGATGGTCGTGTGTGATCTCCGCGTTGTTCACGTTGTTGAGCTTACCGAACTTGTATGCTCCGGCGAGCCCTATCGCATCCAGAAGACGTCGAGCCGGGCCGAGAGTACCGGGTAGCACCAGGAAAGCCGCGTCGGTACAATTCAACAAAGGGTCGATCGACTTCCAGCAATCAAGGAGGAGAGCTGGTGAACAGAGCCGATTTGCAGCGACTGGCGAAAGAACGGCTTCGGGACACCAAGGCCCTTCTGGCCGCACGCCGGTGGTCGGGTGCCTACTACCTGGCCGGCTATGCCGTGGAATGTGCCCTGAAGGCCCGCATCGCCAAGAAAATGAAAGCCGAGGAGTTCCCGGACAAACCGCTAGCGGACAGGTGCTGGACTCACGACGTCGAGAGGCTGATGGCCGTTGCTGGCTTGGAACCCGACCTCGAAGCTGCGATGGCGGCAGATCCTTTCCTGGCAGAAAACTGGGCAACTGTCACAGACTGGAATTAGTCAAGCCGCTACTAACGCAAGAGCAAGACCGAAGCAGTGGCGTTATGCGAGGCTGTTACCAATTCCAAGCACGGAGTCTTTCCATGGATCAAATCCCGTTGGTAGAACACGTGATTCAAGATGGACAGAAACTGGTGGATCGCTTGATTCAGGAAGGTTTTCCGGTGATCGCCGCAGGCTGGATCAAGGTCAGCGAAAGCAGTCAGTGGCATCTGTACATCATTTCTCCCGTTGTGGAGAACGAGGGACGTAACAAAGGGTATAGGCGTGTCCATGCCGTGGTACGGCAAATGCAGGCAGAGGACTCCTGGATCGAGCCGCTCGACGTGAAACTCATGGACCCCACGGATCCGGTCGCAGAGGCCCTTACCAAAATGCAGCGGCGTCCGGCCAGCCACATTCCGCTTCGTTTTGGGGGTGTAGTCCTCGGCGGCCTGAGCATCGATGGAGCTTTTATCTACCCCCCAATCGCCGCTCCGACCAAGTAAGAATCCGGACACCACAATCCGGACCAGCCTGGACACTCAGACACCGGCAAAGATTTTCCCTTTCCGGAAGCGAACTTTTTGCTGATTGCTGTCTCTATCCCTTATGAACACGCCCGCTTCCGACACCGAAAGCATACACACGGGCGAACGTCTCTTGCTCTTCCCTCCTCTCCACTGCCGCGAGATGAGAAGCATTTGCGGGTCCGCTTCTGAAACTTGAGCGGGGGTGTTCCTTTCTTTCGTTTTCGCAACAGGAGGATGTCATGCCCGTGATGCAAGCCAATTCGCCGTCTCTGGTTCACATCCGTGTCGATGGCCAGAGCCGGGACGTTCCGCTCGCGGAACTGGACCTGAGTGACGCTGCCGGCACCACCGACGTCAAGCGAGCCGTGGCTCGTTATCTCGGTCTCCGCGAGGCCCAGCTCGCCGATCACGTCGTGGATCGGCACGAGACAGGAAACTTCACCGTTCGGCCGCAGGCCGTCTTCGGTTGAGACACGTGCGTCCAGGCCCGTACCCAATGGCATGAGCATACAAACTTCGGATTAAACCCGAGAGGTTGTGGGTTCGACTCCCACCCGCTCCACTGGATTCTTTGGGGCGGTAGCTCAATGGTAGAGCACTACGTTTGACCGCTTGTGCGACTTGTGCGGGTCTCTTTTCGATCCATTGTAAGGAATTTCACTGAGGCAAAGTCCGTACCCTATAGCAAGAGCTTACACACACCTATGGGGGTTCGAGTCCCTCGATCCGTGCAAGCGGATGTAGCCAAATGGTAAAGGCACCAGTTTTGTAAACTGGCGGTAACGCACAGCTGTTGCGACTTGTACGGACCGTTTTTCCCACCGTGACGCGGACAGAAGGAGGCCAAGTCATGCCCATGACCGAGCAGGACCTGCGGCTCAACATCCTGAACACGCTGCTGACGACGCCGCACCGCCAGCTGGCCGACATCTGGCCGACCCACCAGGAAATGGTCAGCCAGGACCCGCGTTTCTACGTCCGCCTGGCTGCATGGTACAGCGACACCGGCGAGGTGCGCGACCACAAGGAAATGTTCATCGTCAACCTGGTGCTGAGCGACTTCCCCGGCCACCGCGACGTTGGCCTGGCGTTGCTGCGCGGTCTGCCGCCTTACGAAGTGGTCCGCGTCGTGGACTTCATTCACGGCCGCAAGACCAACCGTAAGGTTCGCGACCGCAGCACCAAGGACACGGAGCCGCAGAAGGTGGTCGAGAGCTTCGGCCTGTTCCGCAACCCGCCGCGGACCCTGCGCACCGAGGTGGTCCGTTACCTGCGGGAGCGCGAGGCCGACAGCGACTGGTTCGATAGCACCGTGCTGGTCGCGCGCAAGGCCCTGAAGCGGCTCTATGCCCTGCTTCACGTAGCCCCGGCCGAGCGGGCCCAGAAGATCCTCTTCGAGGAGGCGCCGCCGACCGACAGCCGGCTGCACGCGCTGCGGGAGCTGACCCGGGCAACGAGCCCGACCGAGCAGGCCCGCGCCATCATCGAGCATCAGATTCCGTACCGCGTCGCGGTCACGGTCGTCAAGCAGATGACGCCGACGGTGCTGCTGGCGCTGATCGAGCGCATGAGCCCGCAGGAGCTGATCGACAACCTCGGCGCCCTCAAGCGGCGCGGTGCGCTGGACAACCCGGAGCTGACGGCGCTGATCGAGCAGAAGCTGGCTTCGGCCCGCAGTGACCGGCGTGTCTCCGCGTACAAGGCGCAGGTGGCCGCCGACGCAACCGGCGTGTCGGCCGAGCTGGCGCAGACGCTGGACAAGGTCACCGAGGCGCGGGTCAAGGCCCGCGGCCGGATCACCCGGCCGACGGCGCTGCTGCTGGACAAGTCCGGCAGCATGAACGTCGCTCTGGAGATTGGCCGACAGCTGGGAGCGCTGATCTCGACGGTGTGCGCAACTGACCTGTATGCCTACGCATTCGACACCATCGCCTATCCGATCCAGCCGGCAGCAACCGGCCTGGCGGACTGGGAGAAGGCGCTTCTGGGTGTGCATGCCGGCGGCAGCACGTCGTGCGGCGTGGCCCTGGAGTGGATGGCCCGGCAGCGGCAGCGCGTCGAGCAGCTGGTGCTGGTCACCGACGAGTGCGAGAACGCGGCGCCGTTCTTCCGGGACGCCTACGACAAGTACGTCCAGGCCCTGAACGTGAAGCCGTCGGTCACCATTGTCAAGATTGGCCAGTCCAGCGACGTGCTGGAGAAGGCGTGCCGGGAGAAGGGGATTCCGCTGCACGTCTTCGAGTTCCGCGGCGACTACTACGCCCTGCCCAACGTCGTGCCGCTGCTGGCGGCGCCGTCGCAGGCGGAGCTGCTGACGGAGATCCTGAACTATCCCCTGCCCCAGCGGAAAGCGGGGTGAGCCCTTTTTGGAGTGCGGCAGGAGCTTTGCTCTGCCGCTTTGGTTTCTTTTGTTTGGACTTTTGTTTTTGCTCTGTTTCTCTTGGGACTACGAAGGTTTCTTGGCTGGGCAAAAGGAGAAATACAGACCAAACCAAAGCGGCAGAGCTTGAGAGAGGACACCGAGCCAACGCTCGCTGCCCGACCGCGGAAGCATACAAACTACAAACATTTTACCAATGTGTTGCTGTAGAGCGTCTCTAAAACGCTATCGAAGGCTTCCGGAACTTGCGGCGAGCGGTTTTTCTTTCCAGGAGGGCACCTGCCATAACTGCCTCGACTTTGCCAGCGGCCGATGGTTCCCTCGCGGAATCGCCCCCTCCGGTCCTGCTTAACACGTTCAAGCACCACGCCGATACCTTGCGCCAGCGGATTTGCTCGGCCATTGCCAAAGGTCAGCCTGGTCTGGATGAGCTGGCCCGCAACTTGGTGGTCATTGGCACCAAGCTGATGGACCTCTACACCGGCCCGCTGACTCCTCGGCAGATTGGCGAGGAGGTCATTCGCCAGCTGGGGCCCGAGCGTTTGGAACAGGCCGCGTTCCGTGCCTGGATCGAGGAGGGCGGCGGCTACCGGGTCATCCCCTTCCCGGACGGCTCGCAGTGGGTGCTGCGGCTGGCCGACGAGCGGGATCGTTACGTCCATGCGCATCCCGGACGGTGGGTGCCCAACACTTGCCGGGTCCGGGCCAACGTCCTCAAGACGGCGCTCCTGGTGCTGGCTCATGCCGGCATCCACGGCGGCGATCCGATGGACGTTGCCCTTGTGAACGCCGTGCGTCAGCGTTATCTCGGTCTGGCTCCGCTTGGCCGGGGACTTGCCGACGACGAGGGTCTTGGCAGCGTCCTGGCACTGCTCCGGACGGATGCGACCTGATTGTTTTTGGGTGAGATCGGCCATGTCTGCTCGCCATCGCATTGACGCTCTGTTCGATCGCCTCGCCGCCGTCGAGGAACGCTTCCTGCAAAGCGACTTCCTGGCGCCGGCGCTGCGCGGCGGTCGCGTTGCCGTGCGCATCGCTGGGGTTGTCTGCCGGCTGAAGGTGGCCGGGGACTTCGAGGGCTGGGGCGTGTTCCGGCCGACCAGCGCGACAACGGCCCAACTGCTGCGACCGGCCACGCTCCAGGAGCGCCGCCGCTACCTGGAAGCATTGCCGTGCCGCCGGTTGATCCTGTGCCAGCAATGCAACACCTCCTGGCTGGCCTGGCCAGCACAGCAGGCGGATCAGCGCTTTGCGCCGGGTGGTCCTGTGCTGGTGCGATTCGTCGAGGAAGCCGAGCGCTTCGAGACGGTGCAAACGTGCTGGGACGGCATGCAGTTCTGGTTTGAGGGTGCGGACAGTCGGGAAGACCCTGCTGCTGCCGCCTACCTGCGCCAGCAGTTGGAACAGATGACGCTGCCTGAGCAAGTGCAACGGTCCGGCCTCACTGCGGAGCAGCGTGTTGCCTACGCCTTTGTCCACGCACTGCGGCTGGAGAAGGATCGCGACCTGATCGAGGAGCGTCTCCGCCGTGCCCTGGCCCACGGCGGCGGTCAACTGCACGGCTACAGCGAGCGCGACGACGTGCTGCGGGTCGAGTTCGCCGTGGCCGGCGAGCGGCACGTTTCCGTCGTGCGCAAGGCCGACCTGTCCGTGCAACTGGCCGGCATCTGCCTCAGTGGCGAGGACCACCATTTCGATCTGACGAGCCTGGTGGGCGTTCTCCGCGAAGCTCAGGGAGACGGAGTTCTGCGCATCGGCGGCGACAACGAGGGCATGGACGAGGCGAGCTACTGGCAAGTGCATCCGCCCCGACCCATCGAGCCATGACGAAGGAGGAACCGTGGCAGGCAAGTTCCATCATGAGCAGCTGTACCGCGGTGCGGGCCTGGCCCGGCTGGCGTCGGTGCCGGTGGTGCTGTGCGGTGCCGGCGCCCTTGGCTCGCACCTGGCCGACAACCTGGTGCGTCAGGGAGTCACAACCCTGCGTGTGATCGACCGCGACCGCATTGAGACGCACAACGTTGGTACTCAGCTGTACGGAGAGTGCGACGTTGGCGGCTGGAAGACGGAGGTACTGCGCAACCGGCTCTTTCGCGCCGCCAGTGTCGAGGTCGAGGTGGTGACGAAGGAGCTGACAGGCCGCAACGCCGCCGCGATGCTGAAGGGAGCCGGCCTGGTCGTTGATACGTTCGACAACTCCGCTTCCCGGCAACTGGTGCAAGAGCAGTGTCGGGCGCAGCGGCTCGCGTGCCTGCACGTTGGGCTGTTTGCCGACTACGGCGAAGTCATCTGGGACGAGACGTATCGCGTGCCGGCAGACGGTGTCGGCGACACCTGCGAGTACCCGCTGGTGCGCAACCTGGTGCTGCTGGCGGTGGCTGTTGGATCCGAGGCCATCGTGCGTTTCGTGCTGGAGGGTCAGCGGCAAAGCTGGTCGGTCACCCTGCGCGATTTCGCCGTGCGACCGCTGGAACCGCTTGCTGCTTCGACCCACTAAAGGAATGGCGAGCGGCGCGGCGTAAGCCCGCCGGTGTGGGCCGATACCGGCGGGCTTACGCCGCGCCGCTCGCCATATTCTCACTCCAAACCGAACTGCTTCCGTTTCTCTTCCCACTCGGCCCGTTCGCGTTTGTTGTCGGTGGCCAGAGGCTGCCCCGTTCGCAACGCTTCCACCTCCAAGCGGGAGAGCGTGACAGCGTTGAGACGGTAATCCAGGAACGCCTCCGTCGCCAGCGGGACGATGGGCTGGATGAGCGCGAACATCGCGTTGGCATAGTCGCGGATTTCCTGCTGGGCGTGCGCATCCATCCGCAGGGAGAGGAAGTGGAAGAGGTTATGCAGGTCGATCTTCCAGTACCACTCTGTGTACAGGCTGACCGGCAGACCGATCCGGGCCAGCTCCCGGGCAACGCCCTTGTCGAGCATCTTCTCGTACTCGGCGTAGTGGGCCTCGGTCGCATCCAGGTAGCGTAAAAACTCCTCCGCGGTCGCCACGTCGGCCGGCTGGTCGCCGCCCTGCCGGTTGGTCGCGCTTTGCTGGCGGATGCTTTCCAGCGACGGATGGTAAAATCGATCCTTGACGATGGAATACCTTGCTGAACACTCGTTCACATTGGCCGTGCGATGCCGTATCCACTGACGGGCAACGAAGATGGGCATGACGTGGTGGAACTTGAACTCGATCATTTCAAACGGAGTTGAGTGGTGATGGCGAGCGAGATAGCGAATCAATCCGCGATCCTCGTTGACCTGCTTGGTCCCGTCGCCGTAGCTGACCCGGGCCGCCTGGACGATGGCGAAGTCCGCCGTCTTGCCGACCGGGGCGAAGCGCGGCATGACGTCGATCAGCGCGACCAGGCCGTGGTCGTGGACCTTGACTTCCCACCGGGCCGAGCCGCCCATCACGTCGTAAACCTGCGATTCGGGCGGTTGTTTCTTGATGACGATGTCCTGGGTGGCAGGTGGCTGGCTCATGAGAGGGTCTCCCTTCCGTGGTTCCAGGGTCCAGGCGACGTCCAGGGTGGGCGGTGCCGGCTCCTGCCATTGTAGGCAAATCGCGGCAGGAAATCCTGGCGAAAGTCAGGCTCGCCGGGTAAGCTGCAACGAGAGTTGAGGGTGCAGTGTTTCCTGGCAACGGAGCGTGCAATGATCGCCAACCTGTTTGCTCTATCTCTCCTGGCCGGTCTCGCTCAAGGCGCGGATGCCGCGAAGGCCCCGTCCCCGCCTCTGAAAAACCCCGGCTTTGAAGCCAAACTCGAAGACTGGTCTCTCGTTGTCCACGGGGCTCAGCCCACGATCGAGGCGGACGCCCAGGTCGTCCACGAGGGCAAGCAGTCGCTGCGCATCTCCGCCGCCGAGCCGTCCGACACCGCCCTCGGCCAGGAAGTCCAGCTCCGGCCCGGACGCTGTTACTGTCTCAGCGGCTGGGTGCGGACCCGGCAACTCGACCCCCTCGGCGCTCCGGTCTGCGGCACGTTTCAGGTCCAGCGGCCCGGCGGCAAGGGTGTTCTTGCCAGCGGGCCCAACCACAAGGGGAACACCGACTGGACGCGAGTGGACGTACATTTCGAGACTCCGCCCGACGGCCGGGTGCGGATCGCCGTCTTCTTCGTCGGCTTCGGCAAGGGCATCGGCACAGTCTGGTTCGATGACCTCAAACTCGAAGCGGTCTCCGCCGACGCTCCCCTGCGCGTCACCCGTGAACCGCTCTTTCCCGGCACGATCAGTCCGCTCCAGTATGGCCAGTTCGTCGAGTATCTCTGCGACGTCGTCCCCAGCATGTGGGCCGAGAAACTCTACGACGGCAGCTTCGAGGGACTGGGCCGCTACAAGGTCGAGTACCTCAAGGAGACCGACTTCCGCGAGAAGCCCTGGTATCCCGCCGGGGCCACCAACCGGGCGGAGTTTGTCCAGGATCCCAAGGATCCGGTTGGCGGCAAATTCGCTCAGAAGATCGCCGTCGCCGACGGGGCCCCTTGCACGGTGGGCATTGCCCAGGACGGCCTGGCCATTGCCCGGGATCAGCCATGTGTCTTCAGTTGCTACCTCCGCCAGGAAGGGCTGACCGGCCCCGTGCGGGTGCGGGTCCATCACGAGGCGAAGGAGTATGCCAGCTGCGAGTTCCGGCCAACGGGCGAATGGAAGAAGTACAACGCCCGGCTAACGTTCTCGGGCGAAGCCTCGGCCACGCTGACTATCACGTTTCGCGGCCCCGGGACGCTGTGGCTGGACAGCGCCTCGCTGATGCCGGAGAAGACCGTCGGCGGCTGGCGGCCCGACGTGGTGGCGGCGGTGAAGGCCCTGAAGCCGGGCGTCATCCGCTTTGGCGGCAGCGCCCTGGACGATCCCAAGCTCGGCAGCTTTGACTTCTGGGACACCCTGGGCGACCCCGACCGCCGGCGACCGTTCCGGGCCTGGGGCGGCCTGCAGCCGGCCGGGGCGGGGCTGGAGGAGTTTGTCCAGTTCTGCCGGCACGTCGGTGCCGAGCCGCTCTTGTGCGTGCGCGTGACAGGCAAGACGCCGAAGGACGCGGCCGACCAGGTGCAGTACTTCAACGGCCCGGCCGATTCGCCGATGGGCCGGCTGCGGGCCAGGAACGGCCACAAGGACCCCTACGCTGTGCGCTTCTGGCAAGTCGGCAACGAAGTGAGCGGCGGCGACTACGAGGCCCAGCTGCCGGCCTTCTGCGAGGCGATGAAGGCGGTTGATCCCAGCATCCAGCTGTTCTCCAGCTATCCCTCGGCCGGCGTGCTGAAGAAAGCCGGCCGCTGGCTCGATTTCATCTGCCCGCACCACTACTCGATCGACGACCTGGCCGGTGCCACCAATGACCTCAATGCGCTGCGTGAGCTGATCCGCCGGCATGCTCCGGATCGGCCGATCAAGGTGGCGGTGACCGAGTGGAACACGACCGCCGGCCACTGGGGCCGGCAGCGGGCGATGCTCTGGACGCTGCACAACGCCCTGGCCTGCGCTCGCTACCACAACCTGCTACACCGCCACGGCGACCTGGTGACAATGGCCAATCGCTCCAACCTGTGCAACAGCTTCTGTTCCGGCATCATCCAGACCGACCGCCACCGTTTGTACGTGACGCCGACGTACCACACCCAGCTGCTGTACGCCACGAAGGCCGGCAACCGGGCGCTGAAGATCGAGTCGCCGCTGCCACCGCACCTGGGCCTGGACATCAGCGCGACGCTGTCCGCCGAGGGTGACGTGCTGACCCTGTTCGCGGTCAACCCCACACTGGACGCCATCACGCGCCCCGTTGATCTATCGGCGTTCGGCAACGGGGGGCAGACGGCGGAAGTGTGGACGCTGGCAGACACCCAGCAGGCCGGCGAGCCGGACGTGACCAACAGCTTCGCCGAACCGGGGCGCGTGGCAGTGGTCGAGTCGAAGGTCCAGGCGAAGGCGGCGCAGTTCGAGTACCGCTTCCCGGCGTTGTCGCTGACGGTGTTGCGGTGGAAGGTGCGGTAAGATGAGCGAAAAGGAGGACCAGTCATGAGCGAGGCGGTTGCACGAATCGTCGCTCAACTTGGCGGTTTGTCCCAACAAGAACGAGCCGAGTTAGCTCAGGCGGTCTTACGCTCGCTAGAACCCGATGAGCCCAACGTGGAAGAAGCGTGGGATCAGGAGCTTGCCCGCCGGGTTGCGCGCATCCGCAGCGGCGAGGCGGTTGGCATTCCGGTGGAACAGGTGTTGAGGAGTTGACCAGAGCATCCAGCCGTTTGAGACTCTCATGATCGAAGAGGGCTTCATCACTGCTATTCGTGAGAACCCTGCCGCGGAAGTGCATCGCCTGGTGTACGCCGACTGGCTGGAGGAACGTGGGGACCCATGCGCCGAATTCCTGCGCGTCGAGTGTGAAATCTTGAAACTGCCGCCGAGCAACGAGCGGCTCCCCGCCCTTCGGAAACGCCTGCACGAACTGTATCGGACCCTTGACCCTGTCTGGATGGCTCTGGTCCGGGCCGTCTCTCCGGACTCTCTCGGCGAATTGGGGGAACAGGTGGAGGACGCTTACACCGTGTGGCTGGTGGACTGGCAGGGGCACGTCCTGGAGCGGGACGGCACATGGTATCTCTTGGATTCTGGACACCCCCACTTCCAGGTACAGTTCGCCGACCTTGCTTCCGCCCAGGGATTCGGTGAAGAGGTGGTGCGGGAACTGCCGCACGTTGAGTGTGAAATCCGCCACGGTGGGCGGCGCGTGCTTCGCCACTTCGATGCCCAGGGGCAGCAGCGCGAGTTGAACGAGAACGCGCGGCGATACGCCGCGCGGCGTCGGAAGGACCGACTGGAACTCGCGGTCCTGGTCGGTCTCGCCCTGCTGGCGATTGGTGGACTCGCCGCATGGCTCTGGTGACTAATGTCGCACACAAAAGGAGGCGTTGCCATCGAACCCCCGCAAATCCGTCCGCTCGGCCCCGCTGACGCTGCGGCGTTTCAGGCGCTCCGGCTGCGTGGCCTGCTGGAGCGTCCCGAAGTGTTTTCATCTACCCACGGCGAAGAGGTCGGCCTTCCACTGGAAGTCATCGCGCAACGGTTGGATGCCGCCAGCGCCCCACCCGGCGCATCGTGCTGGGCGCTTTCGCGGCAGGCGCGCTAATCGGCATGGTCGGCTGCGTGCAGGAAAGCAAGCTCAAGACCAGTCACAAGGCCTTCCTCTGGGGTACGTACGTCGCTCCCGAGGCTCGCGGTCACGGCGTGGGCCGGTTACTGCTTGAGCGCATCATCGCGGAAGCGAAAACCTGGCCTGGAGTCGAGCGGCTGACGCTGACGGTCGTCGAGCGTGCGACGACGGCCCGGCGGCTCTATCGGGCGCTCGGGTTTCGCGCCTTTGGCCTGGAGCCCGATGGCTTGCGGGAGCGGGGCGTGAGATATACAGTGGAACATCTGGCCCTGGAACTGCCGCCGAGCAATGCCGGCGTTTCCCGCTGATCCTGGTGAGGCGGCCCTGATGTCTTCGGATGCACCGCAGCTGGTCCTGATGATCGCACTGATGATCGCGATCCTCGGGGGACTCGTCGCGGCTGCGGTGTTGCTGGTCTGTGGCTATGACTGGTTCGGTCGGCGTTCCCTCCAGCGTCTCTACGACGGGCTGCAAATTCACGAAGTCCCCCAATCAGGGGACGTTGTCCTGACCTACCACACCTATCACGGCTTGCTGATCTGGTTCACGGAGACAACCCATCGCGTGACGCTGCCGGCCGTGGATGCCCGCACGCTGCTGGGACGGCTGCTCCGGTTCAATCTGACGTATGGGTGGTTCACTTACGGGGCGCTTTTTGTTCCACCGCTGGCCGTCCTGAATTACTTTGCCCAGCGGCGCTCGATCGCCGCCCAGGAATCAGCGAACGCGCTCCGAGCGCAGTTTGATCCGCCTGCCGCCGTCCTGAGCCGCTTTGGCCAGGAACAGACGAAAGCCCAACCGGAGCCGGCGCACGCCAACGCGGTGGCCGCGCCGGCAGATCAAATCGCAGAGGCCCCGACGCCATTGCAGGACGCCGAGGGTGATCCGGATGCGTTGCCGGAGACGGCAAGCATCCGAAAGGCGAGTCCGCGCTCGCTGTTTCATTCGGTCATTGGCTGGACCTGCGTCGTGCTTTGCGTTCCGTTCGTCATCACTGCGGTGGTTGGCCTTGCGATCGGCCGTTTCGACCAGGCCGGGGGCGGCGCCCTTGTGGCCGCAGTGTTAGGCTGGACGGCACGGGATTTTCTCAGCAAACACCATTGAGTTCGACTATTGCCTTCTTTTGGAGTGCGGCAGTGGCTTTGCTCTGCCGCTTTGGTTTGGCCTTTTGTTTTGGCTTTTCCCTTGTTCCGCCAACAGCCCAAGAAACCAAGACCAATAAAAGAAACAAAAGCGGCAGAGCAAAGCTACTGCCGCACTCCAGAGAAAAACAGCAAAAACAAAAACTCAAACAGAAGAAACAAAAGCGGCAGAGCAAAGCTACTGCCACACTCCAAAATAAGGCAATAGTCGATCTGAGCCGCGCCCCTCACTTCTTGGTGTCCTTGCCGCGGATCTGGGCCTTGAGGACGTGTTTGAGCCGCTCCTCGATCTTCTGGTGGAGCTTGTCGATCTCCTTGTCGGCCAGGGTCCGGTCGGCGGCCTGGTACGTCAGCGCGTAGGCCAGGCTCTTCTTGTCGGCGGCGACGTTCTCACCGCGGTACAGATCGAACAGCCGCACGCCGCGCAGCAGCTCGCCCCCGGCGGCACGGATCTCCCGCTCCACCTGCTCGGCCGGGACCGATTCATCGACCACCACAGCCACGTCGCGCAGGGCGGGCGGGAACGTCGCCACCGGGCGGAACAGGTGGCGCATCGGCGTCAGGCCGCGCAGCAGATCCAGGTCGAACTCGCCGGCCAGCACCAGCCGATCCGCCAGCTCGAAACGTCTCGCCACCCGCGGATGCAACTCGCCGAAATGGCCGACCACGGTTCCCTCGACCACCAGGGCCGACGAGCGGGCCGGGTGCAGGAACGGAACCTTCGCCTGCTGGTAGCAGACCTCGGGCAGATGCAGCGACTCGGCCAGTTCCTCGACGATGCCCTTCAGGTCGAAGAAGTCGAGACCCGGATGGACCGTCCCGGCCGGGTCCGCCCAGAACTCGGGTTGGCGTCGGCCGCACAGGGCCAGGCCCAGCCGGCGCGGCTCGTCCGGCAGCCGCTGGCCGTCGCGCGGCAGGTACACGGCGCCGATCTCGAAAAGGCGAACGTCGCTGGTGTGCTTCAGGTTCAGGTTCAGGTTGTCGAGGATGCCGGGCAGCAGCGTTTGCCGCATCACGGTCCGTTCGGCCGTCACGGGGTTCTTCAGCTGAATCCGTTCGCGATCCGGCAAGTCCAGCGCCTTCTCCTTCTCCGGCGTGGTCAGGCTGTGGTTGATCACCTCCTGCAAGCCCAGCGACACCAGCAGATCGCGGGTCCGCTCCTCGAACGTCAGCGGCTCATTGGTTGCCTGCGGCGGCAGCTGGTCGGCCAGCAGCGTGGCCGGCAGCCGATCGTAGCCGTACAGCCGAACAAGGTCCTCGATCAGATCGGCGGCCCCTTCCTGGATGTCGAGCCGATGCTCGGGTACGGTCACCAACAGAAATTCGCCCCCTTCCTCGCGAACGTGGTATTCCAGCCGACGGAGCATGGCGGCGCACTCGTCGAGCGGCAGGTCAATCCCAAGGATGCGCCGCACCTCCGAGCGTTTCAGTTCCACGACGCGGATGGGAGGCGGCGCCGGGTAGCAATCGACCATCCCCTGACAGACGGTGCCGCCGGCGTATTGCCGCATCAGGTCCGCGGCCCGCTCCGCCGCGGGCTTGACCAGAGCGGGTGGAACGCCCCGGCTGAAGCGCCCACTGGCCTCGCTGAGCAGGTTCAGCTCCCGGGCCGTCTTGCGAATGCTGACGTAGTCGAAGCTGGCCGACTCCAGCAGCACGTTGGTTGTCTTCTCCGAAACCTCCGTCTCGGCTCCGCCCATCACGCCGGCCAGGGCGATCGGCCCGGCCTCGTCGGTGATGAGCAGCATCTCAGGCGTCAGCTTGCGCTCCTGACCGTCGAGTGTCCGGAGGGTCTCACCCTCGCGGGCCGGGCGGACGGTGATCTTCGGCGTCTTGCCGCCGGCGCGGCGGCGCAGCACGTCGTAGTCGAAGGCGTGCAGCGGCTGGCCCCACTCCAGCATCACATAGTTGGTGACGTCCACCACGTTGCTGATCGGCCGCATCCCGGCGCAGGTGAGGCGGTACTGCATCCACTGCGGGGCGGGGCCGACCTTGATGCCCTTGATCAGCATGGCCGAGTAGCGGGCCGACAGCTTCGGATCGGCGATCGCGACCTCGACCTGTCCGCGGATCGACTCCCCTTTGGGCAGGGCGGCCGGCGTCGGCAGCTTCAGCGTTTGGCCGGTGATGGCCGCGACCTCCCGGGCAACGCCGATCATCGACAGACAGCGGGCCATGTTCGGCAGCACGTCAATCTCGAGGACGACGTCGCCCATGAAGTCGGCCAGGGGCATCCCAACCGGTGCGTCCTCATCGAGGATGATGATTCCTTCGTGTTCCTCGTCGATGCCCAGCTCAAAGGTGGACATGACCATGGCGTCGCTGGGCTCGCCGCGAACCTTGGCCGGCTTCAACTCCTTGATCGCCGGTGGCGAGACGTGGCCATCCCGGTAGATCGAGCCGGCAAGACCCAGGACGACCTTCTGGCCCGAATCGCCGATCTGGACGTTCGGCGCTCCGGTGACCATCTTCTTGATTCGGCCCTGGCCGTAATCGACCGTGGGCAGCTTGAGCTTGTCGGCGTTGGGGTGTGGCTCGACCTTGACCACCTGGGCGACAAAGATCTTGTCCCGGTCCCAGGTTGGTCCCTGTTCGTCGAGACGCACCCGCAGTCCCTCCGGCACGGGCAGGCCAAGGACGCGGGCGCCGGCCACTTCCAGGCCGGCCAGGGTCAGCCGCCGGGCCAGCTCGCCCACGGGGACCTGGGGATCGACGTAGTCACGCAACCAGCGCAGTGGAACTTTCATGACGTATTTCCGTAGAATTTAACCACGGATAACACGGATAACACGGATAAAGACAAAGGATCAGATCTGGTATTTGTCTTTATCCGTGTTATCCGTGTTATCCGTGGTTAAATGATCCTTCAAAACTGCCGCAAGAACCGCAGGTCGTTGGTCCAGAACTGGCGGATGTCGTCGATGGCGTGCAGCAGCATCGTGATCCGCTCCGGACCCATGCCGAAGGCGAAGCCGCTGTACCGGTCCGGGTCGTAGCCGCCGTTGCGCAGCACCACCGGATGCACCATTCCCGCGCCCATGATCTCCAGCCAGCCGGTGCCCTTGGTCAGCCGATCGGCGTTGGGGTCGTCCTTGGGCCAGTCGATGTCCACCTCGATCGACGGCTCGGTGAACGGGAAGTAGCTGGAGCGGATGCGGATCTGCCGTTCCTGGCCGAACAGCCGGCGGGCAAAGGCGGTGACGGTGCCGATCAGGTCGGTCATGGACACCTTCTCGCCGATGGCCAGCCCCTCGACCTGGTGGAACATGATCTCGCTCCGCGGCGTGATGGCCTCGTAGCGATAACACATTCCTGGGAGGATCACCCGGATCGGGTTGGGGTGGTAGGCCCGCATGGCGTGGATCTGGCCGGGAGAGGTGTGCGTCCGCAGCAGCACGTGCGGCCGGGTGGTGTGGAACGTGTCCCACATGTCGCGGGCGGGATGCTCCGGCGGCATGTTCAGCAGGCCGAAGTTCATCTCGTCGTCCTCGACCTCCGGGCTGCGGAAAATCTGGAAGCCCAGGTCGGCGAAGATGGCGTAGATGCGGCGCAGCGTCCGCGTCGAGACGTGCAGCCGGCCCGGGGCCGAGCGCCGGCCGGGCAGGGTCACGTCGATCGGCGTCTGTTGCAGGCTGCGCTCCAGCTCCTGCTCTTTGTTGTCTGCCTCTGCCTTGTCGTGGGCGGTCGTCAGGGTCTGCTTGACCTGGTTGGCCTGCTGGCCGAACGCCTTCGCCGCTTCCTCGCCGCTCTGCTTCTTGATCTCGGGGATCTTGCGCAGCAGCAGACCCAGCTCGCCCGTCTTGCCGAGGTAGCGGTTGTACCAGGCGTGCAGCGCGGCCTCATCCTGGCAGGCTTTCAGCTCCTCCAAGGCCCGCTTTTCCAGGCCGTCCAGATCGGAATGCTCAACGCCTTGCGGCATCACTGAATTCAATTCCTCCAGGGGCCGCTTTTCCAGGCCGTCCAGATTGGAATGCTCAACGCCTTGCGGCATCACTGAAGATCAGGTCAATCCCTTGGGCTGGTTCTGGCGCGCCAGCTCGACCAGCTTGGTAAAGACCTCCGGTTCCTGGATGGCCAGGTTGGACAGGGCCTTGCGGTTCAGCTCGACGCCGGCCCGCTGCAGGCCAACGATGAACTGACTGTAGCGCATGCCGCGCATCCGGCAAGCGGCGTTGATGCGGACGATCCACAGCCGGCGGAACATCCGCTTGCGTGCCCGCCGATCACGGAAGGCGTACACCCGGCTGCGAATCAGGGTGACGTACGACTGCCGGTACAGGTTATGCCGGCTCAGGCGAAAGCCCTTGGTGAGCTTGCGCATCCGTTTGCGGCACCGGAGAACGGTCTTGCCGCTGCGTGCTCGTGTCATCGCTCCGAACTCCTGCGTTGAAGGGCGTCAATTCTTACCGCCCACGTGTTCGACGTACTTGCGGGCAATCTTGTCCCCGGTCACAAAGGGTTTGCGCAGTTGCGATTTGCGCTTGGCCGTCTTGGGACCGTTCAGGTGCTTCTTGCCGGCCTGGGCGCGTTTCAGCTTGCCCGAGGCGGTGACGCGGAAGCGTTTCCTGGAGGCCTTGTGGGTCTTCATCTTGGGCATGTTGTTACCCCTGCACGAAAAAAGGACCAGGGCCGCTGGCCGGGGTCCGGTGGTTCAAAAAAACAAAAACAAACGGGGCCCCTGAATGGACCAGGGGTCCCGGGTGTAGAGTGTTCAGAAAGAAGGGTGAGCGGCGCGGCGTCAGCCCGCCGGTGAGGCCGTTTACCGGCGGGCTGACGCCGCGCCGCTCGCCCTTTCTTCCGTGCCCTCTTCGCCAGGAAGGCTTATTGTAGCGAAATCGGGCCGGGCGTGCAGGGGAAAAAACGTCCTGCTAGGCTCGGGGCGCCAGCATGGCCGTCATCCGCTTGCCTTCCATCGAGGGGGCCCGCTCGACCTTGGCGGCGTCCGCGAGCTTCTCGAGGATCGTGTCCAGGATGCGTCTGCCCTCCTCGATGTGCTGCAATTCCCGGCCGCGGAACAGCACGTTGACAAGGACCTTGTCCTTGTGCTCGAGGAACTTGCGCGCCTGGTTGATCTTGGTATCGACGTCGTGGTCGCCGGTCTTGGGACGCACGCGGATTTCCTTGATCTTTTGCTGATGGACCTTTTGCGCCTTGCTGCCCTTGCGTGACTGCTGATAACGGAACTTGCCGTAATCGAGGATCTTGCACACGGGCGGTCGTTCGTTGGGCGCGACCTCGACCAGGTCGAGGTTGGCCTCGCGGGCCATGTCCATGGCCTGGGAAGTGGGCACGACGCCCAGCTGCTCGCCCCCGGCTCCGATCAGGCGAACAGGACTGATGCGGATCTGCTCGTTGATCCGCAGGCCGCGGTCTTGTTGCGACTGCGAATGACGGTCAGGCGGAGGAATACCTCAATCTCCTTTCAAGCACCCGAATGTCCCGGACCGGCCGACCCGAAACTTTCCTGGCCCGACCAGGAACGGAGGAGGGCCTTGCGATCGGTTGGCGGGGACATTCCCTTCGGAAACGATGAAACCCTTGGCCCCCGAGGAAGGACACGTCCGGCAGTCCGGACGTTCACACTCCTTGCCATCGTGTACCTTACCACCCTGCCGGCGCAGGGAAGAGGTTTCTTGCCGATTTCCGATCCTGCGTTCCTGCCCCCGGATCTCAGTAGATGACCGTGGTCCTGAGGATGTCCGAGAGCGTCTTGTTGCCGCCCTGGGCGGCCGGGTAGTCCAGGGTGGCCATGAAGTCCAAATAGAGCGGGCCCAGGCGCCGGGCGATCAGGTGATAGGTCCAGGTGGTGCCGTCCGCGCTGCGGCTCACCGGGGTCAGGATGTAATAGTTCTGCAGCACCCGGCTGCTCGGGTAGAGGAACGTGGTGGTCGGGTAGGTCAGATTGCTGGGGGTGATGGAGGGGTCGCCGTAAACGTCCACGGCGGCCTGGACCGTGAAGGTGTACAGCCGGTTAACCAGGATGGAGTTGGGCAAGTTGACCAGGAGCGTGGTGGCGGGCCCGACAGGCGGCGGCTGGACGATGATGGTGTACACGCGCGTGCCCACCGAGCTGGCCGCGTCCGTCGCGCTGAGGGTGAAGTTGTACGTTCCCGCCGTGGTGGGCGTGCCGGTGAACACGTGGGTGACCGGGTTGAGGGTCATGCCGGGCGGCAAACTGCCGGCGGAAACGGTGAGGCGGTAGGGGGGGGTCCCGAACTGAACCTGGATCGTGTTCGTGTAGGGAACGTGGACCTGCAGGTTGGGGAGGGCCGTCTGGATGACCGGAGCGCTGGCCACGATCTCGTTCAGGAATGGCGTGACAGTCGCGGTGGTGGCGGCCGCGTTCACCTTCCACGCCATGGCGTCGGTCACGTCGTTGGGGCCGTAGACTTTTTGATGCAGGATCGGATCGATGGAGGACGGCAGGTTGGCAAGATTGATGGTTCCGGCTCCGGTGGGAGAGTAAGCAACCCCGGGCCCCTGGATGTTCGTTTCCAGGTCGTCATACATGTCGGCAGCAAAGCCCTCGAAGCTCATGTTGGACATCAGGCCAGCGGTGGGGACGTACTGGCCGCCCTGGCCGAGGCCGACGCGCTCCGTCTGGTTGAGCGTGTACAGCAGGAAGTTATTCGAGGCCACCGTCCCGCTCGGATACAGGAGGTCATCGACGATGGCGGAGGTGACGTCCTGGTCCAGGTACTGGATGACCTGCAGCTGACCCAGCGACCCGGCAGCGGCGGTGAACGTCAACTGGTCGTTCAGCTGGTAGCCGGTCGGGCTCAGGTAATCGATCGACGTGCCAGTTGATCTGGCCGTTGGCTCCGGCGAAATTCCCCTTGCTCTCGACCGCGGGCCGGCCATTGAAGGTGGTCAAGGTGGCGTGCTGGGTGACGTTGGTCGTGCCCAGGTCGAAGGCACCGCCGTTGGGGCCGGGATCCACGTAGGTTGCGTACTCGAAGATGATGTCCCGGGTGAGCGGGTTGGTGACCTTGCCGGCCAGAGTGAACTCGCTGTAGTCAATGGGGGGGTTATCGTTGAAGCTGGCGATGTCGCCGCCGTCCTGGACCGCCACGCGGATTTCCCCGACGGTCCCGGCCGGGATGCCGTTGGTGATCATGACCGGGTTGATTCGGCCCTCCAGGACTTCCAGAGAAGGGCGGAAATACTTCGGTGGTTTGCGGTGCAGACGGTGGCGCAGTTGCATGAGTCCGACCCTTCGGGCATGGTGAGAGAGAAGGCAAATCCCGCTTTTCTTGAGGGCTGAGTATTCTCTACTTTATCGTTCCGGTTGGCGCATGCCAGGTTAATCCGGGAAATTTGGACCAGGAAATCGCCTTTCCAGGCAGCCCGAATTGGCAAATTGGGCTGCCTGGGAAAGAGAGTTAGCGGAGATCAGAAGATCGTGGTAAAGCTGAGGAGAGCGGTCGCGGTCCGGTTGCCCCCCAGGGCGGCGGGGTAATCGAAGAGGGCCTGGAACTGAATCTTGGCGGTGCCGAGGGTCCGCGAGACGAGGGCATAGGTCCAGCTGGTGCCGTCGGCGCTGCGGCGGACCGGGATCATGACGTAGGCCCCTCGGCTCTCGATAGTCAGCGTCGGCCAGAGCAGGTTGCTGGGCGGCAGGGCCGGGTCGCCCAGGGAGTCCACGGCCTGGACCGTGAAGGTGTTGAACCTGTTTTGCATGATGCTGCCGGGCAGGGTAAAGGTAAATCCGATGGCGGGCCCAGCGACGTTGAACCAGCCGGACAGGACGGGAGAGAACGCGCCGGAACTGGCCTGGAGTTGTTGCCGGCCGCTGCTGCTCATCCGCAAGTCGCTGAAGGTGGCCAGGCCGGAGGCGTTGGTCAGCCGGGTCAGCGTCCCTTGCAGGGGGCTGGAGCCGGCCGTCGGAGCCAGGGTGATCGGCACGTTGGCCTGGCTGACCCGGTTGCCGAAACTGTCTTCCAGCTGCACCGTGACCGGCGTCATGGTCTGGCCCGGCTGGGTGAGGCGGGGCTGCTGGACAAAGACCAGCTGGCTGGCAGGGGCCGCGGTGACCGTGAAGGGGGCGCTGCTGATCGAGACGTGGTTCCAGGTGCTGGCCTTGAGGACCTTGATGCCGCTGCTGTCGATCTGGAGGTTGCTGAAGGTGGCCCGTCCGGAGCTGTCGGTCAGGGCCGAGGTGGTGCCCAGCAGGACGCCGGTCCCCGAAGCGAGCGCGAGCGTAATGGTGTCGCCGGCCACGGCCAGCGGGCTGCCATAGCGGTACATCTGGACGGTCACGGCCGGGTCGATGCTTTGTCCGGCCTGGGTCTGGACCGGCTGCCGGACGAATTGCAGGCCGGTCGCCGGCTGGCTGACGGTCACGGTGTAGGTCCGCGTCCCCTCCAGGCCGCCGTAATCGACCACGGCCAGGGTGAAGTTGCAGGTCCCGGCCACGGTCGGCGTCCCCTGGAGCAACCCGGTATGGGTGTTGAATAGCAGGCCATGGGGCAAGCTGCCCCCGGCAAGAGCGTACCCGATCACCCTGGCCGGACCCTGGCTGCTGAGGGTGGTCGAGAACGGCTGGCCAACGGTCATGCTGGGCAGGGTCGTCGAGATGATCGGCACCGGCGCCGGAATGTCCTGCAAATACGGAGTGATCTGTGCCGCGTTGCTTGTGGGATCGACCGACCAGGCCAGGGCGCTGCTCACGTCATTGGGCCCGTAAGCGACCTGCTGCAGCTGCGCGTTGTAAGCGGCCGGCAGGTTGGTGCTGTTGATCATACCGTCGGGGGCAAAGCGGGTGCCGGCCCCGGTAATGGCGTCCCTGAGGTTGGGATACGAGTCCGCCGCCCAGCCGAGATACGCTGCGTTTGCCTGATACGGGCCATTCTGGGTGAAGCCGCCCTGGGCAAGCCCAACCAGTTCACTGTCGCTCATCGTGAACAGCGTCGTACTGTTGACGCCACCGTCTCGGGGGACGAGCAAATCGTTGTTGACGGTCGAGGTCGTATCCTCGTCCAGGTACTGGATGACGCTGAGCGCTCCCAGCCGGAGCGCCACCCCGGTGCTGAACTGGAGCTGCTCGAACAGCTGCACGTTGCCGTTATACGTCTCCAGGTAGTCCGTGCAAATCCAGTTGATCTGCTGCCCATTGTCTCCGGTGAAATAGCCCTGGCTGACCACCTCTCCGTTGATCGGCGTTGCCGGCTGCGTGATGGCTGTCTCACTCAGATCGAACGCTCCACCCTTGACCTGAGTGCCGGGCTGGGTGAGGGCCGCCGCGCTCTGCTGCTGGGTGTTCCCCAGGCCGCCGGGAGCGACGTAAGTCGAGTACTGGTAGATCACGTTCGCCGAATAGGGGTTGGCGGCCTGACCGGCAAAGGTGAAACTGTTGGCTCCGGCGTAAGTGACCTCCCCACCATCACCGACGTCCACCGCGAACGAGCCAACGGTGCCGACTGGGATGCCGTTGCTCAGAAGGACGGGTGTGATCCGGTCCTCCAGGACTTCCAGTCTCGGACGGAAAGTCAAGGACGATTTGTGGGAACGGCGCATGCCCGAACGCATGAGCAACCACCCTTTCGGGGCGCATGGTAAAGCGGGGAAACGCGGCAGGGACGAAGTCCCTTGCCTTGCCTTCTCGACAGGAAGAGAAAACACGTCAAGCAGAGCGGTCTCTTCTCTCTCTATCCTCACAGCTTTCCCGATTCGTTTCGAGAGCGAGATGAGCAAGTTGAGCAGAGAAAGAATAATTTGAGATAGAATTAGTCTTAATTTACCGGACAGGCCGTCATCGGGATCGATGGGGTGCGCGAAATCCGTTTGACTCCAGGAAAAACAGTGGTTTCGCCGGTCCGCGCCGGATGCGATTGGGTGAGAAATGGCGAAGGGTGGAGTTGTGCCGAAGAGAAAAGTCCGACCAGCGAGGAGGTGTTTCCAGACCGTTTCATCTTTACCAGGGATGGAGTCCGGAACGGCAGCTGATCGGAAGAGACGCCGGTGGGAATTGAACCCACTTCTGCCGCTTTGCAGGCGGCCGCCGAACCGGCTGGCTCCAGCGTCCAGGAGAGAAGACAAAAGCAGCCCGTACAGGAATCCAACCTGTTCCGCCAGTTTAGGAAACCGGTGTGCAGTGCATCACACCCACGGGCCGAAAAGAGCCGACGACTGGATTCGCACCAGCATGAACCGACTTACGAGATCGGTGCCTTTCTCAGTCGAGCCACGTCGGCACAGTCAGAGAGAAAAGGCGAGCGGCGCGGCGTAAGCCCGCCGGTGCGAGGCTTCTACCGGCGGGCTTACGCCGCGCCGCTCGCCTTCAGGTCAAGGTGGTCGGATTTGAACCGACGCTCTCCACCCCCCCGAGGTGGCGGATTGGCCAGGCTTTCCCACACCTTGATTCAGGCAGTGCGTCCAGAGGGATTTGAACCCTCGCATCCACGTTGGCATGGTGGCAGACTGCCAGGCTATCTCATGGACGCAAATCCAGCGGAAGGAGCGGGGGTCGAACCCGCAAGGCTCATCGCTCGCCCAGTTTCCAACCGGGTGCCGTTACCAGTCGGCTAACCCTTCCATTCCAGTACCCCGACCAGGACTTGAACCCAGAACCTCTCGTTCGAAGCGAGAGATGATCTCCCTTTCACCATCGGGGCAGCAGTGGACCTACCGGGATTTGAACCCGGATTTCGAGCATGCCATGCTCGCGTCGCTCCCAGGTTAGACCATAGGCCCGTTGTTACAGTGGACCGCCGGAGAATCGAACTCCGATCTCAGCCGTGCGATAGCAGCATCTTCCCGTTAGACGAGCAGCCCATTTCAGTGGAGACGAAGGGAATCGAACCCTTCAAAAGGCTGTGTGCAAGACAGCCGTGGCCCCCAGACCCATCCCCATTCTCAGAGGTCCGCCCGGGAATTGAACCCGATCTTCCTCTCTACCAAGGAGGTGTGCTGCCGTAGCACCTGCAGACCATTCGTGAGTGACCCCGGATGGAATCGAACCATCTTCTCCAGTTTGTAAGACTGGCATCTTGGACCGTTGGACCACGAGGCCTTGTTGCTCAGGGCCGCAGCTGGCGGCAGGCGACAATCAGCACGGCTCCCCTCCGGCCTGTCTTTACTGCCGACCGCCGCGGCCCTGGCGTCCCGTGTGGGACGCAAGCAGTAGGGACACTGGGATTCGAACCCAGACGTTTCCGGTTCTGAGCCGGATGACTCCTGCCGATTGGTCTATGTCCCTGTGCAGTACTCTCACCCGGACTCGAACCGGGATTCCTGACGGAATTGGTCTCTCAAACCAACGGGTCTACCAGTTCCCCCATGAGAGTGAATCGGGCGTGACGCCCGGAGTTCCGGAGCCAGGAGTTGCACCTGGAGGCAAGAGTTATGAGCCCTCGCTGGACGCTGGCCCCACCGGAATGTGTTGTTGCGTTCGTCAGCTCCCAGGGAGGGACTCGAACCCCCGACCGTCTTGTTAACAGCAAGCCGCTCTACCGGCTGAGCTACCCAGGAATCAGGAAAGCCCGTAGGACAGGCAGCCTTGCCTGTCCTTGGCGGATGGACAGGCAAGGCTGCCTGTCCTACGGGCAGTGACTGGTTGGGGAGTTGAACCCCACTGCTTCCGGTTGAGAGCCGAAAGGCATCACCCGACGCCGAACCAGCCAGTGCAGTAGCCGAGGTGGGAATCGAACCCACATCCACCAAGTTCTAAGCCAGGTCGCTTTGCCACTTTGCGTACTCGGCCAATCCAGTCGTTTTCGTAGGGTGGTCCGAGCGTAGCGAGGCCCACCACGCTTGTCGGTGGGCCTCGCTACGCTCGGACCACCCTACGGAGTCCCGGGTCCAGGAGTCGCACCTGAGGGGCAAGGGGTATGAACCCTCGCTGGACGCTGGTCCACCCGGAAAGTGGGCTGTGAAGGAATTGAACCTCTCGTCACACACCTGGATGTTTCTTGACAGCGGTTTTACAGGCCGCCACCAGGAACACAGCCCTTTCAGTCCGCCCGGGGCCGTTGGGCGTTCGGCCCCGGGCGGTGTGATCGCATTCAGTCAGCGTGGCTGGAATCGAACCAGCGGCTTCCACCTTCGCGGGGTGGCGGGCTATCCAACTGCTCCTTCACGCTGAGCTTGGTCGCCAGAGCACCAGGCGGGAGTCGAACCCGCACGTCATCCTCGGCAAGGACGCAGGCTGCCGCTACATCACAGGTGCTTCGTTTACCATCAGTGAATCCGGAGGGACTTGAACCCTCACCTTACCGCTTAAGAGACGGAAATGCTGCCGCTAACACCTCAGACTCAGTGATCGAGCAGGGCACCCAGGAATCGAACCCGGCCGGCGCGAGGTTTGGAATCTCGCCGATGTTCCCAGCACCAGCACCCTGTTTCAGTAGGGTCGGAGGGAGTCGAACCCTCGCCTTACCGCTTAAAAGGCGGATACGCTGCCATTACGCCACGACCCCGGATAGGTGGGTCGCGTGCGTTTCAATCGGAACAGAGCGAACATGCGTTTGTCTCCTTGTCGGTCAGCAGGCCGTACGGGGGTCGAACCCGTCTGTCCGGATTGAAAGCCCGGTGATCTCGCCGGAAATCCAACGGCCCGGTTGCAGCAAAACGAAGAAGGCCAGGTATCGTTCTTGTGACACCTGGCCTTGCGAGCGGCGGTTGCGTCGCTCGGTGTCACAAGCGCATGAGATAAGCGGGAAGGCCATTCGCCCATTCGCAAGCCAGATACCTGGCCTTCGTGGCTTCGTTCAGGGTACAGGAACCAGTCCGTTTCATGCTCCGCTCAATCTGTGCGTTCTTGGTTTCGGTTCTTTCGCCACTTGCTTGTACGCCCCTGCCCGCCTGGCGTGACAGGGATTTTTTCGTGCCAGGAGGCTTTTTCTTGTCGCCTCGCTGGGTCGTACGTAAGAATAGACGCGGAAGCGGCCAGCGGGTTCGCGGGAATTTTTCCCATTTCCTTGTTCTGGACAACTGCGGGGGATGATATAATCCGACGATCGGGACGCCGCCAGGTTGAAATTACGTGTGCATGTCACCATGAACGCCGAAGAATTGATCGCACTGAACGACGAGATCGCCGCCATGGCGCGGGCGGGTTTGCCGCTGGACCAGGGGCTGGCCGCCCTGGCACGGGAAATGACCGGGGATAACCAGAGGTTACGCTCGCTTTTCCGCTGGGCTGGTGGATTGATCTGGGGGGTTGGCCAGATCCTCTTCCTGTTCCCCGACATCGGCATTTTACCCTCCTATGCGCTTGTGTTCAGGATCGCTGGTGGTTTCTTTGCACTCTTCGGAATCGGCTTGTTTGTCCTGGGTTGGATTCGCTGGGGAGGATCGCCCCGGCTGGGTCAGGTGACCGCCGATCTGGCCGACGACCTGCGCCGGGGCCTGACCTTGCCCGAAGCCCTGCGCAGCCGGAGCAACCAGGTTCCGCCGTACTACTCCGCCCTGGTCACGGCCGGCATCCGCACTGGTCGCATCGGCGAGGTGCTGGCCACGCTCACCGCCTACGCCCGGTCGATGGCCACCTTGCGGGGGATCATCCTCGACGCCCTGTTCTACCCGCTGATTATCCTGGCCCTGGCGGTCGTCCTGGTCGGCTTCTTGCTGATCGGCATCTTGCCTCAGTTCGAGCAGATGTTCAAAGAGTTCAACATGAAGTTGCCGGCCTTCACGGAAGCGATGCTCGTCGTGGGCCGCAACCCGATCACCCTGTTCTTCTTACCGATCACGGGCGTGGTCCTCTTCGTGCTGGTGACGCGGGGAGTGATGCTGCTGACCCCGCCCGGCCGGCGGGCCTGGACCCGGATGACGTACACCATCCCGCTGATCGGCACCATGATGCGGGCGGCCCGGCTGGCGGCCTTTACCGACCTGCTCAGCATCCTGGTCGCGCAGGGAGTGCCCTTGCAGGAGGCGTTTCACCTGGCCGGCGAGGCCTCCAGCGATCCCCTCCTGAGCGAGCTGGCCGACGAGGTCCGCGAGGCGCTGGGACAGGGCCAGCCGCTGGGCGAGGTACTGCGCGGCCAGGGCCTGATCCCCGAGTGGGTCGCCTGGATGGCCGGCCTGGGCGAACAGCGCGGCCAGCTGTCCGAGGCCCTCAAGCAGATTGCCGAGATGTACCGCCGGCAAGTGGAAATCCGGGCCGGGATGCTGCGCAGCGTCCTGCCGCCCTTCCTGGTGATTATCACCGCCGGCGTCTTTGTCGCTTGCTTTATCTTCGCCATGATGCTGCCCATGGTCAAACTCCTTGAGAACCTGTCGAAATAACAGGGCCTGCACCCATGCCGGACGCTTCGCAACCCAACTTCCACGTCCAGACTTCCCTGACCCGGCGGCCGACCGGACCGAGGCAGGACCTGGAACAGACGCAGCACCTGGAAGAAAACGTCAAGGTCGAGAACCTGATGCGGCGTTTCTCCCTCGTGGGCGTGTGCTTCCTCGGGGTCTGCCTGTTTGTCGCCACGTGCGTGCTGGCCGTGGTCGCCATCGGCCCGCTGGGCGTGCTGGGCTGGTTGCTGCTGCTGCTGTTCTACGGCTGGATGCTGTTCACCTTTCTGCACTACCGCCACGGCCGGCAGGAGGAACTCTGGCAGGTGATCAGCGCCGCCGTGGAAGCCCAGGCCCCGCTGCCCCAGGCCCTGCGCCTATCTCCGTGATCGACCCAACACCCTCGGCCGGAAAATCTGGGCCGCCGTGCTGCTCTGGTTTGTCTTTCCGGGGTATTACTGGATCTGGTACGTATGGAACAATTTCGATCGCAAGGTGACCCGGCTGTCGTACCTGCTGGAGCAAGGCGTCCCCTTGCCGCAGGCGCTGCAGCTGACGCCGGGGGTGGCCTCCCGGGAAACGATCCTGGCAGTGACGGTGGGGGAGGTCACGGGACAGACGGCCCTGTGCCTGAAGCAGGCGCAGCGGTTGCCGACCAATTTCTGGGTCGAGATGGTTCCGCGCCTGCTCTACCCGGTGGGGCTGCTGCTTTACCTGACCGGCGTGCTGAGCTTCTGGACCACGATGCTGCTGCCCAAGATGCAGCGGATCTACAAGGACTTCAACATGACCTTGCCCTGGCTGACGACGGAGGTGGTCCGCACCGGACCGCTGGTCGTCGTCGGGCTGTGGCTGTTCACCTTGCAGACCCTGGTGCTGATCCTCTTGCAGCTTTGCAGTTCCACGATCCGCTGGTACACTCCCATCGTGGGCTGGGTGTATCGGCGGCGCTGGCAGGGCCGGGTGCTGCGCTTGCTGGCGGTGCTGCTGGAAACCGGCAAGCCGGCCCTGTCGGCGATCCGGCTGCTGAGCGAGGCGGGTCCGGTGCCGCCGGTGGTCATGCATCGGCTCGAGAGCGTGGCCGATGACCTGGAGCAAGGGAAGAAACTGGGACCGAGCCTGCGGCGGCGGGGTTTGCTGCCGGCGGCGCTGGTGCCGCTGGTGGAGGCGTCGGAGCGGTCGAACAACCTGCCGCGGGCCCTTGGCGAGCTGGGGGCGCACCTGGCCGAGCGGCCGGTTCGCTTTCTCCGCTGGTTCACCCAGGTCGTGGGCCTGGCCGCGGTGGTCTCCGTGGGCGTGCTGGTCGCCGTGATTGCCGCGAGCATGTTTCAGCCCCTGGTGAGCATTATGGAGGCGCTGAGCAACCCATGAAACGTCGAGATGGAATGGCTACCCTGGACGTCGTGGTCGGCCTGGCCGTGCTGACCACTGCACTGCTGCTGACCATTCAGCTGAGCATCTGGGTGCTGAGCGAGCGGCAGCGAACGTCGGTCCGCCAGCAGGCGCTGGAGGAGACGGCCAACGTCCTGGAGTCGGCCCAGGCCTGTTCCTGGGACGACCTGGGCTCGACGTGGGCGGGCGAGCAGGAGCAACGGCTGCGCCAGGCCCTGGCCGAGCGGATGACCGAGCCGGTCTTCGCGGTGCGCGTCCAGCCGGAGAAGGATCGGCCCCGGACCCGCCGCATCACGGTGGAGCTGAAATGGAAACAGCCCGAAGGCTGGCCGGCACCGCCGATCACCATGACCGCCCTGTTCAGCAAACGAACCGAGGGAGGCCAACCATGATAGCTGTCAAGAACCGGCGCCCCTCTGGTTTTGCCCTGCTGGAGGCGGTACTCCTGATGACAGGCCTGGCCGCCGGCATGGCGCTGGGCGGGGCCGTGCTGGTACTGGCCCTGCAAACGCAGCGTTCGGTCAATCAGACCGATCAGCGGCTGGTGGACCAGGTGAACCTCGCCGAGCAGTTCCGCACCGACGTCCGGCAAGCGGACCAGACGCTGCCCCGGACGGAACTTGGCAAGGACAAGGTGGTTGCGTCCTCGACGTGTCTGATCCTCAAGGGGCCGGGCCAGCGGCAGGTCGTCTATCGCTGGCTGTCCGGCAAGCTGGAACGGATCGAGCACAACGGCGACCAGACCCTGCAGCGTCCCCTTGCCGTTGCCCCGGCAACGTCCGTGGAGCTGGTGCAAGGGCCCGGCAAGGGCCCACTGATCACCCTCAAATGGAAGGAACCGGCGCCGCAAGGCAAACCGGAACGGAGCATGGAACTGTCGGCCCTGCTGGGAGGGGACTTGCGATGACACGAAACCATTCGAGCCGGCGTGGCGTGGTCTCGTTCTGGGCCGTGGTGGTGCTGACCATCGTGAGCGCTCTGTCCGCGATCATCACCATGCAGGGCTTAACCCAGCGCCGCATCCTGGAGCAGCGCCAGAACGAATTGCAGGCCCGCTGGCTGGCCCGGTCAGGCCTGGAGCTGGCGGTCGAGCGCTTGCGGGCCAACCCGGTTGGCTACGAGGGTGAGACGCTGGAGCTGATTCCCCGCTCGGAACTGAAGATCACCGTGGCTCCGGTGAAGGATTGCCCCGGAGCGTATCGGGTGACCAGCGAGGGGCATTACCCCACCGATCGCACCATCACCGTTCGCCAGAAGGTGGAGCAGACGTACCTGCGCAGCGGGGAAAAGATCACGGTGCGGCAGAAGGAGTGACAGCAAGGCGAGCCGGGAGCGTCAGCTCCCGGATTCTCCGAGGAATCGGAAGAATCCGGGAGCTGACGCTCCCGGCTCGCCTTGTCCCTTTCGGCCGGCTCGCTATATTACTATTTTCCACCGCCAGGGAGACGACCCGGAAGGGGAGACCATAGCCATGGGAATGCAATGTGAAATCTGCGGCAAGAAGCCGGTGCTGGGCAACCAGTACGTCCGCAGCGGTAAGGCCAAGTACCTGGGCGGCGTCGGCCGCAAGGTCCGCGGCATCAGCCGGCGCTCCTTCATGCCCAACCTCCAGCGCATGCAGTGCCAGGTGGGCGGCTCCGTCAAGACCATGCGTGTCTGCGTCCAGTGTCTGCGCAGCGGCCGGGTGCAGCGGCCCACCAAGCGCAAGCCGTTCTCCATGCTCAACCCCTAGTCGGCCGGGAGCGAGGGCGTCCATGTCGCTGACAGCGGAAGAGGTCGCGAAAGTCGCGCACCTGGCCCGGCTGGAGTTGACTCCCGCCGAGCTGGAGACCGTGACCCGCCAGCTCAGTTCCATCGTGGATTACGTCGATCAGCTCCGACAGCTGAACACCGACAACGTCGAGCCGCTGGCCCATGCGCTTCTGGTCTCGAACGTCTTCCGCGAGGATGAGCCGGCTCCGTGTCTGCCCGTCAGCGAGGCGCTGGCCAACGCCCCGGATCGCCGCACCAACGCACGCGGTGAGCAATTCTACGCAGTCCCCGCCGTCTTTGAACAGGACGCCGGTGGGTAGAGCAACGGACGAGCCATGATTGACCAATCCGCCACCGAATTGCTCTCGCGCCTGAGCAAGGGCGAAATCACGTCCGAAGCCCTCACCGGCCAGTTCCTCGAAGCCATCCGCCAGCGGGAACCCCGGATCAAGGCGTTCCTGCACGTCGATGAAGCGTTCGCCCTGGAGCAGGCCCGGGCCAGCGATTCCCGCCGCATGAAGGGCGAGAACCTCGGCCTGCTGGCTGGCCTGCCGGTGGCGATCAAGGACGTCCTCTGCATCCGCGGCCAGCCGACCACCTGCGCCAGCAAGATCCTGCAAAACTACCGCCCGCCCTACGACGCCCACGTGATTGACCTCTTGCGCCAGGCCGACGCGGTGCTGCTGGGCAAGACCAACCTGGACGAGTTCGCGATGGGCTCGTCCACCGAGAACAGCGCCTATCAGGTCACCCGCAACCCGTGGGACCTGGAGCGCATCCCGGGCGGGTCCAGCGGCGGCTCGGCCGCGGCCGTGGCGGCCTGCGAGGCGCCGCTGGCGCTGGGCACCGACACCGGCGGCTCGATCCGGCAGCCGGCCAGCCTGTGCGGCATCGTCGGGATGAAGCCCTCCTACGGCCGGGTGTCGCGCTTTGGCCTGGTTGCTTTCGCCAGCTCGCTCGACCAGGTGGGGCCCTTCGGTCATACCGTCGCGGACGCTGCCCTGCTGCTGCAAGCGATTGCCGGCCACGATCGCCGGGACAGCACCAGCGTCGATCGCCCCGTCCCCGATTACCTGGCCGCGCTCGATCGACCGGCCGGGCCAGTGACCATCGGCGTGCCGCGCGAATACTTCGGCGGCGGCATCGATCCCGAGGTGGAGGCGAGCGTCCGGGCCGCCCTCAAGGTCTACGAGAATCTGGGGGCGAAGCTGGAGGAAATCTCGCTGCCGCACAGCCGCCATGCCGTCGCGACCTATTACCTGGTCACCTCCGCCGAGGCGTCGAGCAACCTGGCCCGTTACGACGGCATGCACTACGGCTACCGTTCGCCCAACCACAAGGATCTGATCGACACGTACAGGCGCTCGCGCGGCGAGGGTTTTGGCGCCGAGGTCAAGCGGCGGATCATGCTTGGCACCTACGCCCTGTCCAGCGGTTACAAGGACGCTTACTACCTGAAAGCGCTCAAGGTGCGTCGGCTGATCCGCGACGACTTCGACCGGGCCTTTGCCCGCTGCGACGTGGTCATGGGACCGACCTCGCCGACGCCGGCCTTCAAGATCGGCGAGCGCAGCAGCGATCCGCTGCAAATGTACCTGTCCGACATCTGCACCATCAGCTGCAACCTGGCCGGCATCACGGGCATCAGCATCCCGTGCGGCTTCACCCGGAGCGGACTGCCGATCGGCCTGCAAATCCTCGCCGCCCCGTTCGAGGAGGAGAAGCTGCTGCGGATCGCCCGCATGCACGAGCAGGCGACCGACTGGCATACGCGCCGGCCACGGCTTGCGGAGCCGCGCACGTAGCGCAGCGGAGTAAGCGGTCGTCCGACGAACCGCTTACTCCGCTGCGCTGCGTGCGCGGCTCCGTGGGCCTGCCAGCAGTCGCCTGATCCGCCTTGTTCCCATCAGGCCGCTCGGGGTATCATTCCTTCCCGGTGGGCAGCCATCGCGTTCGCACCTCTTCGTCTGGCTGCGCTGCTCGGTTCGACCCTCCTCTCTTTTGGCCGTGGAGAGAATCCGGAATGAGAAGTCTAATCAACGCCCTGGCCGTGGCCCTCCTTGCCCTCGGGATGGCCGGTTGCTACCCCACCGACGATCAGGAACCGCCTCCCAAACCGCTGGAAAAGAAGGTCGATGAGCTGAACCGCAAGGTCGAGGAGATCCAGTCCCTGCTCGCGGAGCTGAAGGAGTCGCGGAAGAAACCCGCGCCGACTGCGACATCCGAGGCGTTACTCTATTGGCAGAAGAATCCCCCGATCGGCGTACCGCCTCCTTTGCCTTCGGTGTCGGCATTTCCGAAAACGAAGCCGACCGCGGAGCGTATCCCGATCGTCAGCTCACGCAGTCTCCGCTTGACGTACGACCTGGTTGACGTGGGCAAATCCGAAGTGGCCCGGATCGAGGTGTGGGCGACGCAGGACACGCTGGTCTGGCGCAAGCTGGTCGAGCAGGCCCCGAGCCATCCGCCGGTGATCCAGGCCCAGGTGGAGAAGGAAGGCCGCTGGGGCTTCCGGCTGATCGCCCTGAGCAGCATCGGCCGAGGCGAACCCGCCCCCGAGCGCGGCCATCAGCCCGATTTCTGGGTCGAGGTGGACGAAACCAAGCCTTCGGTGATCATGTACGCTCCCGAGGTTACCGGTGAGCCGGACAGGGGGCAAATGACGATCCGCTGGACGGCCGACGACCGCCACCTGGCGGAGCGGCCGATCTCGATTGCGTACTCGACGGACGGGCAGCTGTGGAAGACGCTGGCCACCGGACTGGCCAACGATGGCCGCCACGTCTGGAACATCCCGCCGAGCCTGCCGCAAGCGCAATGCTACGTCCGGATCGAGGCCGTCGATCAGGCGGGCAACGTCGGCTCGGTCCAGACCCCCAGCCCGATCATCACCGACCTGGCGATCCCGAAAGCGAAGATCAAGGGCGTGGAGATGCCCTCGCCGAGCACCTTCGCCCCGACGAGCGTTGCCAGCGGGCTCAGTTCACCAAGCCCGATCGTGCCGGTGACGGCGATCGAACCCGCACCGCCTTCAATTCAGCCCAGTTCATTCCCAGGGGGTCCAGTCCAGACTGGAGCACCATCTCCTGTCTCGCCATCCAACCGCTAACAACCGCTCTGTTGCTGGGCGAGCGGCGCGGCGTCAGCCCGCCGGTAAACAGCGCGCCGAAACCGGCGGGCTGACGCCGCGCCGCTCGCCCAGAAGTTACAGCCTCTTCGGAATGGTTATCTCGTGTCGCCCTGTGGAACGGAGACGGACGAACGGGCCTGCCTTCCATCCTCGCCTTGCCAGGCACGGAGCGTGAGGAAGAGGAACACCAGACCGCAGGCCCATTGCACGGTGCTGATCCAGAGATAGGTGCGGTGCAGGGGTCGGAAGCCGCGTTGGATGTGGTCCAGCGCATGGTCCACGAGGGCGTCGAGTCGGCTATGCAGCCAGATCAGTACCACGAGCGGGACCGCCAGACCAGCCAGGGCCAGCCAGCGGAATTGTCGGCGGCGCCAACTCGGGTCGCCGCTGACAGCGACGTCCCAGCCCAGCGCCGCCACTGCGAAGGCTCCCGAGAGGTTCAGGTAATGCGTGACACGCTGGGTGATCCAGCCCTGGGCCCTCGCTGTCCCAAGCACGTCCGTGCCGACCGGCACCACCACCGCCGCGTAAAACGTGAAGCCGCCTTGCCAGAAGATAAACGTCGCCAGGATCAGGTATCGCCGTAACGCCCGCATCATTCCCGGTGTTCCTCGAACCACTCGTACTCATCAACCTTGTCCAGGTAAACGCCATCAAACCCGGCCGCCAGCACCCGGCCCAGGTACGACTCCGCCCCGCCGACGAACACCGCCTGCCACGCCGGCTCCCAGTACCGGGCCGCGAAGTTCTGCTTCCACTGCGGATTTTCCGGACCGATGAACGCCGGCTTGCCCGGCTTCCAGTCTTTCTTCCAGTAGAAGCGATAGCTCTCCGCCTCGCCAATGCTGACGTAGCACAGCACCAGCCGCCGGCCACCGTTGGCCTTGACTTTCAGCGGCTTCAGGTCGGCCGTGGTCGCCGACCAGTCGCCCGCGAACGGGTCGATCACCAGCAGGTCATGGTTGGTCTTCGCCAGCGCCGCCAGGTACTTCTCCTTCGAGCCGAACTTGCCGCCATCGATCACGTACAGGAAGTTCTTGACGTCCTTGAGGGACTTCACGTCGGCGGCGTTCTCGTTGATCGGCTTGGCGGGGTATTTCGGCACCCGGTCCAGGCCCCGGCGGTCGGCCACGAAGGCGACGAACCCGGCCGCCTTGTTCCGGGCGTAAGCGTCGTCGATCAGCTCCTGCTTGCTGGCGTAGTCGGTCGAAAGGACGACCTTGCCGGCGTTCTTCGCCACCAACAGCTGCTTGAGGAAGTAGTCGGTCTCCTTCTTCGGCGTTTTGCGATTGTCCTTGTTGTCGTAGCCGTAGAAGACCTCTTCCTGACCGACGCCGTCGATCGCCTTGAGGTACTCCGCGACCGGCTTGCCGGCCGGATCGCCGCTGTCGGTCAGCAGGCCGATGCCGCCCTGCGGGACGACCAGAAACGCCGGGCTGGCTTTCTTCGCCGCGGCGCTGATCGCCTGCACGAACTGCCGCATGCTGGTCCGATAGTTGGGCCGGGCCTCCGCCTCTTCGCATTCCTTCTTCGGCGTCGGGATCAGCTCCTCGATCTGGATGTCCTTGTAGAACACCTTGGTCTTGCCGCCGCCGTGGACCTGCAAGCCGATGATGCCGGTGCGTTCGATCTTGTCGTCCTTCTCGGTGTAGTCCACGGTCAGGGTGCCGTTGAGCCACAGCCGGATGCGCGGCCCCTCGCAGCGGATGCGGTACTCGTTCCAGTCGTCGTGCTTGACCAGTCCCTCCAGCACCTTCGGATCGGGCTGGACCAGGACCTTCTTGCGGCGCGATTCGTCGTACAGCGCACCCCAGTATTGCTGGCCGACGTCGGCCTGGTAGCCGCTGACTTCATGGTGGTTCGGAATCCGCTTGGTGCGGAACTGCACCCCGGCGTTGGCCGTCTTGCGGTCGCCCAGCATCTTGAACTTGACCTTCAGCTCAAAGTCGCCGTAGCTCTTCTTGGTGCAGAGGAACTCGTTGCGCGGCACCTTTTCCTCCAGCGAGCCGCCGACGATGGCGCCGTCCTCGATCCGCCAGGTCTTGGCGGTGTCTCCCTCCCAGCCGTCGAAGGTCTTGCCGTCGAACAGGGGTTTGTATTCGGCCCAGCCTGCGGTGGGCAGGCACAGGATGATTCCGGCGACCAGAAACAGGGTTTGCGACAGGGTGCGGTGCATAAGGATTCACTCCTCGCTAATCAGGATGGCCCAGGGTCGAGTTTCGTCAATGTTGGCCAGCACGATCTTGAGGCTGGTGAGCATCGGCACGGCCAGCACCAGGCCGACCAGGCCCCAGAACCAGCCCCAGTAGGCCAGCGACAGCAGTAACAAGAGCGGATCGATGTTCAGCGACTGGCCCGACAGCTTGATCTCGATGAAATCGATCCAGAAGATCCGGTTGGCGACAATCACAACGACGAGCAAGATGGTCAGCGGGGTTACGCCAAACTCCAGCAGGGCCAGGGCCAGCGGCGGTACGCAGGCGACGATGCTGCCGACGTAGGTGACGTAGTTCAGGGCGAAGAACAGGAAACCCCAGAGCAGGTAGTAGTCGAGGCTGAAGAAGTACAGGATGATCGTGGCGGTCAGCCCCATGCCGAGGCTGACCAGCGTTTTTGTCTTCATGTACTGCTGCATGCCCTCGTTGATCTTCTGGCCGATCAGCAGCACCCGGTTGGCCTGTTTCTCGGTGAAGGCCTTGCGGATGCGCTGGGTGATCTTCTCGCTGTTGAGGATGATGAACAGCAGGTAGAAGAAGATCATCAGCCCGGCCTCGACGATGCTCAGGGCCGTGCCGACGGCCGTCTTGACGAGGGTGGTGCTGGCCTCCTTGAACATCTGGGTGATGGCTTTGGCGTCCTCCTCGCTGATCTTGCCCACGGCCGCGCTGATCTTCTCCTGGTAGCGGGGCAGCCGCTCGATGAAGTCCAGGATGTTGGCCTGGATCATCCGGCCGGCCAGGACGGCGCACAGCACGGTCACGATCAGCAGCAGCAGGTAGGTGACCCAGGAGGGAACGCCGTGGCGAGCCAGGGTGCGGGCGGCGGGGCTGATGGCGTAGTAGAGGAACAGGGCGATCAGCACCTGCTCCAGGATCCGGCCCAGGTAGGTGATGGCCGCGACCACGAGGATCATGGCGATGACAGCCAGGGTGATGCGGATGGTCCGCAAGGGATCGGGGCCCGGCACTTCCGGGAGGGCCGGGGGAGGCGGGCCGGCCACGATAGCAGTCGGTTGCGGAGCGGAGATCATTCGCGATCCTCTGGGCCGGCAGTTCATCCGGCCCTATCCTGCGAAAGACCCGGGGCAGCGTCAAGGGCCGGCCCGCCATTCGCAGGTGGCCGACTGGCCGACGTTCTCCTCCACCTCGACGCGCAGCACCCGCGGCCGATAGCCGTGCTGCTTGCGCAGCTCCTCCAGCAAACGCCCCGCGATGTAGCGGGCCAGCAATTCGGCCGTGGTGTTCTCGATGGGCAGCAGCACGCAATCGTCGCGCGGAAACAGCCATTCCCGATCGCGATAGCGGACGTGGATGCCGCGCGGCGTCTCCTCGAGCTTGATGAGGGCGTTGCGGGTCGCAAGCATCATGCGGTGGTCCAGCTCGTCGGTGATCGCCTTGGTGCGGTGCTTCAGGGCGATGAAGTCGAAGACGTAGTGGTTCTCGTCCAGGTCGCCCTCGATCTCGACGGCCGCGCGGTAATTGTGGCCGTGCAGCCGTTCGCACTTGTCGCCCTCGTAGCTGATGAAGTGCCCGGAGCAGAAGACCAGATGGTCCTTGGTGACGCGAACCTTGAATGACTCAGTCATGATCGAACCCGGCTGTGCAGGGAAATCGCGGCGGTATCGTGGATGATAGCCGGTTGCGGGAGGAGGAACAAGGAAGGCAGAGCGGCGGGCAGCGATGGCTGGCGCTGCGTTGGCTGCCCGGGCGCGGTAAAGTAGCGTAAGGTCGCCGGCAGGGCCGGCCAGGAGAGACAGGGATGGCGTCGGTGAATCCGACCGGGAAGATCGTTTACCTTTGTGACGACGTGGTGCAGCACCCGGCGAGCGGCAAATGCAGCTTTCTGGGCATCTTCGACGACGTGACGCCGCCGGACGGCGCCGGCTATCCCTACCAGTTGGGCCGGGTGTGCGTGGCGGCGCAGCTGGTCGGCGGCAGCGGCCCGGTGCCGGTGAGGGTGGAGATTGTCGAAGGGGCGACGCAGAACCTCGTCCGTGCCGCCGGGCCGTTTACGCTTCCTTTCCCGACGCGGCAGCAGGCGGTGACGGTGTGCATCCGCCTGCGGAACGTGGTGTTCCCAGCGGCGGGGGTGTATTTCGTGGAACTCTACAGCCAGGGCGTGTTTTTGGACGATCGTATCCTGCGGCTGCATTGATGGAAGTGGAGGAAGCCATGAACGAGCACGTTTCTTACCAGGGCAATCCCGAGACGCGCGGGACGGCACCAATCCTGTTCTTCGATGCCGCCGACGAATTGCCCCCGGCCGGGACCAAGGCCACACCCCGGCCCGCGGACCGGCCGAGGGAAGCGCCGGGTGGGGGAGGGACGGGGGAGCAGGCTCTGCCGCGACCGACCGAGAGTGGCCGGTAAGCTCCCTCAGCCGGTGGACGACCTACGGACTCTCGATCTTGCGGCCGCGCCGGTCCACCTCGCAGCCACACCGGGCACAAGCCCCTCCTCCCCACAGAGCCTGTCTGCGATTGGCAGGCTTGCGGAAGCGAGGGAACGGCTCACCACAATCGGGGCACTTGCGAACTGGCATGAGCAGCCCAACGATGAGGACCAGGCCCCCCGCGAGTACGCCGACGATCCCACCAATGAACGCACCATTGAGAGTCTCACGTAGCCAGGGCTCCATGACAGACTTCCATTCTCCAGTCGGTCAGCAATCGGCAAACCTTCGCATACGAGCCGCCGGGTTTATCCCGGCGGTCTTCTCCGCCGGGATAAACCCGGCGGCTCGTTGGGAGAGGCCCACCGCACGGTTCCCGGGTTTACTCGGCCGGTGGCTGATACCCGGCCGGCGGCTGCACCACTTCAAAGTCCGATCCCTTGAGCTTGCGCAGCTCGTCGTGCAGCACCGGGATACGCGGGTCGGGCGCCACCGAGATGGCCCAGTCGATCCCGTTGTCCGCCACGAACATCCCGTACTTCTTCAGCCCCTTCAGGATCGCCTGCACCTCGGGCGAGAAGCCAGTCACGTCGAAGTCCTTCCGCAAGCGCAGCCGTTCGCCCATCCGCGGCAGGTTCTTGTCGGTCAGCCGGCTGGCGAAATGCCGGGCCGGGTAGACGTAGGCACGCCGGGTCTTGACCGCGGTGACGCGCATGGCGTGTTCCACCAGGCCGCGCTTCAGTTCGTCGTAACGCACCACCGCCGGGAAGATCGGTAGCCCGGCCGCATCGGTGGAGGTCCATTCCTCCGGCCGCATCTTGTTCGACTTCAGATCGAAGATCGAGGATTGCGCCGCCTGCCAGCCGGCGTCGGTCTTCTTCAGCTGGTAGAACTCGTACAGCATCCGGTTGGTCGGATCGACCACGATGGCATGGCGATCGCCGTTCTCCTTCAGCTTGTCGCGCTGCACGTCGTCCAGGGTGATCTTCGCTCCCCCTTGCGGCGCTGGTAATTCGAGGGCCAGCCTTCGATGGGCACGTTGTCCGGCACCGGGAAGGGGCCGCGGTCCGATTCGCCGGGGTAGCTGACAATCTTGACGTCCACCCGTTTCTGGTCCGGCGACACCAGGATAAAGCCCATGTCATCGTTGTAGCGCAGCGGCTTGCTGGCCCCGATGGAGGCAACGATGTTCTTGGAGTTGGGATGGAGCGGCCAATCCTCGATGACCAGGTTCCAGGGATTGTCCGGCGGAAACACTTCCAGGCCCGAGCAGATGGCGTCCGCCTGCGGCGTGAAGAACTCGACCGGTTTGTCGATCTTCCACTTGCCCTTCGCGGCCTCGATGCGTTTCAGTCGGGCGGGATCGCCATGCACCGCTGCTTTCTGAGTGGGTTCCTGACTGACGGCCAGAGCCAGCCCCAGGGCCAGGCACCCGGCCACGGCGAGGGCCATCCCCCGACGGTGTGCGGTCATCAGTGTCTCCTTGAGAGCTTGGCGGCGCCCGCAGTCCTTGGGGAAGCAGGGGCGAGCGCCGCGTCTCGGTTGTTATACTCAGCCGGGGGGAAACAGACACAAGCCCGAAGCGCCAGCGCCGGGACGGGGCTGCCCACACAAGCCCGAAGCGCCAGCGCCGGGACGGGGCTGCCCACACAAGCCCAAAGCGCCAGCGCCGGGACGGTCCCGGCGCTGGCGCTTCGGGCTTGTGTCAAATCGCCCCCGATCGTGGAGGATCAGGCTCTCACTTCCCTCCCTTGTCCCCTTCGCTGATTGGAGTCAGCTGGTAGCACGCCATTTCCTCACCGTTGCGGACGAACAGCTTGCCGTGCGCCACCACCGGATGGTTCCAGGTCTTGCCTTCGATGGCCTGGAACCGGGCCACCTCCTTGTGTTCCTCGGGTGTCGCCTCGACCAGGGCGACCTCGCCCTTTTCCGAGAGGATGAGCAACAGGTCCTGATCCGGCAGCAGCAGCACCTGGCCGCCACCGTAGCCGCGGGCACGCCACTTGCCTTCGCCCTCTTCCAGGCTCACGCAGGTGAAGAAGAGGCCATCGAAGCCGTACAGATGGCCGCGATGGATCACCAGATCGTTGTAGTAGGGGTTGATCTTCCGGGTCGTCCAGACTTCCTCGGTCTTCCAGTCGTCTCCCTCCCGGCTGACGCGGACCCGCCGCGTCCCCTTGGTGAAGCCGGTCCCCAGCAGCAGGTCGGAACCGCTGACCAGGGCCGGCTGCACGACGCGAGCCATGCCTTTCATTGGCTCCCATTCGTGCTGCCACAGGACCTTGCCGGTTTTTGGATGGTGCGCCGTCAGACTGTCGCCCGTGGCGATGAGCACCTGCTCGTAACCGTCCAGCACCACCCGCTGCGGCGAGCAATAGCTGTCTTTCTCCGTGCCCGCGGTCCAGGCCAGCTCGCCCGTCTCGGCGTCGTAGCCAAGCATGCTTTTGTCCTGGTCGCCGCCCGCGAACACGGTCACCACTCCCTGGACCACCAGCGGGCTGGCCGCGAAGCCCCACGTCGGCACCTTGGCTCCCGAGTCCTTGACGATGTCCTTCGTCCAGACCTTCTCGCCGGTTGCGGCATCGAGACAGTTCAGCAGGCCCGAAGCCCCGAGGGAGTAAATCTTGCCGTCGTGGAAAGTTGGCGTGGCCCGCGGACCGGGACCGGCCACGGTCTCGGCGAAACGGACCTTGTCGGTATGAGCCCAGATCTCCTTGCCGGTGTTGGCGTCGTAGCAGCTCACCACCTCGTCCGGGCCGCGCTGCTCCTGGGTGTACAGGCGATCGCCCACCACGGCGAAGGAAGACCAACCTGGACCAACCCGCTGCCGCCAGAGCTTTTGCGGTGGGGTGAGCTTCCAGTCCGCGGCGATGCGGACCCCGGGCTGCCGGCCATCGCGGTCCGGTCCGCGGAAGCCGGGCCAGTCCCCCGGTTGCAGTTTCACCACCTGCGACACGGGTTGCCGACCTTCCTTTTGGTGGGCAGCGCGTTCCGCCAGATACTTCTGCTCGGCCGTTTCTTGCCAGCGCAAGGCCCACTCGGCCGTGAAGCTGCCGTCCACGCCATTCATCCGCCACAGATCCACGTAACCCCCGGTCAGCGCCAGCGCCCCCGCCAGACCTGCGTACCGGACCTGCCAGCTCACCGAGGGCGTGATCAGCAGCCACAGTACCCAGACCGTGTGGAACAGGGGCAAGCCGAACATGATCAGAGGCACAGGACGCAACGAGAGGTCGCTCAGAGACCACGCCGCCGCTCCCGCCGCCACAAAGATCACCAGGCCCAGGCAGCGTTCAAACCAGCGAATCCGGCTGACGAAGAGCCACCAGACCCCCAGGAGCAACGTCGCGATCATGGGCCCCCAGAAGGCGGCCATGAACTGGGTAAAGCTCGCCGGCGCCACCAGAGCGGGCAGCTTGATCGCCAACCATTCCAGGGCGACGATGATCAGACCGGGCCACAGCCGCAGCCGCCGGCCGCGCACGCACGCCGGCACCATCAGCTCGGCGTCGGAGGGCGGCGGCAGCGGGACCAGAGGCGAGGTCTGGGGCACTTCCGACGTGATGTCGCTCATGCGAAACTCCCGAAAGGAATAGAACTGGATCGCCACGGCGAACCGCAACGGTACGATTCTGGCAACAGTTGCCAATTCGTGCAAGGTTGGTTGGGTCCTGGTATAATAGAGAAACCGCCTCTTGAGGGAGATCAAGCCGTGTGTGCTGCCAATCCTTCGGACGGAGTTCCCCTCGAACAGGAACTGCCGATCCCGCGTCCCGGCGGGACGTTGCGACGCGCCTGGAACGTCTTCTGGGCCATTCTGATGCAGCGGTGTCCGCGCTGTCAGAAAGGCAAGATGTTCCGCGGCAGCTTCGCAATGAACGATCCCTGTCCGGAGTGCGGCCTGCTCTTCCAGCGGGAAGAGGGGACGTTCCTCGGAGCCATGTACGCCAGCTACGTCCTCGGCGTGGTGATTCTCGTGCCCTTCTACGTCATCGTCAGCTGGCTCCTGCCCAACGCCAACGGCTACACCGTCGCCGGCCTGGCGATGTTGCCGTACCTGCCGCTGGTGCCGATGGTGTTCCGCTATTCGCGTGTCATCTGGGTCCATTTCGAGCGCTGGACCTGCCCCAGCGACCTCTCGGCCGGGCCTTACGAGAAGTTCCGCCAGCAGCAAATCGCGGAGGAGCGGGCCCGGACGGCCGCCGACCAGGGCCCTTGCTGCCGGTGTTGCCAGCCGGCCAAACCGCATTGAAGCCGCCGCTCTGCAGGATGAAGCGGATTTTATCTTTCCCTCATTGCCATTTCAGGGACGTCCGGTAGCATCGGCGCATGGGACAGGACGGACAATGGGTCCGGTCATTCCCCAACGATTACTTCCCGTACGTTGCGAGGGTGTGAAATGAGCCGATGGATCGTGAGTCTGGGCGTTGCGGCGCTGCTGCTGTTGGGAACTGCCGGGCGAGCCGACGAGGAGAAGGTGCCTCTGGACAAGCTGCCCAGGGCCGTGACAGCCGCCGTGAAAGCGAAGTTCCCCAAGGCGAAACTCGTCTCCGCGTCAAAAGAAGTGGAGGACAAGAAGACCCTCTACGAAGTGTCCATCAAGAACGAGGGCCAGAACATCGACGTCACGGTCACCCCCGAGGGGAAGATCGAGATCGTGGAGAAGGAGATCAAGGTCACGGACCTGCCCAAACCCGTCAAGGCGGCGCTGGACGCCAAGTATCCCAAGGCCAAGATTGCCAAGACCGAGGAAATCACCAAGGGCGACAAGGTCACCTACGAGGTCCTGCTCACCACCGCCGAGAAGAAGACAATCGAGGTTGTGTTCGATCCGTCCGGTAAGGTCGTCAACGAGGAGAAAAAGGACGAGTAAGGGAAGGCGAGCCGGGAGCGTCAGCTCCCGGATTCTCCGACGAATCGGAAGAATCCGGGAGCTGACGCTCCCGGCTCGCCATTCGCTGCAGCGACAGAGGTCAAGCAATGAGCAGCCGTATCCTGGTGATCGAGGACGAGCCGGCCATGGCCGACTTCCTGGTGCGGGGCCTGCGGGAAGAAGGCTTCACCGTGGAACACGCCGCCGACGGCGAGGAGGGCTTCCACGCCTTGCGAACCCAGGAATGGGACGTCGTGCTGCTGGACTGGCGGCTTCCCGGCATGGATGGGCTGACGCTGCTCCGCCGCTTCCGCCAGATGAATGACACGACCCCGGTGCTGTTCCTCACGGCCCGGGACGCCATTTCCGACCGGGTCCGCGGCCTCGACAGCGGGGCCGACGATTACCTGTGCAAGCCGTTCGCCTTCGACGAGCTGCTGGCCCGGGTGCGGGTGATGGGCCGGCGGCGCGACCGGAGCACAAGCACGGTCCTCGCCTATGAAACGGTCCGCGTGGACCTGGCCACCCATCGGGTCGAGCGTAATGGCCGGCGGCTGGAGCTGACGGCCAAGGAGCAGGCGTTGCTGGTCTTCTTTCTCCGCCACCCCGACGAGGTGCTGTCCCGGACGCGCATCTACGAGAACGTCTGGGACGAGCGTTACGACGGCCTGTCGAACACGCTGGAGGTCCACGTCAAGGAGCTGCGGCGGAAGCTGGAGGTACACGGGCCCCGGCTGATCCAGACGCTCCGGGGACGGGGCTATCGCTTCGGCCGATCCGAGGACGGCGGGGAGGCCAGGGAATGAGCCTTCCCACCCGCGTCGCGCTCTTTTTCCTGGGCATGCTGGCGGTCACGCTGACCGGTTTCTCCGTGGCCCTGTACCTCCTGGCGGCCGGCTACTTCAACCAGAAGTTGCAGCAGCGGCTGGAGTCGGCCCTCGGCACCCTGACGGCTGCCGTTGAGCTGCAGGAGGACACGGTGGAGTGGGAGGGGGGGCAACGGCGGCTGGAGCCGGGCGACGACGTGCGCTGGCTGGTGCGGACCCCGAAAGGGCGGGTGGTTGCCTCCTCCGACGAGCCAATCCCGGCGGGGCTGCTGGCCCTGGAGGAGGTCAACCTCTCCGAAGTTTTTTCCTTCCGGAGCGCCAGACAGGGCGATGAGCGCTGGTGGGTGTCGCAAACTCGGCTGCAGCCTCTCGGCCACGGCAAGCGTGGGGAGACCGGCCAGCAGCCGGCCGGCAACACGCACGAGGGCGAAAACGCTCCTGAGGCGAAGTATCCGGCCCTGGTGCTGACGGCGGCGGTCGCGACCGGGCCGACCGAAACGTCTCTGCGCCAGCTCCTGGGGGCGCTGGTGGGTCTGTCGCTGGCCACGTGGGCGGTGGCGGCGCTGCTTGGTTCCTGGCTGTGCCGGCGGGCCCTGGCCCCGGTGGGACGTATGGCCGAGTCCGCGCGCTCGATCCAGGCCAGCGAACCGGGCCAACGGCTGGCCGTGGACCACACGGGAGACGAACTGGAGACCCTGGGTCTGGAGTTCAACGCTCTGCTCGACCGCTTGCAGGAGGCCCACGAGCGGCAGCGGCGGTTCACAGGCGAGGCGTCGCATCAGCTGCGGACTCCCCTGGCGGTGATGCTTGGCCAGGTCGAGGTGGCCCTGCGGCGCGAGCGCTCGCCCGAGGATTATCGTCGGGTGCTGGGCGTGGTGGCCGAGCAATCCGGCCGGCTCCAGCGGATTGTCGAGATGCTGCTCTTTCTGGCCCGGGCTGACGCCGAGTCTGCCTTGCCGGGTCTGGTGGACCTGAACCTGGCTTCCTGGCTGGAAGACCACCTCCGCACGTGGTCCTCCCACCCCCGCTCGGCCGACGTCCGGCTTCTGCCACCCTGTCCCGTCGCTGGCGCTCCGGGCTTGTGTGCGGTTGCGGCACTGCCGGTCCGCGCCCACCCGGCGCTGCTGGGACAGGTCGTGGACATTCTCCTGGACAATGCCTGCAAATACAGCCCGCCGGGAACGGCGATCACCCTGTCTCTGAGCGGAACGGCGGATCGGGTCTTGCTGACTGTTGCGGACGCCGGCTGTGGCATCGCCGCGGAGGACCTGCCGCGCATCTTCGAGCCGTTCTTCCGATCGCCCCGGTTGCGGGAGCTGGGGTCAGGGGGGGTTGGTCTGGGGCTGGCCATCGCGTGCCGGCTGGCCACGGCCCTGGGAGCGGAAGTGGCAGCGGTCAGTGAGCCGGGCCGGGGCAGCCGCTTCACGGTTCGGCTGGTCCCCGGCTGTGGCCCATAATCCCGGCCGGGGTCGGGGCCTGGAGGGCGCGCCGGATCGCCTCCAGCACCGTTTCCCCATCGAACGGTTTGTAGAGAAGCTCGACGGCACCCAGCATCTTGGCGACCGGCAGCAGGTCCAGGTTGCCGCCGAAGCCGCCACCGCTCATGGCGATCACCTTGACCCCGGGGAACTCGCGGAGGAACTGGCGGATCGCTTCCAGGCCATCCTTGCCGGGCATGAACAGGTCGCACAGGACCAGGTCGGCCGGCCAGTGGCGGTAGAGCTGGATGCCGGCGTCGCCCTCCGCGGCCTCCGCCACCTCAAAACCGGACCGTTCCAGGAACGTCCGGAGCAGAGAACGGACCGCTGCATTGTCGTCGATCAGCAGAATCCGTTTCATGTGCCGCTCTCCTTGATGCCGGGCCAGTGCGTTCCTGACTGGCCGGAGTTTGGTGCAATGTCTCCCTCCTATTTCAGCAAGTCCTGTGCCACCTGTCCAGCCAGCAGCCGTAGCCGCAGGCGGCTCGCCTGCTGGCTTGTACCCCGGAGAGCCAGCAGGCGAGCCGCCTGCGGCTACGCCTGCTGGCTCAACCCTGCTGCGGCCTACAATGAAAACATGAGCCGAACCGAACTAGACCGAGAACTGCTGTTCTCGCACGTCCACGAGATCGTCCTCCGCGACGATTTCCGGCGGGCCACCTTCGGCGGCGTCGCGCGTGGCCCGGCACCTGCTCCGTGGCTGCGCGTTGTGCTGCGGCCCGTCAGGGTTCGTGGGCGGCGCTGCGTGCAATTCTCGTACTTCGAGCCGAAGAAGAATGTCACCAGGAACTTCCACGGACCGGAAATCGCTCTCCCACTCCGCGAACTCCTCAACGCTGGCTTTGCCGGGATTCACCTGACCACGCTTACCGAGGAGATCGACGTCCACACCACCAAGAGAGGCAAGGTCCTCGTCGGCCGGCGGCAGGTGCAATCGGCTGGGCCACAACCCGAGGAGCCCCACAACCGGGTCAAGGACGTGCCGCTCCCCGAGGGCAAGGCGGATCACGTTCTGGAGGTGATGGGCGTCCTGACGCGGACCGGCCAGGTCCGGCCCACCATGCGGGCCAAGTATACCCAGATCAACGAGTTCCTCAGGCAGTTGACGCACGTTCTCGACGAGGCGGAGCTGCGTTCGCTCGGTCGTGCCGTCGAGATCCTCGATTGCGGCTGCGGTGCCAGCTACCTGACGCTGGCGGCCCATCATTACCTCAACGACGTGCTCGCTGTCCCGGCCCGCATCCTGGGTGTGGACGTGAACGAGGAGGTGATCCGCAAGAGCATCGAGCGCTCGGAGCGGCTGGGCAGCAGCGGCCCGACGTTCGCCTGCGGTCGCATCGGCTCTGTCGAGGTGCGGCCGGACATCGTGCTGGCCCTGCACGCCTGCGATACCGCGACCGACGACGCCATCGTCCAGGCCATCACCAGCGAGGCCCGCGTCCTTCTGAGCGTGCCCTGCTGCCACCATCATCTCAATGACCAGGTTCGCCCCGAGGGACCCGCCGAGATCCTGCGGCCGCTGCTGCGGCACGGTATCCTCCAGCAGCGCACGGCCGACCTGGTCACCGACGCCTTCCGGGCCCTGGTGCTGCGGATCATGGGCTACCGCACCGACGTGATCGAGTTCATCAGCACCGAGCACACGGCCCGCAACCTGATGCTGCGGGCGGTCCGCGGCACCCCGGTCGGCGAGGCGGCGTTTGTGCGCGAGTACCTGGAGATGCGGCGCTTCTGGGGGGTGACCCCCTACCTGGAGGGGGCGCTGGGGGAGCCGTTCGAGAAGCTGCTCCGCAGGTCAGGCTTTTCAGCCTGACCTGCGGTGGCAGTCAGAGTCTCGGAGGTGTCTACGACACGACCTGGGACTCGGAAGGCTCTCGGACCCGCCGATGGGGGTGCCCCGTCGGGCCCGGTGGAACGACGGCAGGCGGGGTTGTTCCAGGCCACCGGGCCCGACGGGGCACCCCCATCGGTAGCGGGGCTGAAACAGCCTTCCCTGGGACGGATGACAAGCGAAACGCTCGGGCGGCGCAACGCCGCCCTGGTGCAGAGCACCTGAGCTAGACCTGTTCCTCCAGAGACTTCTGCTGCTGTTGTATCCTCCTCCGCGGCAAACGGCAAGGCGCAGCCAGAGCATCCTTGTCGCGGAAGCTCCCTTGAGATATGGTCAAGGGAGTCAGTCGTCATTGCTTGAGAGTTCTCCGCGGGGTTCCGCTTTCGCAACCGTGGAAAGGGGAGAGACACAATGCGTATGCCACTGCTGCTGGCCGGGATCGTGATGGCGGGCCTCTGGGCCGCTCCTGCCCACGGTCAGGACGACGATCCGCCCTTGCAGGGCAAGAGGCTCTCGGAGTGGCTGGTGCTGCTGCGCGGCGAGAACGAGGCCCCGTTGCGCGACAAGACCCTGGTGGTGCTGGGCGGCACCGCCCGGCCGCTGGTGCAGGAGCTGCTGTATCGCAATCGGCTGCGCGGGCTGATCGCCACCGGGCTGATCGGACCGCTCAAGAGCCGGAAGGTCTTCCCCGCCCTGCTCGACGCCCTGCGCGACGATCCCGATCCGCGCATCCGCAGCGGCGCGGCCCAGGCCCTGGGCCGGACGGCCCCCAAGGCCAAGGAGAAACAGCAGCGGCTGACGGAGGTGCGCGACGGCCTGATCACGGCCCTGCGCACGGACAAGGCCGCCTCGGTCCGGTCGGCGTCGGCCACCGCCCTGGGCGTGTTCGAGTCGGACAAGGAAAGGGACTTTCACCTGGTCTTTGAACTCACACCCGCCTTGCCGGTGCTGGTGGCCGCTCTCAAGGATTCCAGCGCCGAAGTCAGCAGCTCCGCGGCCGAGACTATTCGCCGGCTGGGCCCGGACGCCCGCGACGTTGTTCTGGACCTGTCCAAGGTGCTTGAGGATCCCAAGGCCGACCCGCTGACGCGCGCGACCCTGGCCAAGGCCCTCGGTCCGATCGGCACGCCCGAGTCCCTGGCGGCCCTGCCCACCATGAAGGCGGTCCTCAAGGACGGCCAGGCCCCTCTGGACGTGCGCCGGGCGGTGGCCGAGTCGCTGGGCAAGATGGGCAAGGATGTCGCGGAGACGGTGCCGTTGCTGGGCGAGCTGCTGACGGCTGCGGGCTCGCCCGTGGAGCTGCGGCGCTCGGTGGCCGGGGCCCTGGATGAGCTGGCCGCCGAGGCCAAACCGGCGGTGCCGGCCCTGAAGAAAGCGCTGAAGGACGAGGACAAGTTCGTGCGCTGCCTGGCGATGCACTGCCTGGGTCAGATCGGCAAGGATCTGGGTGCGGACACGAAGGACGTGGTCACGGCCCTGCTGGGGGCCCTGGACGACCGGGTGATCGAGGTGCGCGTGGCCGCCCTGGAGACGCTGGCCAACATGGGCCAGGAAGCCCTCGGCGGCGATGCCAGGATCGTCGAGGAACGCATGGACAAGATGACCCGCGATGGGCTCAAGGAGGTCCGTGCGGCGGCGGAGAATGCACTGAAAAAGCTGAAGATGACGCCGTGATTTCGTTTATTGACGGTCCTGTCGGGAACGCCACGGAGGGCGTTCCCGACAGCGCCGCAGGGGTTGGGGAGGGGTTTTGATTCGTCCCACCTCACCGAAACGCCACCAGCCAGCGCACTGCCTTCCAGGCCTGGTTCTGCCATTGGTCCACTGGCTGCGAGACCCCTGGTTGTGCCACGCACCTCGACCCCGCGATTGCGATCCCGGATGGACCACAAGTCATCATCGGACGGGTCGGAGACAAACGTGCGGACCAACAGCTCCCCGCCCACCTCCACCATCAGGTCGATCCGACACCGGCCGCTCCTCTGCGAGGAACCGATCAAGGGCCCCTGCAAGCGCTGCGGCATCCCGAGCGTGGAACAACTGGCCGTCGGACGAATAATACGTCCCGCACCACTCGGCCACCTTCATCCCCCGGGCGGGCCTGTGCGTCTGGGTTGCCAGCCATACCGCTCGGCTAACTCCAGGATGTCGTTCCAGGCGGAGTAAGGGACATCGAGAGTATCCCGGTTCCCTCGTGGTCCGCGCCCCAACACCATGCCCATCCGCGCGCCCTCCGAAACTGAACAACAGGCTCACCTGACCGCAGCCACTCGGTGAGCCATGAAACAGGGAATGCCTACGTGCGACCCTGGTCAGGTGCAGCTCCGGGTTCGGCCGCGTGCTCTGACCGCAAACGCTGCAACAGTTCCTCTCCTTTGGCCCGCGACTGAGGCGTACAACTCTGTGCCTTCAGCGTTTGGGCGAGCGAGCCAATCCCCCAGAGTTTCCGGCCGAAGTCCAGCATTGCCTCAGGTGAGACTGCCTCGATGCTCCATTCGGCCATCCCGTTCGCCAGGTCCTCCGGGGCGACGCTCCGGATAAAGATCACCCCGCGGGTAGTGAAGAATCGGTAAACCCTGGACCCAACGGCGTCCGTGGTCGGCCCCTGCCGGAACCAGCGCCGCAGTCGGTCCAGGGTTGCCTCGTCCGGTATGCTGTCCTTGGCAGACACGTGCATCCCCGAGTACCACCCGCGGAAGTGGTGGGTGGAGATCATGTCGAAGATGAAGTTCGTGAACGTCACGGAGTTCGCTTGCCAGTTGGTCTTCGACAGGTCTTCGTTCCACTCACCGTTGTTGTGGTAGACGGGCGGGTCGTCGCCCTCGCCCAGGCGTACGTACCAGGCGACCACGGCCTGATTCTCGGTCGCCACCCGGAGGTATCCTTGATGGGTTTCCGCGGGGTTGCCGAGTTCTGCAAGCTTTTCGAGATGGTCATCGTTGGTGTTGTCGTGGAACAGTGCCTCGGCGTCTTGCACAGCGAACCATTCGCGTACCGACGCAGGGAACCGTGTACCGCAGACCCGCTCTCGCTCTTCAATGGCAGCGAGTCGCTCGAATGGCAGCACCGGCTCGAATCCGAGCAGATCAAGGATGGGCTGGTGGTACTTCAATCGGGTTGCCATGCAAACTCTCCATTCGCGCGAGGAGAAGCGGCGGAACGCTGGAGTTAACAGACGTACTACACCCAGCCGCTCCACGTCAGCACATTGTATTGGCCGGTCCAGGACTTCGGTCGGACTGTGATTTCGTCTGGACCGACAAGCACGTCACCCGACACTGAGAAGCCCGTGAAGCCTGTCTCCGGATCGAGGTTTGGGTAGACCGACTCCAGGCGAAAAAGGATGCGCTCAGGACGATACGTCCTGCGACATCGCAGACGAATCTCTCCATGAAGGTCAACTTCTGGCGGGTTGATCGCCGACGAACTGACGATCCAGGCTCCGCCTGGTGCGTCTCGCACCCAGACAGTTAACCTCGCCGCCATCGAAAAACCACGCTGCTGTTCGCAGACGAGCATTTTTGGTTGAAGCGCCACAAGGATAATGCGTTCGATGACCCGCCAATCGGGCTCGAACTCGTCAGCCTTGGTCGCCATCGACAGTCACTCCGTTAAGGCAGAACCATCGAATTCACTTGATGGACAAGTCGGCCCACTCCAGCCGGCCAGCTTATTTCGCCAGGTCGCTCGATCGCGATTTCGGTCTGCCTCTTTTCGCTTCCCGGTCATGCTCTCCAGCTGCCGGTCATCCTCTTGTTTGCCGCCCGGTCCGCCTCTGACGATTGCGTCACTGTATCACGGTTCGGCCCACAGCTCCATTGGTTTCTCTTCTATTTTGACGTCGGCTGGACTGGTGCCGGTTCCAGGTCGCTTTTGTTCTGGGTGGTGGGATTCGACAGAACAGGAGGAAAGGTGGGCCGACCCAATAGGCGCATCTGCGGCTCAGGGTTCGGCCTGCCTTGTCCTGGCTGCGACCTGCCCGCTGCCCGCCCTGAGTCTCCCGCGCGGTCGGCTTGCCAGATTCGCCCCGAACTCGTGTCCAGGGCAGTCAGCCAGCCGCCACGGGCACAATTGGTGTCGATACAGACCAGGAAGCCCAAGTCGAGCACCTCCCCGGTCAGCTGAGCCGTGTGGCCCACAACCGCGACCTTGCCGGAACAGTGCGGCACGGCAGTCCGGGAATCGGTCACCCGCCACCGCAGCGCCTGCCCCGGCTGCTGCGCCATCGGTAGCTCCGGCACAAACCCGGCGTGCAGGAACAGATGGCCGACTGTCTCGTAATAGGGCCGGCAGCCGGCCAGGAATTTCCGGTGCTTCTCCGGAATCCAGTCCGCCAGCGCGCGGCGTGGACCGCCCGGGGCCCAGCCGTACGAGCGCAGGGTTTCCGCGCCGCCACAGCTCAGCCAGCGGCGCAGGGCAGCGACGTCACGGAGGGCGTCGGCCATCATCTCCTCGTGGTCGCCCAGCAGGGGAATCAACCGGCAACGCCCGGCCAGAGCGATCAGCCGGTCCAGGACGCCACGGCTGTCGGGCCCCCGGTCGATGAGGTCGCCCAGGGTAACGAGCGTGTCGTCCCGGTCGAGCTGAACGGCATCAATCAGGGCGGCCAGGGCGTCCCGGCAGCCGTGGACGTCACCGAGTGCGATTGTGCGTCCCGCCATCTGCGTCTCCATCTCTGTGATGGGGAAAGGAAAAAGCGCCAGGAGCCAGTGTTACGATTCTCCGAATCATCGTATTGGCCCCTCGCGCCTTTTCCTCTCGCTAAACCAGACGCCATACTCGCGGCTCTGGCGCAACATCTGGCCAGATGATGAGCTGCACGAACTCGGGCGCTTGCCTCGGACGGGCTTCGCCATCCAGCCCCGCCAGATCAGCTAGCCAACGACCAAGGTCACGCCACCCGACCACGCCGCTCTCCTCAGAGTCGAACTCGACCAGCCCCACTGCGCCGGCGGTCGCCCCGCCGCTCAATGCAGTACAGGATGTGCCCATTTGGGTTCTGGCCGACGGCGACCAAGTTCGTCCGGCACCCCAATTCCCGCGCCAAGGCAGTGTGATCGACCACTGCGGCAAGGTCGAACCCCCACTCTGGGAGGGTGTCATCGCCGTTGGCAAAACAGCCCAAGATCTCGTCCGGCAATTCGCAACGCAGCGCCCGCTCGACGTCTTCGACCTGCGCGACTTCCAAGCGAACCTCGGGTGGGTTGCCTTCGATCAGAGCCAGCAGAGGCCGACGGACGGCCTCCCGCAGGTACAGCGGCCCCGGCTCTGGTGGGCGGTACTTCCGACGCGCCATCATTCACCTCCGGGGTTGGTAGCAGAACCATCGAATTCGACGCCAACACCTTACCCGTGGAAGTTGCACCCGCACGCACCGCAACCGCACTTGATCCAGCGGCACTGGCTGCACACAGCGAAGTCAATGCTGTTCCGGCGTTCGACGCGGAACTCGCCCAGGAAGCTGGTCCAGAACTTCTCGCCATCACATAACGCTTTCTGGAAGTCCGGGACATCCACCGTGCGTCCCCCCTTGTCGGCTAGCGCTCAGGCTCAACAGCCGGCTCACGCGGGCCAGACTGTGAACTCGGCAAAACATCATTCCGTGGTCGGTCTGCTGGAGCAGGTGGTTCGGCTGTTCTACTACTCTCTGGCCAGTACGAGGTCCACGACCCAGCAGCCGCGGACGTGCGTCCCTTCCGAGCGGCAGTGGGCCAGGATGTCCTCATGATCGCACCCCGCGTCCATGAGCGCGTCAGCCAAAATGGGTAGTCGGTCGAATGCCCGCTCGTCGTAAATCCCCCGGGCAACACCGACCACGTCGTGCGTCCGCCACCCCGGATCAAAGGCTGCCGGGCGGAACGGGTTGCCGAAGATGTCGCGGACCAAGGGTGCCTGAGCCCGGCGCAAGGCCTTGCGGAAGAGGTTGGGCTTTGCCGGCGCGGCCTCCCGCTCCAGGCCCCAGATGGACTGTTCCAACGCCACCTCCGCCGCGGTGAGGTCGTTATCGTTCAGGAGCCACATGACGGTCACCTCCGCAGTCCATTGCGGGGAGCCCGTTTCCATCCTCACCGCGCGGAGTTCCTTATTCAATTCAATCAGTTCAGTCAGTTCGGCGGCCCCGTCCGCGTACCGCTCCGCCAGCTCGATGGCCCGCTGGCCGTACTCCGGCCGGAGCAAGTGCCGGGCCTGGCCAAACGCGGCGCAAGCGAGGAGTCGGAGCTTCCGCCGCCGCTGGCCCCGGCGCCACCGGGTGGCCCCGATCGCCTTCAGGTGCCGCAGCAACAGGTCCGGCTTTTCGCAGACCAGCCATTCGTCCTCGGTCATGGGTCGTCCCCGGAACGGTCGCCACGTCAGACCCGGCCCTGCCAGATGGCCGGGTCACGAGCGGTGTGAAAGACCGCAACGATCAGCACCTCGCCAGCCTCCTCCTTGTACAGCACCACGTATGGGAACTTCTGCACCACCGCCTTCCGGACGTCCTGGTACGTGACGGCATGCAGTTGCGGGTTCGCGGCGATCCTGGTGAACACGTCCTTCACCCGATCCAGAAAGACCGTGCCCAACCCGGGCCGCTGTTGTTCGTACCAGTCCACCGCGGCATCGAACTCGGCTCTGGCCTCGGGCAACAGTCGGATGGGCAGGCTCATTGACCCAGCCGGGCACGCGCCTCAGCCTCCACTTGCTCCCAGGGGATGGCCGCCTGTGGATTGGCACGGTGGGCGGCCAGGCGCCGATCGACCTCCTGCTGCTGCTCTCTGGTCAGAGGCAAGCGCTTCACTTCCTCTGCAATGCTCTCCCAGAGCTGCTGGGCCAGGCTCAGGCGATCCTCGGCGCTGAGCTGGTCGAGGCCGTAGTCCTTCATGTTCACAGCCATACTGGCTTCTCCTGCTTGCAGTTGGAAGTCCGCCTCCAGGGTAACAGACAAGATCCAAGGTGAACACCCAGGCTCAGCAGCAGTGGCCGCGCCTCACGTGGGTCGCAGCGCCCCAGAACGCATCTCGAGAGCACCCCGCCAGGCCGAGGGCACTTCTCTCTCCCTTCACTTCGGCTTCGGCAAATCGGCTGGTGGCTTGCCGGCAGGAGCTTCACGGGTGATCGTCTCGCGGAGCTTGGCGCCAGTGTTTGCCGTGGTCCCCCCGGTAGCCAGGAAGAACCTGTCGCCCATCAGGCCAGCGTCGATGTTCCGCGCCGGGTTCGCGTCCGCAGTAAACCGCGCTTTGGCGAGGCTTACCCAGTCGCCGGTTGTGGACTTCACCCAGCCGTTCCCGAACGCGGCTCTCCGCACCCTGGTCGCGCTCACCTTGTTCCTTCGGAAGTCTTCCACGAACGAGTAATACCCTCGGAGCAGCTCCTTTTCGTCCGTCAGCGTCGAAAAGGTGACCAGGTGCTTCCAGGCCTTCGCTTCGGGAGCGTAGAAGTATCCGCTGTAAGCCGTGCGACCCGGACCGTCTGCCTGGGCGGTGACCAGGAACCGGTAGGTCTCCTTGACCTTCCAATCGTAGTCCAGGAAGGCCTGGCCGCCGGTCCCCTCGTTGCCGAACCGCCCCACGCGCACGTCCTTGTCTTTCTCCAGGAGCTTGACCTGCTTGTCGAGTGGCACTTTCGCGGGATTGTCCCTGGCGGCCGGGTCCCAGACCGAGAAGAGGACGACCTTCTTGCCGGTCGCCAGCTCCTGAATGCCGAAGTACCCTTTGCTCCACCCGCACGCCATGAAATACGTCCCGTCGGCCGATTCCTCGACGGTCAGCTCGTTGCAGAAGGCTGTGCCGCGCGGCGCCGGATAGCCAAGGTGAACCGATCGGCACGCGATTCCCTTGAGTTTCTCGTCGGCGCGGGAAGTGCCGAGGGTGGTCAGTGCGACTACGAAGAACACAGTGAGCCAGCGGTACATTTGCGTCTCTCTCTGGAATTACATTGGCTCCCGGAGCCTTTCTCTCAAGAACTTTCGTCTCGTTCCCTCTCAGCAAGCGCTAGGCGACCGCGAACTGGGTCAGCGCCCGGCTTTGCGGCGACTTGAATCCCAGCACGATGCACTCCCTGGGGATGCCGGCGGCCAGCAAATCGCCTGCAACGCCGTCCTCAGTCCCATCTTGCTGAATCCAGATCTTGTCCCCTTTGATTTCCACGTGTACCAGGCAGCCGTGTAAGCGCCGCACGTCTTGCCAACCTTCGACAACGACGAGGTAAATGTCCGCAGCGTCGTCAAACACGGTCTTGGCGCTCATGGTGACGACCTCGGGAAAGGGAATGGCCGCCAAAGCCGTCAAGATTTTCTTGATCGTCCGCCGCCAATGGTTCAGGGTGTTGGAATCCATTGCAGGATTGCCTCCTTGAGAGGATCGAAAATCAGCAACCGCAGGTGATATTCGGCCAGGAGCCCCTGGCCAATGGGCTCTTCAAACAGATTGTGCCACACTTCGGCAGGGACTGCCAGGTACAAACGCCGATCGGGCTCCTGGGCGCGCAAGAACGGCAGATACAGCAGATATTGGCCCAGGGCCACTTCCAGGTCGTGAACTTCCGACTGGCCTTCAAAGCTCTTGATTTCAACGGCAATGTGAACGTCGTCGCGATCGGCGGCAATGATCTTGTCCGCCCCAAGGTCCACGAACAGGTTCTTGCGACCCACCACGATGCGGTAAGGATCGTGCGTGATCCGCCAGCCGTCGGCGACCAGAAGTCTGTGGACCAGATCATGATGTATGTCTTTTGCTGGCATCGCGGCCCTTGTTGAACTGTGAAAAAGGTGCGGTCTCTTTTCGGTCCCTTTTCGGTCAAGTTGCGGAAACCCGGCACAGCAAGTCACTGAGCCAGGTCGCACGGGAACCCCTCCCGAATACCCTGGCAGGTGGCAGGCAGACAGCGAAACGTCCCTTGCTGGCATCCACAGGACCCTCACCGACAGTTTCCGGCCTCTGAGCCACTCCCCAAAAGATGGCCGGCAGGGCAGGCAGACCCGCAAGGATCGCGTGGTGGGCCTCGCTGCGCTCGGCCCACCCTACGTCTTCTCGCGGCCCGGCACCGGCGGCGGATGCGGCGTTCCCGTGATCAGCCGGGCCGACTTGCCGTGCGTGAAGTAGCTCCAGGACCACTGGAACAGCACCAGCAAGCGGTTCTCGAAGGTGATGATGTACATCAGATGGATGAACAGCCAGGCCAGCCAGGCCAGGAACCCCGAGAGCTGCAGCCAGCCCAGGTCGGCGATGGCCGCGGCCCGGCCGATGGTCGCCATGCTGCCCAGGTCCTTGTAGACGAACGGCACCGGCTGCTTGCCGTGGAGCCGGCGCACGATCAGGTCGGCGGCGTACTTGGCCTGCTGCATGGCCACCTGGGCCACGCCCGGCAGCGGCTTGCCGGTCTGGTGCGGGTAGTTGGCCATGTCGCCCACCACGAACACCTCCGGATGGCCCGGCAGCGTCAGGTCCGGCTGCACCACCACCCGGCCCGCGCGATCCACCGCCGCCCCGGTTCCCTCGGCCAGCTTCCTCGCCAGTCCGGAGGCGTCCACGCCCGCTCCCCACAGGACCGTGTGCGTGGGGATCACCTCCGTCTTGTCCCCGCAGCGCACCGTCACCTGGTGCGCCTGGACGTCGATCACGTTCGTCCCCTTGCGCACCACCACGCCCAGCCGCTGGAGCGATTTTTCCGCCTTGGCGGAGAGCTTGGGGGGATAAGTGCTCAGCACCCGGTCCAGCCCTTCCACCAGGATGACCTGGGCCGAGGCGGGGTCGATCGTCCGGAAATTGCGCCGCAAGGTGTGCCGGGCCAGCTCGCCGACCGCGCCGGCCAGCTCGACGCCGGTGGGGCCGGCGCCCACGACCACGAAGGTCAGCAGGTTACGCCGCAGCTCCGGGTCGGTGCAGCGCTCGGCCAGCTCGAAGGCCAGCAGCACCCGCTTGCGGATCTCGGTGGCGTCCTCGATGGTCTTGAGCCCCGGGGCATGCTGTTCCCATTCCGGATGGCCGAAGTAGTGATGGCGGGCGCCGGCGGCGACGATCAGCGAATCGTAGGGGACGCTGCCATCGTGGAGGATCACCTGCCGGCCCGCCAGGTCGAAGTTGTCCACCTCGGCCAGCAGCACGCGGGCGTTCCTGTGCCGGCGCAGCACGGCCCGCAGCGGGGCGGCGATGTTGGCCGGCGACAGCCCGCCCGTGGCCACCTGGTACAACAAGGGTTGGAACAGGTGGAAGTTGCGGCGATCGATCAGCGTCACGTCCACCGGCGCCCGCCGCAGCGACACGGCCGCGTAGAGTCCGCCGAAACCGCCTCCCACGATCACCACGCGATGCTGGCCGGCCATAGCTGCGCTCCCCGGGTCCTGTGGTCAACGATCTCCGTTTATGGTACAAGCAACGGTCGGAGAGGGGAGAGAGAGAACGGATTGCCTCTTCCCCGGGCATCTTGGACTTGGCCGGGGGAGGAGCGCGGCTATAATCGGTTGGGGTCTTGCCGGCCTTCCAGCCCCGGCCCCCTTGCAAGCAAAGACGAAGGATCAACTTGCGTTCACCCATCGTCAAGACCTGGCATTTGCTCTCCCATGACGCGCAGGCCGTGCAGCGGCTGGCGTCGGCCGTGTGCTGCACGCCGCTGGTGGCGCAGCTGCTGCGCAACCGCGGCCTGGAGGCACCAGATCAGGCCCGGCGCTTCCTGGACGCTCCCCTGTCCGGCTTGCACCCGCCGGAACTGCTGCCGGGAGTCAGCGCGGCCACGGAACGCATCCTGGCGGCAGTACGGGCCGGCAAGCGCATCTGTGTCTACGGCGACTACGACGTCGATGGCGTCAGCGGTTCCGCGATCCTGCTGCAATGCCTGCGCTTGCTCAATGCCCAGGTCGAGCTGTACCTGCCGCACCGGTTGGAGGAAGGTTACGGCCTGAACAGTGAGGCCCTCCGCCTGATCGCGCACAACGGGGCCGAACTGGTCATCACCGTGGATTGCGGCATCGCCAGCATCAAGGAGGCGGAGGAAGCACGCCGGCTGGGACTGGAACTGATCGTCACCGACCATCACGAGTTCAAGGATCGCCTGCCGGACGCCTCGGTGCTGGTCCATCCGCGCCTGCCGGGCACGTCGTATCCTTTTGGCAAGCTGTCCGGCTCGGCGGTGGCGTTCAAGCTGGCCTGGGCCCTGGCCCAGCGCGACTGTGGCGGCACCAAAGTAACGCCGCGCTTCCGCGAATTCCTGATGGATAGCGTCGCCCTGGCCAGCCTGGGGGTGGTGGCCGACGTGGTGCCGTTGCACGACGAGAACCGCATCCTGGTCCGGCATGGGCTGAATCGGCTGAGGCAAGCGCCTTCCCCGGGGCTGCGGGCGCTGTGCGAAACGGCCGGCCTGAAGCCGGGGGGAGACGTGCGGGCGTCCGACGTCGGCTATCGGCTGGCCCCCCGGCTGAACGCGGCGGGCCGGCTGGGCACAGCCCATCGGGTGGTGGAACTGCTGACCACGCAGCAGCCGGAGGTCGCCGTCGATCTGGCCCGGGCGCTGGAGGAGGAGAATCAGCGCCGGCAGGAGATGGATCGGCAGATGGTCGCCCAGGCCCGCACCCTGGTGGAGCAGGCCAACCGGGCCGACGACCCCGCCCTGGTGCTGGATTCCGACTGGCACCCCGGAATCATCGGCATCGTCGCCGGCCGGATGGCGGAAATGTACGGCCGGCCGGCGCTGATGATCGCTCTGCCGAACCCGATCCGCCGCAACCGCGAGCGCGAAGGCGAAATCCCCGACCTGGCCCTGGGCTCCGGCCGCTCCATCCCGGGCTTTGCCCTCAACGAGGCCCTCCATGCCTGCGAGGACTTGCTGGTCGGCCACGGCGGCCATCCGATGGCGGCCGGCTTCCGGCTGCAACCGTCGCGCATCGCCGCCTTCCGCGACCGCTTTTGCGAATTCACCGCCCGCCACTTCCCCGGCGGCCCACCGAAACCGTCCCTGGTCCTCGATGCCGAGACGCCGCTGAGCGCTCTGACCCTGGGCTTGCTCAACGAGCTGGATCGACTGGAGCCGTATGGAGCGGAGAACCGCCGGCCGTTGTTCCTGGTGGGACCGCTGGAGGTCCAGGGAGAACCCCGCAAGGTGGGCCAGGGGGAGCGCCACCTGAGTTTCCGCGTCCGCCAGGGGAACACCACCCTGAAGGCGATCGCGTTCGGCCTGGGCGAGCGGTCCGAGGAGCTGATGTCGGCCGGGGGCAAATGCTTCCTGGCGTGTACGCCGAAGCTCAACGAGTGGATGGGCCGGCGCTCCGTGGACCTTGAAGTGACCGATTTCCAGGCAGGCACCACACCACGTCTGGTGACGTGAGCTTCGGTCCGCCGAGCCGCGCACGCAGCGCAGCGGAGTAAGCGGTCCGGGAGCCCGCAGGACCGCTTACTCCGCTGCGCTGCGTGCGCGGCTCGGCGTCACCTCTAACCAAAACATCCCTCATCCTCCCCCCGCAGCCCCTTGACGCCCAGCGCCGGACGTGGTTTGCTCTGAAGGAGCAACCACGGGGATTTCTGGCGAAGGGGACGGCAATGGCCACGGTGCGTCTGAGTCGGGTGGAGGTCGAGGACGATTCACTCCCCTCCGTGTGCATGAAGTGCGGGGAGGACGCGACGGTCCACAAGTACAAGACCTTCGCCTGGCATCCGTCCTGGGCCATCCTGTTCATCTTCCTCGGCCTGGTGCCGTATGCGGTCGCGGCCCTGCTCCTGACCAAGCGCATGACCATCCAGGCGCCGCTGTGTGCCCAGCACCGCGGCCACTGGGCCGTTCGCGGCTGGATCACCTGGGGCGGCTTTGGGCTGTTGTGCCTGCTGGGCGGGATGGTCTTCGCCTTCCTGATCGCCAACGACAAGCGGCCCGGCGGCGAGCCGCTGATGGGGCTCGCCTGCCTGGGCGGCGTCCTGCTCGGCCTGATCTGGCTCATCGTCATTGCCATCTTGCAGCACACGGGCATCCGCCCCCAGGAAATCACGGACCGCAGCATCATCCTGACCAACGTCTCGGAGGAGTTCGAGGAGGCGCTGTGGGACCAACGCGATCAGCGCCGCGCCCTGAGAGAGAAGCCCCGGCGCCGGCGCGATCGCGACGAGGATGATGAAGAGCCGGAGGAGCGCGAACCGCGTCCCACCCGGAAGAAACCGCGCCGGAACGCGGAAGACGAGGCGTTCTACGACCCCGACGAGCCATGACGGCTCCCGGCTGGCACATCAGTTGCGGTGTCCATCCTTGCCCTTTCGCGATTTGCCGAGCAAACCGAACCGGCGAGGCACCGCATGCACCAGCAACCCCTCAACCCCAACAGCCCAGCCGGCGGGCCCGTCACCACGGACATCCCCGCCCGACTCGACCGACTGCCCTGGACCCGCTTCCACTGGCTGCTGGTGACCGCCCTGGGCATTACCTGGGTGCTGGATGGCCTGGAGGCCACCGTCGTCGCGGCCATTGCCAGCACCCTGGAAAAGCCCACGACCCTGGGCCTGACCTCCGGCGAGATCGGCCTGGCCGGGACTCTTTATCTTGCCGGCTGCATCACGGGCGCCATTGTGTTTGGCCACCTGACCGATCGGCTGGGACGCAAGAAGCTGTTCACCATCACCCTGCTGGTGTACCTGGTCGGCGCCCTGCTCACCGCGGTTTCCTGGAATTTGTGGAGCTTTGCCCTGTTCCGCATCCTCACCGGCCTGGCCATTGGCGGCGAATACTCGGCGATCAACTCGGCCATCGACGAACTGATTCCCGCCCGGGTGCGCGGGCGGGTGGACCTGATTGTCAACGGCACTTACTGGGTCGGAGCGGCGGCCGGGGCGGCCGTGAGCATTCCCCTGCTGGACCCCAACCTGGTGCCGCAGTGGCTCGGCTGGCGCATCGCCTTCGGCCTGGGCGGGGTGATCGGCCTGGCCATCATCGTGGCCCGGCAGTTCGTGCCGGAAAGCCCACGCTGGCTGATGACCCACGGCCGTAACGACGAGGCCGAGCAGATCATGGCCCAGATCGAATCCTCGGCGGTCGGCCACACCCTGCCGCCGCCCGAGCGCACCCTGACCGTTTACCCGGGGACCCACGTTAGCTTCGGCGTCATTCTCCGGACGCTGTTCGTTCATTACCGGGCACGGACGGTCCTGGGACTGGTGCTGATCGCTTCGCAGGCGTTCTTCTACAACGGCATCTCGTTCACCTATCCGCTGGTCCTCAACCATTTCTTCGGCGTCCCGGCCGACCGGGTCGGGCTTTACGTCCTGATCATGGCGGCGGCCAATTTCCTGGGGCCCCTGGTGCTGGGCCACTACTTCGACACCCTCGGCCGGCGAAAGATGATCAGCATCACCTATCTGCTGTCGGGGCTGGTGATCATCGTCACGGAGTGCTTCTTCCTCAAGGGCGACCTGACCGCCCTGACCCAGACGCTGATGTGGGCCCTCACCTTCTTCCTGGCCTCGGCGGCTGCCAGCGCGGGCTATCTGACGGTCAGCGAGATCTTTCCGCTGGAGATGCGTGCCCTGACCATCGCCCTGTTCTACGCGCTGGGCACGGCCATCGGCGGCCTGCTGGCCCCGACCCTCTTCGGCGGACTGGTCGAGACCAATCAGCGAACGCTGCTTTTCTGGGGTTACGTCGGCGGCGGCGGGCTGATGATCGCCGCCGCCGTGGTCGAATGGTTCCTGGGCGTGGACTCGGAGCGCAAGTCCCTGGAGGACGTGGCGTTGCCGTTCAGCGCTCAGGGCCAGCAGCCGTAGCCGCAGGCGGCTCGCCTGCTGGCTCTCCGCGGCAGGGGAACGAGCCAGCAGGCGAGCCGCCTGCGGCTACGGTTGCTGGGTCTGCTGGTTCAAACGCACCAGGTGGATGTTTTCCAGCTCCTCCTCCGGGTGCCGCCGCAGCGCCTTGACGGCCGGGTCGATCAGGCCATCGAACCACTCGCCCAGGCGAAGCGTTCTGGGCCGACCCGGGTACTGCTCGAAGGCCAGCAGGAACACTTCCTCGACAAGGTCCGCGACCTCCAGGCCATGACCGATCCGCCCCGCGACGTCCGGGTAACGCTCGATCCAGCGGCCGACCCGCTTGCGCACCGGCTCTTCGTAGGCCAGGGTGGCGGAGCGAAACGCCGTGTAGTCGCCTTCCTGGACCGCCTGCTCGAGCGCCGCCGCGTCGGGAGGAACGCTCGGTTCCAGTTCCTGCGCGGTCCCTTTCACTTGCTTTTGGCGTTGCGGCACCTGCCCCAGCCGGTCCTTGTAGGCCCGCAGGTTCTCCTCCAGGCTGATCAGGCAGCGCTCGAACGCCACGTGGACCAGCGGATCGTGGTCGGTGCCGACCAACCTTTCGCCTGGCAAGACCAGGGTCACCTTGACCGAGAAGTCGTTGCTGCGGGCCTTCCGCTCGATCAGCACGTGAAAGTCGGCAAGGGGAAAGTGTTCCACCTGCGGGGCAATGGCGACGAGGTTGTCGCGCATCTTGTCCAGCACCGGCTCGGCCAGGGAACACTCGTGCAGGTCGAATTCAATCCGTGTCTTCCGTTTGGTATTTGGCTGCATGGCGGAACCTCGACATTGGGCCTGCCCGTTACTGATCGCGACCGTGAACGTGAGACGGCGGGTAAGTCGCCTCCACCGCGACCAGCGCCTCCAGGATGCGGTAGGAATGCGCGGAGCCGCGCGGCACCACCCAGGAATCGCCGGCCTCCAGAGTGACGATCTGACCTTCCACGGTCAGCTCCGCGCGCCCCTGGATGACGTAGCCGACCGTCTCGTACTCGCGGCGCCGTTCCGGTTTGACCTCGCCGGGCGGCTCTTCCCACAAACGCATGCCGACGTGCGGCGACGAGGCCAGGTAGCGCTGGCCCTCGGGGCCGCAGGGGGAGTAATGCGAATCGACCTTGGTGATCGTGGTGTCTGGCATGTCCGGCTCCTTGTTGAAAAAGACTGGCGCATCCGGGATAGTGTGCAATCGATGTGCCGGATCAGGGGATCGCAACAGCGAAGGCCGGGAGGATTCCCGGCCTTCACCTCTTCGGTTACTGACCCACGTGCTTTTCGCACCGGCCAATCCAGGCCGGCGGATCGCTGGCGGGAAAGGACTCTTGCGAGGCCTCTTCCACCGGATCCAGCGCCTCCTGCTCCCGCTCCGGCTGTTCCTCCTGCCGCGGTTGTTCTTCCACCCCGGTTGCCTCCGGATGAGGCTGGTCCGAAGCGGTCTCCTTGCGCCGGTAGGGGGCCCGCAGCGTGTTCTGTTTCCGGTTCATGGTGTTTCGGTTGGGGTTCTGTTCTGTCCTGTCCGACATGATGTATCTCCTTAATCCAGTTGGGCCTTGCGTCTGGGCCTATCAGGAGGATACGCAACCTCCGTGCCAGCACTGCCACCCAATCAAGGCTCGTCTCACTTACGTTGTCTCCATCCAGTAAAGCGAGCCTGGCAGTACGGAAAGGACAGAAAGAAGGAAGCCCCAGGAGGAGATTAACCGAGTTCGCGAAACGCAGGGCGATGCCCTGGGCTAAGCGGTCCGGGAGCCCTTCGGGGCGAAAGCCAATCGCCCCGACTGCGCTGCAGTAGCGACAGCCCGGGCAGCACTCTGGACGGGAGTTGGCGTTCACTCTTCCTTGAACTTGAACTGCTCCTTGTCGATCTGGTACTCCGCCAGCTTGGCCGAGATGCTGCGGCGCGACAGACCGCACAGGCGAGCGCAGCGGCCGATGTTGCCCCGGGTCTGCTGCAGGGCCTTGCGCAGATACTGTTTCTCCACTTCAATGGTCAGCTCGCGCAGCAGATCCGGCAGGGGTTTCTTCAGGTCGATTTTCTGGTTGGGTGAGGTGAGGGTTTTCGGTCTCAGTTCGGGCGGCAGGTCTTCGGGCAGGATCAGGGCGCCGTGGGCCGTGACACAGGCGCGCTCGATGGCGTTCTCCAGCTGGCGAACGTTGCCCGGCCAGGAATAGCCCAGCAACCGCTCCATGGCCTCGGCCGAGATCGCCTTGACGCCTTCGCCGGGCCGGGCATAGCGGCTGACGAAGTGGGTGGCCAGCAAGGGCACGTCCTCCGGCCGCTCGCGCAGCGGCGGCACCTGGAAGCGGACCACGTTGAGCCGATAATACAGGTCCTCGCGGAACTCGCCCTTGCGCACCAGCCGTTTCAGCGAGCGATTGGTGGCGGCGATGAAGCGCACGTCCGCTTGCAGGCTTTCGGTGCCGCCGATCCGCTCGAAGCAGCGCTCCTGCAAGACCCGCAGCAGCTTGATCTGCATCGGCTGGGGAATGTCGCCGACCTCGTCCAGGAACAGGGTGCCGCCGTGGGCCAGCTCGAACCGGCCGCGGCGCAGCCGATCGGCCCCGGTGTACGAGCCCTTCTCATGGCCGAACAGCTCGCTTTCCAGCAGGGTGGCCGGCAGGGCGGCACAGTTGACCGCCACGAAGGCCCCCTTGCGAAACGGTTGCGAGGCCAGGTGGATCGCCCGGGCCACCTCCTCCTTGCCGGTGCCGGTCTCGCCCTCGATCAGCACCGTGGTCGTGGTCGGCGCGATGTGATTGATCAGCTCGAACAGGGCGTGCATCCGCGGGTTCTTGCTCAGGACATTCTGGAAAGCGAACTCGCTGGTCATCCGCTCGCGCAGCTGGGTCAGCTCGTCCAGCAGGCTGCGCTCGCGCAGGGCCCGATCGATCACCAGCCGCAGATGGTCCGGGTCGATCGGCTTGGTCAGGAAATCGCTGGCGCCCAGCCGCATTGCCTCGACCGCCTGGGCGATGCTGCCGTGGCCGGTCATGACGATGACCGCCACCGGGATCTGCAGTGCGTGGATCTTCTCGATCAGCTGCATCCCGTCCAGGCCCGGCATCTTCAAATCGGTCAGAAACAAGCTGCAGGGTGTCGCTTGCAGGGCCTTCAGTGCCGTCAGGCCCTCAGCCACCGTTTCCACCTGGAATTGCGAATCGGTCTCCAGCAGACAACGGAGCTGCTGGCGCGTTCGCTCCGAATCGTCGGCGATCAGGATGCGACGCTTCATTACCTTGCCTCCTCTACCTCTTTCTGTCCCGGATCTGGCGAGCAGTCCGTTTCCTGCCGTCGGGAATTGTCTTGCGTGCCCCCGCGAAGGCCAGGGGCCGGCCCCATCTATTATTATACGAACAACATGGGAAGGGAAGGAAGATCTCAACTCGTTGTTGTTCTTCTGCTTGCGATGCCCTTGATCGACTGGGATTGCCGGCTGCTGGCACGAGGGTTGCACTGGAGAGGTCCGGTTTGCTCGCGGTAAGAGCGACCCGCGTTGACCGCGCGGGAATCAGAATGAAACCAACACCAGGCAAGGAGAGACTTCCATGTTGCGTTTAGCACTGCTGTTCCTGATCATCGCCCTGCTTGCCGGCCTCTTTGGCTTTGGCGGAATCGCCTCCGTGTCGTGGTCGATTGGCCGGATCCTCTTTTTTATCTTCATCGTGCTGGCCGTCATCTTCCTCCTGAGCGGTCTGCTCGGGGGAGGCCGGCCCCGGGACCTTGTGTAGACGAAACCGGCTGGACTCCCCACAATAACCCGCGGCACGGGGGATTTCTCACGAAATCGCCTCGCACCGCGGGTTTCTCCTTTCTGGAGCGCGCTTCCCCATCGGTCAGCCGGGAACAGAGGACAGCCGGTCATGGCACAAGAGGCATCGATCGCGCGGCAGGTCTTGCTGGTGGTCCTGACGGGCCTGGTCCTGCTGGCCCTGTGGTCGGCCAAGTCGGTCCTCATTCCCATCGCCTTCGCGATCCTTCTGGCCTTCATCCTGACGCCGGTGGTGGCGCTCTTGCAGCGCCGCGGGCTGGGCCGGGTCGGCTCGGTCCTGGTCGTGGTGGCCGTCGGTCTGACGGGGGCGGCCGGTATCGGCGCCGCCCTGACGACGCAGCTGCACAGCCTGGTCGCCAACTTGCCCAAACACAAGGGCCGAATCACCGCCAAGCTGCAGGACGTGCTGGGTTCCGGGCCCGGCGTCCTGGAGAAGCTCCTGGGCATGATTGACGAGATCAGTCACGATCTGCAAACGGAAAAGCCCAGGGACAGCGACAAGGACCCGGTCCTGGTGGTGGTGCAGCCGGAGAAGCTCAGCGGCATGTCGCTGTTCCCCCGGCTGGCCGGCCCCGTGGTCGGAGCGGTGGGCTCGATCAGCCTGATGATCGCGCTGACCGTCTCGATCCTCCTCAAGCGCGAGGACTTGCGCGATCGTCTGCTGCGCCTGGCGGGTCACGGCCAGCTGACCAGCACCACCCGCGCCGTGGACGAAGGCGCCAAACGGATCAGCCGTTACCTGGCGATCCAGGTGCTGATCAATTCCTGTTTCGGCCTGATCTTCGGGATCGGCCTGGCCCTGATCGGTCTGCCGCACGCCCTGCTGTGGGGCTTCCTGGCAGCGGTGCTGCGGTTCGTTCCCTACGTCGGCACCTGGCTGGCGGCCGCTTTTCCGCTGCTTTTGAGCGTGGCGGTGTTCGACGGCTGGACCCAGCCGTTGCTGGTGGTCGGCTTCGTGGTCCTCTCCGGCGTGCTGACCAACAACGTGGTCGAGCCGCTCTACGTCAGCCGGAGCACGGGGGTCTCGCCGGTAGCCCTGATCACGGCGGCGGCCTTCTGGACCTGGCTGTGGGGCCCCATCGGCCTGGTCCTCTCGACGCCGCTGACGGTCTGCCTGGGCGTGCTGGGCAAGCACGTGCCGTCGCTGTGGTACCTGGACGTACTGCTGGGCACCACGCCGGCCCTGGCGCCGCAGCTGACGTACTACCAGCGTCTCCTGGCACGCGACGAGGCGGAAGCGGCGGAGATCCTCGAAGGCTACTTCCAGACTCACACCTGCGTGGAGACGCTGGACGCCATCTTGCTGCCGACGCTGTCCCGGGCGCGGCGGGACCTGGAGCAGGGCCATCTCAACCGGGACGATTTGCAGTACGTCATTCGGGTGTCCCGCGAACTGGGCCGGGAACTGATCAGCCCGCCCGAGACAACGGGCAACGGCGAGCGACCGGTCTTGCTCTGCTGCGCCCTGCACGACGAGGCGGACGACGTGGCCGGGGAGCTGTTCGGCCGCTGTCTGGAAGCGGAGGGGTGCCACGTGCTGTACTGCAGCTCGCAGACCATTTCCTCCGACATCCTGGCACGGGTGGCCCTCGATCACCCGGCGGCGGTGTGCGTGATCGCGCTGCCGCCCGGCAATCTGACCCAGGGACGCTACCTGTGCAAACGCTTGCGGGCCCGCTTCGGTCCGCTACCGGTGCTGTTCGGCCGCTGGGCCGAGCCCGGCGACGAAGCGGAAGCGGCCGCTCTCCGTTCGGCCGGGGCCAACCTGGTCGGCGGCACCGTGATGGAGAGCCGGGAGCAGGTGCTGCCCATCCTCAAGATGGCCGTCCACCTGCGGCCGGTGCCGGACGAGCCGGTCGTGGCAGCGGAGGGGCCGCTGGACGTCAAGGTTGGTCCGAGCCGGGCACGCAGCGCAGCGGAGTAAGCGGTCCGGAAGCACGCAGAACCGCTTACTCCGCTGCGCTGCGTGCCCGGCTCCGACAGATTTGTACCCCTCACATCTCATCCAGCGCCCCCAGCAGCCGATCCACCTCCTCGGCAGTGTTGTAATGCACCAGTCCGATTCGCAACAACCCGCCCTGCTCCTCCAGCCCCAGCCGTTCCGACAGCCCCAGCGCGTAGAAGTTGCCGTTCCAGACGTAGATCTCCCGGGCGGCCAGGTGTTCGGCGATCTGCTGCGGCGTCCGGTCGCGGGCCGTGATGGAGACGGTCGGCGTCCGCCGCTGCATCTGGGCCAGATCGGTAAGGCCCCACACCTGGAAACGCGGCCGCTCCAGTAACCCGGCCAGGAGCCGGCGGGCCAGCGCCGTCTCGCAGTGCTGGATCGCGTGCATGGCCTGGACCAGCTGCTGGCGCAGGTTGGGCTCGTCGGCCGGATCGCCCAGGTCGGCCAGGTAGTCGATGGCCGCCTTGACTCCGGCAATGCCTTCGTGGTTCTGCGTGCCGGTCATCCAGCGCTCCGGCAGCGTATCCGTGGCCGGCCGGACCTTGTACGGCTTCAGCTGCTGGAGCAGCTCGCTTCGTCCCCAGAGGATGCCGACGTGCGGACCGAAGAACTTGTAGGCGGAGCAGGCCAGGAAATCGCAGTTCCAGTCCTGCACGTCGATCAGGCCGTGCGGGGCGTAGTGGACGGCGTCCAGGAAGACCAGAGCGCCAACGTCGTGAGCCAGCTTCGCAATGGTTTTCACGTCCGGCATGGTGCCGACCGCGTTGGAAGCACAGGTGACCGCCAGCAGGCGGACCCCGGGCCGGAGCTTGCGGTGCAGGTCGTCCATGTCCAGGGAACAATCCTCCGGGCGGACGTCGATGGCCTCGACCTCGACGCCGGCGTCGCGGGCGGCCAGCACCCACGGGCTGACGTTGGCGTCGTGATCGAGCACGGTGACCAGCACGCGCTGGCCCGGCTCCCAGGTCCGGGCCAGCGACCGGCTCAGGTGGAAGGTCAGGCTGGTCATGTTCTGACCGAAGACGATCTCGTTCGGGGAGGGCGCGTTGAGCAATTCGGCGACCGCCTCGCGTGCCTCTTCCAGGATGCCGTCGGAGAGCCAGCTGGTGGTGAAGACGCCGCCGCTGTTGGCGTTGCAGGTGGTCAGGTAGCTGACCATCGCGTCAACGACCCGCTGGGGCACCTGCGTGCCGCCCGGACCGTCGAGAAAGACCGGGACCTGGTGCAGCACCCGCTTTTGCAGGGCCGGGAACTGCTGCCGCAAAGCCGACACGTCGAGCATGACCCACCTCGAAGGAGGAAAACCAGAGAGAGGGATTTCTTCTGATTTATCGTTTCGCGCTCGGTCGGCCCAGCGCGAAACGATAAATCAGAAGAAATCCCTCTCACTCTTCCACCCCGGGCGTTCCCGGAACTTCCGGCAGGTAGAGGATGCGCCCGCACGACCGGCAGGCGACAAAGAGCTGCTGCTGCAGGTCGTGGTAACTCTGCATGGTCATCTCCGTATGACAGGCCTCGCAGATCCGGCCGTGGGCAGGGGACATGGCCTCGACGCCCAGCGCGATGACGTTGCGCTCGTAATGCCTGCGGTAATTCTCGGGGACCTTTGCTTCCTCTTCCTTGAGGCGGGCCTGCGTCTGGGCCAGGGACGACTTCCACTGGGCGAGCTTCTCGTTCTCCGCTTTCTCGAAGACGGCAAACTCTTCCTTGACCTGGGCCACGGCCCTGTCCAGTTCCGGGATTTTCGCCTGCCGTTCCTCCATCTCGGTCATCTCGGCCAGGATCTCGTCTTCGAGCTTGGTGCAGACTGCCAGGGAATTGCTGATCTGGTGCTTGAACGCCTCGATCTCCTTGGTGACCGAGGAGGTTTCCATCTGCTTCTCGTACTTGAGGACCTGAGCGTGACTCGACTTGAGGGTGGTTTCCTTCTGGCGGATGCTGACTTGCAGCTTCTTGATCACGTCGAGGTTGTCGTGCTGGGCCTGCTCGCGCTGGGTCAGACGGTTCCGATGAGCCTGGATGAGTCGGGGGTGACGATCGACGTTCTCCTGCAAGTCCTGGGCGAAGCGACGCAGGCGGTGAATCTCACGGAACAGGGTCGCGGGGCCGGACATGGCATTCCAGGGTCAAACGTCCTCGGGCGAGCCGGGAGCGTCAGCTCCCGGATTCTCCGACGAATCGGAAGAATCCGGGAGCTGACGCTCCCGGCTCGCCAGGAGGACTTACGTTCCCCGCCGCATGCCGTCGAGGAAGCCCTCGAGCTGCCGGCTGCGGACAGGGTGTTGCAGCTTGCGGACGGCCTTGGCCTCGATCTGCCGGACACGTTCGCGCGTGACCTTGAAGATCCGGCCCACCTCCTCCAGCGTGTAGGTGTAGCCGTCCCCCAGACCGTAGCGGAGCTTGATGATCTCGCGCTCGCGGTAGGTGAGGGTCTTGAGGACCTGGTCGATCTTGTCCTTGAGCATCTCCTGCGTGGCCGCCTGCACCGGCGACTCGGCGGTGTCATCCTCGATGAAATCGCCGAAGTAGCTGTCCTCGCTCTCGCCCACCGGCCGATCCAGGCTGATCGGGTGCCGGCTGATCTTCAGCACCCGCCGGGTCTCCTCGATGCTGATGTTGGCCTCCCGGGCCGTCTCCTCGATGGTCGGCTCGCGGCCGAGCGTTCTGCAGCAGCTTCTTGGAGACGTTGCGCAGCTTGCTCATCGTCTCGATCATGTGGACCGGAATGCGGATGGTCCGGGCCTGATCGGCGATGGCGCGGGTGATGGCCTGGCGAATCCACCACGTGGCGTACGTGCTGAACTTGTAGCCCCGGCGATACTCGTACTTGTCCACCGCCCGCATCAGGCCGGTGTTGCCCTCCTGGATCAGGTCCAGGAAGCTCAGGCCGCGATTGCGGTACTTCTTGGCGATGGACACCACCAGACGCAGGTTGCCGCCCGACAGGTCGCGCTTGGCCTGCTCGTACTCGGCAAAGCGCTTGCGGATGACCTCGACCCGCTTGCGGAGGCTGGACGGCTCCTCCAGGGTGAGCATCATGTAATCGTTCAGCTCCTTCTCGCAGTTGGCCCGGTCCTCACGGGCCTCCTTGTCCTCCTTGAGCAGTTCGATTTCCTTCTCCAGGGCGTCCATCCGCTCGGAGATCTGCTCCAGCTTCTTCATCAGCGGCTGGACCTTCTGAGTGCGGATCGACAGCTCCTCGACCAGGGTGACCGCCTTGCGGCGACGTATCCGCAGCTGGCGGCGCATCCGGCGCTTGTCCTCCTCCGGCGTGCGCGGATCGAGGATCTTGCTGAAGTCCTCCTGGTTCTGCTGCATCAGATGCTCCAGGGTCCGCAGGTTGTGCGGCATGCGCTGGAGGATCTTGTCCTTTTCCAGGTTCTCGGTTAGCGACACCTTGACGGTCCGGTCGAAGGGCAGATCGCCGGAATGGACGCGGCGCAGAGTCTCGACCACCTGATTGAGGGCCCCATCGCACTCCAGCACCTTGCGGCGGAAGCGCTTGCGGGTGACCTCGATCTTCTTGGCCAGGGCGATCTCCTGCTCCCGGCGGAGCAGGGGGATCTCGCCCATCTGCGTCAGGTACATGCGCACCGGGTCGTCGATGCGCCGGCTCTCTTCCTCGTCGAACAGACTGAGGTCCAGCTCGGCGCGGACGTCGTCGTCGATGCCGGCCGACGCGTTGTTCTCGCGCTCCTCGGCTTCCGATTCCTCGATCAGCTCGATGCCCTGGTCCTCCAGCATCATCAAGATCTGATCGATCTTTTCGGGGTTGGTGTCGTCATCAGGCAGATGATCGTTGACCTGATCGTAGGTCAGGAAGCCTTTTTCCTTCCCCGACTCGATCAAAGCCTTCAGGCTGTCGTCGATCTTCTCCATCAAACCCTCCTCGCCTCATGACCTGACACTCACGGAATGGCAGCATCAGGGCCGTAGTCGATGTTTCGGTTTTGCAGCTGTCGGAGCAACTCCAAAGCGTGGGAGTGATCGCGGGCAGCGTGCAGCTGGTTGTGGAGTTCCTGTGTCACGGGGCGGAGCCGGCGTTCCCGAAAGAAGGCGATCAGCTTCTGCAGCCAACCGGCTCGATCGGGATGACGACGGCCCACATCCTGAAGTTTCAAGGCATGCTCGGCCAGGGGCCCACTGTCGAGCCGGGCGCGAAGCAGGTCGAGCGTTGGGGGTTGCCCGGACCGCTGCAGGTCGTACAGACCTTGCAGCAATCGTCGCAGCCCCGGATGTTCGATCTGCTCGGCCGGCGCGTCGTCAAACGCGAGGGGCACCAGGGCCGGGTCGGCCAGCAAGATCTCGAGCAATTCCCGTTCTTCAGGCGCCGCTTTAGCCGACCGGACCACCTGGGCTGCCGCGGACGCACGGGACGCCGCGGAGTCGGGGCCGCGACGGCTTTGGCGAAGCTCTTTCAAGCGGGCCCATACGTCCTCCTCCTTGAGAAACAACCGCTGAGCAATCCGGCTAATCATTAGCTGGATCTTGATGGCACCAGCCTGACCGGGCATCTCCGGGGCCAGGGCAATGACCCCCAGCACCGCGTCCACCGCCCGGCGTCGCCCTTCCACCCCCAGAGGACCCTGACCCGCCAGTACCTGGTTCAGCTTGAACTCCAGCGCGTCCACGGCGGAGTCCAGCACCTGGCGAAACGCCTCGGCGCCCTGCTGTACCAGCAGATCACACGGGTCAAGTCCCTCGGGCAACGTCGCAATGGCCAGCTCCACGTCCTGGCTGGCGAAAATCTCCAGGGCCCGGTCCACGCCGGTCGTGCCGCCCGCGTCCGCATCAAAGACCAGCAGGACGCGCGGCACAAAGCGGCGCAGGTTCTGAACGTGTCTCGCGTTCAGGGCTGTTCCCATCGTGGCCACCACCGGAAGGACTCCCATCTGGTGGGCCATCAGAACGTCTGTGTATCCCTCAACGACCGCCAGGTAACCGGCCTTGTCGGCGGCGTGCCGGGCCACGTCGAGCCCGTAAAGCAATTCACTCTTGGAGAATAGCGGAGTATCGCTGGAGTTGTAGTACTTCGCCGCCCGGGACGCCAGGGGCGAGGAAGGTAAGATCCGGCCGCCGAACCCCACTGCCTGTCCGCGCACGTCGCGGATGGGAAACTGAATGCGATCACGGAAGCGATCGTAGTAACCGGGTTTCTCGGTTCGGCGGGCGATCAGACCAACCTTTTCGAGCAACTCCAGGGAAATTCGCGCGGCCTCCGCCTTCCGCACTAACCAGTCGCCGGAGCGAGGGGCGTAACCCAGGCTGTACTTGCGGACCGTTTCCCCCTTGAGCCCGCGTTGTCCCAGGTAAACCTGGGCCTCCGCGGCCAGCTCTTCCGAATCCAGCAAGCACTCGTGATATTGTTGCACCGCCCAGCGAACTACGTCTAGCATAAGAGCGCGGCTCTGGGCTTGCGGCGAGACTTGAGTTTTTTCGCGCGTAATTCCGGCGCGGCGGGCCAGAAGTTCCAGAGCCTCGGTAAAATCGACTTTTTCAACCTCTTGAACAAAACTGATGACGTCGCCGTATTTCTCACAGGACCAGCAGCGATAGCGTTGGCGGCGGGGATCAACGTCGAAGGAGGGGCGGGAATCGTCGTGGAAGGGGCACAGACCCTTGAACGTCGGCCCGGAGGGCCGGAGGGCCAGATAGCCGCCAACGACGTCAACGATGTCGTTGGCCTCTTTCACCTGCTTGACCCAGTCGTCTGCCAAGGGCCACCTATCCGCAGGAGTCAGTCGAAACCGGGCCGGCTGCTTCTGTTCTGTCATCCGGACAGGCCAGCAGCCAGGAAGGCAGCAAGGGGACACGGCAGAAGAAAAATCGTGAAGTGAGGAAAAGAGACCAGTACCGGCTGACGGCCACGGCAGCCAGGAAACGCTCCTCCCCGAACCTCCCGATGACAATGCTTTCTCCGGAGAACGCGGTCGAACAGGCTCTCCGTTACTCCCTTGCCTGCGCGGTTTCGTGCGGCAGACCTCCCGTCTGCCGGCAAGTCCAGGTCAAAAGGGGGAAAGATATCCGCATTCACTACCTTTCCCCAAACGCGCAAGGTGGATTATAGCGGTGCCCCGAAAATGAGTCAAGCTAGGCAAACGCCTTCCGCCGGCTGCGCGGTCGTCGCATCCTTTTGCGGCAGCGGGTTTTACTGGAAAGACGCAAGCCGCCGGGGCTGTGGTTTGCATGGGGTTTGCCACGTAGGACGGCTCTCCAGAGCCGTCTCTTGCCGCCAGACGGCTCCGGAGAGCCGTCCTACGGTCAGATCCTCCCGAACTGCCGTTCCAGGTCTTGCCGGCTGAACAGCAGCGCCGTCGGCCGGCCGTGCGGGCAGTGGTGCGTATCGTCTGCCAGATGCCGCTGCTCCACCAGCGCCGCCATCTGCTCCGAGGTCAGCCGGTCACCCGCACGCACCGCGGCATGGCAGGCCATCAGGCTCAGCAGGTCGTTGAACAGAACCTCCCTGCTAGGCAGCCGTTCCTTCGTCATCAGATGATCGACCACCGCTTGCAAGATCTCCCGCGGCGCTCGCTTGCCCAGCAGGGCCGGATAGCCCGTCACCAGCACGGTATTGCCGCCGAAGTCCTCGACCTCCAGGCCCAGCTCCGCCAGTGCCTCCTTCTGCTCCAGCACGCGGGCCGCCTGGTCCGCCAGCAGGTCCACCGACTCGGGGATCAGCAGCCGCTGCACTTCCAGCGTCCCCTGCCGGATGCGGCGTTTCAGCTGCTCGAACAGGATGCGCTCGTGCAGGGCGTGCTGATCGACCAGCAGCATCCCTGCCTCCGTTTCCATCACCAGGTAGGTGTCGTACAGCTGCAGCACCTTCAGCGCCGGCAATGCCAGCACCTGGGCCGACGGCTGCGGCGGGCCTGGTGCAGCTGGGGCCGGAGCGGGAGACGGTGCCGGTGGCGGCGAGGCCGTGGCTTGCCGGAACAGCGGCGGCAGGTCCGGGGCGGGAGGCTCGGGCGGAGCGACGGTTGTCGGCTCGCTGAAGGGCAGGTGATCGCGCGGCGGCGCCGGCGGCGGAGTGAGATCCCACGGCGCCGGCTCGGTCACGGGACGCGACGGCGGCGGGCCGAAACCGGTCAGCGATTCCAGCTCGCCGGTCGGCCGGATCGTCGAGGGCAGCTGCAGCCGGGCGGTCAGGTTCTCCTTGCGGAGACGTTCGCGCACCGTGGAGTGCAGCAGATGGTGCAGCGTCTGGGGGTCGCGGAACCGCACCTCCGCCTTGGTTGGGTGGACGTTCACGTCCACCTGGTCGGGCGGCAATTCCAGGAACAGGAACGCCACCGCGTAGCGGCCGGTCATCAGCAGGCCGCGGTAGGCCTCCTGCAAGGCATGGCTCAGGCTGCGGTCGCGAATCCAGCGACCGTTGACGTACAGGTACTGCATCCGGGCCGTGCCGCGCTCACACGACGGGTCGGCGATGAAACCGCTCAGCCGCACGTTGCCCTGCCGGCCGTCGATCTCGTACAGGGCCTCGCCGACCTCGGGGCCGAACAGCAACGTGATCCGGTCCAGCAGCGGCGTCGCGGCGGGCAGGTCGTAGATGCTCTTGTTGTTGTGCTTGAGGGTCAGGTGCAGTCCCGGCTCGCGCAGCGGCCGGCACTGCGCCAGGGCCACGCGGGTCAACGTCTCGGTGATGTGGCCCATCTCGGTCGAGGGGGCCCGCAGGAACTTGCGCCGCACCGGCGTGTTGTAGAACAGGTGGCGGACCTCGATCCGCGTGCCGGGCGTGCCGTTCCAGGGCCGGACCGCCGACAATTCGCCGCCGTGACAGGTGATCTGCGAGCCGCACTCCAGCGAGGCCGGCCGGGATTGCAGCGTCACCTGGGCGACGCCGCCGATCGACGACAGCGCCTCGCCGCGAAAGCCGAAGGAACTGATCCGGAACAGGTCGTCGGCGTCGCAGAGCTTGCTGGTCGCGTGGCTGGCAAAGGCCAGCAGCATGTCGTCGGGGTGGATGCCGCAGCCGTTATCGACCACGCGCACCAGGTCGGCCCCGCCCTGCTCCACCTCCACGTCGATCCGCCGGCTGCCGGCATCGACGGCGTTCTCGAGCAATTCCTTGACCACGCAGGCTGGCCTCTCGATCACCTCGCCGGCGGCGATCTTGCTCACCACCAGGGGCGGTAACTGCTGAATGCGCGGCATGAAAACTCCAGGGGACTGGGTTCGGCCCCTGCCGGCTTGCCCGGCAGGTGAAGCAGGTCGTTAGCTAGAGGGGGCAGTGCAACAACCTTTTCTTTCCGTCTTTTATCTAGCCAGAGACCTCCTTCACCTGCCGGGCAAGCCGGCAGGGGTCGAAAGCCGGCTCACACCCGCGCCGGCACCTGCCAGCCCCACTTCTTGAGCTTCCGCTCCAGCGCCGTCGGCTTCATGTTCAGCTTCCGGGCTGCCTCGGCCACGTTGCCGCCCGCCTCGTCGAGCTTCTCGCGCACCTTGTCCTGCGCCTTCCACTCGTTGATCTTGCGGTACAGCGTGCGCTCGCCCATGCCCAGCAGCCCGGCCGCTGCCTCACGGTTGCCCTCCGTCAGGGCCAGCGCTTGTTCGATGTAGTAGCGCTCCACCTCCGCCAGCGGCCGACCCACCAGGGCCACGGCGCCCGAAGTTGGGGTGATCGGCGTCTTGCGGACGATACCGCTCTCCTGCACGTCGTCCAGGCCGATCACGCCATCGACGTCCTGCACCACGGCGCTCTCGATGAAGTTGCGCAGCTCGCGAACGTTGCCGGGCCAGTCGTAGACCGCCATCGCCCGCCGGACCGGCTCGGCAATGCTCGTCACGTTCTTGTCGTTGGCCGCGTTGAACTCCTTGAGGAAATGAGCCGCCAGCAGCGGAACGTCCTCGCGCCGCTCGCGCAGCGGGGGCAGCTTGACCGTCACCACCTTGAGCCGGAACAGCAGGTCTTGCCGGAACTTGCCCTCGGCCACCAGGGCGTCCAGGTCCTTGTTGGTGGCCGACAGCACCCGGACGTTGACCTTGATCGGCTCATTGCTGCCAATGCGGAAGATCTCCTTGTTCTCCAGCACCCGCAGCAGCTTGGCCTGCAACGGCAACGGCATGTCACCAACCTCGTCGAGGAACAGCGTGCCGCCGTTGGCGTACTCGAACTTGCCGATCCGCCGCCGTTCCCCTCCGGTGAACGCTCCCGGCTCATGGCCGAACAGCTCGTCGTCGAGCAGGTTTTCGTTGAAGGCGGTGCAGTTGAGCGGCACGAAGTTCTTGTTGCGCCGCGGACTGTTGTGGTGGATCGCCTGGGCGATCAGTTCCTTGCCGGTGCCGGTCTCGCCCAGGATCATCACGGTGGCCTGGGTCGGAGCGATGTTCTGCAAGCGGCTGATGACGTCGTGCATCCGCGGGCTGTTGCCGACGACACCCTCGAAGCCGAACTTCTCGTCCAGCAGCCGCTTCAGCTCGCGGTTGGCCCTCGCCAGCCGGACGCGCTCGGCCGCTTTCGCGACGATGGCCCGCACCTCGGCCAGGTCCACCGGCTTGGTCAGGTAGTTGGCCGCCCCCAGCTTGATCGCTTCCACCGCGGTCTTGACGTCGCCGTGGCCGGTGATGACCACCACCTCGGTTTCCGGCATTTCCGCGCGGGCCTTGCGGACGATGGCCATGCCGTCCAGGTCGGCCATCTTCAGATCGGTGAGGATGACGTCCCAGGGCTCCTCCTCGATCTTGCGGGAGCCTTCCTGCCCGCTGGTGGCGATGACGCAATCGTAGCCGACACGCTCCAGGGCCTCGGCCACCGTCTCGGCGTGGAATGCCTCGTCGTCGATCACCAGGACGCGAATCTGCTCGGTCATTGGCTTGCCCTCCATCCTGATTGATTCTAACCAGCGCGACCAGCCCCACAAGCCCGAAGCGCCAGCGCCGGGACCGGCATGTCCCGGCGCTGCGCTTGGGCTTGTGTCGGGTTCCGGCGCTGGCGCTTCGGGCTTGTGTCGGGTCCGGCGTCGCGCTTCGGGCTTGTGTCGGGTTCCGGCGCAGCGCTTCGGGCTTGTGCGGCAGGTGTCGCTTGCCCACACCTTCTCTCCTTGCCTCGGTTGCCTTCGCGCCAAGCTGTAAAGTCGGAGCCCCCGGAACACCGATATTTCCAGTATGTCCCAGAAGGGCTTGACATTCCGCAGTGCGCGGGGCGCCGCGGTCGAACAGGGAGGATCCCATGAGCGAAACCCAGGCGTTACTGGCCCGGATCACCGCCCTGCGGCAGCGGCTGGAACAGAGCCGGGAGCAGTCCCGCCAGGTGGCGGCCTCCGCCTCCGTCCTGGCCCCGGAGTGGCTGTCCGGCTCGGTCGAGGCCCTGGAGCAGCGCGTCCAGGCCGACCTGGAGCATGACCGGGACGTGGACCACGCTGTCGGCACCGTCACGGCCGCCGCGCCGGCTCGCTCCGCGGTCCAGTGCCTGACCAGCCGGGCCCGGCTGGTGCTTGAGCAGGGCCGCGACCTGCTGCACCAGCTCCGCGACCTCGCCGACGCCTTCGCGCCCCCTTACCCGGAGCCGGCCGAGCCGGGCACTCCCGCCGCCGCCTACCTGTTCGACTTCGCCGATCCGCTCGCCCAGTGTTATCGCGAGACCGCGGCCATCGCCGATACCGCCCTGCGCATGGTGCCTCACTTTCCCGAGACGGCCACGGGTCAGCTGCACCTGTGCGATGGCCTGGAGGGCATCCTCAGCGTGGTGTCCCGGCGTCTGGACACGCTCTCGGCGGCCGTGGCCCAGCATGACCGGCAGCGGGGCCTGCTGCAATCGCTGACGGAAACGCTGACCGCCGTCGCGTCCGCCCAGCTCGGGGAATTGCGTCCCTTCCTGGAGTTGGCTGACTCGATCTTGCAGGAGACGCAGGAGGGGGAACCGCTGCGGTTCCTGCCCTGTGATCCGACCCAGCCGGCGCGCTTCGTGGCGGCGCACAGCCTGACCACGGCTCGTGTCCTGGCACGCATTGGCCGGGATGATCCGGAACTGAAGGGCCGATTGCGGGAGGCGGTGGTGGCTGCCCTGCTGCACGACGTCGGCATGCTCCGCGTGCCGGCAGAAGTCCTGGCCTCTGCCGAACCGCTCAGCGAGGAACAGCGGCGACAGGTCCAGGCCCATTGCCAGATCGGGGCGTCGCTGGTGGAGCCGTTTGCGGTCGAACAGCGCTCTCTGATCGACGCCGTGGCTCGCCATCACGAGCGGCTCGACGGCTCGGGCTATCCGGAGGGGTTGCGCGGCGGGCAGCTCAGCCCGCTTGTGCGGATGCTGGGGATCTGTGACTGCTACGTCAGCCTCTGTTCGACCCGGCCCCATCGGCCGGCCCGCGAGACGCGCACCGCCCTGACCGACACCTTGCTCCTGGCCGAGCAGGGACAGTTCGATCCGCAGCACGCCGAGCAGCTGCTGCAGCTATCCTTCTACCCGGTCGGCTCGGCGGTGGAACTGTCTGATGGGACCGTGGGCGTGGTCGTGGCTGCTCCGGGGCCGAAGTGCGATCTGAACGCGCTGTCCAGGCCGGTCGTGGCCCTGCTGTTCGACGGCGACAAGCAGCCGCTGCCGTTGCCGCGCCATCTCGACCTGGCCCGGACGGACAGCCACGGCATCGTCCGCGCTCTGACACCGCAGGAGCGGCGCGAGCTGTTCGGGCCGCAGTATCCGGAGTGGGCGGCGGCGTGACCCTTACTCTCCCCTCTCCCCGCTGGGGAGAGGGGGTTGGGGGGTGAGGGGGATGGTGCCTTGATTTATCGTTTCGCGCTCAACCGCCTCAGCGCGAAACGATAAATCAAATGCACCCCTCACCCCCAACCCCTCTCCCAAATGGGGAGAGGGAGAACAAGACTCCCTTTACCTTTGAGTCCACCATGTCCACCAAGGCAAACGGCTACCTGGCCGCCAGCCGGCATCCCTGGCCGTGCTTCCTGTTCGTCTTGCCGCTGCTGCTGCTGTACGAGACCGCCGTGCTGGTCCTGGGCGGCGACCGCAACGGGGGCGACTGGTACTTGCGGGAGTTCTTCAAGGGAGTCGGTCTGAAGGTGGGCGGCAAACTGGCGGCCACACTGTCCACGATCCTCTTCTGGCTTCCCCCCGTGCTGCTGATCCTGATCTTCCTGGTCTGGATCCACCGCCGGCGGGACGACAAGCCGGCCGATCTGGCCAACGTCCTCAGCGGCATCGGGCTGGAGAGCGTGGCCTTTGCCCTGGGCCTGTGGGGCATCAGCCGGGTGCTGGCCCCGCTGATGCAAACGATGGGCTTGCCTCTGGTCGTGAGCAACAATGCGGACCCGTCCCTGAAGCGCCTGGTGCCTTTCCTCGGCGCGGGCATCTACGAGGAAATGCTGTTCCGGTTGCTGCTCTACTCCGCCCTGTTCTGGCTGCTGCGCAAGATGGACGTGGTCGAGCATCTGGCGTGTCTGCTGGCCGCCCTGGGTTCCGCCACGCTCTTCTCGGCCGCCCACAACCTGGGGCCGTTCGGAGAACAATACCACAATTACGAGTTCGCCTTCCGGGTGCTGGCCGGCCTCTATTTCGCCCTGCTGTTCCACTTCCGCGGCTTCGGCGTGGTGGTGGGCACGCACGCCTGTTACAACGTGATGATCACCATTGGCACCGGGTCCGGCCAGGCGCCTTACTGAACTCCCTGACCAGCTCACGTCCGTTGCGGATCGAACAGCAGCCGTAGGGTGGGCCGAGCGCAGCAAGGCCCACCACGGCTGCCGGTGGGCCTCGCTGCGCTTGGCCCACCCTACGGACTTCCCTGAGACATTGGCTTGCTGCGGACCAATCGAATCCGGTTTGCCTGCCCTGCCGGCCACTTTGTTGAGTGTGGCCGGTACGCCCGATGCTGGCTGTGATGGTCCCGTGGATGCCAGCAAGGGACATTTCGGCGCCTGCCTGCCACCCGCCAGGGTATTCGGGAGGGCCTACCAGGCGACCGGCCTCCGTGACTTTCGGCGCCAGCTGTGTTCAGCTTGGGCCGCCCTCCCTGGTCGTAACTCGGGCGCCTGACGAGCGCTTCGCGCAAGCTCGTGAGACGGTGGAGGCGCTCTGGCCGTCGTGAGGTGGTGTTTTCGCGCGAGCAATTTGCTTTCCTTTCCCGCCTTGTTAAATTAGAGTCTCACCTTCTCTCTGATCCTCAGGAGGTTCCGTTCATGCCAGACAACGGCCTGGAGAGGTATCACTCGGCGCTGCTGTTGCTCGCTCGCGCACAACTCGCCCGCCATCAGCAGCTCGGCCTGGAGGCCTCCGATCTGGTGCAGCAGACCTTCGCGGAAGCGTGCCGGGACGTGAAGCAGTTTCGCGGCGGCACCGACGCGGAGCGCTTCGCCTGGCTACGCCAGATCCTGCACCACGCCTTCCTCGATGAGTACGACCGCCAGCGGGCCGGCAAACGCGACCTGGCCCGACAGGCCCTGGAGGCCGACCTGACTGACGGCCCGGCCCCGGCATTTGGTCCCCGGACAGCTGCCCCTGGTTCTCCCACCGAGGCAATCAGACACCGCTCAGGCCTCGCCAGAGGTTCCGACCGGGTCGAAAGGCCCTGGGCCTGCCAACCCCTTGCGACGCATCCCGAGGCCAGCCAGGGGCCTTGCCAGGGCAGTCCAGCAACGTTGAGGATTCTGCACTTTTTGCTTGAAAGTCTGGTTGAGCCTGGTAGGGTATTATTCAGTAGTTCCGAGCAAAACGACCAGGTTGAGGTGTGACGCAACTGGGCAGGCGGCATCAGCGAAACCAACTGATAGGCCGCGTCACACTTCCCTGCCTGGATCCTGCTCTGGCAACGCGGCCTGCAGCTGATCCTGGGCGTTCGACGTTGCTGAGAATTTTCTGATGCGCCGGTTGCTGCGAGTTTTCGTTCTCCCCCCCAAGGAGTTTACGATGAAGAGCTACTGTTTCGATTGGCGGTCCGGGTTATTCAGCGCGGCGCTGCTGGCCGCCTTACTGCTTTCAGCCTCGCTCGCCCTCTGTCAGGTTGACCCTCCCTCGAGGAAGGAGGCCGAGCCGCCACTACCCGCCAAGAAAACCACAGAGGAGGATCCGCCGCTTCCTGCCAAGAAGACGGTGCCTGCCAAGGAGGTTCGCGTCCAGGTGACCGCTGCCTCCGCCGAGGTGCAAGCGGGCGACAAGGTCATCGCCACCGTCAGCCGCGGCGAAGTGCTGCGCTTCACCAAGAAGAACGAGGAGTATTACCTGGTCATCGTCAACGACCTGAAAGGGTGGATCAAACGCGAGGCAGTGCGCGAAGTCGAGATCACCGTCGGGGGCCAGGACGCCCCAGCCATTGTGATCCCCTCGGGGCCCGCTCCGGCCGTGATCGACAAGGACACCGCCCGCAAGGTCACGCAAGCCACGGCCTATTTGCGTGTCCGCCTCGCCAATGGCACCACGGTGGAGGGCTCGGGGTTTTTCGCCATCCAGCCCGGCCTGGTATTTACCAATGCCCACGTGCTTGGCATGCTCAGTCCCGGAAGCCCTCTGCCGGCGGAGGTGCGCGTGGTGGTTCATAGCGGCGAGCCGGAGGAATTCGCGCTGCCGGCCCAGGTGCTGGCGGTGGACCGGGAATACGACCTGGGCGTCCTGCGGGTCAAGGGCCGGGCCGGCCGGCTCCCTGCCCCTCTGCCCGTGGACACCAGCCGGGCGCTGGCCCTGGTACAAAAGGTGTACGTCTTCGGCTTCCCGTTCGGCACCAGCCTGGGCAAGGACATCACCGCCAGCGAGTCGTCCGTCTCCTCCATCCGCAAAGACGCTGCCGGTTCCGCGACCCAGATCCAGGTCAACGGCGGCATGCACCCGGGCAATTCCGGCGGTCCGGTGGTGGACAGCCGCGGCGTGGTCGTCGGCGTCGCCGTGTCCGTGATCCGCGGGACGCAAATCAACTTTGCCGTCCCGGGGGAGCGAGTGCAAGAACTGCTTCGCGGCCGGGTTGCCCGGACCCAGTTCGGCGAAGCCTTCCGGGAGAAGGACCAGGTGAAACTGCCCGTCCGCCTGAGTTGCCTGGACCCCCTGCAGCGCATCCGCACGATGAAGCTGGACGTCTGGGCGGCAAAGCCCTCCCGGCCCCTGCCGCCCTCGCTGCTTGAACCCAGGCCGCTGCCCGGTGACAGCCCCAGGCGCTCTCTGGCCGTCACCTACCAGGACGGCACCGCCCAGGTGGACGTCGCGATGCCGGCCCTGGCCGGCGGGCAGGTCCTCTGGATTCAACCCGTTCTGACCGATGCCGACGGGGCCAGGCACTGGGCCGGGGCGGTCGCCTATACCCCTTCCGACCTGCCGCCTCTGGAGCGCAAGGCCGTCCTCCTGCAGCACGCCGTCGATCGTCAAGCACAGCGGACCCTCAAGCTGACCGGTATCTTGGAAGCTCGGGTCGCCAAGGGATTCAAGCAGACGTTGTTTCGGGATGACCTGGAAGTCGAGGTCCTCGAGACCGCCAACAAGGAGCCGCGCGGCGGTCGCTTTGACTTTTCCTTCGGCGCCACCAAGTTTACGACCACCGACACGAACGGCAAAGCCCGCCCACTGTACGTCAGAGCGCAGGGCCTCTTGCGCGACCTCACCATGACGTTTATTCTTGACCCCCAGGGGGCGCTGGTGCAAAGGACGATTCCGACTCTCCACCCGCGCTTCCCGGTCGAACTCCGTGAGGACTTTGCCGGGCTCGCTCAGCAGATCGCCAATTTCTACGAGATGACCTGTCTCGCGGTTCCCAATCGGCGCGTGGCAGCGCAGGAAAACTGGCAGGCCCGCGTCCCTCTGATTCTCGGCCATCAAGACAAGAAGCGGGTCGTGGACCTGATCCTGACCTGCACCTACGAAGGCAGCCGGGTCCACGCCGGCCAGGACGGTGCCGTCATCACTCTGCTGGGAAAGATCCAGGGGCGCGAGCCCGGCAAGCAGTCCACTTTCGGCACCGTGACGGGGAAGATGCATTTCGCGCAGGACAGCGGGTATCTCTCCTTTGCCCACGTCCGGGTGGAATCCCAGGGCAGGGAGGACGATAGTACGGTAGCCCTTTCCCTCGACGTCTCCTTGACGCGCGTCCGGGGCAACACGGCCGGCATTGTCGCCAGGCCCATGCAGGTCGTGCCGGGGCGCCGGCGGTAACCAGCACGGACTACGAGTTGGCCGTCCCCCTCATCCAGAAGAGGGACTTTGACCGGGCCATCCCCCTGCTGGAGAAAGCCGTCGCCGCCAACCCACGCCTGGTTCAGGCCCAGAGCGACCTGGGATTTGCCTACAACGCGAAGGGGCTCTACGACAAGGCGATCCCGTGTCTCAAGAGGGCCATCCAACTCGCCCCGCGCCACGTGATCGCCCACAATAACCTCGGTGCCGCCTACTACGGCAAAGGACTCCACGACGAGGCGATTGTATGCTACAAGAAAGCTCTTGAGCTGGACCCCAACCATGCCGTCGCCCACAGGAACCTGGGCTTCGCCTACAAAGCCAAGCAACTTGCCGACCAGGCCATCCCGTGCTTCGAGAAGGCCATCGAACTCGAACCGCAACACGTCGATGCCTACCACGAACTGGGTTTGGCCTGCAACGCGAAAGGACTCCACGACCGTGCCATTGCGTGCTTGAAGAAAGCCGTTGTACTCGACCCCAAGCACGTGGACGCCCACAACAGTCTGGGCTTCGCCTACAACCGCAAGGGGCTCCACGACGAGGCGATCCCCTGCTTCCAGAAGGCCCTCGAACTCAATCCGAAACATGCTTCCGCCCTCAACAACCTGGGCTTCGCCTACAACGCCGTGGGACTCTACGACAAGGGTATCCCGTGGTTGAAAAAGGCCGTCGCACTCTACCCGAAAGACGTCGTTTTCCACGACAACCTGAGTTCCGCCCTTGTCCAGGTCGGTGAGCTGGAACAGGCTTGCGCTGCTCTCAAGAAAGTCCTGGCGCTCACCCCGGAAGCCGCGCCGCAGTTCAAGTCGAGGAAGCGGACCCTGGAGCAATGGGAAGCACTTCTCCGCCTGGAGGGCAGATTGCCGGACATCCTGAAGGGAGAACGGAAGCCGAAAAACTTCGAGGAAGGAACGCAGTTCGGCAAAGTGTGCCGCGTGAAGCAGCATTACGTGGCGGCCCTTCGGTTCTACGAGCAGGCCTTTACCGCTAACCCGGATGCCGCCAAGAAACTAGCGCCCGCCGAAGGGGTGACCCTTGCTCGGGTCGCCCTGCTTGCGTCCGCGGGACAAGGCAGCGATCCGCCGTCCGAAGCGGAGCGGCCGAAGTACCGCGCCAAGGCGCTCGCCTGGCTCCAAAAGTTCGTCAAGGCTGAGCAGGAAGCTTTGGAGAAGAACTTCAACGCCAATCGCTACTCATGCCAGAAGAGTCTCCGCATGCTCTTGCTGCACAAGGACCTTGCTTCGGTTCGCCCGCCGGCATTCAACAACATCCCTGCGGGCGAGCGCAAGCAATGGGAAACCTTCTGGGACGAAGTAGAGACCTTGTTAGATAAAGCGGATGCACTGACCCCCTGATCCACGTGTGGCGCGTTACGCGGGGTTCAATGTCCTGGCACTCCCACTCAGGCCGATCGAGTCGCCGCAACTTCCCTCCTGGCCCGTTAGGAGTCCACCGAACGCTGAACTCCGCGTTCGCGGCGCCGGAGACGAGCGCTTCGCGCAAGCTCGTGAGGCGGTGGAGGCGCTCTTGCGGTCGTGAGGTTATGTTTTCGCGCGAGCAATTTGCTTTCCTTTCCCGCCTTGTTAAATTAGAGTCTCACCTTCTCTCTGATCCTCAGGAGGTTCCGTTCATGCCAGACAACGGCCTGGAGAGGTATCGCTCGGCGCTGCTGTTGCTCGCTCGCGCACAACTCGCCCGCCATCAGCAGCTCGGCCTGGAGGCCTCCGATCTGGTGCAGCAGACCTTCGCGGAAGCGTGCCGGGACGTACAGCAGTTCCGCGGCGGCACCGACGCGGAGCGCTTCGCCTGGCTACGCCAGATCCTGCACCACGCCTTCCTCGATGAGTACGACCGCCAGCGGGCCGGCAAACGCGACCTGGCACGACAGGCCCTTGAGGCCGACCTGACCGGATCGTTCGCCGGCCTGGACGAATTGTTGGCGGCCCAGCAGACCTCTCCCAGCGAAGGCGCCGTGCGCAACGAGGACCTGACCCGGCTGGCGGAGGCGCTCGAACAGTTGCACGAGGATGAGCGCGAGGCCGTCACCCTCAAGCACCTCGTCGGGCTGACACTCGCGCAGATCAGCGAACGGCTGGGACGCACCCCTGCCGCCGTGGCCGGCCTGCTCTACCGGGGTCGTCTCCGCCTGCGGGAGTTCCTGGCACAGGAGTGACTCAATGCTCACGGTGGAAACAGGGTGATCGAAAAAATCGTCCGCCCGCCGCGCTCAACCGGCCGGGAGTTCCCGCCTGAAATCAGGTAGGCCAACCCCGGTTGCGAACCGGGCCGTGCGAGGCCGACGGGCCGGTCAGGGGAATCACCGGGCCAGGCAGAATCAGTCCCATTCCTATTCACTGGAGGCTGCAATCATGAAGCGGTTATTCGGAATGCTGTCGTTGCTGGCCAGCGCCGCGTTGGCCAGCGGTGCGGACAACAAGGCTGAGGCGATCCAGTTGATCAACAAGGCGTTGCAGGCCCGAGGGGGCGACGAGAAGACGCTGGCCCTGCCGGCTTTTCAGAGCAAATCGACGGGCAAGGTCTATCGGTCCGGCGTCCCGGTGCCTTATGCGGCCGAGATTGCGTTTCACTATCCCGACCGCTGCAACTTCCGGCTCACTCTCGACCCGACCGGGGCGAAGATTCCTCTGACGATCGTTCACGACAAGGGCCAGGCGTGGGAGAAGCTCGGCAACGACCTGAAGGAGAAGACGAAGGAGCAGGCAGCGGACCTCGGGCATTTCATCTACTACGTCTGGCTGCACCAGTTGACGCCACTCAAGGGGCCGGGGTTTACCCTGGAGGCGCTGGGGGAGAGCAAGATCGATGCTGCGGCGGTGCGCGGCGTGAAGGTGTCGTGCAAGGGGCGGCGTGACACGCGGCTGTTCTTCGACGCCAAGACCCACCACCTGATCGCCAGCGAGACAACCGCCCTGGATGAGGCGGGCAAGGAGGTGCCTTTCGCCACGCGGCTCGGTGGGTACGGGAAGGTCGGTGGCGTGGTGTCTTACACGACCATCAAGGTGAGCCGCGACGGCAAGCCGTACTACGAGGAAACGCTGACAGAGCAGAAGCGGTTGCCGACGTTGCCGGACACGACCTTCAAAAAGCCATGAGGGTCTCGGCGTTGGGAGGAGACCTGCTCTACCGTGGTTGGCTCCGCCTGCGTGAACGACTGACACAGGAGTAACTCGATGCTCACGGCCCAAACACTGCCCTACGACCGGCTGGGAGAGGCGCTGGTGGAATATGAACTGGCGCGGGAGCAAGGCAAGACGCTGGATCGGGACGAGTTCCTGGACCGCTACGCCAACCTCGCGGACCAACTGGGGCCGCTCATCGACGCCGTGCCGCAGATCGAGCAGTTAGCCGGTCCGCTGCGCGCCTCGCTGGCAGGCAAGCCGCCGCTGGCGGTGCCCGCGCCCGACGGCTACGAGGTCCTCGAACAGATCGGCATTGGGGGCATGGGCGTCGTCTACAAGGCCCGGCAGACCGGCACCGAACAGCTGGTCGCGCTGAAACTGCTCCGCCCCGACTGGCTCGCGGGGCTGGACGAGCCGACCCGCCGACAGGCCATTGAGCAGTTCCGCAAGGAGGTGCGGGCGGCGGCCCGGCTGGAACACCCCAACCGGGTCCGCATCCTGACCCTGGGCGAAGACGAGGGCCGGCCGTTCTACGTGATGGAACTCATCGAGGGGTGCAACCTGGCCGACAAACTGAAACGACCGGGCGAGGTGACCACGGAGGCGGTGGTGGAGTACCTCGCCAGCATCGCCGAGGCCCTCCAGGATGCGCACGGGCACCAGATCCTGCACCGCGACATCAAGCCCGGCAATATCCTCATCGACGAGCGAACCGACCAGGCGAAGCTGACCGACTTCGGGCTGGCGCTGATTGCCCGGCCCGACGCGGGACCGGCGGAGCAGAGTGTCCGCGAGCAAGTCCGAGTGGCGGGCACCTTGCCCTACATGTCCCCGGAGCAGACCCAGGACGCCGACCGCGTCACTGTCCGCAGCGACGTCTACAGCCTGGGGGCGACTCTGTACGAGACGCTGACCGGCACGCCGCCGTTCCCGGGAGCCTCGCGGGACAAACTGCTCGACCGGATTCGCTCTTGCGAACCCGACCCGCCGCGCCGGCACAGTCCAGACGTCGATCGGGAGCTGGAGCGCATCTGCCTGCGCTGCTTGAGCAAGGAACCGGGGCAGCGCTTCGCCACAGCCCACGAGCTGGCCCAGGCGCTGCGCCGTTGGTTGAGCGACCGCCAGTACATGCGCAACTTCACGACCATGGGGACGTTGATGCTCGTCTCGGGGCCGCTCGGGCTGGTGATTGATCTGGTCGTTTACCGGTTGCTCCAGAGTTCGTTCTGGGAGCCTGGCGTCTGGCTGCTGATGTTCTCCCATTTCCTCATCCTGTGTGCGGTGCTGCTGCTGACCTACCGGGTCAACAGGCGACGGAGCAGTCTGCGCTGGCGAGAGCCCGCGGCACTCTGGGGTGGGCACGCTGTCGCGACCGTCTCCCTCGCCGTCGCGCTGCGGACGGAGCTGGCCGTGCCACCCCGAGAGATCCTCCTCCTGATGTATTCGGTCCTCGCCGCTCTGAACGGCATGGCGTATCTCATCGAGGTGAGCAAGACGTCCTGGAAGCTGGCCTGGGGCCCGGTCGGGTTCTGGCTCGTCGGTGTCCTCATGCTGTTCCATCGCGACGCCGCCCCCCTCTACTTCGGCGCCTACAACGTTCTGGGGACAGTGGCCTACGGGCTGTACCTGCGCAAGCTGGGCAGGCAGCTGGGGTGATCGAAAAAAGCGTCCGCCCTCCGCGCTCGAACGGCCGGGGATTTCCGCCTGAAATCGGGCAGACCACGTTCGCCGGGTGACCCGCGACCTGCAGCGCGAGCGGTCCCTGCTCTTGCTGGAGCGTTCCGCCCACGCCATCAACGTCGCCTTCGCTCTGGGGCTGCTGGCGGCGGGCTGGGCGGCTGGCGGGTGGTTCCTCGGGGTGTCGCTGCTGGTCTGGGGCTTCTTCCTGCGCGTTGTCGCCGGCTGGCACGCCACGTTCCTGGTCAACTCCATCAACCACCACCACGGCTATCGCAACTACGCCACGGCAGACAACAGTCGCAACTGCTGGTGGGTGGCGCTGCTGACCTTCGGCGAGGGCTGGCACAATAACCATCACCACCAGCCGCGCAGCGCCGCCCACGGCCACCGCTGGTTCGAGGTGGACGCATCCTACCTGCTGATCCGGGGCCTGGAACTGGCCGGGCTGGCGTCGGACGTGGTCCGGCCTCAGCGAGGGTCAGGGCAGTCAGCCCGTCAGCGGTCGTGATGACGTTCCGGATCGAACAGCAGCGGAAAGAACGGTCCCGCCATCTTCTGCCCGGCCGGGATGGGAGGAACGCCCTGCAGCGGTGGCTGGTCGCTGGCCGAGCGGGTGCCATCGCGGAAGGCGTTGATCACGGTGGCCCGCCGAGGCCGCTCGGTCGAGTTGGCGAACGAGCCATGCACCATCAGCGGATGGTGAAAGCTGGCCTCGCCCTTCTTCAACTCGATGGCCACCGGTCGGTCGAATTCCTTCATCTGCTCGGCGGTCAGTACCTGCCGGATGGAGTCCATGTCCCCGGCCAGGCCGGTGATCGGCAAGAGCGGCCAGCGATGGCTGCCGTTGAGATATTGCAGACAGCCATTGTCGCGGGTGGAGTCGTCCAGGGCGATCCAGCAGGTGAGATGGTTCATCGGCTGAGTGCGGGTCCAGTAGGAGTAATCCTGGTGCCAGGCGACCACGCCGCCATGCTGGGCCGGCTTGCAGAACAGCTGGTCGTGCCAGAAGCGCACCGCACCGCCCAGCAGTTGGCTCGCCGCCATCGTGAACGCCGGCGCCCACAGCACGTCGTGAAACGCCGGCTTGATCCGCCAGGCCCCCAGGGCGTGAAACAGCACCCGCGAGGGATCGGTGGACTCGTTGCTGTGATACTCGTGGAACAGCCCGTTGCCCTCGTAGTGCGGATCGAACAGGTCCTGCAATTCGGTGCGCAGTTGCTCGACCTGCGCATCGTCGAGGATGCGGCTGCCGGTGACGTAGCCGTGTTCGTGAAAGAAGCGGACCTGCTCGTCGGTCAGACGGTAGCGGTCCCACTCGGCGCGTGAGGTGGGTAGACGGAGCAACGAGCCGAGCAGGTCGTGGCGGGAGGAAAGATCAGTAACCATGTGGGGTCTCCAGGAAGGCCAGGCACCGGCAGCGCCGAGGGCTGCTGCGCCGACGGTCCTGAGTTGGTTGTACAAACAGCGGTGCAAATCGGCTGGCGATGCGGTAGGATAGGCTTGTACTGCCAGGCGCTTGCGGGCGATTCCATTTATTTTGCCAGAGGTCACCGATCATGGCGTCCAAGGGGATTCTTTTCGCAAACCTGCAAGACTTTCTTCAGGGGCTGGGATTTACCAGCAAGGTCATCCCTGGTTCGCACGTCTATTTCCAGCACCCCGACGCTGGCGCTCTGATCGTCCTGCGCTTGTACCGATCCGAGGAAGAGGTGGGGCCCACCGATCAAGTTCTGGTCCGCCGCGTCCTCGACGACTACGGAATCGTGGAGCGAGAGCGTTTCGACATGCTCCTGCAAGAACATTCGCTTGCCAATTGAAGGGCTGCATCCATGCGGAACGTGCCCCAGCGACTGAAGCTGTCTCCTGAGGAGGAACAGTTCCTCCGTTCCTGGATTCGCGACGAGGCCCACTACCAGCAAGGACAAGGGCCGGCCAAGCGGCTCCAGCTTCTGCATCAAGTCCGGCCGGCCGACCTGAGCGTCCTGATCGCCGCCGCCATTCCCGATCCGGCTGAGCAGTTAGCCGCCGCGACACAACCACCATCCGAGACAACCCCATCCTGGCCGTGGTCCGAGGAGACTTTTCAGACTCGCATGGCGGAAGCCAGGAAACTTCTCGGCCTGGAGCAGCACGGCGAGCCAACCGCTTCATCGCCATGACTTCCCAGCCGGTCCCTCGTACAATACCGCAGCCCGCTCTTCTGTCACGCAGCGGATTTCCCGGCTGGGAGGCCCTTCATGCAATACTTCTTCTTCCACCTCATGTCCTGGCCCTACCTGCCGGACGACTTCGACAGCAAGTACGATTCCGCCTGGGTCTGGCTGCCCAACTCGCTTTACGACCCGGTCAAGGGCCACGACCTCTACCGCGAGTACATCAACACGCTGGCCTACGCCGACGAACTGGGCTTCGACGGCGTCTGCGTCAACGAGCATCACCAGACCGCCTACGGCCTGATGCCCAGCCCCAACCTGATCGCCGCCGCCCTGACGCAGCGCACCAAACGCTGCAAACTGGCCGTGATCGGCAATGCCTTGCCCCTGTACAATCCGCCGCTGCGGGTCGCCGAGGAGTTCGCCATGCTCGACGTGATGAGCAATGGCCGGCTCGTGGCGGGCATGGTCATCGGCGGCGGCCCCGAATACTTCACCTATCGCGTCAACCCCACCCATGCCCGCGAGAAATTCCGCGAGGCCCTCGACCTGATCGTCAAGGCGTGGACCACGCCCGGTCCGTTCCCCTGGATGAGCAAGCACTACTACTTCCCCTACGTCAATCCCTGGCCGCTGCCCTTGCAGAAGCCGCATCCGCCCATCTGGATCCCCGGGGCGGGCTCGCTGGAGACGATCGACTTTGTCGCCCAGCGGCGCTACTGCTACATGGGCATTCCCTATTTCCACTTCGACGTCTTCCGCAAGACGTTCGGCATGTTCCGCGAGGCCTGCCAGAAGGCGGGCTACGTGGCGGACCCCGGCCAGATGGGCTGGGGCGTGCCCATCTACGTCGCCGAGACTGACCGGCAGGCCCGCGAGGAGGCCGAGAAATACCTCGACTACTTCAAGCACTTCCTGCTCAAGAACATCAGCCTCGCTCCGCCCGGCTACACCTCCGCCCGCTCCGTGCTGGCCATCCTGCGCAATCGCGGCCAGTTCCTCTCGGAGCAAAAGTCGTGGGACGACATCGAGAGGGGCGTGTTCATGATCACCGGCTGCCCGGAGACGGTCCGGCAAAAACTGGCCCATTACCAGAAGGAGTTGGGCGTCGGCGTGGTGCTGACCGGCTGCCAGGTCGGCAACATGCCGCACGAGATGGCCCGCAAGAGCATGGAGATGCTCGCCAGGGAAGTGTTGCCCCACGTCCGAAAACAGGGTGCGTGAAACGGTTCTCTCGTCGCTAACGAGCCGCCGGGTTTATCCCGGCGGAGAAGACCGCCGGGATAAACCCGGCGGCTCGTTGGGCGGTGGTTCAGGGAAAGGCATGCCATGTTCAAGCTATTGCGAAAACTGAAGTACGGTGCCCGGGTCTTGCTGTCGCGCAAGGGCGGCGAGGAGGAGATCATCGACCTGAACGGCCGGCCTGTGGCGATGCGGCACGGCGGCAATGGTCCGCCTTTCGTCTACCTGCACAGCACCCTGGGCGAGTCGATGCGCTGGCTGCCCTTCCACGACATCTGGGCCCGCAAGTTCACCGTCTACTCGCCGCTGCATCCCGGTTTCGGCAAGAGCGGCGGCTTCGAGGACATCGCCGCCATCGAGGACATGGCCTTTCACTACGTCGAACTGTTCGACGCTCTCGGCTTCGAGGAGCCGGTGGTGCTGGGCGGAGTCAGCCTCGGCGGCTGGATCGCGGCCGAGTTCGCCGTGCGCTGGCCAGAGCGGGTCAAGTGCCTGTGGCTTTCCGGCACTCCGGGCCTGTGGGTCGATGAAGAGCCGTTGCCGGACCTGTTCCGCATGATGGGCGACGAGGAAGCGCTGCGGAAATTGCTCTTCCACGATCCGAGGGGGTACGTGGCCGACATGCTCTTTGGCGGCGCCAAGGACGATGAGCGTATCATCTCCGTCTTCCAGGCGATGACCGTCCTGGCCCGCCTGATGTGGGAGAGGCCCTATAGCCCCCGGCTATCTGCCAGGCTGCACCGCATCGAGTGTCCGGTGCTGCTGCTGTGGGGCGAGCAGGATCGGCTGGTGCCGCCGGCTTACGGGCGAGCGTTTCAGAAGTACCTTCCCAAAGCGGAGCTGAAGCTGATCCGCGACTGCGGCCATCTGGGCATGTTCGAGAAAGAAAAGGAGTTCGTGGAGGCGGTTTTGAGCTTTTGCAAGTGAGAGTTGCTGCTTTGATTTATCGTTTCGCGCTGGGCCGGGTGAGCGCGAAACGATAAATCAAAGACAAACGATTACTTCCTTGCGGTTCGCACCTCGGCGAGTTCCTTGAATTCCACCCGCAGATGCTTGCCCGTCTCGACGTAGACCTTGTGCGTTTCCGTTCGCACCTCTCCACCGCGGACCACCTGGGCCTTCAGTTCGTAGTATTGCTTCTTACCCTGTTCCAGCGCCGGTGTGGTGAACGTCCGCTGATTGGCCAGCAGCGTGAACGCCTTGCCGTCGACGAACAGCCTGGCGTCGCGCGGCACGTCGAGCGTGATCAACGCCACCCGGGACGAGGTTGGTGGCGTTCCTTCCAGATCGCTGAAATCAACTACCGTCTGCGCGCCGGCCCGCACCTGCACCTTGCGGGTCCGCGAAACTGTCCGGCCGTCACGCACCACCTGGGCCTGGAACTCGTAGGAGTAGGTCTGGCCCACGGTCAGCTGAGGCGTGCGGAAGGTCGTGAGGGCACCGCTGCGCCGGGTCAGCTGGCCGTTGACCAGGACGCGAACCTCGGCGGACGCCTTGATCACCACCTGGGCCGAGCTGGTCGGCTCCAGCTGCGGCTCCGGCACCTTCGGCATCTGCCGCTGCTGGGGAGCCGAACTGCCGGCCGGCGCAGGGGCTCCGAGCGAGTAACCGCAGGCGCTGACGCCGTGGCAGCCGTGACCCCAGACGTCCGCGATGTAAACGCCGCCGCAGTCCTGGAAGCAGCGATTGCTAATGGTGTGACAGCAACAATCGGCGCTGTAGGGCGGCACGTACCAGTTGACGCAGCCGCAACCGCAGCAGTTGCATGCACAGGCACAACCACAGTAGCAGCCACAGCCGCAGCCACAGCGCCGTGGGACCGCACTGCGAATGCCGGCACAGGGAACGAACGGGGCGATGATGTTGGCGAAGCGGGTCATCTTCGGCACGGGCGGCGCCGGCTCCGGCACGACCATCACCGGTTGCTCGTAGCCGCAGGTCGGCGGCGGTGGCGGTGGAGGAGGCGGTGGCGCCACGACGACCGGCATCGGTGCCGGACACACCGGTGGCGGACAGAATGTTGGACAAGGCGGCAGCGGTGGACACGGTGGCAGCGGTGGACACGGCGGCAGCGGCGGGCAGGCCAGCATGCAGCAGTTGGCCAGGCAGCCGCCCGTCGGACAGCCACAGATGCTGATGCCCGCACAGCTGAAGCAGCCGCCAATGAAGCCGCTGGCACAGAAACTATGGTAGCCGGAATGGCAACCCCCGGGCACGTTGCCCGCCGTCAACAAAGCAACCAGGACCGCGCTATACATGATCCCCCCCTCTCCCGTGTTGTCCGCGGTGCGCGCAGCCTCGCTGGCAGACCGCGCGTACTCGCCAGAGCGGTCATCCTGGGAAAACCAGAAAGCCCATGCCTTGACGATAAAGCAAGTGCGGCCTCCCGGTCCACGCGACAATGTGGACAAACTGTATCGCTTATGGAAATCGCGTCGTCTTATTCGGTCGGGTCGATGGATCTGGAACTGCGCAGCGTCGAAGTGGAAAGAACCGAGCTTCTTGCTTGACCGGGTCGGGGATCGGAGGTTGCGGAGGAAAAAGGGAGACGCAGCCGGGTCGGCGGGTTGACGGAAAGGGAAAAAGCAGAGTCAAGCAGCGGTCAGCAGAGAGGTGGAGAATCGCTCAGGCGCTGCCTGACCCATTCGGCACGCTCGCTGTGATTGTTGGGATCGAGCAGCTTGCGGGCCTGCTGCACTTCCTCGGGGGAGCGATTGGTGCGGAGATGCTCGAGAATCAGCATTTGCAGACGGTAGCTCGGATTGGGGTTTGTCCAGTTCAGGTACTTGGCCAGTTCCTGGACGGGGATCAGGGGGAGGAACCGCCGCACAAAGGCGACGGCGACGGCGGGGTCGATCCAGACCAGGATCAGGTGCAGATGGTAGACGAGCACGGTGGGGTTGGCCCGGGCCAGGGCGTGGCAGACGTTGGCGATGGCCGAGATGCGGCGCTGGTCGGCGCCTTCGAGGGCCAGCAGCCAGGTCTGGTCGGCGTCAAAGGGGTAGGCAAAGACAGTCGGGTTGGCCTGGACGATCTCTTGCTGCACTTCGTCGGGCAGAGTTTCCAGCCAGGCCAGGTTCGACTCCAGCTGGCAGATCGACTGGGTGGACGGATGGCACTGCAGCATTCGCTCGACCAGCAGCCGGCGCACCGGCTCGGCCACCTGGGCACGCTCCTCGCCGAGGACGGCCAGCCACTGCTGGCCCAGGTCGAGCGCTTCCACGGTCGCCTGCTCCAGCCACACCAGCAGGGCCCGGTCACGGACTCGGGACGAGCCGTGCAGGGCCAGCCGGCCCAGCACCTGCTCGAAGCGCTCGTCGCGGAGCCAGACTTGCTGCTCCTCGTCGCAAGCCAGGCGCAGGGCCAGCCACCAGTCAAGCACTTCCAGGGCCGATTCCTCTTCCGTCGCGAGTCGGCGGGTCTGCTCGCCGATGCGGCGCAATTCCGCCACGGCGGGTTGGTTTCGCAGCGCGGCTTCGAGCGGCGCCGGCTCATACCCGGCGTTGCGGACCAGCCGGGCCATGCTTTCCGCCAGCCCGGCCGCATCGCCTTCAGGTCCCGGCAGCGCCAGCAAGTTCAGCCGTCGCAGCCAGTCCCGCGCACCGGCCAGACCGGCCGCTTCGGGGTGTGCCAGAAACTCCATCACCTGCCGGCGGATGGCCCGGTTGATCGTCCGCGCCAGACGCGGCGACTGAACCTCGCGTGCCATCCCCAACCACTGGGGCACCTGGAGCAGGGAGCCGAGGTTGGAACTCGGCTGCCACAGGCGGCGGGCCTCGCACGCAGAGGCCTCGTCGCCGGTGCGGATGACGGCAACAGCCAGAAACAAGCTGCTGGGCCGGCGCCGCAGCAGCTCCAGCAGCCGGGGACCATCCTGGGCCAGGCCCTGCGAGCCCAGGGCGAGGGCAACGTCCTCGTGCCGAAACAGGGTGACTTCTTTGCGGCGCAGCAGCTTGCGCAGGCCGGGGGCGAACCCCACAATCCGCTCCAGCCAGGCCAGGTGGACCACCACCGGGGTCACGAAGGGATGGTCTTCCTCCAGGGCCCGCACCAGCGGCGCCGGGTCGCCGTCGCGCAGCCAGGCCGTCTGCAGCCAGAAGGCGGCGGAAGCAACCCGACCGCGCAGGTCTTCCCGCTGCTCGCCTTCCTTCCCTGCCTGGGCCCGTTCCAGATCGGAAAGCTTCCGGTAAACAGTCAGTTGCTCCTCGGCTGGCAGCAGCCCGAGCGGACCTTCGAGGGAAACGGGGAAAGAGGACTCGCTTCTTTCCCCCAGCGGCAGGAGCCGGCGGACGGCCTCGCGGATGAAGGGCGAGTGCAAGGGCAAATAGCCGTCGAGCAAGGTGGCCAGCACGTGGAAATGATCCAGCAACCACGGGGCGTGATCGACCCAGGCCAGGGACCGGCTCCTGGTCAGCCAGGTCAACACTTCCGATAGCAGCGGCCCGCGCCTGCCGGTCGCCTTTGCGGATCACCTCCGGAGTGTCGCGCAGCAGCCGATACAGCGCCACCGTGCTCCACTGCGAATCCCGGGCCCCGATCAGCTGGCGCAGCCGTTCCCCCTCACCCCCGACCCCTCTCCCACAAGGGGAGAAGGGAGGAAGAGCCTGCGTCAACTGCCATTCCAGGGCGGCCTTGCGATCGGCCGGCGCCGGAGCGGGTGGCGGTGCCGGGGTCGGCTGCGGTTCCAGCCAGTCCTCGTTGCCATCGTTGTACCAGAAGCCGTCGTGGATCGTCTCCGGCGTACTGGAGTTGCCGGGACGCAGCCGGCAGCGGCGGGCGTGCTCCAGCAGGGCCGACGACAGCAGCGGTTGGATCGCGTCGCGGTCGCTGGCGGCGTAGGTGCAGTAGCCGGCCAGCTCGCCCTTGAGGTTGGCCCCGATCAGCTTGCGGGCGATCACCACGCCGTCCTTGCGCCGGCCGTAGATCACCTGCTTGTTGACGTCCAGGGCGTTGAGCAGGGTGCTGGCCGCGTTCTCACCTCCTTCCAGGCTCAGGCAGGTGCTGAAATAGCTGCCCATCTTGAGGATCATCAAGGGGTTGCGTTCCGTAGTGAACGTCAGCGGCTGGCCGTTGACCGTGAGCGTCGCCGAGAAGCCCTGAAGCCAGGCACGTGTGTCGATGCCCTTGCGCTCCGCTTTCTCGAGCCAGTCCCGGTTGAGCGGCCGGCAGTGCAGCGGCCGGCAGTGCAGCACGTCCAGGAGAAAACCGGTCAGCAGCTCCTGGTTGATGCTTTCCGAGGACAGCAGCTGCAACGCCTCGACCAGGCCGGAAGGCAGCGGCCCCTCGGGCATGGCCTTGCCCAGCAGTTGCTTCAGGTAGCCGCGAGTCACCTCGTCCAGCTGGTGCTGCAGACTCTGCTCGCGGAGCAGCGGCAGGGCCCGCTGAAGACGCTTGCGCGTGCGTTCGACGGCGTGGGCCAGCCGGCCGGCGCATTGCTCCGGATCGGTCAAGTTGGCGAGGCGTTCGGTTAGACATTCAGGGCGTTGCCCACGACCCCCAGGGCGTTGCCCTCCCCCAGGGCGTTGCCCGCAACACCCAGGGCGATGCCCTGGGCTATCCTGTTGCGCCCCTTCGGGGCGGAAGACGGCCAAGCGCTTCGCCAGGTAAGCCGCCTCGCGTTCCTCCCGCTCCCGCAGCCGGAGCGGCTCCAGCAGCGCCTCCGAGAGCGTCTCCCCCTGCCCCGCCAGCCGGCGATAGTGCAGATACTCCTCCATCGTCGAGCGGTCCAGCTGCAGCAGTTCCTCCAGGGCGGCGCGTTCGGGCGGCTCCTGCTCGACACGCGGCTTGCCCCACTCTTCCAGGGCCTGTACCAGCGCCTGAGCCGGACCGGCCAGGACGTTGTTCCCTCCCAGGCTTCGCCCAAGGGTCAGCACCTCCGCCGCTCGCTCCTGCTTTCGGTCCGCGGCCCGGGCCCGGCTCAGCAGGCCCAGGACCACACCAGGCGCCCAGCGCGATCGACCAGGAACAGCGAGACAAACCAGCTGTCGCTCGCCTGCAGTGGGGCCTGGCTCTTGCGCAGTTCGGCCGTGCAATCGAGGTAGCGCTTCAGCTGGACCGGCTTGCCCACAAAGCGCGAAGCCCGGTGAAGCAGGTCCAGCTGCTGGGCATGCCGGATCAGCTCGACCGGCAGGTCCGAATCCAGCAGCGTCCGGAAGTGCCCACGCTCGTAGTCACTGGCCGGCATCTGCTCGGCGAGGGACCACAGCAGCGCGACCCGGTCGGCCCGTGCTCCCGCCAACCATTGCCGCAGGTCGTCGAGCTGGGTCGGGGTCAGCTCCGGGTTGATCGCCAGGCGGGCGCCGGGAAAGGTCAAGTGCAGGGCCAGGCACGCTTGCTGCCGCTCCGGGGCCATCACTCCGGCGACCCGGACCTTGATCTGGGCCTTCTCTTCCCACGCGCGGCACAGGGCCTGGGCGACAGCGGGTAGACCCTCCGGCAGGGCCTTGCGGGCCAACTTCACCAGCTGCCGCCGACTGATCGGCCGCTGGTCCGGAACGCCACAGAGGGCTTGCGGAACGCCACGGAGGGCGTTCCCTACAGGATCGCTCATCCACTGGAGGAACAGGTCCGTCAGGTCCTCGGCCGGGCCGTGACCGGGCTCGTCCAGCCGGTCCAGGCCCTCCAGCAAGGCCGCCTCTTCGGTGAAGCCTCCTCGGGCAGCGCCGCGGCTCAGCTGATCGTGCCGGCCGCGCTGGCGAGCCTGGACCAGTTCGCGGAAGCGCCGCAGCCGTTGCTGGCTGGCACCGTCCTTCCGGCAGGGCAGGGCCAACCCCTCCAGGACGGTCAGGGCGGCTGGGACTCCGAACAGCAGGGCCAGTCGCTCGCAGGCTCGGGCAGCGGGAAGCAGATCGGTTTCAGGAAGATGCGAGAGATCGGGAAGAAGGGAGGCCAGACCGGATGCGTGAGCCAGGGCCCACAGACAGGGCGAAGGACAGTGAGCGAGTCCGGCGTGGAAAATCGCGACCTGCCCGGCGGAAAGGTTCCGCTCGATCGCGGATCGGCCCCAACTGCCGCCTCCCCGATGCCGGATTCCCAGGAGAAGGACCGCCAGACTGGCCAGGGCCGGGTCTTCCTCCATCCCGGCCAGGTCCAGCAACAGGCGATCCGCTGGCACCTCGACCCAACGCAACTGCTCGACCGGATCGCTCTCCCACCAGGTCAGGGCATGCAGCCGGAGCGGCAAGTAAGCGATCAGCCGGGCGGGATCCAGTTCGTCCTCGCTCGTCGGGCCCAGACAGAAACAACCCTGATCCAGCGAGCCCAGCAAGTGGGCGAGGTGTCTGATCCGGACCCGGTGAGCCTGGAACAGGCTGGGCAGGTCCGTGGTGCGGTATTTGCGCAACGGTCGGGCTCCCTGCTTGCGCAGTTCGTCCAGGTCGCGCCGGCTTTCCAGTCGGGCCAGGTCCCGGCTCCAGCTGGCCAGGCGTGTGCGATCGATCAGGGAGACCTCGCTGGCACCGACCAGTTTGCCCAGGGTGTACTGATCCGGCCCGGTCTCGTCGAACAGAACCCCGGCCAGCGCGGCGGGGTCAGTGCAGCGAATCGCCTCCCCGCCCAGCAGGGCCAGGCGCTGCGCGGTCCAGCAGCGGCACGCCGGTCAGCCGATCCAGGTCCCACAGCCAGCGGGCCAGGTCGGCGCGGTCCGGTTCTCTTCCGGGTTGCGGTCCCGGCGGTCGCGGCGGCGACTCGTTTCAGACGGCTCGTGCATGGTTGCTCTCGTGCGGTTCCTGCCTGCAAGACCGTTTGTACGGCGAGGAGGTTCGCTCCCAGAGCGCCGGGACGGATTCTCGACTCGTCAGCCGGCCGGCTCGACAGTATAATCCATTGGCCTGGCGGTTATCCGCATTCCTGGCCTTTCTTGTCCAGACATCCCTGTTTGCCGCATCCTGCAACACAGGAGGATTTGCCGAAATGTCTCGCCGGAACCTGTACTGGCTTCTGGGCATCGTGACCGTGTCCTTCTTCGGCTTTGCCGTGGCCTCCAGTGCCCCGAGCCGGGAACGCAACGAGAACTACGAACTCGTGCGTTTGATGGTCGAGGTCATGCAGGAGGTCGAGCAAAAGTACGTGATTGAGCTGGACTCGGAACGCAAGCGCAAGCTGGCCGAGGACATGATCAACGGCGGTCTGGAGCGCCTCGACCCGCACTCGCAGTATATCAATCCGCGCGAGTACAAACAGTTCAACAAGCAGAGCAAGGGCAAGTTCGGCGGCATCGGCGTGCAGATCGGCTACGATCGGCAGAACCGCGGCCTGCTGCAGATCATCAGCCCGATGCCGGGCACGCCCGCCTATGACGCCGGCATCCTGGCCGGCGACGTGGTCGTCAAGATCGACGGCAAAAGCACCGACAACATGCGCCTGGCCGAGGCGGTGGACCTGATCCAGGGCGAGGCAGGTCAGAAGATCACCATCACCGTCCTCCACGAAGGCGCCCACAACCCGGTGGACGTCGAGATGGTCCGGGACGAGATCCACATCCAGAGCGTCCTGGGCGATCGCCGCAAGACCGACAACCTCAAGGAGTGGGAGTTCCTGTACGACAAGGAAGCGAAGATCGGTTACGTCCGGCTGATCAACTTCAGCGAGACGGCGGCCAAGGAGCTGAAGTCGGCCCTGGAGGAGCTGGAAAAGGCTGGGGCCCGCGGGCTGGTCCTGGACCTGCGCAACAACCCGGGCGGCCTGCTCCGGGCAGCGGTCGAGATCAGCAACCTGTTCCTCAAGGAGGGCAAGATCGTCAGCACCAAGGGCCGCAATCACAAGGACGAGGTGTACGAGGTGCGGCCGGAGAACACCCTGCCTTACTTTGCTGAGCGTTTCCCCATCGCCATCCTGGTCAACCGCTACAGCGCCAGCGCGAGCGAAATCGTCTCTGCCGCTCTGCAGGACAATGGCCGGGCTGTCATTGTCGGCGAGCGCAGCTACGGCAAGGGCAGCGTTCAGAATGTCATCGAGATGGAAGGCAACAAGAGCGCCCTGAAGCTGACCACCGCCAGCTACTGGCGGCCCAACGGCAAGAACATCCACCGCTTCCCCGAAAGCAAGGACAAGGACGACTGGGGCGTCAAGCCGGACGAGAGTTTCGAGGTCGTCCTGAAGGACGAGGACCGGGTGGAGTACGCCTCCTGGCGCAGCGACCGCGACGTGGTCCGCAAGAAGAAGGCCGAGGCCGACAAGCCGGTGAGCCGCCACGCGCAGCCAAGCGCGCCGGAGCAAAAGGACAAGACGGAGAAGGAAGTCAAGGTCAAGAAGGAATTCAAGGATCGAGTCCTGGAAAAGGCCCTGGAGCATCTCCGCAAGGAAGTCGAGAAGCTGCGTGCGTTCGATCGGCTGCCGGTGGAGAAGGGCGACGCCTGACACAGCATCTGCAAATCCTGTTCGAGGACAACCACTGCCTGGCGGTGGCCAAGCCAGCGCCGCTGCTGACCCAGGGAGTGCCGGCCGGGATTCCGACTCTGGAAGCCCTGGTCAAGGCCTACCTCAAGGAGAAGTACCACAAGGCCGGCAACGTCTACCTGGGCATCCCGCATCGGCTCGATCGGCCGGTCTCGGGCGTGGTGCTGTTCGTGCGCAACACCAAGGCGGCCCGGCGCCTGGCCGAGCAGTTCCAGGAGCGGCAAGTCCGCAAACTCTACTGGGCCGCGGTCGAGCGCTCCCCGGCGGGGGAAGTTCCGCCGGAGGAGGGACAGTGGGAAGACTGGCTGCTAAAGATCCAGGATGAGGCCCGGACGGAGCGTGCCACGGCCGAGACGCCGGGGGCCCGCCACGCGGTGCTGCGCTTCCGGCGCTTGCGGGAACGTTCCGAGGGAGCATTGCTGGAGGTCGAGCCGGTCACCGGCCGGATGCACCAGATCCGCGTGCAGGCGGCGCTGCGCGGCTGGCCGGTGCTGGGCGATGCGCTCTATGGGGCCCGGCTTCCCTTCGGTCCCGCCGCGGAATTGCCGCGCGACCGGATCATCGCCCTGCATGCGCGGAGCCTGACGTTTCTGCACCCCATCCGCTATGAACCGCTGACAGTGACCGCACCTCTGCCGGACGTTTGGGGGGAGTGGGCTGCGCAGAGTAGTCCTCACGCTCCGCGTGAGGAACGTTCCTCACGCGGAGCGTGAGGACTACTCTAACGGTTCACTTCTGGTTCGCCTTGCGGATTTGCTGGGCCTGGTACAGGGCGGCGACCTTCTCCAGCGGGCTGCGGAACGTTGCCGTCTCCCAGGCGCTGGCGGCCTCTTGCCAGCGGCCTAGCTGGGCCAGGGCGCGGGCCTGCAACTGCCGGACCGCGCCGCAGGCCGGGTCGGCAGGATACTCCTGAAGGAACTTCTCCCAGTTGTCCAGCGCATCGACCCAGGTGTCACGGGTTTCCTTGGCCTCGTCGGGGTTGACGCCGCCGGGCTTGCGGGACTCCATCCAGGCCTGCTTCCGTTCGGCCTCCTCCTGCTTGGACAGGCCCTGCAGATACCGCAGCTGGGCCAGGCGCGTCGGGGCCGTCGCCTCGGCGAACAGCAATCCCAGGGCCGTGGCCTTGTTCCATTTCTCGTCGATCTCGCGCCTGATCTCGGGAACCTGGGCCGGGTTCGTGCGGGCTTGTCTGGCCTCCTCGGCATAAAGCCGAATCATCTCGTTCACCCAATCATCCAGTTCACCGCGAAGCTCGCCCGCCGCCGACCGTTGGCCGAGACTCCTCATCAGTCTGTCCTGTTCATCGACCAACGCTCGATTTGCCTTGGAGAAGTGTCCCTTGAGAATCAGAGTGCGTGGTTTGCTGGAATCGATAACCGATTCCAGGACCGGGTAGCGAAACAAGAGGTGGACGCGCCGACCCAGCTCCGCGTTCGGCGGAAACTTCTGAATGTCGTTGAATGGGCTGGGGATGGTCGTCCCCTGCAGCGAGTACGCGAATTGCTGCTTCCGGGGCAATTCCTCCGGGTTGGGTTTGTCGCAGCCTCCTTCCTCGGGAGGAAGGAAACGCCGCAGCAGGCCGGCCCCGTCCCGCGGCCCGCCAGGCAGCGGTTCCTGCCAGGCCAGCACCACCGCCTCCTTGCCCAGCTCGGCCCGGGCCGCTTGCCGCAGCCGCTGGAACTCGTCCGGGGCCGACGCCGCCAGCCGGACCGGGCAGGCCGCGCCGAGCAGCTTGTCCTGTAACAGCTCCATCCGCGGCGCCAGGCTCGACAGCGAACAGACCAGGCGCAGCTCGGCCCGACCGGCCTGCTCCGCGGTCACGTCGTAGCGCTTGTCGCTGACGGTCAGCTGACCCAGCACCGCCGGGTCCTTGTGGGCCTGCCTCAGGGTAGCCACGCCCTGGCCGGCCAGACCGGGAAGCGGCAAACCGAGCCGGGGATCGAACAGATGGATCTCCGAACCGCCCCCAACGATCACGCCGCAGGCCCACAGCCGGGAGTTGGTTTTGTCATCGGGGCAGTACACCAGGCAGCCCTGGAGTTCCCGGGCCGGACTGACCTGCCGCAGCAACTCCAGAAAGACCAGACCCCGCTCCAGGGACGACCCCCAGCCACGACGCAGGACGTAGGAGGAAGGAGCCAGCAAGAAGGGATGCTCCTCCAGCCGGACCTGGCGCATCGTCCAGTGGAAGGCCGCGGTCGCACGCTTCAGGGGCGACAACTCGCCGCCGCGCATTTGCAGCGCCTGCACGCCGTCACGCAGCAGCAAACACTGCTCCAGATACGAACCGTCCAGCGCCGTGTAAGTCGGTGTCGCGATCTCACCGAGTTCTTCCTCATCCAGCCCCAGGCCCTTCTTCAGCTCCTCCCGCGGCACAGGGGACAAAGCGCCCTGTGGGTTCTGGCTGAGGAAGGTGTTGATCTGCTGCAGGGCCGTCCGGCAGGTGCCCAGGTCGGTACTGTGAGCCAGCGCCGCCCGGGCCAGTCCCAGGGAGTCCTCGGTGGCCCCGCCGCGCACGGTGGGCGGCTGCACCCGCGGCTTGGAGAGGAAATAGACGCCTCCCAACAGCACGGCCAGGCCCGTCACCCAGGGCCAGTAGCGGCGACGGAGCCGAGACTGTTTGTCCACGTCGGCTTGACTCATCGGTGTGTCTCACGTGCGGGTCAGGGTCGATTCCCCAGCGCCTGCCGCAGCCGCAGGCAGCACTCGATCAGCCCGGACAGCTGATCCAGAGGAATCATGTTCGGCCCATCGCTGAGGGCCCTGTCCGGCTCGGGGTGCGTTTCCAGGAACAGCCCATCGCAGCCGGCCGCCACCGCCGCCCGGGCCAGGTAAGGCACCATCCGGCGGTCGCCCCCACTGCTCGATTTCGGCGCTTCCATGGTCTGGGCCGTGGTCGGCCCCCCAGCCCCCGGCATCTGTACGCTGTGAGTGGCGTCAAAGATCACTGGCGCTCCCAGATCTTGCATCCAGGGGATGGAGCGCATGTCATTGACCAGCTGCCCATAGCCAAACGTGGTGCCGCGTTCGGTCAGCAGCACCCGGCGATTGCCCACCTCGGCCAGCTTGGCGACCACGTGGCGCATGTCCCACGGAGCCATGAACTGGCCCTTCTTGACGTTGACCGCCGCCCCGGTCTGGCCGACCGCCTCCAGCAGATCGGTCTGCCGGGCCAGGAAGGCGGGCACCTGGAGCAGGTCGCAGACCTCGGCCACGGCCCGGGCCTGGGCCGGCTCGTGAACGTCGGTGGTCAGCGGCAGGCCGGTCCGCTGCTTGACCGCCGCCAGCGTCTTGAGCCCCTCGCGCAGGCCCGGACCGCGAAACGACTTGCCCGAGCTGCGATTGGCCTTGTCGAACGACGCCTTGAAGACAATCGGGATCTTCAAGCGATCGCGGATGCTGGCCAGCGTCTCGGCGATCCGCAAGGTCAGGTCGTGCGACTCGATGACGCACGGTCCCAGGATCCACAGCAGCGGCTGGCCCGGGCCGCAGCGATACGAGCCGATGGTTACAGGTTGTCCGGCCATGGGTGGCCCTCCTTGGTCAGGGGTGGTCTGTGGTTTCACGGGCGAGCCGGGAGCGTCAGCTCCCGGATTCTCCGAGGCAGGTAGAATCCGGGAGCTGACGCTCCCGGCTCGCCTCGAAGTAGAATCCGGGAGCTGACGCTCCCGGCTCGCCTCGAAGTCACTTCTTCAGCTCCACCGGCAGCTGATCGATCCTGGCCGCCAGGATGAAGTCGTTTTCGGTCAAGCCGTTGACGCTGTGCGTCCACAGCTCCACGGTCACGTTGCGATAGCCGACCAGGTGCAGGTCGGGGTGATGGTCCTCGGCCTCGGCAATTTGCCCGATGCGCCCGAAGAAGTCCAGGGCGGTCAGGAAATCCTTGACGCAGAACTCCCGGCGAATCCGCCGGCCATCGCCGCTGAACTGCCACAGCGGCACGGCGTTGAGGTACTGTTGCAGCTGGGTGCCGGTCAGGGACGGGGTCCCCGCCGAGCAGGCCTGACAGTGTTTGCGAGCCAGTTCCGCGGTTGTTGGGGGCATGGCATTCTCCTGGTTAAGCGCGTGGCCCCGGGTTCCCTCATTGTAGCCGGCGGTCCCACGGCGGGGAGCGCGGGAAATCCGCTGGCATTCCCTGGCGGACCAGGTATGCTGAAGAGAGCGATTCCAGGATTTCTCATCGCCTGGTTGCCGGGGGACCAACTCATGAGGCGACTGCTTGGTACGACGTTGGCGGGAGTGCTGGTGCTGGGGTGCGTGGCTGCCACCCGGGCCGCGGACAAGGAAGCCATCCAGCGGGCCGTGGACCGGGGAGTGCAGGCCCTGAAAGCCCACGGCGGGGCCGGCCGGGAGCTGGGGCTGTCCGCTCTGTGCGGCCTGGCCCTGCTGGAGTGCGGCGTCCCCGCGGACGACCCGACCATGCAAGCGATCATCACCCGGGTGCGCAGCGAGAGCATCTCGACCAACCACACCTACTCGATTGCCCTGTCCATCATGTTCTTCGATCGGCTGGGCGACCGGGGCGACATTCCGCTGATCGAGTCGCTGGCCGTCCGGCTGCTGGCCGGGCAGAACCGCTCGGGCGGCTGGACCTATGACTGTCCGACCATCGGCCAGGCCGAGATCCAGCGCCTGAGCACCGACGTGGCCCGGCGGACCCAGCTGATTGGTCGGGTCCGGCCGCCTGTGCTCGGCGACAGGCCGGGCGACAAGACCCCGGAGCGAACGGCCGACAAGCCGGTGCGGCGGACCGTGGCCGACCTGCCCCAGGAGATCAAGGCGCAGCTGGAGCAAATCAACCTGAAAGGCCTCCAGCCGGAAGCGGGGGGAGACAACTCCAACACCCAGTTTGCCACCCTGGGTCTGTGGGTGGCCCGCAAGTACGGCTTGCCGGTGGACAACTCCCTGGCCCGGGTGGACGCCCGCTTCCGCCTCAGCCAGAACGCGGACGGGGGCTGGGGCTACAGTTCGGGCCACCACAACAAGGACAGCTCGACGGCCACGATGACCTGTGCCGGGGTGCTGGCTCTGGCGGTCGGCCACGGTCTCGCCGCCGCCCGGGCGCAGGAGAAAGACCCCAAGGCGCACCCGGCCAACCTGCGCGGTGATCGCAACCTGCAAGCCGGCCTGATCGTGCTCACCGCCCTGGTCGATCACCCCATCGCCAACAAGTTCAAGGGCAAGGGGCCCCGGCCCAAGTGGGGCCGGATTGACGGCAAGAGCTACTACTTCCTCTTCGGCCTGGAGCGTCTGGCGGTGGCCCTGGGCCTGGACACCATCGGCGGCAAGGACTGGTACACCTGGGGCTCGGAAGTCCTCATTGACAATCAAGAGGCGGACGGCAACTGGGTCGGCAATTACGCGGTGGCCGACACCTGTTTTGCCCTGCTGTTCCTCAAACGTGCCAACCTGGCCAAGGACCTGACCACGGCCCTGCGGGGCAAGATCCAGGACCCGGCCGAGGTGGTCCTGAAGGCGGGCGGCGTCGGCGGCGACAGTCTGCGCGTGCCCAGCAACATCAAGTCCGGCCTGGAGACCGAGAAAACCAAGAACCCGGGCCCAGGACCGAATCACACCGGGAAGAAGCCCGACCCTCTGAAAGATCCCGGCTCATCGAAGAAGCCGGCCGAGCTGTCGCCCAGCGACAAACTGGCACAGGAGCTGGTGCGCTCGGAGAAGCCCAGGCAGGAGCGGACCCTGGAACAGCTTCGTGACGGCAAGGGAGTCATCTACACCGAGGCCCTGGCCCGGGCCATCCCACAGCTGGAGGACGCCCATCTCCGGGGCAAGGCCCGCCGGGCCCTGATCGAGCGCCTGTCGCGCCTGAAAGACCAATCGCTCCGGGTTTACCTCAAAGACGAGGACGTCGAACTGCGCCGGGCTGCCGCCCTCGCTGCCGATCTGAAGGACGCCCGGGAGCTGGTGCCTGACCTGATTGCCTTGCTGAGTGATCGCGAGGAACTGGTCAAGCGCGCTGCTCACAGCGCCCTGCAGTCGCTGACCGGACAGAAATTCGGGCCAGGGCCGCAAGAGTGGCAGAACTGGTGGAACCGGCAGAAGAAGTGAAAAGGGGAGGCAGCCGCATTTGATTTATCGTTTCGCGTGAACTTGCTCAACGCGAAACGATAAATCAAATGCGGCTGCCTCAGTCGCTATATTCGGAAACCAAAGAACTGATCTGCCGGATGGCCCGCCCCAGGCTGACGCCATACGTCCGCACCACGTCCTCGGCTGCCGAAACCACGGCCCGATATTCCACCACCTCCAGCGGCACCTTTTGTTCCTGGGCCTCGGCGTGCAGCCCGGCGGCGCTGAGGACCAGCATGGCGGAATGGACCGTGACGGCGGCCTCGGCTTCGGGAATACCCTGGTTGGCCAGCCAGTGCAGCTGCTGCTGCATCAGGGCCTCGAACTTGCGGGAGAACTGGGCATCGCTGAGCTTGCCGGCCTGGTAGCGGCGCAGGTGCCGCTGCAGGCGCTTGGCCAGGCGTGGCAAGAGAAGTTCCATCAACGGCTTGTTCATTGACGGCCCTGGGTCTAGGGGTTTCCGCAGTTGCCAGACGGCCTGTCGCGTTCGGGCGCCGGGGCGAGCGCTGCCATTGGTTTGATTGTAGGCTGTTTCCCCCGCGCCTGCAAAAGCAGTTGGCGTTCCCACCCCCCGCTCAGCCCCTCGGCAGGACGGGAAGGAAGGGTCGAAGAGGATGTAGCAGCGCTCGTCGGACACGTGGTTGCTGCTGGCCCCGTTGCCGCGCGGTCCGTCGCTTGCCATAATCAGGGCCAGAGTTCTCTCCATTGTTGCCCCCAGGGAAAAGTCATGCGCATCCGCACCTGTCTTCTCAGTCTCGCCGCCCTGCCGCTGGGCCTGCTTGCTCTGCCCGCCGACACCAGCAAGGAGCAAACGCCCGTGGCCTGGAAAAAGAGCGTCCTGGACCGGAAGTTCCGGGCCGAGGGCGTGACCGTGGCCGACGTCAACAAGGACGGCAAACTCGACATCCTGACCGGCGAGGGCTGGTACGAGGCCCCCGGCTGGAAGTATCACGAGATCCAGAAACAGCACGATTACAAGGACGGGGAGAAAGGCTACAGCAACTGTTTTGCCTGCTGGGCCGAGGACGTCAACAAGGACGGCTGGCCCGACCTGATCGTGATTGATTTCCCGGGCACTCCTTGCTACTGGTTCGAGAATCCCCGAGGTGAGGAGAAGTTCTGGAACAAGCACGTGATCTGGCACAGCGCCTGCAACGAGACGCCGCAATATGCCGACCTGCTGGGCACCGGCCAGCGCGTGCTGCTCATGGGCTGGCAGCCCAAGGGGAAGGACAACGAGGGTCAGATGGCCTATTTCACGCCGGGCAAGGACCCGACCCAGTTGTGGGAGAGGCACCCGATCAGCGAGCCGAGCATCCCGGCACGCCATGGTTTCACGGCAGCCTCGCTCAAGGCCCTGAAGCTGGACAACGTCCCCAACGAGGTCATGGTCAAACTGGAGGGATTGAAGGATAAACCGTTCGCCTCGACCAAGGATCTGGTCGATGCCGTCGGCAAGCTCCTGTCCGAGAAGGAACTGGCCGACAACAAGGCCAAGATCCAGAAGCACGGCACCTATGGCGGCAAGCCCATCCCCGGGACGCAGAAGTTCTCACACGGCCTGGGCGTCGGCGACGTCAATGGCGACGGCCGGCTGGACGTGCTTTGCACCGCCGGCTGGTGGGAGCAGCCGGTCCGGGTGGAGGACAAGCCCTGGAAGTTCCACGCCGCCAACCTGGGCGACGCTTGCGCCGACATGTTCGCCTTCGACGTGGACGGCGACGGCAAGGCCGACGTGATCAGCAGCTCCGCCCACAATTACGGCATCTGGTGGCACCAGCAGAAATACGGCCCGATGGGAGAGCCCACGTTCCTTCGCCGCGACCTGTTCCCAAGGCTGGTTTCGCAGACGCACGCGCTCCATTTCGTGGACGTCAACAGCGACGGCCTGAAGGACCTGGTCACCGGCAAGCGCTGGTGGGCCCACGGCCCCAGGGGCGACGCCGATCCCAGCGCGCCGCCGAAGCTGTTCTGGTTCGAGGCCCGCAAGGGGAGCGACGGCCTCACGTCGTTTACTCCCCACGAGATCGACGATGCCTCCGGGATCGGCACGCAGTTCTGGGTCGGTGACATCAACGGCGACAAGTTGCTGGACATCGCCGTTGCCAACAAGAAGGGCGTGTTCCTGTTCGAGCAGGTGCGCGCGAAGAAGTGATTGTTAGCCGCGACGCGCAGCGGAGCGCGTTGGGTCTGGCCCCGCGCTCCGCTGCGCTCGTTCCTCGCTCCGCGTCGCGGCTAACGAATTCCTCTTGAACGCCCGCTTTCTCCACGCTATGAACCGCCGCCCTCGGGCCAACCGGAGCAGGTTGCTCCGGTCGGCCCGAGGATCGGAACTGCGGTACGTGGAGAAGCCGGCTCATGTCTCATGCCGATTCAGGCTCCCCTTCCCATCCCTCCTTCGCCCTCAGCTGGGAACGGATCAACTGCCCGCTGTGCAACGCCGCCGACGAGGAGCTGGTCCTGCAAACCCGCGCCCAGCCCAACCAGACGCTCTATTCGCTGGTCCGCTGCCGCTCCTGCGGCATGGTCTACCTGAATCCGCGCCCGGACCCGAGTTGCATCGGCCAGTTCTACCCCGAGGAGTACGCACCTTACCATCGCCCGAACAAACAGCGGACCGGCTGGTGGGGCCGGACCAGCCGGTATCTGGAGCAGCTGGTCCTGTCGCAGCGCTTCGGCTATCCGCCGCCGGTGGGCGGCGTGCTGGAGAAGACGCTGGCCATCCTGGCCGCGCCCTGGTTTGGTCCGGATCGCCATTCCCAGACGGCCCTGCCGTTTCAGGGCGAGGGCCGGATGCTCGACTACGGCTGCGGATCGGGCTGTTATGCGGCCCGGATGCGCGAGCGCGGCTGGACGGTGACCGGCATGGACTTCAGTCCCCACGCGGCCGAGCAAGCACGCAAGCGGCATGGTCTGGAGGTGCTGGTGGGCACCCTGCCGCATCCGGCGGTCCGGCCCGAGAGCTTTGACATGGTCACGCTGGGAGCGGTGCTGGAACACGTTCACTGGCCGCACCAGCTGATCGGCTCGGTGGTCGAGGCCGTGCGTCCGGGCGGCGTGGTGGTGGTGTCGGTGCCCAACTTCGACAGCTGGGGCTACCGCAAGTTCGGCCGGGACTGGTGGCCGCTGGAGATCCCTCTGCACCTGCTGCACTTCACCCCGGCGACCCTGTGCCGGCTGATGGGGGCTCACGGGCTGGAGGTGGTGGAGGTGCGCCGCCAGGCCCGCGGCAGCTGGATGCGCAAATCGTTTGACCGGGCGGCGCGGCAGGGACGGACCTGGCTGCGCCGCCTGGTGGGCAAGATCGGCAAGCTGCGGCCCGTCGCCAGCCTGGTCACGTCCTGGTCGGAGCTGGTGGGCAAGCCGGACAGCTTGCTGGTCATTGCACGTCGGCCGGAGCGGGGTGCCTGTGCCGCGTCCCGCCGCGGCCTAAGAGGGCGAGCGAAGAGGAACCATGCCGATCACTCAGCAGCAGATCGACCGGGAAAACGCGACCTTCTGGAACGAGCTGTGCGGCAGCCAGCTGGCCCGCGAACTGGGCGTGACCGACCACGGCAAGGAATCGCTTGCCCGGTTCGACAGCGGCTTCCTCCAGCTCTACCCCTACTTGATGCCGCTGATCCAGCCGGAGCGGATGCGGGGCAAGCGCGTGCTGGAGATCGGTCTGGGCCACGGCACCGTGGCCCAGAAACTGGCCGAGGCCGGGGCCGAATACACCGGCATGGACATCGCCCACGGGCCGGTCGAGCACGTCAGCTGGCGACTGCGGCACGCGGAACTGCCGGGCCGGGCCGTCCAGGGCAGCGCCTTGCAGCTCCCCTTTCCCGACGGCTCCTTCGATTTCCTCGTTTCGATTGGCTGTTTCCATCACACCGGCAACGTGCAGCGCTGTTTTGACGAAACCTTCCGCGTCCTGCGACCGGGCGGCGTGGCCGTGCTGATGGTCTACAACAAGTTTTCCTTCCGCCAGTGGAAGTCCTGGCCGCTGCGGACCCTGTGGGCCTGGCTGCGCGGCTCCGCGGACCTGAGCGAGCGGCAGCGGGCCCAGTACGACGTCAACCGCAGCGGCCAGGCGGCCCCCGAAACGGTCCTGCTGTCGATCGGCGAGCTGAAGCGGATGTTGTGGCGTTTCGAGTCGGTGTCGTTCAGCAAGCAGAACGCCGACCCGCTGTCGATTCGGGGCAAGGTGCTGCTGCGCCGCGAGAAGCTGCTGGGAACGCTCGGTCGCTGGCTTGGGCTGGACGTTTACGTCGAAGCGCGGAAGGCACACGACCCCCAGGGCGATGCCCTGGGCTATCCTGTTGCGCCCCTTCGGGGCTCTTGCCTTTCGCCCCGAAGCGACGCTAACGCGGATGCCCGGGCTCGCCCTGGGCATCAGACCTGAGAACCCAGTTTACTTCCTCATCTGGCGTGCCGTCTCCTCCGCCTGCCGCAGCACGCGCAGCACGTTGCCCCCCAGGATCTTGTGGATCTGGTCCTTGTTGTAACCCCGATTCAGCAATTCCTGCGTGATGAGCGGATAGCAGGAGACGTCCTCCAGCTGGACCGGTGTCGAGGTGATGCCGTCGTAGTCGCTGCCGAGACCAACGTGGTCGATCCCGGCCGTCTTGACGATGTGCTCGATGTGATCGACCACGGTGTGGACGCTGCCGCGCGGCATCGGGTTGTCCTTCTTCCACTGCTGCGCCGCGTTGCGGAGGTCGGCCTCCTTGGGGTATTTGGCCTCCATCTCGCGCATCACCTGGAAGATGTCGCGGGAGCGCCGGGCCCCTTCCGGTGTGATGAAGCCCGAGTAGAAGTTGACCATGATGACGCCGCCGTTCTTCTTGACCAGTTCCAGGACGTCGTCGGGCACGTTGCGCGGATGATCGGCCAGGGCGAACGCCGAGGAGTGCGAGGCGATCACCGGGGCCTTGCTGACGCGCAGGGCGTGTTTCATCGTCGCCGCCGAGACGTGCGAGATGTCCACCAGCATCCCCAGCCGATTCATCTCCCGCACCACCTGCTCGCCGAACTCGGTCAGCCCGTTGTGCCGGGGCTTGTCCGTGGCCGAGTCGGCCCAGTCCAGCGTGTCGGCATGGGTCAAAGTCATGTAGCGCGTGCCCAGTTGATACAGCATCCGCAGCACGCCCAGCGAGTTGTCGATCGAATGGCCGCCCTCGACGCCGATCAGCGACGCGATCTTGCCCTGCTTGCGGATGCGAACAATGTCGTCGGCCGTCAGGGCCAGCTCGAAGACGTCGGGATAGGTGCGGATCATGCGGTGGATGACGTCGATCTGCTCCAGCGTCTGCTTGACCGCTGTGCCCTTCTTCGCCGTGTTCGCGGGGACGTAGGCCGACCAGAACTGAGCGCCGACGCCGCCTTCCCTCAGCCGGGGAATGTCGGTATGCAGCTCCTTCTGGGGCTTGCGCAGGTCAATCTTGCGGAAGGAGAGATCGCCCTTTTCGCGGAACATCCAGGGCAGGTCGTTGTGCCCGTCGATGAGGAGGGCGTCGCGATGGATTTGCCGGGCGGCGTCGGTCAGCTTGACCGGTTCGCGCGGCCGGGCGCATCCTTCGCGGCGGGCTCCACGGCCCGGGCAAACAGGGCAAGCAGCGGCAGCAAACACAGCAGGGCGAGCAAGAAACGCAGCATGGGAAGACCGTTGGGTTCGGGAAGGCGAAACAGGACGTACCAGCTCCTATTGGATGGAAGAGAACTACCTCGGTAAACTAAACGCTTGTCTAGAAGATGGCAAGAGTCGTAGGGTGGGCCGAGCGCAGCGAGGCCCACCGGCCGCGTGGTGGGCCTCGCTGCGCTCGGCCCACCCTACGGGAGACCCCAATGGCGGCAGCGGTGCAATTGCTGTGTGGTCCGGCCGGGAGCGGCAAGACGGAGCGCCTGCTGGAGTTGTTCCGGCAGCGTACCCAATCCCAACCCGGTGCCGCCCTGTGGCTGGGGCCGACGCACCGGACCGTCGAGTCAATCCGCGCCCGATTGCTTCGTGACAGCGACGCTCTTGTCGGCCCGCGGTTGCATGCCTTCGCCGAGTTCTTCGACGAGATTATCCGGTGCAACGATCCGACCATCCGGCCGCTCTCGGCCGTGCAGCAGCGGCTGGTGCTGGAAGAGATCGCCGGCCGGCTGGCGGAGCGCGGCCGGCTGTCCTATTTCCGCGGCGTGCTGGACACGCGCGGCTTCGTCGAGGGGTTGTTGAGCTTCCTGAGCGAGCTGAAACGGCAGTGCGTCTCACCGGCCACCCTGGCCCGGGCCCTGTGCCGCCGTTCCCGCGAAGGTTCATCCGAGGCGGCGGCCAGCGCCAAGGACCGGCAATGCGTCCGGCTGTTCGCTCACTACGAGCGCGAGTTGCACCGTCAGAAACTGCTGGACTTCGAGGGCCGGCCGGCCCGGGCCCTGGACCTGCTGCGCCGGGCGCGTTCCGGCCCTTCCAGAACGTGCGCTGCGTCCTGGTTGATGGGTTCGCCGATTTCACTGTTTCACAGGTGCAGGCACTCGCACTGCTCGCTGGCCGGGTCGAGGAAATCTGGATCGCGCTGGTCGATGAACCGGGAGACGAACGAGCCGAACTGTTCGCGCGGTCGCGCTTGACCCGGGAACTGCTGCGGGATCGCCTGGGCGCCGTCCCCACCTGGATGGAAGCGAAGAACGCCCAGCGACCTGCGGGACTGGCTCATTTGCAGGAGCAGCTGTTCCGGCCGCTTTCGTCACTGCAACCGAGCGGCCAGACGGATGGCGTTTGCTGCATCGAAGCGCCGGGGCCGCTGGGCGAGGCGCGGATGGTCGCTCGGCGGATCAAGAGCCTGCTGCTGGAAGGAACGCCGGCCGACCAGGTGCTGGTCGCCCTGCGCGACCTGGGCCCGGCCGCCGAACTGCTGAGGGAGGTCTTTGAGGAGTACGGCCTGCCCCTGGAGCTGGAAGGCGTCGAGCCGTTGACCCACAATCCGACGGTGGCCGTGCTGCTGCGGGCAGTGCGTTTGCCCGATGACGATTGGCCCTTCGCCGGGGTGACGGCCCTGCTGCGCAACGGCTACTTCCGGCCCAGCTGGCCCGAGCTTCTTGGCTGTGCCGAGATGCCGCAGCACGCCGAGGCGCTGTTGCGGCTGCTGGGCGAACCTCGTGGCCGGGACGCCTACCTGGCCGCGGTCGCGCGCTGGGCCGAGCAGCAGCAGCCGGGCCTGGAAGACGAGCAGGCAGAGGAATCACGCCGTCGCCGAACTCACGAGCTGGCGAAGAAGTGCCAGCCGTTCCTGATGCGATTCTTCCGGGCCTGGGACAATGCTCCGGGCCTCGCAACTCTGGAGCAGCACGTTGCCTGGCTGCGTTCCCTGGCCGACGACCTGGGCATCAGCCGCTCAGCCGGAGTCGATGAGCGCGATCGGGCCGCCCTGGCCTGTCTGTGGCAGGAGCTTGAGCGCTGGCAGCAGCGCGAGCAGACCGCGAAGCGGCTGGATCGGCGGACCTTTCTGCACCGGCTCCACGCCATCGCCGCCGCGGCCGGCCTGCCACGGACGCCGCGCGGCCCGGGTCGAATCCGCATCCTCTCGGCGGAGCTGGCCCGGCACCTGGAAGTCGATCACCTGTTCGTGATGGGCCTGGGCGAGCGGAGCTTTCCGCGTCTGACCGGGCCATCGGGGCTGCTGGACGAGCGCGACCGGCTCGTCTTCAAGAAAGCCGGCATCGACCTGCCGGGCTCGGCCGATCCGACGCCGGACGAGATGCTGCTGTTCTACCAGATGCTCACCCGGGCCCACCGCAGCTTGACGCTCAGCTACCCCGCGGTGGACGAGCGCGGCCAGGACCTCTTGCCCAGCAGCTTCCTGACTGCGGTGCGCGATTGCTTCCAGCCCGGCACGGTTCCCACCGAACGCCGCCGGCTGCTGATCGAGCGCTACACCAGTGACATGCCGCTGTCACCGGCTGAGTATCGCGTCTGCCTGACCGCCGCCGGGCCGGACGCACTGGCCCAGGACTCCGCCCTGCCGGCAACGCTGCGAGCCAACCTCGCCGACGCCGCTCGGCTGATCGAGGAGCGTTTTCGCCGTCACCAGCACAACGCTTTCGACGGTCTGCTGCGTGACCCGGCCATCTTGCAAGAACTGGAGCAACGCTTCGGCCCCGAACGAATCCTGAGTCCGACCGCGCTGGAAGAGTACGTCACCTGTCCGTTCCGGTTCTTCCTGAGCAACGTGCTGCGTCTGGAGCCGCTGGAAGAGCCCCGCGAGGAAATCGAGGTGACCCGCCGCGGCCAGGCGTTCCACCGCGCCCTGGCCCGGCTGCACCGCCGGCTCCAGCAGGAGGAGATTCACCAGCCCGACGACTCCCTGTCCGCCCGGACCTGCGCCGAGATCCAGCTGGCCATCGACGAGGACATCCGCCGGGCCCCCAGCCCCGCCGCCCGGGAACTGTGGCGGCTCGAAGGGCAGCGGCTGCTGCGCCGGGCCGAGCGCTACAGCGGCCACTGGCGGAAGTTCCTCGATCCCTGGCAGGAAAAGGGCCTTGGACCGCGACCGCACTTCTTCGAGATCGACTTCGGCTTGCCCGCCGAGGATGGCACAGCTCTCGCCGCATGGTCCGCTGATCATCCGCGACGGCTCGCTGGAGGCGCGCATCAGCGGCCGGATCGACCGGGTGGACCTGGCGGAGCTGAGCGACGGCAGCGTCGGCTTCTGGATCATCGACTACAAGACGGGCAGGTCGAGCCATTACACGAGCAAGGGCCTGGCCGAGTTCCGCCGACTTGCAGCTGACCCTGTATGCCCTGGCGGTCGAGGAGGTGCTGCTGGTCGATCGCCAGGCCCGGCCGCTGGGGCTGGCCTACTGGCTGGTGATCGAGGACGGTCCCAAGGTGGTGCTGCCGGCGACGCGCGACCCGCTGCAGTGGCTCAACGAGGATCGCCGCTGGCGTGGCATCCGCGAGCAGCTGCGGGCGTGGGTGCTGACGCTGGTGCAGAAGATCCGCAAGGGCGAGTTCCCGCTGAAGCCGCGCGACGAGGACTGCACGCAGACGTGCCATTTTGGGCAGACCTGTCGCATCACGCAGTCGCGCAAGATCGAGAAGGACTGGACGCTGCCGTTGCCGGTGATTGGGGAGGCGAAATGAGCGTGACAGATTGTGAGGATTTTCGTTCGCGAGGGAACCTGGGGATACGTCATCTTCGACTGGGAATGGCGCGAAGAAGATGGCGAGCTGCCCGGGCACCCGCTCAACTGGCAAACTGATTTCGAGAGGCGTACGTGGCACAAGACCTGAAACAGTACCTGGCCGAGCACCCGTGCAAGGGCTTCAAGCCGGTGCCGCACTATTTCCCCGAAGGGGATTATGTGACATACTTCCACCGCGACGAGCGCGCTCGAGCCCAGCGGCTTGACGATCTGCTGACGGTCTACCTGTCGCTGGCGTCGGGCGAGCTGGTTGGCTGCAAGATCAAGGGCGTGAGGCATCTTCTTCAGACGGCAGGCAGCTTCGGCGTCACCGTTCAGGATGGCCACATCAAACTCGGGTTCTTCTTTCTCATCGGCTCTTGCATCGCCAGGGAAGAGGCCCAGAAAAAGCTGTACCAGGAACTGAACCGCATGGCCCAGGACGTTGAGCTGACCTTGCCCCTTGCCGGATGAGCTAACCGGGCTTTGGCGACACCCAGAGCCCAAGGTCTACGATCAGTCCAGGCGGAAGCAGACCCGGAAACCGATGAAGTTGCTGCGGTTGCCCGGCGCGCTCCCGTCGCGGCGCGCAGCGCGGCAGCTCCACGCGTAGTTTTCCCACGAGCCGCCGCGAAGGACACGGGCTTCTCCAGAATTTGGACCTTGCGGATCTTTTTGATCGCTTGCTGGGTAAGCCCCGTACCAATCCTGGCACCACTCCCAGACGTTGCCATGTATGTCGTACAGGCCCCAGGCATTAGCCGGAAAATTGCTCACGGGTGTCGTCTCTTTTCTGTAGACTTCCATGCGACCTGTGCCGTAGGGACCGTTGCCGTCGTAGTTCACCTGATCGGTGTTGATGGTTTCGCCGAAGAAGAAGGGGGTGTTTGTCCCGGCCCGACAGGCATACTCCCATTCCGCCTCGGTCGGTAGGCGGTAAGGCTTCCGATCTTGCTGACTCAACCGCTTGCAAAACTCCTGGCATTCTTCCCAGGACACCCTCTCCACCGGTCGATTATCACCCTGAAAGGAACATGGGTCGGAGCCCATGACCGTTCGCCATTGAGCTTGGGTCACTGGTGTGACACCAAGGAAGAAGCCCTGTGTCAGCGTCACTCGGTGCTGGGTTTCATCATCATCGCGTTCCTCCTCACTCCGTGGACTACCCATCAGGAAGATCCCGGGAGGAATGAAGGAGAAGGTGATGGCCGTGCCAATGGAGAGCGGCGTGGTCCTTTGCGGCACACACGGCCGCACACCCTGTCCGAGCAGTTCGACCAGGCGGGCCTGCCAGCCGCTCCGCTGCGGCAGTTCCGGAGTGGTGCAGCTGGCCAGCAACTGCCGGTGCAAGCGCAACAGTTCGGCCCGGCGTGGGTCGTCGTGTTCTTCCAGCCAGTCGGCCAGAACCAGGTAACGATCCTCTTGCAGCGGATGGGCTACGATCCCCTCAAGCAATCCTGCAAGTGTGTTCATGGTCTTGGTCCAGGCGGATAGCGGGAGCCACACTGCGCGGAAGTGTGGCGAACCACCTCCATTCTCGCGGAATCGGCTGGTCGCGGAATCCGCTTTCGGGAACACGAAGGCGAATCGGCCTCCCTTCCGCTGGTCCGGACCAGTAAAATGTCGCGGTTGCTGAAGCAGCTCGACGACGGATCGTCGCGCAGTGGAGGCGCCGAGCGCCGAGGAGCAAGCATGACAACAGTCATCACCGACCTCAACGAGGTCACCATTCCCACCTGGGTGGACAGCCTGGAAGCGTTCCGCCGCTGGACCGACCAGCCGGACTTCCCCGAGACCGGACGGATCTGGTGGCTCCGAGGCGAGGTGTGGGCGGACCTGCGGGAGCAACAGATCTTCTCGCACGTCCTGGTCAAGACGGAACTCACCGCCGTTCTGGCCGGCTTGGTGAAAGGTAGGCAACAGGGTTTGTATCTCACGGACGGCCTGCTGCTGAACAATTTCGCGGCCGACATCAGCGGCAATCCCGACGGGACTTTCCTCTCCAACGAAACCTTGCAGTCCGATCGGATCCGGCTCATCGAAGGAAAGCAGGGCGGTTACACCGAGTTGCAGGGGTCGCCCGACATGGTGCTGGAGGTCATCAGCGACAGCTCCGTGCGTAAGGATCGGGAGCAACTGCGGCAAGCGTACTGGGAAGCTGGAGTCCGCGAATACTGGATGGTGGACGCCCGCAAGCAGCCGCTGCACTTCGACATCTTGCGCAGCACTTCCCGGGGTTACGCTGCGACCCGCAAACAGCAGGAGTGGATCAAGTCCACCGTGTTCGGCAAGTCGTTTCGCCTGCTCCAGAACACGAACAGCCTGGGACATCCGGAGTTCACCCTCGAAGTGCGCTGACCACTTCCGAGGAGTGAAAGCCGGTTCGCCTCACCGTCCCGGCGTCCGCGGCGCCGCCAGGGGCGGCGTGGCGTCCTCCGCGGGAGTCTCCTTCAACTGCACCGGCCCTCGATTCTCGAACGGATCGGGCACACTCAGCCGCTGGAACGGCACCGGGTTGGTGCGCTGTGGCACCGTCGCTGCCGTGGCCGCGGCCGCCGCGGCGTCCGTGGTCGGATCCTCTAGCGATGCCCGATCCGACACGGGCCGTCCCAGCATCGGCAGCGGCGGCGGCCTGTTCACGTCCACGGTGAAGGGATCTGGCTTGTCGCCGGCCGGCGCGGTCCGTGCTTGCGCCGAGGCACGGGCCAGCCAGGTGCCGCCCGCCACCACCGTTAGACCCAGAAGGAGGATCAGGAGCGTCTGCCACTTTTGTCTGAACATGATCCAACGTTCTCCCGCGAATTCGTTCTTGCAAGGGGATGTCAGCTCACGGAACCTCGATCACCAGTTTGACTGGAGTGCCTTCCTTGGGCAACACCTTCTTGTCGGTTTCCAGTTTGACGAACTTCTCTTCCTTCATCGTCAGGTTGGTCTGGAACACCGTCTGGTCGGTCACCGGAAAGATGGCGATCAGCGTCCCCGAAAGGTCAGCCCCGTAGACCTTCTCCGGCTTGTTGGGATCGGGCTGCGTCATGACCGATCCGGTAAAGCGCCATTTCAGCTTGGGCAGGTTCTTGTTGGTCTTGCGATCCACCAAGGTCTTCTCGATCGGCACCCGCTTCGCCTGGTTGTCGGCCCCGGTAAATTCGAGGAAGAGGTTGACCTCCGGCCCCGACGCCGTCTCCTTGACCTCGCCGACCACCGGCTTGCCGGGCTTCAGACCCAATTCCTCCAGCGCCTTGTGGACCGCGCTGGGATTGGCCTCGATGGTCACCACCGTCTCGTGAGACTTCTTCCCCTTGGGGAACGCCCAGCAGGCGATCACTTCGATCGGGTAGATCTCCTTGAAGGCCGGATCGTTGATCTTGCGCGGGGCGATCTTGGCGTCGATCACCACCCGCTTCTTGTCCTTCTCCACGGTGACACCGCCCGGCTTGTCGGCACCGAGCGCATGGGAGCCGCAAAGGGCAAGCAGGATCAGGCCGCACGCGGGAATCAGTCGGGACATGGCGATCGCTCCTTTCAAGGGTTCCTCGATGTAGCCATCACGCTCCGCGTGATGGTCCCATCACGCGGAGCGTGATGGCTACTATCTTTCGGTGTCACTTCTCGCCGATGCAGACCACCACGGTCGGCTGCCGGGCCAGCGCCCCTTCCAGGTTGCAGGTGGCAACGTAGATGCGTCCGCCGAGTACCACTGGGCCACCATAGATTGATCCGGGCGCTTTCACCGCCGGATCGGTCCCCAGGTTAAGCGTCCACTTGGCGGTGCCCGCAGTTAGATCGATCGCATGGATCACCCCACGCAGGTCGCCGGCATAGGCGACGTTGCCCGCAATTGCCACGGGAGCAAACAGCGGCATCTTGGCATCGTAGACCCAGCGCCTCTCGCCCGAGGCCAGGTCAAAGGCCCGCACCTTGCCGTCGGTCGCCGTCACCACGGCCAGATCCTTTGTCATAGCGGCGCAGGAAACGACGCCCCCCGGGATCTCTTTCCGCCATTTCTCCTTGCCTTCCTTGCGATCGTAGGCTGCGATGTCGCCCTTGGCGTTCTTGAGCGCCTTCAGATCGTAGCCGACCGTGCTGCCGGTGACCACCACCGTGTCGCCGGCGACCGAGGGGCCGCCCCACGGATTGAGCTTCAACGGCGTTCGCCACTTGATCGCCCCGTCGTGCAGATCCAGACTGAACAGGGCCCGATCGCCGACCTGCTCCTTGTCCAGAAAGGCCGAGCAGACCAGCACCTGGCCCCGGCCTCCCTCGTCGTCGATCACCGTGATGGGAGCATCGACGTGCCATTTTTCCTGGCCCTGCTGCCAGGCCAGCACCGGAGCGGGTTTGGGTAGTTGATCCTCGCTGGGCGGCACCGCGAAATCGGGATCCTTCTTCTTTTCCTCCTGGTACTTGGCCTGCAGCTGGGCCCACTTGTCCTCCAGGACCTTCTGGATCGCGGGCAGGGCCAGCTCCTTGCCGTCCAGGGTGACGCGGTTAATGTCCACGCACAGCACCCCGGCCGCGCCGCCGCCGATCAGGGCCCGGTTGCCGGCGATGGTCGGCGAGCCCTCCAGATGAACCAGGTTGCCCGGCACCGGATACTGCCAGACCCCTGGACCTTTCTCGGCGCGCAGCGCGTACAGGATCGCCCCGTCGGTCTGGTGCATGCCATCGCCAAAGATCAGCAAATCCTTGTACGGCACCGGCGTGCTGACGCTCGGCAGTTTCAGGAACGGAGCCGACTTCTTCCAGACGATGCGCTCGCTGGCCTTCGGATCGGTCGAAAGCGCGTACAGCGTCGAGACGTTGAACGCCCCGATGCCGGTGACGTAGAGCCGATCCCCGGCCGGCAACGGCGAAGCGATGAAGTGCTCCTGCGATTTGTAGACCCAGAGGACCTTGGGAGTCGTCGGGCCCTCTTTCTGATCGCTGCTGGCGGTCCGCTGCGGATTGGCCCGGTAGGTGGTCCAGGAAGACTGTTCCTGGACCGGCGCGGCCAGAAGCGGCAGCGAAAGACAGATGAGCGACAAAGACAAGGTGAGTGTCTTCACGGGTTGGTCCTTTCATCGTAGCCCAGCAGGATAACCATCACGCGGAGCGTGATGACTACTTTCTTGTTCACTCCATCTTCGGCGTTTGTTCGTCAATCACTCCCTTGACGTGGCTGCCGGCCACCTGGATCTCCTTGGCCCGGCGCTCGCCGGTGGAGTATTGCACCTCCACACGGTAGGTGCCCGGCGCCAGGGCAAAGCGGGCCAGCGGCGCCGTCTGGCCACCCCGGCCGTCGCCGCCGGAAACGTACTGGCTCGCCAGCAGTTTGCCCTCCCTGTCCAGCAGCTTCACCCGGCTGCCGACCACGCCGACCTTGCCGCCGATTTGCAGCGTCACCGGCGTCTTCTTTTTCAGCGTCTCCGGATTGCCCAGCAAGACGACCGCGTCCTGGCCCTCGTTGTTGAAGACCATGTCCAGGACGCCGTCGCCGTTGAGGTCCACCAGACAGACCGCTTGCGTGTTGAACACCTTCTGGTCCAGTCCCAGCGCTTCGGTCGCGTCCTCGAAGGTGCCATTGCCCTTGTTGCGGAAGAAGCGGTTGGGCTCGCGGAGACAGCCGATGACCAGGTCCAGCTGGCCGTCGCTGTCCACGTCGCCCCAGGCCGCACTGGTGGCCTGGCCCTTGAACCGGTCCAGCCCCGCTTTCGCGGTCACGTCGGTGAACTTGCCCTTGCCGTCGTTGCGGAACAGCTTGCAGCCGTTCTCCTGCGGCACAAACAGATGCATCGCCCCATTGTTGAGGAAGTCGCCGAAGACCGGACCAACCCGACCTGGCCTGTACGCGATGCCGTGAGCGCGGGCCTCGACAAAGCCCTTGCCGGTGTTCAGGGCCAGAATGCCGGTGCCGGCCCCGTAGAGGAAGTCGGGCCGGCCATCGCCGTTGACGTCGGCAACCGTCAGCGTGTTGCCCTTGGTGCTGCCGCCGATGCCGGCCAGGCCCAGGCCGACACTGTCCGAGACGTCCGCGAAGCGCCAGTTCACCGCCTTGGGGATGGCTCCCTCCGCCTTGAAGTAGAACGCCCATTCGCCCTGACCCTGGCAGATCTTCAGCAGCAGCTGGTTCTTGCCCGCCTTGAGCTTGAGCGTCAGACGGTGCTGGTCGGGAGCGCAGGCGCGGTAGACGTTTTCGGCCAGCAGTTTCTGCCCGTTGAGCCAGACGGTCAGCGTGTCGTCGCTGCCCAGGGAAATGGGCAATTCGGTCGGCACCGCACAGGTGATTTCGCGGTAAAGATAGACCACTCCATCGAAGTTGAGCTGTGGAGCGAAGATCGCCAGGTTGTTGACCTGGCCATCCGGGAACTTGCCCTCCTTCCAGCTGACCTGGCCGCCGCGTCCGGGATATTTCGCCTTGAGGTTGATCTCCTTCTCGGGCGCGTAGACCACGTCAAAGCCGCGCATGCTGGCGTTGCTGAACGGCCCCACGTACTGCCACTCGCCCAGCAGAAGCGGCACCTGGACACCGTCGATCGGACCGCCGTTGCGCAGCAGCCGCAGACCGTGGTAGCCATTGCCCAGCAGGATGTCGGGCCGGCCGTCGCCGTTCTCGTCGATCCAGACGGCCGAGGTCAGGTTGTAGCCCGCCTCCAGCGGCAGCAGATGGGTGTCGTCGTGGAAGACGCCCTTGCCGGCGTTGGTGTAGAGCCGCGGTCCGGTGGTGGTCGCCAGGAGCAGGTCGGGCCGGCCGTCGCCGTTGTAGTCCGCCCAGACCGCAGCCCGGCAGCCGACGGCCGACGGCCCGTCGCTTGCGCTTCGGGCTTGTGTGGGCAGGCTGACTTCGGTCAGCGACTCGCCGGCGTTCTGGAGCAGGGCCACCCGGCTGCCGCCGACCAGGCACAGGTCGGTCTTGCCGTCGCCGTCCATGTCCAGGGCGGAGATGGCCTGGGCGTCGGGATCAACCCGCGTCAATGCCGATACGTGCGTGAAGCCGGGCATCCCGTTGACCCGGCGGAAGTCCTCGCCGCCCCAGCCGACGAAATCGCGCTTGGGGTTGTAGTCTTGCAGTTTGAGGCTCGCTCGCAGCCTCTGGATCCGGGCCCGCCGCAGGTGCAGGTCGTCCTTGTTGCCGTCCACCATGCAGGAGACGACCACTTCCTTGCCGGCCAGCACGTCGGTGACCAGGCTGGCCAGCTTCTCGGGACTGCCGGCAAAGCTGCGCAGCAGGAACGGCTCGCCGTGGCTCATGTTCCACCACTCGCCGCCGGGGTAGATCTGATACCAGTAGTTGCCCAGGCACATCTCGCCGGCCCCGCCGTTGTGGAAGAAGATGGTCGTCTTGCCGACCTCGGCCAGCTCCATCGCCGTTTGCCATTCGCGCGGATGGAAGCCGGCCTTGCCGATGTTGTGCTTGATCACCTCGACGGGGTAGTTGCCTTTCAGGTCGCGCACCTTGCGGTAGATAATCAGGTTCTTCTCCCGATCCACCTTCTCGATGCGGCAGACGAGGACGTTCGTGGACAGGGCGATGATCTGCCCGAAGCTGTGCGGCGCCTCGACGTAGCCCTGCGCCGGTTGCGGCAGATTCATCAGGGTCAGCAGCAAGGCGAGAGCGCCCAGACCAATGACCCAACGGGTTCCGCGTGTAAATCGTGACATGCGTATGGACCCTCCCTTTTGCCGCTTGCGGCTTAGCGCATGGAGCGCTAAGCCGCAAGCAGCAATGCGGTGTTATCGTTCGCTACGCGCCCTTCTTCAGTTCCACCAGCCGCTTGCGGGCGGCGTCGGCCTGCTCGGTATTGGGGTGATCGCGCACCACGCGCTCCAGCAGCTGGATCGCCTGGTCGCGTTGTTTGTTCTCGGAGTGCGCCCGGGCCGCCTCCAGCAGGCTGATGGCGCTCAGCCGCGGATAGTCGTAGTTGTGCGGCACCACCAGCAGCGCGGTGGTCGCCTCCTGGTAGCGCTTCTGGGCCAGCCGGCACAGGCCCAGGTTCAGCTGGGCCCGGGCGGCCAGTTCGCCCGCGGTCATTCTCGTGACCAGGGTGTAGGAAGCGACCGCGTTGTCGTACTGCTTCAGGTTCTGCTGGGCCCAGCCCATGCCGTAGCGCCCCTCGGCCGCCCACGGACTGCCGGGGAAGCGGTTCAGCAGCGTCTCCAGCGCCTGCCGGCTCGCTTCCCACTGCTTCAGACGCTCCAGGGCGTGGCCCATTCGGAGCAGGGCCCGGTCGGAAACTCCGGGCACGTGCCGCAGCGGCCCCTCGTCGCGGAAGCGCGTCAGCCGTTTGACCGCCTCGCCGTTGTCGCCGGCGAGCAGGAAGCACTCGGCAGAGCGATACAGGGCCTCCGCCAGCTGGCTGCTCTTGGGGTTGGCGACCACGGCGTTGAACTGGACCAGCGCCCCCTTGGTATCGCCTTTGGACAGGAGGCAATCGCCCAGGCGCACCCGGACCTTGTCGGTCACCTCGGGCCCCGGCTCCTTGTCCAGGGCCTCACGCAGCAGCTTGATGGCGCTGTCGTGTTCGCCGCGCTCGGCGAACAGCTCGGCCAGCTCCAGGCAGACGTCGGCGCGGATGGGCAAATCGGGGAAGGCTTGCAGCAGCGCCTGGTAGTGCGTGCGTGCAGCCGTTTCCGAGGGCTGCAGCGGAATGGCCGACAGCGGCACCTCCGGCTGCGGCACGTTCGACAGCGGCTTGCCGGGCCCGAGCTTCCGGGCCAGATCGTCGCGGCGCTTCTGCCACAATTCTTGCTGGAGCTTCTTGCGTGCCTGGGCCGTCTCCAGGTCAGCCAGTGTACGAAAGCCCCAGGCGGCCTCGTACAGCATTCGGGCCCGCGTCTCCGATTCCGGCTGCTTCTGCTTCAGCCGGTCCGCCTGGGCCTGCAAATAGCTGATGGCGTCCTTCATCTCCTTGGTCGCCGACTCCCGTGCCCGGACGGCGGCCTGCTGGATCTCGGGCTTGAGGTTGGGCTGGGCCAGGCGATTCTCGGCTTCGGTCAGCTTGACTGCTGCCTCCTCCTTGAGACACTGGCCCGAACGCAGGGCGGCCTCGGCCGACTCCGGCCGATCCGGGGCTTGCTTGAGGAGCTGCTCGAACAGGGCCCGCGCCTCGGTTCGCTTGCCCGCCTCGCGCAGAGCGACGCCGTGGTGGTACAGCAGCAGCGATACCAGGCCAGCGCGGGCCGGATCGCGGCTCAGCGCTGCCTCGTGGTCTTGCCGGCACCGGGCCAGTTCGACCGCCGCCTCGGCGGCCTTGTTCTGGCTGCGCAGCAGCGTCGCCAGACGCAGCACGGCCAGCGGGGCCACGGGGCTGTTCTTCAGCGGATTGCTGCTGAAGCGCCGCAGCTCGTTCATGGCCCCGTTGGGGTCGCCTTGCAGCCCGATCACCCGGGCGCGCTCGAAGATTGCTTGCGCGGCCTCGGGACGATTGCCGAAGCGCTGCCTCACCTGGTCGTAAGCGGCCCGGGCACTGGCCAGGGCTTTTTGCCGCTCCGGCGGCTGGGCCAGAAGCCCGGCCTGACGCTGGTAACAGTGCCCCAGCTTCAGCAGAGCGTCGGGAGCCTGCGGGCCGTTCGGGTTGCTGCCGACGAACGCAGTCAGCTGCTCGATCGTGGTCTTGAGCATCTCCTCCGCCTGGCCGGCGGCAATGGCATCATCGACCTTGGTTGGCGTCAGCCGGATCAGGCAGTCGGCCAGCTGGTAGGACACCAGGCCCAGCTCGCCGGTGCGCTCGGGGGCCGGGATCGCTTCCAGCTTTTCCTTCGCCTTTTCCAGATCGCCTTTGCGGTAATAGGCCAGCGCCACGCCGTAGCGGGCCAGGTTGACCTGCGGGAACTCGGGAAATTTCTCGACCACCACCTGGTAGCGCTCCAGCGCCTCGTCGTTCCAGCGCGACACCTCGCGGGCCCGCTGCTGGGCGTCGGGCAGCTTCTCGGCTTGCAGCAGGCTGAACCAGGCGTTCTCGGCGTGGCGGAACAGCACGGCCGGCAGCAGCACGCTCTTCGGGAAGCGGGCCCGGAACTGGCCGCAGACCTCATCCGACTTGCTGAAGTCGCCGGCCAGCTGACAGGCCGTGGCCAGGCTGAGCGTCAGTTCCTCCTCGCGCCGCGGCAGCGACTTCTTGGCCAGCACCTCGCGATAGAGGGCGGCTGCTTCCAGGTAGTTCTTTGCCAGTTGCTGTGTATCGGCCATTTCCGCGAGGATCTCGGCGTAGCGCACCTTCGCGTCCGGATCTTGCGGGACCAGCTGGCTGGCCCGGCTGGCCGCCTGCTTCAGCGACTGCAGGGCGAACGGCAAGAAGCCTGCCCCGACCTGGGCCTTGCCGATCCAGAGCTGAGCCTGGTCGGCCAGCTTCGTGTCCTTGTTCACCAGCGGCTCAAGGGTCCTCACCGCTTCGTTGAACTGCTTCAGCTGCACCTGGCAAAACCCCTGCCGCAGCCGGGCGTCGTTGGTCAGCGGCGAGTTGGGCATCTGCTGCGCGAACGTGGCGAAGCGCGTCAGGGCCTCGGCGAAGCGGCCATCCTCGTACTGCAGCACGCCCAGGAAGAACAGGGAACGAGCCACGTGATCGGGCGGAGCGCCGCGGACCAGCCGTTCCAGCCGGGCCTTTTCCTCGGGATCGTTCTTGAAGCGCTCCGGCTGCTTCAGTTCCTCGATGCCGCGGGCCTTCTGCCGGTTGTATTCGTTCAGAGCGGCCTCGTATTCCTGCATGGCTTCCTGGCGCTCGCCGTCGGCCTGATGGATGCGGGCCAGCAGATAGCGGGCATGACTGCCCCAGATCGGATCGGTGAAGGGCGTCAGCTGGCTGAGCGATCGGCCGGCGGTGAAGTAATCCTTGAGCAGGAAGCTGGCGAAGCCGTGCTGGTAGATCCCGAGTCCGCGATAGCGGCTGCGGGCCAGCAGCTTGTCTTTCAGGAATGCTGCCGTGACGTCCTGGGCCGCGCCGGTCTTGCCGGTGCGCAGCAGCATCTCGGCCTGATCGCAGCGGGCACGGGCGGCCCACTCCAGCTCGATGGGGATTTCCCTGGCGTTGGGATCGGGGTCCTTGACCGCGGCGGCGAACGCGACGGCCGCGGCGGCGAACTGCTTGCCGGCCTCCTCGAAGCGGGCCTTCGCATTGGCTCGATGCTGGGCGGCCTCGGCCGGCTTCGCTTCCGCCTGGGCCAGCGACCCGGTCCCCAGAGCGCGATAGCACAGGCCGGCGTACCAGACCACGTAGGGACGTTCCGGCAGGTCCTTGGCGGTCAGCAGCCGGTTGAGCTGCTCCAGGGCAGCCTGGTAATCACGGGTCGGGCCTTCCAGCAGGGCCAGGACCAGACCATAGCGGGCCTGGTTGACGTCCTTGTTCGAGGCGAATCGCTGGAGATATTCCCGGAAGCGCATCGCCGCCACGGGATAGTTCTTCTCGGTGGAGGCCTTGCGGGCGCTGTCCAGCAGCAGGGCGGCCTGGTCGGGCTTGGCCTGGGCCCGGGTTTCGTTCAGGGACGCCTGCCACCCGCCAAGCAGGCCGGCGACCAGAAGGATTCGCAGCGCGGAAGAAAAGAGGGACCCACGATCGCTTGCGGCGGTCATTCTGGAAGACCTCCTCGGGAGGGACCATTCGGGGTGTCAAGCGGTCGGCAGAGCTGGGGCTCGCGCCGTCCGGCTGGAGGGCCAGGCCGGGGAACACGACTCATGGACAAGAGCGGACGCCCGCGGTCCCGGTTCCGGACCCGGCAACCCTGTGGGGGGGTGGGAATGGCCGGTGGTTCATGACCCGTTCGTGAGGCTGGGGCCTTCACAAGACCTCGGATGCCAGCAGCAGGTTCCCCTGGCCAATGAGGACAGGCGATTCATTCCTCTATTCTTAACAAAGCGCCGCCGGGCGTCAAACAAATTCTCCAGGGTCCGTCCCCAAAGCCGACCCCGGGTGGAGCGCAGCGCAACCCGGGGTCGGCTCGGTCCCAGGCGCGATAATCGGCAGCGAACCGGAAAAGTCCTGCGCAAGGATTTTTGGAAAGATCGTTGCTCTAGGTAGGGCTGTCCTGGTATGCTTGCGGAGTACGTACAGGCCTCGCCGATGAGGGTTCAAACCATGTATCGCTGCGGAATCTGGACCGGAGTCGTTCTCCTGCTCGCCACGCTCCCCGCGCAGGCACAGAAACAACCGGGGAACAAGCAACCGCCGGAGCCTCCCCGCCCTCCCGCTCTGCAGCCCAACGAGAAACCCGAGGACAACACGGGCGGGGCGACCATCCCTGCGTCCATGTCGATCTCCGAGTACCAGGGCAAAAGCCTGACGCAGGTGCTTCACGAGCTGAAGACGAACAAAGATCCGAGCGTCCAGGAGGAACTCCTCAACATCCTGCCGGCGTTTGGCGAGGCGCTCGAAAATCCGGAAGTACTCAACACGATCATTTGGTGCTGTGCCTACACCACCCCCATCGGCTACCACTATCCCGACGCCGCCCCGCGCATCCGGGCGATCCAGATCCTCAACGTCCTGCCCATCAAGAAGGCCGACCGAGCCCGTGTGGTGCAGGCCCTTAGCGCCAGGCTCACCGATTCGCAGTCGCAGGCCCGCTACTACGCCGCCCTGGCCCTGATCCGCTATGGCGAGGAGGCCAAGCCCGCCATTGACCACCTGGTCACCGAGTCCAGGAACATAGCTACGTTTTCCGTGCGTCAGGCCTGTCTGACCGCGCTGATGTCGGCGGGCCACAACGCCAAGGCACCACCCGACCCGAGGGCTGTCGATGCGATGATCACGGCATCCCGGGACTATGCCGTGGCGGTGCGTCTGGAGGCGGTCAAGGGCATGGGCATCCTGGGCCGGCCTGGCACCCCACAGCAGCTGGATGCTGTCCTGAAGGCGCTGGTGGCGCAGAGAAGACAAGGACCATCGCGTGACCATCTGGGCCAACGTCAGCCTGATGTCCATCGAGGGCAAGATCGATGACGGCAAGGTCGATGCCATCTCCAGGCTGTTGCGTCCTCAATTCGAGATTCCGGTGCGGCACCACGCGGCCCTGGCCCTGGCGGCGCTGGGCCCCCTGATCAAGGGCAAGCCGGCCGTGAACCGCTTGATTGATGCGCTCAACGACAAGGACCCCAACGTGGCCGGCACCGCCCTCGGCGCCCTGGTCGCCATCGGCGACAAGAACGAGAACGTCACCGCCGCTTTGAAGGACGTCAGCGAGCGCAAGGATGGGCCGCAATTGCTCAGTTACATGGCCAAGATGGCCTACGAGGAGCTGACGGGGAGAAAGCCCGCGAACCCCATGGATCTGGGCCTGGGCTTCGAGCAAAACACCACCACGGTTTCCCAGGTGGCCAAGGATAGTCCGGCCGAGCGGGCCGGGCTCAAGACAGGCGACAAGCTCCTGGCGCTGGGAGATGCCAAGATTGGAGCGGTGGCCGATCTGATCAAGGTGTTTGAGGGGCTCAAACCGGGTGCCGAGGTCAAGCTCCAGTTCCAGCGCGGCGCCCAGACCCTCACCGTCCCCGTGAAGCTGGGGCCGCCTCCCGGTAAGTGATTGACCGCCACGCTGGTCGCTTCAGGCGGTTTGAGGGAAATGCTTGGTCCACCCACCGTTCCCGTGGGTGCGCTGCGCGCACCCACGGGAACGGTGGTCCAATCTTTCTCCCGAAATCGCCAAACAGACGCAACTCCGGAGCAGCCCCATGCGATCCACCACAGCGATGGTCAACCTCGCCTTCTTGATCCTGCTTGTCGGTCCAGCGACCGTCTTCGGCCAGACCGGGAATTTCCTGGGCCGCACCGGCACCGACTGGGCCCGGCAACTGACGGCCGACAATTCCGACGTGGGCCAGCGCCGCGGCGCCGCCTTTGCCCTCGGCCGGCTCGGCGCCGACGCCGAGTTTTACCTGCCCAAGCTCCTGCACCGGGCGCAGAACGACGCCAATCCCGGCGTCCGTGAAACGGCGGCGATGGCCCTCGGAGACGTCATCCTGGCCGTGGAGCAGCGTTTTCGCCTCCAGAAAGAGAGAGAACAGCTGCCCGCGACGCCGGAACACTGGGACAAGCTCGGACCCGCCCTGGTCGAGCGGATTGGCCAGGAAAAGAACGCCGGCGCCAGACGCGGGCTGGTTTACGCCCTGGGAGCGATGGGACCGGCCGCGGTCAAGGCGTTGCCGACGCTGCAAGCCGCCCTGAAGGATGCGAGCCCGGCCGTGCGTCAGAATGCCGCCTGGGCCCTGGGTCGTCTCGGCCCGGCCGGCGGCCCGGCGGTGGTCAACGACCTGTGTACTCTGCTTGGCGACGCCGAGCCGCTGGTCCGCCGGGACGCCGCCACCGCGCTGGGCGACATCGGCCTGCCCACGGCCAGCCCCGCGGTCAAGCCGCTGCTGGATCTGATCGACCGGGAAAGCAAGAAGGACACCGGCGACCCGGTGGTGTTCAAGACGGCCCTGGAGAAGATCGTCAAGCTGGTCAGCAGCAAGGATCAGAAACTGGCGGACCGGCTGTATCCGTATCTGGCGTGGGAAGATGCCGAGATTGCCCAGCCGGCCGCGTTTGCCCTGTCGAACATTGGCGGGCTGAAATCTCGACTGGCCTTGCCGATCTTGCAAGAGGCGCTGCGTGACGAGGACCCCCACGTGCAGGAAAATGCCGCGTCCGCGCTGGGACAGATGAAGGAGGTGGCGGCGCCGGCGGTGCTGGACCTGACGAACGCCCTCGAAGCCTCGACCGTGGGTGTGCGGAAGAAAGCCGCCGTGGCCCTGGCTCACATTGGTCCGCTGGCCGAGCCGGCCGTGCCGAAGCTGGCCCAGGTCCTCAAGGGCGAGAAGGAGCCCGACCTGGACGTCCGCCTGTTTGCGGGCCTGGCCCTGTTCGAGATCGGGGAGGAGGCCAACCAGAAGGCCATTCCCACCGTGGTCGAAGTCATTCGCCACGATCCCAATCGCCAGATCCGCCACAGGTGCATTGACGTGCTCTTCAAAGTCAAGGACGTCCATCAGAACCGGGTCCGGGACACCCTCTACGAGGTCGTGGACAACGCCCAGGAGCCGGCTTTTCTCCGCCAGGAGGCGGCCAGGGTGCTGGCCCTCCATTTACACGAGCAGGCGACCGACCGGGTGGCCGATACTTTGCTGGAGATGCTCAAATCACCGGACATCAGGCTTTACAAAGGCGCCGAGTTGCGCGTCAATGAAACCGGCGAGAACCGGGGCAACAGCGGCGTCAAGGACATCGAGGGCGGTGACGGCCGCTTCCTGGCCGCGGAAGCCCTGGGATGGCTGAGAGGAAAGGCCAACCAGAAGGAAATCATCAAGGAACTGGAAAAGACCGCGATGTCCGAGGACGCGAACCTCCGGAAGTATTCAAATGAAGCGCTGCGGCTCATCAAGGGGGGCAAGTGACCGGGCTCACGCCCTGGTCTATTGACTGCCGCCCCTTCGGGGCTTGAAGGTCACTTCCGCCGCGCTCCCAGCTTGTCGCCGATCAGCTTGAGGATCTCGGACACCTTCTCCGGCGTCAGTTTCTCCTTCTCCAGCGACTCGACCGCCAGGATCTCGTACTTGCGGTAGAGGACGACCACGTAGACCGCGTTGTCCGCCAGGCTGTAGGCTTTCAGGTCATTTTTGTTCGTCAGGGCCAGCACCACGTTCTTGTCCCGCAGCATGGTCTGCTGGGCGAGGTCCTTGATCCTGGCCGACAGCTCTTCGCGCTTGTCATCGACCTTGTCGGCCTGGTCCTTGCGGGCCTTGACCATGTCGTCGCCGGGGAACATCTCGGGCGTGTATTCGGGCAGTTCGTCGGGGATGAAGACGCAGCAGGCGCTCATCTTGACGTTGGGGTTCTTCTCGACGGCATTGTCCAGCCGCATCAGCAGTTCCTTGAACGGCTCCGTCAGCTCCAGGTCCCGGCTGAGGAGCAGGATACCGGAGTTCAGTCCGGTCTGGGAGATCGGGCAATGATAATGGTCCTTGCGGGCCCCGGTGACGTTGAAGGGATGAAACGCCCCGGGCATGTCCTTGCCCGGCGTCAGCGGCGGCGTGGAACTCTTTTCCGGGGGAGTTTCCGGCTTCTTCTCATCCGCGGGCGGATCGGCAGCACGGGCGGACAGGGACAACGCAAGCAAGAAGAGAGGCAGGAAACGATACATGGCCCTGGTCTCGATGGGAGCGGGAAGAGGTTGGAACAACCACCACTTCAGAATGGCGCATGGAAGGGGGCCTGTCAATGGTGCGGGCCAGAAACCCCTCCCCCAACCCCTCTGCGGTTGGGGTATTGTTCGACCCCTGCCGGCTTGCCCGGCAGGTGAAGCAGGTCATTGGCTAGAGGGGAGCCGGCGCAACAACCGTTTTTCTTTCCGGCCCTTCTAGCCAGAGACCTGCTTCACCTGCCGGGCAAGCCGGCAGGGGTCGAAACAAGCCCACACCCTCGGGGGGGAGGGGTTAAGCGTTAGCGCTTGCCCTGGGGCTTGCCCGTGGTCTGAGAGCCGACGCTCTCGCTGGTGCCACAGCAGATGGGGGTGTTGTTCATCACCACACAGCAGGTGCAGCCGCTGTTGACCAGGCAGTTGAGGCTGTCGCAGCAGGCCTGGATCATCTCGCAGCACTTCTGGTCGCCCGAGGTACAGGTGACGCAGACGCCGTGCTCGGTCAGCTCGCAGCGGCACAGGCCCATGGTCAGGTTGACGGTGCAGACGGTCATGCCGTTCAGCTGCACGCAGTAGCTGCACATGCCGCCCTGGAGCATGGTGCAGAGGTTCTGCATCATGCTGCAGGCCACCTTGTCGTCCGCACAGACGCACTGGACCTTCATGCCGCCCTGGCACCGCTCGAACTTGAGAGTGCAGCGGGGGACCACCAACCAGTTGGTGCCCGTCGCGGTGCCGGCGGGGCCGCCCACCGTGGGGGTGCCGACGCCCGGAACGCCCATGCCCGGCAGACTGATCCCGGTCCGTTCCATCATCATCGCGCTGTTCATCCTCGCAAACTCCTTGGATAGGTTCCTTTTCGCCTGCGTCGTGGCAGGCGAAAGCTCCTTGCCCTGGAAACCCGTCCATCGAGTTTCCAGCCGGATGCGGGAGATTATAGTCAGTGCAGTTTGCCAATTGCAACGATTTTACCAGGATTCGCGGAAAAAAGTCGGCCGGAAGGAAAGCAGGTCTCCTTGCGTCCAGGGCCCGTTCGCCGATATTAGAGACAGTTTATTTTGTGTTGGTCGGCCCGGCTGACCGTCTGGCGACCGACCCTCGGCACCGGAAACGAGAACCCGCCAATGGACCCCAACCGCTTCCACCGCCGGCTTCGGGGGCCGGCTGGCCCCCTGGAGCCTCCCGGCAACCCGCTGGCCTCCGGCTCGTTCATGATCGTCCCCACCGGTCTGTTTTCCCCCGTTTCGCCCGAGGTCGCCCAGTGGCAGCAGGCCCTGTATCAGTGGGCCTACCAGCAGGCCCAGGAATTGCACAAGCCCTCCCTGTACGAGCGTGACTGGCTGGGGGTGTGGAACTGAAGCTGCTCACCGAAAGGCGAGCGGCGCGGCGTCAGCCCGCCGGTAAAGGACAAGCACCGGCGGGCTGACGCCGCGCCGCTCGCCTTTCGGTTCGTGCATCCAAAGCCTGCGGCTACGGGGTTGGGAGGCTCACTCCTCGGAGTCATCCAGCGTGGGCTGGTCGCGGGTTTCCTCCGTGCTGGGCAGGCCGTCCACGTCGGCCAGGGGGACTCCCGCGAACGTCTCGGAAGTGGGGCTGGCGGGCTGGTCCAGGACCGCCGGCTGGGCGGGGGTCTCGCTCAGGGTAACCTGCATTTCAAAAACCAGCGGACCGATCTGGATCTGGTCGCCCGGGTGGATCTGCCGTTCGTTCTGGATCAGAGCGCCGTTCACCAGGGTGCCGTGCCGGCTGCCCAGGTCCCTCAGATAGACGCCCACCTCGGTGACGCGCAGCAGACAGTGCTGCCGGCTGACCAGGGGACTGTTGGGGCGAACCTGGCATTCCTCCCCTCGGCCGAAATAATAGCTCCCCGGAGCAAACACAAGGAATTTGCCCTGGGGCCGTCCCTGAATGACCAGCAGTTTCACTTTGATCGCATTCATGGAGCATCCACGCCGGGCCAGCCTCCGGGAGAGCATCCTCTGGAGAGCCGGGAAAGGCGGTGCCATCGCACGGCTGCAGCACGCCACCACGTGAAAGGTTTATTATTTGCGATTGTTGCCCTTCCGGCAAGGGGAACAGACCCATTGAGCCAGCGGCGCCAGCGGACCCTTCCGTCTTTGAGGCGGGAGCGATACAATAACCATTCACCAATCCGCGGTCCGGAACTCCCCCGCGATCTCCCGGCGACCGCTCGGGATTGCAGCAGAAGCAGCGAGAACCAACCAATGGCGGAGTCTGGCAAGCTGGTGGGCATTGACCTGGGGACGACCTACTCGGCCATTGCCACGCTGGACGATCACGGCCAGCCCATAACGCAACCCAACCGCGACGGGGACATGCTCACCCCCAGTGCCGTGCTGCTGCTGGACGACGGCAGCGCCGTGGTCGGGCAGGCCGCCCTGGACGTGGCCCTGGAGATGCCCGAAAACGTCGCCACCCTGGTCAAACGGCGGATGGGCTACGCCGCCTACGGCCGACCGGTGGCCGGCCGGGAGTTCCGGCCCGAGACCCTGTCGGCCATCATCCTGCGCAAGCTGGTGCAGGACGCCGAGCAGCACCTCGGACCGATCCATCAGGCGGTCATCACCGTCCCGGCCTACTTCGACGATACCCGCCGCAAGGCCACCCAGGACGCCGGCCGGATCGCCGGCCTGGAGGTGATTGACGTGCTGGACGAGCCGACGGCGGCGGCCCTGGCCTATTCGTTCCAGTCACAGCCCGGCGCCCGCGGCACGGCCAGCATGCCGCTGGTCCAGGCCCTGGGCGAGGAGCGCACGGTCATGGTTTACGACCTGGGCGGCGGCACCTTTGACGTGACCCTGGTTCGGCTGGCCGGCCGGCGTTTTCAGTGCCTGGCTATCGAGGGCGACGTTCGCCTGGGCGGCAAGGACTGGGACGACCGCATCGTCAACCACGTGGCCGAGCAGTTCATGCGTCAGTACGGTTCCGATCCGCGTTCCAACTCGCAATCGCTGGCCAATCTCTCCTCGGCGGCCGAGCGTGCCAAGCGGACCCTGAGCAAGCTGTCGAAAACCAGCGTCACCTGCTCGCACGAGGGCAAGATGCTGACGGTGCCGCTGACGCGGCAGGAGTTCGAGTCGCTGACGCGCGACCTGCTGATCCGCACGCGGATGACGGCCCAGCAGGTCTTGCGGCAGGCGAGCCTGAGCTGGGAGCGGGTGGATCAGGTGCTGCTGGTGGGCGGCTCGACGCACATGCCGATGACCGGGCAGATGCTCGAGGAACTGACCGGCAAGGAGCCCAACAGTTCGCTGGCGGTCAGCGAGGTGGTGGCCCGCGGGGCGGCCCTGCACGCCGGCATCTTGGCCACGCAGCAAGCCGGCTCCCTGGCCGGGCTGGAGGGCACCACGCGGGCCCTGCTCGGCGAGGTGGTGGAGATCAACGTCAACGCCCACAGTCTGGGCGTCGAGGTCCGCAACAAGCAGCAGGAGCGGGTCAACAGCGTGCTGGTGCAGAAGAACACCCAGCTGCCCGCCGCCGCCAGCCGGGTCTATTACACGGTGGCCCCCGATCAGCGCGTGGTCCGGGTCAAGGTGCTGCAGGGCGAGGCGACCCGGGCCGAGGACTGCATCCCCATCGGCGAATGCTGGATCGAGGAGCTGCCGCCCAACCTGCCCAATCATTCGCCGATCCAGGTGCGCTGCGGCGTGGCCAGCAACGGCCTGATCGACGTGCTGGCCCTGGACATGACCAGCGGCAAGATGGCCCGCACGGTGCTGCACCGCCAGAGCGGCCTGACCGAGGAGGAGATCGCCCAGGAGGCCAGGTGGGTCCAGTCGCTGCGCATCCAGTGAGAGGAGCAAGAGCATGGCCAAAACCAACCCGCCCAGGCCCCAGGCCGGCCCGCCGGCCGGCATCCCGGCCGCGCCGCCGGTCTTTGCCGTCCAGTGTCCCAACCCGCGCTGCCGCAAGTTCATGCTGGTGGAGTTGCAGGATCGCGACAAGGTGGTGCCGTGCCTGCTGTGCAAGACGCAGATCAAGGTGGGGGGACAACCGGGAGGCAGGGGCCACAATTAAATGGGTGGACTTGTCTTCCGCCCCGAAGGGGCGCAACAGGATAGCCTGGGGCAACGCCCCAGGTCTTGGGGGCAACGCCTTCGGATCTCATGTTTTCCGCCCCGAAGGGGCGCAACAGGATAGCCTGGGGCAACGCCCCAGGTGTCGGGGGTCTTGTCTTCCGCCCCGAAGGGGCGCAACAGGATAGCCTGGGGCAACGCCCCAGGTGTCGGGGGCAACGTTGCACAACGCAGGGCGACCCCCCAAGACCTGGGGCGTTGCCCCAGGCTATCCTGTTGCGCCCCTTCGGGGCGGAAAACATGAGCTCCGAAGGCGTTGCCCCCGACACCTGGGGCGTTGCCCCAGGCTATCCTGTTGCGCCCCTTCGGGGCGGAAGACAACAGCCCCGAAGGGGTGCAACATGGGGGCCTTCAATTCCCCACCCGGTGGATCGTGTGAAACACCGACCCCACCAGCGGTTTGCCCGCCGCCGTCTTGAGGTGGTACGCCACCTGCATCTGCATCACTGGCCTGACCTCCGCGAGCTTCAGGAACACGCTCTTGCCGCCGTCCTCCACCGTCACCGCCTGAATCGGCACCGCATCCTGTCCGACCTCTTTCGGGTCCGACACCTTGAACCGCGGCGAACCATACTCGGCCCGCCAGTGATAATTCCACTGAGCGATGCTGTAATTGGCGCGATCCGCCGCCAGGCGCGGGTCAAGCTTCTGACTGAACGTCAAGCGGAGGCCATTCGCGCACACCTGCAGATCCACCGGCACCGCCAGCGGCTGACCCGTATAGCGGACCCGCTGCAAACAGCCGTCCCGCCGGGCCGCCGTCTGCCAGCCGTTGAGGCCGACCAGATACAGATGTCCGTCCGCCGGATTGAACCGTCCCCGAGCAACTCCGGAGAGGAACGTCAGACCCAGATCCACCGCCCCTCCCTGCACGATGCCATCGACCTCTTGCCTGAGCAACAGGAACAGCTTGCATCTCCCATACGACAGGTGCAGCGGCATTCCGCCCAGCGGGCCCCATTTCCCGGCCGGCACCCAGACCTGACCGCCGGCCGAGTTGTCCACCTCGCGCGGCAGCCAGCAGAGCGGCTCATCGTAGCTGGTCGGCGGCGTCGGCCGGTGGTGGGCGCGCATGTCGCCGTAGAAGCCGCCCTGCCGGTACTGGTCGATGCGCGTGGCCGGCATCCAGTTCCCCTCCTGATCGGCCCCGGTGATGATGCCGTCCGGCGACGCGCCCAGGCCGATCGGATGGCGAAAGCCCGTGGCGAAGACCTCGCTCTTGCGGCCATCCTTGGACACACGCATCAGGCAGCCGCCCGTGGGCGTGTCGGTGTCCCCGGTCTTGAAGAAATAGAAGTTCCCCGCCGGGTCGGTTTCCAGACAGGTATCGAACGAGTGCTCGCCCTTGCCGGTGTGCCAGTCAGAACAAAGACACTCGTAAAAGTCCGCTTCGCCGTCGCCGTTGCGATCGTGCAGGCGGGTCAGTTGGCCGCGCTCCAGGACGACGATCTTGCCGTCAACGACCTTCAGCCCCAGCGGCTGATACAGCCCGGTGGCGAACCGCTTCCAGGTCAGCTTCTCCAGGGTCGCGTTGGCGCCCTTGACCAAGTAGACGTCGCCGTGGGCCGTGCAGACGGCAATCTCGCCACTGGGCAGGAAATCGATGCCGGTCAGGAACATCAGGGCCTTGTATGGGTTCTCGTAGGGCACGGTCAGCGTGTCGATGACCAGAGGAGCATTGTCGGGAGCGACCTCGCCCCTGGTGACGACCGGCTGAGTCCATCGAGCCGGTCCCGGATTGGTGAGCGGCCTGAGATCGACCGGGCCGGGGCTGGCTTCCACCTTCCGCAGCAGCGACTTCTGGTTGCCCTTGTCCGCATGGGCCAGGACCAGCTTGATGCGCCGGGTCCGGGCGGCCGGCTTCAGGACCACTTCGACCCGTCCCGCTTCCTTCAAGCCCAGCTCGACCGAATCGCTTGGCGCGAGCAAGCCAATCAGGCTCCAGTTCCCATCCTTGCGAGCAACCCCGGCAGTCAATCGAGCGGTCTTCAGCACCTGGCCGGCGGCAGGAAGTTCCCCGGCCAGAAGGGTCAGCGTCTTCTCGCTGGGGCCGACCTCCAGCGTCCGCGTGAACAGGGTCAGACCGTCGGCTGACTCGACCCCCGGGCAATCGAGCACGTCAATGCCCTGGACGGTGTACGACAGCACGACGTGCGCTCCATGCAGGTACAGGCCGCGGTAACGTCCCCAGTCGCGCGGCAGCGGCGCCGTTGCCGGATGCGGATTCTCCCAGCTGCCGGAGGGATTGGCCCAGCCGAGGCCCGGACGGGTCGCAAAGCCCAGCGAGCCATCAGGGGCCGGCGTGTTGAGCAGGCCAAAGCGCCGCTCGCCGTGCTTGAGGAAACCGCCAGTCCAGCCGGCCACGAGGCGCAGCTGGTTGCGATCGAACAGGACACCGGCCTTGCCGTCGGCGGTGAGCTTGATGGCCGTTCCGCGGTAGACCTTCTGTTTGCCGGCCGAGCTGGGAACGTCGAAGGTGGCGTCGAAGAAGAGGCCGGTGTCCATCGAGCGCAGCCGGGGATCGATCCAGTCCTTGTCGGTTGCCTTTTCCCACGGCTCGGCCTTGCCCGTGGCGGGCCGCGGCGTCCAGTCCCGCAGGTCGAACGGCGGCTCGCCAGCCGGTGTGAGGCAGGCAGCCAGAAGAGGGAGGAGCAGGGAGAGGGACAGGGAGGTAGCAAGGGAACGCATCAGACTACGGTCTCCAGGGCAATCCTCAGGTTTCGGTGAGAGCATTCAACAACAAGAGCGTCTAAGCAACCAGGGACGGACGAGTCTTCTCATCGAATGTCCAGGCCAGCGCGACTTCTCCCAGGTGAAGACATCAGTCGCGATCAGGCGCTCGATCCACTTCTCCCATGCTATACTATCCGGAGCGGCCAGCGCACTCTGAAAACGCTAAACGTCGCTGCGGGCAGGCGCAACTTCTGGCCCGGCGTCCGTTGCGGTCAATTCCAGAGCGTCTGTTGGAGGACAGGACGGCCAGGGTCGCACGCCTGCCAGGAGGTTCACCCGCAGCCCGGCGATGCGCTCCAATAACTCTTTCATCGTCGGCCAATCGAAGTGGAAGATCTCCCGGCCAGCCCGCGCCTCACGATAAATCGTGACTGACGCGATCTCTGAAAAGAGGATCGGCTGATCTCGGACGCGGTCGTTTTGCAGCTGGGAGCGATCGGTGAGTTTCCACCAGAACGATACGCCGTTTGCCATGCGCCAGTAAACCAAGGCGCTGGAATCCGCGAGTACGCTCAGAGCGGAATACCATGCTGAGTCCACTGCTCCTCCTTTCTCCTTTCCATTCAGTCCGGTGGTCAGGCATCTTCCGGCGAGACAGGTGGCAATCCCATCTGTTCACGCATGCTTGCGATTGTTTCCGGGGTGTAATATCCTGGAACGTGCAAACTGACGCAGTCGAAGACGTAGCCCTGGTCCCCATCCTCCGAAGAAGCACAACTTCGCCAGAGAATCATGTTGAGATCCGGAAAATAGTATTCGTTCTTGCCCGGCGCATAGACGTTCGGGTCGAGGTTCTTCCGCCGGACAATCTCCGCGATCACATCGTCGGCCGCCATTTCAAACAGCTCAATGCCATCGTAACCGCCCCAGTATTTCGACGACTGAATGAATGCGACGACTGGAGGCTCCCCTCGGAAGTCCACCTGGATGACCCTCCGACCAGCAAGCAGCTGCACTGCGACATCCTGCGGCATGCCGAGGCGGACCATGCGCGATTTGCCGATGCCAATGCCGACGTTTGGGATAACCTCATCATCCTCCACTTGCAGCAACCCCGCCACTTCGCCATGCCCACGATCAATGGCGATCTCCAGCGGCGTTTTCCCAGCATCATTCCTGACGTTCGGGTCGGCTCCGTGGTCCAGTAAAATCCTTGCGGTCTCGATCCGGCCGAAGTAGGCAGCGGAATGGAGTGCCGTCCAATCATCGTTGCTCACTGCGTTGACGTTGGCTCCATTCTCCAGCAGAATCCTGGTAATGATGCCGGAGGAGTGATGCAGCGGCGTGTTCCCGTTTGGGGCATGCACGTTCACGTCCGCGCCAGAGGCGAGGAGAAGTCTCACGGCCTCCGCGTTACCCACGACGGCGGCGCTGAAAAGGGGAGACCAGCCGGAGGAATCGCACGCATTCACGTCGGCCCCATTAGAAATCAGCCTCCGCACTTCTGCATTGTCGCCACGCAATGCGGCACGATGCAGTTCCCCGGGGGTAAATTCAGGCGTTGCTTCCCGACCGGGCGCTGGGGAAGAGAGCTCACCCGAAAACCTCTTGTAGGCCTGGGAGCCATTGAGCTGTTCTGCCGATTCGCGCATGATCTCGTTTGCAGAGTCCGACAGCCATAACACAACGAAGCGTCCAGGCGACCTCGGGCCAAACACGCCCTCTGCTTCGAGTTCCCGCAATGCCTGGAACGCTGCCCGAAGCATCGGTTCCTTCACGTCCTGGAATGAGAATTGCGCATCGTCGTGAATCCGTTCGATGATCTGATTCACTTCGGCGAACGTTCCAAAATCATCCCAGTAACGCCATTCATCCGGCGTGAATCGATAATAATTGTACGTCTGATCGGAGGCGGCTACCTTGATTGCGGACTCGGAATTGGCGACAGGCACAATGCTCGAAACGTCATCGCTGGTGTAAAGGGAGCAGCCGTAAAACTCTTCCTCGGGAAAACGACGACCTAACGTCTCGAGATGCCTTCGCACTGCCGTTTTCAGTTCGTTCTTCAGGCTGGCGAGCAATTCGTTCACGGAGATCACTCCTGCCGCATGGCGGCGGATTGGCGCAACAGGATCAGCGTTCCGCCTTGTCGGCCTCCCGGCCGGCGATTATGGGATCGCCCCAGCCGCGATCACAGGCGGTGCGGAGGGCTGCCAGGACAATCGGATCGGCAGCGCCTGTGGCGGCCACGGGGATCGCAGGACGGGAAGAGTCGGCCTCGGCGAAAAGCTAGTCGAAGTTGGCGAGTGGCATGGTCAACCGGGGAGCCAGATTGGACGTCAGTGCTTCGGGATCGTCCCAGGTGGAATCAGTTTCCGCCACTGCTCCAGCGCTTGCCGCCGTTCTTCCGCGTTGCCAGCCGGGTTATACGCAATGGTCTTTGCTCCCGTGGGCACCAGCTGGGCCAATTGCCAGAAGGCCAGGTCGCGCACCGGCAGATTGTCGTGGTTCAAGTCGTCGATCAACCGCTGGTACGTCTCCGGTCGGGAAAGGTTGTCCCGAGATAACGGCTGCAACAGTTCCACGATCCGGGTGGCCTTGTTCCTGGCATAGCCGCGCTTTTCCAGGAGACGCTCCACCTCGGACGAGCAGCTGCTGTTCTGGCTGAGCCAGGTACGCAGCGCATGGGCCGCGGCCCCCCGGACCTCCGGATGCTGGCGGTCATCCAGAAGCTCGGCAAGGTACTGCTGTCCGCCCAGGGCGGACAGGAACAGGAGGCCCACAACGCGGTACGTCCCGTCTTTCGACTCGCGGACGTTCGTCAGAACCTGATCCAGGATTTCGCTCGAAGGAGCAAGCACCTTTTGCCAATCGAGCAGGGAAAGCATCGCGTCGGCCGCGTGAGCGGATGCGGAGCCCGGCGGTTTCGCCCACCACCATTCGGGCAGCTTGGCCAGCGTTTCCTGTTGCGGCGGTCCGTTGCCCTCGCTGACCCAGGTCACACGCGACTGGCCCTGCAAATCGAATTGTTTCTGGGACGTGCGGAGCTGAACCCGCCCCTTGGTGAACAGTCCAAGGCAACCGAGCGGTGTCTGGCGCTGATCCGCCATCCCTGCCTGAGGGGGCAAGTTCCAAAGCTCAGCGCACACTTCGCTCTCCGCGCCGGGCAGCGTCAGGTCCCAGACCTCGCGGAGGAACCGCAGCCGAACCTGGGCAGACCCATTGGCCTTCTTGTTGGCGATGTGGATGCGGCCGCGATCGAGAATGACATCGAGGTCCAGCCCGGAGGCGGGCGCATTCAGCATGACCACACTTTCCAGGACCGGAGGAAAACCGGAGAACTCCGGGACGTTGCCCCACAGTCCCAGATAGACACCGTTCTCGATCCACGGATCTTTCGGCGGTTTCTCGTTCTTTCTGGCAGGATCCTCACGCCCCAGCGCGATGATGCTGCGGTAGCCGGGCAGGCTGACCAGGGTCTGCGAAGACAACACCGGCCCCTCGGGCCGCACCGCCGTCCACGGGTAGGCGTCCCCCTGGCGTTGCAAGAGCAGGCTGGGGCCCCACTGTGGCAGCGAGACGTAGCGGCCGACCTGGCGGACCTCGAACTGCGTGGCTTCGTTGCCCGGCTCTCGCGTTCCCTTGTCCGGGTCAGGCGGTGGCTTGGGACGGTCGGGCGGCGGGGGTGGCGGGTCGGGATCCTTGTGGTTCGGTTGCGCCACCGACTGATTGGTGACCTTGCTCCGAAGCCAGATCCCTCCAAGGACGAGGAGGACGACCCCAAGCACCGCCGCGATACCGGCAAGGAGGACACGGGGCGGCAGCGTGAATGAACGGGGAGTGGCCTTCCCTTGCAGGTCCAGCTCGAGCACTTTGAGCGTCGGACCGGTGTAGCCGAGCTGCACCCGGTCCCCGACCCGCAACGGTTGTGGCTCCTTGATCGGGCGATCGTTCAGCAGCGTGCCGTTGGTCGATCCGGTGTCCGTCACGGCCGCCCCGTCGTCGGTCAGATCGATCCGGGCATGCGCCGAGGAGACCGACCGGCCCGCGTCGCCCTGGAGGGACAGCTCGAACTCCGGAGCCCGCCCGATGCGGATGACCGGACCCGCATGCTCAAACGTGGTCGAGCTGTTGGCCGTGGTGATCTGGAGACGAAGTTTCATCAGGGCACCTGGAAAAGGAAAACCTGTTCGCCCAGCCGAAACTGGCACGTGCCGCCCAGAGGCATCTCCTCCTTGATCCGCAGCCACAGGCCGTTGAGTGACTTCTGATTCTCGATGAACCACTGCCCGCGGGCGTCGCGAAAGAGCCGGGCGTGGCGCGGACTGGTGAGGAGATCGTCTCGCCTGGCAATGTTACACGTTTGCGGGTCCCGGCCGAGCCAGATTTCCGGCAAGGTGAGATGGAACCGCTGGGTCGGCTTGCCCTGGACGAGTTCCACGAGAGTGGGACCGAAGGACGGGGCCGGCTGCATGCCACGCGGTGGAATCGTCTGCGCGGGCGCCGGCGACTGGGCGACGTAAGCAACCGTCGCCGTGGACGTTTCAAAGCGGTAGTGACCGGCACCCATCAGGAACTCCATCCCTTCCCGCAGGATGGTCTTGCCGATGCGCACAAAAGTGCCATTGGTGCTCTTCAGATCGACCAGGGTCCAGCGCCAGCAGCCGGGCTGGATCTGTTGCCGGACCAGCTCCGCATGCCGGCCGGACATGAGCCCATCGTGGGGGATGCGGATGTCGCCCTCCGCCCGGCCGATGACATACCGGTCGGCACGCAACCGCACCCACTCGCCCTCTTGCTTGCCGTCGTCACAGATGCACAGCAGGCCCAGCGAAGGACGCTGGGTAGGTCTGGCGGGCGATGCTTCCACCAGTGGCGGCGGTGGGGGTACGAGCGGCGGTGGCTTGCCTGGCTGGGCCGGGGCGGCAGGTTTCGCGGCCAGTCGGGCACGGCGTGCCTTGATGGCCTGGCGGATCTCGTCGTCAGACTCCAGGTAAGTCCCTTCAACGGGCTCGGGAGGTTTTTTCGCGGCAGGCGGCATGGACGTCTCCAATAGTTCTCAGTTCTCAGTTCTCAGTTCTCAGCGAAGCAGCCCTGTCTGCACTGAGAACTGAGAACTATTTGTCGGAACGGGAACGCGACTCGGTGGGCCGGATGCGGTTCACTTCATCGGCCAGGGCGCGGTGGAAGGATACGTAATGGCGCTCGGTGCCCACCGTGGCCGGGGCAAACGACAGCCCCTTGCCCTTCATGTACGCCACCACCTCCGCCACGGTCTTGCCCTGGGGCGGCTGGAGATAGATCGCCGTTTCCGGCTGTTCCAGGAGATCGAGGGTGGCCTTGAGCTCAACGAGAAACCGGTAGACCCGGATACTGTCGCTGGGGCTCCAGACGGCCTCCGTTCCTCGCGTTTTGCTGTCGGCCCGCTGTTGCAAGAGACTCAGCAGCCGGCGCAGCAGCAGGACCTCATCCGCGGAGAGTCCATTGTTGGCGGCGGCGCGTCGGGCCCGTTCCAGCAGGTCCTCCACGTTCTCGCGTTCGTTGCGGAACTCGGTGGTGCGCAGCATCAGGGGCCAGTGAATCCGGTCGTGCTTGAGCAGGCCAAGATGACCGCCGGCCGGCGAAGCCACGTGGATGTGGGCAAGCCATTCCTGTTCGATCGCTGTCGAGCCGGCAGGAAGCGCAGGCTGAGCCTTCAACTCCTTGAGCAGAGCGTTCAGGGCCGTCGCCGCAAAGATCTCGCTGGCGGGAGGATCCTTGCGGCTGCGATCGACCTCGACCGCGCGAATCCGGTCGCGTTCGCGTTCCAGGGCCCCGGCCGTGAAATCGCGTTCCCACTCCCAGTGCTCCAATTGCTTCTTGCGGGTTTCGAGCTTGGCCACGCGGACCTGTTCGCGCAGCCAGGGCCGCTTGCTCCTTGTTGACGAGGAACTCCCCCTGGGCCCGGATGATGTTCGCCTGGGCGTTGCCGACGCTGCCGATGCCGTGCAGAGTCTGGGCGTAAGGGTTGTACGTGTACCCCCAGTAGGGCGAGGGCACGTGGATGACCTGAACCGCGTAAGGGTTCGACGTGGGCGATTGTGCGAATGTCTCCGGCGGGATCGCCAGAGAGACGCACAGGCCGAGCAGAGAGGACCAAGCGATTCGATCCACGGTAGCAAGCCTCCTGAAGAAGACCCCAAACCTTTCTCTTCAATCCGCGACCTACTATTGCCAGCGACGCTTGAGGGTCAGCGTTTCGCTCCCCTTCCGACATACCAAACTTTGATCGTGTTGTCCTGGCTGCCGCTGACGATGCGGTTGCCATCGGGGCTGAACGCCACGGACAAGACCACGCCTGTGTGCCCCGCGAAGGTTCCGGATTTCGCTGCCCTTGTTGGCGTCCCAGACCTTCATCGTGGTGTCATCGCTGCCGCTGACGATGTGTTTGCCATCGGCACTGAACGCGACGGAATTGACATCAAGCCTATGTGCCCCTTGAGGGTGCGAGATTTCGCTGCCCTTGTCGGCATCCCAGACCTTCATCGTCTTGTCGTAGCTGCCGCTGACGATGCGTTTGCCATCGGGGCTGTACGCCACGGAACGGACCCGCTCTGTGTGCCCTATTGAGGGTCCGGAATCTCGCTGCCCGTGTCGGCATCCCAGATCTTCAGCATTTTGTCCGCACTGCCGCTGGCGATGCGTTTGCCATCAGGGCTATACGCTACGGAATAGACCGTGCCTGTGTGCCCCATGAGGGTCCGGATTTCGCTGCCCGTGTCGGCGTCCCAGACCTTGACCGTGTCGTCCTGGCTGCCGCAGACGATGCGTTTGCCATCGGGGCTGATCGCCACGGAAAGACCCCGCTTCTGTGCCCTTTGAGGGTCCGGATTTCGCTGCCCGTGTCGGCATCCCAGACTCTTCAGCCGTCTTGTCATCGCTGCCGCAGACGATGCGTTTGCCATCGGGGCTGTATGCCACGGAACGGACCCAGTCTGTGTGCCCCTTGAGGGTACGGAGTTCGCTTCCCGTGTCGGCATCCCAGATCTTCAGCGTCTTGTCATCGCTTCCGCAGACGATGCGTTTGCCATCGGGGCTGAACGCCACGGAACTGACCAGGTCTGTGTGCCCATTGAGGGAAAGATCCTTCCACGGCTCCAAGGGGCGGACCTTGATCCGGTTCCGCTCGCCAGCGGCAACCGGCATCTCCTCGGACTGGGTCTTGAAGCCCTCTTTGCTGATCTCCAACTTCCGCATTGCCAGGGCCGACGGCAATCTCGATCGGTTCGCCTTTTCGGGCTTGCTTGAGGGCAACCTCCTTGCCATCGACAAACACCTCGGCGTCCGCCGGCAGGTTTACCAGGACAATCGTACCGGTCGGTGGCTTGCCCTTGAAGAAGCCGCCGGCCCAGAGAAGCACCAACCCCAGCAGCAAGCCCGCACCGATGGCAGCCGCGATCCAACCCTTCTTGCTTGACGGCAGCAGCGGCTTCCGACCCGGTTTCTTCGGCAGCGGCGGCGGGGCAGAGTCACCGATGCCGGCGAAGGGAGACTCTCCGGCAAGCGAGGGCACGGCGACCGTGTCCGCCGGTGCAGCAGCTCCGGGAGGGGGGAGCTTGATCGGCGAGGGGCCGGTCTTGTTGGGCATCACAGTCGCACCGTCGCGCGAAACCACCGCGGGAGGATTCGGCAGCGGAGGTGGGACAGGAGGCTTGGGCCCCGCTTTGCAGAAGGGAGCCAGGGCCTCGGCCACCTCCACCGGCTTCTGGAACCGCTGGGCGGGGGCCTTGGCCAGCATCCGGGCGACCACGACCGCCAGTTCCTGCGGCACCTCGGGACGGATCTGCTGCAATGGGACAGCTTCCTTCTCGATGTGAGCCAGCACCTGTTTGACGACCGTGTCCTCCTGAAACGGCGGCCGACCCGCCAGCAGAAAGTACAGCGTACACCCAAGGCTGTAGATGTCGGCGCGGATGTCGGCCTGGCTGGCGTCCATCGCCTGCTCCGGAGCGACGTAATCGGGCGTGCCCATGAAGTCGCCGGTGCGGGTCAGGCCGCCACGCTGTTTCTGCTCGCTGGCCAGGCGGGCCAGGCCGAAGTCGAGGATCTTGACCTGGCCACGGGGCGTCAGCATCAGGTTGTGCGGCTTGATGTCCCGATGCACCATGCCCTGCTCGTGAGCGAACTGCAAGCCCAACGCCGCCTGCCGCACGTAGTGGCAGGCGTGTGGGATCGGCAGAGGCCCTTTCTTCTGCACCGCCTGGAAGAGGCTGACCCCTTCCACGAACTCCATGACCAGCAGGTGCAACTCGCCAGCGCAGTCGGCGTCCAGAGCGCGGACGATGTGCGGATGGTCCAGCTTGGCCGCAGCCCGGACTTCGCGATGGAAGCGTTCGAGAGCATCGGGATTGGTCAGCAAGGCCCGGGAGATGACCTTCAGCGCGATGGTCTTCTCCATGATGCGGTGTTCCGCCTTGTAGACGACTCCCATGCCGCCCCGGCCCAACTCCTTCAGGATGCGGAACTTGGGATGGTTGACCAGTTCCGGGGGAATGTCCATGGCTGGGCTCCTGTTGGCGAGCGGAACAGCAGCCAGCGGTGCAGCGGCACTGGCGGAAAGCGGACCCGGCGGCCTTACCGGCAACTGGGTGCCCGAGGGGGTTGGTCGGGCGGCCTGGACCCGGCCGACGAAACTGTCAGCGCGGATGCTGGCCGCAGCCTGGCTGCACTGCGGACAGGCCTCCAGGTGCTGGGCAACGGCAGCGAGGTCATTCTCGCTGAGTTTGCCCAGGGCGTAAGCAGCGAGTACCTCGGGGCTGGGATGAGTCGTGGGCTTGACGGTCATGGGCACGCCTCCAGGCACAGCAGGGAGAAACCCGCGGATCACTTCATCAGCATAAAGGAAGAGGACGGCCGTTGCACCTTCCTGTCAGAAAAACCAGAAACTTTTCCAGGGAGCCGAGCTGCTGGACTCTGCCGCGCGAAGGCAGCTCGCTGCTTTGCTGTTTTCGGGAGCGTCAGCGTTTCGTTCCTCTTCCCACGTACCAGACTTTGATGGTCTTGTCTTCGCTGCCGCTGACAATGCGGTTGCCATCAGGGCTGTACGCCACGGAACTGACTCGGCTTGTGTGGCCCTGGAGCGCTCGGATCACGCTGCCCTTGTCCGCATCCCAGACCTTCACCGTGTTGTCGCCGCTGCCGGAGACGATGTATTTGCCATCGCGGCTGTACGCCACGGAACAGACCCAGTCTGTGTGCCCCTTGAGGGACAAGGTTTCGCTGCCCTTGTCGGCATCCCAGACCTTCACCGTCTTGTCCAAGCTGGTGCTGACGATGCGTTTGCCATCGGGGCTGTACGCCACGGACCAGACACTGTCTGTGTGCCCATTGAGGGTCCGGAACTGGCTTCCCGTGTCGGCATCCCAGACCTTCACCGTGAAGTCCGAGCTGGCGCTGGCGATGCGTTTGCCATCGGGGCTGTACGCCACGGAACGGACCCAGTCTGTGTGCCCCTTGAAAGTCAGCGACTCGCTGCCCTTTTCGGCGGCCCAGACCTTGACCAGTGTGGTCCGCGCTTGCCGGAGACGATACGTTTGCCATCGGGACTGAACGCCACGGACCAGATCTGAGTCTGTGTGCCCCGTGAGGGTCCGGATTTCGCGACCCGTGTCGGTATCCCAGACCTTCAGCTGTACCGTCCCCGCTGCCGGAGACGATGCGTTTGCCATCGGGGCTGAACGCCACGGAATTGACCCTGTTTGTGTGCCCCTTGAGGGTCCGGAACTGGCTCCCCGTGTCGGTATCCCAGATCTTCAGCGTTTTGTCCCAACTGCCACTGGCGATGCGTTTGCCATCGGGGCTGAAGGCGGCGGAACTGACCACGCCTGAGTGCCCGTCGAGAGTAAGATCCTTCCACGGCTCCAGTCGGACATTGATCCGGTTCCGCTCACCGGCAGCAACTGGCAGCTTCTCGGTCTGGGGCTTGAAACCCTCTTTGCTGATTTCTAACTTTCGCTCGCCAGGCTCGACAGGAATCTCGACGGATCCGCGGTCCCTGGCGTGCGTGAGGGGAACCTCCTTGCCATCGACCAGCACCGTAGCGTCCGCTGGCAGGTTGACCAGGACAATCGTACCGGTCGGTGGCTTGCCCTTGGAGAAGCCGCCCAGAAGCACCAACCCCAGCAGGAACACCACCCCAATTGCACCTCGCAATCCAGCCCTTCCTGGCTGACAGCAGCAGCGGTTTGCGGCCCGGTTTCTTCGGCAGCAGCGGCGGTGCCGAGCCCGCGATGCCGGCGAAGGGAGAATCTCCAGCAACCTCGGGCAAGGCCACCGTGTCCACCGGACCAGGAGCGCCGGCAGAGGGCAGCCCGATCGGCAAGGGCCGGTTCTTGTCGGGCATCACGGTCGCCGCGGTGCCTGGAGCCACAGCGGCAGGATTCGGCGGTGGAGGAGGGACGGCAGGCTTCTGCCCAGCCTTGACGAACGGAGCCAGGGCCTCGGCGACCTCTACCGGCTTCTGGAAACGCTGGCCGGGATCCTTGGCCAGCATCCGGGCGACCACGACCGCAAGTCCCTGCGGCACGTCGGGACGGATCTGCGGCAGCGGGACGGCTTCCTTCTCGATGTGGGCCAGCACCTGTTTGACCATCGTGTCCTCTTGGAAGGGAGGCCGGCCGGTCAACAGAAAGTACAAGGTGCAGCCCAGACTGTAGATGTCGGCCCGGATGTCGGCCTGCGTCGCATCCATCGCCTGTTCGGGGGCAACGTAGTCGGGGGTGCCCATGAAGTCGCCGGTGCGGGTCAGGCCGCCACGCTGTTTCTGCTCGCTGGCCAGGCGTGCCAGGCCGAAGTCGAGGATCTTGACCTGGCCTCGGGGAGTCAGCATCAGATTGTGCGGTTTGATGTCCCGATGCACCATGCCCTGCTCGTGGGCAAGCTGCAAGCCCAGCGCCGCCTGCCGCACGTAGTGACAGGCGTGGGGAATGGGCAAGGGGCCCTTCTTCTGCACGGCCTGGGAGAGGCTGACCCCTTCAACGAACTCCATGACCAGCAGGTGCAATTCGCCGGCACAGTCGGCGTCCAGGGCGCGGACGATGTGGGGATGAATGAGCTTGGCTGCGGCCCGGACCTCGCGATGGAAGCGTTCGAGAGCATCAGGATTGTCGAGCAGGGCTCGGCTGATGACTTTGACAGCGATCGTGATCTCCATGATGCGGTGTTCCGCCTTGTAGACCACGCCCATGCCTCCCCGACCCAGTTCCTTCAGGATGCGGAACTTGGGATGGTTGGCCAGTTCCGCAGGCAACTCGGGGATCGCGGCATTGGGCAGGGCCGCTTTGCCGGAGGCCGCAGGTAGGGGAGCAACTGTCGCCGGCAGTTGGGTGCCCGAGTACCCAGCGGGACTGGCGGCGCGAACCCGGCCGATGAAGCTGTCGGGAGAGACGTTGGCGACCGCCTGGCGGCATTGTGGGCACGACTGAAGGTGCTGGGTGATGGTCGCCATGCCGAGGTCGTCGAGCTTGCCCAGACCATAGGCGGCAAGCAACTCGGGAGTCGGGTGGGTCGTGGGCTTGACGGTCATGGGCTCGCCTCCAGGCACAGCAAGGGGAAAACCGTGCTTCACTCCATCAGCATAAGAGAAGAGGCCGGCAACTGCGCGATCCTGTCAGGAAAATTCGCTACCCCCGCAAAAGCGACTCGAGAAACGATGACCCGTGGTCTCCGACCGTTGCTCATTTCGACAGCAGGAACCGCCGTAGTTCCTGGGCCGCGTGGCCGGGGGTCGGGTAACGCAGCGCAGGGTCCTTGGCCAGCATGCAATCGAGGACTTCCTGGAGTCCTGCCGGCACACCGAGGTTCAGCCGGGCCAGCCGGGGCGGCGGCTCGTTGGCGTGGCTGAGGACGAGCCGAACCAGTCCCCTGTCCTCGAAGGGAGGGGCACCGACCAGGGCATGGTACAGGACGCAGCCCAGGCTGTAGATGTCCGAGCGAATGTCAGCCTGCCGCGCATCCGCGGACTGCTCCGGAGCACAGTAGAGCGGCGTGCCGAGTTGATCGCCGCAGGTGGTCAGATTGACCGCACCGGCCGCACCCGAGCCCTCGTCAAACAAAGCACGCCCCAGGCCGATGTCGAGGATCTTCACCGTGCTGTTCAGCGTGGTGTCCGTCTGGCCCGCGGCGGCCGAAACCAGCATCAGGTTGGCCGGCTCCAGGTCGCGGTGAACCATGCCCTGCTCGTGGATGTGCTGAAGACCGAGCAGCGCCTGGTAGATCAGCCGAATCGCCTCGACCGGGGGCAGTCGGCCGCGCTGTAGCAGCACGTCCTTGAGCGTATCGCCCTGGAGCAGTTCCATGACAAGGTAGTGGGTGCCCTGGTGCTCGCCTGCCTGGAAGGTGCGGAGGACGTTGGGGTGATGCAGGCGCAGGGCCAGGCGAGCCTCGCGTTGAAAGCGGGCCAGCACCAGCGGATCGGCCGCTCGGGCCGCCGGCAGCACCTTGATGGCGACCGCCTGCCCTTGCGGGTGGACCGCCTCGTAGACTCCAACCAGGGGGCCGCGGCCGATGCGGGAGCGGATCTTGTAGGGCCCGAAAACAAGGGGATCATTGCGGCGGCGGAGCAGCACGTTCACCTGGTAGTCGGTGACGTATTTCTGGTGGGCCAGCCACTTGCAGAACTGGACCGCATCGGCCGCCGCTGGGCCGGCCTGGCACAGCCAGCGCTGGCGCAGGTTGCGGATGTCCTGGGCCGGCAGCAGCTTGTTGCGGTTCAGCTCGTTGCAGATCATCTCCACGGATAAGGTCATGGGGGTCGATCCTCATTCACATCTCGATGCACCGTCACCGGATTCTCAGATGGCCTGCTGATCTCCGATGTTCCTTTTCTCCCAATCTCCGGACAGAGAGTTCTTCGCAGACGGCCCGCGTCACTTGCCGTCCGTGGTCTTCGTCGGCGGCAGTTCCTTGATCTCGATCTTCCGGAACCGCAGCACGGAATTGGGACGGCAGACCAGTCCGATTCTGCCCACCGTGAACGTCTTGTTCGCGTCGGTGTAATCGACCACGGTCTTGCCTTCGATCAGCACGCGCAGGTGGTTGCCTTCCGCGATGACCTCCAGCACGAACCACTCGCCGGGTTCCGGCGTTACCTTGGCGGCATCAGCAAGCAGGAGCGGCACCGCCTCATCGAGGTGCGCGGAAAGCACCAGACTCCCGGTGAGCGGCGGGGCGCCGCTGGACGCGCCGATGCGGATCGCATAGCATTTGTTGCCAGTGGTGCCATCGTTGGGCGGGCCGCAGCGCAAGAACAACGAGCCATACGCACCTTCGCTGAGCCTGGTTTCCAGGCGAAGGTGGAAGTTCTCGTAGTCGGCACGGTCACTGAGCAAGAGCCCGGCCGGCTGGGCACTCGAGCGCCCCACGAGCGCCTGGTCCTCGCAAGTCCAGGTCACGTTCTTGTTCCCGGCAGTCTCCCATCCACGCAAGTCCTTGCCGTTCAGCAGCGGGACCCATTCGCCGATGCGCGCGGCCGGTGACTTTGCTGGTGGGGGCGTGCGCGGGAGCACCGACCAGCCGCCCCTGGCACCTTGGGTCCAGCGTGTGGTGCCCTGGATGTTCCACCAGGCGCCATTGCCCCGTGTGATGTGCATGAAGGCGGCCTTATCGTTTTCGATCTTCCGGTTCAGCCTGACGGTGCCGCCACCATCGTCGTCATTATTGCGGGCGTGTTCGCGCCAGTACAACAGCCCGTTGCCGACTCGCTCCAACCAAACATTGCCCTTCACCTGCTCGAACACCCCCCCGCCGTGAGGATACTGGAGGCGCAAGTCGCCGGGGGGCAACTCCTTGATGTCGATCTTCCGGAACTGGACGACCGTGGCCGCGTCGAGAACCTGGAGCGCGATGCGGCCGCTCCGGGTGCCGACAGCCAGATCAATGAAGTTGGCCGTGACCTTGCCGTTCACCCTGACAACGACGTGCGGGCCGTCGGCGATGACCTCCAGGGTGAACCACTTGTCCAGTTCCGTAAGTGTGTTCGGTAGGCCGGCGGCGACCTTGTTGGCGAGGTACAGGCTGCCGGTCTTGTTGGGATCCTTGTGGGTGATGTTGATCTGGGCCTCGTAACTGAAGGCGGGGTGGCCTTGCGGCGTGGTCGGGCCGAACGGGGCGCGGAAGAACACGCCGCTGTTGCCGCCGTCGTTGATCATCGCCTCGACGCGCAGGTGAAAGTTCTCGTAGCTCGTGCCGTCGTTGAAGAGGTAGCCTGTGTCGCCGCTGCCGCTCAGAACAGCGTCCTTCACTTCCCACCGGGCCTTGTTGGTCGAGAGCGACTTCCAGCCGGTCAGGTCCTTGCCGTTGAAGAGCGGGACGAAGCCCTGAGGATCGGCCGGCGGCGCCGACTTGCCAGGCACGTCGGGCTTGGCCGGCAGATCCGTCTTCACCCCCTTCTGCTTGAGCGTCACGCGGACCGTCACCTCGCGTCCTTTCCGGAGCGTGAACTCCGGCGTGTCGAGTACCAGTCCGTCCGCTCCCTCGACGCGGATCTTGTACGGCCCCGCGTCGATCTGTTGGTTGCGTTCACTCGGCGCGAGTTTGTATCGGACCTTGCCGTCAGGCCCGGAGAGAATCAGCTGGCCGTTCTTGATGCGGGCTTCGACATCAGGATCCTTGATCTCGACGACGAGAGTTCCTTTGTCGGTTTCCACGCGGAAGATGACCCCGGCCAGCAGCCAGGTTCCCACCGCCAGCGCCAGGATGGCCGCCCCAACCGCCGCAACGATCGGCGGACGCTGCCACCATGCCGCCGCCGTGGTCCTGACCGCCTCACGCCCCGCCTTCTCTTTCTTCGGGGACGGAGCGGGAGCAGATGCCAGGTCCGCGAACGGCGATTCCTTCTCCGCCGCGGTCACAGCGACATCGCTCCTGGGAGGCAACTTCACCGCATTTGTGCCCAATCCCTGGACCTGGCTGGTATCACCAGGCAGAACGGTTCGAGCGTCGTGCGACACCGCCCCCTCGCCGGACGCCGGGAGCGGTTGGGCGGCAGGCTTCGGGCTCGTTTTGCAGAAGGGGGCCAGAGCCTGGGCGACCTCCAGGGGCGTCTGAAAGCGCTGCGCAGGATCCTTGGTCAGCATCCGGTCCACCACCGCCGACAGTTCCGCGGGGATGTCCGAGCGTAGCTGAGACAAGGAAACAGGTTCCTTCTGGATGTGAGCCAGCACCAGGTTGACGACGGAGTCCTCCTGAAACGGCGGTCGCCCGGTCAGCAGGGCATACAGCGTGCAGCCCAGACTGTAGATGTCGGCCCGGATGTCGGCCTGGCTGGCGTCCATCGCCTGTTCGGGTGCGACGTAGTCAGGCGTGCCCATGAAGTCGCCGGTCCGGGTCAAGCCGCCGCCACGCTTCTGCTCGCTGGCCAGGCGAGCCAGGCCGAAGTCGAGGATCTTGACCTGGCCACGCGGCGTCAGCATCAGGTTGTGCGGCTTGATGTCCCGATGTACCATTCCTTGTTCGTGGGCGTGCTGCAAGCCCAACGCCGCCTGCCGTGCATAGTGACAGGCATGCGGGATCGGCAGAGGCCCTTTCTTCTTCAGCACGTCAAAGAGGCTCGCCCCCTCGACGAACTCCATCACCAGCAGTCGCAACTCGCCGGCCCGCTCGGCATCCAGAGCGCGGACGATGTGCGGATGGACGAGTTTGGCGGCAGCTCGGACTTCGCGATCGAAGCGTTCCAGCGCCGCGGGATTGTCCAGCAGACTCTTGTTGATGACCTTGAGAGCGACGGTCATCTCCATGAAGCGATTTTCGGCCTTGTAGACGACACCCATGCCGCCCCGACCCAGTTCCTTCAGGATGCGGAACTTGGAATGGTTGGCCAGTTCGGGTGGCAAGTCGAGGGCCGGCTCCTTGGGTGGAGGCGGTGAGGCTTGCGGCGGAGCGGACCTTGCGGAGGCAGCGGGAGGAGCCGCGGGCAGCTGGGTGCCCGAGGGCGTTGGGCGTGCGGCGCAGGACCCGACCGACAAAGCTATCGGCACGGATGCTGGCTGCGGCCTGACTGCATTGGGGACACGTCTCGAGGTGCTGCGCGACAGCGGCCAGATCGGTTTCGTTGAGTTTGCCCACACCATAGGCGGCGAGTACCTCGGCGGTTGGGTGCGTCGTCGGTTTCACGGTCATGGCAGACCTCCAGGCACGGCACGAGGAAAACCAGTCGAGACGACCGATTGCGAAATCTTGCGTTGGCTATTTGGGGATCGACTGCCATTTGCCCTCATAGGACTGCACGAATCCGGCCGCGTTTTGGTCATCCTTAAACAGCGCCTTGTCCTTGTACAGTCGGAACGTCACCGGCAGCTGGCGATGGTGCAACTCGACGAACTCCTTGGTGCGTTGAGTTTCGGAGAAGAGGTTCGCGGGCTTTTCGCCGTCTTCCCATTTCTCGAACCAATCGTTTCCGAGGCCCCGAATGAAATAGCCATGCTCTTGGACCCACAATTGGCGAGATTGGTCGGCAGCCACTGGCTCTTTCGCCGCGGAATCGGCCGCAGCCACTGCCGCTGGCCGAGGGACAGAGGGTGGAGTCTTATCGAGTTTCGCCGTGACAATCGTACGGCCGCCGTCCTCGATCTTAACCTGTTCGCCACAGACCGTGAGACCGTCTTTCTTCACCTCGACCTTGTAGGTCCCCGGTTTGACGCGGATCTCAGCCTTTTTGCCGCCATCGTCCCAGGTGACGGCCACATTGGCGCCGTCTACGAGCACCTCGGCACCGGGTCGATCAACCTTGACCACGATGACACCTTCGCTGTCGGGAGTCTTCACCTTCACCTTCAAGATCACCCCCGCGAGAAGCCATGCTCCCACCGCCAACACAAGCACGGCTACCCCGGCGCTGGCCAGCACCGGCGGCTTCTTCCACCGCGCCACCGATGTCCGCTCCTTGTTCGCCTTCTTCGGGGTCGGGCTTACAGCGGGCGAGTCCAACAAATCGCCAAACGGCGAATCCTCTGCCGCTGGTAACTTCAATGCCCCCTGACCGAGCCCCTTGACTCGGCTGGTGTCGCAGTCTTGGCTCGTGCCCGGGCTCGCTGACTCCACCGCTGGCGGCGTCGGCGCGGCGTCCGGCACACGCACCACGTTCCCCGCCTTGGCGAACGGTGCCAGCGCCTGAGCCACCTCGATCGGGGTCTGGAAGCGCTGGGCGGGATCCTTGACCAGCAGCCGGGCCACGACTGCTGCCAACTCCGGCGGCACGTCGGGACGGACCTGTTCCAGGGGTTTCGCCTCCTTCTCGATGTGAGCCAGCACCAACTCGACCGCCGTGTCTCCCTGGAAGGGCGGATGAGCCGCCAGCAGAAAGTACAGCGTGCAGCCCAGGCTGTAGAGATCAGCGCGGATGTCGGCCCGGCTGGCGTCCATCGCCTGCTCGGGAGCGACATAATCCGGCGTGCCCATGAAGTCGCCGATGCGAGTCAGGCCGCCACGCTTTTTCTGCTCGCTGGCCAGACGAGCCAGACCGAAGTCGAGGATCTTGACCTGTCCTCGGGGCGTCAGCATCAGGTTGTGCGGCTTGATGTCCCGATGCACCATCCCCTGCTCGTGGGCAAACTGCAAGCCTAACGCCGCCTGCCGCAAGTAGTGGCAGGCGTGTGGGATCGGCAGAGGCCCTTTCTTCTGCACGGCCTGAAAAAGGCTGACCCCTTCAACGAACTCCATGACCAGCAGATGCAGGTCGCCGGCACAGTCAGCGTCCAGGGCACGAACGATGTGCGGATGGTCCAGTTTGGCGGCAGCCCGGACCTCGCGATGGAAGCGTTCCAGCGCCTCGGGATGGGCCACCAGACTCTTGGTGATCACCTTGAGGGCGACCGCCTTCTCCATGATGCTGTGCTCCGCCTTGTAGACGACGCCCATGCCGCCCCGGCCCAACTCTTTGAGGATGCGAAACTTGGGGTGGTTGGCCAGTTCCGGAGGCAGGTCCAGCGGTGGTGCGCTCTTGGGTAGGGGGACAGGGCCAGACCTGGGCAGAGCGGCACTGGCTGGCAGAGAACCGGCCGGCAGTCCTGGCAATTGCGTTCCCGAGGGCGTTGGCCGGGCGGCCTGGACCCGGCCAATAAAACTGTCGGCGAGAGACATTGGCCACGGCCTGACTGCACTGCGGGCACACTTCGAGGTGTTCCGCGACAGCGGCCAGATCGGTTTCGTTGAGTTTGCCCACACCATAGGCGGCGAGCACCTCGGCGGCTGGGTGGGTCGTCGGTTTCACGGTCATGGCAGACCTCCAGGCACGGCAAGAGGAAAACCGAGCATTTCTCCCGCAACACAAAAGGAAGAGGTCGCGACTGGAACGATCCTGTCAGGAAAATGTCGCTCAGTCGAGCAAATTCTTGCCTTCCTGACGCAATCGGGCGAGGACGCGAGACTTGGCCAGGAGCACGGCGTTGACGCTCAGACCCAGTTCCTCAGCAACCTGGGCGGGTTTGGCATCGTCCAGCACGACCCGGCGGAATGCCTGAAAGGTGTTTGGGGCGAAGTCTCCCTCCATCATTTCCAGCAAGCGGCGCAGGACGTGCTGGTCGTGTTCCTGGTCCCATTGCCGGTTCAGTTCGCTGGCAGGATCTTCCAGGTCGGCCAGAAGCGAGTCGGCCCCTGTCCCGCCGAGCGGAGAGGGCTGGCGTTGTCGGGACCGCCAGAAGGACTGCACCCGGTTCACGGCGATGCGCCGCAGCCAGCGGCGGAACGAGCCCGGCCGCTCGGGAACGAACCCCGCCAGCTCCTGAACAAGGACGTGCATCACCTCCTGGACGACGTCTTCCACTTCCGTGCCCAGGGAGGGATCGATCCGCAGCAGCCAGCAGCGAATCAGCGGCCGATAAAGCCCATCCAGCCGCTGCCAGGAGGCTTCGTCCGGGTGGTGGCGCAGTCGTTCTAGCAAGCTGACGGAGGTAACAATCATCCGGGGGTCTCCCACGATGATTGGATTCTACTCTGTCACGATGCGCCGCTCAACAAAATAATGAGAAAGGGCAATCACGCGGAGGCGGGAGGAGATTCGGGTCCCGAGGCAAACCGGGCCAGGATTTCCTCGGGGGAGACCCAGACCACCTTGCCATTCTGGCTCTCGGCAACGGGAAAGCCCAGGCGGGCATGTTCCAGCACAGCATCCCGCATGGCACGAGTCACCGCTTCATCAATCAAAGCCCGATTGGCCAGGAGTTCACGAATCGAGGGGCGATTGCTCTCGGTCATGATTGAATCTCGTTCTGGATCTGTTGCCAGGTTTCGTTCAACATCACAATCTCATTCCCTTGATCGTCTCCAGTCGCAACGCAACGAGGTTGGCCCGATTGCGAATTATCGTAAAAGTGCCAGGCCGTGACAGTCGGACGATAAAGGTGAAAAAAGTTATCCAGGCTGCGCCGGTAGCGTTGCCGGATGGTTGCTTCCGGGACGCTGTGTCCCCCACGCCGAACACGTTCCGCAACCCGGGCCACCGCCAAATCCGGAGAGTTCAGCCAGAAGTAAAAGAGATTCACCGTATAGCCGTCTGCCACCAGGGTCCGCAACCAGGAAGCCAGCGACCGGGCGGCCAAGGTCGTCTCGAAAGCGAAATCGGCTCGCTGCTCGGCCAGGGCGTGCATCCGTGCCAGCATAATCCGGCTGGCCTCGATGGCCGCGCTCTCGGGATCGAACCCCGCCAGGCCCTGGGCGATGGCATCGGCATTGACGAAGGTCATCAAGCGGAGGGTATTCGCCAGGAGCGTGCGCGAGGCGGTTGTCTTCCCCGCTCCATTCGGACCGGCCAAAACGATCACACTCGGTTGCGGACTGCTCACGTCCAGGTTCCTTCCCGCGGCATCGTCTCAAAGCGCAAGTAACGAACATGACAGAAGTTGCTGCAGTTGGGCATGGTTCAACTGGAACAAGACTCAGGGATCATATCCGGCCGACGTCCGCCTGCCCGACAGCTGCTGTGTCGTTGCTATCGTTGCACGCAATGCACGCAATGCACGCAATGCACGCAATGCACTGCAACGCAGGGCGGCTGGGCTGGCTGCAACGCTGCAAAGCCCTCTTGTTGCCCCTGGGAACCAGCGCAGCAAGCTCCTCGGAGTGTCAAGTTGTCCTCCGCCCCCAATCGTGCCGGAGGAGACGAAGCCCTTCCTGCCTCATTCCCCCTTCCAGGCCGGCTTGCGCTTCTGCAAGAACGCAGCCATCCCTTCCTGGGCGTCGTGCCGGCAGGCGTTGTCGGTCATCACCTCGGTGGCCTTCCGGTAGGCGGTCGGCTCGTCAAGGGCCAGCTGGTCGTAGAACGCCGCCTTGCCCAGCCGGACCGTCAGCGGGCTGCTGGACAGGATGGCGTCGGTGAACTCCTTGACGGTGGCGTCCAGCTGCTCGGCCGGCACCACGCGGTTGACCAGGCCCCACGCCAGGGCCTGCTGGGCCGAGATCGGCTTGCCGGTCAGCAGCATCTCCAGGGCGGCCCTGGGCGGAATGGCTCGCACCAGCGGCACCATCGGCGTCGTGCAGAACAGGCCGATCTTGACGCCAGGCGTGGCGAAGGTCGCCGTCTCGACGGCCACCGCCAGGTCGCACGCGGCCACCAGCTGGCAGCCCGCCGCCGTCGCCAGCCCCTGCACGCGGGCAATCACCGGCTGCGGCAAGGTGCGCAGCTGCTGCATCACCGTGGAGCAGAGCGAGAAGAGATCGTGATATTCGCTCTCGGCACAGCCGACCATCTCGCCGAGGTCATGGCCGGCGCAGAAGGCGGGGCCGCTGGCGGCCAGGACCACCACGCGGACATTGGCGTCATCGGCCAGCGCGAGGAGGGTGGAGTTGAGTTCTTGCAGCAGGGCTTTGGAAAGGGCGTTGCGTTTCTCGGGGCGGTTCAGGGTCAGCGTGGCAACGCCGCCTTGCGTCTGGGTGAGAAGTGAAGGGGCGGTCGTTACGGCTTGCATTGGTCGTCCTTTCACCAGAAGCCGTTTAGCCGCGACGCGATTGTTAGCCCGAAGCGCCAGCGAGGGAGGCTGTGTCCCTCGCTGGCGCTTCGGGCTAACAATCGGGGCGCGGCTAAACGGAAATCAGACTCACCGCACCGCCTTGCGCGCTTCGTTGAGGACTCGCCGGGCCGGTCCCTGCACGCGCTCCAGCGAGATGCTCACGTCTTTGCTGGACGGCCGGTTGTCCTTCTCCAGCCGGGCCCCCTGCACGAAGTCCTCGGCCGCGTCGGCCTTGCCCTGCATCAGCCGGGACAGCCCCAGGAAGTAGAAATACCGCGCGTCCAGGTTGTCGAACTCCGTGGCCGCCTTCAGGTGCTTCTCGGCCTCGACGTAGTCGCGGGCAAAGTAGTAACGCAGCCCCTGACCGTACTGCGTCGCCGCCTCGAACGGGTTGGCCACCTCCAGGCTCGCCGGCCGGCGAATGGCGGGATGTTTCTGCAGCAGGTCCATCAGTCCCGCGTGATACTCGGCTCGGAGGTAGGGCTTGAGTCCATTGGCGTAGGTCATCAGGGCTTGCGTCCACATTCCCTTGATCGCATAGGCATCGGCCAGCACGTCGAACGAGACCGATTTGGGATTCATCTCGTACTGGCGGATGATCTCGTCGGCCAGCTTGATGGCCTCGGCCTTGCCCGGCGGCTGCGGCGGGGGCACCTGCAGCGACACCGTCAGCAGCACCAGCAGGGCCGCCCGGGCCTGCTCCGCCGTCTCGGGATTCGCGGCCAGCCGGCGGACCTCGTCCAGGGTGGGCAGCTGACCAACCTTGTCGCCTTCCTTCTTGTCCTTGTCCGGCTCCTTCATCTCCTTGGCCGGCGGCACCGGCGGCGGCACGGCCGGCGGCATCAGCGGCGGCTTGCCCTGCCGGGGCTTGAGCAGCAGTCGGGCCAGCGCCCCACGATAGCGGCTGCCGGCCTGGTCGGCGGTCGGATGCTCCTTGATCGCCTCGGTGTAGCTGTCCCGGGCGTCGGCATCGTCGCCCCGCGCTTCCAGACTGCGCCCTCTCGCATAGCAGGCCAGGGCCAGGGTCATCTTCTGCTCCGGCTTGTCCTTGGTCTTGCTGATCGCCTCCTCGGCGTCCTTCAGGGCCTGGGCCAGGGCAGGGTCGGCCGGCGAGACCTTGCCGTCCTGGGAGCGGGCCCGGGCCTGCTCCAGCAGCAGCAGGCTGCGCTCGGCCAGCATGGGGGCGTTGCTGTCGCCCAGTGCCTTGATGCCGCGGTCCAGCATCGTCAGGGCCTGCTTCGGCTCGTTGCGGTTCATCGATTCGTCGATCCGGGTGCTGAAGTACCCGGCCGGATTGGAGACATCCTTCAGCCCCTCCTGGGCGGCGGCACGCCACTCCCTGGCGTCTTCCGGCAATTCCTTCAACGCATCGGTCAGCACCATCTTCGCCTCGGCGAACTTGTCCGCGTTGCGGAACGCCAGTCCCTGCACCACCTTGGCCTGGGCCTTCAGCGCCGGCGACGCCATCGGGTCGCCCAGAACCGCCCCGACATCCAGCTGGGCTCGCTGCGATTGCTCCCGGTTGCCATTCTCCACCACCGGCAGCAGGACGCCCAGCACTTCCTCCGGCGTCCGCCGCTGCTTGAGCTGGGTCTTCAGCGCGGCCGTCTCCTTGTCGCGCTCGACCTTGAACTCCTCGACCATCTTCTTGTGTTCGTCGTTGAGCTTGGCCACTTCCTTGTCCTTGTCGGCCTTGGCCTCGGCGACCTCCCTGGTCAGCCGTTCCTGCAGCACGTCCTTCTGCTTGCGCAGGTCGCGCACCTCGCCGACGGGATCCTTCATCTTGGCCAGGTCCAGCGCCGCCTTGACACCCCGGCCCAGCGCGGCGAGGTCGTCCTTGGGATCGAGGTACTTGGAATCCACCAGCTCGTCCTTCACCTTCTTGAGCAAGGCCTCCCGGTCGGCGACCTCCTTTTGCTGGGCCTTGACCTGCTTGTCCAGCGTGTCGATCATCTTGGCGTCTTCCTTACGGTCGGCCTGGAGCTTCTTGTTGTCAGCCAGCAGGGTGTCGATGCCCTTGTCCAGGTCTTCGGGCTTGTCCAGCGACAGCTTCTTGGCCAGGTCGCCACTGAACTTCTTGGCGTCATCCAGCTCCTTGGTCCTGGTCTTGAGGTCGGTTTCCGCCTTGGTGAGCTTGTCGGCCGAGTCCTTGCGGTCGGCCAGCAGCTTGTCAATGCCCTTGCCCAGGTCTTCCGGCTTGTCGATGATCTTGTCGTCGGTCAGCTTCTTGGCCAGGGCGACCTGGGCGTCCTGGTTGGCCTTGGCGTCCGCCACGTCCTTGAGCAGCTTGTCAACGCCCTTGCCCAGGTCTTCGGGCTTGTCGATAATCTTGCCGTCGGTCAGCTTCTTGGCCAGGGCTGCCTGAGACTCCTTCGCCTTGGTCAGCTCAGTGCCTTCCGTCATGAGTTTCGCGTTCAGGTCATTGATCTTCTGGTCGCTGCTCTTGCGGTCGGCCAACAGGATGTCGATGCCCTTGCCCAGGTCTTCGGGCTTGGCGACGTTGACCCCCCCATCGGTCAGCTTCTTGGCGAGGTCGGCCTTGTCTTTCTGGGCCGCGGCCAGCAGGCCGGCCGACGGGTCGGGCCGGGTGATGGGCTGACTCGGCTTGTCGCTGGAACCGAATCCCGGGATCAGACCAAAGGCGACCAGGGCAAAGCAATGCCCGCTCCGACCACCGTTCCAATCAGGCCGCCGCCGACCCAGGCCCCGGTCTTGGAGGCCGGCCTGGTGGGTGGCACCGTCTCCCTCTCGGCCTCGACCTCCGCTTCGGCCTCGACCTCCGCTTCCGCCTCGACCTCGTCTTCCTCCAGGTCGGCCGGCTTCTTGCCCTTGCGCGGCGCCGGTTTCGGCTCCTCGTCCAGCTCCGCTTCCTCGCCGAGGAGATCGGTTTCCTCCAGGGCGTCGTTAATCCGCACCCCGCTGCCGGAGCCGGCCTCGGTGCCCATGGTGTCGATGTCGACGCCCTCTTCCTCCAGGGCGTTGCGGTGCAGGGCCGCACTGCTGGACTCGCCCGAGCCCAGGTCCACCGCCTCGGCGTCCAGGTCGATGGCCGGCTCCGATTTGCCCTTCTTTCCCGAGCCGGACTGGCCGCTCCTGCTGCCGCTGCCGCCCTCGGCCAGCAGCGCGGCCAGGTCGATCTCTTCCTCGGAATGCACGCCGCTGCTGCCGCTGTCGGGGACCCTGTCCTGGACCGTGGTCAGGTCGATGGCGTCCGCTTCGTCCATCTCGACCTCTTCCAGCGGCAGATCGATCGCTTCTTCTTCCAGCTCCTTGCCGCTGGTCCCGCTCGCCTTGTCGTCGATGCCGCTGATCAGCGCCTCCAGGTCCAGTTCCTCCCCGTCGGCGGTCACGCCGCTGCCGAAGGAGGGGCTGCTGATCGGCAGTTCGGTGGTTTTCGGCGGTCCATAATCGACCGCGGACGTTTCTTCCCCTTCCTCGGCGGCCAGCGACTCCAGGGGCAAATCCACCGGAGCGTCTTCGTCCATGCCCATCTCGGGCATCTCCAGCCCTGCCCCCGACTCGACGGCCTCGGCGATCAAATCCCGCCGCGAGGTGCTGCTATCGTGAGCGGCCAGCTCCTGATCCAGATCGACAGCCGAGCCCACGTCATCAGCCACCGTCGGTGCTTCCAGATCGACCGCATCCGACTCTGGACCGGCCTCCTCGACCACCTCCGGCTCCATCTCGGCGGCATCGATGACGCCGCTGCCGACCGCCTCCTCGACAATCTCACCGGCGTCCAGCTCAATCATGCCCGAGCCCGCTGCCGAGGGAGAAGGCGAGGCATCCTCGACCTCGACCGCGTCAATGTCCAGATCGATCACTCCCGATTCGCCGGCCATCGCCGCGTCGGCCTCGGCCACGACCGCATCCTCATCCAGCTCCCCGGCGCCGCTTCCTCGACCACCACCACGTCGTCGCCCAGGTCGATGACGCCCGACTCGGCCCCGGTCTCGACCCCTTCCTCGATCACCTCGTCCACGTCCAGGTCGATGACGCCCGATTCGATCTGGCCCGAGGCATCCTCGACCACGACCATGTCTTCGCCCAGCTCCACCGCCTCCGGGTCGGCCGGGCTCGCCTCTTCCTCGACCACCACGTCCTCGACGTCCATTTCCAGCACGGCCGAATCGATCTGGCCCGAGGCCTCCTCGACCACGATCAGGTCTTCGCCGACGTCCACCACGTCCGACGCCGATCCGGCCTGGACCTCTTCCTCGACCACGACCTCGTCAATGTCCAGGTCAATCACGCCCGACTCGACCTTGCCGGAGGCCGACGCCTGTTCGACGACCTCGACCGAGTGCAGGTCGATCATGTCGTCGTCCTCGACCGCCTCGACCTCCGGGGCCGCATCCTCGACCAGGGCGGACAGATCGACTTCCTCAATCTCCTCGACTGCCTCGACTTCTTCGACCTCCTCGGGAGCGCTGTCCAGGGCATCCAGGTCCAGGACCGGCATCTCGGCCTCGGACTCCGCTTTCGGAGCGGCCGGCTCCGGGGCGTTGTCCAGGGCGTCCAGGTCCAGGACCGGCTCGGACTTGCCCGTGGCGACGGGCGGCTCGCCTGTCGTTCCTGAGGCGACAGGCGAGCCGCCCGTCGCCACGGGGCGAGGGGTTGGAGGGGAGGCCTTGTCGATCAGCATGTCCGCATCGGAGGGGCTATCGACGCGAAGGTTGCCGGCATCCTCCGCGGCGGGCTTGTCGTTCACCAGGGAGGACCACTCGACCACGGAAACGGCGCTGGGTTCCCCTTCACCCTGGTTGGGTCCGAGCAGACCCAGGTCGATGCTGCCGTCGGACACGTTCGGACGGGGCGGTTTCGCTTCGGGCCCTGCCGGCTTGGCGGCGGGGAGCTCGGCCTCGGCCTGCTCCAGACGCTCCAGCTCCTCGCTGGTCAGCTCCTCGGACTCCAGCGGCGGCTGGGCCTGGGTCACCTTCTTGCCGGGCGGATTCGGTTTGCGGGGATCGTGCGGTTGCTTCGCCATGAGTTTGCCACTCCGTCTATGAGTTCCGCGGCCGCCGGGAAGGAGAAACTGCCCGGAAAAGAACAGTCGGTCCGTGGTTCCGCAGGCTCCGGGTTCACGGACCAATGCCGGCCTGAGAGGGTCTCCGGCTTCCGCGTTCCGGATGCGGGATTCACTTTCTTATTGTTGTGAGTTCCGTGCGGGAGAGCAATGGCTTTCCGCGTTTTCCGAGCTTTCCCGTTTCAGCGCGGCCGCACGCGCGCCGCATCCTTCGCGGTCGGCAGGGCCGGCACAGGTGGAACTGGGCGGTCAAGAAATCGCCACCGCTGTCCACCGATTCGCCAGTGTTTCTGCTTTCGCCAGTTCGTCTCTCCTGTTAGGATGGGAAAAGAGAGACGGTAGGAGACTCCATCTACCCCATGCAGGGTCAGGCCATGAGAAACAGCTCGAACTGGAATGAGGATTGTTCCCCGACGATCTCGGAAGAAGACCTGGTGCTCGAGCCGGGCCTTCGCCAGCCGGTTTCCTGGGACCGGAAGCGCCGCCGGCTGGTGGGCTGGATGGCCGCGGTCTCCGTGGTGCTGGGTCTGGCGGGGGCGGCGGGGCTGTTCTACCTCCTGTCGCGCAACGAGGTGGCCGCCCGGGCCCCGGCCCCGGAGCCGGCGGTCAATCGCAAGGAACTGGGCAAGAACGTCTTCTTTGAGGTGCAGGGCGAAACTCGGCGCGTGACCGTCAAGACCAAGGTGTGCCTGCGTGATGGCCAGCTGGAAGGACTGCTGTGCCGCAAATTCACCAAGGAACACGAGTACGTCCTCAGCGGTGACTTCGACGCCGCCGTGCTGCACACCGCTCTGCTCCTCGCCAAAGCCGTCCCCGGCTCTCCGGTCAAGTACGAGCCCAAGTACACCCCCGCCTCGGGCACGCCGATCAAGATCACCCTCAACTACGAGAAGGACGGCAAGAAGATGAGCGTGCCGGCCCAGCAGTGGCTCCGGTCCGGCCGGGAGGGCAACAAGGTCCTCGAGCAGGACTGGGTCTTTGGCGGCAGCCTGCTCATCCCGGCGGAGGAAAAGGGCAAGCCGCCGATTTACCTGGCCAATCACGGCGACGTGGTCTGTGTCTGCAACATGGAGGACGCCATGCTCGACCTGCCGGTGCGCAGTCCCACCAAGCTGGAGGACCGCGTCTACACCGCCTTCACCGATCGGATTCCCCCGCTGGACACGCCCGTGGAAGTGGTCTTCGAGCCAATCCTGCCAAAGAAGAAGTAAAGGCTGGTCCGCCCTCCTGTCCCGTGGGTGCGCTGCGCGACCCACGGGACAGGAGGGCGGACCAACCATTTCCTTCAAACCGCCTTCGGAAATCCGCACCAACCCCTTGTCCAGGCCGCTACAATAACAGCGGCAACCGAGGAGCGGAAAACTCCTCTTCTCGCGCTGACTGATCCCGGCCGGGCAACGCACTTCCGCAGCCTTGCCGGCGCACCCGATGCATCTCCAACTCCCAGCGCAGCGACTGCTGACCCACCTTCCGATGCAGCCGACCCGGCGAGAGTGTTTGCCGTGGTTGCTGCAATCGGGGCAAGGAGCGAAAAGGACACAGGAGGGCAAATCGGCAGAAGCATACCAAGGTGTGGCCTTTTTTCTCAGCCTGGAAGGCCGGACTGCCGATTTATTCTACCAGCCGAGGTGGAAGACCAAAACCAACCACCACGAACCCGCTCGTTGGACCGCAAAGGGTGGTCCGCTGCGGCGCCTGTTTGTCTGTCCCTGCGGTAGGCTCGCCTACTGGAAAGATCGGCTGGTGCCAGGCCAGGAGGGATTCACGGCCTGGCACGAGCGGTTGTTCTGGACTCTGCATGCGCCGAAGGGTGTCTCTTCCTCGAACCCCCAGGTGGAGTCACCAGGATGGGCTTTGAGCTTCCGGACCGCGCACCCGCGTCCGCCGGTCCGGAAGCGGACTCAGCTGAACAAGAATATGGAGTGTGCCTGCCATGAAAAAAGTGTTCACCACCGGCCAGGTCGCGAAGATCTGTAAGGTCGCGCCGCGCACGGTGAGTAAATGGTTCGATTCCGGCCGACTGCGCGGGTATCGCATCCCCGGCAGCCAGGACCGGCGCATCCCCCGCGAACATTTGATTCGCTTCCTCAAGGAGCATCACATGCCCCTTGGCGAACTCGAAGAGGAGGGATGGCACAAGATCCTCATCGTCGGCGCCGAGCAGCTGTTCATCGATCGCATCAAGGAACTGCTGCCCGAGGACGACGACTACAAGTACCAGTACGCCCCCAGCGGCTTCGATGCCGGGATGCAGGCCGAGAGCTTCCATCCCGACACCATCATCATCGACCTGGCCATGGGCCGGACCGAGGGCATGCAGATCGCCAAGACCCTGCGCGCCCGGCAGCAGGACGAGTCGCTGCTGATCATCGGCCTGGCCAGCGAAGACGAGGCCAGCCCCGAGTCGCTGGGGCAGTACGGCTTCAACGACATCTACAAGAAGCCGTTCGACATCGCGCTGCTGGCCGAGAAGGTCCGCACCCTGGTGGACGAGAAACGCGACAACGCCTGATCCAGGCCCGGGAGCCAAGGTTTCCGTTCCCGTCAGACCCACACGACCCGCGGGGAAGGCACGATGCCGCCAGACCCGCGGGTCGGGTCGTTTTGCTTTCTTCACGACCCCTGCCGGCTTGCCCGGCAGGTGAAGCAGGTCATTGGCTAGAAAGGAGGGACCACAACAACTTTTTTCTTGTTTCCTTTCTAGCCAATGACCTGCTTCACCTGCCGGGCAAGCCGGCAGGGGTCGTGAACTCACCCTCTCCAGCAAATTCTTCGCCAACGAATGAGCCGTTCGGGTGTTTTCCTTCGTAAAGGAAACAGCGCCACCGGACCGTTGACAGTGGCACTCTGCCCATGATACCGTAACACAACAAGACAGCGTTCCCGCAGTGATCCCCACAGCAGGACGGCCTTCCCAGGCCGTCCGGACGGCCTGGGAAGGCCGTCCTACCAGGAGAAATGCCGTGATGAAACCTCAACCAGGTGTCTGGGGAATTGATCTGGGTCAGTGCGCCCTCAAGGCAGTCCGCTTGCAAGAAATCAACGGTGAGCTGACGGCCACCGCCTTCGACTACGTCGAGTATCCCAAGATCCTGTCTCAGCCGGACGCCGAGCCCGACCAGCTGATCCGCGATGCCCTGGAGGGGTTCAAGTCCCGGAACAATCTCGGCGGCGACGTGGTCTGCATCAGTGTTCCCGGCCAGGCCGGCCTGGCACGCTTTGTCAAGCTGCCGCCGGTCGAGGAAAAGAAGATCACCGACATCGTCCGCTTCGAGGCCAAGCAGCAGATCCCCTTCAACCTCGACGAGGTCGTCTGGGACTACCAGAAGATCGGCAGCGGCACCGTCACCGACGGCTTCGCCATGGATACGGAGATTGGCCTGTTCGCCATGAAGCGCGACATGATCAATCGCTACCTGCAGCACTTCAAGGACGTCGCTGTCGAAGTTCACATCATCCAGATGGCGCCTCTGGCCCTGTGCAACTATGCGTCCTACGACCTGCTCAAGAAGGACACCCTGATCAAGCCCCCGACCGAGGGCGAGGAAGCGCCCTCCGAGGAGGAGAGCGGCTGCGTGGTCGTCCTCGACCTGGGCACCGACAGCAGCAACCTGGTCATCACCGACGGCAACCGCATCATCTGGCAGCGGCCGATCCCCATCGGCGGCAACCACTTCACCCGGGCCCTGTCCAAGGACCTGAAACTGACCTTCGCCAAGGCCGAGCACCTGAAACGCAACGCCACCAAGTCGCCGGACCTCAAGAAGATCCTGTCGGCCCTCAAGCCGGTCCTCAACGACTTCGTCGGCGAGGTGCAGCGCTCGCTGGGCTATTTCACCAACACCCACCGGGACGCCCAGATCGCCTTCGTGGTCGGCCTGGGCAATGCCTTCCGCCTGCCGGGCCTGCAGCGGTTCCTGGAAGAGAAGCTGCAGCTGCGGGTGCAAAAGCTGCAGAAGATGCAACGGCTGACCGGCGAGACGGTCGTGGCCTCACAGGTGTTCACCGAGAACGTCTTGACCTTTGCCGTGGCCTACGGTCTGGCCCTGCAAGGACTGAAGCGCACCCGGCTGCTGACCAACCTGCTGCCGCCCGAGATCCGCACCGAACGCCTGATCCGCGCCAAGAAGCCGTGGGCGGCCGCCTCGGCGGCCGCCCTGCTGATCGGCCTGGCCTCGATGCTGGCCGGGGCCGGTCTGGCCTACCGAGCCTTCGCCCATCCCGACGTCATCGCCGCCGAGGCCCAGGTCAAAACGTGCCGACGAAGGCCGACAAGAACAAGAAACTTTCGACACAGCCAGGAACGCCGCCCTGGAGGAAAAGCGGAGCGTCGATAGCATCGTCTCCGGCCAGAACGAGTATCTCGACTGGCTGGCCCTGATGCGCTTCGTCAGCGAAGCGATCCCGCAACCCGACGGCACAAACCTGCCCAACGAGGCAGCGCGGAAGCGCTACTTCCTCAGCGTGCTCAAGGAAGACAGCAGCGGCAACAAGCGAATCAACCCCATGACCGGCGAGAAAGCCTTCAAGGAGTACAAGACCCGTAAGCGGCCCCAGGCAGCGGTCCCCCCGGCAATCCCCAAGGGCGGACAGCCGGGCCAACCGATGGCCCCCCGAGTGGAGCAAGCCGAGGAACTGCCTCCGGGCATCGACGACCTGATCCAGATCAACGTCGAACACGTCGATTCCCGCTACTCCGACAACTTGCAGGAATTCTGGCTGAAGGCCAGGCCCAGGGAGGGAACGATCAAGCCCAGCTGGCAGGAGCGTTTAGCGCCGACGGGCAAGGGCTGGGTGATCGAGATTCGCGGCTACACGTTCCACAACCAGGCGAGCAGCTTCGTCTTCGACACCTTTGCCGCGAACCTGGTCCGCCTTGGCATGCCCGACGTCAAACCGCCCCATGCCGGACCTGGGGGCCCAGGCGGCCAGAACCCGGTGCCGGGAATGCCGGGCCCTGGGACCCCTGGCCCCGGCGGCAAACCCGGTCCTGGCACACCTGGCCCGGGCACTCCTGGTCCGGGCGGCGTTCCTGATCCTGGAAAGAAGCCAGCGGAGCCGGACAACTCGAAAGTGCCCCCGGAAATGAGGGCGGTGATTAACAACGTCAGCCACGTCGTTCTCTACAAAGAGAAGACGCTGAATCGCGGCGATACCGGGAATTTCGTGCTGATCAACAACAGCGTCCTCGACGCGCTTGTTTCAGGCGGCGCTGGCGCCGGTCAGCCTGGAAGCCCGGCAGCGCCGCCTGGCATGCAGATGCCAACGGGGAAAGGTCTGGGAGGACCCCGCGGTGGGATGCTCGGCAGTGGCGGCCTGACAGGAGCATCCGGGCGCGACACCTGGAAGCCCATCTCCTCCGTGGATTCCGGAGCCAGCAGGCAGGCCGGGCCGTTCGGTTTTGGCCAGCCCGGCCAGAAAGATCCTCCCCCCGAGCCGGCGGTCAAGGACGGGGGCCACCTGCGCACCGAGTTCGTGATCCTGTTTGTGTGGAAGGAACCTCTGTCCGACCTGGCGTCGAAAACGCCGCCACCGGGGACCAGCCTGCCCGGCATGTCCGGAGGTCCTCCTCTTGGTCCCGGGGGTCCCGCCATGCCCCCTGGGGCTCCTGGCCCTGGCGGTGCTCCACGACCAATGCCGTAGCAAACCTCCCCTCTCCCCTTGTGGGAGAGGGGTCGGGGGGTGAGGGGTGTGGTTTTGATTCATCGTTTCGCGCTTAATCGGGTGAGCGCGAAACGATAAATCAGAAGAAACCCCTCACCCCCAACCCCTCTCCCAGCGAGGAGAGGGGAGAAAGAAATGGCGATTGTCTTCGAGAAATCAGGGTTTAATTGAGACCTCTCCTGAGTGGGGATGAGCAGACATGAAGATTGACAAGGAACTGCTGATCAAGCATCACTTCTGGGTCCTGGTGGGTGCTTTTCTGCTGGTCCTGAGCATCGGCTTTAGCACGCTGCTGTTCGGCTCGTCGGAAGGCGACAAGCAAAAGGATTTTGAAAAGTCCCAGAAGCTCCTGTCGAACTACAAAGCCCCTGGAGCGGCGGTCAATCCAGCGACCTTCATCCCACCCTGGGAGACGTATCGCGACTGGCATTCCGCTCACAAGGACAAGGTGTGGAAGGAGGCCTGGTCCTATCAGAAGGACCTGATTACCTGGCCGCGGTATGACCAGTTCGACTTCCAGGAGCAATGGAACGCCTCGACCACGTTCAAGAACTGGATGGAACGGGTGTCTGAGGACAAAACCCATCTGAACACGGCCCTCCGTGCGTTCAAGATGGGACTCTACGCAAAGCAGTTTGAGGAACTGTATCAGAAAGTGGCCGTGGACAAGCCCGTCGATTTCAAGGGCGGCCGGGCGGGGTTTGATCGCATGATGGTGCCGCCGCTGGGAACGACCCAGGTGGCGGACGGCGGCAACCTCCCAGGCCGAAACTTCCCCCAGGGACAGCCAGGAGGGCAGGCAGACGCGAACAAGACCCCCAGGACCCTGTTTGAGGAGGTTCCAACCCTGGAAGAGGCCTGGCTGGCCCAGGAAGACTACTGGGTGAAGCGCGAGATCATCAATGCCATCGCCAAGACCCTTCATGACCTGGCCACCATGAAGGAAGTCCCGATCGATCCCAAGGACGTCAAGAAGGACGGCGTCATCGCGCATCGCCGCTTCCGCAACAACACCTGGGAACTGGATCTGCTGTTCGAGCAGAACTCCGGCAAGACCTACGTCAGCAGCAAGGGGACCATCAAGAACGTCGATCCCGCCAGGCGGACCCTGGCCCTGGCCAGTCCCCAGGGCGGCATCCTGTTCGACCTGAAGCAGCCAGGCGTGGAGCCGTACCAGCTGGAGATCAAGGGGGAGCCCCGGGACCCGGCGCCTCTACCGAATTCAACAAGGAAGTCCGGTTGCTGGACAACATCGATCCCACCAAGCCGTTCACGGTGGAGCAGGTCTACGACTGGGCCAACTGTCCGGTTCGTCGGATCGACGAGATCCGCATCGCGGTCCATTCGCACCGCACGGCCATCCAGCCGATGCTGTATGGGAACAAGCATTTTCTCCCCCCGCGTTCGTCCGGGCAGCCCCCTCTCGGAGCGAACCTGCCTGGCATGCCGGGTGCCGCGCCCGTGGTCCCACCGGCTGGCGCCGCTGGTGCGGGCGGGATGCCGATGGGCGGTCCCGCTGGTGCGGGTGGGATGCCGTCGGGTGGTCCCGCTGGCGCGATGGGCGGATTTCCGCCGTCGGGCGGGACGGGGCTCGGGGGCCAGGAGGTCCTCAATCCAGTCACCGAGCGGAACGGGCTGGTCCGGCCCCGGTATCTGTACGTTGGCGAGCAGTCCCGGCAGTTGCCGATCGGGATCGTGCTGGTGCTGGAGCAGGATCACATTCACGACGTGCTGACCAACCTGACGACTTCCCTGCTGCGTTTCCAGATCACCCAGCTGCAGGCTGCATCACCTGCGTGGCGTTCAGCCTCAGGGTGAGGCGGTCGCCAACGACCCCGGCAGGCCGGGTCCGGGGCCCGGCCCTGGTCCTGGACCGGTCGGTCCTCCCCGGAGAGGCGGGCGCGGCGGCAAGGGGGGCAGACCGATGCCCATGGGGCCGCCCATGCCCGGCTTTGGCCAACCCGGCGTTGGCGCTCCGCAAGTGAATCCCGCGGCCGAAAGCGATTCCACCCTGGTCGAGCTGTGCATCTACGGGGTGGCGTCGCTTTACGAACGGTATCACGAGAAGAGCCAGCCGGCTCCCACCACCAGGCCGAACCCGAACCCACCGCTCGGACCGGGCCTGCCCAAACCGCCGCAACCGCCGAAGAACTGAGACCCTGACAAGGAACTTTCCCACGGACCGCCCCGCGATCGGGCAGACTGACAAAGGATCAGATCATGGCGCTGAAGTTGAATCTCAATGCGTTGAAGAACCTCAACTGGAAAGAGGTCTTTCTGCAGCACGGCGACAAGATCGCCCTGATCAGCACCTGTACGATTGCCCTGCTTCTGCTGATCACGTCGCTGCTGTTGCCGGGAGGCGGCATCTGGCTGCTGACCACGCCCGGCAAGAACGCCGAGGACCTGAAAAAGGAAGCCGAGACGGTCGATCGGCTGCTGGCGTCGAACACCCCCACCCGGCCCGACGACAAGCCCAACCCCAGTCCGAAGCCGGAACTGCCCAAGCTGAGCAACTTCCGGGTGGAGGACCCGACCAAGTACCTGGTGAAGCAGCTGTTTGACGTGCCGCTGCAATCCGACAGCAGCCGGCGGCAGCCGCTCCTGGAGTTGCCGGACGGGGGCCTGGCCATTGCGATGCTGGGTCAGATCCAGACCTACATCTTTACCCCGGACAATGAGAAAGTGCTCGTCCTGCAGAATGTCAGCGGCACCAATGCTCAGGACGGCCAGAAAATGCAGCAAGTGGCGCGGACCGGAAAAGGCGGCCGGGGCGGGATGACACAGCCCTCCCCTGGCCGCGGCCTCCAGGCCCCAGGCCAGCAAACTGCGTCGGAGGGTCGGACGACCTACAAGGGGAATTATGTCTCTCTGACCGACCTGGAGAATTCCCCCGGCGGGGCCGCGGGGACCACCGGGACCACGGGCCGGAAGCTGGCCACCACCACCCGGCCGCTGCCCATGGCCAAGATTGTGGCTTCCTTCCCGCTCAGGAAACAGCTGGAGGAGTTCAAGACCAAACTCCGCTTGCCCACCTGCGACGCCGTTCTCTCGGAGGCGGCCACGGAAATGGATGACGCGGGTCAGCCGCTGCCCGCGTTCCGCTTTCTGGGAGTGCGGTTGCAGCGCCGCGTTGTGGACGCGGCGGGCAAGCCGCTCTCGACCACGAACGATGGCTGGACCGACGTCAATCTGAGAGACGACTACAAACCCTACCTGTTCGCCACCGGCAAGCGGTTTGAGCCGGATAGTCCGGAGGTCCAGTCCGTCAGCGTCGTGGGCCTGGTGATGCCGCAACTGGTCCAGGCGCGGAAAAACCAGTATCCCGCGATCGAGACCAAGCTGAAGAACATCCAAAGCACCCTGGACGAGATCGCCAAGGCCGCACGCGACAAGACGCCGCCCCCAGCCAAGCCGCTGGAGTTCCAACCCGGCAGCCTCGACATTTTCCAGGGAGAAGCCAACGCGACGACCGGGCCCGGGGACCAACCGATGGGCGGGACCCCCCGGACTCGACAGTATCCCGGCGGCCGGCCGGCCGCAATGCCGCCGGGCAGTGACCCCAACGCGCCCCCACAGGGTACGAACCCGCAGACGCACTGCCTGATCCGGGTGATTGACGTGACCATCAAGCCGGGCACCATTTACGAGTATCGCATGCAGGTCCGGCTCGCCAATCCCAACTTTGGCCGCAAAAACGACGTGGCCAGCCCCGAATACGCCGAGCGCAAGGAACTGGTTTCCGAGGCGTGGTACGTGATCCCGCAAAAGGTCGTGGTGCCGCCCGAGATGGTTTACTATGCCGTGGACCAGAAGGACGTGGAAGGCAAGAGCAACTACAAGGGCCTCAACGACAGGTTGCTGCTGGGCCGAGATCAGGTGGCCTTCCAGATCCATCGCTGGGTGGAATCCATCGACAGTCCGGTCAGGGCTTTCCTTGGGGAGTGGGCCGTCGCCGAGCGTTTGCCGGTGACCCGCGGCGAATTCATCGGTCGGACGGTTCGCGTCAAGGTGCCCGTCTGGAACTACTCCCTGGACGATTTCGACATTCCCCAGACCGAGAAGGGCCGGCAGAAGTTCTCCGGCGTCGAGGTCCACTTTGGCGATTCCCGGAACGAGGCCATCCTGGTCGATTTCGATGGGCCGGACCACGAATACAAGAACGCCGCTCCCAAGCCGGTGCGCGAGCGGACCACGACCCAGGTGGTGATCTTCTCCTCCAACGGCAAGCTGCTGGCACGCGACAGTTACAGCGACGAGAAGAACGATGTCCGCCAGAAGCAGTTACAGGATTGGCGGGACCGGGTCAAGGAGGTCGAGGATAAAAACAAGAAGGGTGCCGATAACAAAAGCGGGAACCCGTTTGGCAACCAGCCAGGCAAGTAAGAGTCCGTTCCCCAAACCGCTTGCGGCTTAGCCCACCAGAAGGCTGCGCTCAGCCGCAAGCGGCTTTTCCTATTCCTTTCGTTCGCCGGAACCATTTCTACATCCGGTTTGATCGAGGAGCAACTCATGGCACACCGACTGCATTGGGCGTTACTCCTGGTGCTGGCCGGCGGGTTGACCCTGACCGCCAACGAGCCCGAGCCGCCGCGCAAGCCCGAGAGTCCAGAGCCGGCCCGGCCGCCACTGCCCTCCTACCGGGAAGACGACCCGGTGCGGTTTCACGTTTCGGGGCTGTTCTCCATCTACCGTCCCGCCGAGAAGGGCCGGCGGCAGCCGAGAGTCCTGCTGCCGGACGAGGCCCGGGCCGTCGCGCTTCTCGGCCAGATTCAGACGTACATATTCAGTCCGGACTATGAGAGGATCCTGGTCCTGCGTGGGGTCGGCGGCAATGCTCCTGGCCGAGGCCCGAACATCCGGCCACCGGCTCCACGGAGCCAGCTCCCAAACCTCCAGGCTCCAAGCCGGCAAGAGGCCCCGGAGGGTCGGACGACCTACAAGGGGGAATACGTTGCTCTGGCCGATCTGAACAAGTCCGCCACGCCCCAGAAGCTGGCAACCACGCCAAGGCCGCTGCGCACGGCCCTGATCGTCGCTTCGTTCCCGTTCAAGGCTCAGCTGGAGGAGTTCCGCGACAAGCTCGGCTTACCGAACGCCGAGGCGGTCCTGAAGGAACTGTCTCAGCAGAAGGGCAAGGGAGGCAGGGCAGAGCCGGTGCCCGCCTTCCGCTTCCTGGGAGTGCGCTTGCAGCGCCGGGTGGTGGATGCACTGGGCAAACCCCTGATGAACAGGAACGGTGGCTGGGAAGAGGTCGATCTGGCAAAGGACTACCAACCTTATCTGTTCGTCACCGGCAAGAGGATCGAGCCCGATACCCCAGAGGTCGAGTCAGTCAGCATGCCTGGCCTGGTGATGCCCCGGCTCGTGCAAGCTCGGAAAAACCAGTATCCCCAGATCGAGACGCGGCTGACGAACATCCGGAAGACCCTGGACGCGCTGGCCCAGGACAAGGGCGCTCTGCCAACGCACTGCCTGATCCGGGTGCTTGACGTGACCATCAAGCCGGGCACCATTTACGAGTATCGCATGCGGGTCCGGCTCGCCAATCCCAACTTTGGCCGCAAGGACGTCGCCAATCCAAAGGATGCGGAGAAGGAGGAGCTGGCGTCCGAGCGGTGGTACGTGGTGCCGGGGAAGGATGAGCAAGAGCATGCGGGAGCCAGGGCCCCCGCGGGTCCGGGAAGCCAAGGAGTCCAGGGAAACTGAACCAGGCAACGGTTTGGGGAAGCCTTTCGGGAATGGAAGGGCGCGCTTGACAATCCAACACGCGGCGAGCCGGGGACTGCTATCCCGGCTCGCCGCGTTTTTGGCTATCCTGGAAAGAGGAATGGGATTTGGAAGTTTGGAGACGCGAATGCTTGGGTTTGACTCTTTGGAGGGAAGACTTACAATAACAGATGAGGCCGAGCCAGGGATGGCAAGGCCCACGGAACAAAACGGAGAGGTTTCAGACCATGTGGGAACCAAAACCGGAACATCCTCTGCGCCGACTGTTTGCTGGCCTGACCGAACAAACCTTCATCAACACCTTCGGCCTGGCCGACCCGCAGCTAACCGATTATCTCTCGAACATGCTGTCGCGCTTCATCCACGTGGACGCTCTGCACCGGCTGCACTCGGTCAAGGGCAAGCGCCTGGAGGAAGTGGCGGAAATGATGATCGAGGCGGAGGAGCTGCCGGAGGGGCGGACGCGCCGGGAGGTGCATCGCCACATCGGGGACTTCGCCCTGTTCTGGACCGGCGTCTTTCCCGAGGCGCTGCGCAGGCTGCGCTCGGTGCTGAGCAAGGACCATTTCATCGACTACTGCGAGCAGGGCAAACGCTCTTACTACATCGCCAGCACCTTCGACGACGATCCCTATCGCGAGGAAGCCCCGGTGCTGCGCCGACTGAGTAAAGAGTTCGAGCTGTGCGCCTATGGCCTGACCCAGGTGCGTCGTGAGTGGGAGAAACAGCAAACGCACGTTGGTCCAAAGCCCCCTCCCCTCCTCAGTTAAACCGCGGTCGTTCTCTCTCCCAACCTCTCCCTTCCTCTCCGCTACGGCCGGTCCGCTGCAAAGACCGAGGCCCCATGCAGGGTGCGTAACCAGTCAAAGTAGTCGATCAAATACCGATCCGCCGCGATGACGTGACGGGGATTGTAGTGGGTGCCCGCCGAGCGTGAAACGTCCGGCTCAAGGAACTTGCGGATAAAGAAGCGGCGGATTCGCGCATTGAGGGGACCCAACAGCGTTCGACCGACCAGGCTGTGCCCGCGGCGTACGCCGACGCGGACGTAAATGAGCGTGCGGCTGGATTCGATTGGCAGCAGCAAAACCAGCCCAAACGTTTGCGTGTGCCGGAACGTGGCCTGCACGAAGAACAGAGTGCCGGCCCAGTCGGTCACGTTCAATTCGACCTGGTTGCCGGCGATCGTCCGCGTCAGCCAATCGCGCACCCCCTTGCCGGTGACGCGAAACCGGCAGATAGCCTGGTGCGCGTAAGGGTTGGGATGCTCGATCACAGGGAGCCCGACCAGCTCACGGTCGTGCGTGGTGCGGAAGTGCTGCACGTCGATGCCATTGGCCCCGATCATGTACCAGGGACAGTCTAACAGCAGGGTGAACGCCGGGGCGAACGTCAGTTCGGCAGGATCTCGGCCATTGAAGAACGGCAGAGGAAAGGCCGGCTCTGTGCCGTTGAAGAAGAAGACGCTGCCATGCCGCTCCACGGTCGGAAAGGCCCATTGCCGGGCAAAGGCGGGCACTTCCTTCGCCGCGGGAATGCGGCGGCAGCGGCCAGCCACGTCAAATTCCCAGTGATGGAACGGGCACTGCAAACAGTCGCCGACCACTCGCCCCCCGGCCAGGTCCGCCCCCATGTGAACGCACCGGGCCAGCATCACGCCCACGCGGTTGCTTGGAGTGCGGAAGGCGACCAGTTCCCGGCCGAACGCTCTCCTGGCCAGGGGCTTGCGGCCCAGCTCCCGCGAGGTGCAGAAGGCGTACCAGGAGGCCGGCCAGCCGGGCAAGGCCCCTGCCACGGCACAGGCCGGTGCAGGGGCCGAACCCACAGCGAGGCTTTCTGGCTGAACAGTGGTCGCAACGTCCTCGAAGCTCACCGCTTGCCGCTCCCATTCTCCTGGCCGACCAGCGCGGGCTCCGGCGCCCCGGCCAGCTTGTTCTTGAGGTTGGCGGTCAGGTCAATCAAACCGTTCCCGGCCGCGGTTCGCCTGGCTGCCTCGGCCACGTACGCCGGATCGCGGTAGATGATGCCGGTTTTCTCGTGCAGATGCTGGGCGTAGTATCGGTAGCCGAGGTTGAGCGAGATGGACAGCGGGATGACACAGCGCGACCCCGCGATGCGGCGCAGCATCGACGTCCAGCTGTAGCTCTGTTTCCAGCTCCATTCCAGCCCTTCCTGCAAGCGCTCCGGGCTCATCTGTTTGGGCTGGAAGACGACGTGCTCGACGTCGTACAGCGCCCAGTTCTTGTGCAGCAGCCGGCCCTCCGCTTCCAGCCGGTGAAACAGGCCGGTGCTGGGGAAGGGAGTGACCGCCGCATAACGCGGCAGGTCCATCTTGACCTTGTCCACGAACTCCACCGTGCGCTCGAAGACGCTGGTGTCGTCGTTGTCGAAACCGAACACGAAGCAGCCCTGGATGCCGATGCCGTGATGGTGCAATTTCTTGACCACCTCGGCGTATTTGGCGGCCGAGTGAAATTGCTTCTTGGTCTCGTTCAGGGTTGTCTGGCTGATCGACTCGAAGCCGATCAGCAGCCCCTTGCAGCCGCTCTGGGCGGCCAACTTGAGCATCTCGTCGTCCTCGCCGATGCGGGTCGTGGACAGTCCGATCCAGCGGATCTTCAGCGGAATCATGGCCCGGTAGAGCGCCTTGGCGTAGTTGACGTCCTCGACGGGGCTGAGGTCGATGAACAGGGCATGCCGGCCCTCGAAGGTCCGCAGCTCGGCGATCACTTCCTCGACGGGCCGATGGGCGTAGGTGTTGGCCCAGGCGGCCGGCACGGCGCAGAAATCGCACTTGTGAGGGCAGCCGCGAGTCGCCTCGATGCTGTTGATGGTGGCGTACTTCTTGCGGTGGAGCAGGTCGCGCCGCGGCAGCGGCAGCCCGGCCAGGGACCGGCCGGTCGGGAGGAAATAGCGCTTCTGCAGCTGCCCGCGTGCGAAATCGCGGAGCGCCTGCGGCCAGGTTTGCTCCGCGTAGCCAACCACGACGGAGTCGGCGTGCTGCTGGGCCTCGTCGGGCAGCAGCGTGGCGTGAACGCCGCCGAAGATGACCACGTGCCCCCTGGCCCGCAACTGATCGGCGATGGCGTAGGCGCGGGGGGCCGTGCCCGTGATGGCGCTGATGGCGACCAGGTCGGCCTGGAAATCGAGGTTGAGCGGCTCCACCCCTTCGTCCTGAAGGGTGATCTCCGCGTCCAGCTCGGGCGGCACCAGGGCGGCCAGCGTGGTCAGGGTCAGCGGAGCGTAGCGCAGGGCAGTCTTGAAGATGCCGCTCGTGTTACGATGGATCTCGCCGGCAGGCTGCAGCAGCTGGATTTTCATGACCCCTCCTGGAGGCTGGCCGCGTGGGCTGTGTCGCACCGTTCGTCCCTGCGCTGTTCCTTTCCGGGAGTGATTGTACCCTTGCTGGGGGCTGGTGCAACACTTTTCCGTCAATTTGGCCTGCCTGCCTGACTCGCCGAGCCGCGCACGCAGCGCAGCGGAGTAAGCGGCCTTCCGGGCTCCCAGGGGCCGCTTACTCCGCTGCGCTGCGTGCGCGGCTCGGCAGCCATCCCAATGGCGGAGATGGGCACCCTTGGCGAGAACGGCCTTGTCGGATGGGGCGCTACCGTGTATTCATAACTGTTCAGAGAACCCACAAACTGTCTGGACCCACAAGGGCAACGAGAATGGTCGAGCGTCGCACGGAATTGAACCGCCGGTATCAGCGCAAGAAGAAATTGACCAAGCTGAAGGCCAAGCTGGCCGCCGCCACCGATCCCAAGGAACGGGAGGCGATCCTGCACAAGATCCACGTGATCAGCCCCTGGTGGGAAGAGCCCGCGAAGAAGGGCTGAGAAACCAATCACGGTCCCTCGCGCATCGCTTGCAGCAGGGCCGGGTGCAGCAGCCCATTGCTCCCCAGAGCATCAGGCGTGTACGGATCATACGCACTGCCATCGGTATTGGTCAGCACGCCGCCGGCCTCGCGCACCAGCACCAGGCCGCCGGCCACGTCCCAGACGTGATTGTCGAACGCCCAGTACCCATCAAAGCGGCCCGCCGCCAGCCAGGCCAGGTTGATCGCGGTGCTGCCGGTCCGCCGCAGCGATCGCGTCCGCAGTGAGAAGTAACGCCACCAGTCCAGCGTCCGTTCCTGCCCCTCAATGTCAGGCGGAAACCCGGTCGCCATCAGCGCCTCGCTCAGGCTGGTCGCCTGGCTGACCTTCAGCCGGCGCTCGCCCAGCCAGGCCCCCATTCCCTTCGCTGCCCAGAACAGCTCCTGCCGGCTCGGCTCGTACACAACTCCCACCACCATCTCGCCGGCAATCTCCAGGCCGATCGAGACACAGTAGAGCGGGCAATCGTGGACGTAATTGGTCGTACCATCGAGCGGATCGACGATCCAGGTCGGCGGGGCGCCTGGGCCCGGACGCTCCTTGCCCGCGCCCTCCTCCTCGCCCAGGAAGGCATGGCCGGGAAAGCAACTCGACAGATAGGAGAAGATGGCTTTCTGCGATCCAACGTCGGCCTCGGTGACCAGGTCGGCCCGGCCCTTCTCGCGCACGTGGAAGCGATCGCGCCACTCCGCCAGCACCGCGGCCCCGCGCCGGGCCGCTTCCTGGGCCGCCTCGGCATACACCTTCAGATCGCCCGCCATCGCAGCGCCTCCTCGGGCGGAAACAGACGCAGCCGCGAAGGAAGCAACCAGCTGCTTCCCCGCGGCGCCCGTAGTGTCGTCTATGAATCCGCGGCCGGGAAGGCGAGCCGGGAGCGTCAGCTCCCGGATTCTCCGACGAATCGGAAGAATCCGGGAGCTGACGCTCCCGGCTCGCCTCCCCGTTCAATCCTGATCCACGAACACCTGGCCATCGCGTGCAAAGCGGATGTCCACTGTGTGGTCGGGACTGTCAAACTCGACGTACCGCGCCGTCACCCGTGTCTGGTACGCCCCTCGGCCTGGCGGCAGCTGAAAACTCACCGTCACCACCTGGCCGCTGAAGGGATGAAGCATCTGCACCTGATACTGCCCCGGCACTGGCTGGAAGGTGCTGGCAAAGGCCGCATGCGATGGCGCAGGGGCCTGAGCCGGTGCTTGCGGAGGCGGAATCAGTGCTGGTTGCCGGGCCGGTGCCGGCTGATACGTGGGGTAGGGCTGGGGCGCGGAAGCAGGCTTGATGTTGGAAACCGTCGTCGGCTGATACCCCGAGTAGGGAAGCGGCAGCGACGAATAGCCGCCGTTGGAACCGCCCAGGCCGGGACCGGGACGGTAGGGGGTCGGCGCGATTTGCGTGCCCGCGCTGGTCGGAGGGGTTGTCAGCTGCGGCCTGGGATCGAGCGGCCCCGCCAGCGGCGGCTCCGCGGTCTCGGAAACCGTCATCGGCACTTGCGGAGCCGGCTTCTGATAGCTCGAATGGAAGAAATGGAAAAAGGGCATCCGCACCCGAGGCTCGTCGGGCGGGGGCGCTTCCACCTGAGTCATTGGTGCCTGAATCACCGTCTGCTGGGCCGGGGCGACCACCGCAACAACAACTAACCCCAGCGCGGCCAGGCCACTCTGGTACAAAAAAGACATCGAGAGTTATCCTTTCGCTAAAGTCCGTTTCATGTCCACGATCAAGCCGGTGTTCCTGGACCGGCTCTCGTGCCGGGCCGTCAGGGTCTGGGCTGAGGGGCCGGGCGCGATAGAGGTTCTTCGACGAAACGCACGGAGCCGTCAAAGCGCTCCAGCAGCACGGTCTCGGCGGGGTAGCCGAAGCCGGCAGCCGAGGCCGCCATTTTGTAAGAAATCGTCAGCTGATCGTCCTGGACGTGAGCTTTCGTGATCACCAACCGCTCTCGATCCGTGCGCAGGCCGGCGCAAACGCTGACGAGCATGTGTTTTTTCCAGTCGATCCGGGCCACCCCCAGGTTCCGGGCCAGCAAGGTCGTCGCCGTTTGCTCCCGGTCCGAGCCGGTCAGCCGCAGCGCCTGGGCCAGCTGCTCCCCATTGCGGAAGACGTACTGGCGGGGACCGACTTTGCGGGCCTCGTCGGGCTGCCAGGAGGAATGGGCGTAGGTGCCATCCGGGCCGGGGCGATCGGCCAGTGCGATTGTCGCGGGTGTCAGCCGGGCCGGCCACAACTCCTGGATGGTCTTGCCGTCAATCTTGACCGGGACCAGCTTGCCCGTGATCCGGACCTGCTGACCGACCAGGCCGGCCAGCACGTGGGCCTTCTCGGGAACGTGCAGATCGAACTGCCACATCGGGCCGGCCCCATCCTGGCCGACCAATCGATACGGCTGGTAACGTCCTCCCAGCTTGCCGGTGCCGGGGTTGCGCTGGAGCTGGCCCTGGTAAACCCGTTCGGGGGTCTGGAGATTTTGGTACGAGGCTTGCTCGGCAAGCAGCACGATGGGTTTGGGGGCAGCGGGCTCCGCCGCGAAGGGGAGAGCCAGGCACAGAACCAGGCCGGCCGGGCACATGGCTGGAAGCTCCTTTGTAAGCCGATCCTTCCACGGAAGTCTACTCCATTGTGACGAGGAACGGCCCCGCGGCCAACCCCTTGTCCTCCCGGAAGCGCCCCGCCTGGCCTGGCGACCGCTGCAAGTGCTACCCGCCGACGAAACCGGCAAGCGAACGCGACAGGAAACTCTTCCGGGCCCATGCTCTTCCGCAAGGGGAGCGTGTACAATAAAGATGGAGGAGTCAGAATGCCTTTCAACCATCCAGGTACGGAAACCTCTCGGAGAGGACCGGCCGCAGCGCATTCCCTCGGCCCTCTTTTGCCTGACCGTCGGCCCAGGCCGACCGCCCTCAACCAAGCCGGAGAATGGGACCAATCATGAGCACCAGCACGCAGACCGATCGCGATTCCCAGAGCTTCGCCGAAACCGCCCTGCGCCTGGGCGGCAAGACCGAGGAAGAAGCCCGCCGCACCGGGGCCCTCGATCGCGCCGACGACCAGGTCGAAGCCCTGTTCAAGCCGCAGTATCAGACCGTCAACAGTCCCATTCACAAGGCCGTCTGGGACGGCAAGGTCCCCCTGGACCTGTTCGATCCGCCCGCCCTGCCCGCCTCCGCCCCGTGCGATCGGTCGATGGAGGCGTCGCTGGCCATCGTCCGCCGGCGGAGCGACAACCGAACCCTGTATGACGACAAGGGCAAAGTCTCCGTCGAGACGCTCCAGGAGCTGGGCGGAGCCGGCTACTGGGGCATGCTGATCGATCCGAAGTTCGGCGGCCAGGGCGCTCCCTTCCGGCGCTTCACGCAGTTCCTGACGCGGATGGCCATTTACGATGCCATGATCGCCGGAATGGCGTCGATTCACGGCTGTATCGGCGCGGTCGATCCGGTGCGGACCTTCGGCACTCCCGAGCAGAAGCAGCGCTTCCTGCCGAAGCTGGCCAGCGGCGAACGGCTCTCCGGCTTCGCCCTGACCGAGCCCTGCGCCGGCTCCGACCTGACCGCATTGCGCACCACTGCAACCTTGGACGGCGACGATTACGTCATCAACGGCGAGAAGCTGTTCATCACCAACGTGGTCCCCGGCCGGACCGCCGGCGTGGTCGTGCTGATCGACGGCAAGCCGGCCGTGCTGGTGGTCGATCTGCCCGACCAGGAATCGGACAGCTTCCGCCTGGTTCCCTATGGCCTGTACGCTCTGCGCCACGCCTACAACAACGGCCTGCTGTTCAAGAACTTCCGCGTTCCCAAAGAGAACCTTCTGAAGCCGGTGCAGGGCGACGGTCTGACCATCGCCTATCACGGCCTGAACCTGGGCCGGCTATCGCTGTGTGCCGGGGCGGCCGGCAGCATGCGCGTGATGCTGGCCAACCTGCTGCCCTGGGCCGAGTTCCGCCGCACCTACGGCCAGCCGATCGCCCGGCGCGAGCTGGTCAAGCGGCGCATTGCCCGGCTGGCGGCCTGATCGCCGCCACCGACGCCGTGGTGGCCTGGGGTTCCTGGCTGATCGACGAGGGCTATCGCGGCGAGATGGAGTGCATCATCGCCAAGATCTTCGGCAGCGAGTCCCAGAAGGAGGCGGCCATCGAGCTGTTCATGAAGACGCACGGCGGCCGGGCCTTCCTCAAGGGCCACCTGTTCGGCGACAACGTCTACGACTACCTGGCCCCGTGCATCTACGAGGGCGAGGGCGAGGTGCTGGGCATGGCGTTCTTCAAGTCGCTGGTCAAGGAGCACGGCAAGAAGTTCTTCGAGCCGATCGGCAAGGCATTGCAGCGCAACAACATGAAGACGCTCAACCCGCTCAATCCGCTGCACGCCTGGCGGCTGCGCAAGGAGCTGGGCCCTTACGCCCGCTGGAAGATCGGCCAGTGGTTCACGCCCCGGGATCGCCAGCACGTCGCTGGCATGGACCGCCGGCTGGCCGACCACGTTGATTTCGCCTTGGGCTATTTCGCCAGGCTGCGCGGCGAGGTCAGCCAGGCGATGGAGAAGCACCAGCTGAAGCTGGCCGACCGCCAGTGCCGGATTGCCGAGCTGTCGCAGCGGATTCAGGACAACGTGGTGATCCTGGTGACGGCCCTGTGGGGGAACCATCAGAAGAACGAGATCGCGGTCGGGGCGGCCGACCTGCTATGTCAGGACATGCGCCGCAAGCTGACCGGCAAGCGGGCGTCGGATCGGTACTTCCGGCAGGTGAGCGAGCTGGCGGACAAGATCCTCTCGGGCGGGTTCGACGCGATCGCGGGGGTGCCGCAGGAGGAGATCCTGATGAAGTACGAGAATCGGTGAGGATCGCGATGGGCATTACGGACTTCATCGGAGGCCGGGGCGAAGCAATCGCCTTTGCCCGCTTGACCCGGATCTGTCGGACCGATGTGGAGTTGCCCTATTTCTGGCCCCATTACCTCGGTGAGAAGGCTCAGACGTTTGACTTCCTGGTGGAGTTGATCGACGCGGATGAAAAGACCCCGTTCTTCTTCATCCAGGTGAAGACCACGCAGAAGGAGTTCACCAAAAGCCAAACTCCACCGCGCTTGCGGGTCGAGGTCTCTGAGCATGATGTCCGCCGCATAGTTGCCTATCCGGCTCCCACTTACGTCGTTGGAGTTCATACGGAAGAGGAACGGGCGTTCATTGTCTCGATCCATGGGGACATGAGCGAGGCGATTTCATCCATCACGACGGCGCACGAATTGACATGCGAGACGCTTCGCCGGTTGTGGGATGAAGTTCGAGCATTTTGGCAGGGCCGCGAGATAAGCCGCTTGGTATCGTCCTTTCTGAATTGAGGTTTCGCCATGACAGAGGAATCGAAACAACAACTTCTGGCAGAACGGCTGCGGGCGCTGGCCACAGTCATCCTGACGCGCAGGGACGATTTGGAGATTGTTGAGACCAAACGCGACACGGGGCTGGACTTCCACGTGTACGTCCAGCGGGAAGAGAAGCCGATGCGCCTGGTTTTCGGCGTTCTTCTCCGTGGAGTCTCTTCTCCGGTCACCCCGGAGGATGCGAATGCTATTCTGGCCCCGACGCTTGGACAGTTCCGTGGTATGCGAAAGTTCACCTACCCCGTCTGTCTGTTCTTCTTTACTGTGCGGGAAGAGCAGGCGTTCTTTTCCTGGCTCGCGGAGCCCGTCGTGATTGCAGGGACTCCGAAGTTGATCCATCGCGACAAGGCTGACTGTTTGTCGCTCACCAATGAACTTCTAGAACAGGTCGTGGAGCAAATTGTCAACTGGTACGACGCAGTGGAGACTGTGCTGATCGCTTGATGCGGCGAACAGAACCTGCTCCCCAAGCGGCCTGGCAAGCAGGCTTCGGATCGGTACTTCCCGCAGGTGAGCGAGCTGGCGGAGAAGATTCTGTCGAGCGGGTTTGATGCCATCGCGGGGGCGCCGCAGGAGGAGATCCTGATAAAGTACCAGAATCGGTGAAGCGGTCTTCCACCGTGGAAGCCGGTACAATCAAGCGAGAAGGTCATCGTTGTTGGAGGCCGCCAGATGAACAACGTAACGCTTGAATCCCTCGCCCGGCGTGTGGAAGCGCTGGAGCGTGCGCTGAATCTTCAGTCTCCGCAGTCCGGCAAGGACTCCTGGCGTTGCGTGGTCGGCATGTTCGCTGGCAACGACTTCATGCGTCAGGTCGATGAGGAAGGGCAAAAGATTCGCCAGGCGGAGCGCACGCAGGCGCAGCAGGAAATGGGGGAATGATTCTCCTCGACACCGGTCACCTGACGCAGCTGAAGTACGCCGATAGCGAGCGGGGTCCGGCTGAACGAAAGGCTGCGTTCGCAGCCACCGGAAGAAGTCGTGGCCCTCTCGATTATCTCGGTCGAAGAGCAGATGTGCGGCTGGCGAGGGGAGCAGGAGAGCGACGGCAATGCCCACCCAGAAACAAGGCTATGGCTGTCCGGTCTGCGGATACGACAATCTGCCACGCCCAGCGTATGGCGACACCGGGTTAGCATCCTTCCAAATCTGCCCATGCTGCGGCGTGCAGTTCGGGTATCAGGACGCCAACTTCCCGCACCCTGCCTTGAGACGCATCTGGTTGGCTGGAGGCGGGACTTGGTATAGCGACGTGACTCCTCCTCCTGCCAGCTGGAATGCCTTGGAGCAGTTGCGGACTGCTGGGTTGGCAGGTGATCCTGTTGATGAATGTCCCTATTGCCGCACTCCAGTTGTCGCTGGAGATCCGGTTGGTCATTGGGATGGGAACGGGACTGCGGGGTTTCTCTACGCTGCAAAGTGCAAAGGCTGTGGAGCTGATCTTGTTGGGACGGGGAAAGCAAGTGGCGAGCTTCCTGAAGTGATCGTCTGGAGCAGTGCAGAATAATGCTCGATACCTTGGTTGCTCCGTGGGACGACGACCAAGTAAGGTCGCTGAATGCCTACCAAGAGTGTGCCTGGCAGCACCCATTCACCTGTGGAGAGCGAGAACCAGACGGCACCCCCCACGTCCTCGTAGCCACAAGTGAGGGCTGGTACTGCCCAAGATGCCTATCAAGGGGAAAAAAGCATGTCCAGACTTGGTGTCACCCCTTCATGGCTGACTGGTCATGGAATCACGAACCCCTCTGATGTCCGGTGAGCCCGGGTGAGGAACTCCTCGGACTGCAATTCGGGAGCCAGCAGAGTCGCCAACCGGCCAATTCGCGGAGGCAGGCTCAGAACGCCCCAAAACTGGCGCTGCCATCCATTCCTTCAAGCCGGTAAAATCAATCTCCGGATCGTGTCAAATTGCCGGAGTTCCCGGATCTTTGCCGGGTCAGCCAAAGGAGGAAACGAGGGCCGTATGTCTCCCAAACGCCAACCGGATCGCGTGCCCACGCCTCTGGACTTCTCCAAGCTGGAAAACAAAGTCGAACTTGCTTGCCAGGGCTGCGGGAAAAAGGGCAAGTACGTCGTCGGCAGGATTTTCCTTGATCCAGCTCTGGTCAAGGCCCCTGAAGAAAAAAAGACCCGTCCCGGTGAAGGAGTCGGCTTCAGCGGCATTTTTCACTGCCGCCGTTGTGGCGCGGGCGGTCCCTGGGAGTTTACCGCATCGACCCAGTTGTTCCTGCTGGCCCTGTTGATGGAGGCCCAGGCCACTCCGGACAAGGCACGCCTTGTCTTCGGCCAGATGCACTTGTTTGACGGCACCGTCGTCCGCACGGGCACGGAGGGCGAGGCCCACCTGGAACGGCTGATCGAGGGCAGTCCCGACGACTACTTCCTGTGGAGCCGGCTCGGCAACCTTTACGATTCTGCCGAGAGAAAAGACCTGGCCTTGCCCGCCTATACCCGGGCCATCGAACTCAATCCCCGCGACGTGGAATCGCACTACTCCCTTGGCTGCTACCAGATGGAAGAAGGGCACCGATCGCAAGCGCTGGAGCATTTCGCCCAGGCGATGAGGCATTGCCGCCAGCCGACGCGCAGCCCGGCCGCGCTGGTCCATGACATGGTGCGCGACGCGCTGGAACGCTGGTTTGAGCTGCATGAGGGGACGAAGGGCTGGTTTGAGCTGCCGCCCTTCGAGGCGCAGGCCGGCGGCCCTGGGCGCATCTCGCCGGAAGTGCTGCGCTCGCTCGACCTGACGACCACCACGGGTCAGGAGATGCTCGTTTCGATCTACCTCACAGGCAAATTGCCCACCGTCACGCCGCCAGGCCTGGGGAGTCGGCTATTGGGTGGCCCGCTTCCTGGCGGGCGGCCTGCCGCCCGGACCGGCCGAAACGATCCGTGTCCGTGCGGCAGCGGCAAGAAATATAAACACTGCTGCGGCAAACACTGAACAAGGGGAGATCCTCGCCCCAACCAACCCAAAGGAGAACGAATGTCCACAAGGACTGTCACAACCCAGCAGCGAATGAATGCCGAGGAGTTTTTCGCCTGGTGCAATCGCGCGGAGAACAGGGATCGTCACTTCGAGCTGGAGCGGGGGGAGGTCGTAGAAGTGTCACGTCCTGGAGAAAGACACGGGTACGTCTGCCTCAACGTGGGGCGAATCCTGGGCAACTACGCCTTCCAGCGGCGCAAGGGCTATGCCCTTGGCAACGACACTGGCGTCATCCTGGAGCGAAACCCGGACACGGTCCGCGGGCCGGACGTTGTGTTCTGCGACCAGGTTCGGCGTTACGGCGATTTGAGCGCCGGCTATTGCGCCCAGCCGCCAACCCTGGCGATCGAAGTGCTATCCCCAGCGACAAGTGGGGTAAGGTAACCCGGCGGATTGGTCAGCTTCTTCTCCAGGGTATCGCCGTGATCTGGGTGGTCGATCCGGAAGAGCGGAGCGTGACCGTTTACCGGCCGAATCAACTCCCGCAGGTGTTCGAGGGCGCAGACGAATTGAAGGGCGAGCCCGAGATGCCGGACTTCCGCTGCCGTGTAGCCGATTTCTTCTTTTTGCCGGGTGAAGAAGCACCAGCGAATCCTCCCACCCAGGGATGACGGTTGAGCCTGCCAGCGCTGGTGAGCCGATGGGTTGGCCGAAAGGCGCCAGCTGAAGGTCGTAATGAGCGGGTCAGCGCCTCAACAGTCGCTGTTGCTTGTCGCGATCCCGGATGCGACAATTCAATGTGGGCTTTCCCCTCTCCCGGCTGAAGGAACGTCATGCACGTGGTGCCCGTGCTGGATTTGCTGGGCGGTCAGGTGGTGCGCGGCATCGCCGGACGGCGGGCGGAGTATCGGCCCATCGTGAGCCGCTTGACCGCATCGACCCATCCGGTGGAGGTCGCCCGGGCCTTTCGGAGCCGGCTGGGGCTGGACGAGCTTTACCTGGCCGACCTGGACGCCATCGCCGGCGGCTCCGCCTGTCTCTCGCTCTGCTCCGAGCTGCGGCGTGAGGGGTTCCGTCTCTGGGTCGATGCCGGCACCCGCACCCCGGCGCAGGCGGCGCCGCTGCTCGCCACCGGGATCGAGCGGCTGGTGGTCGGGCTGGAGACGGTTGCTGGGCCGGACGCTCTGGCCGCGATCCTCAAGGAACACGGCGATCGCGTGGTGTTTTCTCTCGATCTGCGACAAGGTCAGCCGCTGGGCAACCTGGAAGGATGGGAGGGCGCCAACAGCTGGGCCATCGCGGCTCAGGCGGTGCGGCTGGGTGTGAGCCGGCTCCTGGTGCTGGACTTGGCCCGGGTCGGCGTTTGCGGCGGCACCGGCACCGAGGCGTTGCTGACCCGGCTGGCGGAGGCGCATCCCGCTCTGGAACTGAGCGCGGGCGGAGGCGTGCGTGGGGCGGAGGACTTGCAGCGGCTGCGAGATTGTGGCGTCAAGGCGGTGCTGGTCGCCTCGGCGCTGCACGACGGCCGGCTCGATCGGGAGACGCTGGCGCGTTTGTGACCGGCCTGGAGAAGAGAGTCTGACTCATGTGGTCGTGGACCGATTCAACCACCTTCATTGTGCTGTATTACGCCAGCGAGTGGATCATCCGCATTACGATGCTGATGATCATTCCCTTCCGGCGATCGCCGGAGGCGGCCAAGGGCTGGCTGCTGCTGATCTTCTTCCTTCCCGTGGTCGGATTGCTCGTGTTTATGTTTATTGGCCGCAATCGCATGCCGCAGTGGCGGCTCGATCGCTTGAAAGAAACGCGGGCCCAGATGGTCCGGGTCAGCCGTCGGCTGCGCGACAGTCCCAACCTGATCGTGCCGCAGTGTACGGGACCGCTGGCCCAGGCAGTCACCCTGGCCCGCAACCTCGGCGACATGCCCATCCTGGACGCCAACCAGGCCGAGTTGCTCACCGATTATGACGGGGCCATCGATCGGGTCGTCGCCGACATTGACGCCGCCCAGAATCACGTTCATCTGCTCTATTACATCATCGCCAACGACTCAAGCGGCCAGAAAGTCATGGACGCCCTCGCCGGGGCGGTGAAACGCGGCGTCTCTTGCCGGGTCCTGATGGACGCGGTCGGCACCGGCTCCCACGTCAAAGTGCTGCTGTCCAAGCTCCAGGCCGTTGGCGTCCAGGCGTTTCCGATGCTGCCCACCGGGCTGTTCGGTCGCAAGTCCGCACGCTACGACCTGCGCAACCATCGCAAGATCGCGGTCGTCGATGGCACCATCGGCTACACCGGTTCGCAAAACATTGTCGATGCCAGGTTCAAGCCCGGCATCACCTACGAGGAGCTGGTGGTGCGGATTATGGGACCGGTCGTCCTGGAACTGCAGGCCGTCTTCCTGAGCGACTGGTATCAGGAGTCCGACGACCTGCTCGACTATGCCGACTACTTCCCAGAACCGAAACGCTCTGGCAACGTCCTGATGCAGGTGCTGCCCAGCGGCCCGGCCTACGAGCGCGAGAACAACCAGCGGATGTTCCTGGCCCTGATCCACGGCGCCCAGCAGCGCGTGGTCATGACCACGCCCTATTTCGTTCCCGACGAGGCCCTGCTCCAGGCCCTGCAAACGGCGGTGCTGCGCGGCGTCGAAGTCCACCTGGTCACGAACAAGCTGGCCGATCAGATGCTGGTTAGCCTGGCCCAGCGGTCGTACTACGAGGAGCTGCTGGAATCGGGCGTCCAGATCCATCTGTACAAGGCGAAGTTCCTGCACGCCAAGCACCTGAGCATCGACAGCGACATCTGCCTGATCGGCTCCAGCAACATGGACATCCGCTCGTTCCAGCTCAACAACGAGATCAGCGTGCTGATCTACGACACGGGGGTGACCAACGTGCTGGCGGCGGAGCAGCAGCGCGTACTTCGCCGGCAGCGAGCGGTTGACGCTGGAGATGTGGGACAAACGCTCGTTTGGCAGCAAGATCGCGGAGGCGTATGCGCGGTTGCTGAGTCCGTTGCTGTAGATTTCTGACCTGTTTTCGACCCCTGCCGGCTTGCCCGGCAGGTGAAGGAGGTCTCCGGCTAGAAAAGGAGGGAAAACCATTCTTCTGCCTTCCTGTCTAGCTGCTGACCTGCTTCACCTGCCGGGCAAGCCGGCAGGGGTCGAGAAGAGATCTCCCCCTCAGATCAATACCTCGCAATGTCGCTCTGCGCCTTGAGGTTCAGCTTCTGCACAACGCTGTTGGCCGCGTCCACCATCATCTTCAGCTCGCTGGTCATCGCGATGAACTGCCACCCCTCGGCGATCCGATCCTGAATCTGCTGCACGTTGAAGCAATGCACGCCGGCCGCGACCTTGTGCTTCTTGCAGGTGGCGAGGATGTGCTTCATCGCCTGAGCGGTGGCCTCGGCGGAGGGGGGCCGGCCGTCCTTGCCGCGCATGCTCGCTTCCAGGTCGTTGGGTCCGACGAAAATCGCGTCGATGCCGGGCACCGAAAAGATCTCGTCGGCGTGCTCGACCGCCTGGATGTGTTCGCACTGCAGGATGATGACCACGTTGTCGTTCCAGGTCGCGTAATAGTCGGCCGGGGTGGTCTTGCAGTTCAGAGCATGAACGCTGCCGCCGACGCTGCGGTTGCCGACCGGCGGGTACAGACAGGCGGCCACGGCGTGTTCGGCCTCGGCCCGGCTCATGACCATCGGCACGACAATGCCGTGGGCGCCGTTGTCCAGCACCCGCTTGATGTGGTCGTGGCGGTTGGCGGGGACTCGGGCCAGGGCGGTGCAGTCGGCCTCGGCGATGGCCGCGAACATGTGCGTGGCCGTCTCCCAGCTCACCAGGCTGTGCTCGATGTCCACGGTGAGCCAGGCAAAGCCGACCCGGGCCATGAAGCGGGCAGCGGTGATGCTGCCCAGCGACAGCCAGGTGCCGACAGAGGGCTGGCCGTTTTTCAGGGCCTGCTTGACCGGATTGGGTCGCATACGTGGTTCTCTCAATCGTCGTAAAAGCGCCGGCGAGGAGGAGGCGGACGCCGAGCCGAGCCCTTGCCGCGGCTCGGTTTCCTGGCCCCAGCCTGGCCGCTGTGCTGCTCGCCATCTTCCACCGGGGCGACCTCGTCCTCATCGTGATAATGAGGATCTTCGTATTCCTTGTGTACGTGCGGCTTGGGCTCGTTGGGAGTGTCGGGAGAACTGGTCATGTCCTCGGCTCCGAGTTTCAATCCTTGTTGTCTTGGAATCCGCCTTTCAACGGGAGTTGGGAGAGTTGGCCATCTCCTCGCTCCAGAGTTTCAATCCTTGTTGTGTTGGAATCCGCCATTCAACCCTATTATAGGATTTCGCCGCCGCGTGGGCAGGGTCGAGCAACTCAAACTTCGTCTTTGGGGTCCGACAGCTCGATGCGCGGCTCCTCGAAGCGCGTGTAAATGCTCTCCTGGCCCAGCCGCCGGGCCACCTCGCGGACCAGTTGCCGGAACCGCTTCAGCCGTTCCGGATCGAAACTGACTGTCACCAGACGGACCGGCTCGCGGAACAGTCGGCCCTTGTCGGACCAGTATCCCTCCATCGGCGGACCGATGGTGGCCCCGCCAAACTCTGCCACCAGCACCTGCAAGGCGGCGTGCCACTGCTCCTCGCTGAAGGGTTTGTTGCCGTTGTTCCGCGTGGGCAGGTAAATGGTCGCCTCGATCCGGCGCGCCAGCGTCCCGAACGGCCTGGCCCAGAGGGGGGGACGGGCCAGGAACAGGGCGGCGGTCCCGACGCCGACGACGACGCCGAGCAGGAACGGCACCAGCCACCGGACCGGCAGCTTCCAGCGCTTCACGTCTGACCTCCCTGATCTCCTGGAATGGGCGCCGCGCCTTCGCCAGCCGGCAGAAAGGGACGCGGCGCCACCGAATAGACCCGCCTGGCCGGTACGCTCACCAGTTCCTTCTCGGGATAGCGCAGGGCCGTCAGGCGGCCGCCAAAAACACACCCGGTATCGATGTTGATCGTCCGGTTGAGCCATTCCGGCCGGGCCACGGGCGTATGGCCGTGAATCACCAGGGCCCGCCCGGTGTAGGCCCGGCCCCAGTCGCCGCGGATCGGCAGACCGTGCTCGTCCACCTCGCCGGTCGTCTCGCCGTAGAGGGAAAACGCCCGCACCCGCCTCGATTCGCGTCCTTGCAGGTCCTCCCGCAGCCCGGCATGGGCCACGCACAGATGGCCGCCGTCCAGCAGATAATGGCCGGGCAACTCGCTCAGGAAGGCCAACACCCGCTCATGGAACGCCAGGGGCTCCTGCTCCAGCTCGGCCAGCGTCTGGGCCAGCCCATGACCGACCTTGACGTCCCGACCCTCCAGGTAACGCCGCAGCTTGTCATCGTGGTTGCCGGTCACTACCAGGGCCAGCCCCTGCACCGCCAGGGCCATGACCAATCGTAGCACGTCCACGGAGCGCGGGCCGCGATCAATCAGGTCGCCGACGAAAATCAATTTGCGCCCCGGCGGGGAATGGGCGGCATAAGTCGGCTCGCCGCTGGGACCTTCCTGCCGCTGGACCTGGTAACCAAGCTGACCAAGCAGGGCCAGCAGTTCGTCATAACAGCCGTGAACGTCGCCAACAATGTCGAACGGGCCACGCTCTTCCTGGCGATCGAAAGGCATGCGCCGCCGCTGGATCTCAAGGCGCTCGACCTCTTCCGGCGACGACAGAACGACGAGCTGGTCGAAGTGCTCATGCTGCAGCTGGGGCAGGGTCTGCTGCAAGAGCTGGTGGTGCAGCTGGACCACGTCGCCGGGCACCAGCCGTTCGGTTCGCTTGAGGTTACGCTCCTGACACTCCTGCTCGGGGAGGTTGAAGATGATGGCGGTGGTCAGGAAGTGATAGCGCCGGGCCAGGCCCAGCAGCGGCCGGCGGGCGTCGGACTTGACGTTGGTGGCATCGACGACCGTGAAGCGTCGCCAGTAGAGCCGTTTGGCCGTCAGCAGATGCAGCACCTCGAAGGCGTCGCCGTTGACCGCCTGGCTGCCGGCGTCATCGCAGATCAGAGCCCGGAAGAAGTCCGACGACAGAACCTCCGTGGTCTGGAAATGGCGGCGCGCGAACGTGGATTTGCCGCAGCCGGACGCGCCGACCAGCAGAACCAGCGACAGATCGGGAATCGTGATTTGCATCCGGTTCCCCTTCCGGACTGCGGACCCAGGGCTCACGCCCTGGTCTATTAACTGTCGCCCCTTCGGGGCTGATCTTCAGCCCCGAAGGGGCGACAGTTAATAGACCAGGGCGTGAGCCCTGGGTCCGCTGCCTCACCCATTCAGTTCGATCGCCTCTTCCCAGTGCTCGTACAGCCGCTGAAGCGCCGCCTTGCTTTCCTCAAAGGAGCGCGTGGTCTGCTTGACCTTCTCGCCGTCGCGGTACAGCTCGGGCGAGGCCAGCTGCGCTTCCAGGTCGGCCAGCTCCTGCTCCAGCTCGGCAATCTCCACTTCCAGGTCGGACGCCTTCCGATACGGATACTTGCGCTTGCGTTTCTGCGGTTGCTGGCCGGCTGGCTGGGCCGGCCGATTGTTGCTCGCCGCCCTGGCGGGGGCGGCCTCTTTCTTGCGGGCCTCGGCCTCGGTCCGGGCCGCTTCCTGCTGGGCCCGCATCAGCTCGTAGGTGTCGTAGTTGCCGTGAATCACCTGGGCGTTGCCTTGCAGGTCCAGCACGATCAGCAGATCGACGACCTTGTTGAGGAAATAGCGATCGTGGCTGACGACGATGCAGGTGCCCTCAAACTGACGCAGGGCCTCTTCCAGAGCGTCGCAGGCCCACAGATCGAGGTGGTTGGTCGGCTCGTCCAGGACCAGGACGTTGACGCCCAGCAGCACCAGCCGGGCCAGGGCCGCCCGGCTCTTCTCGCCGCCGGAGAGGGCCCCGACCTTCTGGAAGACCTGATCGCCCATCAGACCAAATCGGCCCAGCAGGTCGCGCATCCCCTGCTCGCTGGCCTTGTCGTCGCCCTCCGGCCAGACCGCCTCGATGACCGGCTTGTCCGGGGCCAGCGTCTTGAGGTGCTGGTCGTAGTAGCCGAGTTCGACCAGCATGCCGTGCTTGACGGAACCGGAATCGGGCTCCTCCTGGTCCAGCAGCAAGCGCAGCAGCGTCGTCTTGCCGCTGCCGTTGGGACCCATGATGCCCAGCCGCCGGCCGCGGGTCAGCTGGAAGCTCAGGTTGCGGAACAACGGCCGGTCGTAAGCCTTTGACAGGCCCTCGACGTCCAGCACAATGTCGCCGCTGCGCCGGACCTCGCCGAAGTGCATCTTCGGCGCCTCGATCAGCGTCGGCCGATCCAGCCGTTCCAGCCGATCCAGGGCCTTCTGCCGCGAGGCCGCCTGCTTGTGCAGCTGGCCGTAATGTACCCGCCGGATGTACTCTTCCTGCTTCTCGATGTGTTCCCGCTGCGACTCCCAGGCACGCAGCTCCTGCTCGTAGCGCTCCTGCCGCAGCTGCCAGTATTTCTGGAAGTTGCCCGGGTAGCCAGTCATCCGGGTGGGGCTCAGCTCGAACACCTTGGTGACCACGCGGTCCAGGAAATAGCGGTCGTGGCTGACGATCAGCATGGCCTCGGGCTGTTTGGCCAGGTACTGCTCCAGCCAGCGGGTGGTGTCGATGTCGAGATGGTTGCTCGGCTCGTCGAGAAGCATCACGTCGGGGGCGGCCAGCAGCAGCTTGGCCAGCATCAGCCGGCTCTGCTGGCCGCCGCTGAAGGTGTCCACCGAGCGCTTGAAGTCCTCGCGGGGAAAACCCAGGCCGTCCAGCACCTGCTCGATCTTGTGGTCGATGGTGTAGGCGTCGTGGTGGCGGAGCAGTTCGTTGAGCCGATCGTAGCGAGCGGCCAGGCTCTTGCGCTGGGCGTCCTCGGTGGCCTTTGCCAGGGCCTCGGCGGTGCGGATCAGGTCGTCCTGGGCGGCCAGCAGTTCGTCCAGGGCGGTGCGGGCCTCGTCGAACAGAGTCCGGCCCGGAACAAAGTCCGGCTGCTGCTTGAGCAAGGCGACGCGGCCGCCGGCGTGCAGGCGCACCTCGCCGGTGTCGGGACGGTCCAGGCCGGCCAGCAGACGCAGCAAGGTGGTCTTGCCGACGCCATTGGGCCCGACCAGGCCGGCACGCTCGCCCGCATGCAGTTCAAAGCCAACGTGGCGAAACAACGGCTCGGCATCGAAGCCGCGCGAAAGATCGGAGCAGCTCAGCAGGAGCATGAGTCGGTTACGTGGTCCTCGGTTGCCTTCTCCTCCTGGGCCCTATCGCCCGGGAGCGCTCCCGTACGTCCGGAGCGGGAGATCAAACGGCGCGGAGGAAACGCTGGATCAGGTCCGGCTTGGCCGATCCGGGGAGGGCCTTGCGGAACCAGACCCGCGCTTCTTCCCGTCGGCCATCAAACCACAACTGGTAGGCATACAGGAAGAGCAAAAGTGAATCATTGGGATTGGCCTGGACAATCTGGTCGAGCTGGCGCAGGTGTTCGGTGCAGTCGATGGCGTTGGCACCGTACAGGTCGCGCGGCCGAAAGCGGGCCGTGGGCCAGTCCGGCTGCAGGGCCATGCCGGCGTCGATGGCATCGACCGCGTCGGGATATTTGCCCAGGGCGAACTGGGCCTGGACCAGGAGGAACTGGGCCTCGGCCATCTTCGGATTGGCCTGGATCGCCAGCCGGAAATGCTGGGCCGCCTTGCCGTAGGAGCGGCCCGCGAAGGCTCGTTTGCCCAGCTCGATTTGCCGGGCGTACTCGTCCACCACCGGTTTCTTCTCGGGGGCCGGCGGCTGCCTGGGCGGCGGCGGCTGTTTGGGCGGCTGCGGCGGTGGTTGGGGCGGCTGCCGGGGCGGCTGGGCGGGCGGCTGGGGCGGCGGCTGGGCGGGCGGCTGCATCCCCAGCCACGGCCGACGAAGCCGGGCCAGGGCCAGCGCGTCCGGGGGCAGCACGTCCAGGGCCAGCTGATCGAGTGGATCGACAGCCACCGGGACGGGGACCGCGACCGGGACGTAGATCGGCTGCGGATTGTAGATGATGGTGGTCTGGCTGAAGCCGCCGTAGTAGCCGGGGTAGAAACCGGGACCGTAGAAGCCGGGACCGTAAAAGCCGCCGAAGCCATAGCCGCCGAGGCCCAGCGACAGCCGGCCGTGACCGAGGCGGGTGCTGTAGTTGAAGGCGCCGTAGTAGCCGTTGTAGGCGGGGAAAAAGCCGGCGTTGCGAATGATCAGCTGGCCATGAACTTCCGCCACGGACAGGACCAGGGCCGAGACGACCAGCAACCATCGACTGTGCCTCATGGCAACTTGCTCCTTCGTCGAGGGCGGATAGCGCAGCGACCGGGGCGGAGTGCGGGTTATGCCGAGATTATCGACTTTGCCGGTGGCCGACGCAAGCGCGAACTAGGAAATCCGTGGAAATCTGTGGCAAACTCGAATCCTCGGGCGCGCCGATCAGGAAGAGAGGGCCGTAGCCGCAGGCTTTAGCCTGCGCTGATACCGGGCGCAGGCTAAAGCCTGCGGCTACGGCCGGCCCCTCACTACCCCAGCGCCAGCGCATGATTGAAATACCGCGGGTCGTCGGTGACTTCCTTTTCCACGTCCAGGAAGGGAGGCAGCTCGATGGGCGCGTCCAGCGAATCCACCTCCACCTCGAGCAGTTCCAGTCCGGGCCTGGGGTCCAGGAACAGGTCCCATTCAAAGTACTGGTTGGCCCAGAGGAACACGCGCCGTCGTTTCTTCAGGGGCCGGCGGGCCGGGTCCGCCTGGGCCAGGAAGGCGATGTATTCCCGACCCGTGATCGGATGCTCGATCTTGATCCGCTGGCCCGCCGTCGCGGCAGGCCGTTTGATGGTGTGTGTGTACGTGGACGAACCGTGCTGGCCGCGCCGCCGGACTCGGGCTTCGGTCCCCTCGGGGGCGACAAGATAGACCTGTTCGATGTCGATCTCCTCGAAGTGGACCGGCACCTCCCTGGCCGCCCGGCCGCCGCGGATCAGGAACTTGCGCTCGATCTCCCTCGGTTGCGGGACTCCGACAACGTGACTGATGGCGGCCAGCACGCGCTGCACCTTGCCGGCGAAGTCGGTGGCGTTGTCGATGACCCGCAGGTGCGGATGGCCGACCCAGGCCTGGCGCAGCCGCTGATCCAGCACCCGGGCCTGCTCGGCCGACTCCGAACGCACGGCATTGTTCTCCGTCGTGTAGAACGCCTCGGCGCCGTCTGCGGCCGTGACCAGATGAATCACCGCGTCATAGCGTTTGTCGCGCAGTTCGACCGTGGTCCAGTCCTGCTCGTCCAGCAGCGCCGACCAGGCCTCCCGCGGCAGGTAAGCCGACACGTCCATCGTGCCCCGGTCGCACAGGATCAGCGCGGGCCGACCTGCGGCGCGGGCAATGGCGGCAAAGTTGTCTTCCAGGGCCATCATGACGCGGAGGATGCCTTCCTGGACAACCACGAGCTGGCTGAGCGAGGCATCCTTGAGGCTGACGCCGGCCCCGAGCAGGAGCGTGGCCGTTTCCGGGACGCGGTAGACGTGAAAGCCGAGCCCCTGCATCCGTTCCGTGATCGAGGCCAGCGAGGTGCTCTTGCCGCCGCACGGACCGCCCGTCAGCACGATGCGATGGATGGGTGCAGTCATGATCGCGCTCCTCCAGGTCACTCGCCGCCGTGCCGGAAGTGCGCTACCAGCAGCCCGGCCAGCAGGGAGTTGACCACGATGACGAAAGCCAGACCGAGGTTCCAGCCGATCCGCCGCCCAATGGGCTGCTGATCGACGATGGCCTGTTCCGCGCTCAGCAGGGCCAGTCCCAGCGCCGCCCAGGCCAGGTTCACCCCGACGGCCAGGCCCAGCGGCAGGGTGAGCAGCGGCACCAGGAACGTCAGCGGGAAGAAGGCCTTGCCCAGGAGCGTTGCCAGGGCGTAACGCAGCGCTGACTTGCGCGGTGTGCCGCGCTCGGAAACCTTGGCCAGGTACATGCCAAAGGCGTCCGAACAGCTGTCCGCGGTCGCGATCGAGACCAGGCCCGCGATCACGGCCAGTGGCGAGGCCGTCGCCGAGTTCATTCCCACCAGGACGCCAACGGTGGTCAAGATCCCGGACGTGATGCCGAACGCCAGCTCGCCCACCTGGTCGTGGACCCGGAGGGCCAGCCGCACCCACCGCGGCAGCGACCGGGCAATCGCCAGGTCCAGGTAGCTCTGCTTGATCAGCCGACCCGAGTCAATTCCCAGCGTGGCGAGAGTTTGTTTGAGAGCGGCCTCGTCCCGGTCGCTGATCTCGATGAACGACCCCAGGTACTCGACCTCGTCGAGCCGGATCACCGCGGTGTCCAGCCGCACCCAGGTCCGCTGCTTGCAGACCTGAACGCGGAGGCCGCGGTCCTTGATCAGCTGTTTGGCCTCGGCCTCGGAAATGACCTGGGAGGAGACCCCTTTCACCCGGGCGGTCTCACCCAGGTCGTTCTCCTTGCGCGTCAGGGTGAAGGTGCCCTTCTCCTCGCGGATGCGCCAGGTGTCGTGGCCGGCCAGGTACGTGTCCTTCTGGGTCCCCTGACCAAGCAATTCGCCGCCCAGGTTGAGCAAGGCGGCAAGGTCCAGAGTGCCCGCGACCTTCACCTCGCATTCGGTCCTCTGGCTGCCCATGGTCGCCTCTCGTTGATGGTCGCGCCCGCAATGGTTCGCCAGCACCATGTCATCTCAACCCTAACGATCCCACCTGCGCTGTCAAGAGGCGCTAACAGCAAGGCGAGCGGCGCGGCGTCAGCCCGCCGGTAGGCGGAGAGGCTCTACCGGCGGGCTGACGCCGCGCCGCTCGCCTTCAAAAACGTTTCTCTCCTCCTCTCTTCGTCGAGGACATTGTCGGGAGGGTTCCCTGCTCTTCCGGCTTCCGCGGCCGAACTCGGCTGTACTTGCACAGCGCTTCTAGTGTAGATTCCGCCTGCTGCCGCTGTGTCGCGGCTCGCGACTCTCTCCGCGACCCCGCAGCGGCCCGATTCCGGAACCGCGAAGACTCGTCATTTGTCCTGTTTGGAGGTGCGGCATGCGTTCCGCGACCCGTCCCATCTTCTCTCTTTTTCCCATCCTGCTTGTATGCCTGGTTCCTGTCCTGGCCAACGAGCCGCCGGGTTTATCCCGGCGGGAAGACCGCCGGGATAAACCCGGCGGCTCGTTGGCGGAGTCCTGCTGGCGGGTCGAGGACGTTCGTCCCGGCATGAAAGGCGTCGGCCGAACCGTCATGAAGGGCACCAAGATCGAGACCTTCGACGCCGAGGTCCTGGGCGTCCTGCAAGAACACCAGCCCCGGCCGCGACATGATCCTGTGCCGGCTGTCCGGCCTGAACCTGGACAAGACCGGCGTCATCGCCGGCATGAGCGGCAGCCCGGTCACCATCGACGGCAAGCTGCTCGGCGCCGTCGCCTACGCCTGGCCCTACGGCAAGGAGCCGATCGCCGGCGTCACGCCGTTCTGCCAGATGCACGGCTTCGTCGCGGCCTTCGAGCGCCGCGACCTGGCCGAGCAAAGCAGGCCCCCGCGAAGGTCGGCCTGCACCAGCCCGTGACCATCGGCGGCCAGGATTTCGACACGGTCACCGTCTCCAGCAGCTTCGACGATCCGGACCCGACCGCGGCCGACGGCCTTTACCTGATGCCGCTGCGGACGCCGCTGGCAGCGACCGGCTTCACGCCGCACAGCCCTGAAACTGCTGCGCGACCGCTGTCGGCAAGCAAGGCCTGGTGCCGATGCAGGGCGGCGGCGCCCCGAGCAACCTGTCGCCGAGAAGAGAGGAACGTGCCCCTGGAGCCGGGCGGCCCGCTGTCGGTCAGCCTGATCACGGGCGACTTCGACCTGTCCGGCATCGGCACCGTGACGCACATCGAGGGCAAGCGCGTCTATGGCTGGGGCCATCCCTTCATGGGCCTGGGCACGTGCGAGTTTCCGCTGATGACCGGCTACATCCACACGATCTATCCGCGGCAGACGGTCAGCTTCAAGATGGGCTCGCCGCTGCGGACCGTGGGCGTCATCAACGCCGACGTCAGCACCTGCATCGCCGGCTGGCTGGACCGCAAGCCGGACATGCTGCCGCTGTCGCATGCGCGTGGCCCTGGGATCGCACGGCAAGCCGCACGACGTTCAACGTCCAGCTGGCCCGGCAGCGGACCCTGCTGGCCTCGCTGGTCTTCACCGCCCTGACCAACTCGGTGGACATGGAAGGCGACCTGCCCGAGGAGCTGACGGCCGAGCTGTCAGGCCCGGATCGAGCTGGAGGGCCATCCCCCGGTGGTCATCAAGGACACCTTCTCCGGGCTTCAGCGGCGGCCGGGCCCCGCAGGCGCTGTACAGCCAGGTGGCCCAGATGGTGCAGATCGCTGACGTACAACCCGCTATCAGCCGGTGCGCATCAACCGCATCGAATGCGATACCCGGATCCTGCCCGGCCGGCGCACGGCCGAGATCGAGGCGGTGCAGCTGGACTCCGAGATTTACGCTCCCGGCGACACGGTCAAGGCCGCGGTGTTCGTCCGGCCCTTCAAGGGGTCGCCGGTGCGCGTCCCGGTGCGCGCTCAAGCTGCCGGCGGACCTGCCGGAAGGCCAGTACAACGTGACCGCCTGCGACGACGTGTCCAACACCCGGTTGAACCTGCGGAACAACCCCAACCTGTTTTCGCCGCAGTCGGTCGAGCAGGTGCTGGAGTCGCTCCATTTGCAGATGGCCGCCCGGCGCACCAACCTGGTGCTGCGCGTGCCGGTGGACGCGGCGGGAGTGGCCCTGGCGGGCAAGTCGCTGCCCAACCTGCCGCCGAGCATGGTCCACATCCTGGGCAACAGCCGCCGCACCGGGGCGCAGACGATGAGCGGGGCCCTGATGGCCCGCAAGCCGACCGAGTGGGTGATCCAGGGCTCCGAGGCGGTGCGCATCACCGTCAGCAAGACCTCCCACGTACTCCGAGATAGTGAGTAGTCGTTTGTGCAGTGGCAACTGGATGTTGCACGACCCCTGCCGGCTTGCCCGGCAGGTGAAGCAGGTCACCGGCTAGACAATGCAAAGCACGAGAACGTCTTTTTCGCCTTCCGATCTAGCCGCAGACCTGCTTCACCTGCCGGGCAAGCCGGCAGGGGTCGTGCAACACTTTCCTGGATTGAGTATCAGTTCTTGAAGAGGAATTCATGACCCGTCACGTATTTCCCGCCGTGCTGGTGCTTGTCGGCCTGGCCTCCCCCCTGCTGGCTGCCAAGGTCAAGGTCTGGCACCAGCACACGCCCGCCCACTACGAGAAGGCCCATCTGGACCACGTCGTGGTCAGCAGCGACGGCGTGCTGCGGCTGGCCCGGCAGCTCAAGCCGCTGGCCAGCCTCGACGCCACCCACGTCTGGGACCTGATCGAGGACGAGCACGGCAACCTGATCGCCGCCACCGGCGACGAGGGCAAGATCTGCAAGATCATGCCGGACGGCAAGGCCACCGTCGCTGCACACTGCTCGGCCAGCCAGGTGCTTTGCCTGGCCCGTGGCAAGGACGGCTCCATCTACGCCGGCACCGGGCCCGGCGGTCAGATCATCCGCATCAATGCCCAGGGCAAGGCCCGCGTCTGGTGCGAGACGCACCAGACCTACGTCTGGTCCCTGGCCGTCGCCGCGGATGGCCAGGTCTACGCCGGCACCGGCCCCAAGGGACGGATCTACCGCATCTCTCCCGAGGGCAAGGCCAAGCTGTTCTACCAGACCCGGCAAGAACACATCCTCTGCCTGGCCTCGGGGAATGAGGGCATCCTGTACGCCGGCACGGACAAGGGCGGCCTGGTCTACAAGATCGATGGCCGGGGCAAGGGCTTCGTGCTGCACCAGGCCGCCCAGGCCGAGGTGCGCAGCCTGCAAGTGACGACCGACGGCCTCTACGCCGGCACCAGCGCCCCCAGTCGCAGCCGGGGCGGCTCCAGTTCCGGCGGCGGCAGCGGTTCCAGCGACAAGGACAGCACCGCGGCAGTCTCGACCAATTCGACGTGAGGAGCGCGCCCGCACCAAACCGACGAAGCCGACTCCGGTGAGCGAGAAGAGCAGCGACACCCCTTCCAAGGAGAAGGAATCCTCCTCGAAAGGCGGCACCTCGGCACCGGCGCCCTCAACGCCGGGCAGCGGCGAAAACTCGGTCTACCGCATCGCCGCGGACGGCACGGTCCGCGAGCTGTTCCGCGAGAAGGCCCTGGTCCTGAGCCTGCTGCGCCGCGATGGCCGATTCCTGGTCGGCACCGGCATGGAGGGCCAGCTGTTCGAGGTCGACGAGACGACCCGCGAGCACAGCGAACTGGCCCGGCTGGATCATGGCCAGATCCTGTGCCTGTGCCAGCGGCAGGACGGCTCGATCGTGCTGGGCACCGGCGACCCCGGCAAGCTCTACGTCCTGCACGACTGGTACGCGAGCAAGGGCACCGTCGTCTCGGAAGTGCTGGACGCCAAGCTGCTCAGCAAGTGGGGCGCCCTCAGCTGGCAGGCCGACGCCCCCGAAGGAACCAAGGTGACCATCGCGGTGCGCAGCGGCAACGTGGCCGAGCCGGACGACACCTGGAGCGACTGGTCGGCGGAGCAGACCGACCCCGGCAAGGCCATCGACCGCGGCCCCGACGGCCCGCTTCCTGCAGTACCGCGTCACGCTCAGCACCGAGAAACACAGCAGCCTGACGCCCGTCCGTGCGGGCGGTGTCGATCCGCTACAGCACCACCAACCTGGCCCCGGAAGTGACCAAGCTGGAGGTGCCGGACCTCAACGCGGTGAACCTCGACAACCCCAAGAAGCTCAAGATCAAGTGGTCGGCCGTGGACCCCAACGAGGACGAACTGAGCTATTCGCTCTGGGTACGCAAGGACGGCTGGAGCGGCTGGGTCAAGCTGGAGGACGACCTGGACAAGACCGAATACGAGTGGGACACGACCACGACGCCATCGGGCGTCTACCAGGTGAAGGTGATCGCCAGCGACCGCCGCGACAACCCCGAGAAGGAGGCCCTGCTCGCCGAAAAGGTAAGTGTCCCCTTCGTGGTCTGCCACACGCCGCCGAGCGTGGAGCTGAAGGTGGCCGGCCTGGAGGGCGACCAGGTGGTGATCGAGGCCAAAGCGGCGTCGCCGCTGGTCCGGCTGACCTCGGCCTCGTACGCGGTCAACGGCAAGAAGTGGATCAACACCTTCCCGGTCGATGGCCTCTTCGATGGGCCGAGCAAGACCTTCCAGGTCAAGACAGAGGGGCTGCGGCCGGGGACCTACGTTCTGGTGCTGCGGGTCAAGGACGCCTCGGGGAACATGGGTGCCAGCGACGTGGTGTTCACGGTGCAGCCGAAGCGGTAGGGAACGCCCTCCGTGGCGTTCCGATCCCACACGGAACGCGCTGTAGGGAACGCCCTCCGTGGCGTTCCGGTCCCCGCTGGAACGCCACGGAGGGCGTTCCCTACAGATTCCATCCCATTCCTGGTAAACTGGAGAAGATGAGCCCCCCCTCCCGAGGAACGAGCCGATGCGTGCCAACCGTCCCGAGATCCTGTCCTTCCTTGATGCGATCAAGGACGATCCCGAGGACGATACCCTGCGCCTGATCCTGGCCGACTTCCTGGCCGACGCGGGCGACGAGGACCGGGGCGACTTCATCCGCACTCAGTGCCGGCGAGCCCGCCTGGAGGAGAACAGCCCAGCCTGGCTGGAGCTGAAACAGCACGAGGACCGGTGGCTGCAGCGATACCAGCAGCGCTGGCTGAGGCCGCTGACGGAGCTGGATTGCCGGGCCACCTTTCACCGGGGCCTGATCCAGCTGGAGTGCCAGGCCCAGGAGCTGCTGGAGCGCGCCAATGAAGCGGAAGAGTGGACTGAGGCCTGGGCCTGGGTCGAACGGCTGCGGCTGCGTGGCATTCGCACTCAAGACTTCAAGGCCCTCTTGCAAATGCCGCTGCTGACTCAGATCACCGGCCTGGACCTGTCGGTCAATCAGATCGGCGACCTGCGAGCGCGGGCCCTGGCCGATTGTCCGTACCTGAAGCGGCTGACCGACCTGAACCTGTCGGGCAATTACGTCTGCGTCTCGGGAGGCGTGGCCCTGGCGGCCTCGACGCGGCTGCCCCGGCTGACGCACCTGGACCTGACCGGCAACTCGATCGGCGACACGGGCACCAGCGCCCTGGCCCGGTCGCCGCAGCGGAGCAAGCTGACGCACCTGGTCCTGGAGCGCAACCGGATCGGCGACGCCGGCGTGCTGGCCCTGGCCGGCTCGACGCAGCTGAACAACCTGACGCACCTGTGCCTGGTTCAAAACCGGATCGGCGACCCCGGCGCCCGCGCCCTGGCGGAATCGTCCCACCTGGGCCGGATTGCTGAGCTAGACTTGGGACATAACCGCATCAGCGAAGCCAGCAAGAAAGCGCTGCAGAAGCGCTACGGCCCAGCGCTGCGGCTCTGAGTTGTCCCATGCGTTCCGAACCGGTCCAGCGGCGCGAGGTGGTCGCCTTCCTCGACGACGCCCGGGAAAACCCTGACGACGACACGCCCCGGCTGGTCCTGGCCGATTTCCTGATCGACCAGGGCGACGAGGCCCGCGGGGAATTTGTCCGTCTGCAGGTCGAATCGGCCCGGATGGCCCCCACAGATCCCAGGCAAACCGCCTGGCAGCGCCGGGCCAACCAGCTGCTCCGCCAACACCGGAGCGACTGGCTGAAGCCGTTCCGGCTCGGCTGGTGGGACGAGGCGGAGTTTGAGCGGGGCCTGATCCGCCTCGCCGTTTCGGTCCGGACCCTGCGCCGCAACAGCAAGCCCGCCAGCCGCCGGCCGGGGACCTGGGCCTGGGTCGAACGCGCTTTTGTCAGGCGGGTCCGCACCCTCCGTCAGGTCCAACAGCTGGCTGGCTCCGCGGTGCTGGACCAGCTCACCTCACTCGACCTGGAAAACGCCGGCATCGGTCCCGCGGAAGCGCAGGTCCTGGCCGAATCGCCCCACCTGGCCCGCTTGCAGCATCTTTCCCTGTCCAGCTCACTTCAGGTCGAGGCCCCCGGCATCGGCGATGCGGGCATGCAGGCCCTGGCCGGCTCGCCGCACCTGGCGCGGTTGACCTCCCTGTGGCTGGAACGGAATGACCTCACCGCCGACGGCGTCCGGGCCCTGGCGGAATCGCCGCACCTGGCCCAGCTGAGGGCCCTCGACCTGGGCGGCAACGAGCTTGGGCTGGCCGGGGTGCAGGCGCTGGCCTGGTCGCCTTACCTGAAGCACCTGGCCCGACTGAGCCTCCCGCTGACCGTGCTCGAGGACGAGGGTGCCTGCGCCCTGGCGGCCTGGTCGGGCCTGGCCCGTCTGACCTACCTCAACCTGCAATCCAACCGGATCGGTCCTCGCGGGGCCCGGGCCCTGGCGGAATCGCCTTACCTGGGCCGTCTGACCCACCTCTACCTGGGGTTGAACCGGATCGGCGACAGCGGCGTGCAGGCCCTGGCCAATGCACCGCAGCTGGCCCATCTGACGTGCCTCAGTTTGACGTCCAATTCGATTACCCGGGAAGGAGCCATCGCCCTGGTCCGGTCGCCCTACCTGAAGGGGCTCACGTACCTCGACGTGGAGAACAACCTGATCCACCCGAGGCGGCTTTATTCATGGTGGTAGTGGAGCTGTCACGGCCCTTCCGGCTTCATCGAGCCAGGGCCGCACCGACCTCTGCGATCGTCTGCCATTCGATGCCCAGGCCAATTCCCTCCACCCGGGCCTTCTCCTGGAACAGTCCCGCGGCGGGAACGTCAATGCCGGCGCTGGCGTCCTCGACCAGAACGACGCGAAAGCCGGCTTGCCGCAAGTCCCGGGCGACGAAGAAACAGCAGATGTTCGTCGCCAGACCGCACACAATCACGGCCTGGATGCCCGCGCCGCCAAGCAGGTCCGGATAGGCGGGGTGCTGGGCCGTCAGCGCGTAGGCGTCGCGATCCTTCTCGAAGCCCTTGCGCCAGATCGTCTGGAAGCGCTGCGTCTGCAGTCCCGGCAGGAACTCGGCCCCGGGCGTTCCCTGGACGCAGTGCGGCGGATAGAAGTTGTCGCGCTGGCCGAAGAAGCTGCAATGGTCCGGGGGATGCCAGTCCTGGCTGGCGTCGATGCGGGCCCAGCCGTGGGCCAGCAGCTGGTTGACGGCCGGCACGATCGCCAGGCCGCCTGGCACCGGCAGCTCCTCCGGACACAGTTCCGTGAAACCCCGCTGGGCGTCCACTACCAGCAGACAGGTTCGGGAAAGAGTCAGGGGGGTCATGGGAAGCCCTTTTGGAGTGCGGCGATTTATCGCCGCTTTCTTTCTTTGGAGTGCGGCGGCTTGACGCCGCTTTGGCTTGTTTTCCTTTTTTGTTTGACTATCCGGCATGCGGCCAGGAGAAAAAGACACCCCAAAGCGGCGTCAAACCACACTCCAAAGCAAAGAAAGAAAGCGGCGTCAAGCCGCCGCACTCCAAAGAAAGAAAGCGGCGATAAATCGCCGCACTCCAAAGTTAATACGCCCTGGCGAAGACCACCCGCCCCGCCGAGGGTTTCCCGGTGACGATGCACTTGCCCGTCTCCTTCGGCCGGTCGAAGGGGATACAGCGGATGGTCGCCTTGGTCTGCTCGGCGATCAGGTCTTCCGTCTCGCGGGTGCCGTCCCAGTGGGCCCAGACAAAGCCACCCTTCTCGTCGAGAACCCGCTTGAACTCCTCGTAGGTCTCGACAGAATGCGTCATGCTGTCGCGCCTCCGGCGGGCACACTCCAGCATGTCCTTCTGCATCGCCTGGAGCAGCTCGCCGATGCGTCGGGCGGCCCCGGCCAGGGGCACGTCCACCTCCTTGGATTCCTTGCCGGGCCGGTCGCGGCGGGCCAGCACACAGGCCCCCTTGGCCAGGTCGCGAGCCCCCAGCTCCACACGGATGGGGACGCCCTTCACCTCCCACTCGTTGAACTTGTACCCGGGCTGGTACTGCTCCCGATCGTCCACCTTGATGACAACCGGATCGTGGTTGAGCCACTCGCGCAGAGGCAGGTCGCGGACCTCGGCCGCCAGCTTGTGGGCCGCCTCCAGCACGGCCGCCTTCTCCTCGGGCTTCTTGCCCAGGATGGGAACGATCACCGCGTGAATGGGCGCCAGCCGGGGCGGCAGGACCAGGCCCTGATCGTCGGAGTGCGTCAGGATCAGGCCGCCGACCATGCGCGTGGAGACGCCCCAGCTGGTCGCCCAGGCATACTCCAGCTTGCCCTGGGCGTTCTGGAACTGCACGTCGAACGCCCTGGCAAAGTTCTGGCCCAGGAAGTGGCTGGTGCCGGCCTGCAACGCCTTACCGTCCTGCATCAGTCCCTCGATGCAGAGCGTGTACACCGCTCCGGGGAACTTCTGGCCCTCGCTCTTGGGCCCGGTCAGCACGGGCATGCCGATCCACTCCTCGGCGAAGCGGCGGTAGATCTCGAGGATCGTTCGGGCTTCCTCCTCGGCCTCGGCCTGCGTGGCGTGGGCGGTATGGCCCTCCTGCCAGAGGAACTCGGCGGTGCGCAGGAACAGCCGGGTGCGCATCTCCCAGCGGACCACGTTGCACCACTGGTTGATCAGCAAGGGCAGGTCGCGGTAGCTCTGGATCCAGTTCTTGTAGGTGTTCCAGATGATCGTCTCGGAGGTCGGCCGGATGATCAGCATTTCCTCGTCGCCCAGGGCCGCCTTGGGGTCGGGCATCAGGCCCCGGCCGTCGGGCTTCTGGATCAGGCGGTGGTGCGTGACCACGGCGCATTCCTTGGCGAAGCCCTCGACGTGCTCGGCCTCCTTCTCCATGAACCGCTTGGGGATGAACAGCGGGAAATAGGCGTTGACGTGGCCGGAGTCCTTGAACATGCGGTCCAGGGCCTGCTGCATCTTCTCCCAGATGGCATAGCCGTGGGGCTTGATGACCATGCAGCCGCGGACGGCGCTCTGCTCGGCCAGCCCGGCCGCCTTGACGACGTCCTGATACCACTCGGGGTAATCCTGACTCCGGGGTGTAATCTTTTCCGCCATGCTTCCTCCTGGGTTGGTCCCTGTGCGAATGCTACGATTATAGTTTCTGGACACGCCAAGACGAGACAAGGTGATCGGTCCCATGGGAAACAAGCCGGGAGTGGAGCCATCCGCAGGCCAATTGCAGCGCCATTTCGGGCTGCTGCCTGCAGTTGCCCTCAACATGACGATGATCGTCGGCGCCGGTGTGTTCATCACGGTGCCGTACCTGCTCAAGGAATTGCCCGGCCCCTACGCCATACTCGGCTGGGTCGCGGCCGGGGCCCTGATCCTGGTCGATAGTCTGATCTGGTCCGAGCTGGGGGCCGCCCTGCCCGGCTCGGGCGGCTCGTACCGCTATCTGCTGGAGTGCTACGGCCGGGACAGGGCCGGCCGATTGCTGGCGTTCCTGTTCATCTGGCAATTCCTGCTCAGCGGGCCGCTGGAGCTGGCTTCCGGACTGATTGCGATGGACGTTTTCACCCAGGCGGTCTCGCCTGCGTGGCAGGAGTTCAACACCAGCCACAGCTGGCAGCTGAGCCTCTGGCAAGCACAGGAGCTGAGTCTGACCATCGGCCCCTCCCGGCTGATCTACGTGCTGCTGGGCGTGCTGCTGATCGTGCTGCTCTACCGCAACGTTCGCTTGCTGGGCCGGCTGACTCTCACGTTCTGGCTGGGGGTGCTGGCCATCGTCCTGTGGATCGCTGTCGAGGGCTGCTTGCACTTCGATCCCGCGTGCTTCTTCGCCTTCACCGCAGCGGCCAGCCAGCCGCCCGACTTCACGACCAGCCTGGGCAAGGCCATGATCCTCGCCCTTTACAGCTACCTGGGCTATTACAACGTCGCCTGCGTCGGCGACGAGGTGCAGAACCCCGGCAAGACCATTCCCCGCGCCATCCTGCTGAGCGCCTTCCTGGTCGTGGTGCTGTTCGTGGGCCTGCATCTGGCCATGCTGGGCGTGGTGCCCTGGCAGACGGTGCCTCAGACGGAGAAGGAGCTGCAATCCTTCAGTCTGCCGGCGAAGTTCATGCAGACCATCCACGGCGACTGGGCGGCGTACCTGGTGACCGCCCTGCTGCTCTGGAGCTGCCTGGGGGCGGCCTTCGCGGGCTTGCTGGGTTATTCGCGCATTCCCTACGCGGCCGCGGTCGAAGGCCACTTCTTCCAGGTCTTTGGCGCGGTCCATCCCCATCACCGCATTCCACACGTCTCCCTGCTGCTGGTGGGTGGCATGATGCTGCTGTGGAGCTTCTTCGACCTGGAAAACGTCATCAAGGCCCTGATCACCACGCGCATCCTGGAGCAGTTCATCGGCCAGATCGCCGGCGTGATGATCCTGCGGCGGACGCAGCCGGATCGGCCGCGCCCCTTCCGGATCTGGCTGTATCCGCTGCCGTGCGGCCTGGCCCTGCTGGGCTGGCTCTACGTCTACGTCGCTTCCGGCCCGCTCTACGTCAGCGTGGGCCTGGCCACGCTGCTCGCGGGGACAGGAGTCTTTCTGGGCTGGTCGGCCTGGAGCCGGACCTGGCCATTCGGCCAACGAACCGGCACAGATTAGCGACCAGCAAGTTGGTACAATCAAAGAGCTTGTTGTCACGACTCCGAACCTTCATTCTGGTGACCATGCTGATCTGTCTGTTCGACATTGATGGAACACTGATCTCCAGCGGCGGCGCCGGCCGGGCCGCCCTGGAGCAGGCCCTGGCCAGTGCCTTTGGCATTGAATACGCCATCGACCGGATGCTGCTGGGCGGCCGGACCGACCGGGCCATCGTCCACGACCTGTTCCAGACGCACGCCATCGCCGACACGTCCGCGAACCGGCAGCGGCTGGCCGAGGCCTATCTGCGGCACCTGCCCGATTGTCTGGAGCGCTGCGGCGGCAAGGTGCTGCCCGGCGTGGTCGAGCTGCTGTGCTTGCTGCGCGAGCGCGGCAATACCGTCCTGGGTCTGCTGACCGGCAACACGCGGGAGGGGGCCCAGGCCAAGCTCGGCCATTTCGGACTGAACCATTACTTTGCCCTGGGCGGCTACGGCGACGACCATCACGACCGCGACGACGTGGCCCGTTCGGTGCTGGTCGAGGTCCAGCGGCTGCACGGCGCGAAGGTCCACCTGGAACAGGTCTGGGTCATCGGCGACACGCCGCTGGACATTCGCTGTGCCCGGTCTGTCGGGGCCCGGTCGGCGGCCGTGGCCACCGGCTGGCACGAGGCGGCCGAACTGGCCCAGCATCGGCCGGACGTCCTGGTCGAGGACCTGGGCGATCCGCAACGGGTGCTGCGGTGCTTCCTGGGGTGATCCGCATCGGTGTCATTGGCACCGTTTGCACCGGTTTGGTGACGGTGCGCTGGCGACACGTGTCCTCTTCCGGGTCTTGCTGTCCCTGGTCGCCGGGAGCGGGCGGAGCGGCCTGGGGATCGTGACAGGTGCCCAACCGCTGAGGATGCCACATCGCCAACGGCGCTTTTTGCCTGGCGGTGTCCCAGGAAATGCCCAAGCGTGTCTCTGTTTGCCCCACGGATGACAAAAAAGCGACATTGCCAACACGCCAGCAGCACACGCCTTCTCTTCCGGACCTCTCCTGGCACTTCCCCCCAAATGTCGTGACGGTCAGGGAAGATTGTTGCACCCTAGCGTTGGGACGATTGTCTCTGCCGGAATTCGGCGACGGCGTTGTACCAGGCCTGCAAGTCGCATTCGGGGATGAGGTGCTGGTTGTCCTCGCTGACCAGCAAGCCCGTTTGCTCGAAGGCGTAGATCAGGGCCGGGTCGGTCCCGCTTCGTTTCAGGGCCTCGGCGATCTGATGTTCCAGCTGTTCCAGCGGCGGGGCATCGAAGAAGAGCCGATCGTCCGGACCGGGCTCACGGCCCTGATGCTGCCGCAGCCGCAGCCGCTGTTGTTCGAGCAGGGCGCTGTCCTCGGCGGACAGGGGGAGGGTTCGGCCGAGCTGGCCTGTCTCGTCCTCGATCCAGGTAAAGCCTTTGTCCCAGCAGCAGCGTTTGTACTTCTTGCCACTGCCGCAGGGGCAGGGTTGGTTGCGGGAAGGGAAGGCGTTTGGTATTGGCAGTCTCCGGCGGGTCGGTGGACACGGGTTGCATTCCCGCGCGGATTGTAGCCCGGTCGTGCTGCAGGACTCCAGGTCAGTTGTCCTCGGCCAGCTTCCGGGTCGCGTCGAGGGCGGCCTGGACCTCTTCGGGGCGCAGCTCCTCCAGCTCGTCCAGCGGGCTGCGGACGCTGCAGACGCCCTGGCGGGCAACGTGGGTATAGATCATGGTTGTCTCCAGGCTCTCGTGACCCAGGAGTTGCTGCACCGAGCGAATGTCCACGCCGCGCTCGACCAGGTGCGTGGCGAAACTGTGCCGGAACACGTGCGAGTGAATCGCCTGGCTCAGGCCGGCCGCCTCACCCGCGCGCTTGACGGCCCGCTGCAGCGAGGCGTGGTAAACGTGATGGCGGCCCGGCCGGTACGGGGACATTCCGACAGTTGCCGCGAGGCGAAGACAAACTGCCAGCCCAGCTCCTGGGACGCTCGGGGATACTTTCTCTCCAGGGCCTCGGGCAGATCGACCCGGGCCACCCCCCGGTCCAGATCGCGCTGATGCAGTTGCTGCCGCCAGTGCAGCTGCTGTTCCAGGCGGGAGCGCACCTACCGGGGCAGCATCACCACCCGATCCTTGTTCCCCTTGCCGCCGCGCACGACGATCTGGCCGCGCGCCAGGTTGACGTCCTTGACACGCAGTTGACAGCATTCCAGATGCGTTCCTGGAGCCAGGCGCGGACGTTGGCGTCCTGGATGTGCATGTACTCGACGCCGACGTTCCGGCAATAGGTCTCGCGGAGGGCCTCGAGCAGTTCGCGGAGGGTGCCGGGTCGAGGAGCGGATGGCTGGTGCGTGGTTCGCTGAGGGGGTCGAGGTGGGCGAGGAAATGGCCGACGTCGCGGTAGCGGTAGATCAGCCGGACCATGCCGGTCTGCAGCCGGGAGTCGCCGACGGGGCCGGCCGGGACGGAGGGCTTGAACTGCTGCGACAGCTCGAAGCCCTCGAAGAAATACTGCCAGCTGCTGTCCACGGAGGCGGGGTCCCGGCGCCAGCGCTGGTAAGCATTCTCGATGGCATCCAGGTTCTACCGGGTCGCGGCGGTGTTGGGGTTGTGTTCGGCACCGTGCGGCATCTCTGATCCTGGTGCTTGCGTCGTCAAGCACCCCTCCAAGGTAAGCGTCACTGCTTTCGCCCTGTCTCTTAAAGGAAACCGCGTCGGGGAGGACAAGCAAGGATTTCCCCCCGGCGAGGAACCTCCCCTTCATTATACGTGCTGTGGCCCCAGTCCTCGTTAGCCTCGCAGCGGCGCAGCGGAGCGCGTTGACGCCCCCACGCTCCGCTGCGCGGCTCCTCGTCGCGGCTAACCGAACCGGTTCCGCCTTTGGCAGTTATGCCCACGGGGAAGAATGGGGAGAACAGGTATAAGGTCGATGTGTCAAAAGAGCCGGGACTTGCCTTTCATTTCGGGCGGCAATGCTTTTCTTGAGGCAAACTTTTGTGTCCTTTGCAAAGACTGGGAAAGAGCGGCCGGATATGCTCCTGGTCGCGATCGCAAAGAGCGCAGCAGGAATTATTGATCGCATTCCTGGAATCGTGGAGAGCCTCCCTCCGCCGGTTCCAGTGCAGGCGTTTCCTATCCACCTGGACACGTGCGTGAATGTTCACGCTTGTTCCGCTACAGAAAGGGCCTGTCATGCAACATCGTCGCCGATTCCGTCCGGTTCTCGAACATCTGGAATTCCGGGATTGTCCCACCCTGGCACTGACCTACAACGCCGGGAGTCTGTACATCACCGGCACTCCGACCGCCACGGGTTCCGCGGAATCCCTCACGATTACGCGCGTGTCGGGGACGCCAAACAATTACACGGTCATGGATTACACACACAATCTGGGCACCTACGCCATCACGGGCAACCTGTATCTAAACCTGTCCCATTACAGTTCCGACATCACATTCAACCTCAACAGTACCGCGTTGGACCCTGGGGTTTTCCGCGGCAGCATCTACTTTGAGCTTGGCTCCGGCAATGTCGGCTTGCCGACGCAATATCCCGTCAGTCTTATCGGCGGTCCCGATGCGTACGTCAACGGCTCGGTCTACTTCCTCCAGGGCGATGGTCAGGAATTCTTCAGCGTCGGTCAGATCGGTAACGACACCACCACGTTGGCACCGGTGACCGTCAAGGGCCTTGTCTCCGCGGTCGGCAACAGACCCTCCGGGATTATCGGCAATAGCCTGTCTATCAACCCCGGTTCTTCCGTCCTGGGCAACGTCAATGCGACCTGGATCAACGGAGTTACGATCGGGGCGTTTTTGGCCGCCTCCCCGACTTCAATAGGCGGCAGCCTGGTCGTGAATGACGCCGGTTCCTCGATCGGTGCCTCGGTGGACATCCTGGGTTCGATCGGCAAAAACGTCAGCGTGACCGGAACCAACGTCGGCGACTTCGTGGTCCTGGATGGCTTTGGCTTCGCGCCCGCGTCGGTCGGAGGGAGCTTCTCCGCCTCCCTGGGCACCGGGAACAACCTGATCGCCATGAACACCGGAACCTCGGTGGCCGGCACCTATACTCTGGCCGCGGGCAACGGGAACAATCTGGCGATCTACGATGGCACAGTCTATGGTGCCATGAACCTGTCTTTTGGCAGTGGCGACAACGACATCATCCTCAACCCCGATGCCACCAACTTCGGTTCCCTGACCATCACCGGCGGCAACGGCGACAACACGATCGCGGAGAACGCAACCGTCTTTGGCTATCTGCGGATGACGCTGGGCAACGGCAACGATACCGTGTCGGTGTCTGGTCCGCCGGCCGGAACGTTCTTCCTGACGGCCGGCAATGGCGACGACAGTATCTTCCTGAGCGCTCCGACCGCAGGCTTGTTCAATGTCAACTACCGCTTCGGCACCGGCTCCGATACGTTGACACTGGATCCGGGCAACGTCGGGTCGATCACGGGGTCCGTCATCAGTCAGCTGCCGGGCGGCAATGAGTTCGACCAGAACGGGTGGACGATCGTCCCGCCCTGGTTCTTCAACTTCTGAGAGCCGATCCGAGAAGGGTTCCGCACGGCCGACACGCACAAACCCCACCCCTCTTCCCCAAGGGGAAAGGGGGTGGGGTTTGTCCGCGATCTTCAGGCCCGGACGGCGCTACCTTACGCGGCCGGGTTGATGGTGATGATTTTGCCGTATTCCGGGCTGGTCGGGTCGGTGATCAGCTCGGTCCCGTAGCGCTTCTGGAACTGCTGATAGTCGGCGCTGGTGATGTAGCCGCGGTTGCTGAAGTCCAGGTACGCCTGGTAGTTCGCACTGCCCGACACCGTATTGACCGCCTTCTGCATCACCGTCAGATCGACGTTATTCACCTTGCCGTCGCCGTTGGTGTCGCCGAAGTAGCGGAAGAAGTTCGCCTGGTACGACGCCGCGGCGACACCACCGATGGTGCCGCCCAGCGCCGGGCCGCCCGGACCGCCGCTCTGGATCGCCGCCGTGTTGAACTGCAGCGTGTAGTTGCCGTCCTGCAGCGATTGGAACTCCGTCGCCGTGCCGCTGAAGTTGAACACCACCGTATAGTCGCCATTACTCTGGTTATAGTACGTCGAGGACGACAGGCCCGCCAGCACCAGCGCGTTATGGCCGGGGCCGTAGGGGCTATTCACCTGCAGCAGGTTCAGGCCCCGGTTCGACGTTGTGGAGAGCAGGTTCGGGTCCAGGAACACAAAGCTGTTGAACGTCACGGCGATGCCGCGGATCACCGACTTCTGCTGCCCCGACGTCAACGACTGCGTGCCGTTGGTCAGCGTGCCGAAGCCGTCCGCCGCGGGCGGCGTCGCCGCGTTCGAGTAGGCGGCGAAATACTGCACTGACCCGACGACCTGCGCCGGGCTCGTCGAGGACGTCCCGTAGCTCACGAAGCCGTAAGCGCTGGTGTCCAGATCGTGGAAGATCAGCTGCTCGACCCCGAACGTCGTTGTCACGGGCGTCCCACCGATCAGCCCGAAGGTGTTGTTCTGGGCCGGTAGGTCCATCCGGCCCAGCAAGGGGCCGACCGACGAGTAATTGAACGACGTCTCGACTCCGTTGGCCCTGGGCGTGACCGTGCTGCTGGGGCCGGTGTTCAGGTCGCGGATGGCCTGGGCGGCCGCGGGGTTGGTGGTGGAGGTGCTCACCGAGTACCCGTCGAAGGTGTTGCCGCCGAGGCTGTGGGCCGTGCTGCCCAACTCGACACCGCCGTCGAGCAGACCGGTGATGTCGCCGTAGTAGCCGACGTTGCCGGCCGGGCCGTCTGGCAGTGGCGTCGCCGACGCCGCCAGCTGACCTGCATCGACAATGGCGCTGTTCTCCACCTGCAACCCGGTGATCGATGTGTTCGGATCGGTCGTGAAGGTGGTGTTCAGCTGCGTTCCCTGGATCAGCGCGATGCCGCCGTTGACGTCGATGCCGATGTGATTGCCGTTGAGGAAGCTGTCATAGATGGCGGCGCTGGAGCCCGAAACCACGGACACGCCGGTCGAGCCGGCATTGTTGAGGACGCTGACGCCGTTGCCCGTGGACGTGCCGATCTGCACGTCGATGGCGCCACTCTGCAGCGCGATGGACGCGGTGCCAGAGACGGTGTGGGTCACCGTCAGCGACTGGATGGTCGTGGGGTTGGCAAAGGTGCTCGCCTTGACCACCACGTTGCCGTTGATCGTGCCAATGCCATTGAGCGTGCCGCCCGCGGTGTTCAGGTTGACGGTGCCGCCCGAGGCGACGGCGTTGTTGTTGATCACTCCGGTTACGGTCAGCGTCCCGCCGTTGACGTTGGTGACCCCGGTGTAGGTGTTGGTGCCGCTGAGGGTCTGGGTGCCGGTGCCGATCTTGGTGAGCAAGAGCGCGGCAGGGTACGACGGATACTCCGTGTCGTCAATCTGACCACTGAAGTTGGCGACGGCGTTGTTCGCGCCGACGGTAAGGGTCGCGGTATGGTTGTTGCCGCTGGTGTTACTGTTGCTGACGGTGCCGTTGCCGTTGAGCGCGTCGATGGTTTCGTTGAAGCCGACCATGTAGAAAATGCCGCCGGCGGTGATGGTCAGGTCAGCGGTGTTGACAATCTGCTCATTGTTGTACAGTTGCAGCACTCCGTAGGCGTTGACGTTGACCGTGTTGCCGCTGATGGCGTTGGTGCCGGCGCTCTTGTCGAGCCCCAGGGCACCATCGGGGCCGCTGATGTTCGTGGCGCCGGTGTAGGTGTTCGGGCTGGTGCCGCCGAGTAGCTCATGCGCGTAATCGGTCACCGTGAAGGACAGGGCGCCAGTGGTCGTCCCGGTGGTCTTGTCGGACAGGACGCCGCTGAAGAGGACGAGGGGGCCATTGGAGGTATGGTCGATCGTCAGCGTGGCAGTGGTATTGCTGTTGTTGGTGACGGCGCCGCCGCCGGCGAGGACGCCGACTGTCTCATTGTTGCCAGCCAGGATGAAGGTGCCGCCCGGGTTCACGGTCAGGACGGCGCTGGTGTTGTTGATCTGATTGGCGGCCGCGTCCTGGAGCGTGCCGCCGCTGTTGACGTTGATCGTGTTGCCCCCGAGGGCAGCGGTGCCGGCGCTCTTGTTCAGCAGCAGCACCCCACCGTTGACGTTGGTGGCACCAGTGAAGGTGTTGGACGATGTGCCCGACAGCGTCAGGGTGCCGCTGCCGGTCTTGGTCAGGCTGCCGCCGCCGCTGATGATGCCGGAGGCAGTAATGTTGCCAGTGTTGGTGGCGAACGTCAGCGGATTGCCGCTGTTGTTGATGGGGACCGCGAGAGTGAGGGTGCCCGCTGCGGTCGCCTGGATGGTGCCGCCGCCGGCGCCGTTGATCGTGATCTGCCGGTCGGTGTTGTCGGTGCCACCGGTGTACGACAGCGTCGCCGGCGTGGCGCTCCCCAGCAGGATCGGCGTGCTGGCCACGGTTGCGCCCAGCGAGCTGTTGCTGCCGCCCGCCGCCAGCTTGGTCACGCTCAAGACGCCGGTATTGATGGTCGTCTGGCCCGTGTAGGTGTTCGCGGTGTTGCTCAGCGTGAGCGTGCCGGAGCCCTGCTTGATCAGGTTGCCGGCGCCGCTGATGAGGCCCGCCACGATCGTGCTGCTGGCATCGCCGTCGGTCAGCGATGTCCCGTTGATCTGCACCGTCGTGCCGCTGGCCGTCGTCAGCGAGTTGACCGTGACGGCGGCGCTGGTGGTGATGGTCAGCGTCTGGGTGGCGGTGATGTTGGCCGCCTCGGCATAGCTCCCCGCATTGACAATCACCTGGCCGGAACTGGTAATCGCACTCAGGGCGGCGCCGATGGTGGTGAAGGCGTTGATGCCAATGGTGGCAGTCTGCACGCCGGCCGTGCCAAGGTCGCCATCGATCTGCGTGCCGGTAGTGCCGGTGAACGTCGGGGACACGTAGGCGATCGGCGGCGTGGTTGTATCGACCAGGATCACGTCGTCGCCGTTAAAGCCGCCGTTGTAGAAGATCTCGAACTTGCCGCCAGCGACTGTCGGGATCAGGGTCGCATTGCCGGGACTGGTGCTGGGGTTGGTCGAGGTGCCGGAGCTGTTCTTGATGAGAGTGACGACCGTTTGCGGCGCGGCGGCGGTCGGGGTGCCGGTGATGCTCAGTGTGGCGCCGCTGAGGTTGACCGAGCCGGACACGATGATCTGGTCGTAATCGACGCCAGCCGTGGCGTAGGGACTGTTGACCTCCAGGAGGACGGTGCCGGTTGGCGTGAAGTTGCCGTTGATCGTCAAGATGCCCGGACTGTTGCCGGGAGAGATGGTGCCGGTGCCGCTGACGTTCCCGGTGATGATGCCCGACCCGCCCAGGATGCCGGGACTGGTGACGGTGGTGTTCGAGGTGATCGAGCCGTTGACGGCCAGGGTGCCGCCGCTGATGGTGGTGGCGCCGCCGAAGGTGTTGTCGCCCGAAAGCGTCAGCGTCTGGCTGCCGCCGTCCACCGTCAGGGCGGTGTTGGCGCCGGTGATGTTGCCGTTGAAGGAGCCGCCGCCGGTCACCGTCAAGGTTGCCGCCGCCCCGCTGTCAATCACGGAGCCTGAGCCGTTGAGCGCCCCGATGGTGACGATGATGCCGCCCTGATTGGCGCCTTGGTTGTTATAGATGGCCTGGATGTCGGCTGCGGACACCGCACCGCTGTAGAACTGGACTTCCTCGATAGAGCCCAAGAAAGAGTTGGCGAAATCATCGCCACGGTTGCCGATAGCCGGCGACGTGCCGAAGGTGTAGCCAGGACTGTAACCGGTAATGGGCGTGTCGGCCACGCCATCGACGTAGAAGGTCACCGTGCCGTTACTAACCGTTACGCCGATATTGTGCCACTGCGTGTCCGTAACAAGAGGCGTCGTGGATTCCACCTGGCTCACTCCGATGTCGCTCAAGTAGAGCTGTCCGTTGGCATAAAATCCGAAGCCGTAACCATCCGGCCCATAGGAGAACACGGCATTCGTGGCGGCCCCACTGACACTGGCTCGCTTGACCCAGGCGTCGATCGTAAAATTCTGCGTCTGGAGATTGGCGCTGTTGGCGAGGGCCACGCCCTGGCCATTGCCGTCGAAACTGAAAGCCTGACCGTTAAGGCCGGCCGTGTATGTCGGCGCGCCGACGAGAGTGCCGTTGTTGGAGCCCACGGAGTCATTGGGGTTGCCGTTGCCGTCCCACAAGCCGACAAGCCCGGCGGGGAAACCGTCACCGTTCAGGTCGAGCGTGCCGTTATCGGTGACGCTGGAGTTAGCCGAGAACGCCGTGGTGCTGCCGGCCTTGAGGGTGTCGGTGCTGTTGATGGTTGTCGTGCCGCCGTAGGTGTTGTTACCGGCGAGCGTCAGCGTCTGGGTGATACCGCCGACGGTCAGGGCGGTGTTGGCGCCGGTGATGTTGCCGCTGAAACTGCCGCCACCGCTGACGGTCAGCGTGGCCGCCGCCCCGCTATCGGTAATGCTGCCCGCCCCAGCCAGGGAGCCAACAGTGACGCTATTGCCATTGAGATCCAAACTGCCATTCACGGTCAGACTGGTTCCGCCTGGCAGGGCATTGGCGCTGCCGAGCACCAGGCTGCCTCCAACATTTACCGTTGTGGCGCCCAGGTAAGAGTTCGGGTTCGAGTTGCTCAGCGTGAGCACGCCGGTGGCGAGAACCAGGACCGCGCCGTTGCCGACGATCCCGTTGATGAAAAAGGGCGCCCCGAAGCTAATCGTACCATTGTCGGTGGTGGCCGCATTTCTGGCAAAGGTGATGCTGGTTGTGGCCGGGTCGCCGATCTGAAAGGTAGCGCCGTTGTTGATCGTGCTGGCGCTGACGCTGATCGAGCCGTTGGAGAATACGAGCGGCGTTGTGCCGCCGATCGTGAGGTTGAGGTTACTGCCCACGCCGACCGTCGCGCCGTTGATGATGCCGCCGCCGTTGACAGTGAGGGTCACCAGAGCCCCGGTGTCGGTAACGACGCCGTTTCCGGTGACGTTCAAAGCGTTGACCGCTTGGTTGTGTCCCTGGAGGTCGAGGGTGCCGCCCTGCACGGTGAGGTTGGCGCCCGAGGGCAGGGCGTTGGTGACCCCGAGTTGAAGCGTGCCGGCGCTGATGGTGGTGAGACCGCTGTAGTTGTTGCCGCTGTTCGACACTGTCAACGTGCCGGGGCCGCTCTTGGTCAGGCCGCCGGCGCCGGTGATCTGGCTGGCGATGCTGCCCGCGTCGGCCGCGTTGGCGTCTGTCAGCGTCAGAGTGGTAGCGTTATTGAGCGTGAGGGTGTTTGTTCCCGTGCCGATGCTCAAGCCGCTGGTGCCGCCGTAATTGATCTGCGAACTGGCCGTGACGGTTACATTGCCGGCGAGCGTCACGCTGCCGGCCTGTGTACCGTTTACGGTGGAGATGCCGGCCCCGAGATTGATCTGCTGGGCCGTGAAGGCGACATTGCTGGCAGCACCGGTAGTGCTGACCTGCAACGGCGAGACCAGGCTAATCGTGCTGGTGCCGCTGGTGTTGTTACTGAGGTTGACGCTGAGGCCAGCCGTGAACGAGGAGTTCAGGGCGTTGATGGTCAACGCATCGGCAGCACCGGCGGTGGAGTTGATGGTCAGCGATTGCGAGGGATCAGCGAAGGTGGTCGATTCAAAGGCGTTACTGGTGCTGCTGATCGTCTCCATCCCGGCGGAGCCAGCCGACAGACTGGCGTCGGTGACGCCGGCCGGGAGGTTAATCACGAAGTTGGTGCTGGTGCCGCTGGTGCTAACCGGCAGCAAACCGCTGTAGGTAACGGTCAGGTTGGAGCCGCTGGAGGGGTGGTACAGGAGGTTGCCGGCGCCGGGGCCGGTCAAGGTGTCGGTGATGGTCTGGAAAGTGCTCCCGTTGACATCCAGCGTGCCGCCGTTGACCCCCGCAATGGTGCTGCCGCCATTGAACGAGATTCCGCCGGGGACGCTGAAGTAGCTGTTGCCGAAGTTGATGGTCAGGACGTCGCTGCCGCCGCTGTTGCCGGTGATGCTGACGCTGGTGGTGTTCGTGAGCGGCTGGCTGGCAAGGACGTTGCTCGGGTTGCTGGTGTTAACGAGTTGCAGGAGGCCGCTGTTCACTTCCAGGGTGTAATGCGTGATCGTCGGGTTGGACGAGGCGTTGTAGGTGAGGGGAGTACTCAGGTAGTAGACCGACCCATTGGCGAGGCTGACGCCGGAAGCGCTGTACGTTGTGCCGCCCTCAACAAAGCTGGCGTTGAAGGGACTGGTGCCACTGGGCACCAGTGTCATGAAGACGCCGTTCGCGGCCAGGCTGGCGAGCGTTTGCGCGCCGCTGCCGCCGAAGTTCGGCTCGTTGAGGTAGCCTTCCTGCAGCAGATCTTGCAGGTAACCAGCGGTGCCGGCGCCCAGCTGCGGACTGCTGAGGGAGCCGCCGCTCGTGTTGATGAGGAACACCGCATCGTAGCCGGTGAAGTCGTTGGCATAGCCTGTCGGCCCGATGTGAACGCGATACAGGGCTGCGCCTGTGCCGGCGGGTTCGCTCGCCAAAACGCTGCTGAAAGCCGAAGCTGTCAAGGTCGTGAGACCGAAGGCCTCGGCGCCGCCGACCAAGTTGGGAATGAAGGGCGTGTTCGGCGTGCCGCTCACGAACGGGTTGGCATCGACGGTTCCGGTGGTGGTGGTCGTCGAAACCCCGGTCGTGCTTCCCCCGAAGCTCCCCGAGGTGTCGGTGCCGAAGATGAACCGGCCGTTGCCGCCGGAGTTCCCGCCGATACCACCGCTGCCGTTTACCGTCGCGCCCGAGCCAGATACGACGGAGCCAATCACTTCCACCGTGCCGCCGGCGCCGCCGCCGCCGGTGCCACCGGTGCCACCGCTGCCGCCGTTGCCACCCGTGGAACCGAAACCGCCGAATTCGCCGATTCCGCCACCCCCACCCCCACCGCCGCCGCCCCCCGCGATAACAACACCCGCAGAGCCGTCGCCTCCTGCAATCTGGGTGGAACCGGCTGAGCCTCCGATACCACCAAAGAAAACCGAGAAGCCTGTATTGAAATCCGTCCCATTATCTCCGCCACCGCCGCTGTTCCCCAGATTAAAGCCACCCGGGATTCCACCCGAGGTTCCGGACCCAAAAGCCGCGCCCGAAAGGCCCGCAGTTCCGTTGCCTCCCTGAGCCAGCAGTTGCCCATTTACGACGATCTGACCCTCGGCCTCAATTTCAAATGCCCCGCCGCCGCCGCCCCCCGCGCCACCAATACCACCGGCGCCGCCGAGGCCACCGGAACCACCGTAGCCACCGTTCGCGCCGTTCCCGCCATCGCCGCCGTAGCCGCCATCCCCTGAAGGGGTAGCTAAACCGCCGCCACTGCCGCCACCACCACCGCCGCCGCCGGCGCCACCACCACCGCCGCCGCTACCTCCGCCACCCGAGCCGCCGCCGCCGCCACCTCCGCCGCCTGAGCCCCCGCCACCTCCGACAAGCGCCAGGGTTGTCCCTCCTGTGTTCGAGCCGCCCAGACCGCTGGGGCCCGTCAGACCGTTACCAGCGCTAGAAGCAGAAGATCCGTTGCCGCCGACCCCGCCGTTCCCACCAGGCAACCCGCCACTACCCCCGCCGCCGTCGTTGCCGGCGGCGCCGCCGGTGCCAACGGCGCCGCCACTCCCACCCTGTCCGCCAGAAGCGCCAATTCCTTGCGACCCACCGGCGCCTCCAGAAACGACGGCTCCCCCCCCACTGCCATTGATGCCGCTGCCACCGGCTGACGAGGAATTCCCGGGATTGCCAGATAAGCCATTCCCGCCTGAGATTCCGTTACCCCCGGCCGCGCCAGCAGTACCCGATGTGCCCGGAGACCCAACAGGTGAGATACTGCCGCTTCCGCCATCACCCCCGCTGCCATTTCCGGTAAAATCGAAGCCGGATTCGTTGAACCCACCAGCACCACCCGAACCTCCGCCGCCGACCGAAAACTGAGAGTTGCCGCCTGATGCACCGCTGCCGCCCGTACCGCCACCGGCGGGACCGGCCGTGGCCCCGCTGGCCGAGAAATTGAATACCGCTGTGGACGGAATGTTGACGTTGTTGCCCACGATGAATTCGACGGAATACGGCCCTGTCGCCGTGATCGTGTCGCCGGGGTTGACGTTCAGGTTGCCGAGGATCTTGAATTCCGCGACGTTGCCGACGTGGGTGGCCGTGAACGGCGTACCGTAGACGGTGTTAGAGCTTCCCCCAATGGTCAGGTTGACGGTATCGACGACCACCGTGGCCGGAGTCAGGCGATCCTCGAGCCACTCCAGTCGCAGGGGCATGGCATGGCGCCGGCGGGGACTGCGGCGCCGGGATTCCGGGGACAACAGTTTCTTCACCAACTTGCGGAACCAGTTCAGAGCAGCGGCCATCGGAGAGAACTCCTTGTCACGTGGAAAGCAAAGGAGCCATCAGGCTTGCAGTGCTTTTTGTGGTTTGTCTTTTCGATACTGCACGGATTCTTGAGCGAACCAGCAGCCTCTTCATGCCTCACGAGACTGGAGAGTCTCCAGGGAAGCCGGGCTGCACATGGGGTTAACGTTTGGCTCCGTCACCATTTTTCCAGGACGCCAAAGACTTCGTCTTGCGGTACATCCGTGTGCACCGCCAGATGAGGAACATGCTGCGTCTCTTCGTTGAGAGTCAAACGAACTGCGCCAGGATCACAGGCGCGTTCCATGCAGGATGATACAAAGCCGCAAGCGAACAGCACGAATCCTGAAAGGAGGGACGTGATCCCAGGGTCGGTCGAGGTATACGACACTCAAACCAACCCGAGAACGGGAGCAGGGCGCGAGGGAGATGGTGATAGGCAATCTTTCGCTCTGAGCGACCCGATGCGGGAAGCTTCTCTGGTGTAATGACTGCAAATCCCCACGTTTGGAGATAGAATTCGCAGATCAAGGACTGGCAACTCCCTACCCGCCAATCGGCAGGGGGGAACTTGTTCTTCGCTCTTCATCTCTGGGGAGAGGAGAAGAACCTGCGCGAAATGGGAAGAGATTTCCGTATCTGTCATAAGTAACAATAGGGATCGGAAAGTGGGTTGTCAAGCGCAACTGGGGAAAAGTTGGCAGGCGGCGAACGCGCAAGCGCCATCTGTTGTGGCTGTTGCGATCCGCGAGCGATTGTGAGCATTCGTGCTGTTGTTCTCAATTTGCGCAACCTCCTGGCTTGTCCGTGGCAGAATCCCTTGTCGCCCTACAATTCCCTGGCTGCCATTGAGCAGGCCCGCGCAGTTCTCGGCTATCAGCCGGCCGTGCCACTCCAGGAGGGGCTGGTGCAGATGCTCGCCTGGTATCGGCACACCCTTGTCCCGCCAGTTCCACAGCACCAGTAGGGTGGGTCGAGCGCAGCGAGGCCCACCCGAGGCACTCTCCAACCTGTCAAGGCCATACGTCCAGATTGCCAAGCACGAGATCCCTGACCCACGCAACGACTATGTGCCCCTTGGCACCTGGGTCGATGAGGCAAGCGGCTTCTGTTTCAGAATCTCACAGGGCGGGGTTGATGCCGATGACCTGGCCGTAAGTCGGGCTGCTCGGGTCGGTGTCCAGCCTGGTTGCGTAGCGCTTCATGAACTGCTGATAGTCGGCGCTGGTGATGTAGCCACGGTTGCTGAAGTCCAGGTAGGACTGGTAGTTTGCCTGCCCCGACAGCGTGTTGACCGCCTTCTGCATCACGACCTGGTCCTTGTTGTCCACCATGGCGTCGCCGTTGGTGTCGCCGAAGTAGCGGAAGAACAAGGCCTTCCATGTCGTCGGATCGACGAAACCGCTCGCACCCAGGGCGGGGCCACCCGGGCCACCGCTCTGGATCGCCGCCGCGTTGAACTGCAGCGAGTAGTTGCCGTCCTGCAGCGACGCGAACTCCGTCGCGCTGCCGCTGAAGTTGAACACCACCGTGTAGTTGCCGTTGCTCTGGTTGTAATGCGTCGAGGAAGACAGGCCCGCCAGCACCAGCGTGTTCGAGCCGGGACCGTAGGGGCTGTTCACCTGCAGCAGATTCAGACCGCGATTGGACGTTGTGGAGAGCAGGTTTGGATCGAGGAACACAAAGCTGCTGAAGGTCACCGCGATCCCCCGGATCATCGACTTCTGCTGCCCCGACGTCAACGACTGCGTGCCGTTGCTCAGTGTGCCGAAACCGTTCGAGGGGGTCGGCGTCGTTGCGTACGAGGCGAAGTACTGCGGCGTCGCGATGATGGTCGCCGGCCCGGTCATGTTCGTGCCATAGCTCACGAACCCTTCCGCAGTGTTGTCCAGGTCGTGGAAGATCAACTGGTCGATGTTGAACAGACTGGTGACCGGCGTGTAGCCGCCGCTCCCATTGGCCACGGCAAAGGTGTTGTTCTGGGCCGGTAGGTCCATCCGGCCCAGCAAGGGGCCGACCGACGAGTAATTGAACGACGTCTCGACTCCGTTGGCCCTGGGCGTGACCGTGCTGCTGGGGCCGGTGTTCAGGTCGCGGATGGCCTGGGCGGCCGCGGGGTTGGTGGTGGAGGTGCTCACCGAGTACCCGTCGAAGGTGTTGCCGCCGAGGCTGTGGGCCGTGCTGCCCAACTCGACACCGCCGTCGAGCAGACCGGTGATGTCGCCGTAGTAGCCGACGTTGCCGGCCGGGCCGTCTGGCAGTGGCGTCGCCGACGCCGCCAGCTGACCTGCATCGACAATGGCGCTGTTCTCCACCTGCAACCCGGTGATCGATGTGTTCGGATCGGTCGTGAAGGTGGTGTTCAGCTGCGTTCCCTGGATCAGCGCGATGCCGCCGTTGACGTCGATGCCGATGTGATTGCCGTTGAGGAAGCTGTCATAGATGGCGGCGCTGGAGCCCGAAACCACGGACACGCCGGTCGAGCCGGCATTGTTGAGGACGCTGACGCCGTTGCCCGTGGACGTGCCGATCTGCACGTCGATGGCGCCACTCTGCAGCGCGATGGACGCGGTGCCAGAGACGGTGTGGGTCACCGTCAGCGACTGGATGGTCGTGGGGTTGGCAAAGGTGCTCGCCTTGACCACCACGTTGCCGTTGATCGTGCCAATGCCATTGAGCGTGCCGCCCGCGGTGTTCAGGTTGACGGTGCCGCCCGAGGCGACGGCGTCGTTGTTGATCACTCCGGTTACGGTCAGCGTCCCGCCGTTGACGTTGGTGACCCCGGTGTAGGTGTTGGTGCCGCTGAGGGTCTGGGTGCCGGTGCCGATCTTGGTGAGCAAGAGCGCGGCAGGGTACGACGGATACTCCGTGTCGTCAATCTGACCACTGAAGTTGGCGACGGCGTTGTTCGCGCCGACGGTAAGGGTCGCGGTATGGTTGTTGCCGCTGGTGTTACTGTTGCTGACGGTGCCGTTGCCGTTGAGCGCGTCGATGGTTTCGTTGAAGCCGACCATGTAGAAGATGCCGCCGGCGGTGATGGTCAGGTCAGCGGTGTTGACAATCTGCTCATTGTTGTACAGTTGCAGCACTCCGTAGGCGTTGACGTTGACCGTGTTGCCGCTGATGGCGTTGGTGCCGGCGCTCTTGTCGAGCCCCAGGGCACCATCGGGGCCGCTGATGTTGGTGGCGCCGGTGTAGGTGTTCGGGCTGGTGCCGCCGAGTAGCTCGTGCGCGTAATCGGTCACCGTGAAGGACAGGGCACCCGTGGTCGTCCCGGTGGTCTTGTCGGACAGGACGCCGCTGAAGAGGACGAGGGGGCCATTGCTGGTATGATCGATCGTTAGCGTGGCAGTGGTATTGCTGTTGTTAGTGACGGCGCCGCCGCCGGCGAGGACGCCGACTGTCTCGTTGTTGCCGGCCAGGATGAAGGTGCCGCCCGGGTTCACGGTCAGGACGGCGCTGGTGTTGTTGATCTGATTGGCGGCCGCGTCCTGGAGCGTGCCGCCGCTGTTGACGTTGATCGTGTTGCCCCCGAGGGCAGCGGTGCCGGCGCTCTTGTTCAGCAGCAGCTCTCCGGCATTGACGTTGGTGGGCCCGGTGAAGGTGTTGGCATTGGTGTCCGTGGCTCCGCCGCCGAGGGTCAGCGTGCCACCCTGGATGGTAAGGCCGCCCGGGCCGCTGAGCACGCCGACGAACATCGTGCTGGTGCCCAGGCCGCCTTCCTGCAAGGTATTGGCCAGGGTGCCGACAGTGCCGGTATCGACCGTCGTGCCGGCCGTACCAGCCAGCGACCCAAAGGTGACCGTGCCGGGCGACCCCGGGCCCGTGCCGAGCAGCTTCAGCGTATCGCCGCTGGTGACGTTGACGGCCTCGGTGCTGTAGCTGCCGGTGTTGACGTACACGGTGCCGCCGGCCGCGACTGCGCCCAGACCCCCACCAACGGTAGCAAAGGCGGTCACTCCGAACACCGCGGTCTGGTTGCCGGGGGTGACCGGGTCGGCGTCGGCGATGACCTGACCGGGGTTGAGACCGCTCCAGGCGGGGTTGGTGTAGACGGTGCTCGGCGTGCTGGCCTCGACGAGCACCACGTCGTTACCGTCGCCGCCGTTGTAGAACACGTAGAAGTGCCGGCTGGCGATGGTGACGACCGACCCCTGGGCCGGGTTGGAGCTGGGCGTCGTCGCGCCGGCGGAGGTCTTGCTGATGAGCGTCAGCACGCTGTTGACCGCCGGCGCCGTCGCGTCGTTGGTGTTGGTGAAAGTCAGCGTGGCTCCACTCAGGTTCACGGAACCGCTGACGATGTACTGGTCGTAGTCGGTGCCCGCGGTGACGTAGGGGCTGTTGACCTCGAAGGTGACGGTGCCGGTCGGGGTGAAGTTACCGTTGATGGTCATGATGCCGGGGCTGTTGCCCGGCTCGAAGGTGCCTGTGCCCGAGACGTTGCCGGTGATGGTTCCGCTGCCGCGCAGGATGGCGGGGCTGGTGACAGTGGTGTTTGAGGTGATGGAACCGTTGACGACGAAGGTGCCGCCCGTGACGCTGGTGGCCCCGGTATAGGTGTTGGCGCCGCCGAGGGTAACGGTGCCGCCGGTGGTCTTGCTCAGGCCGTTGCCGCCGGCCAGGACGGCGCTGGCTGTGCCGCTGCGGGCATCGATCACGGCGGTGCTGGTCAGAACGCCGGTCGTGCCGCTCACCGTGCCGCCATTGAGGATCAGCTGCGCCACCGTCTGGGTGTTGGTCCCGATCCCAAAGGTGCCGGCATCGACCTGGAGTTTCGAGCTGCTGTTCAGCTGGTTCGATCCGGACAGATTGAAGGTGCCACCCGTCAGGTCGATGGTCCCTGAGCCGGCGTTCAGGCTGGTGATCGATACCGTGCCGCTGTCCTGCAGGAACTCGTTACCGTTATTCCCGGAGGAGTTGGTTGTCAGGGAACTGGCGTTCAGAGCGAGCGGGTTGGACAGGCTGCCGATGCCGCCGGCCGCGGTGGCGGAAAGGCTGGTCGCCGTCAAGCCCGTACCGCTGACGGTCTGGCTGATGCTGCCGCCGGTCGTTAACGAGATGGTCCCGGACTCCGTCAGGGCGCCGGTGAACTGGATCTGGTCGCTGGACGTGCTTCCCGTGTTCACAGTCATCGGAGCGATCGCCGCAGCCGAGCCGGTGAAGTTGAAGACGTTTGTTCCGGTGCCCAGGCCGACGGCGATGGAGGTAACGTCCGTGCTGGGGATCGTGATGGTACTGGTGCCGCCGCCGCTGACGAAGCCCGCGCCGTTCCCCGTTGGCGTGCCGAAGGTCAAACCGCCGGTGTCCGTGAAGGTGTAGGTTCCTCCGGAGAGCGAGAAGTTCAGGTTGTCGTTCCCAGCGAGGGCCTGGGAAATCGTCAAGACACCGTTGTTCAGATTGACCCCGTAGGTGGCCACTAAGGCGTTTGCAACAATGTCGTAAATCCGAGTGTCCGTGGTCGATGTACCGAAAACCCCGGGGTAGATCGAGATCCCAACAACGTTGGTACTGGAATTGACAGCCACCACGTTGTTCCCAAAGTTATCGGTGCCCAGCAACGTCGCGCCGCTATCCAACGTTGGATTTGTGTAGTTCGAGTTGGTCCAGTAAGAGGGCGTGCCGGACACACCAGTGAAGATGTCGCTGCCGGAGTTATAGGAAGTCAAACTGTGGGTCGTGGTGCTTGCACCTCCGAAGCCGCTCCCGGGAGCAAGAACCTGGAAAGGATCGTAGCCGTGTGTCGCGATGCCTCCCTGGACTGCCCAGGTTGATGAAAAACTATAGGTGGCCATAACGACGCGGCCGCCAGCATCGACGTAATTCGCCAGCACGTTCCCCAGGCCAGTGGGGTTCGTGGGAGTGGCGTCGGTCCAATTCAAGACCGCGGTATACCCCTCCAGCAGACTCAGGGTCGGCGTTGCAGAAGTGGTATCAAACGAACCGATGGTCGCTCCCGAAAGTGCTGGGGTGCTTGCCAGAGCAGCTTTGACGTTATTGAAGATTGTGGCGTTGCCGTTCTCAGATCCTAGCAACAGAATGTTCGCACCTGAAGGTAAGGTCCGATTCTCAAGCACCTCCAGCCGCAGGGGCAGAGCATGCCGCCGCCAGGGACTGCGGCACCGGGATTCAGGGGACACCAGTTTCGTCGCCAGCTTGCGGAACCAGTTCAGGGCAGCGGTCATCGGAGAGGGCTCCTTGTCAGTGCGCAAGCGGAAAAGCCTCCCGGCTTTCCGCACGAGGGATTCGGTCACCGGGCCAGTAACTGCATCTCAACTTTGAGAGCCAGTCTGAAAAACGAACAAAAGAGAGAAGGAAAGTTAAGGGATTCTAGGTCGCGCCAAACTTCCTGGCAAGAGAAAAGAGAGGGAAAATGTCATTACTGTGACAATTCGGGGGTTTTAGAGAGGCCGATGAGGAAAACGCCCTTACTGGCGGAAGGAGGGGTTGTACTCCTTCCGCCGGGGCCTGCCTTCGCTCCTTCCCGAACCGTCGCGAAAAAGAGAACCTGGCTACGTGTTCAGCAGCGGCAAGCTCAGCAGCCGCAGCACGATCAGGGCGGCCAGGCCGAGGACGCCGAGGGTAAAGTGCTGCAGACCGGTCAGGGCATTGGTCAGGTGGCGGGCGCCGTACGTTTTGGCGGAGGAGAGATAGCTGAAATCGCTGGAGGTGGTCAGCAGGATGTTGCCCAGCAGCAGGCCGACGCCGCCTTCGCCCAGGGTCAGCGCGCTCACCCAGACGCCGGCAAACGTGAGCCCGCCCACGATGGTCTTGTAAAGCTGATAACCGCCCACGGCCAGCCAGGCGATGCCGGCCAGCATCAGGACGCCCGCGGCCAGGAACAGCACCAGGGCCAGCAAACGCACCAGGCGGTCCTGGTCCGGGGTCAGCTCAAGGCGAGTCGAGGGAGCAGCAGGTGGCATGGCGGCAACTCGGTTCAGCGAGGATCGGGAGAGTCACGAATACAGCGGCCGGAGGTTCACCAGGGCCGTGGCCAGGAGCACCAGGCCGCCCAGCAGCACGCCCAGGCACAGCCAGCTCAACCGGCGAAAGACCGCGTCCACGTCGGCCACGGTCGGCTCGGGCTGGCTGGCCCCGTTCAGGGCCCCCGGCGGCAGCAGCAGCACGACCCCCAGGATCAGCAGCACCAGGCCCTCCAGCAGGATCCGCGGGTTTGGCCCCAGGAGCAAGGGCGCCGACGTCGTTTCCCAGACGATCAGCCCGGCCCCCGCCACCACGGCCAGCAGGCCCACCCCCTGCAGTGTGCCGGCCAGGGACTGCAGCAGCGCGGTTTGCTGTTCGGTCAGGGTCAGCGGCGCCGCCGGGGCGACGGTCGAGACCGGCGGCGTGGCCGGTTGGCCGCCGCGGGCCGCGAGGAAGGCGCGTCACGTTACCGAGATCGTCAGCATCAGGAAAAAGCTCAGATAGACCAGGAACTTGATGGCCGCCAGCCAGGCCTCCGGCACGCCCAGGGCCAGGATGAGCGGCTCTTTCTCGGCCTGGCCGGGGTGGAGGAGCAGCCACAGCAGCGGGATCAGGCTCAGCACCAGCTCCAGACCCGTCCAGCCCACCGCCACCTGCTGGGCCCGGCGGTTGCCGGTGTACAGCCAGGCCCCCAGGACCAGGATCAGCACTCCGCCCAGCGCGCTCAGGGCCAGCCGGGGCAGATTCAGATACAGGGTCAGGGAGAGAATGGTGAAAAAGGCCTCGACGACCAGGACGCTCAGCACGCCCGCAACCAGAAGCCGTTCGCCGAAGTCGATCTGTTCCTGCCGTTCCATTGCGCTGTCGTCCGCGGGGAATCGCAACGCCCGGCGGAAACGGCCGCCGGGCAATGGTGTTTCTTTTATGCGGGAGCGGCGCGGTCGTCAACCGCGTTCTGGTTAGCCGCGACGCGCAGCTCTTCCCGCCCAGGGCATCGCCCTGGGGGGCAGGGAGCGATTTTTTCCCCGGTTCATCGTTTCCTCCTTGCCGCCGGGGCCCGGACCGGCTAGGGTAACCCCGGACTTACCGCTGAGCAGGCGTTTGAATAACCCGCCCACCCCTGGCGTCTCCCTGGTTGAGAGAACCGGTTTGGTTGCCCGACAACCTCGGACAACCATTTGCAAGTTGTAGCGTCTCACCTATTTCCATCGCAGGAGGAATCTGAACATGCGAACTCTGATGACGGTCCTGGCCCTGTTTGCCGCGCTGGCGTTTGTCGGTGCGGGTCTGGCGGAAGAGAGCAAGGCGAAGGTCGGTGGTCCGTTCGACGTCAAGGCCATCACCGGCGCCAAGGCCGGCAAGGAGCTGTGCTACTACTGCCAGTACAATGGCGAAAAACGGCCCGGCGTGGTGATGATCTTCACCCAGAAGGCCGACGAGAACCTGGCCAAGCTGGTCAAGGCCGTGGACGAGGTCCAGAAGTCGAACAAGGACCTGGGCACCGTGGTTGTCGGCATCAGCGGCGTCAAGGGCGCCGACATGGAGAAGCTCCAGGAAACCCACAAGCTGACCACCCCGCTGACCGTTGCCGTCGATAAGGATGGCCCCGCCCGGTACAACCTGAACAAGGACAACGCGGTCACCGTCCTCATTTACAAAACCCAGGGCAACGAGCTCATCAAGAGCTACTCGTTCAAGGACACCAAGGGCGCCGCCGCCAAGGCGAAAGACATCGCCGCCGCCGCCGCGGCCGTTGTCAAGTAAGCGCGAGCGGGCAAACCCACACAAGCCCGAAGCGCCAGCGCCGGGACTGGCCTACCCCGGCGCTGGCGCTTCGGGCTTGTGTCGCCGCTGGTCCTGCCACAGGAGGCCCCATGCCGGTTCCCCGCTGGTTCTTCGTGCCGTCCCTCGCCTTGCTCTTGACCGCTCTTGTCTGGGCCCAGCAAGCGACCGACGTTTCCGGTCCGATCAACGTCAACCCGCCGCACTTTTCCACGGACAGGTCCGTCAAGCTGGACTACGACATCGTCTACGTCCGGGCCCCCCGCAAGGGCGACGGCATCGGCACCAACTGGCCGGAAATCTCCAACCCGGTCTTCATGGACGCCGGCGCCGACCTGATGCTGCTGCATCCGGACGGCTCCGAGGAAGTCCTGGTCCGCGGCGGCACCGGCACGGTCACCGATCCGATGGTCTCCTTTGACGGCGCGTCGGTCTATTACGTGTACTTCCACGACATGAAGGGTGCTTCCCTGCTCCAGGGCCCGACCGGCGGCTCCGACGTTTACAAGATCCACGTCCCCACCCGGAAGATCACTCGCCTGACGCAGCAGCAGTTCACCCCCAACACCGGGGCCGGCAACTGGTCGCGCGATTTCCGCACGCCCGAGGCGGGCAAGAACTCCCTCGAATACGGCGTCTACAACATGGGGCCGTGCCCGCTGCCCGGCGGCAAGATCGTCTTTGCCAGCAATCGCAACGCCTTCAAGCCGCCCAAGCGCCTGCCGCACACGCTCCAGCTGTTCGTCATGGATGAGGATGGAAACAATGTCGAGTGCATCGGCCATCTGAACGTCGGCATGGCCCTGCACCCCGTGGTCCTGAAAGACGGCCGGATCATGTTCAGCTCGCTGGAGTCGCAGGGGCTGCGCTCGTCGATCCTGTGGGGCCTGTGGAGCATCAACCCGGACGGCACGAACTGGGGTCCGCTCGCCAGTGCGTTCCTGCCCGGCGTCAGCCCGAGTGCCTACCACTTCCAGACGCAGCTCTCCGACGGGTCGATCGTTGCCGAGGAATACTACAACCAGACCAGCAGCGGCCTGGGCAGCCTGGTGAAGTTCCCGGCCGCGGCCCCGAAGGGCCAGCCGGCGTTCGGCCCCGGCTACGTGGACGATCCGCGCAACCCGCCGCTGCGTCACGGCCGGCTGGACAACGGCCAGGCGCGGATGCGCCGGTTGCCCTTCAGCCCGGCCGGCATCGAGTCGCTGACGCGCTTTGCCCGCAGCGACGAGGGCCCGGCCGACTTCGCGGTGCGCGGCCAGCGCTTCGCGCTCCGCGTGGGCAAGGTGACGCATCCCTCGGCGGCCCCAGACAACCACCTGCTGACCGTCTGGTCGTCGGGCCCGGTCAATGGCGGCTACACCGTCCACCGGCCAGCGGTGGACGGCGGCCTGTACCTGATCAAGAACGGCAAGCCGATCGATGAGCCGGGCCAGATGCTGCTGATCAAGAACGACCCGAAGTACAACGAGCAATGGCCGCGGGCCCTGGTCCCCTACAAGCGCATTCACGGCGTGGAGGAGCCGAAGCGTCTGCCGGTGCTGGCCAACGACGGCAAGCGCTCGCCGCACCTGCCCGCCGGCACACCGTTCGGACTGGTGGGCTCCTCCAGCCTGTACAAGCGCGAAAGCTACCCCAACGGCGTGGTCCCAACCGGCAAAGTGACCGCGACCTTCGCCGGCGGCGACGACCGCACCGGCTACCAGGACCTCGATCCGTTCAACACCACCGAGAACGGCGTCTCGCTGAACTGGTTCAACCAGGGCGCCGATGCCGGCCGCTACAGCAACAGTGACATTCACGCCATCCGCATTCTGGCGATGGAGCCGACCACGGACCGCAACCAGGGCCCGAAATCAGGCCGCACCTTCCGCAGCCATGCGAACGAGCGGCTGCGCATCCTGGGCGAGATCCCCGTGCGGAAGTTCCAGAGTAGCCCTCACGCTCCGCGTGAGGGAACCCAAAGTAGCCCTCACGCTCCGCGTGAGGGAACCCAAAGTAGCCCTCACGCTCCGCGTGAGGGAACCCAAAGTAGCCCTCACGCTCCGCGTGAGGGAACCCGTCACGCGGAGCGTGACGACTACTCTGGGCAGCCGACCGACCCCGACGGCAACCCCGACACCAGCTTCCTGGCCAAGATCCCGGCCGACACCGCCTTCACGTTCCAGACGCTGGACAAAAACGGCATGGTCCTGAACATGGCCCAGACCTGGCACCAGCTGCGGCCCGGCGAGATCCGCCACGATTGCGGCGGCTGCCACGCCCACAGCCAGAAGCCGACCCTGTTCGAGCAGACCGCCGCGGCCAGGCCGAGCTACAACGTCTTCGACCTGACCGGCAAGACGCCGCTGCTGACCACCAAGGCCAACGATCAGTCCGGCAAGAAGTGGGACAAGGAAGACCGGACCGGCCTGCGTTTCCATGCCGGCGTCAAGAACGTGGAGTATTACCGCGACGTCAAGCCGATCCTGGACCGCAGTTGCGTGGCCTGCCACACGCACAAGGCCGCGGACCCGCCGGGCCAGCTGGTCCTGGACGACGACAAGCCATCGTCAGCCTGCCCAACGCCGACGACGTGCCCGGCACCTACTACCGGCTGGCGATGGATTACGCGGGCCGCTTCGGACACAAGCCGATCATCGGCAGCTGGCGGCACCACAACGCCTCGCGCTACGTCCGCATGTTCCAGTCGCGCCGCAGTCTGCTGATCTGGAAGGTCCACGGCAAGCGGCTGGACGGTTGGAGCAACGACGATTTCCCGACCGAGACGGTCCCCGGCGACCCGCGGACGCTCCAGCTCAAGGGCGAGCCGGTGGCGAACATCGCCGCCAACCGCAACCGGGCCGACCTCGATTACACCGGCAGCGTCATGCCGCCGCCCGAGGCCGTCGCCGGCACGTACAAGGGGCCCGACGGCAAGCCGATCAAGGTTGCGCCGCTGACCGACGAGGACCGCCGGACGCTGGTGCGCTGGATTGACCTGGGCTGCCCGATCGACCTGGATTACGACGCCGCCAGGCCGGAAGCGACCGGGTTCGGCTGGATGCTCGACGACCAGCGACCCACCTTGACGCTGACCTCACCGCAAGCGGGTGCGAATCCGCCGCTGGAGCGCATCCTGATCGGTGCGTACGACTACGGCGGCCTGGATGCGAACAGCTTGGCGGTGATCGCGGACTTCGCGGTCAACGGTGTCCCGGCGGGCCAGAACCTGGCACCGAAGCTCGAGCGCGGCGATCCGCAGGTCTGGGCGCTGCGGCTGGCCGCACCGCTGTCCGTGGCGCGGGGCAAGCTGACGGTCAGCATCAAGGATCGGCAGGGGAACGTGACGCGGATCGAGCGGACGTTCTCGGCCGGTCGCTGAACCGGCCGAGCGTGCCTGCCTTGCCTGCCAAAAAGGCGTGCGTGGCCGAGAGGCCCCAAAGTGCCGGTCGCTGACGGAGGAGCGTCACAGAGTGCCATTTTTCTGTGTGCCTGCCATCTGTCAGGGTATTCGGGGCTGACCGACGGACTCTTGCCGGCAACTCCTGGCATTCCACTTGGCGCCGGGCATCCATTCTCCGCAATCTGCGAGGGCTTCGTACCCGCCTGAGGCATTGTCTGGTATCGCGTTGAGGGCGCCATAGGACGACCCCAGTTCCCACATCACTCGCGGCCCGTCAGCAAGTCGATCGCGATACAGCCCCGATAGTGGGGGCCAGGTCTCCGCAGGTGTTCCACCAGCTCTTGCGGCCCACCAGCCTCTTCAACGGCATCCGCAAGAACACCAAGGCGAAATGGGTCGAGGTTTCCTTGGGGCGTGATGCGCTCGTTGTATGCGGCCTGGGCGAGCTTCACTACCAGGAAGTCGTTCTGAGTTAGCAGGGAGCGATCAACAGAGGGCAAGGGCTGGAAGGGGCTGCCGAAAATGTCCCGCAACAGGTCACTCGCAACGCTTGAAGGCTTCGCCCTGGCAGCTGCAACCGCGGCGGCATACCAGGCCAGGTCGTGCGCTACTGCTCGGGGTAAGCCGCTTTTGGCAGCGGCTCGTGCAGCAGCCATCCGTCGCTTGTACGCTAACCCGTCCGCAAACTCTTCGGCCACGTCCACCGCTTTGCGCCCGCGCTCGGAATCCAATCCTTCGACAACCCGCCGGCACGTGGCGCAGGCAAAGAGGCGCAGTTTGCGCTGACGTCCTGTGGCAGGCAAGAGTTGCTGGAGCATGGCACAGGCATCCTCACTCGTCAGCCACTCTGTCGCGGTCATCGTCCTGCTCCTCTGACCGACATCGGCGGAAAGATGGAATCTCCCCGCGAATGACACAAGAGCGGTCCCGCTGGTTCAGGAGCGTCCCCGATTTGAAGGCAGCGTCGGTCTCAGGGGCCAGGAGATTATAGAGTTCTCTCGTCCCGATTGGCTGCTCCCGCGTCAGGTCGCCGAGGTTGCCGCTTCCGGTATACTCTCCAGGGAACGCTCTCAGCCAGGAAAGGAGCGCGGCCGTGGCCTCCGACGACGCACAACTGCTGTCCTTCCTCCACGCGGCCAAGGAGACGCCGGAGGACGATACACCCCGGCTGATCCTGGCCGACTTCCTGGCCGACCACGGCGACGAGGAGCGCGGCCAGTTCATCCGTTTGCAGTGCCAGGCCGCCAGGCTGCAGCAGTCCCACCCACTCCGGAAGGAACTTGAGCGCCAGGCAGACGAACTGCTGGAACGATACGAAGATCACTGGCTCGGGCCGCTGGAACAACTGCAGCCGGACGAGGAGAAGTGGAAACGAGGGCTGCTGTGGCTGACCTGTTCGGCCCGCGAGCTGGTTCGCGTCGCCGACGAGGCGGTGGGCTGGACGGGGGCCTGGGCGTGGGTCGAAAACCTGGCCCTGGGTGACGCCGAGCGATTGGCGGATCTGTTCGGCCATTCGGTCCTGCGGCAGTTGACGGGCCTGGACCTGTCGTACAACCAGCTGGAGGACGAGTTTGTTCAGAGTCTGGCCCGTTCCTCGTCTCTGTCCAACCTGCGGCGGCTGGACCTGCACGGCAACGAAATGAGCGAACGCGGCGTGCAGGCCCTGGCCGATTGTTCCCGGCTGGCCCGGCTCACGTTTCTCGACCTGGCCAACAACCGGCTGGGGGATGCAGCCGCGACGATCCTGGCGGCTTCTCCCCACCTGACCGGGTTGACGGATCTCGACCTCGGGAACACCTCCCTCACCGATTCGGGTGTCCAGACCCTGTTCCGTTCGCCTGCGCTGAACCAACTCACCACGCTGGCCCTGTCGGGCAATGAGATCGGCGCCCAGGGAGCGCAGGCGCTGGCGGAGTGGTGTCCGCCGCGGCTTCGCACTCTCCGCCTGGGGTTCACGAATGTCGGAGATGAAGGACTGCGATCCCTGGCGGCCTCTCTCCGATTGGCCCTGCTGGCCGAACTGGAGCTGTTTGGTGCCGGGATCGGCAACGCGGGAGCGCTGGCCCTGGCCGAGCGGCCGCATCCGGCCCGTCTCCACTTGCTCGACCTGAGCGGCAACGCCGTTGGCGACGAGGGAGTCCGCGCCCTGGCCTTGTCGCCCTACCTGGCTCGACTAACCGCTCTGAGTCTAGGATGCAATCCGATCAGCGACGCTGGAGTTCAGGCGCTGGCCTCCTCCGCCACGCTGGCTCGCCTGACCTACCTGCACCTGACGGACATCACCCTCGGCGCCGAGGGAGCAAAAGCCCTGGTGCAATCGCCGCACCTGGCGAACCTGACGGGATTGGACCTGACAGGCACTGTGCTCAGTGAGGCAAGCCGCCAGGCCCTGCGGGACCGCTTTGGCAGCGCGGTCCAGTTCTGACGCCACGCTCAGGCGGCCGGAGTGGGGCAGGAAGCATGCTCGCGGAGGTAACCGCGGCACTCCTCGGCCAGGGCATCGACGGCCCGGACGGCGGCCAGGGCCTTCCATTGCGCTTCGCGCCACTGCTGCACCAGCCAGCGCACCGGGAAGTCCAGTGAGCGCCGTTCGGACTCCTGCCAGAAGACGTAACGTACTGAGTCGCCGCCGAATGTTTTTTTCGCTTCTTCGTTGGAGGCACTAACCGAATGGCGAGCGGCGCGGCGTCAGCCCGCCGGTAAAGCCTTCTACCGGTGGGCTGACGCCGCGCCGCTCGCCATTCGGTTAGTGGTTCTAAAGGATCAACCCGATGTCAGGCACCCGGGCCAGATCCACGGCATTGGCTTGGTACAACAAGCGAAAATGCTCCCGTCGCAGCAGCCGTCGCGCCGGCACCGTGCCCGGGATGGTCTGGCTCTCGGTCTGCCTGGTGCATGGCTGCGCTCACTTCATTGTCGGTCAACCGCTGGTGGTCCGCAAGAGCGGTAATCAGGAATCCACACGGAAGCCGGGACTTCCGTTTCCTCCTATAATCGTTCCCAGGCAGAGCCCGGGAACGAGGGGCGTCAGTACCTGGAGGCGGCGGCGGAATGTCACTCAGCCCTGTTTGTTTTCTGGTGGACGTGGACAATACGCTGCTGGACAACGATGGCATCCAGGATGACCTGCGCTGCCACCTGGAGCGATCCTTCGGGGCCGCGTGCCGGGACCGCTACTGGACCATCCTGGAGGAGCTGTTCGCGACGCTGGGCTATCGCGACTATCTCGGCGCTCTGCAGCGCTACCGGGTCGAGAACCCGCACGACCTGGAACTGCTGTCGATGTCGTCCTACCTGATCGACTATCCCTTTGGCAGCCGGCTGTATCCCCGGGCCCTGGACGTGCTGCGCCGGCTCCGCTCCTGGGGTCCGACCGTCATCGTGTCGGACGGCGACGTGATCTTCCAGCCGCTCAAGGTCGAGCGCTCGGGCATCTGGAAGGAAGCCCAGGGCGTGCTGATCTACATCCACAAGGAGCAGGAGCTGGACGACATTGCCCGCCGCTTCCCGGCCCGGCACTACGTCTTCGTGGACGACAAGCTGCGCATCCTGACGGCGGTGAAACGCATCTGGGGAGATCGGGTCACGACCGTGTTTCCCAGGCAGGGCCGGTATGCGCTGGATCCGCACGTGCTGGCCGAGAACCCGCCGGCGGACGTGGCCATCGACCGGATTGCGGCCCTGCTGGATTACGACCTGGCGATGCTGCTGCCCGGCAGCGCGCGGGCTGGAAAGATCCCGGGCTACTTTTCCGGCGATTTCCTTCGTGGATGAACCGCTCCAAACTCTCTCACCGGACCACCTTGCACTTCGGCAGCGCTTTCTGCAACGCCGTCAGACCATTCGCGGTCGCCTTGACGTTCTTCAGTCCCAGGGTCTGCAAGCCCTTCAAGGCCGCGATCTCCTTGAGCCCCACGTCGGTGACAGCCGTGTCGTTGAGCATCAGCTTTTGCAGGCCGGTCAGCCCCGACAGGTTCTTCAGTCCCGAGTCGGTGACGGCGGTCTTCTCCAGGCTCAGTTCCTTGAGCCCTTTCATGGCACCGATGGTCTGCAGGCCCTTGTCGGTCACACCGGTGCCGTCCAGGTTCAGCAGTTGCAGTTTCAGTCCGGCCAAATGTTTCAGCCCGGAGTCCGTCACCGCTGTGCCGTCCAGGCCGAGCGCCTGCAACCGCGGCAGCCGGGCCAGCTCCTTCAGACCGCTGTCGGTGACGGTCGTCCGGTCCAGGTCGAGCCGGGTCAGCTGCGCCATCTCGGCCACGATCTTCAGGCCGCTGTCGGTCACACCCGTCCGATCCAGGTTCAGCCGGACCACTTGCTTCTGGGGGAGCAGGTCCTTCAGTCCCGTGTCGGTGATCTTCCAGCCCGACAGGTTGAGGAGCGTCGGTTTGGTCAGTCGCAGCAAGGCCCGGAGCCCCTGATCCGTTCGGGCCGCCTCCGGCAAGCGCAGCTTTTGCAGGTTCTTCAAGCCCGACAGGTTACCCAGACCCGAGGCGGTCACCGCCGTGTGATCCAGGCTTAGCTCCTCCAGGCCCGTCAGACCGGCCAGGGCTTTCAGGCCCGAGTCCGTCACGGCGGTGCCGTCCAGGTTCAGCTTCTGCAGTCCCTTGAGCCCGGCCAGGTTCTTCAGTCCGTTATCGGTGACGGCCGTCTTCTCCAGGCTGAGCCTGTGCAACTGCTTGAAGACGGCCAGTTCCTTGAGGAGGCCATCGGTCGCCCGGGTGCCGTCCAGTTCCACGCCGACAACGGGAGTGCCCGTGCGCCGGCCGTCCCGGATGACCTTGCCTCCCAGTTTCTCGATCAGCTGGATCGCCTTCGCCTCTTCGGGGGTGTCGGCGGCTCTGGCCGGAACGTTCCCGACCAGAAGGGCCACGATCAGCAGTCTCAGTCCGTGTTGCCTTGGTTGCATCGCTGCGTCTCCTTTGGATGTGTTCGCGGAGTTCCTTGAAACCAGGATCGGTAACTCAGTGTGTCCCGGCTCCGGCGCGATGTCAACAGGATCAGCGAAAAAACGCGATGCGTTCCCGAACCTGGCTCCTGAGCGGCGTGTCTGGAGGGAACGTCCGAACGAAATCGCTGTCTGGAAAGGAAGGTGCTGTATGGTGATGCGCATCGTACCCCGCCGAGATCCTCGACCTGGGGGATCGCATCGCCACCTTGACCGGGAGCGAGGCGAAAGAGCTGTGCCGCTACCTGGAGACGACCCACGGCCTCCGGGCCGAGGCGCTGCCCCTCCGCATCGTTCCTGACCCGGGAACGGTCGTTCCTGAGCCGGAGCCTGATCCGCTTCGGGCCGTCCAGCTGGAGGGCTACGATTCGATCCGCAAGCTGGTCCTGATCCGGGCCCTCCGCGAGCTGCTCCCGCTGGGGCTGATCGAGGCCCGGGCCCTGATCGAGAACCTGCCGGTGGTGCTGGCCAGGGACCTGGCGCCGGAAGAGGCCGAGCGCTTCAAGCAGAAGCTGGAGCTGGCTGGCGGACAGGTGAAGCTGGTGTGACTTGGAGTTCTGGCACACAGCATGTCCGAGCCGCGCACGCAGCGCAGCGGAGTAAGCGGTCCGCCGGACGGCCGCTTAGGCGAGCGGCAGGAGAAAACCTACCCAAAGTAGCCATCACGCTCCGCGTGATGAGGCTGCATCACGCGGAGCGTGATGGCTACTTTGGGCCTGCCGTTCGCCTTACTCCGCTGCGCTGCGTGCGCGGCTCGGACATGCTCAGCACCCCGCTTCCAGGACAATCCACCCAGCCTGGCAATGGACAGCCGTCAGGGTCACCCGGACCGGAATGTCCTGGGCCCGGAGAAACGCATCGACGTCGAACAGGATCACGTCTTCCTGGATTTGGATGCCGGCTTGGCTGGTCAGATACTCGGACAGGACGCCGAGCAGGACGCCGCGCAGCTTGGTGGCCGGGAAGCCGGCCACGCGCACCTGGGAGAGCTGGGCCCGGAGCTGGCCTGCCGTGACACTGCACACCCAGAGCAGATCAAAGCCCAGTGGCAGCAGCATCCCGGTGTAGCGGCCGGTCATTTGCACGCCCTCGGCGGTCGGGATGATCCGCAGATCGCGGACCCCTGCCTCCTCGGGCACCCGCTCCTTGACCAGGGCGTTAATTTCCTCACCCGAGACCCGCACGCGCAAGGTTTCGATGTCCATGCCAGGCCCATCCTCTTCCGCTGCCCCAAGCGCAGGCCGGCCTGCCGGCCGGAGCGCACGCAGGCGTGCGAAGGCTACGCCAGCTGTCGGGTCAAGGTATACCAGACTGTCGCCCCCTTCACCAGATCGATCTGCACGCAACGCGCGCCCTGTGGCGGCAGTTCCCGGCAACGCAGCAGGAACGGCTGTCCCTCGGGCCGGGGCTGGACCCGCTCATAGCCCGCCTGCAAACGGTCCAGGATGACATACAGATCCAGCGGCCGATCGGCAGCGCCGACCACTTCGCCGCGTACCTCCAGCTCCAGGCCGTCCTCGCCGCGGATGGCCTCGACCTGCACCCCCCGCAGGAACGCCAGACAGCGCACCTCCAGGGCCGCCTCGGTCCAGGGTTGCGCCGCTGCCGGGCCGATGCCCCTCTCCAGCCGCAGCTCGTTGCGCGGGCGCAGCAGCGCGGTGACGTCCCATTCCAGCCAGTCCGGGGCGGTGTCCGTTTCGGCAAGCAGCGTGCCGTTGACCCAGACGGCACAGGGCCCGGCCAGGCCGGCGAGCGTCAGCCAGACGCGCTCGTCGTCGTCGATCTGACCGGGATAGCCAAAGCGACGCAGGAAGCGAACCCGGCCCTGGATCTCACCCAGGCCGAGCGCGTCCCAGCGCGCGGGCATCGCAACCTGGCGAACGGGTGCGCTCTGCCGGGCCTGCCCGGCAGGGTCAGCCAGCACTTCGCATTGCCAGGGACCACGGAGACGGATGGGATGGGGATACAAGGGTCCTCCTCCGGTAGGCGGCTCATTGTGCTTGCAGGGTCAGCCGGATCGGGTCCGCGGGGCGGAGGGTGATGGCCACCTGCATTCGGACCTCGGGCCCGGTCCAGGGCTGGACCCGGAAACGCTGCGCCAGCGTCGCCAGCACCAGCACCGCTTCCATCATCGCGAAGGTGTTGCCGACGCAGCCCCGGGCACCGCCGCCAAAGGGAAAGTAGGCGTAGCGGGGCAACCGCTGGCCGCTGCCCTGGGCTGTCGCTCCCGGGGTGGAGGCCCAGCGTTCCGGCAGGAACTTGTCCGGGTTGCTGTACCAGCGCGGGTCGCGCTGAACCACGTACTGACAGAGCAGCACCGTGGCCCCGGCCGGCAACTCGTAGCCGCCCAGCCGGCACGGAGTGAGCGCCTGCCGGCCAATGGCGTAGGCGGGCGGATACAGCCGCATCGCCTCTTGCACCACCATCTCGGTGTACCGCAGCCGGGGCAGGTCGGCCAGGGTCGGCGGCCGGCCGGCCAGTTCCCGGCGCAGCTCCTCGCTCAGCCGGTCCAGCGCTTCGGGATGGCGGGCCAGCAGATACCAGGCCCAGGTGAGCGTCAGGGCCGTGGTGTCGTGACCGGCCAGGAACAGGGTCATGGCCTCGTCGCGCACCTGCCGGTCGGTCATGCCGGTGCGGTCGGCCTCGTCGCGCGCTTGCAGCAGCCGGCTGAGCAGGTCGTCGTGAGCGATGCCCTCGCGCCGCCGCTTCTCGATCAGTCCGTAGACGATCCGGTCCAGCCGGGCCACCGCCCGGCGCAAGCGGAGATGGGCCGGCGTCGGCACCCATTCGGGAAAGTGCAGGGCGGCAAAGAAGCGCCGCTGGAAATTGGTCATGATCTCGCTCAGGACCGTGCCGACCTCCTCGGCCAGGTCGCTGACGTCGGCACCGAACAGGGCCTGGGCGATGATGCGCAGGGTCAGACCGCTCATGTCGGCGTGCAGATCGCGTGTCTGGCCCGCCCGCCAGGAATCGGCCAGCTCCCGGGCCCGCGCGACCATGATGTCCGCATAGCCGGCCAGACGCTCGCGCTGGAACAGCGGCTGGATCAGCCGCCGCTGCCGTAACCAGAGATCGCCTTCGCTGTTCAGCAGGCCCTGGCCCAGGAGCGGGCGGATCATGCGCAGGGCGTAATGCTTGATGAAGTTCTTGCCCTCGTGGACCAGCACCTGCTCGATCAGCTCGGGCTGGCTGACCAGGAAGACCTTGGCCCAGCCAAAGCGGACGGTGACCACGTCGCCGAACTCGCGCGCGCAGCGCTGGTAAAACGCCAGCGGATCGCGGCGCAGCTCGGCCACGTGCCCCAATAGCCAGTGGCCCCGCGGACCAGGCGGCAGTGCTCTTGCCATGATGACAAGATTTTACCACAGAGGACACAGAGAACACAGAGAACACTGCAAATCAGGTAATTCTCTTGGCAATCTTCTCTGTGTCCTCTGTGTCCTCTGTGGTGAGTTCTTTCCGGATTCCCGCGTTAGCCCGCCGCGCGAGCAAGGGTTCAGCCGTTCCGGATTTCCCGCGTTAGCCCGCCGCGCGAGCAAGGGATCAGCCGTTCCGGTCATGGGAAGGAGATGAAGCGGCTCGTCGGCGCGTAGGTCCCGGCCAGGAGATTGGTGCTTTTCTGGATCACGATGCCGCTGTTGGCGTAGACGTTGCTCCCAGAGGCCGCGGCGTTGCTGATGATGAAGCTGTTCAGCAGGGTCAGCACGTTGTTGCCGCTCGCGTTGGTCCCCAGGTCGGTGTAAATGCCGCCGCCCTGGTTCCCGGCACTGTTCCGAGTGACGCCGGTGAGGTTCATGATGGTGGCCCCGACGTTGCTCGTGCCGGTCAGGAAGAGGGCGCCGCCGTCGTTGGCGGCTCGATTGTAACCGAAGCCGGCGGAATTGATGGTCAGGTTGGTCACTCCGGCGGCGTAGATCGCACCGCCGTTGTTGGCCTTGTTGGTGCTGAAATTGAGGATGGCCAGCCCGTTGCTGCCAACGATGCTCACGTCGGAGGCTGCATTGGCGTAGACAGCGCCGCCGTTGGCCCCACTGGTGGCAGCCAGAGTGGTGTTGAAGTTCTGGTTGGCCTGGTTGTTGGAGAACAGACTGTTGACCAGGTGGACGGTGCCGCCGTTGGCGTACAGGCCGCCGCCGTTCAGACCGGCAAGGTTGTTGCTGAGCGTGGCGGCGTTCAGCCAGACGCTCTCGGCGGAAGTTTGGTATATCGCACCACCGTTGCCCAGGGTGGCGTTGTGACCCGAAAGGGCGTTGGTCGCCTTGTTGTTCGACATGCTGCCGCCGTTGAGGATCACGGAGCCGCCGCTGTTGCAGATACCCCCGCCTGACATGCCAGCCGTGTTGCCGGTGGAGCTGCTGCCCACGGTGCTGCTCGAAAGCAGAGTGGTGCCTCCCGAGGAAAAGATGCCACCCCCGACTCCCGCGCTGGCTTGCACGCTCGGGGTGCTGGGATTGAAGTTCGTGGCCGTGTTGCCGCTGACGTCGCTGCCGATCAGCGTCACTGCCGCATTTCTGCTGTAAATGCCGCCGCCGGAGTCGCTGCTGCCGCCGGTGGCCGAGTTATTGTCCACCTTGCTGCCCGCGATCAGCGTCACGCCGCCGCAGTTCGCCACGAAGATGCCGCCGCCCTGCGTGCCGCCGGTGCTGGAAGCGGTCAGGGTGTTCCCGTTCACCTGGCTGTTGCTGAGGCTGACTCCACCGGACTGCGCGTAGACGCCGCCGCCGGCGGCGGACGGGGAACTGGTGGAGGAGTTATCGACGTTACTGCTGACCGTGCTGCCGTTGCTCAGGGAGGCCCCGTAGAGGGCATACGCGCCGCCGCCGTAGCTGGTTGCTGTGCTGCCGATGACGGTGTTGCCGTTGACGTTGCTGGCGTTGAGGAGAGTGAACCCATTCCCGTTGCAGATGCCGCCGCCCTCGATGCCGGCCGTGTTGGAGTTGATCGTGCTGCTGACGACGTTCAGCAGGCCGTAATAGGCGTGGATGCCGCCGCCGAAGCCCACCGTGGGCGTTGTTGCGGAGTCGTACGCCTTGTTGTTGCTGACGTCGCTGCCGCTGACAGTCGGCTGACCATAGTCCGCGAAGATGCCGCCGCCGGCACCCAGGGCGGTGTTGAAGTCCACCTTGCTGCTGCTGGTCAGGGTGATCGAGCCGTAGTTGTCGAAAACGCCGCCGCCGTCGCCGGCCGTCGCCGTGTTGCCGTTAACCGTGCTGGTGCTGAGGTTGACCTGGCCATAAGAGACGTAGACAGCGCCGCCGGATTTGCCGGCCACGTTGCCGGTGGAGGAACTGCCGCCCACGGTGCTGTTGAGCAGGTTGGCACCCCCATACCCGGCGCAGACACCACCTCCGTCCGCGGCGGCCACGTTGCTGTTGACGGTGCTGCCGCTGAGGTTCACCTTGCCGTGCGAGTCATAAATGCCGCCGCCGCTGCCGCCGGCGCTGTTGCCGTTCAGGGTGCTGGCAACAGAATGGATGCCGGCGCCCGCATTCAGGGCGGTGACAAGGCCGTACTCGTCGAAGACACCGCCGCCGTCGCCGGTGCCCCTGGCCTGGTTGCTGCTGAAGCTGCTGCCGGCGAGGGTGACGTTGCCGTAGGAGGACCAGACAGCGCCGCCGCTGCTGCCCGCGGTGTTGGAGTTGAGCGTGGAAGTGGTGGCGCAGACCGAACCGTATTCGTCCCAGACGCCGCCGCCCTGGCTTGTGGTGGCACCGTTGGAGCTGACGTTGGCGTTGACCAGCGTGGTTGTGCCGTAAGAGACCCAAACAGCGCCGCCCTCGTTTTTGCTCGTGTTGGAGTCCACGGTGCTCTCGGTGCTGACGGTGGTGCCGGTGCCGGTCACCTGCACCGGGCCGTACTCCGCGTAGATGCCGCCGCCGCTGCCGAGCGTCTGGTTGCCGTTGACGTTGCCGATGCCGCCGTAATAGCCGCCGCCGACCGTGACGCCGTCGAAATAGGAGTAAATGCCGCCGCCGTCGATGCCGGCCGTATTGCTGTTGACCGTCCCATTGCTGAGCGTGACGCTATCCTCGGCGTAGACGCCGCCGCCGTCACCGCTGGTGGCCTTGTTGCTGCTGACGCTGCTCGGGCTCGCAGTCGTCCCGGTGATCAGGACGCTGCCCATGCCGGTATAAATGCCGCCGCCGCTTTTCGTGGCGGTGTTGCCGTTCACCTGGCTGCTGGTGAGGAACACGTCAAAGGCCGACCAGACACCGCCGCCGTTGTAGCTTGAAACTATTGTGGGTTGGATGGTGTTGCTGCTGACGCTGCTGCTGACCAGCGTGACAATGCCGCCGTCGCTGTGCAGACCGCCGCCAGCGCCGGTGGTGGTGCCGTTGACGGCGGCAGACTTGTTGGAGTTGGCCGTGCTGCCGCCCAGCAGAGTCACGTTGCTCGAAGCCCAGATGCCGCCGCCCTCGCCGCCTGAATTGTTGGAATCGGCATGGCTGTTCACCAGCGTGACGGTGGCTCCGCTGGTGAAATCGGCGATGCCGCCGCCGTAGAAGCCGGCACTGTTGTTGCTGACCTGGCTGTTGATCACGTTGACCAGGCCGTTGCTGAACAGGCCGCCGCTGGACCCGGGAGCGACGTCATTGGTAAAGTCGGCCCTGTTCCAGTTGACCTTGGTGTTCGTGATCGTGGTGCCCAGGCCGACCAGGGTGACGGCGTTGCCGGCCCAGATGCCGCCGCCATTGCCGCCGTTGCCGCCCGAGGAGACGGCCTGGTTGAAGGAGGTCGAAGACACACCCACGAGGCTGTTGGTTACCAGCAGCGTGCCCGGAGTGTAAATGCCGCCGCCGTTGCCGTCGCCCTTGCCCGTCCCGGTCGCCGTGTTCCCGGTAACAATGCAGTTGGTCAGGGCCAGGAAGGTGAGCGGGGAGCCGGCGGTGGTGGGCGTGTCCACCAGGAGGCCGCCGCCGTTGCCGCTGACGTTGCCGCCCTCGATGGCCAGGCCGATCAGCTGCACGTTGCTGGCCGTCGTGGCAATCTCAAAGACCCGGCTGTTGGCATCCGCGGTGATGAGGACGCTGCCCTGGGTGTTGGGCGTGCTGGAGGTGATGGTCACGTTCCTGGCAATGGTGATCTGGCCCAACCCGGTGAGGTGGTAGGTGCCCGCCGGAACGATGACCCTGGAGCCGGCCACGGCGTTCTCGATGATGCTTTGCAGCATGGCCGCACTGCCCGCGGGCACGCTGTACGTGGCGGTGAACGTGGTCATCCGGGTCCTGGCCGGGGTACTCTGGTAAGCGCCGACGTCTGAGGTCACGTTGAGGTTGCTGTTGCCCAGGCCGACCGGCCGGGTGCTGCCGCGCTGATCGACGTTGGGGCCGTTGTTGTCGCCGCCGCCGATGGCCGGGCTGCCGGTGCCCGGAGCGTAGGTCTGCGTTGGACCGCCGTTGCTGGCCAGAGTGCCCAGCAGCGGGTTCGTGTTGTTCAGGTCGCCGTTGCTGGGATTGAAGAAATTCAGCCCGCTCCCTGAAGCCGTGCCGTCGCTGCTGAGGTTGTGGCCCAGCGAGACGAAGACGCCGACGCCGTCCGAGGCAAAGTTGCCGCCTGACAGTGTCGTTCCCGACGTGGTGACGTTGGAGACAATGGTGTCTTCCAGCGTCACCGTGCCCACCGTCACCGTGTCGCTGCCGCCGGCGACGTACAGGCCGCCGCCCGTGCTGGCCTGATTCAGGTTGACCGTCACGTCGGTCAGGGCCACGTTTCCGTAAGCCGACCAGAGGCCGCCGCCGGAGCGGTTGGCGGTGTTCTGGCCGAGGGTGCTGTTGGTGATGCCGGCGCCGTCGGCGCTGCCGGTGAGGTACAGACCGCCGCCGTCCTGCGTGGCGGTGTTCATGACAATCGTGCTGGAGGCAACGACCACGTTGGCAACGCCGTTGGCATAGACAGCGCCGCCCAGCTCGGCAGTGTTGTTGCTGACCGTGCTGTTGCTCAGCGTGAGGCTGGCGCCACTGGCATAGATGCCGCCGCCGGAGCTGGTCGCTGTGTTGCCGCTCACCGTGCTGTTGCTGAGGGTGATCGCATTCGCCGAATCGCAGATGCCGCCGCCGGAATTGGCGGAGTTGTTGCTAATGGTGCTGGAGAGCGCCTCAACACCGGCATTGGAATAAATGCCGCCGCCCTGGTCACTCGACGTGCCATTGACCTGGTTGCCGCTGACCGTGCTGCCGGTCAGGAGGACCGACCCGTTCTCGGCAAAGATGCCGCCGCCGTTGCCCTTGGAGCTGTTGAAGTTGACCGTGCTGCTGGTGAGTGTCGCGCCGTACCAGGCGTAGACACCGCCGCCGGAGCCGGCCACGGACGTGTTTGAGCTGACGTCGCTGTTGGCCACCGTGACGGAACCGAACTGGTTCCATCCCTGGTAAATGCCGCCGCCGCTGTCGAGGGCCTTGTTGTGGTCCACGGAACTGCCGGCGCTCAGCGACACGCCGCCAGAGGAGCCGGAGATGCCACCACCATGGCCGCCTGAGGAAACGTTGCTGTCCGCGTGGCTGCCGATCAGCGACACACTGCCGGAGTTCACGCAGACACCGCCGCCATCGCCCTGCGCGGTGTTGCTGTCCGCGGTGCAGGCGGTGAGAGTGACGCTGCCGGAGTCCACGTAAATGCCGCCGCCCGAGCCAGTCCTGGCCTTGTTGCTGCTGATCGTCGAGCCGCTCAGGCTGACGCCGCCGTGGGACGCAAAAACGCCGCCGCCATAGTTGCCGCTGTTGTAGGTGATCGTGTCATTGCTGCCGCTGACGCCGCCATCCGCGGCGTAGATGGCGCCGCCGTCGCCCGTGCTGGAAAGACCGGAATTGTTGTGGCTGACGTCAGCGTTGAGCATCGAGACTCCGCCAATGGCGGAGTAGACGCCGCCGCCGTACAGGCCCGCGTTGTTGCCGTCTACCGTGCCGCCGTTCAGCGTCACCCCACTGTTCTGGGAGCAGATGCCGCCGCCGAAGGCGGAACTGGCCCTGTTGCTGTCCACGTGGCTGGTGACCAGGAGGACGCCGCCGTAGTTGTTGTAAATGCCGCCGCCGGAAGCATAGGCCTGGTTGGAGTCCACCGTACTGCTGGTGAGGGAAACGCCGCCATAGTAGGCGCAGATGCCGCCGCCAGCGCCGGCACCGTTGGTACTGTTGGAGTTGACGGTGCTGTTGCTGGTCAGGACGACGCCGCCGTAGTACGTGTAAATGCCGCCGCCGCTGGAGTTGGACGTGTTGGCGTTCACGGTGCTGGCAGTCAGGGAGACGCCGTCATAGAAAGCATAGATGCCGCCGCCCTGGCCGAGCGACTTGTTGTTGCTGACGTCGCTGCTGGTGACGAGGACCGCACCCTGAAAGGTATGAATGCCACCGCCGGAAGTGGTGGCGAAGTTGCGATCCACGCTGCTCGCCCCCGAGACGGTCACGGAGCCGTACTGATCATAGATGCCGCCGCCTTCGCGCCCGGAGGTGTTGCCGTTCACCTGGCTGGCGCTGGAGCTGGTGCTGCCGTACTGATCGCAGATGCCGCCGCCCGAGCTGGAGGCCGTGTTGCTGTTCACGATGCTGAGGGTCAGGCTGGTGTAACCGTACGCATCGTAAATGCCGCCGCCATAACTGCTTTTGGCATGATTGCCGGAAACGTTGGCGCTGGTGAGGAACACGCCGTTGTAATAGGCGTAAATGCCGCCCCCGGAAGTCCCGGCGCTGTTGAGGTCCACGGCGCTGGAGACGACCGTGACACCGTCGTGAGCGTAAACGCCGCCACCGGCGTTGATAATGGCCGTGTTCGAGTTCACCTGGCTGTTGCCGGTGATGCTGACCGCACCGAGGCCGGAGTAAATGCCGCCGCCGTAGGCCTGGGCGGTGTTGCTGGTGACCACGGTGCTGCTGAGACTGACGTCCGAAAAGGACGCGATGGCCCCGCCGTCGCCATTACTGGCATAATTGAAGGTGAAATTGCTCCCGGTGACCGTCACGATGCCCGCGTTGTCGTAGACACCGGCGCCGCTGCCGTTGGCGGTGTTGCTGCCTACCGAGACGGAGCTCAGGAAGACGTCGGCTTCCGCAAAGAGGCCGCCGCCATTGGCCCCGGCGGTCCTGGCCCCGGCGGTGTTCAGATTGAGCTGGCCGCCGGTCAGCGTGACGGGGTCGCCGTTGCCGTCCGCAAAGAGGCCGGCCCCCGCGCCGCCGGAGGAGTTGCTGCTGATGATGCTGTAGCTGGACACGACCGGACCGGTGGTGTAAATGCCGCCGCCGGCGCTGGTGGCCTGGGTGGTGTCGGCCGTGTTCGTCGTGACCGTGTCGCTGGTCAGGGTGACGGCGCTGCCGGCCCAGATGCCGCCGCCGCTGCCGCCGTCGCCCGCGGTGCCGTCGGTCAGGGCCGAGTTGTTCCGGACGGTGCTGGTGGTGAGGGTCACCGGACCCGGCGTGTAAATGCCGCCGCCGTTGCCGCCGCCCGCGCTGTACGTCGCCGTGCCGCCCTGGACGATGCAGTGGATGAGTGTCAGGTTGTCCACCTGGTCTTCCACCAGGACGTTGCCGCCGTCGTTGGCGACCCCGGCCGTGCTGGTTGGGCCGGTGCCGGTGCCGTTTTCGAGGGTCAGGCCGCCCAGGACCACGCTGGTCGGCGTGGCGGTCGTGGTATAGATGTCGAAGACGCGACTGTTGCCGCCGGCATTGATCACGACGCCCCCCGGGACCACCGGGTTCGAGGCCGTGATGGTCGTGCTGGCGCTCAGGCGCAGCTCGCCCGCGTTCAGGTTGTAGGAGGGCAAAAGGGCCGTGTTGTTAGCGATGATGATCGTTGAACCGGGGTTACTGTCGGCGCCGGCGACCGCCGAATATAACTGGGCGACGTTATGCACGTAGTACGTGGACGGGACCACCCGGTCCTCCAGACCATCCAGGGTGGGTCGGAACGTCCGGGACCTGCGCTGGTGCCGGGCGGTTGGTCGGACACCTCGCGTCGCTTGACGCCTGAACAGGGCTGTCAGCAGTCGCTGCAACTCGAAGAAGCGCATGGTCTCTCTCGCGTTGACGGGACCTCCCCAAAACGCCCCCCGGCGGGGCCTTTTTCGCGGCGAGATTCCTCCTCTCCTCAGAACCAATACTAGCATAGGCCGAAACGACCCCGAGAACCAAGGGTCGCCGATCACCTGTGGGCGCCGTGGCAGGAGAAAAAGCTCGTTTCCGCCTTGCACGACCCGCTGCAGCTGTTAAGCCAGACAAATTGCAGAATACGTGCAAAGAAGGATAACGCAAGCCGAAAAAGCGCCAAAAAAGGGAAACCCTCAATTCCTGCTGGAAAGCGCGGCGGCAGGGAGGGGGTTTTTCGTCTGGTCCCAGGCCGCTTGCAGCTTGGCGGAGCTTGGTGCTGCGCTCAACCGCAAGCGGCCTGGGAACGGACCCTGAGCCGCAAGAGCGGGTTGCGGTCATGGGAAGGAGATGAAGCGGCTCGTCGGCACAAAGGTGCCAGGCACAAGAGTGGTGGTCTTCAGGATCACGATACCGCTGTTGGCATAGATGTTGCTGCCCGAGGCCGCGGCGTTGCTGGTGCAGAAGGTGTTCAGCAGGCTCAGGACGTTGTTGTTGCCCGCGTTGGTCCCCAGGTCGGTGAAGATGCCGCCGCCCTGGTTCACGGCACTGTTGGAGCTGACGTTGGCGTAGCCGAAGGGCACGTTGCTCAGGATGGTGGCCCCGACTGGCAAGTTGGTTGGGTTGGTCAGGAAGAGGGCGCCGCCGCTATTGCTGGCCTGATTGTAACCGATGCCGGCGGAGTTGATGGTCAGGTTGGTCACTCCGGTGGCGTAGAGGGCGCCGCCGTTCCAGGCCTTGTTGTAGGCGAAATTGAGGACGGCCAGCCCGTTGCTGCCAACGAGGCTCACGTCGGAGACCCCGGTGTTGGCGTAGATGCCGCCGCCGTTGGCACCGGCGAGGGCCAGCAGGCTGGTGTTGAAGTTCTGGTTGGCCTGGTTGACATAGAACAGACCGTTGACCACGTGGACGCTGCCGTTGTTGGCGTCGAGGCCGCCGCCCTGCTGACCGGCGATGTTGCCCGAGAGGGTGCTGCCGGTCAGCCAGACGCTCTCACTGGCGTTCTGGTAAATGGCACCGCCGTCGCCCAGCGTGGCGTTGGTGCCCGAAATGGCGTTGGTCGCCTTGTTGTTCGCCATGGTGCTGGTGGCGAGGATCACGGAGCCGCTTTCACTGTAGATGCCGCCTCCGGACTCGCCAGCCGTGTTGGTGCTCACCGTGCTGGTAAACAGGGTGACGCCATACTCGCCGTAGATGCCGCCGCCCAGCCCCGTGCTGGCCTGCACGGTGCTGGTGCCGTTGGTGGCCGTGTTGCCGTTGACAGTGCTGCTGAACAACGTCACCGCGGAATCGCCGTTGTAAATGCCGCCGCCGGAGACCGTGCTGCCGCCGCTGGCCGAGTTCGTGTTCACCAGGCTGCCCCCGGTCAGCGTCACGTCGCCGTATTCATCCCAGATGCCGCCGCCTTCCAGGGTGGCGCCGCTGGCACCCGTGGTGCTGTTCTGGTTCACCTGGCTGTTGCTGAGGCTGACCCCGCCGTAGTAGGTGTAGATGCCGCCGCCCTCAGCGCTGCTGGCGTCATTGCCGGAAGAGTCGTTGACGTTGCCATTGACCGTGCTGGCGTTGGTCAGGGCGGCGCCGTAGTTGGCATACAGGCCGCCGCCATAAGCTGTGCTGGCGTCACCGATCACCTTGTTGTTATTGACGGTGCTGGCGCTGAGGAGGGTGAAGCCTTCATCGTTGTAGATGCCGCCGCCCTCCAGGCCCGCGGTGTTGTTGTTGATCGTGCTGCTGACGACGTTCAGGATGCCATAGTAGGCGTGAATGCCGCCGCCGTAGCCCGTGGTGGGCGTCGTCGCCGAGTCGTAGACCTTGTTGCTGCTGACGTTGCTGGCGCTGATGCTGGCCTGGCCGTACTCCACGTAGATGCCGCCGCCGGAGCTATCGGCGGTGTTGCTGTCCACCTTGCTGGTGAAGCCCAGGTTGACCGATCCTTCGTAATCGTAAATGCCGCCGCCGGCATCGGCCGTCGCGGTGTTCCAGTTGACGGTTCCAGTGCTGAGGTTGACCGGGCCATAGTAGGCGTAGATGCCGCCACCGCTATCGCCGGCCGTGTTGCCCGTGGACGAGCTGCCGCCCACGGTGCTGTTGAGCAGGTTGGCGCCACCGTAATAGGCATAGATGCCGCCGCCGTCGTCCGCGGTGGCCGTGTTGCTGTTGACGGTGCTGCCGCTGAGGTTGACAACCCCATAATAGCAGTAAATGCCGCCGCCGGATGTGCCGGCCGTGTTGCCGTTGACGGTGCTGGCAACCACGGTGCTCGTGGCCGAGACCTGGCCATAGTAGTCGTAGATGCCGCCGCCATCGTCCCCGGTGGCGGTGTTGCCGTTGACGCTGCTGCCGGCGAGGCTGACGGAGCCGTAGTAGGAGTAGATGCCGCCGCCGCTGGTGCTGGCGGTGTTGGAGTTGATGGTGGAGGAGGTGGCACTCACGCTCCCGTAGTAGTCGTAGATGCCGCCACCCTTGTCGTTGACTGAAACGTTGAAACTGACGTTCGCATTCAGCAGGGTGACGCTCCCGTAGTCGTCGTAGATGCCGCCGCCGGAATCGCTGTTCGCTCCCAGCTGGGTGTTGTTGGAGTCCACGGTACTCAGGGTGCTGGCAGTGGTGCCGATACCGGTGATCTGAACGCCGCCATAATACGAGTAGATGCCGCCGCCGTCGAAATTGATGGTTTCGTTGAGGTTCACCTGGCCGATGCCGCCGTAATAGCCGCCGCCAACCGTAACGCCGTCGTAGTAGGAGTAGATGCCGCCGCCGCTCATAAAGGCAGTGTTGCCGTTGACCGTGCCGTTGCTGAGTGTGACGCCATCCTCGGCCCAGATGCCGCCGCCCTGATCGTTCGTGGCCGTGTTGCCGTTGACGCTGCTCATGCTGGTGGGGGTGCCGGTGATCAGGACGGCGCCCCCGCTCGTGTAGATGCCGCCGCCGCTGTTCGGGGCGGTGTTGCCGTTCACCTGGCTGCTGCTCAGGAACACGTCAAAGGCCGACCAGATGCCACCGCCTTCGTTGTTCCCACTGCCGCTGACGGCCGTGACGGTATTCTGATTGACGAAGCTGTTGTTCACCGTGACGATGCCGCTGTCGCTGTGCAGGCCGCCGCCGTTGTTGATCGTGGGCGTGAAGTTCGGATCGGAACCGGACGTGTTGAGATTGGCGGTGCTGCCGCTGAGCAGGGTGATGTTGCTCTGCGTCCAGATGCCGCCGCCCTCGCCGCCCGCGGTGTTGCCGCTGACGCTGCTGTTGACCAGCGTGATGGTGGCGCCGAAGCCCGTGGGGCCAGTCCCCAGGGTGAAGTCGGCAATGCCGCCGCCGTAGAACCCGGCCGTGTTGTTGTTGACCTGGCTGTTGATCACGTTGACCAGGCCGTTGCTGAACAGACCGCCGCCGCTGGACCCGGGAGGGCCATTGTTGGCGGGGTCGGCCGTGTTCCAGTTGACCTGGGAGCCGACGACCGTCACGGCATTGCTGGCGTAGATGCCGCCGCCATTGCCGCCGGTGGCAGTATTAGAGACGGCCGCATTGGGCGAGGCCAGAGTGCCCACGATGCTGTTGGTCACCAGCAGCGTGCCCGGAGTGTAGATGCCGCCACCGTTGCCGTCGCCTATACCTGTTCCGGTCGCCGTGTTCCCGGTGACAACGCTGTTTGTCAGGGCCAGGTAAGCGAGCGGGGAGCCGGCGGGCGGCGTGTCCACCAGGATGCCGCCGCCGTTGCCGCTGACGCTGCCGTTCTCGATCGTCAGGCCGAACAGCTGGACGTTAGTCACGCCGGCGGCAATCTCCATCACCCGTTGCCCTGCTGTCGTTTGATTCAGAATGGCGCTGCCCTGAGTGGTCGAGCTGCTGATGATCGTGACGTTGGCAGTGATCGATAGCTCGGCAGTCAGGTTGTAGGTCGTCGGTGCGAGGATGATCCTCGAGCCGGGGTTGGCGTTGGCGTTGGCAATCGCCGTGAGCAGTGAAGCGACGTCGATGGCATTGTAGGTGTGTGCAAACGTCGGCGTCTTGCTAATCGGCGGGGCAGTCTGGTAGGCGCCGATGTCGGAGAGGACCACATTGGTGTTGGTGTTGTTCAGACCGACCGGCCTGCTGATGCCGCGCTGATCGACGTTGGGGCCGTTGTTGTCGCCGCCGCCGATGGCCTTGCTGCCGGCGATCAGAGCGTAGGTCTGCGTTGGGCCGCCGAAACTGCCCAGAGCGGTCAGCAGCGGGTTGGTGTTGTTCAGGTCGCCACTGCCAGTCAAGAAAGGTGTCGGGCTTAACCCTGTGTTGTCGCTGCTGAGGTTGTGGCCCAGCGAGACGAAGAGGCCGCTGCCGTCCGAGGCAAAGTTGCCGCCCAGCGTATTGGTTCCCGACGGGGTGATGCTGGAAACAATGGTGTCCTCCAGCGTGACGGTGTCACCAGCGCCGGCGACGTAGATGCCGCCGCCCTTGTTCGCCTGGTTGCGGTTGACGGTCACGTCGGTCAGGGCCACGGTCGAGAAGGCCGCGTAAATGCCGCCGCCGTAGCGGTTGGCGGTGTTCTGGCCGATGGTGCTGTTGGTGATGCCGGCGCCGCTGGGAGAGGCACCGCTCAAGTACAGGCCGCCGCCGTCGAGCGAGGCGGTGTTGCTGACAATCGTGCTGCCGACAATGACCACGTTGTCGGCGCTGCCGGCGGCATAGATGCCGCCGCCCAGTTCGTGCGAGACGTTGTTGCTCACGGTGCTGCTGGTCAAGGTGAGGCTGGCGCCATCCGCGTAGATGCCGCCGCCGGAGCCGGCCGAGGTGTTGCCGGTCACGGTGCTGTTGCTGATTGTGAGGGCATCGGCAGCAACGTAGATGCCGCCGCCGTAATAGGCGGTGTTGTTGCTGATGGTGCTGCCGGCCAGGATCTCGGCCCCGGCACGCGGCATAAATGCCGCCGCCCTCGTCGGTCGCATCTGAAACCACGTTGCCGCATGACCGTGCTGGCGGTCAGGATGACCTCCCCACTGGAGGAATAGATGCCGCCACCGGTGTCCTTGGAGGTGTTGAAGTTGACGGTGCTGCTGGTCAGGGTCACGCCATAGTAGCCGTAGATGCCGCCGCCATCGCCGTCCACGGTCTTGTTATGGCTGACGTCGCTGTTGGCCACCGCGACGGGTCCGTAGTCCTCGTAAATGCCGCCGCCGGAATCGTAGGCGCTGTTGTAGTCCACCGTGCTGCCGGCGGTCACCGACACGCCGCCATAGCCGCCCCAGATGCCGCCGCCGTAGTCGTCAAAGGAGTGGTTGTAATTCACGTGGGTGCCCACCAGTGTGACGCTGCCGTAGTAGTAGTCGAGAATGCCGCCGCCGTCGTCCTCGGCGCTGTTGTAGTCCACGATGCTGGCGGTGAGGGTGACACTGCCGTAATACTGATAAATGCCGCCGCCCGAAGAAGCGAGGGCCTTGTTATAGCTGATCGTGCTGTTGCTCAGGTTGGTGCCGCCGTACTCGTCGTAGATGCCGCCGCCTTCGTAGGAGGCCGTGTTGTACGTGATCGTGTCATTGCTGCCGCTGACACTGCCATCCTCGACGTACATGCCGCCGCCGTCGCCGCTGCTGTAGCTAGAGGTGCCGCTGACGTTCTTGCTGACGTTGCTGTTGAGCATCGTCACCGGGCCATCGGCGACGGAGATGCCGCCACCGTATTCGCCGCTGGTGTTGCCGTCCACCGTGCTGCCGCTCATGGTCACACCACCCGCGTCGGCGGTGTAGATGCCGCCGCCGTAGTCGTAAAGCGCGACGTTGTTGTCCACGTGGCTGCCAACCATGGTGACGCCGCCGTAATCGGTGGCGATGCCGCCGCCGTATTCGTAGGAATGGTTGTTGCTCACGCTGCTATTGGTGAGGGAGACGCCGGAGTAGGCAAAGATGCCGCCGCCATAATCGCCAGAGCCGGTGTTGTTGTAGCTGACGGTGCTGCTGGTCAGGATGACGCTGCCATCTCCAGAATAAATGCCGCCGCCGCTGGAGTCCGACTTGTTGTAATTGACCGTGCTGCTGGCCAGCGTGACCCCGCCATATTCATTGTGGATACCACCTCCTTCGCTGCCGGACGTGTTGTGGCTGACGTCGCTGCTGGTGACGGTGACCGTGCCGTAATAGCTGTAGATGCCACCACCGGAGCCGCTGGCAAAGTTGCGATCCACACTGCTGGTGCCCGAGACGGTCACGGTGCCGTAGTAATCGTAGATGCCGGCGCCTTCGCCCGAAGGGCCGGCCGTGTTGGAGTTCACCTGACTGCCGTTGGTGACCGAGGTGCTGCCGTAGTAATCGTAGATGCCGCCGCCCGAATCGTTGGACGCGTTGTTGTTCACGGTACTGGCAGAAAGGCTGGTGTACCCGTAGTAATCGTAGATGCCGCCGCCGTAAACGGTCTTGGCATTGTTGCCGGAAACGTTAGCGCTGGTCAGGAAGACGCCGTTGTAATAGGCGTAGATGCCGCCGCCGGACGTGCCGGCGCTGTTGCCGTCCACGGCACTGGACGTGACCGTCACGCCGTCGTAGGCGTAAACGCCGCCGCCCTCGCTGGAAATGGACTTGTTCGTGCTCACCGAGCTGCCGCCGGTGATGCTGGCCGCACCGTTCGAGACGTAAATGCCGCCGCCGGAGTGGTTGGCGGTGTTGTTGGTTACCTGGGTGCCGCTGATGCTGACGTCCGAATAGGAGTAGATCGCGCCGCCGGGGCCACTGTTGGAGTAGTTGAAGCTGAGGGCACTCCCGGTCACCGTCACGGTGGCCGCGATGTCGTAGATGCCGCCGCCGGTCCTGGCCGAGTTGCCGCTGACCGTGGCGCCGTTGAGGAAGACATCCGCTTCCGACACGATGCCGCCGCCTGCCTCGCCGGCTGTGTTCAGATTGACCTGGCCGCCGAGCAGCGACACGGGGGCCCCATCGCCGCCCGCCCAGATGCCGCCGCCCGCGCCGCCGGCGGCGTTGCCGTTGATGAGGCTGTTGCTGGAGACGACCGGTCCGGTGGTGTAAATGCCGCCGCCGGTGCTGGTGGTCTGGGTGGTATCGGCCGTGTTCGTGGTGATCGTGTCGCTGGTCAGGGTCACGACGCTGCCCGCCCAGATGCCGCCGCCGTTGCCGCCATCGCCCGCGGTGCCGTCAGTCAGGGCCGAGTTGTTCTGGACGAGACTGGTGGTGAGCGTCACGGGCCCCGACACGTAGATGCCGCCGCCGTTGCCGCCGCCCCCGTTGTACGTCGCCGTGCCACCCTGGACGATGCAGTTGGTGAGTGTCAGATTGTCCACCTGGTCTTCCACCAGGACGTTGCCGCCTTCGTTCGCCAGCGCGCCATTGTTCGTCGTGCCGGTGCCGTTGCCGTTCTCGAGGGTCAGACCGGACATGGTCACGCTGGTCGGCGTGGCGGTCGTGGTAAAGATGTCGAAGACGCGGCTGGCGCCCCCGGCGTTGATCACGACACCCCCCGGGACCGGGACCGCGGCCGTGATGGTCGTGCTGGCGCTCGAGCTGCAGTTCGCCCAGGTTCAGGTTGTAGGAGGGGAAGACAGCCGTGTTGTTGGCAATGACGATCGTTGAGCCGGGGTTGGCGCTCGCGCCGGCGGCCGCCGCGTACAGCTGGGCGACGTTTGTCACGCTGTAGACGACCGGGACCACCCGCTCCTCCAGATAATCCAGGCTGGGGCGGAACGTCCGGGACCTGCGCAGGTTCCGGACGGTTGGTTGGCCACCTCGCGTCGCTTGAGGCATGAACAGGGCTGTCAGCAGTCGTCGCAACTCGTTGAAGCGCATGGTGTAACCCTCACGTGTTGACGGAATCTCCCCGGAACGCCTCCCCGAGGCGTTTTTCGCGGCGCGATTCCTTCTTCCTCAGAACCAACAACAGTTCAGGCTGAAACTACCCGGAGAACCCAGGGTCGTCAGTGACCCGCGAGTACCGTGCCAGGAAACCCATCTCGTTTCCACCTTGCACGACCCGCGACAGGTGTTAATCCAGACAAGATGCAGGATACATGCGAAGATAGATAAGGCAAGTAAAAAATGACAAAAAGGGAAAAAAAACCCTCATTCCTCCAGGAAGCACGGCGGCAGCGAGGGGCTTGAGGGAAATGCTTGATTCGGACGGGGATACCTGGGCACCCCCCATCCGCACCAACTGGTCAAGACAACCCGGCCTCGAAACGGCGAGGGGAGGGGTTTTTCAGGCAGGCTGCGCTTGCTTGGCTGCCTGGTTCAGATAGACTGAAATGGTTTCCTCCGGGAGAGGAAACGGAGCGAACCGGACGCCAACGCCATGACCAGTCAGCGTTCCCAGTGGTCGGCCCTGACGGACAGTCAGTTGCTGGCCCAGTGCCAGGTGGACACGTACCGGGCCAGCGGCCCGGGCGGTCAGAAGCGCAACAAGACCAGTTCCGCGGTGCGCCTGCGGCATCCGTCCAGCGGCCTGATCCTGATCGCCGAGGAGAGCCGCTCGCAGCACGAAAACAAGGCCAAAGCCTTGCGCCGGCTGCGGCAGGCATTCTATTTGCAGATTCGAGAAGAGGTGCCCCCAACGGAGTTGACCGTGGAGCGCTTGACCAGTTTGCTCGGGCAAGCGGCGCGGCGTGGCGAGCCGGGGGCGTCAGCCCCCGGATTCGGGCTGGACAGCCAGCAACGGTTGCACCTGGGACAGAAAGATCCGCGCTACTGGCCCGTGGTAGGGCTGGTGCTGGACGTGCTCTGGGCCGCTCAGGCCCGGGTCAGCGAGGTGTCGGCGGCGCTGGGACTGTCCACCGGCAACCTGATTGATTTCCTCAAGAGCAACCCCAAGGTCTGGGAGCAGGCCAACCAGATGCGTGCCCGCTTCGGGTGTGGGCCGCTGCGCTAGCGAACCGGCTGCGTCAGCTGCCGGGTGAGGAGGAGGACGTGAACGTGGCCCCACCGCAAGGCTTCTCATGGGTGGAAAAGCCGCACCTGGCCGCCCTGGCCCGTCCCTCGTCCCTGGAGGACTTCTGCTGGCTCCGGGCCCAGGGGATCGAGGTGCTGCTCTCGCTGACCGAGGATCGGCCGCGCCGCGACTGGACCGAGGAAGCAGGGCTCCTGGTCTTCCACGAACCGCTGGAGGACATGGAAGCGCCCAGCCAGGAACAGCTGGAGCGTGCCGTCTCGGCCATCCTGAAGGCCACGGCCCGGGACCTGCCGGTGGCCGTCCACTGCGGTGCCGGCCTGGGGCGGACCGGGGCCGTGCTGGCCGCCTACCTTGTGGCCAGGGGAGCGTCGGCCCAGGCGGCCGTGGCCCGGGTGCGCGGCTCCGGCCCGGCTCGATCGAAACCGACGAGCAGGCCGAGGCCGTCGAGCTGTTTGCTCGCCGGAAAAAGGAACACTAATCCGCGCTAATCTTCGCTAATACAAGGAAGGAAACTTGCATTCCGATTAGCGCGGATTAGTGTTGATTAGTGTTCCGACGTGAGGAAAGGAGCGACTGATGCAGTTTCACGACGGAGAGATCGCACAGGTGATCTGGCGCCCCCTGACCAAGTTTCACGACGCGCGCGGCTGGTTGTGCGAGCTGTTCCGCCTCGACGAGTTGTCTGGCGAGGTACACCCGGCCATGGCCTACGTGTCGCTCTCCGAAGTCGGCGTGACCCGGGGCCCGCACGAACACGTGGACCAGACCGATTACTTCTGCTTCCTCGGCCCGTCCAACTTCAAGGTCTGGCTCTGGGACGCCCGGGCGAACTCGCCAACGTACCTGGCACGGCAAATCGAAGTGGTGGGCCAGGATCGGCCGATGCTACTGGTGGTGCCGCCCGGCGTCGTCCATGCCTATCGCAACGTCGGCGGCCAGCCGGGCCTGGTCTTCAACTGCCCCAATCGGCTCTTTCGCGGCCCCGGCAAGAAAGAGCCGGTGGACGAGATCCGCCACGAGGACCAACCGGATAGTCCATTCCAGCTCTCATAAATCAAACCACGGATAACACGGATAAGACGGATAAGACAAAACCCAATTCGTTGTCTTATCCGTGTTATCCGTGTTATCCGTGGTTGAATTGTCTTCTTAAGGACACGAAAGCGCGTAGACCGTGGTATTGCCGTTGGCGGTCAGCACCAGCTTGCTATCCGGGCTGAAGACCACGGCCCGGACAAAGGGCTTGTTGGCCTGGAAGGGGACCTTCAAATCCCACGAGCGCAGCTCCCGGCCCGTGGCCACGTCCCACAGCTTGATGACGTTGTCCTGGCCGGCGGTCACGAATCTGGTGCTGTCCGGACTGACGGCCACGGCGGCCACCTTCTGCTTGTGAGCCTGGAAGGTGTGCTTGGCCTGCCGATTGGCGAGGTCCCAGATCTTGACCTGCCCCAGCTTGTCGGTGGTGATCAGGGTCTTCTTGTTGGGCGTGACGCCCAGGTCCACAATGGCCTCGGCGTGGGCCGGGAGTTCGCCGCCCAGCCGCTCTTGCTTGCTGATCGACCACAAGGTGACGTTACCGTCCTGACCGCCCAGGGCCGCGATTTCGCCGTCGGCACTGAAGCAGAGACTGGTGACCTGCTGCGGCCGATCGTGCGCCTTGAGGCTCTGGACCTGCTGGCCGGTGGTCGCATCGTAAGTCTCGATCAAGGCGGTTGCCACCCAGGCCAGCACGCGCTTGCGGTCGGGCAGCGCTTGCAGGACCGGCACCTCGTTGGCCGGCCCCGGGTCCTGGATGGTACGCACCTCCTTGCCTGTGTCCGCGTTCCACACCTTGAGCAGCTTGTCCTCGGCCGTGGTGATCAGCGTTTTGCTGTCGGCCAGGAAAGCCACTGCGGTGATCGGCTCGTTGTGTCCGTGCAGGACGTGCAGTTCCTTGCCGGTGCCCGCGTCCCAGACGCGCACGCTATTATCACCGGAGCCGGTGGCGAGCAGCTTGCCGTCCGGACTGACAGCGAGGGCCCGCACTTCTTTGGTGTGGCCATAACCTGTGGCGCTTTCCCGGCCGCCCAGCTCCCAGAGCTTCAGAGTCCTGTCCACGCTGGCCGAGAGCAGGAAATAGCCATCGTTGCTGAAGACCACGGAGGTGACCCAGTTCTTGTGGCCGCGAAAGCTGTGGATCTCCTGGTGGGTCTGGACGTCCCAGAGCTTGACCACCTGGTCGCTGCCGCCGGAGGCCAGGGTCCGGCCGTCGGGACTGAAGGCCACCGTGCTGACCACGTTGCTGTGGCCGAGGAATTTGGCCCGGGCCTGGTCGGAAAAGACGCTCCAGAGCAGCACCTGGTTGTCGCCGCCACAGCTGGCCAGCAGCTGACTGTTGGGGCTGAAGGCCACGGCGCTGACCGCGGCGGCGTGGCCGGACATGGTCCGTTCCACCGCCGGCCTGCCGGCACCCTTCAGCAACGTGCTGGCGTCCCAGACCTTGACCGTCTGATCGCCGCTGCCGGAGGCCAGCCGCTTACCGTCCGGGCTCCAGGCCACGCCGCTGACCACCGATTGATGATCGGTCAGCACCTGCAGCACCTCGCCCTTGCCGGTGTCCCAGATGCGTACCGAGCGGTCGGCGGCGCCGGACACGATGCGCGAGCCGTCCGGGCTGAACGCCGCTGAGGTCACCGCGCCGGTGTGGCCGGAGTAGGTGCGCAGTTCCTCGAAGGTGGTGCTGTCCCACAGTTTCAGAGTCTTGTCGCCGGAACAGGAGAGGATGAACTTGCCGTCGGGGCTGTAAAGCACGGCGGTCACGGGCAGCTTGTGGCCGGTCAGTTTCCGCAACTCCTGATTGGTGGCCGTGTCCCAGACGTGGACGGCCTTGTCCACGCCGCCGGAGAGGGCCTTCTTGCCGTCGGGGCTGAAGACCGCGGACCAGATGGCCCCCTGGTGGCCGGTAAAGTCCCGGCATTGCTCGGCCAGGCCCAGGTCCCACAGACGCACCGTCTGATCCATGCTGCCGGAGGCCAGCCGGGCGCCGTCGCCCGACATCGCCAGGGCGCGGACTTCCTCGCTGTGTCCCTGGAGGTTGCGGAAGCTCTGGGCGCTGGCGACGTCCCACAGCCGGATGGAGCGGTCGCCCGAGCCGGTGGCCAGGGTCTTGCCGTCGGAGCTGACCGCCAGACAGGTGACCGCCTGCGTATGGCCCTCGAAGAGCTGCTGCTCCTTGCCGTCATCGACGGCGATCTGCTTGACGCAGTTGGGCTCGGCGCCGCCGACGAACAGACTCTTGCCCTGGGGATGGAAGGCGACGGCGAAGATGTTGCCCTTGAAGGGGCTGGTCCGGCTCAGGGCCGACCCGTTGGCCACGTCCCAGACGGCCACCAGCCGATCGCCGCCGACCGAGACGACCAGCTTGCTGTCCGCGCTGAAGGCCACCGCGTGGATCAGCAGGTTGTGGCCCAGCAATTCGTGCTTGAGGTTGCCGGTGGCGACCTCGTAAATCCGCAGCCGGCGATCGCCGCCGCCGGTGGCCAGCCACTTGCCATCGGGACTGAAGGTGATCGCAGTGAGGAACTCCTGATGTCCCACCAGACTGCGCAGGTCCTTGCCCGTACTCGCGTCCCAGAGCTTGACCTCCTTCTCATGGCCGCCCGAGGCAATCAGCTTGCCGTCGGGACTGAAGGCGACGGCGCGGACGGGTTCGCTGTGCCCGGCGTAGTGGACCAGCTCGCGACCAGTCTCGGAGTCCCAGACCTTGACCGTGCCGTCCTGGCTGCCGCTGACCAGCCTCTTGCCGTCGGGACTGAAGGCGACACTGTTGACCCAGTTGGTGTGGCGCAGCCGGCCGTCGCCGAAGATGCGGACGACGTGCTGTGGCAGGCCGGCGGGCGGGGCCGGCAGGTTCCAGCGGGCCCGGCGCAGATAGTCGCGGGCCTCGACCAGCCGGCTGGCCGCCAGCGCCTGGGCCCCCTGCCGGGACAGGCTGTCCGCCTTGCTGAACCAATCCGGAGAGAACAGGTTGGTGTAGCCCTTGGTCTGACTGTCGGTCCGCTCGCTCTGGAAGCTGGCCTGCAGTTCCTTGACCGTCTGGTTCAGGGTCTGAACCGAATCGGCCGCCGGCGACGGACCGTTGACCAGGAGGATCAGCCCCCCCAGGACCACGCTGCCGAGGAGGACGGCCCACTTCACGCATTGCGTCGCCGGTGTTCTCATGTCGCTGTCTCCGATTGCGGGCGTCTTGGCCCGGTCTTTGGTAATCTGTGGAGTATAGAAGGCGGACTGGCATCCTGACAAGGACATTCAAAAGGGGAGACGGTTGGCGGCAGGAAGGCTAACCGGACGGGCCGCGGCCCGGCGGGCCGCGCAATTCATGTGCCCAGCGCATAACATGGCAAATCTGGGAAGTTTGGGTGAGGGCAGGAATCTGTTTTTCGTTTTTTTCTCACAATTCATGACCGGTTTTTCGCGCCGATTGCAATTTGCATTGTGTGATCTTCCGTGCGCCGGCGAACAGCACGTTCGAGGCGACCCGAGACCTCTGACCCCAGCGAGGCAGGACATGCGCAAGAAGAGCAAACCAGGAGCGGCTGAAACAACACCGGCATACCAGGCGACTGGTGGTCGAGTGAGCCAGTGGAGGCGCGGCCAGAGTGCGAAACCGTGGTGGGACGCCGAGAACCAACTGCTGTGGTTCGGAAACCGAAAGCGCGTGTATTTCGTGAGGCAAGGGACGTACCAGGTTCGGCTCCTGGAGGCATTTGAACGGGCAGATTGGCCAGGCGAGGCCATCGCCAGTCCTCTGGAACAGGAAGCGGGTGAGACCGAGGGCGAGCAGGACGAGCGACTGATCCGCACGGTCAAGAACCTGAACTTGGTCCTGGCTGGGCACAAGATGAGAATCCGCTTCCGAGCCGTGGCGAACGGAAAGCGCGTCCGGTGGGTGTACGTTTGAAAGGGAACCAGCAGCCAGCAGAGGCAAAGTGAGCAGAAAGTGAGACACGACATTGCCGCAGCACAATGCAGGGATGAGGCTTGAGGCGAATTGATTTAGTCCACAATTAGCCTCTAGGCAACGTCTTGCGGTGGTGTATCATCTATCGCGAACGCCGCCGAACCAGCGTCTTGCGGACTCGGCTGGCGTGCTACCAGGCGAACAGCAGTTTCCTGGTGAGTCCGTCTCAGGTCAGCGTTGCCCTGTCCGGATGCAGAAGGAAGTCGAGCCGCGTGTTGTCCTGGATGAGCAAATCGTTGAGGACCGGGGGCATGCTGCTGAAAGTGGAACAGGCGGAGTGGAGGTTGTGCCAGTCAGGCACGGCCAGCGATTTTATCGTCATCGATCCGGATTTCGAGAGATTAATTCCTCCGCTGACGGTCGGCGAACTGGCGAAATTGCACCGGAGCCTGGACGCCGAGGGCTGCCGCGATGCCTTGCTCGTCTGGTTCTGGGAAGGGCGAACCATTCTGGTGGACGGCCACAATCGGCTGCGCTACTGCCGGTTGAAGGGCTATCCGTACTCACTCGTCCTGCTGGAGTTCGCGGACCGGGAGGCGGTGGAGCGCTGCATCCTCGACGTACAGGCGGGCAGGCGCAACCTATCAGCCCTGGCCTTCAGCTACAATCGCGGCCAGCGCTACCTGGGAAGCAAACGCCAGGGCCAACGAACGAGTTGCACTTGTGGTAACAGTTACCAGAAGTCCACCGCGGAGCGCCTGGGAGAGGAGTTTGGCGTTGGCGAGAAAACGATCCGCAATGATGCCCGCCTGGCCGAGGCGCTGGACCGGATCGTGGCGAATTGCGGCGTGGCGGCCAGCAAGCTGCTTCTGACCCGAGATTCGGGAGCAACGCACCGCTGTGTCCTTCGCCTGGCACGGCTCGCTCCGCAAGAGCAGCAGAGGTTTGTGGAGCAAATGCAGGCCAACGATGGCAAGGTGCAACGTCAGAAGCGAGTGAAAGGGCGGAGACCGGAACGGATCACGATTCCGCTCCAGCCCGAGGCGCTGGTGCAGACGCTGCGGAAGCATTTCAATGCGGAAGAACTGGCTGGATTGGTCCTCGCACTGAGCGATCGGAACGGGTAGACTCAGGACAGTGATTCCGCTGCCCCTGTTTCAGCGGCGGATTTGAGCAAGTGGTTCCTTGTTATGCGGGGGTTCTTATGTGGTGCCAGCAATCGCGGTTCATCCTTGCCATCACGACGCTGTGCCTGCTGAAGCAGGCTGCCTGGGGGCAGATGGACTCGGAGAGCAAGGTTCCGACGCTTCAGCTCCAGGTCAAGCATGTCCTGAAACTTCAGAACCGTCCGTCCTGGCTCAGCTTTTCTCGAGATGGCAGCCGGTTCGCGTCCAATGATGGCTCCAGCGTGAAGGTCTGGGATACCCGCACCTGGAAGCAGCTTGTTGCCTATACCGGTATGCCTGTCTACCGGGCCGAACTCTCCCCTGATGGGCGAAGGCTCGCCTTTACCGAAGATGGTCCTGATAGCGACATTCGACTTCTCGACGTCGCTTCTGGGAAGGAAGTGGGGATCATTGAAGGGACACACGAGCGCCATTAACTGCCTCACGTTTTCCTCTGATGGCAAGAGACTCGCTTCTTCCCAGTCAGCAGAAGATCTGAAGCTTTGGGACGTGGAGACGGGGAAGGCAGTTGGATGGCTTCAAACCAAAGTGGGACATGAGAAGTTCGAGCCATTCTCAGTTGATTATCGCCTTCTCCCCGGATGGAACTACCTTGGCCGTTGCCACCTTTCCTCGGTGTGGTGCAATTGTTCAACGTGCAGAATGGCAAGGAGATCCGGAAGTTTTCACTGCCACCTTTCCGCCTTGGGGGCGTTCAGGGCTTGGCCTTTTCTCCGGACGGCCGCTTCCTGGCTGCGGGGCGGCCAAGGGGGAATAATAGCGTTGCCGTCTGGGACGTTCAACACGGGGAAAATGCTTTGGCACATGCAGTGGCCAAGATCACGCCACCCGGTGGATGTGGCCGAACTTCCGGAGAATGATCCGGAAAAGCTCCTTGATCCAAACTACCCCAGCCGAGATGACCCCAACCGACCAACAGGGATGGGTCAGCTCGCCTTCGCCCCTGACAGCCGGACTCTGATGGTTAGATGCGACGATCACCGGCTGCGGGTCTGGGAACTGGCGACCGGAGGACTGCGCTACCGGGTTGAGGATTCCGTGCTTCTCCTGGCCGTTGCCCCAGCCGGTCCGCTGTTCGCGACGAGCGCCAACCGGGCAAGCAAGGAAGAATTAAATCAAATCGTGCTGCGCGATTGGGACAAATCGATCCCACGCCTCCAGCCGTCGAAGCGGTTCGATGCGGACACGATCTGGGCTGATCTGGCCAGCCGGGACGCCGCTCACGCCTTTGGACGCATCCGCGAACTGGCTGCAACCCCCAAGGAGACGCTCGCCTTGCTCGACAAGCGTTTGCCACGCATCGAACTCGTCAAGCCCGCAGACCTGGAGAAACTCCTTCGCCAACTGGACGACGACCAGTTTGAGGTGCGTGACCAGGCACGCCGCCGCCTGGAAGTACTTGGCGAGGTCGCCCAGTCCGCACTGGAGCGTGCCCTGGCTGGCAACCGGTCCCTCCAGGTACGCCTGCAAATCAAGGATTTGCTGGACCTGCTTGCCGGCCCGTTGCTTGATGACCGTCTTCGGTTCGTGCGTGCAGTCGAGATCCTGGAAATCATCGCTTCGCCCGAAAGCCGCCGCTTGCTGGAACGGTTGGCCGGCGGTGACCCCGGCCATCTGCTGACGCGAGAGGCCAGGGCCGCTCTGAAACGCCTGAGCGACAAGTGAGCAAACCTGGTGCAACTGTGCCATTGCCAGGTGTTCCTTGGTTTTGCCTTGAGGATAGCAATGGCAGGTATTCTGGGCACGGCGGTAGAGTTCACTGTGAACCCCGCAGTACCCAGTTCATCCACTCCAACAGGAGGACATCATGAAGAAGACGTGGAACTCGTGGGCCATTCGACTGGCCTGTCTCTGGCAAGGATCCCACCCGCCCTTACGGGCACCACAGAGAGTAGATTTCCGGCCTCAGTTGGAGTGGTCTCGAACACCGCCTTGCCCCCGCCACCTTTACGGTGACGACGAACGCTGACGCCGGTGCTGGATCTCTCCGCGCTGCCATTCTATCGGTGAATACGAGCAACGATCCAAACGGGAACGCGATCAACTTTGCCATCCCGGCCGGCATGTCAACGACGATCAAGTGAATAATACCCGCTCCCGACCCAATCAGCAGGACGTTGTCATCGATGGGACAAGCCAGTATTCCGTCGACGGGAACGCGAACTCCGATCACGATCACTGCTGGCTCCACTGATGCGACACACAAGAGTCGCAACGGCCTCACCTTCGGACGTCATCACTCTTATCGTCAATGTTCCGCAGCCGGAGCATGCATCTACGGCGTCACGATCTCCGGTTCCAAGAAGGCGATGGCATCCTGATCAACAACGTGGGCAGCGATACGATCGGTGCGGCAGATGGCACCAGGGCGTCCAACGGCACGCCAATCGCAGGCAGGAAGGCGTCATGAATCTGATTCAGAACGAGTACGGCATTGAGATCAACGGCGCGAACGCGAAGAACAACTCGGTGTCGCCTCTCTCATCGGGATCGACTGCGATCTCGGCGGCCCAGAGAATGCGGAGGATCGGGTGTCTGATCAAGGACGGTGCCAGTTCAAACTACGATCGGTCCATACATGGGCTTTAAACCAGTAGCGTCGCACCGTGTTGATACTGGAGTAAACGTCATTTCTGGGAACCAGGGGACGCGGCGTCTTGGTTGACAAGACAGCTGGAGTTGGCAAAAAGCATCGCCGGCAACTTCATCGGCACCGATATGTTGGGCCTGGCAAGACCGGCAGAAGGAACACCGCTCGGGAACGTGCAGGGACCGATGCGAACGCGCCACGATCGGTGCGGCTGGATCACCCAGGTCACGCATGCAATGGTCGGCGGGAAGAACGAGTTCGTCATCAGCACGCCAGTCAACGTCATCTCTGGTAACGGCGGCAGCGGTGTGACATCCTGCCGGTCAACGGACTGTGCAAGTCACCGGGCAACTTCATCGGGACGGACGTGAGCGGGAATGGCGCCCTGGGCAATGGGCGAAATGGCATCGACGTACGAGTGAAGGGTCTGACGAATTCCTCCATTGGTGGCAGCAGTGCTCTGCGGGTCATGGGAATGTCATCTCCGCAAACGGGCCAACGGAATCTCAGTTGGGATCTACTGCCCAACTGACCGGCCAACCACGTAACAACTCATCCAGAACGCCTGGATCGGAGCTGCTGCCGATGGCTCGACGCCAGTGGCGATGCAGAACAAGAGCTGGGGAGTCTATTCGCTCGATTCCAAAAGTGTCCTGGGAACAAGGTCAAGTCCAACAGAACACGAACAACAAGCTCGGTGACGTTTACAATCCAGCTGGCAACGTAACGAGATGAGTCAAGGACCCCAACTCCATTTCCGGGAGCGGCTACGGCATCTACACCGGGACGGAAGATGGCAGTCCAGTTCTCACTTCGGCCATCGTTTCTGGAGCCTCCATCACCATCCAGGGGACGCTCAGCAGCACGCCGAATTCCTCCTTCACCCTGGAGTTCTTCGGCAATCAGGAGTCTGCGGTGCCCGGCTACGAGCAGGGCGAACAGTTCCTGGGGTCAATCGATGTCACCACGGATTCCAACGGCGACGCCTCCTTTGACCCCACCTTCACCCCCACCGTTCCGGCTGTTGCCATGTTCACCTGGGTGACCCCCATCTGGGGCAGCTACGTCAGCGCCACCGCCACGGGCGACTCCAGCGACGGCTCCACCTCACAGTTCTCCGCCTACGTGCCGGTCCAGGTGGAAGACACGATCAGCCTCAGCAGTTCGCTCAATCCTTCCCAGGACGGCCAGTCGGTCACCTTTACCGCAGCAGTCGCCAGCACGCTGTCCGGCGGCACCACGCCGACGGGAGCCGTCACTTTCCTGGACAACGGCAACCTCCTGGCCACGGCGACGCTGGACGGCACCGGCACGGCCACCTTCACCACTTCGACCCTCGCCGATGGCGGCAACAGCATCACCGCCGTTTACAGCGGCGACAGCAACTACCTGACCGGGACTTCGGCCCCTCTGGTTCAGGTCGTGCAACCCAGCAGCGGCGGCATCACCCTGACTGCGTCGGCCGATCCCGTCTCTCCTGGCCAAACCTTCACGCTCATGACCACGGTGAGCGGTTCCGCCGGCACGCCGACCGGCACCGTCACCTTCATGGACGGCGATATGGTCCTTGGCACGGCGACGCTGGACGACAACGGGCTGGCCACGCTGGACACGTCCTTGCTGACCGCGGGCGATCACGACATTACCGCCAGCTACAGCGGCGACAGCAACTACAGTTCCGGCACTTCCAGCGACCTGACCGAAACGGTGACCACCGCCAGCACGGTCACGGCCCTGACCTCTTCGCTCAACCCGGCAGCCGCGGGCGCGCAAGTGACCTTCAGCGTCGAGGTGGGCAGTGAGACGGGCATCCCGACCGGCACCGTGGCCTTCTATGATGGCAGCACGCTGCTGGATACCGAAACGCTCGACAACGTCGGCACAGCTTCCTTCAGCACCACGGACCTCGCTCTCGGCGACCACAGCATCACGGCAGCGTACAGCGGCGACGGCAACTTCGCCGCCAGCACGGCGCGCTGACCGAAACCATTGTCACGGGCCAGGCCAGCAGCACGGCACTGACTGCCAGCGCCTCCTCGTCCACGTTCAACGATTCGCTGACCTTCACGGCCACCGTCAGCGGCAGCAGCGGCACGCCAACCGGCACCGTGGCCTTCTACGACGGCAGCACGCTGCTGGACACCGAAACCCTGGACGCCAGCGCGACCGCCTCCTTCACGACCACCACTTTGCAGGCTGGGAGCCACAGCCTCACCGCGGTCTACAGCGGCGATGGCACCTTTGCCTCCAGCACCGGCGCGCTCACCCAGGTCATCACTCAAGCCAGCCCAACGCTCACGGTGAGCGACAGCGGCGGCACCTTCGACGGCGCCGACTTCGAGGCCACGGCCCTTGTCGCTGGAATTGTTTCCGGAGTGGACGATACGCCCGACATAAGTCTGGAAGGTGTATCGCCGACACTCGACTACCAGCAGCTGGACGCCAACAACAACGTCATGGCCGACCTCGGCACCTCAGCACCGACCACCGCGGGTAGCTACCAGGTCATCGCCACCTTCCCCGGCAGCACCGACTACAGTTCCGTCAGCCAGTTGGCCGCTTTCACCATCGCCCTGGCTACTCCGACCCTGACTGTCAGCGCCAGCGGCGGCACCTTCAACGGCTCGCCCTTCGCGGCCACGGCCCTGGTGAACGGAGTTGTACCCGGAGTGGATGACACGCCATCAAGCAGTCTCGAAGGCGTAACACCGACCCTGGACTATGAGCAAGTGGACGCCAACGGCAACGTCATCGCCGAGCTCGGGGTCACGGCCCCAACCCAGGCCGGCAGCTACGTCGTGACCGCCAACTTCGCCGGCAGCACCGATTACGGCGGCAGCATGGTCGGCACCACCTTCACCATCAGCCAGGCGACGCCGAGCCTGTTTCTGACCGCCAACGGCGGCACGTACAACGGCCAGCCCTTCCCGGCGACGGTGCTGGTGGCCGGTGTCGTGTCAGGAGTCGATAACACGCCGGCAAGCAGTCTGGAAGGTGTGACGCCAACCCTGGACTACCAGTTGCTCGATGCCAATGGCAACGTCATCGCCGACCTGGGCTCGCAGGCCCCTTCCGCGGTGGGCAACTACCTGGTGACGGCTACCTTCGCGGGAAGCACCGACTATGCCAGCGCCAGCCAGTCGGCCACCTTCTCCATTACCTCGTGACCGCCAGCAGCTGATTTCAGGCCAGCGGCGCGAGTTATTACGTCGGCACGAAAGAAGCACACAAGCCCGAAGCGCCAGCGCCGGGACGGCTTCGCACCAGGGATGCTGCATCCCAGCGCTGGCGCTTCGGGCTTGTGTGACGATCTTTCGTGCCGGCGTACTATTCGCCCCTCTCCCCACCTGGGAGAGGGTGATGTTTAACCGCGACGCGGAGCGGAGCGCGGCCTGTCGCGCTCCGCTCCGCGTCGCGGCTAACGGTTCGACCCCTCCCGGATCGGTTGCCAGACCCGTCAAGGACCCGGCAGTTTCGTTGACCGGCTGCGGTTGCCATTCTATACTTGGGAAGCGCAACTCACGTCCGAACGGCCACTCATGGAAGAGTACTCGCCTGGGCGGCGCTCTCGTCCCGATGCCCCAAGGAGGTGCCCTGCGCACCCGGCCGCTGAATGGGCAAGATCATCCTGTTTCCGCTGTTGCTGCTCGCCGGCTGTCTCGTCGCCGGCCTGTACGGTGCGCTGCACAACCAGATCTCCTACACCGTCTCGCCTGACTACTTCCATGCTCTGAAGTTCCACCAGTTCGGCATCCCATCCTCTTTGCAGGGGCGCATGGGAGCGGCCCTCGTCGGCTTCCTTGCCTCGTGGTGGATGGGGCTTTTCATCGGCGTGCCGGTCCTGATCGTGGGTTTGATCCTTCCGGGCTGGAAAGCCTACGGCAGCCGCTGTTTGGTCGCTTTCGCGGTGGTCGCGGGGACGGCCCTGGTCGTCGGATTGGCAGCGCTGATTCATGCGCGTCTCACCATTACCGAGGCGACTTTGCCCTGGGATTCGTATCCTGATGGCGTGGTGGACCGAGTGGCGTTCGCGCGTGCCAGGTGCCATGCACAACTTCAGCTACCTCGGCGGGTTCCTTGGCATCCTGACGGCGTCGGTCTATCTGATTGTGGAGCGGCTGCGTCTGCGCAAACGCCGGTCGTGAGCGAACCGAGGAAAGGAGTGACAATGGACGGACGTTTCCTGCCCGAGACGGAGTTGACCGAGCCGATCATCCAGCCGCCGGGCGCGGGCAAGGTGGTCGGCGTCCTGGGCGCTCACACCACCTTCAAGGTGCTCAGCTCCCAGACGGGAGGAGCCTACGCCGTGCTGGAACAAGAGATTCCCGCCGGCCGTGGACCGCCGCTGCACGTGCATCGCCATGAGACGGAAATGTTCTACGTACTGGAAGGGCAGTTCGAGGTTGCCGTCAGCGGTCAGAAGGTCGCGGCCCCGCCGGGGTCGCTGGTGGTCGGCCCGCGCGACATTCCGCACACCTTTCGCAACGTCGGACCGACGCCCGGCAAGTTACTGCTGACCGTCATTCCTGGGCGCTTCGCCGACTTTTTCCTGGAAGTGGACAATGTCCCTGACGGGGACAGGGAAGCGATCAGGGCGCTTGCTGCCAGGTACGACGTCGAGTTCCTCGAGTGAGTCGGACCGGATCACCTCTTGCGGATGCGGCTCAGGGAATAGCCACGCCGAGCAAGGCCGAGATGCGGGCGGAGGAGACCAGTTCAGATCCCGCTGACGACCAGGGAATCGCTCCCGGAGGGTCTGCCGGGCGGCTTCCCCGACGTGGGTGTTGATGAGGTTCAGCGAGCGAAGTCGGCCGAGGTAGGGCGAGCGCGCCAGGGCCAGAGCGCCCTCGTCGCCGATGGGGTTGCCGTAGAGGCCGAGGATCTGCACGTCCGCGAGGATGGGCGAGCCGGCGAGTGCCTGCACACCTGCGTCCCCGATGCCGTTGCCATCCAGCAGGAGCCGGGTCAGCCCGCGGAGGGATGCGCTGGCCGAGAGGTGGATCGCGCCGCGGTCGCCGATCCCGCAGTGTTCGAGATTGAGCCAACGCAGCGAGGACAGGTTCGGTGATCCGGCGAGGTGCCTTGCGCCTCCTCGAGGACCTGGTGGTTGCCGGTGAGGGTGAGCAAGCGCAACCCGGTGGAGAGGGGCGAGGCGACGAGGCGGGCGACGGCGGCTGCGTCGAGGCGATTCCAGTCGAGCGACAGCGAGTGGAGCCGACCGAGGTGCGGCGAGTCGGCCAGGGCGGCGAGGCCGGCCCCGGTGACGCCGTTGCCGTACAGGTGAAGGAACTCCAGGTTGGCCATCGTGGCGGAGCCTGCCAGCGCCTCGATCCCGGCGTCACCCGCATTGGTGCAGAGGAGGTGCAGGGAGGAGAGGCGCGTCAGGTGGGGCGATTCCACCAGCGCCCGCACCACCTCCGTGCCGGCCTCCACGGCGGACAGGGTCAGCTCGCGCAGCGAGGCGAAGTGCGGGGAGCCGGCCAGGGCCCGCGCCCCTTCGACCGTGATCCCGTGGCCGCTGAGGAACAACTGGCGCAGACCGGCCAGATGCGTGCAGCCGGCCAGCGAGCGGAGGCACTCCGGCGTTATCCCGTTCTTCGGGAGCAGGTTCAGGGAGTCCAGCCCGGCCAGGCACTCGGTGTCGCGGAACGTCTTGAAGCCCGTGACCAGCGACAGCACCACCCCGCGGAGGACGGTCGCCGGCCGGACGCGCGGCGCGGCCTCGACGAGGGCCTTGTAATTCCGTGCCCGGATGATCTCCACGAAGCCGCGCCGGCAGATCGCCCACTCGATCCCCGGAAGCGCCGGCAGTTCGGCCGCCCAGCGGGCCGAGTGCTCCCGCTCCATTGCCCAGACACGCTCCTGGAGGTCCTGGCGTTCGAGGTCGTCCGGGTCCAGACGCGCCAGCCGGCACTGCAGCCGGATGAATTCAGCCCTGTGCTGATCGTCCTGATCTTCGAGCCAATCGGCGTACACCAGGCGCGGCGTATCGTCGTCGGGCGTCTCGCGGATGGCGGCGAGGAAGGCGGCGTGGCTCATTGTCTGGGCCCCAGGCATCGCGGAAACCAAGGCGCGTCCACTGGACTCTCAGGGATGCGGAGCGAGGGCGCTGCAAGGACATTGTGGCGCAGGCGAGCAGGGTTGAACAGATCAAGGTCTAACCAGCCGGCCCGAACAATCGTCACGTTAGTTTTGCATGTCTGCGTCGGCTTTCCCCCGGTGCGATGCCCCGGGTTGACTGGTTTGCCGTCACGGCCCGCGGAGGGTGATCTGGCAGCCAGGCCGTTGCTGGAGTAACTCGGCCGTCAAGGCATTCAGATCACCTTCTACTCCGTCCAATCGCAAGGAGCGGAGCCTCGGGGCGGAGGCAAGGCTGGCAACGCCCTTGGCGGTAAACCGGCCGTAGGCCTGCAGGAGTTCCAGGTTCGGATGCTTGCGGAAGTGGGCCAGGCCGGCATCGGTCAACACCGGTTGTTCGCCCCACCGATGATCGTCCATCCGGAACTCGTGCAGGTTCTTCAGCTTCGCCGGCCCCCGAAGCTGGTTATTGGTCGTGGAGCGCGACCCCAGAGCGGTGACGTAGGGGACAGCCCGCAGGGAAGGCCAGCACCCCTTGGCCAGGGAGTCAAACACCTCGCCGTACCCCCCGACGAAATTGACCGCGCCCACCCAGCCCTGCCGGGCTGCGTCCCACAACTGGGCCGGGTCCCCCTCCTCCTCGTCGGCGTCCTCCATGACGTAGAGGAAAAGCTTGCGGACGGCCTTCAAGTTGGACACCAGGACCGTCCAGGCCGTCCATCAAATCGACGGCGATGACACGCCTGGCGATTGCCGATCGTTGTGCCGAAACCCGTGGTGAGCGGCGACTCGCCCTGATCCGATTAGACACCCGCATCATACCCCTCCCCCTGCTTCACGTCCACAGGTTGGCCGGCGCCTGCAACTGGTATTGCCCTTGGGCGACGAACTGAACCTGAGTGGCGTTGCTGGCCGCCAGCACCTGGGCAGCGAAGCGATCTCGTCCCTGTTCCGCTTTGAACGGGACCTGCTCGCCGAGGTCGGTCGAGGACGGGTACGACCTGGGACTCGGAAGGCTCACAGTCCCGCCGGTTGATCAAGGCCGGTATGCCGGGTGAGACTACGACCGGCGAGGGTGTTCCAGGGCACCCGGCATGCCAGCCTTGATCTACCGACAGCGGGGCTGAAACAGCCTTCCCTGGGTTGCATGGGTAGGTGCGTTGTACGCGGGACGCGCACGCCTGCAAGACATGGCTTTCCCTCGAGGTTGCCAACACCAGCAAGACTCACGGTCAGGCTCAGGATGTTTCTTCAGGGAGCAACTCGATCGCCAGCAGGGTGGCCAGCTGGGCGGTGAACAGGCGCAGATGCGTTGCCTCGACATCGTAGGTGATGCAGACCTCGTCGGCCACGGCGAACGCGGCCCACAACGACAAGCTCGCCGCGAACGCGGCATAGAAGCAACCCGGTGCTTTTCTTTGCCTCTCCCCCGAAAGGTCACGGCGGCTGCCCAGAACAGCAGGGCTCGCCGTTGCCTCCCAGCAGAGGACGCCCAGGAACAGCAGCCCGTTCAGCCAGGCCGGCGGGTCATAGCGAGCCGTGGTCTTGACGAGGAAGCCATAGTTGCCGGAGGCGAACGGCCACGGCTCGCGCAGCAGACCCAGGGCCTTCGCCGCGTCGCACAGGTTGGTGGCGAGCACCACACTCAGCCACACCGCCCAGAACAGCAGCAGGCCGCGCTTGAGCAGGATGGCAGACCGATTGGGCATCGTCGGATGCTCCCCCTGGTCTCACGTCAATTCCGCCGCCGGTACTGTGCCGCTCGTCCCAGCGCCTGGCCCACAGCCTCGGCCTCGGTGCTGGCCCGGGCCTCGATGCACTGGGTCTGGCCGAACTCCGCCGTGGCCAGCTGGCACGTGAAGCGACAGCTGCCGTCGGTCAGTGTATCCAGGTGGAAGCCCACCGCTCCCAGCTCGTGCAGGCGGGCGCGAATGCCGCTCCAGTCCAGGCTCGGGTCGTGCGACTGCGGCGCGGCAACGCCCAGCTGCTCCGGCGTCGGTACGTGGACCGGCTCCAGGACGCGCGGCGGTGGTTCCGGCTGGCTCGCTTCCGCGCTGACGCCGCGAATCACCGTCTGGACCGGCGGATCATTGACGGGCGGGCCCTGAGCCCAGCCCTGCGGCTGCTGCTGCGGCAGCACCGGTTGCGGGGAGAACGCCGGTTGCTGCGGCATCATCGGCTGCTGAATCGGCCCGGCCATTGGCCCGGGGACGCCCGGCATTGGAGCGCCCGGCATCGGAGCGCCCGGCATGCCCATGAACGGACGCGGACCAGCAGGAGCAAAGTTCGGCGGACCGCCGAACATCATGGGTGGGGCGCACCCTTGCGGCGGTCAGCCGGCCCCGGCCTGGGCGGGAATGCAGGCATGGAAGAACAGGGCTGGCAACAAGGCCAGAAACAACCGCAGCGCATCCTTGCGCATGAGAGGTCTCCACAATTCCTGAGCGGAGAAGGACTTACTCAAAGACCCGAATCCTTTCGGGCCAGTGGTTGAGCGGCGGGGCGTATAGCAGACCCTCTCTCTCAGAAAAAGAGCAGATCCACAAGGCGGGCAGGATGCACGATTTACAAGAACTTTTCCAGGAATTACAAACTCAGCTGAACGAGCTCGGTGACGTTCACGAGGAGCGGCGAGGATGCCACCATGCCAACGGCTCTTTTGCCTGGCAATGTCGCCAGGGAGCGACGGAGCGTGTCCGTGCGTGTCCCGTGAATGACAAAAAACCGACATTGCCAACGCGCCTGCATCACACGGTGTCCCTGCCTGGCCACATCCGACACTTCCCCAAAACCCAGCAACCACCAACCCAGCAACGAGACCACAGCGGTTTTTCCTTGACAGGGTAGCTGAGCCTGGTAGGGTGACGATCGACAGGTCCGGGCTCTGGCGGGTGGCCTGCGACCGATCCTGAGCATTCGCCGGCAGAGGATTCGATGACGTCATGTTGGTCTTCAACTTGCTCGGAGGAGTGATGGTCATCGTTGGCCTCGCGGCCGGGTTTGCAGTTGTGTGGCTGACCAGCCTGTTCACTCGCGACGAGCGACTGCCGTTCGCTCTGGCGACGCTGGTAGCACTGCCGATACCCACCGTATGGGATCTGGTGTATCGCTGGCGGCACAACCCCCACCTTGGCTGGCTGCGATACGTGATACCCTTTTCGGGTGGAATGTTCGGGCTGCTGCCGGTTTGGGTGCTGTTCGGAGCCGTGCCGATGGGCTTTGTGTTGGTGATGGGCATTCGCAAGCAGCTCGGCCTGCACTGACCTTTGGGGTCTGCTAGTATTTGCTCCCGGGCAGCTATCTCCCTGGTCGTCTCGCTGCTGCGATCCGGCCCCGATTAGACCTTTGTCCGAGGTGTAGTCATGGAACCCATTTCGCCCGAGGTGGCGTTGCCTCCGTCTGCGGCAAAGTTCCCCATGATTGTGCTGGCTGCTGGGATCATCTGGATCGTAGTCGGCAGCGCGATCCTGCTCGGCGCGTTTGTTCTGGCCGTGTTGGTTTCACTGCTTCCCCGGGATGAGGGGAGGACATTGCTGCTGATGGTCGGACTTTGCTTCAGTCCGTTTGGCGTGGCATTCATCTTTGTTGGAGTGCAGACGGTCAGGGGAACTGCGGCAGACACTCTTGGTAACGGCATCGGCTCAATCATCTTCTCTGGCCTGTTCGGCTGGCTGGACTTGACACAGCCCATCTGCTGGCCTGGTCTGGCTCTGATCGTGGCTGGCGTTCTCGCACTGGTGGGCCGGTCCAAGTACAAAATCTGGAGGAAAGCGTGGCAGGCAAAAGCCACTGGTCAGCTTCCTCGGACCTGATGTACCGGCTGTCGCAGTAACTCCGCCACCAAATCCAATGCCGCCCCAGGGGCCAGCGGCTATGCCCCGGGTGGCCTTCCCAGAGTTTTTCATTTTGGCCATTTGACAGCGATTACCTGGGCGAAGCGTGGGCCAAAAATGAAAAACGCCGGGAACCCACCGGCACCCGGCCGCCGCTGGTCGCCGGGGCGGCAAAGGGGCTCAAATCCCGCTGGACGCCCCTCCTTCTTTGCCGACCCAATCCCTCCGCGCTCGTCTGCGGGCCTGCAAGGGCCCTTGCAGGAGCAACGGGAAAACCGACCAGGTGTGATGTTCTGCTCGTCCTACCTTCTACGGTCGAAGACTGCTTGCGCCTTCAGGGCTTCCAATCCGGGTCAATCTTCCGAATCACGGTGAGAAGCGAATCGGCCTGTGACTTGGCCATTCCGGCCTGCCTCTTATAGACTGGGGCTAAGTTCTTGTCTCCCTTCTCCTCAGCCATCTTCGCCTGGGCCAGTTCAGCGGCCTCTTTGTCGAGATGGCCCAGCATCACGGCCTTGATGGCCGGGATGGCTGGCTTCGCGTCCGGCCCGATGGCTCCCAGGGCCTTAATCGCAGAGCCTTGCGCCAGGAAATCGTTCCGCACAATCTCGATCAGCGCGGGCACCGCATCCTTGGCCGCTGAACCATAGCAGAACAACAGGTTGGACGCCTGCAACCGGACTTGCGAATCACGCCGCTTGACCAGTTCCAGCAGACAGGCCAGACACTCCTTGTCTCCCTCTTCCAGGTCGCAGAGGACCGTCACGGCCTTGAGCCGGACGTGCGGCTCCGGATCTTTGAGCAAGGCAATCAGCGCTGGTGCTTCCGACCGGGGGGCCTTGAGGATCATCGGGAGTACCTCGCGGGCAGCCTTGCCGCCTTCGTCCTCCTTCTTCGATGCGATCAGCAGGGCTGGCAGCGCTTCGCCTGCTTCATCCCTCATCGACCCCAGGGCTCTTGCCGCTTCGCAGCGCATACCGATGTCTTCCTCCTCCAGCACGCCAATCAAGGCAGGGATCAGCTTCCGATGACCCGGAGAAAAATGCCCTAGAATGCTCCTCATCGCGAACGTGCGTGCCATCCCATCCCCGGACTTGATGGCCGTCACGAGTTCGGAAAACCCGCCGCAGCGAGCCAGGCCATACGCTGCCCCTTGACGCACCTCACTCGCCTTGTCCTTGAGCAGCGCTTGACCCAGGGCCGAGCGGGCTGGAGCTGAATCCTTGCCCACACTTGTCAGAGCGTCCGCTGCCGCTGCACGCACCTCGGTTACCTCATCTTTCATTAGCGCCTCGCATAAGGCGGGGACGGCAGGCTCGACTGCTTCTCTGGGCAAAACGGCTATGTGGCCGCTGTGCGTAGCCCCAAGGATCTTGGCGGCTTCACGCCGCACGGTGGGATTCTGGTCCTTCAGACCAACCGCAAGGAACGGCACTGCTCTGGGGCCAGTACGTTGCAGGCACGCAGCTGCCACAAAGCGAACGGTATCGTCCTTCTCCCCCAGAGCAGCAGCCAACGCCTGCAACAGCGCCTGCGGCGGTTCCTCGGCGGCTCCACCTTTACCCGGGTAATTGTGGAAAGCTTTGGAGAGCGCATTGGCCCCTTGGGAGCGAACACTCCAGTCCTTGTCCTTGAGTGGGTTGATCCAGGCGCTCACTGCTTTCCCCTGGTAGAGCGGTTCGCCGTCCGTCTTTCCAGTTTTGGCAGGGGCCGGTGGATCAGGCTTCTTGTCCTCCGTCTTCGCCACAGGTGCGGGGCCTGGCTGCTCGACAGGATTGTCTTCCTTCTTGCCGACCGGATCTTTGTTGACTTCCCCCTGCGGCTTTGGACAGCCAGTGAGGAACAGCGCTATGCAGGCAACAAGCGCCAGCAGGACTCGGAGTCGGAGGGGTTCCACGATGATCTCTCCTTGTGGTTGGGGTAGCCGATTTCTCAACGCCGCCATCTTCGCCGTTCCGCTTGCCCGATGCCAGCAAAAATGCCGGCACCGTTCCGGCCATCCGCATCAGGCGGATTTCGACAGCCGGGCCGGGCCTGACGGCCCGGCTCTTGGCCCGGACAGGACGACCAGGGGTGGGTGGTCGCTAGGGTTTCTTGGGCTCAGACTTGGTGGATTCGCGCTTTGGCTTTGTCGGCTCCCCGATCAGACGAAGTTCCGCCCTTACCTCGCCCTTGCCAGAGGATGGGCCTTGGATTTGCAGCCGGAAGGCATCCCCCTTCACTCCCGTCACTTCAGTGAGTGCCTGGAGAGTTGTTTGCTTCTCGACAACAACATTATCCTCGTCGAAGAAGAAGGCCACCACTTTTGGCCCTGCAACAGGCGCAAACTTCTTCGGCTCTTCCTTCGTAGTGGCCGTCTTCGTAGTGGCAGGGGGGAAAGCCCCCTTCAGTGCTTCCAGTTCTTCGGGCATCAGGTCTTTGGTGAACTCGACCACAAGCGTGTAGTTGGCGCCATCGCGGCCGCCAGACACCGACTTCAGTTTCAGGCTCCAGGCTTTTTCGACGGCGGTGAACCCCCATTTGTCCAGAGGGATGGTTGGCGCATTCTTCTCCGCTGCCTTCGTTTCGGTCGGCTTCGTCTCGGCAGGAGCCGGTTGCGCACGCTTCCTGCCCTGGAGGGAGGGGTCGTCAGCCTTCGCCACCAGGTCTTTGTTGTCTTTGGCCTGCGGATCAGCGCAGCCAGCCAGGAACAGGGCCCCGCAGGCAACAAACGCCAGCGCGAGCCAGGGTTGCAGGATTCTCACGACGATCTCCTGTGGGTTAGGGTTCTCGATGCTGCTATCTTCGCCGGTCCGCTGCCCCAATGCAAGGGACAGCCCGGCGCCGACCATTCCGTTCCTGGCACCACACCCGCCTTCCGCGTCACGCGGATTTTCGGCAACTGGCGCCATGCCACCCCGGCTCACCTGCCAGCCCTGACGCCCGGCCGACAATGGACGGTGGAGCGTGCAGCTGGGGTAGCCTGCTTTGAGATGTAGATTGACTTCGCCCCGAGCCAACCTGGTCATCCGAGACACCACCGATTTTGCCCCTCCAGCGCCTCGGACCAGCCCGGACGGCTCCCGGGGACCGTCTAGGCCCCACCGGAAGCGTCCTGGGGCCAGCCGGACGACCCCCAAAGCCGTCCGACCAGTTCGCGTCATTCCTGAGCCCGCCAGGGGGTTTGGGGCTTGCCGGTCAGCAGCATCAGCGCCGCGCAAGCCAGCCCATCCACCAACAGCAGCGCCGCCAGCCCGGACCAATCCACAGACCAGACGAACCACCTTTCCACCTTGTCGCAGTCGCAATCATAGCCCGTTTCCGGCTGCCGGGAGAGCCTCAGCAGCCCCTCGGTCTCAGCCCAAAACGCACCCTGGATCCTCGCAATTCCTCGACATAGGTGCACATTTGCATGCCCGCTGCTCTGGCAATGCCGCCCCTGGCGTGGTATCCTCTTGGAGGAAGGAGGACAGCCATGAGCCCAACCATGAAAGACCTGGGGATTGACCGCATGAGCCCGGAAGACCGCATCCGTCTGGCCCTGGAGATCTGGGACAGCCTGGGCGAGGACCGGCCGGGTGCTCGGCTGACCGCAGAGCAGCGCGACCGAACTCGCCCGCCGCGACGCTGAGCTGGACGCCAACCCGGCCCTGGCCCTGACCTGGGAGCAGATCCGCTCCAGTGTGGAGAGAAAGCCGTGAGCTTGCCGCTGGACTTTCACCCGGCGGTGCGCGATGAGATCGACGATGCTCACGACTGGTACGAGCAGCGCCAGGCCGGGCTGGGCGCTGCCTTTCTCGACGAGGTCCAGCGCGTCCTTGCCGAGATCGTCGCCAACCCGGCCCGCTTTGGCTTCGCCGAGCGGGACATTCGCGAAGGACTTCTCACCCGCTTCCCCTACGCGATCTATTACCGCGTCCTCCGCGATCGCATCCGCGTCCTGGCCGTCTACCACACCGCCCGCAACCCGGCTGGCTGGCAGTCACGAGCCTGACCGCCCCCTGGCAGCCTCGCTGACGCTTCCGGCTCGTTGTCACCCTTCACCCAGCAGCTGCGGCACCTTGTCGCGCAGCAGCTCGATTTCCTGGTGCGTCTCGCCCAGGTAGGCCAGCAGCCGCAGGTCGTCGCGGCTCACCGTGCCGCCGGTGAACAGCCAGGCCCGCACGCGGAACAGCTTGTACAGCTTCACCAGCTTGCGATCGCTGATGAAGATCTTGTCCTCGCGCACCAGCATCTTGACCAGCCGCTGGAACTCGTCGAACACCTCGGCCGGGAAGAACACCTGCCGGTCGTTCTGCTCCTCGCTGCGGCCGCTTCTGTGCCTGCGGGCGAACAGGTGCGTCAGGTAGCGGTTGGCCTTGAGGAAGTCGTCCAGGTTGGCGTGGCCCTCCATCCACGGCTTCTGGTTCAGCGTCTTGTACACCTCGCCCTGGACGCCGGCGTCGATCAGCTCGGTGAAGTGCGATTCCTGCACCGACCGGCTCTCGGCCTTCAGACAGAAGCGGTCCTTCAGCGCCGCCAGCTCCGCCTGCTCCGGCACCTCGTTGGTGGCCGCGAACAGCACCCGCAGCCGCACCGGCTGTCGGCACGCCGTCCTGGTAGAACTTGCGCTCGTTGATGATCGTCAGCAGGATGTTCAGGATGGCCGAGTTCGACTTGAAGATCTCGTCGAGGAACGCCAGCCGGGCGGTCGGCAGCTTGCCCTGCTCGCGGCGGATGTAGCGGCCCTCGCGCAGCTGGCTGATGTCGATGGGGCCGATGATCTCCGACGGCTCGGTGAAGCGTGTCAGCATGTACTCGAAGTAATCGTCCTCGTCCAGACCCAGGGCGTCCTTGAACTTCAGCACCAGGTCCGACTTGGCGGTGCCGGGCGGGCCGACCAGCAGCAGCGGCTCCTGGCGATGGCGGCCACCGTCATCAGGTCGATCAGCTCCTGCTTCTTGACGAAGAAGCGGCCCAGCGAGGTGCGAAAGCGATTGAGCCGGGCACGCAGCTCTTCCGCTTCCGGCTGCAGCTCTTCCAGGGTCCAGTCTTCACGCGGGGGCTTGTGCGTAGCGGGAGGCATGGTCCTTTGGTCCTTAACTCTTCGGGTGGGCCCTGGTATCGACCCCTGCCGGCTTGCCCGGCAGGTGAAGGAGGTCAATGGCTAGAGGGAGGCAGAGCAACAACCTTTTTCTTTCCCTCTCCTCTAGCCAGCGACCTCCTTCACCTGCCGGGCAAGCCGGCAGGGGTCGAGCAGAGACGCTTTCTCCTCGACCCCTGCCGGCTTGCCCGGCAGGTGAAGGAGGTCAATGGCTAGAGGGAGGCAGAGCAACAACCTTTTTCTTTCCCTCTCCTCTAGCCAGCGACCTCCTTCACCTGCCGGGCAAGCCGGCAGGGGTCGAGCAGAGACGCTTTCTCCTCGACCCCTGCCGGCTTGCCCGGCAGGTGAAGGAGGTCAGCGGCTAGAGGGAGGCAGAGCAACAACCTTTTTCTTTCCCTCTCCTCTAGCCAGCGACCTCCTTCACCTGCCGGGCAAGCCGGCAGGGGTCGAACTATTGTCAATGTTGCGCCATCAACTGCCGCATGTCGCGGTGAATCCGGCGGCGGACGATGAACTCGTCATCGTCCAGCCAGCGGCGGGCCTGCGTGCCCATCGTGAAGTCGTCGCTGGCCACGGCCAGCACCACCGACTCCACCACGTCCAGCTGCGACAGGCTGTAGTACGTGTTGGTCGTGTAGGTATCCCGAATGCCGGTCAGCTTCTGGAAGATCTCCTCCAGCCGCTTCTGGGCCACGTCCACTGCCGCCTGGCCGACCGTGGCCGCATAGACGCAGCCCAGGGCGGTCTTCTCGCGGTAGGCCAGCTCCTCGCGGAACAGCAGGCCGCGCACCGCCTGCAAGATCGGCTCGGCCATGCGGTCCTTGCCGAAATAGAACCAGCCGCCGGCCACGTGCAACAGCGCCCGCAGCGACGCCGGGGCGTTGGGCAGCGACCGGGTGTCCAGGCTCTGGATGTCCTGACCTTGCAGGATCACGCTGGCCATCAGCGTCAGCATCTGGTCGATCTCTTCGCGCATGCCCAGCTTGCGCAGTCCGCGGAAACACTGGCCGGCCAGCGACTCCATCGCCTGGATGGCCCGGTCGCCCTTCTGCGCTTGCAGCAGACCCTGGAAACGCCGCACCAGCGGGTGGACGTGTTCGATCCGGTCGAAGTGGGCGGCCACCGCCAGCGACTTCTCCAGGAACCCGGCCCGCTCCAGCAGGGCCATCTGCTCGCGCGGCTCCGGCAGGGCGTCGTAGGTCGGCACCACCTGCTCCAGCAGCTCCTTGGCAAAGTCCTCGCTGATGCGCGGGGCCAGGTCCAGGGCCGAACGCAGGATGCGCGCGCGGTCCTCGGAGCTTTTCGCTCCCCTGGGCAGATCGCGCAGCAGCTTCTGCACCCGGGTGATGACCTCCTTGCGATCGTTGACGTCCACCAGTTCGGCCAGCTCGCGGTCCAGGTCGCTCATGCGCATGCTCCAGTGCCGATACGGATCGATCCGCTGGTTCGGCTCCAGGATGCGCGAATGCTGCCGGAGGCGATCGACCACGTAGCGCTGCATGCGTTCCGTTTTTTCCAGCTGGAGCAGTTGCTCGGTGGGCAGCGGCCCGGCGTGCGGCTTGCCCTCCAGCGCCTGGCTGATGCGGTACTGGAACGCTTCCAGCAGGAACTTGTGGACCTCGTTCTCCTTGCCGAGGATGGCCTGGCCCTTGCCCAGCAGGTCCCGGCTGGCGTCGGACTCGCCCAGCCGGGCCAGGCCGAACGAGAAGACCAGATCGACGTAGCCGTCCATCGGGCCCTGGTTGGCCGCCTGCTGATTGTCGTGGACCCAGCGATGGGCCATTTCCGCCAGCTGCGTCAGCCATTGCCGGACCGCCCGGAAGCGCTGGCTGGTCGGCTGACCCGAGAAGCGCAGGAAGCTGGGCAGGTCCTGCTCGGGACGCAGGCCGTTCTGGAACAGCCGTTCCAGCAGCCGATCGCGGGCCCGGGCCAGGGCCAGCACGTCGCCCTGCGACAGCTGCACCAGGTTGAGCCAGACCAGCCAGACGGCCCGGACCGGCAGCAGCCGTTCGTGTTTCTCCAGGAAGCGCTGGATCGGATTGAGCCGATCCAGCAGCGGCTGCGGCAGCGGCGAGCGGCGGCCGGCCCAGACAATCAGTGCCGCCAGGGAGCGCAGGTCGGCCGAGGAGGGGTCCGGATTGGCCAGCAGCCAGTCCAGCTCGTCGCCCTGGATGTCGCGGTTTTTCGGAGCGGCCTGCTGAAGCCGGGACACCCAGCTCTTGCCGCGCGGCCGGCCTGCTTCCGCCTTCTGCGGCACGGGCACAGCCGTGGCCTCGACGCTGAACCAGCGCCCGACCCACTCGGTCGAGGGGGTGTCCTGGGCCCACAGGGCGTTGAGCCAGCAGACGCCGGCCTCGTCGCTGTTTTTCAGCATGGTGTTGAGCTGGGCCAGTTCGGGCCACATGGCCTGGCGTTCGGGGATGTCCAGCCCGCCCTCGTAGGCCTGGAACTGCTCCTCCTTGTCGCGCAGGCTCTGCTGCAACCGCACCAGGTCCTCATCGACCGGGATGGCGTCCAGGATGTCCTCCTCGGCCTGCTCCCCCTTGTCCTCGCCCTTGCCCTTGCGGACCGGGGCGGTGAAGTTCTGCAACTCGCCCAGGTCGATGTCCTGACCCTGGCCGCTGCTGGACTTGCCGCCGCGGGGCCGATCCGAACTGCCGCCCTTCTTCGGCCTGGACTGCGGCTCCTCGTCGCAGATGAACGGCTCGAAGTCGAACTGGGCGGCCTGAATCCAGGCCGTCATCGCTTCCTTCTGATGGTCCAGGACGTAGTCGGTCCAGTCCGCCAGGGGCCGGAACGAGTCCTCGGGGAGTTGCTGCGGCGTGAAGCTGCTGTCCCCGTGGGGCAGCAGCCAGACCAGCTGGTTGATGTCCTCGGCCAGCAGCTTGCGGACCTGGTCGCGGCGCAACTGCGGATGCAGCCGGGTGCCGCACGGCAGAAACAGGTTGGGCAGCTTCTGATGGGAGCGAAACGCGGTCCCTTTCAGCATCAGCACCGGCGGCGGCAGCTTGGAGTGCCGGACCCGCACCACGATGGTGGTCTGGCCGTCGTGCTCGCCGACCGCGAAGGCCAGCCGGTGCAGCATCTGGTCCTCGGCGTTCTGGACAAAGCGGTTCAGCTCCTCGACCGGGTTGTCGCGCAGCACCCACAGCTCGGCGCCCTCGATCGGTCCACCGGTGCGCAGCGACAGGCCGACCTGGATGCGCTCCGGAAGTTCGCCCTCCTGCCAGGCGACCGGCAGGTCGGGCAGCGAAAACTCCATCACCTCGTAGATGTCGCGGAACGGCGCCTCCTCCAGGAACGTCCACAGCCTCGGCGGCCGGACCAGCAGCATCCGGCCGGGAGGCAGCTTGATCTGGTCCATCAGCGGATGCACGTAGCCCAGTTCGACCCAGACCCGCGGCGCTGCTCGACAAAGGCGATGGGCGCTTCTTCGTGTCCGTGCCGGTCAATGGCCCGCAGCAGCGAATAGTACGGCGGTCCGACCACGCGCAGCAGGGCCCGGCTCGACGCCTCGTCCCCGTCCTGCTGCTCCTCGACCCAGCGGAAGGTTTGCCGATCGTTGCCCAGGCGAAGGATCTCGCTGGCCAGGTGGGCCAGCCGCTCGCCGCTCGACAGATCGAACAGGACTGGCGTCTGCTCCAGATGCTCGGCGGAATTGGGGTCAGGCACCAGCGGCAGCAGTTCCAGCCAGCAACTGACCTCGGCCAGCATCTGGGCGTCGCAGCGCGGACCGTGGCGGGCCCCCAGCTTGCGCAGTTCGCTCAGCGCGGCCTGTCCCAGGCCCGGCGGAGTCTCGATCCAGAGCCGATCCTGCTCGTCGAATCCCGCGACGATCGGCGCCTGGCTGATCTCCTTCGGAACGGCCTTGCCGGTGAGAGCGATCCGCACCGCAGCCAGATCCTCGAACAGCAGGTAGCGCTGCGACTCGGCCAGGTCGCTCCAGGAGGCGTAAGGAGTCAGCTTGACCGAGCAGCTGCGCGGCGTCTGGACGCCGAGCTTGCGCAGCTCGCTCTGGACGGCCCGATTCAGGCTCTCGGGCGTCTCCACCCACAACTGGTCCTGGTCGTCAAACGCGGCCTTGACCGCCTTCTGGCTGACCGCAGCCGGCACGACCTTGCTGTCCACCGCCTGCCGCAGCACGTCGAGATTGGGGAATTTCAGGAGCATGGGAGTTTAATGTCCTGTCTGTTGAGCTTGCCGTTCTCCCTGCGGGGTCGTGCCGGAGGGGACCGCCGGTTCCGTTTCGTCCTCCTCGCGCTCGATGACGAGGTTGCCGGCCTCCCCCTCGCCGATGATGCGCCGCTCGATCAGCTTCTCGACCAGGGCCCGGTGCTGCTGCTCGTGCTCGTGCGGCAGGGCGTCCTCGTCGGAGCGCATCGAGATGATGATGTCCTTCTTGCCCGTCTCGGGATTGGTCCGCAGACGGATGGTCATTTCCGGCATGAGTTTCTCCTTGGAGGTACGAGTAACGAGCAATCCATCAAGCGGCCCCATCCGTTTTGACTGTCGGCCCCTCGACTGTCAACTCCGTCACCAGGAGCACGTCCAGGATGCTGAACGCCTCGTCAGTGTGGTAAACGATGGCTGTGCGGCCACCCGGTGAAATCAAGAGGTAATCGCGGTGCATCACCCGGAAACTCCGGCCATCGGCCAGATGGATAACAAAGGGTTGGAATGGTGAGGCGTCTCGCACGCCGCGCAATTGATCCACGGTCATTGTTCTCTCCTTGGCGGTCAGTGTCGGATCCGGCATAGAGATCTCCCTGTCAAGTGGCTGACGGAACGCTGTCCTTCTTCTTACCTGCCTCGCGGGCCTTGCTCTTCTTCTCTTCTTTCTCGGCGTGCTGGGCAAAGCTGGCCCGCAGCGATTTGGCGTCCACCGTCTTCTTCTCCAGCAGCAGCTGGATCAGCAGTTCCAGCGACGGCCGATTCTCCTTGAGGATCTTGATGGCCCGCTCGCGCTGCTGCTCCAGGATCTCGTTAACGGCCCGGTCCAGGGACTCCTTCTGCGCCTCGGACATTTCGGGCCGGCGCTCGCCCTGATGCCGTTCGGTGTCCGCCCGGTAGCGGGCCACGCCGATCGACGGCCCGCCCAGGCCGAAGATCTCGACCAGGTCGTGAGCGATGGCCGTCGCCGTTTGCAGGTCGCCGCTGGCCCCCAGCGAGATGTCGTCCAGCAGCATCTCCTCGGCCTCGCGGGCCGCCAGGGCCACGCAGATCGAGTCCAGGGCGAAATCGCGCGTATAGATGTAGCGGTGGGCTGGGTCCTGGTGCTGCACGTAACCGAACGCCCACGAATTCTCGCTCTCGATGGTGATGCGCTCGATGGGCGGTGAGTGCGGGCAGTTGAGCGAGACGATCGCATGGCCGGCCTCGTGTGTGGCCAGCACCTTCAGTTCCGCGGCCGTCATCTTGGGCCGATCGACCCACTCGGTCAGGGCCTTCTCAATGTCGTCTGGCGTGCTCTCGTCGCTGCGCTCGCCGCGAATGCGCAGCCGGGCCAGGGCCCGGCACATGGCGTTGATGTGGTCGCCGCTGAACGCCGTCCCAGTCGGCGTCATGAAGCCCCGGCCGGTGCGCTTGACCGCGTAGTCCAGCGCATCCTCCGACAGCTTCAGGTTCATCTTCTTGTTGTAGATCTCAAGGATGGCCCGCCGGTCGTCGTTGTCCGGATAGGGGATGTGCAGATGGAACTCGAACCGCCCCGGACGCAGCAGTGCCGGATCGAGGATCTCCACGAAGTTGGTCGTGCCGATGACGAAAACCAACTCTTCCTTGTGAAAGCCGTCCATCTCAGTCAGCAACTGGTTGACCATCGAGTGCTCAACGCCTGAGCCGGTGTAAGTGCCGCGGGCGCTGGCAAAGGAGTCCAGCTCGTCGAAGACGATGATCGCCGGGGCCGACTGCCGGGCTTTGTGGAAGATCTGGCGAAGATTTTCTTCACTTTCTCCTACCCACTTACTCTTTAATTCCGGTCCCGAGACAATGGTGATGGCCGCCCCCAGCGCAGTGGCCATGCCCTTGGCGAACAGCGTCTTGCCGGTGCCGGGCGGCCCCCAGAAGATCATGCCCTTGGGGATCAGCTCCTCCATCGCCTTGATCTGGTCCTCGTTGGTCAGCTTGTCCTTGCGGGCCATCACGTCGAGGATCTCGGAGCGCAGCTGCTTCTTGACGGTGGGGTAACCGCCGATGTCCTTGTCCAGGTCGATGGTCGGAACTTCCATCGTGCCGCCCAGAGTGGCCTGGCGCAGCTGGCGGAAGGCGTTGGCCGGGTTGGCGGGATAGTCCTCGCCTTCCAGGGTGGACAGCACGCGCCGCAGCCGGATGGCGTTCATGCCCGAGACGTACTTGTACAGCGCCCAGGGGTTGAACTCCCGGCCGAACTTCCGGCTCTCGCGGCGGGTGATCAGGTGCCGCAGCCGGGTGCGGCCGATGCCCAGCAGGCTGATGCGGTGCGGGAACAGGTTCTCGATCACCTTGGGCAGCGGGAACGACGGGTCCTTGAAGCCGAGCCAGACCAGCTCGGGGTTCTCGTAGAGGAGCGGAATGACTTCGCGGGCCTCGGCGGTCAGGCCGCCCTGGCTGGTGGTCAGCAGGTCGAGGTGCGGCAGCACGACCACGCGGCGCTCGACCGAGCCGCGCACTGCCTCGCGGAGATGGGTGATCATGGTGCCGACGATGCCGACGGGAACCGGGCCACCTGCTTGCTGATCTTCCGGACGCGGCCGGCCATCGAGGTAGAGACAGCGCAAGTTGAACGCCCGCAACCGATTGCGCAGGTTGACGTACAGGAACGGGCTCAGTTCCTTGTCGCACTCGATCAGGGTCGGCAGCCCGCGCTGGATCTTGGAGGCGGCCTCGGCCAGTTCGCACGAGTACGCCTGCTCCACCGCCTGGTTGTTGTCGAGTTCTTGCGGCAGTTCCGCTTCGTTGATCAGGATCGACATTGGTGTTTCCGTGGTGGTTGGGCGAGGGAGTTGGAACCGGCTGTCACAAGCCCGAAGCGCCAGCGCCGGGATTCGCTTGTCCCGGCGCTGGCGCTTCGGGCTTGTGCAGGATGCCTCAAACCTCGACCACAATGGTCATGCTGCCGGCCTCGGGATCCTCGGTGATCTCCTTGATCTGGCCCATCGACTTCGCCTTCTGCTTGAGCGCCTCGGCGGTGACGCGGTTGACCACCTGGTCCAGCTCCTGCTTCAGGTCGGCCAGCTCGCCTTCCAGCCTGTCGGTCACCTTGGACTGCAGACCCGAGCGCTTGTCCTCGACTTCCTTCTCGAGCTTCTTCTGGGCTTCCTGCTTCAGATGCTCGCGGACCGCCTTGGCGCTGGGGCCGACGTCGTCGATGGCCGAGCCGTGGACCTCCTTCTCGGAGACGACGCGATCGGACGCCTCGGCCGAGACGGTGACCTCACCGGTTCGCGGATCGACGGTGATGGTGATGTCTTCCTCCTTGCGGATCAGCACGTCTCCCTCGCGCTTGAAGCCGCGTTTCTCCAGCTCCCGGGCCAGCAGTTCGCCCATCTGCTCCGGAGGCAGCACTTCGAGAATCTCCAGGTGCGTGCAGACCTTGTCCTCGGCCTTGATCACCCGGTTAATGCTTTCCTTGACGCTGATGCGATAAGCGCGACTCATGGTCGGCCTCCTGTGGATCGGTTAAGCCTGCCGCAGCGGGTCCATCTGGCGGATGATGTTCTGGGCCCGCTCGCACAGAACGTCGCCCTGGTATTGCTCCCAGTCGGCCAGGAACAGCTGGGCGGCCTGGTAGCCCTCGTCGAAATAGCTGGTGGCCCGGGCCCGCCGCGCCCACCCGGCGAAGCGACCCAGCTGGTGCAGAAAGACCATCGCCGACTGATACGTCGCCGTGCGGTCGGCCAGACGCATGCCGGTCGTATGCAGGGCCCCGGTCCACATGCCGGCGTGGGCGTAGGGGCCGACAATCACCGTGGCCGACCGCAGGACGAAGCGGGCCAGGTCGAGCCGGCCGAGATGCTCGATGGCGTCGAGGAAGCCGCCCAGGGCCTTCTCCTGGGCACCGCCCAGGGCCTGCATGGTCTGCGGCGAGGCCAGCCGTTCCTTGCTGCCCTCGATCTGGATCCAGCGCTCGGCCAGTTGGGGCTGCAATGCCTCGATGATGCACGCTCCCAGGCCGTTTGTCCAGGGCTGGAAGTTCGGATCCTCCTCGGCTGGGGTCTTGCCGAAGTCCTCGGGATAGCACAGCCAGCAGAGCCCATGATGCACAAACGGAGGCCGGCGGCGGAGTTCCGGCGCGCCCAGCCCCTCACCGCTCTCGCGCAGCCCCTCGTGGGCGAAGAACAGCAACAGTTGATCCCCGATGGTCAGGTCCTTCTCGGCCGGCTGCCAGCGGGGCTCCTTGTCGCCGGGCCGGGCGGCGGTGATCCAGACCAAAAACTCCATCGCATGTCCGGAGAACGTCAGGCCCAGTCCCTCGGGCGGCGTGCGCTGCCACAGCCGGCCCTCGGCCACGCGCTCGCCGCGCAGATGGCGTTCCTGGCGCCAGCCGCCGCGCTCGCCGAGTTCGTGGGTACAGCCCTTGGCCAGAGCGTCCTGGACCAGGCGGACCGTGCCCCGGCTCAGGCAGGTCGGGGCCTGGCAGCGGTTCTCCACCAGCGGCAAGGCCCGCTCGATCGGCTCGCGGCGCAGAAAGAAATAGAGCAGCCGCAGCAGGTTGGCCTCAAAGCGGGAAACGGTCTGCATGTTTCCGGATTGCCTCGCACAGTCCCATCCCGGCCGTCTCACGAAGAGAGGAGCGGTACTTACCCATTGTGGCAGATCCGTCAAGCCGTTGCCACCTCGGATGAGCGATTTTTCCCCCGGCAGCGCCGGCGCCCCCGGCAAGGCCGGTACGCCGGCCCTCCGACAGGACACGAGCCCGGGCCGGCAGGTTCAAGCGCCCGGCCGGGCCAGCCCCCTTGTCAGCCTCGGTCCCGACCCCTCCGCCAGGCGGTCACGTGCGCCGAGAGCTTGCAGGTTAGTGGATATGGGAATGGGGTCAGTCCGGGGTCCGTTTATTCGCGAGTAAAAACATCGCCTTTTTGGAGATTTCAGATAAATTGGCTGGACAGCGCCATCCGTGACGTTAAAATAATCTGCTAAATTCAGGAAAGGCGTTGCATTCGTTGTTCAGCGCCGGCTTTTCCTCGCCAGCGCATCTGGAAAGAGTGGAAGTTGGCTTGTTCCCCGCTAGCGATGCCTCACCGCCGAGGCGAATTGTGTTTCCTGATCTCCTGATCCCGGAACCGGAACGATAACAATGTTTCCAGGGAAACGCGGAATCGATGCGGTTGCTGCCGACCGGTCGCAACGTCGTTTCTCTTGTCGAGAATTGGGCCGCGAAGAGAGACAGCCAGCCGAACCCACCAGCCCACCCTCGCCCGCCAGGTGACTCGGGCGCGATCCGGCGTCCCCCGGCACTCGCAACGGACCCGGCTGCCGGGCCGCCGGGTCCGTCTTGTCTCTTGACGCGGAACACGTTTTCCAGGGCTGGAAAAGGCCTCGCCACGCGGGTCGGTTCTGGCCCGGCAACTCGCCCCGGGCGAAAAGGAGTGGCGCCCGCTCCCGTGAACTCGGACGATCCCGTGTCAAGAGGCACCACGATGAAGCGATACTCCTGGCCCTGGCTGAAGTCGTTGATTTCGGCCCGAGTCGAACCGTACCTCCCCTTGCAGCCGTTCTCCTGGTCCGGCTGGCTGAAGTCGCTGTTCGCGCCCCGGGTGCGAACCGTGGTCGGCGCCTGGTACTTGCCGAAAATCGAACAGCTGGAAAACCGCATCACCCCCACTACCTACACCTGGACCGGCCTGGGAGGAGACGGCAACTGGGGGACCGCCGGCAACTGGGACATGGGCGTTCCCGTGTCGTCGCCGACCACGGCCCTGATCTTCCCAACGACTGCGAGCGTCAACACCGCCAACAACATCGGGCCGACGGCCGGGGTGCCGTTCACCGTGGGCTCGATCACAGTCACCGGCGCGGGCTACACCGTGGCCGGTCCCAATCCGGTGGAGGTGGACAACAATGGTGCGTCCGGCAGCGGCGCCATCAACGTCAGCGGGCCCAACACGACCATCTCGATGGACATGGATCTGGTCGGCTCCGAGGTGAGCATCAACGTGCAATCCGGGGGGGCCCTGACGGTGTCCGGCCACCTGGAAGGGGCGAGCGGCACCGAGCTGCTGGTCAACGGCAACGGCGCTGCTCCGCAGTCCACCCTGGTGCTGTCGGCCAACAACAGCGTCGGCGGCACGCTCCCCAGCGGCTTCGCCGGGCCCATGGACGTCCATCAAGGCGTGCTGTCGATCACCAACGCCAAGGCCCTGGGCACCAATGCCGCCACCAACACGGTCAACGTGGAGTCGAGCGCCACCCTGGAGGTGGACAACAGCGGCGGCACCCTGACCAATGCCACGCCTATCCCGCAGAGTTTGACCTTGTCCGGGACCGGCTCAACCGGCGCAGGAATCGCTGCTGTACAACAACGGCGGCGCGGCAACAACGACGCCACCTGGTCGGGGAACATCACGTTCAACACCAACACGACCATCGCCGCCACTTCCAGCGTCAGCCCCACTTCGGGACAAGGCACGTTCACGATTTCCGGCGTGATCACCTCGACAAACAACTCCAACAACGCCAATGACAACTTGACGTTCAACAATACCCCCATCGACACGGGCGAGATCATTCTCAGCGCCGCCAACACCTACCAGGGCTACAACCACGGTCGACAACGGCACCGTGACCATCCAGAACGATTACGCCCTGGGCCATGCGCCGCACGGCAACGTGCCCAGCAACGCCGACGACATGGCCGATACCGAAACGTTCTCACTAACAACGTAACGGCATGGCGGGGTCGCTGGAGATCGATGGCGCCAACGCCCCGGGCGGCAGCATCACGGTGACCAACCAGCTGCTCAGCTACGCCGGCGAGGGAGGCCACACCCGTTGACATTACACCGGATAACAGGTCCTGGACAACGTCTCGGGCAACAATACCTGGGCGGGCCAGATCATCCAGGGCGCCAACATCCCCCTGGTCGGCGTCTACGGGGCAACCGGCAACGTCCCGGAAAGCCAGAATTCGTCCTTGACCATCGGCGGCCTGGCCGGGGTCCCGGTGAACGTGCCCGACGGCAAGTGATCAACGCCGGCAGCCCCTACCCCGAACTCGGCGGGACCGTTGGCATCAAGGGCTCGATCTCCTCGACCAGCAGTGGCGCGGGCATCATCTCGGTCACCGTCCCGACCAACAGCGCCTCCGCCGGACTGTCGGTCAATGACCCGGTGACGATCACCGGCGTCCAGGGCAACACGGCCGCCAACAGCACCTGGACGATCCAAAACATCGTCGTCAACGGCGGCACCACGACCTTCCAGCTGGTGGGCTCCAATGGCACGGCACGGTCAACGGCCCGGCACCTGGTTCAGCGGCGTCAGCGGCACCACGGCCAGCGGCGGCCAGCCCCATCGAAATCACCACCGCCTACCCCGATGGCCTGACTCAGTGGCGAAACGGTCCATTTCATCCGGCATGCAAGGCGAAACGGCCCTGACAACGGGACATCCTTCATCGTCACGGTCGATCGACCAGTACCCATCTATCAGCTGATCACAACGCCACCACCAGCAACGGGACTTACACGGGCGGGGGCACCTTTCGGCCGGCCTGATCAACGGCACGACGACCCTCGACAAATGGGGCAACGGGACGCTGATCCTGACCACGCCCAACACCTTTACCGGTGGGGCTCACCATCGGCCGATTCGGCGGCGGCGTTCTGGAAGTCGAGGACTCCAAGGCCGTCGGTCTCGGCAGCTGGACCATCACGGCTCAATATCGGCACCACCCTGGAGCTGGCAGTCGATTTCCGCCTGGCGAACAATCTGGCACCCACCGACAGTCTGACGCTGCCTAACACCATCACCATTACCGGCAACGGCTGGAACACCGGCACCACGACCCTCGGCGCCCTGTACAGCCATGACGGCATCAATTCCGTCACCGGTGACCTTCGATCTGAACGGTGGGGCGGCTATCGGCGTCGATGACACCACGGACGCGACCGGGGCCCCCTACAATACAACGTCACCGCCCTGGGTCAGCCGCTGGACGACAGTTTGATGATCACCGGCCAGACGGGCGGCATCGCCAACGGCATCCTGACCAAGGTTGGCCAGGGCCAGCTGATCCTGCCCACCGCCAACAGCTACACGGCGGCACCAACATCCAGGCGGGCGTGGTGACCATCGAGAATTCCCATTCCCTGGGCAGCCATTCGCCAACGAGAGCCAGAACAACCAGCCCAGCATCACAGTCGCCAACAACGCCGCCCTGCACTTGCTCCCTCTGTCCCCAACCCCCGTCGACGAACAGCAGACCATCACCTTCGGCGGGACCATCACGGGCGGCACGTTCTCCCTCTCCAACGTGGTGAATTACTTCCGTTTCACCCCGTTTCTCAACTGGAGCGCCAACCCCACCACGCTGGCCAGCACCATCCAGAACGCCCTCAACGCAATGGCACCCGTCGGCGGGCTCAACGGTGTCGCCATCACCGGAGCCACCAATGCGTCTCCCATCGTGATCAGCACCGGCAGCACGGCCGGCCTGGTCAACGGCGACATGGTGACGATCAGCGGCGTCAAGGGCAACACGGCCGCCAACGGCACCTGGACCATCGCCGGCCTGACGGGCAACAGTTTCCAGCTGGTCAACTCCACCGGCAACGGCGCCTATACGGCCAACACCGGCACCTGGAGCAGCGGCGTGACCGTGACCCCGGTCGCCGGGTCCAGCAACAGTTTCACCGTCACGTTCAATGGGGCCACTTGCCGAACGAGTACATCATCCCGATGACCGGGCTTAGCGGGCTCACGGGAGCGGGCACCTCGATCACGGTGACCCCCACCGTGGCCGGTTCCGCCGGCGACCTCAACCTGACCGACAACCTGACCCTGACCGGCACGGGAGTCCCCTACACCGCCAGCGGCACCGTCACCGGGGCCAGCAACCCCGCTCCCGGCAACCCCATCGTGATCACCACGGCCAGCACGGCCGCCCTGGTCACCGGCGACACGGTGACGGTCAGCGGCGTCACCGGCAACCTGGCCGCCAACGGCACCTGGACCATCACCGTCCTGAGCAACAGCACTTTCGCCCTGAATGGCTCCACCGCCAGCGGCGCCTACGTCAACGGCGGCACCTGGACCTACTGCCATTTACCCGCTGGTCACCCAGCAGGGCGCCTTGATGAGCCTGGCGGGGGCCAACACCATCACCGGCAACATTCCCTCAATGGCCAGGTCGGCCTGGGCGTCGAACAGATCTTCGACAGCAGCAACGGCACCATCACCGACGCCAGCAATACCTCCCCCATCACCATCACGACCACCAGCACCGCCGGCCTGGTCAACGGCGAGAGGTCGTGATCAGCGGCGTGGGCGGGAACGCGGCCGCCAACGGCACCTTCACCATCGCCAACCTGACGGCCAACAGTTTCGACTTGCTGGGCTCCACCGGCACCGCCCCTTACGCCAGCGGCGGCCAATGGACCTCGATCAACTATTCCTCGGCCAACAACGTCCTCAGCCAGCTCACCCTGCTCGGCACGCAGAGCGATGGGGCCTGTTCCGGCGGCATCAACAAGCTGGGCTCGCAACGGCTGATCCTCGAGGGCCCCGGCACCTTCACCGGCCCGGTGGACATACAGCAGGGCGTGATCCTGCTGCAAAACAACGTCGGCCTGGGCCTGGGCGGCAGCACGGTCACCACCGAACCGGGAACGGCCCTGGAACTGGCCAGCACCATCGCCACCTACAACGGCGGCCTCCAGGACGGCCTGGAAATCCAGAACGAACACCTGATCCTGAACAGCACCGGCAACAACACCTTCGCCGATACCGCGCCGCTGGTCCTCTACACCAACAACACCGCGACCACCCCGAGCAACGATCCGTTCATTCCGACCCAGGTGGAGTGGACGGGGCCGATCAGTCTCAACGTCCCGTTCACGCTCACCTTCGAGGGCAGCCTGGCCGGGCTCAGCCAGCCCACCCTGATCGCCAACAGCAGCGGCCTGACCGGCACGTCGCCGACGGTCACCGCCGCCACCTCGACCGCGGGCGGCGTCTCGGTCCTGTCCCAGACCTTCGGACAGTCGATCAACGCCGTCCAGACCCTGTTTTTCAGCGGCGGCATCACCGGCGGCACCTTCACGCTCACCTACAACAACCCGACGACCGGCGTCTTCACCGCAACCAGCCCCATCCCCTACAGCTCCAACGCCTCCACCCTGGAAGCGAACATCCAGGCGGCGCTGAACGCGGCCCTGGGAGCGGGCAACGTCCTGGTGGCGCTGGGCTACGTGGGAGTGGCCAAGGCCACGACCGGAGGCGCCATCTACCTGCAGCCGCCCGCCGGCGCCGGGCAAGCACAGGCGGCCATCCTTCTCAACGGCATCATCGACGACAACAACGTGCCCTTCACCGATGGCTCGCCCTTGCCGATCACGGGCATTGGCCAGGTGGACCTGACCGCGGCCAATACCTACCGCGGCACCACCACGATCCTGCCCAACGTTGTCGTGACCATCGACAACAACTTCGCCCTGGGCGGCGGGGGCATCGCGGAAGTGCAGACGGTCACCCTGACTGGCAGCGGCACGTTCACGCTGTGCTTCAACGGCTCCCCGCCACGGGCTCGCTGAGCACCTCCGACCCCAACCTGGCCGCCGACATGCAGACCGCCCTGAACGACCTGACCACGATCAACGGTGCTGCCGACGTGGGCGGCTCGGTGACCGTGAAGCAGGCCGGCAACGTCTGCACGGTCACCTTTGGCGGCAACCTGATTGGGTTCGACCAGCCGACGATGGTGTCCAGTAACCCGGCGCTGGCCAGCGTCGCCGTGGTCAACGACGGGGCCGGCGGCACCGTGGTCGATAACGGGGCCTCGCTGCAACTGGAGAACAGCCTCACGATCACCGGCGAACCGCTGCTGGTTCAGGGGACGGGCGTCAACGCCGCTCCCAACGCGCCGCAGCAGTGGTTCAACGTCGGCCCCGCGCCGATCACCAACGGGCAGACCATCGGCAACCAGAACACCACCGGCCGGATTACCGGCATCGCCGTCGATCCGTTCAATGCCAACACGATTTACATCGCCACGGCGGGCGGCGGCGCCTGGAAGACCACCAACGACGGCCAGACCTGGCAGCCCATCTTCGACGCCATCCCCTCGGTGCAGCAGCTGACCCTGAATGGCGGCGTCATCAGCAATGCCACCAACGCCACCCCGATTGTCATCAGCACCGCCAACACCACCGGGCTGGTCATCGGCCAGCAGGTGACGATCGGCGGCGTCCTCGGCAACACGGCCGCCAATGGCACGTTTACCATCGGCAACGTGACGGCCAACAGCTTCGACCTGACCGGCATCAGCGGCAACGGCGTTTACGTTCCCGGCCCCGCGACCTGGAGCAGCCCGTTCACCCTCTCGTTCAACGGCGCCACCACGGCCGCGATCCCGGCCAACCCCACCGCCGCCCAGGTCGAGTCGGCGCTGAACGCGCTCTCGACCATCGGCGGCGCCGGCGGCTGGGTCACCGTGACCGGCGGCCCGCCGAACAGCTCGGTGTACACCGTCACCTTCGGCGGCACCCTGGCCGGACAGAACATCCCCCTGATGACCGTCAATCTCGGCATCGACACGGTCACCTTGCTCCAGTCCGGCTTCAGCAACATTTCGACCGTGCAAACGATCGCGGAGACGCCGCCGGCACCGGCAACGTTCACCATCACCTATACCGACCCGAGCAGCGGCAACACCGCGACCACGGGGGCCCTGGCCAACAACGTCCCGGAACGGCGGCGAGCCAGCGTGCAGAACGCCCTGCAAGCGGCCCTGACGGCCGCCGGCACGGTTGGCGGAACGGTGACCGTCACGGGCGCTGCCGGCGGGCCGTACACGGTCACCTTCGGCGGCAATCTGGCGGGAGGACGTGGGCTTGCTGACAACCAACTCGGCCAACGTCACTGCCTCCGTGGTGCAACCGGGCCTGGTTGTCCAGACCGCCCTGTTCTGCGGGGCCATCACCATTGATGCCGGCAATGCCTTGCACCTGTTCCTGGGCACCGGCGAAACCGACAACTCCCCCGATTCGTTCTATGGCACGGGCGTCTATCAAACGTTCGACGGCGGTCAGACCTGGAGCCTGGTCACCGGCGACGCGGCCACGGTCGGCACTCAGAACACGGTGGCCAACCCCTTGTATGGCAAGGGGATCTCCTCGATGATCTACAATGGCGGCAACCTCTACGTTGCCGACGGCGACGGCGGCAGCGGCCAGAATGAGATCCAGACCCTGAGCTTCAATGGCTTGCGTCCAACTCGGCACGCAGTACGACATCACCATCACCTACGGCGGCAATTCGGCCACGACGCCCCTGCTCACCTGGCAAGGCCCCCCGGCAAAATCAGCCCGACACCAACGACGCCCCCCTGATTCAGAACGCCCTGGACACCCTGCTGGCAAACGCTCCCTTCGCCGGCACCGGTGGCTCGGTGATGGTGATTCCTCTGACGCCCTCGGGATTTGGGCATCACGGCTTCAGTCCGCCCAGTTTCGAGGTCAATTTCATGGGCGGTCTCTCCCAGACCACGATTCCGCTGATGACCACCGATTGGCCGCCGCCGGGTGGTTTCGGCGTCCCGGTCATCAACGTGTCCGAAACCGTTCGCGGCGGCCCCCTGACGGTGGTCAACGGCACCTCGGGAAACCCGGGAGTCTTGCGCATCCAGCCCGGCGGCGCCGGTGCGGCCGGGGCCTGGGTCGATCTGACGGACATTGTCTCAACCATCCGCGCCCCGCACCCCAAATGAGCCCCAACATAACCGCAAACGATCCCACCTATGGACAGGCCGTGTTCGGCGCCCCCCACGCGGGCGCCTTCCCGAACACTCCGGGGCCCGACGACAACTACCAGATCTCTTTTCCGCAGAACGACGCGACCTGGACTTCCATGGCCATGATCGGCGGAACCTCTACGCCGCCCTGGGGACCGCCACCGGCAGTTTTGTCGAACGGCGAGTTCGACGTCAATGGCGTCTACCGTCTCGCGGGGGCGGCCAACGCGACCAACGCGAGCAACACGCAATGGCTCGTCGGCGACCCAAACTACAACCCGGACACCAACTCGCAATTTATTATGGACCAATCGCCGATTTATCCATTGGCTCAGGACAACGAGAGCCCCAACGCATACCCTTTTGGCGGAGGAAACATCAAGATCGCGTGCGACCGGGGCCTCACGATCAACGGGACCTTCTATGGCGGCCCGACCATCTACGCCTCGGTCGCCAACACCAGCGGTGGGTTCCAGGCCATCGAGGTGAGCCCGGACGGCGGTGTCGATTGGTTCTCCATGGCAGCGGTGGCCACCGTGCCCAATCCGGCTTACCTGGATGCCAAGGGCGGCGGACAGGACGGCGGCCAGTACAACAACGCCATCTGGGTGAACCCCAACAACGCCGGCAACGTGTACGTGGCCGGCCAGGTGAACGACACGGCCACCGACGCTGGCCAGATTTACGAGATGAACGGCCTGGGCGCCTGGACCGATCTGTCCGCTGACGCCGGCTACGGTCCGCTCACCGCACAGCATGCGATCGCCGTCAGCGCAACAACGACTGTACTTCGGCGGCGACGGCGGTTTGTGGCAATTCAACTCGGGGACAATACCTGGACCAACCTTAACGGCAACCTGGACATCTCGCAGATCAACAGCGTGGCCACCAATCCGACCAATCCCAATGACATCCTGGCCGGCGGCAACATGAACGGCACGCTGGTGACCACCAATGACGGCCTGACCTGGATCGACAGTAACAATCCCGCCGCCCAGGACGGCGGCGAGGTCCAGTTCAGCACGGCCACAAACTCGGGTCAGACGCAGCCCATCGCCTACTCCGCCGGCATCACACCGTCCTTCGGCGTCCAACATGGACCTCTACAAGTCCACCCAGGGCGGCGCCGCCGGAACCTGGACTTCGATCCTGACCGTTGCCAGCGGTCCCACGGGGCCCAGCCCTACCCGTCCACGTTCCCCTTCGTGGTGGACACCGCCAACCCCAATCGCATCGTGGTCGGTGGAGGCACCGTGGACGAATCGCTGAATGGCGGCACCAGCTGGTTCAGCCGCGGCAACCCCCTGCCCGGCACTAGGTCACCGACCTGGCCATTGCCACCTACCAGGGAACCTACGCGCCGATCCGCGGTTCCCGACCTCGGGGATTGGGGCCGTCTCGGACCTGGGAGCCAACACCTACGATCCCAATACGATCTACGTCACGGATGGCACCAACATCTACGTCACCAAGAACGATGGTCTGAACTGGGTTGACGCCGCCACCGGCACAGCCATTGCCAGCCTGGGACACATCGTGCAGCTGGTGGTCGATCCACGCAACCGCGACACGGTCTACGCGGTCCGCGACGCCTTCGGCAACGCTCAGGTGTTTGAGACGACCGACGCCGGTCAGACATGGATCAACGTCAGCAACAACCTGCCCAGTGCGCCGGCCTGGTCGCTGGTCCTCGATCCGCGCACCGGCTACCTGTACGTGGGCAACGACGTGGGGTGTTCCAGTCGATCAACGGCGGCACCACCTGGACGCGTCTGGGCAATGGTCTGCCCGCCGTCCAGGTCAAGACGATGGAGCTGAACCAGAACACCAACATCCTGACGATCGGGACGGACGGCCGGGGTGTCTATCAGTACTCCCTGGATGCGGCCCCCGGCACGCAGCAGGTCATCACGCTGAACAACGCGACCGCCGGCACCACCACGTTTACCCTGACGTTCAACGGCAAGACGACCTCCGCGATCACCTACAACGGCAGCGCCAACAATGGCGTCGTCGGTACCGACGACGCCTACGACATCCAGAACGCGCTGAACGGCCTGTCGAGCATCACCAGCACCGGCGGCTACGTGACGGTGAGCCCCAACTCCACCGACACGGCCTTCACGGTCACCTTCATCGGCGGCACCCTGGCCGGGACCGCGTTGCCGATCACCGGCACGGTCACGTCCACCGACGGGGCCACCGTTACCGTTCCGGTCAACAACGAGGGCGCCTGACCGTCCTGGGCGGCCAGACCATCTGGGCCGGGCCCATCATCCTGGGCGGGGCCACGACCATCAACGTCGAGGGCACTCAGGCCCTGGCCAACGGCGTCTCCGCCGCCCAGCTCACCGTTTCCAACACCATCAGCGACCTGACGGCCGACTCCAACCCCACTCTGACCAAGACTGGCGTCGGCAATGTCGTCCTCGCCTACGCCAACAGCTTTGGCGGCGCCATGGTGGTGCAGCAAGGCCAGCTGGTCATCGACAACCCGCAGTCGCTGGGCGCCACGGAATCGCAGAAGCTCACGGTCACCACGGGGTCGCTGAACGACACCTTCACGCTGACCTTTGAGGGCAAGACGACCGCTGCGCTGGCGATCAACGTGCCCGCCTCCGGCGGCGTGGGACCGACGGCCAGCGTCCAGAACCTCAATGCCCTGAGCACCATTAGCGGGGCGGGCGGCTCCGTGCTGGTGACCCAGAGCCGGCAACGTCTACACGGTCAACTTCCTCGGCACCCTGGCCCAGCAGCCCCTGCCGCAATTCATCGCCATCCCCACCGGCACCTCCACCGTGCAGGTGAACACCGTCGTGAACGCCGGTGGGACCACGGTGGATTCGGGGGCGGCCCTGGTGCTGGAAACGGGCCTGAACCTGGAGCCGGTCACCCTCAACGGCGACGGCATCAAGTTCAACGGCCACAACACCGGCGCCCTCCGCAGCCTCAGCAGCAACAACGTTTACACCGGCACCATCACCCTGGCGACCAACTCGACCATCGGCGTCGATACCGGGGCCTCTGACCATCGGCAATGGCCAGGGCCTGGGCACCATCCAGCGGCAATGGCTTCAGCCTGGTCAAGGAACTGCCCGGCACCCTGGTGCTTGACGACCCCAACACCTTCGGACTGGCCAGCGGCAGTGGCAGCTTCCTCTTCCCGTCGACGCCAGCGGCATCGTCACCGGCAACGAGCAAGACGGCTCCAATCGTCGTCACCACCGCCAGCACCGCCGGCCTGACTACCGGCGAGACCGTGTCAGTGGCCGGCGTGTGCGGCTACACCGACGCCAACGGCACCTGGACCATCACGGTCCTGAGTAACACCACGTTCTCGCTGAATGGTTCCAACGGCAACGCCAACTACACAAGGGCGGCGGCTGGAACGCCGCCTTCGCGATCGGCATCGTGGTTTCCCAGGGCGTGCTGGACGTCGAGAACGCCTCGGCCCTGGGAGCGGCCGCCAACACCGTGACCGTGCTGGACACCGCCCAGCTGCAACTGCAGTCCACCCAGCAGCTGTTGACTCTGAATAACCCAACCGCAAGCACGACGTTCAAGCTGAACTTCAACGGCTCCGCCCTAACTGCCGACATCCTTTACACCGGCAATCCGCTCGCCGACAGCTCCGCCATCCAGACCGCGCTGAACAACCTTTCGACCATCAGCAACGTGGGCGGCAGCGCGACTGTCTCGGCCAACGCAGCGATACTGTCTTCGCCATCACCTTCACCGGCTGGACCCCACGGTCGGGCTTGCCGCTGATCCAGACCACGATCACCTCCAGCGACGGGGCCACGGCGACCGACAGCGATGGCGGCATTACCATCCCGGCACCCAGAGCATTCGCCTGACCGGCACCGGCAACAACAACTCCGGGGCTTTGGACAACGTCGGCAGTGCCAACACCATCCTGGGCAACGTCACCCTGGCCGAGGATGCCGCCTTTGCCCCGCGACGACTCCCAGCAGCAACGTGGTCATCCAGACTCTCTCCGTCAATCCCACGGACAGCCTGACCATCGGCGGCGTCATTGGCCAGGTCGCCAACAGCACCATGGGGCTGGCCTACAACCTGGCTCAACCGACCGCGGCCGGCTTGCTGATCCTGGATCCCAGCGGGGGCAGCAATACCTTCACCGGCGCCACCACCATCTCGGCGGGCATCCTGCGCATTCAGCAGAGCGGTGCGCTGGGGAACCCGGCCAGCAACCTGGGCGCCACGGTCAATGCCGGGCGCGAGCCTTCAGCTGGACGGCAGTCAGCTGACGGCTCCCGCGGGACTGAACGTCACCAGCGAGGCGCTGACCCTGAACGGCACCGGGTATCACAACGGCGGCGCCCTGGAAAACAACCAGGACGACGGCAACACTCCCAACCAGTGGGGCGGCGACCATCACCCTGGCATCCAACACCGCCCTTGGCGCCGACGCCGGCTCCACTCTGCAAATCAGCGGCAGCTTGCAAAATGCCAGCCCGGTCCCGGTCCCGGCCGTGAGCCTGGCCAAGGTCGGCATGGGCACGATTGACCTGACCGGCACTAACCCCTACACCGGCGAAACCCTGGTCAACGCGGGCATCCTGAACGTTCAGAATGCCGGGGCGCTGGGTTCTCCCCTGGTCAGCGACACGCAGCAGGTCACTCTCACCGGACGTGCCACCGGCCACTTCCAGCTGTTCTTCAACGGCTCCAGCACGCCGATTCCCGGACTGCCCGGCTCGCTGAGTGTTCGGCGCCAGCGCCCTGACGGTGCAGAACGCCCTGGACGCCCTGCCGTCCGTGGGCGCGATCAGCGGCAACGTGACGTCGGCCAACAACAATGGCCCCAGCGGCACCGTCCTTATCAACACCCCAAACACCGCGGGGCTGATCGTGGGCGAAAACGTCTACGTCAATGGTGTCACGGGTGTTCCCAACGCCTCTTACGTGATTGGCTCGATCAACCCGGGGGCGTCCTTCTCTCTCAGCGGCACCAGCAGCGATACTGCTTCCGGCACAAGCGGTAACTGGATCAGCGGCGTGACCGTGACTTACGACTCCAGCAACAACATTTACACGGTCGTCTTCAACGGCGGCGCCGTCTATGGCAGCACCCAGCCACTGATGACCGCCGCGGCCTCGGCGGGGACCTCGGCGGTCGTGACCAAAATGGTGGATGGCTCCTACGGCACCGCCGTCAATCCTACCGTGCAGCAGACCGTCACCGTTCCCAGCGGCATCACCGGCACCTTCAAGCTGCAATTCAACGGCAACGGCGCCGCGAACACGACTTCGGCCCTCAGCGTCACCGACTCGACCCTGGCAGCCGACATGCAGACCGCCCTGAACAACCTGGCCGCCATCGCACTGCAGGGCTCGGTGGTCTCGGCCAACTACGTCCTGGGCACCGGCGTTGTCGTCACGGCGTCGACGCCGCCACCGGGCTGAGCAATGGCGAAAGCGTCACCCTGAGCAACATCTCGGGCTTCAGCGCCATCAACAACGGCACCTTCACCGTTACCGTGCAAAGTCCGACGACGTTTGTACTCAACGGCACCAACAACACCAACTTTGCCGGCGGCTTCACGGCCAACCCGCCCACGACGCCCGATGGCGCCTGGAGCAGCGGTGGCGGTGGCTCCGTCAGCGTCGTCCAGGAGATCGGGGCCAACAGCAACGTCTACGTGATCACCTTCGGCGGCAGCCTGGGCCAGGCCACCTCGCCTTTGCCTCTGCTGACCGTTGGCAGCACCACAGGCCAGGCGTCCCTGAATCCTCCCACCACGGCCTACGCCAACACCGCGGCCCTGCAGCTGGCCACCAACATCACCATCTCGACCGAGCCGCTGACGCTCATCGGCATCGGCGTCAGCAACGGCGGGGCCCTGGAAAATGCCGGCGGCAGCAATACCTGGGCCAGCCCCATCACGCTGGCCACCAACAGCACCCTCGGCAATACGGTGACCATCGGCGCCGACACCGGCACGACGTTGACCCTGGGCGCTACCAATGGGACGGCCGCCACGATCGGGGACAACGGCGCCGGCATCAACGTGACCAAGGTCGGCAGCGGCACTCTGGTGGAATCGGGCACGTACAGCAACACCTACGGCGGCCTGACCACTGTCAACGGCGGCACGCTGCAGCTCAACGTCACCGGCACGGCCGTGCCCGGCAGCCTGGTTGTGGGCAACGGCACTTCGCCGGCGGGTTCGGAAGTGGTGACTCTGGAACAGAGCAACCAGATCGGCAGCGGCACCTCGACGGTCACGGTCAACAGCGACGGAGTCTTCAACGAGAACGCCAGCGTGTCGCAGACTCTCCAGACGCTGACCATGACCGGCAGCCAGGCGAACCTGGCAGCCGGCAGTTCACTGACCGTGTCAGCGGTGACCATGACTGGCGCCCAGGCGAGTCTGGCGGCCGGCAGTTCGCTGACCGCCCAGACACTGACCATGACCGGCAGCCAGGTGAGCCTGGCCAGTGGCACCAGTTCGCTGACCGTCAACACCAGCCTGACCGGCGCGGCCAGCGCCAGCGGCATCCAGTCCCAGATTACAGGCACCGGCACCCTCGTGCTGGGCATGGCGTCGCCGGCCATCACCGTCAACGGACCGGGCCCCCAGACACCGGCCCCGGACATGACCATCGGCGCGGTGATCACCACCAATCCGACCACGGCCGGAATGACCAAGCTGGGCGGCGGCACGCTGGAACTGACCAACGACGAGACCTTCACTGGAACCACCACGGTGACGGCGGGCACGCTGCTGGCCGACGCCCCTTCGGGGAACACTGTGGGCGCCGTCACGCTCAACGGCGGCACCCTCGGCGGCACCGACCCGGTCGGCATTATTCTGCCCGCGTCCTCCACCGTGGGCGGCACGGCGGCGCCCGGCAACAGCAACGTCAACCCCGGCACTCTCACCAGCAACACGGGATCGACGACGGAGACCTGGAACAGCGCCACTGCCTTCAGCGTCACCATTACCGGCACCAACCCGACCTTCACCAGCAATGAGCTGGTCGTCCAGGGGAGCGGCGGCCTGAACCTCAACAACGCTCAGCTGACCGGGCTCTCCGTGCCGGTCCCGATCGGCTACGCGCCGTTCACGATCATCCAGGTGACCGGCGGCCAGCTCACCGGGACGTTCCAGGATCCCATCACGGGCAATCCGCTGACCCAGCTTTTCCTCAATGGCCAGAATTACGGCGTCACCTACGACTACACCAACAACCGAGTCCAGTTGACGCGCCAGCTGAACACGGCGAACGTGACCCTCTCGACTGTGCCGTCGGCGGGCGTGACCACGGTGGATTATGGCCAGGACGTGCAGTACCTGGCCAACGTGACCCCGGCCGGCGTCGGCGGCAGCGCCACGGCTGCCGGCACGGCCAACGGCATCCTCATCACCACCACCAGCGCGGCTGCCGCCAGCCTGACGACCAGCGACGTGGTGAAGATCACCGGCCTCACGAATCAGACAGGCAGCCTGGCCAGCGTCGTCAACGGCAACAACTTCACCATTACCGTGGAAAGCTCGACGACGTTCTTGCTCAACGGGACCACCGCCGACACCAGCGGCAGCGCCACCGGCGGCACCTGGACCTTCACCGTGCCGGCCAACGATACGGTCACGTACACCGTGACCATGCCGTCCAATCCCTCCTTCTCGCCCATCACCGCGACCTTGCCGGTCGGCACGGTCTTCGACCCGCAGGACGGCGGCAGCGCCACGGCTGCCGGCACGGCCAACGGCATCCTCATCACCACCACCAGTGCGGCCATCGCCAACGCCAACCTGGCGACCGGCGACCAGGTGGAGATCACCGGCCTCACGGATCAGACGGGCAGCCTGTCGAGCATCGTCAACGGCACGATCTTCACCATTACCGTGGAAAGCGCGACGACGTTCTTGCTCAACGGCACCACCGCCGACACCAGCGGCAGCGCCGGCGGCGGCACCTGGACCTTCATCGACAACAACAACAACCATTATGGCGGCCAGACGCTGAACATCGGCAGTTACGTGGTCCAGGCCACGTACAATGGCGACCCCGGCAACTTCGCCTCATCCTCGGCGCCAAACGCGAGCCTGACGGTCCAGGCCAACCCCACGACCCTGGTTACCAATCCCTCCAACTCGATTGGCATTACCTACGGGCAGTCGTTCACCATCAGCGCCACTGTCACGCCCCAGGTGGTGCCCGTGACGCCCAACGCCGAGGCCCTGGAAGGCAACGTCGTCTTCACGCTCAACGGCACCACGTCGCGGACGCTGAGCATCGACAACAACGGCACGGCCTCGGCCACCTTCCCGCTGGTGGGCAGCATCAGCTCGGTCGTCGGCACCGGCTCCGGACCCCTGACCGTTACCACCACCAGCACCCTGGGCATGGTGAACGGCGACCAGGTGGAGATCACCGGCGTCACGGATCAGACAGGGACCCTCTCGACCAGCGTCAACAACAATTCCTTCGCCATCACCGTGACCAGCGGAACAACCTTCACGCTCAGCGGCACCAGCGGCACCGGCTCGGCCAGCGGCGGCACCTGGATTGATTCCAGCTTCCTCACCGTCGGCAGCTCCAACTCCGTCACGGCCACCTACCAGGGCGATGGCAACACTCCCTCCAACTACACGACGTCCACCACTCAGAACCCCATTCCCGTGGTCGTCGGCAAGGCCACCCCGACCGTGAGCATCACTGCCTCCGTGAACGAGGCGCCCTCGACCTCGTCGTTCTATGGTCAGTCAGTGACTTTTACCGCGACCGTCAAACCTCCCTCCGCGGGCATCAGCATCCCACCGAACGACACGGTGACCTTCATGGAGGGCGGGGCCGCGCTCTCCGGAACGATCAGCTCGTCGCCAACGGATGCTCAAGGCGACCTGATCGTCTCCCTGACCACCAGCAACCTGTCGGCGATCACCAGCCCGCACTCAATCACGGCGGTGTTTGCCGGCGACACCAACTACAACAGCAATTCCGCAACGCTCAGCCCCAGCTTCACGGTCAATCCGGACCCGACCGCGACGGCCCTGAGTACGTCGGCCAACCCCATCCTGGTGGGTCAGACGGTGAGTCTGCTCGCCACCGTCAAGGACAATCAGACGGGAGGAGCTACCCCAAGCAGCGGCTCGGTGCAGTTCTACAATGGCACCACTCTTCTGGGCACGAGCAACATTTCCACCACCCTGTCGGGCAACGTCCAGTCGGCCGTCGGGGATGGCACCAACCCGATTGTCATCACCACCGCCACCACGTTCGGCATGAACACCGGCGACAACGTCACGATCTCGGCCGTGCCCGGGTTTGCCGCCGCCAACGGCACCTTCACCATCACGGTGATCAACGCCACCTCGTTCTCGCTCAACGGCACCGGCATCCCCGCGGATGCTGGGAGCGCCACCGGCGGCACCGGCACCTGGACAGACACTTCCTTCCCCTCGAACGAGGGCGTGGCGCTGTTCATCACCAACGCTCTCCCCCAGGGACTCAACCAGGCCCTGACGGCCGATTACGTGGGCACCAACACCAATTTCGGCAGCAGCAATTCCAGCACGGTGGCTGAAAACGTCGAGACCAACAGCACCGTGACGGTCAGTGCCAGCCCGCCCAGCGCCGTGGCCGTCTATGGCCAGCCCGTGACCTTGACCGCCACCGTCGCCGCCATGTCGCCCGGCAGCGGCGCACCGACCACCGGGACCGTGACCTTCACCGACGGTTCGTTCAGTTCGGGCCCGGTCTCCTACAACGCCGTGGCCGGGGCCTGGGTTTACCCCACTGCGGCTACCGGCGCCCAGGCCTTGCCGGTGGCCCGCGGCCAGACGATCACCGCCACTTACTCCGGCAGCAGTGACGGCCTGTTCCTCGGCAACAGCGGGACACTGTCCAACTACACGGTCAATCCCGACTCCACCAGCACCGTGGTGCTGTCCAGCTCCAACCCCGCAACCCTCGGCCAGAGCGTCACCTTCACCGCCACGGTGACCAACACCAGCGCCTGGCGGTACGGGTGCGCCGACCGGCAGCGTCCAGTTCTACGTCGGCGGCGTCCTCTTCGACACGGAATCGTTGACCCAAGCGACCGGCACGACCAGCACCGCGACCAGCACCGCCGACACGGCCCTGACCATCAGCGGCAGCCCCTACAGCGTCTATGCCGTCTATACCAACACCGACGGCGACTACCAGAGCACGACCTCGCAAAGCATCAATCAGACCATTAACCCGGACGCCACCTCCACCACGGTGGGCTCCGGTGCCAACCCGTCGAGCTTCGGGCAGACGGTGACGTTCACCGCCACGGTTTCCAACAGCGGTCCCAACGGCATCGGCGCACCGACCGGCAAGGTTCAGTTCTTCCTCAACGGCAACCCCTACGGCAATCCGGTGGCCCTGACGACAGGCAGCGGCCTCAGCAGCACGGCCACCATTACCAACCCCCTCACCGTCGGCGGCTTGCCCCTGAACGCCAGCAGCACCCCCTACAGCATCTCCGCGACCTATACCAGTGACAGCGCCAATTTTGTCAGCGGTTCCTCGGGAAGCCTCAGCGGTGGTCAGACCGTCCAGGAAGACTCGACTTCCACCACGGTCACTTCCAACAACAACCCGGCGGGCGTCGGCCAGACGGTGACGTTCACCGCCACGGTCACCAACACCAGCACCAACGGCGTGGGGGCCCCGACCGGCTCCGTCCAGTTTGCCATCAATGGCGTCCCCTACGGCTCGCCGGTGACCCAGCATACCGTCAGCGGCAACAGCAGCCTGTTCCAGATCACCGACTCGGCCCTGGCCGCCAGCGCCACCCCTTACACCGTCACCGCGACTTACTCCAACTCCGATGGCAATTACGTCAGCGGTTCCTCGGGAAGCCTCAGCGGCGGTCAGCTCATCAACGCCGACCAGACCTCCACCGTGGTCACTGCCAACGCCACCCTGGTCTCCGCGGGCAACTACACGACGAGCCTCGGTTCGACGGTCCAATTTACCGCGACGGTGAGCAACACCAGCGTCCCCACCAGCGTGCCCACCGGCACCGTCCAGTTCTGGGTCAACGGCGTTGCCCAGACACCCATGAACCTGGTGCAAAGCGGCAACACTGCCACCGCCACGATCAGCTACCAGGCTCTGCCCGGTGGTCCCACCCCGGTCCCGGTCTACGCCGTCTACACCAGCACCAACAACAATTACAACACCAGTACCTCGCCCACCGTCAACCTGACGGTCACGGGCGACACCGTTTCGGTCGCGTTCACTTCCAGCTCCAACGGCAATCCGACGAACTTCGGCCAGACAATCACCTTCCCGGTCACGGTCACGAACGTCAGCGCCAACCCGGTGGGCGCCCCGACCGGCAGCGTCCAGCTCGTCGATAATGGCACCCCTGTCAGCACGGCGGTGAACTTGACCCCGGGCAGCAACAACGCCAGCACGGCCCTCCTTGCCTACTCGTTGCTGGACGTCAGCCACAGCCCCCACTCGATCTACGTCGCCTACGTCAGCGACAACCTCCGCAACTTCCAGAGCAACAATTCGGCGAGCAGCACCCAGTCCGTGCAGGCGGACCCCGCCTCAACGGTGGTCAGCGGCAGCCCGAGCCCGTCGAGCTTCGGTCAGAGCGTCACCTTCACCGCCACGGTCGCCAACACGAATGGCACGGGGTATCCGGCCCCGACCGGGCAGGTGCAGTTCGTCATCGACGGCGTCAACTACGGCTCGCCGCAGACGCTGACGCCCGGCAGCGGCAACAGCAGCACGGCCACCATCAGCGACTCGGTCCTGGACGTCAGCCACAGTCCACACTCCATCACCGCCATTTACGTGAACAGCGATGGCAACTTCACCGCTGGGCCGGTAACCGGCTTCAGCCACACTGTTCAGCAGGCCGATCCCGCGACCGCTCTGTCGCTGACCCCGGCGACGCCCACGTCCTTCGTGTTCGGTCAGCCGGTGACCTTCACGGCCACGATGACCGCAACCAACTCGACGTTCTCGCCCACGGTCGGCACTGTCCAGCTCTACTTGAATGGAGTCGCCTTCACCGGCCCCGTGACCGTGGGAACCTGGACGCCGACAACGCCCGGTGTCTCGACGGTCACCCTGACCACAAGTGCCCTGCCCGTCAAATCCAGTGAGACGATCACCGCCCGGTATCAGGGCTCGACGGACTTGAACTTCGCGGCCAGTCCCACTCCGTCCAACGGGGTGACAGTCTCTGTCACCGGGGCCACGATCAGCGCCAGCTTGAGCCCCTTGCCCAGTCCGTCGAACTACGGCCAGAGTGTGACCTTCACGGACACACTCACGTCCAGCACCATCCCGTCGTCGGCAATCGCGGGGACGGTGAACTTCTACGTCAACGGCTCCACCACGGCCGCGGCCTCGGCCTCGGTGACGCTGAACGGGAGCAACATGGCCACCGCCACCTACACCGTGGCCACTCTGCCGGCGACCACGAACTCGGTCGTGGCCAAATTCGTTCCGACGACCGCGCTGGCGGCCGACCTGGCGACGGGGACCACCCCCATTAGCGCGAACACCAACCATACCGTCAAGGCCGACACGAGTTCCGCCACGGTCAGCTCCAGCACCGGCACCAACCCATCCTCGACGGGCTCCCCGGTGACGTTCACCGCCACGGTCACCAACACCAACGGCGCGGGTTACCCGGCCCCGACCGGAACGGTCCAGTTCTACGTCTACACCGGCAGCACCCCTGTCAAGTTCGGTTCACCGGTGAGCCTGACGGCCGGCAGCGGCGACAGCAGCACCGCCTCGATCACCGACTCGGCCTTGACCATGAGCGGCAGCCCCTACACCGTCTACGCCAGCTATATCAGCAGCAGCACCAATTTCGCCTGGGACGGCGTCCAAAACACGATCACGCAGACGGTCTTGAAGGCCGCCACAGTGACCTTTGTCACGTCGGGCCCGACAGCCTCGACGACCTCGGCGACCTACGGCCAGCAGACGGTTTCGTTCACCGCCTCGGTCGCGGGAACGCCCGCCCCCGCGGACGGAGGAACGGTGGAGTTCCTCTGGAATGGCAACGTCCTGGGCAGCGGTACGCTCAGCAGCGGCACGGCCACGGCCAGCAGCATCACTCTTCCCAGCTCCATGAACCCCGGCGTTCAGCTGATTACCGCCGAGTACCTCGGCGATGGCGTCACCTACGGGGCCAGCACCTCCGCGGTCCCCTTGAGGCTGACCGTCTCGGCCGCGCCGACTCAAGTCGGGACACCCACGGCGACGGTCCAGGGCAATCCCAGCACCAGCTCCTCGTTCGGGACGCCCGTGACCTTCACCGCCCTGGTCAGCAGCTCCAGTTCGTTCTGGACGCCGACCGGCGGCACGGTCACCTTCCTGAACAATGGAAGCACGTTCCTGGGCACCGGCACGCTCACCAACGGCGTGGCCACCTTCACCACTTCCACTCTCGCGCCCGCCAACTACAACGTCACGGCCAAGTACGGCGGCGTCACCGATTTCGCCGCCAACACCAACGTCCCCACTGCCACTCCATTACGTGGTCAACAAGGTCAGCTCCATCACAACTACTCTGTCCACCTTGACCCCCTCCTCCACTTACGGCCAGAGCGTGACCTTTAGCGCCACAGTCGCGATCGACGGTGCGACTTCTTCCGCCATCACCGGCACCGTGGCCTTCTTCGTTGCCAATGCCAGCAACCCTTCCGGGAGCAAGGTGGCCGCGGTGACCTTGACCGCAGCCAGCAATGGCGTGGTCAGCACCAACCTGAGCAGCCAGCTCGTGGCCCCCTCCGACACGCTCTTCGCCACGTTCACCCCGTCCAGCACGCTGACTGTCAACCTGGGGACGGGGTACGTGAATCCTCAATCGAACACCTTGACGCAGACGGTCGGTCAGGCAAGCACGAACGTCGGCATCAGCGTCATTCCCGGCACCACCTCGCAGCTGGGCCAGACCGTTGAGTTCGTCGTCACCGCCAAATCGGCCGTCACCGGCCTGCCGGTCCCGGCCGGGACGTCGGCCACACTCCTGATCGATGGCAACCCCGCGGGCAGCAGCCTGGCCGTCAACTCCGCCGGGCAGGCCGTCTTCCTCGTTTCGAGTTTGACCTTGCTCAGCACGGGGGTCCACAACGTGACGGCGAACGTCGCCGGCTCGACCAACTTCAGCCCCGGGACGACCTCGGTGTCCCAGACGGTGGCGCAGCACACCATCATTACTCTGCCCACCACCTCCTCTCTGTTCGTCAACGGCGGCAGCGCCACGGGCTCCCTCACTGCCACCGTCAAATCGACCGCCACCACAGGCGGCGTCACGGTGGACACGGGCAGTGTGATCTTCACCGTCAGGTACGGGCTCCAGGTGCTCTTCACTTCCTCGGCCATTCCGGTCTCGGGCGGCCAGGCGATTCTGACCTCCATCCCCGTGACGAAACCAGGCCCCTACACCGTGACGGCCAGCTACACCGGCGCCGGCCCCTCGCTGTCCGCCGCCACGCCTGCCGTGGGGACCCTGGTCGTGGTCGGTCCGGCCAACAAACTGTCGGCGGCCACTGTCGGCTCACTCACGCCGACTACCCCGTTCACCATCAACGTGACCCTCCTGGACGTCAATGGGAAACCGATCACCGACGACAATGCCGGGATCGTGACTCTGCAATCGTCCGCCGTTTCTGTGCCGCCGGTTACCCTGGTCAATGGGGTCGCCTCGTTCTCCATCCCGGGGCTCAGCGCGGGCAGCTACACCTTCACTTTTACCGCGGATGAGCTGCCGGCAACGTATCAGTTGTCTTTCACCGTCAGGATCGTCGGGAGTGTCAACATCGGGTGAGTCCGGGCGAAGAGTTAGCCCGAAGCGCCAGCGAGGGTCCTCGCCTTCGCCCTCGCTGGCGCTTCGGGCTAACGAGAGTGTGTCAAGAGGAAGTGCCGTCACGGGAGAGGACCACCACGAGCCCGTCCGCCTGGCCGCCTTCCCGGGGAAAGACCACGGGATCGACGCGGAGCTGGCGCAAGCCGGTCCTGGCCGCCAGGTCCTGGAGGTAGGCCCGGGAATGGGCGTAGTGAACGGGAGGCAGCAAGCGATACTCGGCCGCCCCTTCAAGGACGTCCACAGTGAAGGCGAACCGACCACCCGGCCGGAGGACCCGGGCGACGCCCGCGAACACCGGCTCCAGGTCGCCCAGGTACAGCAGCACGTCCGAGGCCACGATCAGATCAAAGCGGGCCTGGTCCTGCTGCAGCGGCAGCAGCAGGTCGCCCAGGATCAGATCGTCGTAAACGCCCCGTTCCCGGGCCTGGGCCAGCATCTGGGAGGATTGATCGACCCCGGTCAAGGTGCGCGCCCACTCCCGGAAGCGCAGGCCGCACAGGCCGGTGCCACACCCCAGGTCAAGAACGTCCAGGCTCCGCGGCGGCGGGGCCGGGCTCAGGGCCTCGTACAGCAACTCCGGACTGCGATAGCCGAGCCGGGCGACCAGGTCCCGATCAAAGCGGGGGGCCAGCCCATCGTAGCGCGACACCAGGAAGTCGGCCGGCACCCGTGAGAGCTGGGAGGCGCCGCTCAGCGCCTCGACCAGGACCCGGCTTTCCGCATCGTCCGGGCAGAGCGCCAGCAAACGCCGGAAGCAGTCCAGTGCCTCGGCGTTGTTCCCCCGGTAATACAAGGCATTGGCCAGGTTGCGGAGGGCCTTGGGTTTGTTGGGGCTGAGCGCCAGACTTTGGCGGGAACAGGCGATCGCCTCGTCCCACTGGTGGCGGCGGGTGAGGAGCACGGCCAGGTTGTTGTACGCGTCGGCGTCGCTGGGCCGCTGCTGCAGCGCCCGGCGATAGCAGTCCGCGGCCTGGTCCAGCTTCTCCTGGTAGAGAAACGCGTTGCCCAGGTTGTTCAGCGCCTGCGGATGACCCAGCGCCAGGGCCTGCTGCAAGCACTGCACCGCCTCGTCGAGCCGCTGCTGCTGGCAACAGACGATGCCCAGGCCGTTCCAGGCCTCGGCGTAGCGCGGCTGCAAGGCCAGGGCCTGGCGATAGGCGTCCCCGGCCGGGTCCAGGGCCCCCTGGGCGGCCTGCAGGAACCCCAGGTTCTGCCAGGCCTCGACACAATCGGGCTTGAGACGGAGGGCTTCGCGGGTGGCCGCCAGCGCTTCGTCCAGCCGGCCCAGGCTGGCCAGGGTCACTCCCAGGCTGTTGTGGACATCCGGGCTGTTCGGCTGCAGCTGCACGCATTGCTGCAACAGGGCCAGGCTTTCCTCCCGCCGGCCCTGGTCCTGGCAGAGCCGGCCCAGCAGGTACAGCGCGTTGGCGGAGCCCGGCTCGTCCCGCAACACCTGGCGGTACAGCGTCTCGGCCTGGGCCCGGTTGCCGGCTTGCTGGTGTTGCCAGGCCAACCGCAGCATGTCCGCGGGAGTCGTCATCGTTGCTGCTCGCTCTTGCTGACCCATGAGAAAAAACCACCCCGATCCGCTCCACTCACCTTACCCGACCGACCTGCCCCGTCAAGCGCACCGACAACACTGCCAAAGTGTCGCCTGGGGCCGGTCACAAGTCACGGCGTTTCACAAGTCAGTAACTAGGAGCAATGCGGCGTTCAACCCCGACCTCGCCCAGGCAACCGGAGACGGCTTGTGAGCCGGCAAGAAGTTACCCGAAGCGTTGCCCTCAGGGCAAGCAGGAGGAACGGAAGAAGGGATTGTTCTGGCCAGGCCAGGCGGAAAAGTCCGCGGAAACGGCAGATTTTACGATTTTCCCTTGTCCGGAGGCAACAACGGCGATACACTAAGGCAACTCCCCAATACTCTACAATAGCGATTTGTGAAATGGGATTCTGTGATTGGGTCAGTGGCTTGCTGCCAGGTGCCGGGGTGAGAAACGTTTCTCCGCCGGCACCTGCCGCTGCAAGCCGCGCGATTGCCACGTGCTGGATTCATGCCCATGAACCACCGCCCAGGCCGTCTTCCCCGGGTTGGATTTGCCGAGAGGATTTCGGTGCCTGAGATCGCGGGCCCCAACGCCAAGTCCGTTGGGAACCTCTTCCGCGGTCCCTGCGTCGAACGGTGGGATAGTCTTCGCTCTACTCCTGTTAGCCGAAAAGGCCGCTACCGCCAGCAGCAACTTCCCCAGCTTGCCGGACGCTGGCGTTCGCCTTCAGATCGCTAGGGGTGTCGGTCTGGGATTCTTGGTTCTTACATCCTGGCGCGTGACACCAAGTCGTGCAACGACTTCTCTGGGCAAGGCCCTGGGCCGGGCCCTTCCAGCAGAAGTCACGAGCCGGTTCGTTGCTGCCGATCGGAACTGGGCCCCTTGGTTGGTGTTGCTACCCTGTAATCGAAAAGACGGAAGTGGTGATTGCACCCTCCCCTGGTCACTCTGACGAACACGTGTCTCGAGGCACCACGATGAAGAGTTTTTCCTGGCGTCGCTGGCTGAAGTCGCTGTTTTCGTCCAGGACCGAGACCCCTCTCCCCGTACCGCCCTTCTCCTGGGGGCGCTGGTTGAAATCGTTGGTTGCGCCCCGCCAGGGGACGTACCGCACGGTCCGCTACCTGCCGCGCCTGGAGGAACTGGAGAGCCGGGTGACGCCGACCACCTACACCTGGAGCGGCGCTGCGGGGACCGGGTTATGGAGTACGCCGGGGAACTGGCAGGGCAACGCGGCGCCCTCGGTCTTCTCGGCGGCCACGGACACGTACGTCTTCGGCAGCGCGGCGGCGGTGGGCAATCGCATCACCAGCGACAACATCCCCAACCTCAATCCCCTGGCGATCCAGATCTCCGCGGCCGGCTACACCCTGGGCGGTCCCGACGGACTGACGCTGGGGAACAAATCGACCGGCGGCGGCACGCTCACCGTCAGCGCCCTGGGCGAAACCATCTCCGCCTCGATGACCCTCACCCTGGGTGGGGCCGCCTCTTCTTCCGCGACCCAGGACACGTTCATTGTCAACACCGCCTCCAGCCTGACGATCGCGGGCCATCTGATCGGCGGCAGCAAAACCAACCTGATCTACAACACCAGCACCGGCGGCAGCAGCGGCACGCTGGTCCTCAGCGCCGACAACAGCGGCGGCGTCAACCCCAGCAACGGCTTGCAGGGTCCGATCACGGTCAACTCGGGCACGCTGTCGATCACCAATGCCAACGCCCTGGGCGACGGGGTTGGCAGCATCAGCGCCGCCGGCGTCGCCACCGGCAACGTGGTCACGGTGTCCGGAGCCACCTCCAGCGCCACGCTCCAGGTGGACAACAGCGCCGGCACCATGACCAACGCCACGCCGATCAAGCAAGGCCTGCTGATCAACGGCTCGGGCGGCACCAACCAGGGAGCGCTGTATTACACCAACGTCGATACCAGTACTCACCTGGCTACCAATAACAACGCCACCTGGGGCGGCCAGATCGTCATGAATGGCAACACCACCTTCGGTGCCACCTCCTTTTTCGGCAACTCCGCCAACGGCCAGGGCCAGGGCACCTTCACCATTGCCGGCGTGATCAGCGATACCGGCAGCGGCTTCGGCGTCACCAAGGAGGGCACCGGCGAGATCATCTTCAGCGCTGCCAACACCTACCGCGCCACGACCACGATCAACAACGGCATCCTGGACGTCCAGAACCAGTGGGGCCTGGGCCATGCACCCATCGGCAACAGCCCCAGCAACGCCGACAACTCGACCAAGACCGAAACGATTGTCAACAGCATCTTCACGGAAACCGGCACGCTGGAACTGGATGGCACTCCTCCCGGCTCCTTCTCCACCGGCATCACCCTCTCCAACCAGTTGCTCGTCCTGAATGCTCCTGGAGCCGGCTTCCCGGCCAACCTGGGTCCGGACCTCTCGCCGCTGGACAACATCTCAGGTAACAACACCTGGGCCGGCAACATCGTCCTCAACAGCAACAATCCCAAGGTCGGCGTCTTCGGCGCCGCCAACGTCCCGGAAACCAGCAACCCCTCGCTGACCATCGGCGGCCTCAACGGCATCACCAACACCCCCGAGTCCATCATCCAGGGCACCATCGGCGCCACCGGCACCATCACCACCACCAGTGGGAAAAATGTCTCCCCAATCACCATCACCACTCCCAGCACCGCTGGCTTGATCAACGGCGAGACGGTGACGATCAGCAACGTCAACGGCAACACGGCGGCCAACGGCAGCTTCACCATCGCCAACCTGACGGCCACCACCTTCCAGCTGGTGGGCACCACCGGCAACGGGGCCTTCACGGCCAGTCCCAACGCCACCTGGGTCGCGGGCGCCACCGGCAACGGCGTGCCCATCACCATCACCGTGGCCAGCGTCGCGGGCCTGGCGGTGGGCGAGACGGTCCACATCGACAACATGACCGGCAACACGGCGGCCGACGGGGCGGCCTGGCAAATTACCGCCGTGAACACCGCCGCCTCCACCTTCACCATCAACCAGGTCGGCAACGGGGCGTACACCGGCGGCGGCCTTTACCGGGTGGGGCCGCTCTCCGGCACGTCCACCCTCACCAAGGTGGGGAATGGCTTGCTGGTGCTGACCACCGACAACACCTACACGGGCGCGACCACGGTCTCGGCCGGCGTCCTGGAGGTGGAGAGCAGCGGCGCCCTGGGCCTGGGCGCTTCGGGCACCACCGTGAGCGCGGGCGCTACCCTGGAACTGGCCGACGATTTCCGCGTCCAGCACAACTTGACGCCCACCAATCAGCTGGAGGTCCTCAACGACCTGACCCTCAACGGCACCGGCTGGAGTACGGCCGTGGGCGGCCCCACCCTGGGCGCCCTCTACAGCCACGACGGCATCAACACCTGGACCGGGAAAATCCATCTGGGCGCCGGCCCGGTGGGCATCGGCGTCGATCCTCCTTCGACCGAAACCGGCTCGCCCTACACCAGCGACATCACCAGCACCGGCACGGTCCTGGACGATAGCTTGACGATCACCGCCGGCGGCCTCAACGGCGTCACCAATGGCCTGACCAAGCTCGGCACCGGCCAGCTCATCCTGCCCACGGCCAATCCGTTCACGGCCGACACCACGATCACGGCCGGCACCGTGACCATCGAGAACTCCAACTCGCTGGGCAACTTCGGCAACATCTCCCTGGGCAATCAGCCGACGACCACGGTCGATGCGGGGGCCAGCTTGCAGCTGCTGCCGCTGTCGGCCGATCCGACCGACGAGGTGCAGACGCTCACCTTCAACAACGTCACCGGGGGTTCGTTTGGCATCAACTTCAACGGCGGCTCAACCTTTGTCCAGGGCATCCAGTACAACGCCAACCCCGCCGTCCTGGCCAACAACATCCAGACGGCCATCAACGGCATTGCCGGCTTTGGAGCCACCGGCACCATCACGGGGGCCGCGGACCTGGTGGCCGGCGTGGGGCCCATTGTCATCAGCACGCCCAGCACCGCCGGCCTGCAAAACGGCGACACGGTGACGATCACCGGTGTCAACGGCAACACAGCGGCCGACGGCACCTTCACCATCGCCGGCCTGGTGGCCAACACCAGCTTCGAGCTGCTCAACCTCAACGGCACCAACACCGTCAGCAGCGCCGCCTTCATGCCCAGCCCCAACGCCACCTGGAGCAGCGGTGTGACCGTGACCCCGGGCTCCAGCAGCAACGTCTTCACGATCACCTTCAACGGCGCCAAGCTGTCCAATACCTACTTCGTGCCAGTCGCGGCGGCGGGCAACCTGACCGGCGTCAGCCCCAGCATCACGACCAACGTGATCACGGCGGGCTCGGCCGGCGACATGACCCTGGTCAACCAGTTTGTGCTCTCCGGCAACGGCGTTACCCTGCCCGGATACCCGCTGCTCAGCCAGGAGGGCGCCCTGATGAACCTGGCCGGCAGCAACACGCTCATCAACACGGTCACGCTCAATGGCCAGGTGGGCATCGGCGTCGAACAGATCTACAACACCAACCCGGCCTCGGTCAACTACTCGGCGACCGGCAACGTGGCCAGCCAGCTGACCCTGGCCGGTCCTCAGGCCAACGGCGCGGCCGTGGGCGGCATCAACAAGCTGGGCTCGCAGCGGCTGATTATCCAGGGCCCCGGCACCTACACCGGCCCGGTCGACGTCCAGCAGGGCGTGATCCTGGATCAAAACGACACCGGCCTGGGCCTGGGCGGTGCGGCCACCAGCATCACCACGGTGGAAGCCGGCGCGGCCCTGGAACTGGCCAGCACCACCACCACGGAGACGGGCGGCCTGCAGCGCGGCATCAACGTCCAGGGCGAAGCGCTGGTCCTCAACGGCACCGGCAACCCGACCTTCGGCGATAGCGCCCCGCTGAACGTCCTCGGCGCCACCATTAACCCGATCCCCACCAGCAACGTCTTTAACCTGACCGCCGGGCCGTTCAACGATCCGACCATCGTCACCGACGATACCTGGGGCGGCAACGTGACGCTCAACACGGCCCTGACGCTCACCTTCACCTCCAACCAGCAGCTGGTTTCCGTGCCCAGCGGCGGCACGTTCAGCTTGAATTACAATGGGCAGCCCACGGCAACGCTGGGCGCCACTGGCACGGTCGCCACCACCAGCGGAACCGGCACGGCCCCGATCACTATCACGACCCCCAGCACCACTGGCCTGACCAACGGTGCCACGGTGACGATCAGGGGGGTCAACGGCAACACGGCGGCCAACGGCATCTTCACCATCGCCAACCTGACGGCGACCACCTTCCAGCTGGTCGGCAGCACCGGCAACGGGAACTTCACCGCCAGCCCCAACGCCACCTGGACCTACGACGTTCCCGCCTCCGGCGGCGTCGGTGCCACGGCCAGCGTGCAGAACGCCCTGGCCGCTCTGCCCAACGTCGGCGCGGGCAACGTCCTTGTCACCGGCAACCCGGGCGGCCCCTACACCGTGACCTTCACCGGCACCCTGGCCGGCCAGGTAGCCCAGTCCCTGACGGGCACGGCCAGCGCGGGACTGGTGGTCGTCAGCGGCGGCGCCGGCGGCATGATCCAGCCCACCTTGACCGCCAGCACCCTCAGCGCCAACATCGTCACCACCGTGGCCGGCGTGTCCACGACGTCCGGCTTCGCGGCCCAGAACGCGCTCCAGGCCATCACCTTCAACGGCGTTCCGGCGGGCGGCGCCTTCACGCTCACCTACGTCAATCCGGCGACCAACCTGCTGGTCACTACCGGGGCCATCAACTTCAGCAGCAACCCCTCGGTCCTGGCCGCCAACATCCAGGCCGCCCTGCTGGCGCCCAACCTGGGGGCCAGCGGCACCGTCACGGCCACCACCGGGACCGCGGGGTCCCCGATCACCCTCACCACCAGCACCACGACCGGTCTGGCCAACGGCGCCACCGTGGTGGTCAGCGGCGTGACAGGCGATCCCAACGCCAATGGCGTCTGGACCATCGCCAACGTGACCGCCACCACCTTCCAGCTGGTCGGCTCGTCCAGCAACGGCGTGAACCTGAGCGGCGGCAGCTGGACCTACAACCCCATCACCAGCGCCGCCAACCTGGTGGTCACCCCCGTCGCCAGCGGCAGCATCTCCTTGCCGGCCCAGGGCGGCAGCGGCACCATCACCAACACCAGCGGCATCGGCTCGTCCCCGATCACCATCACCACCGACAATACGGACGGGCTGTCCAACGGCGACATCGTGACCGTCAGCGGCGTACTCGGCGACACGGCCGCCGATGGCGACTGGATCGTCACCGGACTGACGCCCACCTCCTTCCAGCTGGCCGGCTCCACCGCCAATGCCAACTACACCGGCGGCGGTATCTGGGCTTACGACCCCGGCACGACCCGGCTGACGCTGTCCGGCACCGTTAGTGACACCGGCACGGTCGAGTACCCCGGCGGCCTGGACCTGACAACCATCGGCGGCGGCGAGCTGACCCTGTCCGGCAGCAACACCTACCTGGGCACCACCGTCCTCTCCTCGGGCGTCATCACCGTGGCCAACGACCAGGCCCTGGGCAACATCGGCAACAGTGGCGAGCAAACCCTGGCCCTGTTCAATCCAGTCGCCGGCACCACCACGTTCACCCTGTCCAGCAACGTCCAGCAGACCGTTGCGATTCCGGTGACCAGCACGTTCACCTTGAGCTACGACGGTCAGAGTACGCCGGCAGCGGGACAGCCCGGCGCCCTGATGGCCGGTGCCAGTGCCCTGACCGTGCAGAACGCCCTGCAGGCGCTCTCGACCATCGGCGCCGGCAACGTCACCGTGGCCAGCCTCTCTCCCAGCACTTATCTGGTCACGTTCACCGGCACCCTGGCCAGCAGCAACGTCATGGCCCTCTCGGGAACGGCCAGCTCCGGCGGCACCGTCACCGTGACTCCCGCCAGCACGGGCTCCCTCCTTTACACCGGCAGGGCCACGGATGCCGCGGCGCTCCAGAACGCCCTGAACAGCAGCAGCGTCTTTGGCGCCAGCGGCGCCGTCAGCAGCACCAGCGCGACGGGGTCGCCGCTGGTCATCAGCACGGCCAACACGGCCGGACTGGCCAACGGCGACACGGTGACGATCAGCGGCGTCCTCGGCGACAGCAACGCCAACGGCACCTTCAAGATCAGCAACCTGACGGCCACGTCCTTCCAGCTGGTCGGCGTCCTGAGCAACGGCACCGGCAGCGGCGGCACCTGGACTTACGCTCCGATCACCGTGGTCCAGGACGGCAGCGGCGTCTTCGACCTCTATTTCGGCGGCAGCCTGACCGGCACCACCCCGGTGCTGCTGCCCACCGTCACCAGCGCCGACGGCGCCAGTGCCGTCGTCGGACCCGGCGGCGGCACCATCGTGGCCAACGGTGCTTCGCTGGAATTGCAGGGCAACATCACGGTCTCCGGCGAAACGCTGGTGGCCCAGGGCTCCGGCTCCCCGGTGACCCCGACGGTGCCCCAACAGTGGGTCGCCGTCGGCCCCGCGCCCATCCAGGACGGGCAGACGGCCATCCCGAGCCCGACGGCGGGCCGCATCAACAGCGTCGCCATCGATCCCAGCGATCCCAACACGATCTACATTGCCACGGCGGGCGCCGGCGCCTGGAGGACCACCAACGGTGGTCAAACCTGGCAGCAGATCTTCGGCGCCATCCCCAACGTCTGGCAGATCACCGTCAATCAGACCAGCGGCTCCTACACCCTGACGTTCCAGGGGCAGACGACCATCCCCATCGCCTGGAACGCCACGGCCGCCACCGTGCAGGCCGACCTGGACGCCCTCTCGACCATCGGCGGCGTCGGCGCCTTTGTGACCGTCACCCAGAGCAGCAATGCCTATACAGTCACCTTCGGCGGCTCCCTGACCAGCTTGTACGTGGCCCCTACCGACCTGACGAGCAGCACGGCCAACGTCATCGCGGCCCAGGTGGAAACAGGTTGGGTCACGGTCGATACCGTGCAAACGCTCACCTTGAAGGGCTTTGGCGGCTTCGGACCGCCCCAGACCTTTACCCTCTCCTTCGGCGGTCAAACCACGGGCAACCTGGCCAACAACGTGCCGGCCAACGGCGGCGTGGGAGCGACGGCCAGCGTGCAGAACGCCCTGGAAGCGCTGTCGAGCATCGGCGCCGGCAACGTCAGCGTTTCCGGCAATCCGGGCGGTCCCTACACGGTCACCTTCATCGGTGCCCTGGCCAATACTCCCGAACCGCAGCTGACCTGGGCCAACACGACGACGCCGGCGCCCATGAACCCTGGCACCATCAGCGTGAACACGGCCCAGTCGGGCGGCATTTTCCAGACCGCCCTGTTCACCGGCGCCATCGCGGTCGATCCCCTCAACTGGGCGACCATTTACCTGGGCACCGGCGACACCAGCAACTCGTCCGATTCGTACTACGGCACCGGCATCTACGTGTCCCATAACCAGGGAACCACCTGGCAGGTGCTGACCGACAACGTCACCAGCCCGGGCAACCCCATCAATCCCTTCTACGGCAAGGGCATTTCGCAGATCCTCCCCGAAGCGGGTCCGGGAGGGACCGTTCTCTTCATCGCCGACGGCGATGGCGGCAGCGGCAAGAACGAGGAACAAACCTTCAATACCAATGGCTTCAACCAGGATACGACCCCTTCGGGTCTGAGCTACAATCCCAACCCGGGCGGCGGCTATCCCAATGAAAATCCAACCACGTACGAGTTCTCCTTCACCTTGAACGGCGTCACCGGCACCACCCCGGTCCTCGACTGGCAAGGTGCGGCCACGGGCAACATCTCCAGCGTCAGCGGCCCCGGCGTCTCGCCGATTGTCATCACCACCAACAGCACCGCCGGCCTGGTCACCGGCGACACGGTGTCGGTCGCTGGCGTCACCGCGCCGTTCGGGCAGACCAACAACGCCAACGGCACCTTCACCATCACGGTCATCGACGGCACGCACTTCTCGCTCAACGGCACCAGCGGCAACTTCGCGGAAACCAACAGCGGCCAGTGGGCCGTCGCCGACGACGCCGACGCCCTGCAGATTCAGAATGCCATAAACAACCTGCTGGCCCTCACCTTCGCCACCGGCAGCGTGACGGTGACGCCCGCGCCGCCGTCCGCCGGCGGCTTCGGCCATCATCACGGGTTCGGGGGGTTCAACAACAACTACAGCTTCCTGGTCGAGTTCAACGGCGCCCTGGCCCAGACCAACCTGCAGGGGGACCTGCAACTGGTGATTCCGCCCAGCCCCGTCAACCCCTTCCCCTTCATGCCCCCTCAGCCCACTCAGACCCTCCGTGAGACGGTCCAGGGCGGTCCCCTGACGGTCGTCAACGGCGCCCAGGGCGACCCGGGCGTCTGGCGGTACATGGGTGGCGTCTACACCGACATCACGGACGTGGTCAGCAATAATCGGGGCAGCGTGGTCAGCGGCAACGCCAACGACCTGATTTACGATCCGGCGGCTCCCGGGATGCCTTCGTTCCCCAACACGCCTGGCCCCGACGACAACTATCAGCTTTCCTTCCCCCAGACCAACGCCACCTGGACCAGCCTGGCGATGCTGGGCGGCAACCTGTTTGCGGCCCTGGGCACCGGCACCGGGTCGCCCAACAACGCCGTTTACTGGACGCCGAACCCCTTCGGCACCCTCGGCGGCGGCGGCGGCAATCAAGGCTGGTACGTCGGCGACCCGATCGATGGCGTGACCTTCATGAACACGCCGGACGAGGAGAGCGCCGCCGAATTCCCCAACGGCGTCAGCGTCCCCGGACAGGACAACGGCAACATCAAGCTCACGACCGGCAACGGCGGCACACTCTTCGCCTCGACGGCCAACGGTTTCGGCGATCTCAACGGCATCTACCAGGTCAGCATCAACGGCCCGACCGGCAGCTACGCCGACTGGGCGGCCATCCCCTCTCCACCTTTCACCAATGGCGAAGAGTATCTGCAAGGATCCGGCAACGGCCAGAAGGGCGGCCTGTACGACAACGCCATCTACTACAACCCTCCCTTTGGCCTGTACGTCGCCGGCGAAGTGGCCTACAACTCCATCTTCAACTACAGCCCCATCGCCGGGGAAGTCTGGAACTACAAGGGCGGTGTCTGGACCGACATCACGGTCGATGCCAACGGCAACAGCCCCGGCCCCGACATTCACGCCATCGCCCAGGGCCCGGGTCCCAACGACTACGTGTACTTCGTCGGCGACGGCGGCATCTGGGCACTCAACGAGCTGACCAACGATTGGACCGACGTCAACGGCAACCTGGCGATCACGCAGATCAACAGCGTCGCCATCAACCCGAACAACCCCAACGTGATCCTGGCCGGCACGCAGATGAACGGCATCATCGAAACGACCGGCAACGGCACCTGGAGCAACGTCACCAACCAGACCAGCATCACCACCGGCACGTCCGCGGGCGCCCTGGAAGGCGGTGCGGTGGCCTTCGATCCGCAGAACGGCAACATCGCCTACGCCGTGGGCTACACCGCGCCCAGCTTCTTCGGGGATGCGACCCTGTACAAGTCCACCCAGGGCGGCGCCGCGGGCACCTGGACCGCCATCCTCACCCAGGCCACCGATGCCACCCTGGCGGATCAGTCCCCCATCGACGAATCGATCTTCCCCTTCGCCATTGACAGCGTCAATCCCAATCGCCTGGTGGTCGGCGGTGAGTTCTCAATTCTCTCCCCCCAACCATCGGTCCTGCTGCAATCGCTCAACGGCGGCGCCTCCTGGACGGACATCGGCACCAACCTGAACAGCATCACCTTCCCGGGCGGGATCAAGCTCAGCAACGAGCAGACCACGGCCATCGCCCTGGCCACCTACCAGGGCACCTTCGAGAACGATCCTGCCGACGGCAGCGTGGCCGACATGGGGGCCAACGCCTACGATCCCAACACCATTTACGTCACCGACGGCACCAACATCGCCGTGACACAGGACGGCGGCACCACCTGGTCGGACATCAGTACCAACACGGGTCTGAACCAGCTGGGCTCGATCAACCAGCTGGTGGTCGATCCGCGCAACAGCTACACCGTCTACGCCATCCGCGCCGCCTTCGGCGGCGGCCAGGTGTGGGAATCGACCAACGCTGGCCAGACCTGGACCGACATCAGCAACAACCTGCCCAACACCCCGGCCTGGTCGCTGCAACTCGACCCGCGCACCGGCAACACGTACGTCGGCACGGACGAAGGCGTTTACTCCTCCACCAACGGCGGCGCCTCCTGGTCGCAATTTGGCGCCGGGATGCCCACCGTCCAGGTGAAGGCCCTGGCCCTCAACCTGAACACCAACACCCTGGTGGCCGGGGCCTACGGCGGCGGCGTCTACCAGCTGACCCTGGACAGCACCCCGGGAACGCAGCAGAGCCTCACCTTCAACAACCCCACCGCCGGCAGCACCACGTTTACCGTGTCCCTCACCATCAACGGCACGACGTACAAGACCAGTTCCATCTCTTACGTCGGCCCCAGCATCGACGGCACGGTCAACGAGGCCCCCGGCAGCAACGATGCTTACGACATCCAGTCGGCCATCAACACGCTGCTGACAACCAACAACATCCCGGGCTCGGTGAGCGTGTCCACCACCAACCAGCTGACCGACACCTCATTCAGCATCAGCTACTTCGGCAGCCTGGCCGGCACCACGCCGGTGACCGCGGTCAGCTCCAACGATGGCTCCTTGGAGCGGCCGCAGACCGTTCCCAGTGGCGGCCTGATCGCCACCAGCGGCCAATCGACCTGGGCCGGCCCGATCGAGCTGGCCGGACCGACCACCATCAGCACGCTGGGAGTTCAGAGCATCCACAACGGCGTGTTCACGACCCAGTTCACCATCTCGGGCACCATCAGCGATCTGCCGGGCACCGGCGCCGGCAACAGCAACACCCTCACCAAGTTCGGCAAGGGCAACCTGGAGCTGGATGCCGTCAACACCTACGCCGGCTTGACCGACGTCCAGCAAGGAGTGCTGATCGTCAACAACCCGCTGGCCCTCAGCGGCCTCAGCACCACGGTCGAGTCCGGGGCCGTCCTGGAGCTGCAATCCAACCTCTTCAACGAGCCCATCACGCTGTTCGGCGACGGCATTGCGATCAACGGCCACAACGTCGGCGCCCTGTTCAGCGTCCTGAGCAGCGCCACCTACACCGGCACCATCACCCTGGGCTCCAATGCCACCATCGGCGTGCAGGCCGGCAGCACCCTCGCCATCGACAATGGCGGCTCGATCACCGACGACGGCAACGGCTATGACCTGGTCCTGGAACAGGGCGGTACGCTGGTCCTGGGCGACGCCAACAGCTACGGCGGCAAGAGCACCTTCACCATCCCGGTGGACACGACCACCCCGAACACCTTCGCCGGCGGCACGGTCGTCTCCCAGGGTGTGCTGATCGTTCAGAACGGCAATGCCCTCAACTCCTTCAATCCCGCGACCACGCCCACAACGACCACCGTGCTGGACGGAGGACAGCTGCTGCTGGAGAACGTCAACAACACCCAGCAACTGCTCACGCTCGCCGGCGCCCTCGGCGGCACCACCCAGCTCAACCTGGGCTTCAACGGCGTCCAGGACGCCAACCCGATCACCTACACCGGCACCGGCGCCACCGACGCCAATTCGATCCAGAGTTTCCTGGACAGCCTGAACATCCAGGTCCTCAGTCTCACCGCCGCCATCGCCGGCAGCACCGCCTTCAACCTGACCTTCAACGGCTCCACGACGACCACGCCGATCGTCTACACCGGTGTCATGGCCACCGATGCCACCAACATCCAGAACGCCCTGGACAGCCTGCCGTCGATCAGCAGCGTGCCGGGCGCCAGCGTCAAGGTCACCGCCAACTCGACCGACACCGGCTTCCTGATCAGCCTGGAGGGGCCCCTGGCCACCACCGTCCTGCCGATCACGGCCGCCGTCACTTCCTCCGACGGCGCCAGGGCGAACGTGAGCGCACCCAACAACACGCTGGCCCCCAACCCGATCACGGTGACCGCCAACGCGTCGGACACGGTGTTCACGATCAACTTCGGCGGCATCCTGGCGCAGTTGCCGCTGCCGTTCATGACCGCCTCGGTGCCGGCCACGCAGCCGGGCACAGTCACCGTGACGGGGGCCATCATTGTCCCGCAAACCGAGAGCCTGCGCATCTCCGGCGCCGGCAACGGCAACACCGGCGTGCTGGACAGCTTCACCGGCACCAACACCTGGAACGGTTCGGTGACCCTGGCCCAGGACACGCAGTTCCCCTTGACGGCGACCACGCCGACGCCCGCCAGCAACGTGGTTGTCGGCGTCTTCGCCACCAACCCGACCGACAGCCTGACCATCAACGGCGTCATCAGCCAGGCCGCCGGCACCACGCTGGGACTGAGCTTCAATCCGCTGCAGCAGTCCAACCCCGGCGAGCTGATCCTGAACCCGACCGGGGGCAAGAACACCTTCAGCGGCTCGACCCTGGTCTATGCCGGCGACCTGCGCATCCAGCAAAGCGGGGCCCTGGGCAACCCGGCCGGCAACCAGGGCACCGTGGTCCAGTCCGGGGCCACCCTGCAGCTGGACGGCAGCAACAGCCCCCTCAACGTCACCAACGAGGCCCTGACGCTCAACGGGGCCGGCTTCAACGGCAGCGGCGCCCTGGAGAACGTGGTGGACAACGGCGCCACGGCCAACGTCTGGGGCAGCTCCATTACCCTGGCCAGCAACAGCGTCATCGGGGTCGATGGCTCCTCGGACCTGAACGTCAACGGCCAGGTCCAGGACCCCAACCCGGTGCTGGTGCCCATTGCCTCCTCGCTCTCCAAGGTGGGCCCGGGCACGCTGGCCTTCACCAGCGCCAACAGCTACCTGGGCGGCACCTACGTCAACCAGGGCATCCTGAGCGTCCAGAACGCCTCGGGCCTGGGCGGCGTGGCCAACGAAATGCAAGCGATCACCGTCAACGGATCGGCCACCGGTCAGTTCCAGCTGTTCTTCGAGGGGGCGTCCACCCCGGCCCCCGGCACGGCTGGGGCCCTGACCGTGGGTGATCCCAACCTGGCCCTGGACATGCAGAAAGCCCTCAACGCCCTCTCGACCATCGGCCTGAGCGGCTTCGTCGCCTCGACCGCTGGCGCGGTCCAGATCACGGCTCAGGGCATCCTCGTCACCACCACCGCCCCCACCGGCCTCACCACCGGCGAAACCGTTACCTTCAACGGCGTGACGGGAACGCTCGTAACCAACGGCGAACTGGTCAACGGCACCACCTACACCGTCACGGTCCAGAGCCCAACGTCGTTCTACCTTAACGGCACCGTCACCACCGGCACGGACACCGGCTCCGGCGGCACCTGGAACAGCGGCGTGACCGTCAGCCAGAGCAGTAACCTGTTCACCATCACCTTCGGCGGCGGCCTCGTGGCCAACAGCACCCAGCCGCTGATCACCGGCCTGAGCGGTTCCGTGCAGAGCCTGAGCGCCGCCGGCGGGGTCATTACCGTCACCACGGCCAGCCCGACGGGTCTGAGCACCGGTTCGGTCGTTACTCTGCTGGGTGTGACCGGCGCCCTGGGCGGCCTGGTCAACAACAACACCTACACCATCACCGTCCTCAGTCCGACCTCGTTCTTCCTCAACGGCACCAGCGCTTTTGGCGGCGGCAGCGGCGGCAGCTGGAGCACCTCGAACACCCAGGTGATTCAAGACGGCGCCCACGGCACCGTGGTCAATCCCACCACGGTCCAGACGGTGACGGTGACCGGCACCACGGGCACGGTCAACCTGCAATTCAACGGCGTCGGCGCCGGCTTCGCCACCTCGGTCACGCTGGGCGGCACGGTCAGCCAGGCCAACGGCAACGGCACCGGCCCGATCGTCATCACCACGCCGAGCACGGGCACTCTGAGCACCGGCGACGTGGTGACGATCAGCGGCGAGACGGCCTTCCCCGCCGCCAACGGCACCTACGCCGTCACGGTCATCGACGGCACGCACTTCTCGCTCAACGGCACCAGTTCCTCCGGCAACGGCGCCACCGCCGGCGCCACCTGGACCATCACCAACGTCGCCCAGGACATGCAGACCGCCCTTGGCGCTCTGCCCGCGATCACACTGAACGGCAGCATCACCCAGGCCGTGGCCAACAACGGTCCGGTGACCATCACCACCAGCGGCCCCACGGGGCTGGTCAACGGCGCCACGGTGACGATCAGCGGCACCGGCTTCGCGGACGGCACCTATACGATCACCGTGGTCAGCCCGACCTCGTTCACCCTCAACAACACCAATACCACCGGGGCCTTCACCGCCAACCCACCCTTCGTTCCCGATGGCACCTGGACCGGCACCAGCGGCTCGGTGCAAGTGAGCCAGGGCACGGGCAGCAACAGCAACGTCTACACGATCGACTTTGGCGGCGGCTTCGGCCAGTCCAGCACCATCCTGGCGCTGCTCTCGGCCACCGGCGCCAACGGAGCGACGGCGACGACGGCCTACGCCACCTCGGCCTTGCAGGTCGCCGGCGGCGTCAACGTCGCCACCGAACCGCTGACGCTGATCGGCACCGGCGTCAACCTCAATGGCGCTCTGGAGAACGTCAGCGGCACCAACACCTGGGCGCAGCCCATCACCCTGGTGAGCAGCGCCGCCCTGGGCAACGCCGGGACCATCGGCGCCGACGCCGGCTCGACACTGACCATCGCCGCGCCGGTCGGTGACAACGGCGCCGGCATCGGCCTGACCAAGCTCGGCTCCGGCACGGTGACTGAATCCGGCACGTACAGCAACACTTACGGCGGCCTGACCAGCGTCAACGGCGGCACGCTGCAGCTGGGCGTCACCGGCACGGCCATCCCCGGCAACCTGACCATCGGCACCAACACCGGCGCCCTGGGCAGCGACGTGGTCAAGGACCTGGCCAGCAACCAGGTCCCCAGCCCCACCGCCACCGTCACGATCAACGGCGACGGCGTGTTCAACCTCAACGGCAAGTCGGAGACGGTTCAGGCGCTGACCATGGGCGGCGGCCAGGTCAACGATCCGGCCGGCAGCACGCTGACGGTGACCGGCAGCCTGACGGGCGCCGCCAGCCCGGTGGTCAACCTCACCGGCACCATCGCCTCGGCCGTGGGCAGCGGCACGACCCCGGTGGTCGTCACCGCGACCGGCAACGTCGGCCTGACCACCGGCGACAACGTCAAACTCACCAACGTGACCGGGTTTGCCGCCATCAGCGGTTTCACCTTCACCATCACCATGCTCAGCCCGACGTCGTTCGCGCTCAACGGCACCGCCAGCGCCGGCTACGTTGGCTCCGCCACCACCGGCACCTGGACCGACGTTCCGCTGATCACCGCGGGCAGTCCCTCTCAGGTCCTCGGCAGCGGCACCCTGACCCTGGGAACGGCCACCTCGGGCACGCCGACGATCACCGTGAACGGACCGGGCGCCCTGGCGCCGGCCCCGGACATGACCATCGCGGCCCTGATCGTGCCCGCCACCGCAGGCGCCGGCCTGACCAAGGCGGGCGGCGGCACGCTGCAAATCACCAACAACGAGACCTACACCGGCACGACCACCATCACCGGCGGCACGCTGCAGGTCGATGGCTTGCTGCTGGGCGGCACCGGCACGGTCACCCTGGCCGGCGGCACCCTCAGCGGCCAGGGCAGCGTCGGACTGATCACGCCGACACCCAATGGGACTGTGTCTCCGGGCGAAAGCAGCCCGACCACGGACATCCTGACGAACAACGTCGGCGCCACCATGGAAACGTGGAGCAACACGACCGCCTTCAACGTCACCGGCAACTTCCCCAGCGTCGGCCCGTTCAGCCTGCTGGTAGTCAACGGCACCGCGGCCGGGTCCGGTCTGAACCTCGGCGCCGGCACCAACGGCACCAAGCTGACCGGCAGCAACCTCTACGTGCCGCTGACGACCAAGCCGATCACCATCATCCAGACGACCGGCAGCGCCACCATCCAGGGGAACTTCACCGACACCGCCGGCAAGCAGGTGACCAACGGTCAAACGCTGCTGGTGGGCGGTCAGAGCTTCCAGGTCAACTACAACCCGGCCGGCCCCATCGGCCTGGTCCAGGCGTCCTTGGGGAAGGACATCATCGTCAACTCCAACACCGCCGACCTGGTGACCGGCGACACCGTCGCCATCATCGGCAATTCGCTGATCCCCAATGGCAACTACGTCATCACGGTTCAAAGCTCGGGAGCGTTCACGCTGAACGGCACCAGCAGCCTCGGCCTCAACACCTCCGACTCGAGCGGGACTGGTTCCTGGACCGCCTCCAGCGTGGTGCTGACTCCGGAGCTGGACACGACGACGATCAACCTGACGTCGTCCACGAACGGCACCTCGGTGTTTGGCCAGGACGTCCAGTTCATGGCCAACCTGACGCCGGAGGCCGGCACCACCATCCCGCCCACCGATACCGTCACCTACACCCTGACCATGTCCGGCAGCGCCACGGCCCTGGGCACGGCCGCGGGCATCGTCATCACGACCAGCAGCACGGCCGGCATGACCAACGGCGACTCGGTGGAACTCACCGGCATGACCGGCGCCCTGGCGTCCGTCCTGAACAACACGGCTCCGCCCTTCACCATCACCCTGGTAAATGGCTCGACGACACAGTTCTTGCTCAACGGGACCACCGGCCACACCGGGCAGACGGCCAGCGGCGGCACCTGGACCGACACCAGCTTCCCGCCCATCACCGCCACCCTGCACGCGGGCACCGCGTTTGACCCCCAGGCCCCGGTGGGCACCGACGCCCACGGTCACGTTTATGGCAACCTGACCCTGGTCCCCGGCTCGTACTCGGTGGCGGCGACGTACAACGCCGATTTCGGCAGCTTCGCGCCGGTGACGGCAACGCCGGTCAGCCAGCAGATCAGCGTCAACCCGACCTCGCTCAGCGTCCCGAACATCATCACCGCGGTGTACGGCCAGCCGATCGTGGTGGCGCCGATCACCGTGGCGCCGCAAACGGCGGTCACCACGCCGCCGCCCAACGCCATCACCGGCAACGTGGTCTTCACGCTCAACACCACCCCGGCCACCGTGGACACGCTCAGCGTTACCGCGGCCAACACCGCCGGGGCGACGTTCAACACCGTCCTGGCCGTCGGCTCGGTGTACACGGTCACGGTCGCTTACCAGGGCGACGGCAATTACGGGGCCACCCCCTCGCCGCTCGGCGTGCAGGTGAGCATCACCCAGGCGACCCCGGTCGTGACGGTCAGCTCGCCGGTCAGTTCGGCGAGCTTCGGGCAGCAGGTCACCTTCACGGCCACCGTGGCGCCGCCGGCCAACTCGCTGCCCGGCATCACCACCCCGATGGGCTCCGTGTCGTTCTACGTCGGCGCCGTCCAGCCCTCGGACCTGCTGGGGACAGTCCTTTACAATTCCAGTACCCCGGGCAGTTACTCGCTGAACACCAGCTCACTGCCTCTGGGCACCAACCAGACCATCACGGCGGTGTACAACCCCACGGCCAACGACAACTACACCACCGCTTCCAGCACGCTGCCGGGCGGCTTCACGGTCAACACCTACAGCACCAGCGTGATGCTCGGCTCGTCGTTGCCCAACCCCAACCCGGTGGGCCAGGATCCGCTCTTCCCCATTCTGGGACAGTCGGTCACGTTCACGGCCACGGTGTCCCCGGTGCCCAGCGGCGGCACCAACCAGGTGGAGTTCTTCGACGGCACCAATCCGCTCGGCAGCGGCAACGTCAACAGCAGCGGGGTGGCCACCTACACCACCACCTTCAACACTCCGGGCGTTCACAACATCACCGCCATCTACGAGGGCAACGGCAGCACCTACCAGGCCAGCCCGCCCTCCAACACGGTGGTGGAGACGCTCTCCAGCGCCACCAGCACGTCGCTGACCGCCTCCCCGGCCGGCTCCACTATCTTTGGCACGGCGGTGACCTTGACCGCCACCGTGTCGGCTCCGGGAACGGTGCCGCCGACGACCGGCAACGTCACCTTCTACCTGGGGCCGATCTCGGCCGGCAACCCCATCGCCGGCACCGTCACCAACCCCAGCCCCGGCGTCTACCAACTGACCACCAGCTCCTTGCCGGTCGGTGCCAACCAGCAGCTCAACGCCGCCTACTCCGGCAGCACCGACGGCACCTACGCCCCGAGCAGCACCACCTCGGCGCTCCCCTACACCGTCCAGGCGGTCAGCACCACGACCTCACTGGTGCTGACTCCGAGTACTCCCAACAGCTTCGTCGCCGGTCAGGCGGTGACCTTCACGGCCACGGTGACCTCGACCACCTCGACGCTGTCGCCGACGACCGGCACCGTCCAGCTCTACCTCAATGGCGTCGCCTTCACCGGTGCCGTCACTCCGGGGACCTGGACGCCGACCACGCCCGGCGTCGCGACGGTCACCCTGACCACGTCCGCGCTGCCGATCAGCACCAGCGAGACGATCACGGCCAAGTACCTGGGCTCGACGGACACCGACTTCGCCGCCAGTCTCGCCGCCTCGGGCGGAGTGGCGGTGATCATCACCAAGGCCTCGCTCAGCGGCACCTTGAGCCCCGCCAGCGGTTCGTCGATCTACGGCCAGGCCATCACCTTCACCGACACGCTCACGTCCAGCACCATCCCGGCCGCCCAGGTCTCGGGGACGGTGAACTTCTACGTCAACGGCTCGACCACGGCCGCGGCCTCGGTGATGCTGAGCGGCAACAACGTGGCCACCTTCACCACGTCCACCCTGCCGGCGGGGACGACCGCGGCCTCGGTCGTGGCCAAGTTCACGCCCTCGACGGGCCTGGCGTCCCTCCTGGCGACAGGCAGCGGCATCATCATCTCCAACACCGCCAGCCAGCTCGTCGGCAAGGCGGCCGCGGCCATCACCAGCGTCAACTCCGGGACCAGCACCAACCCGACCGCCTACGTGGGTGTCTCGGCCCCGGTGAGCACGGCGGTGACCTTCACCGTGAACGTGGCCAATACCAGTTTCCCCGGCGGCATGCCCGACTCGCCCACGATCATCACCTGGAGCACCGGCTCCGGCGCCAGCGTTCTCTCCGGCAGCGCGACGGTGCATCTGGGTGTTGCCACTTTCACCGACACCTTCACCACCGGCGGGTCGCACGTGTTCACGATCAACTACGGCGGCACGAGCAACGTCAATTTCAACGCCGCCAGCACGCAAACGTACACGCAGAACGTGGCCCTGGCGACCACGAACACGCTGACCTTCACCGCCGCGACCCAGAGCTTCACGGCCACGATCAGCCCCAGCGGGGCCGCGACCGGAAGTCCGATCGTCACCTTCCTGATCGACAGCCAGTCGCTGGCCAGTGCCCAGGCGATCCCTGCCCAGAACTTCGCTCTGAGCGGCCCCACGGTGACCTTCACGCCGAGCGGCCTGATGGGCTCGCACAAGGTGCAGGCGTTCTACAGCGGCAACGCCACCTATGCCGCGACCTACTCCAGCGTCCTGACGGAGTCGTTCTACGGCACCCCCAACGCCATCAAGACGACGTCGGGGGCCACGAGCCTGACCGCGACTGCCGGGACGGCCTTCGCGCTGCCCTTGGAGGTCGTGGATTCCGGAAACAACAAGGTGGGCAACTACAGCTCGCCCGTGTCCGTGACGCTGCTGAGTTCGACCGGCGGCAGCGAGCCCAGTGGCATCCTGACCGGGACGCTGACCCGCACCTTCAGCGGTGGGCTCGTCACCTTCAGCCTGAACTTCAGCGCCACCGCCGTCACCAAGACGACAGCGTTCGAGCTGGAAATCCAGTCGGGAATACTGCCTCCGCTGATCCTGACAATCACGGTTTCCCCGCACGGTGCCATTAACATCGGATGAGTCGCGGTCGCTGGATGGCGATCACCCGGTGGAGCGCCTCTCCACCGGCCCGGGATGGGGAAGCCAGAGAAGCGGTAGGGGTTGGACCGCCTGCCGGCAAACCGAGACCGGGGAACGGCACAAGCCCGGCTCGGTTTGCCAGGCAGTTTCGACCGATGGAAGAGAGTGGAGAGGGTCCAACCCGTTGGAGATTGCCTGGCCGGGAGAGGGACGCAGCATTCCGGGAAACGGAGCAAGCCTCTCGACCGCGAACAAGGACGTGTAAGGCAGGTGCATGATGCGCAAGGGACTTTTGTGTGCCGTGGCGCTCCTGGCCAGCAGCCAGTTCGCTGCCGCTCAACAGTGGCCCGTTGCTCCGGCAAACGGCTATTACCCCACCTATCCCGGCTACGGTGGGTATCCCGCGGGCTGGGGGATGCAACCCCAAGCCCAGTACTACCCTGCCACGAATTCGGCGTATCCTTTCTACACTCCCGCCGCGTCGCCAATGTACCGGCCGGTGGCGGTCATGCCCGGGTATTCCTACCCCTTCGCCAGGATTCCCTCTCCGCGTCCGGTTGCCTCTCCTGTTCTGGCCGCCACGGCGTCCGCAGCCGCCGTGCGGCCTCCCTCCGGAAAGCCCGTTTCCGTCCCGGCCACGGGCGGAGCGATGGTTCCGGGGCCTGGTGCGGGGGCTGTCCCGGTCTTGCCTGGGAAGGCCACTTCAGCGCCGGTCCCCCAGCAGTTGCCTCCGCCTCACGAGGACGCGGCTCCACCGAGCAGCTGGTCGCCGTTCCATTTCGACCTGGGTTCCGACCAGGATCCCCGGGGCGCACCGTGTCTGGGTCCAGGCTGATTACATGAGGGCCTGGGTTCGGCCTGGGCCCCTGAGCGTTCCCCTGGTCACGACGGGGTCAATCCTGGATACCCATCCGGGAGCGCTGGGGCAACCCGGCACCCAGGTGCTGTTTGGCAACAACCCCCTGAATTTCCCCAGCAATTCGGGCGTTAGCGGCCAGGTAGGCCTCTTCCTGGATTCCCAGAGTCGCTTCTCCATCGATGCCGGCGGGTTCTATCTGCCGCCCAATGCCGTTCGCTACAGTGTTTCTTCCGATAACAACGGCAATCCCTTGATTGCCACGCCGCTGTTTTTCGTGGCCGGGCCGACCGCGGCAGACATACCCCACGAAGGGAGCCTGATCGACAGCTTCCCCGGCTTCCTGGCCGGCGGGGCCAGCGTCATCGCCACCAGCAAGCTGTACGGCGGCGAGGTCAACGGCCGCTATCACTTTTATGCCGGCCGGCTGCACGGCAGCGCCCTGTTCGGCTTCCGCTCCCTGCGCCTGGACGAGAGTCTGACCCTGGCCGACGCCATCGCGCCGCTCGTCCCTGGCGCGATCAACTTCCTGGGCTCGCCTGTCAATCCGCCGGACGCCCTCTCCATCCAGGATCAGTTCCGGACCTCGAACACGTTTTACGGCTTGCAGGTGGGCAGCCAGCTGGCCTGGGAAGAGGATTGGTGGTACGTCTCCCTGCTCGGCAAGATCGCCGTGGGAGGCGACGACCAGAAAATGGACATCAACGGCTCGACCTCGGTCTACGATCCGATTGCCGGCCAGATCGCCTCGACTTCCGGCGGCTACCTGACGCAGCCCAGCAACATCGGCAACCGGCAGCGGTCGGAGTTCAGCATCCTTCCCGAAGTGGGTGTCAACGTCGGACTGGAGCCCATTCGCCACTTCCGCATCCTGCTCGGCTACACGGCGCTGATGCTCACCAACGTGGTGCGTCCCGGAACCATGATTGATCGCAGCGTCAATTCCTTCACGGTTCCGGTGGGGCCCTACGGAATGGGAACCGGGCCGGCCGCCCCGACGTTTGTCTTCCATGACCAGCTCTTCTGGATGCAGGCCTTCACGGTGGGTTTGCAGTTCTACTATTGAGGATCAGGACAAGCCGGGCTGGCACCCAGCCGACCTCGCCGCCGCCCAGTTCGATCTGAAGCCAGTCGCGCCGCTGGTACAGCAGGCGGGCCTCCACACCCCGGTTGAGCGGCGTCTCAAAACGCGGCGGGAAGTGGAGGCTGTCGCCCTTCCGCAGCAGCACGCCATCCTCGGCGACGATCACCAGCGGCTGGCTCCGCTCTCTCTCCTGCCGGCCCTCCTCGACCAGCACCACGGTCAGCCCCAGCACACCCACAAGGGCGAGGCTGGCCGGCACCAGCCAGCGGCCGCCCACCATCAGCCAGCGTGCCAGGCAGGACCAGCCGGCGACGTAAAGGACCACGGCCGAGAGAAACAGCCAGTGGGCCGGCAGCCGGGGCAACCAGGGAGGGCGGTTGTCGCCGGCCGGCCGGCCCAGGCGAGTGCCGTCCGGATAGATCACCTGTTCGCGCGCCTGTTCCAGGGCCTGTTGCAGCTCGGCGTCGCCGGGCAGAAGCCGCAGCCCCTGGCGGTAAGCCAGGATGGCCCGAGGCAAGTCCCCGGCCAGCAGCCAGGAATGGCCCAGGTTGCGGTAGAGCAGGGGATTGGAGACGCCGCGCGAACAGAGGGCCTCGAAGCGCTCCGCAGCCTGGCGAAAGTGCGGCCGGGCCTGGGCCCTGTCTTGCCGCAGACGCACGCCCTCGGCAAAGGCGCTGGCGGCTTCCGCGGCGAGTTCCTGGGAGGACGAAAGATTGAACCACAGAGACACAGAGACACAGAGAAGACAACAACACTGATTGATTTGTTGCTGTCTTCTCTGTGCCTCTGTGTCTCTGTGGTTCGATCTTTCTGTTTCCGCCTCCACAGCCAGGATCAATTCCGCGGCCCGACTCGGCAGTTCAGCCGCTTCCCCCGGCGGCGCCGGTGCGAACCGGGCCCTGTCGCACGTCTGATAGAACCGGCTCACCTCGGCGCTCACGGTCTCCGAGATCCCCAGCCGGGCCAGATGCTCGAGCGTCTCGCCCGGGGTCGGCTCCTCGATCGGCAGGTCCAGCCTCAGCCGGAGATAGCGCGTCACCGCTCGTCCCGCCGCCTGGGCCCGCAGGTGGGGTGCGGTCGGGGCCTTGCGCAGCAGCTCCAGGGCCAGCTGCGCCGCCCGGCTGCGGCGCAGCCGGGTCAGCCGGGCCGCGTCGGGGTAGAGCCGGCGCCAGACCAGATACCACGCCAGGCACCCGGCCGGGGGTAACACGCCCAGCATGACCAGGACGGGCCAGCCCGGCAGCGACCACGGCTCGACCGTCGCCAGCAGTCCGGGCCCTGTCGCCAACTGGAATGCCTCCTCCGGTGCCTGGATCGCCATCTCCACCACTTCCCGCGGCTTGACGCGGATTGGGATCGGGTCGGAGTACGGCACCTGAAAGCGCTGCCGGGGCGAAAGCCGGGGGTTGTAGAACGGGAAGGGCACGCCGGGGACCTCGGTAACCTCGGTGCTTTTCGGTCGCAGCAGGTAGCGGAACTCCCACTGGGTTTGCGGAACCAGTCCGCCCAGTAACGGCCAGCCAGACACCGCACCCAGCCCAACCAGCCCCGCCTGGGAAGCGGCTCTGTCGCTGGTCGGGTCAGGAACGTCCTCGACGTGAAACGACTGCTGGAATTCGGGCAGCTCGGTCAGAGGCAAGCGCCGCGGCGGTTTGCGGACCACGTCCCGGGCCGTGACGCGCAGCACGAACTGGATCGGCTTCTCGACCTGGACGGTGTCGCGATCAACGTCGGTTTCGATAACGAAGTTGCCGCTGGCCTCGCTGAACGGCAACCCGGTCGGCCGGCCGACCTGCGGGATGGCGTCGGGATCTTCCTCATCGGCGCGTGCGGCCCAAGGTGACAAGGTGATAAGGTGACAAGGTGACAAGGTGACAAGGACAGCCAACACCACCGGCATCCAAGTACGCAAGGGCAACCTCTCTTCTGCTTTGGTCACCTTGTCACCTTGTCACCTTGTCACCTTGTCATCTTCCGGCGGCTCACCAATCCCGGACACCCGGCAGCGCCGGCCGGGCGCGTCGTTGTCGATGGGCCCGATCTTCCTGGAGGATGCGCTGGCTGGCCTGTTCCAGGTGCTGGGCGGCGTCCTGAGGCGACAGCGGCGGCAGGTCGGCATTGTCCGGAACGGGCGGGATGTTGCTTTTGCCGGGCGCGGCCTGATCGTTGGTTTCGGTCGCCCCCTGACCGCGCTCGCGATTGATCGGCACGGCGGTCCCTTTCTGGCCGCGTTCCCTGCCCGGCTGGAACCCCTGGCCCGGGTCAAAGTTGGGATTGCGCCGATCACGGGGGTCGGACCTGGGCTGGTCATTGCTGGGCGGCGTCTCGGAGTTGCGCTCCGGGGGTGGCTGGACCTGGGCCAGCCGGAAGCGCGTTGCCTCAAGGTTGTACCGGGCCGAGGCCAGCAGGTCCGGGTTATGACCCAGCTCCAGGCAGCGCTCGAAGCACTCCACGGCCCGGTTCAGCTCCTCGACTCCCTGCGCGCCGGCCGACTGCACCAGGCAGGTACCCAGTCCGTACAGGGCCTGCAAGTGACGGGGGTCTTCCGGGTCGAGACAGCAGCGGTACAGCTGCTCGGCCTCGCGCAGCTGAGCCCAGCGTCCCTCGCTGCTGGACTCGGCCAGGAAGTAGCGTGCCGTGGCCAGGTTGAAGGCGACCTCGCCCGGATCGGTACTGCGGGGCTCGGCCTTTTCGTAACAGGAGATGGCAACCGCGTAGTCGCCGCGCTGGAACGCCTCGTTTCCCCGGCGCAGCCAGGTGCGGGTCTCGTCCGCCGGCGCCGCGGCGAGCAGCACGCCGGTGAGCAGCACCACGGCAAGCAGGCGGCGCAAAAAGGTGTCAGGAACCGTTTCACACAATCTTCTTCCTGTAACCGTGTTGTTGCCGTCCAGACTCATCGAACCCTCAGAATATGAAGATTGTGTGAAACGGTTCCTGACACCTTTTTGCGCCTGACACCTTTTTGCACTACCCCACAGTCCGGCCCTTGCCGCCCTGCTCCGGCAGCACCAGCGTCAGCAGCAGCAGCGCGAAGGCCGGCAACAGAAAGAGCGGATAGCGCTGGCGATAGACCGGCAGCACGTCCTCGCTCTGCTCGCGCCGCGCCTGGCTGGCGACCAGGTTGAGGTACACCTCCCCCAGCGGCAGGGCCCGCGTCCGGGCCGGGACGTACGTGCCGCCCGTCTCCTGGGCGACCTTGCGCAGCGGTGCCTCCTCCAGCCGGGTGCGGACTTCCTTGCCCTCGTGCTTCTGCGTTTCGCCGCCAATCCGGATCGGGGACGCATCGTCCGGATCGCCCAGGCCGACCACGGAAACCGGGATACCCTGCTCGCGGGCCTCGTCGATGCCGTACTGCCATTCGCCGTCCCGGGCCGGGTCGTCGCCGTCGGAGAGCAGCAGGATGTCGCGGGCGGCCAGGTGTTTGCCCTGGAAGCGGATCGCCTCGTGCAGCCCCAGGCCGATCCGCGTTCCCGAATCCTCGGGAGCGCCGCCGTTGTTTGCCCCCGGACCCAGGTCCGGGTTGAAGGGCTGACTTTCCAGGCTCGACAGGGTCGAGCGGAAATGGTCGTAATCGTGGGTCAGCGGGCAGAGCAGTTTGGCCTTACCGGCAAAGACCACCAGCCCCAGACGGTGCCCGCCCTGCTTCTGGACTGTCCGCACCAGGTCGAGCAGAGCGGCCTGGGCCCGTTCCAGCCGGCTCGGCGTCTCGGCCAGCATGCTCCGGCTGCAATCGACCACGACCATCAGGTCGCGCCCCGGAGCGGCTGACTGCCCCCAGTCCCGGCCCCACTGCGGACCGGCCAGGCCCAGGCCCAGCAGGAGCAGTCCCAGCGCCAGGCACAGCCGCCGCAAGCGCATCCAGCCGCGCGGCCGGGGCAGGGCGTCGAGCCGGGCCAGGCGCGGGCCCAGCTGGAGCAGAGCACGCTGGCGCCGGGCCGAACTCCAGAGCAGCAGCCCGATCAGCAGGGGAAAACAACCTGCCAGGGTCAGCAACAGCCAGGGGTGAGCAAACCAGTGGGTCATGGTGGTCAGGGCAAGCGGCGCCAGACGGTCCTTTCAAGAGTCAGGATGGTCATCCAGCACAGGAAGGCTGTCAGGCCGAACCAGGGATACCCTTCATGATACCGCCGATACTGGAAGCTGCGAACGCTGCTCCGCTCCAGCCGATCGATGGCCCGGCAGGCCTCGAGCAGGGCGGCCGTGTTACGGGCCTCGAAGGTCTTACCTCCCGAGATCCGGGCGATGTCCTGCAAGGTCTGGACGGCCGCCGCCCGGATCTCGCCAAAGCTGGCGGCGGACCGTGGGGCTTCACCGCCTTCGGCCACGGGCACGTCGCTGCCGGCGTCGATGGTGTAGATCGGCACGTTCAGGCTGGCGGCCACCTGGGCCGCCTGCCGCGGCGTCCAGCCGGAGAGCGGCTGCTGGACGTTGTGTTCGCCATCGGTCAGCAGCACCAGCACCTTGCGCCGTTCGCCGGCACTCTGCAATCGGTGTAAGGCCAGGGCGATGCCGTCGCTGATGTTCGTTTCCGACTCCGTGGGCGTGGTCCTCGGCTGCTCCTCCTCGAGCAGCCGCAGCAGCACCGAGTGACTGAGCGTCAAGGGACACGCCGTTTCCGGCCGGGTGGCGAAGGTGACCAGCCCGATCACGTCGGTGGGCCGGCCCTCGAAGGCCGAGGCGTCCACGCCGTCGGCCGTCTCGCTCTCCTTGCCTCCCTCCACGAAGAGCCGGAAGACGCGCTTGACCGCGTCCAGCCGGCTGATGCGCTGATCGTTCCAGTCGAAGTCCCTTTCCCCCATGCTGCCGCTGACGTCCACCGCCATCACGATGGCGATCCCCTCCGTGTCGATGCGCGTCCGCAGGTCCGGCCAGCGCGGTCCCGCCACGGCCACGACCAGCAAGGCCAGCCCCAGCAGCCGCAGCCCGGGGCCTCCCCAGCGCAGCAGCCGGGCCCGCCAGGAAAACAGCCGGGGCAACTCCGCCACCGCGGGCAGGCGGAGGGTGCGCGGCCGCCGCCAGCGCTGCCAGGCGAGCACGGCCGGTATCGCCAGCAACAGCAGCAGCAACCAGGGAGACGTAAACTCTGGCATGGTCGATCCAGCGGGAGGAAGGTCCAGATCCTACCTTAGCAGGAGACGCTGTGGGGTACAAGAAGGGTGCAAAGGACGTGCCGAGACCACTGCCTCCTTTCGACCCCTGCCGGCTTGCCCGGCAGGTGAAGGAGGTCAGCTGGCTAGAAACGAAGGGGAACAAAACTCTTTTTCTTTTCCTTCTTCTAGCCGCTGACCTGCTTCACCTGCCGGGCAAGCCGGCAGGGGTCGGTCCCAGCACCCCCAGCCCGGTTGGAGAGAGAGAAAGAGTCGTGGCCACCGCATGACCAGCCCTGGTCACGGATTGACCAGCCGCCCGCGCAGTTCCGACCGTACCCGAGGAAGCGACCGGAAGGCGTCCGTTCACCACACTTTGCACACTCCGCCCAAAACCCCTCAAGCCCTCCGCAAGGGGGGTCGATCCTCATTACCAATTCGTCAGTTTCACGTCTCCAACCAGGAGTCATCCGGCGGTGCGAATCAACCCATTCACCCGGCGGCGCACCCTGTTCCTGTTCAGCCTGGCCAGCGCCGGCTGGGCCTTCAGCTTTGGCCTGAGCATTCCCCTCGGCTCGCTCTGGCAGAAGGACGCCGGCTGCAGCGCCAGCATGGTCGGCCTGAGTACCAGCATTTACTACCTGGGCGTGGTCGTCGCCGCGCTGCTCCTTCCCCGGCTGATGCAGTCCGGAGTGCGCCGGCTGATGATCGGAGCCCTGGTGATCGACGCGGCCGTCGTGGCCCTGTTTCCGTGGGTGTCGGGCTGTTTGCTGTGGTTCCTGCTGCGCTTGCTCAGCGGATTGGCCACGGCTGCCTGCCTGGTGCCGATGGAGACGCTGATCAACCACAACGCTCCGCCGAGCAGCCGGGCCCGGGATTTCTCATACTACGCCGTCAGCGTGGCCCTCGGCGTTGGCCTGGGCTCGATGGTCGGTCTGCCGCTCTATCCGCTGGCACCGTACTCTGCCTTTGCCCTCGGCGGTCTGACGGCCTTGCTGGCCGCGGTGCTGCTCTGGTGGGGTTTCCTCGATCAGGTTCCGCCGGCCGAGGAGGCCGGCCAGGCACCGCTTCGTTTCCATGACCATTCCCTGAGCCTGGGCACGGCCTGGCTGCAGGGTTTCCTCGAAGGGGGGATGCTGACGTTCCTGTCGGTGTATCTGCTCGGGCTGGGCTATTCCGAGTCGGCCGCCAGCGGCCTCATCGGGGCCCTGTTCGTGGGCGTGGTGCTGGTGCAACTCCCTGGTGCCTGGCTGGCCGATCGCCTGGGACTGCTGCGCATCCTGCTTGTCTGTCACGCTCTGGTCCTGGCCTGCCTGGTGCTGTTGCCCTTCAGCCGGGCGGCGTTTCCGCTGACCGTGTTACTGTTCACGGTGGGCTCGGCCTGCGCTCTGCTCTATCCGCTGGGTCTGACGCTCATTGGCGAGCGCGTACTCGCCTCGGAGCTGGCCACGGCCAATTCGTGGTATCTGGCCTGCAACTGCCTGGGCAGCCTGATCGGCCCCTGGCTGCTCGGCCTGGCCATCGATCGCTGGGGACAGAGCGCCCTTTTCAGCGTCAGCACCCTCGCCGGGATCCTGGTCCTGGCGGCCTGGCGGCTGTTCGAGCGGCAGCGCAAGCCGGTGCGCCGTCGGGTTTATGCCGAGGCTCAGAAGCGAAAAGCCGCGTGAAAGTTCCCGTGGGTGCGCTGCCCGACCGTTGCCGTGGGTGCGCTGGGCGACCGTATCCGTGGGTGCGCTGCGCGACCCACGGCTGGGTTATGCAACCCCTTCGGGGTAGGAAGACAACGCGAGCCCTGTTTTCTACCCCGAAGGGGTTGCATAACCCAGCCGTGGGTCGCGCAGCGCACCCACGGATACGGTCGCCCAGCGCACCGATGGCAAATGTTCGTATAATGAGAGGAGCCCCATCGCGTCTCTTGCTGGTTCTCTGCCATGCCATCGGCTATCCGTCCGCTTCCCGTCTTGCAGAACTGGGACTGCCACCAGTCCGGCACCTGCTGCAAGGAGTACGAGGTCCGGCTCACCGAGGACGAGGCCAAACGCATCGAGGCCCAGGGCTGGGACCAGCAAGCGGACCTGGGCGGCGTGGCTCCCTTTCGCCGGGTGGGTCTCCCCTGGAACCGCCGGGTTTACCTCAACCACCGCGCCGATGGCAGTTGCGTCTTCCTCAGCGAACAGGGCCGGTGCCGGATTCACGAGCGCTTCGGGTTCCAGACCAAGCCCCTGCCCTGCCGGCTGTTCCCCTTTGTGCTGGTCCCCGTCGCCGACCACTGGCGCGTCGGCGTTCGCTTTGCCTGCCCCTCGGCCGCCCGGAGCATGGGCCGGGCCGTCTCGGAATACGATTCAGACCTGAAGGACTTCGCCGGCCAGCTGGCCGAGCGCGAAAACCTCAAGGGCAACCCCGACGGCACCCTGGTCCGGCCGCCCCGCTTGCAGACCGGCCAGCGGCTCGAATGGCCCGACCTGCTGCGCGTGGTCCAGGTCTTGCTCGACGTCCTCCGCGATCGCCGCGACCCCTTTGAGCTGCGTCTGCGCAAATGCCTGACCCTGGCCAACCAGGTGCGCGAGTGCCGGCTGGACAAGCTCCAGGATCAGCGCCTGGGCGAGCTGCTGACCCTGCTGCGGACCACGGCCAGCCAGGAAACACCGATCAACCCCTGGACGCTGCCGGCGCCCGGCTGGGTCGGCCAGGTGCTGTTCCGCCAGATCGCCTCGCTGTTTCTGCGCAAGGACCACGGCCCCAACAAGGGCGACCCGCAAAAGCGCGGCCGGCTCGGCCTGCTCTCCGCGGCCTGGCGCTTTGCTCGCGGCAAGGGTCGGGTGCCCCGCCTCCATCAGATCTTGCCCCCGGATGCGACCTTTGAAGAGCTGGAAACTCCACTCGGACCGCCCACTGGCCCCGCCGAGGAGGTGCTGGAGCGCTACTACACCATCAAGGTCCACTCGCTCCAGTTCTGCGGCGCGGCTTTGTATGGGATGTCGTTCTGGGCTGGCTTCGAGTTGCTGGCGCTGACGTACCCGGTGCTGTTGTGGGCCAGCCGGATGTTCCGGGACCTGCCGCGTGAGGAGGGGATCTACCGGGTCCTGACCATCGTGGACGACCACTTCGGCTTCAACCCGATGCTGGGTACGCTGCGGCAGCGCTTCGCCCTGCGCGTGATGAGCCGGTCGGGCGACCTGGCGCGGCTGATCGCGTGGTATTCGAGATGACTTTTGGAGTGTGGCGTCTTCCGCTGCTTTGGACACCCCGGGTTGCGCTCGTACCTCGCTCCACCCGGGGCTTTACTCCTGGTTTGAGGAGTAAAGCCCCGGGTGGAGCGCAGCGCAACCCGGGGACGCCGGTGCGGCTCCAAAAGGTTCAGCATTTCCGCAGCACGCCGACCAGCACGCCCAGGATACGGGTGTTGGCCGAGGGATCGACGTAGATCGGCTTCATGCTGCTGTTGGCCGGGTCGAGGCGGATGCGGCCCTTCTCCACGTGAAACCGCTTCAGTGTCACCTCGTTGTCAATCATGGCCACCACGCGCTCTCCCGACTTGGCCGTCTCCTGCTTGCGGATCACCACGTAGTCGCCGTCGTCGATGTGGTCCTCGATCATCGACTGACCGCGGACGCGGAGGGCAAAATGATCGGGCCCGGTGAACAGGTCGTTAAAGTCCAGCCGGTCCTGCTGCTCGCCCGCCTCGAAGGGCTGGCCCGCGGCCACGTTGCCCAGCAGTGGCAGCTCCGCGCTGGTGTGCCGATAGTCCACCAGCTGGATCGCCCGCGCCGAGAACTCCTCGCGCAGGATCAGCCCCTTCTTCTCCAGCGCCTTCAGATGGCACATCACCCCGTTGGGCGACTTGATCTTGAAGTTGGTGCCGATCTCCCGCACCGTGGGGCCGTAACCTCGGTTCTCAATCTTGTCCTTGATAAAGTCGTAAATCTCCCGCTGTCTCGACGTCAGCGTACTCATGTCCGGCATGGCTTTCCCTTTCGTTTCAAATGGTTCGCTGCTGCAACTGCCTCCCGGAACCGCTCCGGGTTGTGGCACTATCTCTCCGTTAACTAATGAAGATTAGTATATTAGACGCCCGTACACAAATAAAGAGATTTTTTTGAAGATTTGCACAAATTGCGGTATGGTCATGCGGAGGGGCGCTGATTTGCACCCGAATCGGTGCCGGAGAAGGAGAGCGGACATGGCGGCTTCCTGGTTTCCCGCGACGCTGGCAGCTCTGCTGGAACGGCGCGACCTGGACGCGATTCACGTGTGCAAGCTGATGCAGGAGGTGCTGGAGGGGAACTGCAGGGACGTGGAGCTGGCCGCGTTGCTGGTGGCGTTGCGCTGCAAGGGCGAAACCAGCGTCGAGCTGGCGGCGGCGGCGGCCGTGCTGCGCGAGCACATGGTGCCGGTCTGCACCGGGCGGAGCGATCTGCTGGACACCTGCGGCACCGGCGGCGACGGGCTGGGGACGTTCAACGTCAGCACGGCCACGGCCCTGGTGGTGGCCGGGGCGGGCGTGCCGGTAGCCAAGCACGGCAACCGGGCCATGTCCAGCCGGAGCGGCAGCGCCGACGTGCTGTCGGCCCTGGGCGTCAATCTCTCGGCCGACCCGGCCACGACCCGGCTGTGTTTGGAAAAGGCGAACATGGCCTTTTGCCTGGCGCCGAACTATCACCCGGCCCTGAAGCACGCTGCCGAGGTGCGCCGCCGGCTGGGAGTGCGGACGCTGTTCAACGGCCTGGGCCCCCTGGCCAACCCGGCCGGCGCCAGCTATCAGCTTCTGGGCGTGGGCTGGCGCGAATGGCTGGACGAGCTGGCCGGGGCCGTGGTGCGCCTGGACACGCACCATGCCCTGCTGGTGCATGGCGAGGACGGCCTGGACGAGGTCAGCCTCTCGGGGCCGACGCTGGTACGCGAGGTGCGCGAGGGCCGGGTCTGGGCGCACCGCTGGACCCCGGCCGACTTCGGTCTGGAACCGTGCCGGCTCGAGGAACTGAGGGCGCACGGCCCCGAGGACAGCGCCCGCATCATCCGGGCCGTGCTGGCCAATACACCCGGCGCGCCGCTGCGGCTCGTCCTGGCCAACAGCGCCGCCGCCCTGCTGGCCGCCGACCGCGTGAGCACCCTGGCCGAAGGCGTCGCCCACGCCCGGGAAGCGATCGCCTCGGGGGCGGCCGGGCGCGTCCTGGAACAGCTGATCGCCTGTTCGCAGAGAAAGGTGTGAGACACGGAAGGCTGTTCGACCCCTGCCGGCTTGCCCGGCAGGTGAAGCAGTTCACTGGCTAGAAGAGATGACTCAGGAATGGTTTTCTTGCCTTCGTTTCTAGCCAGCGACCTGCTTCACCTGCCGGGCAAGCCGGCAGGGGTCGAACAACCGGCCTATTGCTTTGGCAGAATGGACCTTACTGATCCCTTTGACCCCTGACCGGCGATAACCGCACATGGCACGCAAGCTCATTCTGGTCACGGACCCCGGCATCGATGGCGCCTTTGCCACGGCCCTGGCCCTGCTTGATCCCGACCTGGAGGTGGTTGGCCTGGCGGCCACCGCCGGCAACGTCAGCGCCGAGCAAGCGACGCGCAACGTTCAGATCCTGGTGGAACAGATCGATCCGCCGCGCTGGCCGCGCCTGGGCGAGGCTCTGGCGGTGTCCTACGACCACAACGCCATCGCCCTGCACGGCGCCGACGGGCTGGGCGGCGCCGATTTCCCCTTCGCCGAACTGCACCGGATGCACGCAGCCGACAAGCTGATCGGCGACCTTGTCCGGCAGTACCCCAAGGAGATCTCGATTGTCATCATGGGGCCGGCCACGGTCTTTGCCCGGACTCTGGACCGCGACCCGGAGGTGGCCCACCTGGTCGAGCGCGTGGTGATGGTGGGCGGCTGCTGGCGCGAGGCGGGCGACGTCGCTCCGGAGGTCGAGTTCCACGTCGCCTGCGATCCCCAGGCGGCCCGGCAGCTGGTCCGCAGCGGCATTCCGCTGACGCTGCTGCCCCTGGACGTGACCCGGCAGCTGGTCTTCTCGCCCTCCGACCTGCTGCAATTGCCGGCTGACCGCTCGCCGGCCTGTGGCATGCTGCGGAAGATCATCCCGGCCGGCATCCGCAACTGCGCCAGTGTCTACGGCACCGAGGGCTTCTACTTGCAGGACGTGCTGGGCATCGTCGCCCTGTCCCGGCCGGAGAACGTCAAGATCAAGCACCTGGCCTGCGACGTGGAGACGCACGGCCACCTGACCCGCGGCATGACCCTTTTCGACACCCGCTGGGGCAGCCCGGCCAAGCCCAACGTGGACGTGGCCGTCGAGGTGGACGTGACCAGCATTCGCCGCTACATCGGCCGGGTGCTGTATCAGAACGAGTGAGATCACGTCCGCCGAGCCGCGCACGCAGCGCAGCGGAGTAAGCGGTCCGGCAGCCCGGAGGGCCGCTTACTCCGCTGCGCTGCGTGCGCGGCTCGGCAGTTGCGTGCGCGGCTCGCCGCCCCAGATCCTCTTGTAATTTTTTCGCCATCATTCTAGGGTGGGCCCCGTTCGAGGAGGCAGCCTGCGCCAGGAGGGCGCGGGCCGGTTGAGACTCCGTCAGACCCAATCGGCAATCCCCACCGCAAGGATGCGTTATGGTCCGGGTGCTACTCCGTCTGCTTGGTTGCGCCGGCCTGGTGCTGGCTGGCGCCGTGCTGGTTCACGCCGGGAACGAGAACGAGGACAAGGTTCAAAACGCTCTCAAGGTACAAGCGGCCCTGAGCAAGGGCAGCGAGGCGCTCGAGCTGCGCCAGTACGGCCAGGCGGTCGATGCCCTGGAACGAGAGCTGACCCTGATCGGCGGCAACCGCGACTATCTCAACGCGCTGCGCGATGCCTACCTGGGCCTGATCCAGGAGCTGAGACAGAAAAACCAGCCCGACGAGGCCGCTCGCTACGAACGCCGGCTCAGGGCCCTTGACCCCGGCGCCCTGCTGGAGATCAAGCCGGCCGGCAATCCACCCCCGGTCCAGACTCCAGCGCCCGCCCCCCACCGGCGGCCCCACCCGCACCGATGCCAGCCCCAACCGCCGCGCCAGTTCCGGCCAGGGCGGCCGAGGCTCCCACCGTGCCGCCGGAACAGGACCTGTTCAGCGATGCCAACAGCACCCGCACGCACCAGGCGCGGACTCTGGTGGAACAGGCGGACCGCCTCTTTGCCTTGAAGAAATACGACTCGGCCTGCGGCATGTACGAGCAGGTCTTGGGGCTGGATTCAGCGGCATCGCCCCTGACCAGGAACCGCTTGGCGTACTGCAAGCTGCTCTGCGTGGGAACGGCCTTGAACCAGAAGCCGCCCGCCGTTGCGGCGCAGGACATGGAGCGCGACGTGTCGCCGGGCCATGTCGCTCGCCGACCAGAAGGAAGTCCGGGAGTACGGCACCTACCTGCTGCGCAAGATCCAGGAACGTCAGGGGGCCCCGGGGATGGGGACTGCCGGCCCGGCCGACCGCGGCGCGGAAATGGGCGCCATCGAGTTCAAGCACCTGCCGGGCCAGGAGCGCGGCTGGTCGGTCTGCGAGACGGCGAATTATCGGATCTTTCATCGGCTGAGTCGCACCGACGTGGAGCGCGTGGCCCGTGCAGCCGAGGCAGCCCGTGTGGCGTCGGCCAAGAAATGGTTCGGCGACGTGCCGCCGACGTGGAGCCCGCGCTGCGACCTGTATCTGCACGGCACCCAGGCAGACTACAGCCGGGAAACCAAGCAACCGCTGGACTGTCCCGGCCACTCTTCGATCGGGGTGGACCGCGTCGATAATCGCTGTGTGTCCCGGCGGATCGATCTGCACTGCGACGACCTGAACATGGTCTACGGCGTGCTGCCGCACGAAGTCGCCCACGTGGTGCTGGCCGGCCGATTCGGCGTGGCGCACCTGCCGCGCTGGGCCGACGAAGGCATGGCGGTCATGAGCGAGCCGCGCGACCGGGTCGAGAAACACCTGCGCACCCTGCCGCAGCACCAGCGCGACCGCCTGCTGTTCGCCGTCGCCGACCTGATGAAATATCAGGCGTATCCGGAGGGCAAATACATCGGCTCCTTCTACGCCCAGAGCGTGTCGCTGGTCGATTTCCTGTGCCAGCAGAAGGGGACGCAAGAGTTCGCCCGCTATCTGCGGGATGGACTGCGCGACGGCTACGAGGTGGCCTTGCGGCAGCATTATGGCTACAACGGCTTCCTCGATCTTCAGCAGCGCTGGCAGGCAGCGACGCTTGGCAAGGGAGGCTCCGCCTACGCCGATCGCGGCCCCCGGTGAGCCCCGGCGGGGAGCGGCGAAACATGGGACGCGGACCTCCCCTGACTCGGGGCAACATGGTCCGCGTCCTTTTTTCGTTGGCTTCTCAACTTCAAGGGGATGGTCATGGCGCGAACGGCAGACCCACGGGCGCGATTCTGGCGCTGGTTCCGGGACAACGGCGTCCAGCTGCGAGACAGGATTTACGGCGAGGACACCGACGCACGAGACGAGGCCGCCGAGGAGTTGCGGCAAGCCGGCGCCGCGGTGCAGGAGGGAATGGTCCTGGAATGCGGTCCGATGGCGGCCGAAGTGCGGACCCTGATCGTCAGTGCCGACGGGCAGCCCGAACTGGTCGATACCGTCAAGGAGTTCGTGGCCGAGGCCCCGGCGCTGCCCGGCTGGGAAATCTCGGCCTTCCGGCCGCGGATGGACGTGGGCGACAGCATCGTGATCCGGCTGGAGGACGAGGAGGTTGGCCCGGCCGACATCTGGTTCCGGATCGAGGAAGGCGCGGACGGACTGGACCTGACCCTGGCCGTGCGCGGTCTGACCGAGGAAAACGAACGGCTGCGCCGCCTGGGCGCGGTGCTTCTGACCCAGCATACGGTGGGCGAGCTGGACACGCTGACGCTGCTCGGCTCGCTGGATTTCGAGGCCCTTCCGGACGATCCTGCCGCGGAAGGCTACCGGCCTTTCTCGGAACTACCCGACGTCTTTGCCGAAAGTGGGGAAAAGAGATACCCGCCGGTCGGTTCCTTGCCCCTGGACCCGGAGGGCCAATGTCAAATGATGCAGGGAACGATCTCCGGCGCGCCGGCCCTGGTGCTGCTGTACGTGGAGATGCAGCGCTGGGCCGGCCATCCACGCTACGATCGCCGGCTGGTCGTCAGCATCCACTTCAACCAGGTGCGGGACGACGGCATGGCCGAGACGGAAGAGGAACATACGGAAGTGCAGGAAATCGGCGAGCGCATCGCGGAGTCCCTGGGGGAGGACCAGCAATCGCTGCTGACCCTGGAGATCACGACCCAGGGGCGGCGCGACCTGGTGTTCTACAGCTCCGATGCCGAGGCCGCCCTGGAGCGCCTGGAGGAACTGCGGCCGTCGATCTGGAGTCACTCCCTCGAGACGGCGGTGGAGTATGACACCTTCTGGGGAGCGTACCAGTCGTTCCTCGAGGGCGGCCAGGAGAGCGGCGCGGACGAGGAGGAGTGACTCGTTGGAGTTGTGAGCCCGACAAGGAAACTCTGCCGATCACCGACGCCTGGCTCTTGACGGGCCTGCGGGTCCGGCGTGATGCCGCTGTGAAAATCTTTCGAGGAGTTCGAGCCATGCACGAATCAGATACTTATCTGATGATCCTTGAGGAAGGAGAGGAAAAGTACGCAAAGAAGGCCCTCCTGGGCGTTGGCGGAAAAAAGCTCGGCCCCCCGGATGAAGACGTCAAGGCTCGCCTGGCGAGCATCACGGACCTTGAACGCTTGTACCGGATGCTTCTTCAGGCCACAACGGCTGCCAGTTGGCAAGAAATTCTGGATACGCCTTGAGGCCGAGCCATGAACAGAGACCCGGCTGGCAAAATCATTCCGGTAGGTCAAGCTCCGCCTGAATCGGATACCTACCTGATGATTCTTGAGGAAGGAGAGCTGATGCAGGCCAAGAAGGACATCCTGATTGTCGGCGAAGAGTTCGTCGGGCCTGCGAGCGAATCCGTCAAGATCCAACTGGAAGGCATCACAGATCTCGAACGGCTGGATCGAATGGTCCTCCGGGCCCTCAAAGGAGCGAGCTGGCAGGAGATCCTCAATACCCCTTGAGTTCGTGTTTCACCTGAAGACTCGCTCCGGCAAAATGTTTCGCGGAATTCAAGCCACGCACCGATCCATAACGATGAACACACTTGCGGGATTACTGGAAGGGATCGTTGCCAGTCCTCTGGAAGAGGACCGCTACCTGATCCTGGCCGACTGGCTGGAAGAGAACGACGACCCACGCCGGGCCGAATTGTTGCGCTTGCACCGGCAGTTGCTGGCGACCTGCACCACTCCGGAACTGCCGCAGCGGACCGGCTGGCAGGCTCGCCTGTTGGAACTGCTTGGACAGGGTGTGCAGCCGTGCCTGCCGCAACGGACCACGCCGCTCCCCGGCGGCACGGCCATCACCTTCTCTTTCATTCCGCCCGGGGTTTTCTTGATGGGCAGTCCGTTCGGCGAAGAAGAACGAGACGACGATGAAAGCCAGCACCGGGTGACGCTGACGCAGGGTTTCTTCCTTGGCGTCACACCGGTGACCCAGGCCCAATGGCGCGCCGTTATGGGGTCCGACCCAAGTTACTTCAAGGGCGCGAATCGGCCGGTGGAGAATACCTCCTGGGAAGACGGCCAGGAGTTCTGCCAGCGATTGAGTCAACAAGACGGGAAACCTTACCGCCTACCCACGGAAGCGGAATGGGAGTATGCCTGTCGTTCCGGGACGACTACCCCCTTCTCCTTCGGCGAAACGATCAGCACCGATCAGGTCAACTACAACGGCAAATACCCCTACGGCACAGGCCGCAAGGGAGCCTACAGAAAAGAGACGACTGCGGCAGGCAGCTTTCCGACCAATGCCTGGGGCTTGTTCGACATGCACGGCAACGTCTGGGAATGGTGCCAGGATTGGTTCGGTCCTTACCCAGAAAGCGATGTGATAGACCCACAAGGTCAAAATTCCGGAGATTCCCGCGTCCTTCGCGGCGGCTCCTGGGGCAGCTACGCCACGCAATGCCGCGCGGCGATCCGCAGTGTGAACGCGCCGGGCTACCGCTACAACTACATCGGTTTCCGGGTCTGCTTCCGCCTGGACTGATTTACAATTGTCCTTGTCTTTGCAGCTCCTCGGTCACCTCGTCGAGAATCCGCCGCTGCGGCAGCTGCCGGCCTGCCCGACGGACCAACCGCGCTGCCGGCAGCACCACCAGCGTCACACTGCGGGGCCAGGCTCCTGTCTGTTGCTGCAGTGCCGTGGCCGCCAGCGTCAATTGGGGCAATTCCTCGCTCCAGACACGCTCGGGGTCGGCAGTGCCCGCCCGCCAGGCAAACAGCAGCATCTGCCAGCCGCCCTGCTCGTCCTGCCAAAGACAATCGATCCGGCCCTGAAGCACCGCGGACCCCAGGCGGAGAAGGTATTCGACGTCCCGCTGGAGCGTCCCCATTGACGCCAACTGTCGGACAAACTCAGAGTCAGCAAGCCGACCCAGGCCAGCCTCCACAGCGGCGACAACAAGACCATCTTCGCCCGCACTCAGGGCCTCCAGCAGAGGCCGCCACCCTTGCGGATCGGCAAAGTCCCAGCCGGCCAGCACGCCGCGCAGCAACTGCTCCTCCGGCAACAGCACCGGCGTCCGCCAGCCGGCTGCCAGCGCTGGCGCTTCCTCCGGCTCCAGCCAGGGATCGGTCTGCAACGGCAAATCGGCGTGCAGGGTGCCGCGGCGCTGGAGCCAGTCGCACAGCATCTCCACGGGAACAAGGTCGGAGGAAAACGGCGGCGGAGCGAAGACTCGCAACGCCGGCCCCGGATCGGGCAAGGGCGTTGGCCCCTCACCCCCAACCTCTCTCCCCAGCGGGGAGAGGGGAGAAAACGGCTCCGGCGGTCGCAGTCGGTCGTACACAATGACCCGAGGCCGGCGTTCCGGGGGAACGTCGGGAACCAGGCACTCGCCCGTGGTCAGATCGAAGCGTTCTGCGAGGGTCAGCAGCCACGGACTGTTCGGGACAATCGGCTCGGGTACGGCGGCCGACAGGATCAGGTAATCGCGCGCCCGGGTGCTGGCCACGTAGAGGATTCGCAGGTTCTCTCGCCAATCCTCCACGTCGTTGCGGGCTTGCAACAACTCCCAGCCGAAATCGGCGAACGGCGGCTCGTCCTCGTCGCGCGGCGGCCGGGCCACGCAGCCGAGCTGGTCGTCCCACTCGGCGATGGGCCGGGCACTGCCGCCGCCGGTCGCGGCCAGGTCGGGGATGATCACCACCGGGAACTCCAGACCCTTGGCCTGGTGGATGCTCATCAACCGGATCACGTCGGCGTTCTCCGGCTGCGTCGCCGCCTGCTCCTCGTGCGACTGGTTCTTGACCAGGTCGCTCAATCGGCCGATGAACTCGGCCAGGCCGAACAGTCCGGACCGGTCGAAGGTCCGGGCCAGGTCGAGCAGCTTCCACAGGTTGGCCAGCTTGCGGTCGGGCAGATACTCCAGCTGGGTCGCCGCGTCGAAGCCGGAATCGGCGAAAACCGCTCCCAGAAGTCGGGCAATCGGCAAGCGGTCCTTCTGTTCCCGCCAGCGCCGTAAGTGTTCCCGGGCTCGCTGGACCGCCGGCCTCTGGTCGGCCGTCAGGCGGGGCTCCAGGTCTGGATCGTTCAGCCCCGCCCACAGGCCCTCGCGATGCCGGCCCAGCACGTACAGGGACTCGTCGCTCAGGCAGCAGAACGGCGAGCGCAAGACGCCCGCCAGGCTGACGCCGTCCTGCGGGTTCTCCAGGGCACGGAGCAGATTCAGCAGGTCGTACACTTCCTGCTGGGCAAAGAACGTCCGGCCGCCGACCAGGTAATAGTCGAGGCCCCAGCGCCGCAGGGCATCCTCGTAGAGCGGCACATTGCTCATCGATCGGAACAGCAGCACGACGTCGGCGGCACGGACCGGACGCAGCTCTGGCGAGCCGGGGGCGTTAGCCCCCGGATTCTGAGTTCGGTCCACCACCAGCGTTTCCCGGCCGATCATCGCCGCCAGCCGGCGGGCGAGCCACTCGGCCTCGCTCAGGCGAGCCTCCGTCACGGTGCTTTTCTCGGCCCGCACTGCCCAGAGGAACTCGACGCACGGGCCCGGATTGACCTGGGGATGGAAGGCCTGCAGCGGCTCGAAGTCGGCCAGGCGATGGCCAAGCAGGGCGTTGGCAAAGTCGAGGATGGCCGGTTGACTGCGGAAGTTCACCGTCAGCCCCAGCCGGCCGGCGTGAGCTGTGTCCTGACGCAACTGCTGGAACAGCTGTATGTTAGCGCCGCGGAAGCGGTAAATCGACTGGTTGACGTCGCCCACGGCAAACAGCTTGCCCTCAGTCCGGCGAGCGCCGCAGAGCAGTTGGATCAGCTCCATCTGCACGGTGTCAGTGTCCTGGGCCTCGTCCAGCAGGATAAAGCGATAGCGCTGCTGCAAGCGGGCGCGAACGTCGCCGTGCCGGCGGAGCAGGTCGCGGGCCAGCGTCAGCAGGTCCTGGAAATCGACCACCCCATGCGTGCGTTTGCTCTGGGCGTAGCTTTGCTGCACCGCAGCCACCACGCTGACCAGACGCCGGCCAACCCCTATCGTTTCTTCGAGCCCATCGGGGGGATTGGTGAAGCGTTGCAGATCGAGGTCCTTCAGCTCCTTGCGAAAGTCCTCGAACGCCTTCTTGATCTGCTCGTAAACGTCGGGGTCGGGCCAGGCCTTGCTGCCGGCCCGGCCGACCTTGGCCGCTTCGTGGAGTTGCTCCACGACCGTACCCGGAGAGGCCGCCTGTGCTAGACGCGGCAACTGTTCCAGGATCAGCCGGACGCTGTCCGCCATTGGGCCAGGCAGAGGCGGATGCCGGCGCAGCAGCGCCAGACAGCGGGCGATGGCCGGCCGGCGAGCCAGCAGCGATTCGACGTACTCAGGCAGCAGCCGTCGCGCCTGGTCGTGCCACTCGGCCACGACCTCGGCGTCGGGCAGATGCAGCCAGTGCAGCCAGCGGGGCGCATCCCACTGCCGCCGCAGGGCCTGCACCCCCTCGACGACGGGACGCCAGCCGTAGAGCAGCACCAGCTGCCGCAGGTCGTCGCCGGCCTCGGACTGCGACGTGAGCAGCTGCTGCAAGCAGGTTTGCAGCGACTCCGTTTCCAGGTTGACGGCCAGGACTTCCTCAAGCACCTCGAAGCGACTGTCGAGCCCGGCCTCGATGGCGTGCTGGCGCAGCAGCGCGCCGCAAAAGGAGTGAATGGTGCTGATCGGCGCCGACTCCAGGCCGCGCAGATGCCGCCGCCAGGTTTCGCCTTCCTCCTGTGTGCTGGCCGCTTTGAGACGCCTGGTCAGCACTTCGCGAATCCGGCCACGCATCTGCCGTGCGGCACGGTCGGTGAAGGTGATGGCGACGATCTCATCGACCTCGGCGCCATCGTCGAGCAGGTGCGACAGGTAGCGGGCCGTCAGGACGTGCGTTTTGCCGCAGCCGGCGCCGGAGGCCAGCACCACGGATACGTCGCGCGTGGCGACTGCCAGGCGCTGCTGTTCGGTCAGGGAATCGGTCAGGCCGCCGTCGCTGGAGGGGGGGCGTTGAGGTTCGGCCACGGCGGAATCCTCATGGCGAGCGGCGCGGCGTCAGCCCGCCGGTGAGAACGCTCTCACCGGCGGGCTTACGCCGCGCCGCTCGCCGGGATAAGGCGTCACGGCTTGACAGGAGTGATGACGATGGTGGAGCGGGCCCGGACCTGGGCGGCCACGCTCTCGCGCAGCTTCTCGCAAAAGACTTCCTTGACGTCGTCCTTGATGTTGCCGTCCTCGAACTTGACGTCGCGTCCCGGCTTGCGCTCCGTGACCAGGATCAGGTGGTAGCCGAACTGCGTCTTGACGACGTCGCTCATCTGGTACGGCTTGAGAGCGAAGGCCACCTTGGCAAAGGGCTCGACCATGAAGCCGGCTCGCTGGAACAGGCCGACGTCGCCGCCCTGGGTCTTGGAGGGGCAGGCCGACTTCTCCTTGGCCTTGGCGGCAAAGGCCTCGTCCAGCAACTTGGTGCGTGTCTTCTCCCGCTCCAGAGCGTCCGCGGTGGCCGGCAGCTTGGCCAGGCCGGCGGCAACCTGGGCCTCGATCTCCGCCTTGCAGGCCAGCAGCTGCGCCTGGGCCTGCTCGGCGCTCCTGGCGTCGCCGGGCGCCGGTGTCAGCAGTACGTGCCGGGCCTTGACCATGGTGCCGTCGAACGTCTCCTTGTTGGCGGCGAAGTAGTCGCGCAGGGCCTTGTCGTTCACCTGCGACGTGGCATACTTGTCCCAGCGGAGGTCGGCCGTGATGTGCTCACGCAGCTCGGCCTCGGTCAGCTTCAGCTCCTGCAGGATCTTGTCGAAGTCCTTCTTCTGCTTGGCCGCATCGTCACGCATTTCCTTGATGCGCTTGTCGATCTCGCTCTTGTCCACCGTGATCCGCTGCTGCTGCAAGTGCTGCTCGACCAGCATGTTGTCGATCAGGAAATTGAGCAGTTCGGGCCGGGCCTCCTTCCACTTGTCGGGCATGACGCGCTCCAGACCGCGCCGCACCATGCTTTCGGGGATGGGCTGGCCGTTGACGGTGGCAGCCACGGCATTGCTGGGCGGCTGGGCAGGGCTGGGCAAGGGGGCGGGAGTGGAGCCGGTCGGATTCTGGGCCCGAATCGGTCCTCCGCACGCCGCCAGGACGGCCGCCGCCAGCATGAGACGCTGCAATCGCATCTGTTTCTCTCCTTGCTCCATTCAGAATGGGCTCCTCTCCCGGTCCGGCGCCCTGCCGGCTCGGAGCGGACCTGTCGCGGGCGGATTGTAGCGACCCGCCTGGGATTGGAACAGACGAATCTACTTGCCCGGGTAAATGACGATCCGCCCCTTGCTCCGGGCCTCGGCGATCAGTTTCGCCCGCAGCCGATCGCAGTAGTTGTCCCGGACGTCATCCTTGATGTCGTCGAACTTGATCTCGCGTCCCGCTTTGCGGTCGGTCACCAGGATCAGGTGCAGGCCGAACGGCGTCTTGACCACGGGGCTGATCTGGAACGGCTCCAGGCGGAAGGCCATGGCGGCGAAGGGCTCGGACTGATCGCCGGTGCGGTGCATCCAGTGGATGTTGCCTCCCTCGACCCGGGACGGACAGACCGACTTCTCGCGGGCCACGGCGGCAAAGGCTTCCTCCATCAGCTGGCCGCGCACCTTCTGGCGCGTGGCCGCGTCCACGGAGGCCGGCAGCCGGGCTAGCCCGGCCGCGACCTGCTCCTCGACCTGCTTCTTCAGGGCCAGCAGCTGAGCCTCCACCTTCTCCTGGTCTCGGAGACTTTCCGAGGCCGGCGTCAGCATCACGTGGCGAACGCGGACCATGGTGCCGTCGAACGCCTCCTTGTTGGCCTCGAACATCTCGCGCAGGGTCTTCTCGGTCACGTGGACCTGGACGTACTTCTCCCAGCGCAGTTCGGTCGTGAGCTGTTCGCACAGCTCGGCCTCGGTCAGGTTGCCCTCCCGGAGGAACTCGGCGAAGTTCTTGCCGTTGCTCTCGACGCGCTTGCGGATGTCGGCCAGCTGCCTGTCGAGTTCGGCCTTGTCGATCGTGATCTGCTGCTGCTTCAGATACTGGTCCAGCAGCAGCTGATCGATCAGGCTCTTGAGTGCCTCCGAGCGGACCTTGTCCCTCGTGCCCTGTGCGTGTTCGTCCGCGGACCCGACAAGGCGAGTCACGTGACTTTCGGGAATGGTCTGGCCGTTGACCCAGGCCGCCACGTCCGGCTGGGGCGCGGGTGGGGCCTGGGCCCACGCCGGCCCGGCCCACGCGGCCACGACTGCCGCCAGCAGGAGACGCTGCGATCGCATCGGTTTCTCTCCTTGTACCCTTCAAGTTCGCCGAACCCTCCGCGGCGGACTGTAGCGACCCGATCGCAACAGAACCAGACGAGTCGAGCCCCATCCGTCTGTGCCGATCTTGCCGCATTTGCCGGCGCGGAACAGGCCGATCAGTTGCCGCCGTTTCTCCAGACTGCCGCCGCTCTCTTGACCTGGAGAACTACAATGGATCAGCTCGACCAACTCCAAGAGGAATCAGCCATGTCCCGATTCTGGCGACACTTTATCAGCAACGGCTTCAGCGAGGTCCCCGAACCGCCGCCGCCGCCGCCTCTTCGCCTCTTCCCAGCGAAGGGGAAGCGCTGGACGCTTTCTCGCGTGTGGTGGTGCAGGTGGCCGAGATGATTCGTCCCGCCGTGGTCAACCTGCGCTCCGGCCGGGGTCGCGCCGAAGGTTCCGGCTCCGGCGTCCTGTTCACGCCCGACGGTCTGCTGCTGACCAACAACCACGTCATCCAGGCCAGCCGGCAGGTTCGCGTCCGGCTGAACGACGGCTCCGAGCTGACCGGCCGGGTGATCGGCGCCGACCCCTACACCGACCTGGCCATCGTCCAGGCCGACGCCTCGGGCCTGCCCTACGCGGCACTGGGCGATTCCGCCCGGCTGCGCGTCGGCCAGCTGGTCATGGCCATCGGCAGCCCGCTGGGTTTCGAGTCCACGGTGACGGCCGGGGTCATCAGCGCCCTGGGGCGATCACTCCGGAGCATCACGGGGGCCCTGGTCGATGACGTGATCCAGACCGACGCCGCCCTGAACCCCGGCAACAGCGGCGGCCCGCTGGTCGATAGCAGAGGCCAGGTGATCGGCATCAACACGGCCGTGATCCGCCCGGCCCAGGGCATCTGCTTTGCCATCCCGATCAACATGGCCAAGCACGTCCTGCCGCAGTTGCTCAAGCATGGCCGGGTGATTCGCGGTTTCCTCGGCCTGAACGTGCGGACGGTGCCGGTGCCCCAGGCGGTCGCCGAGCGCTTCGGGCTGAAGACGCCGCGCGGCGTCGAGGTGGTGGTCGTGCAATCAGGTGGGCCGGCGGACGAGGCGGGCTTGCAGGAGGAGGACGTGATCCTGTCGCTGGGCGAGCAGCCGACCACCAGCGTCGATGATCTGCACAAGCTGCTGACGCAACTGCCGGTGGGCGTGCCGGCGACCATCGCCATCCTGCGGGCCGGGCGACGGCTGGAGCGCATGGTGATTCCGGGTGAGTATCCGGAGCCGGCGCCGCAGGCGTGAGACCGCCACACCGCCAGCGGCGCATTTGGCTGGCGGTGTCGCCAGGAAGCGACGCAGCGTGTCCCTGTTTGCCCGGTGAGTGTCAAAAAACCGACATTGCCACCATGCCAGCATCACACGCTGTCGCTTTCTGGCCACCTCCGAGCCGGCCAGTGAGGAGCCACGGCGATTGTTCAAGGTTCCTTGTCCTGCTCGGGGTCATTGACTGCCGGTGGGCGGGGTTGTTGTAACAGTTGGCGTAAGCGTTCCAGTTGTTCGGGAGTCAATCCGCGCAGAATCTCTTCTTCGGAAAGCCCTTCCAGGCGTTCCTCCGGGGGCAGTCCTTTCAAGCGTTCCTCTGGGGACAGTCCTTCCAGGCGTTCCTTGGGGGGCAGTCCTTTCAGGCGTTCCTCCGGCGACAGCCCTTCCAGGCGTTCCTCCGGGGACAGAGTGGCCAGGATCTCCCGTAAGACCTGCTTCAATTCGTCTTCGGTGCCCAGGTGCTGCATGGCAAACTCCTCTCCACGTAAACGAAATTGATGGACCTGCTGGGCCAGGTAGACCACCAACTCAGTATAGCCGCCCTGACGCAGCTGGTTGTAGGCCGACCCCGGATGGGCCAGGAACGTCGGGCTGACCAGGGTCAGCAGCGGATGGCTCAGTCCCGCCAGCGCCTCCGTTTCCAGCACCCAGGTCGGATGGACCACCATGCCTCCCTGCAAACGCCAGATGCCAGCCTCCTGCTGGGCCGCTGTCACGCCCAGCGTGCGCAGCTCGTCGCGATACGGCCTTGTCAGCCGGGGGGCCAGCACCAGCAGATGCAGCTGGGTCGGGTCCAGCAACGGCTGATTCTGGGCTCGGTACAGCAAGGCGTAGGCCAGGAAGGTCTGGAAGTCGCCGGCACGCAAGGTATCGGAGGGACTCTTGAACTCCAGCAAGGTCAGCTCGCCCAGATACTCCACCAGACCGGCCAGGACCTGCCGTGCGCTGGCGGGCAGTTCCCCCTGTTCCTTCTGCAAGAGCAGGATGTCGATCTGCAGCGGCTTTTGCCCGACGGGGACTTCCTCTTCGAGGTGGTAATGGCTGCCCAGCTGCCAGCGCAGCAGGTTGGCCAGCAACGGATGCCACCACGTCCGGATCTTCCCCGGTGAGGCGGCCGGTTGCTGCTCCGTTCGCTCGGCTGCTTCCGAGGACGCCGGTTGCCCCTCGTCATCCGGTGGTCGGGGCTTGTCGGGCATCAACCGTTCTCAGGGGGCTTCTGGTTTGGGGGCGAGCCTTTCCCTTGCTCCTTTCTATTCAGCCTCGGGGGTTTTGTCCTTCACCCAACCTCCCAGCAGAACGCCAAAAACCGACCCGCCCCCGCCGTCTTGCTGTGCGGATCGGCAGAGGCTGGTTCAGGGCGCCTTGTCAGGGTCCCGGGTGGTGGCGGTGCAATCGGGTGGGCCGGCGGACGAGGCGGAGTTGCAGGAGGAGGACGTGATCCTGTCGCTGGGCGAGCAGCCGACCACGAGCGTCGATGATCTGCACAAGCTGCTGACGCAACTGCCGGTGGGCGTGCCGGCCACCATCGCGATCCTGCGGGCCGGGCGACGGCTGGAGCGCATGGTGATTCCGGGCGAGTATCCGGAGCCGGCACCGCAGGCGTGAGACCGCCACACCGCCAACGGCGCTTTTGCGTGGCGGTATCGCCAGGAAGCGACGCAGCGTGTCCCTGTTTGCCTGGTCGGTGTCAAAGAACCGACACCGCCACCATGCCAGCATCACACGCTGTCGCTTTCTGGCCGCCTCCGGCACGTCCCGCCGATTTCCTCACGACGGTTTCGGTTTCGAGGAGTCGCCTTCCGTTGGACGTGGTTGTTGTAAGAGTTGGCGGAAGCGTTCCAGTTGCTCAGGCGTCAATCCGCGCAGAAACTCTTCTTCCGACAGCCCTTCCAGGCGTTCCTTGGGGGGCAGTCCTTTCAGGCGTTCCTCCGGCGACAGCCCTTCCAGGCGTTCCTCCGGCGACATGGTGGCCAGGATCTCCCGCAAGACATGCTTCAATTCGTCTTCGGTGCCCAGGTGCTGCATGGCAAACTCCTCTCCACGTAAACGAAATTGATGGACCTGCTGGGCCAGATAGACCACCAACTCAGTATAGCCGCCCTGACGCAGTTGCTTGTAGGCCGACCCCGGATGGGCCAGGAACGTCGGGCTGACCAGCGTCAGCAGTGGATGGCTCAAGCCCGCCAGCGCCTCCGTTTCCAGCACCCAGGTCGGATGGACCACCATGCCTCCCTGCAAACGCCAGATGCCAGCCTCCTGCTGGGCCGCTGTCACGCCCAGCGTGCGCAGCTCGTCGCGATACGGCCTTGTCAGCCGGGGGGCCAGCACCAGCAGATGCAGCTGGGTCGGGTCCAGCAACGGCTGATTCTGGGCTCGGTACAGCAAGGCGTAGGCCAGGAAGGTCTGGAAGTCGCCGGCACGCAGGGTATCGGAGGGGCTCTTGAACTCCAGCAAGGTCAGCTCGCCCAGATACTCCACCAGCCCGGCCAGGATCTGCCGGCGCTGGCGGGCAGCTCGCCCTGCTCCTTCTGCAAGAGCAGGATGTCGATCTGCAGCGGCTTTTGCCCGACGGGGACTTCCTCTTCGAGGTGGTAATGGCTGCCCAGCTGCCAGCGCAGCAGGTTGGCCAGCAACGGATGCCACCACGTCCGGATCTTCCCCGGTGAGGCGGCCGGTTGCTGCTCCGTTCGCTCGTCTGCTTCCGAGGACGCCGGTTGCCCCTCGTCATCCGGTGGTCGGGGCTTGTCGGGCATCAACCGTTCTCATGGGGCTTCTGGTATTGGGGGCGACCCTTTCCCTGGCTCCTTTCTATTCATCCTCGGGGGGTTTGTCCTTCACCCAACCCCTCCAGCCGGCCGCCAGGAACCGATCACGAAACCGGCCGTCTTGCCCGAGCAGACCATGCTGCCGGACGTGAGGAGCCACAGGATAAGTGAACGGAGCAGTCATGCTTGGTTGGCGGGGACGGGGCCGCCCTCATTCCTGATAAGGACCCGGCGAGCCTGAGCGATGGCCCGCCGGGTTGGGAACGCGGTCGGCTGTCCTGGCCCCGGAGGGTCAGTGCTTGCCGTGGGCGAAGACGATCGTCCCCCCGCCCGTCCAGGTGTAGTCGAACGGGGCGGTGTACCCCGCGACCATCGACACCAGCGAGATGGAGTCGGCGTGCGCGATCATCCGCCAGCTGCCGCTGGCGCCGGCGAACTGCCCTGTGCTCTGGGCACCGTCGATGGTGAAGACGGCGTCGAACTGCACGCCCGTCAGCGTCGTGCCATCGGCGGACAGCTGGCCGGTCATCTTGCCGGTGTAGCCGGTGCCGTAGTGGGTCACCAGCTTGTCGCCGTTGGCGGCCACGAACGTGAAGGTCCCCTGGAAGTTCGCCGTCACGGCACCGGTCACCGGGTCGATGACCAGCGGGTCGTGTTCAAACATCCCGCTGCCGGTGTACGAGCCCAGGAAGCTGGCGACGCCGGTGGCGTAGTGCGGCACCGAGACGTTGGGGGCCAGCGCCACGCCCTGCGGGGCTGGGCCGCCGCCGGTGATCGCGAAGGGCAGGGCCTTGCTGTCGCCCATGCCTCCCTTGTCGTGCTTGTCGTAGGCGAGCGTCCCGACGATGTCGATGTTGCTCGCCCCGGTCCTGGGGTCCACCGAGATCACGTAGGTCGCTGACCCCGAGGCGTGGGCGTACTGGCCCGTGCCGCCGGTGAACGTCATCGACCCGGTCGTGGCCGACGCGGGGTAGAGCTGGCCGAAGATCTGGTCGCCGTCGGCGGCGATCTTGACGAACGTGTTGTCGGGGAACGAGAACGCGGTCACCTGGCCGAGGTGGGTGGCGTTCCCCTGGTAGGTGTAAACGCCGTCGGAGACGGCCGTGATCGTCAGGTGTTCCTTTAACGGCACGACCTGGATGTCGCCCTTGGCCGGGCTGATGGCCGCGATGATTCCTGCATGCGACGACACGTTGAGGGCGGGTGCGCTGGGGACCCAGCGCGATTCGAGAGCCTCCAGGCGGGGCTGGAAACTGGGTCGGACACGATGCTTCATGGGGCATTGCTCCAAAGGGTTTCAGTTCGCAAGTCAATCACCTCGTTCCCTCCCGGCCACCGAGTGGCCGGTTTCCGTGGCTTTGTCTCGTGGACCAGAGTGTTTGTCGAGCACCTCCTTTTCGCTCGCCCGTGGCAAAAGGGATGCGTCCCTTTTTCGGTCGCACAGTCGATCTTTGAGTCCGCGACCGCCTTTCGCCAGGATGTCCTTGCCACGGATGAGGACATCGTCTCGCTTTGCAATTTGCCACTCTTGAACTTGAGGCTTATTGCAGTCCTCCAGAGAGTGTGAGTATCCCTCCTGTCATGAAACGTGTATGGGACAGGAAATCGATAGCCAACACCACGTCTTCTTCTGTGCCAAATCTTCCTAACGGAATCCTGGGAAGAATCTTTTCCTTGATTCCATCTCCCAGGCGAGTTCCCATTCCCGAGTCAATATAGCCTAACTCCAGAAGGTTGATACACATTTGCTTCTTGAGAGAATACTCATTGGAAGCAGCTCTTACTAGACCTACTAATCCTGCTTTGGCGGCAGCATAGTTTGCACAGCCGTAGCCTCCGATGGATCCTACAATGGACCCAAAGACGATTACATTGGAACTGTAATTCATTTTGGGTAGAAGCTGTCTGAAAGCATCAAACACGACTCCCAAAGTGTCGTCTATTACCTTGCCCCATTGCTCTGTTGTCATCTCGCAGAGTTTGGAATTCTCCACACGTCCGGCCATTGTGATCAGGACATCCAACGGACCCTCAGGGAGTTCCTTATCATACACTCTCAGGTTCGGATGACAACTTGTCGGGCGACTATTTCGGCAAATGGCATGGATCTTATCCCCCATGACAAGGAAGTGACGAATGAGAGGCTGAGCGAGTACTGCTCCTCCCCCTACAATGCAGATCTGTCTATTCATTCTCTGCTCCTGCTGAAGTCACACTACTACTCGAATCAGTTCTGAATGGCACTTCCATGAGTAATTTTTCCTCTCAGGACGGAGGGTGGACGGAGGGCAGCCTCAACATGAGTCTCGCGGCTCCCTGAACGCTCTTTTTGCTCTTGAATCCGGGCCTACCTGTCCTACACCGGTTTGCAGGCCTTTCTTGTCCCCAACCTCTTGCCAAGTGGTCGTAGGAACAAGGGAGGCCTTTATGCTTCTCTATCAACCCCGCGGGCAACAGCCCTTCTTCTTGGCTAGCCGACAACATCTGATTCAAGGCTCGCTTTCGATAAACACATCCATCTGCTGACCAACATACAATGGCCCTCGCTGCTGTTGCAGTGCATAAATGACCTGCAGGACTCTCGTGTCCGATTTTTCCATGGTCGAACCGGTAAGAGAGGGTTTGGGGACGACGAAGGGCTCCACGCGCACAAAGGAGAGATCGTAGCTTTCCTGGGACGCTCCTTTGAGGTGGGCGCGGGCAATGGCTCCAATGCGAAACCGTGGGCTCTCATGCTCATCAATGCTAACACGGATGTGCAGCGGATGCACATTCCCCAGCAACACCAGAGGCCGGCCAGGGGGGGTACCGACGTATTCCCCCGGCCTGACGTTGACCTGAAGAATGTCGCCATCTAGCAAAGCACGCACCGTCAAGTGCTCCAGTTGAGTTTTCACCCGCTCGACCTGACTTCTGGCCTGTTCCACCCCCACGCGCGCCACTTCCGCGGCGACGCGGAGGTTGGCCTCCGCCTGATGGAGCTTGGCCTCCATCATCGCCCGGTGTTCCGGCGTCACGTGATTGCGCAGATGCAGCAGCTCGGCTTGCTGCTCGCACAGTTCTAGCTCAGCCTGCTTGCAGCGCGTCTTCATCGACTCAAAATCTTGCTTGCTGACCCCGCCCTGTGACCGCAACTGATCGTAGCGATCTACTTCTCCCGCCAGGAAACGCACCTGCTCGCGCGACCGCTCGATGGTGTACTCCACGACTTTCAGCCGATGCGGATTGACGCCTGCGTTGACATGGGCCGCTTCGGCCCTGGTATGGTCCAGTTGCCGCCTCGCCAGCTCGACATTGGCCTGCTGGGCTTGAGCAGCCTGAAGGTTTGTCTCCTGACAGTTCAGATCGGCCAGCAGTTCGCGATCATCGAGGCAGAACAGAGCATCACCGACCTTGACTCTCTGTCCCACCCCTACCCGGACCCGTGTGACGATGCCCGCCAGCGGGGTCCCCACGGCGACGTTCTCCGTCTGGGCCTCGACAATTCCCGATGCAGCTATGACAACGTTGCGGCAAATCCCTTTTCCCTCGGGAAGGAATGGAGACATAGGTTCCGTGGTCGAGGACGCACGCAAGACATGGAGCATGGCGTAGACCATCATCCCCAGGGCCAGCAGCGGCAGCATAATTTTCAGGTTCATTGCTGCCCCTCCCGCTCACTCATGGCAGGCATGGGAGTGTTGGCGGCAACGATGCAGCCGTCTTCCATGTGCAACACTCGATCTCCGAAAGAGAAGACCCGGCTATCGTGCGTGACGACCAGCACCACCCGCGTTGGCTGAACGGCTACCCTATGGAGCAGTTCCATCACGGTGCGCCGGACTCCGCGTCCAGGGCCGACGTCGGCTCGTCGCAGACCAGGATTCGCGGCTCGTGGACCAGCGCCTGCGCGATGGCCACGCGCTGCTGCTGGCCGCCTGACAACTGCGACGGCAGCGCGGTGGCGCGGTGCCCCAGTCCTAATTGAGTCAGACAGGCTTGAGCCTTGCTCAGGGCTTCGCCTCGCGAATAGGCTGCCAGGATCAGCGGCAGTGCGACGTTCTCGACCGCGGTCAACGCAGGTAACAGGTGAAACTGCTGGAACACGAAACCGACGGTATCCCTGCGAAAGCGGATTCGATCCCCGGCCGACAGGCGTCCCAGGTCCACCCCGACAGCCCACACGTCGCCCTCGGTCGGGTCGAGCAATCCCGAGAGCACGGACAGCAGCGTCGTCTTGCCACAGCCACTTGGGCCAACGAGCAGAGAGAGTTCTCCCGCGGCGACGTCCAGATCGACACCCCGGAGGGCGGCGGTGCGCGTCTCGGCCGTGCCGAACTCCTTCCAGACCCGCCGGCAGCATAATCCCGCATGGTTAGGGGACTGGAGCGTCGGTTCGGTCGGCTTCGGCTTTGGCCCTGGCCCGGCCACCAAATTGCCTTGAAAGACGATGGCGGCCTCCAGCACGAACACTCGCCGGATGCTCATCAGGCTGGCCAGGATCATGATCACCAGGACGCACCCGGCCGTTCCCACCATGATCTGCCAGGGCAAATAAAAGCCTGCCAGGTGAAGCGTTCTCTTGGTGAGCGAATCAATGAGGAATGCCGTCGTACCGATCCCCATGCCGTAGCCGATCAGTCCGACGATCAACGCCTGGAACAGGATCATGCGTAACAGCAATCGGTTGTTGGCGCCGAGGGCCTTCAAGACGCCGAACTGGCGCAGATTATCAACCGTGAACAGGTAAAAGGTCTGCCCAGCGACGGCGACACCCACGACGAATCCGATTGCCACGATCACAATGAAGTTGAGGGGGATGCCTGTATGACCGAAGTAATAGCCGATGGTGATCCAGCAGAACTCCTCGCCCGTAACGGCAAGGAGTCCGGTCTGAGAGCTGATGCGTTGGCACACCTCTTTGATGGGAGTGCCCGCCTCTGGGACTGCCAGGACGAAGGAGGTGTGATGACGTTCCTCGGGTTGGAATGATTGCGCCTGTCCGAACCCTGTGTAGAGGATGGGAAGCGTCTGGAAGAGAGGCGAGGCCTTGCAAACGCCGACGACGACCGCACGTCGTTCGTTGATCTCCAGTTCCTGGCCGAGACTCAGCGGCGCATTGGGCCAGAGCAGACTGTAACCCAATTCATCGACGAGGACGGCCTCCGGACCGCGAAGGTCTTCGGCTCGGCCGAGAATCATTTCGCGCGGAGCGCCGATCAGGGTGCGGTGGTCCACGCCGACCAGCACCACCTGTCTGGATTTGCCGCTTGCCCGAACGTGAACCAGGCCCTTGAACAGGGGGACTGCCCAGGCAACGCCCGCCACGCTGCGAACACGGTACAGGTCCTCTTCGCGCAAGGGCTTGAACTCTTCGATGTACAGCGCCCCCGGGTCCATCACCCAGATGCCCTTGGGGTGGATGTCCCGGATCTGGCTGGTGGTCCGCCGCATCACCCCCCAGAACACCGACGCCTGGTCGGACATGAGGACGGTAGCGAAGGCCACTCCCAGCACCAGGACCAGGTACTTGTGGCGGTCGCCGGTCAGCATTTTCCAGGCGACCCGGTTCATGCCGGCGAACTCCTTTCCGCGGAGGTCCGCACCTGATGAATGAATGATTGAAACAACCCCTGGCTCTGGGTGGGACTGAAGATCCGGTGATCGTAGCCCATGCACACGTTGAGACGGCCGGCATAGGTGGCGACGGTGAGGATGACATTCGTGTTCGGCCTCGTCGCCGGAATGCTCTCGATGCTCTCCAGTCGCACGTCGCCCGCAACGACGCAAGGGTCCTGGCGCGGGAGGGAACAGTCCGCAAGAAAGGTGCCCATGTTGGAGAACACAGCGGAGGATAGGCAGCGATCAGGCGGGACCAGGCGCGCGATGCCTCCCCGCACGCGGCCAGACCAATTCACTACCGAGACCATGCCCAGTCCCAGGCTCCAACGCTTGATTTGCGCGGTTTCCCGGCGGATGCCATCGAGCAAGTCCTTCGGGTTGACAGGAAGACGGAAGTCGCGATCCAGGAACACCATTCCCATCCGGTTGGCAGCCGGCATCGCGTTGTCAGCATCCTGACGCAAGTTCTGCGGGATCCCTATGCGTAACGTTGACCCCTGTCGTTGCGAGTCGGTGGCCTGCATCCAGTCGCGGAACGACAGGAAGAGATCCCGGAGCAGGAGGTCGTTCAGCGTGGAACCCGTTTGCTTGGCGTGCCGCCGGAGACGCAGGAGATCCTCCGCGCGAAGAAGTGGGAATGGAAGGCTGGAAGTGAGATGGACTCGGTATCGGGCATCTCTTCCCTCGACGAACCAACGATTGGGCAAGGCTTGGTTGCGTAGAAGGCGACAAACCGGGACAGCACCAATGCGGTCCGGACTGCCCACTCCCTCCACGGCCGACCCATTTGGCCTCGTTGTCGGAGGAGTTGCTCACGCAAGCCGGTTTCCGCAGACCTTATGGGCCACTGCTGAGGGGGCTCGTGGTAGCACTTGAGAAGATCCTCAATGAAGCTCATGAAACCGAGGAGGTCGCAGCAGGCATGATGGAACTGGAGCCACAAGTAGGTTATCTCATTGCCCTCGCGTACCCAAAGGCGGATACCGATCTCCGACGTCAGATCGATCCGACGCCCATTGGGGAATCCAAGAGGCGCAGTTCCCCGTCCCAGTCAAGGAAGGCATCTTGGCCGCAGGAATCCGTCCAGGCAAGTTCCGAAGTTCTCCCGTTGCGCGGCCCGCGGAGGTGGGCTCGCAAGAGCGGATGCCGGTCGAGAGCGGCTCGCAACGCCTCGCCAAATCGCTGTTTTTTCAGGTGCCCGGTAAACGTCAGGCGAACGAACGGGCACATGGGGTAATCGGCGGAACTATCCGCAAGGAAATAGTGTTCAAACGGAACGACGGGCAGGGGAAACAGCCAGAACTGCTTCCCTAACTCCCCGTGGAAGTGGACCATCCCACCGACGTCAGTGGGAGGAGACTTGCTTTGGGAAGGATGCAATCCATTATGCCCTGGCTCTGTTGCCGCCCCGCGGTCTTCCTTTGGACCAGATGGGGTTCCTTCCGGCATGGGTGGTCGATCCGGAGCGACGGAGGAACCGACGAGCCTATTTCCCGCAGAGGGGCTCATTGAAGTCTTCCTTTGTCTGACTTAACACAGGCAAGCTGGCGACACCGAGAGACAATCTCTGATACCACCCGGGTCCCTTGACAAGACTTTCCACTCAACTAACTGTTCCTAAGGTCAGTGCAGCGGCCCGCACACGAAACCGATTCGCGCGAAATAGTCCAGGCAGCATTGGACCAGGCTAACGTCGATGCGCGGGCAGACGATGGAACTGCCTTCCAGCGCCGCAAGGGTTGCCTGACAATCGAAGTGGACGTTGTGGGGCGGCCAGACAGGCATGGGGTCCACAGCTGTCTCTTGCGCGAGGAAGGGAATGATTGCCGCCAAGGCCTCATCGTCGGTTTTTCGGGCCAGGGCGGCCAGTCGTGCATGCCACTGATCATAGGGCACGAACCCGATCGGGTAGCCGGAGGCACGCACCATGTCGGCCAGCGCACGCATCCGAACCGGGGTTGGGTTACTCAGGTGGAAGGTTTTGCCAATGGACTTCGGTTGCTGGGACAGGTAGACCACCGCTCGGCTCACATAATCGACTGGGGTGCCCAGCACGTCTCTGTCCAGGTCGGGTGCCAGTTGTAGGTCAACCCAGCACTTGATCAGACGGGCGAAGATGTCCTGGGTCGTGTAGGCTCCGGTCGTGCTGCACGCATTGATCAGGCCGGGTCTGTAAACCATGACTGGAATACCCCGGCAGCCAGCCTCTCGGACCAGGGACTCGGCAACGGCCTTGCTCTGCTCATACCCGTAGCGAAGCGCATCAAGGTCCGCCGGGAGGTCAGTTTCCCGGACCACGCGCGGATGGGCTTGCTGCCGCAGATCGAACACGCCCAGGGAAGAGATGAAATGGACCTGCTTCAATTGTCCGCGGCACGCTAGGGAAAGCACTTCCCGGGTTCCCTGCACGTTCGACGGTTTGAGAGGGCCATACGGCTGAAGCAGATCCACGTTGGCGCCATTGTGGTAAATGACATCGATCTCCTCCGCCAGTTTCCCGGATGCGTCGGGCGCGAGCCCCAGCTCTGGTTGGGCAAGGTCCCCTGGCACGGCAACGATGCGCGAGGCAAAACGGGGTTCCCAGAGCAGGTAGGTTTCCATGCTCTGCCGGATGCGCTCCAGACCTTGCTCCGCGTTCCGACAGCGGACAAGACAGTGAACCCGCCAGTCGGATTGCCGCAGAAGCTCGTGCAGCAAGAAGGAACCGAGGAAACCCGTCGCACCCGTCAGGAGCGGCATGGATGGGTCACCGACAGGGACGCGCAGATTTGGAGTGACCGCGATGGCCTGGTCCAGGGCCATTTCGGTCTTCCAATCCGGGAGCCCGGCCGTGCTTTTCCCACCGGCTGTGCCGTTCCGACTTGGGGATGGCAGGCCCGGCGCGGCGGCTTGTTGGGCCAGCCCCTTGTAAACGTCGGCGATCAGTCCGGACGTCGAGATCCCCTGCATGAACTTCATCATTGCCAACTCAAGGGAAAAGTCCTTCTTGATCCGGGTACTCAGCTCGACTGCCATGAGCGAATCCAGCCCCAGTTCCGTCAGCGGCCGATCCGCGTCCAGTTTTCCGGCTGCGATGCCCAGCACCTTGCAGACGTGCTCCCGGACCCGCGCCACGACCTGCTCCTGCCGTTCGCTTGCCCCTGTTTCTCCGAGGCTGCCAGGGAAGGCTGCAGACTCAGACGGCGACACCTCTGTCCCAGGCCGTCCCGCCTCGTTCTGGGGAACGACCTGGGAAAACCGGGGGGACGTGCCGGCCGGAAACTGCTGTGCCCACCGCGCGCCGTCAAAACGCATGACTGCTGTCTGTGCTGCCCCCCAGTGCAGTAATTGCCCCAGCGTCTTCAGCAATTCCTCCGCGGGCAGCGCCTCCAGGCCGAGGTGGGCCAGGTGCTCGCGGATGTGCGGATTGCGCGCCAGGTAACCGACGTCGGCGACTGCGGTCCAGTTCACCGAAAGCGCCGGCCGACCCTGAGCCCGCCTGTGCCGGGCCAGGGTGTCGAGGAAGAGGTTGGCAGCGGCGTAACTTCCCTGGCCGCGGTTGCCGACGACCGCCGAGACCGACGAGAAGAGCACGAAGTAGTCAAGCGGATCTTCCGCAGTGAGTCGATGCAGGTTCCAGGCCCCGACCACCTTGGGCGCGAGCACTGCCTGGAAGCGCGCCGGAGTCAGTCGCTCCAGAATGCCGTCATCCAGGACCATCGCGGTGTGGAAGACGCCGCGCAGCGGCGGCAGCGACTTGCGCACCCCTGCGAGAACTCGTGCCAGCTGCTCTTCGCGAGTCACGTCCGCCGTGGCGACCAGGACCTTCGCTCCAGCCTGTTCGAGAGAGCGGACGGCCTCCTGGGCTTCCGCCGAGGCCGCGCCCCGGCGTCCCATCAGCGCCAGGTGCCGCGCCCCCTGGCGGACCATCCACTGCGCCGTCGCCAGGCCGAACCCGCCCATCCCGCCGACGATCAAGTAGGTGCCATCCTGGCGGAAGGTCGCGGCTATCCTCGGTAGAAGGGATGGCCCTGGCTTCGGGGTCTTGCAGTGACAGCACCACTTTCCCGATGTGCCTGGCTCGCGCCACGTGCTGGAAAGCCTCCGCGGCCTGGGAGACGGGGAATACCCGACACGGCAGCGGTCTGAGTGTTCGGTCCTCGAAACCGCGCATTACTTCACCGAGGAGGCGGCGCAGAAGCTGCGGCTGGACGACCCCGAGCCGGTCGAGATCGATGGCAAAGAACGACAGGTGCTTCTGGAAGGGTCGGAGCCCGAGCTTGCTGTTCTCTTCGATGTCGCGTTTCCCCAGCTCAATGAAGCGGCCACAGGTCCGCAGCAAGGAGAGGCTTCGCAGGAGTGCCTCTCCCGTCAAGGAGTTGAGGACGATGTCCACCCCCTCGCCTGCGGTCAGTTCCAGGACCTGCTCGGCGAAGTCAAGAGACCGGGAATCCATGACGTGCGGCACCTCCAGGGAGCGGAGGAAGTCGCGTTTCTCCGGGCTGCCGGCCGTCGCGAAAATCTCGGCCCCTGCCCGTTGGGCCAGCTGGACGGCAGCCAGGCCGACGCCGCCGCTGGCCGCATGAATGAGCACGCGCTCCCCCGCGCTTATCTGGCCCAGGTGATTGAGAGCATAATGTGCGGTCAGGAAGACCACGGGGAGCGCCGCCGCCTCCTCGAAGCTCAGGCGCTTCGGCTTGCGCACGACCGAGCCAGCGGCCGTCACGAAGCTGCTGAAGGCGGCGCGGGCCAGGGCGACCACCTCGTCCCCCTTGCGGAACTCACGGACACCGGGCCCAACGGCCGTGATCACGCCGGCACACTCCGCGCCAAGTTCCCGTCCGCCCAGGGTCCCCTCCAGGGTGGCGTCGCTCAGGACGTTCATGGCCTTGACCACGTCCTTGAAATTCAGACCTGCCGCCCGCACCTCTATCTCCACCTCACCGGGGCCAGGCGGGCGGCGTGAGGCGGAGCGCAGGGTCAGGCTGTCCAGCAGGCCAGGGGTGGAAACCTGCAGGCGGAAGGAGCATTGCACCGAGCCGGTTCGCTTGCCGGACAGCGCCGCCGGCTTCTTTCGTGCTATCTCGACGATGTTGGCCGGGGTCACGGGCAACAGTCGCTGGATGTAGCGCTCCCCACGCCGCAGAGCGATCTCGTCCTCCCTGTCTTCGCCGCGCACCTCAGCGCAAAGCGCTTGCAGTTCCGCCGGACCACCGTCTCCCAGGTCCACCATGGTGCAGCGCAGCTGGGGCTGTTCGTTGACGACGACACGGCCCAGCCCCCACAGGGGAGATTGCGCCACCGCCAGGGAAGCCGTGCCTCCCACGGCCTGCGTACCCTGGGTGACCAACCAGAGACGGGGCGGCAGGAGCCACTCTGTCCCGGCGCACGCCTGCACGAGCTGCAAGACGCTCAGCGACCCCAGCGCCTGCGCGGACTCCAGCCCTGCGGGCGTTGTCTTCTCGACTGGTGCCGCATTGAGGCTCCACAGGTGGACGATGCCACAACGGCCTGGTTGCCGGGTGGCCAGGTCAGCGATCACCTGGCGCACGTCTGCTTCTTCGAGGGCCCGGATGCTGTACCCGTCCGCTCCCTGCTGGAATCTCTTTCCGGGGCGGATCAGGACCGCCGATTCACCGCTCTTCCTGAGGAGGACGGCCAGCTGGTCCCCCACCCCCTTCTGGTCGGCGAAAATGATCCAGGTCCCTGGCACCGGGTTGTCCTGGCTTTCGCTAGATAGGGCCTGGAGCTGCCATCGGTACTCGTACAGCCCAGACCCCGTCTCGGCCGCTGGCCCGCTTCCGGCGACGGCCTGGCAGCGTAGCCCCTGGATCTCGGCCAGCACTCTCCCGCCATCCTCGAGCAACTGGATATCGACGGTAAGGGAACGCTCATCCCGTTTCCGCAGGCGCACGTGACTCCACAGGATCACCGGCACGGGCCCGGCCGCACCGCCCGGAGTGAGCCGGTCCCACAGACGCAGGCGCTCGATTTGCTGGGGCAGGTACAGGGGGCTGGACCTGCCCTTCTTCCTGCCCTCCACGAGGGCAACGCCGGCGAGTGCCTGAAAACAGGCGTCCAGGATGGCCGGATGGAGATGGAACTGGACCAGGCTCTTGGTCAGGTCATCCGGCACTTTGATCCGAGCCAGGGTTTCCTCGGCCGAACACCACAGTCGTTCAATGCCGCGGAAGAGAGGGCCGTAGTCGAGTCCCACCTTGCGAAACCACCCGTACCATTCGTCGTGCGTCAACTCATCCCGGCAGCGGTTGCGAATCGCCTCGAGCGAAACCGGCGCGGGGGCCGCAGCTGTCGCTGCCCGCTGGAGCTGGCCGGTCGCGTGTCGCGTCCAGGCGCCCCCGCTCTCCTGGCTGAACACCTCGAAGCGGTTCTGGCCGCCTTCGACGACCGCCTGCAAACGCAGCGTTTGCCCCGGGGTCGGAAACAGGGGTTTTTGGCACTCCAGCGCTTCCACCGTCACCGGTGCCGGACCGAAGCGGAGCGCTGCGGCGGCCAGGGCCATCTCGGCGTATGCGGCTGCCGGGTAGACCATCGTGCCCTGGACGACGTGGTCCGCCAGCCAGGCATGGTCGCGCTGCAGGTCGATCTCGGCGTGCCAGAACCGATCCGCATGTGCCGAATGCACCGGTTGGCCGAGCAGCGGGTGAGCAGCCTGTCCCAGGATTCCGCTCGTGGCCGCTGCCGAGATGCCGAGGCGGACCTGGCGGGCGGCTTCCGATTCCTTCCAGAAGCGTTCCCGCTGCCAGGGATAGCGAGGCACTTTCACCAGCCGGCCGCCGGAATAGACACGCGACCAGGGGACCGGGTAGCCCTGCACGTAGAGCCGGCCCAGCGCCTCGAGCAGCGTTGCCCGTTCCGGCATTTTGCGCCGCAGGGAGGCGAGCACGGTCACCGCCTTGCCGGCGGCCGCGGCACAGTCCCGGATCGAGTCAGCCAGGACCGGGTGCGGGCCAATTTCCAGGAAGGTGTTCAGCCCGCAAGCCAGCAACCCTTGCACCGCTCGGGCGAAGTAAACCGGCTCGCGCAGGTTGCGGAACCAGTAGTTGCCGTCCAGGCATGTCCCATTCACGTCCGCGCCGGTCACCGTCGAAACCAGGGGGGTCAGCGGGTGAACGGACTTCATTCCTGCCAGGGCCTGGAGGAAGGGCGCCTTCAGCGGTTCCATCTGCGGGCCGTGGTAGGGGACTTCCACCTGAAGCGGCCGGCAAAACACTCCGCTCGGCTCCAGAGCGCGGGCAATGGCGCTGAGAGCTTCCACGCTGCCGGACAGGGTGATCGCGCGGGGACTGTTGACCGCGGCAACGTCCACCTGGCCCCGATGCCGGTCGAGCAGGGAGCCGATTTCCTCCACCGGCAGACCAACCGCCAGCATGCCGCCCTGTCCCCGCACGGTGTGCTGCAGTCGGCTCCGGTTGAAGATCACCCGAACCGCATCGGGCAGGCTCAAAGCCCCGGCGACGCAGGCCGCTGCCGCCTCGCCGACGCTGTGCCCGACAACCGACTCCGGCTCGACGCCCCAGGAACGCCACAGGGCCGTCAGACCGACCTGAAGGGCGAAAATCGCGGGCTGGGCCACCTCGGTTTCCTGAATGCGCGACTGCGCTTCCGCGGCGGTCAATTCCTCCAGCAGCGACCAGCCGGCGCAGGAGTGGAACAGGGCGTCGCATTCGACCAGGGCAGCGCGGAAGATGGGCTCCTCTTCGAGCAATTGGCGACCCATCGCCCACCACTGCGGCCCCATCCCGGTGAAGACGAAGGCCAGCCTGGGCCTGGCGTCCGCCAACAGCCGGCCGGTCGTCACACCCGCACAATCTTCTCCCTTCGCGATCGCCTCCAGCCGCTCGACCAGCTGTTGCCTGTTCTCGGCAACAACCGCCAGGCGGACAGGATGGTGACTGCGATGGACGGCCGCGGTGTAGGCCAGGTCCCGCAGTTCCTCCGGTTGGTCCGCGGCGAGTTGGTCCCGGTAACGCTCGGTCAGTGTCCGCAGTGCCTCGGGACTTCGGGCTGAGATCGGGATCAGCTGGGCCGGACCGGCCGGTTCCGACCGCGTCCTGGGACCAGGAGAGGCCGGGGCTTCGGCGAGCACGACGTGGGCGTTGGTGCCGCCGAAGCCGAACGAGTTGACCCCGGCGAATCGTGGCTGTCCCTCGACTCGCGGCCAGGGTTCCGGGTGGGGCGTTACCCGCAAGCAGAGGCGTTCCAGATCAATCTTCGGGTTAGGGTTCTGGAAATGGAGCGTGCCGGGCACCTTCTGATGGGTCAGGGCCAGGGCCGCCTTGATGACGCCAGCAATGCCCGCCCCGGCTTCCAGATGGCCAATGTTGGACTTGACTGAACCGATCAAGCAATAATCGCCGGGCGGGCGGCCTGGCCCCACGACCCTTCCGATCGCCTCGGCCTCAATCGGGTCGCCGACAGGCGTGCCTGTTCCGTGCGCTTCGACGTACTGGACCTGGGCCGGGGCAATGCCCGCCCGGCCGTACGCCTCCCGCAACAGGGCTTCCTGGGCTTCGCCGCTGGGTACGGTAATGCCGGGGGTATGCCCATCCTGGTTGATGGCGCTGCTGAGAACCAGCGCGTAAATTGAGTTGCCGTCCCGGAGGGCCTGCGCCAGCGGCTTGAGGACGACGACCCCGGCCCCTTCCGCCCGCACGTAGCCGTTGGCCTGAGCGTCGAAACTGCGGCATCGGCCATCGGGCGAAAGCATCGAGGCGTTACAGAAATTGATGTACGGCTCCGGCCGGGCGATGAGGTTGACCCCACCGACCAGCGCCAGGACCGACTCTCCCCGCCACAGGCTCTCGCAGGCCAGGTGCATGGCTACCAGCGAGGACGAGCAGGCGGTGTCCACAGCAAAGCTGGGGCCACGCAGGTTGAGCGCGTACGAGATGCGATTGGCCGCGATACAAAAGGTGTTGCCCAGCGCGATGTAAGCGTTGCTGGTTCGGCGTTCGCTCGCCTGTGTCTGGATGTCCCCGTAATTGCGCGAGGAGATGCCGACAAACACGCCCGTGGGCGAGCCGTCCAGTTGCTCGGCCCTCAGTCCGCCATCCTCGAGCGCCTCCCAGGCCACCTCGAGGAGAAGCGCTGCTGGGGGTCCATGACGGCGGCCTCGCGAGGAGAAATCCCGAAGAAAGCCGCGTCGAACCGATCAATCTGGGACAGAAAGCCGCCCCAGCGGCTGTAAATCGATCCGGGTTTCTTCGGGTCCGGGTCGGCGAACGCCTGCCAGTTCCACCGCTCCGGCGGAATCTCGGTAATGGCATCGACTCCCGCGTTCAGGAGCCGCCAGAACGCCTCGGGACTGTCGGCACCTCCGGGAAACCGGCAGCCGATGCCGACAATTGCAAGCGGCTCTCCCGGTACACTGGGTGAACCGTTCGATTGATGCTTTGGAGAAGAATGCGCAATGTTGAGCATCACGGAGCAAGTCTCCGGTCTGGTGGTAAAAGCCACGGAAAGTTCAAGCGTTTGCCAACGAATAAGCGATCAAGTTAGACATACGCTCTCCCCAAAGCCTGGGGCCAAGGCGCCAAGCCAGTCCCCTGTTCAGAAAGCGTCTCCACGGAATCGACTTCTTGGAATAAGACCGAGAACTTCCCCATGCGGTTGGTTTCTGGATACCACTTCAGCGACTCGAGTTTCCTGGGTCCTGGCTGGATCGATTGGCGGCAGTGGCGCGGCCGAGGGCTGATTTGCGACCACCCAACCCACAGCGCTCACGCTCAGCACGAGTAACGCTGTCATTCCCTTTGTGAGCTTTTTCAGCAGCATCGTTTTGAGCATTCCTTCGGCCAGGGCTTCGACCTGGGCCGGCACCATTCCGGCTGCTGCAACCTGCCCTGTCGCCCAGCAGTGAGCAAGCTGGACGGTCGCAGCAAGCAGAGGCGCAGACATCCGGGCGGCGCTCTCGATTAGGATCAGGGACAGTAAACCAATCGATACGGCCAGACCATGCCGGGCCAGGCGTTTGGCGAGCATCCCCCTGGCCCTGACCAGCCGAACCGACAGCGCCCCGGGTGAGATGCCGAGACTATCCGCTGCTTCCTTGTAACTTTTCCCCGGCAGCTCACAAAGCAGGATGGGGACCCGGTATTTCTCGGGCAGGCGGCTCAATTCCTGGTCGAGAAGCTGCAGCAGTTCCGCGGAATCGTCCGGCATGGTCGTGGGCTCGGGCACGTGCATCACCTGCTTTTCGCGACTTCTCCGCTTGCTGCTCAGGGCCCTTGCCTTCAAGGCAGTCCTGTACGCAACACCATAAAGCCAGTTGGCGAGCTGTTTGGTCGGATCAATCGTTGCCGCTTTCCTCAACAAGACCAGAAAAACCGCCTGGAAGCAATCCTCGGCCTCGTCGGCCTGCTTCAGCACGCGACGGCAAACTCCCAGAACCAGGGGGCCGTGCCGCAGCACCAGCGCTTCAAAGGCCGCCTCATCATGCTCCAGCTCCGCGGCCCCGTCAACAAAGACCTACGCATGAGAAGTGCAAGTCTGTCAACAAAAGTTCGATCTTGCGAAAAAAAGTGCCCGAACCCAGGAAGAAGTGGAGCGCCCTGCTTCTCGGAAAAGCAGGGCTCGGACGAGAATGCAAAGGGAAATGGCTCACGGTCTCGGTATCGGAGTTTCCCCATTCCGGCCCGGGGCCGCGTCCCCTCCGGCCTTCTCGGCGACGGCACGGTCATGGAACAGACACTCCGTCGGCACCGGCTGCATGGCAAAGCCGCCCTGCCGCGCCCAGTGGAAGTGAACGAAGGCCCCACCGAACCCCTCGCAGTACTCAATCCGCAACGCCTGGGGTTTTCCGGACAGTTCGACCTCGACCTGGTGCGTGCCCTCAGCCCGCTGGTCAATCAGTCGATTGCCGTCCAGCCAGAGCCGGCTGCCGTCGTCACTCTCCAGCTTCAGCACGTAGCGGCCCGGACGGGGCGCTTTCAGCCAGCCGGTCCAGCGGATCGAGAAAAAATCGGCCGGGAGCAGCGGGTCCGGAGAGCCCTGTTTCCAGTTCCAGTCCACCAGGGCGTCATGGCGGACCTTGACGCAGTGCCGCCAGTCCATGTCCCGGAACAGCTCGGTTTTGAGCCCGTTGGGGCCGCGCGGCGCTTCGACTACCGGGCTCGGAGGCGGCGGAGAGGGAGCGGCCGGGGGAAGCGGCGCCGGCGACCTCGGCTCCAGGTCTGCGCCCAGGTGCATCGCCTTCAAGCGGACAACCAACTGGTCCAGGTGCCAGACGCGCACGGCCCCTTCCCGCTCCAGCAGCACGAACAGCCGGGTCCCGTCGGGATGGAAGGCCAACCAGCGCACCGGACCGGGCTGGCGGAGCGTCAGAATTTCCCGCAGCTGGCCTCGGGTGCAGCGCCACAGCTTCACCGTTCGGTCAAGCGAGCCACTGGCCAGCAAGTCCCCTGACCAGGCCAGCGCCTCGACCCGCTGCTCGTGTCGCTTTCCGTCCGCGAGCACCTTACAGCCCGGCACACTCAGCACGCTCACCTCGCCGGAATCGCTGCCAGCCGCCAGCAGTCACGGTTTCTGCTGAGGGGCTTCTTCACCCTGGTCCTGTCCAGCACGGGGCTGGCCGCCCAGAGCAAGGCTGACGGTATCCTGGCAAGAGGGTATCATGGGAATGGCCCCTGGAGAGGCAAGGTTTCGATACCCGTCTGGGCATCCCAGACCTTCACCGTCTTGTCGAAACTGGCGCTGACGATCCGTTTGCCATCGGGGCTGACTGCCACGGAAGCGACCAGATCTGTGTGCCCCTGGAGCGTCAAGATTTCAGTGCCCTTGTCGGCATCCCAGACCTTGATCGTTTTGTCGGTGCTGCCGGAGACGATCCGTTTGCCATCCGGGCTGAACGCCACGGGACCGACCTCGCGTGTGTGCCCCTGGAGAGTGCGGATTTCACGCCCCGTGTCGGCATCCCAGACCCTGACCGTCCTGTCTTCGCCACCGCTGGTGATGCGTTTGCCATCCGGGCTGAAGGCCACAGACCAGACCCGGCCTTTGTGCCCCTTGCAAGTGAAGATTTCATTGCCCTTGGCGGCATCCCAGACCTTGACCGTCTGGTCCCGGCTACTGCTGACGATGCGTTTGCCATCGGGGCTGAACGCCACGGCAGTGAGCCCGTCACTGTGCCCTTTGAGCGTCAAGGTTTCACGACCCGTCTCGGCATCCCAGACCTTGATCTCATTGCCTCCACTGACGATGCGTTTGCCATCGGGGCTGAAGGCCACGGACGTGACCGCGCCCGTGTGCCCCGTGAGAGTGAAGGTCCCACGACCCGTCCCGGCGTCCCAGACCTTGACCGTCTGGTCAGCGGCAGCGCTGACGATGCGTTTGCCGTCGGGGCTGAAACCAACGGAGGTGACGTAGCGAGTGTGTCCCTTGAGGGAAAGAGTCTCGCTGCCCTTGTCCGCATCCCAGACCTTGACCGTGTTGTCCCCGCTGCCGCTGACGATGCGTTTGCCGTCAGGGCTGAACGCCACAGCGAAGACCCAGTGTGTGTGCCCCTTGAGGGAGAGTGTCGTCTTGCAGAGCTTCCGTACGTAATCGAACTCCAAGCCGCGCCGATCCGGACGACACTCTTCCAGCAGGGCCCGCGCCTCGTCCACGTTCCCCTGTTGCCAGGCACGGTAAGCCAGGCCAATCTGGAGGGCATACAGGTCTGTTTTCTCCGCCGTGCCGAGGTCGTGGAACAGACACTTCGTCGGCACCGGCTGCATGGCAAAGCCGCCCTGCCGCGCCCAGTGGAAGTGAACGAAGGCCCCACCGAACCCCTCGCAGTACTCAATCCGCAACGCCTGGGGTTTCCCGGACAGTTCGACCTCGACCTGGTGCGTGCCCTCAGCCCGCTGGTCAATCAGTCGTTTGCCGTCCAGCCAGAGCCGGCTGCCGTCGTCACTCTCCAGCTTCAGCACGTAGCGGCCCGGACGGGGCGCTTTTCAGCCAGCCGGTCCAGCGGATCGAGAAAAAATCGGCCGGGAGCAGCGGGTCCGGAGAGCCCTGTCCCCAGTTCCAGTCCACCCGTGCGTCATGACGGACCTTGACGCAGTGCTGCCAGTCCATGTCCCGGAACAGCTCGGTTGTGAGTCCATTGGGGCTGCGCGGCACTTCGATAACCGGTCCGGGTGGCGGAGGAGAGGAAGCGGCTGGCGGTGGCAAGGGCCGTGGTCCAGGCAACTCCAGGTCTGCACCCAGGTTCATCGCCTTGAACCGGGTAAACATCTGGTCCAGATGCCAGACCCGCACAGCCCCTTCGCGGTCGAGCAGCACGAACAGCCGCACCCCGTCGGGGTGGAAGGCCAGCCAGCGCACCGGACCGGGGTGCCGCAGCGTCAGCAGCTCGTGCAGCCGACCGCCGCTGCAGCAGAACAGTTTCACCGTCCGGTCGCGCGAGCCGCTCGCCAGCAGGTCCCCGGACCAGGACAGAGCCTCCACCCGATCCTGGTGCGGCCTGGTCGCGATCACCGTGCCGTCCGGCACCCCCAGCACGCTCAGCTCCCCTTGATCGCTGCCCGCTACCAGCAGCGACTCGTCTGCATTCAGGGCCACGGCCCGGACAGGCCCCTGGCAGGCGGGCTTGCCGGTGACTCGGGAGGGATTGGCTGTGTGGAACAGGTGAACCTGACCATCTCGCCCTCCCGCGACGGCCCAGTCCCTCCCCGCGGCGACGCAGTAGACACTCGACAGGCCCGAGCGCTGGCCTTCCAGACCAGTATCCCAGCCGAACACCTGCTTGCCCGCGGCCACGTCCCAGACGCGCACCCCGTCCCGCACCGCCCACCAGAGCCGGCCATCGGGCCCGAAGCTCAGGCAGGCCTCGGTCTGGTCCTCCCGAGAAAGGAGCCTGGTCCCGCGCACGCGATCATGGAAGAACAGATTTCCTCCCAGGGTGTAAGCGAGGGCCTGACGTTGGGGGTGAAAACTGCTCTGGGCGTCGAAGTTCAAGCTCGATTGCGGACAGGTGGACCGGGCGATGGGCCGAGCTGACTCCTCCTCGCTGAGTGACCAGACGGTCAGGTCACGCAGCCATTCGCTCAGTGAGGAGAGAGACTGACACACCAGGCTGCGGCCGTCCGGGTGCAGTGCGCAGGTGAAGATCGGGACCGACTGGCTGGCCACGACCGTCTGTTCCCTCCGTCCGCCGATCTCGTAGAGCAGGGTCTGGTTCCCGGCGAGCACCGCCAGCAGCCGGCCATCTGTGGAGAAGGCCGCCCGGGTCGTGCCGCGGCCGGTATACAGGTCAGCCAGCTGCCGGCCGCTCGCCATCTCCCAGAGTGCGACGCGTTTGGTGTGGTTGGAGTAAGCGAGAAGCAAGGCACCATCGGGGCTGAAGGTCAACTTTTCGGTGGCGACGCTCTGTTTGCCCAGGTTGTCGAGCAAGGGCAAGGTTCGCACGGCCCGGTCCTCCCCGAGTCTCAGGAAGCCGATCTCCTTGTCGTTGAGGAAGGCGGCCAGGGTGCGGCCATCGGGCGTAAACCAGCCGCGGAAGTGAGGAAAGATCCGGGATTGGCAGAGCGGTTTCAGGGTGTCGCCTGAAAGGAAATCCAGCCGGGCGGGGAAGCCGCTGAAGCAGAGCAATGAGCCCTCCGTTGGGTGACGGCTCAGGCCCTCGATGATCTGCTCAGTCTGCCAGGTCGCCTCGCATTGGGGCGCGGCCGCGAGCCTGTCCCATCCCTGGCAGGACCACCGTTTCACCATCCGGTCGTCCGCGGCGGAAAACAGGGCGGTCCCCTCCGGGTTGAAACAGAGAGAGGTAATCTCCCTCTGGTGCCCCTGCCAGGACACGGGAGCCGGCTGGTCCCGCGACAGGTCCCAGACATGCAGGAAGCCGCTCCGCGCACCGCCGACCAGGAAACGGCCGTTGGGGCTGAAGGCCAGGGAAAAAATGCCGTCCTGGAGCGGGCCGAGCCTGGGGTGTAAGACCAAACCCGGTCGGAAGGAGAGGGCTCGCGCCCGATCTGGCTGCCTCGGATCCACGAGCTGGACCGCTCCTTCCAGCAAGGTTTGCGTCTTCAAGGGCCCCAGGGCCAGCAGACTGCCGCCTGGCTGGAAGGCGAGGTTCACGGCATGGAAGTCGTGATGGATCGTTCCGGCCGGCCGCACGTCGATAGTGCCCAGCGCCGTGGCCGCCTCGGAGCGCAGGTCGGTCAGCGACTCGCCGGCTGGCAGCAGTTTCGCCGCCCGGGTCAGGTCGTCCACGTTGGCCCAGGTCCAGCCGGGGAGACGCCGAACGCTGCGTTTCTCCACGCCCCGGAGCAACTCGAAGAACTCATGCGTCTGGGCCAGCCGCTCGGCATCCCGTGCCCGATCTTCCCTGGCCTTCAGCTCGGCCCGGGCCGAACCCATTTCGGCGCTGAACCAGAAACCCAGCCCCAGCAGAGCGACCCCGGCCAGGACACAGACGGCGGCCAGCGCCGCCACGGCCGGCTTGCGTTTCACCCACCGGGCCGTGCGTCCCAGCCAACCAATGGGGCGGGCCCGGATCGGCTCGCCGGCCAGGAAGCGCTGCAGGTCCTCCGCCAGCTCTTGAGCGCTGCCGTAGCGCCGGGCTGGATCTTTCTGGAGGCATTTGAGACTGATGGTTTCCAGGTCGCGGGGACAGCGCGGCTGCAGCTGCCGCACCGGCACCGGTTCGGCCTGCCGCACCAGGTCGAGCGTCTCCAGGACCGTCGCGGCCTTGAAGGGCGGCCGGCCGGTCAGCAGCTCATACAGGATCGCTCCCAGGGCGTAAACGTCGGTCGCTGGACCGATCTCCGCAAGCCGGCCCGACGCCTGTTCCGGGGCCATGTAGCTGGGTGTCCCCAGGAGCTGACCCGTCTGGGTCTGGCCCTCGGAACTGTCGAGACGCTTGGCCAGGCCGAAGTCGGTGACCTTGGGCACGTAGGTCAGGCTTTCCAGCCTGACGGGGTTGTTCTCGTCAGGCTGGAAAGCCTGACCTACCAGCAGGACGTTGGCCGGCTTCAGGTCGCGATGCACAATCCCGGCCTGGTGGGCGGCGTGGATGGCGTCCGCGACCTGCACCAGGATCTGGACCGCCAGCTTCGGCGGCAAGGGGCCTTCGCGGAGATGATCCGCGAGGCTGCCACCCGGGCAGTACTCCAGACAGCAATAGGGCATCCCCTCGATCTGCCCGACTTCGTGGATCTGCACGATGTGCGGATGCTGCAAGCGGGCCACGATCTCCGCCTCGATCTGGAAGCGGTGCAGCAGCTCCGGCTCCACGTTGCTCCCGGAGCGGATCATCTTCAGGGCCACCAGCCGGTTCAGGCGAACCTGCCGCGCCAGGTAAACGACGCCCATGCCGCCGTGGCCCAGCTCCCGCAACACTTCATAGCCGGGGACGTAGGGCGGTCGAGAACCAGTGGTCCCGGCTGACGTCGGGCTGGCCCGGTCCTCCACCAGGGTTGGGATGTCTTCCTCCCGGGAAGCAGGGACCGGGGCTCGTGCCAGCCGATCGATCATCCGCTTGACGTCCTCGTCGTCGGAAACGATCGGCCGGTCGGCCTGGGCACGCATGGCCTGGACCACGACGTCGTCGTCCCTGCGGGCCTCGGCCAGAGCGGCACAGCGGGCACAGCCAAGCAGGTGCTGCTCCAGTTCTGTCGCCTCGATGCCGGACAGCTGGCCCAGAAGCAACTGCCGCAGGACGGCCACGTCGGGACAGGATGCTGGATTCATGCGGTGAATACCTCAGTCAAGCAGCCCTTCCAGTTCGGAGCGCAGACGGCGGAGAATGCGCGATTTGGCCAGGTAGACCTGATTGATGCTCATGCCCAGCTCCCGGGCTACGTCGGCAGCGGGGCGGTCCTCGACGACGTACTGCCAGCACGCCTGCCACTGGTCCGCGTCCATTTCGGCCCGCATGATCTCCAGGACCCGGCCGACCAGGTAAATGCGGTACTCCTCCTCGGCATAGAGCTGGACGTTGTCCGGTGTCACGGCTTGCTCGATCTCGGAGGGATCGGCGAGGACAGGGCTGGCCTGGCTGCGTCGGACCCGGTCCCGATGCTTGTTGACCAGGATCGTCCAGAGCCAGGCGCGAAAGCGGTGGGCGGGATCGTAGCGGAAGGCCGGCATCTCGCGGACGAGGATGAGAAACACTTCCTGGAGTAGGTCCGGAGTGTCCTCGGGACTGACGGCGAGCCGGCGGGCCCAGAGCATGAGCAAGGGAGTGTACAGCTGAACGAAACGCTGCCAGGCCTGCTGGGATTCGCGAGTCTCCGGCTGCCGGAGCTTTTCCAGCAAGCTCAGGGGCGTTGAGCCTGAGGCGGCCTCGGACATGGCTGCCCCTTTCAAGCAAAAGACGGACGCACCGCTTCCTTCCTCGTCGAAGGAACAGCTGGCAGCGCTTGTGAAGAAAGTATCAGAGATCTTTCCGGGTAAGTCAACAAGCGGAACGGTCTTGCTACCTTCCTGGCGGGCTCGCTGCTCGTTCTCCTTCGCGAATCGCTTCCTTCATCTCGCGCACCGCGCGCTCCATGCCGACCAGCACCGCCCGCGAGACAATGCTGTGCCCGATGTTCATTTCCTCAACCCCGGCAATGGCCGCGACCGCCTGGACGTTGTGGTAATTCAGCCCGTGCCCGACGTGGACGTGCAGCCCCGCGGCCACGGCCTGGTCGGTCGCCTTCTTCAGCGCGTCCAGCTCGCGGGCCCGATCCGCCGGGGTGTGCGCTTCCGAATAGCGGGCCGTCTGAATCTCGATGGCCTGGACGCCCAGCCGGCGCGAGCAGTCGATCTGCTTCGAGTCAGGAGAGATTTCCCGCTTTCTCCTCTTCCCCTCATCCCGCCCAGCCGGCATGGACGGCCGGCTTGCCCTGACGCTACAATGTCCACAGCCGTTTCGGGAGGTCGAGAGTATGATCCAGCGCGTTGCGTACAACTACCTGAAGCCAAAACCGGGCTCGAATTACCGCCAACTGTTCGTGAACGGCCGCATCCGGGCGGAAATCCTTTACCGCGAGACCATTGGCGGGGAGCCGCTCACTCCGGACGAAGTGGCCAGGGAATATGGTCTCCCGGTCGAGGCCGTTCTGGAGGCGATTGACTATTGCCTTCGCAACCAGGACCTGCTGGACGCGGACCGGGCTCGCGAGGTCGCCCGGATCAAGGCAGCGGGGCGGGACCAGTGGCCCTACGCCCCTCGCGATTCCAGGCCCTCCCCATGAAGCTTTACCTGGACGACGACAGCGCCAAGGCATCTCTGGTAAGGCTGTTGAGGAGAGCCAGACACCAGGTCACTATCCCCGCGGACGCGGGCATCGCCGGTGTGTCGGATCCACGTCATTTGATCTACACCGCCGGGCAGGATCTCGTTCTGCTCACCAGGAACCACGATGATTTTGAGGACTTGCACTTGCTGGTGCAAGTCACCGCCGGGAAACATCCCGGCCTCCTGGTCGTTCGCTCGGATAACGATCCCAGCCGGGACATGAAAGACCGGGACATTGTGCGAGCGATTGCCAACCTGGAGCAAGCCGGTGTCCCGATCGCCAACGAATTCCACATCCTGAACCACTGGCGATAACTGCCTCGGTTCCTGGATCACCCCTTTCCCCCGCTGTGTCCCTCGCGAATCGCTTCCTTCATCTCGCGCACCGCCCGCTCCATGCCGACCAGCACCGCACGCGAGACAATGCTGTGGCCGATGTTCATCTCCTCGATCCCGGCAATGGCCGCGACCGCCTGGACGTTGTAGTAATTCAGCCCGTGACCGACGTGGACGTGCAGCCCCGCGGCCACGGCCTGGTCGGTCGCCTTCTTCAGCGCGTCCAGCTCGCGGGTCCGATCCGCCGTGGTGTGCGCCTCGGAATAGCGGGCCGTCTGGATCTCGATGGCCTGGACGCCCAGCCGCCGCGCGCAATCGATCTGCCTGGAGTCCGGATCGATGAACAGCGACACCTCGATGCCCACCTCTTGCAGGCGCTTGACGATCCGGGCGACGTTCGGCTCGTTGGCGACCACGTCCAGGCCGCCCTCGGTGGTCAGCTCCTGCCGCCGTTCCGGGACCAGGGTGGCCTCGTCGGGCTTGTGCTCGCAGGCCAGGTCGGCGATGGCGTCCACGCAGGCCATCTCCAGGTTGAGCCGGTGCGGCACCACGGGACGGAGCAAGCGCAGGTCGCGGTCCTGAATGTGCCGGCGGTCCTCGCGCAGGTGGATGGTGATGCCGTCGGCGCCGCCGAGCATGGCCAGGACGGCCGCCGCCACGGGGTCCGGCTCGTAGGTGCGCCGGGCCTGCCGCACCGTGGCCACGTGATCGATGTTGACGCCAAGACGGATCATGGTCGCAAGGATTTGGGAAGGTCGGGCGAAATCTCACGGTAACGGCGCGCCTCGTGGGACAGCACCTTGAACAGGACGTAGGCAATCAGCAGCTGGACGGCCGAGAGAACCAGGTCACCGACGATCGGCACCTTGAGAAGCAAGGGGCCAAGGATCGGGACAAGACTCACGACGTAAGTTGCCCCGAGGAAGCACACCAGCATGACGATCGGAACCACCCGGCCGACCCAGGTCATGCGATAGCGCGGATCGACGTACATCCGCAGGATGATGCGTGCCTCGGCCAGCATGTCCCACAGCAGCCAGCCGGGCCGCGAGCCGGCCGGACGCGGGGAGAGGGTTCGCGGTGGGTGTGGTGAGGTGGTCATGGAGAACAACCGCTTGCCAATCGCCGCCAGCCCCGCGGTCGGCGAGGTGCCCGCCGCCGGGGCCAGCTCGTGCGTGATGTGGTCGGTGACCTTGGCGGCCACGCGCTCTTCCAGCTGCTGCGTGTCCTGCAACTGAGCCAGGCCCACCTCCAGCCGGCTGACCCGCTCTTCCAGGCGGGGCAATACCGTCGCGGGTGCCGCCAGGGCCACCGGCACGGCCGCCACCGGGATGGCGGAGGCCACGACCGGTGGGGGCGCGGCGGTCAGCGGAGCCGGCGGATCGAGCGGCAGCTCCTGGTGCGTGTTGTGGTACGGTCTCCCGACCGTGCCACCGGAAGCGGGGTCGGCGCTCGGGGATGGCTCTTCCTCGCTGGGCGGAGGCGGGGCGCTGTGTACCGTGGCTTCCCCGTCGGCCACGGCATCCGCAGCATCCGGCGGGTCGCTCGCGCCCGGAGACGTGCTGTCCTCGGGATTCCGGGTAAAGGTCTGAGCCACGATTCCCTCCGCGGTGCCCTCGGATTGGTCCGGGGGCGGAGCTTCGGAAAGGGCCGTATTGTCCTCCTCCGGCGGCGATTGATGAGGGCCATCCAGGCGGAGAGCGGTTGCCTTGCTCGAATCCATGGTTGCTGTCTGTTCCGGCCAGTCGAGCTTCCGTTTCCTCTTTTTCAAGTTCCTTGCCCCCTGTCCCAGGAGCCCGCAGCACAGGTCTCCGCCCACGCTGGCAACAAATGACTCCCCCTAAGCATATCGCCCCCGGAAACGGGACGCCAGACCGACCGCCGCCGCAGCGCTCTTGATTCGCCGTGCTCACCTTTCTTATCTTCTACCCTGGGCCCCCGGACTCGATCCTTCCCCGGAGCAGCTATGTCTCGAAGGCGCTTTTTCAGCCGGCGCGGTTTCCTCCGAGCGAGCCTGGGTACGCTGCTTGCCGGAGTTGGGGCCTACGCCTGGGCCCGCTGGATCGAGCCATTCTGGGTCGAGTTCGTCCACCGCGAACTGGCCATCGCCGGCCTGCCCGCCGCCCTGGAAGGGCAGACGCTGCTCCAGTTCAGCGACCTGCACGTCGGCCCCGAGGTGTCCGATTCGTACCTGCGCTCCTCGTTCCGCCAGGCCGCCAGGCTGGCCCCGGACTGGGTCGTCGTCACCGGCGACTTCATGACCTGCCGGGCCGACGAGGAACTGGACCACGCCAGCCGCATCCTTGAAGACCTGCCCCACGGCCGGATGGGCACCCTGGCCATCCTGGGCAACCACGATTACAGCGAAACCTGGCGCCTGACCCGGCTGGCCGATGCGCTGACGCGCCGGCTCGGTGAGCAGGGAGTGCGGGTGCTGCGGAATGAGAAAGCGACCATCGCCGGGCTGACCTTTGTGGGGCTGGACGACCTGTGGGCGCCCTGCTTTGGCGGGGCCGAGCAAGCCCTGGCCCGCATCGATCCCGGCCAGCCGACCGTGGTGCTGTGCCACAACCCGGACGCTGCCGATCGGCCGATCTGGGCCGGCTACCAGGGCTGGATCCTGTGCGGGCACACGCACGGCGGCCAGTGCAAGCCGCCGTGGCTGCGAGCGCCCGTGGTGCCGGTCAAGAACAAGCGCTACGTTGCCGGCGAGGTTGACCTGGGTGATGGCCGACGGCTCTACGTCAATCGCGGACTGGGACACATCCGGCACGTCCGCTTCAACGCTCGGCCGGAAATCACCGTGTACGTGATGCGCAAGGCATGATAAGGAAGGCTTGACGTGCAACTTGTGATTCACCCCCCTGTCGAACCCGAACGCCTGGCCCGCATCGTCGAGGCGGCCGGGCCGATGGCCGTCCACAACGCCGACAGCGAGGCCGCGGCCCTCGCCCGGATGCCGGAAGCCGACGCCTTCTTCGGCAAGCTCACACCTACCCTGCTCGCCGCAGCCCCCCGGCTGCGCTGGGTGCAGGCCCCGACGGCCAGCCTGGAGCATTACGTCTTCCCCGAGCTGATCGAGCACCCCTGCACCTTGACCAACATGCGCGGCCTGTTCTCCGACGTGATCGCCGACCAGGTGCTGGGTTACGTCCTCTGCTTCGCCCGCAACCTGCACCGCTACGTCCTGCAGCAGCGCGAGGGCCGCTGGTCCCCCATCGGCGGCGAGTCGGCCCGGGTGGCCTTCACCACCGGGCCGGGCGTGGTCAACTCCATCGACCGGGCCCACCGCCATCTCGCCGACGAAACCCTCGGCATCGTCGGCCTGGGCCACATCGGGCGGGAAATCGCTCGCCGGGCTCGCGCCTTTGATCTGCGCGTCCTGGCCGTCGATCCCTCGCCAGCGGCCGTGCCCGAAGGGGTCGAGGCGGTCTGGCCGGTCGAGCGTTTGCCGGAGCTGCTCGCCGCTAGCGACTACGTGGTGATCGCCGCTCCGCATACTCCACAAACGGAGAAGATGTTCCGCCGGCCGCAGTTCCAGCAGATGAAGCGGACCGGCTACCTGATCAACATTGGCCGCGGCGCCATCGTGGACCTGGCCGACCTGACGCAGGCCCTGCAAGCCGGCGAGCTGGCCGGGGCCGCCCTGGACGTGTTCGAGCAGGAGCCGCTGCCGGCCGATCATCCGCTGTGGCAAATGGGCGAGCGGGTCATCCTGACGCCGCACGTGGCCGGCTATTCGCCGCGCATCGCCGAGCGTCACCTGGCGGTGCTGCTGGACAACGTCCGCCGCTTTGTCCAGGGCCAGCCGCTCAGGAACGTGACCAGCAAGGCCCTCTGGTTCTGACCCTCCGGGAGGTTCCTTCATGGCGAAATCGGCTCCGCTGCGCATCCTGCTCACGGGAGCGACCCGCGGTCTGGGTCGGGCCCTGCTCGACCGCTTCGCGGCCCTGGGACACGTGGTCCTCGGCTGCGGCCGATCGCAAACGCACGTCGAGCAGCTGCGACAGCAATTCGGCCCGCCGCACCATTTCCGCGTGGTCAACGTGGCCGCCGCCCGGCAGGTCCAGGCATGGGCCGAGGAAGTCTTGCCGCACGGAGCCCCCGACCTGCTGCTGAACAACGCCGCCCTGATGAACGAGCCGGCGAAGCTGTGGGAAGTGCCGGCCGAGGAGTTCGACCGCCTGATCGACGTGAACGTCAAGGGCGTGGTCAACGTGCTCCGCTCGTTCCTGCCGGCGATGATCGCCCGCAAGAAAGGGGTGATCGTGAACTTCAGCTCAGGCTGGGGCCGCTCGACCTCGCCGGAGGTGGCCCCCTACTGCTGCAGCAAATGGGCCATCGAGGGCCTGACGCAGGCAATGGCCCAGGAGCTGCCCTCCGGGTTGGCGGCGGTGGCGCTGCAACCCGGGGATCATCGACACCGACATGCTGCGCACCTGCTGGGCCGAGGGGGCCCGCCAGTATCCTTCGCCGGAGCAGTGGAGCGAGTCAGCGGCGCCCTTCCTCCTGGGGCTGGGGCCGAAGCACAACGGCGGCAGTCTGACGGTGCCGCTGTAGCAGCATCGATCCAGCCCGTCGCCGCAGACCCACTGGGGCCTGGTGTTAGCGTGGGTGGTAGAGTAAACTACCGTGCATGAGTACCACCGAGCAAGCGTTCCTGTCCGACATTCGCGCCAGCCCCGACGACGGGGTGCGGTTGATCTACGCCGATTGGCTGCAGGAGAACGGCCAGCCGCAGCGTGCCGAGTTCATCCGCGTGCAGGTTGAGCTGGCCCGCCTGGCCGACGACGACCCGCGGCGCAAGGCGCTGGCGGACCGGCAGGACGAGTTGCTCGCCGCCCACGGCGACGAGTGGCGGCCTGTCCGGGAATGGGGAGCCGTGCGGGCGACGTTTCATCGTGGCTTCGTTGAGGAAGTGTCCGTCGCCACAGCCAATGAGTGCGAGGCTGCTCTCCTTGCGGCACCCATCCGGCGGCTGCACCTGCGGAATGCCGACGGGAACGACCTGGCACGGCTCGCACGGATCCCTGAGTTCACGCAGTTGCGAGACCTGACTGTCTTTCCGCCGTACGGCTCGCGATTGAAAGCGCTGGCGTTCGTGCGTTCGACGCGACTCGCCGGGCTCACCGCGGTCTGTCGCTGCACCAGATCGACCGCGCCGGAGGTGGTCAATGCGTTGGGGCTCTCCAAGAACGTGAGGTCGCTCCGGCGCTTCGAGCTGCCGTCGAGCTGTCTCTGGGAGGAGGGGATGATCGTGCTGGCCGGATCGCCTCTGCTGGCCCAGTTAACGGAACTCGACCTGTCGGGCGCTCGGATAGGGTTGGCGGGACTGCGGGCCTTGCTCGGCTCCCCTCGCGTGGCCGGGCTGACGGGTCTGAACCTGGAGTACGAGGAACTCGGACCCGAGGGAGCGGCCGCGCTCGCCCGGGGCCCGCCACATCCGGTCGCTGCGGCATCTCAATCTGGGCTATAACGGCCTTGGCGATGCGGGCCTCTGGGAGATTGCCTGCGCGGGACACTGGGAGAAACTACGGGAACTGGATCTCGCCGCGAACGAGATCACCGACGTGGGCGTCGAACACCTCGCCCGGTCGCCCCTCTCGCCGCAGTTGACCACACTCAGGCTGATCGACGACGGAATCACCAACGCCGGCACAGGCCGCCCTGCCGGACTCCGCGGTTCTGGCCGACCTCACCCTGTGGAGTAAGAACATCGGTCCGAAGGGCGTCCGAGTTCTGGCGGGGCGGTCCTTCCCACGACTGACTCGCCTCTGCACGTGGGATACCCCGCTGGGCGACGTAGGGCTCCGTCACATCCTGGCCAGTGCGTGGATTTCTCACCTGACGGAGCTTGGCCTCGAGGGGACGAAGGTGACCACGGAAGGTGCCCGCACCCTGGCGGCGTGTCCGTCCCTCGGCCGTCTCACGGTACTCGAATTGTCCGAAAATCCGATCGGCGACGAGGGTGTCGCAGCGCTGGCGGCCTCGCCCCGGCTGTCCCGGCTCCGCCAATTCAATCTCACGGACGGGGGCTTCAGCGAAGCGGGGGCGATGGCACTCGCCGCGTCACCCTATCTGGGTCACATCCAGACCATGAACATCCGCGGCAATGGCCTTCCCTCGACTGGCCCGACCGCCGACGCGCTGCGTCGGCGCTTCGGTGATCGCGTCTCGTTTTCCGCGGAGTGAACGACCCGCCATGAGGACCGCCGAGGAAAAATGCCCCTTATTCCCCAAACGGCCACGAGCGTGGCCTCGCTCGGCGAAGGAGATAACGCATGAGCCGGGACATGACAACGCCCATTCCGTTTGTGAGCGAAGAGGACGCGGCCCTCGCCCAGGAACGACTGGGGCGTCTTACCGCGCTCAGCCGCGAACTCGTTGGGGCCCAGGCGGTGGCGCTTCTGGTCGCCCGGCTGCGGGCTCAGACGCAGGACTCGCTCTCCCGCCTCATGCCTCTGGTGGACGTCCACCAGGAGTCGGTTCCGGCCTGCGCCAACCGCAATGGGACGGCTAACCAAGAACTGCCCATCGCTGACTTCCTGGAGCCTGTCGAGTATACCTGGACCGAGGCGGGGTTCGAGGCTCGCCAGGCGTTGAAAAGGTACAGCGAAGAAACCCATGCTGATTCTTGAACCGGCTCAATCCGGGCGCCGCTCACCCAGGGGGACCTTCTGAGCGGCATCACCCTGTTTGCGACGAAGGAATGCTGGTTTGCCAGCGACCTGCCCGTGCGCGTGTATGGCCACGCGGTCGGGAGCGGGTGACCAGCGGCTCTTCTGCCTTACTCCCTGTCCAGCTCGGTGGTATACTGGTTGAGAGGCGGCGTTCCGTGTGTTCGCAGCCGGGTTTTCCATTGGGGTAGGTGTCATGACCAAGATGATCGACGCCAGGAACTACGTCGGAACCGGTCTGCCTGAGAGGAACGGGCAGTGCCTTGCTGACGTGGTGCTCCAGGAAGATCCCGCGACGTGGGGCGATCTCGTCATCGACGCCCGCGGCTGCCCTCCGGAGTACCTTGTCTCGGCGCTCTTCAACGCCTTTTGGCAAAGGATCTTCGAGCAACAGCCAGACCGGCTGACGGAGTCAAAGTCGATTCCCTGGGAATTCGCCCATCCGTTTCAGCAGGCGACCTTCGACCTGCTGCGGTCACGCTTCAAGCCGCGCCAGACCGCGTGACCGCCAGCCGGAGGGTCGTTCGTGACCGTTCACATTGGGTTCGCCAACCCAGGGGCTGGGCTGCTGGCTTCCGACAGCCAGGGCTCCGACGCCCTCTCCGAGTTCCACGGCTGGCAGAAGCAGTTTGCCGGGCCTGATTTCCTCGTCGGCGTTGCCGGATCGGGGTTGGTGCTGGAGGAACTGCTTTGCCGGCTCCAGGATGCGACCGCCCCCGGACCCAATCAGCTGAATTCAGGGGGTATCAGGGCCTTCATCGAACAGTTTGTCGCACAGGAGATCCAGGCGCCAGTCCGCTCCGAGGTCGAGATCCTTGTCGTCATTCCCCCGGATGCCGTGGGCAACGCCGTGCAGGTGTTTCACCCAGGCGTCTTCGCACGCATGGGTCGGCCGGCCGGGTTCGGCTCGATCGGCTCCGGGGCCGAGTTTGTCCTGCGTGCCTTCTCCCACTACGAGCGACTCGGGATCAACATTCCTCTCAACGCAATTGCTGACCTCGTGGTGGCGGTCGAAGATTTTGCCAAGGCGGCCGACGAGAGCCTCACCGTGGATGACTCCTTCCTGGTCGGGATCATTACCAATAACAGATCCTATCTGATGGGCGACCGACGAATCCATTTGCGGTATGCGCCCGAACTGCTCCGGCAGCAGTGGGCACAAGCCGCCAACCGCTTTCATCAAATCATGGCGGCAGCGCGGGTGATCAACGGCGAGCTGGTCGTTGTGCAGCGGGAGCTGTCCGCGATTCGCACCGGGACGATGACACAGGCGAATCTGGACGCAATCCGGGTCAGCAATGACGTCGCGATAACCACCAGCCGCCAGTCGCTCGTTCAGCAGCTTCAAGATTATTTCGTCTGGTACGATGGGTTGCTTGGTCGCCCATAGGGCGGAGTAAGGAGGACATGGCTCCAACCACACGAATTTGAAATTCGTGTGGTTGGAGCCATGTCCTCCTTACTCCGTCAGTTCTTCGCCGTGATTCGCCGAGCGTCGCCTGGCCTTACTGCTGGACAACGTCCGCTTACGCCGGCAGGTCCTTGACGCCGTCTGTTTCCGATCACAGCTTCATCTTCATCCGCAGCCGATTGTGCCAGCGGCAAGGATCACCAGGAGAATGAGCCCGATTCCCAAACGCACCTTCTCGATTGACATACTGCTTGCCCCTTTGCGAAACACGTGACGAACAGATTCAGCTCGGCTGCGCCTTACGGCGCCTGAACGTCCCACAGCTTGACGTTGGGGTCCTTGTCGGCACAGGAAGCGAGCGTCTTGCCGTCGGCGGTCAACGCCAGGCCGTTGATGGTCTTGTCGCCGTGTCCGCTGAGGATGCGCCTGCTGTCGGTATCCAGGTTGACAAGGACAATGCCGCCGTTCTTTTTGTCCGCGTAAACCAGCGTGGTGTTGTCAGGCAGGAACGTGATTGGATAGCCAACGCCGACTTGCATGGTCTTCACGACCTTCTCGGTTGGCACGTCCCAGACGACGATTGGACTGTACCCAAAGCGACAGGCAACGCGCTTGCCGTCCGGGCTGATGGCGACCGAGTAGGGTCTTGACTCCTTGTAAGGGAGAGTATTGAGCAGCTTGCCCGTCTTGAGGTCCCAGATGCGAACGGTGCCATCCTCGTGCGCGCTCACTGCACGGTTGACGGGGTCCCAGGCAACTGCCAGCCTGATCTGGCTTGATTTGGGATCCGCGGTCCATTGCTGCAGCAGCTTGCCGGTCGCCGCGTCGTAGCGCTCAATCTTGTCGAAGCTGCATCCCACGACGAGGTCGCCTTTCGGGGAGTAAAGGACTTGCTCCTGGCCCTGCAGCTTATGCACCTGCTTTCCCGTCTTGGCATCGCGGATGGCAAAAGCATCCACGAAGTGCTTGCCGTCCGGTGAGATGGCTACCTCGCCGCGCTTCTCCTCACCCGCGCCGATCTTTTCCTTCTTCTGAATGTCCCACACCTGGAGAGGCTTCTCCTGACCACCCAGCGTAAGGATAGCCATCCTGTTGCCGGCAGCGTCCAGCGACACGGAAGAAATCCCATCCTTGGATCCGGTGTCGATGACAAGCCGCGGCTCGGCTGGTGGTGCAACGTTCCTGTTCGCCTCTGGGGTTCCCCCGGTTTTGGCAGGGTCGGCTGGCGGCTTGCCGCAACCGGCCACGGCGAGATTGAGGAGAAGGAGGAACACGCCTGGCAGCAGGCGCCGAGTTTGTCTGTTCCAATCGATCATGGCATACCACATGGCAGGCTCCTTGAAAGAAAACATGGGTATCAACTCCACTCCAACAGCAAGGTCCTCGGGCCGCACGGAAGAACGTTGCGGTGCGCACCGGGAGCGCGGCTCCTGGAAGGTCCAGTGCGACAGTCTTATCTTTTCGGCAGGATCACTTTCCGGTCCACGACCAGGGCTGCCAGGTCATTGCTGAGGACCGTGGCCTTCGCCTCGGTGCCGGAATCGTCCAGGGCCACCAGGTCGAGCAAGAAGACGATCGGTTCGCTCAGACCGCTCGGCTCGGCATACAGAGAGCGGTAACGAAATCGCAGTGTGCCTTCCCCACTGAGGTTTTTTCTGGTCATCGTGTTGTCGCTCATGATCGTCTGCTTTCCCACCGCATACAAGGTGAGCCGGGCCGCTAACTTTCCGGAAACGGGGGTCGATGCCCGATAGGCCACCGATAAGGTCAGCAGCGAGCCGTCGATCTCCTTCTGGTCGATGCGGAGATCGGAAAGGTGAACGGAGAGCGGTGTTTGCAATTCTTGCTGCAGTTCGGCGCTTGTGTGCAGGACGGTCAGGGAGTCAGCAATGGGCAGTGTACCCGGGGGAAGCTCGAAGACGAAGAAATTCTGCTGCCGGCCCACGAGCAGGGTGTGCTGTGCCGATTTCAACAGCGTGGGTGAGAACTGGAGAACGAAGACCTTACCCGGAGCAACATTCTTGCTGAGCTGGCGCGCCTTGTCGATCAGCCGGCTTTCCGGTCCAAAGCGATTGTTGGCCGTCAACCAGGCAATGGCCTGGTCCCGGGCCGAGCTGAGCTTTTCCGTGACCTGCTCCCTGGACGCGTCAACCTGATCCTTGGCCCGGTACTCGGCTTTGGGGAGAGGGGCGGGTGTCAACCAACTCCAGCCAGCCCAGATCAGCAAACACAGCAGCAAGGCGCTGACTGTCGCGGCGATCACCCATTTAGGTCCGCGCCGCCAGACAGGCTTGCGCGTCTCAGGCGCCGCCGCTTGAGGGTTGGTCCACGGTTCCAGGGCCTTCAGCAACTCCGCCGGGGTCTGCCAGCGTTTTGCCGGGTCTTTCTCCAGCAAGCGATGCAGGATCTGGCCCAGCGGGGCCGGCAGGTCCGGGCGAAAGTCCGTCACCGGCCGGGGTGCCTGGTCCTGATGGGCGAGCAGCTGCTGAAGCAAGGCGCCTTGAGGGAAGAGCGTTTGGCCGGTGAGCATCTCGTACCAGGTGCAGCCCAGGCTGTAGAGATCGGCCCGGACGTCCGCCGTTTGCGGCTCGCGGGCCTGTTCGGGGGCCAGGTAGTGCGGCGTGCCAACCACGGCGTCCACGGGGGTCACCCGGCGTGCGGACTGGTGGGACTCGCTTATGAGCCGGGCCAGGCCGAAGTCAAGGACCTTGATCTGTCCTTGCGGCGTCAGGAGCAAGTTGGCCGGCTTGAGGTCGCGATGGACCATGCCGCGCTCCCAGGCATGCCGCAAGCCCAGGGCGACCTGACGGACCAGGTCAAGTGCCTCCAGCCACGGCAACGGTCCGCGCCGTGCCAGGACCCTGTCCAGCGTTTCGCCCTCCACAAACTCCATGACCAGGAAATGGGCGCTCCCGGCCTGGTCCGCATCGTAGGCCGTGGCGATGTTCGGATGCGACAGCAGTGCGGCCGCCCGGACTTCCTGGTGGAAGCGCTCGACGCCGCCGGGCGTCTGGAGCAAATCGCCGTGAATGACCTTGAGGGCCACGATGCGCCGCATCAGTCGATGTTCGGCCTTGAACACCGTCCCCATGCCGCCGGCGCCGAGCCGTTCCAGAACGTGATACCGGGGATGGCCGCTCAGCTCCGCGGGAGGCTCGCCACTGCATCTCGGAGCGCTGGAAACCCGAGCCGTGGGGGTCTCCAGCGCGAGGCTGTCCGGCAGCGTCACTGCTTGAATCGGGTCTGGGGCCGTTTTCAGCAGCGTCACGAGGGCGTCATCGGGTGCCTCTTCCAGGAGCCGGCAACACGCATCGCACTCGACCACGTGCCGTTCGATCTCCGCCCACTGAGTGGGGCGCAGCAAGCCGCGGTCGAAGGCCTCAAGCTCACCAGGGCTGGGATGCGCACGCATCATCGATCGCCGTCTCCTGGGGCGGGGAACGCGGCAACGCTGCCACACAATAGTAAGGCGCGCATGCCGCGGATCATTTCAGAAAAATCGTAGGGGGGGGCAGCAAAATCAGTCAATCAGCCCATCCATTTCCTGACGCAAGCGGCTGAGCACGCGCGACTTGGCGATGCGGGCGGCGTTGGCGGAGATGTTGAGCTGGGCGGCCACCTCGGCGGTGCTGTGACCCTCAAGCACCAGGAGCTTGAACGCCTGCCAGGTTGCCGACTCAAATTCCGGCGCCACCAGCTCCAGCAAGCGGTGGGCGACGTGGCGGTCGTGCTCCTCGTCCCAGCGCCGGCTCAGGCTGCTTTCCGGGTCCTCAAGCTGCGCCAGAACGTCTTCCCCATCCGCGGTCCCCGTGAGAGGGCGAAGGCGATGGTCGCGCCAGTAGCCGCGCAGCCGGTTCACCAGCACGCCGCGGAGCCAGCGTCGAAAGGCACCGCGCCGTAAATCGTGGCGGAACTGCGGCAGCTCGCGCACCACCACCGCAAGCACTTCCTGGACAAGGTCGTCCACTTCGGCAGGCTGCATGGGGTAGCGGCGCAGCCAGTTGTGGATGAGCGGAGTGTACAGGTCCACAAAGCGCTTCCACGATGCCGAATCCGGCTGAATCCGCAATCGTTCCAGCAGACTGATCGGAGTTTCCGCCATCCAGGATCACCGGTGTCCAGATCGCCTTGGGGTAAGCCACGGTCGCTCTCCTGCGCCTGCGGATTATCATATGCTGGAGGCAGGCAGTTGTGTTCCCCTATTCCCCCGAGGAGCAGCCCGCGCCTTCCGGACGCACCGCTCATGCCAGCCGTGCCGCGATCTGCTCCATGCTGATCCGTCGCTCCGCCGGGGCGACGGCCAGGGCGAGGCGGAGGATGCCGGCGAAAGGCTCCGGCATCCCGTTCAGCTTCTGCGTCAGGTCCTCCCGCTCGATCGCATGGAGCAATTCCAGCACATTGTCCCCGGTGCGAGCATGCCGGCCGGTCACCATTTCGTACAGCAGCACCCCCAGAGAGTAGACGTCGCTGGCCGGAGTGGCGCGCTCGCCGCGGGCCTGCTCCGGGGCCATGTAAGCCGGCGTGCCCGAAATGCTGCCGGTCGGGCTGGGGTCCCACAGGACCGTCTCTTCGGCCCGCCCGGGCGAACGCGCTGCGCCGGGCCAGGCCGAAGTCCACCACCTTGACCGTGTCCGCCGGCGTGACCAGGACGTTGGCCGGCTTCACGTCGCCGTGGACCACCCCCTGGGCATGCGCCGCCGCGATCCCCAGCGCGATCTGCCGGCCCAGCACGGCGGCCTGCGCCGGAGCCATCGGCCCTTCCGCCATCAGCTGGGAGAGCGGCCGGCCGGCCACGTATTCCATGACGATCATCGGGGCGCCCTGGCTGGAATCGACGGCATGGATGATGCACACGTTGGGATGACTCACAGCCGCGGCGGTCCGCGCCTCGGCCAGCAGGGCAGCGGCGGGCACCGGACCGCCGGGGCGGAGGACTTTCAGGGCCACCTCCCGGTCCAGCGTCAGGTCGTGAGCGCGGAAGACGCTGCCGAACGAGCCGGTGCCCAGCACCGCCTCGATCCGGTAGGGGCCGATGACGCGGTTGGGCCCCAGTTCCCGGCTGGCGTCCAGCGCCGGCTCGCCGCGCCGCTGCTCGGCCGGGCACAGCCCGCCCTGCTGCAGCCCTTCGAGCACGCGCAGCACCTCTTCGGTGTTCCGCCCCACTGTCAGGCTGTGAACCACCTGGTATTGCAGGACGCCGTTGGGGTCGATGAGGAACAGCCCGCGCAGGGCCACGCGCTGCCGTTCCAGATACACCCCGTAAGCCCGGCTAGCAGCGCCGTCCTCGTCGCCGGCCAGGGGGAAGTTCAGCCCGCCCAGGCCGCCATCGGTCGGGGAAGTCGTCAGCCACCGTTCGTGAGTCGCGACCGAATCGGTGCTGACCCCCAGCACGTCACAGCCCCTGTCGCGGAACTCCGCGATCCGACCGCCGACCGCGGTCAGCTCGGTCGGTCAGATCAGGGAGAAGTCGCGGGGGTAGAACAGCAGCAGCAGCCAGCGGTCCAGGTAGTCGTCCAGGGAGACCTGCCTCCGCCCGGAGGCAGACCCTTCGGTGCAAAGCAGAGAGAAGTTCGGGGCTCGGGTGCCAACCATTGCGCCACGCATCGTCATCATTGCTCCAGGGGCTCAACGGGCCTCTTGTTCTTGTATCGGACGCTCGGTAGCAGTCCAGCACGACCAGGCGCCCAACGGAAGCAGCCCAGGCCCGACCGGTCTCTCGCCCTTCGCGACCAGCGGGCGCACCAGGTCCGCGCTTCCGGCAGCGACGCCAAACCCGTACAATAATCTGGGCGTGAATCCTGCCGGCGAAGAGGAGGACAGCGGATGCAGTGGCACCCGATCTTCGCGCACCTGTTGCGGCCGCTGATGGAAAGCCACTACGAGGTCCGCACCGGGCAGACGGTCGGGGACATGCCGCGCTCGTCGGACATCGTCCTGTTGCGCAAGGCGGCGGCGGGCCAGCCGCCCTTCCACGGCCTGTGGTCGCACTTGACGCTCTGGAACGTGTTGGAATACAAGGGCCCGACAGTCTCGGCCCGCTTCGACGAACTGCACGCCCTGATCGAGCTGGGGTTTGGCATCCATCGCCGGCTCAACGAGCTTCAGCAGAGGGAGCGCCGGCGTGGCGACGAAGAAGGGCAGGGGGCCCACCCGGACGTGGACTACCCGGACGTTTCGTTCTGGTATCTGGTCAACCACCTCGGGGGGCGTTTCCTGGCCGAAGCGCCTTGGCATTTGCCGGGCCTGATGCAGGTGACGGCCGGCCTGTGGCAGGCCAGCGTGTTCAGCCATCCGCTGTTCCTGGTCAGCACCCGGGAGCTCGAGGTGGAGCGGGAAAGCCTGCCACTGCACGTCCTTGCCGGCGTTGCCGATGCGGACAAGGGGACAGTCAAGACGGTGTTGCAGGCGGAGCCGGCCCTGTGGCCCAACTATGGTCCCTGGTTGTTCATCCACGAACCGGCACTTTGGCGGGAGATCTCACAGATGGCGACTCAGCAACAAGGTCCGCTCACTCTCGATTTTCGTCCGCTGGCGGATTATCTCAAGGAAACCGGTGGCCTCAAGCGTTTCCTGGAAGAGGTCGGTGTCAAGGAGGCGGTCGAGGCCGTTGGCGTCAAGGAGGTCGTCGAGGCCGTTGGCGTCAAGGAGGCGGTCGAGGCCGTTGGCGTCAAGGAGGCGGTCGAGGCCGTTGGCGTCAAGGAGGCGGTCGAGGCCGTTGGCGTCAAGGAGGCGGTCGAGGCTGTGGGTTTGGAACAGGTATGGGCGGCGCTCTCGCCGGAAGAGCGCGAACGCTTGCGCCGCCTTCCCGAGCAAGGAACCCCGCCGAAGAACGACCCAACCTGAAGAGAAAAGATGGCAGGAGCCAATATTACGATTATTAGAATTGTAATATTGGCTCCTGCCACCTTTTCCAGTCTCATTTCGCTCCGTGGTGCGCGGGCTGGTACGTCCCCGGGACCATCCGAAAACTGATCGCGAGCCGGTTCCAGCTATTGATGGCGATAACTGCGACCGTCAGATCAACCAGCTCCTTCTCGCTGAAATGCCGGCGCGCCTGTTCATAAACCGCATCGGGAACGTGGGTACACGCCACCTCCGTCACCGCTTCGGTCCAGGACAGGGCCGCGCATTCCCGGTCGGTGAAGAAGGGCGCTTCCCGCCAGACGGCAAGGGTGAACAGCCGCTGCTCGGTTTCACCCCTGGCCCTGGCGTCCTTGGTGTGCATGTCGATGCAGTAGGCACAGCCATTGATCTGGGAAGCACGCAGCTTGACCAGGTCGAGCAGACCCGGCTCCAGACCGCAGCGGCGCAGGTAGGCCTCCAGCCCCAGCAGCGCCTTGACGGCATCGGGGGCGATCTTGTCATAGTCGATTCGGGATTGCATGGTGTTCTTCCTTTCACTCCGGTCTCATCGTTTGTGGCTTTCCAGGAAGTGCTTCAGGGCCAGCGCACCATCTGTGCCTCCCTCGAAATTGGATACGTGAGAATGCGCAGCACACCGCGTGCCAGCCAGGCAAACATTGCTCTCACGTATCCAAAAGCCCTTTGACCACCAGCTCGGACCGAGACCAACGCCATCCAGAGCTTGCTCAATCGTTCCTCGGAACCTGCTGACCTGTGCAAGCGGTGCGTTTCCCGCTAGTTTGAAGCGAGAATTCCGGCGACGTCAATCACTCAACAAGGGAGCAACCGTGCGCGTCATTGAGCTGACCGGGCAGAAACCGAACGGGGGCACAATCCGGCGGCTGGCGATCGCGGCCTGGCCGGAGGGCAACGTTCTGGCCGTGGTGGTGGGCACGGAGGGAGCCTGCCACTCGGTGCGCTGGCTGAACCTGGCCGATGGCCGCGAACTCTTGCGGAAGGACCTGTCCGTCGGGGAAGGCGATCCGGCGCCCGCCCTCTCTCCCGACCTGCGGGAGTTCGCCTGCTTCCAGCGCGACGGCGACGGCCTCCACCTCTATCTGGAACGGGCACAGCAAAAGCCCGTGCTCCGCCGCCCGTTCGCGGGCGTGGAGAACAGGGAGGAGGAGCAGGGCGAACGCTTCTATGCCATCGCCTTCGCCCCCGACGGTAAGTTCCTCCAGGCGAGCACCAACGGCAGCACCCTCGGCTGGGACGTCACCAACGCTCTGGCCGGTCCGCTCGACCAGCCGATTGCCTCGACCTTCTGCATCGCCGAGGGAGGAGCGGACGGCGAGTTCCTGGCCATCGCTCCGTCAAACCTGTCGATCCTGTCCCACGCCAACGGCGATTGCTCCATCGTCAACGAGTACCGCAACGACTGGGGCGGCTACCTCGGCAGCAAGTCCCGCGGGCCGGTCCGCGGCCTGGCGTTCAGCCCGGACGGCCGGCTGCTGTGCGTCGCCGAAGGGCGCGCCGTCGCCGTCTATGCAGTCCCCGACCGGTCGGAAGCGGACGAGGATGCGGACGAGGAAGAGTTCGAGCCCACCCGGGCTTACACCCTCAAGGGCCACAAGGCGGCCACGGCGGTCGCCTTCAGCCACGACGGCACCACCCTCGCCACCGCCGATGCCCAGGGCGTCATCCGCTTGTGGGATGCGGCAACCGGGAAGGAGAAGGTCGGCTCGACAGCCAGAGACTGGAAGATCGGCAAGATCGGGGCGCTGGCCTTCAGCCCCGACGGTTGCACCTGCGTTGCCGGCGGCGAGGGCGGGCGCATCGTCGTCTGGGACCTGGAGTCGGCCGACCTCGACCGGTCCGGTCCGCTGGCGATCAAGGACAGCAGTGAGGAGAACGAGGAGGACGAGGACGAAGCGGAAGCGCCCGGTGAAACCGCGGCCACCGCCCCTCCGGGGTCGGCGCCGCTGCTGTTCTGGGATTTCGAGAACGCCATGAGCCTGAATGGCGTGTCCATTGCCGTCGGCATCCCATCGGACCCGAAGCTGATCAGCGGCTTCGTCTCGCAGACAGGCGGTGGGCCGGCGGAAAAGTGGGGCTCGCTTGGAACGGTGTTCCTCATCCGTCAGTTCGGCACCAATGACCTGTTCGTCTGGCTGACTGTCACCCGGCCGGTGCTCCTCACGCGGGTGACGTTCCAGCATTTCCACAACCACAACCCGGGCTACCCCACCCAGGGCGGCTACCAGGTGCAGTTGCAGATCGAAGGCGGCGAAAGCTCCGCCGGCGCCCCCCTCCGCCAACCTCGGCAAGCCGCTGACCGTGAATAACGGCAACTCCGGCAGCACCGCCACCATCGCCGTCGAACACCGACTGCAGCCGGGGGGCAGTTACAAACTCCGGTGGTTCCCCAAGGGGCTCGCCGACAGCAAGGACACCAGCTCGGAGTTCTTCGCTCTGAAGGACCTGCGCTTCGACGGGGTTGTCGTCGAGGACGAGCAGCCAGCCGAGTCGTCCGCGCCGAAGAAGGGCCGGAAGAAGACCAAATCCGCGGAGGAGAAGCCTGCCGCGCCGGCCGCTGCTGCCGACAAGGAGCTTGCCGACCTCCAGGCCCGGGCGACCCCGTGCGCGCACTGCGGCAAGGCCCGCCGGGCCTTGCGCGTGCGCAAGGAAGGGCCCAACAAGGGCCGGCTGTTCCTGACTTGCAGCGACCGAGAGTGCGACAGCTTCGAGTGGGCCGACTCGGGAGGGAAGAAGCGAACCAAGTCGTGAGCGCCCAGCCAGACGTTCTCCTGGTGCATGGACCTCGCTGAAGAGTTCGGAGGGGTCCAGAAGAGGTGGGGCAAACCGACCGACCCGCGGAGATTCTGCTTGACAGGGTCAACTGCTGCTGCTGGAATGATCGAGGGAAATTCCAACCGCATGCTTCAGGAACCGCTTGCCGGATAGGATCGCCATGTCGCTCGATTTGTGCTGCCCTCACTGCAACAAGCCGCAGTCGTTTCTGGAATCGGCCTGGGGACGCGAAGTGAAGTGCAGCGACTGCAGGCGGCGGTTCGTGGCGACCTACCCGCCGCGGATCATGAAACGCTCGGAGGAGGAGGATGCCTGGGATTCGGTGCGTCCGCGGCACAAGCCGGCGGCAGCGTCGGAAGCGCCGATTCGCATCCTCGGAGAGCCCGACGAAAGCGATGAGCCGGCCAGCAGCGAAGAGCCGATCAGCCTGACCGCCCGCTTCAGCATCGCGATCAGTCCACCCCCTCACGAAAAAGGGGACTACCAGGACGAGAGCCCTTCCAGGGCCAGGCAGCGCCGGGGCCTGGTCTACCTGCCGGATCGCGTCAACCTGGAGAAAATGCGGGAACGCGAGGCGGCGGGAGACTATTCCGGCATGCTGGTGCTCGGCGCGGCGGGCGTCGCCACCCTCACCACCTGCCTGCTGGTCGTGCTGGTGTTCCTGGCGGCCTTCTCGCAACCGCCCAGGCGCGACCTCGGCCCGTTCGCCGGCCGGCAGTCTGTCCCTCGTCTGAACCAGAACCCCGCCTTCGGGCAGCAACCCCTCGGCAACCTGTCCCGTCAGAACGGCCTGGCCAGCTTCGGTTTCGACGGCGCGCCCCAACGCCCCTGGTTCGAGAAGACGCTGGCGGAACAAGTCTGGCAGGCCCAGAACAAGAACCTCAAGGTTGTTTACCTTGCCGACCTCGCCGAAGTGGTGACCGCTGCCCCGGACCAGCGCTTCGGCAAGAACGGCCAGGTCGGCAACCGCGCCAACAACGTAATCCAGGTCCAGGGCCGCGCCGCGCCCAAGGGGCTGGGCCTTTGCGGCCCGGCGCACAGCTATTGCGCGGTCCAGTACGTCCTTCCTCCCGGAGCGCGGCACTTCAAGGCCTGGGTCGCCATCAACGATTCGAGTAATGGTCCCGCCAACCAGGAGACGTTTCAGTTCGCGGTGCTTCTGGACGGCAAAACGGTGGCGGTCTCCCGGGTCCTGAGTGTCCGGGGCGAGTGCGATTCCTGCACGGTCAACGTCAGCGGGGCCAAGGTCCTCGAGCTGCGCGGTTACACGCTGAAGGGCAGGGCCTTTCAGCACCCCGTCTGGCTCGAGCCGCGCCTTTACGTGCAGCCCTGATTCGTAATTCGCAACTCGAATTACGAATTACGAATTACGAATTACGAACCACGAACATGGACGAACCCAAGAATTACTACCCCCTCAGTCCCAGGAAGGTGCCCGAGGAACTTGTCGAGCCCGGGCCGAGGTTCCACCGGCACGTCAACCTGGTGATCGCCTCGCTGCTGTTGTTTTTCCTGATTTACCTGAGCATGGTCCTGGGCTGCGTCCTCGTGATCGTGCTGCTGGTGCGCGGCTGGCTGCCGGCGGTGCTGGGGCTGCCGGGCATCCTCCTGTTCCTCCTGGTCACCCTGTTCCTGCTGAAAAACCTGTTCCGCCGGCGCTCGGCCATGAAGGGCAACGAGACACGCATCGAGGAGGAAGAGCATCCCCGTCTGTTCAAGTTCCTCCGCAAGGTGTGCGAGGAGACCGGCGCCCCGGAGCCCGACGAGGTCTACGTCAACCACGAGGTGAACGCCGCCGCCGGCACGGACGTCTCACTGGCCGGCCTGTTCGCCACACCGAAGCTGCGCCTGATCATCGGCCTGGGCCTGCTCAACGTCATCAACCTGACGGAATTCAAGGCCTTGCTGGCCCACGAGTTCGGCCACTTCACCCAGTTCCGGCAAAAGTCGGCCCCCTGGGTCCGCCTGGCCATGAGCATCGTCGCCAACGTCATTGCCGGCCGGGACTTCATCGACCGGGCCCTCGAGCTGGCCTACGCCTCCTCGGCCTGGCGGCTGGTCGCCCCCCTGTACTGGATCGTGTTCGGGATGAACTGGCTGCTGGGCCAGGTGTTCACGCTGGTGCTGCGGCTGCACTTCACCCTGGCCCGCGAGATGGAGTTCCACGCCGACCTGGTGGCGGTCAGCGTCGCCGGTTCGGACGCGGTCCCCTCGCTGCTTTACAAGTCGTACTGGGGCCAGGAGTGCCTGGAGCAGACGGTCCTCGACCTGGCTACCGCCCGCGACCACGATCTGCACTCGTGCGACATCTTCATGCACCAGCGCCGCGCCGGCGGGCACCTGCGCCGCCTGCACGACGATCTCTTCCAGGGGGCCACCCCACAGCTGCCGGACGACCGCCGCAAGACCGTCCAGATCTTTCGCGATGACGACGGCGACCAGGCGGGGATGTGGGACGACCACCCCTCCAACTTCGACCGCGAGGAGAACGCCAAGTGCTACTACCTGCGCACCGAGTACGATGAGCGCTCGCCTTGGATCCTCTTCCACCACGCCGAGGACCTGCGCGAGCTGGTCTCGCGCCGTTTTTACCGCGCGGTCTTCGAGGTGCCCAAGCAAACGCCGCTCCTCACCCCGGAAGAGGTCCAGAAGTTCATCGACGTCGAATACGAGGAAGCCTCCTTCGCGCCCAAATACGGCGCTTACTACGATCAGCGTTTCCTAACCGTCTTCGAGCTGGACGATTGGACCTGCAAGGAGCGCAACCGGCTCAATCCTCTGGACAGGCTCGTCCGCAATCACCAGGAGATGTTCAGCGACGAAGTCCACCGCTTTGCCTTGGAACTCAACCGCCACTTCGAGGAGGAGTGGCTGCTGCGCGGGCTGGTCGAGCGCCGCCTGATCCTCAAGCGCAAGCGTTTCGAGTTCCGGGGCGAATTGTACAAGCGCAAGTCCGCCCGCAAGCTGCTGCGCCAGGTGCAGGACGAGCTGAAAGCCGACCTGAAGTGGTGCGAGGAATTCGACCAGAAGGTGTTCCTCACCTATTACGAACTGGCCCGCCGCCTTTCGCGGGAGTGGGTGGACGAACTGCTCGAGCGCTACCGCTTCCATTTCCTGCTGATCCGCCTGTGGCGGAAGATTCGCGAGCATGAAGAACCGGTCAACCAGGTGACGGCCATTCTCTTCTCGTCAGGCGGCAGCATCAGTTCCGACCTTTTCTTCGCCATGCTCGAGGTGCTGGATGATGCGCACCGCTCCCTGAAGGCTGTGATTGAGGTGAGCGAGGAACACTCTTTCCCCTCCCTGCCAAACATGCCGACCGGCGAGTCGCTGCGTCAGTTCCTCCTGCCCAAAAAGCTGATCCGCTCCTTGCGCTCGTCGAGGCTCGGGGAATGGATCAACAAGTTCCTGGGACAGTTCCATCAGGTCAACCGCAAGCTCCGCCGCCTGCACACCAAGAGTCTGGCCGGGCTGCTCAAGCTGCACGAAACCATCGGGGAAGCCGGCGTGACCCAGTCGGCCCGCGAAGAAAGCGAGACCGAGACCGTGGAGTGAGAAAGGTCTCCGTGGGTCGCGCAGCGCACCCACGGGGCAACGTTTTCCCTCAAACCGCCTTATCCAGGAGAAGCCCTTGGGCCAGCCCGGGAGAACACCAGCGTGCCGTCGTCCACCCTGCCAAAGCGCAGACTGAGCAGGTCGAGCAAGTAGTTCTGGTGCATCACCCACGGTGCTTTCCGACCCTGTTTGGGAAACAGGTGGGAGCCGCGCTGAACGTAACCGGACGTCAGGCTCAGCAGGGGCTGGTCCTGAGCCGTGTCGGCGGCACAGCGTGGGACGCACTGAGTGTAACCGTGCTGCTCCAGGTGCTTGAGCAGCCGGCAGACGTAGATGGAGCACAGCTCCGCACGCAGCGTCCACGAGGCGTTGACGTAGCCGACACACACGGCACAGTTGGGAACGTCGCTGAGCATCAACCCCTTGTAGGACAGGCACTTTCCCGTCTCGACGACGGTGCCATCGACGCTGAGGCGGATGCCGCCGCAGACCAGGAGCTTCAGGCCCGTCGCTGTCACGATGACGTCGGCCGGAATCTCCCGGCCGGACTGAAGCAGAATGCCGTGCCGGGTGAAACTCGCGATCTGGTCGGTGACGATCGAGGCGCGACCGGCTTTCATGGCCCGGAACAGGTCGGAGTCGGGCACGATGCAGACGCGCTGGTCCCAGGGCTGGTAACGCGGCTGGAAATGCTCATCGACGATCTCGGCCGGCAGCTCCGTGGTCAGGGAGCGGCGAAAAAACTTCCTGGCCCGTTCAGGTGCCCGCCGGCACAGCTGATAGAAGACGATGGCCAGAAGGACGTTCCTCCAGCGGATCAACCAGTGCGCGATCCGCTCAGGCAAGAGTTTGCGAAGCACCCTGGTCATGCGGTCCTCCGTGGGGATGGAGAGGACGTAGGACGGGGAGCGTTGCAGCATGGTGACGTGCGCCGCGGTCTGGGCCAGGGCAGGGACCAGCGTCACCGCCGTGGCCCCGCTGCCGATCACCACGACCCGCTGGCCGCGGTAATCGAGGTCCGGGGGCCAGTGCTGGGGATGGACCAGCCGGCCCTGGAAGTCCTCGCTGCCGGCGAAGGTTGGTGCGTGGCCCTCCTCATAGTCGTAGTAGCCGCTGCACAGATACAGGAAGCCGCAGGTATAGCAGACCGGCTGCCGGTGCTCGCCCACTTCCACCTCGACGGTCCAGCGCGCCTGCTCAGACGACCACGAGGCGGAGCGCACCCGGTGCTGGAAACGGAAGTGGCGGTCGATGCCAAACTCCTGCGCCGTCTCGCGCAGGTATCCCAGGATGGCCTGCCCATCCGCAATGAACCTGTCATTCTTCCAGGGCTTGAAGGAATAGCCGAGCGTGAACATGTCGGAATCGGATCGGACTCCGGGATAACGAAAGAGGTCCCAGGTCCCACCCAGGTCGCTGCGTCCTTCCAGGATCGCGTAGCGCCGGGCCGGGCAGCGCTTCTGCAGGTAATACCCGGCGCAGATGCCGGAGATGCCGGCACCGACAATGAGGACATCGAAGTGTTCGACGGACATGCTCTTCTCCCGGTGGCCGGCGCTGCCGGTCCTGGGTGCCCCTCTCGGTTGTTGCATTTGCCGAGCCGCGCACGCAGCGCAGCGGAGTAAGCGGCCTGGGAGCCCGCGGGGCCGCTTACTCCGCTGCGCTGCGTGCGCGGCTCGGCAAATGCAAGCGTTCCTGCGCCACCCTACTCTCTATAATACGGAGAGGTCTTGAGAGCATCGCACGAGGAACGGGATGGGCACACCAACTGCATCGGTTCCAGATCACAACACCGTGGGCTTCTGCTTCGACAACACCTACGCCCGGCTGCCGGACGTCCTCTTCGTCCCGGCCAGGCCGGCCCCGGTCCAGGCGCCGCGGGTGTCGATCCTGAACCACCGGCTGGCGGAGGAGACTGGGCCTCGACCTCGGCATGCTCTCGCCGGAAGCCGCCGCGGCCCTGTTCGCCGGCCAGGACCTGCCGGCCTGGCTCCCAGCCGATCGCCCAGGCCTACGCCGGGCACCAGTTCGGCCATTTCACGATGCTCGGTGACGGCCGGGCCATCCTGTCTGGGGGAGCACCGGACGCCGGCCGGCCGGCTCCTCGACGTCCAGTTCAAGGGGTCGGGGCGGACGCCGTTCTCGCGCGGCGGCGACGGCCGGGCCGCCCTCGGGCCGATGCTCCGCGAGTACGTCATCAGCGAAGCCATGGCCGCCCTCGGCATCCCCACCACGCGGAGTCTCGCGGTCGTCACCACCGGCGAGCTGGTTTACCGGGTGTCCGCGTTGCCAGGGGCGATCCTGACCCGCGTGGCCGCCAGTCACATCCGGGTCGGGACGTTCGAGTACGCTGGCGGCCCGTCAGGACGAGCCGACCCTGCGGGTGCTGGCCGACTACGCGATCGACCGTCACTACCCGGAGCTGGTCGATGACCCGCGAAAGTACCTGGAGTTCCTCCGCGCGGTGACGGACCGCCAGGCCGCGCTCATCGCCCGCTGGCAGCTGGTCGGGTTCATCCACGGGGTGATGAACACCGACAACGTGGCGATCTCCGGGGAGACGATCGATTACGGCCCGTGTGCCTTCATGAACGCCTACCGCCCTGATACCGTGTTCAGCTCGATCGACCACGCCGGCCGCTACGCCTACGGCAACCAGCCCCGGATCGCGCAGTGGAACCTGGCCCGCTTCGCCGAGACCCTGCTGCCGCTGCTGGATACCGACCCGGAGAAGGCGGTCGCCGTCGGCCACGGAAGTGCTGACGAATACCCCACCCTGTTCGAGCGCTACTGGCTCGCCGGGATGCGGAAGAAGCTGGGCTTGCAGACGGATGAGGCCGGCGACGTCGAGCTGATTCGGTCGCTGCTCGACTGGATGCAGCAATCCCGGGCCGATTTCACCAACACGTTCCGCGACCTGTCGGCCGAGGAGCCGCCGGCCGGCGACCGGTATCAGGAACCGAGACTTCCGGGCCTGGTACTGCACGATGGCAGGACCGGCTCGCTCGTGATGGCCGGCCGGCGGGCTCGGCCTCTGCCGTGATGCGGTCCGTCAACCCGGCCGTCATCCCGCGGAACCACCGGGTGGAGGAAGCACTGGCCGCTGCCGAGGAACAGGACGATCTATCGGTGCTGCATCGCCTGCTGGCGGTGCTGGCCTCGCCGTATGAAGTGCCGGCTGACGCGGCCAGGTATCAAGAGCCACCCGCCGACGATGGCGGCTACCGGACCTTCTGCGGAACGTAGACGATCCGCTCAGGTGCCTGCCTGAGCGGATCATTTGCAAGGACTTGAAGCCGGCTTCGCCCAGTCGTCCTGCGAAGCAAGTGCGACCGAGGTCGTGGAGTGAGGCACGGTCATCAAGTCATGATCTGTTCGCCTCTTCTGCGGATCAGTTGCCTTTTCACTTCAGCTCAACCAACACAAAGCCTACCGCATCCATTGAATCCTATATTCCTCATCCAGATCCGTCCAATGAAGCCAGGCCTCCCGCATTCCCTTGTCAACGTTGCTCGTCGCTTTTTGCCAACCTGAACCAATCACCCGACCCTCGACGTTGAGCTTGACGTAGTACCAATCTCCCCTGGGTGTGTAGCGCAGCGTCAACGTGGCCCCGTGGTGAACCTGCCTTGGCGTTCCCGAAGACCAGAGGACTTTTTCCTTCTTGCCACACCTCCAGGTCAACTGTTGCCAATCTTCCGCCAGGATTTCAAAGTCCACCTTGCCTTCAAAACATTGCAGCTCATTCACCTTGCCGTAGTCGTGAAACGTTCGGACAAAGGTCCTTGTCCTGGCGTCTCCCACCATCTGAGGGAGAAATCTCTTGATGCCTCGATACTCTAATCGTTCCTCCCCTTCCGCTCCCGTTCCGCACACAATAGAAAACGAGGTCTCGTTCCCGCCACTGAGACTCCCACACTTCTCACACCTGGGTTGGAACTTGCCGTCTCTCCTGTCGGCCTCCAGGGAAAAGGAGATGCCCCAGCCGGAATAGAAGGACATCTGGAAAAACCCGAGAACCTCAACAGCTCGGAGGAGCTTCGATCCTGAGTACCCCTGCAAATCTCGCCAGACCAGGTCGAATACCGGAGAAGCTGACCTCGCTTCCCAGAGCCCTGTTGGCCAGTTAAGACACTCCCTGACGATTTTCGAGTTCTCTCGCAGCCCTGTCAACAAAGGCGTCAGGAGAGGAAAATGTCTGCGCAAGCCCCAGGGACTCCACGATTTCAACTGCGGTGCCTGCATGAATGAGAAGTAGATCCTTTCCAACCCGGGGTCAACGGCCTCACGAGAGGACAATGGCTGCGGACGCAAGGGGTTCCAGGATTTCTCTCCAGAGGAAACCTCGAACTCCTCCTGCAGCGCCCTTCACCTGCTCCATTCCGTGAGCATTCTTGTTCGGACTATCCTCCCCGCCGAAGATCAAGCACGCTCCCATCAGCAACCAGCCGGTGTTCATGACGACCTCCTTGAACGTTCGTGGATTGACTGGCGAATGCAGCGCCTTTCACTTCCTGGCGCGTACTGTAATCCAGGATTTCTCGGTGGTCCAGAGCAACCCCCAGACACTTGAGAGGCCCAGGGGCACTCCTCCGACAGCTACCGGCTCTTATCATCCGTGCGACAACGATGCCAGCAGCCTGAAGGATCCTGCCAGCCCGTTCCGAAGCACCTTGCCAGTGGCAGGCACGCACAACGATGACGCCCTGCGGCACTCTTCCGTCAGCCATGAAACCCATCCGACCTCTCCGGTAACCCGAAGCCATTGGCAGGCAGCTTGGCAGACGGCCAGTCTCGCACCCAATAAACTGCTCAGGGGCCTCGGTCCACATTCCGCGTTTTGAGTAAGGTTCACTTCTCGCACTGGAGACGTCTGATGACCGCCGCTCCCAGCCGCCCCGCTCCTCCCCCGCTGGCGGGTTCCGTCCTGGACCTGATCGGCAACACGCCCCTGGTCCGGCTCGATCGCGTCGGGGCCGGCTTGCCGGTCCCGCTGCTGGGCAAGTGCGAGTTCCTCAACCCTGGCGGCAGCGTCAAGGATCGGATTGCCTGGGCCATCGTCGAAGACGGTGAGCGCACCGGCCAGCTCCGTCCCGGAGCCACGCTGATCGAGGCCACGGCCGGCAACACCGGCGTCGGCCTGGCCCTGATGGCGGCGTTGCGCGGCTACCGGCTGGTGTGCGTCATGCCGGAGAAGATGTCGCACGACAAGCGCGCCGCCCTGGCCGCCCTCGGGGCCGAGCTGGTCATCACTCCCAACGCCCCGCCGCACGATCCGCGCAACTTCCAGCAGGTGGCCCGCCGGCTGGCCCAGGAGAACGGTTGGTTCCTGACCGACCAGTTCGCCCACCCGGCCAATCCCTGGATTCACGAGCAGACCACCGGGCCCGAGATCCTCCAGCAGTGCCAGGGCAACGTCGGGGCCTTTGTCGCTGGCGTCGGCACCGGCGGCACCATCACCGGCGTTGGCCGGTTCCTCAAGTCACAGGTGCCCAGGGTGCGCATTGTCCTGGCCGATCCGGTCGGCTCACGCCTGGCTCACGTGGTCGATCCGACGCAGCCGGACCTGGATGCGGGCTACTTGGTGGAAGGGATCGGCGGCAGCACGGTCCCGGCAACGCTGGACGTGTCGGTGATCGACGCGGTGGAGCGGGTCAGCGATGAGGAAAGCTTCGCCATGACCGGCCGGCTGCTGCGCGAGGAGGGGCTGCTCGTGGGCGGTTCCTCGGGAACCGCCGTCGTGGCGGGGCTGCGCGAGGCGGCCAGGCGAGCCGGGAGCGTTAGCGACCGGAGGGATGGCCCGGTCGTCGTGCTGCTGGCGGATTCGTGGGACCGCTATTATTCCCAGCCGTGGATGTGTGCGCTGGGGGGACGTGCTGATTGATTCATCGTTTCGCGCTCAACCGGACGAGCGCGAAACGATGAATCAATCACATTCCGTTCACTACGCCGTTGCCAGCGCCGCCGCCTCCCGCTTCGGCTTCAGCAGGACGTACAGCGCCAGCACAACCCCTGCGACAATCAGGATCAGACTCGCATGGCTCTCGAAGCCGACCGGCCGGGGATCGTTGCGGAGCAGCTCGTTGATCCAGCGATGGATGCCGTAGCAGACCATCAGGATGGCCATCAGATGGCCATCGCGCCGACAGAACGGTGACATCGCCAGCAGGAACAGGAACAGCAGGAACATGCTGATCGACTCGTACAGCTGGGTCGGATACAGCTCGATGGTGCGCGGGACAAACTTCAGCATTTGCTGCTCGCCGTCCTTGCTCTTGACCTCCAGGACGAGGTCCTGCTTGCCGCGGGGCCAGGCGGCGATCAAGCTGGCCAGTGTGGTCGGCCTGGTGTCCGAGCTGCCTTTGATTTCCCGTCCATCCACGGCCAGGATGGTATCGCCCGGGCGAAGGCCCGCCCGCCAGGCCGGGGAATCCCGCTCGACCTGATCGACCAGGACCCCGCTGTCCTGCCGCTGCGTCTCGGCAAGGGTAAATCCGGCGATGGTCCGGTAGCCCTCCTGGACCAGCTTTTCCTGGACGGCGCGTGCCGGGGCCGACAGCGGAAAACAGACGCCGACCGTCGGGCAGTCCGGACAGAGAACCTGGCCATAGCAGCAGCCGTTCAGGAAACAGCCGATCCGGCCCAGGCAAATCCCGAGAGCAACCGAGGGCGCAATGATGTCCGCCAGCCTCAGGGTGGAGAGCTTTTGGCGGGCGAACACAAACAGATAAGCCAGCCCGTAGCTGGCCAGGGCCCCCAGCACGGCCCCATAGAGGATGATCCCGCCATTCCAGATCTGCGGCAGGTTCTCGATGAACTCCCAGACGGTCCACGACCGCTCCTGGAGCATGTACGTGATGCGGGCCCCGAGCAGACCGCCCAGGAACAGCCAGATGGCCAGGTCCTGAACCACCTCCTTGCGAATCCCGCGCTGCTCCGCCCGATGGCCGGCCAGCCAGGTACAGAGCAGGAACGCCAGGAACAGCATCATCCCGAAGCCGTAGACCGGGATGCCATCAATCTGGAGGGGCCCCAGGAAGCGCTTGAGGACCAGGGTCAGTGCGGTGCCGATGCCGAACCAGCCCAGCGCCGACGACAGGGACCAGCGGCCCGAGTCCTTTGGCATGGCCAGGCGCGTCCCGATCCAGAAAGCGGCCAGCAGCACCCAGGCGAGGGTAACCACGGCCGCCCAGAAGGGATACCACTCCGGGAACCAGGCCGTGTTAAAAGGGATACGGAACAGCTCCTGCTGCATGAGAACCTCGAATCCGAAGGGGCGATTGTGGTAGAGGAAAGAAGAGCAAGAGTAAGATGAAGATTTAGATTAGGAAGAGGATTAAGAGAAAGAGCAAGAGTAAGAGTAGGAAGGTGGGCGATTCGTGTCTTACTCTTAATCTTAATCTTTCTCTTAATCCTCTTCCTAATCTAAATCTTCATCTTACTCTTGCTCTTCTTCTGATCTCCATTCTCCAATCCTCAATCACCGAATTACTTCTGTGGCAAGGGCGGGGCGATGGTCAGGTCCAATCCATCGGGGCCCAGGTAGTGGTCGAGCAGCCCCAGCTGCTTGTTCTCCTTCATCCGGCCCAACAGCTTGCCCCGTTCCTCTTCCCAGATTTGCCGGAGATAGTGCGGGTTGTCCTTCAGACCGCGCTGGTACTCCTCCAAGCGGCGGCGGAAGCTCACGGCCTCCTGACTGGCCACCACGGTCTGGCCGTGGGCCTGGGCAGCGGCGTCTTGCAGGGCGCGGTAGCGGTTGGCCTGGGCGGTCTGCAACTGGGTCCTGGCATCCTGCTCGGCCTTGTTGGTCTTCGTGGCGATGCTGGTCTGGGCCTGGGCCACCCTGTCGAAGGCCGGCTTGACGTCGTCGGGCGGAGCGATCAACCCGACCCGGGCGTCGAGGACCTGCACGCCCAGATGGTACTTTTCCAGGCGCTCTTGCACTTTCTCAACCAGGAAGCGCGGCAATTGCTGCTTGCCGTTGAGCAGCACGTAATCCACCGTTCGGCCCGCGACCCACTCCGCCAGGACGCTCTCGGCCGCCCGCGTCAGGACCGACTCGACCCGGTCGCCGGCCACAACGTACCCGACCACCTCCTCCGGTTTGACCTTGTAGTAAACTGTCGTCTGCACGTTGACGAGGTTGTGGTCGCCGGTCAGCATCTGGCCCACCGGGATCGTGGCCGAGGAGCCCTCATCCTGGTAGCCCACCGTCACGTTCTGGACCCGATCGACCGCCACCCGGTCCACGCGATCCATGCCCCACGGCAGACCGACCCACAGACCCGGCTCCGGCCGCTCGTCCAGCACCCGGCCAAAGCGGCGCACCACGGCACGCTCGCCCGGCAAGACCTGGACCACGCCGGTCAGGAGGTAGCCGAGCAGCACCAATCCCAGCAGCAGCCACCACCAGCGTTTCATTGCTTCCCCATCTCCGCGGGTTTTTTCCCAGGTGTTGGTGGATTGAACAGCGTATCGAACAGGGCCCGATGAGTCGAGAGCAAGAGCAGCGTCTTGTTGTCGCCCAGGATGCGCTGATAGTCCTCCAGCTGTTTCAGGAAGGTGTAAAACTGCGGATCGAGCCGGGACGCCTCGTTGCGGATCCGATCGGCCCGGGCGCTGGCCGCGCCGGTGATGCGGATGGCCTCGGCCCGCCCTTCCGCTTCCAGTTGGGTGACCTTCCGTTTGCTCTCGCTCGCGATGTCGAGCGACCGCCGTTCGCCCTCGCTCTCGTACTCAGCGGCCCGCCGTGCGCGCTCGCTGCGAATGCGTTCAAAGATCGCCTCCCGTGCCGCGGGCGGATGGTTGATCCGCCGCAGCCGAACGTCGATCACCTCGATCCCGTATTGCTTGTCCGCCACTTCCTTCAGGCCGCCCTGCCCCGCTCCCTCGACCAGACGCTTGCGCAGCCGTTCGCGCTCGGAATCCACCCTGCCCGGGTCGGTGCTGATCAGATCGTCCAGTCTCCATCCGGCCGACGAGCGCCCCCAGCTCGCTGTTGATGCGCTGGCCGAGCAGCGTCCGGGCTGATTCATGCGTGCCGACCGTCCGCACAAAGCGATCGACGCTCCCCGGCGTCTCGGCGATGCGCCAGCAAACGTAGGCGTCCACGGTCACGGTCTTGTCGATGGTCTTGCCGCGCGGGTCCTGCGTGAGCAGTTCGGCGCCGGGCAGGTCGAACGACTGCAAGCGCCGATCCAGGCGGGTGACGCTCTCGATCGGCCAGGGCCAGCGCACGTGCAGCCCCGCGTCGGTGGCGCCGTCGCAGGTGGCCACGTGCCGGCCAAACAGCGTCACGTAGACGAACTCGCTCCGGTCCACGACGAACAGGCACGCCCGGGCCAGGACCAGCAGAACGACCAGACACAGGACAATCCAGCGGAGCTTCATGGCGTTTCCCTTCTCTCAGGGTCCGCTCGGGGCGGCAGCATGATTGGCGCCGGCCGGAGCATCTCGGCCGGCAGCAGCCACAGGTGTTTGCGACCCGGCACCTTGTCGCTATCGACGATCACTTTCTCGCGCCCGCTCAGCGCCGTTGCGACCGCTTCACACCAGAGGCGAAAATCGGTCAGCTGGCCTTGCAGGGTCACGGCGTCGCTTCGCAGCCGTTGCCAGGTCCGGGCCACTTCCGCGGCCGGTTTGCCGGCAAGGTGCAGCTGGAACGCCTCGCCCAGCAAGGCGAATTCGACCTGCCAGCTCAGACGGGAACGCACTTCCCAGCGTGCCCGGAAGGCGTCGGTCTGGGCCTGGGCCAGCAGGACCAGCTCGTCGGCCTTCCCCTCGGCCGTGCGGATGGTTTCCAGTTGCTTGCCCTGCGCGATCTTCTGATCGGAGATGGCAGTCTTCTCGGCCAGGTGAATCTGCTGATCCCGCTTCTCCATCGCCACGGTCACCTTGTAATACGACGCCACGACCTCCTGCGGCGGGTGCAGATCGTCCACCGAGATGCCATCCAGTTCAATTCCCAACCCCGCCGGCGACGAGCCATATCCCTCGACCCGGCGGCTCAAGCGGGCCAGCACTTCCTTCTGGAAATCGGCCCGGCCGGTGGTCAGCAGGTCGCTGAAGGTGTGGCTGGCGATGGTCTCGCGCAGGACCGACTCGGTAGCGGTGCGCAGGATGGCCGGCCCGTCGCGGACCTCGAACAGCCAGGTCCTCGGCCAGGCGATGCGATAGCGGACCGTGCCCTGAAACTCGATCAGGTTGTTGTCCGCCGTGATCATCACCCCCTCTTCCGCGATGCGGCGCACGCCGTCCTGGCCATGCACGCTCGACCAGGATCGGCCGCCGGGGAGCCCACCGGAGCGACCAATCACCCGATAACCGATCTCCAAGGTCTGTACGCGGTCAGGCTGGATTCGGGTCACGCGATCCACGGGCCAGGGCCAGCACCAGTGCAGCCCCGGCGTGAGGTCCTCCGGCAGCGGCCGGCCCCAGCGCTGGACAATGCCGACCTCGTCGGGTCCGATCGCCGTCAAGCCGCTCAGGGCGTAGCCGCCCAGCAACAGCACCAGGACGACGGCAAACGCCTCGCGCCAGTGGTGCAGCAACTGGTGCAGTCCCTCCTCGACGTTGAGCCAGCGCTCCATCCAGGCGTTGATCCGCTCCACTCGACGCCAGAGAGAGCCGTCGCTGACGCTACCGGGTTTCGGGGCACGCTCGAACCAGAGCAGCCGCATCGAGTTGAGCAGCACGGCCAGCGAGCCGAGCTGGTGGTAAATGACGGCGGCGACCGGCCCTTGCTCGAACCAGGAGGCCGGCAGCAGCACCGGCCAGAGCCAGGCGGTCAGCAGGATGCCGACGGCGTTGACGCCAAAGGCGAAGATCAGGATGTTCTGCCGGATGATCCGCACCGTCTCGCGCGACAGCCGCATCAGCAGCGGCAGGTGCCGGAGCGGATCGCCCATGAAGACGACGTCGCCCGCCTCGGCCGCCAGGTCCGTGCCGCTGCTCGCCAGGGCCAGGCCCACGTCGGCGCGGGCCAGGGCCGGGGCGTCGTTGATGCCGTCGCCGACCATGGCAACGTGCGTGGTGATTGGTGATTGGTGATTGGTGATTGGTGAAGTGGTGATTGCTTCCGTCGGGATTGCTTCTTTCTTTTCACCAATCCCGACGGAAGCGACCCATTCCGCCTTCTGGTGCGGCAGCAGCTCCGCATGGACTTCGAGCTGTACCGACTCCGTCTCCAGCTGCCGGGCCACCGCCTGGGCCACGGCGGCGCGATCGCCGGTCAGCATCGCCAGCCGCTCGATGCCGAGATGCCGCAGCTCGGCGAGGACGCCGGGCGCCTCGGGACGGACCTGGTCGCGAGCCCCGATCACTCCCAGGATGATGCCGGAGCGTGCGACCAGAAGCACGGTTTGCCCCGCCTCGTCCAGCCGGGCCAGGATCGCGGCAACCTCGGGAGGCAGGGCGAGTCCCCGCTCACTCAGCAGCCGGGGATTGCCGACCAGGATGTCGCTCGTCGCCGATGCGCCCCGAGACGCCGCAGCCGGGATGAGCCTGGAAATCGCTGAAGGCTTCGAGCGTCAGGCTCGCGTTTGCTGGGCCTCGGCCAGGATCAGCCGGGCCAGGACGTGCTCGCTGGACTGCTCCGCGCTGGCGGCGATCCGCAGCAGTTCGTCCGCGGTGATGCCCGCCAGGGGAACGATGTCACCCAGTTCCAGGTGTCCAGCGGTCAGGGTGCCGGTCTTGTCGAAGGCGACCACCTTGACTGCGGCCAGCCGTTCCAGGGCGCTGCCGCGCTTGATGAGGATGCCCGTCCCCGCCAGCCGGCCCAGAGCGGCGATCACCGCGGCGGGCGTGGCCAGGATCAGAGCGCAGGGACAGGCCACGACCAGGACCGACAGCACCGGATAGAGACTGAGCCGGGCGGCGTCGAGCAGTCCCAGCCGGGGACCGTCGGCCGCGCGAAACCAGCCGCTGCCGTAGTAGACCAGTCCGCCCAGGAAGGTGACGGCCGCCAGGGCCAGCACGACCGGGAGGAACCAGCGGGCCGCCCGATCCGCGGTGCGCTCCAGCGGCGCCTTGTCTTGCAGCGCCTTCGAGGTCAGCTCGATCACCCGGGCGACCACGGTCTCGCCGGCCACCCGCTGCGCCTCGATGGTCAGAGCGCCGGTCTGGTTCAGCGAGCCGGCCAGCACCTCGTCGCCCGGTCCCTTGTCCGCCGGCAGGCTCTCGCCCGTCAGGGGGCTGACGTCCACGGTCGAGCGGCCGTCGCGGACCACGCCGTCGGCCGGCACCCGGCCGCCCGGCTTGACCACGATCACGTCGCCCACCTGAAGTTCGGTGGTCAGGATGCGCTCTTCCTGGCCGTCGCGCAGGCGCCAGCAGCGCCGTGGCCGGAGCTGCACCAGACCGCGAAGGGCCCGCTGGGTGCGCTCGAAGGTGAAGCCCTCCAGGCACTCGCCGAGCATGCCGATGAACACCACCTCGGCGGCGACCAGCGGCTCGCGCAGCAGGATGGCGGCCACGCAGGCGATGGCCAGGGCGAGGTCGGCCCCGACCCGACCCGCGAAGAGCGCGTCCAGCGAGCCGTACAGGGCCCGGGCGCCGCCGATCACGGCGGCGATCAGGGCCAGCCGATAGCCGCGAATCTCGTTGGGCCAGGTGGGCAGACTGATGTCCCAGCCGCTCAGCCAGGGGTTCAGCCAGTTGACCAGCAGGGGCCAGAGATCGGCGGCCAGGAGCAGGCCAAGCAGCCCCGTGAGCAGGTAAAGCGTCAGGGGACTGTCTTGCGATTGGTTCGGGTCCGTGTGGGATACTTCGCGGTGCATCTCGTTGCTCGCAGGTCGTTGGTCTTGCAGTCATTGTACGCCGGTAGTGGCGGACCGCAAACCCGAAGGGCCTGAGCACAGATGGCACCTGCCGGCACGCGAAGAGCGTGTTCGCTCGGCATGTTGCCGCACCGTCTCCTGTCTTCGCGAACGGGAAGGCTAAACTGCCGGAACCGCCTCGAGCAGCGCCAACCTGGGAAAACCAAAGGGTGGCCTCGGTCCGCTTCAGCCGGTGGTTCGGCCAGGCTCCGTCCCGCTCGGTTCGCGGGGGGGGGGCTGCCCGTTCTTCGGGGACGCGCCTGGGTCGGATTCACCCGGCTTACGCAACCGACGGTTGAGCTCGTCCTGGTCCTCGGGGTTATCCATGGTCAACTCAAAGACCTGTACTCCGCCAGTGCTTGACGGTTGGTTGTGGTTCTGGTTCATCGCACTCCCTGATCGCTCAATTCGAGACGCTGATCGACAACCCAGACGTCATCATACCACAGTTCGAGGAAGTAGACGCCTCGCTCCGGAAACGTGCAATCGTACAGGCGAACACAGAAAACGGTCGCCTGCGCCAGATCCGGGTGTCGGACGGTGATTGGGCGGAAGAAGTAACGCCGGCCCGAATCGGCCCGCATGAGCGCCAGTCGTGCTTCCCCGGTTTCCTTCTGGTCCGACAACGGAACGAAAATCCAGAAGGACAGCTTGACGGGGAAAGGGCCCGCGCACTCGATTCGGGAAAGGCCTGCCCCCTGCAAGTCTTTCTGGCCCTGGCCCGTGGGATTGTCCGTGATGCTGTTGCAAAGCACAAACGCTTTGTGCATGAGGATGTCCGTCGCTTCGTTGCCCGTCACGCCACCGGCGGCTGGTTCGGCGCGGCCCCTTCTTGCTGAACGCACGCCTGCAACGCCGCCAGGATCCCGCCGACGTTATCGATGTAGAGCCGCCCCTGGCCGATGGTCACCACCGACCCGGCCAGGCGCAGGAACTGCCAGTCCTCCCCCGTCGTCACGCAGCCGCAGATGGCGGGCAGCACCTGCCCCGAGCGTTCATTGTACAGCTGGGCCGCGACCATCTGAGCGACACACTGGCCCAGTCCGGCCTCGATGTCGTTCTTGTTGGCCTCCTCCACCACGGTGAGCACCGGTGCCCGCAACCGTGGCAGCGGCTCGGATAGCGCCAGCAGGAAATCGCACTCCCCGACCAGGCGGCGCGCCGGGTCCACGTCGAGGCGCTGGCCCGACAGGATCGCGACGCGCTCGCCGGACAGTTCCCGGACCGCGAGCAGGATCGGGGCGACGATGAACTCGCTCCGCGCCTTCTCGCTGACCAGGGCCAGGCGCATGCCGCGGGCGAGCAGGTCCCGCAGCCAGGCCGGCACGGGGAGCGGTGACAGCCCGGCGAAGAGCACCCCGGGCCGGGCCGTGACCCCCAACTCCGCTTCCGCGCTCTCCAGGGTGAAGTCCGTATATGCCATCGATGGTTCCTGACTGCCAACTCCAGCCGCTGAACGACCCCGCTCAGCAGCCCGCCCCGCAGAGCCAGGCATGGTCAAGGAGACTGGCAGGGCGGGTCTGCTGCAGTTCCTTGTTCGGCCAACCTCTTGCAGTCACGGATCTGAGCCACGACCCGATTGATGAACTTGTCGAATCCATCTGCGGCCCGGGTTCGCGGGATGACAACAGCAGCGACGCCAGCGTCCGTGACGAACCGCGCGAACTCGGTCTTCCGCGCTGCGGCGAAGGTAAACCCAATCCCAACGAATCCCGGAGACGCAAGCAAACCAGCCGCCAATCCGAAAGGGTCGAGTTTCAGAGCGGTCACCGCCACCGGGCACACAAGCAACGCCACCAGTATCAGCCACAAGCCGGCCGTAAACAGTCCACTACGCACCCGCAACCGATCAACGCGCACCTGGAGACCACTGAGACTGATGGTGCTGTCTTCGTCGGAACGCAGGAAAGTCGAGCCAACCACTCGGAGCGCGTCCGGGAACAGATCAAAGCGGTAGGAGCCCTCCAGCCATGTCCCTTGATAAGTTGCAATCGCTTCACCGCCTGCCCTCTCCATCGCGCATCCTCTTTGGTCGAACGACCTCGCTCAGCAGCACCCGGCCACGCTTGCCGTCAAGTCGCGCAAGACCGTGTAGGCCGGGTGTCTGCTGGAGCGACTGGTTCAAACGGTTCATGTCTCAAACTCTGCACGGAGAACGCCGGACTGCCGAATGATCGAGCGCAACGTGCCGATTCTGACCTCCTTGTGATCCGGCACCGGTACGGTGGTTGTCCCGCCGTCGGTGGCCCGCTGCATGATAATGTGGCTGCCGCGTTGCCGAACCTGCACGAATCCGTGCCGCTCGAGGATCGCACAGACCTCCTTGCCCGACAACACGCGCAGTTTACCCAACGGTCACCTCCACCTGGGTCACGAAGACGTCGCCGGCCCAGCGCTGCTCGATCTCGGCTGGGGAGGCACACTCGAAAAACAACTCCAGGGCCTCGCGCAGGTTATCGCGGGCTTCTTCGACGGTGTCCCCTTGGCTCGCGATGTCCAGCTCCGGGCAGAGGGACACGAACCCCGTTCCCTCCGCCTGGATAATGGCCGTGAATCGTCTGCTCATCTCGACCTCCCGCTGCAAAGGGCCGCCACGCGGTGAAACGCTCCCGACACGGACGACACCATTTTCCTGCGCATCATTGTACCAAGAAGGCACCGGGCGTTACAGCCTGCCGCAACGGCTGCTTCAGCGCTCGGACCGGAATCCCTGGGTGATCTCGAACGCGGGGCGAAGCTGCATCCGTACCCACGACTCCGCCGATAGCCGAACCTCGATCGCATCCACCCCCCGCTCGTCGATCACCCGCACGTCCGCCACACCGACCGCGTTCAGATCGAAGAGCCGCTGCTCTCCACGGTGGACGATGAGCCGCACGTCCCGGTACGCCGGCTGGACCGCAAACCCGAAGCCGCTTGCGGCCTGGCGCACGAGGTTGCGCCAACTGCTTCTTCCTGCTCCAGACTACCGCAGGCCAGTAGGTTTGTCCGAGAGCAGTTTGCAAGAGCCATTGGTCCTTCCGAGAGCGGGAGAAGAGCAGCAGCCGGAGGCTGAGGGCGAAACCAGCACCGATGCGACCGTTTGCTAACGGTGAGCAGGGACGTGAGGAGGACCTTGGGATAGTGCCGTTGCCTGACGGCTGCCCGTTCGGAAACACCGTTTGCTAACGGTGCCGGTCACGCAGGGACACTTCTGGGCACGTCAACAGGACAGACAAAAGCTCCATCGGGAAAGCTGGCTCAACAGTGTTTCTCCTTGGCGAATCGTCGGAGCAAACAGCTACGCAGAATGTGAAGATTATGTGTATCGGCTCCTGTCACCTTTTCTTGGCCAGGAGCCTCGCTCTCCCGGCCCATGCCTGGAAACTGACCTTTTCTACAGAGCAGGCCCGTCCCCTCGTCCGGCCCTCTATTTCGGCCTCCAGGCGAGGCCGGGAGCTGGGTATGTGTCTTTATCCTCCTTCCAGATCTCCCTCTGATGTTCGCCCCCGGCATCCATCACGTAGACGGAGGATGTTGCCACTTTGCCGCGGACTAGGTGCAGGAAAGCCAACATCTTACCATCAGGCGACCATCGCGGGAGGATGTTGGTGCCTCCCAGGCTGGTCAGTTCTGTTGCGCGGCCCTCCTTCACGTCAATGCTCCATACCTCGGCGGACGGTTCACCGGGCACGATGCTGGCGCAGGCGATTTTCGCCCCATCGGGCGCCCAGACGGGGTCGGCTCCGAAATGGCCTTTGGCCATCGAGCAGAGCGCTTTGCGGTTGCTGCCGTCAGCGTTGACGAGGGAGAGATTTGGGCCGTCGAACAACGCCAACCGTTTACTGTCGGGCGCCCAGGCGAATGGTCTGTCGCAGGGATTTATGGTCGCTAGTTTGACCAGGTTGGACCCATCGGCGTCCATGACGCAAACCTCGCGTTTCGGCGTAAACGGGGGTGAGTTGATAAAGGCGATCTTTTTTCCATCGGGTGACCAGACTGGGGTAGAGCACAATTGCTCCTTGGTCAGTTCCTTCACGTTCGCGCCGTCGGCGTCCATGACGCAGATGACGCCCTTGTGGCGAGAGGAGAAGAATGCGATGCGCTTGCCGTCAGGGGACCAGGCCGGTTGGAGGTCGCCCATACCGTTGGTGAGTTGCTTGACGTTCTTGCCATCGGCGTCCATGACGCAGATCACGTGCGTGAGATGAACCTCGTTCTTGATCGGTCGCAATAGAGGTCGAGTGAAAGCGATCTTCCGGCCGTCTGGCGCCCACGACGGTTCGCCCCCGCTGCCATATTTCTTGTCGCCGGTGTCCTCGTCCAGGCATTTGGCTTTCCCTTCCGTAGTCACCAGATAGATAACTCCACCGTTGACCTTCCAAGATACGAAGGCGAGCGTTGGCTTGACCGGCGGTGCCGGGGCCTTAGCGATCGAACTCGTGAGAGCAGCCAGCAGCAGTCCCACGCTACCAATTATGCCAGGCACAGCGAATTTCATTTCGGGTTCCTCCTGCGCGGGTTGGGACAGAGTTCCGGTGTTCTTGCCAAGCTTCGCCTGCTTCTCATCCTGCTCCAAGCGAGATTCAAGTGACAGAAGGCAGCGCCAGTGCCGGAGCAGCGCCACCGGCGGTGGTGCGCGGGTGATCGAACGCCAAGGATTCTATCCGAACTGCCGATCCGGCTTGGCGGACGCTCGCGGTGTCTGCCGGCAGTTCGGATTGAATCCTTGGCGATAGCCTGTTGCAGGTCACCCGGTCAACCTATCACGGTTTGTGCCGCAATACCAGGTTTTTCCCTCTTTCTTCTTGACGTTTGACGTCGCGTCCGGAAAGAGATCGTTGTTGTGTCGGGCCGCACAAGACCGTGGCCATTCCGAATGGACCGTGGCCGGCCACGCCAAAGGGGTCCGTCGCCTGATCCGCTTCCACGGCAACCGCCATCCCCGAGAGCTGGGTCTGCCCGAAGGTTAATGCCTGCGGCTCCAAAGGTCGGATTTCGCGTAGCCGCAGGCTTTTGCCTGCCTCTTTTGGAACAGACTCTATTCCTCCGAGATCAGCACCAGCAGCGCGAACGAGGCCAGCACGTATTTCGAGCCCACGAAAATCTCCGGTCCCTCTTCCTCGGGGACAATGTCCAGCGGCGGCGCCAGGGAAGTATCGACCACGCGCCGCCAGCGCTTCCTCTGGGGCGACGGCGGAATCTGGAACCCGGCCGGCTCCGTGCCGTTGTTGAACGCCAGGTAAATGTCGCGATCGGCTTCTCTTCCGGTCCGCCGGCCGTCGAGGGCCAGGGCCAGGGTGTGGGCCTGGGCGGAGAAATCGGCACGGAACGGTTCGACGCCGTGCCAGATGACGTCGCCCTTGTCCAGGAAGGTGCGGCGGCGGAGAGCGGGATGCCGGCGGCGCAGTCGGATCATCTCCCGGGCAAAGCGGAGGAAATCGGCGTTCTGACGGACCAGGCCCCAGTCCACCCAGCTGAGTTCGTTGTCCTGGCACCAGGCATTGTTGTTGCCCTCCTGGCTGCGCAGCAGCTCGTCGCCGGCCAGCAGCATCGGCACCCCTTGTGACAGCAGCAGCGTGGCCAGCAGGTTGCGCACCTGCCGGCGGCGCAGACCCAGGACGGCGGGATTGTTCGTCGGCCCCTCGACGCCGCAGTTCCAGCTGAAGTTGTCGTTGGCCCCGTCGCGGTTGTTCTCGCCGTTGGCCTCGTTGTGCTTGTGGTTGTACGACACCAGGTCCCACAAGGTAAAGCCGTCGTGGCAGGTGATGAAGTTGATCGAGTGCCGGGGCAGCCGGCCCGATTCCTGGTACAGGTCGGCCGAGCCGCACAGCCGGGTGGCCAGCGCCCCCGTCATGCCGGGTTCGCCGCGCCAGAAACGCCGTACCTGGTCGCGAAACTGCCCGTTCCACTCCGACCAGCGCCGGCCAAAGGGGAACCGCCCCAGCTGGTAGAGGCCGGCGGCGTCCCACGGCTCGGCGATCAGCTTGGTATCGGTGAGGATGCCGTCCTCCGCGATCATCTCGACCACGGGCGGCTCCAGCAGCACGCGCCCCTGCTCGTCCCGTCCGAAGACCGAGGCCAGATCGAAACGCAGCCCGTCCACGTGCATGTCGGCCACCCAGAACCGCAGACACTCCATGATCAGGTGCCGGACGATGGGGTGATTGCAGTTGACCGTGTTGCCGCAGCCGGAGAAGTTCATGTAGTGGCCATTGGGGGCGATCATGTAATAGAGCTTGTTGTCCAGGCCGCGGAAGTTATAGGTTCGGCCGCGGAAGTCGCCCTCGCCGGTGTGGTTGAAGACCACGTCCAGGATGACCTCGATGCCGGCCTTGTGAAAGGCCCGCACCATCTCGCGGAACTCGGTCACCTGGCCAAATTCCACCGCCGAGCTGGCGTAGGCGGACTTGGGGGCGGCGAAGGCGATGCTGTTGTAGCCCCAGAAGTTGCGCAAGCGCTCGCCGGTAAAGGGGTTGGTAAAGGGACAATCGTTCTCGTCGAACTCGTGGATGGGCAGCAGCTCCACCGCGGTCACCCCCAGGGCCTGCAAGTAGGGGACCTTCTCCACCAGCCCGGCAAAGGTGCCCGGATGAGCCACCAGCGACGAGGGATGGCAGGTGAAGCCGCGCACGTGCAGCTCACAGATGATGCTGTCTTCCAGCGGCACCAGGGGCGGCACGTCTTCCTGCCAGCGAAAGGGCCGGCGCAGGAAGACGCCGCGCCGCGCGGTCCATTTCTGCGACTCCTCCAGGGACCGGCCCCAGTGGCTGCCTCCCGAGACAATGGTCGCCACCGGATCGATCAGGACGTGGTTGGCGTCATAAGCGAAGCCCGCCTCGGCGGGACCATCGACGCGCCAGCCGTAGGTGAAGGCAGGCGGCAGGCCGGCGACCAGGACGTGCCAGTGGTCGCCGGTGCGGTTGCTCCGGGGATGCAGGGCAATCTCGGCCAGCGGTTCGTTGCTGTCCAGGGGGTAGAGCACCAGGACAACCGCGGTGCCGTGCCGGCAGAGCAGGGTGAAGTTGACGCCTTCCGGCGTGGTCGAGGCCCCCAGGGGCAAACAACGCCCCCGGCTGGTCTGCAAGGTGAGCATTCGCTGCGCTCCAGCAGAGAGTGATCAGTAATCAGTAATCAGTGATCAGTAACTGATTACTGATTACTGATTACTGATTACTCCCCGCTGGGGAGAGGGGAAAAAGCGGGCTCCGTCTGTGCCAGCTCATCCCGGACCGCTTGCAGGACCCCTTGCAAGGCCGGTTCGATGCCCTCCGCCTGCTCCCGGAGCCGCTCCGAATCTCCCAGCCGGCAACTGGTTTCCAGGTCGCCGCACAGCCGGGCCAGTTCCCGGGCCCCGAAGGTTTCGCAGTTGGACCGCAGGGTATGGGCGCCGCGCTGCACCACGTTCAGATCGCCTTCCGCCAGGCCCTGTTTCAGGCTGGCCGCCAGCCGGGGAGCGTCTTCCAGGAACAGCCGCAAGACCTTGGTGACCACCTCCTGGTTATTGTCTCCCATCACGGCTCGGAAGTCGTTCAAGAGTCGAGAGTCCAGAGTCGAGAGCCCAGAGCCGGAGGCTTCTGGCTCAGGGCTCTGGACTCTGGACTCTCGACCCTGGACTCTGGAAAGGGCCGCGGCCAGTTCGTCGGCGTCGATGGGTTTGCCAATGTAGTCATCCATGCCGGCTTGCAGGCAGCATTCGCGATCCCCCCGCATCACGTTGGCGGTCATGGCGACGATCCGCGGCTGGACGGCGTCCGCCAGCCCGCGAATGGCCCGGGTCGCCTCCAGCCCGTCCATGCCGGGCATCTGCATGTCCATCAGCACCAGGTCGTAGGGACGCTGCCGCACCGCCGCCACGGCTTCCGCGCCATCGCTGACCACGTCGGCCCGGCAACCCAGCCGGCCCAGCATGGCCAGGGCCACCTTCTGGTTGACCTGGTTGTCTTCCGCCAGCAGGATGCGCAGCCCGGGGGTGATTGGTGATTGGTGATTGGTGATTGGTGAAGAATCGGTGGGCGTCTTTGGTTTTTCACCAATCACCAATCCCCGATTACCAATCACCGAGAGCAGCACGCGGTAGAGCTGGGTTTGCCGGATCGGTTTGGTGAGGAACGCGGCCAGCTGCAGCGGTCCCAGGCCGGTCTCTTGCTGGCCCAGCGAAGTCAGGATGACCAGCGGCAACTCCTCCGGTCCCCGCCAGTGGCGGATCAGGCGCGCCAGCGTCAGGCCGTCCATGTCCGGCATGCGCAAATCGAGCAGGGCGATGTCAAAGGGTTCGCCAGAGCGAATCCGCTCCAGGGCGTCCCTTCCCGTGGCCGACTCGGTCGGCACCAGTCCCCATTTGCTGGTCTGCAGCCGCAGCACCTGCCGGTTGGTCGCGTTGTCATCGACAATCAGCACGCGCTTCCCTTGCAGGAGTCCAGAGTCCAGAGTCGAGAGCCTGGAGCCGGAGGCTTCTGGCCCTGGGCTCTTGACTCTCGACTCTTGACTCTGGAGGGGCAGCGTGAAATAAAAGGTCGAGCCCGCGCCCGGCTGGCTCTCCACCCAGGTGCAGCCGCCCATCAGTTCGCACAGCCGTTTGCTGATCGCCAGGCCCAGCCCCGTGCCGCCGTAGCGCTTGGCCGTCGAGGCGTCCACCTGGGAAAACGATTGAAACAGCCGATCCATCCGCTCCGGAGGAATGCCGATGCCGGTATCGCGGACCGAGAACAGCAATTGAACCACGGATGACACGGATAACACCGATAAAGAAGAAGGATTGTTGTCTTTATCGGTGTTATCCGTGTCATCCGTGGTTCGTTTTTCGCCTGCCAGCCGCACAGTCACGACCACCTCGCCCCGCTCGGTGAACTTGACGCCGTTGCCGACCAGGTTGACCAGGATTTGCCGCACCCGGGTCACGTCGCCAACCACGGCGGTCGGCACCCGGTCCTCGATCAGGTACGCCAGCTCGATGTTCTTCTCCGAGGCCCGCCTGGCCAGCAGTTCCAGGGCCTCCTCGACAACCACCCGCAGATCAAACGGCTGCGTCTCCAGCTCGAGCTTGCCCGATTCGATCTTCGAGAAATCGAGGATGTCGTTGATGATGGTGAGCAGGGTGTCGCCGCTGGTGCGGACCGTCTCGACCCAGTCGCGCTGTTCCGGGCTCAGCGGCGTGTCCAGCAGCAGACCGGTCATGCCGACGACGGCGTTCATGGGGGTGCGAATCTCGTGGCTGACGTGGGCCAGGAACTCGTTCTTGGCCCGGGTGGCCAGTTCGCTGCTCTGCAAGGCCTCGTGCAGTTGCCGATTCTCCTGGGCCAGCTGGTCCTCCTCCGCGCTCTGCTGCTGCAAGATGCGCTCTGTCTGCCGTACCGCCGGCCGAAAGATCAGCAGCGCCTCGGCCAGCAGCACCAGCAGGGTGACCAGCAGGAGGATCCATTCGGTCCGGCGCAGAGCGTGGATGCGCCCCGTCGCTTCCTCCTCGTACTTCTCGACCACCGCTCCCATGCCCTTGAGGTACTCCCCCTCATGGTCCAGCACCACCAGCACCAGGCGGTTCAGACGCGAGTTGGGCTGCCCGGCCGGTGTCTTCTCGGCCACTTCCAGCAAGGTCCGGGCGGCGTTGCGCATGGCCTCGAAATGGAGCTGCAGTTCGTCCAGCCCCGACCGGATGGCCCGGGGGTTCCGTCCAGGCAAACCTTCGTCGGCATCGCCTTGCAGCAACCCGGTCTGGCAAGAATCCCAGCGTGTCAGGACGCGCCGCAGCTCCTCCAGGTAACCCGACCGGTCCGGCCCGGGGTTGTCGCGGACCTGCAGGCAGAGCAAGGTCAAGCGCTCGCCGAGCATGCGCTGCCGGCTGGCGATCTTGACCAGACGATTGTCGCCGGTTTGCCGGTTGATCGCTCCCTGCACCAGCACCTGCCCCAGGATGGCGAGCAGCGCCACCAGACCCAGGGCAAGAAGATAACAGAGAGTTAAAAAGGTGAAACCGCTCGCGCCGCGGTTTTGCTTGGTGCTGCTTCCTCTCATGGCGGCCCCTTTGCCCCCAGGTAGTCTCGCTCTCCCGACAGGACGATCCGGACTTTGCTGACCGGTTCACTCTACTATAGCTAAAACCCGGCAAGATGGGCTCGGTTTCATCGAGCGGACGACTTCTTGGAGGGAATCGGGAGGGCAAGGATGCCACGGGCTTGCCCGTGGCATTCCAACGTCACAAGCAAAAGCTGGCGAGGAACTCGCAGAATTTGTCGCCGGGCTGGGTTGGCACGGGGCAGGTCAATTCCCACTCGGGCCGGAAGTCTTCCTGGAACAGGCGCTGTTCCAGCTCTTCCACCACCGGGCCCGCGCCGATGGCCAGGCCCATCTCGCGGTTGCGGTGCAGGCTCAGGGCGTCGAAGTTGCCCGTGCCCAGGTAGGCCCAGCTGCCGTCCACCGACATGGCTTTGACGTGCGTGGACGTGGGATAGCAATAGACGCGCACCCCGGCCGCCAGCAGCCGATTGACCGTCAGCCGGTGGGCGCGGTCCACCAGGTCCACCCCGGTCGTCAGCGTGACCACCACGCGCACGTCCACGCCGCGCTTGCGGGCACAGGCCAGTTTGCAGATCAGCCGGCCGTCGAGGACGCAGCAGTTCTCCAGGTAGACGTGGTGCTGGGCGGCGGCGACGGCGGCGCAGACGGTGGCCAGCAGCTCGCGCTGGCCGGGGTTGGTGCTGACAATCCGGGCGTAGGCGTTGGCCGGCAGTTCGGCCGACGGCTGGCAACAGCAGTTGCAGCAGGGCAATGGTTGACCGCCCTGCTCGCGCCAGAACTTCTCGAACAGGCAGTTCATCCGCTCGACCAGCGGCCCTTCGACGGTGAAGGAGACGTCATGCTCGCGGTAAAAGGCCACCTCGGTCAGGTTTCGGCCTCCCGTCCAGGCCACCTTGCCATCGACCAGCATCAGCTTGCGATGGTCAAAGCGGGCCAGCGGCACCCGCGTCCGCAGCACCTGGACGTTGGGCTGCATTGCCAGCCAGTTAATGATCCGGGTCACTTCGAGCGAGGTGGCCTGTTTGGGCTCGGCATGAATGAGCGTGCCGCCGGTGTCGATCAGCACGCGGACCGTCCGTCCCTGGCAGGCCCAGCGGGCCAGGTGCTCCGCCACCCCCTGGCCGAGGTCGTCGCTGTCCCACCAGTACATCAGGATGTCAATCCGCTCCTGTCCCAGATCGATCAGCTGATGCAGCACTTTCAGGGCATCGTCGCCCTCGGTATAGAGGCGCAGCAGGGCCGGCTCCAGGGGCGTTCGCGTCACGTGCTGCAGCTGGGCTTCCAGGGCCCCCGGATCAAGAGTCGGACGGAATTCGGGCAGCGGGCCGGGGTGGGCGTGCAGCGACAGCAGCGCCTTGCCCACCGCGCCGCCGGTGTGCCAGTAGATTTGCCAGATCGGATCGGTCAGCAAGCGCCAGGTGGTCCGGCACGGCCGGCAGGCCAGCTCGACCACGGAATCGCGCACGACGGCGCGGCGCACCAGGGTGGAACGGCTGCTCGTCTCCGTCCCGGGAAGGGGCCAGGTCGCGGGAGGCGTCTGGCCAACGACCAGGCCCAGCATCAAGATGAACACTCGATTTGCCCCCTCCGGCCCGCCGCGAGTGCGGCCTCATTGATGCGGTCTCACTCGTGCCCGTCCCGAGACGCGCGGCGGCCCGGGTAGGTTATGGCATCGGCCAGCAAACGGACCGCCCTCCAAGGAAAGCCTGTGATGGTAGGCCAGCGCCCAGGCCCGCTTCGCTAGAGCTGCTTCAAACTGGAGAAGCGGTAGGGCCGGCCCGATGGACACAAGCCCAAAGCGCCAGCGCCGGGACACACAAGCCCGAAGCGCCAGCGCCGGGACACACAAGCCCAAAGCGCCAGCGCCGGGACACACAAGCCCGAAGCGCCAGCGCCGGGACACGCAAGCCCGAAGCGCCAGCGCCGGGACACACAAGCCCAAAGCGCCAGCGCCGGGACACACAAGCCCGAAGCGCCAGCGCCGGGGTGTGGGTTGTCCCGGCGCTGGCGCTTCGGGCTTGTGTACGTGCTGCCGGCCTTGCTACCGTAGCCCTCGCGAAGTCCCCCGTGACCTCCCTCGCCCCGCGCAGGTATCCCTTGAAGAGCCGTCGTCTGCTCTGGATGATCGTTGTCCCCATGCTGCTGGTGGCCATCGGCACGCTGGGGTACTTTCTCATCGAGCCGAACTATTCGCTGTTCGATGCGCTGTACATGACCGTGATCACGCTGACCACAGTCGGCTACGAGGAGGTCCATCGCCTGTCGTTCTGGGGTCGGGTCTTCACCATCTTCCTGTTGCTGGGTGGAGTGTTCACGCTGTTCTTCACCGCCACGGAACTGGTCCGGCTGGTGGTGAGCGGCGAATTGCAGGAATATCTTGGGAGGCGGTACGTGTCGCGTGCCTTGGCGGGGATGGACAACCACATCATCGTTTGCGGGTACGGCCGGATGGGCCGATTTGTCTGCCAGGAATTCTCCAAGCAGGGTCTGCCGTTCGTGGTCATCGACCGGCGCGCGGAGTTGCTGCAGGCGTTCCAGTTGCCGCACGGCATTGCCCTGGTCGGCGATGCCACCAGCGACGAGGTCCTCAAGGAGGCCGGCATCACCCGGGCCCGGGCCCTGGTCACGGTCGTGCCCGAGGATGCCGACAACCTGTTCATTACCATGAGCGCCCGGCTGCTCAACGAGAAACTGTTCATCGTCGCCCGGGCCGAGGCCGACCTGGCCGAGCGGAAACTGTCCCGGGCCGGCGCCAACCGGGTCGTGGCTCCCTACGCCCTGGGCGGCTTCCGGGTCGCCCAGGCCGTGCTCCGCCCCACCGTGGTCGATTTCATCGAGCTGGCCACCCGCACCGAGCACCTGGAACTGCAGATCGAGGAAACGCACATCGACGAGGGCAGCCCCCTGGCCGGCGCCACCCTCCTGGAGAGCCGGGTGCGTCAGGACCTCGGCGTCATGATCGTCGCCATCAAGAAGCCGCAAGGGAACATGCAGTACAACCCGCCCGGCGACGCCGTCATGGCCGCCGGCGACGTGCTCATCGCCCTGGGGCACCGGCAGCAACTGGATCAGCTGGAGGGACTGGCGAAGAGACGGTAGCGCCGCGGCAAGGCGAGCCGGGAGCGTCAGCTCCCGGATTCTTCCGATTCCGCGACAACGCGAGCCGGGAGCGTCAGCTCCCGGATTCTTCCGATTCGTCGGAGAATCCGGGAGCTGACGCTCCCGGCTCGCCCGCCCGATTCTCCGCCTTCCCCTCTTCCCCGCCCTTTCCCTATAATGTCCCAAAGGGTAGCCATTCTCAAGGAGCCTCCCCGAAATGCAGGATCGGATCGCATACCAGGGCATCACCTTCGACGACGTCCTCCTGGAACCCGGCTACAGCGACGTGGTTCCGCGCGACGTGGACATCCGCACAAAGCTGACCCGCAACATCTCGATCAACTTGCCCATCGTGTCCTCGCCCATGGACACGGTCACCGAGAGCGACCTGGCCATCGCCCTGGCCCAGGAGGGCGGCATCGGCATCATCCACAAGAACCTGTCCATCGCCGATCAGACCCGCGAGGTGGACAAGGTCAAACGCAGCGAGAACGGCATCATCACCGATCCGATCACGCTGCCGCCCGACGAGTCGGTCGGCACCGCCCGCCGCATCATGGACCAGCACAAGATCAGCGGCGTGCCCATCACGGTCAACGGCTATCTCAAGGGCATCCTCACTCGCCGCGACCTCCGCTTCCTGACCGACAACAACCAGCGCATCTCCGAGGTCATGACCAAGGACAACCTGGTCACGGCCGCGGAAAATACAACGCTTGAAGCGGCTGAACGGATTTTGACGGAAAATAAAGTCGAGAAACTGCTGCTGGTGGACGATAAACATAAACTGAAGGGCCTGATCACCATCAAGGACATTGACAAGCTGTCCAGCTTTCCCAATGCCTGCAAGGACCAGCGCGGCCGGCTGCGGGTCGGGGCCGCCGTCAGCGTCAACGACTACGAGCGCGCCGATTCGCTGATCCGGGCAGGCGTTGACGTCCTGGTGGTCGATTCGGCCCACGGCCATTCGCGCAACGTCCTCGAAACGGTCGCGACGCTGAAGCGCGAGTACGACATCGACCTCATCGCGGGGAACGTCGCCACGGCGGCGGGGGCTCGCGCCCTGGTCGATGCGGGGGCGGATGCGATAAAGTCCGGCATCGGCCCGGGTTCGATTTGCACCACGCGGATCATTTCCGGCGTTGGCGTCCCGCAAATCACCGCCATTTCGCAATCCCTGGCGGGTGTCGCCGGCAACGGCGTGCCCATCATCGCGGACGGCGGCATTCGCTACTCGGGTGACATCACCAAGGCCCTGGCGGCCGGGGCCCATTGCGTGATGCTGGGCAGTTTGCTGGCCGGCCTGACGGAGAGTCCTGGACAGCTCATCATCTACAAGGGACGCAGCTTCAAGACCTATCGCGGCATGGGCTCGCTGGGGGCCATGATGGCCGGCTCGAAAGAACGCTATCGCCAGGACGGCGGCGCCGGTCGGGACAAACTGGTTCCCGAGGGCGTGGAAGGACGAGTGCCCTACAAGGGCCCGCTCGGCCCGTTCATCTACCAGCTGGTGGGCGGACTGCGGGCCGGCATGGGCTACTGCGGCACCCGGAACATCGAGGAGTTGCGGACCCGAACGCGCTTTATCCTGGTGAGCGCGGCTTCGGTCCAGGAGAGCCATCCGCATGACATCGCCATTACTCAGGAAGCCCCCAACTACAGCTCGCGTGCCGAACACGCCGGCTCGGAGACGGGTTGAGGTTCTCGCCCTGGCCTGGCTGCTCCTGGCCGGATTGGCTCAGGCGCAGCAGCTGGTCCAGCCGAACTCCTCGCCGCCCAGCCTGACCACTCCCAGCGTTGCCCCCGCGCCGCTCAACCCGACGTGGGTGCCGGCGCTGAGCGGACCCGCTCCGTCTTACCCCCCGTCCGCCGTTTCGCGGATGGGCATGCAGCCCATCCAGCTGCCTCCACCCCGGCCTCTTGGCGGGGCGGGCCCGGTAACCGGTCCTGAGGAGCCGGCCTTCCAGGAGATCAGCATCCACCTGGAACCGCCGGACCCCAAGCGCCTCTTACGACTGGAATCGGAGGCCATGTTCCGCGAGCGCTTGCGGCAGGAATCCAAGAAAAAGCAAACGACCTCGGAACTCCAATTTCCTCCGGAGCCGGTCCTGACTACCCAGAAGTATCGCGGCCGGAACTGGCCGCCGCTGCACATGCTCGTCGAGCCGAACTACGTCGGCTTCAATCGGCTCTACTTCCATCAGATCAACTTTGAGCGCTATGGCTGGGACCTCGGGCCTGTGGCCTCGCTCCTGTCGGCCGGGGCCTTCTTCTGGGACCTGGCCCTGCTGCCTTACCACCAGTTCAGCGATCCGCTGCGGGTCTACGAGTACAACGCCGGCTGGTGTTATCCCGGCGATCCGACCCCCTTGCTGCTCTACCCACCGACGGTCAGTACCACCGGCCTGATCGGCCAGGCCGCGACCCTCGCACTCGTCCTGGTCGTGTTCCCGTGAACGGCTTGGAGCCGCTTGCGGCTTCGCGCAACTCCTTGGGTGCGCTAAGCCGCAAGCGGCGTTGGTAACACACTCAAAACTGCCGAAAACGCCGATCCTTCCGGCGAGACTGTCTGAGATCAACTCATTCCATCCTGTCAAGAGCATTTTTCCCTGGCTCGTTGAGAAACCGCGGGGCATACTTGGAGCATCAGGAGAGGACATTTCTCGCAGCGACGCGCAATTCCGTGGAAGCAGCAGAACAGGGATCAAGTCATGAAGCAGAAGCTGGCACTATGCTTGCTGGTTCTGGGATGGTTTGGATGGATCAGGACAACGGAAGGGTCGTACCGCCTCGGTTTCGCGCCGGGGTTCGACCTGGAAGGGGGATTGGGGAGTAATTCCCTGCTGTGGGGTTTGATTAACCCGGAAGGCAAGTGGAACGGCGAGTTCCAGGTGGACGTCCCCCCGGGGCCCAACGTCGAGATGGTTCAGCCGATCTTGCCGCCCGCCGGCGCTCAGGGAGGATCGCCTTCCAGCTACAATCCCTGGCCGGCGCCGCGAACGGCGGCCCGGCCCAGTGTTTACCCGCAGCCGTACGTCAATCCCATGCAGCCTCGGCCTCCGGTGTACCCTGCCAGTTACTCGCCTTACGGCTATTCGGTCCCTCAGCCCTACTACCCCCCGCCGATGCCTTACGCCTCTTACGGAGGGTATTACCCTCCCGCGCCGGTGCCAGGCAATGCCTGGCCAGGGCAGTCGGGGCCCCTGTTTCCCGCGCGCTGACCTGCGCCGCACTGGCCTGATGGATTCGCACAAACGTCCTGGCACGTGAGACATCTGGATAACGCCACCCGGAACCGGCAGACGCCCGGATTCCGAGCGAACACTCGAGGATAGACCCATGAAGCGTTTGATGGTGATGGGCCTGACGGCCCTTGGATTGGTACTGGCCATGCAGCAGCAGGCGTCGGCCTGGAGCAAGTTCAAGTTTGGCATTGGCTTTAACATCAGCTGGGAAGGGGCCAACAACTGTTTCCTGTTCGGCCTGCTCAAGGGCGGTCCGGCCCCCGGCCAGGCCGTGGACGGTTCCGTGGCCAACATGGCAGGCGGCTTTGCGAGCGGCAACCCCGACCCGAACATGCCCCCGGGCGCGCCGCCGCCTTACTCGCCCGGCATCACCGGCGACGGCCTGAACATCCCGCCCATCCCGGCGGCGTCGGGGCAGCCGGCTCCGATGCCCATGCAGACCCCCAGTCAGCCCACGTCCGCCCAGCCGGTCGGCTACTTTGCCGGTTACCCGCAGAACCCGAGTCCCTATCAGCCGGTCTCCTACAATCCCTATGGCAACCCCTACTCCGGGCAGGGCGGCCGGCAGGGCTATGCGGAACCGGGAAACCAGGGCGGGCAGGGGGCCAGCTACTGGAACCCGGCCACGATGCAAGCACCGAGCTACTGGTACGAGCGCTGAGCGGCCTGGGAAAAGTGCTGGGATTACGCCGCCAGGGACAGGCGCATTGGGGTCAATCGACCCTGGCGGGATCGGACTGAGACTGGACAGCGAGCCAAACGGAAGGAATCCTTGCACGGCTCACGAGAAGCAGCCACCCCGAGGAAACCGGCGTCTGGCGCCGGAGCCATTGAACCGAGGAGACCATGAACTCACGCTGGTTATGCACGGTGCTGAGCCTGCTGGCCCTGGCGGCCGGCATCCAGGCGCAGCAACCGACCACGTCGCCTGGCCAGGTCAACGTCGGCATCAAGACCGACCTGGGGAAAAAAGACTTTTACAAAGGCTGGTATCTCTACTGGCCCGCCGAGGCGCTGAGCCGGCCGCGGATGCCCATGCCGTTCCCCTACTGGCCCCAGCAGGGGGCGGCGCAAACGCCTCAGCCGACGCCGAACCTGTCGGCCCCTCCGGGCCCGGCTCCCGGAGCCCCGCCGGGGCCGCTGCAATTCCCGCGGGAGAACCCCGGTCTGCCCGCCCTGCCGCCGGTGCCGGGTTCCACGTCGTGGGCGCCGGGTTACTACGGAGCCCAGCCGTTCCAGCCGGTTTCCTACCCCTACCCGGCGTACGTGCCCACGCCGGGGTACTGGTACTACCGCTGATTGGCTGAAGCTGGGCGAGTTTCTTTCTCCCCTCTCCCCGCTGGGGAGAGGGGTTGGGGGTGAGGGGTTCTCTTCGATTCATCGTTTCGCGCACAACCGGCCCAGCGCGAAACGATAAATCAAAGGCAGCCCCTCATCCCCAACCCCTCTCCCCAGCGGGGAGAGGGGAGGATTGTTTCAGCTGGGAAGAGGACAATGGCTCTCCTGGTGGTCGGCGGCGGTCTCTTCGGTTCCCTGGCGGCTGCCTGGGCCCGGAGAAACGGCATCGAGGCGCTGGTGTTCGACCCGCGCCTGGACGGGGCCGCCTCGCACGCTGCTGCCGGTCTGTTCCAGGAGGCCTGGGCGGGCAAGAAGCTGCTCGCCCATTACCACCACGGCCTGGCTCTGCTGGAGAAGCTGTGCGAGGTCCGCTCCGTTCGCCTGACCCGGGAGGATGGCGGCAAGGATTCGCTGCTGTTTGTGCCGCCCTCGGCCATCCTGGAGCCGAACCCGCTCCGGCTGCAGGTGACGGCGGTCGGCGACGGCTGGCTGGAGGCGGCAGGCCAGCGCTACGAGGGTCACGTCTACGTTGCCGCGGGCATCTGGTCGGAGCAGTTCCTTCCCGGCCTGGGCGTGTACGGCAAGGCCGGCACCGCGTTTCTCTTCGAGGGGGAGCGGCCAGGGCGGATGGTCGCGCTGGCACGGTCTCGCCAGGCCATCGCCTTCGTCCGCGACCCCGGCACCACCTACTTCAGTGACGGCACCGCCGAGCGCGACTGGACGCCGGCCCACGAGCAGCAGACGTTGGACCGGGCAAAGGCGCTGGGGTTGAGCGACAGGCCGCTCGCGCGGCTCTGGGGCTGGCGGCCCTACGTGCCGGGTGGGCCGGTTTTTCGCCGGCTGGGCGGCCGGACCTGGCTGGCCACCGGCGGCCGGAAAATGGGCACCATCCTGGGAGCGGCCTTCGCCCGCCGGCTGATCGAGGAAGAAATCCGGCCGGATTCACTTTTCATCGACGGGGGAGAGAGCCTATAATCAAGTTTTGTTGTTTTGCCGCTTCCCGGAAGAGGCCCTCACTCACCTCTCCGATCGCTTCTCCGGCCGGCGGCGATTATCTTTATTCCCCAGGATGAAACGAGAGAGAGAGCATGAGTCAAGAAGTCAACGGCGAGCTGGTGCCCGTGGGAGGTGGAGATCCGATCCCGCTGATCCGTCCGGTCCTGGTCCTGGGCCGGCGGGAGACTTGCGACATCCCTCTTCGCTTCCCCAACATCTCCGGACAGCACGCGGAGCTGAGCTTCCGCAATGGTTTCTGGTACGTCAGGGACCTGAACAGTACCAACGGCATCAAGGTCAACGGCAATCGGGTGCAGGAGAAATGTCTGCATCCCAACGACGAGATTGCCATCGGCAAGCGGGTGTATCACATCCACTACGAGATCCAGGCCGGCCGGACCGCGATCGAGGAGGTGGAAGAGGACATCATGAGCCAGTCGCTGCTGGAGAAGGCGGGCCTGGAACGGCCGCGCCGCAACCAGGGCAAGGGCCGGACCGACAGCAAGGGCCGGCGCGTGATCGACCCCGCGGCGTTTCTGCTGGACGAGGAGGACGACGATTGACAGAGGGAATGGCAGCAAAGGCGAGCGGCGCGGCGTCAGCCCGCCGGTGGGAGGCTGCTACCGGCCCGCTGGCATCGCGCTAAAGCGAAGCCGCTCGCCTTTGCTGCCGGCTCTCACGCAAAGAGCAGATACCAACCCACCACGAACAGGCCGGCATCGGCCAGCACGTGACTGCACCACGGCCCCAGGAGCGTTCCGGTGCGCTGGTACAACCAGGCCCAGAACGCTCCTCCCACCGCCACTCCCAGGGAAAACGGCAGCACGCCCGTCCACAAGCGACCGGGCAAGTAGCCGTTGAGCAAGATCACGTGATGAGCCATGAAGGCCAGGCTCGACACCCCAATGGCCGCATTGACCGCCAGCACTTCACGCAATCGGCCAAAGACAAACCAGCGCCAGTAATACTCCTCCAGCAGCGAGTGGAAGGCCGCGATGAACACTCCCAGGATCAGGAACGGTACGGGGGAAGCGACGCCAAACTCCTCCAGCTTGTCGCGCAATTTCGTGGGCGTGTCTTCCAGCAAGGCCGAATGACGCAGGAAACCGAAGTACAGCAGCACCATGGAGCCCAGCACCAGCAAGCCGAAGGCCAGACCGAGCCCCAGCCCGGCCGTGCTGAGTCGCGGCGGCCAGGGAAAGCGACCGCTGGCGATCCAGACAAAGACAAGCGGGAAAGCAAACTGGACGGTCTTGCCGGACACGTAGACGAACTGCTGCACCTGCCGGGCACGATTTATCGTTTCGCGCTGGGCCGGCTCAGCGCGAAACGATAAATCGTTGGGAGCCAGGAGCAGGAAGTAGAGCCAGGTCATGACCGACGGCCAGATCATGGCGAAGCCCAGCGCCAGCACCAGGGCCCGGCGCGACGGTTCCGGTGCGGTGCCCATGACGCTTCACAGCTCCCCGACCAGGCGCTTGACCAGCACGCGCAGTTTCTTTTCGGCGACGTTGGCGGTGGCGATGATCTCCTCGACCGAGGTCGGCTCCAGGGCGTCGGGCAGGCAGATGTCGGTGATGACCGAGAAGCCGACGCTGCGCAGGCCGCAATGGACCGCGACAATGATCTCCGGAACGGTGGACATGCCGACCACGTCGGCCCCGGCGGCGCGCAGGAAGCGATATTCCGCCCGCGTTTCCAGGTTCGGCCCCGGCACGGCCACGAACACGCCCTGGTGCAGCTTGATCTTCTCTTCCAGGGCGACCTTGTGGGCCAGCTCGATCAGCTGGCGGTCGTAGGGCCAGCACATGTCGGGAAAACGCGGACCGAGCCGATCGTCGTTCTTGCCGATCAGGGGATTGTCGCCCAGCAGGTTCACGTGATCCTCGATCAGCATGATCTCGCCCTTCTGGAACTGCGGGTTCATGCAGCCGCAGGCGTTGCTGACGATCAGCACCTCGCAGCCCAGGGCCCTCATGACCCGCACCGGCAGGGTGATCTGTTTGAGCGAGTAGCCCTCGTAAAAGTGGAAGCGGCCCTCCATCGCCACGACGGTCTTGCCGGCCAGCTTGCCGCAGACCAGCCGGCCGGCGTGCGACTCGACGGTGGAGGTCGGGAAGTAGGGGATGCTGTCATAATCGAGCCGGGCCTCGGCGGCGACCTCCTCGGCCAGCCCGCCCAGGCCGGTGCCCAGGATGATTCCCACCGTGGGCTGGCCGCGCCAGCGTTGCTGGATGGATCGGCAGGCGTCCTGGATCTGGTCGTACAGCTCCACCATGACAGACAGTCCTGTTCAGGGGCCTCGGGGCTCGCAAGAGACTGCCTTCGTTGTAGCGATCCGTGCCGGGGAAGGCGAGGCGGTCTCCGAGCGGTCAAATCGTGGCGTCCCCGGCCCTCATTTCTTCTTGCGGTCCAGGTTGCGGTTGATCTCGGCGGGGTCGATCTCGACCTTGGCCCCTTCGAGCGGCACCTCGACGTTGCCGGTCCAGAGGATGGCGTTGACCACCAGCCGGCGGAAGTTCTCGTCCCCCCAGTTCTTGTGGAAATGGCCGCCGGTGAAGCCGAAGCTCCGGCCGCCCTTGTCGCGCTCCAGGGCCCAGGCGACGATCTCTTCCCGGCCCGGGTTCATCTTGGCGGCCTCCGTGCGGCGCACGTTATCGGGCGGCGTCGCTTTCAGGATCGGCGTCACCTTCTTCGACTCGGGGACAAAGCGGATGTTGAAGTACCACTCGTCCTGGATGCTGAACGGCTTGACGCCGCGGGTGATCGGGTGTTTGGGCATGTCCTTGAACTCGGCCTTCCAGTGGGGATTGGTCGAGAAGCCGGTTTCGTAGTAGCCGCCCAGCCAGTTGAGGACGTGATCGCTCTGGCTTTTGGGGTACTCGACGGCATAGTGCAGGTTGACGAAGCCGACGCCCTTGTCGATCAGCTTCTGCACCGTCTCACGGTGGTCCTTCTGGATGATCGGATGGCCGCCGCCGCCATCCATGTAGAACACCACGCTCTTGGCGCCCTCGAACGTCCTGGGGTCCTTCGGCCAGCCATCGCGGGCCATGACGGGAAAGACGCCGGGGGTCTGCTTCAGCAACTTCATCAGCACGGCGCAGCCGGCGAAGAACTCATGCGCGCCGGCCCCGTGGCTCTGCCGACCGGCCACCAGGACGATCTTGGTCGCCTTGGGATCGTCCGGTTGCACTTCCAGGGGAACGCTGGACTGGTCGTACGGGTCAACGTCCGCCGCTCGCGTGCTGGGCAGGGCCGCCAGACCGGCAAGGGCCACCGGCAGGGCCAGCCAGGCGAGTCGGGATTGGGAGAGAAAGCGACGCATGGAAGGAAACTCCTTTGCAAGGTGGGAATCGTGGGGTTCTGGTCAGGGTAGCACCCGAGCGGGGCGGTGGCGAGAGCAGTTCTGTGCTCGTGGTTTTCTCCCCTCTCCCCAGCGGGGAGAGGGGAGAAAGCGCCCTCGCGCACCTGTTTCAGCAACGCATGCACTTTCTTGACCAGCACCTCCTCCACGTCATTGCTGAAGCGCACCGGCAATCCGTAATAGATGAGGTTGAAGTCCGCCTCGTAGCCGCCCTCGATCAGGATGCGCGTCGAGGGCACGTAAGCGAAGACGTCGTTGGCGTAACCCACCATCCACAGGTTGGGTTCCTCCTTGCACTCGCGCTTGAGACGCAGCGCGTAATCGACCACGACCTCGCCGCCGATGGCCACCAGGGTCAGGTCCTTGCCGAAGCGCCAGACCTGGACCGGACAGGGATAGCTGGTCATGATCTTCTCGCCGCGCTCCAGCATGTCCAGGTGCCGGCGGGCGTGCCGCTGGACGAAGACGTTGCGGTCCTGGAGCTTTTTCTCGAAGTCCTCGCGGGTCGGCAGTTTGGCCAGGGGCAGGTCCACGCGCTCCAGGGCGGCCTTGACCTTCTCCGAGACCGGGGTGCGCAAGCCCGTCAGCACCCGGCTCGACCGCCCCGGCGATCTCCAGACCGTGCTGCCGGGCGTGCTCGGATTTGAGCCGCGGCTCGGGATTGGCGTCGCCGCCGCAGCCGGTCACGAACAGGACCGTGGCCCCCGGATTGGCGCGCTCCAGGTAATCCTGGGCATAGCCGGCCCAGTCGGCATCGATCTTGTAATCGTTGGGGTTGAGCGTGGTGCAGTGACAGGCATAACCGAAGACGATGGCCTTGACCTTGCCCTTGTCGTCATCGATGCGCAGGACCGGCACCTGGTGATCGACCGGGCCATCGGGATTGACGCCGAACCCCACGCCGTTGCCGCGGAAGACCCGGCGGTTGGCGGCGAAGGTGGCCTTGCCGCGGCCAAAGGAGAGCTGGGCCGGCTCCATCTTCCGCAGGGCCTCGCCGCCGGCCTGGACGATCCGGCTGACCAGACCTTGCGTGTATTTCTGGACCCGCTCGGCTTCCTCGCCCTTCAGGTCGAACATGCCCTTGAGGTTCAGGCCGATCACCGGCCCCGAATGCGTGTGGCTGCCGACCAGCAGGACGTTCTCGCGGGGGATGCGATGCGTTTGCTGGATTTTCCCGACAATGTCCTCGGCGATCTCGCGGGAGAAGCCGATGATGTCGGCCGTGATCAGCAGCAGCGGCGCATCCTCGTCGTGCTGCAGGACCAGCACCTTGGCCTGTAACCCTTGATCGACTCCCACGGAGGGCTTGTTGCGGCTGCCGTAGCCGGCCATCCAGATTGGACCTTCCGGCGTAATGTCGGCCCGGGCCACGCCGACCTTGTACGCCGCCTGGACTGGCGAGGGCAAAGACCACAGGATCAGGGCCGTGAGGATGCCGAACCACGCTCGGAAACGTAAATTGTTCCCCATCTCGTTCTCCTTCGTCAGCGATTCAAGGATGCGATTCCGACAGGCTATCAGAGCCGGCCTGCAACGGCGACAGAAAACAGGACAGGGCCGCCAATGACCGCCTCCATCGACCCGATTGCCATGCTCCGGCCGCGCCGGGCCATCACCGGTATCTCGGCCATTTTGCTGCCGTTCACGTCCGACGGCGGCATCGACTGGCCGGCCTTCACCGCCCACGTCCAGCGCACCGCGGCGGCCGGCCTGACCCCGGCCGTCAACATGGACACCGGCTACGTCAACCTGCTCGACGAGGCCACGAAACGGCAAGTGCTGGAGTACACCCGGTCGGCCCTGGGCAACGGCCCCTTCGTGGCCGGGGCCTTCCTCCTCGACCAGCCCGGCAGCCGGTTCGACCGCGACGGTTATTTCCGGCAAATGGACGCGATCCTCCGCCAGGGCGGCACCCCGGTGATCTTCCAGTCTTACGGTCTGACTGGGCAAGGGGACAGCGAGTTGCTGGCCTCGTACGCGGCACTGGGGCGGCATTGTGACCGCTTCATCGGCTTTGAGCTGGGGCAGATGTTCGCGCCGTTCGGCAAGATCTACTCGCTGGAGGTTTACCTGGGGCTGATGTCGATTCGCGCCTGCATCGGGGTCAAGCACTCGTCGCTGCACCGGGAGCCGGAATGGCAGCGGCTCGCCCTGCGGGACCGGCTGCGGCCCGATTTCAAGGTCTTCACCGGAAACGATCTGGCGATCGACATGGTGACGTATGGCAGCGACTATCTGCTGGGACTGAGCACCTTCGCCCCGGACCTGTTTGCGCGCCGCGATGGCTACTGGCTGGTCGGCGATCCGGCCTTCTACGAGCTGAACGACTCGCTGCAATACCTGGGGTCCTTTGCCTTCCGCGCTCCGGTGCCGGCCTACAAGCACTCGGCGGCGACGTTCCTGAAATGGCGGGGCTGGATCGGCTGTGATGCGACCCACCCGCGCAGCCCCACCCGGCCGGACTCGGACCGGGCGGTGCTGGAGGAGATTGGCCGGCTTCTCGGGATCGCAGCGGGTTGAGGGACCAACACAAGCCCGAAGCGCCAGCGCCGGGACTGTATGAAGATCCCGGCGCTGGCGCTTCGGGCTTGTAGGGACGCTTTCGCTCACCGGAGCGATTCGAGGAAACCCATGACAAAGCGGACCGTCTTCTCGCCCTCCAGCCAGTGGACCGCATGGCCGCAGCCCCTCAGATCGATCACGGTGCAATCGGCCATCCGGGCGGCGAGTTGCTCCCCGTCGGCGCGAGGCATCATGCCGCCAAAGCGCTCGTCGGCGCGCAGCAGCAGGGCCGGACAGCGCACCCGGGCCATGACGCTGTCCTGATCGTACCCGTCCAGCCAGCGAACCTCCAAGAGGGGCGTCAGGACTTCCGGGTCGAGTTCCTGCAAGCAGCGGGCGCTGAAGCGCAGCGAGGTGCTGTCGCGGATCTCGCCCAGGCGCAGCGGCGGCTGATCGATCCCGACCGGCAGGCGCAGCTCGGCCAGCTGCCGGGTGCGCTCGGCGACGGTCATGCCATTGCCGGCCAGCCGCTGCATCCCGGCGAAGAAGGCATGGAAGGGCGTCTGGCGAATGCCCTGCACCAGGCTGGCAGCGGGAGGGTCTTCCAGCACGACGCCGCGGACGCGCTCCGGGACCTGGCTGGCCACGCCGCTGGCCACCAGCGCGCCCAGCGAATGCCCATAGATGACCACCGGCTCGTCCAGTTGCTCCACGAAGCGCACGGCATCGTGGACGTGATCGAGGACCCGGTAACGCCCGCCGGCCCGGCTGGACTTGCCGTGGCCGCGGAAGTCGAGGGCATGGACCCGCCAGCGAGTGGAGAAGACCGGCAAGAGAGGAACGTAATCCTGCCAGCGGCGTGTCACTCCGTGCAGCAGCAAGAGCGGCGGACCGGAAGCCGGTCCCGTCGCGTAATGCAGTGTCACCCCCGCCGCCTCGAAACTTCCTTCCTTGAGCATGATTTGCGACCCTGGAATCGTGGTGGACTCTGACCCGGCAGCGTACCTTATCGGGCGGCTGCAGGTCAAGAAGGGCCTGTTAGGGTTGTTTCCTTCTCCCCTCTCCCCGCTGGGGAGAGGGGTTGGGGGTGAGGGGCTGCTTTTGATTTATCGTTTCGCGTTGGGCTGAGTGAACGCGAAACGATAAATCAGAGGCACCAAACCCCTCATCCCCAACCCCTCTCCCCAGCGGGGAGAGGGGAGTCCAGTGGAACGATCCTAACGCGCGGTAACCGCCGCCGGGGTGGTCGCGAGGTGGCGGACAAACCATTCCCTGGCCAGGCGGGCGACCTCCTCCAGCGTCCCCGGCTCCTCGAAGAGGTGGGTGGCCCCGGGGACGATGACCATTTCCTTGGGGCAGCGCAGCAGGCGCAAGGCCTGTTCGTTCAGCTCGATGACCACGTCGTCCCGGCCGCCGACGATCAGCAAGGTCGGCGCCTGGACCGCTGGCAAATCCTCCTGGGCCAGGTCCGGCCGGCCCCCGCGGGAGACCACCGAGCCGACCGCGGCCGGGTTGCGGGCCGCTGCCACCAGCGCGGCCCCGGCGCCAGTGCTGGCGCCGAAATAGCCGAGGCGGAGGGCCGCGGTTTCCGGCTCCCGGCTCAACCAGTCCGCGGCGCTCTGCAAGCGCTCGGCCAGCAGCTCGATGTCGAAGACCTTCTCTCGGTCCTCCGCCTCTTCTTCTTCCAGAAGGTCCAGCAGCAGCGTTGCCAGGCCGCCCTCTTCCAGGGCGTGGGCCACAAACTGGTTGCGTGGGCTGAACCGGCCGCTGCCGCTGCCGTGGGCGAACGCCACGACCCCCTCGGCCCCGGCCGGCACTCGCAAGATGCCATTCAACCTCCGCCGTCCGGACGGGATCACGACCTGGCGTTCGACTTTCTTTGACCTGGTAGCCATGGCACGCTCTCCTTCCTGTCAAGGGATTTCGGCTGCTCAGATCACCAGGGTGCAAAGGTCATGCCGGAAGCAGCGGGCCGCTGTTGCGGCTTCCGGGGAGGGAACCGCACGTGCTGATCCGCACACCTCGGAGCCGGTTTGGCACAGTGTCCTGGGTGCCAGAGGGTTGCGGTTGTGTGTGTGCGGCAGCGCAATGCAATCCATCTGCCGGAACCGTCAGCTCGGCACGCGGAGTGCAACCTCCTGGTAAGGCGGTTTCGGGAAAAAGATTGGGCCACCACCTTGCCCGTGGGTGCGCTGCGCGACCTTACCCGTGGGTGCGCTGCGCGACCTTACCCGTGGGTGCGCTGCGCGACCCACGGCTGGGATATGCAACCCCTTCGGGGTAGGAAGACAACGCGAGCCCTGTTTTCTACCCCGAAGGGGTTGCATATCCCAGCCGTGGGTCGCGCAGCGCACCCACGGGACAGGAGGGCGGACCTACCTTTTCCTTCAAACCGCCTTACCGGGTGTCACTCAGGAAACGAGGGAAGGAAAATGCACCGCGCATTGAGCCACGAGACTTGCCTGGCAGGGCCGGGGGGGGAACTGGCGGAATTGATCGCCGGCCTTTCCGTGCCAACCGCGTACCGTCATCCGGTCGAGCGGGTGGAGGTGCGGCAGACGCACGTCTCGGTCGTCTTCCTGGCGGGCCCCTTTGCCTACAAGCTCAAGAAGCCCGTGAAGCTGGGGTTCCTGGATTTCAGCACCCTGGACAGACGCCGGCACTTCTGCGAGCAAGAGGTGCAGCTCAATCGCCGGCTGGCTCCGGAGGTCTATCTGGGAGTGGTGCCCGTGGTCCGGACGGCGCGGGGCCTCCAGGCGGAAGGCGCGGGCGCGGTCATCGACTGGGCGGTCAAGATGCAGCGCCTGCCCGACGAGGCCACGCTCCTGGCCCGGCTCCAGCGCGGGGAGGTTGGGATCGAGCTGGTCGAGGCCCTGGCCGCCAAGGTCGCCGGCTTCCACCAGAGGGCGGCGACCAGCGAGCGGATCGCAACCTTTGGCCGCTTCGAGGCGGTGTCCCGGATTGTCCTGGGCCTTTTCGACCAGGGAGCGGTCCAGGTGGGAAGCACCGTGAGCCGGGACGTCTTCGACCGCTTGCAGACAGGCGCGGTGGAAACGCTGACACGGCTTCGGCCGCTGATCGAGTCCCGAGCCGCCCGGGGGATGCCGCGCGACACGCACGGCGATTTGCACCTGGACCACGTTTACTATTTCCCGGACAGGCCGCCGCCGGCCGACCTGGTGATCATCGATTGCATCGAGTTCAACGAAGCGTTCCGCTACGCCGACCCGGTGGCCGACATGGCCTTTCCGGTGATGGACCTTGCCTTCCACGGCCGGAGGGACCTGGCCGGTGCCTTTGCCGAGGCCTATTTTCGGGCCGCGGGGGATGAGGAGGGGCGGGCCCTGCTGCCGCTGTACGTGGCTTACCGGGCGATGATCCGGGCCAAGGTGGAAGGTCTGCTGGCGCAGGAGCCGGAAGTGCCCGAGGCGGAGCAGACCGCGGCCCGGGTCCGGGCCCGGGCTCACTGGCTGCTGGCCTTGACCGAGCTGGAGCCGCCGGCCGGCCTGCGATCTTTCCTGCCGGGGGAATAAGCAGTGGTTCGGCTGGCTCTGTCGCGGTCAGGTGCAGCGTCTGGTATTGTCCCAACGCCTGAGCCATCGCGAACACGTTTGGCGCCGATAAAAGAGCGATACTTCGGAGTGTTCAAAAACTGCTCGTGAGTCCAAATGACAGGACGAACGAGGTCCCTTGACAAATGAAGGATCCGAGATTCTCCGAGGAAAACGGCGACGTGAGCCCCCCAGGCACGAGGAGTTGAGTTGTAGAGGAGCAGATCAAGCGGCTCCAGGGAGGTAACCGCAAACGTGGCCTCAGTATCCTCCCACAGATCGCTCGAACGGAAATCGGGAATGCGTTTTCCAAAATGCCTCAACAGCTCATACGCAAACTGTTGGCAGTTCGCACCTTCCGCAATACCAGAAACCCCTGGGGCCCCAGGGTAACAATCGCCATTGTACGATACTGTGAAGAAGTGTGGTGGGACTTCGATCATGGCAAGATTCGCTTGGGACAGAACGCCAAGGCTAAACTGCCGGGGCCGCCTGCAATGACGTTGAAGTTCGGAAAACCAGGATGGCGGCCCCGGTCAGCTTCAGCCGTTGGTTCGGCCAAGTGCCCCGGAATTCCACTACACCACTTCCTGCATCGGCCTCACTTTGGGTGGGGGCAGCGGACGACCTTCGGACTCAAAATGCGCGATCACGTCTTCGACCACTTCGCACAGATCAGCGTACACTTTCTTCCGATCATCCCCGTGAATCCCCGTGATAAGGTCGGGGCATTTGCCAATGTACACACTGTCTTCCTCACTCCATTCCACCCATTTATGATATTGATCGCTCTTTTTCATTCTTGAACCTCCTCGATCGCTCGCCCGACTTGTTTCTCCTGATACGGCTTTGCGTCGTCGCCGAGTTTCCCGCTCAGTGTAACGGCGCCCCGATATCGGGGATGCACCAGCTTTCGGTGCGATCCCTTGCCTCCCGGAATCTCACGGAAGCCCGCCGATTTCAAATCGCGAAGCAATTCGCGAACCTTCCTGGCCATTGGACAATCGTCCCTCCAACTTCCGCCCCTTCGGCGAACGGGCAAGCTCAGCGGCTGCGGGGGCCGGAGAGCCGTTGAACTCGGAAAACCGCCATGCCCCCGCAGTCCGCTGAAGCGGGTGGTTCGGCGTCTGAAGCGCTACATCCCGGCCGTCGCACCAAGTCAGGCGAGGCCGACGCCGATGATGCGGCCGGCCCTGTCCATCCTGACGCTGACCGCGTGGCCCAGAGCGATTTCTGGCCCGTCGAAGATCGCCTCGCTCCACGTATCGCTGACGTTGAGGATCACCGACTTGGAGGCCCGCATCGCCGCGGTGGTCCGGCGGGTCAGTTCGGCGAGCGACAGCTTCTCGGAGGTCCAGTGGTCGAGGCTTGGGGCGAGATCAGAGCGAACGCGCCGCTCGATGGTAGCGAACCGGTCGAGCACGAGCCGAACCAGCCGCTCGGCGTTCGTCCACGCCTGCGGCACGTCGGCGGACTCGGTCCGGACGCAGCACTCGAATCGCGTCCCCCCGGCTGTGAAGGTGCCCTCCACCCCGCCGTATTGGTGAGGACGGAACGCCTCGCGGTCGATCAACGGTGGAGCCGTCGCCATTCACAACCTCTCCGGTCGGGTAGCCGGGAGGCATTGCTGCCTCCCAGCCCCCTAAGAACCGTACTTGAAACTTTCGCTTCATACGGCTCAAGCCATTGCCAACGCCCCTCGCAGGACGCGGCTTGATCCGTCAACTTCTCATTCGCGCGTGTTGCTGTCGGTGGCAGTTGGCGTGCAACAACTCCAGGTTGTCGAACGTGTCTTGACCACCTTGACAGCGCCAGACCCGATGGTGGACGTGCCAGGGTTGTTCCTCCACGCGGAGGCTTTGCCCGCAGACCACGCACTTGCCGCCTTGCTCTCTCCATAAGTAGTCGATCCGGCCCCGCTTTGCAAGAGTGTGCGTCCATTTCCAGCACTCCCGTTCCTCCAGATACAGTTCCCACGCCGGATCGTACGGGTTGGCGTCCGACCGAATCTTCTGCCAACGAAACACTTTCACCCCGGCTGCTTTCATCAGCTGGATCGGCCATCCTTTGCCCTTGCTGTCCCGGATCACTCCGGTGAACACCCAGTTGTTGTTGTCGCCGGATCGCTGGAAGTATTTCTTCTTGATCCACCCCCAACTCTTGTTGCGGTGGCGTTTGCGGCACCAACGCCGCAAACTCCAGTAGATTCGGTTGTCCACTGCCGCGAAGGTGCGGCCGCTCACGACAAAACGGTGGTACATCGTCCAGCCTTTGATTTGTTGATTCAAACGCCAGATCATGTCCCCTGCCGTCATGCTCCCTGAGTTGTCGATCGTTTCCTGGATCTTGGTCAGAAACGTTTTGACGTTCCGCTGCGACGGCTTGATGAGTACCTTGCCGTCGCGGTGACGCCGGATCGTTTGTCCAAGAAAGTCGAAGCCGTCCTCGACATGCGTGATCCTGGTCTTCTCGTGGGAGAGTTCGAGACCCCGCTCCTGCAAGAATTGTTCCACGAGAGGTTTGACTTCATATTCAAGGAGAACCTTCGACGTGCCCGTGATGATGAAGTCATCCGCATAGCGTACCAGGTGGACCTTGCACTTCCGTTGCCGGCTGCGTGGCGTGCCGAAGCGGTCCGCCAACAGTCGTTGCAGTCCATCCAAGGTTCGATTCGCCAACGCGGGGGAAATGATCCCGCCTTGAGGTGTTCCTTCCGTGGTGGCGAACAGGGCTTGCTTCTCCAGGTAACCCGCCTTCAGCCACTTGCCAAGCAGCACACGATCCATGTCGATGTGATCCAGCAACCAGCCATGATTGATGCGATCAAAACAAGATGTGATGTCCCCTTCGAGAACCCAGTCGGGACCACGTGTGTCTCGACCGTGGGGGCCGCGAAGGATTTTGTGACACTCATCGATGGCATCCGCACAGCACCGCTCCAGTCGAAAGCCATAGGAATGACCATCGGCCAGAGTTTCCGCGATGGGGTCAAGGCCCAGCAGGTACACAGCCTGCATGGCCCGATCCCGCATCACGGGTATCCCTAAGGGGCGGCGTTTGCCGTTGCTCTTGGGCAGGTAGACTCTGCGGAGCGGTTGCGGTTGGTAACCGTGCCGACGCAGAGCGCTGAAAGCTACAGACTTGAGTTCCGGCGTGTTCCAGAGGATTCCATCCACGCCGGGAGTCTTCGCACCGGAGTTGCTGACAACTCGTAAAATGGCCAGAGCCCGGCCACTGAACGAGTGGGTGAGCAAATAGACCAGAGCTTTGACCTTATGCCATTTGCCCTCCCGAACCGCCTTCACGATACGCGCCTGGAGCCGACGAACCGTGCGATAGACCTTCTTCCAGTTGATGGAATGCCAGTCCACCGTCGTGTTGGGAGCCGCACCAGCAAGCGTTGCCGCGGCTGACATGTCTGCGTCGCCCCCTCAGGTCGGTTGGCCAAGGTTCTCTCGTGAGGCAAGACCAGAGGGAAGTCAGCCCGCTTGCGCGGGAAGGGATGTCGTCCGTGGGGGACTCACCTTCTATCCGTCCCATTACAGGACGGCCTTCGCTTGCTCCCTCCTCCTTTACCTGCTGCCCTGTCGGCGCACCTTGCGGGTTGCTTTCCCTCGACCCCCTTGGTTTACGGGGCAGGGAGGACAACAGGCTTACCACGTTCCGCCGATGTACCCGAGTGGTTAGGCCGCATCTCTACGCCGGTGGCTCGACATCTGCGCCGGAGGAGTTCGCGGCCTCCGGACCTGGCCACGTACCTTTTGGTCCAAGCGGTTCAGCAGCTTGCGCTTGTCCTTTGTGACGACGCCTGCGATGCTTTACCTGGGTTGGCCATACCACTCGATCTTGGTTCCCGACCACCCTTGCTGCTGGCAGTCGCAGTTACGGCTCACGCCTTGGCTGCCCTCCCGAGAGAGGGGGCTACGTTGTCCCGGCGCTTCTTAGCCGGTATGATACCGCTCGCAGAAAAGCGGGTGCTGTCAACACTTATCCAAGTGCCTCAGCACAGCTACATCGGCGACCTCGTGTCGCACCCGAACGGCAAAGCTCAGCAGCGGCGGCCGCGCGCTGAGGCTTGAAACTCGAAGAAACCAGGATCGCGGCCGCCGTCTGCTGAAGCGACTGGTTCGGCCGAGCCACGGCCGACCGTACGGACGCTACGGATCGGCCTTGGCAGAAGCAGGAGTGCAGGCATGCCGGGGCATACGCAGTTCGATCGAGACTTCGTAGTTCCCCAGACCCGCCTCGCTCTTCAGGAAACCCTCTCCAGTCATGATTGCAAAGTAGGGCGGCGGGAAGCGCTGGTCGCTGACCGGCTGCGGCTTCACGGGTGCCGGCACGAGAGTAGTGGCCTGGGACGACCGCAGCTCCTTGACCAACTCATCGGGCTTCAGCGTCCTCGGTACGAGAGTATTGCTCAGGGCGGCAGTCTTCCCACCGTTGCGGCCCGACCGTTTCTCGGGCCTCTCCAGCTCGGCCGCCGGCTCGAAAACTACGGTTCGCCCCTGCTTGACCACGATCCGGCCCCACGAGCAGGCAACGTCCAACCGGACGCGGGCATCGGGCATACGGTTGTTCTCCCCAGGCGGATCATCTGCTCGCTGAGGACCCGCCACAACCGTCAAGAGCAGTAGACAAATGGCAGCACGCCTCATAAACACCTCCTGACCACTCATGATGGCCTCAAATCCAATTGTACCCGCACCCGCCGGCAGAGCACAGGTAGATTGCTGATACCAGGCGACGATGATGCCGAACGCCAAGCTCTGCGGCGCCGGGGGGCTGGGTGGCCGCTGAGGCAGAAAAACCAGATGCCCCCTGGCGTCCGCAGAAGCGTCTTTGTTCGGTCTGCCTTCCCCACGATGCTTCAATCTCTAATTCACACTCAGTTGTGAAACGCTCTAACCAATGCCTCCATCAGCCGGGCAAACCCATCGCCCGCTGCCAGATCCACACCTTGGTAGATCTTGGAATCTCCTGGTAGGCTCCACGCTCCATCCAAGACAGCCGGGAGGAAGAACACACGCCTGTTCCCCGCCAATTCGTGAGCAGTTTCGATCTCGAAAGCGACCCAAGGGCTCTCTTTCTGCAAACTTCGCCATGAAACCAACAAGATATAGGCGACTGAATTGAGCAAATTTGAGAGTAGATATTCTCGAAGCTCACCTTCGTATTCGGCGATTTGGTCGCGCCACACTGATCCACCTCGAATCGCCAGTTCCTTGAAGCGATGTTCTGGATCCGAAGTGTTAAAGACCCGAACGACATGCCCCGCTGCCGCCAACTCCTTTTCGAGGCGACGTGCGAGGGCGCATGCCGGGTCGTGGTCTCGACCCGAGTGGCTCAAGAAGATCAGGGGAGGTTGATCTGCGTTCATCTTCACCTACCTGGGATTCATCGATTCCTTCAGTCGGGTAAGGAGATGGCGTTGCCGCCACCTCCTCCCCTAAGAACTGCGCGGGCGCCTTTCGACGCACGCAGCTCAAGCCTTCACAAACGCCCCTCGCGGGACGCAGCCTTGTTCACCACCAATCGCTCGCTGTGAACTTGTCGATGACAGTTGGGGTGAAGCAGCACGAGATTGTCTACGTGGTCGTCTCCGCCATAGGTTCGCCAGAGCAGGTGGTGGATGTGCCAGCCTGCTTCCAGCGTCAACGGTTGACCGCACACGAGACATTTGCCGTCCTGCTCCAGCCAAAGGTAACGCGCCGTCCCACGACCTGTCAAGGTGCTGGCCATTTGAGTCGCCAAGCGCTCCTCGAAGTACAGCTCCCAGGCCGGATCGTAAGGATTCGCTTCACCTCGGACTTTCACGTGTCGTCGGATGGGTGTGGCTCCTGCTTGCACCAGGCAGACAGGGTGCCGCTTGCCCTTCGAGTCCTTGACCGTGCCACAAAAACGCCACCGGCCATCGCCTAACACCAGGAAGTATTTGGCTTTGATCCAAGTCGTTGACTTGTGCCGGTGTCGCCGTCGCGCCCAACGCCACAGTTTATTCTGAATCAATCGATCCATGCGATCCAATCGCCGATTGTTCGACACGTGCCGGTGGTATTGCGCCCAGCCGCTAATCAGCGGGTTGAGTCGCTCAACCAGTTCCCCGGCCGTCAGATGTCCACCATGGTGCCGGATCAGGTCGTCTACCTTGGCCAGGAAGCGTTGCTCGTTCTTGCGGGAAGGCTTCAGTAGAAGCTTGGTCCCGAAACGTCGGACGTTCTGGCCCAGAAAGTCGAAGCCGTCTGTCACTTGCGTGATGCTGGTTTTCTCGTGGGAGAGTTCAAGACCCCGCTCCTTCAAGAAGTGTGCCACGAGAGGTTGTACTTCAATACGCAGAAGTTCCTTCGATGTGCCCGTAATGATGAAGTCATCCGCATAGCGGACCAGGTGGACCTTGTTCCTTGTGCGTTGCGGCCGGGTGGCGCCGAAGCGTTCCCGCAGCAGCGTTTCCAGTCCATCCAGGGTCGCGTTCGCCAGTGCAGGGGAGGCAATGCCCCCTTGAGGTGTTCCTTCCGTGGTGGCGAAGAAGACGCCTTTTTCCAGGTATCCAGCTTGCAGCCATTTCCGGAGGATGACTCGATCCATGGGGATGTGTGTCAGCAGCCAGTCATGACCGATCCGATCAAAGCAAGCTTTGATGTCACCTTCCAGGACCCACGTCGCGCTGTCGCGATGGTTCAGGATCTTGTAGCATTGATCCAGAGCATCGGCACAGCACCGCTGACTGCGAAAGCCGTAGGAGTTGGCATCGGCAGTCGTTTCCACGATCGGATCAAGGCCGAGCAGATACAGAGCCTGCATGGCTCGATCGATCAGGGTCGGGATGCCCAGAGGACGAAGTTTGGAAGGGTTGCTGCTTTTCGGAATGTAGAGCCGTCGCAACGGCTGTGGATGATAGCCGTGGCGGCGGAGTTTGCTGAAAGCGGCTGCTTTCAGCTGAGGAGTGTCCCAGCAGTCGCCGTCCACTCCGGGGGTGGAAGCACCTTGATTGGTGGTTACTCGCAAAATGGCCGCAGCTCGGCCACTAAACGAGTGGGTGAGCAGATAAACCAGTGCGTGGACTTTCCCCCATCTGCCCTCCCGAACCGCCTTCACGATACGCGCCTGGAGCCGACGAACATTGTGCCAGACCTTCCTCCAGTTGATGGAGTGCCAGCCGGGCACAAGGTCGGGAGCCGCACCAGCAAGCGTTGCCGCCGCCGACATGTCTGCTTTACTCCCCAAGTCAGTTGGCCAAGGTTCTCTCGTGACGGAAGACCAGAGGGAAGTCTGCCGGCTTTCGCCGCGGGATGATGTTGCCGCCAGGCGCAATCCCTATCCGGCCCATTACAGACCGGCCTTCGCTTGCTCCCTCCTCCTTTACCCGCCGCCCCCTGGGCTGGCCTTGCGGTTCGCTTTCCCAGCAGGCCGTCCTGCTGGGGAGACGACGGGCTTACCACGTTCCGCCGCTGTTACAGTGCGGGTTAGGTCGCGCCTCTCCGCCGGTGGTGCGTCGGCTGCGCCGGAGAAGTTCGGAGCCTCCGGGCTTGACCACTTACCTTTTGGTCCAAGCGTGTCAGCATCTTGCGCTTGGCATCACTTACGGCGTTTAGCAGCACTTCACTTGTGTTGACCGTACCACACGATCCTGGTTCCCAACCCCCTGGATGCTGGGAGTCGCGGTCTTGGCCTCGCGACCGTGACCGCCCTCCGGAGCGGAGGAGGCTACGTTGTTCCGAGAGCTTCGCACCTCATCCCTGACGCACGTCCCGGTAGGATACTGCTGGCAGCACAGCAGGTTATGTCACTCCAAAGAGTGCATTACAGTAACAGCGGCGACCTCGTGTCGCACCCGAACTGGTGATTAGGCTGACCGGTCGGTCAACATATTTCGGCCGGTCAGCATATTTCGCCTGGTCTCGCTATCACGTCTCCGGTCAGCCTATTTCCGCTTCCCGGTCAGCCTAGCAAGGCGTCGGTCAGCATATTTCGAGCCGCCCGGGCAGCCTCTTTTCCCCGGTCAGCATATCACGATTTGTCCCTCTGTTCCATTTTTTTTCACGATTGCTCTGGTACAAACGTACATGTCCAGTTCATACTGGAGGAATGCGTGCCCCCTTCGGGCCTGTCGCGCTTCTTTATCGCAGCGAAGAACAACCATGAACCCGTCACATCCTTTCCCCAACGGCCGGCCCACCGCGAGCCAGGCCTCCCGCTCTCCCAAGCAGCCAACCACTGACGCTTCCATTCCCCAAACGCCACCGCCGGTGGCCGCCGCAGCTCAGGCGACTCCGACCGAGCCGGCCGGCCGGGACAGCAGCGGGCGGTTTTGCCGGGGTAACCCGGGCGGGCCGGGCAACCCCTTCGCCCGCAAGACGGCGGCCCTTCGCCAGGCGCTGCTGGACACGGTGACGGTGGAGGATCTGCAAGCGATCGTCCGCCAGCTGCTCCACAAAGCCAAGGAAGGCGACGTGTCCGCAGCCCGGCTGGTGCTGTCCTACGCCATCGGCAAGCCGGACAAGGCGGTGGATCCCGACTCCCTGGACCGCCACGAATGGGAGCAGTTCCAGCAGGACCGCATCCACCCCGACGACCTCGCCGCCGTGGCCGGCGGCATGCAGGCCCCGCTGGCCTGCACCTTGCTCCGCGCCGCCCTGCCCGAAGTGCAGGACAAGATGGCTCAGGACCTCTCTCAGATGTTCCGCGACTCCCTCACCGAACCGGCTCCCGCCGCGGCAGGCGCTGCCCAGCCGGAGCCGGACGAGGACGAAGACGAGGAGCAGCCGGCCGACGCCGAGCCGGTCCCTGCGGACCCGCAAAGCACTGCCCCACCAAGGACCAGGTCGAAACCGAAACGAACCACGAACCGGCAGAGCCCCCCTTCCGCGCCGCGGCCCCTGGCGGGTTGCGACGACAGCGAGTTCCTGGCCCAGGAGAATGCCTCCTGGCTCGCCTATCTCAAGGAGGTCATGGACAGCAACCGTCCCGATCCGCAAGCCGGACAGGACGTTCCCCACGATCCGTGACAGGAACCACCGCATCAGGGCAGAGCGTGTCGGCCCACCGTCAGCAAACGGCCGGTAACGGCGCGGAAACGATCAAGCCGGATGGACTTGCGGACAGGCAAACCAGCAATAGCTGCTTTTCCCGCGACTAGCCTCTTGCAAAGCGCCCGGCAGCGGGTTATGTTCAGCGCTATGTTTGCAGAGAGGGGGGGAAAAGCACCAAGAGGAGACTCTCCATGTTGTTCCGATTCAAAGTGATCTCGCGGGACGCCGTCCCTCTGGCCCTGGACAAGGCGAAGCACTATCGGCTGCTCAACGAGCCGGCCCAGGCGGAAAGCATCTGTCTGGACATCCTGGCCGTGGAGCCGGAGAACCAGCAGGCGCTGGTGATGCTGCTCATGGCCCTGACCGATCAATTCCGCAGCGGACCCGGTGATTGCTTCGAGCAGGCCCAGCACGTGGCCACCCGGCTGCAAGGCGAGTACGAGCGGCTCTACTACAGCGGCCTCATGTGGGAGCGGCACGGCCATGCCTGCGCCATCCAGGGCGGACCGGGAAGCACCACGGCCGCCTACTCCTGGATTCGTCAGGCGATGGACTTCTACCAGCAAGCCGAGCAGGTGCGGCCGCCCAACAATGACGATGCCCTGCTGCGCTGGAACAACTGCCTGCGCATTTGCCAGCGTTACCACCTCCATGCCGAACCGGAGCCCATCCTCCAACCGGTGCTGGGGGACGATTGACGGCAATCCGAGCGGCTCACAGGACCTCCCGCAGCGGTAGCGCCTGGTCCTCCACCAGGTACTGCGGCCGGCCGGCGAGGTCTGGGAGCGCGGTGTTCGCGTCAATGCCGAGGTTGTGGTACAGCGTGGCGAACAGCTCGCCCCAGGTGACCGGCCGGGCGGCCGCTTCGCCGCCGATACGGTCGGTGGCGCCGATCACCTGCCCGGTCTTCATGCCGCCGCCAGCCAGCAGGGCACAGTTGACCTGCGGCCAGTGATCGCGACCGACCTGGGCGCTGATCTTCGGCGTGCGGCCGAACTCACCCAGGATGACCACGGTGCAATCCTCGTCCAGCCCGCGCTGATGCAGATCCTCGACCAGGGCGCTGACGCACTGATCGAACACCGGGAAGTCCTCTGCTTCCCGCTTGAAGATGGAGTTGTTGGCTCCGCCATGCCAGTCCCATTTGCTGTAATTCAGCGTGACGACGCGGGCACCGGCCTCGATCAGCCGCCGGGCCATGAGCAGGCTCTGCGGGACGCGCGGGGCCCCGTTCTGGTCCATGAAGATGGTCGGATCGCCGGTGCCGTAGCGCTCGACGACGCGGGGATCTTCCCGGGACAGATCGATCGCCTCCGCCAACCGCGAGGACGTGAGCAGACTGAATGCCTGTTCGGTGAAGTGGTCCATGCCCTTCATGGTGCCGCTGCTGTCGGCGTCGCGGCGCATGTCGTCGAAGGTCCGCAGCAGGGTCTTGCGATCGGCCAGCCGATTGACGGTGATGCCGCGAAGCACCATGTCTTCCCGCGCCCGGCCCAGGGCCCGGAAGGGAGCGTACGAAGCGCCGAGGAAGCCAGGTCCGGGCTCGTTGTAGGGGCCATGCGTGCAGGTGTAGCACAGGCTGATGAACGGCGGCGTGGCCCGATCGGCCGGCCCTTGCAGCCGGGCGACGGCGGAGCCCAGCTGCGGCCAGCCGCCGGACGCGGGGGCCTTGCGCGGATGGTGCCCGTGGTACACCTGGCTGGCGTCGTGGTCGTTGTGATTGCCGACCAGGGAGCGGACGATCACCAGCCGGTCCATGATCCGGGCCAGGCGCGGCAGGGCCTCGCAGATCTGGATGCCGGGGACCGAGGTGGCGATCGGCTTCCAGGGTCCGGCAATCTCCTTGGGGGCCTGCGGCTTCAGGTCGAACAGGTCCTGATGCGGCGGTCCGCCGACCAGGTAAATGAGGATCACCGACTTGTGCGACGAGCGAACCCCGGTGGCGGCCTCGGCCTTCCAGAGCTGCGGCAGGGTGAGCCCCCCGATGCCGAGGGCCCCGATTTCAAGGAAATGCCGGCGGGACAGGCGGTGGTTCCGATTGGCCCCGGGAGTGGCTTGACCAGTCAGCGACGACATCGGTGTTCTCCAGGAACGAGAGCAGGTGGGTATCGGGGCGGGAGCGTTTCCGGGCAGACGCAATGGGAACATCTTACAGCTAGCGGGTCGGACAAGGAAGAAGAATCTGGGGAAAACCAACGCTGGATTTCTCCTCAGAGAACTCACCGGGCTGGATAGGCATCGTACAGCCCCTCGTCCTCCGGAGCGTAGCTGTTGAGGAAGGCGGAATGATTTCGTACCGGGGTCCGATGCATGGGCTGGAGCGTGAGCCGCCAGCGACCCGGGCCTACCGTGGCCGCCAGCTCCTCCGGGGGGCGCGGGGGCTCGCCCGGTTCGAGTTCGATCTCATAGGTCAGGCTGACGAGTTCGTCCTTCATCGAAGAAGTCCTCCGGATCAGGAGCCGCAAGCATGGGCTATTCTATTCTATCGCGGACAGGGGCCTCATCCGCTCACCGTGCTGATGATGGTCCGGCTCACCAAAAACAGCAGGATCGAAAACCAGAGCAGCCAGCCTTCGAGCAGGGCCACACCGGTCCAGAACAGGCTCTCCTTCAGACCGGCGGCCAACCATTGCAGCACCGTGGGAGAATGCAGGGCAATCAAAGTTCCGACCCAGAGCAGCAAGGAGACAACCAGAAAGAGGACGACGTTTCTGGCCAGGACCGGGCTGCTCAGGGACGCTGCCGTCTGGCGCAGAAACAACACAAACAGCACAAATTGAAGCAATTGCAAGCCCTGGAGGAAGTAGCCAAGGAACGTGAGCACCTCCGGAGAGAGGCCCGCTTGTCCGGGCAAGTGCAGGTTTTCGCCCACCACGGGAAGCAGGGCCAGCAGCACCAGGTTCAGCACCATGCACAAGACCGACGCGATCGCCAGCACTCTGGCGTCGGACTCGGACGGCGCCCTGCACAACGACAGCTGCCCGGCCACCACCAGGGCCGCCGCAAACAAGACCGCGAAGAGGAGCAAGAGCCTCAGCGTTCCAGCAAAAGCCCCAACCCATTCGCTGCTCAGCAGATAGAGCGGGATGCTCAGCATGGTCAGAAGGACGGCGAAAGCCATCTGGTCCAGACCCGCACAAACCCCGCCCCAGTTGAGCAGATCACGACGGGAGGCCGTGCGGTAGTCTGTCATGCGGCTCTTCTGGGTCGAGGCCGGCAACCCACTGGAAGGCGACGTCTCCGTGGTCGCGTAGCTGGGGATCCGTTTGCCGCAGGAGTCGCACCAACCCTCTTTGATCTCAGACGCCGACAACAGGGAAGCACAATGAGGACATTTACTGCTCATGGCGCGCGCTCCGTTCGATTGGGTTGCCGCAAGGTCAACAGGGAAAGGCAATGGTATCCCTGCACTCCAGCGCTGTCAAGCAACGCAGTCGCCCCGAGAAACGCCTTTGTCTTTCAAGGAACCCCAGTTTTTTCCTTGAGACCACTAACAGCAAGGCGAGCGGCGCGGCGTCAGCCCGCCGGTAACAGCCTGCACCGGCGGGCTGACGCCGCGCCGCTCGCCCTCTACCTCGGGAGATTGACCATGTGTTTGCGCCTCTGTCTGCTGATGCTCGGGCTGCTTGCGACGCCGACCCTGGCCCGGGCCGATCTGTTCGACTACTGCACCAACCCGGTCCTGGCGAAGATGATCGGAACCGACCACGTCAAGGAGATCAAGCTCCTGACGCCGGATCTCATTACCGACAACGACCGGGTGCTGACCAACGTCTCCGCGGCGTTTGTGATCGTGCAGACGACGGCGGGCAGTTACAGCAAACTGCTGGTGCAGCCGGCCCGCCAGAAACTGGATGAGGAAGGCGCCTTTCTGCCGACCTTGCGCGTGGAGCGCTACGTCACCTTCAAGGGAGGAGAGGAACGGGCCGTCCTCGCCTCGGGGCAAGGGCTGACGTTGTTTCCCGGCTATCGGTTGAGTCTGGAGCAAGGCCAGGTGGTGCCGGAGGAGGTGGGCGGCGACGTGCGGCTTTGTCGTCGCCGGCAACCGGGTCGGACTGGTGCCGCTGGGCAAGGCGCGGCTGTTCCTGGTGGTCAAGCCGCTGGCCGACGTGGTGCCGAAGAAGGGAGCGAAGCTGGTCGTGGGCGAGAAGTTCGAGCCGCGCTGGTTCAACGGCACCTACCGCTTGCACGACGACGGCCGGCGCTCCGGCAAGCTGACCCTCAAGGTCGAGGAGGACGGCACCGTCAGTGGACACTACTACTCGGACAAGGATGGCTCCAAATATGAGGTCCACGGCCGAGTGCTGACGCCGAAGCATTCGGTGCAGTTCACGGTCAAGTTTCCCCGGTCGGAACAGACCTTCACCGGCTTCTTGTTTACCGGGGACGGCCAGGTGCTGACCGGCTCGTCCCGGTTGCAGGAACGCGAAGCAGGCTTCTACGCGGTGCGGACGGAGGAGTGATCCCTCTACGCCGCGCCCTGGATCGCCCGGCGCAGGGCGGCAAAGTCAAACCCCGGCGGCAACGGGGTTTCCGCTTCGTCTGCGTTCGCTTCCGGCTCGTTCTCCGGCGGCGGGGGTGGTTCCTCGGCCGTGGGTTGGGGTGCCGGAGCTGGGGCGGCGGCGCGCTGAACCGACTTGGACCGAGAACTCGGGGCCTTGGCGGCGGGTGCCGGTGCGGGGGCCGGGGTTGGAGCGGCCGGTGCGGGTGCCGGGCGGGCAGCGGCCGGAGCCAGTGCCGGAGCGGGCGGCCTGGCTGCGGGCGCCGGCTGAGGCCGGGGTGCCGGAGCAGCAGCGGCGGGTACGGTTCGTTCCACGAGCGCAGCGGGGGCTCGGGGTGCCGGAGCTGGCGCTGGCGGGGCCGGTGGCGTCTGGGGGGCGGGAGCCGGGGCCGGCACGGTCCGCGCGGCGGGCTGGGGCGGCGGGGTGACCGGGGCGAACGGCCGGGACGCCGGGACAGGCGGAGTCCGCTGCTCGGCCGGGGCGGGATGCGGTTTCGGAGCCGGCTGGGCCGGCTGCGGCTTCTGGGCCGGGCGGGCCTCGCTGCGGTGGTCCTGCACCAGCTGGCGGTAGGTCTGCAACACCTCGGGATGGCCCTTGATCTCCAGCAGGTTCACCGTGCTGTCGTCGCCTTCCTCCGGAGGACTGGCAAAGCCGCCCGCCAGGATGGTCCGGCCGTCGATCAGCATGGTCACTTCCGGGCCCAGCACCTCCGCGGCCGACACCTGGGCCGGAAGCCCCTGGTCGAGGAAAAAGGCCACGTCCGACGAGCGATCACGCTCACAGGCCGCGTCCAGCAGCAGCTCGACGTTCAGCCCGCGCATCTTGGCCTCGACCAGCGCCTGGGCGATGGGCCGGGCCGCGAACGACCGGGCCAGGACCAGGACCTCGCGGCGGGCGCGCTTCAGGGCCGTCCGCAGGGGGTCGAGGCTCCCCGTGCCGGTGGCCAGGTGGACCAGGACCGAGGGGGGAGCCACAAACAGCTGGCAGAGCATGCGCCAGAGGAAACGCAGCGTCAAGGCACCGGTAAAGCCCGTCGCCAGGAGAAGGCAGTCTGTCACCATCACCATGCGGGAACCTCCTGTCCAGAAACCGGCCGACACAATACCGATGCGGCTTCCATAGAACAACGCCAACCCGTTGACCCCGATACCCCTGGGCCTTCTCCATGAACGATTTCCGCAATCGCGTCGTCCTGATCACCGGGGCCGGCAGCGGCATCGGCCGGGAGCTGGCCCGCCAGCTGTCGGCCCTTGGAGCAACAATCGCCGCCATCGATCGAGCGCCGGAGGGCCTGCAATCCTTGCGGGACCAGCTGCCCGGTCAGGCCTGCGCCACCGCCATCGCCGACGTCACCGACCGGGCCGGGCTGCGCCAGGCCGTCGGCCAGCTCGAGGCCCAGCTGGGACCGACCGACGTCCTGATCGCCAACGCCGGCATCGGCCGGGAAACCTCGGCGCTCACCTTCGATGCCGAGGAGTTCAACGCCCAGATCCGGGTCAACCTGGAAGGCGTGGTCAACAGCGTCGAGGCGGTGCTGGACGGCATGCTCCAGCGCCGCTCCGGACAGCTGGTGGCCATCTCCAGCCTGGCGTCGTATCGCGGCCTGCCCCTGATGGGCGGGTACTGTGCCAGCAAGGCCGGCGTCAACGCCCTGTTCGATGCGCTCCGGGTCGAGTTGAAACCGCTGGGCATTGTTTGCACGACAATCTGTCCTGGATGGATTCGCACACCCTTGACCGAAAGCGTGAAGGCGGTCACACTGAAGAATATGATGAGAGTCGAGGACGCGGTCCGGCGCATCGTTGGGGCGATCCGGAGCCGGAAGTCCTTTGTTGCCTTTCCGCCCGGTGACGCCTGGCAGGTTCAGCTGCTGCGGTATCTCCCCCGGTCGCTGGCCGACTGGCTGGTGGAGCGCTATCTGCTCAAACTGAAACGGTGAAGGGGTTCATGGAATCGCTCTTCCGCTACATTGCCTCTCCCAGCCGCTGCGGTTACCTGGCGGATCAGCTGTGGAGCCTGGAATACGACTACGTCGTGACCCTGTCGGCGGCGGAGTATTTGCAGCGGATGGTCGAGGGCTGGCGCCACTTCGGCACCATGCTGTTCCGGCCAGCCTGCGACGATTGCCAGGCCTGCCAGTCGCTGCGCGTCTCGGTCGAGCGCTTCACCCCCAACCGCAGTCAGCGGCGCAACCGCAAGGAGAATGAAGGCCCGGTCGAGCTGCGCATCGGTCCGCCCACGGTGACCCGGACCAAGCTGGCCCTGTACGACCGCTACCACGCCTTCCAATCGGAAACCAAGGGCTGGCCTGACCACCCCGCCAAGGACGCGGCCAGCTACGCCAGCTCGTTCGTGGACAACCCCTTCCCGATCGAGGAGTGGTGCTACTACCTGGCCGGCAAGCTGGTCGGCGTCGGCTACGTCGATTACCTGCCGGCGGTCCGGCAGCAGCGGAGCCGGCCCGGTCCCGACGGCCGGCTGCCCCTGGCCCTGTCCGAGGACGGCGAGCCGCTGGTGGGAGGGCTCTCGGCCATCTACTTCTTTTACGAGCCGAGGGAACGCAACCGCGGCCTGGGAGTGTGGAACGTCCTGTCGCTGATCGAGGAGGCCCGCCGGCGCCGGCTGCCCTGGGTCTATCTGGGGTACTACGTCGAGGGCTGTCCCTCGATGAGCTACAAGCCGCTGTTCGCGCCCAACCAGATCCGCGGCGGCGGTGGCGCCTGGCGCGACTTCCGGGGGTGAGGAGCGTCTTTGATTTATCGTTTCGCGCTGGGCCGGGTGAGCGCGAAACGATAAATCAAGCTGCCTTTCCCTCCGGCGGTTGCCTCCCTAAAGTAACAGCGCCGGCGCCAGCGCGAAAAAATCCGCCCGTTCGACCGAACCGGAAATCTCTCGGCTGCGTACCAGCGTTATCCCAGTGTGCAAGCATCGTCAACACCCGGACTTTCCTGGTGAGGGGCGCCATGGCCGACGACCTGATTATCGAGACCCGAAACCTGACCAAGGTCTACCGCGACTTCTGGGGCCGCAAGAAGAAGACGGCACTGAACGCCCTGAACGTGACCATCCGGCGGGGCGAAATCTTCGGCCTGCTCGGTCCCAACGGCTCCGGCAAGACCACCACGATCAAACTGCTGCTGGGCCTGCTGTTCCCCACCCAGGGGGAGGCCTTTGTCTTCGGCAAGCCGGCCTCCGACGTCAAGAAGAACGAGCGCATCGGCTACCTGCCCGAGGAATCGTACCTGTACCGCTTCCTCACCGCCGAGGAAACGCTCGACTTCTATGGCCGGCTGTTCAACCTCGACCCCAACACCCGCGAGGCCAAGGCCCAGGAGCTGATCGAGCGCGTCGGGCTCAAGGAGGCCCGCAAGCAGGTGCTCAAGGAATACTCCAAGGGCATGCGGCAGCGCATCGGGTTGGCCCAGGCCTTGATCAACGACCCCGACCTGGTCATCCTCGACGAGCCGACCTCCGGCCTCGATCCGCTGGGGGCCCGCTGGATGAAGAACCTGATCGTCCAGCTGCGCAACCTGGGCAAGACGGTGATCATGTGCTCGCACCGGTTGGAGGACGTCCAGGACGTTTGCGACCGCATCGCCATCCTGGACGAGGGTGAGCTGGCCGACTATGGCTCGGTCAAGACGCTGCTGCAAGACACCAATCGGGTCGAGCTGCGCGGCAGCGGCCTGCCGTTGACCGACGCCCTGAGGCGCGACCTGGAAGAGGTGCTGCGCAAGCACGGCGGCAGCCTGGATTCGCTGGGCCATCCGACCACGACGCTGGAAGATTACTTCGAGCGCATCATCGCCGAACGCAAGGCCCGGCCCGGCCGACGCTACCTGCCCGAGAAGGAAGAGCCCAAGCCCGCCCCGCCGCCGTCGGCCGATGGCGGGGAACGGATCAAGAGGGGGTGAGCGACGTTCCTGCTCTCCCAGGCTGTCCGAGCCGCGCACGCAGCGCAGCGGAGTAAGCGGCCCGGGAGCCCGCAGGGCCGCTTACTCCGCTGCGCTGCGTGCGCGGCTCGGACAACCTGCCACAATCGAGAGAGACACTGAGGGGTGAAAGAGGAGTCGCGAGATGTTGGCGGTTCAGGTTTTTGAACGCGATCCCTTGCAGTATCAGGATTTGCCGCTGCTGCTGGCCAGCTGGGCGCGCGTCGTCGGCCTGGTGGCCCTGATCGGCGTGACCCTGTGGGTGATTTGCGTTGGGCTGTGGCGCCTGGACTGGAAGCGCGTCCCGCTCTGGCAACCGCTCTTGTTCGCGGGCTTGCTGGTCTGCGCCGCGGCGGGGGTGGGGCTCGGGGCCATCCTGGAATCGCGGACAATCCAGGCCTACGGCATTGTCGCCGGCATCCTTGCGGGGCTCTTGCTGGCTTTCTGGCTGATCCTGTCCTTCCTCCGGTTGTTCCGCGGCGACTGGAAAGGCACTCCCGCCTGGCAACCGCGAGCGTTCCTGGCTCTGCTGTTCTCGGCCGTGGTGCTTTACGCGGTTGGGATCACCCTCCGAATGCGACTCCCGGCGATCCCGGACAAGGGTGAGTTGCCTCAATCGGTTGTCGAGGCCATCAACCGTGCTTTGCTCATTCAGTCGGCCGGGGGCCTCTGTGCCATCGTGGCCGCCAGCCTGGGCTTCCTGCTGAACCTGTCTCAGCTTCGCGGCCGACGCATCTGGGCCATCGCCCGGCTCAGCTTCAAGGAAGCCCTTCGCCGGCGCGTCCCCTGGGTCTTCGCCATCTTGCTGCTGGTCTACCTGTTCGCCAACTGGTACGTGCCCTACAAGCCCGAGCAGCAGGTGCAGACCTACGTCAACATCGTTTACTATGCGATGGGGCCGCTGCTGCTGCTCTCGGCCCTGATCCTGGGGTCGTTCAGCATCCCGACCGACATCAAGCAGCAGACCATCCACACCATCCTGACCAAGCCGGTGGAGCGCTTCGAGGTGGTGCTGGGCCGCTTCCTCGGTTTCACGGGGCTGCTGACCGTCGTCCTGCTGGTCATGACGGGCGTGAGCCTGCTCTACGTCTTGCGCAACGTCGATCCGGCCGCGGCAGCGGAGAGCCTGCGGGCCCGCGATCCGCTCTACGGCCTGCTGGCCTTCGAGGGCACCGGCGATTCCTCGAAGGCCGAGAGCGTCGGCCGGGAGTGGACCTACCGCAGTTACATCGCCGGACCCTTGCCGGGCAAGCAGCCCCAGCACGCCGTCTTTACCTTCCCGACCGCGCCCGCCGTCCTGGCCAGCCGGCCCGTGGTCCGCTGCGAGTTCAGCTTTGACGTCTACCGCTTGCACGTTGGCACCGAAGGACAGAACCTGTCGTGTGAGTTCGTCTTCACGACGCACAACTTCAAGAGGGGCGACGAGCTGGAGTATCGGCGGAAGCTGGCCGAGGCCAGGAACAACCCCGACAAGCTCAAGGAAGCCGAGAACGAGCTGGCTGAGAAGTACGGGTACTTCGAGGTCCCCGGCAAGAACGTCCTGGATTATCACACCCAGGCGATCGACCTGCCGGGCGGCCTGTTCAAGAACGCCCTGAAACAGGGCCCGTCCTCCGCAACCAGCGGCAAGAAGCCACCGGTGCTGACGGTGCGCGTCCGCAACAACAGCTCGGCCGGCTACGTCGGCATGGCCCGCTACGACCTCTACTTTTTGCAGGACGATCCCAGCCAGGGGCTGGAAACGCTCTGGTTTGGCATCAACTTCTTCAAGGGGGCGCTGGGTCTGTGGTATCGTCTGGTGCTGGTGTGCGGCCTGGCCGTGGCCCTCAGTACTTACCTGAGCGGCGTCATCGCCCTGCTGATCACCTGCGTGTTTTACGTGGGCGGCATGTTCACCGAGTTTATCCAGAGCGTGGCCCTGGGCACCAATTTCGGCGGCGGGCCGATGGAGGCGGCGACACGAATCTTCGGCCGCAGCCTCAACTCCCCGATCGAAAACAGCGCCGTGAAGAACCTCGTCCTGTGGTCGGACAAGGGCTTCCGCTTGCTGATCCAGGGGCTGACCAACCTCTTGCCCGACGTGGATCGCTTTTCGCTGACGAACTACGTGGCCGAGGGATTCAACATTCCGCTGGCGCAGCTGGTCCTGAGCCTGGTGGTCCTGGCCGGCTACCTGCTGCCCTGGGCGGTGCTGGCCTATTACCTGATCCGGTGGCGGGAAATTGCATCGCAGACATGACTTCGGCAGGAAAGTAGTCATCACGCTCCGCGTGATGAAACCATCACGCGGAGCGTGATGACTACTTTCCTGCCAGGAGATTACGACGGAGACCCCAACCATGCAGAACTCCTTCTTGCAGTGGTTCGCCAGTAAGTTCCTGGACCGGACGCTGTCGCCGCGTGAGCTGCTGACGGTCCGCAAGTGGCTCTATGGCGCGCTGATCCTGCTGCTGTTCACCGGCTCGTTCTTCTGGCGACGCTATGCGGTCGAGGCCCAGGAGAACGAGCTGAAGCTGCGGGAGGAGAGCCGGGGCGACCTGGAGCTGTCCGGCTCGGTGCTGCGCCTGAGCCTGACCGGGTTTCGCGGCCTGGCCACCTGCATTTTGTGGAACAACGCCATCGAAACGCAGAAGAAGAACCAGTGGAGCGAGCTGGAGTTTCAGGTCCGCTGGTTGACCAAGCTGCAGCCGCACTTCATCGTTCCCTGGCTGTTCCAGAGCTGGAACCTCTCTTACAACGTCTCGGTGGAATCGGACCGGATCAGCGACAAGTATTTCTTCATCACCCGCGGCATCCTGCTGCTGACCGAGGGCGAACGGCAGAACCGCGACAACCCCGACATGCGCTTCTCGATCGGCTTTTACACGCAGCACAAGATCACCATCAGCGACGAGACGAACGTCCACCGCTCACTGTTCCAGCTGAGCTGCATTCCGCCCAACCAGCGCGACCCGGCCCGGTTCTGGAATCCGCCCGAGCAACCCGGCGGGGTCCGCACCTTCAACTGGGTGGAGTTCGAGAAGTTCTGCAAGGAACACCCCAAGCTGGTGCGCCGGCTGCGCGAGGGCCTGCGGCGTGACGACCGCCAGCAGCAGGAGCGGCTGTTTACCTGTGAGAAGCCCGAGGACGTGGTGCAATTCCTGGCCGAGAACTGGCGCGTGCCGTCGCTGTACCAGTACGTGGCCGCCACGCCCACCAATGGGACCTGGCGACCGGACAGGGAGGACCAGCTGCTGCCGATGGAGGAGCGCTTTCCGGCGCTGCCGCCGCCGCGCTCGCCGCTGCCGCCGCAGCGGCTGTTCCTGCCGACCGACTCCTGGAAGGAACTGACCTCCGCGGACGATCTGAAAGACGACGTGGACGGCTTCGCGGTGGCCCGGGCCTGGTATTGCTATGCCCAGGAGCCGATCCCCGATCCCGACCTCTTTCCCGGCTCCACCAAGGACCCGACCGATCGGGCCCGGCAGCGCCGGCCCCGGCACATGACCACCCTGCTCTTCCGCGGCTACCCGGCCCTGACGGAGTATCACCGCAGTGACGCCCTGCAGGTCGAGGGCTGGTTTGACGGCACGCCCTGGAAAATCCTCGGCTGGTTCAAGGGGCCACAGGGACAGCTGGACTATTTCAGCGACGGCAAGCCGGCCGAGCTGGCGGTGCCGCTGAAAAGCTCGTCAACGCAGGCGTGGGCCGACTGCCGGGACATGTACAAGAAGCATGGCGAGGCCAACTGGATGCTGTTCCCCACCGAGCAAGACAAGGTCAACAAGCTCGTACCGGCCGAGAAATACTGGGACATGAAGGGGCTGCCCCACGGCACCCGGCCTTACGCGCCCAGCAACATCGATACCCGGATGTCGCCGCGGGAGCAGGAACGGCAAACCCGGGAACAGCTGGAAAGCTTCATCCGGAGCTTGCCGGCCGACGAACAGCCGCTGTACAAGGCCGCCCGTTTCATGTACGACTACGATTTCTATCGCCGGCTGGCGAACTTCCAGTCGCACTACCAGCGTGCCATCGTGGAAGCGGAACCAGAGACGATCGCGGCCCGGAAAAAGCTGTACGAGGCCGAGACCTATCGGCTGCGCGGCTCGCCGGGGCGGGCGCTGGACGCTTACAAGGAGGGCATCGCGGCCTGGCGCGACCAGGTGCTGAGCGTCAAGCAGCCGGACAAGCACCGGGAATACCGCGAAGACAACTTCATCCAGGAATCGACCTTCGAGATCCAGCTGAAGTACCTGGACCTGGTCAACGAGCAGTACGGCCGGCGTCTGAAGCAGGAGCTGACGGAAACGCTTGCCTTGATCCAGGAAGCGGGGCAGCTGCAGCGCGTGGCGGGCGGCTGCGTGATCGCGGACCTGCTTCCGCTGAAGAACGTGCTGAAGTACCGGCTTGGCTCGAGTGGCGTGAAAGGCGTGGACGTGCGCCCGCCGGGGACGCTGTCGCTGTTCAAGGGCCCCTTTGACATCGAGGTCATGGATCCCCACCTGTCGGCCGAGCAGGCCGCGTGGGCGGTGGGCCTGCTGGCGTTCCCCGAAGCGAACGGTCCGCTGCGCTCGGCCAGCGCCATCCGGGTGTTCCAGACTCGGCCGCTGATCGCCCCGAACGTGATCCAGACCGTGCTGACACGCAAGAACCTCTTGCCCAGGCCGCAGGCCAAGGACAAGGAGGAGAAGCCACGCCCAACGAGGCCGCCGAGACAATGAAGTCGGTCGCTCTGAGCATCCTGGCTCATCCGGACGATGCCGAGTTCCTCTGTGCCGGCACGCTGATCCGGCTGGGCCAGCTGGGCTGGGAGGTCCACGTCGCCAGCATGACGCCGGGCGACAAGGGCTCGATGGTCCACCCTCCCGAGGAGATCGCCCGCATTCGCCGGGCCGAGGGCGCCGCCGCCGCCCGCCTGATCGGTGCGACCTATCACTGTCTGGAAGAGCGCGATCTGCTGATCTTCTACGGCGAGCGCCCCCTGGAAAGCATTACCCGCTTGCTGCGGACGGTTCGTCCCCGGCTGGTGTTCACGCACAGCCCGACCGATTACATGGTGGACCACGAAGTGACCAGCCAGCTGGCGCGGGCGGCCGTGTTCGGGGCCGGCATCCCCAACTTCTTCGGCGCAGACGCAGGCCGGCCTGCCGGCCGGAGCGCACGCAGGCGTGCGGGCCAGCCCCCTCCCCTGGAGGGCATCCCACACCTCTATTACTGCGATCCCATCGAGGGCAAGGACCCGCTGGGCCGGCCGGTGGAGCCGGCCTTCCGCATCGACGTCAGCTCGGTGATCGACACCAAGGCGGCCATGCTGGCGGCGCACGCCAGCCAGCGCGACTGGCTGCTGCAGCACCACGGCATGGACCAGTATCTGAAGGCGATGCGCGACTGGAGCAGCCACCAGGGCCAGGCGGCCGGCGTCGCCTATGCCGAGGGGTTCCGGCAGCACCTGGGGCACAGCTATCCGCAGGACAACCTTCTGGGACAGGTGCTGGGCCTGGTGGGGTGACTCCGCGCTTGCTCCTTTCTCGCTCTTCACCTTCCCTCCCCAGGTCGGATAGAATGAACCGACCGGCGTGTGTCTTGCTTCAGCACCAGGGAGAATCCGTCCATGTCCAGCCATGCCCACCTCGTGGCGCGGTATCAGCAATTGCGGGCCAAGGCCATGCAGGTCAACAACGCCCTGCTCAAACACAGGCTCAAGGACGTCCTCGACGAGGGCGGTACGAACCTGGGTCTTCTCCGCGGCAAGACCCTGGTGCTGGGCGCCGAGGCGGACATGGCCATCCTCTCGGACCATTGCATCTACGACGTCTACCGCAACGGCCGCAACAGCGTCCAGCGCTGCCTGGAGCAGTCGCCGTTTGCCCCCGGTTCGGACGAGCAACTGGTGCTGGAAGGGATGAAGGACGCCCTCTTCTCGGTCTTTGTCATCCGGGACGTCGAGCCCGGCGCCGGTGTGCTTCTTGAAGACGTCCTGCACGGCGAGCAGCATTTTATCCTGGACGTCAGCATGAGCCGGTCGGGGACTCCCGGTCTGATGTTCGTTGGCCGGCTCTTCACCGTGGACGGCATGACCATGACGACCGGCGCCTTCCTCCCCCTGGGTCAGCTTCACGGCTGGAAGGGGCAGGGGATTCTCGATCAGATGAAGGCGACCTGGGAGAAAACCAAAGCCACGCTCAGCACGGCGGAGGCCCTGGGCAAGTACAACGGCAGCTTGCTCCGCCAGGCCCTCCAGCAAGGCTCCAGCGAGCACGTCCGCTTCGAGGGCCCCGGCGCCTCCGAATCGCCGGCGCCGCTGCCGCGGGAACGCTCCACGGGACGAGTCGGCCGGAACGATCCCTGTCCCTGCGGCAGCGGCAAGAAGTTCAAGAACTGCTGTCTGAAGCGCGGCGGATAATCTCTTTGCTCCTCTCGCCTCGAACGTGTATCCTCGATGGTGGCAACCGTCGCAGTGTCACGTTCAATCGAGGACAAGGCCATGTCTCCCCCCTCAACGCCTGGGCTGGCGGAAACGTCCGAGTGGTCCGCCCACCTCAATCAGCAGAAGGTCGGGCCCTTCACCCTGGCGCAGCTGCGTCTGCTCGTGGACGCCGGCGAATTGCGGCCCGACGACCAGGTGCTGCCTCCAGGCACCGACCAGTGGGTTCCGGTCTCGGCCGTGCCGGAGCTGGCGGCCCCGCGACCGGCGCCCGCCTCTCGACCGCAGGTCACCGCCTCACGCACTCCTGGCTCCGCGGAACCGCTCCTCTGGCCCGTTCCGCCGGACGAGGACGATGAGCCGCCGCGCCGGCAGCCCCTGAAGAGCGGCGGTTTCTGGCACTGGTATCGCACCCGTCCGTGGCTGGTCGTGCTGCTCGCTGTGTTCCTGCTGGTGCTGGCCCTCCTGCCGGTCTTGCTGACCATGCTTTTCATCCGGCAGCAGCGCCTCCAGGCCATGATCGCGGTGGAGAGGGCGATGATGGCGGAAATGCAAGCAAGGGAGATGGCGGAGCAGAACCGGGCGGAAGCGGAAGCCGCGCTGCGCAAGGCGCAACAGGTCCTGGGCGAGCAGCCTCCGCAGCTGGCCGAGCAACCCAAGGAAGCTTTTGCTTTCCTGCGAGATGCCGAACCCTTGAAACCGGCCGATGGGGATGACGAGCTGCGCAAACTGCTCAAGGAGCGATACAATGCCGCTCTCGCTTCCGTCAAAGGGATGGTTAGAGCACGGTGGATTGGCGCCCCAATGGTCCTTCTTTGCTGCAACTTCACATGGCGATGCAGAAGTGGATTGCGGCAGAACTGGATTTGAGCGACAAACCAATGGACCAGATCCCTGTCCTCGAAAGAAACCTGGCGATCGCCCGGGAACTCGAGCAGCACGCCAACCAGTTGATGAAGGACGGGCAAATGGCTCGCTACGAAGTGGAAACCTTCCGATACTACCGCCTCGACGCCGAGATTCAGCTGCTCAAGGCCAAACGCAAGCTCAAACAGCCGGACAAGTGAGGGACCAAAAACCGGAGAAAGTTGTGCCCGCTGGCGCCGCACGGGGCCTCGGTCGGTGTCAATCAATCAGGAGACAGCACAATGGCAGCCACCATCGTCCAGCAAGGCCGCTCCCCCGGTCGTGTTCGCCAGGGGCTGCCGCGTCCTGGTTCGCGACGGCCGCGGGGGCTTTTTCGCGCCTCCTCGTCGAGGCGCAGCACAACGAGGAGAAGTGGAACGACCTGTTCACGCTGGTGCGCCCGGAGCTGCTCGCAAGTGTTCGCCCTTTGCTGGCGAGCTGGTTTGGAGAGAGCATTTCGGCCGTGCTGGGCGACGTCTGGGAGAAGGGCCGCAAGGGCATCAAGGACCTGAACAGCTCCGGCAGCGACGACAAAGTCAAGCGCCGTCTCCTGGCCTGGCTGAAGCAGGTCTTCCGCAATGCCTTCCACAACCACGTGATTCGCTTCGTGCGGAAACAGGCCGGCAAGAGGGTCCCGCTCGCCGTTGAGGATGCCACGGCTCAGCAAGCGGGGTTCATCCCAGCGGCTCCGGATCCCGCACCCCTCGATGCCCTGATCGTCAGTGAGGACCTGGCGTGGCTGGATGCTGCTCTGGGTGTTCTCCCGCCGGAGGACCAGGAGCTGATCAATCTGGTGTATCGCGACGGAGTGAGCCTGCGCGAGATCGGCCGCCGGCGAGGCTGCCATGAGGCCTCGGTCCGACGGCGTCTGGCGAAGGTCCTTGCTCGGTTGCGCGCTGCACGCGGGACGTGAGGACCATGGCCACCGCTGACGATTCGTTGTCCACCGATGACCGCGAGCGGCGCCAGGGCGAGGAGCCGGACGTCGCGGAACAGCAGCTCCAGGCACTCGAGGACGATTATCACGAGCGCCTCCGGGCCGGGGAGGACCCCGACCCCTACGAGCTGATGCTGCTGCATCTGCCGCTGGCCCAGGAGGTCGCCCAGCGTCTGGAAACCATCGAGGCCCTCCATCGGATGGGCAAGCTGCGCAGCGAGCCGAGTTCCGTGCCGCCCTCGTCGCCGGCGGCCGGAGCAGCTCGCCTGCCGCCCGCGCTCTCTTCATCGGCCGCTACCAGATTGTTGGGTTGCTCGGTGAGGGGGCCTGGTCCGTGGTCTATCGGGCCCACGACCTCAGGTCGGACAAGGTCATTGCTCTCAAGGTGCTGCGTCTGGACCTCCCCGGCGTGTCGGATGCGGTTGGCCGCTTCGAGCAGGACGCCAACATCCTGAGCGAGCTGCGCCACACCTTTATCGTGCCCTTCCTGGAGACGGGCGTGGACGCGGGTCGGCGGTACGTCGCCATGGAGCTGGTGGAGGACAGCAAAACGCTGGAGCAGCGCTTGCAGGCCGGCCCGCCGCTCTCCTTCCGGGAAGCGGCCGAGCTGACCTACAAGATCGCCACAGCCCTCCAGTTCGCCCACGAAGCGGGTGTGGTGCATCGCGACGTCAAGCCCGCCAACATCCTGCTGAATCGAAGCGGCGAGCCGCAGCTCATCGATTTTGGCCTGGCCCGACGCCTGAACACCGTGGTGCCGAACGCTGAGCACGGGGAATTCGCGGGCACTCCCGCTTACGTGTCGCCGGAGCAGGCGGAGGGACGGGCCCAGGAAGCCGACCCGCGCAGCGACGTGTTCAGTCTGGGGGTGGTCCTGTATCAGGTGCTCACCGGCTGCCTGCCCTACCGTGCCGGCTCTGCCGCCGAGCTGCTGACGTCGCTCCGCCAGGAGGTCCCCCGCAGCCCGCGCTCCGTCAACCGTGCGGTCCCTCGGGACCTGGAACGGATCTGCCTGAAGGCGCTGGAAAAGGACCGGGCCGACCGCTTCGCCTCGGCGGGAGCCATGGCCGACGAGCTATGGCGCTGGCTGCACGACGAGCCGCTGTCCATCGTTCCCCTAACACTCGGGCAACGAGCCCGGCGCTGGGTCCGGCGGCATCGACCGGAGGCCACCATTCTGGGCGTCGCGCTCGTGGCCTTCGTGGCGGTGAGCGCCTTCCTCCTGTACCGGGCCCACGAGGCGGACGTGCGCCGGCACGTCGCGGAGGCCTCCCACGTCCTGGAGGCCAGGGCCCGAGCGGAAGTCGAGGTCCGGGCCCTTCTGGCTCGCGCCCGCCAGCGGCTGCGCACGCCGACAGCCGGCCGGCGCCTCGAAGCACAGGAACTGCTCCGCGCCACGGCCAGGCCCCGCCGGTTGCTGGTGCCTGGCGACATCGCGGACGAGCTGGACCTGGAACGTCGTTCGCTGTTCGCGGCCACCCTGGCGGTCCCGGACCTTCGGCCGCCGAGGGAGGAAGACCAGACCATCCTGCCGGCCTCCGTCTCCGCCCTCTGGCCCGCGGCGATGCACCCCGACGGCGAGGCGATCGTCATTGGCACGCCGGTCGGTCCCGTGTACTGGCCGCGTGGCCGGGCCGCGAAGCTGCCGGAAGGCCTGGACCCCGCTGCGCCACGTCCCCGGCTGGCTTACAGTCCCGACGGCACTTATCTCCTGTTCGCGCCGGCCGGCGGTGGCTTGCGGGTCTGGGACCGGGAAGTGAACCGGGTCCTGGCGGAGCTGGAGGGTTCGGATCAACCCCAGACCCTGGCCTTTGGCTTCGGTCCCCAGGCCAGAACGCTGTGTGCCTGCCGGGTGGACGGCCAGGTGCGGTCGTGGTCGCTCCCCGGATTCAAGGAAGAGGGCAAGCGGAGACTGGAGGGGACGGGCCCGCTGCGTGCGGCGTGCTTCAGCAAGGACGCGACTCTGCTGGCCGTGGGTGCCGAGGATGGGACGGTATGCCTGCACAATTTCAGCGAGCACTCGGTGCAGCGCCTGCCTGCCTACCGCACCAGCGTGGAAGGGCTGGCGTGGTCGCCGGATGGCCAGCTGATCGCCGTCGCCACCAAGGACGGCAACGTCGGGTTGTGGCATCGCGACGGCGTTCCCAGGCATCAGTTTGCCGCGTTCACTCACTTCACCAGCGCGGGCGGCAGTATCCTGTTCACGCCGGACGGGCGCTGGTTGATGGCCGGCATCGTTGGCGCCGGGCAGACGTGGGACGTCGAGACCGGCGAGCCCCAGCTCACCGGGAGGATCCCGCTGGGGTTCGCCCGGGACGGCCGGCATTTTGTCAGTGGGGGTCGCGAAGACGTTACCTTCGATGAGCTGCTCTTGCCAGGCCCGGCAGACTTCTGCACCGGCCACCAGGGTGGCACCATTCTCCAGCTCGCCTGGGCACGGCAGAACCGCCACTTCGTCACGCTGGACAGCCGCTTTGAGGCGCGCGTCTGGGACGTGCAGCGGCTGGGGTGGCACGGTCGGGAGACCGTGCCACAACGCGCGGTGCTGGCCTTGCCGGCCGGGGAGTTTTTCGCGGGCAATGCCGCGGTGGCACTCAGCGACGACGGCCGGCTGCTGGCTTACGCCAGCGGCGGAGCGACGAAGTCCCTGGCACGGATTGTCGAGGTGGACACGGGAAAGGAGCTGGCCTCGTGGGAATTGCCCGGAGGCTTCGAGTATCTGGGCTGCGCCGGCGGAGGCACATTCCTGCTGGTCCGGGAAGAACACGAAGCGGGCCAGGCTACGGTTCGCACCGTCGTGCGGGAGCTGGCCATCGGAAACAAGGCCGACGTGGTGCGCATCCTTCGTCCCAGCGAGGCAGGAGACACGTACCGCTACCTGTCCGCCCGCCTCACCCCGGACGGTCGCTATCACGCCTGGATCGGCCCGCGGAGACCGGTGGAGGCCCAACGGGTTGAGGTTCGCGAGGTCGCCACGGGGAAGCTGCTCCGTCGGATCAAGGCGACGCCCATTGCGGGGGGTCGGGAGCCCGCGGCATCTCTGAGTCCCGATGGGAAATGGTTGTGGTTCTCGGATGGCGAGGGAATGCGCCGCTTTTCGCTGGCAAACTCGCAGCCGGGCGAATCCCTCCCCGTCCTGCCTGATGCCATGCCCACAATCGCCCCTGGGGGTGGTGGGCAGACCTACGGCGCACACGCGGTTGAGCGGCGCTGGGAGGCAGACCTGGTGCTGTGGCGCGGGGGTCGGCCGAGCCTGAAATTTGTCGGGATCAGCTGGTCAGAGCCGCGGGGCGAAGCGATTCACTTCAGTGCGGATGGCCGGTGGCTGGCGTGGGCCTGTGGCGGGCGCGTGCTGCTTGCCGATCTGCCCGCCGTGGCCGAGGAGGTGAAGCGGTTCGAGGAAGGGCTCCGGGGAAACTAGCCCAGGTCCGCGGGGCCGGACGATCGGCGATGCTTTTTTGGAAAAAAGGCAGCCGCACCGGCGTCTTGCTTGTGTCTATTGGTTAGCACACCGTGGCACAAATAAGGAACATTGCTCGCCCCCACCCCGACAAGCGGGGTGGGGGCGAGCAATGTTCCTTGCTTGTCCCGCCTGCGCGTGGTTCGCAGCCTCTGGGCCGACGAGGACCAGCCATGACCGATCCGTCGCGGCAGCCCGAAGACCGCAGCCACGCTGCGCGCCCCCCGCAGCTGTCCGAAACCGTTACCTATCGCCCGCCCGGGGAAAGCGACACGGCCGGCAGCACCGACGCCGACCTGCGGGTCAGTCTGAAGGTCACGGCCGGGCCGCAGAAGGGGCGTGTCTTTTCCTTCGTGGGGCACGACACGTTCCTGATCGGCCGCTCCAAGTGGGCCCATTTCCGCCTGTCCAGCGCGGACCGCTACGTCTCGCGCATCCACTTCGTCGTCGAGGTCAATCCGCCCCTGTGCCGGCTGATGGACATGGGCAGCCGCAACGGCACCATGGTGAACGGGAACAAGGTGCAGCAGGCTGACCTCCAGAATGGCGACAAGGTTCGCGTCGGCCGGACGGTCCTGCAGGTGTCCTTCGCCCCTGATGCGATCGCACGCGCCAACCGATCCCCCAGGCAGGATCCATCCTCCGGGGTGAAACCGCGTGCCAAACCCGCCGGGCTGCCGCCTCTGCCACGGGCCCGGTCCGCCGGCTTCGCGCCGGGGACGTGTGCGGCCTGTGGGATCCCGATGCCTGCCCGGGTCCCGGAGGGCGGCACCAGGGAGGGACCGAGTGAGCTGCCATTCTGCCCGGCTTGCAGGACGGCGCTCCGTTCCCGGCCGCAGCCGATCGACGGCCACGTTCTGATCCACGAGCTGGGGCACGGCGCCATGGGGGTGGTCTACCTGGCCCTTTGCCGGCGGGACAGTTGCCTGGTGGCGCTGAAGACCATCACCACGGACGCGGACGCTCCCGACGTGGACGCGAGGGTCGCCCGGTTCCTGCGTGAGGCCGCCATTCTGCGGCAACTGGAACATCCGCACGTGGTGCGCTACCACGACCTGGGCGAGGCGGACGGCCTGCCGTATCTCACGATGGACTACGTGCTGGGCAAGGATGCCGCCCAGCTGCTGAAGGAGCATGGCGGCCCGCTGCCGGTGCCGCGCGCCGTCGGCTGGGCCTGCCAGGTCCTCGAAGCGCTGGAATACACCCACGCCCGGCGGTTCGTCCACCGCGACATCAAGCCGAGCAACGTGCTGGTGACCACGGAGGGCGGCCGGGAAGTGGTCAAGCTCCTCGACTTTGGCCTGGCGCGGGTCTACCAGGCGACGCAGCTGAGCGGCCTGACGCTGACCGGAGAGGTCGGCGGCACGATTGGTTTTCTGCCGCCGGAGCAGATCACGAACTTCCGCGGCGCCCTGCCGGCCACCGACCAGTACGCGGTCGGCGCGACACTCTACTATCTGCTGACGAATTGCTATCTGTTCGATTTCCCGGCTCATCCGCATGAGCGGCTCTTGAAGATCCTGCTGGACAGGCCAGTGCCTCCGGCGGCGCGGCGGCCCGATCTGCCGCCCGGCCTGTGCGCGGTCGTCGAGCGGATGCTCGCCCGGGAGCTGGCGGAGCGGTATCCCGGCGTCCGCGAGGCCCGCCTGGCGCTGCAGCCGTACCTGACGTGACCGGACCGCCAGGAATGGCAAGGCGGTCCGAAAGGACTTTTGCCCAGGGAGCATTCCATCCATGTCGCGGAACAGTGACAAACGCAGCCTGAAGAAAGCACGGCCCAGTGTGCGGTTGCTCGCCTGGCTGCTTCCCGTGGCAGCGTGTGTCGTGCTGATTGGCCTGATCTTGGCCGTGCCCGGCCTGCGCCGACGCGTGCTGGTGCAAACAACGCCTGCCCCAGCGCCTTCCGAACCGCAACCGGAAGCAGTGCAGCAGCAGCAGACCGCCGAGGAGACTGACCTGGAGGTGCCGGAGCCGCCACAGCCGTCGCTGGAATCGAGCGAGCCGGGCCTGGAAGTGCTGCCGCCCCTGGCAGCACAGACGCTGGGCCGGCGAGTGCCCAAGCAACTGCTGGTGGGGCGTCGGGCGGGCATGTTTGCTTCGGTGGAAGACGCGGTGGCCGTGGCCATTCCCGGAGACGTCATCGAGATTCGCACCAATCAGCCGATGCTCGTGGGCGGTGCGGCAGTGCGGGTCAAGGAGAGGGTCGAAAATGCGCCGCTGACCATTCGCGCCGGCAAAGGCTACCAACCGATCTTGCGAGTCGCCGCGGATGTCTCGTTCCTTACGGTTGTCAACGTGGATCTGAAACTCGTTGGGATTCACCTGGTCACCGGGGTCGGGCCCACCTGGAGCAATCCCGACATCAAGGCCGAGAGCAGCAATGTTACGCTGGAACGCTGCAGTTTGACTGGAAGACCAATGACGGGATCTGGAGTGGTTCTCTCCATCACGAACCCGAAGGGGATAGACAATAAGCTTCGCGTGTCGGTGAACCACTGTTTTGTGCGTGGCTATCCCTCAAGCCCAGTGGTGGCCATGGCGGGTCCGTCGGTTTCTGTAACCCTCGACGAGTCGGTTTTTCTCAGGGAATTGGGTGTTTTTTGCTCCCCTGCTGAGAACCAGAGCATTTACGTCCGCCAATGCACTGTCCTTGATAATGTCTTTCTGGCCATGCACGTCGGTGGGAAAAAGCTCACAAGTCCGTTGTCCTTCCGAATGGACCGAAGCATTTTCACTGGGGATCCAGGTGGGGGGGCGTGCCTGTTTGAATTTCATGCTCTCCCAGGGGTCAACCTCGCTGGGATAAATGAGACAATACGCAGAGCATTCCGAGAGTTCAGTGCCAGGGATAATGCCGCTCACTTCCGAGGTTCCTGGGGCTGCGGCCCCCCCGGAGGCATCTCAGAAGCGCTAGTTGGAGAACTTCCCCAGGACGATCAGACGATCGCATTCGGCAGCAGGGTTGAGGCAATTCGGGAAGCAAGGAGCAAAGGCATCGCTAACGCCCTGGACGCGTGTTACACACTTGTTCCCCAGGACCTGACGCCCAGCTCAACGGGTTTTCTGGGACTACGGATGAGCCAGGGCATCCGCTATGGCGCTGACCTGAACCAACTGCCCGTGCCTCCGCTGGCCACGCTGGCACCTTTCCATGCGGATTATCTCACCATCGCAGAGGCTGTAAAGCCGAAGGTTCGACTTCAGAGCGATTCGTTTCCTCTGACGCATCAGGATCTGAGCCAGCTCCCGAATTGGGGTCCGGGCGAACGGCAACTGCTGGGTGCGGCGACCAAACCGGGCCAGTGGGCGGACTTGCTGGTCGCTGTTCCCCAGGCCGGCAAATGGAGCGTGCGAGCGCGCCTGACACGTGGGCCGACTTCTGGGATCGTGAAAGTCACTCTCAACGGTGAGCCAGCTGGCAAAGAGGTGGACCTGTTCGCCCCGGAGACCTCGTCGCTGCCGGCCGTGGACTTGGGGGAACACACCTTGCCCAGGGGCGAGGTGAACCTGCGCATCGAAACGGTAGGCAGCAGCCCCAACGCTCCGAAGCCGGGCTTCCACTTCGGGATCGAGCGCGTGGTGTTGCGGCGTGTTGTCGGCAAGAAATGAAGGGATGTCTCGGATCGGACCACGACAAGTCCCATTAACAGGTGGTGTACCAGCCATGTCGCGGACGTTGACTTTGCAGTTGTGGCCAGCGTTTCAGCAGCAGTGCCGAGGAAGGACAAACTGTCCGCTGTCCGCACTGCAAAGCCGGCATTCAGGTTCCCCGACGCGATCCGAAACGGTCCGGTGCCCTGAAAGTGGCAGCACCAGGTCTGCCGTCCAGCCAGAGCAGCGACAAACGCAGCCTGAAGAAGCCCCGGTCGCTGGCTGCGGTTGCTGGCCTGGCTGATTCCCGGTACTGGCCTGTGTCGTGCTGATTGGGCTGATTCTGGCCGTGCCCGGCCTGCGCGGCGCATGGCTGGTGCCGCCAGCCCCTGCCCCGGCAGACCCGCAGCCGGCAGTGGTGCAGCCGCAGCCAGCCGCCGAGGAGACCGAACTGGAGGTGCCAGAGCCTCCGCAGCCATCGCTGGAACCGAGCGAGCCGGGCCTGGAAGTGCTGCCGCCGCTGGCGGCGCAGACGCCGGGCCGGCGAGTGCCCAAGCAACTGCTGGTGGGGCGGCGAGCGGGCATGTTTGCCTCGGTGGAAGACGCCGTGGCCGTGGCCATTCCCGGAGACGTTATCGAGATTCGCACCAATCAGCCGATGCTCGTCGGCGGCGCGGAACTCCGGGTCAAAGAGAAAGGCGAAAATGCGCCGCTGACGATTCGCGCCGGCAAAGGTTACCAGCCGATCTTGCGCGTCGGCGCGGAGACGTCTTTCCTCTGGGTGACCAACGTGGACCTGACCCTGGAGGGGATTCACTTTGTGACGAGCGTCTCGTCCACCTATTTCCATCCCGAAATCGCGGCCTGGAACAGCAACGTGATGGTGAAGAGTTGCAGTTTCACGACCAGCCCAGGGTCAACGGCGCGATTTGGAATCCGCGTCTGGAATCCCAAGGGGATCGATCATCCGCTGCGCGTCTCTCTGCACCACTGTTTGATGCGTGGTTATTCCGATGGGTCAGCGGTGTTGATGCGGGACCCAGCAATCTCTGTTTCCTTCGACGAGTCCGCCATCGTCGGCGGATCCGCCATTTATTGCGATCCTGTCGCTGAGAAGCAAAGCATCTCGTTCCGGCGCTGCACCCTCCTTGGTGGTACGTACTCAATTCACGTATCCGTGGGCGGAAAGGAACTGGCCAATCCGTTATCCTTGCAAATGGAGCGCAGCCTTTACACGGACGTCGGCCCCTACGATACCCCTTTTGCCTTTGGGTATGATGGCTTGTGCGATACAGTCGAGAAAAGAGATGCGGTATTACGCGCACGATTCCGTGAATTCAAAGCCAACGATAATGTCGTCCGCTTCAGAGCCAAGGGCTGGCCGAACGAATACCCGGCCCTGGTTGGAGGCGCCATGCGGCAAAACGAGGCAGCGGTCGGTGTGATCTCCCAGCAGGACGAGACGCTGCGCCTGGGCAAGAAAGTCGAGGACATTCGGGACTTGCTGAAGCAAAAGGGCGCGGCTGACGCATGGGCTTTTCTTGCCACTCTTCTTCCTCAAGACCTGACACCCAGCTCAACGGGTTTGCTGGCGCAGCGGATGAGCCAGGGGATCCGCTACGGCGCCGACCTGAACAAACTGCCCGTGCCTCCGGCTGCCACGCTGACTCCTTACCATGCGCATGATCTCGCCATCGCCGATCCGGGGAACCTGAAGGTTCGACTCAAGAGTGAGCCGTTTCCTCTGGGGCCTTATTGGGGCGCTGACGCTCGGCAACTGCTGGGTAAGCCGACCAAACCGGGCCAGTGGGCGGACGTGCTGATCCCGGTCTCCCAGGCCGGCAAATGGTGCGTCCGTGCGCGTCTGACACAGAGCCCGGCTTCGGGGATCGTGCAATTCACACTCAACGGTGAACCAGCCGGCAAAGAAGTGGACCTGTTCGCCGCCGAGACAGCACCGTTGACGGCCGTGGAGCTAGGGGAACACACCCTGCCCAAGGGCGAGGTGAACCTGCGGATTGAAACGGTGGGCCGCAGTCCGAACGCCCCGAAGCCGGGATTCCAATTCGGGATCGAGCGTGTGGTGTTGCGGCGAGTTGGCAAGAAATGAAGGGATGGCCTGGATCGGATCAGGATAAGTCCCGTGAGCCAGGGAGTGTACCAGCCATGTCGCGGACGTTGCTTTGCAGTTGTGGCAAGCGTTTCAGCAGCAGTGCCGACGAAGGACAGACCGTGCGTTGTCCGCACTGCAAAGCGGGCATCCAGGTTCCACGACGCGATCCGAAACGGTCTGGTGCCCTGAAGGTAGAAGCACCGGGCCTGCCGTCCAGCCAGAGCAGCGACAAACGCAGCCTGAAGAAGCCCCGGTCCTGGCTGCGGTTGCTGGCCTGGCTGATCCCGGCGCTGGCCTGTGTCGTGCTGATCGTGCTGATCCTGGCCGTGCCCGGCCTGCGCCGGCGCGTGGTGGTGCCGCCCGCCCCTGCCCCGGCGGACCCGCTGCCGGCAGTGGTGGAGCCGCAGCCAGCTCCCGAGCAGACCGACCTGGAGGTGCCGGAGCCACCGCAGCCATCGCTGGAATCGAGCGAGCCGGGCCTGGAAGTCTTGCCGCCGCTGGCGACGCAGACAGCGGGCCGGCGGGTGCCCAAGCAGTTGCTGGTGGGGCGTCGGGCCGGCATGTTCGCCTCCGTGGAAGACGCCGTGGCCGTGGCCATTCCCGGAGACGTCATCGAGATTCGCACCAATCAGCCGATGCTCGTCGGCGGTGCGGTGCTCCGGGTCAAGGACAAGCTCGAAAATGCGCCGCTGACCATTCGCGCCGGCAAAGGATACCAGCCGATCTTGCGCGTCGCCGCGGAGACGTCGTTCCTCAGGCTGTTCAACGTGGACCTGGTCCTGATGGGCATTCACTTTGTTACCAGTGTCAAACACACCTATCTCCATCCCGCCATCGGGGCCGAGAACAGCCACGTGACGCTGAGCCGCTGCACTCTCACTGCCATCCCAGGGACAGCGACGCGATTTCAGGTCTTCGTTTGGAATTCCAGGGGGACGGACAAGACGTTTCGCATCTCCCTGAGCCACTGTTTTGTGCGTGGCTACCGCGCTGGGCCAGTGGTGTGGGTCCGAAATCCAGCGATCGCGGTTTCGTTCGACGAGTCAGCCATCATCGGGGGAAAAATCATCTGGTGCCAGCCTGTCGCTGACAAGCAAAGCATTTCCTTCCGCCACTGCACCCTCCTTGGTTCGCACCTTCACGTCAACCTGGTTGACAAGGAGCTGACCAATCCGGCGTCCTTTCAAATGGAGCGCAGCATTTCCACGACGATCGGTCACTATGATGACCTGTTTCTCTTTGGGTATGAACCCAGGGCTGCGTTCGATACGTTCGAGAAACGAGACAAGGGGTTGCGGGCGCGCTTCCGTGAATTCAAGGCCGGCGACAGTGCTGCCTGTTTCCATCGCGGCTGGGCGCACGAATACCCGGCCGTGATCGAGGGAGGCCAGCCGGTGAACAGGCATCTCAAGGAAGCAGTCGTCGGCGACCTCCCCCAGCAGGACCAGACGATCCAGCTGGGCCAGAGAGTCGAGGCAATCCGCGCAGTCCTGCAGCAAAAGGACCTGCCGAACGCCGCGGATCTTCTTGACACGCTTCTTCCCCAGGATCTGACGCCCAGCTCAACGGGTTTTCTGGGTCTGCGGCTGAGCCAGGGTATCCGCTATGGGGCCGACCTGAACAAACTGCCCGCGCCGCCGGCTGCCACGCTGACACCTTATCAGGCAGACTCTCTCATCGTCGCTGATCCAAGCATCCTGAAGGTTCGACAGCAGAGCGAGCCGTTTCCTCTGCAGCTTATTACGGGCGACGTACTCCGGCAAGTGCGAGGTGTGGCGGCCAAACCGGGTCAATGGGCAGACTTGCTGATCCCGGTCCCCCAGGCCGGCAAATGGAGCGTGCGGGCACGCTTGCTGCGCGACCCGCCCTCTGGGATCGTGAAATTCACTCTCAACGGCGAGCCGGCCGGCAAAGAGGTGGACCTGTTCGCCCCGGAGCCGTCCTCGCTGCCGGCCGTCGATCTGGGGGAACACACCTTGCCCAGGGGTGAAATCAATCTGCGGGTCGAAACCGTGGGCAGCAGTCCCAACGCCCCCAAGCCGGGCTTCCAATTCGGGATCGAACACGTGGTATTGCGGCGTGTCGGCAAGAAATGAAGGGATGTCCGGATCGGAACAGGACAAAGCCCGTTATCCAGGGAGTGTACCAGCCATGTCGCGGACGTTGCTTTGCAGTTGTGGCGAGCGTTTCAGCAGCAGTGCCGACGAAGGACAGACCGTCCGCTGTCCGCACTGCAAAGCCGGCATACAGGTTCCCCGGCGCGATGCTCCGAAACGGTCCGGTGCCCTGAAGGTGGGAGGGCCGGCCCTCCCGTCCAGCCCCAGCGGTGCCAAACCCAGCCTGAAGAAGCCACGGTCCTGGCTGCGGTTGCTGGTCTGGCTGCTTCCCGTGCTGGCCTGCGTCGTGCTGATCGTGCTGATCCTGGCCGTGCCCGGCCTGCGCCGGCGCGTGCTGGTGCCGCCAGCCCCTGCCCCGGTAGAGCCGCAGCCGGAGGTGGTGCAACCGCAGCCAGCCGCCGAGCAGACCCACCTGGAGGTGCCGGAGCCGCCGCAGCCCTCGCTGGAACCGAGCGAGCCGGGCCTGGAAGTGCTGCCGCCCCTGGCGGCGCAGACAGCGGGCCGCCGGGTGCCCAAGCAGCTGCTGGTGGGAGGTCGGGCGGGCATGTTTGCTTCCGTGGAGGACGCCGTGGCCGTGGCCATTCCCGGAGACGTCATCGAGATTCGCACCAATCAGCCGATGCTCGTCGGCGGTGCCGTGCTGCGCGTCAAGGACAAGGTCGAAAATGCCCCGCTGACCATTCGGGCCGGCAAAGGCTACCAGCCGATCTTGCGGGTCGGTGCGGATGTCTCGTTCCTCAGGGTGTTCAACGTGGACCTGACCCTGGTGGGAATTCATTTTGTCACGAGTGTCTATCCCACCTATCTCCATTCCGGCATCTGGGCCGAGGACAGCAATGTGACGCTGACCAGTTGCAGCATCACTGCTACCCCAGGGACAAAAGCGAGATTTGAGATTTACGTTGTGAATCCCAAAGGGATGGACACCAAGCTTCGCGTCTTGGCAAACCACTGTTTCGTGCGTGGTTATGGCGCTGGGCCGATGGTGCGGATAGGGAATCCAGCAATCTCTGTTTCCTTCGACGAGTCGGCCATAATCGGGGGAGAAGCAATTGGGTGCGACCTCGCTGACAACCAAACCATTTCGTTCCGGCGCTGTACTCTTCTTGGTTCAAACCTCCACGTGAGGCCGGGTGGAAAGGAGCTGGCCAGTCCGGTATCCTTTCAAATGGAGCGCAGCATTTACACGACCATCGGTCGCTACGATGCTCTTTTTGGATTTGGGTACAATAACGTTCCCGAGAACCTGTTCAACACAGTCGAGAAAAGAGATGCGGCGTTACGCCAACGATTCCGTGAGTTCAAAGCCGGCGACAATGCCGCCCGACTCCATGATGGCTGGGCGGGCGAATACCCGGCCTTGTTAATCGATGGCAAACTGGTCAATAGGCGGCTAAAAGAAGCAGTGGTGGGTGAGATCCCCCAGCAGGACGAAACGATGCAGCTGGGCAAGCGAGTGGAGGAGATTCGGGACCTGGCAGAAAAAAAGGGCGTGCGTAACGCATGGGAACTTCTCGACACGCTCCTGCCCCAGGACCTGACGCCCAGCTCAACGGGTTGGCTGGGTCTGCGGATGAGCCAGGGCATCCGCTATGGGGCCGACCTTACCAAACTGCCCGTGCCGCCGCCTGCCACGCTGACGCCTTACCATGCGGACGATCTCCTCGTCGCTGATTCAAGCATCTTGAAGGTTCGACAGCAGAGCGAGCCGTTTCCTCTGCAGCTTGTTAAAGGCTCGGAGCCCCGGCAAGTGCGAGGTGTGCCGGCCAAACCGGGTCAGTGGGCGGACTTGCTGATTCGGGTCCCCCAGGCCGGCAAATGGAGCGTCCGGGCACGCTTGCTGCGCGACCCGCCCTCGGGGATTGTGAAATTCACTCTCAACGGCGAGCCGGCCGGCAAAGAGATCGATCTGTTCGCCCCGGAGACGTCGTCGCTGCCGGCCGTCGATCTGGGGGAACACACCTTGCCCAAAGGTGAAGTGAATCTGCGGATCGAAACCGTGAGCAGCAGTCCCAACGCCCCCAAGCCCGGCTTCCAATTCGGGATCGAGAACGTGGTATTCCGTCGTGTCGGCAAGAAATGATGGGACCGCCAGGATCGGAGCACGACCAGTCTCGTTTGCAGGGAGTGCAGCGTCCAGGGGCCGGGCGGTGTTCGCGTTGCCGGCCGGTGAGTTTTTCGCGGCCAATGCCGCGGTGGCACTCAGCGATGACGGCCGCTGGCTTACGCCAGCGGGGGAGCAACGAAGTCCCAGGCACAGATTGTCGAGGTGGACACGGGCAAGGAGCTGGCCTCGTGGGAATTGCCCGGAGGCTTCGAGTATCTGAGCTGCGCCGGCGGAAGCAAATTCCTGCTGGTCCGGGAAGAGCACGAAGCGGGCATGGCAACGGTGCGAACCGTCGTACGGGGGCTGGCAGTCGGAAACAAGGCCGACGTGGTGTGCATTCTCCGGCCCAGCAAGGCCGGAGACACGCTGCGCTACCTGTCGCCACGGGGAAGTTGCTCCGTCGTGTCCCGGCGACACCCATTGCTTCGGGGAGAGAGCCCGCCGCATCGCTGAGCCCCGATGGGACATTTTCCACGTGGGCATGCCTTTCGTTGCAAAGCAAATGGTCAGTCGTGCAATTCATCGGGAAAATCGTTGCCGTCGTCAGCGCCGGCTGGTACAGTGAACCTGGAATTTGTCCCCAATACATTAGGATTCCGCTCGCTTGCTTTTCCCGCGCCGTTCTGTCGGGTCGGAAGTCGATTTGTCGATAGACGGTTTAGCAGGCGCCTCAGTGGCGGCAGAAGCGGGTTCGTCCGGAAACCATCCCACGATCTGCTCTTCGAGGCCCACGTTTCATGGAGGCACCCGGCTCTGTCACCGGCTGGATTGTGCAGCTGCAGCAGGGAGACCCCGCGGCTGCGCAGAAGCTCTGGGAACGCTATTTTCCGCAGCTCGTCGCCCTGGCTCGGAATCGGCTGAAGGGAGCGCCGTGCCGGGCGGCGGACGAAGAGGACGTTGCCCTGAGCGCCTTCCAGAGTTTCTGCGCTGCGGTCGAGCGGGGTCTGTTCCCGCAACTGGCCGATCGTGACGGTCTCTGGCCGCTGCTGATCACCCTCACGGCCAGGAAGGCCTTCGAACTCCGCAAGCATCAGCGCCGGTTGAAACGAGGCGGCGGCAAGGTGCTGGACGAGGCGGCCCTGACGCACGGCCAGGAGCAAGAGCAAGGCTTCGGCCTGGACCAGATGATCGGCATGGAGCCGACTCCCGACTTTGCACTGCAGGTGGCCGAGGAGTGTCAACGCCTGCTGGGTCAGCTGAACGATGCGGAGCTGCAGACGATTGCCTTCCGCAAAATGGAAGGCTGGACGAATGCGGAAATCGCAGCCCAGCTCGGCTGCGTCGAGCGCACCATCGAGCGCCGGCTGCGCGTGGTTCGCAGCCTTTGGGCCCACGAGGGACAGCCATGACCGGCCCATCGCGGCAGCATGAAGACCTCTGGCACCCTGCGGTCGCCCGGCGCGTGGACCAGAAATGCCTGGCCTTCGAGCTGGCCTGGCACGACGCCCTGTCCGGCGGGCCGGCGCCGCGTCTGGAGGTCTACCTGGCGGACGTCGCCGAGCCGGGACGCTCGATCCTCCTGGGCGAGCTGCTGGCGCTGGAATGGGCTTACCGGAAGAAACAAGGAACACTGTCCTCGTTGGCGGACTATCGCCAGCGCTTTCCCACGGACGGCAGTCTGCTGGAACGCCTCTGGGCCCAGGAGATACCAACCGTGGCCGGGCCGCCCCCGCAGTTGGTCGAGACGATCGCGTACGGCCCGCCCGAGGAAAGCAACCAGGCCGGGACGCCGGCCACCAGCGCCGCCGCCGAACTGCGGGTCAGCCTGAAGGTCACGGCCGGGCCGCACAAGGGGCGCGTCTTTACCTTCGTGGGACACGACATGTTCCTGGTCGGTCGCTCGAAACGAGCGCACTTCCGATTGTCGGGCGCGGATCGCTACGTATCGCGAATCCATTTCATGGTCGAGGTCAATCCACCCCTGTGCCGGCTGGTGGACATGGGCAGCCGCAACGGCACGCTGGTGAACGGGCGCAAGGTCGCCGGGCGGACCTCCAGAATGGCGACAAGATTCGCGTCGGCCACACGATCTTGCGGGTCTCGTTTGACGCTTCCGATGCAACCGAACTGGCACCGCCGGACTGGGTTCCCGAGCAGGACCGCTCGTGCGGCCAGAAACCGCGTGCGAAACCAGCCGGGCCGCTCCCTCCGCCGACACGGTCAGCCGGCTTCGCGCCCGGGACGTGTGCGGCCTGTGGGGCCCCGACGCCTGCCAGGGCCCCGGAGCGCGGCAACAAAGAAGGACGGACCGTGCTGCCGTTTTGCCCGGCCTGCGTGCCGGCGCTTCGTTCGCAGCCGCAGTTGATCGACGGCTACCTGCTGATCCGCGAGTTGGGGCACGGTGCCATGGGCGTCGTCTACCTGGCCCTTTGCCGGCGGGACAACTGTCGCGTGGCGCTGAAGACGATCGCCACGGATCTGGACGCCCCGAACGTGAACGTGAAGGTCGCCCGCTTCCTGCGTGAGGCCGCCATTCTGCGGCAACTGGACCATCCGCACGTGGTGCGCTACCACGACCTGGGCGAGGCGGACGGCCTGCCGTATCTCACGATGGACTACGTGCTGGGCAAGGATGCCGCCCAGCTGCTGAAGGAGCATGGCGGCCCGCTGCCGGTGCCGCGCGCCGTCGGCTGGGTCTGCCAGCTTCTCGAAGCGCTGGAATACGCCCACGCCCGGCGGTTCGTCCACCGCGACATCAAGCCGAGCAACGTGCTGGTGACGACGGAGGGCGGCCGGGAAGTGGTCAAGCTCCTCGACTTTGGCCTGGCGCGGGTCTACCAGGCGACGCAGCTGAGCGGCCTGACGCTGACCGGAGAGGTCGGCGGCACGATTGGTTTTCTGCCGCCGGAGCAGATCACGAACTTCCGCGGCGCCCTGCCGGCCACCGACCAGTACGCGGCCGGCGCGACGCTCTACCACCTGCTGACGGATCGCTACCTTTTCGACTTCCCCGCCCATGCCCACGAGCGGATCTTGAAGATCCTGCTCGACGATCCAGTGCCGCTGGCGGCGCGGCGGCGCGACCTGCCGCGCGGCCTGTGCGCGGTCGTCGAGCGGATGATCGCCCGTGAGCCGGCGGAGCGTTTTCCCGGCGTCCGCGAGGCCCGAATGGCGCTGCAGCCGTACGTGACGTGACCAGAGCGACCCGCCATGAATGGCAGGTCGGAATGGGCAACCACAGAAGACCCTATCGCCCAGGAAGTGTTTCAGCCATGTCGAAGACATTGACTTGCAGTTGTGGCAAGCGTTTCACCAGCAGCGCCGACGAGGGCCAAACTGTCCTCTGTCCGCACTGCAATAGCAGTATCCGAGTGCCCCGGCGGGATCCGAAACGGGCCGGCGCCATGAAGGTGGAAGCACCGGGCCGGCCGTCCAGCCAGAGCGGCACCAAACGCAGCGTGAAGAAACCACGGTCCTGGCTCCGGTTGCTGGTTTGGCTGCTTCCCGTGCTGGCCTGTGTCGTGCTGATCGGGCTGATCTTGACCGTGCCTGGCCTGCGCCGACGACAGGTGGTGCTGCCAGCGCCTGCCCCGGCGGAGCCGCAGCCGGCAGTGGTGCAGCCACAGCCAGCTGCTGAGCAGGCCGACCTGGAGGTGCCGGAGCCGCCGGAGCCGTCGCTGGAACCGAGCGAGCCGGGCTTTGAAGTGCTGCCGCCGCTGGCGGCGCAGACACCGGGCCGCAGGATACCCAAGCAACTGCTCGTTGGGCGTCGGGCCGGCATGTTCGCGTCCGTGGAAGACGCCGTGGCCGTGGCCATTCCCGGAGACATCATCGAGATTCGCACCAATCAACCGATGCTCGTGGGCGGCGCGGTGTTGCGGGTCAAGGACAAGGTCCAAGATGCGCCGCTGACCATTCGCGCCGGCAAAGGATACCAGCCGATCTTGCGAGGAGCCGCGGCGGCATGTTTCCTCAGCGGTGTTCAATGTGGACCTGACCATGGTGGGGATTCACTTTGTTACCAGTGTCCCGTCCACCTATTTACCATCCCGCGAATCTGGGCCGAGAACAGCAATGTTACTCTGAACAGCTGCAGTTTCACTGCAATCCCAGGGACAAAATCGGTATACTCATATCCAGCGTCTGATAATCCCAAGGGGATCGATAATCAACTTCGTGTCTCCCTGAGCCATTGTTATGTGCGGGGCTATCAACACGGCTGTGGTGGAATGCGGGACTCCATCGATCTCTGTTTCCTTCGACGAGTCGGCCATAATCGGGGGAAACGCAATTGGGTGCGATTCTATCGCTGACAATCAAAGCATTTCGTTCCGCCGATGTACCCTCCTTGGAGGCGGACACTCGTCATTGCAATGTAGATGGAAAAGATCTCGCAAGTCCGTTATCCTTCCGAATGGAGTCGCTGCATTTACACGACGGTTCGCGGCTGGAAACCTTTTTCTCATTTATATATCCCAGGGAGTTATTCAATCCTGTCGAGAAAAGAGAGGCGGTGTTACGCAACAAGTTTCCGTGAATTCAAAGCCGGCGACAATGTCGCCCGTTCCAAGGGTATCTGGGCTGCGTAATACCGGTCCGAATGGCAAAACGAGCCAAGCAGTAGATAGATAAATTTAGCAGTGGTCGGTGAGCTCCCCCAGCAGGACGAGACGCATGCAATTGGGCAACAGAGTTGAGGACATTCGGGACTTGCCGCAAAAAAAAGAGCCTGGCTAACGCATCGGAGTTATTTGACGCTCTTCTTCCCCAAGATCTTACGCCCAGTTCCACGGGTTTCCTGGGTCTGCGCATGAGGCAGGGTATCCGTATGGTGCCGACCTGAACAAACTGCCAGTACCTCCGCCTGCCACGCTGGCACCTTACCACGCAGACTACCTCGCTGTCGCCGATCCGGCAAACCTGAAGGTTCGACTCCAGAGCGAGCCGTTTCCTCTGAAGCCTTCGATCTGGGGCCGTGACGCCAGGCAAATGCTGGGTGAGGCGACCAAACCGGGCCAGTGGGCGGACTTGCTGGTTGCGGTCCCCCAGGCAGGCAAATGGAGCGTGCGTGCGCGCCTGACCCGCAGTCCGGCGTCGGGGGTCGTGAAATTCACTATCAACGGCGAGCCGGCCGGCAAAGAGGTGGACCTGTTCGCTGCCGAGATCTCGCCGCTGCCGGTCGTGGAACTGGGGGAACACACCTTGCCCAGGGGCGACGTGAACCTGCGCATCGAAACCGTGGGCAGCAGCCCGAACGCCGCGAAGCCGGGCTACCGCTTCGGGATCGACCGCGTCGTGTTGCGGCGTGTCGGCAAGAAATGAGCAGCCGCGACGTTGGCAAGCTCCCCGAATACCATGAAGACAGTGCCCTCGCTCGCAGGAGAACGCCATGACTCCCCTCTCCCAGAAGGAATTCCTCCGGGCCGTCCTCCGCAGCGGCCTGCTCGAACGGCCTTTGCTGGAACAACGGGTGCGCGAATTCCAGGCGACCTCACCCCCGGATCCGCAATCGACCGAGCGTCTGGCCGCGTTCCTGGTCCGCGTCGGCGACCTGACCCAGTACCAGGCCAAACGCCTCTTGGCCGGCCGCACCGAAGGGTTCTTCGTGGGCCATTGCAAAATCCTCGATCGCCTCGGCGCCGGCGGCATGGGCACGGTCTATCGGGCGGAGCAGGTCAAGCTCGGCCGGCAAGTCGCGCTCAAGGTGCTGCCGGAGCGGCTGGTCAAGAACGCCAAGGCTGTCGCCCGCTTCCAGCGCGAGGCCCGGGCCGTCGCCCGCCTGAAACATCCCAACGTCGTGCAGATCTATGACGTCGGGCAGGAGGGGCAGACGCACTTCATCATCATGGAGCTGATCCAGGGGATGAACCTGTGTTCCCGCATCGAGAAAGAGGGACCGCTGTCCGTGGCCGAGTCGCTTGACGTGATCGAGCAGGCGGCGCGGGGCTTGCAGCACGCTCATGAACACAAGATCATTCACCGCGACGTCAAACCGTCGAACCTCGTTCTGGAGGGGCAAACCGTCAAGCTCCTCGATCTGGGCCTGGCGCTGCGGGCCGACACCGAGAGCGTCCTGACCCAGGACGCCAGCGGCATGGGCACGCCGGATTACATGAGCCCGGAACAGTTCACCGACGCTCACCAGGCGGACGCCCGCTCCGACCTCTACTCGCTCGGCTGCACCTGGTATCACCTGCTCGCCGGCCGAACCCCGTTCGCCGGCATGCACCCGCTCGCCAAGGGCCTGGGCCATCTCCAGGGCACGGCCGAGCCGATCCAGGACCTCCGTGCCGACGTGCCGGCCGAGGTGGCGGCGATGATCGACAAGCTCATGGCCAAGAACCCGGACGACCGCTACCAGACCGCCGCGGAGCTGCTCGCGGACATCGAACAGCTCCGCGCCAGCGGCGTGCCAGCCGTCACGCCTGGCGAGCGGCGCGGCGTCAGCCCGCCGGTCCCCGCAACCGCGAAGATGCCCGCCGGTCGATCCGTGCCACCGCTTCCCACCACCCGGCCGGCGTCCCAGGTCTCGCTCACCCCGACCGACCGCGACAGTCACGAAACCCTGATCCGCACCCCAGCATCCGGATTTGGTCTGCTGCTGTACCTGGTGCCGGTCATGGCAGCGCTGGTCCTCGGCGGCGTCTACCTCGGCATCCAGCTGTTCCGCGACCGGCTGCTGAAGACCGAGCCGCTGGTGGTGGAAACGCCGGCCGTCACGGACCCACGACCGAAGCCGGCGCCCGAGACGAAGCCGCCGGTTGTCGAGAAGCCGACCCCACAGCCCATCAAGCCGCCGCCGAAACCTGTGACCGTCACTCTCTCGCCGAAAGAAGCCAGGGAACTCAGCAGACAGCTCGGCAGCTTCCTCGGTTCGGCGCATGCGAATCCCCTCCAGGGAGTCCCGGTGCTGGTGGTGAAGAGCGACGACCTGCGCCCGGCCCCGCCGCCCCCGCCGCGGCTGCCGCGAACCTGGATCGTTGGCGCCGGCAAGCTCTCGTTCGAGTCCGCCTGGAAGGGCGCGGAGGACGGCGATCGGCTCGAAGTGAGCCAGGCTGGCCCGATCAAGGTCGGCGAGCTGCGTCTGTCGGGCAAGCAGCTCACGGTAGCCGGCGCCGCGGCCGTCCGGCCCATCCTGCTGTGGGAGCTGCCGGCCGTGCCGCAGAGCGGACGCGGCCTGTGGCAGGTCGAGCGCGGCGGTCTCACGCTGGAGCGGGTCGATCTGTTCGTCAATCTGACCAATCGCAAGGTGGACGACACGGAGGTTGTCCTGCTGCAATTGAAGGAGTCGAACCTGCGGCTCGTCGATGCGACGGTGACCGTTGTGCGGGGGGTGGTCCTGGGCCGATCGCCCGTGACGTTTGTCAAGGTCGAGGGAGAGCGCTCCTGGGACCCGAAGTCCCGCGGCGAGCCGCCTCTGCCCGTCCTCGTCGAGTTCCGCAATTCGTTCCTCCGCGGAGTCACTACCCCCGTCTACCTCAACAGCCTGCAGGCGGACGTTCGGCTGGAGAATTGCCTGGTCTGCTCGCCCGGTCCCCTGATCCAGCTGTTCCACACCCGCAAGCGCCAGTTCGAGCATCAGCGGCTGCGCGTGGAAGTGGGCGGCTGCACCCTGGACACGCAGGGACCGGTCGTGTCCATCGAGTGCCGGCCTTATGAGTGGGCCCCGCGCCTGGAGATCAGGATGAACTCGACCCTCGTGGTCAGTCCGGAAACGCGCAAGGACGCCCGCCCGCCTGTCGTTTGCTGGGAAAAACCGATCGAGGACAAGGTGCTCAGCACGGCCCTCTCCTGGCGGGGGCAAAACAATGGCTACTTTCAGCGCGGCGACTGCTTGAAAGCGAAACTGCCGCAAGGCCCCTGGGCCACCTTCGTGGAAGGCCCCCAGGACTGGTTACGGCGGGAACTGGGTGAGGAAACCGGGCACGGAACCGCGAGAAGCCTCCTTCTTCCGACCGCGCCCTGGCACTTGCGGCTGGCGAGTGGGTATCCTCCCTATCGGCCCACGGCGCAAGCACCCCTCCGGGGCGCCGATCCGAAACAGCTGCCGGAAGGGCGCCGGCTGCCAGGAACGTAACAGCCGGAAGGCCGCGAGCTGCTGTATCATGGCATCATGAACGACACTCCCTCCCTTCGCCAGCTGACGCATGCCCTGCTGCTGCCCGAGACGGCCGTGGCCGCGATCGAGGCCCTGCGCGACCGACCCGAGCGTGCGGCCCTCGAGGGTCTGGTGGACCTGATCGACAGCCAGCCGCCGGCCCGGGCCGCCCTGGCCGCGGTTGCGGCCCTGGAGCAGCGGCCGGAGCCGCTGGCCCTGGATGCGCTGCACGCCGCCTGCTTCAGCCCGCATTCCTCCGTCCGGCTGGCCGCGGTGCTGGCCCTGCGTTCGCGTCGGGCCGAGTCCGTGGACGATACCTTAACTCGGCTTCTCCGCGAAGATCCCTCCTGGCCGGTGCGGCGCGCGGCGCTGTGGTTCCTGGCGGAACGGCCCGGCCCGGTCCGCTGGCAGGTACTGCTCGCAGCCGACGATCCGCACTGGCGCGTCCGCCATGCTCTCTTGCAAGTGCTGGCCGGCTGGGGGACAGATCCGGCAGAGCGGCAGGAGATTGATCGCCGGCTGGAAGTGGCAGCGGCCTCGCAAGAGCCGCGAATCCTGGGAGTGCGGGCGTTCCTGGCCTATCGCTGGTCGGGCACGGCTGGCCCGGCGGAGCTGGCCCGGGTGCTGGAAGGTCCCGCAAGCTGGTGTCCGTTCTGGGACTGGGACCCGGCCGTGCTGGTACGGCGGCTGGAGCAGCTGGGCGAGCCCGGGCAGCGGCAGCACCTGGAGCTGATGCCGCGGCTGCTGGGCCACGACGACAGCCGGGTGCGGTCGGTGGCCTTGCGGACGCTGCGGCTGTGGGGCAAGCCGGAGCACCTGGTTCGGGCCCTGGAGTTGCTCGACGATCCGCGGCGCGAGGCGAGCGAATCGGTGCAGGCGCTGCGGGACTCGCTCAACCTCGACCAGGCTGAGGCGGCGGCGCTGCTGGTGCTTGGCCGGGAGCAGGCATCGGCCCGGCTGCGGGCGTGGGCGCTGGATCAGGTCCGGCTGCTGCAACGCTTGGCGGAAGGGGAAGCGATCAACCCCCTCGGCGGTTCTGGCGATCCTCCCGATTCCAGCAAGCGTCCCGCTCAGCCGGAAGCGCGATTGACGGACCTGGATTACCGAGTGCGTCTGTCCCTGGCGGAGGCGCTGGCCCGGAACCCACACCAGACCCCGGCGGGGTGGCTGACCCGGCTCCAGGCTGACGCTCATCCGGCCGTGCGCGCCGCGGCGCTGACGGAGGAGTCGGCCCGTGTGTTGCTGGAGCAGCCGGAGCGGGAAACGTCCTGGCGCGTGCTGGCCAAGGCGAGCCGGGTGGGGCGCGTGCCGCTGTGGAAGCTGGAGCCGCGCCCGGCGTGGCAGCCGCTGCCGGCCCGGCCCATGACGCCGACGCCGCTGCAGCCGCAACGGCCCGCGCCGCCGCATGCTCGCACCCTGGGACCGGAACGGTGGACGGTGGCGCCGCTGGGCGTTTCCGGACATTACGGATTGCCGGTGGAGGGCTTTGTGCGGGCGGTCGAGGCCGGCGTCAACGTCCTGTTCTGGGAGCCGAACTACCACAGCCTGACCGAGTTTGCCGGCCGGCTCGGGCCGGCCGATCGGCGGTCGCTGCACTTCATCGCCGGCACCTTCGAGGCGGATGGTCTTCGCATCCAGCGCGACCTGGAGCGAGCCCTGAAACAGCTGAAGGTGGAACGGCTGTCGCTGTTCCTGCTGTTCTGGGTACAGTCCTGGCAGCGGATCACGCAGGAAATCCTGGAGACGCTGGAGCGGCTGAAGCAGGCCGGCAAGGTCGCGGTGACCAGCCTCTCGACGCACAATCGGCCGCTGGCCCTGGACGCGATGGGCCTGGGCTGGGACCCGGTGATGGTGCGGCACAGCGCCGCCCATCGCGGAGCGGAGAAGGAGATTTTCCCGCGGGCGGTGGAGCTGGGAACGAGTCTGATCAGCTTCAACAACATCTGCTATGGCCGGCTGCTGCGCTCGCCCGATGGCACGCCGCCTCCGCCGGTGGCCGACTTCTACCGCTACTGTCTGGAGCAGCCGGGAGTGCGGCTGTGTCTGTCGGCCCCGGCGACGGTGGAGCAGCTGGAGGAGAACCTGGAAGCGCTGCGAAACCCGGAGCTGCCGGAGGAGCGACGGCGAGCGCTGCTGGAGCATGGAGCGTGGGTCTACCGCGAGGATACGGTGTTCTACCGGCTGGTGCGGTCGAGGTGAAGAAGGGAGCTTCCGGCCAAGTGAGCAGGACGCAGCACTCCGGCCTCGGCCGCGCGGAGGTATACTCCGCTCGGGTTGATAGGACACAAGCCCGAAGCGCCAGCGCCGGGATCGGCGTGTCCCGGCGCTGGCGCTTCGGGCTTGTGTCCTATCAACCCGAGCGGAGGTAACCTGCATCATTTCGCTCTGCGATCGGCCGTGCCGTGTGCGTCAACCTCCTGCTTCGTCCCTGCGCCACAACCGCACCGTTCCGTCCCAACTCGCGGTGGCCAGGGTGGCGCCGTCCGGCGAAAAAGCCACCGTACTTATCCTCCCCTCATGCCCGCGCAGCGTCAGCCGTTGGTCTCCCGTGATGGGATCCCACAACTTGATCGTTTGGTCCTCGCTCCCCGTAACCAGCGTCTTGCCGTCACGGGCAAAGGCCACCGACCACACCTCGCCGTTGTGTCCCCGGAGGGTGAGACGCTCCTGCCCGCTCGACACGTCGAACAACCGGACCGTGCCGTGGCCGACGTAAGGGGCCGTGCGGCTCGCATGGGCCACGCTTTGGCCGTCCGGCGAAAACGCTATCGAGGTGTTGCCCATGGCTAATGCGCCGGGCCCGATGCTGATCCCCCCGGTGCTAATGTACTTCCCGAGAAGACGGCCCCGTTTCCCGTTGCGAGTGTCCCATAACCAAACCTGACCTGAGTCGAAATTGCCTGCCGCCAGGGTCATTCCGTCCGGCGCGAGGGCCAGGGAGTCTGGTTCAACGCCGTTTTTCCCCTTCGGACTTGAAAAGGGTACGCTTCTGGCAGGTAGCCAGGTCCCAGAGGCTGACGCCGTCAACCTCTCGAGCAGCGCAGGTAACCAGCCCCTTGCCGTCCCCAAGGAATCGCAATGCCGCGGGGTAACCGGCTCCGCCTTTGAGGTTGGTCGTCACCTTTTTGGTGGACAGGTCGAAGAGCGTCACGTCGCCGGCCCCAGTGTACGTCGCAAGCGTGGAACCATCCGGGGAAAAGTCTGCGGACACGACCAAGCTCCTGGAAGGCAGTGTGTCAAGCTCTCGGCCGGACGCGACGTCCCACACTTTCACCTCGCCGGGTATTGTAAAGTTGGTCCCAAGCTTCGCCGTGCCGGCCGAAACCAGTTTCGTCCCGTCCGGCGAAAACGCCAGTGCCAGGACCCAGCCACTGTGCCCGGTCAGGATGTTGTTTTCCCGCAGCGCTCCCAGGTCCCAGCGCTTGATCGCCCCGTCGTGACCGGCCGTAACCAGGAAGCTGCTGTCGGGAGCAAAAGCAAGCGCGCTGACCCCGTCCACGTGACCGCGGAGGACCAATTGTTCCTTCCCCGTGTCGGGGTCCCAGAGGCGCACGCTCCTGTCGTCGCCGGCCGTGGCCAGCAACCGGCTGTCCGGGGCGTAGGCCAGACCACTGATGCCGGCTGTGTGCCCGCGCAAGACGCGCTCCTCACCGCTTGCCAGGTCCACGATCTTCAGGAACTCGGCGTAGCTCTTCGGGGCCCAGCGCTCATTGTCCAGGCGAGACCCCCCACCTGTCCAGGATTTGTCTTGAAAGGGGCGCGCCGGCAATTCCAGGCGGTACAGGTCCGTCTTGCCGATGGCGAGGGTTCGGCCGTTGGGCGCGAACGCCAGCCTGGTGTGCATCGCAGGAGGTGCTTCATGGACACGTTGTTGTCCCGAATCGGGATACCAAAGCAGAACGCGGGGGCTCTCGAGAACCGCGACTGCTCGGCCCTGGGGAGCGACCGCCAAGGTCGGGGAGGAATGGCCGGTCAAGGATGCTCGTCGTTCTCCACTTGCCGGATTCCACAGGTGAATGGTCTTATCTTCCCCAGCGCTCGCCAGTGCCTGGCCGTCAGGAGAAAAGGCCAGCGCGATGATCCTCTTTGTATGTCCCTGGAGTTTGCCGCGCTCGAGCCCGCCAACCGTATCCACGAGGTGGACCGTGCCGTCATCGCCCCCCCACGCCAGGAGCATACCGTTCGGAGAAAGAACGGCGGCGCCGATGGGAGTCGTGAAGGCGCCTCTTTGCCGGCCCGTGTGCGCGTCCCACAGAGTCACTTCCCTGATCGATTCACCCTTGCCAAAAGGTTTTCCTGGAGGTTCGGGGACATAGTCGGGACGGATGCCGGTAATGGTGCTGCCGTCGGCGGCAAATCCCAGCGAAAACCTTCTCTCCAAGATAGCAGAGGCGCTCGATCTCGGGCCCGCGTACGGGATCACCCGGTAAGACGCCCAGTTGTTGTCCCGTGGCCGCGTCCAGGAGCGTGCCAATGCCGTCTGCTTGCCCGATGGCAATGGTCTGGGAGTCGGCAGAGACCGCTATGGACGTGACCGTGCCCGGGCGTGCCGGCACCGTAAAGCGATCGCGGTGGCAAAGGCGCCATAGGTAATACCATTCAAAGCCGCGCAGGTCCTCCTCTCCCGGCTGGGGTCGATGCGCTTCCAGTAACTCCACGAGGCGCGGCACGTCGTCGTGCTGCCAGGCATCCAGGGCTTCGCTCACGTGGGCCGCGTAAAGATGGCGGCGGGAGCTATCCAGCGAAGCTTGCAAGCGCGTGCTGTACCAGACGCCGCCGATGACCAGGGTGAGCAGGGAGACAACACTCAGAACGAGCAGGGCGGCCAGGGCCGGTCGGCGCCGGGCCCACTTCACCATGCGCTCCCCGGAACTGCTCCGCCGCGCCTGGACCGGCTCGCCACGCAGCCAGCGCTCCAGATCGTCTGCCAAAGCCTCGGCCGATGGATAGCGCTTCGAGGGTTCCTTGTGCAAGCACTTCAGGCAGATCGTTTCCAGGTCGCGGTCCACCCGCGGATCGACCGTGCGCGGAGGCACCGGCTCTTGCTCCAGGACTTGCAGGATCGTGTCCAGCGGCGTCGCCGCCCGGAACGGCGGCCGGCCCGTCAGCAGCTGGTAGAGGATGGCCCCCAGGCTGTAGACATCAACGGCCGTGCTGAGCCCCTTCTCGGCCCGCGCCTGCTCGGGCGCCACGTAGCTGGGTGTGCCGACGATGGCCCCCGTCTGCGTCAAGTTGCCGTCCCCCTCGACACGCTTGGCCAGGCCGAAATCGGTGACGTGCGGCTCGCCCTTGGCGTCCAGGAGGATGTTGGCGGGCTTCAGGTCGCGGTGCAGGATGCCGCGCTGGTGCGCGTAGTGGACCGCCCGCGCCACCGACTCCAGTAGCCGGGCCGCCGCCCGCACGTCGCCGCGGAAGCGATCCAGGCAGTCGCCGAGGCTGCCCCCCTCGATGAGTTTCATGCTGAAATAGTGCTGCCCCTCATGCTGACCGACCTCGTAGATCGGCACAATGTTGGCATGGTCCAGATTCGCGGCGGCCTCCGCCTCGGTGTGGAAGCGCTGCACGTCTTGCGGGGAGGCGAACTGGCCCGCGAGGATCATCTTGAGTGCCACCGACCGGTTGAGACTGACCTGCCGCGCCTTGTAGACGACGCCCATGCCGCCGCGGGCGATCTCCTCCAGCAGTTCGTAGTCGCCGAAGTAGCGGAGTTGTGTCCCGGGCGCGGCGTCGGCGCCTGCCCCAGGTCCAGTGTGGGCCCTTCGGCGGCAGGAGTCGCCGGAGCGACCGCTTCCGCCATGCCCCGCGCCATCCGGGCCACTGCATCCTGGTTGGCAAAGAAGTCGGCCAGCTCGGACGCCAGGTCCGGATGCTCTTTCAGCAAGGCATCGCGGTCCGGCGCCTGGCCGGCGTCCACCGCTTGCAGGTAACTGTGGAGGACCTCCTCAAGTTGGCGGTCTCGGGCGGAATCATGCGCTGGCGGATTCATGGTTTACTCCAGGTCGCGCAGCAGTTGCCGCAGCTTGCGCAGGCCGCGATGCAGCAGCCCCGTGACCGCGGCGGTGGTGCAGCCGAGCCGCTCGCCAATCTCGGCCAGCGAGCAGTCGTGCCAGTGACGCAGTACGATCGCTTCCCGCTGGTTCTCGGATAAGGCGGCCAGCGCTTCGGCCAGGCGGACGGCCCGTTCGTGCCGCTCCACCTGCTGGCTGGGCGACGACTGCTCGGCGGCCAGCCAGGCTTCGAGCCGGGAGGCCGATTCGTCCAGGGCCACTTGCAACGGCTGCTCGCGGGCCACGTCGCGCTTGTCCCGGCGCAGGTCGCGGAGGACCTGGGCCAGGTTGCGGGCCAGGATTTGCCGCAGCCAGGCCGCCTCTTCGCCGACCGTCCGGCCGCGAAACTGAGCGCGGTCGCGATACGCCTCCAGCAAGGTCTGCTGCACCACGTCCGAGGCGCCCACCTTGGCCCGGACCATCGGATCCAGACGGACCCGTGCCAGCAGGAGCAAATAGGAGCGATAGCGCTCCAGACCACCGTCCGCGTCAGCACCCGTGAAGTCCATTGCTGGCCCCTTGGAGAGAAAGGCACCGAAGGCCGCACAACTCAGCGCCTGGGACAAGATTTTTTCGGCTGGTCGGCGTCGGTGACCGGGAATCCGCTCCATGATACTGATTTGTGCGGTCGAGTTGAACTGACTTGTGCGGTCGCGGTGAACAAGGAGCTTCCGTCCGCGTGAGTTACTCACCTCCCGTGGGAACAGGGGCGCGGCGTCCGCACCTGTAGCGAAAGGCGCCGCGCACTGTGTGTGAAGTGCCGACTTAACCCATCCACGGCGTATCGCCGCAGCTGTCGCTACCTCCCCGCGAACGAAAGCTCCACCCTGAATGTATCGCAACGGCAGTCCCATTTCCAGGCTCGTCATGGGCTGGCCCCTCGGGCACCGCGGTGGATCTTCCACCAACAGGACCCGAACACGGTATCGCGAAGACTTTCCCTTTCTTGCGCCAACTGTCCAGTTCCGCGCGGAACATTGCAGTCCGCACCAACCGCGATCCGCAGCCGGTTCAGCATCCCCTACCGCAACTGGCGCGTCCGGATGCACACTTCCAGCCGAGGGCGATTCCCGGTGGCCAGTCCGGCAGCCTGCCAGTCTCCCTGCCATTGGAGCGAGATCGGCCGAGAGGCCAGAAGGAGCCGGTCGCTGACGGAGGAGTGCCACAGAGCGACTTTTTCCTGCGTGCCTGCCACTGGCAAGGTGGTTCGGGACCGGCTGGCTGTCCTGAATCGGCCCGGCTGTCATTTCGCTGGAGGCGCCAGCCGCGCCTGCTCCTTGCCCGTGGCCACACTCGACCGCCTCCAGGTGGCCTTGGCGGTGTGTGTCTCGACTCGGCTGGTGATTGGTGGCATAGACTCCAAGGAGTCTTCCCCGTACGTGACTCTGAGTCGGGGAGCGTTTTCGGCCTCATCATTGGTGCCCCCGATCCGGTGACTCCGTCCCGGGATTGCGTGGTTCCTGTTTGCAACAGTGATTTTACCCCTGCCGACTCCCCCGCAGACTGCCTTGGGGCAGGCCCGCCGACAGGGCCTTGTCCCCGTCTGCCTGCAACTGCGGACTGTCAACAGCACGGCCAGCTCCCGCGTCTGGCGGTCTGGCAGCAGAGAAAGTGCGCACCAGGAGAACCAGGCTGCAAGTTCACCTCGCTGCGCTGGGCAAGCTGTCTGATTCACACCCTCGATCGGTCTGTCCGGTTTGCCCTTGAAAACCAAGGGAAATGCTGGGTTCCGTCCTCAAATCCTCAAATCAGACAGAACCAGTGAGCGCGTGGATGAGGGAGGTTCCTTGCAACCTCAGCAGATTGGCGGATCTGCGTTGCGCGGCGGTGGTCGGGACCGAAGCACAATGCAGAATTGGGTTTAGCCGCCAATCCTGGCGAGAGCAAACGGGGAGCAGGCATACCAGGGAGGCGGCAGGAGCAGGCAGTTCGACACGACGGGACTCAGCCGATCATCGCTTCGCGAGGGACATCAGCCACGGCTTGATGCGGATCAGACGGGATTCGGGGACGGCTCTCGACCCAAGTTTGCCTGTTTCCGTCTGCGCTGGACCAGGAACTTGATACAATCTTTCTTCACCGTCACGTCGTCTATACCAAAGAGTCGCCCACGTACCGGCGATCGGAGTCACCATGGTCCACAATTCCAAACGCATTGTGTGGAGCGTGCTGAGCGCGTTCACATTCCTCGCCGCCGGCACCGCCCCGGGACAGGAGAAAGCCGAAGCGGAGCTGCCAGTGCGAGAAATTCGCGCCTTGAACGGCGGTTACGTCAGCCCCGTATTTTCCCACAGCTCCAAGCTGCTCGCCATCGGCTCGGGCAGCGTGGTCGGCGTTTGGAACGTCGAGGACGGCAAGCTGCTGACGCGGATCCAGCTGCCCAGGAAGCAGCTGTACGCCCCCCACGTGACCTTCGGCGCGGACGACAAGACGCTGCTCGTTTGCCCCTACGTTTCTGACCCGATGATTCGCATCTTCGACCTGAAGACTGGCAAACAGCAGGATGAATTCCGCCACCCGACCTCGTGGGCGCACGTGCTGGCGTTTTCCCCCGATTCTGGCCGCATGGCCATGATGGGCCGCGACTTCGTCAGGGGTCTGGACATTTATGACCTGACGGCTCGCAAAATCATCGTGCAGCTCGGCGTACGCGGTCGGGTTGGCAGTTGCAGGTTTTCGCGCGACGGCAAGCTGATTGTCACGCACAGCAATCTCGGCGGCGCTCAGGTATGGGACGCCACGACCGGTAAGCTGATCAAGCAATTTCACCAGAAAGGCGAAAATCCGAGGCGCGCAAGCGCCATCGACATCTCTCCGGACGGCAAGTACGTCGCCTACCCTTTGCACGAAGAGATACTCTCGGTCTGGAGCGTGGAGACCGGCAAGATCACGTACACGCTGAACACGCGCCGGCCGGAGTTTCACATTGAGCGGCCGGCCACGATTTTGTTTTTTGCACCCGATGGCCAGTCGCTGCTGCACCTGCCGATTTATTCCGACGGACCGGTCTTGCACAACCTGGTCGCCGAAAAGGACACGTGCATTTTGCAGTATTCGGCCGAGGCCAAGGGCAACTGGGGAGAGGCCACCTCGGCAATGTTCAGCCCTGATTGCAAGCGCCTGGCGGTGGTCGCGCCAGCGTCGGCCGGGGGCAGCCTGGACTGGCAGAACGGGTTGCGAGCGGTTTACCTTTTCGACATGCCGGTCAAGGCGTTCGACCCGAAGGCCGCCCACTTCGACGACGCCCCGCTCGAAAAGCTCTGGAAGGATCTCGGCTCGCAAAACGACCTGCGCGTCGGCATTGTTCTGAAGGCGTTTCGCTCCGCCCCCAAGCCGGCGGTCGAGCTGATTGGCAAACACGTGCAGCCGATCGACAGGAAACGGCAGGTCGTCGTCGAGGAGGTGCTCGCCAACACCGACAATGAGGCTTTTCAAGACAAATTCGCGGAGCTGCGGAAGTTCGAGCTTTACCAGTTTTTGCCGCTGCTCAAGGCGAAGCTGAAGCAGACGAAGCCGGGGCCGGTCTATGACATTCTCGAAACCGCGATTGATGAAATGTACGAGGCCACGCCACCGCCCGCCCTGCTGCTGGAGCTGCGTTCCGTGAAGCTGCTCGAGGATGTGGCCACCAAGGAAGCCCATCATTTGCTCAACCGTCTGGCTGAAGGCGCCCGGGCGCCCGCGTGACCATCGAGGCCCGAGCGGCCGTTGCCCGCCTCGGCAAGAAATTGAAATAGTTCGAGATCGCCAAATGTTAGCCCGACGCGCCAGCGAGGGAAAACTAACAGCGAACAGTTCGAGAATCCTTTCATCCAGGGAGGAAATTATGGCCCGTTTGCGTTTTGCGCTGCTGTTGGCCATTCTCACCTTGTGTACTGCTTCCCCAGGCTGGCCGCAAACCAAGCCGTTTCCGGCGGAAAAAGGGGACGGCCAGAAGGGGCCCGAAAAGGCTGACAAGGCCGAGGAGGCGTTGCCATTTCTCGAATTGCGTGCTCCCAGGGGCGGCTACCCCGGCAGCCTGGTCTTTTCGCAGGACGGCAAGATGATCGCCTCGGGAGCGGGCAGCGCGATCCTGATCTGGAATGCCGAAGATGGCAAGGAGATGGTGCGCCTGCAGCTGCCCCAAAAAAGCTACTCCTGTAACATGGTCTTCGCCTCGGACGCCAAAACGCTGATCACGTGCGGCTACCAGGATAGCAAGATGCGCATCTTCGACGTGAAAACCGGCAAGCAGACGCACGAATTCCGCCAGCCACGGCCGGGCGGACACTTCCTGGGCTTTTCCGCCGACGGCAAACGCATGGCCACCCACGCCCAGGGGTTTTTCAAAGGGGTCGACGTCTTCGAGGCGGACACCGGCAAGCTGCTGCTGGAACTGGCCGAGCCTGAGGATTGCCGTGGCGTCGATTTTTCCGCCGACGGCAAGTTCATCGCCACTGTCTCCAGCGAGCGGCGCGGCCTCCGCATCTGGGACTCCAGGACCGGCCGGATGGTCAAGCAGGTCAGCGCTGGCGACGGCAAGCTGCCCGGCGCGTTCGCCTTTGTCAAATTCTCTCCCGACGGCAAATTCCTGGTCACCGGCGGCCACTGCACCGACGCCAGGGTTTGGAACGTCGAAACCGGCAAGCAACTCTGTTCGCTGGGTGAGAGCTTCGCCATCCGCACCTTTTCGCCCGACAGCTCCTCCGTGCTGGCCGCCAACGGCAACGGCGCCTCCTTGTACAATTTGGTGGCCGAGAAGATCGTTTGCAGCTTCAACCTGAACACTCGCCAGGCCGGGTTCGCCTGCTTCAGCCCCGACTTCAAAACCGTGGCCGTGATCGCCGAATCCACGATGGACGGGGAGGCGAGTACCGGCCCCAATGGCCAGGGGTCTGTCTTCTTGTTCCGCGTTCCGGCCAGGGCTTTCCGGCCCGCCGCCGCCAACATCGACGACGGCCCTCTTGAAAATACTGTGGGCCGACATGAACACCGACAACGATCTGCGTCTGCAAGTCGTGCTCAAGGCCTATCGCGCCGCCCCCAGGCAGGCCGTTGCTCTGGTGGCGAAGAACATCGCGCCGGTCAGCAAGGAAGCCCAGACGCAAATGGAAAAATGGATCGTCACCTTTGACGACGACTCCTTCCTGACCCGCGACGAGGCGATGGAAAAGGTGCAAGGCCTGGCCCACCAGTTCGCGCCGCTGCTGAAAAAGAAGCTGAGCGAAGCCCAGCCGGGCGAGCGGCGCAACCGCTTGAGCTTCGTGATGGACAACATGAAGGAGGAAAAGCTGCCGTCCTTCATGGTCACGCAGCGGCGGGCCATCGATCTGCTCGAGAGCATGGCCGCTCCCGAAGCCCGTGCTCTGCTCAAGAGCCTGAGCGAAGGGGCCGACGGGGCCTGGCTGACCACGACGGCCAAGGCGGCCCTGGATCGGCTGAAAGAGAAGGCCAAGTAACACGCCAGAGCGCACCGCGCCAGCAAGAGCGACCAGGTACGTAGTCCTCACTTTGGCAGGAGTTTCACGTGATCACTCGCAGATGGATGCCGTTGCTCCTTTCCCTGTTCTGGTGCGGCACATCATTCCAGCCAGGCTGGACTCAAGAAAAGAAGGACGCGGGCAAACACAGCATCGACAAGAAGGTGGACCAAAAGGCCCTGACCGACGACATGCTGACGCCCACGCGCGTCCGTTTCGACTGGAAAGACGTCCCGGTCCGCACGGCCTTCGCCGATCTGGCCAAAAAGAGCAACTGCACATTCAGCTTTGCCGGCGATGGTAAGTGGATCGACAAACGCCGAGTGACGCTGGATACCGGCGAAGTTACCTTTTGGGAAGCGGTGCATAGGCTCTGCCGGAAAGCGGGCCTGTGCGAGCAAGTGAACGACAAGGCCGCCCAGCGAACCATTGTTCTGAGCGACAAGATCCCGCCGGAATCGCCGCTGCATTTCGCCGGGTCCGTCCGAATCCGCGCCATGCAACCCACGAAAGACGTGCCGGCCGGCGAGTCGCTGTTCATCCTCGACGTGACCGGCGAAGCGCGTCTGCGTCCTTTCGGAATTGTCGGACCCATCTCGGTGGACAAGGCTGTGGACGATCAGGACCGGATTCTCACCCCGGTCGAGGACGTGGCGCCCAGGCCGCCGAAACCGGCCAGGCCGAGAGGCCTGCCGCGCCAAACCAGGCAAGCCGGGGAGCTGTTCGAGCTCATCGGACACGATCTCGATCCGGTCGTCAATGAAACCCCGCTGCGGCGGAGCGTGCCGGTCCGCTTCAAGACCGGGGACAAGCCGGTGAAGATGCTCAAGGAAATCTCGGGCAAGGTGCAGCTTCAGTCGCTGGCCAAACCGGAGGTGGTAATCACCTTCAAGGACCTCGCCAGGGCGGTCGGGCAAACACAGTCGGCCGAGGGCTACAAGCTGGCGATTGATGATTTTGAAAAAACCGACGACGGCCGGGTCAAGATCAAGGTGACGCTGACGGCGCCGCAGGGCCCCTACGTGGGCGATTTCCCGTTCGGCTTGCTTTTCGGCAAAACGAAGGTCCTGGTCGATGGCGTGCCGCTGAGCGAGCTGCCCGGCGGCGGCGGCCGGCCCGCGCCGACCATGCCCAGGCTCGTTGATACCGCTGGCAAAGTCTATCAGCCGCGCGTGGCCAATCTCAAGACCACCGCCCTGAACAACAATCTCTGCTGCTCCAACCAAATCATCAACGGCACCCCGCTCACGCACGTATTGCCCGGCGACTTTGAGCACCAGGCCACGCTGGTTTATTCGCCTTCGGCGGAGCCGGCGAGCTTGCAGCTCTCTGGCCAAAAGCTAGCGACTTACACGGTGCCATTCAAATTGAAGAATGTTTTGTTGACCTCAGGGAAGTAACATAAATCAATAGTTGGAATGAGCAGCAAACCCACCTCTACCGGACTGCACCGCGTGGCCCCGCTTTGCGCGCGGAGGTCCGACACACCTCGGTCGATTTGTCCGGCCCACGAAACGCCCATCGTCAGTCGCTTCGTGGCGCTCGGGGCCTTTCTTGCCCCTCTGGGGTGTTGGGGCTACACCATCCTGGAGAGCGGCCGGCTGTCCGGAGGTGGCGATGCTGCGGCGTTACGCCGCGGAAGGAAGAAGTGCCGGACAGTCAGCTCGTGGCCCCGTACCAGAGAGGTCCGGTCCGGGGCCACCTATGCGACCGGAGGTCAGTAGCTCGGCGGCCGGCCGCTCACTTTCACCACCAGGAGCCCCTGACGATGCTGCCCACGCTGCTGCTGATCGCCGTCATCCCCGGTGACCATCCCCGGACCTGCGAGAGGACGGCGACGGAGCAGGTACGTGTCCTGGCCGAACTGACTTCCACCCAGGCCGAGCAGCTCGAAGGCAGGCGCGCCCGGTTCTTTGTCCAACCCTGCTCCATCGGCGAGGAGGACGGCTTCATCACGTGTGAATGCCTTGGTCTGGTAGGTGATGCTTACCTGACACTGTACTTCTACCCGGACAGGCCAGACGCAGTGCCCAAACGAGTTGTGGTCGAAGCCGTGCTGAAGGTGATCCGGCATCCCAAAACGAAAAGCTCGCCGGGCTTCACGGAGTTTCGGCTGACCCACGGCAGGCTGGTCCGCTGACTGCTTCCATCGACGTGACGCGAATCGCTCGTGGCGGCCAAAGGCAATCGGCCGTCACGAGCGGCGCTTTACTTCCCGTCCAACGCCTTGGCGCTCACGCAACTGAGGGCCTGCTGGCTGCGCACGTAGATCTGGTTTCCCGCGAACACGGGGCAGGACCCCGTCCCTTCGCCCTGGTTGACGGCCACGCGCTCGAACGTTTGGCCGGGCTTGAAGACAACGGCCTTACCCCGTGTGTCGAAGACGTAGATCAGCTTGCCCGCCAGGGCCACGCTGCCGTACACCTCGCCCAGGGGCAGACGCTCACGGTAGACGCGCTCGCCGGTTTTCAGGTCGAGCACTTCGAGGATGCCGCCGTTGTTGACGTTGTAGAGCAGGCCGTCGTGGGCCAGGGGGGAGGGGTAGCGCTTGCCGCCGCCTCCGGCCGTCCACAGCGAGGTGAGCGTCACCTGACCGTCCTCGCTCAAAGTCATCTTGTGCGCCGTCAGGCCGTTGCGGTCCGGGACGCAGAGGATGTCGCCGGAAACGACGGGCGAGCCTTCGGAGGCATGGAACTTGCCCTGGACCAGCACCTTGCCGTCGCGAGCGCGGACGAGGGCGCCGGCGGGACAGACGATGATCCCTTCCTTGCCGAGCTGAGCGGCAACGAGGCTGGCGTGGGTGGAGGGCACCGCGACGCGCCAGACCTCTTTGCCCGAGGTCACGTCCAGGGCCACGAGGTCCCTGAGGTGGACGATCAACTTGTCACCGAACAGCAGCGGCGAGGCGCTGTTGCCCTTTTCGATCCCCGAGGGCTCGACGAAGCGCGCCCAGAGCCGTTTCCCTTCGGGCGTGTAGACGGCGACCACCCCATTGCCGAAGACGGCTGCCACGTGCTTGCCGTCGCTGACGGGCGTGGCGGCGCTGTTGCCGGCCGTCGTGCCGCCCATCCCCCCGCCGAAGCCGCCTGGACCGCGGCCGCCTGGACCACCAAAACCCCCGCGGCCGCCGCCCTGCTGCATGTCCTTGAGCTGCTTTTTCTGCTCATCGGTCAGAATACTGCCGAGTTTCCCATCGATCTCCTTCTGCAACTCTGCCAGCTGCTTTTTCTGCTCCTCGGTCAACTGCAACCGTTCCTGGGTGCCCGCTGGCATGATCTGCCCGGGTTGAGAGGTGCCGCCCGGCCTGCCGAAGCCGCCTGGACCGAAGCCGCGGCGGCCCCCACGGGAGCCCCCCTGGGACTGGACGTCGGCAAGCGACTTCTGCCAGAGGATCTTGCCGTCGGAGCGGCGGACGCAGAGCAGGTCGCCAGGGTCGGAAACGACGAAAAGGTTTTCCCCGACCACGATGGGCGCCCCGTAGCTCGGGCCGGGCAGCGCCACTTTCCAGGTCACGTTCTTCTCCCGCGACCACTCCGTCGGCGGGGTCGCTGATGGGAACCGCCCCGTCCCGTCGTTCCTCCAGCCCACTGGCTCCGCGGCGGAGCCAGCGAGGGCGGACAGGACGAAGATTCCGATTCCAACCGTGTAACGGCGCAGCATGCGATATCCTCCTGGGCCTCAACCCGCGGGTGGAATGAGGCCACGCAGGCCCCTCCCCACGCGCGTATGGGCGACTACCAGTAAAGTCGCGGAACGGGGTGGATTACCGCCGCGCGTTCCCTGTGGTTGTCGCGGAAACTTCGGCTCGACGTTTATGTCGCCGGCCAGGGAAGAATCACGCAGGGGACTTGATTCCCCTCTCCGTCCGTGGTGAGGGAATGAACAAAAAGAAGCAGGTGAGCCTGTTGCTTGCGGCCAGGCCGTAAGCGTCTGGTTCTTGGTGGCTCGCACGACCTTGCTCGAGAGATCGGCCGCCAGTGCAAAGGACAAGCGGAATACCTGCGGGTGAAGGTGCAGACGCATCCCCGCAATCGCGTTTCGGCAGTTCACAGAACCCGGGCTCACCTCTCCGTTGCCCCGTCGATGGTGTGATCCTCTGGCGGTCTGATGGCTCTGGGGTCCGCCTGGGGCTTCGGGACTGGGTAGAACCGCCGCCGCACGACGGCCTCTACTTCTGGGCTCAGGCATCTGCCTTGCTCTTGCAGGAGTCTGCGCCGCCGGCCATGGCATGCGATGGCCGCCACCGTGCCAGCTAGGAGCGGAGCCGGCACTGAGAAGACGATGACATTATCGTAGTGAATGCCTACCAATCCGATCCCCGGTTGAATGAAAACTGCCACGATGGCCACCAGGACAACAGTCGCCGCTACGTACGACGTCAGCATCGCGACAAAGATGGCCCAGCCCGGCGTCCGAATGCGTCGCGTCGCGATCACCCCCAGGCAGGTTCCGAGCAGCTGGCTGACAAGGAAAACCGCCATCTCTCGTTGGAAGTGGCTCATGACCTCGCCCGCCCTTCGCTCTTAGCCTTTCCCGCTCAGTGCTGCTTGCTCTTGTCTGAACGGATGTCACCATCGGCCCGTGAACACGTACCCCGGAGGAGGTCGAGAGGGCCAGGTTTTTTTCCAGGCCGCTCGACCCGATCGACTGGTCAGCAACGGGACACAACCCTCGGCAACGAAACCGTGCCCCAACCAGCTGGCCGGTTGCTCAGTGCTTGTCGTAAGCTCATGCCCCCAGGTCTGTTGCGGAATGGATACGCTCGTCGGGAGGGGACTCCTCGATGGGAGCGTTGCGTTGCCGGGGGTTGTGGGGGGCAACGCAATGCATTGATCCCTCCCTGAGAACCAGCCAGCATTGGATTGGGGAAGAGCATTCGGCAGCAGAAGGAACTTCCGTCCGCGTGAGTTACTCACCTCCCGTGGGAGCAGGGGCCCCGGGTCCGCACCTGTAGCGAAAGATCCGGGGCTCTGTATGTGAAGTATCGACTCAACCCATCCACGGGTAGGGTGGACGGCCAGCGAGTTGCCTTGCTGGTACTTCTCCAACCGTCCCCCTCCGAACCGGACTTGCACACTTTCGAGGCATCCGGCTCTCCAGTGAGTCTTTTCATAGTGATGGTCCATCGTAGAGGCCCATATGGATTCGATGGTGGCATCCATCTTCTCCTGTACAGACCACTAGCGTTTTCCGCCGTCTAGCTGACATCAATCGTTCCCAGGCTTCTTTTGGTCGTCTTCCAGGGCGGTCGATGTCAGAGAGTTTGCGGATATGGTGGACCTCGACTGGTCCCTCTTTCCCGCATAGCTCGCATTTACTGGCCAACAACCGTTGTACGACTTCAGATCGCCTGTTGGCAGGTTGATGCCAGGCCATATCTGGGCAGAAGTCCCCTACCCCCATTCCTTGTGGTATCCTCTCAAACGAAATACCGCCAAACACGGCGACCAGTGGTTCCTTGTCGGGTCTTTCAATGACGACCCGTAGCATCTTGCGTTCAAGGGCAGTCACCCTGTATCTCCGGTAAACTTCGGATACCCTGCACTTGAACTTTCGTGCAAGTGTTTTGGTCAGGGACATCTCCAGGATTTGCCGGATTCTTCCCATCCTTGTAGAGTGACTGACATTGGTTGCCATGCAGTAGAAGTTGTACAGTCCTCGCAGAACTGACTGATGTCGCTGGAGGATCGTGTAATCCGTTTCGTCGATTAAGTCGTTTCTGTGAGAGACTTTACCGCCTCTGCTGTAAAGATCGCGGTATTTCCGGACGACCTTCTGCGGCATCAGTAACACGATGCCAGAGTTAGAAGCCCGTTTCCCGTTTTTTGAGATGAGGTCTCCTTGCCTCATCACCTTGATTTCATAACCCAAGAAGTTGGCCTTCTCATCATTCGCATGTGTGATGAGTGTCTTCTCCTTCGACAGTGTGAGTCTGAGTTTTTGCTCAAGGAACTCACTCAGCCGATCTCGAATGGCTTCAGCTTCCTCCTTTGGCCCTATGAAACCCAAGAGGAAATCGTCAGCGTAGCGAACATAGCGGAGGCGTCGGAAATCTGGATCAGTCGGGATCAACGTCGTCCATTTCCGCTGTTCCTGCACGAGTCGCTTGATCTCTTCCGAGTCTCCGCGCTTTCGGGCCTTGACCAGTCGGTTGTTGATCCGCCTGTATTCCGGGTTTTCTTTTCGCTTTCTGCCTTTCGTATACGCTGGGATTAGCGTATCTTCGATGAACTTGTCCAGGTCGTTTAGGTAGATGTTAGCCAGCAGTGGGCTAATGATTCCCCCTTGCGGAGTTCCACTCAGGGTGTCATAGTACCGCCAGTCTTCCATGTACCCGGCCTTGAGCAGACCATCGACCAGCTTGAGCAATCTGCCATCGTGGATGTCACGTTTTAGGATGTCCAGCAAGATCGTATGATCGATGTTGTCGAAGCATCCCTTGATGTCGCCCTCGATGAACCAGACTGTCCCCCTCCATTTTCTGACCTCTCGAAGTGCCGAATGGCATCCCCTGTCTGGTCGAAAACCGTGAGAAAGGCCACTGAATTTCTGTTCATAGTATGGTCCCAGCAGCGACCGGATGACTTCCTGGAGGAGTTTATTCCCCCATGTTGGTATGCCAAGTGGTCGCGTCTTTCCGTTCGCCTTCGGTATGTACGTCCTGCGAACAGGTGTCCATCTGTACCTTTCCATCCGTAGAAGGCCAATGATGGTATCAATCTTCTGGGAACTCATAGCGTCCACTGTTTCCGTGGTGGACCCGCGTGTCATAGCCCCAAAGTTACGGTAAATTGTGCCGTAGCCTTGAAGGTATAATTCGCGGTTGAACAGCTGTCGGTAGATACGCTCCAGGGGGAGTCCTTTGGACCCTCTCTTCTGGTAGATGTTCAGTAACGTGTCGGCTTTCTGCATTTCGCATACTTCCACGTTTGTACATCTGACTCACCTGACTCCCTTCGCCATGTGGACGGTTTTCCCGTCCTCGGACTACTATGGAGTCTCCGTCGCCTTGGGGCTCTCGCCCTGTAGGCGATCCTGCGTTTCTTGCGCGTCCGACGTTCAGGAAGGGTTAGGTGCCCTTTTCGTGCCCTTATGACCACTAAAGGTGGCCTTGCTTCCTGGAGCGTGTATTCCCGACAGTTACGCCCTATCGGTTCTCAAGGAAGCATCGGATTTCTCCCTGCCGTATCCGACCCGTGCGGTTTACAGATCGGGCACTGGGGTTCAGGCAATCCAGCTTTCACCTTACCTTCCGGGTCTTGACCAGCGTACAACTGTGCAGGTTCCGTTGTACCTTGCCTTTCTGGACATGCTGCTTTCCCCTCCGACTTTCGCCTTCAGGTTAGTCCAGTGACCCGAGGGTCTCACGCTCAACCCTCCCCGTGTTACACGGGGATCGAGACGCGCCGCCACGCAGCGCACCGTAACGCCGCAGCTGTCGCTACCTCCCCGCGAACGGAAGCTCCACCCTGAATGTATCGCAACGGCGAGCCGATTGCCAGATCGCCGCTCACTTCTTGGCGATCTGGTATAGTGAAATGGCGTCCAGAAGAACAAGTCAAACGGACCAATCTTGAAGGAGCAAACCGGGGACTCGCGCAAAGTCACGCTGATTGCGTGTGACGAGGGTCAGGGAATGCACCAGAGCGATGGCTGCGATCCGCAAATCCTGACTGCCCACACGCAAGCGCATGGCACGCAGCTGCTGATACCGGGCTTCGCAAGGTGAATCAAATGGAACAAGGGGAAACTGCTGGAAGAGATCCAGCGCCGCCAGCAGATAGGTGAATGCCTGCACGTGCAAGGGACCACTTTGGTGTCGCGCCAACGCCGCCAGCCGGCCTCGAAGGTATTCCTCGACCGTCACGGCACTGATTCCAACGGCCCCAAGAGGCTGGGCAAGGAAGTGCCGCCAGACAGCGACATCGGCATGGTCGTACAGCGTCAGGTGGTCGGTGTCGAAGAGGTACTGGAGCATCCCTGGGCTTCCTGAGCGTCCTCGCGGAGAGTTCGTTCGAGGTCTTCCCGGCGCATCCGGGCCAGATCATCGAGAAAGTCTTGCTCCAGTCGATCGTTCGTCGCCCAGCCGGGCGTTTTCCGAGTCGGCGGCAGGGAAGGCAAGGTGAGAGGCACCAGTTGGCCGGAAGACAACCACTCGGCCACGATGCGACCAACCTCAGCCACAGCCTCTTCGCGCGTTGCCGCTGTGGCCTGGATTTCCGGGAGACCAACGACCTGGGCGGAATAGAGGCCCGATGCTTCCTGGCAAACGCGCACGAGCGGAGAGACAATCGGCCCCAGGAAAGAGACAGCTTGATTCATGATTCAGTTCTCCTGTGGCTGATTATACCCCCGACAGGAGCAAGAGGAAACGCTCGGAACGGCAGCCAGGCGTCCACCGTTCCGAGCCTGACTCTCACTTCCCCCCCAGCACCCGGATCTGCGTACTCAGCGTATACGAGACCTTGTCGATCTCATACTCCAGCTCCGCGTAAAACGCCCGGAACCCCTCGGTTGGCCGATCGACCAGTCCGGTGAGTACGCTGAGTGTACTCCGCTCCTTCGTGATGCGTGGCGACCTGCTCGGTCCATTGCGCCTTGCGGAAGTCGCGTGTCGGAGCCGTCGCCACCCACATACGACGGCCTTCGGGGCCTGGTCGGCGGTCACGCTCACCCGGGCCTTGCCGTCCAGGTCGTCGTGCTTCCACTGCAATTTCGGCATCGCCTTGTCCGTGGTCTGATAGCGGGTGAACGCCGACAGCGCGTTGAGCGCTCGCGCCATCTCCGCGCCCTTGGGGGCGGTTGTCTGCCGCAGGTTGTGGCCGGCGTTGGGGACGTAGCAGACGTACTTGTCGCCGGACAGGCCGTCCCAGTAGAGGTTGAGGGCGTCCACGGTCCAGTAGGGATCGTTGTTGCCCATGATCAGCAGCTTGGGCATCTTGAGCCGATCGCGGTAGAAATAGGGATCGACCATCTTCCACAGCCGGCGGGCCTCCTCGGTGTCGGGCACCGGGACCAGCTTGCGAGCCGTGTAATCGCTGATCATCTCGCTGTGGGCGCCGAACGACTCCTTCTGGTGCTTCATCTGGGCGACCATGTTCAGCGTGTCGATGACCAGGGGAGCGGTCGCCTTGACGCGCGGATCCACCGCCGCGGTGAGCCAGCTGGTCCAGCCGCGCTTCGACGCTCCGGAGATGATGAAGCTCTTGACCTCCTGTTTCCATTTCTCCTTGCCGAACTCCTGCAGAGCGTCCATGGCCTTGACCACGCTCTTGACCATCGGCAGCAGCAGCGGCCAGGTTTCGTCCTTGGTCTCCAGAGTGCGGACAAAGGTCTCGGCAATCAGGGCGTCCTCTTTCTTGCCATCAAACAGCGGCTGATTGGGAATGCCGTAGAGAAAGGCCACCGGAGCATTGACCTTGGACGACATGCCAATGCCAAAAGCGGTGCGTTCCAGGCTGGCCGAGCCGCCGGTGTTCCACAGCAGCATGGTCTCGGTTGGCTTGACGCCCGGAGCGACGTAGACCTGAAGCTGATGCTTCCAGGTGATGTCGTGCCACTCCTGCGACACCAGCTCGATGTCGTACACCGTGCCCACCAGCGGCGTGGTGTGGTTGCTTTTCAGCTTCCAGCTGAACTTCGGCTCGGGCTTCTTGACGTAGGCCGCCAGGTCCGCCCTGACCAGACCGGCGCTGCCCAGCAGGAACAGGGCTGCCCCGATCACTCGCACCGCTCCTTTGATCATCACAGGCTCCTCGAATGGGTTTCTTTCTCTCTTTTCCCGGTGAGGGGCTCTGGTCACGACCCCTGCCGGCTTGCCCGGCAGGTGAAGGAGGTCTGAAGCTAGGAAGAAAAGAAAACGGTTGTTCCTTGACCCCTCTAGCCAGTGACCTGCTTCACCTGCCGGGCAAGCCGGCAGGGTTGTGACCAGGCTCCTTCACTTGCCCATCAGCTTTTCCAGGACGTACATCTCCAGTCCTTCGTAGTCCCGCTGGTTGCGGTACTCCTCGATGCGTGCATTATCCACCGAACGCACCACGTCGAGCAAGCGCAGAAACACCGCCCGGCTGTTGGCCAGGTGCCGCGTCTGATCCGCCTGCTTCGTGGTGCGCATGGCCTTGACGTCCAGCCCGATGCAGCCGTCGTAGCCGCCGCGCTCCAGCACCCAGACGGTGTTGAACGCCCGCCGCAGATCGACCGAGCCGAAGGTCTTGTCCTGATCGTACTTCAGGCCGTTCTGGTCGTTCAGGTGGACGCTCCAGAGCTTCTTGTGCCACAGGGCGTAGGCCATGTCGTCCGACGGGTCGAGGCCGGCCAGGATGGAGTGGGCGGACTCGATCAGCACGCCGGAGCGGGAGGGATCGACGGTGCGATAGCACAGGGCCAGGAAATGCCCCGGCGTCGGCAGATAGGCCTGGTCCATCGGCTCGTTGGGCTTCATCTCGCCCAGGATGCGGATCTTCTTGTCGTGTTCCAGCAGGGCGTTGACCGCATCGAGGATGCGCTGGGCCGCCGTCATCGGGTCCTTGGCCTCGCGGACGTAAGTCCCTTCGCGGGCCAGCCACAGCACGATGTCCTTGCAACCCAGCTGGTTGGCGATGTCCACGGCACGCCTGGAGGCGCTCGATGGCGTACTTGCGCTCGGCGGGGTTGTTGGACGTATACCCTCCGTCAATCGTGTTCGGATGTTCCCACAGGCGTGGGGCGATGAACTCGCAGAACAGCCCCTCGTCGGCGAGCATCTTCTTGACCTGGGCAGCGCCGCGCTCTCGTCTCGGCCGGCGACAGGTCGGCGGGGACGACGTCGTCATCGTGAAACTGCACGCCGTCGAAGCCGAGCTTCTTGTAAGCGCGGACCTTCTCGGCGAAGGCGACCTCTGCGCGGACCGGGGGGCCGAAGGGGTCTGCGCCGGTGCTGACGTTCCACGGGCCAAAGGTGAAGCGATAATTCCTCGAAGTGGAGAGAGCCATTCAAGTTTACTCCTCAAGATGCCGATCTCATTTCAATCGACTCATGCGGCCAGGTCCAGTGCGGGACTGGACAGCTCGTCCGGCCGCGGGCCCGAATCCAGGTGTGGTGTGGACCAGCTCACGATCAAGTGCGCCAGCTGCCAGCGCAGCTGGCATTCCGCCGTTCCTTTCTCCGTCTACGAACAGCAAGCCGTCGAATCGAATCCGTGCCCTCACTGCGGGGCGTACACGCTCTGCTGCCAGGAACCCCCCGGCAAGCCAGCTCCCGGCCACAACCGGATGGACCCGGTCCTCCTGGCCGGCGTCGCTTCCTGAAGCAATATGGGGTTGAATCGAGAAGTGCAAGGGAAATCGGCAATCCCCGTGGGGCCGGGGTCTAAACCCGAATCCGCTGGAGACCCGGAGCAACGCCCCGCCCTGAAGGGCGGGTCTGCACGCCAGCAGAAAGCCCGGTAAACCGGGCTGACAGACCGGGGCTGGCTCCCTGCAGCCCCATTCATGGGGCTTTCTGCTGGCGTGTAGCCCCGCCCTTCAGGGCGGGGCGGGCCGGGAATACTCCGGATCTCGAGCTGATCGGGGTCTAGCCGATCGTCACGTGCTGCTTCAGGCGTTTGATGCTATTGCCTTTCCGATGGGTGTCGCTTACCTGTAACCGGAGTGCTTTTTGATGCCGGTTTTCAGGAAAGTCGCCATGGCAGAACCTCCCTCTTCGCAGTTGCAAATCTGGCTTGAACGGATGAACGGCGGGGACCGTGCGGCCCAGGAAGCCCTGATCGAACATTCCTGCGAGCGGCTGCGTCTCTTGGCCCGGAAGATGCTGCACGAGGATTTCGCACGCCTGCGGCGGGAGGAAGAAACGGCGGACGTGCTGCAAGGAGCGCTGCTGCGGCTGCACCGCGCCCTGGCGGCGCCCGAAGTCAAGCCGAGTTCTCCCGCACAGTTCTTTGCCCTGGCCACCGAGATGATCCGCCGCGAACTGCTGGACCTGAGCCGGCGGCATTTCGGTCCGAACCGGCCGCGCCCCTGTCCTTGCAAGCCGACGCCGCCGACAGTGGCCCCGCTCCCCTCGCCGATCCGCCCGACTCAACGTATAACCCCGGCCGACTGCTGGCCTGGAGCGAATTCCACGAACAGGTCCAGCGATTACCCACCGAGGAACGCCAGGTCTTCGAGTTGCTCTGGTATCAGGAGCTGGCTCAGGCCGAGGTGGCGGCCCTGTTGCACGTCTCGGTGCCCACGGTAAAACGCCGCTGGCTGGCCGCGCGGCTGCGGTTGCGCGAGGCGCTGGCGGCCATCGCACCTGGGCCTTGACCACCGCGGAGGTTGCTGCCGCTGGAATCGCATCTGCGGTAATGTAGAGCCGCCCCCACCGAAGACAAGCTCGGTGGGGCGGAGCGCTCCCCTCTCCCAACATGCCAATGTCTCACTTTTTTGCAAGTCTTTGATCCCTGTGCGCGGAATGGACGCTTGGAAAGGGTAAGGGGCGGTTGGCTGGAAGCGGACTCTTACGTGGTTCCAAGGGGCCAGGAACGCCACGCCGCCAGAACAACTTTGTGACTTTCGTCAAAGGAGGAGATTCCGATGTCCAGACTTCATTCAGTCCGACTGGCGCTCCTGGCCATTGCTGCCGGAGTGCTGTCGATCATCGGGACAGCAGCGGCCAGGCCGCAGACGCCAGCGCCGGTGCCGGGGTTCGGCAGGTGCCATGCCTCTCATTGCAGCTGTTTCCGCTTCCAAGGCAGCGGTTACACCTGCACCCGCGGCGGGTGCGGGCACCACTATGACCGCCACTACTAATCACCACGGACCAATTGTCAACACAACGGGAGGTAAGACTCATGGATCGCAATCTGGTTGTTGCTCTGCTGGTCGGCAGTATTGGCCTCGTGGGATGGGCATTTCACAAGGAGCGGCTGCCGTCGGCGACCAGGCCAAGCCCTGGGTGGCGGCCGCCGATGCCGGTCGGGAAGGCATCGCCGGAACTGAACAGGCTGATCGAGGAGGAGAAGGCGCTGGCCAGGGAGGTGGCCCACTACGAGGAGGAGGTGATCCGCTGGCGGGCCGAGGTCAGCAGTCGGCCCGAGTCGCTGGTGGCGCCCATCGGCTTGAGCGGCGCCGAACAGGGCCTCAGCCACTCCCGGGCCGAACTGGAGATCGTGCAAGGGAAGATCGCTCGGCTCCAACGCTAAACCGCCTCCCCTCTCCCCTTGGAGGAGAGGGGTCGGGGGCTGTTCCGAACCCCACCCTTCCTCCCTTCGCGAATGGGGAAGGGGTGGGGACACAAGATCGGCAGATGTGCCGATCGGCCACATCCGTGAAAAAGGTTTGCGTTTCCGCAAGGCGTCGATTAGAAAAGGAGGCAGTTTGGACCTTTCCCAACGGCTGTTTGGAAGCCCCTCGGTCATGGTCGCTGCGCACGACCCCTGTGGCGCGAGGTACGGGCAGCCGCTGCGACCCCTGATTGACACCGCGGAGGTTCCTGCCGATGGATTCGCGTCTCCTGGATCTGTTGCTGCGCTATGAAGAGCTTGCCGAGCAGGGGCAAGCCGTCAACCTCGAAGAGCTGTGTCGAGACTGCCCCGATTTGCGGGAACAGTTGCAAGAGCACCTGCGCCATCTCGGGGACATCAATGCCTGCCTCGGTGTGGCCACTGTCCCCACCACCGTGGATTGCCAGACCCCGGGAGGCAGTCCGGCCGCAGCGGAGGATGCCGCAGCGTCGCTGACAGCGGCCGGCCCGCGTTACAGTCAGCTGACCTTCCATGCCCAGGGTGGGCTCGGAAAGGTCTTCAGGGCTCATGACGAGGAGTTGCATCGCGAGGTGGCCCTCAAGGGCATGGTGCCTGGCCTGGATCGGGACGCCGAGGCCCGACGCCGTTTCTTGCAGGAAGCGGAGATCACCGCCCGGCTGGAGCACCCCGGCGTGGTGCCCGTTCACGGCCTGGTGCGCGATCCGGATGGCCGGCCCTTTTACGCCATGCGCTTCATTCGGGGCGAGTCGCTGAAAGCGGCCCTGGACCGATTCCATCAAGCGGACGGACCCGGCCGGGACGCCGGCGAGCGCAACCTGGCCTTCCGGCAGCTGCTGGGGCGTTTCGTCGAGGTCTGCAATACCATTGCCTACGCTCACAGCCGGGGCGTCCTGCACCGCGACCTGAAACCGCACAACGTCATGCTGGGCTCCTACGGGGAAACCCTGGTGGTCGATTGGGGCCTGGCCAAGCCGGTCAGCCGCACCGAGGAGCAACGCCAGGCCACGGCCGAGGAAACCTTGCGGCCTTCTTCCCATTCCGGGGAGCAGACGCAAATGGGTCAAGCGATGGGCACGCCGGCCTTCGTGAGTCCCGAGCAGGCGGCGGGCCGCTGGAACGTGGTCGGCCCGGCCAGCGACGTTTATGGCCTGGGGGCGATCCTGTATGCCCTCTTGACCGGCTCCGCCCCGGTGCGTGGCCGCGATGCTTATGAAATCCTGGCGAAAGTGCAGCGTGGCGACTTCCCCCGCCCCCGGCAGGTGAAAGCCAGCGTGCCGGCCGCTCTGGAAGCGATCTGTCTGAAGGCGATGGCCCTGGAGCCGGAGAAGCGCCATGGCAGCGCCCAGGAGCTGGCGGCCGACGTGGAACGCTGGCTGGCCGATGAGCCGGGGAGCTGGCACGAATCGTGGGGGACGCGGGCGCGGCGCTGGCTGCGGCGGCGGCGGACGCTGGTCACCTCGGTCAGCCTGGCGCTGGTGGTGGCCGTCCTCGTGCTGAGTGGGGCGACGCTGCTGCTTGGCAAAGCCTGGGAGCGGGAGAAAGCTGCGGCCAGCGAAGCCCGGGAAAACGCCGAGAAGGCCCGCGACAGTGCCGATCAGGCCCGGCAGGCCCGCGACGTCGCCCTCGAACAGCAGCGACTCCGGCGCCTGGATCTCTATCTTCACCAGCATCAACCTGGGCGGCAGGTTTGGAGGACGGGTGATCGTCTCCGCCTGAGCGAGTTGCTCCGGGCGACCACTCCCGGGCCCGGCGAGGAAGACCTGCGCGGTTTTGAATGGCATTACCTCGACCGGTTAAGCCGAACGAGGGGCCTCAAGACCCTTCGAGCCCATGCCGGCCGGATCACGTCCCTGGCTTATTCTCCAGACGGCAAATACCTTGCCAGCGCCGGTCAGGACGGCGTGGTGTCCTTGAGAGATGCCGCCAGCCTGGCCGAACGCCTTTGCCTGCCGGTGTCTCACGAACCCAACGGCAAGCTCGGCGTCTTCTTCCATGAAGATTCCTCCAAGGTGAGGCAAATCTGGCTAGGCGGAGCCGCCGACCTGGACGGCCGCTTGAAGGCGGGCGACACGATCTTGCGCGTTCAGGACGCCAAGGGACAATGGCGTGATACCCAGGGGCTGAAACTGCCACAGCTAATCGAGCTGCTGGCTGGCCCTCCGGGAAGCAAGGCCACGCTGGAGGTGATGCCCGCCGTCGGCCGCGGGCCCAGGACCTGCGCCATCACCCGGCGCATCCCCATTGGCATCCAGCCTGGTGCCGCCATCTCCACCCGCGGCTCGTTGCAACCGACCGACACCTTGCTGGCATTTCAGCAGGATACTTCCAGGCTGATCGTGGCCTGCCCGGAATCCGCGAAAGGCGTGGCCGGCACCGCCATCTCCCTCTGGGACGTTTCGACCGGACGTGAGATCCAGACTTTTCACTACTCGCACCCCGTCTCTGCTCTGGCCGTTTCACGCGATGGCAAAACTCTGGCGGCGGCGGGAGGCAATGGTCTCGACGCCTCGGAGGTGCGTCTTTGGAGTCTGGAGGATGGCCGGGTCCTGCAAACGGTGCCATTCGAGCATACGATTAACAGCCTCGCGTTTTCTCCCGATGGCCAGGTGCTGGCAGCGGGTCTGGCGCTCAAAGTCTTCCTTGTGCAGCCCAGGAGCGGACGCACACGCACGCTCAGTGCCGAGGGGCTAATCCGCTGCGTGGCTTATTCCCCCGACGGCAAGACCCTGGCGGGCCTCACTCAGAAAGGCGATCTTTACCTCTGGGACACCGCAACAGGGTCTCTCCGAGCAGCCCGGAAAGCACATGACACGGAAATGGCATACACCCTGACCTTTTCGAGCGATGGCAAGTACCTGGCCACCGCGGACGACAAGTTCATCAAAGTCTGGGATGCCGTCACCGGTTACGAGATTTGCACCCACCGCGGCTTGCCGGCCGCGGTATTCGCTCTGGCCTTTTCTCCGGACAACAGAGTGCTGACTTCCGGCGATGGGAAAGGCAACGTCGTTCTCTGGGACCCGCTTGACGATCACGAGCAGGAAAAGATACCCGGCCTGGGACGAGACATCCAGCAGCTGGCCTTCACGCCAGGAGGTACGTTGATCGTCGGCGGCGGCTCCCTGAATTCACTTCGGTTTCCGGCCAACGCAGTACCTCTACCCGGGACCCTGCAAGAATGGGACGTGCGGAAGAACAGACACCTGGGCACGTTCCAAGAACCGCTTCCCACGATTGGCGACCTGGCCTTTTCGCCGGGAGGCAGATGGTTAGCTGTCTGGGAAAACTGCAATAATTACAACGGCCCCCTGCGACTCCGACTCTGGGACCGGACAACGGGACAAGGGCGTGTCTTGTTGGAAAACAAACGGGGACGGATTTCCGGCGTGCTGAAGTTTTCGCCCGACGGCGGCACCCTGGCGCTCAGCCTGGGTGAAATCCACCCCGGTGCCAGGCGCGCGGCACAGCCGGGCCCGGACCCCGAGCCGGGAGATTTGGGACTGTGGGACCTGGCCCAGCAGAGGTTCCGCGGCCTTCTGAAGGGAGAGCAATCCGGCCCCGTGGCCCTGGCCTACTCGCCCGATGGAAAAGTGCTGGCGACAGCCGTCGCTCATGGTCGCGTCGTCCACCTTCGCGAACCCACGACCGGGGAGATGCAATGCACTCTGCAACTGGCTGACGCCGAAGCCGACGTCACGGACCTGGCCTTCTCTCCGGACGGGAAGACCCTGGCCGTGGCGCGGGGAGCCATCAGCTTGCCGCGCCGGCCCGCTGCCCTTGAGCTTTGGGACATTGCCACGCGACAGCGGCGTTTCCGGCTGCTGAGTCCCGGCGGCGGTCTGACGGCTGAAACGCAATTCTCTTCCGATGGCCGGATGGTCGCTGCCGGCGCCTGGGACGGCACCGTTTCTCTTTGGGACGTCCAATCCGGAAAGTCCGTTGCTGTCCTTGAGGGACGCGGTAGACCCGTGTTCGGCCTGACCTTTACTCGGGACCGCCAGCGCCTTTACGTTCAGAGCGTGGAATCGCCATTTGACCACAAGTCGAGCCAGCTGCACGTGAAGTGCTGGGACTGGGCCACGGGCAAAGAATCTCCAGGCATCGCGGGCTTGCCGGACTCCGCCTATCGCTTCTGGTTCTCTCCCGACTTGAAGGAGCTGGCCGTGACCTCTCGTCACGGCGGGCTCGCCTTGTGGCAGCTCGAGCCGCCGGACCAGGAGGAAAAGCAATTGGCCAAACTGCGCCTTCCGCTGCAAACTCTCGAGACCTTCCCGGGGCACCGCGAGGCGATCCTGTGCCTGGCGGTTTCGCCCGACGGCAAGACGCTGGCGACCGGCAGCAGCGACGCCACCATCAAGCTCTGGGACCTGCCGGGCCGGCGGGTCCGGGCCACTCTCCGCGGTCACGTGGGCAGCGTCGGTTGCCTGGCCTTTTCGCCGGACGGCGCCCTGCTTGCTTCCAGCAACGGCGGCAAGCGTCGTCTGATCTTGATCTCTGACAAGCATCCTGGTGAAATCAAGCTCTGGAACGTGGCCGAGGGGCGCCTGGAGGCCGACCTCCCGACCCAGTCGCGGGAAGTGACCGCCCTGGCCTTCTCTCCAAACGGCCTCCTGGCCAGCGCCCTCGATTGGCGGCCCCCCAAGGAGATGTTTGCGGAGATTCGTCTCTGGGACGTCTCCAGGAAAGCCGTTCAGAAAACCCTCCAATCGCGCCCACCGGCCAGGGACGCTGGGGACCGCTTGCTGACGACCCTGGCTCTGGCCTTCTCCCCGGATGGCCGGTATCTGGCAACCGCGAGCCTGGCCACGGAGATGACGGCCTGATCAGTCTGATTCGGTACTGGGACCTGACAACCGGCGAATTCCGGTACTGGCCAAGCGGGCAATCGCAGGTCCGTTCGCTGGCCTTTACCGCGGACGGCAAGACCCTGGCCAGCCGCGGCGATCAGGGACTGATCAAGCTCTGGAGCGTGGCCGCAAACGAACCCTTGGAATGGCTGTCCTTGCGTGCCCCCGAGATGGGGAACCTCAACGCGCTTGCGTTTTCTCCCGATGATACGTGCCTGGCCGCGGGAGGTCACTACGGGGTGTGGCTCTGGCGAGGCGCAGCAGCCCAAAAGTAAAGCAACCCGTGTTCGTGGGACCGCAGAAAGGGCAGCACGGGCCAGGCTCCTCCTGGCCGCCAGGTGCTGCCGCAGACAAAGGCTGCGATCCCAGTTTGGCAGGGATCAGCAGGGGAGAAGGTCCTCTCCGAGATTCGCTCCCCCAGGAACGATCACCCGGTTATCCAGCGACGGCCCGAGGATCGGTTTCACGATCTCCCGCCGTCCGTCGCGGCGGGCGGCTGGCTCGACGCCGGTCTTGCTGGCAGCCGGGTCAATGCCCCAGAACACACGCCATCCCGCTGGGGTCTTGACAAACTCGTACGTGCTGCTTCTCCAGTTGGGTTTGTGAGAATGGTGTTACAGCGCTGCCAGCACAGAGAGGGCGGCCAGTTCATCGGCAGAACAGACCACGTCCGCAAGGCCGAACCCGAATTCAAAGCCGAGGCGGGGTGAGGCGGTACTGGCGGCCGCGCCGGTTTCGGCATCGAGCACGATCACCTCTTGCCGGAGCTGGTGCGGTTGGTACTCGATCATGCCGAAGAGCGCTTTGGCCCAGAACTGCCACCGCGAGAACAGCTCCTTCATTTGATTGATGGCCGTGTCACTGCGCAGTGGCTTGCTGCTCACCCACTGGCGCAGCAGCTGACTCCGCTTCGTCGAGGAGGCGACGACCACCATGCTCCCGGTCGCGGCACTGTTGTTGAGGCCGACGATCGACTTGCCAAACAGCTTCAGTGACAGCCGGCCGCCGAGGTCCATCATGCACAGGTTGATCTGCTGGAAGCGATCCATCGCCTCGAACAACTCGCCTGGCGTCAGGCTGTCGCCATTGACGATGGCCGCGAACCGTGGCCCGTACAGCTTGCTGAAGGCGAAGGCGCAGAGAGGGAAACTCAGCCGCATCAGCTGCTGGAGCGCGGCCAGCTCCTTGTCATCCACCTGTTCGGTCCCAAAGGCAACGACGTGTTCGGTGACCGTCTTGACGAAATCCGGCACGTCCGCCCCGCCCATCAGGAACCCGAACACCTTGCCGTTCAGCCACAACCGCCCTTCGTCGAACCGGGCGAGTTCTTCTTGCATTTCTTGTGCGGAGGACTCCGGCGTGACGAACGTGAACTCCTTGGCGATCAACCCGTTCACCAGGCGGTCGAGGGATGCCTCCAGCCGCGTAGGTCCGTGAATTACCGACATCTTGCAGCTCCTTTTGAACGCTGGACTCACCGAGCCATCTTCCGGCCAGCACCTGGCCTGCACATCCAACAAAGCGAGGCAAATCGGAGAAGGGATCAGCAAAATGGCTCGAAGAAGTCACCAGACGCGGAGGGAGAGAGGAGGTGCATTGTGCTGGAGAGTGGCCGACAGCCGGAAGCGAGCCTTGCGTGAGCGGGAGCGAGCAGAACGGAGGGGCGCCAGTCAATCATACGAATTCGCAATCCGGATGATTGACTGGCGCCCCTCCGTTCGTTTTCCGCTCCTGGTCGGCATCGACCTGGAACGTCAAGCAGACCGGTGGGCTTTGCGGCGCAACGCTCACAGCGACGCCCAGCCTCCAGGCCCGGCCGGGTTGATCAGCGTGATCGCGTGCTCCTCGCCGGGCGACGACCGCGACACGGAGCGCTGCGAGTTGGACAGCCACTGGAACAGGTCGCGAAAACGCAGGCCCTGGAGCTTGAGCGGCTGGCGGGTGCCGATCTGTTTGAGTACGCCGAAGTCGGCCCCCTCAACACCTACCACGAAGAAGGCGACGCTGCGCGTCTCCTCGGCCTGCTTGACCTTGTCGGCCGCCGACTGCCATTCGTCGGTGGGCGCGCCGTCGGTGATCAGGAAGATCCACGGCCGGAAGTAGGCGATACCGTTATCGCGGTAGGCCCGCTTGCGCAGGTTGAGCATGGTCAGGGCCTGGTGAATGGCCGCTCCCATCGGCGTGGTGCCGTTGGTGACCAGCTTCGGCGGGCTGAAGCTCTCGGCGGTGGTGAAGTCGCAGACCGTGCGAACGTCGCCGCCAAAGGTGACGAGGGCCACCTCGACCCGCTTGGCCGCCAGCGGGTCGGCCAGCAGCTCGTTCTGGTAGACCCGGATGCCCTCGTTCAGCTCGTGGATCGGCTTGCCGGTCATCGACTCGGACACGTCCAGCAGCAGCACGCACGGCAGCCGGGGCTCGGGGTTGACGGCGAAATCATTGGTCCCAAAGGGGATCTGCTCAATCATGGGGCTTCCTCGCTCGCAGCGGTGATGGGGCGGTTGCTGCTATTGTAAGGCCCTGACGCGAAAAGGCAGCCAGGGACCGGGATCAGGGACGATCCAGGATCGCATCGAGGGCCCAGCAGCCGCGGTAATGGGGATCGGCCGAACGCAGATGGGCCAAAAGAGGCGCTTGATCGCACCCGGCTTCTTCCAGAGCGTCGGCCAGGATGGGCAGCTCCTCGAAGCGGCCCTCGTCGTAGATGGTCCTGGCCACCTTCTCCACCACACCGTCGTTCCAGTTCTTCCAGGCCGGGTTGATCGACACCAGTTCGGGCGTTCCGGGAAACAGGTCGCGGATCAGGATGCGCCAATCGTTCCTGCGGTGGAAGCCCGCTATCCAGGTATTCAACAGAGTGCCGATCAGATCGCCTTTGATCAGGCATGCCGCAGCTTGCTCGATCAGTACGTCGGCCTCGCGATTGCGCAGCTCGCTCCGCAACTGCAGGTACTCCTCGACCTCGGCGGCTATCGCCTCCCGCTGCGGTTCGTCGATCAGCCCGTCGGCGTGGCGTTCGCTCATCTCGACGGCGCGGCGCAACCGGGCATCCTTCAGCTCATCCCAGTGCAGCCGGCAGGTGGCGCAGGCCAGCAGCGTGGGCCGGCGCGGCGAGTTTTGCTGGGTCAGGCTGCGGAACAAAGGCAGCAAATGACTCAAGCCCAGCGGTGAGCTGGACAACCCGGCCAGAAACTGCTCCGGGTTGAACTCCCCCATTTGGATTGGACCAGCGGGGCTAGTAAGCCCGGTCAGCCGCGACAGGGTCTGCCACATTCCCAGGAGCAAACGCATGGTCGCACTCCTCAACATTCGTCCGCCAGGAACGAATAAGCAGGGGGGAACGTCAAGCACCGGGAGACGTGGTTTCCGGAGAAGGTTCCCTGTAAAGTATACCGGAGGCGGGAAGCCTGGCGCGCTCTCCACAAGCGAGGCGAGCCCCCTTGACAGGGGGTCAGGGACACCGTAACCTCCATCCGGCCAAGGAGCGGGCAAGGCGAATGGTCTGTCCCAGGAGGTAGGGAGCGATCCCATGAGAATGATTGCGCCTGACATCCTGAAGGAGTGTCTGGAGCTGGGTGTGCTGGCCCTGGTCCTGGCCCTGCTGATCGGTCTGGGGCTGTGGATCCTGGGCGGCATGGGCCACCGCTTCTGCATTGTGCTGGTGACCACGCTGATAGCCGGCGTGATCGGCCTGCAAGGCGGTCCGGGCTGGGGGATGCAGCCGCTGGTGGCTGGCCTGCTGCTGGCCGTGGCCGCCGGGGTCCTGGCCCTGTCGCTGGTGCGCGTCGTGGTCTTCCTGGCAGTGGGTTTTGGCTTCCTTTACCTGTGCCAGCTGCTCGTCCCCAGGTGGGAGGAGCCGGTCGCCTGCTTCGTGGCCGGCGGCGTGCTGGGAGTGATCTTCTTCCAGTACTGGATCCAGGCCGCGGCCAGCCTGGTCGGGACGCTGCTGATGAGCTACGCCGGCCTGGCCCTGGTGGGCAAGCTGGGCCGCACCGACGTGCTGGCCTGGGCCGAGAAGAACGGGCCGCTGCTGAACTGGGCCACGCTGTCCGTGGCCGTGCTGGGCATCCTGGTGCAGGTGCTGGTCCGCAAACGCGGCCTCTGGTCCAAGGGCAAGGGCAAGTCCAAGTCGGCCCCCAAAGCCGAAGCCAAGGCCGGCGCCACCCCGGCACCGCCCCCGCCGCCGCCCCCGCCTCCGCCGCCACCCCGGCCCTTCTGGCTCCGCTGGCTGCCCCAGGGAGGTCAGAAGAAGGCGGGATGATTTTTGCAGGACGGCCTGGGAAGGCCGTCCCGGACGGCCTGGGAAGGCCGTCCTACAATCCGAAACGAAGAAAGAGCCATGATTCGCTTCCTGAGTCGCTGTCTTTGCTCTCTGCTGCTGGCCGGGCTGCTGGTCGTTGCTCCGGTCCTGGGCCAGCAACCCGCTCCTGCTCCCGCGCCGGGCACTTCCGCGCCGCCCGCTTCGGCTCCGATCATTGAGCGGTCCCCCCCGGCGTTGCAGTACGCCGTCGCCGGGCTGTCCACCATGCTGATCCTGGTGATTGTTTGCATGCCCAGCCGGAAACAATAAAACAGTAGGGAACGCCCTCCGTGGCGTTCCGGCTCCCGTGGCGTTCCGCCGATTCCCGCAAACCAAGGATTGAAACCACCATGCCGGCTGACCTACCCGATCTCCTGGCGCTCGCCCGTCGCGTCATTGGCGGAGGCGAACTGACCCGGGCCGAGGCCCACGCCCTGTTCCGCCTCGAAGGCGAGGAGGTCTACGACCTGTTCTACGCCGCCCACAAGGTGCGCCGCCACTTTCACGGCAACCGCGTGACCTTCTGCAGCATCCTGCCGACCAAGTTCGGCAACTGCAGCGAGGACTGCGCCTTCTGCGCCCAGAGCGGCCACTTCGACACGGGCATCACGCCGCACCCGATGATGGACGGAGCCGAGGTGGCCAAGGCGTGCGCCGACTCGCGGGACAAGGGGGCCAGCGCCTTCGGCATCGTCAACAGCGGCCGGGGGCCGACCAAGCGGGAATGGCCCAAGGTCATGGAAGCGGTGCATGCCATGAAGGAAGTAGACGGCATCTGCCATTGCGCCACCCTGGGCACGCTGGACGAGGAGCAGGCCCGTGAATTGAAGGCGGCGGGGGTTCGCCGGATCAATCACAACCTGGAAACGTCCAGGGAGTTCTATCCCCAGATCGTGACGACGCACACCTGGGAAGAGCGAGTGCAGACGGTCCGGCTGGCCCAGAAGGTCGGCCTGGAAGCCTGCTGCGGCTGCATCTTCGGCATGGGCGAGAGCGTCGAGGACCGCGTCAGCCTGGCCTTCAGCCTCCGCGAGCTGAACCCGCAGGTGGTGCCGCTGAACTTCCTCTTCCCCATCCCCGGCACGCCGCTCGAGAACGCTCCCCGGCTTAAACCAATGGAGATCCTGAAGATCATCGCGGTGATGCGCCTGATCCTGCCGCGGCAGGACCTGAAAGTGGCCGGTGGACGCGAGAAGAACTTGCGCGACCTCCAGAGCTGGATCTTCTACGTCGGCGGCACCAGCGCTCTGATCGGCAATTACCTGGCGACCTATGGCCGGCCGCACCAGGAAGATTTGCAGATGATCTCCGACCTGGAATTGACCTGGCACTCCGACCGCGTCGGCGACCTGGACCCTCAGCTGCCCGTTGCCTTTCCCGACGAGCCGCTGGGCAAGACAGCACTCCCTCTCTTGACTGACGCCTGACAACCATGAACTGGATGGATGAGGAGCTGAACGAACGTCGGCAGCAGGGTCTGTATCGCTCGCGCCGGCGGCTTCAGTCCGGCCAGGGAGCGACCGTTCGCCTGGCCGGCCGGAGCTACCGCAACTTCTCCTCCAACGATTACCTCAACCTGGCCACCGATCCCCGCCTGGCCCGGGCGGCAGCCCGGGCGGTCCGGCGTTATGGGACCGGAGCCGGGGCCTCGCCGCTGGTGTCGGGCTGGTTGCCGCCGCTGCGGGCGCTGGAGCGCGCCCTGGCTCGCTGGGAGGGAACGGAAGCGGCCGTGGTCTGTGGGAGCGGCTACGCCGCCAACCTGGGCGTACTGACCGCTCTGGCCGGGCCCGGCGACCGGATCTTCAGCGACGAGCGCAACCACGCCAGCCTGATCGACGGCTGCCGGCTGTCCCGCGCCCGCACTCACGTTTACCGCCACAATGACCTGACCCATCTGGAGGAGCTGCTGCGTGACGAGGCGGGCGGGGCCTGTAGGGAACGCCCTCCGTGGCGTTCCGACGGGATGCAGAACGGCACAGAGGGCGTTCCCTCCAAACCGGAACGCCACGGAGGGCGTTCCCTGCAGCGCCGGTTGATTGTCAGCGACAGCGTCTTCAGCATGGACGGCGACCTGGCACCGCTTCTGGAGTTGCTGGCCCTGGCGGAGCGCTACGATTGCCTGCTGGTGCTGGACGAGGCCCATGCCACGGGAGTCCTGGGCGAGCACGGCCGGGGTGTGACCGACCTGCTGCCGCCGGGCACGCGGGGATTGGAGCGCCTGGTCAAGGTCGGCACGCTGAGCAAGGCGCTGGGAGCGCAGGGCGGCTTTGTGTGTGGCTCGGGTCGGCTGATCGACTACCTGGTCAACCACGCCCGGCCGTACGTCTTCTCGACGGCGCTGTCACCGCCGGTCGCTGCCGCCGCGCGCCGGGCCATCGCCATTGTGGAGCAGGAACCACAGCGCCGGCAGCGTCTCCAAACTTTGACACGGAAACTGCGTGCGGGGCTGGCAGTCCTCGACACGCCATTCGCCGTTCCGATTATGCCGGTCATCGTCGGCGACTCACGGGCCGCGGTCGCCCTCTCGGAGCGGTTGCAGGCGGAAGGCTTGCTGGTCCCGGCGATCCGGCCGCCGTCGGTGCCGGAGGGGACGGCCCGGCTGCGGATCAGCCTGACGGCCGGCCACACCATCGAGGACGTGGAGATCCTGGTCGAGGCACTCGGGAGGTTACGGGCATGAAAGCCGTGCTGTGCGAGCGCTGGGGCGATCCGGAGGAAGTGCTGCAAGTGCGGGACCTGCCCATGCCGCCGGAGCCGAAGCGCGGCGAGGCTGCGCGCTGCGCATGGTCCTCAGCCCGATCAACCCCTCCGACCTGCTGATGGTCCAGGGCCGGTATGGCCGGCAGCCGACCTTGCCGGCGACGCCGGGTTTCGAGGGCGTGGGCATTGTCGAGGCCGGCCGGGGTCTGCTGGCCCGGCGCGTCCTGGGCCGGCGGGTGGCCGTGCTCAACAGCGGTGGCGGCAACTGGCAGGAACACGTCATCATTCCTGCGCCAGGCCATTCCCGTGTCGCGCTCGCTGACCGACGAGCAGGCGGCGACGTTCTTCGTCAACCCGGCCAGTGCCCTGGTGATGGTCCGGCACGTGCTGCGGGTGCCGCGTGGGGCCTGGCTCTTGCAGACGGCGGCCGGCAGTGCCCTGGGACGCATGGTGATCCGCCTGGGCAAGATCCACGGCTTCCGGACGCTCAACGCGGTACGCCGGCGGGAGCAGGCGGAGGAATTGCGGCGGCTGGGCGGCGACGAGGTGATTTGCACGTCGGACGAGAACCTCCACCGCCGGGTGCTGGAGATCACCAAGGGCGAAGGGGTGCGTTACGCCATCGATGCCGTGGCCGGCTCGACCGGCTCGGAAGCAGTGGGGACGCTGGCCCGGGGAGGCCGGATGCTGGTCTACGGGGCCCTGTCCGGCCAGCCGCTGACGCTCGATCCGCGGACGCTGCTGCTGGGGCAGAAGAAGGTCGAGGGCTTCTGGCTGTCGGAATGGGTGCGGGACGCCGGGATCATCCGCATGCTGTTCCTGCTGCGGCAGGTGGATCGGCTGATCCGCTCCGGCGTGCTGGCAACGGAGGTGGGGACCACGTTTGCGCTGGAGGACGTGCGAGCCGCATGCAGGCAAGCGAGCGAGCCGGGCCGGCAGGGAAAGGTGTTGCTGCGCATCGCGGAGAAGACGGCGGCTTAGAGCGATCGGAAAGAAGGGCGAGCGGCGCGGCGTCAGCCCGCCGGTAGGCCCTTCCACCGGCGGGCTGACGCCGCGCCGCTCGCCCTTCTTTCCGAACCCTCCAAGCTCCTTTTCAAGGCGGAGCGGCGGCACGGCCAATCGATCACCCGTCCGGCGGCAAAACCGCACTTGTCAGCATCTCCCGAATGGTCTAAAAAAGGGGGGAATGAGGGTTTTCATTCCCCGATAGCTCAATCGGTAGAGCAACCGGCTGTTAACCGGTTTGTTGTAGGTTCGAGTCCTACTCGGGGAGCTTCCCGCAACCGCCATCACAGGCTCGCTAGTGGCCTCAAACCCTTGCGAAATAAGGGGTTCGGGGCCAGTCTCATTTTCCGGACTCCCTTCCCCTTCACCATCAACAAGCCTCAACTGCCCACCCCTGCCATCAGGGGTTTGTGTAAGCGGTGTGTAAGCGCTGTGTAAGTGCGGAGCCTGTGAGGAATCGGTCCCGGTTGCCCGTGCCTGCTGGGCCTCTGGTGCGCTGCTTCCGGTAAAAGTGGGGAGCCGGTCCACAGCCCGCCCGAGGTCGTGCAACTGGGCTCGGCCGTAGCGGGCCATCGTCAGCTTGGGGTCGGAGTGCCGGGCCAGCTGCATCGCCACCTTGAGACTGGCCCCGCTCTTGTCCAGGAGCGAAATGAAGGAGTGCCGCAAGCTGTGGAAGTCGGCATGGAGCGGGCCACCTGGCCCCTCGACGACGTAGGGAACCCCAGCGGCGTCCAGGTCGATGCGGAGCATGTCGGCGGCGTTGTCGGTCCAGTTCCCAGGCCAGACGGGCTGACCGGCCTGCCTGCCGGCCAGGTAGAGGCGAAGCGTCTCGGCCACGTCAGAGGGGAGCGGTTGCCGGACGGCCTTCTTGTTCTTCGTCAGGGTCGCGGGCAGGACGACAACGGGGGGTGCGGCAGCCAGCTCGAACCATTCGGGGGGCAGGGCTGCCAGTTCTCCGACCCGGAAACCCGTCGTCATGGCGGCAAGGTAAAGGTGGTGCCGGTCCCGGCCAGTCAGACCCCGGAACGCCTTCGGGCTGTTCAGGGCGGCGTTGAGGATTGCAGCCAGTTGCTCCTCGGCGAGCGTTTGCCGATCATGCCGGCGGTCCAGTTCGACGTTGCCACCTTCCAGGTCGGCCAGGGGGTTGACGGCCATGCGCTTGTCGCTCACCAGCCAGGCGGCAAACTGCTTGACGGCAGCCAGGTGCAGGTTCATGGTCTTGAGGCTGCGGCCCCTGGAGCGCAGCTTGTGCAGCGCCTGGGCCGTCTCCGGGGGGAACCGGCGGGCCTTGCCATTGCCGTGCCCGGGGAGCCGGTGGCGCTTCACCAGTGAGGTCACCGCAGCCGGCTTCACGTGCAGCAGTTTCGCCAGTTCCTCCCGTGTGTACTCCGTCTTTGCAGGGTCCAGAGCGGTGACCGGCCGACCCGTCTGGCACAGGTCGGCCAGAAACCTCTTGACGGCGTCGGCGGCCAGGTCGTTCGGCACAACGAACCGACACCCAGCGATCACTCGCCGGGCGTTCCGGACTGTCTCCCCGACGTGCTTGGCCTTGGCCTTCCCGATTGCCACGTCGGCCTGAAGGGACTGCTCCCAATCGTCCAGGTGTTCGGTCAAGGGGCGCTTGCGAGCGTCGATAGTCTGGCTGGACAGACCCAGGGCTTTCGCCTGCTCGGCTTCCTTGATCTTGTCGTTGAGCATCATCTCGGCCGCGGCCTTGTTCTCGCACAGCGGCACGCGCTGCAACTGGCCGTCGGCATCGGTGAACTGGCCATACCAGACAGGAGATTGAACCCGGCAGCGGTCGCCATTCTTCGTCAGAGGTGCCACGACGTACTTGCCGTCGCTGCCCTTGAACTTGACGGCCGGAACCTCCTTGCCCTTGACCCTCGCCGTGGTACGCATGGCATCGGCCGGGATGGGCCTGGTGTACTGTTGCTTGAAAACTCTCGGCATGGATCAGTTCTCCTTCTTCTGCTTGCCCCGGGCCTTTGCCTTGAACCCACCCAGGCCGTTCAGGTCCGTGTCCAGAACCACGGCCAGGGCCTTCATGGTACTCAGGGTCGGATCGGTCCTCCGCCCCTGCTCCATCTGAAAGACCAGCGAAATCGACAGGCCAGCCTGCATGGCCAGCTGCTGCTGGGTCAGGCCGGCCTTCTCTCGCAAGGCCCGCAGCCGGACGGAAAACTCCGGCAACTTCTCGTCTTCTGCCATCGGGAACGTCCCCCACAAGGTCCACGGGCGAGCGTACACCGTAATCCTATCACGGAAATACAGTCCGGTCAAGGGAGATTCCCATGAAATCCGGCATCCGAACGGATCGGAGAAAATCGGAAAATCCGGCAAATCCGGTGCGAATAGGCTTGACGTTCTGACATCATGGTGATATTATTATTATGTCAGGCTGAAGGTCAGCCTGACATAAAATGGGCCGGGCGGTGTTGGTAGCACCCCCGGCCCGGGACAAACCTGGCTGAGAGGTTCATCCGATGTCGAGCGTATCAGTTTCTTTCGAGCGTGTGCAGGTCAACTTGCGGAAGGCCGCGGGTCTGATTCGTCGGGCCAAGTACGTCTACCTGACCCTCCCGTGGGCTGCCCTGCTGGAGGTCACGAAGGCGGAAGCCAAGAAGATGCTGGCTGACCTCCGCTTCCGTGGCGTCAAGCGGACAACCCTCCTGCTCTGCGAGGGCTGCGTTCAACTCAACGCATTCTGACGGCGATGGCACCCGGTCACAACGGCCGGGTGCCTTCTCTTTCCACCACAACCCCATGAAGGAGCAATCGTGTTCGTGAGAATCTCGGAACGCATCGGCACCAGGTTCCACCGCTACCTCTGCGGAATCCAGGTGCGGTTTGTGAAGCATCGGCGGGGCTGGTTCTGGTTCACACTCGGCTGGCCGACGATGCAAAAGGAGATTGGGCCGTTCCGGACTCGGCCGGGCTGCGTGAAGGCGGCGTCACGGTTCCTGAATTCGTGACCCGGACGGTAACCACGGCCACGGAAGGCCCCTTCTTTTCCCACTACCCAACGAGAGGACATCGTGAAGACCAAGAAGCAGCTGCAAGCCGCCCTCGACAAAGAGGTTGCCAGCGCTCTCCGCTGGTGGTCGAAGCTCCAGCGGGCCGTTACCGCCATCCGCAAGTCGATGGCGCGGCAACGGCGGTTGACCCGGCAGCTCGAACAGCTCGACCAGCAGAGGAAGGCGGAGCGGGCCAGCCGGCGTCAGGCTCCAGCCACGGAAGATTGACCAGCAACCAACCGGCCGGGGTAGCACGTTGCACCCCGGCCTTTCCCCCATCGCCCTCGGAGATTGACCCAATGATGAAGGTTTGGCTGATCGTAGAGGACCGGGCCGGTTACCTGGACGTGGTTCCCGGCCAGGTCAAGGAGACTGCCGGCGACACCGTGACCGTGCTGGTCGATGAGGAAACGCAACCCGGCCTGTCCCTCCAGCAGACGGTTGCGGTCCACCGCGTTGACACGTTCGGCAGCGAGCCGGAAGCCCTTGTCGTGGCCGTCCAGCGCCGCCACAGTGCGGCCGCGGAATGGCTCGCCTGTGCCGGCACCCTGGCGGCTCGGCTGCGGTAACACAACCCGACCGTTCTACCACGGTGGTAGGGCGGTCCTTTCCCACCATCGCCCCGGAGGTTTTTCCCATGCTTGGATTGAGCAAACTGTGGAACGCCATCGGCACCCTGACCGCGAACCTGACCGCACTGGCCCAGACCGTGGCCGACATGAACCAGGGGCTGCGGTCCCGGCTCCAGCTTGACCAGGACGGGCCGGAGCAACCCGTCCTCGAACACCACGACGGCGAGCCGGTCGCGGCCACGTCCCGGCGTGGCAAGCGGTCGGCGGAGTGACGGCGCAACAAAACGCCCCGGGAGCGACAGGCTCCCGGGGCTACTTGGCCTGTCAAGAAGAATCTGCGGAAGGATCAGGGGCCGGGGTTAAGGGGCCACACAGTCCGCAGACCACTGCCGCATTCAGGTAGCCCCCCTCTGAACAGCACAGCGCTTCCGCCAGTCGCAAGAGCGCTTCCCAGTTCAGCCGGAGGATGTCTGCTGCGCGGCGTTCCGCGTTCCGTATCTCGTTCAGAAAGGCGAGGTTCCGCTGGGTTTCCTCCCAAATCGGCGGGAGGGGCCACACGCGCTCGACGAACTTGTCTAAACTGCCGTGACAGAGAAGGAAAGCATCATTTGCAATGAGCGTCGAGTCAGTCCCCTTCAGCCAACTCTGGCATGCAACAGCCCTGTACCGTTCATCGGTGAACACAGAGGAGAAGGGTGAAGGATAAAGGAGGCAGTCAGCAAGGTCAGAACACGCGGATGGAACGTGCAATACTTCTTCAGCCGTCGGCCACTGGCGGGTATGAATAGACAACCAGCGGAGGTGCAGAAGCTCAGCAACGAGCCCAGCAGCAACAATCACCATATTCCTGCGCAAATTGTCCGGTTCCAGAATATCTGGATCCTCGCCATCGAGAAAGCACTTGCCACCTTGCTCCCTCATGGTGTCTACCTCAGTCCTTGCGAAGACTGTCAACCCCTTTATCTTCCTGCCACTGGTTAGAGCAACAATCGCGTGCCCAGCCTCATGCAGACAGGAATCGAAGTTCCAGAGACGCTGATTGTTCGCCATTCGCTTCTCCTTCCTCACCAGGTTCAATCCCGGTTCCGGGCTGCCAGCATGTCGTGAATCTTGACCAGGGTTTCGAGGATCGCTCCCAGAATCCCGAAGAAGATGCCGCCCACAATCCCGCCTGCCACCGACAGAAGGAAGCCATCGAAGGTATGCGCCAGAAGGCTGCCACAAAACCGCCAAGGATCGACAGGCCAGCAACCGTTTCGGCCGCGATCCAAAGGACGGCGCTGAAGGCGGAGGCAACTGGGGTTTGGTTCTGGGAGTCGGGGTTCCCGGGCGGCGTGATAACGGCCCGGCATGATGGGCAGCGGACCTTCCGGGTCTCGCCGGACGGAATCGAGATTGTGGAGCTACAGCTGGGGCAGGGGAGAACAAGGGCCATGATCGGGACTCCTGGCTAGATTTGGGCCAAGCCAGGATTATGGATCACGTCGTCGGCAAGAAGCAATGTCAATTGGGGCTGACTCCCCTGACAATCTTCTTCGCATCCTCAAGAATCTTCTGCTGAAATTCCTTCATGAGATTGTAATTCTCCCGGGTGTACCGAAGGATTTCCGCGTCAATCTCGTTTTGGCCCAACCCCATGTTTTGCGTTGCGCCCGGACATTCTCGGCCGCCGTCCGAGTCGGCTGGTTCTCCTTGGGGAACGCCATCATGCCGTACTTGCCTTGCAGGGCCAAGAGGTCGCGCAAGCCCTTGGGAGCGTAGTCCTTCTCGCCACCGGCTCCGCCTGGTGCCTCAACTCCACCGGCAAGGGCTTTCTTGAGGACTTCAATCTTGCTGAAGTTCTCAATTGCAGGCAGTTTCAGGGCCGCGGCGATGGTGTTGATGTCCTTTTCGTCCAGCTTCTCTTTGCCCATGATGCGGCGTGTGGAGTAGTCCTTGCTGATCGTGTTGACCGCCCCGACGCTCTCCTCGTTGCTCAGTCCGGCGTCCTTCATGAGGCTCACAATCCGCTCGCGCCGGAGGTTGGCCCGGGTCACGGAGTCGTACACGCCTTGAGGCATGAAGGAAAAGCCGATGTTTTCACGCATCCACTTCGTGGTACGCTCCCGGTCCTCCTTCGTGATGTCCTTGGCGTTGATTTCGCCTTCCAGGATGCCTTTGATCCCGACGCCTGCGCGTTCAATCTGTTCCGGCTTGGTCCCGCTGAAGATGCCGCCTTTCAGCTTCTCCTGCCAGTGGCCAAGCCCCTCCTCAAGGATCTTCCGGCGCTCTTCGGGTGTCTTGGCTGTGCCGTATTTCGTTTTGAGGGCACCGGGCAGGGCCTCGCCAACGTCCTCCACTTTGGGCTTGCCTCCGCCTTGCAGCTCCAGGAGCTTGGCCTGCAACCGCTCGATTTTCTGCTGGGCCTCCGCGATCTTGGTCCCGACAATCCCGAACGCTCCGGACATGGACAGCAGAGCGGCCACGGCAGCCGAGATGCCTACAACCAGCAGTCCGATACCCGTGCCGGCCAGTGCCGCCTTGAACCCCGTGGCCGCGGCCGTGCCCATGCCAAACGCGGCACTGAGCGACATGGTTCCGGCCATCACCGCTCGCAGGTTCCCGAGGAAGCCCAGCAGCACCGGCCCGAACGCCAGGAAGGCGTTGACGGCCAGCCTCACGGGGCCAATCAGCAAGGCCGTGGCAGCGACGAATTGCATTGTCTGGGCACTCGTCGCACCGAACATTCCTCCCAGCGTCTGCAATGCGGCCACGGTCACCCTGATGATGGCGGCAACACCGCTCAGGGCAGGCCCCAGGATGCCGGCGGCAACGTCGGCCAGAGCACGCAAGGCCTCGACGCCGCTCTTGAGCAGTTCCGTCCAGGAGGTACTACCGAAAGCCTCCTGGATGGCCTTGCCGATGCCGGCAAACGCTTCGGGGTGGAAGGCTGCCAGGGCCCCGAGTCCGGCAACGATCATGCCAAAGGGGTTGGCCACGGTGAAGACGAGCGCACTCTTGAGCGCTGCCAGGGCGGGGAGGACGTTCCCGACAAGGCCGGTGATTTTGCCCAGCGCATAGAACGCCCCGGTCGTTGCCGTGGCCCAGCCCAGCCAGGAACCAATCTGCGATTTCAGGGCCGGGTCAAGGTTGTGGACCCAGCCGGCCAGCTCCTGGACCTTGAAGGACAGGGTCAGGACAGGGCCGATTACCGCCGTTCCCACGGTGGCGCCCAGCAGCTGGAAGCTCTTGCTCAGAGTATCAAAGAGAGCCGGGCTGGCTGCCTTGGCCAGCCCCGTCATGCCAGCGGCCAGCGGCACAAAGGCCGATGCTCCAGCTGCTGTGAGTTGTCCCAGCGATTTGCCGATCCCGGCAAAGGCGTCCTGGACCTTCTGGAGGGCTCGGGTCAAGGCGTTGGCGTTGTCGGCCCGGACCAGCTGCTCCGTGCTGGCGGTGGGCTGGCTGCGCTGCTCCAGTGCGGAGCGGTCCTCGTGGGTGAGAGCCACCTTCCCCTGGCCCAGCCCCTGGAGGTTGGCCAGCGTTGCCTTCTGCTCGGGCGTGGCCCCGGTCCCCTGAGCGTGAATCTTGGCTTGCAGGTCGCGGATGGCCTTGTCAATCACGTCGCCCAGCGTGGGCAGGCTCTTGCCCAGCCGGGCCGCTTCTTCCCCGGCCTTGTCCGCGGCCTCGGCCAGGGACTCGTAGGCGTCTTGCAGGAGAGGCTCCTGGCTGGCCTCCGCAACGGGCGACTCCGGCTCCCTGGCCAGGTCGTAGGTTTCCGGCGGCGTGGTGACCGTGGGCAGGGTCGCTTCCGGCACGGGGGCCGTCATGGGCAGGACAGGATACGTCTCTGGCGGCGGGGTCGTGCTGGCTCCCAGGGGCACCGTGGGCAGGGCCGGCTCCGTCGGGGCCGTGGGCGGGGCCACCTCGTAGGTGAGCTTTTTCAGGTCAGCGGTGAGGTCCTTGACCTGCTCGTCCAGCTTCCTGGCGTCCTCGACGTGGGCCCGCTCGTCGGTCGGGCTGGCACCTTCTCCTGCGGAGACTGGTCCTGGCGGGGCGAGGTCGTAGGTGGTGTACTTGCGGGGCGTGCCCTCGTCCGTGCTGCCACCGCCGGCCAGGTGCTTGACCGGCCCGTGGGCGGCGTTCACCTCCCGAACCAGGTCCGGGTGGGCGGCAGCGACCTCCGGGGCTATCACCTGCTCCCCCGGCGTCAGTTCGGCCGGCTGCTTCCCGGCACTGAAATCCGCCACGCGGCCGGGGTCGTTGGGCACCGTGGTTCCGCCCAGCTCGCGGACGAGTTCGGGGTTGGCCTGGGTGCTCTCGCGGTTGAGGACGAAGGCGCCCTCGGGCAGGCGGGCCGGCTGCGTGTCGGTGCCCTGGGGCTGGTAGTCGCTGGCCTGGGGCTGGTCGGGAACCTCACCGCCCGTGGCCAGGTGGACCTGCCTTCTTGAGGGTGGCCCGGGCATTGCGGGCGTTCGCCGTGCGCTTGGCCTCCAGCCCTGATAGCCGGGCAATCTCCGGCTCGCTGACGCCGGTGATGCGGGCCAGTTCGGTGCGGTCCTCCCGGGAGAGGTTGGGGAAGTCCAGCCCCTCGCCGGGGTTGAAGTTCTTGAGGTGCTTGGCGAGATACCTCTCCCAGAAGATGCCTTCCAGGGTTTGCTTCTGGCCCTCCTCGTAAGCGGGCGGGCCTTCCTGCTGGAGCAAGCCCATGCGGCCGCGGATGTAACGGGTAGCTGCTCCCTGGAAACCCTGCTTGAGCTTGAGCAACATCACGTCGTCGCGGTCGCTCATCCCCGGTTGCTGCTGGTAAGCGAGCATGCCTGGGATCTGCCCGTCCTGCCCGGCCTCCCCGCCGGCGGCAAGGTGCTGCGGTGCCCTCAGCGAGAGGAAACCGAGACGGCTTCCCTCGGTCCCCGGCGGTCCTGGCTCATGGGCGCGGCTCCCAGCTCCTCCGGCGTGACCCCGTGGCGTCCCTCAAGGGCACTGCCGGTGACCAGACCGGCTCGCCTGGCCTCGCGGATCGCCACGTCCTGGTGGCTCCGGGTCTGGACACCGGCCTTGTGCAGGTACTCCCGCACCCTGGCCATGTTGGCGAGGTTGAAGTCGCCCCCGTGCTGCCGCACCGCATCCGCTACCAACCTGGCCAGTGAGGACGGCTCCCCCTGCGTGGTCGTGCTGCTGGTCGAGGGCGGCGTGGTCGAGGTGCTGCTGGCCGGCTCGGTCTGGGCAGGTCCGGCCAGACGGAGTGAGCCGGCCGACTCGGTCACGACACCGGCGGCGACAGCTGCTTGCATGGCCTGGTGCTGTGCGGCCGGCTGCGTGATTCCCAGCGCTGCCAGCTGCTCCCGCACCGCTCGCCGCGGTGCAGCTCCTGTCCCACCAGCCCGCTCGACGGCTTGCTTGACCAGGTCGGCCGGGTCCGCGGCGGCGGGCGGCTGGGCCTGGTCGCGGCCGGCCGTGCCGCCCTCGGCAAGGTGCTGGGCCCTGGAATCCGCGGGGCCGGCGGCGTCCTTGCCACCCGGCTCCGCGGCCCGTGTTACTCCTCCGGCGAAGAGCGTAACCCGAGGCCCTTTGCTAGGCGATTTCAGGATTGATTGCCACAATCGCCTCATGGTTGCCTCGGTTGTTACTTGCCCTTGGTGCAAATCACCTCCACGTCCTTGCCGGAAAGCGTCCCACGGCGTTGCAGGTCCGTGGCCACGGCCCCGATCTTGCCCCACACGGCCGGGTCGGCGAGCCAGTTCTTGGCCCGATGCTCCAGCCAGTCGAGCAACCGGTGGCACTCGCCGCCGTCGCCGCACAGGGGCCGGGCGCACTCCCAGGCGAGCTCACGGTCCAGCCGGCCGGACTGGCTGTCCCGCTTGTGGCCCAGCGCCTTGCCTCGGCCAGCCAGCCGGCTTGGTAGGCCAGAATCTGCTGCTCCACCCGGCCGCGCTCGAGCATTTCCCGGTCGCGGCGTTTGTCCGGCAGCCAGTCCCCGAACGTGACCTCGCCGGCGAGGCCGCTGCTGGGGCGGAGGGTAGCAGACAGCACCTCCAGGCCCATCTCCTGAGCTGCAACGGCGTGGCCTGCCTCGTGAATCGCTGCTGGCGAAAGGAAGGTCACTGCTGCGACTCCAGGCGGTCCAGCCGGTCCAGCACTTCCAGGACGGCCTTGCCCAGCGTCTCCAGGTGGTGGTAAATTGCGCCATTTCCCCGGCGAACACCAGGCCGCCAGCAGGGCCTCGGGGCTGGCGGCGGCGGCTTGGAGCTTCGGCTTTGGGCGGTCTTGCGTTTCTTCTTGCTGGTGGTCATTGCTCGCCTCCTTTCTCGGCCGACAGTTTGGTTTCCAGCTCTTTGACCCGCTGCTGCAACTCTGCGATCTCGGCGCGGGTCCCCGGCGGAACCTGAGCCCGGTCCCAGGCGGCGTGCCGCTCCTCCAGGCGTTTGAGGTCGGCAACCTCCTTGGCTCGCTTTTCTTCCTCTTCGCGGACCTGGTCCGCACGCCATTTCGCAACGGTTAGATCCCGCACGGCCTGGCACCGATAAAAGGGTCGGTGTCACGACCCAGGACCAGGCAGAGGCGATTGCCACAGCGGTACAGGTCCTCCGTGGGGACCAGGGTCTTGGCTGGGTGGCCGGGTGGGAGTTTGGCCGGCTCGACAAGGGTCACGTTGCACCGGTTCGCTTTGATGTCGAAGGCGGCGGCCGGGCGGAGAAAGGCCGGGTTTGCAGGATCGTTGTCCCCCTTTTTGAGGGCCGCGACCGTCCGCTGTTGCAGCTGGCGGGCCAGGCCGTGGGCGGCGGAGTTGATCGGCTCTCGGAGGGTGTACAGGGTGGTGCCCAGCTTCTCCAGGCGGGGGCCCAGCGTTTCTGCTGCGGCCAAAAGGGCAACCGCCTCTGAGGGCGGCTCCGCGCTCATCAGGAGCAGGTGCAAGCTCTCCGTCTGGTCGAGGAGGGTTTTCACGGTGTCGGTTGTTGGCGTCATTGGTTTCTCGGGAAAGGTGAGATGGGTGGTCCGTCCAACGGCAAGGGCGCTATCGGCCGGGTGGCCGGGGCCGGCGTGCTGGGGACGGGCTCAGGGGCGGAAAGCCACGCTAGTTCGAGGTGGCAAGAACTGGTCCACCTCCGCCCCGGAACACAAGGCGTAGAGGTTTTCGGATCGCGGCCTTGACCTCTTCAGGGGTCAAGGGCACTTCATCTTCTTCGGGGGGGCCTGGCACCTGGTCGCCGACGTACAGCCTCTCAAGCTCCGCCTCGTCCCGGAGGATGGCCAGCCCCGTCCGCCAGTCTCCGGCACTAACCGCGTGAGCGTACAGACTGCCGGCGTTGCAGCAAGTGCCGGGCAAGGAGATGGTCGGCCCGTGCGTCGAAGTAACGCTTGCACCGTTCGTCGGCAGCCTTCATGTAACGCCTGATCTGGGAATCGCTCACGTTCCAATTCTGCTCCGGGGCGTTCGCGTAATCGCGAATATCGACAAACTCAGCACCTCCAAGGCGGAGCTTGTACACCTCGGTAACCCGTTTCCAGCACTCAGCTTTGGTGCTTTTGGGCATTGGAAACCCTCTCGTCAATCCAAGCGGCGTGCCAATCGTGCAATCCGGCATCGTTGATAACAGTCATCTGCTCGGCATTTCCGTTAGTCCTGGCGTTCATGGAACCCTCGAACACCAGTCGCAAACCGTCGGCGAAGGCAAGGTAGCCACCTTGGCATGGGTGCGGGCATGGGCCAGGGTCTGCTTTCGCCTCTCCACCAGTTCCGCCACCGCTCCCTCATAAATCGAGACGTTGGCTTTCGCCATGTAGTGGGCACAAGAGCGTCAGGTTCCCGACCAGGCCAGCGTCCAGCAGTTTGCACAGCTCCTCGGTGTTCCTCCGGCTGAAGGCCAGCGTGGTCAGGCGGAGCGAGTCGCAATGGGCCGGCCGGCTCTGAATCACGGCGGTCAGGACCAGGGCGAAATCGAAGCCGCCGGTCAGCAGTGTGTGCAGCGACTCCCCGGGGCCCGGCAAGTGCGGCACGACCTCGGCGGCGGCTCGCAGCTGTGCCTGGCGGCGGAGGTTGGCCCGGAACTCCTTGGCCCGGACGTTGCCGGGCTTGCTGGCCCGCGTCCCTGGCAAGGGGAAGCTGGTGGTGAACTTCGGTGGTTGCAGCTTCTCGAACACCACGCCTTACCTCACGAACCGCCAGCCCCTTTGCCCTTCTTCTTGCCGCCGCTTCCCTTGGACTTGCCCTTACCCTTGGCATTGCCCCCAAAGTCGAAGGACGTGTCAAACTTGGCTTTCCCGCCCTTGCCCTTCTTGCCCTTGGAACCGGCAAAGGCTCCCCAATCGAAATCTCCGGCCATGTCGTTACCCTCCGTCAAGGTGTGTTACGGTGGTTCTCCGCGTCGGCTTCCTCCACCCAGCCCGACCGGCAACCCTCCTGGACGATCTCGGCAACCTGCTGTAGTGTCAGGTCAAACCTGGTGGCAACGCAGCGGCGGGCCTTCGCTGGCTCCCAACCCTTGTCCTCCAAGGAGAGGAGGTAGGCGAAGACCCGCTGTCTCTCGCTCGGCGTGATGTAGTACCGCGCCGCTCATCTGCTCACCCCCGCTGCCTCTCGCAGCTTTTCCAGGGCTTGCTGCTCGCGAAGGTTCACGGCCTGCCTGGTCAACCCCTGGGGCTCCGCGATCTCTTGGCAGGTCTTGGGGGCTTGCCCCCGAGACCGTAGCGCTGCGTAATCACTGTGCGGAGTTTCGGGGGCAAAACCTCCAGCAATCTCGCGACCTGGTCGCGGTCGCTCAGGTCGCCGACCAGGTCGGGCTCCTGGACAAGCCCCTCGTGCTCCGCCAGCTCGTGACCGGTGTGCCGCCCCTCCTCTGTGAGTCCGGCCCCTGCCAGCTCGTAGGGGTCGGTGGCGATCTGCTTCGGTCCTCGCCTGGCCCTCTCAGCGGCGTCCAAGATGGCGTATCTCCCCTTTTGGATGGCGAAGTGCAAGAAGGAAAGGCCCTTGTTGGGGTCAAAGAGCCGTTCGGCCGCGTGCAAGCCAAACCAGGCCTCCTGGACGCGGTCCTCGAAATCCAGTTCCCGGACGTGCTTGGTTAGGCGGGCCACGACCCGGGCAAGTCGCAAGGGCTTTTCGACGCAGTGGGCCACGTTACCTCCCAGCGGCCAGAATCTTCCGGGCCCGGACCAGCCGCCGAACCGCCCGGCGTGCCTCCGGCTCCGGCAACAGCCGCGCCGGCCCCGTCTGATGGCCGGGATTTGCCGTCTTTGCAGCCAAAACCGAATGGTCCGGGCAGGTACACCGGTCAGGCGGGCCAGTTGGGTCGAAGTGAGGTAGCCGGGTTCCACGGCACCCTCCAGAGGGACACAAACGGACACAATTCGGGGCAGCGCAATGCCTTGGGAAAAAGGACAAGTAGAGAATCGGTGAGTTGGTGGGAGTTGTCAAGCAGGGCGGAAGCGGAACCAGCCGGCCTGCGGGTTCAACAGCGATGCTGGTCTTGAGGCCACACACCATCACAACCCCGCTGCTGGCCGGCACTGGCGGCGGGGTCGGGTCGTCTCACCAGCCCTGCTGCTGTTTCAGCTCCGCGATCAGGGAGCTCGCCTCGCGCTTGCTCAAGCCGGCTTGCCAGCGTCCCGCCCGCGCCAAGCAATACCGCTGGGCCTCGGTCGCGGGTGTGGGGTGGTCCGCCTCCAGCTTCTTGGCCTTCTCGATGAGGAAACAGGCCTCGCCCTTGGTCAATTCCCGTGTCACGTCCAGGCCCAGCATCCGGAGGAACCGCAGCTGTGCCGGCGTACTGGCGTCGTATTGCCAGTCGTACCTCGGCCGGTAGTCGTTCAGGCTCGGCAGCGTCGGCCACGGGCAGACCTCGGCCAGCCGCCACTCCACCGGGGCGTTGCTGTAGCGAGGGGCTCCGGTCTTGGGCTGGCCGTCGTCGGCCGGCTCGTCGGGGACTCCGCCGGGCTCACGCTCCTCGGAGAGGAGGCTGGTCGCGGTGGCCAGCTTGTGCCTCTTGCAGTTGTCGGACAGTCCAGGATCAGGCAATCGCTCTTGCCGGCGGCTCGCCGCAAGCCACGGCCTACGCATTGGATGTACAGGGCTTGCGATTTCGTCGGCCTGCCCATCAGGATGCAGCTCTACTCCCTTGTCGTCAAACCCTTCTGTCGTGATCTGGCAATTGACCAGCACGGCGTACCGGCCGGCCGCGAAGTCCACCAGCGTCTGCCGGCGGACCTCGATTTCGTCCTGGCCGGTGACGGTCGCGGTGGCGATGCCGGCCGCTCGGAACACCATCTGCCAGGGCTTCGACGTGGTCCAGGTCCACGGCGAAGAGGATGGCCGGCGGTCGCCGGCGTGCAGGTGGTAAGCGTCGGCAAGGGCCTGATTCCGAATCGGGTTGTTGACTATGCGGGCCAGCTCGCCCTCGGCGAAGTCCCCGCCCCGGACTCCCACGGCGTCCAGGTTGGTGCCGGTCTCGATTTTGTACTGGCGTGGGGGGACAAGCACCCCGGCGTCCACGGCATCGCGGATGCTCAGAGTGTACAGGGCCTCGGGCCCGTACCAGTCGGCCAGCCCCTGGCCGTCCAGCCGGGTCGGGGTCGCGGTGGCGCCCAGGAGGAACCGCCGCACGTTGAAATGGTCGAGGACGCGCTGGTACATCAGGGCCGGGGTGTGGTGGGCCTCGTCCACAATGACCAGGCCGAACCGGTCGCGTGGCATCGCCTCCAGCCGTCTGGCGTGTAGGGATCTGGACGCTCGCCACTACCAGCTGTCTGACCCTCCCGCCATTCGTCGCGTTCCGCCTGAATCACCCCTACGGTCGCCGTGGGCCATATCTTCGCTGCCGTCCCTACCGTCTGCTGAATCAGTTCGTCCCGGTGAACCAGCACAAGCGTTGCGTCCGTGCTATCCCGTGCATGCGTTAGAAACGTGACAGTCTTCCCGGACCCCGTGGGCATGACCAGCAGTCCGGCTTGCTGGCCAGCGGTGCGGGCCCGGGTGATGGCGGCAAGGGCCTCGGTCTGGTGCGGCCAGAGGGGGAGAGGGTGGCATGGGTAGGACACTTGGGCTCTCGCTTTCCTTCCGGGGGGGGGGTCTGGGTTGTAGTTTCCTCTGGGGTAACCTGGACACACTGCGTTGACCGTGTGTCGTGTCTGAATCCCTATAGGGATTCAGACACGACACCACACGGTCCGTGTGTCGTGTCGTGAGCGTGTGTCGGCGCGACACAACACGCGACACACGGGCGGCGGATAGCCTTCGCCTTGCGATTCGATTTGTGGCCGCTGCCGGTTCGGACCGGGACCTTGCCCTCCCTGATGCTGCCCTGCTCCTTCAGGTAGGCGATGGCATCGGCGGTACGGTTCCGGGTCAGGCCAGCCTTTTTCAGGACCGCGTTGACCGTCTCGGCTTTGCCCGTCGGCTGGAGAGCGTCCAGGGCCTGCAACAGAGCGGCGGCATCGGCCTCCGTCTGTTTCTGCTTCTGCTGGGCCTTGCCCTCGGAGCGGGTGGTTTTCGTCTCGGTTCTGACCGCCTCGGCCTCCCGTACCGTGACCTCCCATTTCCTCCCGGTGAAGTCCTCCCGGAGGTGTCCCTCCTCGATGTCGAGTCCCCATACGCCACCGTGGCCGACAGAGCCGCCGGCCGACAGCCAGAGCCGGTGTGAGCCTGACCCGGGGACGTAGGGCTCGCGGCGATTGATGAGCAACCACTAGCGCACGAATTCCGCGATGCCTGCGAATGCCAGATCGTCCAGCTCGATGGGCTCGCCAGCCGGCATCCGCTTGGGGGTGTGGTGAATTCGTATGGGGGTGCAGCCGACAGCCAGGCAGGTCTGGGCGATGCCCCGCAGCAACGGTCCCATATCGAACAGGTTGCTCGCCTTCAAGTCGGTCTGACCGGTCAGCAGACAGAGGTAGAGCGGGTCCAGGATGAGTACCTCGACCTGTTCCCGTTCCAGCCCGGCCTTGAGCTTGTCCATGTCTCCTGGTAGGGCCAGTTTGGGCAGCTCAAAGTCGAAGAGGACGTTTGCCTCGGCCAGCTTGACGCCTTTGGCAGCACAAATCCGCCTGGCCGTCTCCTTGATGGTGAAATCCCCACTTTCTCCGGAGACGAAAGCAACCCGGCAGAGCCGCCGGACGGTGAACGTCGCGAGGAACGGCGTGCCGGTCCCAAGCGAAAGAGTCAGGTCAAGGCCGATGGTGGTCTTGAGGCTCTTCTTGCTGGCCCCTACCACCACCGGCTGCTTCTGCACCACGAGACGGGGGACGAGCCATTCGGGCTGACAGTCCAGCTTGTCGAGTTCGGCCGCAGTGATGGGTCGGAAATCATACCCAACCCGTGCCGCTGGTTCCTTGCCGGCCTGGCCGTCGTTTGGGTCGCTGGTCTTGCCGCTGCCGAACCGCTCCCAGCAGCGTCGGCACACTTACCCCGGTTGCCGCCGCTATCGTCGGGGACGTCGTGCAGCTCCAGATCCACCGGTGGCACTTGCCGGGCCTGCTCGGTGGCTGCTCGAACCACGCGGTCGGCCCAACTGTCGTCTCCGGCCTCACGCTCTCCTTGTATTGGCGACTACCCACTCCGCCAGCCAGCGATAGCCGGCGACCTTCCCGGCCAGGTGTTCCCGCCACGCCTCGATGCCGTGCTGGGCCACGTAGTCGTCGGGGTCCAGTCCATCGGGCAGGGTCGGCACGACGTACGACGGAGATCCCGGCCGCGGTCAGGTGGTGAATGTTGCGGGCGGTCGCGTTCTCCCCGGCGCCGTCGGGGTCCAGGCAGAGCGTCACGGAGCGGACGTGGTTCCGTTTCAGCGTCTGAATCATCTCGGCCGACAGGTCAGCGGCCACGGGAGCGATTGCCCCGACCTCGCCCCGGCATTTGCAGGATGGCGGCATCGGTCAGGCCCTCCACCACGACCAGGTCCAGCACACCGGCGGCAAGGGCACGGTCCAGGTAGAGCGGGGACCGCTTGGTATGCTCGATGTCGTGGCTGTGCTGGTCCTTGGGGTTGGGGAGTGCCATTTTCTTCGGCGTCTCCGCCGGCGGCTTGCGTGCCGGCCAGGTGCCGTACAGCGTCAGGGCTGCGCCGCGGTCGTCCTTCCAGGGGAAGACGACGTATCCCCCCAGACGGCGGAACAGCACCCAGGCCCCCTGCACGTCGGCCGGGTCAAGCCCCTGCTCCAGCAGGTGCTGCCGTAGCTGCTCGACGTTCGCGGGGTATAGCCCCACTCCCAGGGCCTCGGCGTCGGCCTCGGTGAATCCCCGGCTCGCCATGTACTCGCGGGCCTCCCGGCCGGCGTCGGAGACGTAGACCGCCCGGCAGCCGGCGTAGGTCGCTTCGAGGATGTCCTGCCGGGTCCGCCGCTGCCGGGCTCGCTCCAGGGCCGCGGGGTCGAGGTCACGTTCCGGGAACGGCACCCAGGCCAGCTCGCACAGCTGCCGGGCGATGGCGAGGAAGTCCTGGCCGCGGGGTGAGCCCTGACCGCCCTTCAGCCGGTGCAGATACTCCAGGGGCGTGCCGCCGATGTTGCAGCCGGCGCACCGCCACTTGAGGGTGCCGTTTCAACATAGAATGACGTGCCCGACTGGCTGTCGTGCCACGGGCAACCGCCACGCCACTTGTCCGGCGAGCGGTGCCAGCCGTGGGCCGGGTGGTCGTAGACCGCGGCGGGGTAAAGGCGGGGGTAGACCTCCTGACTCCAGGTAGGGCGATGAGGTCGTGGGCTGATTGCTGACCAGTGCAGTTCGTAGAAACCATCTTGATTTCAGACAGGAAATGTCGTAAAATTCGGGCGAGGAAACCATCCTGGCCGGTACGGTGCTTGCGACACCTTGCCGGCCATTCCTTTGCGCCGGCCTCCCGCTCGTTCTCCGTTGCCCCCACTCCGGTAGCTCGGTGGCCCTGATGCGGCCAAGTGCGTCAGCGGCGCCTGCATGGCACTCCACGTCTTGCGGTTGGGGCACCCGGCGTCAATCCACGCGACGATTTCAGACCGGCGGTAGCGTTTGGTTTTCCCACTCACCCCCATCCGGATCGCCTCGGGCACCAGACCGGCGGCGTCGTCACGGTCCCATGACGCGATGGACCGGCCAGCCAGCCAGGCAGCCTCGCGACGGCCAATGAGCAGCGGCCCGGGCATTGTGGGAGCAGTAGCAGACGTGATTCGTTCGGCAGCCATATCCCATCCCCTGATGATGTCACTTGTTGGAGAAAAAGAGCGTATAAATAGCTAATCGCTCGCGTTGCGGCGTCCGTCAAGGAAGAATGGCTGTGAGAGATGGCGGAACGTGCGGATTTGGTGCGAGTCGTGCCGGACAGAACGTCTCCGCCGATTGTGACCTGTGCGCGGGGACCGTCTCTGCTGTTTGCTTTTCGGATACTCATAAGAGTATTACCCAAGTGAGAGTCAGAAGCAAATTCCAGGAGCCCCTGCAATATCCTGGGACTTGTCCCGACGCTGGTCTGTGCCGGTGGTGCGGGTTGGGACGGCGAGCGGTGAGAGGGAGAAGGCCGGTTGCCTCCGGTGGGAAGCAACCGGCCTGGGGGTGGGGGTCAGGCGGGCTTGACGGTCCCCAGCAGGGCCAGGATTGCCGCCCGGATGGGGTTGGGCAGGTCCGGCCAGGCGAGAACCAGGCGGGCAAGGTCGGGGTCGGGCGGCTTGTGTAAGGGCTGTGTAAGGGACTGGTCCTCTTGTCGTAACTCCTTGCTGCTACAGCCAGTAGAAAGCGTGCTGTTCCGGCTGTTAACCGGTTTGTTGTAGGTTCGAGTCCTACTCGGGGAGCTTGTTGTTGGTCACCCGCCGTGGCATCCGACAACCGCCGGATGGTGTTGGTCAAGCGCATTTCTTTCCCAACGAGCCCCACCCATGCCGCCGGTCGCCATCGACAACCCGATTCTGAATTCGCCCTACCGCGAGCCGGCCCGACACTTCCGGTTCGATGCGAACAACCAGATCACCGACACGATCGAGGCCGGTCGGCGGGGCAGCAGTTACTTCCTCCCGATCGCCGCCCCGAAGAAGAAGACCGCGCGGGGTCTGTTCGACGACCTCGACATCGAGGAGAAGAAGGCCGAGAGCGGGCACGTCAACCGCATCCGGCAACTGGTGAACCAGTGGCGCGGCTTGCGTTGGCCGGACGTCACCCCGGTCACCCGCGCCCTGCTCGAACACTGGCACGCGGAAGACCGCTTCCGCCCGCTGTTCTTCTGCCAGATCGAGGCGCTGGAAACGCTCATCTTCATCACCGAGGTGGCCAAGCAAACCAGATACGGCCACGACTGGATCGAGAAATACCTGCGGGAGCAGGCGGCTGAGGCCGGGACCGACCTGTTCCGTGTCGCCTGCAAGATGGCGACCGGCAGCGGCAAGACGGTCGTGATGTCCATGCTCATCAACGAGTTAGCCCGACGCGCCAGCGAGGGAGGGCCAAATCCCTCGCTGGCGCGTCGGGCTAACATTCGGCACGCCCCGCCGTCGCTGCCGGGGTTGCTCGAAGGGGCGCTCGAGGCCCTGTACGACCATTACGCCCAGCTGTTTGCCTCGTGGGAGGCCGACGAGGAGGCGCGGGCCAACGGCAGCACGCCGCCGGTCTTCATTGTCGTCTGCAACAACACGAACGTCAGCAAGGCGCTGTTCGACCACGTCGCCGGCTACGAGACCGCACACCGGCACCCGGACGGCGAGCCGGTCGTCGCGCCGGGGCGCTGACGCTGTTCGACAACACCAAAGACCAGCGCTGACTGCGCCGGCCGAACACGATCCTCGTGGACAGCCGGCAGCTCGAATCCGGCGAGGGCCTGTCCGATGACTTCAAGAAGCTGGCCGCCCACCAGATCGAGGACTTCAAGGCGGAGTACCGCCGGCGGTTCCCCGGCCGCGACACGGAACACCTCACCGACGAGGACCTGATGCGCGAGGTGCTGAACACGGTCGGGAAGAAGGGCAAGCTCGGGGAGCACGTTCGCTGTGTCGTGTCCGTTTCGATGCTCACGGAGGGCTGGGACGTCAATACCGTGACGCACGTCCTCGGGGTGCGGGCGTTCGGCACGCGACTGCTGTGCGAGCAGGTGATGGGCCGCGGGCTGCGGCGGCGGAGCTACACCGTCGGCGACGACGGCCTGCTGGTTCCCGAATACGCCGACATCTTCGGTGTGCCGTTCAGCGGCTTCCCGGTCGCCGGGTTGCCCGAGGACCGTGCCCCGGCCACGCCGAAGCCGGGCAAGGCGGTGCAGGCGATCCCGGAACGGCTGCTTGACGCTCCTTGGCTCGAAGTCACCTTCCCCCGCGTCGTCGGTTATCGGTTCGACGTACCGGCCGAACGGCTCACGGCCGAGTTCGACGCATCGCACCGCGAGGTCCTCACCACGCAGGACGTTCCGACCCACACCCTGAACGCGCCGGTCGTCGGCGAGAAGGCCGACATCACGCTGGAAGAGGCGAAGGGGCTGCGGCCGCAGACGGTCGCGTTCCTGCTCGCCACGCACTTGCAGCAGCACTTCCCCGACCGGCCCTGGCTGTTCCCGCAGCTGCTTGCCATCGTCCGCGACTGGCTGGGCGACCCGGACGGCGATTCCTCCAACGTGGACTACGGCGACGACACCTTCCCCGGCCTGCTGGTGTTCGGCCAGAAGAAGAGCGCCGTGTGCGAGAAGATCGCCTGCGCCATCCTGGCGGCGTCCGGCGGGGAACACCGGGTCCGCGCCGAGCTGCCCGAAACCGACTTCCTCGGTACGACCGCGGGCGTGTCGTTCGACACCATCAAGGACTGCTGGACGACCGACCCGGCGAAGTGCCACTTCAACCTCGTGCCGCAGGACAGCGACTGGGAAACCATCGTGTGCAGCAAGCTGGAAGAGATGGACGAGGTACGGGCCTACGCCAAGAACCAGGGAATCGGATTCCGCATCGCGTACACCTGCGACGGCCGGGCCGGCAACTACTTCCCGGACCTGATCGTGAAACTGGATGACGGCCGCGGCTCCGCGGGCCTGCTGAACCTGATCCTCGAAGTATCCGGGCAGAAGAAGAAGGAGAAGGACGCGAAGGTGCAGACGGCGAAGACGATGTGGGTGCCGGGCGTGAACAACCTCGGCACGTTCGGCCGCTGGGCCTTCCTGGAGATCGATGGCACGAACCTGCACAAGACGAAGCAGGAAATTCGTAAGTTACTCAATGTTCGTTAACCCGTTAGGGCAGGGATACCCTCGCTGGCGTGGCAACCCGTTAGCCCGACGCGCCAGCGAGGGGCGTTGTCGAACCCTCGCTGGCGTGGCAACCCGTTGTCGAACCCTCGCTGGCGCGTCGGGCTAACAGAAAGGATCCGTATGGCCATCGCCTTTTTTTCCACCTGGACGACGTACGGCGCCTGGCTGCCCGGCGACCCCCGCGGCTGGTATCAGCGCGGCCGAGGCCTGCAAGAGCCGGATGCGTTGCGGCAGTTTGAAGCCTCGCTCCGCATGACGGAATCCGTGTTCACACTCGACCTGGATCAACGCCGGCTTGTCGAGAAAACGATCGCCGACCATTGTGCGATTCGGTCGTGGGATCTCCACGCAGTGAATTGCCGATCCAATCACGTGCATGTCGTGGTTACCGCACCCGGCCGCAAGATCGAACTGCCGCGCGAGCAATTCAAGGCCTGGTGTACCCGCCGGTTGAAGGAGCGCGAATGGTCACCGACCTCGGCCGTGCGCGAGAACTGGTGGAGCGAACGCGGCTGGGACGAGTACATCGACGACGAGGAGGCTCTGGCCATCGTCATCGCCTACGTGCGCGAGGGCCAAGGCCAAGACCGGTTCGAGACCCGTTAGCCCGACGCGCCAGCGAGGGACGCTGTCGAACCCTCGCTGGCGCGGCAACCCGTTAGCCCGACGCGCCAGCGAGGGACGCTGTCGAACCCTCGCTGGCGCGGCAACCCGTTAGCCCGACGCGCCAGCGAGGGACGCTGTCGAACCCTCGCTGGCGCGGCAACCCGTTAGCCCGACGCGCCAGCGAGGGACGCTGTCGAACCCTCGCTGGCGCGGCAACCCGTTAGCCCGACGCGCCAGCGAGGGACGCTGTCGAACCCTCGCTGGCGCGGCAACCCGTTAGCCCGACGCGCCAGCGAGGGACGCTGTCGAACCCTCGCTGGCGCGGCAACCCGTTAGCCCGACGCGCCAGCGAGGGACGCTGTCGAACCCTCGCTGGCGCGGCAACCCGTTAGCCCGACGCGCCAGCGAGGGACGCTGTCGAACCCTCGCTGGCGCGGCAACCCGTTAGCCCGACGCGCCAGCGAGGGACGCTGTCGAACCCTCGCTGGCGCGTCGGGCTAACAAGGGAACAAGAGGTGCCCCCATGGCCAAGAAAAAACCCGCCGCCTCCGTCCCCATCGACGTACACAAGCACGTCGCCGACAAGCGGCCGAACATCCCCACCCGCGAGACGGCCCCTTTCGCTGCCGAGGACGGTCCGCAGCCGTTCGTCGTCCACCGCGACCGCTCGCTCGACCCGCAACTGGTCTGGAAGGGCAAGGACGAGCAGGACGCCACGCCGCTGGAAGTAGTGGCCGTGCCCATCCACGTTCAGGAGAAGATTCACCCCCAGGCCATCGTCGAGGACATGAAGCGGCGAGCGGCGCGGCGTCAGCCCGCCGGTGGGCAGCTCGACCTGTTCGCCGACTTCAACGGGCTGGACGACTTCGCCAGGAAACTGGAGTTCTACCAGCACGACCAGCACTGGACCAACCGGCTGATCCTCGGCGACAGCCTGCTGGTGATGGCCAGCCTGGCCGAGCGCGAACGGCTGCGCGGCCAGGTGCAGTGCATCTACTTCGACCCGCCCTACGGCATCAAGTTCGGCAGCAACTGGCAGGTGAGCACCCGCAAGCGCGACCCCGGCGACCTCGTCCTCGACCCAACGTGCGGCAGCGGCACGACGGCCTGCGTCGCGGAGCAGTGGGGCCGGCGGTGGATCACCATCGATACGTCCCGCGTCGCGCTGGCGCTGGCCCGCACCCGGCTGATGGCCGCCCGCTTCCCCTACTACCTGCTCGCCGATTCCTCCGAAGGCCGCAAGAAGCAGGTCGAGCTGGGGCACCGGCGGGCTGACGCCGCGCCGCTCGCCGAACCCATGCGCGACCTGCACAGGGGGTTCGTCTACCGCACCGTGCCGCACGTCACGCTCAAGAGCATCGCCAACAACCCCGACATTCGCGAGGGGATGACCCGCGAGGAGATCGACAGGGCGATTGCCCGGCACGCCGACACCGAGACGCTGTACGACCAGCCTTATGAGGACAAGGACATCGTCCGCCTGACCGGGCCGTTCACCGTGGAAAGCCTGTCGCCGCACCGCAGCCTGCCGTTAGCCCGAAGCGCCAGCGAGGGGGACAGCGACCCCGCGCTGGCGCTTCGGGCTAACGGCAATTTCCTGGCGGGGAGCGGCTGCGACCTGCTGCTGGTGTGCGCCTTCGCGTTCGAGGCGAGCGTCCACGAACAGGCTGCTGAAGAAGACCGGGGCCGGCAACCTGTTCACCGTCTTCGGCGAGCCGGACGTGAAGCTGGAAACCCCGAACGGCAAGGTAGTGGTCACGCTCCGCGGCGTGGATGTCTTCGACCCCAGTACCGGCGCCGTGCGAACCGGCGACACGGACGACATCGCGTGCTGGTTCATCGACACCGACTACGACGGGCAAAGTTTCTTCGTCCGGCACGCCTATTTCCTCCACGGAGGCAAGGACACGAAGGAAGGCCCCTACGACAAGCTGAAGAAGGCGCTGCGGGCGGAGATCGACGAGGCCGAGTGGTCGAAGCTGTACCGCGCGACCAGCCAGCCGTTCGACCCGCCGAAGTCAGGCAAGATCGCGGTGAAGGTCATCAACCACTTCGGCGACGAGGTGCTGAAGGTGTTCCGGGCGCCGTAGGAACGCGGCGAACGGGGTCGCCCCTTGGCGTTTCTTTTGTCCCGGATTGAGAGGTCGGCGGGTGGGAACAGACCAACACGCGTTGTCGGGCGAACAGCCGCGGCGAATCGAAGAGGGAACCGTGTTCGCCATCCTGCTGGCGCTCAGTTTCTCGCACCTGCTCAACGACCTGATCCAGTCGCTGCTGCCGGCCATTTACCCGATCCTGAAGTCGTCCTACCAGCTCAGCTTTGCCCAGGTCGGCCTGATCACGTGTACCTTTCAGTTGATCGCGTCCCTGCTGCAGCCGGTGGTCGGCATTTACACGGATCGCCGCCCGCAACCCTATTCGCTGGCGGTCGGCATGGGCTTCACCCTGGTCGGCCTGCTCCTGCTGGCACGCGCGGACAGCTTCCCCCTGGTCCTGGTGGCGGCGGCCCTGGTGGGGATGGGCTCGGCGGTGTTTCACCCGGAATCGTCGCGGATGGCCCGGGTCGCCTCGGGCGGCCGGCACGGCCTGGCCCAGTCGCTGTTCCAGGTCGGCGGCAACGCCGGCTCGGCGCTGGGGCCGCTGCTGGCCGCGTTCATCGTCGTGCCCGGAGGCCAGGGCAGCATTGCCTGGTTCTCCCTCGCCGCCCTCCTCGCCATCACCGTGCTGCTCCAGGTGGGCAAATGGTATCGCCGGCGACTGGCAACCAGATCGGCCGTGGCGCGGGCCGGGCTCGCCGAGGACCGGCCCACCCTGTCGCCGGCCCGGGTGGCATTCGCCATCGCCATCCTGCTCTGCCTGATCTTCTCGAAGTACTTCTACCTGGCGAGCCTGAGCAGTTACTACACCTTCTACCTGATCGATCGGTTTGGGGTCTCGGTCCCGACAGCGCAGCTGTTCCTGTTCCTCTTCCTCGGCGCCGTCGCGGCCGGCACCGTTCTCGGGGGACCGGTTGGGGACCGCCTGGGATTCAAGTTCGTCATCTGGGTCTCCATCCTCGGCGTTCTGCCCTTCACCCTGGTGCTGCCTTACGCCGGCCTGTTCTGGACCGGCGTGCTGACCGTGCCGATCGGCCTGATCCTGGCGTCGGCGTTCTCCGCCATCCTGGTCTACGCTCAGGAGCTGCTGCCCCGGCGCGTGGGCATGGTGTCCGGCCTCTTCTTCGGCTTCGCCTTTGGCATGGGCGGGCTCGGAGCGGCCGTCCTGGGACAGTTGGCCGACCGCACCAGCATCGGTCACGTTTACCGGGTCTGCTCCTTCCTGCCCGCGATCGGCCTGCTGACCGCGTTTCTGCCAAACCTGGCGGCCAGGAGGAAACAGGGGAGCAGCCTGGCAGCAAGCGGAGCAGACCCATGCCGCGCCCCCGGACGCTCCTCCGCGGTTCGACCGGCGCTTCCGGACCCGGCGCCCGAGAGCTAAACCGCGATCCGATTCGCGGTCGGCGAAGCAGACGTTCCAGCGTGGCATGGGCGGGTCCTGTTGCTTGATGCTGGGAGGAGAGGGTGGTGCAGGCTCCGGCTGGCGTCAGCTCGACTTGACCGGCGACAGGCGGCGCGGGAGGATGAGTGTAGGATGATCTGCCCTCGCGGGAGGGGCAGCGAGTATCCTGCGGGAGAGTAAGCCCAGATGAGTGCGGGAGCGCCGCAATGCAGAACAGTTACTGTTCATACATTCCGGGGAGATCGGACAAGCGCGTTCCTCCAGCGCTTTTACGACGCACTCGAAGATGAGCGCAACCTCCGAGGTCCCGGGCCATCAGTGACCGAATGCTTGCTTTTTGCGGGACACACCGGGGTTTCCACCGAGCGAGACAGGGTAATCTACAGCTTCAACCCGGACGGAGGTGCCACACCAATCTGGCAGGTGATAGACCGGCTGCAAAAAAGTGAGGCTTACCCTGGTATCGTCCGCGATGATACGGCGGTGTTCACTGCGGCTCAGCAGCGGGGCTTGCAGGTACTGAAGTTCGACATCGCTCTTTCCCCGCAGAGTTTTCGGGCATTCCGGAGGAAACTGACTGACGAACAGTCCAACAGCAAGTATTCCTATGGCTTTCCCGACGGGGACGGTGATTGTAACTGCACGACATGGCTGGAGCGACTTGGTCTGCCGCTGCTAACCGGGCTAATAAAGGAGTTTACTGCGGTTACAGGTGTTGTGGAGCAGGCACGACGCCGATTCGGAGTGTGCCATCTGGCGGGAGAGTAAGATGAAGGGGACTCAACAGCCGGCGATGCCGTTGGACGCGAAACTTGGCCTGCTGGCCATGCAGTTTCGCAGCACGAGAAACGCGCCGGAGCGGGCCAAGGTGGCGAAGGCCTACGGGGAGGTAGTCCAGCAGCTTATCGAAAGCGGCCAGTGGGAAGAGATGCCTTCCTTTGAAGAGCTGCTTCCCGTTGAGTGGATGCCTGATGCTTTCTTTAAACATTGGTCGCTTCGCCGCCCGCAGCGGCCGGTCGGCAAGCTTCCCATTATCGTGGAAGGTTTGGATGAGACTGCGATCTTGAGGGCGATCTTACCACCTGATGTGGCCGATGCCTGTGAATTTCGGGTAAGCGGAGACCGATCTGCTGTTGTCTCTGCTGCTCGCAGCAATGTCATTCAGTACCATGCCCCGATTGCCATCGTGCTTGACACCGACACGGTAGACCCAGCCCTCCTTATTGACAAGATCCAGGTCACCAAGCAGGAGATAGGATCTGTTGCGGGGGATGTTCCATTCGACATCATCTTTTTTATTCCAGAGATAGAAGCGGTCTTCTTTGATGACTCGATTGACCTCCCGCGCATTTTCCCGGCATTCAAGAAAGTTTACACTCGGAAAGTTGCCAAGTTGAAGCCCAGGGAACAACTCTTGGCACTCTTGGAAAATGGTGGCGGCCCGAACACTCTCAGCAGTTTCCTGGATGAACTGACCTCTGAAGATGTGGAGCGATTGCAGGCCAAGGAACCGATTCGCCAGCTGATAGCGTTTATCAGGAGGCATCGGCAACCGACTGCGCGTACTACGTGAGTCTGATTTGGGGCTCGTTCATCTACCGCCCCTCCTCCACCCGCTGCTGGAGCCCCTGACCTTCCAAGAAAAATAGATGCGTCCCTTTTCCGTCTCGTTACATCTTTTCCCACTTTCCCAGGCTTTTCTTGGCGCAGGATGCGTCCCCTTTTGGCTCGTTACTTGCTCTCAAGTTTTGAGGTAATCTCATCGACAATCTGACGATAAGTGTCAGAATGAGCGACCGCGACAAAGCGTTTTGCCTCCTCCAGTGCTTCAACTTTTTGACCTAGTTCCCACAAACAATGGAATAGACCCAACGACATCGATTCGTTGTTTGGATCGATCTCGGTGGCTGCTTGAAAATGGACGATAGCCTGTTCAAGTTGTCCAAGATTCCAATGCACCAGACCGACTACATAGTGCAAACCTGCGTCCTCGTTGTTCCGTTGCAAGATGTCAGAAAAAAGCCTGAGCGCCTCGTGTAAGTTGCCACTATCTTTGGCTTGCACAGCTTCGGCAAACAGTGCTTTATCTTGTGGAGTTAACATACATCCTCCCGTGAGGTCGCTTTTACGGTTGTGCCCCCTACATATTTCTTGCCGCCCAACTGGAGGAAATCAGTTCCGGAATTCGCCTCCTCGGGAAACGGAAAAACGCCGGTGCGCCCGCTGCGCACGCCAGCGTGGCGGATCGCCACCTGGCTTTCTATCCCCGCCACGGGATCATGGCCAGTGCAACAAGTGTCTGACCGTCACGGATGCAATGAGGGAACCTGCGACGCAATTCGCAGGTTCCTTTTGTTTTTCCGGGTCTCCTGGACTGGCCCAGGAACGTTGGTGTCCGGACAGCGCCAAGCCGCACGGGCTTACCCTTGTCGTCGAGGCCGTGCCAGCCGATAATTGCGGCGGAGCCACAATCCAGCTCCCGGTCGGAGTCGCACGTTCCCGTTCGGCCTCGGAGTCCACGCTCATGAGACGCCTTCTGCTGGCGGCGGTGTTGCTTTCGTTCGGCCCCTCCGCCTGGGCCCAGAGCGGCCCCGCACGTTACCTCAAGAAGCCGGACGCCTGGTTCGCCGGCCCGGAAGCCAAAACCATCGCCGCCAACGTCCTCTCCTACCAGGCGGAGCTGGGCGGCTGGCCCAAGAACGTCGATACCACCGCGGCGCCGTTCAACGGCGACCGCAAGACGTTGCAGCCCACCTTCGACAATTCCGCGACCACCGACGAGCTGCGCTTCCTGGCCCGGATGCAGAACGCCACCGGGGAAGAACGCTATCGCACGGCGTTCACCAAAGGGCTGGACTACGTCCTCAAGGCCCAGTACCCCAACGGCGGCTGGCCGCAGTACCACCCTCCCGGCAAGAGCTACCACCGCCACATAACCTTCAACGACCATGCGATGGTGCGCCTGATGGAGTTTCTGCGCGAGGTCGCCACGTCCGAGCGGTACGCGTTCGTGGACGCGGGCCGCCGAAAGGCCGCCCAGGACGCCTTCGCTCGGGGCCTGGAGTGCATCCTCAAGTGCCAGATCAAGGTGAAGGGGAAGCTGACCGCCTGGTGCGCCCAGCACGACGAGAAGGATTTCAGCCCGCGCCCCGGGCGGACCTTCGAGCTGGTCAGCCTCAGTGGGGCCGAATCGGTCGGGATCGTCCGCCTGCTGATGAGCGTGGAGCCAACGCCCGAAGTAGTGCGCACCGTGGATGGAGCGGTAGCCTGGTTCGAGGAGGCCAGGCTGACGGGCATTCGCGTCGAAGTGCGTAAGGACGAGAAGTCTCCCACCGGCAGGAACAAGGTGGTGGTCAAGGACCAAGCCGCGCCGCCGTTGTGGGCCCGCTTCTACGAGATCGGCAGCAATCGGCCGATCTTCGCCGACCGCGACGGCGTGGCCAAACACGACCTGGCGGAGATCGGCTACGAGAGGCGCAACGGCTATGCCTGGCTCGGCTCCTGGCCGCAGAAGCTCCTGGCCCAGGAGTATCCGGCCTGGAAACGGAAGCTGGCGGAGAAGGCGAAACCGGCCCGGGTGCGGATTGTCCTGGTGGGCGATTCGACCGTGTCCGACGGCAGCGGCTGGGGACCGGCCTTTGCGAAACTGCTCGGGCCGGACAACGAGTGCCTGAACCTGGCCCGCTCCGGCCGCAGCTCGAAAAGCTTCATCAACGAGGGCCACTGGAAGAAGGCGCTGGAGCAGAAGCCCGATTACGTCCTGATCCAGTTCGGCCACAACGACATGCCGGGCAAGGGGCCGGAGCGCGAGACGGACCCGAAGACCACCTACCGCGAGTGGATGGCCCGCTACGTGGACGAGGCCCGGTCGGCCGGCGCCCGGCCCGTGCTGGTCACGTCCATGACCCGCCGGGTGTTCACAAAAGAGGGCAAGATCAAGTCGGACCTGGGGCCTTATGTCGAGGCCGTCAAGGAGCTGGCGAAGGAGAAGAAGGTGCCGCTGGTGGACCTGCACGCCCGCGCCATCGAGCTGCTCAACAGGCTGGGACCGGAAGCGTCGGCCGCGTTCAATCCGCCGAGCAAGGAGCCGGGCAAGATCGACCGGACGCACCTCTCCGCCAGGGGCGCCGAGGCCATGGCCAAACTGGTGGCCGAGGAGCTGCGCAAGGCCGCTCCGGAACTGGCGAAGAAGTTCAAGGAATGATGCCCATTCGGGTTCGTCCCTGGAGGTCACGAAATGATTCGGATACTTGTGGCAAGCGCGCTGCTTCTCTTGTTCGCCGGCAGTGTGGATTCCTCTGGTCCTCGGCAGCCCGGTTCCCAGGCGGTGACCGAAGCGGAGCCCGATCCAAGGAAAGCCCGGGCACTCGACCGCTGGCCGAACGACGAGGACCTGGCCCGGCTTGAGTCTGTCAAGGGCAAGCCGAAGGTGGTCATTCTTCAAGTGCTCGGCCATCCCTACCGGATCCAGCGCAAGCCTGATGGCGAAGAGGTTTGGATTTACCCGTGGAGTGCCTATTGTGAGGTCAAGGTTCGCAACAACGTCTGCACGGACACGTTCTATACCGGAGGGTATTGAGCGAAGGGGATGCCCCGATGAGCCAGGGAGCTGGCCCACGTGGCTCACTTGCCCTTGATCCACCGGGCAATGTCCTCCACGACCTCCTGAGCCACGTGGCCCGCCTTGTCGTACTCGGCGGGCCTGGCCTTGCCCTCGCCCTCCATGAACAGATGGTTCAGCTTTGGATAACTCTTCAGACGCACGTCCGGGCGCGCCCCCAGAGTCTCCTTCCAGCCGGCAAAGTCCGCCATGGTCACCTGGTAATCGCGTTCCCCCTGCAGGACCAGCACCGGCCGGCGGAACTGGGCCACGTCTTGCAGCGGCCGGCAGTCCCGCAGCAGGAGCCAGTACGCGGCCGGGGTGCCCAGAGGAAGCTCGGCGGCCGGTGTCTCGGGCGTCAACTTCGCATCCTTGACGCGGAGGACCTGCTTCTTGATCTTGTCCAGCTCCTCCTTTTCTTCCTTGCCCAGCTCCCCTTGCAAAGAAAGGACGTAGGTGACCTGGTCGAGGATCACGTCTTCCAGCGGCCGGGTATTGCCGGCCAGGAGAATGAGGCCAGCCAGCTCCGGATCGCGCAGACCAACCTTCGGCCCCACGAAGGCGCCGAGGCTGTGACCGAGAACGAAGACCCGCCTGGGGTCGATGTCCTTCTGAGTGCGCAGCAGGGCTGCCGCCGCCACGGCGTCATCGACCACCTCTTCCTTGATGGTCAGTTTGTCCTTCAAGGCAGCCATCCTGGCCGCGTGCTCCTTGGTTCGCTTCTCGTAACGCAGCACGGCGATGCCCTGTGACGCCAGGCCCCAGGCCAGATCGCGAAACGGCTTGTTCGGCCCAATGGTCTCGTCGCGGTCCTGCGGGCCTGAGCCATGCACCAGCACCACGGCGGGGAAGGGGCCCTGCACGCCTGCGTGCCTGCACGCAGAGGGCAGCGTCAGCGTGCCGGGCAGGGCCCAGTCGCCGGAACCGACGGTCACGGCACTCTCGCGGAACGAATCGGCCCGGGCGTAGGGAGGCGGCTTGAAGTCGTACTTCTTCTGGACCGGACGAATGCTGTAGCCGGTGATCTGCCCCTCGCGCGTGAAGACGACGCGCACGTCCAGAGCCAGCTTCTCGAACTGGCAGGTCACGAACACCACGTCATATTTCGCCAGCCGCTCCTGGCGGGTGCCGAGCTGTTTCTGGAACGGCCCCACCTGTTTCTGGACCAGCTTCCACGTCGCCTCCATCTTGTCCGCCGGCGACGCCTTCTTCATCACGTCGTCGAACTCCTTCATGGCGGCTGCGAAATCCCCCTTGGCCTGCAGCTCGACGAACGTTTTGGCCGCAGCGGTGCGGTCCGGCGGTTTGTCGCTGTCGCCGGCAAGGGCGGCCAGGGGTGTGAGGACACCAACGGCCGCCAGGAGCGAACCGGTCAGGGTCAGCAACGGCAACAGGATCACAACCAATCGGCTCTTGCTCATTGAGTCTTCCTCCTCCAGAAAGAATAGTCGCCCGAGCGAAGCCGGCAATCCAGGATGGCACTCACGTCCTGGTGCTGGGCACAACGGCCGGACCTCCGTAGGATAGCCGAACGAGGTCAGAGGCAGAGGTCTCAAGCAAACGAGGACTGAACCATGAAGCGTCTTCTCCCCCTGTTGGCCGTCCTGTTCTCTGGCCCCACCCTGGTCCAGGGAGCGGCACCGGCCGAACTGAAGGGACACACCGCCCTCGTCTACAGCCTCGCCTTCAGCCCCGACGGCAAGGTCCTGGCCTCCGCCGGCTTCGACGGGCTGGTCATCCTCTGGGACTTCGCCGCCCGCAAGGAGCTGCGCCGCCTGACCGGCCACACCGGGCAGGTCTACTGTGTCGCCTTCAGCCCCGATGGCAAGACCCTGGCCTCCGCCGGCTCCGATGGCACCATTCGCCTCTGGAACCCCGCCGATGGCAAGCCGATCCGCGAGATCAAGGGCCATGCCGGCATTGTCGATAGCGTTGCCTTCAGCCCCGATGGCAAGCTCCTGGCTTCTGCCGGCCAGGACAAGACGGTCCGGCTCTGGAACCCCGCCGACGGCAAGGAGGTCAAGAACCTGGGCGCTCACCCGGGCGGGGTCTACGGCGTCGCCTTCAGTCCCGACAGCAAGACCCTGGCCTCCGCCGGTTCGGGCCCGATGCCGGCCGACAACGTCGTCAAGCTCTGGGACGTGGCCGGCCAGAAGGAGCTGAAGACGCTCAAGGGCCACACTGCCCTGGTGACCGGAGTCGTCTTCGCTCCCGATGGCAAGAGCGTCCTGTCCATCAGTCAGGATCGAACGGTGCGTCAGTGGGACGTGGCCAGCGGCAAGGAACTGAAGAAGATGGGACCGACCACCGACGATCTTTATGGCATCGCCTTCTCCCGCGACGGCAAGCAGCTGGCGACCAGCGGCTACGCGGGTTATCTGAACCTGTGGAACCTGGCGGACGGCAAGGCGTTGCTGACGCGCAAGATCAAGCAGTACGATGCCGCTTACTGCATCGTCTTCACTCCCGACGGCAAGGCGGTTGTCACCGGACACGACAAGTCCAGCATTCTGATCACGCCGCTGGAGGAGAAGCCGAAGACGCCGTGAAGGGCATTCTCCTCGTGAGTGGGTCTTTCTTCCGATTTATCGTTTCGCGCTGGGCCGGGTGAGCGCGAAACGATAAATCAAGAATGGTCCTCACCCCCAACCGCATCCAGACAGCCCCGCAACCGCTGGGCCAGCACGCGCACGTGCGGCTCCCGGATCAGGGTGCCGTGGTTGCCCGGCACCTCGTGGACGTCCAGCCCGCCGCGGGCCACCTGCTGCCAGCCCAGGAACGGGTCGCGCTCATGGCCGCCGAGCCGGTCTTCCGCCCGGAACAGCGTGATCCGCCCCGGATACGGCCGGGCCACGTAGGCCCCCGCGGCCAGCAAGCCCGCCACGTCCCGCGGCAGCTGCGTACTCGGCAGCGGCTTGCCAAACAGGGCCGAGACGCGGTGGATCAGCTTCCAGAACCCGCGCCGGGTTCGCACTCCCAGGGCCTTGACCTTTTCCGCCAGGTAGGGCAGCCAGTCCCGCAAGCGCATCCCCGCCAGGTTCCGGCTGTGTTCCCACACGCGCTGGAGCGGAGTCAGCTTCACGGTATGCCCGGGACAGCCGGAATCAAAGAGGGCCAGCAACGCCACCGTTTCGCCCTGCTCCAGGAACTGCTGGGCCATCTCGAACGCCACAATGCCGCCGAACGATAACCCGCCCAGGTGATAGGGGCCGTGCGCCTGCACCTGCCGCAGCTCGCGGACGTAGGCCGCCGCCATTTCCTCGATGTTCCACTGCGGACCTGGCCCGCCAGGAGCCGTGGCTGCCTGAAACGAATAGAAGGGCTGATCGTCCCCGAGATGACGGGACAGAGCCAGATAGCAGAGGACCTCGCCGCCCACCCCGTGCAAGCAAACGAAGGGTGGCCGGGTGCCCTGGGGTTGGATCGCCACCAGGGAGGAGCAAGGAGGCTGCCAGTCGTCCTGCTGAAGGGTTGCCGCCAGACGCGCGATGGTCGGCGACTGCACCAGGGTGGCCAGCGGCAGTTGCCGGCCGAGGACCTTGTGGATGCGCGAAGAGTTTCACAGCCAGCAGGGAGTGCCCGCCCAGGTCGAAGAAGTTGTCGTGGATGCCGACCTGCTCCAGACCCAGGACGCCGGTCCAGATCTCGGCCAGGGTTTGCTCCAGCGGCGAGCGGGGGCTGACGAAGGCCTGTTCCAGATCGGGACGGTCACGTACCGGAGCGGGCAGCAGCCGGCGGGCCACCTTGCCGTTGGGGGTCCGGGGCAGTGCCGGCAAGGGGACAAACAGGGACGGAATCGCGTGGGCGGGCAGCAGCGGCAGCAGCCAGCGGCGCAGCTCGTCCGCCTTCGGGGCTGGTCCCGGTCGGTAAACCACGTAAGCCACCAGCCGGCTGTCGCCGGCCGCGACCTCGCGGACGGCCACGGCGACCTCGCACGTGGCCGGATGCCGCAGCAGCTCGGCCTCCACTTCCAGCGGCTCAACCCGATGGCCGCGGACCTTCAGCTGATCGTCCACCCGACCGAGAAAATCCAGAGAGCCGTCGGCGCACCAGCGCGCCCGATCGCCGGTGCGGTAGAGCCGGGCCCCAGGTTCCTTGGGGAATGGATGGGGAAGGAACCGCTCCGCGGTCAGCTCGGGACGGTTCAGGTAGCCGGGCGCCAGCCCCGAGCCGCCGGCGAACAGCTCACCGGGCTGGCCGACCGGCACGGGTTGCAGCTGCTCGTCCAGGACGTAGACCTCCCTGTTCGCCAGCGGCCAGCCGAGGTTGCCCAGCGGTTGCTGGGCGTCCGGGCGACAGCGCCGAAACGTCAGCGTGGGAGCTTCCGTGGTGCCGTAGGTGACAGTCAGCTCCGCCGGGTGCAGCCGGCAAAAGCGTTCGGCCAGGTCGGCCGGCAAGGGTTCCCCATAGCAGGCAACGTGGCGCAGGGACGTGCAGGCCGACAGCCCCTCGACCTCCAGCAGCAGCCGCAGCAGCGAGGGAACGACCGAAAGGAACGTGATCCGGTGCTGGGCCATCAGCCGGACCAGGGCGGCGGGATCCTGATGGTCTTTGGGACCGACGATGACAAGCGCGGCGCCGACCTGCAGCGGCCAGAAAAGCTCGCGCAGCAGAAGAGTGGAGTCGATCGTTGTTTTCAGCAGGTGCCGGTCCGCGGGACTGAGCGGGAACGTCGCCAGGTTCCAGGCGCCCAGCCCGAGACGGTTGTGCAGGAACGGAACGGCCTTGGGTTTGCCGGTCGATCCCGAAGTGAAGACGATGGTCCGCAGGTTGGCACAGGTAAGGGGAACCTGCGGACCATCGGCAGGTTCCCGGGCGACGGACTCCCAGTCCCTGTCCAGGCAGATTTCGGGTGGGTTGTCGCCGGGGAGGCGCTCCCCGAAGCCGGGACTGGGTCAAGAGCAGGACCGGCCGAGTCTCCTGGATCATGAGGGCGAGCTGCTCAGACGGATACGTCGGCTCCAGAGGCACGCAGGCGCCGCCGGCCTTCAGGATGCCGAGGATGCCAACCACCAGTTCCGGCGAGCGCTCCAGGCAGACACCCACCCGGACGTCGGGCCCCACGCCGCGTTTGCGGAGGTAATGGGCCAGCTGGTTGGACCGGGCCAGCAGCTCGGAATAAGTCATCTGGCCCCCTTCATGGACCAGTGCGACGTTGTCGGGCGTACTTTGCGCCTGGGCTTCGATGATCTCATGGACAAAGAGCGGCAGCGTTGCGGGTGCGGAACTTGGCATGGTCATCTCGGGTCATCTCCTGGGCCAAGGCTGGTCGGGCCGTGCCTGCGCGGCGCCGACAGGTCGGCGAGCCCTTCCAGGAGAGTCCGGTAGCTGCTGAGAAAGCGATGGATCTGGTCGTCGGGATAGAGGGAGCGGGCGTAAGCGAGCCGAAGGGCCAGTCCTTCTTCCTCCTCAGTGAGATAAAGGTGAAACGGAGGAAAGCACGCGGGAGGGTTCAGCTGCATGCGAGTCGCCTTCAGACCGGAGAGCCCCAGCGCGGCTCGCGAACGCTCCGTGAAATTGAAGACAACGAGCAGATCCGAATTGGATGGATCCATCTCCGGCATCTGAGAAAGGACCAGGTGCAGAGGGGCCTCCTGATGGGCGTAGGCCTCCGAGGCGACCTCTCGGACCCGGTGCAGCACTTCGCGGAAGGTTGGCTGTCCCGCCAGGTTGGTGCGGAGAATCACCTTCGCGACGAAATACCCGACCACCTCGGCCACGTCCGGGTGAACCCGGCCCGACAGGTTGACGGTCACAAAGACGTTCTCGCAACCGAGTTCGCGGTGCAAGAGGATGTTGAGCGCGGCCAGGAAGGTCATCGGCAGCGTGCATCCTTCCTGGCGGCCCAGTTCCCGCAAGGTTTCCACAACCCCGGCCGGCACAAGGAGTTCCTGGCTTCGACCCGGGAGCGTTCCGATGGTGGGCTTCGGTCCCTGGTGAGGCAGGCCCACGGCTTCGGCGATGCCGACCAGCTGTTTCTTCCAGTAACGGAGATGGGCTTGCATCGGTTCTCCCCGGGAACGCTCGTGCTGCCAGCAGGCGAAGTCCGCCAGCTGAAGGGCCGGATCGGGAAGCCGAAGGGGCTTCCCGGCAGCCCAGGCGCCATAAAACGCTTCCAGCTCGCGATACAGGATGCCGAGCGACCAGCCGTCCGTGAGCAGGTGGTGCATGCTGACCAGGAACACGTGGTCGTCGGGCGCCAGCCTCAGCAGAGTGGCCCGCGGCATCAGGTCATGGGCCAGATCGAAAGACCGCTGCAACTGCTCGTCCACAAGACGTTGCGCCTCGTCCAGGCGCTGGCTCACCGGAAGCAAGCTCAGGTCTTTCTGAAGCAGCTCCAGCGGTCGCGCGGGGCCGACGATCTGAACCGGGTTGCCCTCGACCCAGGCGAAGGTGGTCCGCAGTGCTTCGTGTCGTGCGATCAGCGCCTGGAGGGCCTGCTGGAGGGCCTCGACGCACAGCGGGCCCTGGAGGCGGAAAGCCCGGCTGACGTTGTGCAGAGGGTGTTCGAGTGGGCCCCGCCAGGCGCTGGCCCAGAAATGGCGCTGCTGAGCATGGGTCAGGGGGAAGGGGCGATCCCTCGGAACGGCTGCCAGAGGGGTCGGCGGTTGAGTGATCAGGGCCCTGTCCGGTGTGGCGACCCGGCGGGCTAACCCCGCCACCGTGGCCGTCTCGAACAGGCTGGCGAGGGGCAAGTCCACTCCGAGGGTCAGGCGGGCCCGGGCAACAACCTGCAGGGCCAGCAAGGAATGGCCGCCCAGCTCGAAAAAGTTGTCGTGGATGCCGACCCGGTCTCGCCCCAGCAACTCTGCGAAGAGGGCGGCCAGGGCCTCTTCCACCGGCGTTCGAGGAGCGACGAACCCGCTTTCCCCCGGGAAGCTGTCCGGGCCCGGCGGCGGCAGCTGCTGGCGATCCACCTTGCCGTGGGGCGTCAGCGGCAGCAGATCCAGGATCACCAGGGCCGCGGGCACCAGGGGCTCGGGCAGCCGGCCGCGCACAAAGGCCCGCAGCTCCCGCACCGAGGGGGCCGGTTCCCGCACGGTCAAGTACGCCGCCAGATAGCGACCCAGGGCCGCGTCCTCCCGCGCTACCACAACCGCCGCGCTCACGGCCGGATGCTGGGCCAGCACCGCCTCGATCTCTGCCGGCTCGATGCGGAAGCCACGCAGTTTGATCTGATCGTCCAGCCGGCCAAGAAACTCGAGCTGGCCGTCCGCGCCAGCGGACTCGGTCCCCGGTCCGGTACAGACGCGATCCCGGCTCGCCGAAGGGATTGGGAACGAACCGCTCGGCGGTCAGGTCGGCCTGGTTGAGGTAACCTTGAGCCAGACCGGCGCCGCCCACGCAGAGTTCGCCGGCGACACCGACGGGCACCGGCTCGCGGTTGGCGTCGAGCACAAAGGCTTGGGTGTTGGCAATGGGACGACCGATGGGAATCGAAGGCAGCCCGGCCGGCAGCGGCCTGGGGATGGGATAACAGCAGCTGAACGTGGTCCCTTCGGTCGGGCCATAGCCATTGATCAGCTGGACGCCCGGTAGCAGTTGCAGGGCCCGCTGCACGTGGCCCACCGAGAGCGCTTCGCCGCCGATCAGCAAGTAACGCAGACTGGCCAGCGCCTGCGGTTGGCGGTCGATCAGCGCGTTGAACAGGGAGGACGTCAACCACAGGCACTGGACCCGATGCTGGGTGAGCAGTCGTTGCAAGTCCGCGGGCTCGGGCAGACGCTGCGGACAGACGACACAGGTGCCGCCGTGCAGCAGCGGGCCCCATTGTTCCAGGGTGGCCGCGTCAAAGGAGATTGGCGCCAGGTGCAGGAACGTCAGTCCCTCCCGGAACGGCAGGTAAGCGCCATGCACCAGCCGGACGACGGCGCGATGCGGCACGGCAACGCCTTTGGGTCGATCGGTGGTGCCCGACGTATACATCACGCAGGCCAGATCTGCAGGCCGGTTGCGATTGGGCAGGTTCTCCCCTGGCTGGTCCGCGAAGGCCCCTGCCTCGGAATCAAGGGCCACCAGCGTTCGCGAGCCGAAGCGAGGATCGGCGGCGAAAGCCCGTCGGGTCAAGACCACCTGGACCGCCGTGTCGTCGAGCAGGAACTGAATGCGAGCAACAGGATCGGAAGCATCCAGCGGGACGTAAGCAGCGCCGGCCTTGAGGATGGCCAGCAGCCCGATCAGCAGTTCCGGCGAGCGTTCCAGACAGATGCCCACTCGGCTCTCCGGTCCCACCCCCAGCTCCCGCAGATGATGCGCCAGCTGGTTCGCACGGACATTCAACTCCTGGTAGCGCAGTTTTCGCTCTTCGCCCGCCACCGCCACCGCATCCGGCGTCCGCTCCACCTGCGCCTCGAACAGTTCGTGGATGCAGCATTCGGCCGGATAGTCCGCGCGGGTGTCGTTCCACTCGACCAGCACCTGCTGTCGCTCTGTCTCGCTCAGCAGCGGCAATGCCGCGATCCGCCGATCCGGATGGGCCGCGATCCCTTCCAGCAAGGTCCGCAGGTGTCCCAGCATCCGGCCAATGGCGTCATCCTCGAAGCGGCGGCGGTCCCAGGTCAGGTCCAGCAGCAGGCTGGGCCCGGCGTACCCGGCGAGGACGAGCGGATAGTTGGTTGTGCCCCAGAGCCGGAAGGAGCGGTTGTCCCATTGCTTCCCCTGTTCGCGCAGCAGCTTGTCCAGCCGGTAGTTCTCGAACACCACGAGGCTCTCGAACAGCGGCCGGCCCGCGGGCACCTCGCTCCACTCCTGGACCTGCGCCAGCGGAGTGAATTCGTGTTCCCGCAGTTCCAGCCACTGCCGGCGAAGCTCTTGCAGCCAGTCCCGCAGCAATGCCGAGCCGGGGACGCGAACCCGCAGCGGCAGGGTGTTGATCAGCAGGCCCACCAGCGACTGCGAACCTGGGCGCGACCCGCGACTGACGCGCGTCGCCCCAAAGACCACGTCCTCCGTGCCGGCATACCGGCTGAGCAGCAGGGCCCACACTCCCTGCAGCAGCGTGTTGGCGGTCACGCCCCAGTCCCGGGCCAGGGCCAGCAGGGCCGCCGTCTGGTTCTCCGGAAGCCAAAGCTCCTGGCTGGCGTGGGTCTCCTCGTCCTCGGCCAGCGCGCGGGCAGGACGATCCACCCCCAGCGGCGTGGCCGCCGGGAAACCGCTCAGCGTTCGCCTCCAGTAAGCGGCGGATTTGCTGACATCCTGACTCCCAAGCCAGCGCACGTGGTCCCCGAACGGCCGGGCCGGTTCCAGTCTCGGCTCTGTGCCCCGCCGAATCGCCTCGTACAGGGCGAACACCTCTTGCAAGAGGATCAGCCGGGAGCGACCGTCCAGCAGCGCGTGGTGCGACGTCCAGACCAGCCGGTAATCCGCGTCCGCCAGCCGGAACAGGTGCAGACGCAGCAGCGGCGGCCGATCCAGCGCGAACCCCTGCCGCCGGTCGTGTCGCACAAACGCGCGTCAGCCGCTGCTCACGCTGCCGGACGTCCGTTCCCCGCCAGTCCTGCAGTTCCAGGCGAACGCGGACGCCCTGGCAGATTTCCTGCCGGGAACCATCAGGGCGGTCCAGGGAAAAACGGGTGCGCAGGACCGGATGCCGGTCCAGGAGGGCTTGCCAGGCAGCGTTCAGGGCGGGAACGTCCAGGTCTTCCGCCAGGGTGCAGAGCAGCTGCTGGACGTAAACCTCACCTGGCGGGGCGTGCAGGCTGTGAAACAGCATGCCCTGCTGCATGGGGGTCAGCGGATAAGCGTCTTCCGTGGTGAGCGGGACGGTTGCCATGTCAAGGGGCCTTTCCCCTGCTGGAACCGGAACCGGCCGTGCCAGCCCCGCCCACGTCCAGACAGGCCCGGAGCCGCTGGGCCAGCACGCGCACGTGCGGCTCCCGGATCAGGGTGCCGTGGTTGCCCGGCACCTCGTGGACGTCCAGCCCGCCGCGGGCCACCTGCTGCCAGCCCAGGAACGGGTCGCGGGCATGGCCGCCGAGCCGGTCTTCCGCCCGGAACAGCGTGATCCGCCCCGGATACGGCCGGGCCACGTAGGCCCCCGCGGCCAGCAAGCCGGCCACGTCCCGGGGCAGCTGCGTACTTGGCAGCGGCTTGCCAAACAGGGCCGAGACGCGGTGGATCAGCTTCCAGAAGGTCCGCCGGGTCCGAATCCACAGGGCCTTGACCTTTTCGGCGAGATACGCCGGCCAGTTCCCCAGCCGCAGCCGGCTCAGGTTCCGGCCGTGTTCCCACACCCGCTGCAGCGGGCCCAGCTTCACGGCATGGCCCGGACAGCCGGTATCGAGGAGGGCCAGCAACGCCACCGTTTCGCCCTGGTCCTGCAACTGCTGGGCCATCTCGAACGCCACCATGCCGCCAAACGACAGGCCGCCCAGGTGATAGGGGCCGCGCGGCTGCACCTGCCGCAGCTCGCGGACGTAGGCCGCCGCCATTTCCTCGATGTTCCAGGAAAGGGCCCGCGCTCCTTCCGTCGTGGGCGCCTGGAAGGAGTAGAAGGGCTGATCGTCTCCCAGGTGCCGCGACAGCTCCCGATAACAAAGGACCTCGCCGCCCACGGCATGCACACAGAAGAACGGCGGCCGGGAGCCGTGCGGCTGCAGTGCCACCAGCCGGGAGCCGGAGGACAACCAGTCGTGCTGCCGCAACACTTCCGCCAGCTGGGCGATGGTCGGCGCCCGCAGCAGCGCCGCCAGCGGCAAGCGGAAGCCCAGGGCCTTGTCGATCCGGGCAAAGAGCTTCACGGCCAGCAGGGAATGGCCGCCCAGCTCGAAGAAGTTGTCGTCAATGCCGACGCGCTGCAAACCCAGCACCGTGGCCCAGGTCGCCGCCAGGGTTTCCTCCAGGGGCGTGCGGGGCGCCCGGTAAGCGAGCCGGGCCTGCGCGGGTCCACGTACGGGGTCGGTAAGGCCTTTCGGTCCAGCTTGCCGCTCGGCGTCAACGGCAAGCGATCCAGCTCAACGAAGGTCGCAGGCACCATGTATCCGGGCAACTGTTCCACCAGGAAACCCCGCAGCTCCTGGACGGTTGGCCGCTGCTCGGCACGGAGGACGACGTAGGCCGCCAGTTGCCTGGCCCCCTGCACGCCGTCCCGGAGGACAACCACGGCCTCGCGAACCCCCGGATGGTTTCCCAGGACGGCCTCGATCTCTCCCGGCTCGATCCGCACGCCCCGGATCTTGATTTGCTGGTCGATCCGCCCAAGGAACTCGATGGTCCCGTCCGGCAGATAGCGCGCCAGGTCGCCGCTCTTGTACAGCCGGGCGCCCGGCACCGGCCCGAACGGATCGGGGATGAACTTCTCGGCAGTCAACCCGGGCCGGCGGTGGTAGCCACGCGCCAGGCCGATCCCGCCAATGTGCAGTTCACCCGCCACACCCACCGGCGACCGGGTTGAGGAAGGGATCGAGCAGGTGGATGCGAACGTTGGCGATCGGTTTGCCGATCGGCACCGACCGCCGTCCTCCCGAGCGCTCGCAGCAGAAGCAGGTGACCTCCACGGCCGCTTCGGTGGGGCCGTACAGGTTGTACAGTTCGCTGTTCAGCCGAGTGAAGAACCGTGCCGTCGCTTCGCAGGGGAGTTCCTCGCCGGAGCAAATCACTTGCCGCAGCGAGGTGCATTGTTCCACGCCGGGTTCCTGGAGGAACACCTCCAGCATCGAGGGCACGAAGTGGGTGGTGGTGATCCCTTGCTCCCGGATCGTTCGCACCAGGTAAGCTGCTATCCCGGTGCCCCCCTGGCCTGGCCAGCACCAGCGCGGCGCCGGCCAGCAGCGGCGCGAAGAACTCGGTCACCGAGACGTCGAAGCTGAACGGCGTCTTCTGCAAGACGCGATCGGCGGGCGTCAGGCGGAACGTCTCCTGGCCCCAGAACAGCCGATTGCAGATGGCGCGATGCACGTTGGGCACCCCCTTCGGCTGGCCGGTCGAGCCCGACGTGTAAATGACGTAGGCCAGGTTGTCGGGGGTGGCCCGAGCGGCCAGCCGCTCGTCCTGCTTGCTGTTCTCGGGCCAGTCGCGATCCAGGAGGACGACCCGGGCGCCGTGTTCCGGCAGCAGCTCAAGCAGGGAGCGCCTGCTGAGCAGGACCGGGACCTCGGCATCCTGGATGAGAAAGGCCAGAGCGCCCGGGGCCAATCCGGATCGAGCGGGACGTAAGCGCCGCCGGCCTTGAGAACACCCAGCAGCCCCACGACCATCTCCAGGGAGCGCTCCAGACAGACGCCGACCCGCGTTTCCGGACCGACACCCAGGCCGCGCAAGTGGTTGGCCAGCTGGTTGGCCCGCTGATTCAGCTCCCGATAGCTCAAGCCGCTGTCCTTCAAAGATCACCGCCGGCAGCTCCGGTGTCCGCTCGACCTGGGCCTCGAATAGCTCGTGAAGACAAACGTCGCGCGGATAGTCCGCCTCGGTCCGGTTCCAGTCCACCACGACCTGCCGGTGCTCTGCTTCCGTCAGCAGGGGCAACGTGCTGATCCGCTGCTGGGGGTCGGCCGCGATCCCTTCCAGGAGGGTCTGGAAATGGCCGCCCATGCGGAGCATCGCTGCACGGTCAAAAAGATCGGCGTTGTAAACGCATTTGGCGCGGAGTGCGTCCTCGGTGGGGACAAGCGTCACCGTCAAATCGTAGCCGGAAACCGCCGGCGCGACGTCCGCCACTTCCAGGACGATCCCTTCGCTTCTGGCCCGCGGGACGTTGTGAAAGTTAAACACGACCTGGAAGAGCGGCGACTGGTTCAGTTCCCGTTTCAGTTTCAGCTCCTCGACCAGCATCTCGAAAGGCAGTTCCTGATGGGCCTGCGCCTCCAGCACCACAACCTTTACCTGCTGCAGCAGTTCGGCAACGGTGGGATCGCCGCCCAGATCAAGGCGCAGCGGCAGCATGTTCAGGAACAGACCGATCAACCCTTCGGTTTCCACGCGCTGCCGGCCGGCGACCGGTGTGCCGACGACGACGTCCGCTTGCTGAGTGCAGCGGTACAGCAGCACCTGGAAGCCGGCCAGCAGGGTCATGAACAGGGTGACGCCGTGTTCCTGGCTCCGCTGTTTGAGGCGTGCGGTCAGGGCCGGCGGGAGCAGGAAGGTGTGTTGGGCCCCCCGGTGCCCGGGAGCCTGCGTCCGCGGTCGATCGGTGGGCAGCTGCAGGGTCGGGCAGCCGGCGAGCCGGTTTTTCCAGTAGCCCAGCGGCTTCTCCAGCGCGGGGCCGACCAGCTGGCTCTGCTGCCAGGCGACCCAGTCCGAGTAGCGGATGGGCAGCTCCGCCAGGGGCGAGGACTTGCCGGAGGCGAACGCCTCGTACAGTGCCGTCAGCTCGTTGACCAGGACGCTGATCGACCAGCGATCGGAAATCACGTGGTGGACCGCGCAGATCAACCGGTAATCGTGGTTGTCCAGACTTACCAGGGTGGTGCGAAACAGCGGGCCGCGTTCGAGGTCAAACGGGCGCTGGGCCGCCTCCCGGGCGATGCGATCGGCTTCGGGACTTCGTTGGTCCGGACCCAGGTGGCGGAGGTCCTGGATCGGCAGGTCCACCTCGCGCACCACGTCCACAACCGGCACCGGTTCGCCGTCGCGCTCGGGAAAGCGAGTCCGCAGCGGTTCGTGACGCTTCACAATCTCGTTGAGGCACCGCCGCAGTACCTCCGGATCGACTGGCCCGCGCAGGTGGAAGACGTACCCATTGCTGTTCAGGAGCTGCTCCGGCAGCAGCCGGTCGAGCAACCAGAGCGAGCGCTGGCCCAGCGACAGCGGGACGGGCGCACCCTCCGGCCGGCGCGGGATCGTCGGGACGGCAGGGAGACTGCCCTTCGCTGCCGCCTGCCGGGTGCGTAATTCCAGCAGCCGGCGCTTGGCCGGCGACAGTTTGTCCAGGCGTTGTTCAAGGGATTCCATCTTCGCTCTGTTCCTCTTCAGCGAGCAATCGTTCCGCTTCCTCTTCCGAAAGGGCCTCCAGCTCGCTCACCAGGCGATCCAGGCCAGCCTGCGCTTCAGCCGGCCTGCCTTGCCGGGTCGTGTCCACCGCGGCGGCAAGCCCGGCCGCCGTGGGCGAATCGAAAAACACCAGAAAGGGCAGTTCCACCTGCCAGCGCTGCTGTATCCGGGCCAGCACCTGCGCCGCCAGGATCGAATCGCCGCCCAGGCGAAAGAAATGGCTGTCCAGGTCGATCTGTTCCAGCCGGAGGACCTCGGACCAGATCCGCAGCATCTCCCGGGCGGTCTCCGTCGCCGGCGTGGGTGGCTTGCTGCTCCCCGGCTGCTCGGCCCGGTCACTGCTCAGGCCCAGTTGCCCGGCCAGGCCGAGCCGCTGCGGTTTCCCGGTCGGACCTTTGGGGACCTCCTCCACGAAGACGATCCGGCGCGGCACCTTGAACTCCGCCAGCCGCTGGGCAACGAAGCCGCGCAATTCCGCCTCGGTCAGGGTCGCGCCAGGAGCCGGCACCACGGCGGCGGCCACCTCTTCTCCCAGGCGCGCGTCCGGCATGGCGAAGGTGACGGCCTGGGCGACCCCGGGGTGTGCCAGGAGCGCTTCGTCCACTTCCCGCGGAGCGATCTTCTCGCCGCCGCGGTTGATGATCTCCTTGCTCCGGCCGATCAGGTAGAGATACCCGTCGCTGTCCAGATAGCCCTGGTCGCCGGTGCGGAACCAGCCCTGGTGAAAGGCGGCGGCGTTGGCCTCGGGATTGCCGGCGTATCCCGCCAGGAGATTGGGCCCCCGCAGGACGACCTCGCCGGTTTCACCCGCCGGCAGCAACTGGCCGGCCGGCCCCAGGATCGCCACCTCCGGCCCCGCGGCCGGCCCGACCGAGCCCGGCTTGCGTTGCCCGGGAGGGAGCGGATTGGAACAGACCTGGTGTGCCGCTTCGGTCATGCCGTAGGCTTCGAGGACCGGCACGTCGAACGCGGCCTCCAGCCCCAGCAGCACCTGCGGCGGCAACGCGGCCGAGGCGGAACGAATCAACCGCAAAGGTGCCCAGGACTCACGTCCTGGTCTATTGACTGCCGCCCCTTCGGGGCTCAAACCCAGCCCCGAAGGGGCGGCAGTCAATAGACCAGGACGTGAGCCCTGGGTGGGTGGGCGTGAGCCCTGGGCACTGACGCCCTGGGTGCTTGTTATCCGCTCCAGGATGGCCTGGTGCATGGTCGGCACGGCCGTCCACCACGTCGGCCGCTCCGCCTCCAGCCAGTCCAGGAAAGAAGGCGCCAGGAACCCCGGCGTGCAGACGACCTGCGCCTCCGCGGCCAGGGACGCAAGCAGGGCCGCGACCAGACCGTGGACGTGGAACAGCGGCATCACGTTCAAGCAGCGATCGTCCGGAGTCAGCCGCAGCGTGGTCCGGACGTTGTGGGCGGACAGACAGAGGTTCCGATGCGTCAGCGGCACCAGCTTGGGTCGGGAGGTGGTGCCGGAGGTGTGCAGGACCAGGGCCACGTCTTCGCCGCCGGCCGGGTGGGTGTCGGGATTGGCCGGGCCTACCGCAGTGCCGTGGAGAGCGAAGCGGCCCGCCTCGTCTTTCGGCTCGGCCACCAGTTCAAAGATCGCGATGCCGCGGGCCTGGGCCACGGTCCGGGCCGCGGCGCTGGAGCCCGGACCCACGATCAGGGCCCGGGCGTCCAGGTCGGCGAGGTAGAAATCGAACTCGTGGGCCCGGTACGCGGGATTGAGTGGGGCTGCCGTCGCTGCCCCGGCCACCGCCAGGAAGGCGGTCGCCATCTCCGGGCCGTTGGGCAACACGATCGCGACCCGGTCCTGCCGGCCCAGGCCGAGCTGTCGCAGCTGGGCCCCGATCCGCTTTTGCTGCTCGGCCAGCTGCCGGTAAGTCAGGGGCCGACGGCCCGGAGCGGCCAGGGCCACGGCGTCCGCGGGCCGATCGCTCGGGGCGATCAGCTCGTTGAGATTGGCGCGGGAAGGCTGGTCGCTCTTACCCGCGTGGATGGGGGTGGTGGTTTCGTCCCGCAAACCAGGACGCACCGTCCTCACTCCTGAATGATCGGGGGTATTTGGCATTGGACAAAACTCCCGGGGGATCAACAGGAATTTCAAACCAGTCGAAAGGGCTACCGGGTGAGGAGGTGGCCTTTCGGGCGAATTTCGGTCTGCTGCTGCCGTTCCGCGATTTGTGAGGTCGGAACCGCAGCCGGGCAAGGCCGGGCGGGATTATGTTCGGCTCAGACATTGTATCATTCCGCCGGACCGAACCAACGGCAAAAATGATAGAAAAATCCTCCGCTCCCTTGCTTTCCTCGTTGCAATCCGCACGCCTGGCCCACAACCGAACGCAACGCCGCCCCGCGTTTGACTTCCGGGAATTGCTGACTTACAGTTCTGATACAAGCGGAACCGAATCGAGAGCAGGTTCGGAATCAGGGATACCAAACAGGGTCAACGAAAGCCCCAACTCATGAAAACTCTTGCTTTTCACTCCACGAATTCATCGAACTCTCATGCGGGCAGCGCCGCCGGCAAGTATCCGGACGTTGGCCAGCAGCTGAAGACCCACCGGCACCAGCAGCTTTTGCCGGCGGCCGACCTGGGCCGGCCCGTGTTTGAGACCGCCCCCCTGGAGACGCTGCGCAAAGCCGAGGAATACCTGGACTGGCTGGAGGCCAACGGCTGTGAGGACATGGAACTGGTTGTCGAAGAAGGCAAAGGCTTCGTGATCCGCTGCTAGGCTTCCGGGCACTTGCTCGAAGGGAAAACCGGAACTCCGGGCTGACCAGGCGCTCTCTGGTCCGAATTATCTCGGCTGATTGGAAACGCTCCATGCCGGCGATGCACCCGGATCATGGCGGGGGCGCGGCGGTGGTTGCGGATCGACCCGCGGAACCAGTACTGGCTCTCCCGGCGTGTCCTTGCCCTCGACCGGCTTGTGGCTGATCAGCAGCGGGTCGGGCGGCGGCTTCTGCTGGACCATCGGTTTGTGACATCCCAGCACGATTCCCAGCACCAGCAATCCCATCAACCCTGCCCGTGTCAGCATCGTTCGCATGGTTCAACTCTTTGGAAAATCGCATCCGGACCACTGGGTTAGCCGCGACGCGGCTCCGCGGAGCGCGTGATCGGTCGCGCTCCGCGGCGCGGCTCTGCGTCGCGGCTATACGGATTGATCGGCAGGGAAACGAACGCAGCTTGAGCAAAACAGGGAGGATTCAGCGGCGGCGGCGGTCCAGTTCCTCGGACAGGCGGCCCAGGGCGCTGCCCTGGGCTATCGTGTTGCGCCCCTTCGGGGCTGTTGTCTTCCGCCCCGAAGGGGCGCAACACGATAGCCCAGGGCAGCGCCCTGGGTTTTGAATTTGTTCAGCGGCGGCGGCGGTCCAGTTCCTCGGACAGGCGGCCCAGGGCGCTGCCCTGGGCTATCGTGTTGCGCCCCTTCGGGGCTGTTGTCTTCCGCCCCGAAGGGGCGCAACAGAATAGCCCAGGGCAGCGCCCTGGGTTTTGAATTTGTTCAGCGGCGGCGGCGGTCCAGCTCCTCGGACAGCCGTTCCAGAGCTTCGCGGGCGTCGTGAGCGACCTCGGGTTCGTCGGCGTCGGCCAGGCGGTCGAGGTCGGGCCAGAGGAGCGTGAGGTTTTCGGCAGCGATCAGGTGAATGGCCTCGCGGACACGCTGCGAGTCCTCGCTGGTGAGGTTCTGGCGGAACCACTGCAGCGAATGGCGCTCGCCCAGGCGGGCCAGGGCGGCCCGGGCGGCCTGGCGCACTTCCGGATTGGGATCGCGGCGCGAATCCTGAAGGACCAGCTGCACCTCGGTGCGCTGCAGCGGCTCCCACCAGCCCAGGCTGCTGATGGCCGCGGCCCGGTAGATCGGGTCCCAGTCGCGGGCGGCCATGAGCAGGAAGGCCTCGGTGTGCCGGGAAGGATGGCCGCGCAAGGCCCGCAAGATGGCCGCGTAGGGCACCTCGGGCGGGACCGAAGGCCTGGAGGGGGATTCCGAGCGGCGGCGTTTCTGGGCCCGGCGGAGCATCGAGACGCGATCCAGCACCCACTGACGCAGCAACGGGGCCACCCGGGAGTCGGCGGACCAGGTGAGGACTTCCAGGGCCAGTTCGCTGTGGGGGTAGCGTGGCAGGGTCAGCAGCGGCAGCACGGCCGGGGCCGCCTCGGCACGCAAGTCGGCCAGGGCCAGCAGCAGGTCGCGCTGTTCGCTGCTGGAGGCGCTGGCCAGCTGCCGGCACAATTGCTGCGCGGCCTCGTGCAAATAATCGGCCAGGGCCGGCTCCAGGGCGGCCAGGCGCGACATTTGCCAGTTGAACGCCTCCAGCTCCGAGGCCTCGCCCTGGAACAGGTTCTCGGCGTGGGGGGCCCGGCGCAGGATTCGGAGCGCTTCGACGAACACCCGGGTGATCAGCGGGTCGATTTCGCCCTGGCGATGGTCCCACAGCGCCTCGACCATCTCGCCGATGCGGGCCTCGGCCACGACGATGGGCGGCACGCCGCAGCGCAGCCCTTCCAGGGCCCGGTGAAAGACCCGCAGGGCGGCCCGGCCCAGCGGCGTGTCGTTCTGGCGGAGGTAGCCGGCAAAGCCGAGAAAGCTGATCGTCTCGGCCGCGAAGAAATGCCCCAGAGGCAGGTCGGTGGCCGACTCGGCGCAGCGGAGCAGTTGCGGCAAACTCTGCGACCGGTTCAGGCTGCGCAGACCGTTGGCCAGGTCGATCCAGTACCAGTATTGCTCGATCTGATCGTCCGTGAGCCGGCGCTGCAGCTGGCGTTCGAGGATCTGGCCGGCGTCATCGGTGCCCAGCTCGGCCAGGGCCCGCACCTGAATGACGAACTGCATCCCCGCCCGGAGGCTGGCCTCGACGGCCGCCACGTCGCCGCGCTCCAGCAGTTCGCGGAAGCGGGCCTTGGCCGACTCCACGGCCGTCTCGCTCAGCTGGCCGCCCTGGAACAGGTCGATGTGCTGGCGGGTGACGGCGGACAGCTCGGGAACGTAGGCATGATGCCGGCGGTGCCGGCCGAGCAAGTAAGCTGCGGCCAGCAGCAGGGGCAAGAACACAGCCAGCAAGATGATCACGTGCATCAGGAGTCCATCCGCTTGCTTCGTCACTCAGCCGCTTGCGGCTTAGCGGGGTCGCTGGATGCGCTAAACCGCAAGCGGCTTCAATTCCGCCAAGCCGCGGTCGGCTTCATTCGCCCCGCACCTGTCCTTCACCGTAGACAACGTATTTATAGCTGGTTAATTCTAGCAGACCACAGGGGCCGCGTGCATGAAATTTATCCGTGCTGATCCCGATTTCCGCGCCCAGGCCCAGCTCAAAGCCGTCGTTGAAGCGCGTGCTCGCGTTGACCAGCACACACGACGAATCCACTGCCGTCGTGAACCGCCGGGCGGCGTTCAGGTCGGTGGTCACGATCGTCTCGGTATGCCCCGAGCCGTAGCGCCCGACGTGAGCAATCGCCTCCTCCAGCCCGGCCACGACCTTGACGGAAACGATCAGGTCCAGGAACTCGGCCGCATGATCCTCCTCGGTGGCGGCCCGGGCCCCGGGCACCAGCCGGCAGGTGGTCGGACAGCCGCGAACTTCCACCTGACGCTGCTGGAGTGCTAACCCCAGACGCGGCAGGAAGGACTCGGCCAGGCCGGCGTCGATCAGCACGCTTTCCGCGGCGTTGCACACCCCCGGCCGCTGGCACTTGGAGTTCAGGACGATCCGCTCCGCCTGCGCCAGGTCGGCGCTCTTTTCCACGTAGACGTGGCAGTTGCCCTTGTAGTGCTTCAGCACCGGCATCCGGGCTTCCGCGGCGACCCGGCGGATCAGGCTTTCGCCGCCGCGCGGGATCACCAGGTCGATCAGTTCGTTCAGTTGCAGTAAATGGCCGACCGCGAGGCGTTCGGGGGTGGCCACCAGCTGCACCGCGTCGCCGGGCAAATCGCAGCGCTGCAGGCACTCCTGGAGGATGCCGTGCAGGGCGACGTTGGAGCGCAGCGCCTCCCGGCCGCCGCGGAGGATGAGGGCGTTGCCGCTCTTGACGCACAGGGCGGCGGCATCGACGGTGACGTTGGGGCGCGATTCGTAAATGAAGAGGATCACGCCGAGGGGCACGCCGACCTTGTGGACCTCCAGGCCATTGGGCCGCACCCGGCTTTCGCGGATCTGTCCCACCGGATCGGGCAACTCGGCCACTTCCCGCAGACCCCGGGCGGCGGCTCGAATCCGGTCGGGAGTGAGGCGCAGCCGATCCACCTGGGCCGGGGCCAGCCCGGCGGCGTCGCTCAGGTCGCGTTCGTTGGCGGCGAGGACCTCGGGAGTGCGCTGCTCCAGGCTGTCGGCGGCGAGGCGGAGCCAGCGATCTTTCAGAGCGGTGCGGGCGGTCGCCAGGATACGGCTGGCCGATCGGCTGCGCTGCGCCAGCTCCAGGCAGAAGGCGGACAGATCCGGGGAGGGGGCCGTCATGGTGAAAAACCTTGCGCGGGCGAACAATCCGTCCCATCATGGGTTCGGGATCGTTCCCAGTCCCTTGGGAACGAAATCGCCCGGCACCAGCTCGAACGCCAGCCGGGGCAGTTCCTGAGCCAGCGTGAAATCCCGGGGCAACTGGACCTGGAGCGGCTCATGGTTCAAGCCGCTGGTGAACTGGCCCCGGGTCAGGTCCACGTAGGCAATCACCTTGGGCAGTTCGTCCTGCTGCGGGCCCTGCACGATCAGGCTGATCTTGCCCGCACGCTCTTCCAGAAGCTGCGGCCGCAACTGGAAATTGGGCGGGCAGAGGAACTTGATCGGCACGTCGGGCAACTCATACTTCTTGAGGACCTGGACCGGCAGCCGAACGGTCACCTTGTTCGGCGTCACCTGGACAGATCGGCCTTCCAGCTCCTGCACCAGGGACACGCGCGCCGTCGGCGGCGTTCCCGGCAGCGACCCGGGCGACCGTGCCGGCAGCAGCGACGGCACCGTTGGGATCGACCGCGCCCGGTCCAGCACCTCTTGCGGGCCGCGAACCAGCACCGTGCCTGGATCCACCTCGATCGGTCCGGTCGTCTGATCGACCAGGTAGTTGAAGTGGACCGGCAAGGGCCGTTCGATCAGCCGATGCACCGTGACGGGAATGCGATTGCGCCCTTCCACGATGATCGGCGTCACTCCGGGCGGTGCATGAATGTCACTGGCGACAATGTGAATGGTATCAGAATACCGGCTCTCGTGAAGCCGTTCTTCGGGAATGGTCAGCACGTAATCGACGTGCAACTCGCCGCGCTGGACCATGCTGCGCAGCTCCCGCATGCGCGAGGGCGGACCGGTGAAGGACAGCACCACCTGGCTGCTGCCGCTGATCTCCAGGCTGGCCTGCTCCGCCTGGCCGGGGTCGAGGGACACCTGTACCGGGATCGGCACGTTGTCCAGGATCTCCTGGTCCCGACTGCGGGCGTACAGCCAGACCAGCAGAGCCAGGCTCAGGGCCACCAGGGACGACAGGATGCGATCGAGCATGGGACAGGACCTCCCAGTTTGGAACGACCCCTGCCGGCTTGCCCGGCAGGTGAAGCAGGTCAACAGCTAGAAAAGAAGGCAGAAAAAGCCGTTTCTTCTCTTCTCCTCTAGCCAGAGACCTGCTTCACCTGCCGGGCAAGCCGGCAGGGGTCGAAAACGTCCTGCCTTTCCCTTCACGCCGCCGACTGCCGCCGGAGGATCCCGGACGATTGCTTGGTTTCGGCCGGGAAGGGCAGGGACGTGCGGCTGTTGAGCAGGGCGGCGAGCCGGCGTGCCAGGTGGTCGCGCGGCACCGCTTCCAGCTGGCCGGCCATCGCCAGGGAGATCCGCCCGGTTTCCTCGCTGACCACCAGCAGGATGGCGTCGGTTTCCTCGCTCAGGCCGAGCGCGGCCCGGTGGCGCATGCCCAGGTGGTCGCTGCCGGTCTTTTCCGGAGGCAAGGCCAGGGGCAGCTGACACGCCGCCGCGGCCAGCCGGCCGGCGCGGAGGATCACGGCGCCATCGTGCAGCGGGCTCCGTTTGCAGAAGATGGCCCGCAGCAAAAAGGCGGACACCTCGCCGTCAATCGCCGAGCCCGATTCCACGTACGTGTCCAGGGCCAGCTCGCGCTCGATGGCGATCAGGGCGCCGACGCATTCGCGCGACATTGCCTCGGCGGCCTCGGCCAACTTCTCGACTATGGGCGGGGCTTCCTGAGTGCCGCCCAGGAAATAGCGCAGCCAGCGCACCCGCCAGGCCGCGCTCCGCCCAGCACCATCAGGCCGCGACGCAGCTCCGGCTGAAAGATCACCAGCAGGCCGAGCATCACCGTGGTCAGCAGGTAGTCGAGCACCCGGCCCAGGATGGTCAGGTCAAAGCTGGCGATGATCACCTGGGCCAGCAGGAACAGGCCCATGGCCACCAGACCCAGACCGCGCACCATGCCGGCGCCGCGCGTCTTGCCCAGGAAGCGCAGAGCCACGTAGATGGCCACGGCCAGGATCACGATCTCGATCAGATCGCGCGTGTTCACCGATTCGTACAGCTGGGTCAGACGATCGGTCAATGATCCATCTCCTACAGGAACTCAGACTTACCTCTGAGCCGCAAGCGGCTCAGTATCACCGCCAGCGGCTCAGGGCCTGGTAGACCGCCACCACGTCACGCGTGGCGGCCACGTCGTGGACCCGAAAGAGCTGGGCCGTCCCATGCTCCAGGGCGTCGCAGACACAGGCCAGCGAGCCGGCCAGGCGCTGGTCGATGGGGCGGCTCAGCAGTTGACCCAGAAACCCCTTGCGCGAAACGCCCAGGCAGACCGGACGACCGAGCCGACCCAGTTCCTCCAGCTGGGCGAGCAGTTGCCAGTTGTGTGCCGCCGTCTTGCCGAAGCCGATGCCGGGGTCCACGACTGCCTGCCGGGCTGCTATACCCAGATCGGCCAAGGCCTGCAACCTGCGCCTGGAGAAAATCGCGCACTTCCTCGACCACGTTGCCGTAGGTGGGGTTGTTTTGCATGTCGGCGGGCGTTCCCTTCACGTGCATCAGGATGACGCCGGCCCCCGTGTCCCGGACGACGCCGGGCATGGCCGGATCGCCCTGCAAGGCGGTGATGTCGTTGACGATCCGGGCCCCGGCTTGCAGCGCCTGCCGGGCCACCTCGGCCTTGGTCGTGTCCACCGAGAGCGGCACGGTCGAAAGCCGGGCCAGTTCGCGCACCACGGGCACGACCCGACGCAGTTCCTCTTCCAGGGGAATCGGCAAGGCGCCGGGCCGGCTGGATTCGCCGCCCACGTCCAGCAGGTCGGCCCCCTGCTCGACCAGGTCCAGGCCGTGACGGACGGCCTGCTCCGGGCTGGCGCAGCGGCCGCCATCGGAGAAGCTGTCCGGGGTGACGTTGACAATTCCCAGCACCAGCGGACGCGCGGTCAAATCCAGGATGCGATCAGGCAGTTGCCAATCCATCGGGACCTCACAAAAGGCGACTCACCAGGGCTTTTCCATCATGTTGACGATCTGCACGGCGATGTTGGTGAGGGCTTTCTGCTCGGCCGTGCTGATCGACTGGCCCAGTTCCGGAATGAACTGGCCGGTATTGCGAATGATAATTCCCGGTGGGAAGGTTGGTCGCAAAGGCCCCGGAGGCGGCGGCAGCAGCGGCACCTGGTCGCCGGGCGCGTTCGGCGTATCGTTCATGACCGCCTGCTGCTCCAGTGTACCCGGAACAGGGGTTGGGGTCTGAACTTGCAGCTGCGGAACTCCCGGGACGTTGCCGCCCGGCGGCAGGACGTCGGGGTCCTGGTCCCAGGGCGGTATCTGCTCCGGCGGCGGCGGCCCGCCAGGACGCTTCGGCGGTTTGGAGATGATCTTGCCGGTGCGCAGGTCCTTGAGCACCACCTCGACGGTGATCAGCATGTCCATCACGCGGCCTGCATTGTTCGGGTTTTCCAGCATGGTGTTCTTCTGGACGTTCAGGATTCGGCCCAGCAGCTCCAGGTCGGCGTCGCCATCCACCACCTTGTAGGGGCTCCGCTGCTCGATCGCCGTGACCACGTACTGAGTCAGCTCCAACTCCAGGTTGCGGTACATGGTGCGGTTCTGGAAGGTCGGCACCCGGATGGTGTTGTAGTTGTTCGTGTCGAAGTTGCCGGCGAAAGCTGTAGCCGAACAGATCCATGATGTGGCCGTCCGCCGTACAGGAAGGCAGCACCAGGCTGACGGCCAGCAGCAGCAGCAGCGGCCAGCGGCGGGGCCTGCCGCGTTTCCCCAGAGAGCAACGGCTTTCTCGGTTCATGGACGTTCTCCTCAGGTGGCCGGCCGGGGAGCGGGCGCCACTTCGGGACCGCCCGGCAGGTTGTTCGTCGGCGCGGGGCTGGGCCCAGGCCCAGGTCCGGGCGCGGGGCCGGGCTTGTCGTTGCCGCTGGAGAACGGCCACCACCAGACCGACTTTTTCGGCTGCATCGGATTGACGGCTTCCTGGGCCTTGCGCTGTTCCTCTTCCACCTCGGCCCGCAGTTGCTTCATGCACTCCGCCGCTTGCACGGCGTAGGGGGTGCCGCGGTAACGGCGCTCGACCATGCTGTAATAGAAATAGGCCGCCCCGGGATGCTTGGTATAGCGGTAGTACTCGGCGATCTTCCAGTCCTTGTCGGCCTGCTGGGCGGTGATGGTCTTCAGCTGACTTTCCAGGAACTCCGCCTTGTTCCGGGCCAGTTCGGGGAAGTTGCGAAAGGCCATGTCCACCTGCTTGCGGGCCTCGGCCACCTGCATGGCATCGTAGTCGGAGCCGCCCGTGCTCAGCTGCTTGGAGATGATGGCGTACTCCAGGGCGGTCGCGGCCAGGGGGCTGGGCTTGCCGGTCTTGTTCACGATCAGGGAGAAGTACTCGTCGGCCTCCTTGTAGTTCTGGTTGAAGAACTTGACGCTGCCGGCCAGGAACAGGGCCTTGTCGCGCAGCAGTCCGGTATCGTGACCGTGGATGGCATCCAGCAGCTGCACCGCCCGGCCTTCGCGATCGACCAGCGGCTTGGGCTTCTCGAAGCTGACAAAGCGCGGCCAGACGAAGTAGCGCTTGCCCTCGCGCATTTCGCGGGTCTCGCGCATTTCCTCGCGGGTGTCGTCCAGCCAGTAGTTGGCGATGTCATACAGGCGCTGGCAAGCCTGCTCCTTGTAGGGATTGCTGGGGAAGTCGTCGAGCAGCCGCTTATAGGTATCGCCCGCCTTGGGGTAAAGCCCCTGCAAGCGCAGGCACTCGGCCTCGAAGTAGCGGGCCTCGGTGCGGACTTTTTCATCGACTTTGCCGTCATCGGCCAGGAGGTGGAACAGCAGTTCGGCCTTGGTGTATTCCTTGGTGCGGAAGAATTCATGGGCGCCGGCGAGCTTGGCGTCGGCGCTGTTGGGTTCGGGCGCCTTGACCTGGACCAGGCCTTCGGCCTTGAGGGTGTAGTTGCCCTCCGCCAGCTTGGGCACCTCGGCGTGGAGGATGTTCCACTTGTACAGGTAGAGGCAGCCATTGGACGGCATAGTGAGCAGGGCCAGGAGCAGCAGGAGGCCGCGCGGGGTTCGGAGCTGGTCCGGCGCGGCCGGGCCCGCCTGGGGACGCCGGCCGGCTGGCGGACAGTTCAGCGGCGGGATGTTCACGACCTCCAGCTCCCCCTAAGAAAAGGCCAGGTGCGGACCCTGCGCCGAAGGCGCGGCACGCCCACGAGCGCTCCGTTCGCGGTGCCGGAAAATGGTTCGCGGAAGATAGCGGGTGACGTGGGGAAGTCAAGAGCAGTTCAGGAGAGAATCGCCGTGTCGAGATCGCGTGCGCCGTGCAAGACTCGGACAATCTGAACCGTGTTTCCCGCCACTCGATAGAAGATGAGATAATTGAGAAACCCCGGGATCGGCCAGACGCGAAGTCCGTGCAGTTGGGGGTTGGTGGTTTCGTAATAGGCACCAAGATCGGGGAATGCCGCCAGACGGTCAAACGCGGCCTGGGCGGCGTCCAGAAAGCGCAACGCTCTTCGTGCGCTTCTCTGTGCCAGAGAAGCAGCGATTTCATCGAGGTCCTGTTCGGCTTGCGGAGAACGGATGACGGAAGCCATTGGGTTTACTCGGCTTGTTCTCGAAAGCGGCCTTTCAACCGCTCCCAGTCCGCAGCGGTCATTTCCTTGCCCTCGCCACGGTCCAGGGCCTGAACGCCCGCCAGCAATTTCGCTTCCCGCTCGGCCCTTTCCCTGGATTGCTGAACTTGCTGGATCAGGGCCAGGATGTACTCGCTGACCGTGGAATAGCCCTCGGCCGCTGCCTGGAGAGCCACAAAGGAATCCAGCGGCTCTGGTAAATCGATCTGAAGCGTGGTCATGACTTTCCAATCCTCCCTGCTGTAGCATAAGAGAAGGGCAGCGGTTGTGTCGAGTGCAAGCAAAGCGGAAATGACCGTTCGCATGAACAGCGCGGGCATCATCCTCTGTGGCGGCCAGAGCAAGCGGATGGGCCAACCCAAGGCCTGGTTGCCCTTCCTCGGCGAACGCATGCTGCCGCGAGTGGTCCGTCTGCTCGGCCAGGTCGTTGCTCCGCTCGTCGTCGTGGCTGCTCCCGATCAGGAACTGCCGCCGCTGCCGGCCGAGGTGACAGTGGTCCGCGACGAGGAAAAGGGCTGGGGCCCGCTGATGGGCCTGGCCGTTGGTCTGAAGGCGCTGCAAGGGCAGGCCGAGGCCGCCTTTCTGTCGTCCTGTGACGTTCCCCTCTTGCAGCCGGCCTTCGTTGCGAGGATGATTGAACTACGGGTGCATCACGCGGTTTGTGTGCCGCGGGTCGGCGACCGGTTCCATCCGCTGGCCGCCGTTTACCGGCTGGACGTGCTGGCGGAGGTGCAGCGGCTGCTGCACGAGCAGCGGTTGCGTCCGGTGTTCCTGTTCGAGACGGTGCCCACGCGCATCGTCACCGCTGACGAGCTGGCCGACGTTGATCCGGACTTGCAGTCGCTGTGCAACCTGAACACGCCGGAAGAGTATCAGGCCGCGCTGCGCTTCGCGGAGGAAAGCAGATGTCGGAACCCATCCACGAGCTGATCCAGCGCTGCCGGCAGGGGGAGCCGGCGGCGCGCGAGGCGCTGCTGGCCGGCTACCGTCCCTATTTGCACGTCCTGGCGACGGCCCAGCTGGGCCGGCACCTGCGGGCCAAGTGCGATCCCTCCGACCTGGTCCAGCAGACGCTGCTGGAAGCGCACCGCGACTTCGACGGCTTCCAGGGCGAGCAGGAGGGCGAATTGCTGGCCTGGCTGCGCCGCATCCTGGCCCACAACCTCTTCAACGAGGCCCGCCGCTATGCCGCCCAGCAGCGCGATGCCGCCCGCGAGCTTTCCCTGGATCAGATGCAGACCGGCCTGACCCATTCCTCCCTGACCCTGGCCCACTGCCTGGCCGACGCCGGCCCATCGCCCTCGTCGATCGCCCAGCGCCGCGAGCGGGCTGTGGTCCTGGCCAACGCCCTGTCCCAGCTGCCGGAGGATTATCGCACCGTGCTGCTGCTGCGCGTCTTCGAGGAGCTGCCGGCCGAGGAGGTCGCCCGGCGGATGGACCGCAGTGCTGGAGCCGTCCGCATGCTCCAGATGCGGGCCCTGAGCGCGCTTCGGGAGGTCCTGGCGGACGAGAGCAGCCTGTGAAACCCCATCAGGCGGGGACTTCGCAGGCCGGGGTCGGGATGTTCCCCTGGGTCAAGACGCGAGCTGTCCGGCTGACCTCCTCGGTCCGCAGCGTGGGAGCATCGAGCGTTTTGCGGGCCAGGACGATCTGCTTCAGACGCGGGTAGCAGAAGAAGTAGTTGCACCACAGGCGGAAGTTGGCCAGCAGGAAACCGAACACGCCCTGGAACAGCGAGCCCGGGTCGCAGCAAAACCGGACCTGATCGAAGCCGGCCCGGCGGAGCGCGGGATAGGCCCCAGCGCGTGAAGCCCAGTTCGGTGACGCCGTAAGTCCGCGTGGCCGCCCGGGCGTGCCGGGACAGCAGATGCAGCCAGGACGGCTCCAGCAGCATCAGGCAGCCGCCGGGCCGCAGATGCAGCCAGGCCCGCTCCAGCACCTGGGCGTAGCCGGGACAGTGATGCAGCGAATCGAACAGCAGGACGCCGTCAAACACCTTCTGCTCCAGGTCCAGTTCCTCCATGTCGGCCACCACAAAGCGGGCCGGCACTCCCTCGCGCTCGATACGCTCCCAGGCCATCTCGATCATCGGCTCGGAAATGTCCACGCCGACCACGTCGTAGCCGGCCCGGGCCAGGAAGGCACTGGTCCAGCCCGTACCGCAGCCCAGGTCCAGGACGTGGGAGCCCGGCGGCAGCACCTTCTGAAAGATCTCCATGCCCGCGGCGAACTCGCGCAGGCTCCGCGGACAGCTGAAGGGGAGAGTCTCGAAGAGCTTCGGATCGACCTTGAGCGGATAGTCGCGCTCCGCTTGCTTGCTCATGGCTATGTCCTCCGTGACCGGAACCACACTCCGTTTGGGGATTATGGGATAACAGGTTTCGTCTGGGAGGTCCAGAGCAGTGAAGAATTCCCGTTGCTGATTTATCGTTTCGCGCGGACCTGGCGAACGCGAAACGATAAATCAGCAACGGAGCGGGGAACATTCCGAAAGGTTATTTGTTCAGCCGCAGCACCTTGCCCGCCAGCGTCCCGGTCGGCTTGCCCTCGCTGACCGCCAGCTTGCCGTTGACGAACAGATACCGCACCCCAGTGGCGTACTGGTGCGGCTTGTCGAAGGTGGCCTGGTCGCGGAACGTCTTCGGATCAAAGACCACCACGTCGGCGAAATGGCCCACCTTGAGATAGCCCCGCTCCGGCAAGCGCAGGATGTCGGCCGGCACACCGTTGCAACTGCGCAGGGCATGTTCCAGCGTGATGACCCCATCCTCGATCGCATAGCGGCCGACCTTGCGCGGGAAACAGCCGTAACTGCGCGGGTGCGGCACCGACGTGTCGGGCACCATCGAGCCGCCGTCGCTGGCCGTGGCCACGAAGGGCTGTTTCATGATCAGCCGAACGTCCTCCTCGCTCATGCCGAAGCTGACCACCTGGGCCCCACCGTTGCGCTCGATCTCAAGCACAATGTCCACCGCGTCGCGCTTCTCCAGGCCGGCAATCGTCTCCAGGTCCTTGCCCTGCCAGGCGGGCTTGGGCTTGTACCGAGCAATCCGCAGGGACTTGCTGCCGTCCCGCCCTGCCAGCGTGCCGGCCACGGCCGCGCGGATGCGCTTGCTCTGCTCGGGATCTTTCAGCCGGGCCTGGAAATCGGCCTCGCTGCCCTCGCGGAACTGGGTCGGAATCACCATCGCCCGCAGTGAAGTGCTGCTGGCCACGTAGGGATACTGGTCGGCCGAGACGGCCTGGCCAGCCTTGCGGGCCCTGTCGATCAGGGCGACCTCGTCGGCCGACTTGCCCCAGGCAGCCCGCCCCGACGCCTTCAGATGCGACACGTGGACCGGCAGACCTGCCTCCCGGCCGATGGTCAGCGCTTCCTCGATCGCCCCGAGCACGCCCACCCCTTCCGTGCGGATGTGGCTGGCATAGAAGCCCTTGGAGCGTGCCGCGACCCGGGCCAGCGCGATCAGCTCGTCGGTGCGGGCGTAGGTGCCGGGGTTGTAGATCAGGCCCGTGGACAGGCCCCAGGCTCCGTCCTTCATGCCCTGCTCGACCAGGGCCTCCATCTTCTTCAGCTCCTCCGCCGTCGGCGCCCGGTTGGCGTTTTTCATGACTGCTTGCCGGACGTCGTTGTGCGGCACCTGGTGGATGACGTTGCTGCCGATGCCGATTTGCTCCAGTTTGCGGAAATACCCGGCCACGTCGGTCGGCCCCGAGCCGCAGTTGCCCGTTACCACCGTGGTCACGCCTTGCAGCAGATAATTGCGGTTGGCGTTGGTGGGCTCCCGGGTCAGGGCCCGGTCGCTGTGCGTGTGCAGGTCGATGAACCCCGGCGCGACGATCAGGCCAGTGCCGTCGATCACCCGGGGCTGGCCCTGGACGGTGAAGCGGCCGACGGCCACGATCCGCTCCCCTTTCAGAGCCAGGTCGCCGACCACGCCGGGCTTGCCGCTGCCGTCGTACAGCGTCGCTCCCCGGATCAGCACGTCCGCCGCCACCGGAGTCTCGGCAGCGGATAGCAACACCAGCGTCAGCAAGCAGCACGCAGTCATGGTTGGACCTCGTTGGACGTTTCTCCCCTCTCCCCTTGTGGGAGAGGGATTGGGGTGAGGGGGTCAGCATTTGCCGCATTGTATGCCCGCCCAGCCCGATCCGGTAGGGGAAGCACGCATTCAGGTAGGACGGATTTGCAATCCGTCCAGACGGATTGCAAATCCGTCCCACGCAACCCCTCTCGCACAACCGCCACGGTCACACCCCTAAAAGAGAGTAACGGGATAGTTTTTCTAAATTACAATTGACCCCTCTCTTCTCCAGATTTACTATCTTGTCATAAGCACCTAGCTTCTCCGAAACACCACGAGCCGCAACCGTTTCTGGCGGTGCCTCGAGCGACAAGCCGAGCGTTGTCTGGCGTGCGCGCCTGAACGCTGACAGGCCGGGGACAGAGGAAACGACCGAATTGGGGTGTGGTGGGAAGTGTGAAAGCGGCGCTTGCTGTAAGTCCGTCCGAGGGGGCCCTGCGTCCTGGGCCAGCGGAGCTTACAGACCATACGGGTCGGTCCATTCTCAGTACGTGGAGGCATCCGGAAATGTACAGTGTTGTCCTTCTGATGGCGTTGACCACAGGCGGCGAAGCTCCTGAGTGGGGCATGTGCGGTTGTGGTTGCAGCAGCTGCTGCTGCGGTTGTTGTGGTTGTTGTGGTTGCTTCTGTGGGTGCAGCTGTGGCTGCAGCCGGTGCAGCTGTGGCTGCAGCCGGTGCAGCCGTTGCAGCTGTGGTTGCAGCTGCAGCTGCAGCCGGTGCTTCTGTGGTTGCAGCCGCTGCAGCAAGTGCTGCGGTTGCTGTGGTTGCTGCGGTTGCTGGAGCTGTGGTTGCTGTGGTTGCTGCTGCGGCGGCACCGCCTATGCTCCCATGAGCTATCCGCAGGGTCATCCGTATCCTGGCATGATGGTTCCGGCCACCCCGGCCGCGGAGCCGATCAAGACGACCCCGACTCCGGAAAAGGATAAGAAAGACAAGACCGAGGCCAACGTCCCGGCCACGATCATCGTCAGCGTTCCGGCGAACGCCAAGCTGACCATCGACGAGACCGCCACGACCTCGACCGCCACTCAGCGCGTGTTCGTGACCCCGGCTCTGGTCCCGGGCAAGGCTTACCACTACACCATGAAGGTTGAGTACGTCCAGGACGGCAAGCCGGTCGTCGCCAGCAAGAAGGTGGACGTCAGCGCCGGCAAAGAGACCACAGTCAACTTCGTGGAAGAGTCTGTTGCGGCTCGCTAAGGCGATCCAGCGGCTCTGATCTGCGGGCTCCGGGCAGTCCCTGGCGGGACTGCCCGGAGCTTTTTCGTTTCCTCCCACGCCGGCGCTCGGCAACGAGCTGCACGTTTGCAGCAATTACAGCAGTTTTGATGTTTTTACAAGCAGTGCCGGCACCCCCGGGCTGAACCGGGGCGCGGCCGCTTTTTCCCTAACCTCTTCGGAAAATAGACCTTGTGGCGATGGGGCTGAATGTCGGAGATTTCTGGCACGCTGCTTGCTTCGGAGACAGGCGACCCGATCTTTCGAGGAAGCGAAGGTCGGGTGCTGGTCCGGCAAGCGAACGCGGTTCCCCCACCGCGGCGCTGCGGAGTTCCCCCTCCGCTGGTTGGCCGGGTGATTGTTGTGGAGGCACCCCGTCCTCCCGACCCAAGGTCACCTGGCCGTCTCCGGTCCCGGCGCTCAGACGCGCTTCTCCCATCCCCATCTCGCCTCGCGGCAAATCACTGACTCCCCCTGTGAGCCACCCGCTCCCCCGCGGGTGGCTCTCTTCTTTTTCCCCACCGCGGCTGCTGGTCCCGAGACGGCTCATCGGCTACATTGGCCTTTCGGACCTGCGAACGGAGCCGCGCACGCAGCGCAGCGGAGTAAGCGGCCTTCGGGGACCGCTTACTCCACTGCGCTGCGTGCGCGGCTCGGCGAACTGCGGGAGCGGAGCAGGGAATCATGGCGCCGGGGACTCATGCCGTCATCGGGTGGTGGACTGCCAACGTCTTGCCGCTGGTGCGCCGCGATCGGCTGCTGGTCTTCCTGGGCGGCGTCTTGCCCGACCTCGATGGGCTGGGGATGCTGACCGACAAGCTGGGCCTGTCGCGGTCGGCCTTCGAGAGCTACCACCACGTTATCTGTCACAACCTGTTCGCCTGCCTGGGCTGGGCGGTGCTGATCGCCCTGCTGGCCCGGGACACGGGGCGCTGCGTCCTGCTGGTGCTGCTCAACTGGCACCTGCACCTGGCCTGCGACTACTTCGGCTCGCGTGGGCCGGTGGAGACGCCGCCCTGGGTGCTGCCCTACCTGTATCCGCTGGTTGGCAGCTGGAAGGGCGTGGAGCTGATTGGACCGTCGTGGTACTGGAACCGCTGGCAATGGCCGCTCAACGCCTGGCCCAACGTGCTGCTCACCCTGCTGTTCTTCGCGGGCTGGATCTGGATCGCGGTGCGTCTGAATCGAACCTGGTTCGAGTTTGTCTCGCTGCGTCTGGATCAGGAGCTGTGCCGGACCTTGCGGCGCTGGTTGAGAGGAGGACAGCCGGAGGAACACTGGTCGGGAATTGAGGCCCGGGCGGTCCGGCAGAGTTATCTGGTCCTTGTCGTGGGAGCGGTGTTTGCGTGCGTCCTGGCCGGGGTCAACAGCTCGTGATCTTGCCCAGCACCCGCAGCGCCCCGGGCAGCAGCGTGACCTCCAGCTCGCGCAGGTTGTCGCCGGGCAGGCTGAAGAACTCGCCGTCCACGTGGACCACCAGCGGCGTCTCCGAGCGCACGGACGCCGACCGGCAGCGGCCGCGGCGGACCTCGGGGTGGGTCGGCAGCTTGCCGGTCACCAGTCCGGGAACAAAGCCGAGCACGCCCAGCCGGGTCAGCCGGCCGGCGTGGACGTAATCGAACAGGCCATCGTCGAGCAAGGCCTCGGGGGCGACCACGAAATTGCCCTCCCGCCGGGCGAGGGCCAGGCTCAGGGCCAGCGTCGGTCCGACCCGCTCCGGGTCCTTGTCCAGCTGGACGCTCATGGCCGGCGTGGCAAAGCGATAGATCAGGGCCCGCAGCATGGCCAGGCCGTACAGCGGGATGCCGCGCAATCCCTTGATCCGCCGCGATTCCAGGGTGACGTAGCCGTTGAAGCCCAGGCCCAGGCCGTTGCAGAACCAGCGCTGCCGAGGGCCCGAGCGGACCAGGCCGACATCGACGTTTCGGACCCCGATGCCCGGGTCGTGCCGGGCCCACCAATCGCCGGCCAGCTCAAGGCTGTGGGCGTAGTCGTTGGCCGAGCCGATGGGCAGCACGGCCAGGATGACCTCGGGCCGGCCGGAGCGGAGCAGGCCGTTGACGACCTCGTGGACGGTGCCATCGCCGCCGGCGGCCGCAACAAAGGGAAAGCCGTCACAGGCGGCCTGCCGGGCCAGTTCCTCGGCGTGTCCGGCGGCGGTGGTCGGGCGGAAGTCGCCGCGGGGGCCCAGCGTCCGCTGTAGTTGTCGCAGATGCTGCCGGGCCTGGCCCTTGCCGGCGCTGGGATTGAAGATCACGCAGACGTCGGCCTGACTCATCATGGGGTTCTCCGACCCGGCGCGAACCCACGCTGCCGCCGATCTCTCTCGCTGGTGGGTTCCTCGGTGTTATAGAATTCGCCAGCGAACCTGACAGGAGGAGGCGATGAAGCGCACGAGCATTGACGGGCTGCTGGTCGTGGACAAGCCGGCCGGCATCACCTCGCGGGAGGCGGTCGATCGCGCCTTGCGGTGGTTCCCGCGCGGCACGCGCATGGGCCACACCGGCACGCTCGATCCGCTGGCCACCGGCGTGCTGGTGCTGTGCCTGGGCCAGGCCACGCGCCTGACGGAGTACGTCCAGCGCATGAAGAAGACCTACCGGGCCGGCGTGCTGCTCGGCGCCCGCAGCGACACCGACGACGCCGACGGCACGGTCACGCAGGTTTTTGGAGCGGAGCCGCCGACGCTGGCCCGGCTGCACGACGTGCTGGACAGCTTCCTGGGCGAGATCGACCAGCTGCCGCCGGCCTACTCCGCGGCCCGGGTTGCCGGCCAGCGGGCCTACGACCTGGCCCGCCGCGGCCAGGAGGTTGCGCTGCAGCCGCGCCGCGTGAGCATTTACCGGATCGACGTTCTCCGCTACGCGTGGCCGCTGCTGGAGCTGGAGGTCCTCTGCGGCAAGGGGACGTACATCCGCTCACTGGCCCGTGACCTGGGCGACCGGCTGGGCTGCGGCGGTCTGGTTCAGGCCCTGCGGCGGACGCGGGTGGGACCGTTCACGGCGGAGGAAGCGGCGACGCTGGATGCGACGGCGGACGCGGCCCAGGCACGGGTCCGGCCGGTGCTGGAGGCGCTGGCGGATCTGCCGCGGATGACGGTCACGGCGGACGAGGCGATCCGGCTGCGGCAGGGACAGACCGTGCGGCTGGGCCCGGCGAGCCGGCAGCAGGCGGCGGAGCCCGGCGAGGCGGCGGTGCTGGACCCGACGGGCGGACTGGTGGCGGTCGCTCGGTGGGAGCCGGAGGCGCGGGGTGCTGAAGCCGGAGAAGGTGTGGCCGCGATAACGAAAGGAGCCGGCCAGCGCGGGTTGGCGCTGGCCGGCTCCTCTTCTGCGGGTAGCCGTCGCGCTTCTCAGGGTGCGCTCAGGTCGCGGGTGATCTGCCGGTTGATTGCCGCGTTGCCGTGCGAGGACAGGTGCAGGTGGTCCTTGTCAATGTAAACCACCTGGACCCGCGGTCTGCTGATGCGCAACGGAATCGGATAATGGACGGCGATGGTTTCGACGTAGTTGACGGTGCATTTCCAGTGGCAGTGGTGCAGCTGGGCCGGGCCGACCAGCGGATAAAAGCGCGGCGCATCAACCTTGTCCACCACCTTTTCCTTGACGATCTGGAAGTTGCCGCGGGACTCGTCGTAAAAGTACGGCACGCCGCGGGCCACGCTGCGGCATGGCCCGCAGGATCATGGCGTCGGCCGGCTCTTTCTCACAGCTCGGCGGCGCGCTTCCCTCCTTGATCGGCGGCAAGATCGGCGTGCGGGTATCGTTCTTGTGGACGCACTCCTTTTCCAGGCGTTCCGCCTCCCAGGGCGGGACCGGAACGGCCTTCGGTTCTTGCCTGGCTGCACTGTTACGACTGGTGGCCTTGCGTTTCCGGGCTGGCTTCTTCGCGCTCAGCTTCTCCAGGCTGGAGACGATCTCCTCGGCCAACTCCTTCTGATCGCTCCCGGAGTGGTTGCTCAAAATCCCCAGCCGCTCGGCATGACGGATTATCCGCGGCACGATCACGTGGCGCTCCACCGGCAAGTCCTGCAGCAGGTGAACCGCCACAATGAACGCATCGACCGACCGTGTCTCTTCCAGGATTGTCACTAACTCCTCGACATACTGGGCGTCCTTGTTCGCCGCCCCAGCCGGGCTTGCCCCGACAGCCAGTACGCCCATAACCAGCCAGATCGCCAGACCGCGCATGCTTTGCCCTCCTCACCGGGTCTTCGGTCCTTTCACGGGTTGGCCCATAACAAACGGGGGTCGGAAGGACAAGAGATCCGTGCTATAGTCGCTCCGCTGGAGCCCGCCAACCCAGGGATGGAGCGATGGCCGACGACCCAACACGAACGCGATCCCGAAACGCCTGGCCCTGCCTGCTGGTGCTGGGCCTGGCGGCGGTCCTGTTCCTGGCCCGGCTCGGCGATCGGTCGCTCTGGTCGATGGAACTGCGCTGGGCCCAGATCCCGCGCGAGATGCTGCGCACCGGACAATGGTTCCGGCCCACGATCAACGGCCAGCTCTATTACGACAAGCCGCTGGGCTCCTACTGGTTGGTGGTGCTATCGGCCCTGTGCCGCGGCGGCTGCGACGAGACGGCCGCACGCTTGCCCGGGGCCCTGGCCGGTCTGCTCGCCGTGGGGCTGCTGATGGTCCTGGCCCGCAAGCTCCACGGTTCGGCGACGGCCTGGCGTGCGGGTCTGATCCTGGCGACCTGTTTTAGCATGGTCTTCTTCGCCCGACACGCCTCCGCGGACCTGCTCAACCTGGCCGGGACAATGCTGGCCCTGGTCCTCTTTGTTTGCAACCGGCAGCGGCCGGACGTACGGTGGCTGCTTCCCTTCTGGCTGGTGCTGGCCCTGACCTCGCTGACCAAGGGCCTGCTGGGCTTTGTGCTGCCGCTGCTGATAATCGGTGTCTATTGCAGCTTTCCTTCCAGCAGCGAGGGACCCGCAGCCGAATCGCCGACCGGGCTGGCCGGGTTCTGCCGGCGCCAGCGCTGGCTGCTCAACGGCAAAACGTTGCTGGCCCTGCCCCTGGCGGTCGGCGTTTACTTGCTGCCCTTCCTGATTTCGGCGATCCAGCATGGCGACCATTCCGGCCTCGCCCTGGTCTGGCGCGAGAACCTGCAGCGCTTTGTCGCGCCCCACAATCACCGGGGACCGATCTATCTCTACGCCGGGGCCATCTGGGTCTTGCTCGCTCCCTGGTCGCTGCTGCTGCCGGCCGCGCTCTTCCTCCCCTCTCCCCTTGTGGGAGAGGGGTCGGGGGTGAGGGGTCCAGCAAACCGGCTGTTTACGCGGGTGTTTTTCTGGACGATCCTGATCTTCTTCACGCTGGCACGGTCGCGCCGCAGCTACTACTTGCTGCCGGTCCTGCCGGCCGGGGCCCTGCTGGTGGCCGAGCTGCTCGCCCAGGAGATCGAAACGCTGGGCGGGCTGGCCCGCCGGCTGCTGCGGCTGGGGCTGCTGGGGTTGCTGCTGATTGTCGCGGGATGCCTGCTGGCGTTCCTGCCCCTCCAGGCACTGCTGCCGGCCCCCTGGTGCGATCTGCCGGCGCCGCCGGCCGCGGCCGGCGGCATCGGCTGCTGCCTGGTCAGCCTGGTCCTGCTGCTGCGGGCCTGGCGGCGCCTGCAGCGCGGCCGCTTGATTCTCGCTCTGGGAGCGGCCTCGTTTCTGGCGTGGTTCTACCTGTTTGTCCTGGCCGCTCCCGAGGCGGAAGCCTACCGCGCTGGCCGGGCGTTTGCCTTGCAGGTGCGGGCTTGCGTGGCCGGGCAGTTTGATCGTCTGGCCCTGTTCCGGACGCGGGAGCCGGTCTTCTATCTCGACGCGCCCCGGCCTCTGCTCGAACTCTCTTGCTCCGCGGAGGTGGATGCGGCGGTCCGCGCGCACGGCATCCGCTGGCTTGTCGGCCGGCAGCGCGACGTCGAGGCTGCTGGCCTGGCTGGGCGGATTTGCCTGCGCGAACGCTCCTTTCCGTGGGAGAGCGAAGCAATCCGGGAAGGGAAGCTGGTCCTGCTGCAATGCGCGGGCGGGATTGCCCAACCCCGCCCAGAGGAGCCGGCACACTCCTTGTGCCGGCGACTCTGCTTATTTGCCAGCCGTCCTTTTTTCGACCGTTCCTTTTTCGATCGTCCCTTTGGCGATGTCAATGATGATCTTCTGCTCGGGTTCGCTGCTCACCTGAACTTCCTTCCCATTGATCGTCGCGAACTGCTGGCTGAGTTCGCCCATCTTGGCGATGCTCTCAGGGTCTGTTCCTTTGACCGTGACGTTCAGGTTGACCGTGTACGTTCCAGGCGGAACGTCCTCCACGGTGAACAAACCATCGCTGCCATCGACCGTGCCCGGGTAACTCTCCGGAGCGCCGGAGGCCTTCTTGCCGGTGAAGGACAGGTTCACTGTTTGATCCTCTGGGACCCGGAACGGGGGCCCATCCTTGAGCAGACTCCCCAGGACCTTGACGCCTTTGGGTCCGCTCGGCCCACAGCCGATCAGACAGAGCGCCACCAGGCGCAAAACGAGGGTGCAGTGACGAAAACGGAGAGTCGGACACATGGTATCGTTGTCCCTGCAAGAGTTCATGGGATAATCCGGAACCAGACTCCTTCCAGGGTTGGTCTCCCTGGGAAAGGCCAGGTTAAACAACCCTGCCCGCGTTGCAAAACCGAGGCGAGCCAGCGCGGGCAGGACCAACCGGCGCGGACGACCAATCGGGAAGGACCGCCTCAAGGCAGCTGCGCCACTTCGCCGCCGTTCCAGGTCGCCAGCCCCATGTAGAGGAGCCTGTTGATGGTATTGGTGACGTAGTGGATACTGCCATCGGCCATGGCGAAGTTGGCGCCGTTGGGATGGTTGCTGCGGAACGAGTAGGTTTGGGGCCAATTGTATTGCCAGTTCACGATGTTGTTGTTCAGCGGAATGGCACAGGTCCCCACGGCCGCGTTGGAGTAAGGCCAGGCGCACCAATTGTTAAACTCGACCACGTCTTCGCCAATCATGAAGGTGTTGCTGGTGCCATCATTATCCGTGATGACCGTCAGGGTGAGAGGGGGATGGGCACCCCCATTGCCATTCCCTGGAGGCGTCGTCCCGTCCGTGCGATAGAAGATGCCGTTGCCATTGTCCAGGCCGTTCGAGTTCCCGTTCGGCGGGGTGAACGGGTAGCTCCCCCACGCCCAGTTGTCGCCACAGACGCCCTTGTAGTTCGTGCAGCCCACACCCTGGCCGTTGCCGGCATTGAGGTCCGCGCAGTTGGTCCGAGGTGTCGTGGCCAGGATGTCGGCGGGACACAGAAACGTTTTGATCTCCGACGCCAGGAACGGGCCCGTTTGCTGCAGCGTGCTGAACGGGATGTTCATGTTCTGGAACAAGGGCCCCTGCTCGACGTAGGGCAGGAGATTGGCCAGCCAGCTCCAGTTCCGGCCATAAATGTTGTAGGTCGCCTGGGGGCCATTGCTCGGGAACTTGCCAGTGGTTGACTCGAACGTGGCCACGGCGAGCGCGATTTGCTTCATGTTGTTCTGACACTGGCTCCGAGCGGCCGCCTCCCGAACCTTCTGGACGGCGGGCAAGAGCAGGCCAATCAAGATGGCAATGATGGCAATCACCACCAGAAGCTCGATCAGGGTGAAGCCGGGGCGACGTTGGCACGACCGAAGGGAAAGAAGCATCGATACCTCCCGGAGAAAGAACCGGATGGTCAAGCCTCAGTGGTTCTAAACAGACCTGCAGAAGCCTGTCCGGTCTGGTTCAGCACCCCTTCCTCCGCGGACCCCGCCTCTTTGGGGAGAACCTTCCCCAGGTTGTGGCTGCGCGTCAGGGTGCGGAACGAAGGAATTTGTGAGAATACTTATGGTTATAATGAATGAATGGTTACAAATCAATGATGAAACGCATTTCAGGAAAGAAAACCGCTTTCTTCTTCCCGGCAGGGTCGTGAGGTGGGAAGACACGCGGCGGCGCCCTTGTCCCCTTCCAGGCGACGGGGAGTGTTGTCGGACGTGGTGGAAGTGCTTTTGGCGCAAGCACTTCCCGTCGCCTGGAAGGGCGTTTGTTCGGGTGCCGCCAGCAGCCGGCGCTCAATCCTGCAGCGCCCGGTCCCAGTGGGCGTCCAGCGCTTGCAGGGCCCGCGGCAGCGGTACAGCTCGGTAGTGGTCGCCGCTCTTGTCCACCAGCCGGAGCTTTTCCAGCTTGTCCAGGGCGTCGCCGATCTCGAAGTCCACCTTGAGGTTGACCGTCCCTTCCAGGAACATCTCGACGTAATCGTCCAGCTGCTCGCTGGTCCAGCCCTGGGGCGGGCCGTACTTCCACAGGCAGTAGTAGCCCAGCAGCACCTCGCGGCACTCCTGTTCCTCGGCCTCGTCCATCAGCCGGGTCAGCACGCCGACGTTGTTGTCCAGGTTCTGGTAGTACAGGCTCTCGGTGAGCATCAGGTGGTAGGCCTGCCTGGTGGACTGGTAGCTGGCGTACTGGCGCCAGCTGAAGCCGCCCAGGATGGCGATGGGGCCAAAGGCCACGACCAGGGCTTCGGTGAACTTGGCCCAGTCCTTCTCGGAGAGCCCCTTCATGGCCAGGATGGTCCCGACGACCAGGAAAAGGGCCACGGCCAGCTTGGTGGCCAGGCTGAACATCAGGTAGCTGAAGTTGGCCAGCAGCAGGCCCCAGAAGGTCCAGAACTTGGCCTTGGGCCACTCCACCTTGGCCCCGGGCAGCAGCATCTCCATGTCCAGCTTGGGGATGTCCTTGAAGATCTTCATGAAGACGTGCCGGGTGTCCGCGACCTTGCTCAGGCGCTTGTGCGGCCGGAGCTTGACGATGAACACCAGCCGCTGGTAGCTGGGCACCTGCACCTTCTCCTTGCGCCACAGCTTCTTCCACGACCGGCGCGTGCGGGTGCTGACGCTGTCGCCCCGGGCGAAGATCTCGATGCGCTCGAAGGCCGTGGGATCGACGTCCATGTTGATGCCCCAGTCGGTGCTGCCGCCCTCCATAGCCGCCTGCACGTCCGCCCACTGGAGGCGCTTGAAGTTGCCGCGCTCCATCAGGGCGACGAACTTCTCGAAGAGCCGGTCGATGTCCTTCTCCCGCTCCTCCGGCGACGGCTCCTTCAGCGGCCGGGTCTCGGAGTCGGGATCGAAGGGGGCGTAGGCGTCCTTCAGCTCCTCGAGTTCGGCCAGGTACTCGAAGTGGTAGATGGCGCTGACCTGCTTGCAGAGACGGGCCAGGGGCGCACGCTCCTCGACCGCCAGCTGCTTGTCGTGGCAGAGCAATTGCACCAGGTCGGTCTTGCGCAGGGGGATGTAATGTTCGCGGTCCGTGAATTCAGCCATGGTTGCGGGCTCCCAGGGTGCAAAGGAACGGTCAATCCCAACCTCGGGGCACCCAGAGCACCCAGGGCGATGCCCTGGGCTATCGTGTTGCGACCCCTTCGGGGCAGAAAACCTTGTCTTTAGCCCCGAAGGGGCGCAACACGATAGCCCAGGGCATCGCCCTGGGTGCTCTGGGTGCCCCGGGGACTGTCCGGCTCGCGTCGTTGCCGGCTCGCGTCCAGGACCTCGACGGCCCTCTCCAGCGGCAGGGCCCGGAAGCGCTCGGGGCCAACCGGCTCCACCAGTCCCAGCTTGCGCAGGTCGGCCAGGGTGTCGAGGTCGCTGCAGTCATGGTCCAGCTCGGCGTAGCGGTCCAGGAACAGGTCCAGGGCCAGGTTCAGGTCGGCCAGGCCCCAGCCTTCCGGGCCCGCGTAGCAGTACAGACAGTAATAGGCCAGGATGGTCAGCAGGCACTGCTGCTCCTCGGCCTCGTCCAGCAGCCGGGTCAGCACGCCGGCGTTGCTGTCCAGGTTCTGGAAGTACAGCGATTGCGCCAGGCTCAGGTGGTACGCCCGCCGGGTCTGCACGTAGCCGTAGTACGACTTGTAGCCGTAACCGATGCCGCCCGCGGCGATGCCCCACAGGGCGTTGGGCGCCAGCAGGAAGGATTGCAGCGTGTGGGTCACGTCCTGGATCAGGTTCCAGCCGGCCGCCGCCAGGCCGCTCAGGAACGGCAGGCCGATCTTGCTCCTGTCCCACCCCGTCAGCTGGATGCGGGCGCCGGGCAGGAGCATCATCACGTCCAGCTTGGGGATGTCCTTGAAGATCTTCAGGTACACGTGGCTGGTGTCCACGGGGCCCTTGAGCCGTTTGTGGCGGCGCAGCTTCAGGATCAGCACCAGCCGGCGCCAGATCGGCACGTCCACCTCTTCGGGCCGATAGAGGGTGAGCCAGCGCGAGCGGACGCGCTTTTGCAGGGCCTCGCCGCGGGCGAAGATGGCCAGGTACTCGAAGACGTTGAAGTCCACGTTCATGCGCAGGCCCCAGTCGCTGGCGCTGTGCAGCACCGGCTCGATCTCCCGGCGGCTGAGGTGCTGGAAGTGGGCCAGCTCCAGCAGCTCGGCGAATTCCCGGTACAGGACGTTGAGACGCTGCTGCCGTTCCTTCTCGCCGTGGTGCAGCAGCTTCCGGCACTCGCTGTCGGGATCGAAGGGGGCATAGGCCCGCTTGATCTCCTGCAGCTGGCCATTGTAATGCAGGTGGTGGATGGCGGTGATCCGCTCGCACAGGGAGCGAAAGCAAGCCCGATCGGCCTCGGTCATCATGCTATCGGCGCAGAGCAGGTCCATCAGCTCGAAGCGGGTCAGCGGTAGGTAATCGCTGCGGGCCGGTTGCTCGCTCATGGACGACACCCCTGGTTACTTCCTGTCCTCTTATTCGCACAGACACGGTCGGGATTGCCGGGTTCACCATTCCAGGGCGTCCAGGCTCTCCTCGGGAGAGGTGACCAGTTGCTCGACCAGCTGTTCCAGGGCCTGCTGCACGTCGGTCATGCGCTCGGGCCGCTGTTCCGGATTGAAGGCCAGGCAGCGATGGATCAGGTCGCACAGGGCCCGGGGGTGCCGGCGTTGAATTCCTGGACCGGCTTGAGCAGGTTCTGCCAGACCTTGGCGTTGATGCCCACGCTGTTGCCGATCACGGTGGGCGGCAAGCGCATGGTCACCATGCGATACATCGTCGCCCCGAGATTGTAGACGTCGGTCTTCTCGTTGGCGATCTTCTTGCGGGCCTGTTCGGGGGCCATGTACTCCGGTGTTCCCTGGACGCGGTCCTTGCCCTCGCCCTTGATCCAGGCCAGGCCGAAGTCGATGATCTTCACCTGCCCGGCCCGGCTAAGCATGATGTTGTTCGGCTTGAGGTCGGCGTGATAGACCTGCCGGCGGTGCATGTGGACCAGGCCGTCGGCGACGCACTTGAACACCTGCACAAGCTGCGGCAGGCCGATCGGCGGACAGGTGTCGAGAGTCTTGCCGTTGACGTACTCGATCAGCAGGTGGACCTTGCGAACGCTGAAGAACCAGTTGCGGGCTTTCTCCAGGGCGTAAATCTTGATCAGGTTGGGATGATCGAGCTTCTGGGCGACCTCAAACTCGTGCTCGGCCTGGAGCAGGAACTTGCGCTCCTCGGCGGAGTTGATGGGCACGACCTTGAGGGCGTAGTGCTTGCTGTCAGCGGCACGCCGGACGTGGAGGATGCGGGAGTGGGCCCCCTTGCCCAGCTCTCCGATCACCTGGTAGTTGCCGATGCGGAAGGCGCTCATGAATCGTCCTACGTGGCTGTGGTTGTGCTCTTGCGTTACAGTGATCTTATCGCGCTGCGAGTAGTGAACAAAGGGAAGCAGCCCTGCGAAGAGAACGAACTCCGTGCGAGGAGAGCCTCCTGCTCGGCGCCTGGCATCTCCCATCCCCGAAAGAACAAGCGCTCCGGCGGGATCGCCGACTGCTGAAATGGCTGGTTCGGCCTGGAGTCAACTCAAGGCCTTCGGCCGTGCATGTCTTTTCAAGAAGCCGAGCAACGGCCTGGCAGATTGTGGAATGGTGGCATCATCGAAAACAACCGAGTCCTTCCGGTTGCCCTCTTCGATCGCGATGTCGTACTGCTGGAGATCTCGCCCGGCGTCGGAGAGGAACTCGCCGGAACCCGAGATCCCGCTGCCTCGGATCAGACGTTCGAGTTCCTGGGCCACATCCGGTGCAAGTGTGGCGGTATCGAGTTCACACCCTTTCACAGCCCCAACGAAACCGCCGGATTGCAGGAACTGGACTTTCACGATACGACCTCGCTTCGAGCGCTGGCTAGACTGTAATCCCTACCTTCTTCCATGCTGCCTTGACCGCCTTCTTCGCGGCTGCCCCGTAGCCCGTGGCCGCCTCAACAGTGAGTTTGGCACAATCGAGGAACTGGCTCGTCGGGGGAATGCGCATGAGGACATCGTACCAGATCCGGCCCGCCACCTCCCAGGCGTTTCCCCCGAGGGCTGTGGCCGTCAAGACGAATGCTCGGTTCGGGATCCCGGAGTTGACGTGGACTCCGCCGCGGTCCAGGTAGCCCGTGTAGAGTCTGGACAAGTGATCCGGTTGCGGGTCTTTCCCAAGGTGAGGGTCGTCAAATGCCGTTCCCGGGTTCGCCATGTCGCGAATGCCGCGCCGAGTTGCTGCCGGGACCAAGACATCGGCCCCGATGACCCAGCTTGCCTGGTCGGCGGTCTCTCCATGCTTCCACTGTCGCACCAGGATGCCAAATACGTCCGCGAAATGCTCATTGAGAGATCCAGATTGACCTGAGTAGGTCAGGTTGCTGGTGAAGGACTGGAGGCAATGGGTCAACTCGTGGCCAACAACTTCCAAAGACCTGGTGAAACGCTGGAAGATGATCCCATCGCCGTCTCCGTAAACCATCTGCCGTCCATTCCAGAAGGCGTTGTCCAGCGGGACAAAGCGCCCGGTGGGATCGACCTCGGCGAAATGCACGGTGGAGATGATGCTCATGCCGTGACCATCGAGCGAATTCCTTCCGAAGACCTGCTCGAAGAAATCGTAAACGTCCCCTGTGAAATCATACGCCTCGTTCACCACGGCATCGGTCCCTTGGGTTTGACCTTCCGAGCGGGCAAGAGTGCCAGGCAACTGGTCGGTCTGCTGTGCATCGTAGATGAGGCGGTGTTTGCCCCGGGACGGAGACATCACAACCAGCAACGAGGGCATTGCTTGTGCGATTTCTCGCATCGTTCGCATGGCGACCGACGCTTGCAGATTAGCAATCGCCCGCGAACGAACTTCCGGGTCCGGCGACTGGGCGAGGCGTTCTGTGACGTAAGGAGGGATGATGCATCGGATCGCGTTGAGGAACTCCTCCAACATCGGCCTGGCCTCATCGATGACCCGTTGGGCAACCATGATTTCACTCCGCATCCGTCCCCCCAAGCAGCCGCAGCAGAATCGGCCGCAGCCGGGCCAGGGCACGGCCGCGGTGGCTCAGGGCGTGCTTGACGCGGGCGCTCAGTTCGCCGAAGGTCCGGTGATACTCCGGGATGAGGAACAGTGGATCGTAGCCGAACCCGCCGGTGCCGCGGGGCTCGTCGATGATCCGGCCGTGGCAGCGCCCCTCGACCACCGCCTGGACCTCGCCCTGGGGATTGGCCAGGGCGACCGTGCAGACGTACCAGGCGGCCCGCTGCTCGTCGGTCAGCGGCTTGAGCGCGTCCAGCTCCGCCAGGAGACGCCTGTTGTTGGCCTGGTCGTCGCCCTGCTTGCCGGCGTAGCGCGCCGACAGCACTCCCGGCCGGCCGTTGAGGATCGGAACCACCAGGCCGCTGTCCTCGCCCAGGACCCAGTGGCCCAGACAGCGGGCCAGCTCGACCGCCTTCTTGCGGGCGTTGGCCTCGAAGGTGTCGCCGTCCTCGACCACCTCGGGAGCGTCCGGGAAGCTGGTCAGGTCGCGCAGCTCCAGTCCCGAATCGCCCAGGATCTCCAGAAGTTCTTGCCGTTTCTTGGGGTTGCGAGTCCCGACCACCAGCACCGTGCCCATGAATCCGTCTCCCGGTCCTTTCTGCTTGTTATCGATGGCGGCCGGGTGTTCGGCAAGCCGGCTTCGTGGTGATTGGTGATTGGTGATTGGTGAAGAAGCAGCGACCTCTTCACCAATCACCAATCACCGCTTGTTGGAATTGTGTTGAGGTTGCCTTCGGCGGGCAGTGAGGATGGCGAGTACGCCCCAGCCTCAAGGCAGGCCTTTGAGCCAGGCACGGAAGTTCCGCCAGAAGGCAGGCCTTTGAGCCAGGCACGGACCGGGGAATGCTTCAAAATCCTCTGCCCGTCACGGAATTTGGGGAAGTGCCAAACGAGGGCCCGAAGGGACGGCGTGTGCTGCTGGCGTGTTGGCGGTGTCGCTTTTTTGTCCTCGCTGGGGCAAGCACGGACACGCCTGGGCATCTCCTGGCGGCACCGCCAGCATTTTTCGCGCCGTTGGCGGTGTGGCGGCCTCACCGGTTGGGTCTCGGCGTCCCTTCCCTCCCCACAATCCGGGACGGTCAGAAAATCCTCTTGGGCGAGCGGCAGGAGAAAAACGACCCAAAGGAGCCATCACGCTCCGCGTGATGGCTCCTTTGGGCCTGCCGCTCGCCTTGCTGCAGCGTTCAGCAAGCAGCTCGGCGATCAGAGGAGACTGCGCTGGCAGTCGTGGTGTTCCCACCTCTTGACTTTCTGGCCTCGACCCATAACCAACACCCAGCTTGTGCGCTCGGGACAATGCGTGATCGAAGATCGTCAAGGAGATCCAGCGGATGAACGCGCTTCGAGGGTATCCCAGGCCGATCGTCCTGGTTGTGGCTGTTGCCCTGGTCGGAGGTCTGCCTCCGGCTTTCTGTCCGGCAGCCGACCTGCCGAGCAAAGGGGCACTGAACACGCCCGGCGAGATCATGACCCTGGCGTTCAGCCCCGACGGCAAAAGCCTGGCCAGTGGAGGGCCCCCTTCGACCCTGATCCTGTGGGACCTGACCAGAGGCCAGCCCAAGCTCCTGAACGGGCACGCGAAACGTGTGCTCAAGGCGGCTTTCAGTCCCGATGGCAAGACCCTGGTTGCCGGGGACGATTCCGGCATTCTCAAGTTCTGGGATGTCCGGACCGGAAAAGACCTTGGCTTCCTCTGTCGAAGCGGGGCCCCGGTGTACGCGCTGGCGTTCAGCCCCGATGGCAAGACCGTGGCCGGCAGCGCGGGCAATGGCGTCATTCTGTGGGAGGCCGCAACCGGGAAAAAGCTCAGTTCCTTCTTCGGCCGCATGGGCACAGTGTACGCGCTGGCGTTCAGCCCCGATGGCAAGACCGTGGCCACGGGCAGCTCCACCCACGAGATCAAGCTCTGGGACGCGGAAACGGGCAAGGAGAAGGCAGCTCTGAAGGGGCACGACGACGCCGTGCGCTCGCTCGCCTTCCATCCCGGCGGCGAGCTGCTGGTGTCAGGTGGGCATGACATGAAGGTGCGTGTCTGGGAGGTCGCCACCGGGAAGGAAAAGGCCACTCTGCAAGGGCACACCAACAAGGTCACGGGCGTGGCACTCAGCCCCGATGGCAAGCTGGTGGCTTCGGTGGGACTGGACGGGGTCGGCAAGGTGTGGGACCCGAATACGGGTGAGGTCAAATACAACCTGAAGGGAAATGCCCGCGGCCTGGAGAGCGTCGCCTTTCGGCCCGATGGCAAGCAGATCGCCGCCGGCGGCTACGACCGCGCGATTCGATTCTGGAGCTTGCCTGTGCCCAGGAAGGGCAATTGAGCCGGGACGCGGAAGACATTCTCCTCGACCCGATGACTGACACCTCCCAGCCCACGTCTCGACCGTTTCAGGAAGCGGTCGCCGCAGCGGGTTGCCGGGAACACTCCGACATGACCGGCGGTGCATGGAAACCGCGAAACCGCGATCCGGACCAGAATTCGTTAGGAACTTTTCCTTCAAGCGTTTACTATGGAAGGAAGCAATTCCCTCCTGGCTTTCGCGTGGTGCCATCAGAAGGAGCCTGTTTCATGGCAACTCCTCGGATGAAAGGTTTCCTGGCCCTGCTGGCCCTGCTGGGCCTGGCCGTGCTGGCCGGACCGCTGGCGGCCGCCCCGGCCCGGACCGATACGCCGCGGGCGGAAACGGCAGACCTGGCCTTCCGCATCGATCAGCTGATCGAGGCCGGCTGCAAGGCCAACAAGGTCCAGCCCGCTCCCCTGGCCGATGACGCCGAGTTCCTCCGCCGCGTCTACCTCGACCTGACCGGACGCATCCCGCCGGTCTCCGAGGTGCATCGCTTCCTCAAGAGCAAGGACCCCGACAAACGCCGCGTCCTCATCGATGAACTGCTGGCCGGTCCCAATTACGTCAACCACTTCGCCACCGTCTGGCGGCAGGCCATCGTGCCGCCCAGCAACAACCAGCAGCAGCAGTTCTTCGCCAGCCAGGTGGAACAATGGCTCCGCCGCAAGCTCCGCGACGACGTGCCCTACAAGCAATGGGCCCAGGAACTGCTCACGGCCGGGGCCCCCGTGCAGGTCCAGAACCCACGGCAGCTCAATCCATTGCTGGCCGCGGAACAGCAGGCCGCCCTGATCTACCTGCAGGTCAACGAATACAAGCCGGAAAACCTGGCCGCCAGCACCTCCCGGCTGTTCCTGGGCGTCAAGCTGGAGTGCGCCCAGTGCCATGACCATCCCTTCGCCCGCTGGAGCCGCAAACAGTTCTGGGAACTGGCCGCGTTCTTCACCGAGGTCCAGCAGAACCAGGGGCGGCGCGGCGCCGGCGGCCAGGCGCAGCCGATGCGCGGCCCGACGCCCGGCAAACGCGAGATCACCATTCCCGGCACCGACAAGGTCGTCCAGGCGCGCTTCCTCGACGGCAAGGACCCGCGGCTGGCCGCCGATCCCAGCTCCCGCAGGGTGCTGGCCGACTGGGTCACCAGCGATGCCAACCCCTATTTCGCCCGGGCCGTGGTCAATCGCTGGTGGGCCTATTTCTTCGGCGTCGGCATCGTCGATCCGGTCGATGAGCTGGAGAACGACGACAACCCGGCCAGCCATCCGGAGTTGCTCGACGAGCTGGCCCGGGCCTTTGTTCAGAAAGGCTACGACCACAAGTTCCTGATCCGGGCCATCACCTCGAGCAAGACCTACCAGCGGACCAGCAGATCCCGCTCGGCCGGCGACGATGGCCGGACCTTCGCGCGGATGTCGCTGCGGGGCCTCAGCGCCGAACAATTGTTTGACAGCCTGTGCTCGGCCACCGGCTACCGCGACGGTCAGCAGAGCATGAACGTGCGTGGCTTTCCCCAGGGCTTTGGCACGCCGGCGCCGAGTTCCTCAACCGGTTCGACAACTCCGCCGACAAGAAGACCGAACACCAAACGTCGATCCTCCAGGCGCTGGCCCTGATGAACGGCAAGTTCATCGCCGACGCCACCAGCCTGGATCGCAGCCAGACCCTGCAAGCGGTGGTTGAGAGTCCATTCCTGAACACCCGGCAGCGGCTCGATACGCTGTACATGGCCTCCCTGTCCCGGCCGATGCGCGAACAGGAGGCCGCACGACTTGTGCCCTACGTCGAGAAGGGCGGACCATCCGGCGACACCAAAAAGGCGCTGGCGGACGTCTTCTGGGTGCTGCTCAACAGCAGCGAGTTCAACATCAACCACTGACGTAGGGTGGGCCTGACGTAGGGTGGGCCGAGCGTAGCGAGGCCCACCGCCTACCCTACGACGACCTGAATCCAGCATGAAATCCACTGAGGAGTTGTAATCGATGACGCATCCCACGAACGATATGCCCCGCCTGACGCGGCGTGAGTGGCTGAAGCTGCTGTCGGCCGGCGTGGTCGGCTATTCGATGTCGGGCTGGCTGGAGCGGCTGGCGGCGGACACCGCCCAGAGTCCCCAGCGCAAGCGCTCGTGCATCCTGCTGTGGATGAACGGCGGGCCCAGCCAGATGGACACGTTCGACCTCAAGCCGGGTCACGCCAACGGCGGTCCCTACAAGGAAATCCAGACCAGCGCCCCCGGACTGAAGATCAGCGAGCATCTGCCCAAGATCGCTCAGTTCGGCGACAAGATGGCCATCATCCGCTCGATGCAGACCAAGGAGGCCGACCACGGCCGGGCCAGCTTTTACATGCGGACCGGCTACGTGCCGACCGGCCCGATTCAGTATCCGGCCCTGGGCGCCCTCGTTGCCAAGGAGCTGGGTGCCAGCGACGCGCCGCTGCCCAACTTCGTCAGCATCGCTCCCTATCGGCTGTTCAATCCGGCGGCCTGGGGCCCCGGCTTCCTGGGTCCGATGTACGCCCCGCTGGTCGTCGGCGACGGCAACCTGTTTCAGCAGCGCGGCCAGCAGCCCGACTACACCGCGGCCCTCAAGGTCGAGAACATCGACATCCCGGGCGACGTGGATCGGCGCCACGCCGACGCCCGGCTGGACCTGCTCAAGCAGATGCAGAAAGACTTCGCCGAGCAGCACCCCGGCGTTGCGCCCGCCAGCCATCAGACCGCCTACGATCGGGCCGTCCGGCTGATGAAGACCGCCGCGTCGAAGGCGTTCAACCTGGACGAGGAGAAGGACGCCCTGCGCGACGCCTATGGTCGCAACCTGTTCGGCCAGGGCTGCTTGCTGGCTCGCCGGCTGGTGGAGCAGGGCGTGCCCTTTGTCGAGGTGACCCTGGGCGGCGTCAACGGCATGGGGGCCTTCGGCTGGGACACCCACGCCCAGAACTTCGACAACGTCCGCCGGCTGAGCGAGGTCCTCGACCCGGCCTGGGGCACGCTGATGGAAGACCTGAAGCAGCGCGGCCTGCTGGACAGCACTCTGATCGTGTGGATGGGCGAGTTCGGCCGGACGCCGAAGATCAACCCGAACAAGGGCCGGGACCACTGGGCCGTGTCCTGGTCCACCGTGCTGGCCGGCGGCGGCATCAAGGGCGGCCAGGCCATCGGCAAGACCAGCGCCGACGGCATGACGGTCGAGGACCGGCCCGTCAGCGTGCCGGACTTCATCGCCACCATTTGCGGGGCCCTGGGAATCGATTACGAGAAGCAGAACGTCTCCAACGTGCGCCGGCCCATCCGCATCGCCGACAAGGTGGCCAAGCCAATCAAGGAGGTGCTGACGTGATCCGCACTCTGACGCTTGCCCTGCTGCTGGCCGCGGTTCCCCTGGCCGCGGCCCAGGGCGACAAGCCGGCGAAGCCGCCCGATCCCTGGTCGGCCGCCGACGTTCAGGACATCGTCTACCTGGGCGAGACCCGGCCCGTGCTGGTGCGGTTGCACGTTCACGTCGATGGCAAGCCGTACAGCGTCTTCTGGGAAGACTACGCCAAACGGCTGTTCGAGTACCTGGACCGCGACGGCGACGGCGTCCTGAGTCGGGCCGAGGCGGAGCGGATGCCCGCGGTGTCGCAGTTCCAGACGCAGAACCAGAACGTCTTCTTCCGGGGAGGGGACACGACCCGGGCCCGACCCTTGAAGCCGTGGACACGGACCGCGATGGCAAGGTGTCCCTGGAGGAGTTCGCACGCTATTACCGGAAGAACGGCGGCGGCCCGGCCCGGCTGGCACTGCAGCCTGGCATCGCCCAGCAGAGCACCGTTCTGACGGACACCCTGTTCCATCTGCTGGACACTGACAAGGACGGCAAACTGTCGCGGAGCGAACTGGAGGCCGTGGCCAACGTGCTGCGCAAGTTCGACTCCGACGACGACGACCTGCTCACGTCGGCCGAGATCCAGAACGTATCCGCCCTGGATCCCAATAGCCGGCGCATTATGCAGTTGCGCGACGCCAACGCGATGCAGCCGGGCGCGCAGTTCCAGATTCCCTTCGTGCTGGTCCCGCGAGAGGAGCCGGGCGAGCGGATGAAGGAACGGCTCAAGGTCGCTCAGGACCTCCTGACGCGGTTTGATCGCAACAAGGACGGCAAGCTGAGCCGGGAAGAGATCGGCTTTCCCAAAGAGCTGTTTGACTGGATGAAGCCGGGCGCGTCGGGCCTGGTGGACAAAACCGGTGTGCTGCGCTGGCTGCTGGCCATGCCCGACGTGGAGCTGACGGTCCACCTGGGCAAGGACGAGCGCGGCGACGTCGAGGTGGTGCCAACCGGCCGGCAGCAGGTCCCGACCTTGCCGGTGCGCAAGGGGTCGCCGATCTCGGTGAGCATGAAACTGGGCCGGGTCAGTCTGAACGTGATCCGGATGGAGCAGCAGGTGTTTGCGGGCAACTCGACTCAGCTGGCCATGCGCATCTTCCAGCAATTTGACCCCGACAAGAAAGGCTTCATCACCGCCAAGCAGCTGGAAGGCCGGCAGTTCCAGCCGTTTCTGACCGTCCTGCAGCGGGCCGACCGCAATGAGGATGGCCGGTTCACCGAGAAGGAACTGCTGGAGTACGTGGACGTCATGAGTGGAGCGTCCGGCAGCGTGACCGGCTTGCTGTTCAGCGATGGCGGCCAGGGGCTGTTCGAGCTGCTGGACACCAACCGCGATGGCCGGCTGAGCGTCCGCGAGCTGCGGCAGGCGTGGAGTCGGCTGCGCGAGTATGACCAGGACGGCGACGGCAAGCTCGGCAAGAACGAGCTGCCCCGGCAGGTTCAGCTGTCCGTGGTCAAGGGAGCGGGGACCAACGTCGGCGTGCTTCCGCCGGCCCCGATGGTGCGAGGGCGGGATGGCATGCCGGCCAATCCCCGCGGCACTGCCCCGGCGGGCCCGCTGTGGTTCCGCAAGATGGACGTCAACGGCGACGGCGACGTTTCGCCCCGTGAGTTCCTCGGCAGTCCCGAGGACTTCGCCCGCATCGACACCGACGGCGATGGCCTGATCAGCCTGGAAGAAGCCATCAAGGCCGACGAGCGGATGAAAGAGAAAGCGAAGCCCTGAGCCCACCCAGGGCGCTGCCCTGGGCTATCCTGTTGCGCCCCTTCGGGGCGAAAAACCAGGTTTTTCGCCCCGAAGGGGCGCAACAGGATAGCCCAGGGCAGCGCCCTGGGAACAGGCAGGGCGGACCTTGGTTTCCTCAAACGCAACAAACCAGGCAGGTTGGGACGTGACCAACTGCTCTTGTCGTGCGAGCCGTTCCCGACTATGAACCGCACCCACCCCGCTCGCCAACCCTGTGACCCTTCACGGAGGAAGAACGGTGAGTCCGAACTGGCTCGAGAACCTGTCTACCCTGGGGTTGCCGGCGCTGATCTTCGTGGCCGAGACGGTGGTGGTCACCCTGGCCACCATCCGCATCATCTTCATCGCCCGCGGCATGAAAACGGTCGCCTCGATCGTGGGCCTGTTCGAGGTATCGATCTGGCTGTTCGCCATCGGCCAGGTGATGCGCAACCTGAGCGATCTGCGCTGTTCCGCGGCCTTTGCCAGCGGCTTCACCATCGGCAACTACCTGGGCGTGCTGATCCACGACAAGATGGCGATCGGCCATCTGGTGGTGCGGATCATCACCAGCAAGGACGCCCAGGTCCTGCTCGCGTCTCTCAAGTCGGCCGACTACGGCGTCACCTGTGTCGATGCGATGGGGGCCAAGGGTCCGGTGCAGATCATCATGACGGTGATCGAGCGGCGCGACCTGGTGCGCGTCCGGAACCTGATCCGGGGCTTCGACGAGAAGGTCTTCTACTCGGTGGAGGACCTGCACTCGACGGCCAAGGGCGTCTTCCCCGAGGAGCAGGCGGCCGGCCGGGGCCTGTGGCCGGGCTGGGCCCTGGGAGTGCGCCGCGGCCGGGAGACAACGGTTTCGGGGCCGGAGCTGGCCCTGGCAACGGAAACGGCGGAGTGAGAACACAAGCCGCTTGCGGCTTAGCGCTGGTGAACGCTAAACCGCAAGCGGCTTTTCCTTCTCGGACCCCGCGTCCAGCCGAGGCGGTCCCGGGAAGCGCTTCCGTTCCCACAGCACCCAGACCAGCCACAGCCCCAAAGCCATCCCGACGGTTGTCGGCAGCACTTTCTCATTGGGCGGCTGGATACCAATGACGAACAGTAAGCCGGTGCCCGCAATGCTCACCAGTGCCAGCGGCCGATACCACCCGCCGAGGTCCCACGGTCCCATCCGGACCCAGGAGCGCCGATAAGCCAGCAACCCCAGCGCCGTCGGCAGCACGTAGGAGAGATAGAGAAAAATGGCAGCCGTGGCGGTGATGGTGTCGTAGAGCGGAGCATATGTGGTAAAGGCGACCGACAGGCCGGCGACCGTCCAGACGGCCCAGACCGGAGTGCGGTAGATGGGGCTGACCCAGCGCAGCTGAGCCGAGAAGGGCAGACCGCCGTCGCGGGCAAAGGCGAAGGCCATCCGCGAGGCCGAGGTGACCGTGGCCAGACCCGCCAGGTACTGAGCCAGACCGATGCCGGCGAAAAGCGCCATCGCCTGCCAGCCCGGCAGACGCGAGTTGACGATCCAGCAAAACGCACCTCCGCCCTTCCGGGCCGCCTCTTCGAGACCGGGAGCGGCCAGGATGAAAGCACAGAGCATCACCCAGCCGAAGACTCCCGAAACCACGACCGAACGAACGATGCCGCGCGGCACCTCGACCGGCGCGCGGATCGTTTCCTCCGCGATGTGCGCAGAGGCGTCGAAGCCGGTCAGCGTGTAGGCCGGCAGCAGCAAGCCGAGCAGAAACAGCCAGGCCGGGCTCTCGGAATACGGCCAGGTCGGCGAGACGTTCTTGCCCTGGGGCAGGCCGCTCAGGTTGGTGAAGGTAATCAGCCGGCCCGGCTCGAAGTCCTGGGTCGCCAGCAGCAGGAGCAGGGTCAGGGCGCTGGCCACCAGCAAGATCCAGTAGCCGCTGAAGTCGGTCAGGCGCGTGGTCAGGCGAATGCCGAAATGGTTGAAGACGGCCTGCGACGCGGTCAGCAGCAGCACGAAGACAGTCTGTGCCACGACCTGCCCGGCCGGGCTGAAGCGGTTCCGATCGTAGCCCAGGTGCGGGCCGAGCGAATCGGCCAGGAAGAGATAGAGCCCGACGTTGATGGCGGCCAGGACGGTGAGCAGGCCGGCGAGGTTGAACCAGGCAGTGGCCCAGCCCCAGCCGCGGCCGCCGAGGATCGAGGCCCAGTGATACAGCCCGCCGGCGGTGGGAAAGGCCGAGGCCACCTGTCCCATGGTCAGGGCCACGGCCAGGCTGAACAGGCAGCACAGGGGCCAGCCCAGGCCGATGGCGGCCCCGCCGACCGTGCCCAGGCCGAGATGAAACGAGGTGACGCCGCCCGCCAGGATGCAGATGATCGACAGGGAGATGGCGAAATTGGAGAAGCCGCCCAGGCCGCGATGCAGCTCTTGGTGATAGCCCAGCCGTTCCAGCTGGGCCTGGTCGTCCGCTTCGGCCGGCCTGGTTTCCTGATTCACGAGGAGCCTTCCTCTGGCAACGAGGTCGATTCCAGGCGAGCCGGGGGCGTCAGCCCCCGGATTTTGTCCGGATCACGCACCTCCAGCATCGGCAGGTCTTCCTTGATCGAGACGCCGCTGGCCTGGCTGGTCCGCATCTTGTCCGCGAGGGCCAGGATGCGCCGGGCCGCGTCTTCCAGCGACACGCCGCGGGCGTGAATGTTCGAGATGAGGTTGCGTTCCGCATCGGTATGGCCGGTCCTCGGCTGATAGGCCAGGTACGCCGACAGGCTCTCCGCCGTGGCCAGCCCCGGCCGTTCGCCGATCAGCAGCACGACCACCTTCGGCGTGAGCAGATCGCCGATGTCGTTGAGGATGCCGACCCGGCAATAGCGAATGAAGAAGGGCCGGCCAAAGCTCCAGCCGCGCTGCCGGGTCTGCTCCTCCAGCAGGGGGAGCAACCCGGGCACTTGGCGGGCCACCGCCGCGGCCGACAGACCATCGCCGATCGCCACCTGAAGATCGGCTCCCGCGGGACAGAGCTGGCGGATGATCTCCCGGGCCTGATCGCTCAGTTGCCGGCCGAGGTCGGGCCGCATCAGGTACTGGATCTTGCCGTCCGCCCGGCTCTGCACCTCGAACAGGCCAAAGCGGTTGATCAGGTCCGGCCCGAAGGTCGCTTCGAGGTCAATCTCGGCGTGGACGGCGTCGAGCGCGAAGGCATGGTCCTGGCGGAGGGTCAGCTGGGTGCTGGTACGGTAGCCGGTGCCGGCCCGGCCGACTAGGATCCGACCCGGAGTGCGGGCGAGCAGACGCTGGATCGCGTCGGGGAGGGCAGGCGAGCCGGGAGCGTCAGCGACCGGAGTCGGGCGAGCGGGAAGCAGCGGGGACGAGTCGTTCATGGTCCGCACGAAGCAGGGTTCCGGGCCGAGGGCACTTTGCTATCTCTACGTCATCGTGACAGTTTCCGCAAGCGGGATCGGTCCAGCCCCTGGAACGTGGGGAGGAATCTTCTTGCTTCCCGGAGCTTGCCCTGCGACGAGATTCTCTGCGTGCCAGGGATTCGGAGGAGGCTTGCCGCGAGAGCGCCAGGGATGCCACATTGCCACCGCGCCACGAGGCGCGTCGCTGGAATGAGCGAATGGGCGGGTCGCCCGGTAGCTCCACAGGCTGTACAGGCAGCCGGTGTGTTCTTGGGCCGTAGCTGCTGGCGGATGCAAACCAGCGGTGAAACAGCTGGCCCTGAAAGGTACTCGTGAGGCCCGACACAGGCGGCCAAGATGCGAGGCTTGACAAAGAGACGACATGGTGAGTGCAAACGAAGCAGCTTTCTACCTTCGGCAAATGGCAGCCCTGCCACGCAAATATCCTGTGCAGGTTGGCCTACCACTACCAACCTAACCCTGACTTGGTAAATGTGCCGCAAGGCCGAGCCAACGACGCGAGTGCGGGTCAGGGCAGACGTAGTCTGGCGCGGGCAGTGACCGGGAACATGGGTACATTCCCAGCAGCCACCCGAGACAACGCAGTTGGCAATCGTTGTCAACAAGGGTGTGCCGGACAGACCTGAATTACCCCGGCACCGGTCAGCAACCCCAAAGAGGGGATGGGTAGCGCCGCAACTGCCACCTAAACCGTCTCGTAGAGTCCAGCGCCGTGAACGTGGGAGGCTTCCCTGAAACAGATGTTCCCAGCAGTCGGGAAGAGAAACAGGGCAAGCGTCGGAGCCTCCATAGTAGTCGGAGGTCGGGAAAGCCGGCCACGGGGCGAAGGGAGGCAGGGGCAAAACGGCCCGGATTAGAAAGGTAGTCGGAGATCCCGGAATGTAGGGATCGGTGAAGGCGAAATCGAAACGGGATACAGACCCGGTGGCAATGCCGGGCGCGGAAGGTCGAGCCCTGGAGAGCCGGATGCTTGGAAAACTTACACGTCCGGTTCGGAGGGAGGAGTCGAGAAACCTGCATATCACTGGAGGTATTGTTGTGAAACACCCAGAAAGTGAGCAAGGCGCTCGGCTTCTACCCTGCACGGCGCCGGTCTGTTGGCGACGTGTACAGGAGCGACGCTGCGTGTCCCTGCTTGCCCGACGGGTGACAGTTAGACCGACATTGCCAGCATGCCAGCATCACACGGTGTCGCCCAGTGGCACGCATCCTGCACCAGCCCAGGGTGCGATTTCGGGATGGGGTGGACCCAGACGAGCCAGGTCCCGGACGTGCTACTCTGTGGGAATGCCCAGGCGGACTGCTGTACGGGTTCATCTGGGGTGGGCCCCGTCTGCCGTGTCAGGCGTTGGTGGTCCGAGAGAGCAGCAGACGTTCGGGACAGGGTTGCCCCACGCGACGCCAGGGCGTTCTGCATCGCGGCAGGAACGCGCGCATTGCTGCAAACGGGGCGGGCCTGTCCGCTGTTCTGGCCGCCGGAGTCTCTTCCGGATCGCCCTGGAATCCAGACCCATACTGGCGGTTCGCTGTGTCGGTCGATGTGACCGAAGCACGCAACCAACGGAGGATCGTGGCCGACAGCACGAGCCAGTGGGTAAGGCCTCCGAGCGTCGCGTCGCCTGCTGGTAGGCGTAGCGGACGCCGGAGTTGTAGCGCGCCGCGGGCCGAGTTGCATTTCTCCGCCGCCAAGTCGTCCAGGATCACGCCGACGGCGTAGAAGGTAA